>NZ_CP179922.1:877500-3916873 GCF_052055895.1 Bacillus sp. D7-8
TCTTGCCTGTATCGTATATACTGCATTACCATTTAAAAAACTTTGCTAAAACCGTTGACGTTTTATGAAATACATGTTATATTTATATACGTCGGTTGAACACGACGCATTACATGCCGGTGTGGCGGAATTGGCAGACGCGCACGACTCAAAATCGTGTTCCTTCTGGAGTGCCGGTTCGACCCCGGCCACCGGTATACAAAGGCTTCTACAATATGTAGAAGCCTTTTTTGTTGTGTGAAAATATCCTCCAAGGCTTGTGAAAACATGATACCTGCTGATTGTATAAATCCGCTTTTTTCAAAGATACTAACAAGAAGTTCTTTGAAAGAGGTGTTTTTTATGGAAGGGACTTGGGCTTGTCTTATCCCATTTATTCTGGTCATTCCCATTTCAATCATTACAAAGCAAGTGCAGTCCGGTCTGTTTGTCGGTTTGCTGGTCGGAAGCTATCTTTTGCATCCCAGCTTGCTTGGCGGGATTGAGCATATGGTTCAATATGTAATCAGCAACATTGTCGTCACCAATAATATTAGAATCATTGTGTTTCTATATTCATTTGCCGGCCTTGTAGGGATTATAAAGCTGACCGGCGGGATAAAAGGATTCGTCCATTTGATCAGTAAAAAAGTTAAAACCAAAAAAGGTGCGATGCTGCTTGCATGGCTGTCGACATTTGGCACGTTCAGTGAACCGGACTTTCGCATCGTCACAATTGCACCGATCATGAAAGCTTTAAGCAAGCGTCTGGACCTGTCGAAACAGAAAATTGCGTATGCCATTGAGTTTACGGCAAACCCTGTCATTGCCTTGATTCCGATAGCAACGGCATTTGTCGGCTACATGGTTTCCATTATCGGACAGGCCCTCAAAACGTCAGGAATAGATCAGCCGGCTTACACGGTGTATGTGAAAAGTATTCCCTTCAATTTTTTCTCCATTGTGATTATAGTAGTCGGAATTTATTACTGCTTTTTTAAGAAACAAAAAGCGGACGAAAGCTTAGAAAAAACAGAAAAGAGCGGACAAACTTCTGCTCGCAAACATAACAAAAATACGGAACCGATTCCGCGGAACAGGGGTGTGTTGCTTTCAAAAGGATCAGGTTCATTCAACATGGAAACAGGGACGATCTCAGATATTCACGGTGGGCATACGGGAATGTTCGAAAGTGATGAGCATGCTGACCAGCAGGAGGAGCTGGATTCGGCGCACCGTGCTTATATTAACGAAACACCGATTCGGCCTTGGAATTTAATCATTCCGATCGGGCTGTTTTTGCTATTAACACTCTTTCTCAGCTGGTGGGACGGCCATTCAAAAGCACAAGGGTTTTTGAATGCTTTTATCAAAAGCGATATGCTTGGCGTCATGTTAACCGCATTATTGGCAGCGGTTATTGCAGCATTTGCTCTTTTTATGTTTCAGCGTTTTCATGCAGGCGAGCTTGTTACCCATTTTATTAAGGGCGGAAACGAATTGGTCAACGTTATTATTATGTTATCGCTGATTTGGGCCGTAACAGCAGTATCTGAAGACCTTGGATTCTCGAAATATGTTACTTCTCATTTAACGTCATGGATCCCTCATATGTTTATTGCGCCGTCTCTTTTTATACTGGGGGCTGTTATATCCTATTTTATCGGGTCATCCTGGGGGACTTGGGGGCTATTAATGCCGCTCGGCGTAACGCTGGCGGTTCAGTCACATACCAGCTTATTATTAGCGATCGGGGCCGTGTTTGCGAGCGGAACATTTGGAGCGTTTGCTTCTCCTCTCAGTGATAATACGGTGACAACCTGTACGGTGTTGGGGATCGATGTTGTGAAGTATGCCCGTTCGAAGCTTGTTCCAGCGCTTATCGCCGCGGGGATCTCCGTTGTGTTATACGGTGCGTTTTCATTTTTCAGATAACAAATACTTTTTAAAGGCGGTATCCGAAATTGGGATAACGCCTTTTTATGAGCTGTTATACTAGAGGAAAAAAGAGGTGATGACATTGAAGCAGATTATTGCAATGGGCGGCGGGGGCTTTTCCATGGAGCCGGATCATCTTGTGCTGGATCAGTATATTTTAGAGCAGTCGGCGCGGTCAAAGCCGAAAATTTGTTTTTTGCCGACGGCAAGCGGAGATTCGGAGAATTATATCGGCAGGTTTTATCAGGCCTTTCAAAAGCTGCGGTGTGAGCCGGATCACTTGTCGCTGTTTAAACCGCCGGGTTCTGATCTCAGATCCTTTCTCATGAAGAAAGATATTATATATGTCGGCGGCGGAAATACGCGCAATATGCTTGTCTTATGGAAAGAGTGGGGGCTTGACCTTATTCTTCGTGAGGCTTGGGAAAACGGCATCATGTTGGCGGGTCTCAGCGCCGGGGCGATTTGCTGGTATGAAGAAGGATTGACGGATTCAGCTGGAGATTTGAGAGAGTTAAGAGCTTTAGGATTTTTGCCGGGAAGCTTTTGTCCGCACTATGACGGAGAAGCGGAGCGCCGGCCGGTGTATCACCGTCTGATTTCAGAAAAGAAACTCAGGGAGGGCTATGCCGCTGATGACGGCGCTGCGCTTCATTATAAAGACGGTCAGCTGTTCCGGGCTGTCTCTTCCCGGGAAACCGCAAAGGGTTATCGGGTTTTTAATACCGAAAAAGGCGTTCGGGAAACAGAGCTTATGACCGTACCGTTATCTGAATTTTGATAATATGCTTTTTTTTGTACACAACTTATGTTACGATGAGAGCGAAATCAATAGTTACTGGGGGTGCCCGTCTGAGCGGGCTGAGAGAGAAGCGGCGGCTTCTTAACCCTTTGGACCTGATCTGGTTCGTACCAGCGTGGGGAAGTAAAGGTTTTATTATTGTTGATGAAAACAATAATAGTTTCTTTCTGACTGCAAAACCGGGTTCTTCTTTGAACCCGGTTTTTTTGTGCTGGTGCTGAGCTTGGTTCTGTTATTCAAATGATAAAGGAGAGATTTGTATGCAAAATCAATCAGTACAGCAAGCGAACATTTCCATTATGTCGAGTTTTTCCGGCAGTAAAAAGGTTTATGCAGAAGGTTCTTCGCCCGATATACGAGTGCCGATGCGGGAAATCAGCCTGAGTGCGACTACGGGGGCATTCGGGGAAGAGGAGAATGCGCCGGTCCGTGTTTATGATACGAGCGGGCCGTATACAGACCCGGATGTACAGATTGATATTCATGAAGGGCTGGGGGCGCTCCGCACAAAGTGGATTACCGGGCGCGGAGATGTAGAAGAATATAATGGACGGATCGTGAAGCCTGAAGACAACGGTTATAAAAAAGAAGATCATGCTGCCGAATACCCCGGCCTACAGCGGAAACCGCTTCGGGCCAAGCCAGGGAAAAATGTAACACAATTGCATTATGCGAGAAAAGGCATCATTACGCCGGAAATGGAGTTTATCGCAATACGTGAGCATGTGTCTCCCGAATTTGTCAGGGAAGAGGTGGCGAGCGGACGGGCGATTATTCCTTCTAACGTCAACCACCCGGAAAGCGAGCCGATGATTATCGGCCGGAATTTTCATGTGAAAATTAATGCCAATATCGGCAACTCGGCTGTTACATCTTCTATCGAAGAAGAAGTCGAAAAAATGACGTGGGCGATTCGCTGGGGCGCCGATACGATGATGGACTTATCCACGGGAAAAGACATTCATACGACGCGTGAATGGATTATCCGCAACTGCCCCGTGCCTGTGGGGACGGTGCCGATTTATCAGGCGCTTGAAAAAGTTAATGGCATTGCCGAGGATTTAACGTGGGACATTTATCGTGACACATTGATTGAGCAGGCGGAGCAGGGTGTGGATTATTTTACCATACATGCCGGCGTATTGCTTCGTTACGTCCCGTTAACGGCCAAACGCACGACAGGAATCGTATCCCGCGGCGGGGCGATTATGGCGCAATGGTGCCTGGCTCATCATCAGGAAAGCTTTCTGTACACGCATTTTGAAGAAATTTGTGAAATCATGAAGACCTATGATATCGCTTTTTCACTTGGTGACGGGCTTCGCCCCGGTTCGATTGCGGATGCCAATGATGAAGCGCAGTTTGCGGAATTGGAGACTCTCGGAGAATTGACGGAGATTGCGTGGAAGCACGATGTGCAAGTGATGATCGAAGGACCGGGTCATGTGCCGATGCATAAAATTAAGGAAAACATGGACAAGCAGCTGGAAATTTGTAAAGAGGCGCCTTTTTACACGCTCGGGCCATTAACGACGGATATCGCTCCGGGTTATGACCACATTACTTCAGCAATCGGCGCGGCGATGATCGGCTGGTACGGGACGGCGATGCTTTGCTATGTCACGCCGAAGGAGCATTTGGGGCTGCCGAATCGTGATGATGTAAGAGAAGGCGTCATTACGTACAAAATCGCGGCACATGCCGCAGACCTTGCTAAAGGGCATCCGGGTGCACAGATCCGTGACGATGCTCTGTCTAAGGCGCGGTTTGAATTCCGGTGGCGTGATCAATTTCATTTGTCGCTTGATCCTGAAAGAGCAATGGAATATCATGATGAAACGCTGCCGGCTGAAGGCGCAAAAACGGCTCACTTCTGTTCGATGTGCGGTCCGAAGTTCTGCAGTATGAGAATTTCTCAGGATATTCGTGATTATGCGAAGGAAAACGGACTTACTGAAGACGAGGCCGTCAACGAAGGGCTGAAAGAAAAAGCAAAAGAGTTTGCAGAGAAGGGAAGCCGTTTATATCAATAAAAGAAAAGATGAAGATGGAGTTTGCCCATCTTCATCTTTTTTAGAAAAACGGTGAACGGCGAAGCGGCGGAATGCTCTGTTCAAAGCGGAATATATTTTCCGGATCGTATTTCGTTTTGACTTGACGGAGGCGGTGAACATTTTCTCCGTAATATGTTTGCAGCCAGTTTCTGATTTCTCTATCAGGCCAATTCACGTAATCTCCCATCGTTTCTCTTGATAGGGACGTTCTCAGTCCTTCGATCCAGCGGACATTTTGTCTTTCTTCTTCAGCAGATGTCCAAGTTGTAATATATTCTTGGGCAATGATTGCGTTGCGATAGTAGAATGCCGTTTGGTCCGGAGCGATCCGTCCGGCCGCCCCGCCGAGAGATTGCTGCCAGACACTGGCGTTTTCGTTCGGAGCGTGCTCTAAATAGCGCTTTAAAGTGGATATTGCGCGTGTTGATAATGGTTTTTCAATAAAGGATCCTGACCGCTTCATCTTTTGCGGCTGATTGCCTCCCGGGCTGTTAAAAAAGGCTGCCGCTTTAATAAATGGCACTGTCTTGACCATGCCGCTTGCCGGTTTTCCCGCTTTCATTAACGGAGCCAGCAGTTCTTTCAGCTCATCCTTTGTCCCGGTAAATTGACCGAGCGCTTCTATGCGGTTGACTTCCTTAGGCCAAAACTGAATTGATGAGGTAAGCCGGTTGTCTGTAAATGGAGCCCAGCGCTGCCATGTGTTAAATACTTCCTCAAAATCATCCCAGCCCCAAGTGACAGAAAAAACAGACACGCACGAGATCGGTACGGCTTTAAACATCATGGATGTGACAATGCCGAAGTTGCCTCCCCCTCCTCCCTGAGACGCCCAAAATAGATCAGAGTGCTTTGAACGGTTGACTGTGATCAAGTCAGCACCCGCTTTTTCGTCCGCTATGATCATTTCGAGCTGGAGGAGACGATCGCAAGTAAGTCCGGCTGTCCTTGTTAAATATCCGATTCCTCCCCCGAGCGTCAGCCCCGTGATTCCCACATTCGCAATGGTTCCCGCAGGAAGGGTCAAGCCGTACCGCCAGAGTGTCCGGTAGACTTCCCCCAATTCGGCTCCCGCTTCAATCGAGACCAGCCGCTTATCCTCATTTACTCTTATTTTCTTCATTTCACTGAGATCAATGACTAGTCCGTCATTTAACAGGGAAAAATTTTCGTAGCTGTGTCTTCCGCCTCTGATACGGAAAGGCACATTGTTCTCACGCGCCCATCTCACCGCATTGAGGGCGTCATGTTTGTTTTGACAAAACACAATGATGTCTGGATATCTTTGCAGGCTTAAATTGATATTGGTTCTCGCAGCATTATAGTCCGGGTCATCTTTTTTGACGATGCGACCGGTCAATGTTGTCTTTTCCACATTCTCACTCACTTTCACTTGTACTCTGCTATGTTTTCTAGCATATGCGGAAAAATGAGAGAGTGTATGAGGAAAACCCCCGGAAGGAAACGATATTTTAAATTGTAGTTGACAGGTAGGGATTATATGAATTAACATAATCATTACATATTTCCAAACGATGGCTGATCGGATCACCGAAGGCTCTTATCTTTTAAACAGATAAGGGCCTTTTTTGCGTGAAAGTCATTGAATGAAATGAAAAGCGGAGGGATGAAAAGTGGCGTTAAAAAAGGTACCACATGTGCGCAAAAAGAGCAAAAAACGAAAAAAGTACAGAAAACACACATTGAATTTCGAACTGCTTGTAGAGAAAAACAAACGGGAGATTATGAGAAATGAGGAACAGATGGAGCAGATTTATATAAAGATAGATGAAAAGCATGCGGGGGTTCGATAAAGATGAAGGAGAGAAAATGGAGGATAAAAACAACGGTACTCGCGCTGTCGGTATCCATCATGTTATCAGGGTGCGCGTTCGGGAGTGCCGGAGAAGAACCGTCATCTGCGGCGGATAAAAAGAAAGAAACACGTATTGCCCATGTCAAGACAAAGGAGTTTAAAGCTTCTCATCCGGTAATTGAGAAAAAAACGGTTTTATTGATAATAAACAGGAAAAACCTGCCGGGCAGACCGGCAGGTTTTTTGATGTTATTTTGGTGATGGCAGTCCGAGTCCTTCGGCAACGCGTCTGCCGTATTCAGGATCAGCTTTGTAGAAGTGGCCGATCTGGCGCAGCTTAATTTCTTCTTTTTCCACAGGTTTCATCGCACTGACGATATTGGCGACAAGGCGCGCGCGCTCTTCTTCGCTCATCAGGCGGTACAGGTCGCCGGCTTGTGTGTAATGATCATGATGATTATAGCTTACACTGTCAGCGAAACCTGATACAGGATATGCCGCCTGTTTATCTTCAGGTGACTCTTTCGGGCCGCCGAAGCTGTTAGGCTCGTAATAGACGGAGCGGCCGCCGTTATCATCAAAACGCATTTGTCCGTCACGCTGATAGTTTTTCACTTCATTGCGGGAACGGTTGATCGGCAGCGCCTGATGGTTCGCGCCGACACGGTAGCGATGCGCGTCATGGTATGCGAACAACCGGCCTTGAAGCATTTTGTCAGGTGAGACGTCGACGCCGGGGACTAATGTGCCGGGAGAGAACGTCGCCTGTTCTACTTCCGCAAAGTAATTTTCCGGATTGCGGTTCAGAACCATGCGGCCGACTTCGATCAGCGGATAATCTTTTTGAGACCATACTTTTGTGACGTCAAACGGATCAAAGCGATATGTGTTTGCGTCTTCTAACGGCATGATTTGAACATATAATTTCCATGCGGGGAAATCGCCGTTTTCAATCGCGTTGAACAAATCTTCCGTATGGTAATCGGGATTTTCGCCCGCGATTTTTGCGGCTGTATTAACATCAAGGTTTTTCACGCCTTGCTCTGTTTTAAAGTGATATTTGATCCAGACGCCTTCGCCTTTATCATTTGTCCATTTAAATGTATGGCTTCCGAATCCGTGCATATGGCGAAGAGTCGCCGGAATGCCCCGGTCTGACATCAGAATGGTGACCTGGTGCAGGGATTCCGGTGACAGAGACCAGAAATCCCAAACGGCCGTCGGGTTTTTCAGATGTGTTCTCGGATCTCTTTTTTGTGTATGGATAAAGTCAGGGAACTTGATGGCATCGCGGATGAAGAACACGGGTGTATTGTTTCCGACGATGTCGTAGTTTCCTTCTTCTGTATAAAACTTAACGGCAAATCCGCGCGGGTCGCGCACTGTGTCACTAGAGCCCAGTTCGCCCGCAACGGTTGAGAAACGGATGAAGAGCGGCGTGCGTTTACCGACTTCTGACAGAAATGCGGCTTTCGTATATTTTGTAACGTCATTTGTGACTTCAAAATAACCGTGTGCGCCCGCGCCTTTTGCGTGAACGACACGCTCGGGAACGCGTTCTCTGTTAAAGTGCGCCAATTTCTCAAGCAGATGGACGTCTTGTATTAAAGCAGGACCGCGATCGCCGGCCGTCATTGAGTTTTGGTTATCTCCGACAGGAGCGCCCCAGCTGGTTGTCAATTTATTTGAACTCATGTGATCACCTCTTTAGATTTATAAAAACATAATATCACCTATCATTAAAAAGTCAATGTTATTTTATAATGATTATAAAATAATTATTTTTATTATCGAAAAAAGGGTTTGGATTTGAAAACCTACTTGACTGACGGGAATAATGGGTTTAAGATGAGAAAAAATAGAAACCGCTGACTTGGACACAAGAGGCTCTTATTCTTCACTGGATAAGGGCCTTTTTTTATTGTCAGGCGGTAAGGGAGGCGGCGATTGTATGCTTTTCCGGCAGCATTTTAAACCTGTCGATATTCACGGTCATCTGCCGTACAGCCTTTATTTCGGCAAAAACGATAAGACATTTTCCGATTATAACCGGGAGCGGTCAGATAGAATGAATCTGACTTGGGATTTTCCTGATCCGCATGATGTTGAGGGCGATGACGGCAAAATCGCTTTGATGACAAGATGGGAGAATGAATTAGATAAGTACGGCATTGACGTGCTGAATTTTTTAACAGCAGAGAGCAATGACCGGATGGCGGCGTTTATTCAAGCCAATCCCGCGAGATTTACCGGATTTGCATATCATCCTTTGGAGCGGGAGGATGCGTATGAAGAGCTGAAAAGAGCGGTAGAAGAGCTCGGTCTGAAAGGATATAAACTGTTCGGGCCGCTGACAGACATCGATTTTCATGATCCGTCGCTGAAAAAGCTGTGGACGTATCTGGCTGACAAAAGGCTGCCTGTATTAATTCACTTCGGGCTTTTAGGAAGAGCGGGGGGCATTGTCAGCCATCGCAACATCAACCCGCTCTCCATCTGTCGCGTCGCGAGAGAGTATGCTGATATACCGTTCATCATTCCGCATTTCGGCGCCGGATATTATCAGGAACTGCTGCAGCTGTGCTGGAGCTGCCCGAATGTGTATATTGACACGTCCGGCTCAAATCAGTGGATGAGGTGGATGCCGTACCCGCTTGATTTGGAAATTCTGTTTCGGAAGACATCTGAATTAATCGGTGCTGAACGGATCATCTTCGGGACGGATTCGAACGGATTTCCGAGAGGATATGTATACAGATATCTTCAGGAGCAGGTGAGGACCTGCCGGGAAATCAATATGCGGGAAGAAGATATAGAGAACATTTTCGGCAACAACGCGCGGACATTATTGAAAATCGCCCGCCAAGAAAAGGAAGTAAATACGTGATACAGCCGATGCGCTCTCTGGCAGGGTTATGCCGGAGGGCGTATTTTAATCCTTATAAAAAACAGTTGACAAGTCGGAATAATTTGAATTAACATGATATTCAAATTTAAAAACAAACGGGTTGCCGATCGGACCGCCGAAGGCTCCCATCTCTGCAAGCAATCGGAGATGGGGGCCTTTTTGTTTTTCGATCGCACGCGGCAGAAAGAGAGGGGAAGACAGATGGCTGTAACCATCAGCATACAAGAAAAAGCTTTTGAGCATGAAGGCCGGAAAACGCCGGTGCTGAATGATATTGAGCTGTCAATTGCATCGGGAGAATTTTTGACTGTCATCGGGCCGAGCGGATGCGGCAAAAGCACGCTTTTAAAATTGATTGCCGGTCTTGATACCGATTATAAAGGCTCTGTCACAATAAACGGCCGCAATGTATCGGGACCGGGCATCCGGCAGGGATTTATCTTTCAGGAGCACCGGCTGTTTCCCTGGCTGACGGTAAAACAAAACATCGCTGCCGATCTCAATATGAACGACCCGGCCATTCGGAAAAAAGTGGATGATCTGATTGAGGTTGTCAGGCTGCAGGGAGCGGAGAACGCTTATCCGCGCGAATTATCCGGCGGCATGTCGCAGCGGGTTGCCATCGCCAGAGCCCTTTTGCGCGAGCCGGAGGTGCTGCTTTTAGATGAACCGTTCGGGGCGCTTGACGCTTTTACGAGAAAACATTTGCAGGAAGTGCTGCTTGATATATGGCGCGAGAAAAAAACGACGATGATTCTGGTCACGCATGATATTGATGAATCCGTCTATTTAGGCGATAAGCTGGCGATCCTCAGGGCAAAGCCCGGCCGGCTGCACAGCCTGATGCCGATTCAGCTTCCGCATCCGCGCAATCGGACGTCAGCGGATTTTCAGGCCGTCCGGCAGAAGGTGCTTTCTGAGTTTGAGAAAACGGAAGACCTCCGGTTTGCGGATGGGTCCGGGATATAGAAGGGACGAAGCGAAGTGAAAAAAATCATCATTCTTTTAGCCGCAGCAGTCATGATGTCAGCCGGATGCAGTGCAGACAGGACAGGAGGGAGCGGGAAAACGGTGAAAGAAATCCGGATCGGCATCCAGCAGAGTTTAAGCCCGCTTCTCATTGCCAAGGAAAAAGGCTGGTTTGAAGAGGCCTTCAAAAAAGACGGAATAAAAGTAAAATGGGTCGAATTCCAAAGCGGTCCTCCGCAGTTTGAAGGTCTTGCCGCCGATAAGCTTGATTTTTCCCAGGTCGGCAATTCACCGGTCATTTCCGGTCAGGCGGCTGGAATTGATTTTAAAGAGATCGGGCTGTCTCAGGACGGGTTAAAGGCAAATGGCATTCTCGTAAACAAGGGCAGCGGGATTCAGAGCCTGAAAGAATTGAAAGGTAAAAAAATCGCTGTAGCCAAAGGCAGCAGCGGCTTTGATTTTCTCTATAAAGCTTTAGATAAAGCGGGGCTTTCCGCCGATGACGTCACCATCATCCAGCTTCAGCCTGATGAGGCGGTTTCCGCTTTTGAAAACAAATCAGTTGACGCATGGTCCATTTGGGAGCCGTATTTGTCAATTGAAACGCTGCAGCACGGGGCGGAAATATTGGCGAACGGAGAAAGCACAGATTTATATTCTCCCGGTTTCACGTTAGTCAGAACGGGATTTTCCAAAGAACACCCGGATGAGGTTGTCCGATTTCTGAAAGTGTTCAATAAAGCAGTTGCATGGCAAAAGGAACACAAAGATGAAGCTGTCTCCTTATATGCGAAAATCAAACATCTTGATCCGAAAGTCGTCAGAAACGTGCTTAACAATACTGAGCCTCTCAATGAACCGATCAATGATGATATTGTCAAAGCCCAGCAGGAAACCGCTGATTTTCAATATCAAACAAAAGCGATTCATAAGAAAATTCAAGTAAAAGACGTTGTCGACAATTCATTTATTAAAAAAGCGCTTGAAACGGGGGATGGCAAGTAATGAAAGCAGAAGCATCAACGGCTGCCGGCGCAATAAGCCAATCAGAAAAGAAAGCTCTGGCAACTTCCCGGAAGTATTCATACCAATGGATGAAAGGGATTGTACTCCCGGCTGCGGTCATCGCAGTATGGCAGGTTATCGCAAGTCTGGGCATCGTCTCGACAACGGTGCTCCCGTCACCTGTCGTCATCTTGCAGACGTTTCAGGAACTTCTTCTTTCAGGTGAACTGTGGGGTCATTTAGAGATCAGTTTATACAGGGCGGCTGCCGGATTTCTGCTTGGCGCGGGCCTCGGACTTGTTTTCGGGCTGCTGGTCGGTTTCTCAAAGCGGACGGAAGCATATCTAGATCCGTCTCTGCAAATGCTCAGAACGGTTCCGCACTTGGCCGTGACTCCTCTGTTTATTTTGTGGTTCGGGTTTGATGAGACATCAAAAATTCTGCTGATCGCATTAGGGGCTTTTTTCCCCGTGTACATTAATACGTTTCTCGGAATCCGCAGTGTGGACGCGAAGCTGTTTGACGTCGCACGGGTGCTGGAATTTAACTGGTATCAGCAGATGACGAAATTAATTCTTCCGGCATCTCTGCCGAATATCCTGCTCGGCATCAGGCTCTCTCTGGGCATTGCGTGGCTCGGTCTCGTGGTGGCGGAACTGATGGGATCGAGCGAGGGCGTCGGTTATATGATTATGGATGCCAGACAATTTTCACAGACAAATAAGGTGTTTGTCGGCATTATCATTTTTGCGGCTGTCGGCAAGCTGACAGATGCATTGGTCAGAATGCTCGAACGGAAACTATTAAAATGGCGGAACAGTTATGAAGGGTAACCTATTAAAAAAGGAGAGATTCATATGGAGATTCTTTGGTTTATTCCGACGCATGGTGACGGCCGGTATTTAGGGACGCAAACGGGAGGGAGAACGGCGGATCATCTTTATTTTAAGCAAGTGGCACAGGCGGCGGACAGACTCGGGTATACGGGGGTGCTGCTGCCGACCGGGAGATCATGTGAAGACCCGTGGCTGACGGCTGCCGCTTTAGCGGGGGAAACGAGTGACTTGAAATTTTTAGTGGCGGTCCGTCCGGGACTGATGCAGCCGTCTGTCGCCGCGAGAATGGCGTCGACAATGGATCGGCTGTCAGACGGCCGTTTGCTCGTAAATGTCGTAGCGGGCGGAGATCCTTATGAACTGGCGGGAGACGGTATGTTTATCAGCCACGATGAACGTTATAAGGCGACTGAAGAATTTTTAACCGTCTGGCGCGGACTCATGCGGGGCGAAACGGTGACATATGAAGGGGACCATATCAAAGTGGAAAACAGCAATCTGCTGTTTCCGCCAAAGCAGTCTCCGCATCCGCCATTATATTTCGGCGGTTCATCACAGGCGGGAATTGAGGCTGCGGCGAAACATACAGATGTCTATTTAACATGGGGAGAGCCGCCGGAGCAGGTAAAAGAAAAGATTGAAACCGTTAAAAAACAGGCTGCCAAGGAAGGAAGGACGATGCGTTTTGGCATCAGACTTCACGTGATTGTCCGGGAGACTGAGGAAGAGGCATGGGAAGCGGCTGAACGATTAATCAGCCATTTAGACGAAGAGACGATTGCGAAAGCGCAGGCTGCGCTCCGGCGCGCTGATTCTTCGGGACAAAAACGGATGGCCGGTCTCCATAACGGTGACCGCTCGAAGCTTGAGATCAGCCCGAATCTCTGGGCCGGCATCGGACTGGTCAGAGGCGGAGCGGGCACGGCGCTTGTCGGTGATCCGCAGACTGTCGCTACTCGAATTTTAGAGTATCAGGCACTCGGCATTGAGTCGTTTATCTTTTCAGGCTACCCGCATCTGGAAGAAGCTTATTATCTGGCTGAACTCGTGTTTCCGCTTCTGCCGTTTCAGAATGAACGGACTAAAAAGCTTGAGCGCAGACTGGGTGAAGCAATGGGCAACGACCATTTTGCAAGAGGAAAGAAAGCGAAAGTCTGATGACGTCGCAAGGCGGATAATTGACGGCGGGCGCTTTCTGCGGATTCATTTCCGGGGAAATGCCGGCAGTGAAGGCGGGTATTCACCCGCCTTTTTAAGCGCTTAGCTTGCACGATACTCATATGGATGATATGATACAAAACGTAATTATTACGATTTGTTAGGAGCGCTGAAATGGCAAAAAAATCAAAAGTGATCAAAGAGCTCAAGCGGCAGAAGCTTGTTGAACAATATGCGGACATCCGAAGAGAATTAAAGGCAAAAGGAGACTGGGAAGCGCTGAGCAAACTGCCGCGTGATTCTGCTCCGGCCAGGCTTCATAACCGCTGTACGGTGACGGGGCGGCCCCGCGGATATATGAGAAAATTTAAATTGTCCAGAATCGCATTCAGGGAGCTGGCGCATAAAGGCCGGATTCCCGGGGTGAAAAAAGCGAGCTGGTAATGTAAAAAACTCCGGATCTGTCATGAACCGGAGTTTTTGCCGTGCTTATGAAAAGTGAAAACATAAGCCAAATGCTGAATCATCATCAGAATGAAAATCAAAAGAATCGGAAAAAAGGGTAGATGCGGCTGAATCAGCGGATAAAACAAAAGCAGAACGGCTGCGGCCGGCAATGAGAAGTAAACGGCGATATACGAGGAACGGCAAGCTTTAGCCGTCATCATTCGTTCTCTTTCATCCTGTTCCTCAAATTCATCGGGTACAAGCCTGTGCTTTTTGCCGTTTCGCTTTTTCTTTTCGGCATAGATATACAATGCGGCACAAACGGTAAACAGCAGAAACGGAGTGATATTCAGCTCAAATGAACCGCTCCCCTCCGTTTGGAAAAACTGAGCGATCCGCGGCGCCGCTTCCATAAAGGAAATAAGCGTCCAGCAGGCCAATCCGTAGAGTGCAAGGTGAAAACACGCTTTTCTTTTCAAACTCATTTTTTCTCCTCCTCCAGCCAGAAAACTTCCTCCATCGGCAGGGAGAAAGCCCGGCAGATGTTAAGCGCCAATAAAAGTGAAGGCACATAATCTCCTTTTTCAATCGCTGCAATCGTCTGTCTGGTGGCTCCGGCTTCTTTTCCGAGCGTTTCCTGAGAATAGCCGAATCTGGCTCTCAGCTCTTTTACTTTATTTTTCATCATCAGGCGTACCTCAAGTTTTCTTCTTTTTTATATTGTATGAGACTCTTAACAAAATGTAAACCCAACTTAACATGTGGACAAAAAAAGAATTTTTTTCGACAAATTTTTTAACATTCCCTTGACGAAAAAAAAATAAACATGTAATATTAGAAACATCAAATCGGTACTGACAAAAATTAATTTTGATGCGGGTGTAGTTTAGTGGTAAAACCTCAGCCTTCCAAGCTGATGTCGTGAGTTCGATTCTCATCACCCGCTCCATACATACGTTATTAACGCAGTGTTTCGTTTCTCTGATAAACGAAGTATTGCGTTTTTTTATGTGAAAAAAGACACGAAGGCGTGTCTTTTTATGAAAGCCAAGAGACGGTATGCGTGCCTCCGTGAATTTGTTCAAACATTTTTGTTAAGGATGATAGCAGCTCATCCGCCGCGTCTGCATGAAATGAAGGCGGGAAAAAGATCAGCTGCAGCATTTTCTTTGTGCCGGGCGTGACCGGGCGGGTATTGATATGTCCGGTGAAGTCGCCGAAAACGCCGTCCGGGCCGGAGAAGGACAGTACGCTTTCTTTTTCTCCGATCGTAATTGAAATGGGTTCATCTATTTCTGCGGCGTCATACGCCATGATAGGCAATGAATATTTCAAGGAGAAAAAAAGTATGGTATCATGGGCTGAATTCACACTTTCAATGAATCGTTCCCGGGAAATATCGCCGAGCATAAGCTCCATCGGCGTTTTTTGTCCTGAAAAGGCGGGACTGAGCTGTTCCGTTATACGCGCCCACTCTTTTACAAAAGGCTGCTCATCTATACCGCCGTCAGCATAATCAAAGTAAAGAGATTCTTGAAATAAACGGAGGCGGCCTTTCAGCATTTGCGGAGCAGGCCCGACTTCGATCTGTTCATATAAGACGGCTGCCGCTTTGATCCCCGGCACCCGTTCAGCAATAAGTGGATCTAAACTGATGTTCAAGTGTGTTCACTCCATTTCGGGATGATAAAACTCTATTATACCTGTGCGGGAGCCTGATCACAAAGAAAGGAGGCTGTGCAAAAAATGAATATTCATAAACTGAAAGAGGAATTAATCGAATACGCCAAAAGCATAGGAGTCGACAAAATCGGGTTTACGACGGCTGATACGTTCGACAGTCTGCGGGACCGGCTGATTCTTCAGGAATCACTCGGCTATTTATCCGGGTTTGAAGAGCCGGATATTGAAAAACGGGTTACACCGTCTTTGCTTCTCCCGAAAGCCAAATCAATCGTCGCCATCGCCCTTGCTTATCCTTCCAAAATGAAAGATGCGCCGAGGAGCACGAGGGACGGGCGGCGCGGCATTTTTTGCAGAGCTTCCTGGGGGAAGGATTATCATGACGTGCTGAGGGAAAAGCTTGATCTGCTGGAGAATTTTCTCCAAAGCAAACATGAGGATATCCGCACGAAGTCAATGGTGGATACAGGAGAATTGTCCGACAGGGCCGTGGCTGAACGGGCGGGAATCGGCTTCAGCGCCAAAAACTGCATGATCACCACGCCTGAATACGGCTCTTACGTCTATCTGGCTGAAATGATCACCAATCTGCCCTTTGAACCGGATGTGCCGATTGAAGATATGTGCGGTACGTGCACAAAATGTTTAGACGCGTGTCCGACCGGCGCGCTCGTCAATCCCGGACAGCTTAACGCCCAGCGCTGTATTTCGTTCCTGACCCAGACAAAGGGATTTTTGCCGGATGAGTTCCGCACGAAAATCGGAAACCGTCTGTATGGCTGTGACACGTGCCAGACGGTCTGTCCGATTAATAAAGGGAAAGATTTTCATCTTCATCCGCAGATGGAGCCTGATCCGGAAATCGCAAAGCCGCTGTTAAAGCCGCTTTTGACCATAAGCAACCGCGAATTCAAAGAAAAATTCGGACATGTATCGGGATCATGGCGCGGCAAGAAGCCGATACAGCGGAATGCGATTTTAGCTTTGGCTCATTTTAAAGATGCCTCGTCTCTTCCGGAATTAACGGCCTTGATGCACCAAGATCCGCGCCCCGTTATCAGAGGGACGGCCGCCTGGGCCATCGGGAAAATCGGTGATCCTGATTATGCGGGGGAATTAGAAAAAGCGCTTCAAAAGGAGCAGGATGAGGAAGCTATACGGGAAATTGAAAAGGGACTGGAGCTGTTATCGGTTTCTGATAAGACTAAAACCGGCCGGTCCTGACATATGTATAGAGAAAAAGCACTTGGCGTGAGTTCAAGTGTTTTTCTTTATAAAACAGTATGGTGGGTGGAGCGCTTGAAGCATATTATTGAAGATTTAGCGGAGGCCCGGCTTCATTATTTAATCAACGGAACCGAGATGAGGCACAATGGGCAGCCCGGCGATCTTGAGGTCCTGACGAGAAAAAAAGAGCTGTTTGAAAAACGGAAAGTTGACATCGTGAAAGCGAAGGCAAAAGCCGTCATTGTCAAAAGCAGCCTTGAGGACGACGGCACGTTATGCGTCATGTACACGATTCATTTCGAATATTTGTGCAAGGAGCATGACGGACACCTTTACTTAGAAGAGCAGATTGAGGAACGGACTGCATTTCTCTATGATCAGCTTTTGATTAAAGACCGGGAAGTAAAGAAAAAACCGGCGGGATTTTCTGACGGAAACAGCGTAATTGAATATGAGCGGAGTGAACGGGAAGATTTCGGGCGGGCGTTTCAATACGACCGTCTGGCTGCCGTGCAGTACGCGGAGAAGTTTTGGAATAAACGAAATCCCGCTTATAAAAATTTCAGCGACAACTGCACCAATTTTATTTCCCAATGTTTACATGCCGGAAAAGCACCGATGCGGGGGCATCCGAACAGAGGCTCAGGCTGGTGGATGAAGGCAAGCTCGTGGAGCTACAGCTGGACGGTCGCGCATTCGATGAAGATGTATCTGGCCCAATCCAAGGCAGGGCTTCGCGCGGTGCAAGTATCAAGAGCCGAAGAACTGATGCCCGGAGATATCATTTGCTATGATTTTGAAGGGGACGGCCGTTTTAATCATACGGCGATCGTGGTCGCGAAAGATAAAAGCAATATGCCGCTTGTCAATGCCCAAACGTATGACAGCAGGATGAGATATTGGTCATATGAGGATTCAACGGCGTATACTCCTTCCATCAGATATGCGTTTTTTCATATTACGGATGATACGACAAAAGAGTAATTAATGATATAATGGTGGGCGGAATAAAAAACAGAGGTGAACATCGTGGCATTACATGTCGTTTTATATCAACCCGAAATCCCGGCCAATACGGGAAATATCGCACGTACTTGTGCGGCAACAGACACAACGCTTCATTTGATCCGCCCGCTCGGATTCTCGACCGATGATAAAATGCTGAAGCGCGCCGGACTCGATTATTGGGAGTTCGTCAAGGTCGTATATCATGATTCATTGGAAGAGTTATTTGAGGCATATGAGAACGGAAAGTTTTTCTTCATTACAAAATTCGGCCAAAAGCCGCACACATCATTTGATTACTCAAATACGGAGGAAGACTTTTTCTTCGTATTCGGCAGAGAAACGAGCGGACTTCCGAAAGAATTGATCGAAAACAATATGGACCGCTGCCTGCGTCTGCCGATGACCGAGCATGTGAGATCATTAAACCTGTCCAACACGGCCGCGATTCTTGTATATGAAGCGCTGCGCCAGCAAAATTACAGAGATTTGACGTGAAAAAAACGCCCGCATCCGGGCGTTTTTTTATTGAATAAAAAAGACGGACAGCAGCGGTTCACGGCGTTTTTATAATTCCAGGCTTAACAACGTAACAGTGTTATGTTACAATACATTCATCGAAGGAGCTGGATTCATGGAGGAACAACTGATTTCAAAAAAAGAATTGCTGGAAGAAACATCAATTTCATACGGGCAGCTGTACCGCTGGAAACGGAAAAATTTAATTCCTGAAGAATGGTTTATCCGAAAATCAACATTTACAGGCCAGGAAACATTTTTTCCGAGAGCGGAAATATTAAAACGCATCTCAAAAATACAGAAAATGAAAGAAAATCTGTCTTTGGATGAAATGAGAGAAATGCTGTCTCCGCAAATGACTGATGTCAATATAACGTCTGCGGAGCTGCTTCAAAAGGGACTGATTTCAAAAGCCGCGCTGCAAGTTTATGGCGAAGACGGCGTGACATTCACGTCCCGCGCGCTGCTGTCTTTATATGTGCTTGAAGGACTTTTGCGATCGGGCAATATCAGCCTTGAGGAAGGAAAATTGGCGGCAGGGGTGCTGAAAACGTATGAGGCTTCCGAACTGAAAGCAAATACGGAGCTTGTCATGCTCCGAAAGCTTGGCGTAACGACGTGCTTCATCGCCGACGCGGAACATATTTTATTTGAACCGACTGTCAAAGTGGTTGAACGGGTGGCGCTTGCTGCGGCATCGGAAGAATTAAAAACGAAATGGATGCAGGAGGACCATCAATGGAAGTAACAGATAAATTAATCATCAACGGTTCAGGAAGTTCAAAAGGAGGCCGTTTTCATACAGTGGAGATCAACGGAAGCGGCACGGTGTCAGGTGATGTGGAGTGCGCGAGCTTTTTGTTTAACGGCAGCGGAAAAACAGACGGACATGTCAAGACGCAAACGCTGACGATCAGCGGTTCGGGGAAAATTTCCGGCAGTGCCGAAGCTGAATCCATCCGTATCAACGGAACGGGTGTCATTAAAGGTGATGTCAAAACGGAGCGGCTGAACGTCGCGGGATTTTCATCTTTCGGCGGCGGTGTGAAAGCTGATGATATTTTCATATCCGGGAAAGCCGGGATTGAAGGCGATTGCGAGACAGAGACGTTCCGTTCGGAAGGCAAATGCAAGATCGGCGGCCTGCTGAATGCCGATGAAGTCAGTATTAAGCTGACGGCGGGAGAAAGCCATGTGAAAGAGATCGGCTGCCGCCATTTGAAAGTGATGAGCAGAAAGAGCGTGCTTACGCGTTTTAAACTGATGCCGGCCCCGGTGCTGACAGCGGAGCTGATTGAAGGTGACATCATTGAATTGGCGGACACGAACGCGAAGACAGTCCGCGGAAATCATGTGCGGATCGGCGCAGGCTGCACCATTGGGACTGTGGAATACAGCGGCGATTTTACATGTGATCCTTCCGCTTTGGTTAACAAAGTCGTGAAACGATAGGAGGAGATGCGATGGAAACGACAAAAAAATTGAGTCATTTAAAAATGTACGGAGCCGGACACGCCTCCGGCGGCTCCTATCAAAATGTAAGCATTAAAGGGGAAGGAACTGTCGGCGAAGGACTTCAAAGTGAACGCTGCCGGATATTCGGTACGGGACTTTTTCTCGGAGATGCCGAGATCAACAGGCTGAAAATTTTCGGAGAGCATGAAGTTGCAGGAGATTTATCAGCACGTTCAGCAAATGTGATCGGCACATTGAAAGTTGGCGGCTCCATGCGTTTCGCCACGATGAGGCTGAAAGGACTTGCTGAAATTGGCAACGGGGCCGCGGGAGAGCAGTGTCATATAAAAGGCAGTCTCACAGTCGGCGGCGATTGCGAGACGGAGCTGCTTCATGTAACAGGATGTATCAATGTGGCGGGATTGTTAAACGCGGGGGACATAAACATCCATTTGCGTTATGACCGAAGCCGCGTGAAAGAAATCGGCGGCACATCGATCACCGTCAGACGGAAACCCGGTTTTCTTAAACGGAAAGCCGGCACGCTTTCTGCTGAATTGATCGAAGGGGACGCAATTTATCTCGAATACACGGAAGCGGACATCGTCAGAGGGAAGCATGTGGAAATCGGCCCGGGCTGCAAAATCGGAAAAATCGAGTATCAAACAAGCTGCAAATCTCATGAAAAATCAACTGTCCAAGAACATATTAAAATATGAAACATTGTTATGTTGTACAGGAAAGGGTGCTCTTTATGAAGAGCACCCTTTTGCCGTTATTTGTTTTCAGGTTTGCTGTCGTAACCCGCCGTAAAAATGGACACTAAAAAAGTGAGAATGACCCCAAGTAAAATGATCGTTTTCATCATTTCTCCTCCTCTTTGCTTTTCCATTTGATGTCCGAGTCTGGATGAAACTGTATTTCTTTCATTATGAACGGTGCACCGGACCCTTGTCAATGACGGCCTTATAACGTCTTTATTTTTAAGAAACGAAAAGCATGTATTATCACGTCACCGCATAGATTGTAACAAAGTACCTTATTTCTAGTGCATTAACCATGATAGAGGAGGTTCTTATGGATATATTAAAGAAAATTGAAAAGTACAGAGAGGAAGAGCAGCGTCTCAAATGGGAAGGGACGTTCGCTGATTATTTGGAGATCATAAAAGAAAATCCATTGGTCGCGCAGTCTGCTCATTCTCGCGTTTTTAATATGATAAAAGACAGCGGAATCGAGGAGGATGACGGTAAAAAGACATACAGCTTTTTCTCGCGGGAGCTGTTCGGCCTTGAGGAATCTCTGGAACGGCTCGTGGAGGAATACTTTCACCCGGCTGCCAAGCGGCTCGATGTAAGAAAACGGATTTTACTATTGATGGGACCCGTCAGCGGCGGAAAGTCAACTCTTGTCACCATGTTGAAAAAAGGGCTTGAAGCCTACTCATTGACAGACAACGGCGCTGTTTACGCCATTAAAGGCTGCCCGATGCATGAAGATCCTCTCCATCTCATTCCCCATCATCTGCGCGACGACTTCTACAGAGAATACGGCATCAGAATTGAGGGCAGCCTTTCTCCGCTTAATGTCATGCGGCTTGAAGAAGAGTACGGCGGCAGAATTGAGGATGTAAAGGTTGAACGTATATTCTTCTCGGAGGATAAACGTACCGGAATCGGAACCTTCAGCCCGTCTGACCCGAAATCACAGGATATCGCCGACTTGACGGGGAGTATTGATTTTTCAACGATTGCCGAATACGGCTCAGAATCAGATCCGCGCGCTTATCGGTTTGACGGTGAATTAAATAAAGCGAACCGCGGAATGATGGAGTTTCAGGAAATGCTGAAATGCGATGAAAAATTTCTGTGGCACCTTCTGTCACTCACGCAGGAAGGGAATTTCAAAGCCGGACGGTTTGCGCTCATCTCAGCCGACGAATTGGTTGTTGCGCATACGAACGAAACGGAGTACCGCTCGTTTATTGCCAATAAGAAAAATGAAGCCCTTCACTCCAGGATCATCGTGATGCCTGTTCCTTATAATTTAAAGGTGTCAGAGGAAGAACGGATTTATGAAAAAATGATTTCTGAAAGTGATGTTTCTGACGTACACATCGCCCCCCATACATTAAAAGTGGCCGCGATGTTTTCTATTTTGACCAGGCTGAAGGAACCGAACCGCTCTGATATTGATCTCGTCAAAAAAATGAGGCTCTATGACGGAGAAAGCGTTGAAGGTTACAATTCCGTTGATCTGGAGGATATGAAGAAGGAATTCCATGATGAAGGAATGAGCGGAATTGACCCGCGCTATGTCATCAACCGCATTTCCTCAACAATTATCAGAAAAAATATGGAATCGATCAATTCGCTTGACGTGCTGCGTTCCTTAAAAGAAGGACTTGACCAGCATCCGTCGATCTCCGCCGAGGACAAAGAGCGGTATATGAATTTTATTTCCGCCGCCAGGAAAGAGTACGATGACATCGCTAAAAAAGAAGTGCAGAAGGCGTTCGTCTATTCATATGAAGAATCCGCTAAAACTCTCATGGACAATTATTTAGATAATGTGGAAGCGTACTGCAATAAAAATAAGCTCCGCGACCCGCTGACGGGTGAAGAAATGAATCCTGACGAAAAACTGATGAGATCCATTGAAGAGCAGATCGGCATTTCAGAAAACGCGAAAAAAGCGTTCCGCGAAGAAATTTTAATCCGCATATCCGCCTATGCAAGAAAAGGAAAACGCTTTGACTATAATTCGCACGAAAGACTCCGCGAAGCGATTCAGAAAAAGCTGTTCGCAGACTTAAAAGATGTGGTGAAAATTACGACCTCAACCAAAACGCCGGATGAGCAGCAGCTTAAAAAGGTCAATGAGGTAGTGGCAAGGTTAATAGATGAACACGGCTATAATTCGACTAGCGCTAATGAACTGCTGAAGTATGTCGGAAGCTTGTTAAACCGCTGATGTTTGATTTCATTGAGAGGCCCGTCTGTAAAAGGACGGGTTCTTTTGTCTGTTTTTCGCAATTGTTTGTCAATTGGAGAGTCCGGCCGGCATAAGATAAAAATAAATCTTTTCGCCGGACTTGTTTCATAAACAGGACCAAGCCGGAATACACATGTAAAACGACCATAACGGTTAAGGAGGGGAATTCATGTCCCGTAATGACAGCGGAAATTTTTTGATTTCAGAGGAAGACTGGTCCCTCCATCGCAAAGGCTTTGACGACCAGCAGCGCCACCAAAAGAAAGTACAGGAAGCGATAAAAAACAACCTTCCGGATCTTGTCACTGAGGAAAGCATTATTATGTCCAACGGAAAAGATGTCGTGAAAATCCCGATTCGTTCGCTTGATGAATATAAAATCCGTTATAACTATGATAAAAATAAACATGTCGGCCAAGGCGACGGCGACAGCGAAGTCGGCGATGTCGTGGCAAGAGACGGCGCAGATAAAAAGCAGGGTGCTGGAAAAGGCCAGGGAGCAGGCGATCAGGCAGGCGAGGATTATTATGAAGCGGAAGTTTCATTGATGGATCTGGAAGAAGCGCTGTTTCAGGAATTAGAACTGCCGAATCTGCAGCAAAAGGAAAGGGACAATATCGTCCATACCGATATCGAGTTCAATGATATCCGGAAAACCGGGCTGACAGGGAATATCGATAAGAAAAGGACGATGCTGTCGGCCTATAAACGAAACGCCATGACAGGCAAGCCGTCGTTTTACCCTATTTATCCGGAAGATCTGAAATACAAAACATGGAATGATGTGACGAAGCCGGAATCGAAAGCTGTCGTTTTAGCGATGATGGATACAAGCGGTTCGATGGGCGTATGGGAAAAGTATATGGCGAGGAGCTTCTTTTTTTGGATGACACGATTTTTACGGACAAAGTATGAAACGGTTGATATCGAATTTATCGCCCACCATACGGAAGCGAAGGTTGTGTCGGAAGAAGATTTTTTCTCGAAAGGCGAGAGCGGGGGCACCATCTGTTCCTCCGTTTACCGGAAGTCTCTTGAATTAATTGATGAAAAATATGACCCCGCCCGCTACAACATCTATCCGTTTCATTTTTCAGACGGAGATAACCTGACTTCGGATAACGCCCGGTGCGTAAAGCTCGTCAATGACATCATGAAAAAATCGAATCTGTTCTGTTACGGTGAGGTCAATCAATATAACAGGCATTCCACCCTCATGTCCGCCTATAAAAATGTCAAAGATGATAAATTTAAATACTACATCCTGAAACAGAAATCAGACGTATTTCAAGCGCTGAAAAGCTTTTTTAAAAATGAGGAATCCGGTGTAAGCAAAGCATCGTATGAAATATAAAGCCGAGTGAAGAATCGTGCGGCCGCGGTTCTTCACCCGGCTTTTTTAAATTAAAAATAAAGAGAAAAAACGGCATAAAAAAAATCCTTAAAAAATGAAACTTTTCTCTTTACAAACCTTCTTTCATTTATTAATATTTTATCTTGTGAACTATTATTAAGGGAATGAGGTGAAAATACGGTGATTGAATCAGAGCTCGCTTTGCTCAGTTTTGAACAACTGTTTGATACTTCCAGATCGATTTACAAAAAGCAGAAAATGATTCTGGAGACAGTTCTTGAACCTTTTGATATTACAGTGCTGCAGTATCTGCTGATGTTCAAAATACATAAGAGCAAAAGCACGCAGCTTTCAAGGCTGGCTTTGTCGCTTGATCTGAAACCGGCGTCTGTCACGAGAATGACCGATATTCTGTATAAGCGCCGCCTAATGGTTCGGAGCGACTATCACGACGACCGGCGTGTTGTTATGATTCAGTTAACCGAAGAGGGGGAAGAACTTCTAAAGAAAGCTGCTGTTCAATATGCCGAAAAAGCGGCGGTCTTATACCGGCAGCTCAATACCGCTGAACTGCAGTACCTGCGCAAGCTTGCGGAAAGTTTAACGAAGCTTGCAAACGGCTGTGCAGTGAAAAACGGAAAATAAAAAAATCCCCACATATTTTTATCATCATTCCACAAAATGATAGAGGAAGAAACGAAAGGAGAAAACAAAATGAACAGAGGACGTTTAATTCTGACCAACATTATCGGTTTGATTGTTGTTCTTGCAATTATAGGCGGAGGTGCTTACTACTATTATCAAAGCACACACTATGTAAAAACCGATGAAGCAAAAGTTGCCGGTGACATGGCTGCTATCACAGCTCCTGCTGCGGGTAAAGTAACTGACTGGAACCTTGATGAGGGGAAAGAAGTAAGCAAAAACGACGTTGTTGCAAAAATCAAAGGACAGCAAAATGCTGACGTAAAAGCCATCATGGATGGAACAATCGTGAAAAACGAAGTGAAAAACGGCCAAATGGTGCAAGCCGGTACGACAATTGCCCAGGAAATTGACATGAAACACCTTTACATCACTGCAAACATTAAAGAAACAGACATTAGAGACATTGAAGTAGGAAACAAAGTAGACGTAATTGTTGACGGCGACCCTAATACAACATTTGACGGAACAGTAGAAGAAATCGGTTATGCGACAAATTCAACATTTGATATGCTGCCTTCTTCAAACTCAAGCGGCAACTACACAAAAGTAACGCAAAAAGTTCCTGTTAAAATTTCACTCAGCAACCCATCTGACAAGGTGCTTCCTGGTATGAACGCATCTGTAAAAATCTCTGAATAATACAGATCAGTCATCAAACCATGAAGGGAGGTTGTCTTAGGTGGCTAAATCAGATAATCAAGTAAAAAGTCCTAAAACATTGCTTATTGTGCTTATGGCCGGGTTATTCCTGGCGATCTTGAACCAAACGCTTCTTAACGTGGCGATGCCGCACTTAATGACCGAGTTCGGTGTGAGTGCGACGACGATTCAGTGGCTTACGACCGGATACATGCTGGTCAACGGTGTTTTGATTCCGTTATCTGCGTTCTTAATTACCCGGTTCGGACAGAGAAGCCTCTTTCTCGTAGCCATGTTCTGTTTTACAGCGGGAACGTTAGTCTGCGGAATCGCGCCTAACTTCTCAACCATGCTGATCGGCCGGTTAATTCAGGCGGTCGGCGGCGGTATCCTGCAGCCGCTGGTCATGACAACCATTCTGCTTATCTTCCCGCCTGAAAGCAGGGGGAAAGGAATGGGGATTTTCGGTCTTGCGATGATGTTTGCTCCGGCGGTCGGACCGACTCTTTCCGGCTGGATCATCGAGCATTACACATGGCGCATTATGTTCTACGGCCTTGTTCCGATCGGGGCAATCGTTATTATCATAGCGTTCTTCCTCTTTAAGAACTTAGTGGAACCGCAAAAAATCAAACTCGACAGCTTGGGTGCGATTCTATCCATTGTCGGATTTGCCTCATTGCTTTACGGAGTCAGTGAAGCGGGCAGCGACGGCTGGGGAGATCCGATCGTGCTGTCTACCGTCATTGTCGGTGTCATCGCGATTGCCGCGTTTGTCATTCAGCAATTGCGCTCTGAAAAACCGATGCTCGACTTCCGGGTATTTAAATATGATATTTTCTCACTTTCCAGTGTGATTAACATCATTATTACCGTTGCGCTTTACACAGGAATGTTCCTGCTTCCGATTTACCTGCAGAACTTAGTCGGCTTTACGGCGCTGCAATCGGGCCTCTTGCTATTGCCGGGCGCGATTGTCATGCTGATCATGTCACCGATTTCCGGTATTCTGTTTGACAAAATCGGTCCGAGACCGCTTGCGATTATCGGGCTGATCATCACGGTCGCAACGACATTCCAGTACACAAAATTGACAATTGACACACCTTACACGCACATTATGCTTGTCTATGCCATCCGCGCATTCGGTATGTCACTGTTAATGATGCCTGTTATGACAGCCGGAATGAACCAGCTTCCGGCACGGTTGAACAGCCACGGCACGGCGATGAGCAACACGCTCCGCCAGATCAGCGGTTCAATCGGAACAAGTTTGATCACAACGATTTATACGAACCGTACGACAATGCACTATTCGCAGATTGCGGATAAAACAAGCACGGCTGATCCAAGCTTCATGCAGTCGTTCCAAAGCGCGGTTTCGAATTTAATGGTCAACATGAACATGTCGCTTGATGCGGCGAAACAAACCGTTTATTCTTATCTCTACAAAACAGCTTCACTTAATTCCAACGTTATGGGGATTAATGACGCGTTTATGTGGGCGACGATCTTTGCGGTTATCGGCGTAGTCCTGAGCCTGTTCTTGCGTGACGTACGGAAAGACAAACAGCGGGCGAAGAAAAAAGAGGAGCTGTCATTGCTTCCGGCCCCTAAAGAAGTGAAGGAATCTTAATCATCTGAATGGGAGGTTTCCTGAATGAAAATTTACGTAGTGTACGATAGTGAAGGCGAACATACAAAACACCTTGCTGAAGCCATTGCCGAAGGAGCACGAGAAAACGCTGAGGCTGAAGTCCTGATCGACCATGTCGATCAAGCAGACATCCGCAAGCTGAAAGACATGGATGCCATTATCTGGGGATGCCCGGGACACTTTGGCACCATCAGTTCAGGCTTAAAAGCGTGGATCGACAGACTCGGCTATCTGTGGGCTGAAGGCGAGCTGATTGATAAAGTCGGCGCCGTATTCTGTACGACGGCGACAACACATGGCGGATTAGAAATGACAATGCACAATCTGATCACTCCTATGTTTCACCAAGGCATGATTGTTGTCGGACTTCCCGGCAACGTTCCTGAAAACGCGCTGTACGGTTCTTACTACGGCGCGGGCGTCACATGCCCGGTTGACAGCGATGTGCTGATGACGGAAGAAGGCCTTCAATTAGGCCGTGCGCTTGGCAGACGTGTCAGCCAAGTCACAGGTAATCTAACTGCCGGACGACAGTAAGGAGAGGGTTATATGGCCATTATTATAGCGGTTATTGCTGCTGTCATTGTGATTGCACTTCTTATCACATTCAATGTCCGCAGCACTTCTGCAGGACAGGATGTCAAAGAAGAAAAGAGAGAAGCGATCGGCACTACAGCCGAACAGCCGGAAAAGCATGATCCGGCCGAGGAGCGCTCAGCCGAGCATGCTCCAGTCGTTGTAAAATCTGAATCTCCCCGTGAGAAAAAGAATACAATGGGCGATGATGTGTACCGTCAGGCGCTTCAGAAGTTTAAGACTTCTGAGACGGATCAGGAACCAAACGATCCTGATAGCGGCGGTAAAATGCAGGATAGCAGCTATCGTGATGCGCTGCTCTCCTTAAAAAACAAAAAGAAGTAATTGAAAAGGCAAATCTGCGTAAGAGCGGATTTGTCTTTTTTTTATTGAAGATATTGTAATACGTGATGATCTAGTGTACTATGTTACTCATACACTTGATCCGAATGGAGAGAGAAAGAATGACATCGTTTTTAGGTTTGCTGAAAAAAGATGCGAAAGTTTCATGGATTTGGCTCGCGGTGTGGCTTTGCGGCATGATTTGCTGGGCGTTTGCAGCCCACGTCATCGCTGCCCGTCAGAAAGAACCGCTCGTCATTTTCGGCTTTTTTACGGCAATGGGGTTTTTTCAATTTCTTGTAGCGCCGCTTTTTATGTACTATCACCTTCATAAAGAAGGAAAAAATCAGCTGTGGCTTTACAATCCGAATGGAGGATTTTATCTGCTGGCTTCCAAGCTGACGGCCTCACTGCTGTATCAGTTGATCGGGCAGCTGGCGCTGACCGGTTACGGCATTTGGATGTACCGGATGCTTTCTGCAAAAGGAGCGCTGGAACACACCATTCCCCTGGCCGGCACATTAACCGGACTGAATGCTTACCTGCTGATCAGTTCAGCGTATTTATCTGTGATCGTGGCCGTCTTTTGGACTGTTTTTCACTCATTAAAACATGTTCCCGTCCTCCGTTGGGTGATCTGCATCGTGCTTGCGTTTGTCTGGACCTATATTGACGATAAAATCATTACGCCTTTCACTTCATCTCAACATGATTTATGGCCGGTAAAAGTGTATGCGGATTTTGATTTTCACTATACAAAATTGACCGGCTGGACGGTGGAGCTGAAGGCTGTCCACATCTCGCTTTTCAGCTTCCTGGCAGTGATCGTGCTTGCGGCGCTCTGTCTCGCGCTGGCCTCTATGCTGCTGAATCGAAAGGTTGAGGTGTAATGATGGAGAATGAATTTCAGTCATCCAAGCCGATTTATCTGCAGATTGCCGATCGTGTATATTACCGGCTGATCCGAAGTGAGCTTTCACCGGGGGACAAACTGCCGTCCGTAAGGGAGATGGCCGTACAGATGAAAGTGAATCCGAATACGATACAAAGAACGTACAGTGAAATGGAAAGGCTGGGGATCGTGGAGACGAGAAGAGGACAGGGAACCTTTATAGCGGAAAGGTCCGATCTGAAAGCGGAGCTGAAAGACAGGCTGACTAAAGACGTTTTCAAACGCTTTATTCAGGAAATGGCGGAGCTGGGGCTATCTCCTGAGGAAATGATCGACGGGATCAAACAATATGCGGAGGAAGCAAACGATGAATCTTGATTTTGAACGCGTAACAAAAAAATACGGCCGCAGGCTCGCGGTCAGCGATGTATCATTTTCATTGTCTCCGGGTAAAATCTACGGAATTTTAGGGCCGAACGGAAGCGGTAAATCAACAACGCTTAAAATGCTTGCCGGGCTTGCGTTCCCGACCTCGGGCGCCGTCCGGATCGGAGACTGCGCAGTAAGCAGGAACATGCTGTTTCGTACGGCTTATTTAACCGAACATGATATGTTTTCCGCCCGGACGACCGTCGGTGATATGCTCACATTTTATCATTCGCAATTCCCGGATTTTCAGCTGGAAAAAGCACATAACCTATTAACGGAAATGAATCTTTCAGCGAAGCAGAAGATAAAAGAGCTGTCCAAAGGCAGCCGGGGCAGGCTGAAAATCGTTTTGGCCCTGTCGAGAAAAGCATCCGTCATTCTGCTGGATGAGCCGTTTTCAGGTCTTGATCCGGCGGTCAGAGAATCGATTGTCAACAGTCTCGTATCTTATATTGATTTTGACAGCCAGATCGTCGTCATCGCCACGCATGAGATCGGCGAGATAGAGACGCTGTTAGACGAAGTGATGGTTTTCATAAAAGGGAAAATCGCTGAACGGCGCGAGGTCGAAGAAATTCGGGAACAGGAAGGAATGTCCGTGCTGCAATGGTACAGAAGCGTCATGCAGGCGCACGAAATAGAAGGGGGATTCTAATTGGAAACGGTATTAGAACTGCAACAGGTAAAGAAAACGATAAAAGGACGAACGATTATTCATGATCTGAGCTTCTCCGTCCGGGCGGGCGAAGTGTTTGGATTTTTAGGGCCGAATGGAGCGGGGAAAACCACTACGATCAGAATGATGGTCGGATTAATGAAACTGTCTCAGGGAGACATCGTAATCTGCGGGGAATCCATTACGAAAAACTATGCAAAAGCGGTCAGGCACGTCGGAGCCATCGTGGAAAACCCGGAGCTGTACAAATTCCTGAGCGGTTATAAAAATTTACAGCAGTACGCAAGGATGGTAAAAGGCGTTACGAAAGAAAAAATAGATGAGGTCATCGAGCTCGTCGGGTTGCAGGACAGAATACATGACAAAGTAAAAACCTACTCTCTCGGAATGAGACAGCGTCTCGGCCTCGCCCAAAGCCTGCTGCATAATCCTAAGGTGCTGATTCTGGATGAACCGACAAACGGCCTTGATCCCGCGGGCATCAGGGAAATCAGGGACCATCTGAAAAAGCTGACACGTGAAAAAGGAATGGCTGTCATCGTCTCAAGCCATCTGCTGTCAGAAATGGAGTTAATGTGCGACCGAATCGGCATTCTGCAAAAAGGGGAGCTTGTCGATATTCAAAAAGTAAGGGATGAAGGAAAAGAGGATAAAGATACATACTTCTTCCATATTGAACAAAGAGAAGAGGCTCTTGCCGTTCTGAGTCAGTTTGACTGTGTGAAGAAGACAAACGGCATTGAGATCAAGCTGTCAAAACAGGAAGTGCCTGATGTGATTTCACTGCTCGTCCGTGAAAACATCCGCTTATATGAAGTGAAAATCATGACAAAATCTTTGGAAGACCGTTTCTTGGAGATTACCGGCGGGACGAAAGAGGAGGTTCAATATGTTTAAGCTGATCTATAATGAATGGATAAAAATTTTCAGCCGCGTCGGCACGTGGGCTATGATTGTAATTTTAGGCGTTTCGATGATCGGTTTTGCGCTTCTGTCAAACCATTTCACCTCGAGCGAAGCCAGTCCGAATTGGAAACAGGAGCTCCAGGCCGAAAACAAAGAAATGAAACAGCAGATGAAGGAAACCGGAAACCAGACGCTCATTGATAACCTGAAACAGAATGTCGCGATAAATCAATACCGTATGGATCATAACATCCCTGAGGATACAGGGTACACAGTGTGGTCATACGTAGCTGATTCTTCGATGATGACTGTTTTGACCGGGCTGTTTACGATTATCATTGCCGCAGGCATTGTGGCGAATGAGTTCAACTGGGGCACGATCAAGCTGCTTGCCATCCGTCCGCTCAGCCGTTTTCAGATTTTGCTATCTAAATATATGACGGTGCTGCTGTTCGGACTGCTGATGCTTGTGATTTTATTTGCCGGCTCCGCTCTGTTGGGATTGGTCTTTTTCGGTACAGGGGGAGATACTGCGGCTGATGTTCATCTCGTATACAAAGACGGCCAGGTTTTTGAGCAAAATATCATCGCCTTCCTCGCTAAAACATATGTCTATGAATCTGTCTCCGCTTTTATGCTTGCGACGATGGCGTTTATGCTGTCTGCGGTATTCCGGAACAGCTCATTAGCGGTCGGATTTTCTATTTTTCTATTGGTTATGGGAAACACGGCGACTGTATTTCTTGCCACGAAATTTGAATGGACCAAATATATTTTATTCGCCAATACGGATTTGTCTCAATATATGAACGGGACTCCTTTAGTAGAGGGGATGACGATGACATTTTCGGTTGTGATGCTTGTGATTTACTTCGTTATTTTTCTGGCGCTCGCATTCGGCGTCTTCTTAAAACGCGATATTGCCACCTGATATAAAAAAGCTGTTTTGCCTTTGCAAAACAGCTTTTCGTTTTAGATGAAAAAAACCCTGCCGGCGTACACCGGCAGGGTTTTTAAACAATTTATGCTTTTGTTACGTTAGCAGCTTGTGGTCCGCGGTTTCCTTCAACGATTTCGAAAGAAACAGATTGGCCTTCTTCTAAAGTTTTGAAGCCTTCGCCTTGAATAGCAGAGAAGTGAACGAATACATCGTCTTGACCTTCTACTTCGATGAATCCGAATCCTTTTTCAGAGTTGAACCATTTTACTTTACCTTCTAACATGAAATTTCCTCCTAAAGCGACATAACGCTTAAATTCACTATTCTTGCTCTAAAACAAACTTCCAAGACGAAAACTCTTACAAAACTTTCTTCTTAAAGATAGTTCGAACAAAAATAATTACCTTTACTCTACCAGTAATTCGAAGAAAAAACAACTGCTAAATGTAACTTTTTTCGAAATAACATGTTTTAAGAGGAGAACGCTCTGATACGGAAATCTGATTTGAGACTAGAACAGCCCATTTTCAGCTGATAAAAACCGCTTTGCAGCCTCTTAAGGAAGCAATTGACAACCCTTTTTTAATCGGTATTGTATGTAATCATGAGCCCGAATACCATGGTGCAGCCTCTGTACATAAAAATAGATAGGGAGTAGGTCAACTTGAACCTGCGGCTTATAAACAGTCTGTTTCTTTTCATTTTGATCATGTCACTTACTTCATGTCATTATCCTGACGGGAACCGGACAATTACTATCGGAATCAATGAATCTGATCAATCGATCTGGGAGTTTGTCGCGAAAAAAGCCGGTGAGGAAGGATTGCAGCTCTCTTTGGTAACGTTTTCGGATTATGCCGAGGCCGATTTGGCGCTTGCCGGCGGGGATCTCGACGCCAATGCGTTTCAATCCGTTTCTTATTTTCAATCTTTGCCGCCTCATGTGAAAAAGAAGCTGGCTCCTTTAGGAACGACATATGCGGCATCGCTGGGGGTGTATTCCAAGCAACATAAACGGCTGAAGGATATACCGGACGGAGCGGTCATTGCCGTGCCTGGTGAAGCGGCGGCCTTCGGCAGGGCGCTTTTTCTCATGCAGGAGGCCGGACTGATGACATTGAAAAAGGGATTCACCGGTACGGGTTCAACTGATATGATCAAGGACAACCCGAAGCATCTGACCTTAAAAACGGAAACAAAAAAGAACGCCTATCAGGCGGCGGAACATGCTGACGCAGCAGTTCTCAGTCAAAGCGAGGCGAAAAGAGCAGGATTTCATGCGGAGAAGGACGCGCTGATCCGATCGGCGCAAATGAAGGAAGCGTATATTCATCTGATCGCCGTCAGGGCTGAGGATAAAGATGATGAACGGATGCAAAAACTCCTGTCTTTGTATCAATCAGATGATACCGCGGCGTTTATTGAAAAAGAATATGAGGGCAGCCTGATTCCTGTTTTCCTGAGGGGCGGCTTTCTCACTGAAAAGAAAGAATGATTTCCTCTTCGGGCGATCATTCTTTTTTTTCAGTGCTGCACACTTGATTGCGCCCTGATGTTTTCGCTTTGTACAGCATCCGGTCCGCGATCAGGGGCAATGTCTGAGGATCCGATGTATTTGTCGGATAATGCGCGATGCCGAGGGAAACGGTCACGGGAATTGTATCTCCGCTCGTCAGCAGAATCGGGTTCGCGTCAATCGTGTGCCTGATTTCTTCTGCGAGGTGAAGCCCTTTTGTATACGTGCAATTGGGCATAAGCACGGCAAATTCTTCCCCGCCGATGCGGGCTGACGGATCAGAACTGCTGAGTAAGAGCCTCAGGCGCGCCCCCAGTTCCTTCAGCACTTGGTCCCCTTCATAATGGCCGTATTGATCATTGATCTGCTTAAAGTGATCAATATCCAAATAAATAAGCGCGAGCTGAGACGAGGGGGATTGAGACGCCCGATCGTACAGAACGCGCGAGACTTCCTCGAATTTTCTCTTATTAAAAATCCCCGTCAGAAAATCATAATTCGCTTGAAACTTGTATTGCTTGAACAAAAGGCGGGCATCGGCTTCGTGTTTAATGATATACAGCGACAGCATTCCGCCCAAGGTAGAAATGAGCCAAAAATAAACGAGGGCCCCGGCAGGCTGTTCAGGCATAAGTAACAGCAGCGTCAGGGTGATAATAACATTTGAAAAGAGCAGCATAACGAACGCATTTTTGTGATTCGGCTTTTTTCCTCTGAATACGGCCACAGAAAGTATCGCAATCATGCCGACTGCGGCGATAGAATAAATGGCGCTGGCATTGAAATTGATCAGGATACGGCCTGCCACGATAATGAAAAAGGCAGCTGCTGTAGACACCCAGCCTCCGTAAAGAGCGGCGATGATAATGGGGATATTTCTGAGATCAATGATGGAATCGGAGTAAGAAAAGCCGAAAGCAATCAGAAAAACCCCTAAAAGCCCGCAAACCGCCCCCTTCAGTAATTGAAACATCGGACGGTCTTCTTTATGTGAAAGCGACTCTTTAAAAAGAACGGTGAAGAGATAATTAAATGTGATTAAAATCGTCAAATTAAGAAACAGTTCCTTCAGCATAACAATCACCCTTATATAAGTTACTAAAGAAAGGATGGAAAGAAAAGAGAAAAATCAATAAAAATACATATATTGTCAATCCTTACTTGACCGATCGGAATTGATGTAATATAGTGTTTAAGGATAATGAGCAAGGGAGTGTTTACCTGTTTTGGAGAATTTATTTGTAATCTTACATGTTTTTATTTTGTTTTTGTTTATAGCAGGTCTGTTTGTGATGCAAAAAAAACACGTTTCCTTTTCTAAACGTGTCTTTACCGCGCTCGGATTAGGCATTGTATTCGGTTTTGCGCTGCAATTGATTTACGGGCCGGCCTCACATGTCGTGACAAAAACGGCCGATTGGTTTAATATTGCCGGCGGCGGTTATGTCAAATTGCTTCAGATGATCGTCATGCCGCTAGTCTTTATTTCTATTCTCGGCGCATTTACGAAGCTTAAACTGACCCATAACATCGGGAAAATCAGCGGTCTGATCATCGGAATTTTGATCGCTACGACAGCAATTGCCGCGGCAGTCGGAATTGTTTCGGCGCTTTCCTTTGATCTGAAAGCCGTTCATATCGACCAGGGGAGCACTGAGTTATCAAGGGGTCAGGAGCTGCAGCAAAAATCTGAGGATATGACGGCCAAAACGCTGCCTCAGCAAATCGTTGAGCTTCTGCCGGGGAATCCGTTTCTTGATTTCACGGGAGCCAGACCGACTTCCACCATCGGAGTCGTTATTTTCGCCGCTTTCCTCGGCATCGCTTTTCTGGGCGTGAAACGGAAGCAGCCGGAGCACGCAGCGACATTCAGCGGAATTGTCGATGCGGTTTACGCGATTATTATGCGCGTCGTGACATTAATTTTAAGACTGACGCCTTACGGGGTATTGGCGATTATGACCAAAACGATCGCGACAAGCGACATCGACAGCATTGCGAAACTGGGGATGTTTGTGATCGCTTCATACGCCGCGCTTATCGCCATGTTTATCATTCACTTGCTGCTGATCACGTTCAGCGGTTTAAATCCGATCACATACGTGAAAAAAGCATTTCCGGTTATGGTGTTTGCGTTTACGTCCCGTTCAAGCGCAGGGGCTTTGCCGCTCAATATTAAAACACAAAAAAGCATGGGCGTACCGGAAGGCATTGCGAACTTCGCCGGTTCATTCGGCTTATCAATCGGTCAAAACGGCTGTGCCGGCATTTACCCGGCGATGCTCGCGATGATGATTGCGCCGACAGTAGGACAAAACCCGTTTGAACCGGGATTTATCATCTCTGTCATCGCCATCGTGGCAATCAGTTCATTCGGTGTAGCAGGCGTGGGAGGCGGCGCGACATTTGCGGCTCTTCTCGTCCTATCCGCTTTGAACATGCCTGTGGCGCTTGCCGGGCTGCTCATCTCAATTGAGCCGTTAATTGACATGGGGCGCACCGCCTTAAATGTCAGCGGCAGTATGACCGCAGGGCTGTTAACAAGTAAAATGACGAAGGAAACCGATACCGCGGTGTACAATGATTCCTCAATCGTCATTGAAGCTGAAGAAGCTTAAAAGCAGATCGATGGTTCATTCTCTTATAGAAAAATATGAGATAGAGCGCTAAAACGAAAAATCCTTCATCGTTGAACGAATGAAGGATTTTTTTTCGTTTCTAATGATTTCCGGGTTCAATTTCTTCCAGCATATTCATCACGGTGCTGTCATTTAAAACATTTACCGCGCTTTCTTCGAAGTGAATCGGCTCGGTATAGTGAGGCTTCGGCGAAGTTTCTTTACTGCGGCTGCGGTCTGCCTGTCCGTCCGTATGGGATGAGCCGGCGTGATTGCGGGAAGTCTGCTCATGCTGCTGTCCGCCGGATTCGCCGCCGAAAGCCTGTTTGATCAGCTCGGCAGGCTGCAAGGAGCCGGTTTGTGAATGCCGGGCTTTGTCTGTGTGCTGCTGTCCGCCGGATTCGCCGCCGAAAGCCTGTTTGATCAGCTCGGCAGGCTGCAAGGAGCCGGTTTGTGAATGCCGGGCTTTGTCTGCGTGCTGCTGTCCGCCGGATTCCCCGCTGAACGCCTGTTGAATCAGGTCAGCAGGCTGCATGGAGTGTGTGCCATCTTTATGCTGCATTCTGCCTGAAACCATTCCGGAGATTTTCCGGCGGATTTCGGGTGATAAAGCTGCAATCAGAATCGATGATCCGATCAGCAGCGCTGTCGGGCTGATGCCGCTTTTTTTTCTGAACAAGTTAAATCCCTCCTCATTCAATTGATTACGCTTACCTTTCCCTTTCCTTCTGATATTTATCCAAACCGCTCAGAATGCAAACGGCGTGTATAAATCCCGCCGAATAGAAAAACCTATACGTAAAGTGAGAAAGGAGGAATTCACATGATAAAAAAGCAAGCAGTTATCTCTGCCCTTCTTCTGCCGATGCTGATTACCGCAGGGTGCAGTATGGGGAACCAAGGAGAAGGAAAACGAAATGACAACCACACCCAGAATGTAAATTACCGCAACACGCCTAACGACGGTGCGACAAATATGAATACAGTGAACCGTCATAACCAAAACACCGATCACAATGACAATCGTAACCTGAGAGTGGCTGATAAAGCCGCTGACAAGGTGACTGATTTAAAAGAAGTTAAAAATGCGACTGTGATCGTTGCCGGAAACAGCGCTTATGTAGCCGTTGTTCTGACAAACGGACAAAAAGGCGCCATCGCCAACCATTTAAAAAATAAGATTACCGATAAGGTGAAATCAGCCGATAAACATGTCCGGACTGTATATGTATCAGCGAACCCGGACTTCGTTGAACGTATGCAAGGCTACGGAAAACGAATCCAAAACGGACATCCTGTATCCGGTCTGTTTGATGAATTCGGTCAAATGGTGCAGCGTGTATTCCCAAACCCCAATAAATAAATGAATGGAAAAGCCGCATTTGCTGCGGCTTTTTTATTTTATCTGCCGTCACGACCCAGCGCTCCTGAGCATAAAGTAAAGAATGAGATGAAAATGAAAGGATCGGGGAGGGGAGCTTGTTTGCGTGACGGCATGGGGAAACGGGCGGTATTCACTCTGATCCTGTGCGGAGTCCTTGTCATATTGGCTGTCAGTTCAGCCGTTTCAGTAAGTATGATGTACATCCTGTCAGGCCAAAACAGCCGCTCTGTTCCGACGAAGGAACAAGTGACTGAACACATGGATAAAGAAATTTACAAACATACAGCGATTTACTATACGGCGGATGAAAAGCCGCTCTTGGATCTGACCAAGCTTACGCTGGACCACGCAAAGCGTATCAATCAAATCATTGTCGGCTATAAAGGTGAAGCGCCGCTTGAACTCATTTTCTTTTCGGATGAAGCTGAAATGGAGCAATATTCAGGATTGAAAAATGTAGTCGGTTTTTATTCAGAACAGGAGCAGATGATGGGGCTTTTGCCTGAAGAGAAAAAACAGCTTTTGAAAAAAGATGAGCTGGCCGTTTTCATGTATAAGCAATTGATTATACATGAATATACACACTATGCGTTTCATCAAAAAACGCGGCAATTGGGGACGGATACGTCTGTATTTCCGCTTTGGTTTCATGAGGGGCTGAGCGAGTGGGTCGCGCATTATGATGTAGTCATTGATCCGATTGCATTTTCCGTCGTGCCGTTTGATCAATTAACGACCGACCGAAAATGGCAGAAATCGCGTATGGAATATGAAACGGATGTCTATTTGCAAAGCTTCTATATGATAAAGGACTTAACCGAAACATTCGGAGAAGGCATTATCTTAACCATTATCAACAAAACCGCCGAAACACAGGATTTTGAAAAAGGCTTTGAAGCGGCTACGAAAGAAAGCCTGAAACAATTTGAACATGATTTCATAAAAGCATATGAAAAAAAGAAAACGGCATTGGAGAGTCAGGTTTCCAACGCCGTTTTTTAATCAATGGAGGTTTTGCTGCTGCTGTCCCATTTGTCCTTTAATCGGAGGCATTTGCGGCTGTCCCTGGGCCGGTGCAAATGAATTCAGCATGGTCTGCATATCTTGTGCATTGAGCTGAGGAACCTGATAATAACCGTGTTTATTTTGGTATAAGAAGATTTCAAACGCCATTTCGACATATTGCTGAATTTGCGCGGAGAGCACTCTTCTTGTGACGGGATTGGTCATTTCAAGCGAGCTCATCGTCAAGAGAGAAGCTTGAGCTTTAATCAGGCCGAGCATATGGCCGCTGATCCCGAGATCTTTGACATCATTTAATGATTGATTCGGTTTTTTCGGCTGAGTCGGTTTTATACCGTAGACGGCCTGGTTCTGTTCCTTCATCATATATGTCGACGTTTCCTGAGAAGGCTTTTGGCCGGTCTTAAAGCATTCTGCCGTCAGATTATAGAGTCCGAGAATGAATTGATACTGGCGGTCAAGGATGTCGGCCAGCTGCTGATCCTGTATAAATTGTCTGAGCATCATAAATTGATCCAAAACGCCGACTGTTCCGGCCAGCACTTCATGCATATCGAAAAGCTCATGTCCTCCGTGATTCACTTGCGGTGAACCCGGGATCCCCTGATTTACTGGCTGCTGCTGCTGCTGATTCTGCTGCTGTTCCACTGGTTGTTTTCCTCCTTCATGTCAAATCATCATTAAGATGTGAAAAAAGCCGATCCGTTATACATCAAGTCCTGTTTCGTTACGTGGGGATTATTTACTATTTTGCGCCAGTGAAGACAATCTTTACAAAAAAGTGATGTGATTTTTAAGAAAATAAGCTAACGTATTTCTTAGAAGACAGGGGGGAAATAAATGAAGAAAAAAAGGGGTATGCGTCTTACGTGCTGTTTGCTGACGGTTTGTTTTATGATGTTCAGCGTGAAAGATGCGGAAGCAATCGGACAAGCAGGATCACTGAATGAAGCTGGAATGGATAAAGCGTATAAAGAACGGCAGACTGAAGACTCCGGCCGTGTCCCGCTCAGAATCATCAGCATGAATGATCTGCACGGAAAAATTGATCAGCAATATGAGCTTGACCTTAACGGAGACGGTAAACCGGATGGCACGTTCGGGCGGATGGACTACGCCGCAGCGTACATTAAAAAGGCGAAAGCCGAGAAAGAACACGCCTTTGTCGTGCATGCGGGCGATATGATCGGGGGCAGCTCTCCCGTGTCAGCCCTTTTTCAGGATGAACCGACAGTAGAATTGATGGAAGACATCGGTTTTGATGTCGGAACTGTCGGCAATCACGAATTCGATGAAGGAACGAATGAGCTTAAACGGATCATCAATGGAGGAGATCATCCGGACGGTAAGGGGACAAGCGGTTATGACGGCCAAAATTTCCCGCTCGTCTGCGCCAACTGTAAACTGAAGTCAGGGGAGTCCTTTCTGCCGCCGTATGAAATTAAATACGTTTCCGGAATTCCGGTCGCATTTATCGGGGTTGTAACCAGATCGGCGGCAGGCATGGTCATCCCGGACGGAATTAAAGATATTACGTTTACGGATGAGGTAAAGGCCGTCAATGACGCCGCCGCTGACCTGAAGAAAAAAGGAATTAAAGCAATCGCCGTGCTCGCCCATATGTCTGCTGAACAAAATGGCTCAGCAATCACGGGAGAATCCGCAAAGCTTGCAAGCGGAACAGACTCAGAGATTGATGTGATTTTCGCCGCGCACAATCATAAAGTCGTAAACGGAGAAATCGACGGCAAGCTGATCGTGCAGGCATTTGAATACGGAAAAGCAATCGGTATCGCCGATCTTGAACTTGATAAAGAGTCGAAGGATATCGTGAAAAAATCAGCGGAAATCCAATATATCGATCAAAGTAAAATCAAGCCTGACCCGGCTGCGGCAGGCATATTAAGCAAATATGAAGAGAAAGTGAAACCGATTATCAGCGAAGCGGTCGGGGAAGCGGCCCATGATATAAAGGGCGGGTATTCAAATGACGGCGACACGGCTCTCGGAAATCTGATTGCCGACGGTATGAAAGCGAAGATGAAATCCGATTTTGCACTTATGAATGGGGGAGGCATCCGGGACGGCTTAAAAAAAGGGCCGATCACATGGGGAGACCTTTATAATATACAGCCGTTCGGCAATGTGCTGACGAAGCTTGAAATCAAAGGAAAAGATTTGCGGGAGATCATTAACGCGCAAATTTCTCCGGTGTACGGACCGGATTACAGCATCAGCGGATTTTCCTATACATGGAACCCGGAAACCGGACAAGCGGTTGATATGAAAATGGCGGACGGGACAGACATACAGCCCGAAAAAGGATATACAGTAACAGTTAATCAATTTATGGCGACGGCGGCGGGGGCAAAATACGGTCCGATCGGGAAACTCGGCAAGAATCGGGTGACGGGGCCTGAGGATTTGGAAGCGACAGTAGACTATGTCAAAAGCTTTTCCGCGCCGATTTCTTATCAAACCGACGGCCGCATCCGCACGGCATCAGCCGCCGAAACACCTGATGACACCGGCAATCAGCCGGGAAGCGGGGAAACACCGGGCGGCACCAGGCCTGATAAAGGAGAAAAACCTCAAGCGGAAAAACCCGCTAAAAACCGGATGCGGCAGATCAGCCTGATCAAACCAAAAAAACTAAACGTCCTGTCGTAGAAGAAACAGCATCTGATACAGTGCAGTCAATTCCCGAATCCCGTCCGGCGTCTGCCGCAAATTCGGAACAAAGCACAAATCAGACTGAAAGCGGCACACAAAAAGGCCGCCCATTGCCTGATACTTCAGCGGGCAGCCATCAGACGGCATTGGCCGGCCTGGTGATCACGGGTGCCGGCGTATATTGGCTTTTCAGAAAGAAAAGGGGAACCCGCACACGATGAACAAACTGAAACATATTCCGCTTCTCGTCATCATCGTCGGTATCATCATCACATGTTACGGAAGCTGGAAGATCATTGATTCACATATGAAAACGAACCATTCGCTTGAAGAAGCAAAAAAAGCAACAGAACCTGTCTTGGAAAAGAACGAAACAAAAAGCGCTGTGCTGACACAGCGCAAAAAAGAATTTCACCCCGAAACGGGTGAGGCAAGCGGCATTTTAGAAATCCCTGAAATCGACGCTGAGCTCCCGATCGTGGAAGGGACTGACGCAGATGATTTAGCAAAAGGCGTCGGACATTATAAGGACAGCTATTATCCGGGCGATCACGGCCAAATTGTGTTATCCGGCCACAGGGACACGGTGTTCCGCCGGACCGGCGAATTGAAAAAAGGAGACAGACTGAACGTGATTTTGTCTTACGGCACGTTTTCTTATAAAATCAGCCGTACAAAAATCGTCAGCCGGGATGATACATCTGTCATCACCCTTCAGCACAAGCGGGAGGAACTGATCCTGACCACTTGCTACCCGTTTTCTTACATTGGAAATGCGCCGAAACGATATATTATATATGCCGACCCGGTTTAAGAAAAATACGTTTCGGTAAAATGAGCCAGATCAGCCGGCATCGGCGCCTCGGCAACGATTTCTTCTCCTGAGATCGGATGGACGACACTGACTTTTTTTGCGTGAAGCGCCTGCCTGTGAAACAGCGTCCTGCTTCCGCCGTACAGGTCATCGCCCGCCAACGGATGGCCGATGCTTGCCATATGAACCCTGATTTGATGTGTTCTCCCGGTTTCCAGTTCAAGCTCTGCCAATGTAAGCTGCGCACCGGGATGATAGTCTTTCACTTTGTAATGGGTGACGGCGGCTTGTCCGCCGGGTGAGACGCGCCGTCTGACGGAATGTGACCTGTCGCGGCCGATCGGCGAGTCAACCGTGCCTTTTTTAGGCGTCACTTTTCCTTCCGCCGCGGCGATATAGGTGCGTTTTAATGTTTTGGTTTCGAGCTGACGGTCAAGGATTGCATGGGCCAGGCGGTGTTTCGCGAAAACGACCGCGCCTGACGTGTCACGGTCAAGACGGTGAACGTGGCGCACTTTCGCCTGCTCGCCGTTGATATGAAAATGGTAAGCGATCAGGTTGCTGAGGGTGCCGGTCTGACCCTCTTCATTTGGATGAGTCGGCATTCCCGCCGGCTTATTTGCAATCAGCATATGATTGTCCTCAAATAAAATGTCCGGCTCTCCGTATTCCGGAGTCACCGAAGAACCCGTTTTTTCCTGAAGATCAATGAATAAGCGATCTCCGGTTTTCAGTATGATGTTGTTTTTCGTGGGTGTTCGATTCACCTGAATGCTTTCTTGGTTCATCCATTCCGTAATTACGGGTTTTGACGCCTGGAATTCAGATTTCAGGACTGAAAACAGCCATTGTCCGGCGTGCTTTTCCGTAATCAGAAGTTCCAGACCGCGGTCATTTTGTTTCATATCATCAAGCTCCTTTTCAAGCGGAAAGCGGCTGTTTCAATAGGAAACACTTACCTTAGCTTTCGCGTTTTTTTCTATGCTATTCTTGATAAAGATTAAGGATATTCACATGGCAAGAAAGGTGATTGATGTGAGAATTGTGAACGCAGCGACTGACGGACAAGAAAGCGCGATACAAGAGCTTTCCTCTGAATTGTTTCAAAATGTCTTTCCTCTTTATTTCTCCGAACTGGAAATTCAGCGCTTTAAAAAAAGGGGCGTATTATCATTACAAAACCAACGTTACCAAGGAACTTTAAAAGAAGCGTTTCAAATTATGGCTTGTCTGCAAACGGTACATATCATGCTGTCAAAGCCGCACCCGGTATATGACGTCAAAGAGCGGGCGCTGTTTGATAAAAATTGCGCTTTGCTGAACGAATGCGGAATGAATTTTCCCTTTACCTATGATGATTTCGAGACAGGGGCCGGATCAGAAGCCTGCGGTCACAGAAGGCTGATCTGACGGGTATAAAGAGCCTTTTGACAGGCTCTTTTTTGCTTCCTTGACATGATACCACAATTTCTTTCCTCTAACTCCCTTTATAATGAGACAAATCCCCGAGCATAATAAATGTCGAAAGGGGTGCTTTACAATGAGTTCAATCAAACAATCAATGACTACCCACGTGGCTACCGTTTCTCCCAATCAAACGATTCAGGAAGCGGCTGCGCTGATGCACCAGCATAATGTCGGAGCAATTCCCGTCGTTGACGGAGGGGAATTAAAAGGAATGCTGACAGACCGTGATATCGCATTGAGAACAACGGCTCAAGGCCGCGACGGCCAAACACCTGTTTCACACGTGATGTCTTCTGCAGTTGTGTCCGGAAACCCGGAAATGAGTCTTGAAGAGGCGTCACATCTGATGGCCCAACACCAAATCCGCCGCCTTCCCATTGTCGATCAAAATCATCTGGTCGGGATCGTTGCGCTTGGAGACTTAGCGGTTGATCAGCGTTCAAATGAGTCTGCGGGAGCGGCTCTTTCCAATATTTCCAGTCAAAACACACAGTAACGGATGAAGAGAGCTTGCACTTATGCAGGCTCTTCTTTCCGTCAGAATGTTACATTTTGAACGCGAAAGAAATTCACGGTATAGTGTATACATAGGTCAGTACGTTTAACTAAAGGAGCTGTAACCATTGATAAAAGCATTAATCTTTGATTTTGACGGGTTAATTTTAGATACAGAAACCCATGAATATGAAGTGCTGCAGGAAATGTTTGAAGAACACGGTTCAACATTGCCTTTATCCGTCTGGGGAAAGGTGATCGGAACGGCCGCGGGGTTTAAGCCGTTCGCATATTTAGAGGAGCAGCTGGGAAGAAAGCTCGATCATGATGAACTGACGGCGATCAGGCGCGGGCGCTTCGAACAGCGGATGAAGACGGAAACGGCGCGTCCCGGGGTGGAGGCTTATTTAGCCGCGGCAAAAGAATTAGGATTGAAAGTGGGGCTCGCGTCCAGCTCAGATTTTAAATGGGTATCGGGCCATCTGAAGGAATTAGGCCTGTTTGATGAATTTGAAGTGATTCAGACGGCTGACGACGTAGAAGAAGTGAAGCCGAATCCGGAGCTCTATCTGAAAGCTGCGGAACATTTAGGCGTTGAACCATCTGAATGTCTGGCCTTTGAGGATTCGGTCAACGGCTCAATCGCAGCCAAACGGGCCGGCATGAAATGTGTCATCGTCCCGAATAAGGTAACAAGCGCCCTGTTATTTGAAGAGTACGATCACAGACTGGAATCGATGGCTGAAATGGAACTTGAATTACTCTTACAGCGATTGAACGATCAAAACGAACCGGCAGGGGGAAGCAGCATTGTCTGAGAAACTTGATCTGACCCGTTTTGAAAAGAAAATGGTCATCCGGAATATGGAAGAGAAAGATATCAACAAAATTATTGAGCTGCAAAAGGATTGTTTTCCGGGGATGGAGCCGTGGGAGCCTGAGCATTTAATCAGCCATCTCGCGCACTTTCCAGAAGGTCAGTTTTGCGCCGAGTATGAAGGGGAAATTATCGGTTCATGCTCAAGCCTGATCATCAATTTCGATGAATATGATGACCGCCACACGTGGCAGGACATTACAGACGACGGTTATATCACGAACCACAACCCGGACGGATTGAATCTGTACGGGATTGAGGTAATGGTTCACCCGGAATACAGACGGATGAAAATCGGACACCGGCTGTATGAGGCGAGAAAAGACTTAGCGAGACGATTGAATCTGAAAAGCATCATTATCGGCGGGCGGATTCCGAATTATCATAAGTATGCGGAAGAAATGACGGCGAGAGCCTATGTCGAACAGGTGACGCGCCATCAGATTTATGATCCGGTGCTTTCTTTCCAGCTGATGAACGGATTTACGCTCATGCGGATCAATCCGAATTATCTCCCGGATGACACCGCGTCCATAAAATATGCGACATTAATGGAATGGAACAATGTCGATTACCTGCCGCAGTCGAAGCGCTATTACAAATCGGCATTTCCGGTGCGCATCTGCGTCATTCAATATGAAATGAAAAAGATTTACTCCTTCGAGGAATTTGCCAATCAGGTTGAATATTATGTCGATGTGGCTTCCGATGCGAGATCTGATTTCGCGGTGTTCCCGGAAATTTTCACGACGCAGCTCATGTCTTTCCTCGAGGAGCGTTCTCCGAGTCTGGCCATTCAGAGGATTACCGAATATACCGAGGACTATATCAGCCTCTTTACAGATCTCGCGGTGAAATATAACGTCAACATCATCGGCGGCTCCCACTTCGTTGAAGAAGAGGGGAAAATTTATAACATCGCCTACTTATTCAGACGTGACGGCACGATTGAAAAACAATATAAGCTTCACATTACGCCGAATGAGCGGAAATGGTGGGGCATCAGCGCCGGAGACAGGGTGCGCGTATTTGATACGGACTGCGGAAAGATCGCCATTCAGATCTGTTACGATATCGAATTTCCGGAGCTTGCGAGAATTGCCGCGGATCAAGGGGCGAAAATGATCTTTACGCCGTTCTGCACTGAAGACCGCCAAGGCTACTTGCGCGTAAGGTACTGCTCTCAGGCGCGAGCGGTTGAAAACCAAATTTACACCGTCATCTCGGGTACGGTCGGAAACCTGCCGCAAACAGAAAATATGGATATTCAATACGCGCAGTCAGCCATTTTTGCTCCGTCTGATTTTGAATTTGCCAGAGACGGAATCGTCGGTGAAACGAATCCGAATATCGAAATGGTCGTGATCGGGGACGTGGACCTTGAAATCTTAAGAAGGCAGCGTGAAAACGGAACCGTGCGCCAGCTGAAAGACCGGCGCAAAGATATTTACCGGATTACGCATCTTAAATAAAAAAAACGCCCGCTCCGCTTAAGGGGCGGGTTTTTTATAAAAACACTTGCACCGGCCCCGGTTTCGGGATATGCTCTTGTAGCCCTTTCGCTTTCTGGGAGAAAGCGTTTTTTTAATTGCCGCCGCTTTATTGACTCGCCCATGCCGCGCCTTTATATTCTTATTAAGAGGAAAACTTCACCAAGAGAATCGGCGTCAGAAGCCGGGCAGCTTTCGATACAGTGCAATGATATTGAAAGGGAGATGAGCGGTGTGGAACATGTACAAAAAAATCAGTCACTCAAACAAAAGGATAAAGAGCTGATTTGGCACGCGATGAAAGGGGCGGAGCCGGATGACAGCATAATCGTCCAAAAAGGGGAAGGCGCCTGGGTTACGGACATTGACGGCAGACGGTATTTGGACGGCATGTCAGGCCTGTGGTGCGTCAATATCGGATATGGGAGAAAGGAACTTGCCGATGCGGCTTACAGCCAATTGAAGGAGCTTCCTTATTATCCGCTGACCCAAAGCCATCAACCTGCGATTGAGGTTGCAGAAAAATTGAATGAATGGCTCGGCGGCGATTATGTAATCTTCTTTTCCAACAGCGGATCGGAAGCAAATGAAACCGCGTTCAAAATTGCCCGCCAATACCACATTGAAAACGGCGATCACAGCCGCTTCAAATTCATCTCCCGGTACAGAGGCTATCACGGCAATACGATGGGGGCGCTCGCCGCTACCGGCCAGGCGCAGAGAAAGTATAAATATGAGCCGCTCTCACAAGGTTTTTTGCACGCGGCGCCGCCTGATCTTTATCGGAATCCCGGCGATGCCGTCACATTGGAAAGCGCGCATGACATCGACCGGATCATGACGTGGGAGTTAAGCGAAACGATTGCCGGCGTTATTATGGAACCGATTATTACAGGCGGAGGGATACTGATGCCCCCGGACGGGTATATGGCAAAGGTAGAGGACATTTGCCGCCGCCACGGCGCGCTTCTGATCAGTGATGAAGTCATTTGCGGTTTCGGCCGCACGGGAGAGCCGTTCGGATTTCAGCATTACGGCGTTTCACCGGACATCGTCACAATGGCAAAAGGCATTACGAGCGCTTATCTGCCGCTGTCGGCAACGGCAGTAAAACGGGAGATTTTTGAGGCGTATTCGGGCGGTGAGCCGTACGGCCGCTTCCGGCACGTGAATACATTCGGAGGCAATCCGGCAGCCTGCGCCCTGGCCTTGAAAAACCTGCAATTGATGGAGGACGAAAATCTGATCGCCCGTTCCCGGGAGCTTGGAGAAAGGCTGCTCCGTGAGCTTGAGCCGCTCAGAGAACATCCGGCGGTCGGAGATGTACGGGGCAAGGGCCTTCTTGCCGGCATTGAGCTCGTCAAGGACAAAATCACGAAGGAACCCGCTGATGCCGCCCTTGTGCAGCACGTCATCACCGCGTGCAGAGAAAAAGGCCTGCTTGTCGGGAAAAATGGCGATACTGTAGCGGGATATAATAATGTCATTCAGCTGTCTCCGCCTTTTTGCCTGTCGGACGAGGAGCTCTCTTTCATCATTTCGACCGTAAAGGAAAGCGTGCTGAGCATTGATTTTTAATGTAAAGGAGTAAAACATGAGTTTTCACAACCAGCAGATTCTACCGGCAATCCGGAACATGAAGCAATTCGATGCATTTTTAGAAAGTCCGTTCTTATACGGCGTCATTTTAGATATCCACCTCGGTCAATTAAAAGGTGTCGTGAATGAAGCGAAAAAACACGGAAAACTTCTGATGGTTCACGTCGATTTAATTCACGGCATTAAGCATGATGAATACGGTGCGGAGTTCATTTGCCAGGATATCCGGCCCGCGGGCATCATTTCGACGAGATCATCAGTCATCGTCAAAGCGAAACAAAAGAAAATATACGCGATCCAGCGTCTGTTTCTCTTGGATACAAGCGCCATGGAGAAAAGTATGGAATTCGTCGGAAAGCATAAGCCTGACTTTATCGAGGTTCTCCCGGGCATCGTTCCGACTTTAATCAGAGAAATTAAAGAAATGACGGGGATTCCGATTTTTGCCGGCGGCTTCATCCGCACGGAGCAGGACGTTGAAAACGCCTTGCAGGCAGGAGCCACGGCCGTGACAACTTCAGACACCGAACTATGGGCTAAATATGAACATTCTATGACAAAAAAAGATTGACACCGCTTACACCCATTGTTACAATAGACCTAGGTTAATACTATGTGATGGAGACCCGGAGACCCACAACAGCTCTTTACGGAAGCAATAAAGCGTAAAGCGGTTTGTTGTGGGTTTTTTATTCTCTATAACTCTGTCAAACCTGCTATTATGTCATTTAGGAGGAATGATGATGACAGCATTTTGGGGAGAAGTAATCGGTACAATGCTGCTTGTTATTTTCGGAGGCGGCGTTTGTGCGGGAGTCAATTTAAAGAAATCGCTTTCATACCAATCCGGATGGATTGTTATTGTATTCGGCTGGGGATTGGGAGTAGCCATGGCGGCATATGCCGTCGGCAGCATCAGCGGCGCCCACTTGAATCCGGCTTTAACGATAGGCCTTGCGCTTGAAGGCAGCTTTCCTTGGAAAGAGGTTCCTGTTTATATTGCGGGACAGATGATCGGAGCAATGATCGGTGCGGTTGTTGTGTTCCTTCATTATCTGCCGCATTGGAAGGCGACGGATGATCCGGCCGCTAAACTGGGCGTTTTCTCGACCGGCCCGAGTATTCCTCATACATTTGGGAATATGATAAGTGAAGTCATTGGTACGTTTGTGCTTGTGCTCGGCATTTTGGCAATCGGAGCGAATGAATTTACAAAAGGGCTGAACCCGCTGATTGTCGGATTCCTCATCGTTGCCATCGGGATTTCTCTTGGAGGGACGACCGGATATGCGATCAACCCTGCGCGGGATTTGGGGCCGAGAATCGCTCACGCCTTTCTGCCGATTCCGAAAAAAGGGCCGTCCAATTGGAAATATGCCTGGATTCCCGTAGTTGGTCCGATCATGGGCGGTGCGTTCGGCGGCGTATTTTACAATGCCGCGTTTAAAGGAAATGTGACACCTAGCTTTTGGTTTGTAAGCGTTATAATGGTTGTAGTGCTTTTCATACTCTATATTTATACCAAGAAATCTCAATCACAGAAAACATTATCAAATTCTGAATATATTTAAAAAGGAGAGCGGCATCATGGAGACCTATATTTTATCAATTGACCAAGGCACAACAAGTTCAAGAGCGATTCTTTTTAATAAAGAAGGAAAAATCGTGCATTCCGCTCAAAAGGAATTCACACAGCATTTCCCTCAGCCGGGCTGGGTGGAGCACAATGCGAACGAAATTTGGGGATCGGTGCTCGCCGTTATCGCGACTGTGATCTCCGAGTCCGGAATCAGCGCTGATCAAATTGCCGGCATCGGCATCACGAACCAAAGGGAAACGACGGTCGTATGGGATAAAGATACCGGAAAGCCGGTATACAATGCGATTGTGTGGCAATCGAGACAAACATCCGGCATTTGCGAAGAGCTTCGTGAAAAAGGATATAATGATACATTCAGAGAAAAAACGGGACTTTTGATCGACCCTTATTTCTCAGGAACGAAAGTCAAATGGATTCTTGACAATGTAGAAGGCGCGCGGGAAAAAGCGGAAAACGGAAATCTTCTGTTCGGAACGATTGATTCATGGCTCATCTGGAAAATGTCCGGAGGGGCGGCGCACGTAACGGATTATTCCAACGCTTCAAGAACGCTGATGTTTAATATACATGAATTAAAATGGGATGACGAGCTGCTTGATATTTTAGGCGTGCCGAAATCAATGCTGCCGGAAGTGAAACCGTCTTCTCATGTGTACGCGAAAACGGTTGATTATCATTTCTTCGGTAAAAACATCCCGATTGCGGGAGCGGCCGGAGACCAGCAGTCTGCGCTGTTCGGTCAGGCGTGCTTTGAAGAAGGCATGGGGAAAAACACATACGGCACAGGCTGCTTTATGCTGATGAATACCGGAGAAAAAGCCATCACTTCTGATCACGGCCTTCTGACGACAATCGCCTGGGGATTAGACGGAAAAGTCGAGTATGCACTGGAAGGAAGCATCTTTGTCGCAGGTTCTGCCATCCAATGGCTGAGAGACGGCATGCGGATGTTCCAAGATTCAAAAGAAAGCGAGACATACGCAGAGCGTGTGGATTCCGCTGACGGTGTTTATGTCGTGCCCGCTTTCGTCGGATTAGGCACACCGTACTGGGACAGTGACGTGCGCGGCTCAGTTTTCGGCCTGACACGCGGAACGACGAAGGAGCATTTTATCCGGGCTACGCTTGAATCTCTCGCTTATCAGGCGAAAGATGTGCTTGATGCCATGGAGGCTGATTCAGGCATCTCTTTAAAAACATTGCGTGTAGACGGCGGAGCGGTAAAAAATAACTTCCTCATGCAGTTCCAAAGCGACTTGCTTGATGTGCCGGTCGAACGTCCGGAAATTAATGAAACGACGGCGCTCGGTGCCGCGTATTTGGCCGGAATCGCTGTCGGCTACTGGAAGGACAGCACTGAAATCGCTGATCAATGGAACCTTGATAAGCAATTCAAACCGGAAATGGAAGATGAAAAACGCGATGAATTGTACGGCGGATGGAAAAAAGCAGTAAATGCAGCTATGGCTTTTAAATAAGATAAAAATGTGGTATACTGAAAACAAGTTAATAGGAACGGTCCTGAGATGAGGAGAGACCACAGCACCAAAGTGATAACTGCGCTTTGGCTGTTGTGGTCTCTTTTTCTATACCGTGACAACAAGGAGGAAACGTAATGATGAATCACCAATTTTCAAGTTTGGAACGGGATCATATGCTGGAAGACATGACTAAAAAAACATACGATCTGTTTATTATAGGGGGAGGTATTACGGGTGCCGGCACGGCGCTTGACGCTGCTTCAAGGGGAATGAAAGTCGCTTTGAGCGAAATGCAGGATTTCGCGGCCGGCACATCAAGCAGATCCACAAAGCTTGTCCACGGCGGTTTGCGTTATCTGAAGCAATTTGAAGTCAAAATGGTTGCAGAAGTCGGTAAGGAACGTGCCATCGTGTACGAAAACGGCCCGCACGTCACGACGCCGGAATGGATGCTGCTGCCGTTTCATAAAGGCGGCACGTTCGGTTCATTCTCTACTTCCATCGGCCTGCGTGTGTATGACTATTTAGCGGGAGTAAAAAAATCAGAGCGCAGAAGCATGCTGTCTGCTAAAGAAACGCTGCAAAAAGAGCCGCTCGTCAAAAAAGACGGCTTAAAAGGCGGAGGCTATTATGTAGAATACCGGACGGACGATGCGAGACTGACGATTGAAGTCATGAAAGAAGCCGTTAAATTCGGTGCGGAGCCTGTCAACTATTCTAAAGTGAAAGAACTGCTTTATGAAAAAGGAAAAGTTGTCGGCGTTTTAATTGAAGATCTGCTGTCAGGCAAGGAATACAAAGTTTACGCCAAAAAAATCGTCAATGCGACAGGTCCGTGGGTCGACGAGCTGAGAGAAAAAGACCACAGCAAAAGCGGAAAACATCTTCAGCACACAAAAGGGGTCCATCTCGTATTCGACCAATCCGTATTCCCGCTTAAACAGGCGGTGTACTTTGATACGCCGGACGGCCGGATGGTGTTCGCCATTCCGCGTGAAGGAAAAACATACGTGGGTACGACCGATACGGTTTACAAACAAAAACTTGAGCACCCGCGCATGACGGTGCAGGATCGCGATTATGTCGTCAGCTCCATCAATTATATGTTCCCGGAACTGAACATTACGGCGGACGATATTGAATCAAGCTGGGCCGGCCTCAGACCGCTTATTCACGAAGAAGGGAAAGACCCGTCTGAGATCTCCCGTAAAGATGAAATCTGGACATCTCAATCAGGCCTGATTACGATCGCCGGAGGAAAACTGACGGGCTACCGTAAAATGGCTGAGCACATTGTCGATCTTGTCCGCGACCGCTTGAAAGAAGAGGGCGGCCAGGACTTCGGCGGCTGCAAGACGAAGACGATGCCGATTTCCGGCGGACATGTCGGCGGCTCTAAAAACTTCGAGTCATTTGTGGAAGCAAAGACAAAAGACGGCTTGAAAATCGGTTTATCACAGGAAACCGCTAAGCAGTTAGCCATCAGATACGGCTCTAACGTTGAAAATGTATTCAGCCGGATTGAAGGTCTGAAAGACGAAGCGGAAAAACGCCAGATTCCGGTTCACATTTTGGCGGAAGCGGCTTACAGCATCGAAGAAGAAATGGCTGCGACACCTGCCGATTTCTTCGTCCGCAGAACGGGAAGACTGTTCTTCGACATCAAATGGGTGCAAACGTATAAAACAGCCGTGATTGATTACATGAGCGACCGATTCCAATGGAATGACGAAACGAAAGAAAAACACACTGAGTGGTTAAATACGCTGCTGCACGACGCGGTTGTTCCGCTCGAACAATAATAACCGGAGGGCTGTGCCGAAAAGGCATGAGCCCTTCTTTTATCTTTTTACATAAAGCATTTGGTTAAGTTATCAAGTGACACGGGCAGCCGCTTCATATTAAAATATGGTCATAAGCTGAAATTATAGGAGGACGAACATGAGTTGGAGTAAGAGTTACGAACGCTGGAATCAGGCCGAACAATTAGATTCAGAATTGAAAAAATTATTGGCGGACGCAGAAGGAAACGAGCAGCTGCTGGAAGATTTTTTCTACAAAAATCTTGAGTTCGGAACAGGAGGCATGAGAGGAGAAATCGGGCCGGGTACGAACAGGATGAATATTTACACGGTCCGCAAAGCATCCGCCGGACTTGCGGCGTATATCGCGAAACAGGGGGAAGACGCGAAAAAAAGAGGGGTTGCGATCGCATACGACTCCCGTCATAAATCTCCTGAGTTTGCGATGGAAGCTGCAAAAACCCTTGCTTCCCAAGGCATTCAAACATACGTATTTGATGAGCTCCGCCCGACGCCTGAGCTGTCTTTTGCGGTGAGAAAGCTGAACGCTTATGCCGGTATCGTCGTGACGGCCAGCCATAACCCGCCTGAATATAACGGATATAAAGTGTATGGCGATGACGGCGCACAGCTGCCGCCGAAAGAAGCGGACATCGTCATTGCGGAAGTGAATGCCATAGAAAATGAATTAACGATTCAAGTTGAAGATGAACAGTCGCTGAAAGAAAAAGGTTTGATTAAAATAATCGGTGAAGAAATTGATAAACCGTATACTGAAGAACTGACTTCCATCTCCGTACATCCCGAGCTTTCGGCTGAAGTGGATGTCAGCGTCGTGTTCACTCCGCTGCACGGCACGGCAAATAAACCGGTGCGCCGCGGTCTTGAAGCACTCGGTTACAAAAACGTCACCGTCGTAAAGGAGCAAGAGCTGCCGGACCCGGATTTTTCAACCGTCAAATCGCCGAATCCGGAAGAGCACGCGGCATTCGAATATGCCATTAAACTCGGAGAAGAACAAAACGCTGATATTCTCGTCGCTACGGACCCGGATGCCGACCGTCTCGGCATTGCCGTAAAAAACAGCGAAGGCAAGTACACAGTGCTGACGGGAAACCAGACAGGCGCGCTTTTATTGCATTACCTGCTTTCCGAGAAGAAAAAACAGGGCGCCCTTCCTGAAAACGGTGTCGTCATGAAAACGATTGTCACGAGCGAATTGGGCCGCGCCGTCGCTTCATCGTTCGGATTAGATACGGTTGACACGCTGACAGGCTTCAAATTTATCGGTGAAAAAATCAAAGAATATGAAAAATCAGGCCAATACACGTTCCAGTTCGGGTATGAAGAAAGCTACGGCTACTTAATCGGCGATTTCGCGCGTGACAAAGACGCGATACAGGCTGCGCTGTTAGCCGTCGAGGTATGCGCCTTTTATAAAAAGCAGGGCATGTCGCTTTATGACGCGCTGCTGTCCATTTTTAAAGAATACGGTTATTACCGTGAAGGCTTGAAGTCATTGACGTTAAAAGGAAAACAGGGAGCAGAGCAGATTTCCGCTATCCTGACTTCCTTCCGAAACGATCCGCCGAAGCAGATGGCCGGAAAACAAATCACGCAGGCTGAAGACTATTCAACGGGAAAACGGACTGTATTTGCCGATCATCATGAAGAAGATATTGATCTGCCGAAGTCAAATGTCCTGAAATATTTCCTTGAAGACGGCTCTTGGTTCTGCCTTCGTCCATCGGGAACGGAGCCGAAAGTGAAGTTTTATTTCGCCGTGAAGGGAACTTCTTTACAAGACAGCGAACAGCGTCTTGCCGCATTATCTGAAGCCGTCATGAAAACGGTAGATGGCATAGTGGAAAAAACGAAATAAACAACAAACCGCCGGAAGCGACATCCGGCGGTTTTTTTATACGCCTCATCCGAAAGTATGAGGGAAATTCATGCTGAAAACAAAGGAATATACAGAAAAGAATTGATATAATATGGATAATTCTGATTGGCCGGAGTGAGGGAAATTGACGAAAACGACAACGACGGTAGAAACGTTAAAAACGTTAAAAGCGATTGCGGAAACCTTAAACCAAAGCCACGATTTAAAGGAAGCGCTTGATAAAGTGCTTCGCGAACTGCTCAGCCTGACCGGGCTGCAGACAGGGTGGATTTTTCTGATTGAGCCGGACGGATCTTATACGCTCGCCGCATCCGCTTATTTACCGCCGGCTCTCGGTCAGCGGGAAAATGCACTCATGTGCAGCGGGGAATGCTATTGTCTGACCAAATTCAGCAATGGCGGATTGACAAAGGCCGTAAACATAATGAATTGTAAACGGATTGAATTCGCGGAACAGACGACGAACTGCCGCGATACAGAGGGCATTACCCATCATGCGACCGTACCGCTTGAGGACGGCGGCCGGAAGTTCGGTTTATTAAACGTCGCCGCAAGCGAAAAGACATTTTTCAACGAAGAAGAACTGCATCTTCTTGAAGCGGTTGCATTTCAAATCGGAACGGCGATTCAGCGGATGAAATTGGCCGAATTTGAGCAGCAGAACGCCCTGTTGATGGAACGAAGCAGACTTGCGCAAGAGCTGCATGATTCCGTCAATCAAATGCTGTTTTCTGTCAGCTTAACGGCAAAAGCCGCAAAGAGCTTTACAGATGATGATCGGCTCCGGCAGATGATTACGTTTATTCAAGAGCTGTCTCAGGATGCGCTAACAGAAATGAGGGCGCTTATTTGGCAGCTGAAGCCGGAAAGTTTGACGAAAGGGCTGTATGCGTCGATCAAAAGCTATGCCGCTCTTATCGGCCTGGAAGCCGTTTGTGAAATGGAGGATGAGCTGGAGCTTACAGATGAACAGGAACACGCGCTTTGGCGGATCGCCCAGGAAGCCTTGAATAACTGTAAAAAGCATGCGGGAACGGACCGGGTTATCATTTCCGCCGTCAAAAAGCCGGATTGCGCAGAGCTTCATATTAGCGACCGTGGAGCGGGCTTCAGCGCTGATGCACATGCTGTGCTCCCATCGCTCGGCGTGGCCGGCATGAAAGCGCGGGCTGAAGCAATCGGCGGCCGCTTTACACTGCAATCCGATCTTGGCGCCGGAACGATTGTCTCCGTTCGGCTTCCGTTTCGGGACAGGAGGTCTGATTGATGAAAATTGTGATTGCTGATGATCATCACGTTGTCCGCAAAGGACTGCGCTATTTCTTCGCCACTCAGGAAGACATTGAAGTTGTCGGTGAGGCGTCCACCGGTGCTGAAGCGCTTCAGCAAGCTGAAAAGACGGAGCCGGACATCATTCTGATGGATTTATCAATGCCTGATATGGACGGCATAGAAGCGGCAAAAATTGCGGCTGAACGATTCCCGGACATCAGTATCGTCGTTTTGACGAGCTATTCTGATCAGGAGCATGTCATTCCCGCCCTTAAAGCCGGCGCAAAAGCGTATCAGCTGAAAGACGCCCAGCCCGATGATTTAGTGAAAACGCTCCGGGAAGTGTATTCCGGACGTTACCGGCTGTCGGCGGATATTGTGCCTCACGTGCTGACCCATATGGTTCAGGATGATCAGGATAAGGAGAAATATGATCAGCTGACCCCTCGTGAAAAAGATGTTCTTCAAGAAATAGCCAAAGGAAAAAGCAATAAGGAAATTGCGGCGGCACTGTTTATTTCAGAAAAAACAGTGAAGACCCACGTGTCCAACCTGCTGTCAAAGCTGAATCTTTCCGATCGGACGCAGGCGGCATTGTATGCGGTAAAATATAATGTTTTTGGAAAGGCGGTAAAATGATGAGCATATTAGTGATCAGCGGAACACCGAGAAAAAACGGGCGGACTAGAATTGCCGCTTCTTATATAAGAGATCGGTTTCATACCGATTTTATTGATTTGAGCGAAAGTGAACTGCCGCTTTATAACGGTGAAGAAGAACAGAACGAGCTGCCTACAGTGCAAGAGTTAAGGCGGCAGGTGAAAAAGTCGGCGGCCGTCGTCTTATTATCTCCCGAGTATCACAGCGGCATGAGCGGCGCTTTAAAAAACGCCATCGATTTTTTAAGCAGCGATCACTGGGCATACAAACCGGTGGCAATCATTGCCGCGGCGGGCGGAGGAAAAGGAGGCATGAACGCGCTGGCGAATATGCGGACGGTCATGCGGGGCGTCTATGCAAATGTCATCCCGAAACAGCTGGTCTTAGACCCGATTCACATCGACATGGAGCGCCGGACCGTATCTGAGGATATGGCTGTCAGCCTGAAAGAGATGATCGAAGAGCTGAATATGTTCACAAACATAAGAAATCCCGGCGTCTGACGCCGGGATTGTTTTATGTCAGCATGGCTAATTGATCTTCATAAGCGAGCTCTGTCGCATGATCAATATACCCGAGAAGAGAATACAGCTCTTTTTCAAGCACCGCATGATCATATTCGAAATGATACGCGTGCAGAAAGTGCTCAATACGCTTTGATAATAAATCATCTTTTGTACGAACCATCAATATTAACAAATTGTCCCATTGAGACCGGTGTGTGTAATACAAGGCTTTGTCATAATCGGCATGATCCATCTTACGCTTCTCCTTTCAATGAGAAGTTCTCCGTTAGTTTATGCCGCTGAAGCCCGGATGCAACGGGGGAAAAGTTGGTGTCCTTATCACTGCGGCATAGCAATATGAGGGAGACATAAAATAAAACCGCATATCCGTCTCTTCTTTGGACACGCTAAGATTGACAAAAAACGACTCAGGAGAACATAAAGATGAAATCCCTTCCATTTGCGCTTGCCCTCTTGTTTTGCGGCATTCTCATTGCCTCGATCGCTGAAAAAGGGCATACAGAACACCTTGATCCATCAGTTGAAAAATGGGAGCAGCTCGCATGGAACCAGCTTGAACGTGAATACAAGGGGGCCGAGCTTACCGATTATTCGTACATGGGCCGTACAAAAGTAAACCGGGAACAGACGAAAGACGTGTTTCGCGTAACGGTGCAAACAGCAAAAGAAACGTTTTCATCCCGTGCTGAAGTGTATTTCCATCCCGTGACAAAACATGTGATCAGCATTAATATTTTCAGACTGTAAAAAAAGCTGCACAGCCTTATTGAGGCCGTACAGCTTGTCAGATATCAGAAGAAACGTTTTGCGCCGAGGTAGCGCTGTTTCCAATAGGAATTGTTCATGCTGGAAATAACGACACCCGAATCGTTGGCATTAATAAACTGGCCGTTCCCGAGATAAATACCGACGTGGGAAGGTCCGGCTTTATAAGTTGAGAAAAAGACAAAGTCACCGACCGCCGGCTGGCTGACTGATGTCATCGTATTCCAGTAGCCTGCGGCTGAAAGTCTGGATACAGAAGTGACCTTATTGAGAACGTAATAAATGAAACCGCTGCAGTCAAAGCCTCTCGGCGTCGTCCCGCCCCATACATACGGTACGCCCAGCTGAGCTTTTGCGGCATCGATCATTACATTAATCTTTGCGCTTGTTGAACCTGTGCCGCCTGTGTTGCCGGACTGATTCGGTGTCGTGTTTGTCTGCTGCCCGGTAATCGTCAGCTTTTGTCCGATTTGAAGAACATCTGTTTTCAGATTGTTTTTCTCGCGGATCTGCTGGGCGGTCACATTGAACTTTTGGGCGATCACCCATAAAGAATCCCCGCTTTTCACGGTATATGTAGTGGTTTTCCCTGTATCTCCGGACTGGTTCGGAGTTGACGGTGAAGACGAAGAGCCGGAAGATGACGTTTTGGTCAGCTTAAGCACTTGTCCGACCCGCAGCATGTCTGACGTCAGTTTGTTGATGCTTCTGATTTGCTGAACCGTCATATTGTATGCGTTTGCGATTTTCCAGAGTGAGTCTCCGCTTTTTACTGTATAAGAGGACGTTTGCGTCTGGTTTTTATTTTGGTTTGAATTGTCTTTTGACGGCGTGTTTCCCGAAGAAGACGTTCCTTTTGTTTTCAGGACTTGGTTTACGTAGATCGTATCCGTTTTTAAGTTGTTTAATACTTTAAGTTCCGCAATGGTCATATTGACGCTGTTTGCGATCTTCCATAGTGAATCGCCGAGTTTGACTTTATACGTCCCGGAAGATGATGACTGATTTTTGCTGCTGTTTGAGCTGCTGCCCGGCGTGGTTTTTTTCTGATCGGTGCTTGAGGAAACTTTCCCCGTCACTTGCAGCTTCTGTCCGGCGCGGATTAAGTCGCTTGTCAGACCGTTCAATTTTTTCAGTTCCTGTACGGACATTTTAAAATCAGATGCGATCAGCCACAGCGAGTCGCCGCTTTTCACTGTATAAACGCTTTTAGTCGTGCCGCTGTTCTTTGAAGATGGCTTTTTGCTGCCGGAATCTGATTTGCCGTTAGGAATGTTGAGTGTCTGCCCGATAGAAATAACGGTGGATTTTAGATGATTCGCTGATGTAATGGCATCCACGCTCGTATTGTAGTTTTGGGCAAGCTTCCATAATGAATCTCCGCTTTTAACCTTAATCGTTTGTGCTTCTGCCGGTGTTACAGCTAACGCAGACCCGACGATCGCAGATGCAGTCAAACCGACCGCTACCTTTTTTTTCATAATGAATCTCCCTTTTCCTGCGATGATTTTACTATCCCCATTCGTTGCAGCCGCAAGGTGAGGATATCAGTAATGATAATCTTTATATCGGCACTTGTCTGCAATCGTTTATCATATTAATAGAAATAGTCCTTTTTTCTTATGCCGGCATAAAAAAAGAAGGAATGCGGGCATTCCTTCAGCTTCTGAGCAGTCTCATAATCTCCTCTTTGTTTTTGACCAGATCCCTTAACGTATATTTGTCTAAAACGGCCAGGTAAGCTTGCAGGGCTTCATTCAGAAGGTTCTTTAAGTTGCAGGCGGGAGATATGATACAGAGATTTTTTTGGGAGTCAAAGCATTCTACGATGTTAAAGTCGTCTTCTGTATTTCGAACGACTTCTCCAATGTTTATGTCTTCCGGTGTCATTCCTAATCGGATTCCGCCTCCCCGGCCCCGGATCGTTTCGACATACCCGAGCTGGCCGAGGCGGTAAATGACTTTCATGAGGTGGTTTTTAGAGATGGAATAAGTATCTGCGATTTCTTTTATGTTGGAAAGTTCGTCGGAATGTCTGGAAGCCAAAAAAATCAAAACGCGTAAAGAATAATCGGTATAGTTCGTTAATTTCATAGAATGACCTCGAAAAAAGAGATTTTGCTTCTGTTACAGTCTATCATATATGAATCTAAAATGAAAAAAAAGGAATTTGCCCCCTTAACTCAAAAAAAAACGTGCGCTCCTTCTGAGCGCACGTTTTTTTCGTTAAGACATCGGCGGCTTCCGATCGTCAGCCGATTGATGTTTTTCAATTTTGCGATCCAATTTTGCGAGATAACGGGAGGCAAATTCTTTTCCGCCAAGACCGAATGAAAGTCCGAAGGCAAGCGCGAAACCGCCCAGAATCAGAATAAACGCGGCATTTACGATCGTGTCGGCGACACCGAGCTGATCCAGCGCCATAAAGATTGAAAGAGTGATAATGGTATATTTCGCAAGCGGCGCCAGGAATCTGAATTCCTTTCCGCTCAGCATGCCGGCAAGCAGCCTGCTGACGAGCTGTCCGGCCAAAAGTCCGATTCCGAGAATAAATACAGCGGCCAGAACATTAGGCAGGTAAGCGATAATACCGGTTGCGATAACGACGAGAAATTCGAGATGAACAAGCTGCAGCGCCTCTGCCGTAAAGAGCAGGACGATGATGATCTGAACAATCATGCCGACCGTCTGAGAAAGCGTCAGCTTCGGGGTACCCGTCTGTTCAAAACCCATTTTACCGAGAAGAGAGTCGAAACCGGCCCGGTGCAAGAGCCCGGATACAATGCTGTTGACCCATTTTCCGATCCAGATGCCGGCGATGATCAGCACGATACCGATGATGATATTAGGGAGCATTGTGAAGACCGTGTGCAGCATGGCTGACGCCGGTTCAGAAATACCCGCCACATCAAGCCGGTCAAGCGCAGAAATGATCACCGGAATGAAAATCAGCACGTAGACAATCGTTCCGATGATTGCCGACAGGCTTGTATCCTTCAGGTATATAGAAAGCCCCATACGTGCGGCGAGCCTTTCCGTGCCGATACTCGCCAGAAAGTTTGTGACGATATCACGAACGAGACGGGCAACAAGCCAGCCGATTAAAACAATCAGCGCCGCGGCGAATAATTTCGGTATAAAGGACAAAACGCTTTGGATCATATTTGTAAACGGCCCTGATACTCCGCTGATTTGGAGAGCGGCCAAGACGCCGGGCAGGAACAAGAGCAAGACGAAGTAAAAAACGATTCGTGAAGCGGCCGTAACGGATCTGCTCATCTCCGCTTCTTCAGACACCATTGTCCATTTTCTGAGCCGGCCGTTTTCAGCGAGTTTCATGCCCGCTTTTTTGACGAGATAGCTGAAAAGCGAAGCGGCCGCCCAGCCCAACAGCAGAATCAGGCCGGCTTTTAAAATGCTCGGCACAGCCGCCGTTATCGCTGACAGCATGCTGACAAAAGGCGAAGCCACGGTTGTCAGATGCAGAATGTTAAAGAATAGAATAAAAACGATGATTAATGCGATAAAATAAATGACTTTACTGATGACTTTTTCTGAGGAATAGCGCGCCGGCTTTTTTTCGGCGAACAGCCTATCGTCGATTTTTGTTTTTTGCAGGCCTTTGTATACGGCTTTTTCAATGATTTTGGCAATGCCCCAGCCGATAAGCAGGACGAGCAGTGCGATGATCAGATTCGGGAGTTTGCTGAGATACGTCGTAAGCATGTCTGCTTTATTCAAGTAGAATCGCTCCTTTTCTTTTTGGGGTATGGTGTGTGTTTTACCCACTTACAGATAAAGCAAACGGGGCGGATGTGCCGAAAGTTTTCAGACGGAAACCGGTCTGTTATTTCATCTTTTGAGAGGAGGGGTCATACATTATAAATAAGTCCAAGTAGGGGGGATTCGGTTGAACGCGGAGGAGACAAAAGGTTTACAGCGGGCAATTGAGGAAATAACCGACATTGCGAAGGGTTTCGGCCTTGATTTCTACCCGATGAGATATGAAATTTGTCCGGCTGAGATTATTTATACATTCGGCGCGTACGGCATGCCGACGAGATTCAGCCATTGGAGTTTCGGCAAACAATTTCACAAGATGAAACTCCATTATGATCTCGGTTTGAGCAAAATTTATGAACTTGTCATTAATTCCAACCCTTGCTACGCTTTTTTGCTGGACAGCAATTCGCTGATCCAAAATAAATTAATTGTAGCCCATGTTCTTGCCCATTGTGATTTTTTCAAACATAACTGCCGCTTTCAAAATACGAACCGGGACATGGTTGAAAGTATGGCGGCTGCGGCGGAGCGGATTAAGCATTATGAAAGAATTCACGGGATAAAAGAGGTGGAGTCCTTTTTAGATGCCATTCTGGCGGTTCAGGAGCATATCGATCCGTCGCTCGTCAGGCCGAAGCTGCTGTGGAGCGTCGATGACGAAGAGGAGGACGAAGAAGAAACCGCGTCATCGCCTTACGATGATTTATGGGGAATGGATAAGCCGAAGCAGGTGAAAAAGAAAAAAGGGAAAAAACCGTTTCCGCCCCGGCCGGAAAAAGATATTCTGCTGTTTATCGAGGAACATTCGCGGGAGCTTGAACCGTGGCAGCGTGACATTTTAACCATGATGAGAGAAGAAATGCTGTATTTCTGGCCGCAGCTGGAAACGAAAATCATGAACGAAGGCTGGGCATCCTATTGGCATCAGCGGATTATCCGCGAGCTTGACCTGACTTCAGATGAAGCCATCGAATTTGCGAAACTGAACGCAGGCGTTGTTCAGCCGTCAAAAACGGGAATCAACCCGTATTATTTAGGGCTGAAAATTTTTGAAGACATCGAAGAGCGTTATGACAACCCGACAGATGAAATGAAAAAAACAGGAGTAAAGCCCGGTTCCGGACGCGAGAAAATGTTTGAGGTCAGGGAAATTGAATCGGATATATCATTTATCCGCAATTATTTGACGAAAGATCTCGTGATGCGTGAGGATTTGTATTTATTCCAAAAGCAGGGCAGGGACTATAAAGTGATCGACAAAGAATGGAAGGCCGTGCGCGATCAGCTCGTGAATATGCGGGTCAACGGGGGATTTCCTTATCTGACCGTCAATGACGGGGATTACCTGAAGAATAATGAGCTTTATATTAAACATTGGTATGAGGGAATTGAGCTTGATCTGAAATATTTGGAGAAAGTGCTGCCGTATCTGTACCAGCTGTGGGGCAGGAGCGTGCACATCGAATCTGTTCTTGAAGACAGAGAAGTGATGTTTTCGTATGACGGCAAAGGAGTGCACCGGAGATATCTGTAAAAGAAGAAAGGATGCGGGGAAACCCCCGCATCCTTTTTTTATTTTCCGTGTTTCAGGATGTGAAAGATCTTTTTGGCCTGGTCTGTGTTGTTTAAAAGCCCCGTAAATGACTCTCTTCCCGGACCGTATGCGTAAACGGGAACTTCTTCGCCTGTATGATCGCCGGTTGTCCAGCCGCTGTTGGTTTTCGCATTAAAGAGCTTAATGATTGCTTTGTAGATGCTCTTGTCAGCATCCTGTTTTGCGGCCGTTTCGATCTGTTTGATTTCCGCCTTTGACCATTTCAGGTCTGTATAGCGCGCAAGCACGGAAGATACGGATTTGCCCGCTTTGATTTGGTCAGCCATAAATGCCGGAGTTTTTTTTGCGGCAAGAATCGGTTCAACATGCCAGTTTTTATCGTCATTCGCGCCGATCGTCAATCCGCCGGTGGTATGGTCAGCCGTGGCAACGACAAGCGTATGTTTGTCCTTTTTGGCAAATGCGATCGCTGCTTTATACGCTTTTTCAAAATCCTTCATTTCACTCATTGCGCCGACTATATCATTGTCATGTCCCGCCCAGTCAATTTGGCTGCCTTCGACCATTAAGAAAAACCCTTTTTTATTCTTGTTCAGCCTGTCGATCGCTGCCGTTGTCATGTCTTCTAATGAAGGGACGGCGTTTGAGCGGTCGATTGCTTTGTCGAGTCCGCCATCGGCAAACAGGCCGAGAATCTTCTTGTTACGATCCTTTTTGAGCTCCTGTTTTGATGTCACGTAGCTGTATCCCGCTTTTTTGAAATCCTTTGTTACATTGCGGTCTTTACGGATAAAGTTTAACTTGCCGCCTCCGAGGAGCACATCGACTTTCTGTTTTCCGTTGATGCGGTCATCAAAGTAGCTGCTTGCGATGTCATCCATGTTCTTTCGGGATTTGTTATGGGCTCCGAATGCCGCAGGGGTGGCGTGGGCAATCTCCGAAGTTGCGACAAGTCCGGTGGATTTCCCTCTTTGTTTCGCTTCTTCGAGGACGGATTTTACCCGCTTTCCTTTTTTATCGACTCCGATCGCCGCGTTATACGTTTTCACGCCCGTGGCCATTGCCGTGCCAGCCGCCGCGGAATCGGTAATATTGGAATCAGGATCGTCAGGATAAGTCATCATCATACCGGTGAGATTGGGATCGAATGCCGTCAGTTTCATACCATCCGAAGGCTTTCCTTTGTTAATGACCGAACGGTAGGCGTTCATATAGGGAGCGCCCATTCCGTCGCCGACCATGAAGATGACGTTTCTGATTTCGTTTTTGTCAGGCTGTTTTTTTGCCGCAGCCTGTTCGGAGTGCTGAAGCCCCGCACCCGCAATCAGACCGGCTGTCAGCACGGATACGGCTGCAGCCGGCAGAAGTTTTGATCGAACCTGTTTAAATAGACTCATTCTCACTCGTCCTCCTTTAATCGTGTCTGCATGTCTAATGGTAGGGGGTGTTTGTAAAGAGCGCCTATTCCTCCTGTAAATTTCAGGTGAAACATTGTTAGAAATGTAAATTTCGGTGTAATGTTATGTTTTCAAGAAAGAGTGAAAACCATTCACTTTTTTGAAAAAGACGAGGATTTTTTTAACAAGGGGTTATTTGGAAAATGAACTGCTTTGTTTTTCCAAAATACGAGGATCACAGGAAAAAAACATGACAAATTGACTTGTTTTTCGTCACGTTTGAAATCAAATTGAAATATTTAATACCCTTAAAAACTTTTTTCTAAAACGAATTAGTAAGAAATTTGTCACGGGAAGTCAAGTCTATTTCTAGTGGAAATTGAACCTTATAATAGGAAACAGATAAAAACTTTAAAAAAGAGACACATAAAATAGATAGAATCATTCAGGGAGGAAAATATGAAAAAGCAACTTGTTACAGCAACAACGGCAGTGGTTTTGGGGACGACTTTGTTTGCGGGCGCGGCATCTGCGCAAACGATTAAGGTAAAAAAAGGCGATACATTATGGGGACTTTCAAATCGGTATGGAACGTCAATTAATTCCATTAAATCTGAGAACAAATTAAAATCGGATATCATTTACATCGGTCAGACGCTTTCGATTAACGGTAAATCATCCTCAGGTTCAAGCTCAAGCAGCAAGTCATCATCGTCTACATATAAAGTCGTAAAAGGCGACAGCCTTTGGAAAATTGCGAATAAATATAAAATGACGGTAAACCAATTAAAAAGTTTAAACGGTTTAAAAACGGACCTGATCCGCATCGGACAAGTTCTTAAAGTAAAGGGATCAACTTCCGGTTCAACGTCTTCAGGATCTTCGTCATCAAAGCAGCCTTCATCCAGCCATAATGCTGCACAGACGAGCCTGAATGTAAACAAGCTGATTTCTGATGCGCAATCTTTAACCGGGACGCCGTATGTATGGGGCGGAACAACAACTTCCGGCTTTGACTGCAGCGGATTTATCTGGTACCTGTTAAACAAACAGACGAGTGTCGGCAGAACGAGCACTGCGGGATACTGGAGCTCAATGAAGAGCGTGTCCAGCCCGTCAAGAGGAGACTTCGTCTTCTTTACAACATATCAGGCCGGCCCTTCACACATGGGTGTGTACATCGGAAACAACAAGTTCATCCATGCCGGTTCTGACGGCGTCACAACAAGTGATCTGAATAACAGCTACTGGAAACCTCGCTATCTTGGCGCGAAAAGATTCTAGCAGCGATAGAAACCCGTTCATCAGAACGGGTTTTTTATTTAGACGGGACAGAGCTCCATTTGTTTCACCTAAAAATGAAAATGTGATAAAAAATCTAAAAAGGTTTTCTTTTTTTCATTTTCATAGAGGGCGATGGCGTACGCGCCCGCGCTCGGCATCTGGGCGAATTCGCACGGAATTTCAATCATGCTGCCTGCGGCGAGTTCGGCCCGTACTGCTGACAGCGGCAGAAATGAGACACCCAGCCCCTCTTTAATAAATCGTTTCGTAATATGCGTCTGTGTCACCTTCATTGTCCTGACGAAAGGGAACTGTATTCTGACCTGGCGGAGCAAATCATCCCAATAGTCAGGATGGTTATGGGTCAAAAGCAGATATTGTCCGAACAGGTCTTTCACTTCATCCGCCTTCCCTGTTCCGGGTTTTCGGCCGGGCGGCGCGACGAGGACAACGGGGTCATTGTACAGGGGGCGGCAAGTGAGGGAAGATGATTGCACCTTTAAGCAGCTCAGTCCGATATCGGCTGAGCCGTTTCTGATTTGAGAGGCGATTTCTTCCGATTCGAAAATGGTGACCGTCATTTCGGTTTCTTTATTGTCCTCTGTATAACGCTTCATGACAGACGGGAGAACGGTGTCGGCGATAAGCGGCGAAACAGCGAGTGTCAGCGTGTGCGAGTAGCCCTGGCGCACCCTGTGCAGTTCCGCCATGCTGTTTTCATAGTCTTCCAAAAGCCTCATGGCAAACGGCACGTATGCTTTTCCTTCTTCCGTCAATTGTATTTTCCGGCCGCTTCGCTGAAACAGCTTGCAGCTGATTTCTTTCTCTAATAATTTTATATGAACGGTGACGGTCGGCTGAGATAAAAAAAGCGTTTCCGCCGTTTTTCTGAAATTCTCATATTTTGCCGCGGTGACGAAGGTGTGAAGCCATTTAAAATCCATAGATGCACTCCTCTGATTAAAAGTTTTAATTAATTCCCTTAAAAATATTCATTATTTTTTAAATATTATATTTACTATAATAACAGAAAGAGGATAAGGGGGAATGAAATTGATTTATCGTGGATTGAAAGGGATTACTTGTGCAGAAACGGCTATCAGCCACATTGACGGAGAAAAGGGGCATTTAATATATCGCGGCTATGATGCGAAGGATATCGCGCTGCAATCCAGTTTTGAAGAAGCGGCGTATCTCATTTTGAACGGGGCGCTTCCTGATGAGCGGCAATTGCTTGCGTTTCAGGAAGAACTTGCAGCCGAGCGCGGGCTTCCGAAACATTTGATCGACTTACTGGAAACGCTTCCGGATGAAATGGACGACATGGCGGTGCTGAGAACGGCTGTTTCAGGTTTGGGCACAGATTCATTTACATATCCGCCCAAGCCGGAAGAAGCGATTAAACTGATTGCCGTCACACCGACGATTATTGCGTACAGATACCGCCGTAAACAAGGGCAGGAAGCGTTGTCACCTGAGGCGCGATACGGACACGTTGAAAACTATTTGTATATGCTGACAGGCAGGCAGCCGTCCGCAGCCCAAAAGAAAGCGCTTGAAACGTATATGATTCTGGCGATGGAGCACGGGATGAATGCATCGACTTTTTCAGCGAGAGTCACCGTTTCGACTGAATCGGACTTAGTGTCTGCCGTCACTGCCGCACTAGGTACGATGAAAGGGCCGCTGCACGGAGGCGCGCCTTCAGGCGTCACGAAAATGCTTGAAGACATCGGGAAAAAAGAAAATGCAGAAGCGTATTTGGCAGCGAAGCTTATGAGGGGAGAACGCCTGATGGGCTTCGGGCACAGGGTGTACAAAACAAAAGACCCGCGGGCGGAAGCGCTGCGCATAAAGGCTGAAGAAGTGGCGGGAAATGATCCGTCGCTTGACTTGGCGCTTTATGTGGAGAAGGAAGCCATCCGCCTGTTAGAGCAATATAAGCCCGGACGGAAGCTGTATACGAATGTGGAGTTTTACGCAGCGGCTGTGATGCAGGCCATTGATGTCGACAATGATTTATTTACGCCGACCTTTTCAGCAAGCAGAATGGCAGGCTGGTGCGCACACGTGCTTGAACAGTCCGCTGACAACATGATTTACAGGCCGTCTGCGAAATACACCGGCGCTTTTCCCGAAACGGCTCAGCAGCTTTAATCACCGGCATATTTGTCCGTTTAACTCCCCGCGCTGCGTGGTATCGTCTCAGTAATACCAATTGCAGGAGTGTGAGAATATGAATCCGATGGACAGACAGACGGAAGGACAAAAGCCGCAGGTGCAAAAGCGCCAGCCCGGCATTGAGTCAGACATGGAGCCGAAACCGCTCTTGGAGGACCCGGATGTAAAAGGGTCGGGCAGATTAAAAGGAAAAGTCGCCGTCATCACGGGCGGAGACAGCGGCATCGGCGCAGCGGCTGCGATCGCTTACGCGAAGGAAGGAGCGGATCTTGCCATCCTGTACCTAGACGAACATGCCGATGCTGAGAGAACGAAAAAGCGTGCGGAAGAATACCAGGCCGAATGCCTGTTAATTCCGGGAGACGTCGGTGATGAGGCGCATTGTCAGAAGGCGGTCCGGCAAGTCTTAGATCACTACGGAAAAATAGATATTCTCGTTAATAATGCGGCTGAGCAGCATCCGCAAAACGGGATTCTTGATATTACAGCTGAACAGCTGGAGAAGACATTCCGTACAAACATGTTTTCTATGTTTCATATGACAAAAGCCGTGCTGCCCCACCTGCAAAGAGGGAGCGCCATCATTAATACAACGTCTATTACCGCTTATCAGGGAGACACATCATTGATCGACTATTCATGCACGAAAGGCGGCATCGTTTCCTTTACGCGTTCAATGGCGATGTCATTGGCCGATCAGGGGATCAGAGTAAATGCGGTGGCCCCTGGCCCGATCTGGACCGCCCTGATTCCGGCAACGTTTACTGAAGAAAAGGTGGAAAAGCATGGTCTGGACACTCCGATGGGAAGACCGGGACAGCCTGCGGAACACGCGGGAGCTTACGTGCTTCTGGCTTCAGACGAATCTTCCTATATGACGGGGCAAACCATTCACGTAAATGGCGGCAGATTTATTTCAACATAATACGCAAGTCTTATCCCGCGCTTTTAAAAAGGGCGGGATTTTTATTTGAACGTACATATGAATACGATTTTTAAAAGATGGAAGTCGCCAGCTGAATCACTAATGCCGATATTTAACAGTGGAGAATCCGCTGAGTTCTGTTTTATGAAAACTAAAAATAATATATAGAATTTTCAAAAAAGTTATTTTCATTTTTATATTTTTCGCTATAATATGACATAGGAGAAAGGAATGATGTGCTGAAACATTTCATGCGAAAAATAAGAATTTAGTCATTATTTCTATTGTTATCTGAATATTCTAACATATATTGGTTTACAAGGAGTGAAGCAGATGAAGGGGAGCGTATTCAGAAAGAAAAGCATTCAGGACCTGCTTGCCGCAACGAGCGGGGAAAAGTCGCTGAAAAGAGAGTTAGGGGCCTTTGATTTGACCCTTCTGGGGATAGGGGCCATCATCGGAACGGGGATTTTTGTATTAACCGGAACAGGCGCTGTCACGGCGGGGCCGGGGCTGACCGTTTCATTTGTCATCGCCGCTCTTGCGTGTTTATTTGCGGCTCTGTCATATGCCGAATTTGCTTCAAGCGTCCCGGTTTCAGGTTCCGTCTACACGTTTACTTATGCGACACTGGGTGAACTTCTCGCGTTTATCATCGGATGGGATTTAATCTTGGAATATATGCTCGCCGTCAGCGCGGTTTCGGTCGGGTGGTCCGGCTATTTTCAATCATTCTTGGCGGGCTTCGGCATTCATCTTCCGACCGCATTAACGGCCGCGCCGGGATCTATTAAAGGCACGGTCACATTCTTTAATCTCCCCGCATTTGTTATCGTGCTTGCGATTACATTCCTTCTCTATTTAGGCATTAAGGAATCGAAGCGGGTCAATAATATTATGGTCATTTTGAAGGTTCTGGTTGTTCTATTGTTTATCGCCGTTGCGGCCGTATATGTCAAACCTCACAACTGGCAGCCGTTTATACCGATGGGGTTCGGCGGTGTTTTCAGTGCCGCGGCGCTCGTTTTCTTCTCTTTTATCGGTTTTGACGCCGTCTCTTCCGCCGCTGAAGAAACGAAAAATCCGGCGAAGGATCTGCCGAAAGGAATTATCTTTTCATTAATCGTCTGCACCGTGCTGTATGTGACCGTATCGGCGATTATGACGGGCGTCGTTCCGTTTGCCCGCTTTGAAGGCGTTGACCATCCCGTGTCTCTCGTCCTGCAGATGGCCGGACAGAATTGGGTGGCCGGGATTATTGATATCGGCGCAGTGTTGGGGATGACAACGGTGATGCTCGTCATGCTGTACGGCCAGACGAGGGTGATGTTTGCCATGTCCCGTGACGGTTTGGTGCCGGGGGCGCTTTCAAAAGTCCATCCGAAGCATAAAACGCCGCACGTGGTGACATGGGTGTTCGGCATCCTGTCGGCATTACTCGGCTCGCTCGTCCCGCTTGATGAACTGGCGAAGCTGGTGAACATCGGCACGCTTGCCGCATTTGTCCTGATTTCCGTGGCGGTTATCGTATTGAGAAAGAAACAGCCTGATCTGCCCAGGGCTTTTAAATGTCCGGGGGTTCCCTTTATTCCGATATTGTCCATTCTGTTCTGCGTGTTTTTGATTATTAACCTTGGCGCCACCACCATATTCCGTTTCTTTATCTGGCTGATCATCGGTCTGGTGATTTATTTCTTATATTCGAGAAAGCATTCGAAATTAAACGGGGATTTGTAAGGAGCGGCACCCGCCGCTCCTTTTTATTTTTCGGAATAATGAAACATATTGAAATGGGCTTAAGTTATCGCAGTGAATAAGGGATAATATAGGGCGGAAGGGAAGTGGAAAGTCGTGTCTGACCAAAAAAGGGTTCAATGGGCCTCAAAAATAGGATTTATTATGGCCGCTGCCGGTTCGGCGATCGGCCTGGGAGCCATTTGGAAGTTCCCTTACGTAGCGGGTACGAACGGGGGAGGCGCTTTTTTTCTTGTATTCGTCCTCTTTACCGTGCTTTTAGGCTATCCGCTTTTGCTCGGTGAATTTATTTTCGGAAGACGGAGCCAGACAAATGCGATTGATGCCTACAAACAAGCCGCGCCGAAGTCGGTATGGCACCTCACGGGTTATGTGGGTGTGGCGGCCTGTTTTTTAGTTTTGTCTTTTTACAGTGTTGTCGGCGGGTGGATTTTGCTTTATGTGTTAAAAGCCGTTACCGGTTCTTTATCCGGGCTCACTCAGGAGCAGTACGGCACGGTGTTCGGGACGGTCATTGAAAATCCGATCCAGACTCTCATTGCGCAGCTTGTATTTATGATCATGACGGTGGCGGTCGTCGCAAAAGGCGTGCAGAAAGGGATTGAACGTGTCAGTGCGGTGCTGATGCCGATTTTATTCGTGCTGTTTCTATTGCTTGTGCTGCGATCAGTCACGCTCGATCATGCCGTTGAGGGGATTAGATTTTTATTGGTTCCGCACTTTGAAGATTTGACGCCGGAATCCATCCTATATGCTTTAGGACAGGCGTTTTTTACATTAACGCTCGGTGTTTCGGTCATGGTGACATACAGTTCGTATCTGCCGAAAACCCAAAATCTTCCGGGTTCGGCGGGTTCCATTGTTATGATGAATGTGCTCGTTACGCTGTTTGCGGGACTGGCCATTTTCCCGGCGGTTTTTTCGTTCGGCTTTAAACCGGATGAAGGGCCTACACTGCTGTTTACCGTGCTGCCGGCTGTTTTTGACCGGCTGCCGTTCGGCTCGCTGTTTTTTATCAGCTTTTTGGCGGTCTTTTTCTTCGCCGCGCTGACTTCGGCCTTTTCGATGGTGGAAATTATCGTGGCGACTGTCGGGAAAGGTGATGAAACGAAAAGAAAGAAGCTGTCGTGGACAAGCGGTCTGCTCATTTTCTTAGTCGGAATTCCGTCCTGTTTATCATACGGTGTTCTCGGTGATGTTCATTTGTTCGGAAAAACGTTTTTTGATCTTGCGGATTTCACCGTCAGCAATGTGCTGATTCCGCTCGGCGCTTTATTAATATCAATCTTCGTCCCGCTGAAAATACCGAAGCAGGAGCTGTTTGCCGAGATGAAAAGCGGTTCCGCCATCGGCTATCGTTTCTTTCAGGTGTGGTATTTCCTTCTGAAATATCTCGTGCCGCTGGCGATCATCGTCGTATTGCTGCATTTAATCGGCGTTCTTTCATTTTAAAAAAACAGGCCCCCGTAAAAGGGCCTGTTTTTATGTTTAAAAACCGAATTGCAGATTCGTATCAACCGCAACGATCGTATATACACAGACAATGACGAACAGATTGAGAATGACACCGAGCAGTCCCGGGCCCGTCCGTCCTTTTTTAATAAACAGCTCAATGATGCCGAACGGCACGGCGGCCATCGCAAACGGCAGCATCTGATAAGAATAGAAAGTCACATTGCTGATGATTGCCACGTTCAAAAGCAGCAGCGACAAAATCGCGGTACCGACTGATATCCAGCCGAAAACATTATGCTCTTTAAAAATTCTTACCAATTCCATAATTCCACCTCACCGATGTTTGCTGCTTTTACTGTTTTGTTTTTCAGCAGACGTTCGATTTCTTTTGTCGGCCCCGTCACGACAGAGCCGTATACGTTCATTCCGTGATGTTCAACATAGTCGATTCGGCTGCCAAGATTCATGTCTTTGCGTTTCGATATTGCATGCGCCCATTTTTTATGGCGGGACATAAATTCAAGGGCATTGATAAATTGTTCACGGTCTGTCTGTCCTTGCGTTTCGAAAGAGGACACCATCTTGGAATCTTTCCCGGGAAATCCTAACGGCTCTGCATAAGGACTGTCTTTCAGATTTTTCTCCGTTTCGACCGCGTTCCATAAAAACTTCACATCGTATTTTTTAAAAGTCGAATATACTTGAGAAGAAGGGTAGGCCCTGTCATAAGAAAGATAGACCTCCGCCACGCTTCCTTCAGGCAATTTTTTTAATGTCTGTCCGGCTTTGTCAATCGTGCGTTCCTTTAAGCCGGAAGGATGGGCGAAATAATGCTTTGCCTGTGCCGCGTCTAGATCATAGTAGTTAACGGCAGGCGATTTGACCGTATCTAAAAACATTTCAATCCGTTCTCCGCCGACGGATTTCGTTTTTGTGCCGATCTGCTTTTGCAACGGAAATTCCGTATTCATTCCAAACAGCTTCACCTGGCTTTTCAGTCCGGAGGTATCGACGAGGACGTTCGGCATTGTGGTCGCCACCGTCACTGCCGCGGTCTCCATTAATTGATTGCCGGTGCTTTCTTTTCCTCCCAGACCGTAATAGAGGTAGCTTCCTAATGTACAAAGCGGCAAAATCATCAAAGTGGAGATGACGGCGAGAACTGAAATCCGCAAATACGATTTGCGTTTTCCGTATGATAAAATGGCCTTCTGTTTTTCCGGGCTGATGCCGACGTCCCATTCCCGGTCGTCCTGCATTTCGCTTTCAATCAACTCCTGATAGACTTCCAGCTTTTCCAGCTCTTCTTCAAAGGCGGCCATTTCCCGGTCGCTCATTTCTCCATTTTTGTATTGGTAAAAACGCTTTTTAAATTCTTCATTCATCATTAACACCTCTATTATAAAGTGCTTTCAGCCGCTGTCTGGCACGAAATAAAACACTTTTAAAATTAGCCTCTGAAATATTCATAATATGGGATGCTTCTTTGTAATTCAGTTCTTTTAAATAATACAGTGTTAAGGCCTCCCGATAATTGTCGGGAAGTTCGGACATATACCCTGTCAGCACTTCCTTGATTTCAATCTGATGAGCCGGGCTTTGAACAGCCGTCTGAAAAAGGCTCCCAATTAAGTCATCGGAAATGGTCACTTCCTTTTTATGTTTTCTGACATAATCTATAAACGCATTTCTCGCCACTTGAAAAAGCCATGGCTTTACTTTGCTGTGGTCGTAGGAGTGAATGTGTATGTATGCCCTCATAAAGGTTTCCTGCAGCAAATCTTCAGCGAGATGCTTGTCTTTTGTCATGGAGAGCAGGAACCGGTAAACATCATTCATATACATTTGGTAAATTTCATCGATCGTCACTGCCTTTTCTCCCCTCTATGTTATACACGCATAAGAAAGGTTTAAAGTTGCACGTTCCATGCAAACGGCTTAAATTCATTTTCACCTCATCAAACACCATTTCTCTATAGTACCCAAAATCCGTCATAAAAGATAGAGATCGGCGGAGGAAAAATATAATTATTAGTACCAGGTAATAAAAAATATTGTTATAATAGAGAGAGAGAACACTTTTGATCATTACAACAAAGGAAGTGCGTTATGTATAAGTTTTGTGCAAATGCCATCAAATGCATTCTATCCCTGCGCGGAGGAGTGAAAGTGTACAATAAAGAGAATCTTCCGTCTGATAAAGGATTCGTTATCGCGTGCACGCATGCGGGCTGGGTGGACGTCCTCACGCTCGGTGTCGGGATATTGCCCCATCAGATTCATTATATGGCGAAAAAAGAGCTGTTTCAGAAAAAGTGGATCGGACGTTTTTTGAAGAAGATTCACGCGTTCCCGGTTGACCGTGAAAATCCGGGCCCAAGCAGCATTAAAACGCCGATTAAGCTTCTGAAGGAAGGAAAGATTGTCGGGATTTTTCCGAGCGGTACGAGAACATCAGAAGACGTCCCGCTGAAAAGAGGGGCCGTGACCATCGCCCAAATGGGAAAAGCGCCGCTCGTTCCGGCCGCATATAAAGGGCCGTCTACGGGAAAAGCGCTGTTTAAAAAGGGAAAAATGCGGCTTATCATCGGCGAGCCGATTTTTTTGGAGGACTTTTCCGATCTTGCGCCGAAGGAGAGGCTTGCGGCCATGACAGAAGAGCTGAATGCCAGAATTAAAGAGCTTGAGAAAAAACTTGAACAACTGTAAATGAAAAAAAGCTTGCCGTCTGTATCAGACGCGCAAGCTTTTTTGTTATGCTTCTTTTTGTTCGGCGGTTTCCAGCAGTTCATCAAACGCCAGTTTTTTCACTTCGATATATGCGACGTGGTGGCCGTCAATTTCATTAATGATAAATTCACAGCCTTCTTCGATAATCGAGTCGTATTGTTCGACGTCGTATTTCTGGGTAAGGAACCAGCCGCCAATGGTGTCGACCTCGTCATTTTCTAAATGGATGCCGAGGAGTTCGTTCACTTGATCAATCAGGACCTTGCCGTCAAGCATGTAATGGCCGTCGCCGAGTTTGCGGATTTCGTTGATTTCATCGATATCAAATTCATCACGGATTTCCCCGACGATTTCTTCAATAATGTCTTCAACGGTGACAAGCCCCGCGGTTCCGCCGTATTCATCCGACAGAATCGCCATATGAACCCGTTCCTTCTGCATTTTTACAAGCAGATCGTGAATCGGTGCCGACTCAATCACATGGATGATCGGATTGACAAAATCGGTAATCGGCGAGTCGACTGATACTTCGCCGCTGATGCAGGCGGTCAGCACTTCTTTAATGTTAATAACGCCGATAATATTATCTTTGTCACCCTCTTCGACAGGGTACCGGGTATATTTTTCAATCTGAATGATGTCCATCATTTCAGAAATTTTGATATCATGCGGCAGACTGACGATTTCCGTACGCGGAATCATGATTTCTTTTGCAAGTCTGTCGTCAAATTCAAAGATTTTGTTCACGTATTTAAATTCAGACTGGTTGATTTCACCGCTTTTATAGCTTTCCGATAAAATGATGCGCAGCTCTTCTTCAGAGTGGGCAAGCTCATTTTCAGACACCGTCTCCAGACCGAACGTCTTCGTTAAAAGACGGGCGGAGTTGTTCAGAAGCCAGATAAACGGGAACATGATGCGGTAAAACCAAATGAGCGGTTTCGAAAACAGCATTGAAACGGCTTCCGCTTTCTGGATGGCGACTGTTTTCGGCGCCAACTCTCCCACGACCACGTGTAAGAATGTAATGATCGCATAGGCGAGAATAAATGAAATAATATGCGATAATGAGCTTGGTACGTTTATCTTTGTGAAAAGCGGATGAAGCAAGCGTTCAATCGTTGATTCGCCTAAGACACCAAGACCGATGGAAGTCAATGTTATGCCGAGCTGGCACGCCGATAAATACTCATCTAAATGCGTGGTCACTTTTTTGACACCGATTGCGGCTTTATTTCCTTCTGCTATAAGCTGGTCAACCCGTGAGCCTCTGATTCTGATTATCGCAAACTCAGATGCTACGAAAAATGCCGTCAGCGCGATTAAAACCGCGACTAAAATCAAATTCACAATGTCCAATTAGAACCTTCACTCCTTTTGGGAAGATGAAGGTAACACCTCCTGTTAGTAAGATAATGGTTTAACTTAACAGCAGCATAAATGATTGAAGCACTGCAAGCTTTTCAGGAGCCAGCCTTTTTTTCAGCTGGGCGCGCTCCTCTGGTTCAAGCTTTTCAAACCGATTCAAGATCACGGAGATGTTTTGATTCATGTGATCAATTTCCGATGCCAGATTTCCAATATCGTCAGGCAGGGCTGAAGAGGGAAACTGGTTCTCCAGTCGATCTTTTATATCAGACAGGGCCAATCGCTGCTTTTTACAAGCGACTATAAACTTTAACCGATTAAGTGCAAGTGTATCGTAGTAACGATAGTTCGAACAAGACCTGTCAGGCTTTAAAAGCCCGAGGTTTGTGTAGTAATCCACCGTGCGTTTCGTTACACCGGCAAGCTCTGCTAATTCACTGATGCGATAAGTCTCAGCCCCATCTAAATCCCTCCCCAACCATCACGTTATAGTTATGAGAATAGTTTAATATATGAAGGGGAGTTTGCACAAGTTTATTGTTTTCCGTCTTTCTCCTGAAACGGCGCGGCGGGCTGTCTGAAAAAGCGTTGACTGCGCCATGTAAATCTTTCATAATCATTGTAAATAGAAACGGAAGAAAAAGACAGAAGGGACAGATGACAGTGGCCGGTTTATCACGGGAAGTGACACAGAATCTGGAGAAAGGTTCATGGATACGCAAACTATTTGATGAAGGCGCTCGGCTGAAAAAAGAGTTCGGCGCCGATAAGGTGTTTGACTTTTCAATAGGAAATCCGGTTGCGGAGCCGCCTGAAACATTTAAAAAGGCGCTTTGCGAAGCGGCTGAAACAGGGCGGCACGGATACATACAAAACCAGGGGCTTCCGGAGGCGAGAGAAAAGGTTGCGCGCTTTTTGTCAGAGCGGTTTCAGACAGAAATTTCCCCCAGGCATACAGTCATGACGGTCGGAGCCGGCGGGGCGCTGAATGTCGCGCTGAAAAGCATTTTAAACCCCGAGGAAGAAGTCATCCTTCTTTCGCCTTATTTTGCGGAATATAAAGCGTATGTTGAAAATTACCGCGGCAGACCCGTCATCTGCCCGCTGACTGATTCATTTGAGATTGATATTGAAGCGGTTAAAGGTGCGATCACCCCCCGTACGAAAGGACTGATCGTTAATACGCCGCATAATCCGACGGGGACTGTGCTCAGCCAGAAAAACCTTAACGAATTGGGCGCCTTATTAAAAGAAGCCGAAGAGCGGAACGGCCAAAGCATATTTATTTTATTTGATGAACCGTACAGCCAGCTGATCTACGGAGAAGAGCAGGCGAATCCGTTTCAGGCGTATCACCGCGTGATTTTAGTCAGTTCGTTCAGTAAAGATCTCGGCATTGCGGGGGAAAGGCTCGGGTATATCGCGGCAGACGCCCAAATGCCTGAGGGCGATCTTCTGACGGATGCGTTCGTTTTCTGCAACCGGACGCTCGGCTTTGTGAACGCTCCGGTCATGATGCAGCGTGCCGTGGCGAGAATGGATGATCTTTCGATTGACGCTGAACCTTACAGAAAGCGGAGAGACCTTATGGTGGACATCCTCACAGAAGCCGGTTTCGAATTTGAAATGCCGAAAGGAGGCTTTTTCGTCTTTCCGAAATCACCGATTGAAGACGAGGTGGCATTCTGCATGCATGCCGCACAGAAATACAAACTATTGATCGTACCCGGCAGCGGATTTGGAAAAAGCGGCTATTTCCGATTATCTTTCAGCGTGCCTTCAGAACAGATCAGACAGTCACGCGATATTTTCAAAGCACTGTATCAAGATTTTTCTTCATAGCTTCCAATACATAAAGATGGGAGAACGGACAAATGTCGAGGAGTAATAATGGCACGTCAGACATCAGCATTACAGGAATCGGAGTCTTAACCGCGGTCGGACAAGGCAAGGAGGCGTTTCTCGATGCGCTTATGGAGGGGCGGCACGCCTTTGATGTGATGAAACGGCCCGGCCGGCAGAAAGGCAGTTCGTTTATCGGCGCGGAGCTTAGCGAATTAACGCCGCCGGACGCGCTGTCGAAGCGCTTGTACCGAAGGGCCGCATTATCAGGAAAGACGGCGCTTATCGCTTTATATGAAGCGTGGCATGACGCTCAATTAGACGGCGCTGATCACAGCCGCACCGGTCTGATCATCGGCGGCTCGAATATGACGCAGCGCGAATTGCTGCAGGCCTTTGAGAAAAACGGTGAAACGCCGCAATTTGTAAATCCGACATACGGGCTTTCTTTTATGGATAGTGATTTGTCGGGGCTTTGTACGGAGCAATTCGGGATAAAAGGGCCGGCCTTTACGGTCGGCGGCGCGTCGGCAAGCGGCCAGGCGGCGGTTATTCAGGCTGCTCAAGGAATCAAAGGCGGCCTGTTTGACCGGTGCATCGTGATCGGGGCGCTGGCCGATCTGTCGTACATGGAGTGTCATGCTCTCCGTTCTTTGGGAGCGATGGGCACTGATACATACGCTGAACGGCCTGAAGCCGCCTGCCGCCCGTTTGACCGGCATACGGACGGGTTTATATTCGGAGAGGCGTGCGGGGCGATTGTGCTGGAACGCGCTGAATCTGCCGAACAGAGGGGCGCACGATCGTGGGCCGGCTTAAAGGGCTGGGGGATGGCTTCCGATGCGAACCGCAACCCGAATCCTTCAGCAGAGGGCGAAATGACGGTGATCCGCCATGCGCTGGAGCGGGCCGGTCTTTCAGCAAAAGAGATCGATTACATCAACCCGCACGGCACCGGTTCGCCGATCGGTGATAAGACTGAATGCCGGGCGCTTTCTGAAAGCGGCCTGTCGCACGCGCGGATTAATGCGACAAAATCGATTACCGGACACGGTCTGAGTGCGGCCGGAACGGTGGAAATCATTGCTGCTCTCTTGCAAATGCGGGAAAACAAGCTTCATCCGATCCGAAACTTAACGGAGCCGATTGACGATTCATTTCAGTGGGTGACCGACGGGCCGAGCGCCCATACCGTACACCATGCGTTAAGCTTAAGCATGGGATTCGGGGGGATTAATACGGCGCTTTGTTTAGAAAATCATTTCCGAAGCAGATAACGGCAGCCTTCTTTTTGAAGGCTGTTTTTTATATGATAAAAATCTGAAAATGATGAAAGAATGGAGTTGTGATACAATAAACTATACAAATGACAATCATGCTTTGACTTAGGAGGTGGCAGGATGGGGCCCTCTGTGTAGTCAATCATCCATTTCGTTCCTCTCGCTTAAGAAAAAACGATGAAATCAGGAGGTGACGTCCTTATCCTTCAATTCGGGATAAGGTGAAATGGACGATATTGACAGTTTGATTTTAATCGGTGTGCTCATTGCGTTAACGGCATTTTTCGTGGCGAGTGAATTTGCGATCGTCAGAGTGAGAAGATCCAGAATCGATCAGCTCATTTCAGAAGGGAACAGACGGGCGGTGCTCGCAAAGCGTATCATTACGGATCTTGATGAGTATTTATCCGCCTCGCAGCTTGGCATTACACTCACATCCATCGGGCTCGGCGTACTGGGAGAGCCTGCATTTGAACGGATGCTTCATCCTGTGTTTCAGGGCATGGGGCTGCCGGATTCTGCTGAGCATGTGATTGCTTTTGCTGCGGCGTACGGGCTGATTACGTTTCTGCATGTCGTCGTCGGTGAGCTTGCGCCTAAAACGGTTGCGATTCAAAAAGCGGAAAAGCTGACGTTATGGATTGCCGGACCGCTTCGGTTATTTTACGTGTTCATGTTCCCGTTTATTTGGGTGCTGAACGGCTCCGCGAGAATTCTGACCGGTTTGGCCGGATTAAAGCCGGCATCTGAGCATGAAGGCTCCCACTCTGAAGAAGAGCTGCGGATCCTGCTGTCAGAAAGTTTAAAAAACGGAGAAATCAATCCGTCTGAATATACATTTGTGAATAAAATTTTTGATTTTGATAATCGGATCGCCAAGGAAATCATGATCCCGAGAAAAGAAATCGCGGCTGTTTCCACTGATATGGACGTGCCGGAAATGCTTGATATGATGCTGAAAGACAAATATACGCGCTGGCCCGTAACGGACGGGGACAAAGACAGTGTCATCGGCATGATCAATACGAAGCATCTCTTTTCAGATCTGCTGTTTATGACAGAAGATGAAAAAGCGGAAGTATCCATCACGTCATACGTCCGCCCGGTGATTGAAGTCATCGAGACGATCCCGATACACGACCTGCTGATAAAAATGCAGAGAGAACGGATTCATTTGGCGATATTGTCTGATGAATACGGCGGAACGTCCGGTCTTGTGACGACCGAAGACATCCTTGAAGAAATCGTCGGCGATATCAGAGACGAATTTGATGAGGACGAACAGCCGCAGATTCAAAAGCTGTCCGAACGCCATTATGTGCTGGACGGAAAGGTTCGGATTGATCAGGTGAATCATCTTCTCGGCGCAGGGATTGAAGAGGAAGTCGACACGATCGGCGGTCTTGTGCTGAAACGGAATATTGACATCTGTGCGGGTGAGTCGATACAAATAGGGGGATACACTGCCCTCATATTAGAAATGGACGGCCGGTTTATTAAACAGCTTGAACTCAAAGAAGAACAGGGCCGCCCGGGCGGTCAGGGTACAATAAACCGCCAGCTGCCCGTGCCTGAAACGGTCATGCTTCATAACGCAACCTTGAGCGAAAAATAAGCTCAAGGTTTTTTTAAATGGATATCATAACAAAGCCGCACCAGAACGCCAAAAGGCTTCCGGCTGCTGAAACAGCGATGTAGAGCAGGCTTTCCTTTATGCGGTTGTTCATCATCAGCTGCACGGCTTCAATACTGAACGTGGAAAAGGTCGTAAACGCACCGAAAAAGCCCGTCGCGATGATGATGCCGGCAGAAGGATTATCCAGGCCCAGGCCGGTGAACATGCCGAGGCCGAAGGAGCCGAGCAGGTTGACCGCAGCCATTCCAAGCGGCATCGGAAAACCTTTTGTTCTTTCTGAAATTGTTTTACCCAGCAGAGACCGTAATACCGCTCCGATACCCGCTGCGATAAGCATCAGGACAATCGTCATGGCGTATCATGCTCCCTTCCCGCTGCGTGAAGGGCAATCCGCCGTCCCCAGAAAATGCCGGCACATGCAAGGGTAATGCCAGAGACTAATGTCGCGGCAAAATAACAAAAAGCCGCTGCGGGAGACGATTGCAGCAGAAAAATGGTTTCTTTTGCGAAGGTTGACATCGTCGTGAAACCTCCGCAAAAACCGGTTCCTAAAAAGGCGGTCAAAAGAGGGCGTTTAGCCCGAATGATGAAATAACCCGTAATAAGACCGAGTGAAAGGCTTCCCGCCGCATTTTCGAGGAAAGTGGCCGCCGGGAAAGAACTGCTGTGAATGTGCGCGCTCATTTCAAAGCGGAGCAATGCGCCAAGCGCGCCTCCGATAAAAATTGCGATGTATTGTTTCATATCAGCCATCCTTAGAAATAAAATCCGGAAAATCAGTTACAATGCCGTCAACTGCCATCATTTGCAGTTTTTCGGCCGTCTTTTGATTTCTGACCGTCCAGGCAAATACTTTCAGGCCGTGTCTGTGAGCGGTGGAAATCAAGAACCGATTCAGGCGGGTATATTTAATATTGACATAATTTACGGCTGATTTGTAGGCGTTCAGCTGGCTTTTGGAAAACATCCCGAAGCTGGGTCTTGCAATTATTGCAGTCGGAACGGGCGGATACATGTCGTGAAAGGTCTGAATTGACTTGAGGCTGAATGATTGAACGATAGGGTGGATGGAAAAGGAAAACCTGCTTAACAGCTGGCCGACTGCTTTTTCAAGACCGACTTGAGAAACGTGCCCTTTCAGTTCAATTAAAAAACCGATTTCAGAATGATAACGCTTCAAGACCTCTTCGAGCAGGGGAATCCGCTCCCCTTTAAACTCAGCCCCATACCAGCTGCCGGCATCCAGAGACTGCAGCTTCTTCAGCGTAAAATCTTTTACAAAACCGGAGCCGTCCGTCGTCCGGTCGACTTTGTCATCATGGATGACGACAATCTGGCCGTCTTTTGTGAGCTGGACGTCAAGCTCAATGAAATCAGCGTTCATTTCGGCAGCGATATCAAATGCCGCAAATGTATTTTCGGGCGCGTAACCGGATGCGCCGCGATGAGCGATGGTATACAAGCTTGTCAGCTCCCCTCATGGGCATTTCTGTTATTATATCAGATTCGTATATGCACAGCGATTCAAACTGGTGAATGTGCGAAACAGTATTTTTTTGGAATAAAGATAGTGCTTTTTTCGGTTTACAATCCGCAGTGATGATTTATAATGGCAAAAAGGAGGCGAGATCATGGGAAAAGGGAGATTGAAAGTGGAAGAAAGAATTAAGGCCGAAACCGATGCTGAAATCCAAAAAGCGACTCTCCTGAAACAGACACAATCAAAGAAGAAATAGTGCCTGACCCTGTTGTATCTGGCTGAAAGATGAACGAATGTGTGAAAACCCCGGCTGTGTTCTGATGCCGGGGTTTTTCAGGCTGCCTAAAGACATTAAAAGAAGCTGATGTCCGAATGTTTTAGTATAATAGATTTTCGACAAGACAAAGGAGCATATGCCATGATGACACAATTTCAGAGCTTTTTTACTCTTGACCATATTTTGCAGATCAGTATCAGCATCGGAATTTTAGCGGCTTTTCTCGTTTTGAGAAAACTGTTTGTCAAATACTTTTTTCAGCTCATTTACAAATTGGCGAACAAGCCGAAAACCGACATATTCAAACAGATTGCCGTAGCGTTTGACAAGCCGGCCAGATGGTTTTTCGTGGCGCTGGGTCTATTTTTGGCGATTGAGTATTCGCCGTTTTTAGACGGGCAGATGGACATTGTCAAAAAATTGTACCGCTCTCTGATCGTTGCGCTGATCGCCTGGGGGCTTTGCAATCTGACATCGGCGTCTTCGTTTTTATTTCATAAAGTCAATCAGCGCTTTGAGCTTGATATGGATGACATTTTGGCGCCGTTTTTATCCAAGGTGCTGCGCTTTGTCATTCTCGCGCTCAGCGTCAGTGTGATCGCGCAGGAATTCAATTATGATGTAAACGGGTTCGTGGCCGGACTCGGACTTGGCGGATTGGCCTTCGCGCTTGCGGCTAAAGATACGATCAGTAATTTTTTCGGCGGCATTATCATCATTACGGAAAAGCCGTTTACGATCGGCGACTGGGTCGAGACGTCATCTGTAACGGGGGGCGTTGAAGATATCACATTCCGAAGCACAAGGTTCCGCACGGCGCAGGGGGCGCTTGTTACCGTGCCCAATTCAACGCTGTCCATGGAAGCCATCACAAACTGGACGAGGATGACGAAGCGCCAGGTCACGTTTTCCGTTCGTGTTTCTTATGCGACGCCGATTGATCGTTTAGAGCGGTGCATCACAAGGCTCAGAGAAATGCTTCGTGAACATGAAGGCGTGCATGATGATACGATTATGGTTAACTTTGACGTGTTTGCGGACAGCTATTATAATCTGTTTTTCAACTTTTACACAAAGACCATCGTCTGGGCGGAAAGCTTGGACGTGCGGCAGGATATCAACCGCCGGATTATTGATATTTTTGCTGAGGAAGGCGTGGAATTCGCCTATCCGGGCCAGAATGTATTCGTAAAACAGAAAAGCCACGATGATCCGGTTCATGTGAAGGATCATTCCGGAGAAAAAGAACGGGCATAACAGGCGCCGTTCTTTTTTCATGATATGATAAAAAGAAAAGGCGGTGGAAGAGTGGAAGCGTTTATGACATTGATCAATCAGGCGGAACGTATCGTGGTGCTGACGGGAGCGGGAATGAGCACGGAATCCGGCATTCCTGATTTTCGTTCGGCGGGCGGTATATGGACCGAAGACACATCCAGAATGGAAGCGATGAGCAGGGAATACTTTGAACGCCGTCCGCGTGAATTCTGGCCTAAATTCAAACAGCTCTTTCAGATGAAAATGAGCGGAAGCTATGAGCCGAATGCCGGCCATACGTATTTGGCGGATCTTGAAAAGCGGGGAAAGCAGGTAGACATTTTCACGCAGAATATTGACGGGCTGCATAAGAAAGCGGGAAGCAGCAGTGTCTATGAGCTTCACGGTTCAATTCAGACCGCCGCATGCCCCCGCTGCGGAGCGCGCTACGGGCTTTCTCATCTGCTGAAGGACGAAGTGCCGGAATGTACGGCCGAAATCGGTGATCATGCGGTATGCGGCACCGTATTAAAAACGGATGTCGTGCTGTTCGGCGATCTCGTTCAGCATTTTGAAACCCTTTATGAAAAGCTTGATAAAGCTGATCTTCTTCTTGTGATCGGCACTTCGCTTGAAGTGGCGCCGGCAAGGTTTGTCCCTGAGGATGCGGGCCGGATTCCCGGTTTGAAGCAGGTGATCATTAACCTTGAGCCGACATATTGCGACCATTTATTTGATCTTGTCATCCATGAGAAGATCGGTGAATTTGCAAAACGGATCAGCGCCGCGACATAAAAAAAGCCGGATCATATACAGATCCGGCTTTTCTTATTCATGGACGGGAATCATTTGATCCGTCAAAACATCAAAGGAGTAGCCCTGGGCTTTCAGTTTTTGGATCAGGCTCGGCAAAGCGTACACCGTCGCAGGCAGATCGTGCATTAAAATGACATGCGGCCTGCTCGTATGAACGCTTTCCAAATATGCGAGCTGATTCAATACTTCCGGCACGTACCGTGTGTTTTTGTACTTCCAGTCTTCACTGTCTATCGTCCAGTCCCAGTACACGAATCCGCCTTTTTCGAGATTCTTAATCTGGGCATCCGTCAATGACGGTTTACTGCCGTAAGGCGTGCGGATAAGATCCGTTTTTACTCCGGTGATTGCCTCGAGTGTATCGCGTCCCTGCTGCATTTCGTTCAGCGGTGATGTCGGTGTTTGATAAAACAGGTGATTATCGTGCGTCACGCCGTGCAGGCCGAGCGCGATTCCTTCCTGCTTCGCTCTTTGCACGGAATGCTTATAGGCTTTCATCCGCGGTTCAAGCATAAAAAAAGTGGCCTTTGCGCCATTTGCCTTCAATACATTCAACAGCTGTTCAGTATATGGAGACGGCCCGTCGTCGAAGGTTAAATATACCGTTTTTTTCCCTGGGTCACGCTCTCTCTGCAAATGTTTCATTAAGATGTCGGGAGAATCATTTTTCAGCCGCAGGCTTTCTGCTTCATCCCGAAGCTGCCCGTTTGCGGTCACGGTGACCTGTTTGTTTTTTGCGGCGGAAGCGGAATATCCCATTATGACGATTACCAGAAGCAGTCCGCACAAAACTGCTAAACTCGTAAGTTTAAAAGCCAATGAAAACAGAGAAGGGGAAGCACCTTCTTTTGTGTTGCGCATAACAATCTCTCCAGTAGCATAAGTTTCTGCATAATGCCGATAACAGCGGAGGCTTGCGAAGTGCCATAAGTTAACAGCATATGTATGTCGAATCAAGTATACAGGAACAAAACTGGAAAAGACATAGAAAAGATGTCGAATAATAAGATTTTAAGAAAAAAATAAACTCCGCAGCCGGCTCGTTCAGTATGATAGAATAGTTGACAATAACAGCTGAGAATGCACATCACGGCAGATAACGATGAGGAGGGTTTACATGAAGACATTAGTAAACGGCCAGTTGGTTGATCGTGAAGAAGCGGCAGTTGATATTGAGGACCGCGGATATCAATTCGGTGACGGTGTGTATGAGGTCATCAGAGTGTATAACGGCGCCTTATTCGGTCTGCGTGAGCATATTGCCCGTCTTTTCAGAAGCGCCGCAGAAATCGGCATCACCCTGCCGTTCTCCGCAGAGGACATAGAATGGGATCTGCAAAAGCTCGTACAGGAAAACAAACTCATTGACGGCGGGGTCTATATACAGACGACGAGAGGGAAGGCGCCGCGGAAGCACCAGTATGACGAAGGATTGGAACCGCAGACGACGGCATACACCTTTTCAGTAAAAAAACCGGAAAATGAACAAAAAGCCGGAGCGCAGGCCATAACGGCGGAAGACAAACGCTGGCTGAGGTGTGACATTAAGAGTCTGAATTTACTGTATAATGTGATGATTAAACAAAAAGCCTATGAAGCAGGCGCTTATGAAGCGGTGCTGATAAGGGACGGAGCGGTCACGGAAGGAACCTCTTCCAATGTATACGCCGTCATAAACGGCACTGTCCGGACGCATCCTGCAAATGAGCTGATTTTAAACGGCATTACGCGGATGAAACTGTTAGAGCTGATGAAAGAAAACGATATTGAGGTGCGGGAGAAGGCTCTTACCGAAGACGAACTCAGGGATGCGGATGAAATTTTCATCTCGTCAACGACGGCTGAATTAATCCCGATCGTAACCCTTGACGGGAAACCGGTCGGAAGCGGAGTGCCGGGACCTGTAGCCAAAACGATTCAGGAGGCTTTTCAGTCGCACATTCAGCAGGAGCTCGGGGTTCAGTCATAAGCTGAAAAAAGGCCGGAACACATCCGGCCTTTTTACTTCAGTCAGATAAAAAGAGATTCGATATGCTGAACGAGCACACGGGAGATCTTCTCTTTTGAAAGACGCTCAGGTTCAAGCATGGCATGCAGCGCCAATCCGTCGGCGATGGCGTACATTTTCTCCGCTTCGATCTCTTTATCAAGATTCGGTTTCAGAAGCTTATTTTCATCCAGCCAGTCAATCAGACCGCGGATATATGCCAAGATCCCGTCCTGCTGGGGTTGAAACTCTTCTCCCTTATGTCTGGCATAAGCTGTGAAAGCGAACCATACCTCCATTTCAGCCATCGTTTCTTCATCTGTCGGGATGATTTCAAGCATCAGACGCACCGCTTTTTCTTTCGGCGGCAGATCTTTCATGGCAACTTCGTTAATTCTGGCGGCCGCTTTTTCTTTTACGAGTGTCATCGCATACCCTAAAAGCTCATCCTGGGTGGTGAAATAGTGCCTCAGCGCGCCTAAAGAAAGACCCGCTTCCTGGGCGATGTTTCTCACTGTCGCTCCTTCCATTCCCCGCTCCAAAATCGTCCGCCAAGTGGCTTCGGCTATTTGTTTTCTTCTTTTTTCATGATCGATTATTTTAGGCATGGTTCCAGTGTAACAGGAAATATTTTTTCTTGCAATTTTGTAATACAGTTGTATTAAATAAAAAGCAGTGATACAATGCATTTTAGAAAACGATAAGGGGGAACCGGATTGAACGCGATTGCTTGGTTGATTGTCATTTGTGAGGCTGCTTTTTGGGCGGCTGTCATCTTCGGATTGGCGGCGCGCTATATATTCAGGCGGCAAAAGCTCGGAATGTTTTTTTTCGCTCTCATTCCTTTATTGGATGCCGTACTGTTTCTGGCGGCTGCAGCTGATTTATACAGAGGGGCGGCGGCGACTATGGCGCATGCGGTGGCGGCCATTTATATCGGAGTGTCTGTCGCCTTCGGGAAAAGCATGATTCAATGGGCGGATGAGCGGTTCCGCTATTATGTGGTCAAGGAAGGGGCAAAACCGGTCAAGCGGTACGGGCTGGATTATGCCAAACATTATGCAAAAGGATGGGGAAGACATGTATTAGCATTTGTCATCGGCGGCGTTCTTTTAGCCGGAACGGTATTTCTCATTCAGGACGCTTCCCGCACCGAAGCGCTCAGCAAGCTGTTAAAGGGCTGGTCTGTCGTATTGTGCATCGATTTTTTGATCATGGCGAGTTTTTTTGTGATGCCGAAAAAAAGAAGAAACAGCCGGGAGCTGTAAAAAAAGCAGCTTTTGATTAAGCTGCTTTACAGAAAGAATTATTTTACGATCAGCACGGGAATATCGGATTTCGATGACAGTTTTTCACTGACGCTTCCGAATAAAAGTTTTTTCAGCCTGTTCTGGTCCCGGCTCCCCATGACGATCAAATCCGCCGATATACGGTCGGCATGCTCGATAATGGCATCAGCGGGATCACCTTCTAAAATGTCGATATCCCCGTCAATCTGGCTGTCGTTCATCAGCATTCTCGCTTCCGCAACGATTTCTTCCGTACGGTCTTCATAAATCATCGGATCAGGGGAGATTCTTTCCGTCTGGAGCGGGTCAGGAACGCTTGCAATCCCGCCGCCGATATACGTTGCTCCGGCTCCCGGCCTCGGGGGATCAACAATCGTCCGGGTATCTTTTGCATTGTGGGAATGTACGACCGTTAAATCCGCGTGAAATGTTTTTGAAAGGTCTATGGCTTTTTGGAGCGCTTTTTTACTATCATCACTTCCGTCAAAAGCTGCTATCAACCGGTCCGCGTGAAACATCGGCCTCATCCTTTCAGTAAAAAAGGTTTGTTTTACAATACCCGAATGGCAGAAATGTAAAACCTGCATTGACAAAAAAAGGATTTGTTTATATGATGAAGGAACAATATAGGGAAAAAGGAGGTATGGATCATGTCAAAACTAAAGCTTGTCAACTCATCTTCAGCTGAATACCGGCGTGACTCCCATACAGCTTCCGTTTTCTGAACATTTGCTTAAAAACGGGGCAGTCGCGCATAAACGGCGGGTCTGTACCTTATTTATAATAATAAGAGGCATGGAGCTGAGGCTTCATGTCTTTTTTTATACAAAAAAATGAAAGAAAGACAGGTGTGATGCATGTGGCGGTATTAGCGAAAACAATGAAAAACAATCCGGAAAAGCTTGAGGGCGGCTGATTGATGAAAGGGGATGACAGTATTTGTTTACTGTATTAAAAAAGCTCGCATGGTTTTTTAAAGCCTATTGGCTGCGCTATACGACAGCGATTGTTCTGTTATTGATTGTGAATGTCATTGAAATGTTTCCGCCTAAACTTCTCGGTAACGCGATAGACGATATGAAGGCGGGCGTGTTTACAAAAAGCGGGATGCTGTTTTACATATGTGTATTTCTCGCATTAACGGCAGCCGTCTATTTACTGTCTTATTTTTGGATGTATCAGCTTTTCGGCGGGGCGAATGTCATGGAGAAGATTCTCCGTTCAAAGCTGATGGGAAGGCTTCTTCAAATGTCACCGCCGTTTTACGAGAAATACAGAACGGGCGATTTAATGGCGCGGGGGACAAATGACTTGCAGGCCGTCAGTATGACGACGGGCTTCGGGGTCTTAACGCTCGTTGATTCAACGATGTATATGCTGACGATATTTTTGACAATGGGGCTTCTCATCAGCTGGAAGCTGACATTTGCCGCGATTATTCCGCTGCCGATAATGGCGGCTGCGGTCAGCCTGTACGGAAAAAAGATCCATGAGCGGTTTACGGAAGCGCAGGATGCTTTCGGATCATTAAATGACAAGGTGCTGGAGTCGGTATCCGGCGTTCGGGTCATCCGGGCTTTCGTACAGGAAAAAAATGATGTCAGCCGGTTCGGTGATATGACCGCGGATGTATATGAGAAAAACATGAAGGTGGCGTTTATCGATTCACTTTTTGAACCGACTGTGAAACTTCTCGTCGGCCTCAGCTATCTCATCGGTCTCGGCTACGGCGCTTATCTCGTTTTTCAAAACCGGCTGACGCTGGGAGAGCTGGTATCGTTTAACGTGTATCTCGGAATGATGATCTGGCCGATGTTTGCGATCGGAGAATTAATCAATATTATGCAGCGCGGAAATGCCTCCTTGGATCGTGTCAATGAGACGCTTTCCTATGAGCCAGACGTGACAGGACCCAAGCACCCCGCCGGCATCAAGGAGCCCGGGCGTCTTGTTTTTGAACAAGTGACTTTCACGTATCCGAGCGGAGCGGGACCGGCGGTTTCTGATGTATCTTTTTCCGTAGAAAAAGGGCAGACACTCGGCATCGTCGGGAAGACGGGAAGCGGAAAGACGACGATCATTAAGCAGCTGTTGCGTGAATATCCGCCCGGCGCGGGAGCAATCACGTTTACAGGCGTTCCGATTCAGGAGATTCCGCTTGAGGAGCTCCGCGGGTGGATCGGCTATGTGCCGCAGGATCATATTTTATTTTCAAAGACTGTAAAAGAGAATCTGCTTTACGGCCGGCAGGATGCAAACGAAGAGGAAATCGGCAGTGCGCTGAAAGATGCGCATTTTGAAAACGATATCGGCATGCTTTCCGACGGGCTTGAGACGCTTGTCGGCGAGAAGGGCGTAGCGCTCTCTGGCGGACAAAAGCAGCGCATCTCAATTGCGAGAGCGCTTTTGACCGATCCTGACATTCTCATATTAGATGATTCGCTTTCTGCCGTAGACGCGAAAACGGAAGCCGCCATCATTGACAGCATCCGTAAAAAACGGCGGCATAAAACAACGATTATCACCACCCACCGGCTCTCGGCAGTTGAACACGCAGATCTCATTCTCGTCATGGATGAAGGCCGGGTGTCTGAAAGAGGCACGCACCGGGAGCTGTTGGCGCAGAACGGCTGGTATCGAAAACAATATGAGAGGCAGCAGCTGTCCTCTCTTGAAGAAGGGGGGACGGGCGCATGAAGACCGGGAGAAGATTATGGAATTACGCGCTTCAATATAAGAAGCTGCTGATATGGGCGGTCGTCCTGCTCATTATTGCGGTCGGCACTGAGCTGACCGGCCCGTTTATCGGAAAAAAAATGATTGACGACCACATTCTCGGCATTGAAAAAACATGGGTTAAAGCCTCTGCGGACGATCCGGGCGCCGTCAGGTTCCGGGGGCATGATTATGTCAGGGAGGACCGGCTCAAACCGGGGGCGGACAAAACCGGAGAGGCGCACATTTATCAAGTCGGTGCGGGCTACTATTTTGTTGACCGTCCCGTCAGTTTTGACGGAAACCGTTCGGTGTCTGACGGCCGGCTGACAATATCAAACGGTAAAGAAAGCAGGTCATATCCCGCCATTACGTTATCAAGACAGGAGATTTTTCAATTTTACCGTCCCGAAATAAAAGGATTGCTGACGTTGACCGCCATTTACGCGGGACTGCTCATGTTTTCCGTATGTTTTCATTACGGCCAGCATTATCTGCTGCAGATGGGAGCGAACCGGATCATACAGCGCATGAGGCAGGATGTATTTTCACACATTCAGAAAATGCCGATCCGCTACTTTGATAATCTGCCTGCCGGAAAAGTCGTGGCCCGCATTACGAATGACACAGAAGCGGTCAGGGATTTATATGTAACGGTGCTGTCGACATTTATCACAAGCGGCGTTTATATGCTCGGCATTTTTACGGCGCTGTTTATGCTTGACGTCAGGCTGGCCGCCGTTTGCCTGCTGATTATTCCGATTTTAATGATCTGGTCGGTTGTGTACCGCAAATACGCATCCGTCTTCAACCAAAAAATCCGTTCCATTAACAGTAACATCAATGCGAAAATGAACGAATCCATTCAAGGAATGCCGATTATTCAGGCGTTCCGCCGCGAAAAGGAAACGATGAAGGAATTTGAAGAATTGAATGAAGCTCATTTTCGCTATAAGAACAAAATGCTGTCCTTAAATTCCCTCATGTCCCACAGTCTTGTCAATGTGTTGCGCAATCTGGCGTTTGTCGGGCTGATCTGGTATTTCGGAGGCGCGAGTCTGAGTGCGGCCGGAATTGTTTCAATCGGTGTTTTATACGCGTTTGTTGATTATTTAAACCGTTTGTTCCAGCCGGTTACGGGGATTGTCAACCAATTTTCAAAGCTTGAATTGGCCCGTGTCTCTGCCGCCAGAGTATTCGAGCTTTTACAGGAGGAGGAAACGGAAGAAGAAGGCGCTCCCGCAGACAGAAAGGCGGAAGGGACAGTGGAATTCCGCGATGTATCTTTTGGGTATCGAAAGGGAGAAGAGGTGCTGAAACACATCAGCTTTACAGCTGAAAAAGGAGAGACGGTCGCCCTCGTCGGCCATACGGGGTCCGGCAAAAGCTCCATTTTGAATCTTCTGTTCCGTTTTTATGATGCCCAAAAAGGAGATATACTGCTGGACGATAAAAGCATATACGGCATGTCGAGGCAGGAGCTGAGGTCGCATATGGGCATTGTGCTGCAAGACCCGTATCTTTTCTCGGGCACGATCGGCTCCAATGTGACACTCGATGATCAGCGTATTTCTTTGGAGCAGGCGGAAGAAGCGCTTCGCCAAGTCGGCGCCGCAAGTCTTCTGCAATCCCTGCCGAAGGGCATCAGAGAGCCCGTTACCGAAAAAGGCGGCACACTGTCCTCAGGCCAGCGTCAGCTGATTTCTTTTGCAAGAGCGCTTGTGTTCGATCCGGCCATTTTAATTTTGGATGAGGCGACGGCGCACATTGACACCGAAACAGAAGCAGTCATTCAAAAAGCGCTGCAAGTCGTTCAAGAAGGGCGCACGACATTTATTATCGCCCATCGGCTTTCCACGATCAGACACGCAGACCAGATTCTCGTGCTGGAAAAGGGCCGCATTATTGAAAAGGGAAGCCATGACGAATTAATGGCGCAAAAGGGGCAGTACCACCAAATGTATGAATTGCAGAAAGGAACGGCGAAGTCCGCGGTGTAATCGGAAAGGGTGAATCTAAAGATTCGCCCTTTTTTTCATTCAGTAAGCCAGTCCCACCCGTTTTCTGACAAACTGCGGGCTGATCAGCTCACGGTACAGAAAGTGCGCCGTGTCTCCGACGGTGATTTCAGCGCCGTCTTCAGGAAGGCGATCCTGTTCGAACCGGTAAACTCCGGCAGCATCTCCGTCAGGAAGGTAGGTGGGACAGATGATCGTCCAGTCAAGATCCTCTGCCAGCAGCATTTCGTATACGCGGGCGTGTTCCTTTGCGGCTCTTGTTGATTTTCGTTTTGATTCTGCCGATTCAAATCGGTATTGATCAGGCATAAGCCGTGATTGAAGGATACCCGCCGTGCCGATCGTAATCAGACGCTGAACATGATGCCGTTTCATGCTGTCTATTATATGGGTCATAGCGGTTGAAAGGGTATCGTCACCGTCCGTGCCGAGACAGCTCACGACTGTATCCGCTTTGGAAATCAATCGGCTTACATCTTCCCGCCGCCTCGCATTCCCTGTTATGATTTGTTTTTTAGGAATGGGAAGGACTGTTCCGGCTGATCTGACAAGAGCGAATATCTCCATGTGTCCATGTTTCTGCGCTTCTTTTATAAAAGCCTGTCCGACTCTTCCCGTTGCTCCGAGTAAAGCGATGTTCATGTAAAAAACCTCCTCGCCGCTCATTATATCATTCAAAGCAGCGGGGAAAAGAATACCTGTGAATAAACGGGAAATGGTGGGCAACATATTCATTGACCAAAGAAACACTTACGAACTGAAACAGCTCCCAATTGACTGAGGCAATGAATGACATGTTTTCCCTCCTTTTTTCCTAGGGTATGTGGAATAGGAAAAAAGGGTGACGGCATAAAAGAAGACGCGGTATCCCGCGCCTTCTGTAAGCCATTTATTGAGTTATTGTACGCCTTGGCCGCCCATGTTCTGCTGTGCGAAAGATACTAAACGTTTAGTGATTTCTCCTCCGACAGAACCGTTTGCACGAGAAGTTGTTTCTCCGCCAAGGTTTACGCCGAACTCAGAAGCAATTTCGTATTTCATTTGGTCGATTGCTTGAGCAGCGCCGGGTACTACTAGTTGGTTTGAAGAGTTGTTGTTTGCCATTTGTATGATCTCCTTTATAAAGTAGTATGGTTGGGTTTGCTGGAATTGCACCAGCCGATGATTTTCGGAACGAAAACCATTGCCAGCTCGGCTTCACCCAATGCTGTTTGCCGCTTTGTACTACGTATTATGGTGAATCAAACGGCATCTCATTCGGAAAACGGTGTGGTAAATAGCGGAAGGAAAAAGAAAAGCCCAGCCTGGTGCGGCTGAGCTTTTAGCTTTCAGTCATATATGTGATAAAGCATTAATTCATGCAGCTCTTTTACGAGAGCCGGCTCTTCTTTTCCCGGATGTGTGTGTCCCCATTCAATGTCTCCGGACTTATGGTAAATCCCTTCGTAATGCGTACCCTGCCAGTAAAATGAAATCCGCCATCCGGGCAGTTTCTCTTTTTTGAATAACGGTTTCCAGCTGAAGTGCGAAATCATGACGTTCACGCTCCTTATGGGAAATGTTGATCTTGTTCATTGTAGCTCATCGTTCAATGCCTGTCCCGGGTAAACCTAAAAAAAGACAGCCTCACCGCCAAAGTTTTTCCGGGGCGGTGATGGACCGTTCTGATAAATACGACGCGTATTCAAAATTTCTCCGTTTTGTCAGGTAATCGACCGATTTCAGCTTCGGATGGGAAAAAATGCTGCGCCCGGGGCGGGAATTGGCTTCAAACATCCAAACTTTCCCTGAATGATCGACGCCGAGGTCAAAACCGATTTCGCCGATAAAACCTTCAATGTGCTCATTTAACACGCGGCTGACCGCCAAGGCGGCTTTTGAAAGTTTCCGCATCATGCCGACTCTCTCGCGCGGATCGCCGTATAATTCAGCTAACGTCCTGACTTCTCCGCCGGTTGCCAGATGCGTCGTGATGCTGTTTTCACCGGAAATTTTTGCCGCAATGGCCGTCACTGTCCATTTCCCCTCGGCGTTTTTATTCGTGTGCACCCTGAAATCGACGGGGCGCCCATCCAGCCGGATCAGGTCAATGCCTTGCTGAATTAAAAATGCGGACGGGTCATTGTTTTCTTTAAATGATGTCATGAAGGATGCCGCATCTGAATACTCTGCCGTCACCACCGTTTTTTCCTCATTCGTGTGTTTGACAGATAAGCCGGCATCTGTTTTTTCCACCTTGTAAATCCCCGTTCCGAGTGCGCCGTCTGCAGGTTTGATATAGACGGTGTCAAACGTGCTGCATAACGTTTCTAACGCTTCTGCATTCGGGTGCAGGACAGATTTTGGCAGAAGTGAAGCGGTGAGACTGTTTTTTTCCAGAAGCTTATGAATGTCCCATTTATTAAAGAATTGCGGATTAAACCATGGAATCTGATAGTCATTCATCAGCCTTTGTTTTGTCTGCTGTAAAAGCGGAACTTCTTCCGTTTTTCGGCTCGGGAGCCTGTCATATACGACATTCGGAAGCGGGACGGCCGTCCGTTTCCAGCTGTTTTCTTTATAAATCAGCGCTTGGACGGTGCCTTCTTCCCAGTTGATCTGATGGGCCCCGAAAACGAAACAATATCCGTTCGCCTGTTCATGAAGAGAGAGCATCTTGGAAAAGAAGGCTGTACGGTCTCTTAACGGGCGGGACGGCGATGATGTGAACCCGGCTGTGAAAACGCCGATCAGCGGTCCGATGTGCACCGTCTGGCCGTGTATGAGAAAGTCAGCCCGGCTTTTATGCGGTATCAACAGCTCCTCAAACAAATCTTCAGAAAGGAGCGCGCTTTTTTCAAGTGATTGAGAAAAGGCTACACGGCATTTGACAACCTTGGTCCCGAAGGCAGCGGATAAAAGCCCTTCCCGTTTCATGGAGGAGGGGAGAAACAGCGTATTTTTGCTTTTTTTATCGATGCCGACAATCATCCCTTTATGATTCACGCGGTAATACTCCTTTCCGGCTTTCCTGTGACTGAAGTTCGCGGAAGCGTCTCAGCGGACTCGTATACAAATCCTCTTTCGCCTCCGGAGCCACGCTTAAAATAGCTTTCCGTCCCGGCTTTGAGTTGACATCCAAAAGCCAGATGCGTCCGTCTTTGGCATAACAAATATCGAGCCCCAGCTCAAACAGCGGCCCGAACCGTTCATCAAGGAAATAAGGGACGGATTGGGTGATCGAAAAGACATCATCCAATAAAACGGCCTGCTGCTTTCTCGGAATTTCCTCAAACCATGTGTCAAACTTAATCGGTTCGGATCCTCCGGGCAAATGAGATAAAAGACCGTTCTGATAACCCCTTCTGACCGCTTTTCCGACCGTTTCCCAAACGCCTGACTCCGTTTTGCGCATGAAAATGCGGATGTCGCACGGATGCCGCTCTTTATCCTGGATATTTAAGTAGGATTGAAGCAAATAGCGGTGCTGCAGCACTTTTTTGCACCAAGACTTAAAAGACACGTGATTGGAAAATGATTTTGTTTGTTTGTTTTTTCCGATATAGTAAGTGGCCGTAATTGATTTTTTGCCTGTTTCAAGCAGGATGATGCCTCTGCCTCCCGCTCCGAAAGCGGGCTTAAGTATACATGCTTTTTCCTTGGCTAAGTATGATTGCACCTGTTCATAGCGGCTGACTTCGGCCGTTTCAGGAATATAGGGACTGATCAGATGATGCTTTTGGAGCGCATCCGTGACCGTCCATTTATCAGGAAGCCCCCGGCCGATAAATTCCGTTTTCCGATATTTTTTCAGCCATTCGACGATCGGTTTGGCTTTTTGCGCTTCAGCGGATTTTCCGTAAAAACAGCGGTCGTAAATATATTCGGGAATATCGATTTCCGTTTCGTTCCACTTTCCGCTTTGCGGGTGATAGACGAGCGCTTTCACGCGCAAAGAATCCGGAAATATATCAAACGGTGTAAAGCGGGCTAAGCGCACATTATATTGAGGCGCTCTTTCAGCCAATTCCCCGGCGTAATCTTCTTCGTGCCGGCGGGATACAGACATAAAACCGAGTGTTGTCATATTATTACTCCCCCTTTATTCAAAAAGCCGCTGATGGAACGGCCCTTCCATCCAATAAATATGCTAAGCGCATCATAAAAGATGATCTACTGTAAAGAGTACGAAACAGCATCTTGCCTTATTCCTCACAAACAACAATTCAGGTTCTTCATTTGCCCGCATGCACGCCAGCCTCTATAATACGAATAGATATATCATCAAGAAAATAGAACATAAGATGGAGGCAGAAGAAAAGGAATGGGCATAGCAGGAACGTTTCTATTTATGATTGTGATCGGAGCCGCGATCGGCGCGGTGACGAATCATCTTGCCATTCAGATGTTATTTCGTCCGTACCGGCCGTATTACCTGTTCGGAAAACGGGTTCCGTTTACGCCGGGGCTGATCCCGAAAAGGCGGGATGAATTGGCAAAACAAATGGGGCTCATGGTGACGAACCACCTTTTAACCCCGGAAGGAATAAAAAAGCGGCTTTTATCAGATACCGTTAAAAACCAGGCGCTTCTTTTCGCCGAACAATTCACACAAAAAATGGCCGCTTCCGAGATGACGGTGCACGAAGCTTTGGCTGCCGCAGGCATCCTGAATCCGCAGGAAAAGACGGATGCCTGGATTGACCGTTTTACCGATGAAAAGCTTTCGGAACTGTACCGGAAATATGAGCACCGCGCCATAAAAGACTGGCTTCCTGATGAGCTTCAGGAAAAGCTGGATGAAAAAGTCCCGTTGGCCGCAGATTATATTCTGAAGCGGAGCACTGATTATTTTGAGAGCGAAGAAGGGAAAGACAGGCTCGGAAATATGATTGACGACTTTTTGAATTCCCGGGGGATGCTCGGCAGCATGGTGCAGATGTTCCTCGGCAATTCAAGCTTGGCAGACCGTGTGCTGCCTGAGCTGTTAAAGTTTTTGCGCAATGAGGAAACGAAAAAGCTTCTGGCTGATCTGCTTTCTCAAGAATGGGGCAAGCTCAAATCTTATACACTTTATGAGGCCGATGAAAAGTGGAATGCGAAAGATCTGCTGTTCAGCATGAAAAAGCGGGCTTTGGCCGCACTTCAAACCGCGCCCTTTTTCGAATGCCGGCTCGGTGACATCATCTCCCGTTATGAAGGGGAGATTACGGGAACGTACGCGCCGAAGCTGCTTGATGCGGCACTCGGCAGTATTGCCGCTCATTTGGAGGATGTGCTGAAACGGCTGCGTCTTGAGGAAGTGGTCAAAGAGCAGGTTGATCAGTTTCCCGTTGAACGGCTGGAGGAAATGGTGCTGTCGATTTCCAAGAGAGAATTTAAGATGATAACGTATTTAGGCGGTCTGCTCGGCGGGATAATCGGAGCAATTCAGGCTTTGTTTGTCATTCTTTTCTAAGGAAAACATACGCCGATGATGAAAGTCGCTCCGCAGTCTGTTATAGTGGAGTGGTATGTCCGAAAGGAAGAAAGGAGCGGTTACTATGGCAGTTCATTTTTATGATGCAGCATATGATCTTGAAAAAGCTTTGCGAAACAGTGATGAATACAGCCGTCTGAGAGGGCTTTATGATCAAGTAAACGCAGATGAATCCGCAAAACGCATGTTTGATAACTTCCGCAATGTACAGCTGCAGCTGCAGCAGAAACAGATGTCAGGTGAAGAAATCACTCAGGAAGAGGTAGAGCAGGCACAAAAAACGGTGGCTCTCGTACAGCAGCATGAATTGATTTCTCAGCTGATGGAAGCGGAACAGCGCATGAGCATGCTGATCGGCGAGTTAAACAAAATCATTATGAAACCTCTTGAAGAGCTTTACGGCAGCCAGCAATAAGCTCCACACCCCTCCATCTATGAAATGGAGGGGTTTTTTTATTCAACAGAAAAATCAAGCGAACCTTTTACCGTTCCGTTAATGATGACAGACAGAGTGTGAATTCCCCGATAATGCTTGCGGGTGGTTAAATCTTTAAGGGAATGATGTTTGCTGAAGGCTTTTACGTCTCCGTTATCCATGGCGGACTCCGACATCTTAAACACCTTGCGGCTGCGGTGCCCCCTTTTCTTTACAAAATCAATCGCGTATTCAACCCTGACTTTTTGCCGGGCGGATGAGCGGATCTGAAAAGAAAAATGTATGCTTGTTCCGATGGCGGCCGTTTCCGAATTCAGTGTAAAACGTTCCAATGAAATCCGGGAGGCGTCTTCAAACCCGAAAACCGCAAGCGCCTGTTTGTCTCCTCTTTTTAACAGTGTCCTGCAGGCGTGCTTCAAAATCCAGTCCGTGTGCGGACAGCTTCCGAACCGCTCGGCTGCGATCTGTGCCAGAAGATCCGGATGTGTTTTGGAGATGTCATTCAGGTTATTCGCCACGCTTTTTCTGACATATAACGAGTCATCCTGCATCAAGCGGTCCAGAACAGGGAGAATCGGGGAAGGATCGTCAAGAAGAGCCGGAATGGAGATTCCCCATGGCAGGCGCGGTCTTGACCCTTCGCTGGCAAGCCTTCTGACATGTTCGTCCGGATGCTCCGTCCAGGAAAGGAACTCTTTGAACATCCGCTCCCGGTCAAGCCTGATATACGGGCGGACCGCAAATTCGGAAGTGGAAAAACGAGTGAAATACTGAAGCGCCTTCATTGATTCGTCCCAGTGATCCGTTCCGTACTGTTGGACATAATCGGGAAAAATAATCCCGGCGAGCCCTGAGAAGTGGGGAGCTGTCTCATATAAGACGTCAAGCGCCCGTATGTAATCCTTCGGCAGTGTTTCATATAAAGAGTCTGTGATCCGGCGCATCCGCTGTTTTAACGTCAGTCCGGGCCAATCTTCCTGAAACATCAGCGCCCGGCACTTGTCCCGCTCAAAAGCCGGATACGCCGATTTGATTCTGTTCAGAAGTGCTTCTGCAAATTCTTCGTTATAAATATCTTTTAATAGAGACATGACAGTCACCGCTTTTTTTCTTTTATTATATGAGAATGTATGTTCTCTTTCAACTTTATCATACATTCAGCATAGATATTTCCTCTAATTTTTTTAGTTAAAAAAACCCTTGTTTTTTAACAATATAATTGAGATAATAACTCTGAAAGCGCCTACACTTACAGATGATCTAAGGATACGGTCGCCTATACTGCCTGGTATGTTAAGGGGTAGCAACAGAGAGTAAGTGAAACGAGCGCATCAACGGTCAAATAAGGGGTTCCTGATATATTTCGTAAATAGAAATACACATTGGGGAGAAGGCAGCAAATCGATCGTATCCCAACAAAACGACAGTTCAAAGTCTGCTTGAGGCAGGCTTTTTTGCTGCGGAGAAAAGGTTGTTCTAAACATAGAGACAGGGTCATATCCTAATGACAAGTACAGTCATCAAGGAGGGGGACTTCTCTGTGTCAAAACAAATGCTGGCGTTAAATATAGACGGAGCGCTTCTTCGCTCCAACGGCAAACTTCATCAGACGACAAAGGATGCCATCGAATACGTCAAGAAAAAAGGAATTTACGTCACACTGGTCACAAACCGCCATTTTCGCTCCGCTCAAAAAGTGGCGAAAATATTAAAGCTGAATGCGAAATTGATTACCCACAGCGGCGCATACATTTCTGAAAAAATAGATGAGCCGTTTTTTGAAAAGAAAATATCAGAAGATCACACGTTTAATATTGTTCAGGTGCTGGAAAGCTATCCATGCAATATCCGGCTTCTTCACGAAAAATATTCGATCGGAAACAAGAAGAAAGTGAACTCCAATCTGGTCGGGAAAACGATGATTCATCCGTCTGACCCGATTTTTTATCCGGTGCAGTTTGTCGAATCATTAAGTGACCTGCTCCTTGATGAGCCGGTTTCAGCGCCCGTCATTGAAGTGCATGCCGAAGATGGCCTGCAGGCTGATATAACGGATACGATAATGAAAGCATTCCCGGCCGTCGATGTGATCCGCGTCAACGGAGAAAAACTGAACATCGTGCCTAAAGGGGTTTCAAAAGAAAGCGGACTTTCGATGGTCGCCGCTGAACTCGGGCTTTCAATGGAAGAGGTTGTAGCTATCGGCCATCAGGAAGATGATCTGCCGATGATCGAGCTGGCCGGTCTCGGCGTCGCGATGGGGAATGCCTCAAATGAATTAAAAAGAAAAGCGGACTGGGTGACAAGGTCAAATGATGAACAAGGAGTCGCCTATATGATTAAGGAATATTTCCGCATGCAGCACCGCAAAGGCTTTCTCGATAAGTTCCATATGAAACGGCCGTAATCAAGAGCCGCAGACGCGAAACGCCGGTCTGCGGCTTTTTCGCGGATTGATTTTAGCCTGTTCTTTCTGTACACTAAAGAAAGTTTTGAATCTGAAAAATAAGGTGATCACATTGCAAATAAAAATAGACGGCATCACGGATGACAGGCTGCATCGTCCGCTGCAAAACATCGCGAATTTATTTTTTGAAGAGTGTGTTCTTGCGTACGGCGAAACGGAGGAACCCTCTGATCTCGTCATCTCACTTGCCATTTCTCAAGATGCAGACAGCGTGTCGGTATCCGGAGAAATCAAAGGAACCGGCGAAAAGGAACATCATACGAAACCGCTTCTTGCCGGATGGAGCGAAAAAGAAGTATTTAAACAGGTGAAAAACACGCTGTCGTACGTCTACTTAAATCTTCTTCAATCGCATACGGGCATGACACAAAAATGGGGAATCTTAACCGGCATCAGGCCTACTAAACTTCTTCATAAAAAGCTGCAGAGCGGCCTGACAAAAGAAGAGGCGCACGCCGATCTGAAAAAAGATTATCTGATCCATGATGAAAAAATCAATCTGATGCAGGAGATTGTCGACCGTCAGCTCGCTGCGGTTCCCGATCTGTACCGGGTCAAAGATGAAGTCAGCATATATATCGGCATCCCGTTCTGCCCGACAAAATGCGCCTACTGCACGTTTCCGGCTTATGCCATTCAAGGACAGGCGGGAAGAGTCGGCTCCTTTTTATGGGGGCTTCACTATGAAATGCAGAAAATCGGAGAATGGCTGAAGCGGCATGATATCAAAGTGACGACCATTTATTTCGGCGGCGGCACGCCGACAAGCATTACCGCTGAGGAAATGGATCTTTTATATGAAGAAATGGTCCGCTCTTTCCCGGATGTCGCGAATATCAGGGAGATTACCGTTGAAGCGGGCCGTCCCGACACGATTACGGAGGAAAAGCTGGCCGTATTAAATAAGTATAAGATTGACAGAATCAGCATCAACCCGCAATCTTATGAAAACGAAACGCTTAAGGCCATCGGCAGACATCATACAGTTGAAGAAACCATCGAAAAATACCATCTTTCCCGCAAACACGGCATGAATAACATCAACATGGACCTGATCATCGGCCTGCCGGGAGAAGGGACGGCTGAGTTCAGGCACAGTCTTGAGGAAACGGAAAAGCTGATGCCTGAATCTTTGACCGTTCATACGCTTTCTTTTAAACGGGCGTCAGAAATGACGAGAAACAAGCATAAGTATAAAGTTGCCGACAGACAGGAAGTGTCCCGCATGATGGATGACGCCGTCCGCTGGACAAAAGAGCACGGCTATACGCCGTACTACTTGTACCGGCAGAAAAACATTCTCGGAAACCTTGAAAATGTCGGCTACTCCTTCCCTGGTCAGGAAAGCATCTACAACATTATGATTATGGAAGAAGTGCAGACGATTATCGGTATCGGCTGCGGCGCGGCAAGCAAATTCATTCATCCGGAAACCGGAAAAATCACGCACTTCGCCAATCCGAAAGATCCGAAATCATATAATGACCGATTCGAGCATTATACAGAAGAGAAAATCAAATACTTAGATGAGATGTTCGTCAAATCTGCATTATAATATCAAAAACGGCACGGAATCAGCGTGCCGTTTTTTTATGTTTAACCGTCTGCAAAAACGGGAAATGACCATCAGACTGTTATTCGCAAGAGGTGCATAATATGTATGATGTCATAGGAGCGGGAATCGGGCCGTTTAATTTAGGGCTTGCCGCATTGTTAGAGGATATACCCGGAACAGACGCTCTTTTTTTCGATAAAAAGAAAGAATTTGCGTGGCATCCCGGTCTATTAATTAAAGGGACGGATTTACAGGTGGCGTTTCTGGCGGACCTGGTCACGCTCGCCGATCCGAAAAGCCGCTACACGTTTTTAAACTTTCTCCATGAACATGACCGGCTGTACCGGTTTTATACGTTTAATGAATTTGATATTCCGAGACGGGAATTTAACGACTATTTGAGCTGGGCGGCTTCAGAAATCAAATCATGCCGTTTCGGCTCAGAGGTAATCGGCGTGAAAAATGCCGGCGACCATTATGACGTCAGCGTCAAGAACATTGAGGACGGAAGCATCAGTGTCTATCAAACGAAGCATTTCGTCATGGGGACGGGGTCTGAACCGCTTATTCCCGCAGAGATTGCTGACGAAGCGCGTCAGGACACGATGGTCAGCACGGAATATTTGTTTCGGAAAGACGAGCTCGCCTGCGCCGAATCAATTACAGTGGTCGGCTCCGGACAGAGCGCCGCGGAGATCTTTTCTGACTTATTGCACGATGAACAATACCGCCGCAGCCGGCTGCAATGGGTGACACGCTCCGCCGGATTCCGAGAATTGGAAACCGCCAAGCTCGGACAGGAAATGTTTACACCTGATTATGTGGAATATTTTAACCGCCTGCCTTTTAAAGAACGGCTGAACACGCTCCCTGAGCTGGACGGACTGCGCCACGGCATTGATTCTGACACACTTGCCGCCATTTACGATGCCCTGTATCACAGATCGATCAGCGGAGGTTCGCCTGACGTGTATATTCAGCCGATGGCGGAGCTTGAAAAAATTGAAAAGCAAAACGGGCGCTGCGTACTGAGCTTTCATCAATGGCAGATGGATGAAACCTTTACGGCCGATTCAGAAAAAGTGATTTTGGCGACCGGCTTTAAACCTCATATTCCGGAATGGTTTACGGCAATTGCCCCCGATATCGAATGGGAGGATGAGAAACGCTTTAAAGTGACGGCCGATTCCCGTCTTGTCTTTAAGGACGACAGGCGGCATCATTTTTTCACATTAACGAATCTTGATCATGCTCACGGAACGGGCGCTACAAATTTGAAGCTGTCTGTTTACAGAAACCAAAAAATCATCAATACCATTCTGGGGAAAGAGCATTTCTCCATTAATAAAAAAACGGCTTTTCAGCAATTTCTTCCTGCTCAAAAAAACTGACCCCTTATGAAGAGGTCAGTTTTTTTTATGATTTCTGCGGCTTCTTTTCAGGCGTCTTCCATTTGAACACGCTGTTCAACAGGAGATATATCCGCTTCGATTCTTTCGTGAGCAAAGGGCCGAAGATGGCCAGTATCAAAACATATAAGGCGGCGAAAGGTTTAAGTGAAGCGGACAGGCCGCCGGCGATGCCGAGATTTGCGACGATAATGGAGAATTCGCCGCGTGACACAATGGTCAGCCCGATATTAGACGATGCTTTATGAGAAAGCCCCGCCCGGCGCCCGGCGATCATGCCGGCAATAAAGTTTCCGGCAATCGTCAGCAGAACGGCGCCGAGGGCAAGCCATACCGCATCTCCGAGTGAAAACGGATCAATGCTGAGACCGAAGCTGAAGAAAAACATGGCCCCGAAAAAGTCACGGAACGGCACGACAAGATGCTCAATCCTGTCAGAATGGGCCGTCTCCGAAAACACGAGTCCGAGCAAGAGCGCGCCGATCGCTTCAGCGACATGAATCGTTTCGGAAAAGCCGGCAATGAAAAAGAGCGCGGCGAAAATGACGATGGCAAATACCTCGTTTGAACGGATATCAAGCAGCTTGTTCAGCAGAGGCGGCAATTTTCGAGCGGCAATGAAAAACAGCAGCATATATCCGAAAGCGATCACGATTGACATCAGCGCGCCTCCGACAGACGTCGCGTCTCCCAGAACAAGCCCGGAAACGACGGACAAGTAAACCGCCAGAAAGATATCCTCAAACATAATGATGCCGAGAATCAGCTCCGTTTCCGGATTGGCCGTGCGCTTTAAGTCGACAAGCACCTTTGCGACAATGGCGCTTGATGATATCGTGATGACGCCCGCCAATACAAGCACTTCCAAAAAGGAAAAGCCTGTGATAAAGCCGTAGATCAGCCCTAAACTGAAATTAATCAGAATATAAATCGTTCCGCCGGCGGCGATAGAACGTCCGGATTTGACTAATTTTCCGACCGAGAATTCAAGCCCGAGGTAAAAGAGGAGGAACAGGACGCCCATCCGTCCGAAAAATTCAATCACTTCCCGGCTTTCGATAAACGTCAGGTCAATGATGCCCGCTTGGGGCGCGTGCGGCCCGACGAGCATTCCTAAAATGATCAGGAAGGGGATGATCGAGAATTTAATTTTATTGGCGATGACACTCGCAATAGCCACAAGAACTAACGCCGTACCGACTTCAAATACGAGATGGTCCATAAACAGATCACACTCCGTCTCTGGAGAGGAAGTCTTGGATCAGCTTTTTCAAATGCTTTCTTTCACCTGAGAGGACGAGTGTATCGTTTGCTTCAAGGAGCGAATCAGCGCCCGGGTTTAAAAGCTTTTTCTGGTTATGCTTAATGATGGCGATGACCGTCACGTCATAGTTCTGACGCACATCCAGTTCGCCGAGCGTCCGCCCTGCCGCTTTTGCCCCTTTTTCAACTTTAAACCATTCGATAATCAGATCGTTGAACGCCATTTCAATCGATTCAAGCGCCTGCGGTTTATACACCATACCGCCGATAATCGCTGCAATCTGTCTTGCTTCCGCATCATCAAGTGAAATGCTTGCCAGAAGCTCATCAGGGTCGCGGTCATCAAATCTGTAAATTTCCCGCCTGCCGTCATCATGAATGATGATCGTCATTTTTTCATGATTTCTCGTTTCGATTTCGAATTTTTTCCCGATACCGGGCAGATCGTTTTCTTTAATATTCATAAAAAATCCCTCCGGAATATACTGTTTTTACACCGTAAATACAGATTGGCAATGAGAAATGGTCTGATGCCGGAGGTAATTTGACTGGTATTGTATCGGAATGGCGCATGTCCTTTCCATTGTGGAATCAATGAATTGATCAAGAGGTTTGACAGATAACAGGGAGATCATCCGGGATAACGCACCGTATCCTTTTGACAGGCCTTGCGGAGCGGTTTTGGTGTGAACCGGCGTCTTTGCCGAATCCGTTTCCTGCGGGTAAACCGAAATTTGTACATGGCTGTCTGTTTCTGTCACCAATTGGGAAGGAAGAGCGACATCCGAAGGGGGGAACAGCACCATAAAAAAGCTCAGTAACAAGCTGAGTATCACATATTTCATTATCGGCGTTTTTCCCCCCTTTTGTTTTGTATATCAATTTCACTATATAAAAATGTATGTTCAGTTTCAAATGATATGCATTTTTCGGTATCTGTTGACCTTGAAAAATAAAGGAATTTCGCTTCGGCGGAAGGAATATATCATTTGAACAAAATATGTAAGCGGATTCAAGGAGGATGTAAACATGCAGTATATTCGCTATGAAGAAAAGGGAAAGATTGCGGAGATTGTGCTGAACCGGCCTGACAGTTACAACGCGCTGAATGAACAAATGCTCCGGGAATTGGAAAACGCATGCGTGATGGCAGCCGACAGTGAGGCGCTTATCGTCCTTTTGCGGGGGGAAGGCCGGGGATTTTCCGCGGGCGGTGATATCCAGATGATGACGTCTGATCATGATTCAGGAGAATATGAACGGCTCATGAAAATGATCGAATCCATTACACTGACGCTCTATGATATGAAAAAAATTGTGATAGCCGCCATCCACGGAGCTGCGGCGGGGCTCGGGCTGAGTTTCGCGTTGTGCGCCGATGTGGTGCTCGCTGAAGAAAACGCCCGCCTCGCGATGAATTTCATCGGCATCGGATTGGTTCCCGATGGAGGAGGCCATTATTTATTAATGAGACGCGTCGGTGAGATCGAAGCGAAAAAACTGATTTGGAGCGGTGAAAAATTGCCTGCTGAAAAAGCGGTGCGGCTCAAGCTTGCCGACGAGCTGTTCAGCGGCGGCCCTGCGGAGGGGGCACAACCGTATATCGACCGATTGCTGCATGCGCCGCTGTCAGCGATGATTGAAACGAAGGCTATTTATCAGAGCCTCCATATCAGCCGGTTAAAAGATGTTTTGTCTCTTGAACGAAAGGCCCAGGAAAATATGAGAAAAACGGATGATCATAAAGAGGGCATCTGCGCCTTTTTAGAAAAACGGACGCCGCAATTTAACCGGTAAAATACAGAAGCCGGAAAGCTTCTGTTATCTGTGGAATAAAATCAGCTTTCCGGCTTCATTTACCAAGCGATGAGTACTGTTCTCAAGCTTTTTTTCCTTCAATAAAGCCTCTCCGGCGGCCTTCGCCTCCGCCTCATTATCCGCTTCGATCCGTTCATTCAGCAGCGTTTCTCCCGACGCATGGAATGCGGTCAATACATATTGTCCCATCATGTCACCCCCTTTATAGAATGATATTCTGATAAAGAATTTAAAATCCTCCATTAATTTTTACCCATTATTAGTATATAATGGGTCAAGGAAGGAGTTGGATTCGTGCTTACAATTGAAAACGTAACGAAAACATTCGGCAGCTTTACCGCTGTTGACAATTTGAACCTGCAAATACCTGAAAGGGAAATGTTCGGGCTCCTCGGCGCAAACGGCGCGGGAAAAACGACGACCTTTCGGATGATTTTAGGTCTTTTAAGCCTGACTGACGGGCATATCACCTGGAAAGGGCAGCCGGTCAATTATTCCATCAGTGAAAAAATCGGCTATCTCCCGGAAGAGCGGGGGCTGTATCCGAAAGTGAAGGTGAGTGACCAGCTTGTCTATCTGGCGAGATTAAAAGGAATGGGCAAAAAAGAGGCGGAAAAAGAGCTCATGACATGGCTCGAGCGGTTCGGCATTACAGATTACAAGAATAAGAAAGTCGAAGAGCTGTCGAAAGGAAACCAGCAGAAAATCCAATTCATTTCGGCCGTCCTGCATAAGCCTGAACTGCTGATTCTCGATGAACCTTTCAGCGGTCTTGATCCGGTGAATGTCGAGCTGCTGAAAGAAGCGGTTATTTCTTTGAAAAACAGCGGCGTTTCCATCGTTTTTTCAAGCCACCGAATGGAGCATGTGGAAGAACTTTGTGAGAATTTGTGCATTCTCCAGAAGGGAAAACCCGTCGTTCAAGGCAATCTGAAAGACATTAAGCGGTCTTTCGGCAAAAAAAATGTCACCGTTCATTCAGATGATGACCTCAGCTTTTTAAAAACGCATGAAGGCGTCGTGAAATGGAAGGAAACAAATGACGGAATCAGACTGCAGGTCGCGAATGAACCGGTTTCTCAGGATATTTTCCGGGCGCTGCAAGGGAAAGGTTTTATACGGAAGTTCGAATTGGAAGAGCCGTCACTGCATGATATTTTTATAGAAAAGGTGGGGGCCGTATATGAATAAATTTTGGATTATGCTGTTTCATACATATAAAAACAAAATCGCGACAAAGTCATTCATTATTTCGACCGCCATTACCGTTTTATTAGTATTAGCGGTGACCAACCTGCAATCGATTATATCCGTGTTTCAATCGGATGACGGCAAGCAGCAAATCGCGGTGATTGATGAAACGGGCGGGCTGTACCCGGCGTTTGCAAAACAGCTTAAAGCGGCGGATACAGACAATGATCTGCAGGCAGTGGAGACGAAGGAGTCCGAAAAAGATGCCGTAAAGCGTGTCAAAGACGGTGAATGGGACGGACTGTTTATCATCAGACAAGATCAAAAAGGAACGATAACAGGAGCCTACAAAGCGCTGACCATTTCTGATGAATCAGCGTATAAACTTCTCAAGCAGGCTTTAACCCAGACAAAAACCGCTGTTGAAACCGCCAAGCTCGGCATTTCGGCAGAAAAAGTCAGCAGCCTCTACACTCCGCCGGAAGTCAGCAAAGACGCGCTGGAAAAAGGGGCGAAATCTGAGGAAGAGCTTGGTCAGGTAATGGGGCTTGTATACATCATGCTGTTTGTCATCTACTTCTCAGTTATCATGTACGCAAGCATGATTGCGATGGAAGTGGCGACGGAAAAATCGTCCCGCGTCATGGAAATTTTAATTTCAAGCATGCCGCCGATTCAGCAGATGTTTGCCAAACTGTTCGGTATCGCGCTCGTGGGGATCACACAGTTTGCGGTGCTGATTGCGGCGGGTTATCTCTCACTGAAGCTGAACCCTCAAAATGATGCGTCGTCGCCGATCAGTGCATTTCTCAATTTTACGGATGTTCCCGTCTCGACGATAGTCTATGCTGTCATTTTCTATTTGCTCGGCTATTTTCTTTACGCGACGCTTGCCGCGTTTCTCGGCAGTGTTGTCAGCCGGATAGAGGACGTACAGCAGACGATTCAGCCGATGGTTTTTTTAGTCGTGGCAGGTTTTATGATCGCCATGTTCGGCATCGGCAATCCTGACGCCGGTTTTATTACCGTTACATCTTACATTCCGTTTTTCACGCCGATGATTATGTTTTTACGCGTCGGGATGCTCGATATCCCGTTTTGGCAGGCTGCGGCCGGAATCGCCCTGACACTGCTCACTATCGTGATCTTTGCGGCGGTCGGCGCGAAAATTTACAAAGGCGGCGTTTTGATTTACGGAAACGCCAGCGGATTCAAAGCGATCAAACAAGCGCTGCGCATCTCCAAAAAATAAGTGAAACAGCCCGGAACAGCCGGGCTGTTTTTTTATTTTGCAGAACGTGCATTCGTATAAAAACGGTGCTAAAATAAGGGTAATTCAATTTGCAGAAAGGGGAGGGCGAGATGGCTGATCTGACGTTTATTCATGCCGCTGACCTGCATCTGGACAGCCCGTTTTACGGCATTTCGAATCTGCCTGAACCGGTATATGCGCGTATTAAAGAAAGCACATTTCACAGCGTCCGCCGACTGACGGACGGGGCACTCCGGGAGCAGGCAGATTTCGTGCTGCTTTCGGGGGATCTGTTTGACGAAGCCAACAGAAGTTTAAAAGCCCAGCTGTTTTTGAGAAAACAGTTTACGAGATTACAGGAAGCGGATATCCAAGTGTTCGTCATATTCGGCAACCATGATCATTTGGGCGGTAAGTGGACGCCGATTGAATGGCCGGAAAATGTACATATCTTCACCTCGGATACACCGGAGGAAAAATCTTTCTTTAAAAACGGAGAGCTTGCGGCAAGCATATACGGATGCAGCTATCAGGAAAGAAGCGTAACGGTCAATCAGGCGGCCCGTTACCGGAAAATGACCGGCGCGCCTTATCATATCGGCATGCTCCACGGCATGTTATCAGGAGCGGAAGGGCATGACCCGTACTGCCCGTTTACGAAAGAAGACCTTGAAAAAAGCGGCATGGATTACTGGGCGCTCGGACACATTCATAAACGGCAGGTTCTGTCCGCCCAGCATCCCGCCGCCATTTACCCCGGGAATATTCAAGCCCGGCATTTAAAAGAAACCGGGCCTAAGGGTTATTATCTCGTCCGGGCGGCAAACGGTGAGATGTCTTGGGAATTCAAAGAAGCGCATGATGTGTTATGGGAGGAAATTGATCTGGATATCTCCGGAGCTGAACATATGACTTCACTTCTGAAAGCCGCATCGGATACATTCTCCGGCTTGCGCGCGGCGGGCCGCCCGGCATGTGTCAGGCTGGTGCTTCGCGGCGCGGCGCCCCGCTTTTGGACGGAGGCGCCCGCAGGTATCGCGGAGGAGCTTCTTTCCGCTTTACAGGAGGAAGAGGCCGAAGAGGAATGTTTCGTCTGGCCGCTTGCGCTTGAGGATCGGACGGATGAAACAGACACCGTGCCGCCCGATCCGTTTTTAAAAGGGCTCCTTCAGGACATAGAACAATGCGCAGACATGAGCGGTGTATTTGAAGCCCTTGAGCGTCATCCCGTATACCGGCGTCAGATGGCTTCATTTACAGATGAAGAGATACTGGATATTAAGCGGCAGGCTCAAGCCGTTTTAAGACGCCAGATGAAGGAGCTTCAGAGATGAAAATAACGGCGATGCATATTTACCAATACGGAAAATTTTCCGACCGAAGTTTTCAGCTGTCAGATTCTCCCGTGCAAGTGATCTACGGGTTAAATGAAGCGGGCAAAACGACATTGATGTCCTTTATCAAAAGCGTGCTGTTCGGTTTTCCGAAATCAAAAAAATACGAACCGAAAAACGGCGGGGTTTACGGCGGCGCTGTGGAATTGAAGCATGGCGATCACGGCGCTGTCAAAATCGAACGGACAAAAGGCGCTGCCGAAAAAGTCAGAGTGTATACGGCTTCAGGCGAAATCAAGGACGGAGAATGGCTCAAACAGCTTCTCTCCGATACAGACCGGGCGCTGTACGAAGCGATCTATTCGTTCGATGTATTCGGACTGCAGGAGATTCAAGCTTTTAACCGGGACAAAATCGGCGAGTTTCTCCTGTATTCGAGCTTATTCGGATCGGAAGCGGCGGCAAAGCTTGACGGGCGACTGGCAAAAGAACTTGACAGGATGTATAAGCCGAACGGGCGGAACCCCCGCTTAAATCAGGAGTTGGATACATTAAAGCGGCTCAGCGCCCAGCTGAAACAGGCGGAAGCTGCGGAAGCGGGCTATCACAGCCTTCTGGAAGAGAAAAAAAGCGCCGGCGGCCGTTTGCAGGATGCCGAAGCACGATTGAAAGACATAACTGAAGAAATCAAAACAGTAAAATCAGCGATAGAAGCAAAGCCGCTCGCAGACAAAAAAACAGCCTTGGAAAGCGAACTTTCTTCTTATCCGGAAGCATTGAAGCAATTCCCGAAGGACGGAATGCATCAGCTTGAAAAATACGAATCGCATCTCCATCCGAAAGCGGCCCGTCTTGAGGGGCTTCGGGCAAAATCGGCTGAACTCAGGCGGCAGGCTGATCTGCTCGCTCCAAATGAGGACTTGCTGCAAAAAGAGCGGCAGCTGCAGGAGCTTTCCGGCGAGCAGCATATGTACGAATCGCGCGGCGAACAGCTTGCCGCCATCCAATCACAGATCCGGCAGACATCTGCCCGCGTTTCGTCAGGATTGCAGCAGCTCGGAAGACATGAGGAGGACGGCATTCTTTCACTGAACACCGATTATGAATATGAATGGCGGCTGCAGGAAGCCGTGCAGAGCGCCGGACAGGCAAGAGAAAGAAAGACACAGCTTGATGCGATTTTCGAACAAGCGCGGCTGGAGCTGGAAGAAGCCGAACGAAAACATGCCTTGACGGCGGAAAACATTTTGGACCCCGCTGTCAGGAAAGAAAAAGAAGCCGCTTTACAATCATATAAGCAAACGGCTGATACAGAAGGAAACGAATGGCAGGCACATGTTCAGCATCTGGAAAAACAGCGCGCCAAACAAAAAAAGCTCTTTCTCGGTGCGGGCATTCTGTTCATTGCGATTTTCGCTATGTTAAAGGAATGGCTGCCCGCCGCCCTTTTTAGCGGTGCTCTGCTGCTGTATATGCTGTCCGGCATGCAAAAACCGCTGCCGTCAGAAAGAGGAGGGCCCGGACACAAGAAAAAGAAGCCGGCGATCTCTAAAGAAGCGGCTGATCTTCTGCAGGAAGAGCTTTGGCGTGACGGCCGGCACCGGCAGCAGCTGATTGCGGATCAAGCCGTGCTTGAACAGAAAGAAGCGGCATATGAAAGAGTCATCCGCCAATATGAAGAATGGGAGGCGGAAATGGCGCCGTCTGAAAAACAGGCGGAACTTTTTATGAATGAACTGGGGTTTTCAGGAAGTCCTTCCCATCTTCTTGACGCATATCATGTGATGAAAGATGTCAAAAAAGAAATCCTTAACAAGCATGAGCTGACCATTGAAGCGGGCAGGCTGCAAAAGCTGCAAAGAGCATTTGAGGACCGGGTCAAAAAGCTGAGTCCTTCAGACGGAAGGGAGCTGTCCGTAAAAGAAAGACTGCACGTTTTGCTGGCGCAGGCGGAACGGGCCCGTGAGGAAGCAAAACGAAAGCAGGCGCTCGAAACGGATCTGCTGCATGCACAAGAGCAAATGCGTGAATTAAACGAAGAAGTTCATTACTACGAACAGCAGGTCAAACAGCTTTTCATGGCGGCAGGCGCAAAAAACCGCGAACACTTTTGTGAACTCGCCAGGCTGACTGAAAGCCGCCGGGAAACAGAGCGGCAGCTGCGCGAAATCAAAACGCACTTGTCCGGCATAGGCGGAAAACAGCTGGAGCCGTACATGAGCCGCACAGTGTCCGAACTTGAACATACAGTCGTTCAGAAGGAAACAGAGAAAAAAACGCTTGAGGAAAAAAGCGCCCAGCTCCGTGAGCAAACCGCTTTATTAACGGTGAAGCAAGAGCAGCTGGAGTCCTCGGGGCTTGTATCCGATTTAAAACAGCAGACAGAAATGCAGAAGGAGCGCGTGAAAAAAACCGCTAAAGAGTGGGCCGCATTACAGACGGTCAGACACATTATCAGGGAAAAAATGGAGCGGCATAAAAAAGTGACGCTTCCCCGTCTGTTAGAAACCGCCGGTGCATTATACGTACCGCTTACGGACGGACGCTATCACAAATTGTATTTTTCCGAGGCTGATGATTCCATTATGGTCATGCGGAAAGACGGAACGGTGTTTTCTGCAGGCGAACTGTCACAGGCGGCATGCGAGCAGCTTTATGCGGCGATTCGTTTTGCCCTTGCGTCAGAGAGGGAATCTGCGGTATCACTGCCGTTTTTACTTGATGACAGTTTTGTCCATTTTGACAGGCAGCGGCTGCAGCGGCTGTTTGATGTGCTGAATCAGCTTTCAGAAGGCGGGCGGCAGATACTTTATTTCACCTGCCATGAGCATGTCAGCCGGTCTTTTCACAGCGGACAAGTCATGCGGCTCCTGTCATAAAAGAGTTTATTTTCAAAAAAGAGGTATGTGCTATACTGGTATTATGTAAGATATGGAGGGAGCTTTTAATAGAATGGCAAAAGGTATTATGCTGCACGAGGTCGGCGAGCAGGTCGATCAATACTTTCTGATTAAATCTTCGACTAAGGGAATCGCAAGCAACGGAAAACCATTCCTGACGTTAATGCTGCAGGACCAATCGGGAGATATCGAAGCGAAGCTGTGGGATGCCAAGCCGACTGATGAAACAACATACGCGGCGCAGACGATCGTGAAGGTGATCGGAGATGTCCATCACTATCGCGGACGAAACCAGCTTAAGCTGAGAAACATCCGGCCGGCCGGCGAGAACGAAAATGTCAGCATTGATGATTTTCTGGAAACGGCGCCGATTCCGAAAAACGAAATGATGGAAACCGTCACTCAATACATTTTTGAAATGAAAAATCCAAACATCCAGCGGATCACAAGACATCTGGTCAAAAAATATGCGGCTGAGTTTATGGATTACCCGGCGGCGGCTAAAAACCACCATGAGTTCGTCTCCGGGCTCGCGTATCATGTAGTGTCCATGCTGAACCTGGCAAAAGCGATTGCCGATCTGTATCCGTCTCTTGACCGGGATTTACTGTATGCCGGAGTCATTCTGCATGACCTCGGCAAAGTAAAAGAGCTTTCAGGCCCTGTTTCCACCACGTACACTGTGGAAGGGAATCTGCTCGGACACATTTCAATCATGGTGACAGAGCTTTCAAAAGCAGCCGAAGAGCTTCAGATTGACGCTGAAGAAGTGCTGATTCTGAAGCATTTGATTTTAAGCCATCACGGAAAAGCGGAATGGGGAAGCCCGAAACCGCCGATGGTGAAAGAAGCGGAAATTCTGCACTACATTGACAATCTGGATGCAAAAATGATCATGATGGACAGAGCGCTTGAACGGGTGAAGCCGGGCGAATACACAGAGCGTGTATTTGCGCTTGAAAACCGTTCTTTCTACAAACCGACTTTCCATCAATAAGATAAAAAGGCCGATTCTCTATGATCGGTCTTTTTTACGTTCAGCTCTCATAACTTGTCTTTATCAAGCATAGCTTAGAATAAAGACTCTGGGTGAAAAAGGGAGGAAACCGACGTGCTATTTTTTCCTTGGTGGGTATACCTTTGCATTATCGGAATTATTTTCAGCGCTTATAAGCTTTTCACAACAGCTAAAGAAGAGGAAAAGCTTGACCAGTCGTTTATTGAAAAAGAAGGAAGGGTGTATATTGAACGGATGGAACAGGAACGCGAGCGCCGTATGGCGGCGCCCGCAAGTGAAAACGGGGACGCGGAAGAAAACTCCAATCATTCCATCGCATAAAAAAACTGTGCGGCTCACCGAGAGCCCGCACAGTTTTTTTATTTAGATTCAGAAGAAGTTGAAGTGTTAAACGTGTCTTTTAAGTCTTTGTCTTCCACTTTTACGTCAGCTTTTTTCATGACTTTTTGAATTGCCGCCTGTACAGCTGAGTTGTCGTTTAATTTCTGCTTAAGAACTTCTTCTTTCAGTTCTTTTTTCATGTCATCATATTTGCCGCGTTCTTCTGTCTTTTTGATGATATGATAACCGAATTTTGTTTTGACCGGATCGCTGACTTGTCCGACTTTCAGGCCGAATGCAGCTTTGCTGAATGTTTCATCCATTGACTTTTTATCGAACCAGCCAAGGTCGCCGCCGTTGTCTTTTGAGCTGTCAGTTGAATATTCTTTCGCAAGCGTTTCAAACTTCTCGCCTTTTTTCAGCTTTTTCTCCACTTCGTCAGCTGTCTTTTTGTCAGCGACAAGGATGTGGCTCGCGCGGATTTTACCTTTTAAGCCGTCGTAATATTCTTTCGTATCGGAGTCAGTCACTTTGATGTTGTCTTTCGCCGCTTTTTGTGCAAGCAGTTCGTACTTCACCTGATCTTTCAGGTAATCTTCGCCGTACTGCTGTTTAAGGGAGCTGTACTGATCGCCGAGCTGCGTTTTGTACTCTTTCAGCTTGGTATCGATTTCTTTATCCGTTACTTTGTATTTTTTTGCTAATACTTTTTCTTGTACGAGCTGTGTCAGCACACTTGCGCCCGCGGTTTTTTTCATGTTCGTGTAGAGCTCGCCTTTTGTTACATTTCCGGCATCCGTCTTGGCAATCACGTCGTTGTCGCCGCTGCTGCAAGCGCTGAGAGCCAGGACGCTCGTTGCCGTAATAGCTGCTATCGCGATTTTCTTCATTCCTTTAAACACTCCTAATCATCCAAATTAAATTGCATATGCGTATCATAACATATTGTGGCTTTCTGTAAAAAGATTTTAAATAAAGGGCATTCGTCTAGTCAAACTTTTTCCTGATACATACAAATATATTGATCATGAAAAGGAGGTAATGAACCATGGGCGGAGGATATTCAAACGGTTTCGCACTGCTCGTAGTACTGTTCATATTGCTTATCATCGTAGGTGCAGCTTACATTTGTTAAGCGAAACGGATCGCTTTTTCTAAAAGCGGTCCGTTTTCTTACCCGGGCGCCTAATCGTTTCAGAAGTAAATTGCATATGATGTAATTGGAAAAATAAAACGTTTTGTAGGAGGTGCTTTTGGAGATGGGTGAAGTATTTGCAGGCGGTTTTGCATTATTGGTTGTTCTGTTCATCTTATTGATCATCATCGGCGCTTCTTGGCTTTATTAAGAAAAAAATATGGCTGTCGGGGGTCAGACCTCCGTCAGCCATATTTTTTTGCCTGTTTACACAGTAAAGGAGATCTCGACGAATGAAGAGATCAGTAAAATTAAAATAGATACATTAATAAAACGGAATACCTTATCCTGCCGGTCTTCAGGAATCTCTCTGACAAGGCATAATGTATTTGTGAGCCTGTTTATGAAATAAAGAATAAACAGGGCAGCCACGATAAAATAGAATAAAATGATGGGAGATTCCCCCTCTCTCTGAACTGCTCCCATATTACATTACCAAATATTTATTAAAAAAGATAGAATGTAACCTGAAAAATCAGCGGGACATCAAGACTCCGGCACTTTTTTTACTAAAATATCAAAACCGTCGGATTCCTGGTCAATCAGACATGATTTGGGCGCTTTGACCAGATGCAGGGCAAACAGAAGATCAGGCAGGCAATACCCCGCATGGATGCTCGAAATCATATAAAAGTAATGAGCGTGTCTCGGAAATGCCAGTCCGGCATAAAACAATAACGGCGTAATGAATAAAAACGGGCTGATCGTTGAAATCAGCATCGTCGTTTTCGGTATGCCTTTCCATGTCGGCATCCGCAAGAAGTACATTTTCATTTCCTTTTTTCTTTTTTTACAGATCATCGGCAGGACATGTATGACTTTATGTACAAATAAAGTAACAACGAGCAGAACACAAAAAGCAAACACGTGCCCGTCACTTAAACTGATATTCGGACGCAGCAGCCCGAATGCCAAGAAGTTGCATATAAAAAACAGGATCATAAAACCTACAGCAGTCAATAATAAACGAACCGCACCATAATCTTTGATCAGATTAATGGTTTTCCAGCAATTCATCAGAGTCATCCTTCCGTACAAAGATGGAATACAATCTCAAAATAATTTACTCTCTTCAGGAGAAAAAATCAATCCTTTTTTAAAGAAAAAAATAAACCTGGAAAGAGAAGAACAGAAGAGCTCGGTGAAACATGGAAATGTACGGTTTAACCTTTCTTCTCCATTCATTATCAGCTAAAATAAGATTAAAGATAGAAAGAAGTGAAACGGATGGATTCAATGGATCAGCGTATCGGGCGTTTAGAATATTACATACAATTGCTGGTGAAAACGGTGGATATGGATAAGTACCCTTTTTATGCGATGATGATTGAAAAAGGGCTGACCGAAGAAGAAGGAGAAGAGGTCGGGCGGATCTGCCGCGAATTGGAGGACGAGCTGGAGTCGCAAAAAGCGCAAGGCTTTGTGACGTTTGACAAGCTCCTTGCGCTTTTTGCGGGACAGCTGAACGAAAAATTAGATGTTCATGAAACGATTTTTGCTCTTTATGAGCAGGGGCTTTATACAGCGCTGATGGAAGAATTTATTGAGATTATGAAGCACTTTGATTAACTGTTGATCGGTTCCAGCTCTTCAGCCGTTTCATGGACAGCCGATTCGTCCGTTTTTTTCTTCAGCCTTCCGTCTTCACTATCAAAATCATTGTTTATGTTTGTCAATGATTTCTCGAATATCTCCATAAAATCTTCGCCGTAAATGTGGCGGATGACACAGGTTAATTCTTCAACCTCAGGAAACTTCCCGAATAAGTGGTAGATCGGCTGTGAGCCTTTAAACACAGCGTTTCTCGACGGATCAAACTCCTCAAGCAGGCTTTCAAATACATTTTCCCCTTCTTCTGTTAACTGAATGTACGTGTTCCGTTTATCATTCAGACGCTTGGAAAATTTCAGATATCCCCGTTCTTCAAGCTTTTTTGAAAAGTTAAATGCAGTTGATACGTGCATAACGCCGAATTTGGCGATTTCTGAAATAGAAGCTCCTTTAAGCTGATAGGCAATCCATAATATATGATGCTCATTAATATTAAGGTCGTACGGCTTCAGCCAATTCTGCCAGTCTTTCTCGATAGATTTCCAGAGCGCTTTGGACAGCTGCGCCATTTTTTGGGTATAGATTAAAGCTTCTTTTAGATCGTAAGGCGGTTCAACACGATTCAATACAGATCACCTGCTTCACATTTTCTTTTCCTCTATTATGCCAATAAAATAAAGATTAATAAAGATGAAAATTTAAGAATTTTATAATAAATTCTTCATCCGTTGCTGGGAAAGGCTTTAAACCGCAAAAAAAAGTGCGGAACGCAATATGTCCGCACTTTTTTTTGGTTGTATAGGATATTAGTTTTGTAAGGTTTTCTCCAGCTGTCTGATTTTCTCTTCAATATCAGCGATTTCCTTCTGAAGATCCTGCTGGTGCGGTTTGATTTCCTCCTGCCACCTTTTAATGCTGGTCTGAAGCTCTCCGCCTACGTCTTTAATGACTTCTGCGCTTTCTTTCGCCGTTTGGACAAGCTGGTCCTTAAGCGCCATTCCGTCTTTTTTTAACCGTTTGATTGTGTCCTCAATTGAATTGCAATTCGCTTTGATTTTGCCCCGCAGCTCTTTTCCGGATGAAGGAGCCGAGAGTAACACCGCTGCGCCTCCGATCAATCCGCCTACGAAAAGGCCTGTTAAAAGGGAACGTCCGTCAGCCATTTGAAATCACCCCGTTTTTTTTCTCATAACTTTTATCATTTTTGTTCAGAAGAATAAACTTCTATACATAGCTTGCTTTATTTTAGCATATTTTTTAAGGGAAAAGGAGGGAGAAGGTTGTCTGTCTTTATGATTGTTTTATCTTGTATGGCTCTTGTCTTTGCGGCGGGCGCCGTTTATTACCTGAAACTGCTCGGCCAGGCCGCTTCTTATCCGCCGAAGCGGGTCGTCCGCCAAAAGGCCATCGTCTGCTCAGCAGGAACCGCCCTCGCATTGTTCCTTATCTTTTTCACAAAACTTCTCGTATAAAACATGCTGAAACACATTAAAAAACCTCTTCCGGCCGGAAGAGGTTTCGGTATGCGGTTATTTCACCGTTTCAATCATATTGGACCGTTTTAAGATCGTCTGCACAATCGGATGCATAATGATAATGGCGATCGTATTCAGCGCAGCCGCCGGAAGGACGACCGCGAGCACCAATGCGGTGAATCCGCCCGGCAGGCCGACAATCAGAAGGGCCAGCGCCAAAAAGAGCAAACCGGAGATGAAGGTGCCGGCTATCGTAATGACGGCGGCGGCCGCTGTTTTCACGCTCTTTTTCACCAAAAGCGCCAGCGCGAGAAACAGAAACGCCGTTACCGGTTTTTCAATGATATTCGGAAGCTGTCCGCCCGGAAAAGATGTCGTGAGTGCGGAAATGATTCCCGTTACAATCCCAATCATCAGCACGTTCTGCACACGGGGGAATAACAGAATACCCATAAACATCATCACAAGCATCATATCGGGTTTCATTCCGAATAATACCGGCGGCATAATGGAATGAAGCACCGCTCCGATTGCCGCAAACAGGGCCATAATGACTAATTCTTTTGTTTTCATACTAAGCTCTCCTCTGCTAAGCTTTTTCGCCATCCAATAATATGCTCGTCATTTATTGCGATGGCCGGAAAAATTGATATGCAAACAGTATATCAAAGGAACCGTTATGTTAGAAGAAATTTATTCGTTTTCCTGCTGGAACTTTCTCATAAACTGAGCCAGTTTTTCACAATCAGCCAGGCTGACGGCGTTGTAGATAGACGCCCTGCAGCCTCCGACTGAGCGGTGGCCTCCGAGTCCGGTCATTTTAGCCGCTTTCGCTTCTTCAACGAATTTTTTCGTGAGACTGCTGTCGCGGAGGGTGAACGTGACGTTCATGTGAGAACGGCTGTCTTTTGCGGCATGCCCCGCGTAAAACCCGCCGCTTGCGTCGATTGTGCCGTACAGGACATCGGCCTTTTCCTGATTGCGCCGTTCAGCCGCTTCGACACCGCCGTTTTCAGCCAGCCATTCAAGGACGAGGCTCAGCATATAAATCGCAAATGTAGGCGGCGTATTATACAGTGAATCGGCTTTTGTGTGAGTGGAGTATTTCAACATTTTAGGGACGTTGGCGTTTTCGTTTTCAAGCCATGATTTTTTCATGATGACGACCGTGACGCCGGACGGCCCGAGGTTTTTCTGGGCTCCGCCATAGATGACATCAAACGTTTTGACATCAATTTTTCTGCTCAGGATGTCGCTTGACATGTCGGCTACGAGCGGGATTGTTGAATTCGGGAACTCTTTCCACTGCGTTCCGAAAATCGTGTTGTTTGACGTAATATGCAGGTAGGCGCCGTCTTTGATTCCTGAGAGGTCCGCTTCCGGTATGTGGTTGTGGTTTGAATCTGCGCTTGTTGCCGTGACGGATGTGTTTCCGAACAGTTTCGCCTCGGCGAGTGCTTTTTCAGACCATGCGCCCGTTACGATGAAGTGCGCCGTTTGCTCCGGCGTTAAAAAGTTCATCGGCAGCATGGAGAATTGAAGGCTTGCGCCGCCTTGAAGAAATAAAATATCGTAATCGTCGGGAATATCCATCAGTTCTTTCAGAAGGCTTTTGGCTTTTTGGTGCACCGCATCATATTCCGTGCTTCGGTGGGACAGCTCCATGACGGACATGCCGGTATCATTGAAGTTGACAAATTCTTTTTGTGCTTTTTGCAGCACATCCAGTGGAAGGGCTGCGGGTCCTGCATTGAAATTCGTTGTACGTTCCATGTTTACGATCTCTCCCTGTTTTCCGCTTTAGTGTAAGAAATAATACAATTATCCTATCACAATTTTTTGATTTTTTTGATATAAAAAAATATAATTTATGTTTTTTGTGTTTTCGGACGCAAAAAAACCTCATCTTTAAGATGAGGCAAGCCGTTTTCTGACGGTTGAAGCGATCTCCTGAAGATCGTCAGGCGTATAGTCTTCGGCGTGGGTCTTCCAGACAGCCCCGAAACCGTCGCCTTTTCCGTAACGCGGAATGATATGCATGTGAAAATGGAACACCGATTGGCCCGCTTTTTCACCGTTGTTATTGAGAATATTCAGCCCGATCGGCTCGAATTCATCGCGGATGGCGCGTGCGATTTTCGGCACCGCTTCAAAATATTCTTTAGAAAGCTCAGGCGTAAACTCGTACACGTTTTCGATATGTGTTTTCGGAATCACGAGCGTATGGCCTTTTGTGACCTGGCTGATATCAAGAAACGCCACGACGTGTTCATTTTCGTATACTTTTGAAGACGGAATGTCACCGGCAATGATTTTGCAGAAAATACAATCGTCCGCTTTGTGCATAGATGGGTTTCCTCCCTGAAAAGAAATATATGTATATTCTCATCGTACCACAAAAACGGCCAAAACAAAAAACAGGATGAACGGCTGCGCGTTCACCCTGATGCAGAAGTACGAGCTTTATCACAGAAAATTGAATATGCCTTTTGTAAGCACCTCATTTGTTTTTAAAATGAAGACTTATGGGTCTGCTTAATCATTCCTGGGACAAACACCTCATTTGATTATTTCATCATGAATGAAGAACATCATCAAAGCAGTGTGTGAAGAAATTGTAAGCACAGGACATGTTGATTTTCATCCAACTGTTCTAAGACGTCTTTTATAAACACCTCATTTTCAGTTGATTAAAGCTGTTTCCTTCTACATACATTATGATGTCCGCCAAAACGATAACTATGCACACTTTTCACGTGAGAAAAAAAGGGAATCGTTTCAAATCAGACTTTATTTTTGGTACTATGAAGAAAAACGAATCAGAAGGGGAGAAATTATGTCTCTGCTATCGGTAAAAGACTTAACCGGCGGTTATACGAGAAACCCGGTCTTAAAAAATGTTTCATTCACCCTTGAGCCGAACCAGATTGTCGGACTCATCGGATTAAACGGCGCGGGCAAAAGCACGACGATCCGGCATATTATCGGATTAATGGACCCGCATAAAGGCTCGATCGAGCTGAACGGCAAGACGTTTTCGGAGGATAAGGAAAGTTACCGCTCGCAATTTACGTACATCCCCGAAACGCCGGTGCTGTATGAAGAACTGACGCTCAAAGAGCATCTGGAGCTGACGGCCATGGCGTACGGCCTTTCCAAAGAAACGCTTGAAAAAAGGCTTCCTCCGCTTCTGAAAGAATTCAGAATGGAAAAAAGGCTGAAATGGTTTCCCGCTCACTTTTCCAAAGGGATGAAGCAGAAAGTCATGATCATGTGCGCGTTTCTCGCGGAGCCTTCGCTTTATATCATTGACGAGCCGTTTCTCGGCCTTGACCCGCTTGCGATCAATGCATTGCTGGAGCGGATGGACGCCGCGAAAAAAGCCGGATCAAGCGTGCTGATGTCAACGCATATCTTGGCTACGGCAGAGCGCTACTGTGACGCTTTCATTATTTTACATAACGGCGAAGTGCGGGCAAGCGGCACACTGGAAGAACTGAGAGAGCAGTTCGGCATGAAAGACGCAGCTCTTGATGACTTGTATATCGAACTGACGAAGGAAGACGCCGGCCATGAATAATATGTCTACGATTTGGCAGTCCCGGCTTGAAGAGCATATAAAGGAAACCAGAATGTATATGAAATATATGCTCAATGATCATCTCGTCATTGTGCTGATCTTTTTTATTGCCGGCGCGGCGAGCTGGTACAGCAAGTGGGTCAAAGACATTCCCGTTCATTTTCCGTCATTTTGGGTGATGGCGGTGCTCTTTTCATTTGTGCTGACCGGTTCATACGTCCGGACGCTGCTAAAGGAAGCGGACCTCGTGTTTCTGCTGCCGCTTGAACCGAAAATGGGGACATACTTTAAGCATTCATTTAAGTACAGCTATCTGTCACAGCTGTTCCCGCTTCTTGCTCTGTCGCTTGTGTGCATGCCTCTGTTTTTCGCTGTAAGTCCGGGGGCGTCGCTTTCGTCGTATGCCGCCGTATTTATTCAGATGCTGGCGGTAAAAGCGTGGAATCAGGCCATGGAGTGGCGGATGACGTTTATGAATGACAGAAGCATGAAAATGATGGATGCGGTCATACGCTTTATCTGCAATATGCTGCTTTTATACTTCGTCTTACAGTCGTTTTATGTGTACGCTGCCGCCGTCTACATTGTGATGGCCGGCCTTTATGTGTATTTCACATCGGCCGCAAAACATAAATCATTAAAATGGGAAGCCCATATTGAATATGAATTAAGAAGGAAACAGCGTTTTTACAGAATCGCCAATCTGTTTACCGATGTGCCTCACCTGAAAAAACAGGCAAAACGCCGGGCGTATCTCGACTTTTTGCTCAGAATGATTCCGTTTGAACAGCGGAAAACGTTCTCCTATATGTATGCGCGGGCCTTTCTGCGTTCAAATGATTATCTCGGCATTCAGGTCAGGCTCACGATTATTTTTATCCTGATTATTATGCTCGTTTCCGCTAATCCGTGGATAACGGCGGCGTTAACCGTTTTTACCGTTTTTATTACGGGGATACAGCTTCTGCCGCTGTTCGGGCATTTTCATCATCTTTCTCTGCAGGAGCTTTACCCGGTCAATCAGAAAGCGAAGCTGCAAAGTTTCTTTTCGCTGATGAAATCGGCATTAACCGTGCAGGCGCTGCTGTTCTGTGCAGCGTCAGCCTATGCCGCGGGAGTCAGCGGGGCGCTGTATGCGGCTGTTGCTTCAGCCGTTCTGATTTTTGTGATCATGCCTTCGTATATGGGCGGAAGATTGAAAAAGTACGGCAAGCTGTAATCAATCGGGTTTTTGAAACCTCAATGAAAGAAGGAGACACAGATGACCGACGATCAGCAGCTGATACAGGAAGCACTGCAATGGAAAGCGCGTTTTTTGCGCAAAGATTCTATGCTTGAACGTTTTTCTAAAGGAATGCAGGCGAAAATAAATGAGCGGATTCCCGATAAAATTCATGCCGTCATCACAGAAAGCATTAAAAAAATGACCGAAGCAACAATGGCGGGTTCAAATCTGGTGAAAGGCAAGCGGGATACAAACGGTATGACGCTTGCTGAAAAAGATGCCCTCGCCAGACAAACCATCGTATCGTACCAAAAGGTCGCGGCAGCCGAAGGTATCGGTACGGGGGCCGGCGGAATTTTTTTAGGGATGGCTGATTTTCCTTTGCTGTTATCCATTAAAATGAAATGTCTGTTCGATCTTGTCTCTATTTACGGCTATGATGTGAAAGACAGGGATGAGCGATTGTTTTTGCTGTTTATTTTTCAGTTGGCTTTCTCAAGCGGTGAACAGCGGAAACGCATATACTCAATGATTGAACAGTGGGATTCGAAAAAGCATGATGTCGATTGGAGAGTTTTTCAGCAGGAATACCGCGATTATCTGGACGTGGTGAAATTGTTTCAGCTTTTGCCGGTCGTCGGAGCCGCCGTGGGCGGAGCGGCCAATTATAAACTGCTGTCACAGCTCGGTGAGACGGCAAGGCACGTTTTTCATTTAAGAATCACAGCAGCCGGTACGTAATGTACCGGCTGTTTTTTATGCCCTATCGGGGGTAGCTCACCGCGGCGCCGATAAGCACCTTGGCGGCCGTCAGCATCGCTTTTTCATTAAAATCAAATTTCGGGTGGTGATGAGGATAAATGGTTTCCGCGTTTTCTAAAGCGGCGCCCGTAAAGAAAAATGCGCCTTTTGTATGCTGCAGATAATAGGAAAAATCCTCTCCGGCCATCTGCGGCTCTCCTTCAACGACCTTCGTGACGCCATCTGTTTCCGCTGCGGCTGCCGCCGCGTGCGCTGCTTCCTCAGGATGATTAACGACGGCGGGATAACCGCGCTTGAAACGATATTCATAGGAAGCGGAGTGCATGGAACAGATTCCTTTTACGACGGCTTCTATTTCTGCTTCGAGCAGGCTGCGCACACTTTCGTCAAACGAGCGGACGGTGCCTGATATGACTGCCTGATCGGCAATCGCATTAAACGGATTTTCAGCGATGAACGAGCCGGCTGAGATGACGGCCGGCTGCACCGGATTTACCCGCCGGCTGACGATATGCTGAAGAGCCGTGACGATTTGTGAGCCGATTAAAACGGCGTCCTTCGTATCGTGAGGAATCGCGCCGTGGCCGCCTTTCCCGATGACTTTAATCGTAAAGCCGTCAGCGGCGGCCATCACTGCGCCCGGGCGGCATAAGACCGTCCCGGCGGGTTCAGTCGCCCAAAGGTGAGTGCCGAAAATGGCATCGACATGCTCGAGGCAGCCATCCTCAATCATTGCTTTTGCTCCGCCGGGAGATAATTCCTCGGCGTGCTGATGGATCATCACAAATGACCCTTTCAGTTTTTCCCGGTTGCGGTACAGCACTTTTCCGACCGCAAGCAGAGCCGCCGTGTGGCCGTCATGCCCGCAGGCGTGCATGACGCCGGGAATTTGTGAAGCATAGGGCACATCTTTTTCATCCTGTATCGGCAAAGCGTCAAAATCAGCTCTGAGTGCCACGACCGGTCCCGGTTCACTCCCTTCAATATAGGCTGTGACACCGTTGCCCCCGACATTCGTCCGGATGGGAACGCCGAGCTTTTCATAAAATGAGGCGATGAACGCCGGTGTTTTTTTCTCCTTAAAGGATGGCTCGGGATTCATGTGAAGGTGACGCCTGATTTCAACCATTTCCTCATACAGCCCGTCAAGCTGAGCGTTTAAGCTTTTTTGAAGTGTCGTTAACGTCAAAAGCGATGTCCCCCTCGTCTGCTTTTCCCATGATTGTATAGAAAATGTCAGAAGATTTCAATCCTTTTGCTACGGGAGAATGATGATGGCGGCGATCGTTGTGACGACTAGCCCGGCCGCAACCGGGATAAAGTTTTTCCTGGCAAGCTCAAACGGGTCAACTTTACAAATAGCCGCAGCGGGGATCAGTGCCCAAGGGACCAATGTTCCGCCCCCGACCCAGATCGCTGAAATCTGGCCCAGCGCCGTTAAAACGGCCGGGTCCGTATGAAGCGCGGCGGAAAACAGCTTTGCCATCGAGCCTGCAAGAGATATACCGGAAAACCCTGACCCGTCGAGCCCGGTAATCGCACCGACTGCGGCCAGGGCGATGCCGGCGAATTCTCCGGACATCGGAAAAGAATGGGACAGGGCCAATCCGAGGTCATTGACGATCCCCGCAGATCCTTTCGGCAGCGAGGTGTTCAAAATACTTTTAAACCCCGCGTCACCGAGATAAAAGAAGGCCGCGATCGGAATGACGGGGCCGAATACTTTAAAGCCGAATTGAAAACCGCCGATAAAATACTCGGTGATCTTTTCTAAATGCCGCTCTTTATATACAATGAAATGAATGATCAGGAGAATGCCGATCGCGGTTCCTCCGACGAGTGCCGTCGCATCGTTTCCTTGCAGGCGGTATACGATCATACAGATAATATCGGCGAGAAAAACAAGCGGAATGAAAACCGACAGGATCACCCTGAGTTTTTTCGGCAGATACATACTTGTGTCCAAAGAACCGGAGCTGTCCAAGGAGAGGGGGGCCTTCGTTTTTTTTCGATCCCGCATGATGAGGATGAAAGCGGTGATTGTCGTCGTTAACCCCATGATCAAAACGAGCGGAATACTTGCCTGCATGACATCGCTCACGGGAATGCCCGCGGCATCGGCCGTTAATTTCGGGGCCGCCTGAATGACGTAATCCCCCGATAAAGCGAATCCGTGGCCGAACAGGTTCATCGCCATTGCCGCGGCGATCGGAGAAAGGCCTGCCCGGATCGCTGCGGGAAGCAGCACAGCGCCGATCAGCGCCACCCCTGGTGACGGCCAGAAAAAAAGAGAGATGGCAAACATCAGACAGCCGATAACCCAATACGCGACAGCCGGCCCTTTCATCAGCTTTGCAAACGGAGAAATCATCGCTTCATTAATACCGGTTTTGGTCAAAAGGCCGCTCATCGCCACGATAAAACAAATGATAAAAATCGTCGGCAGCAATTCTCCGGCTGCATACGTGAAGCTGTGAAACAGACTGCTGACCGAAGCGGAGAATGAATGCGTCGTCCATAGCGCAATCACAAAAATGCCGGCGAGTGAAATAAAGGTTGTATCTTTCCTGAGGAGCATAAAAACGATAATGGCCGCGATAAAAGCAACATAAAGCAGATGTACCGAGTAGACGCCGATCCCCAATTGAACCACTCCGTTTATAAATAGGATTGCTACAGGTTATTCATAGGCGGGCGGAAGGTGCAAAGAAGGATGCGTAAAATCGGGACATCAAAAAAGCCGGAGAATCTCCGGCGGTTTTCAGTCTATTGCGTAATAAGCGGTTACATAAGACGGGCGGGAGAAAATAGACGTCGTGTCGATGCCTGCAGATGTTCCGCGTTTTTTATGAGCTTCCTGATAAGAGTTTGACTGCTGCCAATCCTGAAAGGCTTTTTCCTCTTCCCACAGGGTCAAAATGACATACGTATCGCCTTCGAGCGGTCTTAATACGCGGATGGCTTGAAAACCGGGTTCATTTTCCACTTTGCCGGCGCGGTTTTTAAACCGGTTTTCAAACAGCGGACGGCCTTCCTGGGTAACGGCGATGTTGTTGAGGACGGCGTAGCCCGGATTTTTGATTTCCCCGACGCTGTCGATGCTTTCATAGGAATGGGGCGCCTGAAAAACGGTTTCTCCATTTGTTTCATGAATTAAAACCGCATTATCCCCCCCTTGCATCAGCACCATATTCTCACTCGGGTGTTTCTTTGCAATCGTCTTTAAAAAATCGGCTGTCCCGTATGTAATATAAACCTTCATATCAGCCACCTCCTGCTTGCTAGTATATCAAAAGAGTGGTATAAGTTTCTATTGGCGACTCATTCTGACATAATTCGAAACAATATTTCCCATACTACAAGTTAAGAAAGGCGAGGTGACTTATGCTGAAAAAGAAAAAAAGATTCTTTATTCCGGCTGTAATTGCGGCGGCAACCGCTTTTCTCGCGTTAATCGGATACATTATCATTATATTTCTCGGCCATTATGTCATCGATGAAAAGAAATTAATACTGCACGCATCTTCAAAAATCGTCGATCAAAACGGTGATGAAATCGCGAGCCTCTATACGGAAAATCGCGAGCCGGTATCCATTCAGCAGGTTCCGGAAGATGTGAGAGATGCCTTTATCGCCGTTGAAGATAAACGGTTTTACGAACATCACGGCATTGATGTGAAGTCTGTCGGCCGGGCGGTGTTCCGGGATGTTTTAGCAGGCGGCAAGGTGGAGGGCGGCAGCACGATCACCCAGCAGCTGGCGAAAAACATTTTTCTGACCCATGATAAAACATTTTTGCGCAAGACGAAGGAAGTCATTATCGCCATCAATCTTGAGCGTGATTACAGCAAGGACAAGCTGCTTGAAATGTACCTGAACCAGCTTTATTTCGGCCATGGCGTTTACGGCATTCAAGCCGCGTCCCACTACTACTTTAATAAAGAAGTAAAAGATTTAACCGTTGCGGAAGGAGCCGTTCTGGCAGCGATTCCGAAGGCGCCATCTCTTTATTCGCCGATTCAGCATCCGGATAAAAATAAAGAACGCCGCGATACGATTCTTGCAATGATGAACGACCAAGGCTATATCAGCGCCAAGGAAGCCGTCAGAGCCCAGGGCCGGACATTGGGGCTTAATGTCAAGAAAACATCAGAAACGCCTTGGTTTGACAGTTATATTGATCTTGTCATCAAGGAGGCGGAAGACCGTTATTCGATGTCAGGTGAACAGCTGCTTCAAGGCGGTTATACGATCCGGACGTCACTTGATTCCAAGCTGCAGAAAACGGCATACACCCTCATGAAGGAAAGCGGCTATTTTCCGGGGACGGATCAGGCGGCAGAGGGAAGCGCCGTCTTTATTGATAATAAAACCGGAGGCGTGCGCGCGGCGGTCGGCGGACGCGACTACGTGACAAAAGGATACAACAGGGTTACGGCGAAGCGGCAGCCGGGCTCAACGTTTAAGCCGATTGCCGTATACGGGCCCGCCATGCAGGAAGACAAGTTCAAACCGTATTCGCTTCTCCAAGACAAACTGACGTCCTACGACGGGTATGAACCGAAAAATTATGACGGACAGTACAAGGGGGAAGTGACGATGCAGGATGCGATCACTTACAGCATAAATGCGCCCGCTGTCTGGACATTGAAGCAGATCGGCGTAGATACGGGAAAATCGTATCTTGAGAAAAACGGCATGAACATTTCTGACAACGGACTCGCGATTGCGCTTGGCGGTCTGTCAGAAGGCGTCACCCCGCTTCAGCTTGCCGGAGCTTATCATACCTTTGCGGCAAACGGAATGTATACGAAGCCATTTTTTATAGAGAACATCACGGACGAAGACGGAGAAACGTTATCCGGGCCTAAAAACGGCAAAACGCGCGTCTTCAGCGGACAGACGGCATGGAATATGACGAGAATGCTTCAGCAGGTCGTAAAAGAAGGAACCGCTTCACAAGGCAGCTATCAAGGTGACCTGGCGGGGAAAACCGGCACGACCACATTTCCCGGCATCCCCGGCGCGACAAAGGACGCCTGGTTTGCGGGATACACTCCCGGACTGACGGGAGCCGTCTGGATGGGCTATGACAAAACGGATAAAACCCATTACCTGAAAGGCGGAAGCCAATACCCGGTCAGACTCTTTAAAGCTATCGTTACAAAAGCGGGTGAAAACGGCCGGACATTCAAAAAGCCTGAAAATGTGAAGGAACTGGGCAGCCCGATTGAGCTGGAGGCGGTAAAGTCCCTGTCGGCCCGTTATACATTTAAGGCGATGGGACTGATTACGGTTCAATTAAAATGGGATATTCAAAAGGATGATCGGGTTGTTTACCGAATATATGAGAAGAAAGACGGAAAAGACAAGCTTCTGGATTCGGTGAAAGGAAAAGGCAGCTTTGACATACCGTATGCCAATCTGTTTTCAGGGGCTTCATACAAAGTCGTTCCATATAATTCACAGACGGATCAAGAAGGAGAGGGAACGGAATACGTTCAGCCGAAGCTTTTTTCTTCTTAATCATGAATTCGGCGATTTTTTGAACATTAAGCCTCAATTCTATACGCTTTTGAAAAAACAAGGTATAGTGTAATGGGCGAAGAACACGAACGTATGGTTGCAGGAGGAAAGGTGGAAATTCAGATGAGTAAACGAGAAGCGTTTAATGATACGTTTTTAAAAGCGGCACGGGGAGAAAAAACAAATCACGTCCCTGTCTGGTACATGAGACAGGCGGGGAGGTCTCAGCCGGAATACCGCAAGCTGAAGGAAAAGTACGGCTTAGTCGAAATTACGCATCAGCCCGAGCTGTGCGCGTATGTGACGAGGCTCCCGGTCGAGCAGTACGGAGTGGACGCTGCCATTTTATATAAAGACATTATGACGCCGCTTCCTTATATCGGAGTGGATGTTGAAATAAAAAACGGAATCGGCCCGGTGATCGATCAGCCGGTGCGCTCTGCTGCGGATATTGAAAAGCTCGGCGAACTGAATCCCGAACAGGATGTTCCTTACGTGCTGGAAACGATCCGATTACTCGTAAACGAACAGCTGAATGTTCCGCTCATCGGTTTTTCGGGAGCGCCTTTTACGCTGGCCAGTTATATGATTGAAGGCGGGCCTTCTAAAAATTACAACAAAACAAAAGCGTTTATGCACAGTATGCCGCAAGCGTGGAAAATGCTGATGGACAAGCTCGCGGACATGATTATCGTTTATGCGAAAGCGCAGATTAACGCCGGCGCAAAAGCCATTCAGATTTTTGATTCATGGGTCGGCGCGCTGAACCGCGAAGATTACCGGCAGTTTATAAAACCGGTGATGGACAGAATATTCCGGGAGCTTTCAGCAGAACAAGTTCCGCTGATCATGTTCGGCGTAGGCGCAAGCCATCTGGCCGGGGATTGGCATGACCTTCCTCTTGATGTCGTCGGTCTTGACTGGAGACTCGGCATAGATGACGCCAGAAAACAAGGCATTACAAAAACGGTTCAGGGCAATCTTGATCCGTCGCTTCTTCTTGCGCCTTGGGAAGTCATCGAGAAAAAAGCGAAAGCAATACTTGATCAAGGCATGAAAACGGACGGGTTTATTTTCAATTTAGGGCACGGTGTATTCCCAGATGTCAATCCGGAAACGCTGAAAAAGCTGACGGCGTTTGTACATGAATATTCCGCGGCCAAAAAAACGGAACAATCTTCCTGAGCAGATCGTTGGTTATAAGTAGATTTTCCTGTCAAAATCAAGGTGGACAGACCATCAAAAGAGGTGTGTAACAAAATGAGCAGCAAAAAGAAAATGGGACTTCTTGTCATGGCTTACGGAACGCCTTACAAAGAAGAGGACATAGAACGTTATTATACGCATATCAGACGCGGAAGAAAGCCGGAGCCTCATATGCTTCAAGATTTAAAAGACAGATATGAAGCGATCGGAGGCATTTCGCCGCTGGCGAAAATTACGCAGGAGCAGGCGGAGAAGCTCGCACAGCGTTTAAATGAAATCCAGGATGACGTAACATTCAAAGTGTACATCGGATTAAAACATATTGAACCGTTTATTGAAGACGCGGTGGCGGACATGCATAAAGACGGCATTACAGAAGCTGTCAGCCTTGTGCTCGCCCCTCATTTTTCAACATTCAGCGTCCAGTCATACAACAAACGCGCGAAAGAAGAAGCGGAGAAGCTCGGCGGCTTGACCATCAAGTCTGTTGAAAGCTGGTATGATGAACCGAAATTCGTTGATTATTGGGTCGGCCAGGTGAAGAAAACATATGAATCAATGCCGAAAGAAGAACGGGATGACGCGATGCTGATCGTCTCAGCGCACAGCCTTCCTGAAAAAATTAAAGAATACGGAGATCCGTATCCTGACCAGCTGGAGGAATCCGCAAAACTGATTGCCGAAGGCGCCGGAATTACCGATTACGCAGTCGGCTGGCAAAGCGAAGGGAACACCCCTGATCCGTGGCTCGGACCGGATGTGCAGGATCTCACGCGCGATCTGTACCAAAAGCATCCTTATAAAGCATTTGTATACGTGCCCGCAGGCTTCGTTGCCGATCATTTAGAGGTGCTTTACGATAATGATTATGAATGCAAAGCTGTGACCGAAGAAGTCGGCGCAAGCTACTATCGTCCGGCTATGCCGAACGCACAGCCTGAATTTATCGACGCGCTTGCAGCGGTCGTGCTGAAAGAGCTGGACAAGTAGAATTAAACGGTAAAGAAGGCGATAAAAATGAGTGGCGATAAAAAACATCTGGTCATCATCGGCGGCGGCATAACGGGATTAGCCGCCGCCTTCTACATGGAAAAAGAAATCAAGGAAAAACAGCTGCCGCTTGAGGTCACCCTGATTGAAGCGGGCCCGAGAGCGGGCGGCAAAATTCAGACGCAGCATAAAGACGGCTACATCATTGAGCGGGGGCCGGATTCTTTTTTGGAAAGGAAAAAAAGCGCGCCGCAGCTCGTCAAGGATTTGGGGCTTGAGCATCTGCTCGTCAACAATGCGACCGGCCAGTCTTACGTGCTCGTCAACGAGACGCTCCATCCGATGCCGAAGGGCGCGGTGATGGGCATTCCGACCAAAATCGCTCCGTTCATCTCCACCGGTTTATTTTCTGTTCCCGGAAAGGCGCGGGCGGCGCTTGACTTTGTCCTGCCTGCGAGCAAACCGAAGGAAGATCAGTCTCTGGGTGAATTTTTCCGCAGACGCGTCGGTGACGAAGTCGTTGAGAATTTAATAGAACCGCTATTATCAGGGATTTATGCCGGAGATATTGATAAGCTGAGCCTCATGTCCACGTTTCCGCAATTCTATCAGACTGAGCAGAAGCACAGAAGCCTGATTCTCGGCATGAAAAAATCGCGTCCGCAGCCTTCGGGACAGCAGCTGACGGCTAAAAAGCAGGGCCAGTTTTTAACGCTGACGACAGGGCTTCAAACGTTGGTGGAGGAGCTGGAAAAGCAGCTTACGCTGACAAAGGTGATGAAAGGAACGAAAGTCACCCATATCGGCCGCGAGGAGAAGGGATACTCCGTGACGCTTGATAACGGCAAAGTGCTCTATGCGGAAGGATGCATTGTGACAGCCCCGCATAAAGCCGCGGCGAAAATGCTTTCTGATCTGCCGGCGGTTTCATGTCTTAAAGACATGCATTCTACGTCCGTTGCCAACGTCGCCTTAGGTTTTCCTGAGGGAGCCGTCAAGATGGAGCATGAAGGTACGGGATTCGTTATCTCAAGAAACAGCGACTTCTCCATCACGGCCTGCACATGGACGAATAAAAAATGGCCGCACGCGGCGCCGGAGGGCAAAACGCTTCTCAGGGCGTACGTCGGAAAGGCCGGAGATGAATCCATCGTAGATCTTTCAGATAACGAGATCATTAAAATCGTAATGGAAGATTTGAAAAAAGTAATGAAAATAAATGGTGAACCGGAAATGACCTGTGTGACCCGCTGGAACGAAAGCATGCCGCAATACCATGTCGGCCATAAGGAGCGCATCAAAGAGTTCAGAGATGCGCTGAAAGCTTCCTATCCGGGCGTATACGCGACGGGCGCGTCTTTCGAAGGGGTGGGCATCCCCGACTGTATCGACCAGGGAAAAGCCGCCGTATACGATTCACTGGCTTATTTATTTGAAACGTACCAGCCTCCGTTATCGTAAAACGGAGGTTTTTTTGCATGTTCCCGTTCTGTAAAGGGAACACCAATAAAGAGAGAAAACATTTGAATCTTCTTTGCGACTGTGATAAGTTATCTTATGTACAAAATGACTAAAACGTTCAAACGGTCAATTTAACGAGGTGGGAAACATGTCCGTCGATCGGAAAAAGCTCATTCTGGAAGCGGCAACGAAGTCTTTTACACAATTCGGCTACAAAGCAACGACAATGGATCTGGTGGCAAAGCTTGCAAATGTGGGGAAGGGAACCATCTACACGTTTTTCAAAAACAAAGAAGAACTGTTTGATGATATTTTCACCACTATTTTAAGAGAAATGAAGGAACACGCAGACGAAGCGATGAAACCGGAGCTTTCATTTCACGAAAATGTCCACCGGGCGCTTGTCGCGATTTTGGAATTCAGAAAAACACACCAGCTGACTATTAAAATTTTTCAGGAGAACGCCGAGATTGGTACAATAGCCGTTCAGGATGTCATTGCGAAAATGGAGCGGGCCATTCTGTCATACATTAAAGAAAAGATAGAAACAGCCATTGAAAACGGAAGCATTAAACCGTGTGATCCGGAACTGACCGCTTTTGTGATGCTCAAGCTCTACATCGCGCTGATATTTGACTGGGAAAAAAACCATCCGCCTCTTGAAAAAGAGACGATCGCCGAATTGCTGGAAATGTATGTTGGTCAAGGATTATCTAAATAATAGATGATCCTTCACTTTTTAGGTGCAGTGACCGTTTTGTCAAATGAGTCAGTTTGCGGAAGGAGGCAACAGGGTTGAATACAATAAAAAGCCAGTGGAAAGACATTGTAACGAACAAGAAACTGTTAATCCCCATCATTGCCATATTATTCGTTCCGCTGATCTACAGCGGAGTGTTTTTGAAGGCGTACTGGGACCCGTACGGCACGGTGGATCAGCTGCCGGTTGTCGTTGTCAACCAGGATAAAGGGGCGGACTACGAAGGGAAACATCTTCAGATCGGTGACGATCTTGTGAAAGAGTTAAAGAAAAATGATAATTTTGATTGGCATTTTTCAAGCGATCTTGATCAATCGTTAAAGGACTTATTAAATGCTAAATATTATTTATTGGTCGAGATTCCTGAAGATTTTTCTAATAACGCCAGCACGGTAATGGATAAAAATCCGAAGAAGCTGGATCTGAAATATCATACGAATGCCGGATCAAACTATGTCGGCGCGACAATCGGGGAAAAGGCGATCGACAAACTGAAAGCCTCCGTGTCGAAAGAAGTGACAGAGCAATACGCAAAAGTCATTTTTGATAACTTTAAAGATATTGCCAAAGGGCTCGGCAAAGCCAGCAGCGGAGCCAAGAAAATAGACGACGGCACGAAAAACGCGAAAGACGGCAGCGCCAAGCTGAAGGAAAATTTAGCGAAGCTTACTGAAAGCACCGCCACCATCGGCGATAAAACACAGCAGCTTGCAGACGGCGCGGCGAAAGTGACAAGCGGAATTCAAACGCTTGACAGCTCTATCGCAAAACTTCAGAGCGCAAGCGCCGAAATTCAAGATAAATCAGGACAGATTGCTTCAGGAGGAGGCCAAGTGGCCAGCGGGCTGAAAACAAGCCTTGACGCACAAAAGCAGCTCCAGCAAAAGCTTCCGGATTTAACGAATGGATTAAGTGCGTTAAACAGCAAGGCGCAGGAAGTGTCGCAAAAAGCGGCGGCATTTGAAGATGCGATCAATTCAGTCAACCTGTCAGACATTGAAAACGCGGTTGGGCAGCTCGAACAGACTGAAAAGGATCTGCAGCAGTTTAAGAAGAAGCTTTCTGATCTGAAAAACAGCCTGGATGCCCGGGATGATGCGGTCAAAAAGGTGATTAAGGACAGTGATTTCTTAACGGATGAGCAAAAAGCGAAACTTGTTCAGCTTCTGAATGAGAAGCTTCCGAAGGCCGACCTTCCGGATTTAGACAATATCGTCAGCCAGCTTCCGTCCGGCGGAGATATTCAGCTTCCGGATATGTCAGTCATAAAAAGCGCGCTCAAAGATGTAAAAGCGAAGGCTGATCAGCTGAAAGCACTGCCTCAGTCCACATCGAAACTGTATAACGGCGCAGCGGCGGTACAAGACGCGATTAACCAGCTGACAGCGGGAACTGATAAATTATACAGCGGAGCGCAGACCGTTTTTGAAAGCCAAAACAAACTGACAGCCGGCATCGGCGAATACAACAGCAAGTTCGGACAGCTCAAATCAGGATCAGAAGCGTTAGTGTCAGGGAGCGGCCAAGTATCAGGCGGCTTAACGAAACTGCTGGACGCGCAAAACAAAATCCATGACGGCTCGTCCAAAATTGAGCAGGGTCAAGCGTCTCTCGGCACCGGTTTAAGCAAACTTTTAGACGGCACCGGACAATTGTCCAGCCAGCTGAAAGATGCGGCTGATCAAACCGGGGACATTAAGACAGATGACAAAACGTACAGCATGTTTGCCGATCCGGTAAAAACGGACGATAACGCGATTCATTCCGTGCCTAACTACGGTACTGGACTGACGCCTTATATTCTCTCTATGGGCTTGTATGTCGGCGGATTGATGCTGACGGTCGTATTCCCTCTGAGTGAAGCTTCAGGGCGTCCGAGAAACGGTTTTGAATGGTTCCTCAGCAAATTCAGTGTTATTCTGCTTGTCGGACTGATTCAATCCGTTATTGTCGCCACGGTTCTGTTAAAAGGAATCGGGCTTGATGTGGAAAGCACGTGGAGATTCTATCTCTTTACGATGATTACCAGCATCGCGTTCCTGTCCATGATTCAATTATTGGCGACAACGATGGGGAATCCGGGACGCTTTATCGCTGTCATCATTCTGGTGCTCCAGCTCGGGGCAAGCGGAGGAACCTTCCCGCTTGAACTCCTGCCGGGATTCTATCAAGTGATTCACGGGGCACTGCCGATGACTTACAGCATCAACGGGTTCCGTGCCGTCATTTCAAATGGCGACTACGGCTACATGTGGCAGCAGGCATCCATTCTGTTGGGCATCGCCGTTGTCATGATCGCGCTGACCATCGTGTATTTTACGGTGCAAAGCAAAAAAGAACACAAAACGGAAGAAGAAATAACAGCATAAGAAAAAGAGGCTCTGAGCAGATGCTCAGGGCCTCTTTTTTTAGATTTCGATCGTCGTACTATTAAAATCCCCATCTTACCAACAGTCCGGTATACGTCAATCCGCCGCCGAACCCGAATAATACCAGCGTCTGGCCTTCCGACAGTTTTTTTGCTTTCACAGCTTCATCCAATGCGAGAATAATAGAAACCGATGAAGTGTTGCCGTAATATTCAACGCTTGTCAATGTCCGTTCAAGTGGGAAGGGCAGTTTTTCGCAGATGGATTCGATCATCCGCATGTTGGCGCTGTGAGGAACGAACCAATCCAGATCGTCTTTTGAAAAGCCGGCTTTTTCTAAAAGGGCATTGCATTCCTCAGGCACGGTTCTGGCCGCCCATTTATATACTTCGCGCCCGTTTTGCACCATGTTTCCTCCGCCTTTAAGCGGCTCGCCGTTTAATTCTGCGCTCAGTCCCGTGCGATACAGCACGTCCGCGCTGCCTCCCGCTGTTCCTTGCACGGCTGCCAAAAAGCCCGGCGCTGATTCGTCGCGTTCTACCAATAGGGCGCCAGCAGCGTCTCCGAAAAGAACGCAGGTCGTCCGGTCAGTATAATCCGTTACCTTTGATAATGTTTCACCGGCAATGACAATCACTTTTTGATGGGAACCGGCGGTAATTAATGCGTCTGCGAGCTGAAGGCCGTAAGTGAGTCCGGCGCATGTGGCGTTAATATCAAGCGCCCCCGTGTGCGGCCAGCCGAAGTAAGCCTGCACGCGTGCCGCGGTGCTTGGAAACGCATAGTCCGCCGTCGTTGTGGCGACAAGGATCATATCGACATCATCAAGAGTTCCGCTGTATCGTTCTGCAAGGTTTTTCACCGCTTCCACACACAAATCCGATGTGAATTCATGTTCGCCGGCAATGCGTCTTTCCTTCATACCGGTGCGCTGGACGATCCATTCATCAGATGTATCGACGATGCGCTCCAAATCCGCGTTTGTTAATCGGCGTGCCGGAGCATATGTACCGATTGCTGTAATTTTAGATTTTGACATGAAAAAATCACTCCTTTATATCAGATTATAACACCTGATATTATTACTTGGTACTAATTTTAATAAAAAAACCCAAGCAGCATCCGCTGTTTGGGGAGCATGAGATATCTATTTGTAAAACGGGCTTGTGTGAACGATTACCAATGACGGCAGCAGCGGCGGCATGAATGATGATGCTTCTTTTTTTCTTTCTTCTTTTTTTCTTTCTTCTTTTTACAAGGGTCTTCTTTTTTCTTTTTACAGTGATCTTCTTCTTTTTTACAGCCCCAGAAGGCTGCACCAGACCAATCATCCTCAAACCAATCCTCAAACCAATCATTATGAAACCTTTTCCGCTTGTGCGGTTTACGGCTGATCATACATTTCCCTCCTATGCTCATGCTCCCTTCATTCTATGAAAAAAGAGAAGGAAAAGATTGGACGGGTTATGGATCAAAAGAGTATATTTTAAGAAGAATAAAATTGATAGGAGGAATGACCTGTGGCAAATATGAAACATACGATGGAACTGATTAAAGAATTGGTGTCGATTCCGAGTCCGACGGGCAATACATACGAGGTTATCGCCTATACAGAAAGTCTTTTAAAAGAATGGGGCGTCTCCTCTTACAGAAACCGCAAAGGCGGTCTTTTTGTCACAATTCCCGGCCGTGATGACAAGAAACACAGATTGCTGACGGCGCATGTCGATACGCTCGGCGCGATGGTAAAGGAGATAAAGGCGGACGGCCGGCTGAAGATTGACTTGATCGGCGGCTTCCGATATCACTCGATTGAAGGGGAATATTGCGAGATCCAAACTTCTTCCGGCAAAACCTATACAGGCACCATCTTAATGCATCAGACTTCAGTGCACGTCTACAAGGACGCCGGCAAGGCAGAGCGGAATCAGGAGAATATGGAAGTCCGCCTTGATGAGCCTGTCCGGACGAAGGAAGAGACGTCCGATCTCGGCATCAGGGTCGGCGATTTCATCTCATTTGACCCGCGCGTGCAGATTACGCCGAGCGGCTTTATTAAGTCCCGGCATCTTGATGACAAAGCGAGCGTGGCTCTGCTCTTGAATTTAATCCGCCGCATCACGGAAGAGAAAATCGAACTTCCGTATACGACGCATTTTCTGATTTCTAATAATGAAGAAATCGGCTACGGCGGCAATTCCAACATTCCTCCTGAGACCGTCGAATACTTGGCTGTTGATATGGGGGCGATCGGCGACGGCCAGTCTACGGATGAATATACCGTCTCCATTTGCGTGAAGGATGCGAGCGGCCCGTACCATTATCAGCTCAGAAAACATCTGGCCGGGCTTGCGGAGCGCTATGGCATTGATTATCAGCTTGATATTTATCCGTATTACGGTTCTGATGCCTCAGCAGCCATCCGTTCGGGCCATGACATCGTCCACGGGCTGATCGGCCCGGGAATTGACGCTTCACACGCTTTTGAACGCACGCATGAATTATCGCTTCTTAATACGGCGAAGCTTTTGCACCGGTACGTTTTATCGCCGATGGCATAAAAAACCCTGCGCGGAAATCATTCCGTGCAGGGTTTTCATTTTAACCTGAGATGGTTGTGTTTTGTTCTGTTTTGGCGAGGCTCATGACCTTCGCGCCTTTAACGGGATCATACTGGCCTTCCCATTTTGACATCACAACGGATGCCAGCGCGTTTCCGGTCAGATTGACGACCGTACGGGCCATGTCCATAATCCGGTCAACACCGGCGATGAATGCAAGGCCTTCTGCAGGAACGCCGATTGTGCCGAGTGTCGCAAGCAGGACGACGAAAGAAGTCCCGGGCACGGCAGCCATTCCTTTGGAAGTGACCATCAAGACAAGCACAAGGGTAATCTGCTGCCAAATGGTCAAGTCAATGTGGTATACCTGAGCGAGGAATAAAGCGGCGATTGATTGGTACAGCACAGATCCGTCTAAGTTAAAGGTATATCCGATCGGCACAACAAAGGAAACAATACCTTTCGGACAGCCGATTTTCTCCATCTTCTCCATGATGCGGGGGAGTACGGTTTCGGAGCTTGACGTACTGAACGCCAATAAAATTTCATCCTTCATATAGGCGAGGAATTTGAAAATGTTTAAACCGGCAAGCTTTCCGACGATTCCGAATACAACAATGAGAAAGAAAGCCAAAGCTACATATACTAAACCGACCAGTTTACCGAGTGAAAGCAGGGAACTGAGCCCAAATTTGGAAACGGTAACACCGATCAACGCAAAAACACCAAACGGCGCAACTTTCATGACGAGGTTCACAACATGGAACATCGCATGAGAAACACCTTCAAAGAAGGCCAATACGGGCTTTCCTTTTTCACCGATTGCCGAGATGCCGAGTGCAAACAGCACGGTAAAGCAGATGATGGCAAGCAGATCTCCTTCGGCTAATGATTGGAAGAAGTTTGTCGGTACGATATGCAGGAATGTGTCCGCAACGGATTTACCGCTTTGTTCTTTTTCTGTTTCAACATATTGACTGATATCTGTCTTTTGAGCTTCATGTATATTAACGCCTGCTCCCGGCTGAAACAGATTCGCCAAAGCCAGCCCGAGAATAATGGCAAAAGTGGTAATGATCTCAAAATACAAAATCGTTCTGAAGCCTAATTTTCCGACTTGTTTTCCGCTTCCCGCGCCGGCAACGCCGATGATTAAGCTGGAGACGACAATTGGAATCACTATCATTTTGATTAAGCGTAAAAACAAATCGCCGATAGGCTGTAAATATGTTGGAATGGCGGGATTGCCGTACCAGATGACACCGACTACAACCCCTAGTATGAGTCCGACGAAAATTTGCGTCGCTAGTCCAAAGCGTAATTTTTTCATAGATTACCTCCCGAAGAAAAAAAGTGCAATAAGTATCTAAAAAGATAGCTATTAGAACAAATTATAATAGAAAAGAAAACAATCCGTCTATAGAAAAATATAGATTGAAAATACTGAATCTTTTAAAACGTACAGATAATTGCTAATAATGGTGAATAACGCCCTATTCAGAAAGTATGATGACGGCCGAAAAAACGGGCGCCGCACAACTTAGAATTGTGCGGCGCCCTATTGTCACATATCCTTAATTTTCAAGCAGTCATTGCACAGATTAATGTGACACTCATACTGCTCAACAATCTCATTTCCGCATTCTTCGCATTTCTTACCGGGTAAATTTCTGAAAAAATCCGACATCTTTTCCAACATACCCATCCCTCTTTCATTGTTTTGTCTCTACATTGTATTATAACAGTTTTGGAAAATCAACGGCTGTTTTGACACAATGTTTAAAACATGCAATTTGTACGAAAAATAGGTATATTGGAGGAAAGGATCTTTTTATCATAAACATTCGGAGGATTATATGAAAGTTACAGTTATTGGGTGCTGCGGCGGGTTTCCGGCCGCAAACGAAGCAACTTCAGGCTATCTGTTTCAGTCCGGCGGTTATTCTCTGCTCGTCGATTGCGGAAGCGCCGTATTATCAAAGCTGTTTGCCTATGTTCCGGCAGAAGAGCTTGATGCCGTCATTTTGTCCCATTATCACCATGATCATATCGCTGATATCGGGCCGCTTCAATTTGCCAAACAGGTCGGCTCCTTTCTCGGAAAAGGGACGCATGCACTGCCGATTTACGGGCATGATGCTGATATAGAACAGTTTGAGCGCCTTACATATAAAACGCATACAAAGGGAGTGGCCTATCAGCCGGACCGCCCGCTTTCTCTAGGTCCGTTCACCATTACCTTTCTGAAAACGGTGCATCCGGTCACTTGTTATGCGATGCGGATTACTGACGGTTCAGCTTCTGTTGTGTATACGGCTGATTCAAGCTACCAGGACGCGTTTATCCCGTTTGCGGAAAATGCCGATCTGCTGATCTGCGAGTGCAATTTTTACGCAGACCAGGACGGCACGTCAGCCGGCCATATGAACAGTTTGGAAGCCGGACGTATCGCGAAGGAGGCCGGAGCGGGGGAGCTGATTCTCACGCATCTGCCTCATTTCGGCGAGCACCGGAAGCTGAAAGAAGAAGCGGAATCCGTGTTCGGGGGCGAAGTGACAATCGCCGCTTCCGGATTGAAGTGGGAGAAATAAAGGAGGAGCACCATGTTATTTATCGACAACCAAAACATAACCGACCCGAGGATCAACCTCGCGATCGAGGAATATTGCGTGAAGCATCTCGACCCTGAACAGACATACCTGCTGTTTTATGTCAATCAGCCGTCGATTATCATTGGGAAGAACCAAAACACAATAGAAGAAATCAATACGAAATACGTAGAAGATAACGGAATCATCGTCGTCCGCAGGCTGTCAGGAGGCGGTGCGGTTTACCATGACCTCGGGAATCTGAATTTCAGTTTTATCACGAAGGATGACGGCGACAGCTTTCACAATTTTAAAAAATTCACCGAACCCGTTATTCAGGCGCTGCGCCAGCTCGGTGTGGAAGCTGAATTAAGCGGCCGAAACGACATCGTCGCGGACGGCAGAAAAATTTCCGGCAACGCTCAATTTTCGACGAAAGGGCGTATTTTCAGCCACGGAACATTAATGCTGGATTCCGCCATTGATCATGTTGTGTCAGCCTTGAAAGTGAAAAAAGACAAAATCGAATCAAAAGGCATTAAGTCGATCAGAAGCCGTGTCGCCAACATCAGCGAGTTTCTTGATGACAAAATGACGGCGGATGAATTCAAAAAGCACCTGCTTCACCATATTTTTAATACAAATGATCTTTCCGAAGTGCCGGAATATAAACTGACCGATGAAGACTGGAAAGCGATCCGGAAGATTTCCGAAGAGCGCTATCAAAACTGGGACTGGAATTTCGGAAGGTCGCCCGCATTTAATCTTCAGCATTCGAAACGTTATCCGGTCGGATCGATTGATCTGCGTCTTGAAGTGAAAAAAGGAATCATTCAGGACTGCAAAATTTTCGGTGATTTCTTCGGTGCGAAAGATGTGAGTGGAGTCGAACAGGCGCTGACCGGAAAACAGTATGACCGAACCGCTATCAAGGAGGCGCTGGCCGGAATCGATCTGAAACAGTATTTCGGCAAAATAGAGCTGGAAGATTTCCTCGAGCTGATTTATTAGAACATTTGCCGAACGCATGATTTGAATCAGCGCCCGTTTTTGTGAAATGATAGAACCATAATGAATGGGGAGGGATCATGATGAAAGTATTTCTCATCGGAGCAAACGGACAGATCGGACAGCGGCTGACCGGGCTGTTTCAAAAAGACGGCACGCATACGCTGCGGGCGATGGTCCGGAAACAAGAGCAGAAAGAAGCGCTTCAAGCCGCGGGAACAGAAGCCGTTCTTGCAGATTTGGAAGGAAGCCCGGAAGACATCGCGAAAGCCGCTGAAGGCTGTGACGCGATTGTGTTTACCGCCGGATCAGGAGGAAGCACCGGATACGATAAGACGCTTTTGATTGATCTTGACGGAGCCGCGAAAGCGATAGAAGCGGCAAAGATAGCCGGCATCAAGCGGTTCATTATGGTAAGCGCCCTTCAGGCTCATAACCGCGGCAATTGGAATGAAGCGCTGAAGCCGTATTACGCCGCAAAGCATTATGCGGATAAAATTCTTGAAGCGAGCGGTCTGACGTATACGATTATCCGGCCGGGCGGGTTATTAAATGATCCCGGCACGGGAAATATCAAAGCCGCGGCCGATTTAGAAAGAGGCTTCATTTCAAGAGACGATGTCGCCAAGACCGTTATCGCATCCCTTGATGAACCGAATACGTATGAAAAAGCATTCGATCTGACAGCGGGCAGCACGCCGGTCAGTGAAGCGCTGAAACAATTATAGTTTCCGGTTTTACGGCACTCGGGGCTTTTTGCCCTTGAGTGTTTTTCTATATTTTTCTATAATAAAAGTGAACGTTTATTCCGGATAAATGAATGACTATTCATTCATTACAATTTTTAAAGGGGTGGGAAAATGAATCTGGTTTCCAAATTGGAAGAAACGGCATCGCAGAAACCGGAAAAACCAGCTTGTCTGTTTCAAGATCAGTACATGACGTATGAGGAGCTGGCAGGTAAAATCAAAGCATTTGCAAACGGCTTGGAGGACAGGGGACTGAAAAAAGGGGATCATCTCGCGCTGCTGCTCGGAAATACGCCTGATTTTGTTATTGCGTTTTTCGGCGCGTTAAAAGCGGGAATTGTCGTCATACCTGTTAATCCGGCATATACACCTTCAGAAATCGCATACATGCTGAAAAACGGCGATGTCAAAGCGATCGCCGGCATCGACCTTTTAATTCCCGTATTTGAAAGCCTGCACGGCTCGCTGCCGCTGCTGGAGCATATCATTATCAGCCAGACAGCAGAGAACGCTCCATCGACAGAAGACCCTCAATTGCGCTTAAAAATGACAACGTTTGCAAAAATGCTCTGCCCGGCGGAGCGCAGCAGAACTTATCCGATATTGTCCAAAGATGATACTGCCGTCATTTTATACACCTCAGGGACGACCGGAAAACCGAAAGGCGCCATGCTCACCCATCAGAATCTTTTCTCCAATGCAAATGATGTCGCCGGATACTTAGGAATGAATGAGAAAGACAAAATTGTGGCGGCATTGCCGATGTTTCACGTTTTTTGTTTAACCGTTTGTATGAATGCGCCTCTGATGAGCGGAGCGTGTGTCTTAATCGAGCCGCAATTCAGCCCGGCTTCTGTGTTTAAACTGATTAAAAGCCGTCAGGCAACCATTTTTGCCGGCGTTCCGACGATGTATAACTATCTGTATCAATACGAGCACGGCAAGGCGGAGGATTTTGCGTCCGTCAGACTGTGCATTTCAGGCGGGGCCTCTATGCCGGTCGCTCTGTTGCAGACGTTTGAACAAACCTTTGACGTCACCATTCTGGAGGGGTACGGACTTTCTGAAGCGTCTCCGGTTACTTGTTTTAATCCGTTTGACCGGGGGAGAAAGCCCGGCTCGATCGGGACGAATATTTTACATGTCGAAAATAAAGTCGTCGATACGCTCGGACGCGAATTGCCCGACCATCAAGTGGGAGAATTGATCGTGAAAGGGCCGAATGTGATGAAAGGCTATTACAAGATGCCCGAGGAGACGGAGCACGCGCTGAAAGACGGCTGGCTGTACACGGGTGATTTGGCGAAGCGCGACGAAGACGGTTATTTTTATATCGTCGACAGAAAAAAAGATATGATTCTCGTCGGCGGATACAACGTCTATCCGCGCGAAGTAGAAGAAGTGCTCTACAGCCATGAGGGCATTAAAGAAGCCGTGGTCATCGGCGTTCCTGACGCCAAAACGGGGGAAGCGGTGCATGCTTATATAGTGCCTGGGGACGGTGAGCTGACAGAGCAGGCGGTTTTTGATTACTGTGAAACACATTTGGCAAAATATAAACGGCCGGCGGAAGTGGTTTTTCTTGATGAGATTCCGAAGAACGCGACCGGGAAGCTGCTGAGGCGGGCGGTCCGGGACATGCTTCCGAAATGACGGACGAAAAGCGAAGCCGGGGGCTTCGCTTTTACATGCTGATCCGGTCAGCTCTGCGATTCTTCCTTAATGATGCTTTGCACAAGCTTCGTATCATGCCGGGTCAGTTTGTAATACGTGTTTTTATACTTGTACAGCATATAATTGCCGCCTTCGAGCCACATGCTGAATGAATCGAAACGGTCTTCATGGTATTTGACCGTTCCGTCGTAATCGGGAGATACGCTTTTGGTCAGTTTGACTTGTTTTCCTTGGTTCAAGATATCGAGCATATCTTTTACATTCTGCCTGTCTTTAATTTTGATTTCTTTTTTTCCGTGCTCAGACAGAATAATCAGATCTGCGTTGCTTGATGGAAACACATCGCCGGTCCGGCTGTATACATAGAAGAAAGCAATAACCAAAAGGGCGATTACTACAATAAACGCGATTATTTTTTTCATATTCATCACTCCGTCTTTTAGTCTTTCCCGCTTCCTGTTGTTCCATTCTTTTCTGTTGTGAAAAGATTAACATCCGTTTAGGAGGCTTGGTTCTATTTATTTGCATTTATGCTTACAATAGGAGTAAGTCATCAGGCTAAGGAGGGAGACTTCCATGCGCAAATGGATAGCGGCAGCCGGACTTGCCTATGTGCTGTACGGCCTTTTTTTCTATTGGTATTTCTTTATGACAGGCGACTCCGCCGTCCCGGAGGCCGTAAAGGGAACGAAAGCCGATCCGTCCTCGTTTATGGACCCGGGCCGCCTGGAAGCCGCTGAAAACTTTTCAAATGTAAAGGATTTTTTATTTTTCATCGGTGCGCCGTTAGATTGGTTTTTATTTTTTCTGCTGCTCATTACGGGGCTTGCCAAAAAAATAAAGCATTGGCTGGAAGCAGCGGTGCGCTTTCGGGTGCTGCAAATCGGAAGCTTCGTATTTGTGATTTCACTCATCGTTACGGCGGCTTCGCTTCCGCTTGAGTGGATCGGATATCGGGTTTCGCTTGCGTATCATATTTCGACGCAGACAACAGCAAGCTGGATAAGAGACCATGTCATTGATTTCTGGATCAGTTTTCCGCTGTTTGCCGTGTGTGTGCTTGTGTTTTACTGGCTGATCACAAAGCATACAAAAAAATGGTGGTTTTACGCTTGGTGTCTTACTGTGCCGTTTACCCTGTTTTTGTTTTTCCTGCAGCCGGTCGTGATTGATCCTTTATACAATGATTTTTATCCGCTGAAAGACAAGGAGCTGGAAAGCAAAATCTTGTCGCTTGCCGACAAAGCCGACATTCCGGCCAGCCATGTTTATGAAGTAAATATGTCGGAGAAAACGAATGCGCTGAATGCGTATGTGACGGGAATCGGTTCGAATAAGCGGATCGTTTTGTGGGATACGACGCTTAACAAACTGAAGGATCGGGAAATTTTGTTCATTATGGGGCATGAGATGGGGCACTATGTGATGAAGCACGTGTACATCGGACTGGCCGGGTATCTCCTGCTGTCATTAGCCGGGTTCTATATCATTGACAAGCTTTATAAGCGGCTGTCCAAATTCTTCGGCCGAATGCTTCATATAAAGGGGCCTGAAGATCTGGCCGCCCTCCCGCTGTTATTGCTGCTCATATCCGTTCTCAGTTTTGCTTCTGATCCGATTACGAATGCCGTCTCCCGGTATCAGGAAAACGCCGCCGACCGTTACGGCATCGAGCTGACCGGAAACCGGGAAGCGGCGATTGAGACGTTTCAGGATTTGGCCGATACGGGACTGAGCCGGGTCAACCCGCCGTTTCTCGTCAAAATTTTCAGAGGGAGCCACCCGTCGATCATGGAGCGGATTGAACATGCTGAGGAAGAAAAATAATAAAAAAACCGGCGGGGCCATGGCCGACGCCGGTTTTTTTATGTTTTACTGAGCTGCCGCCTGTACGTTGATCAGCCCTTTTCCGTAGTAGAAAGCATCACCAAGTTTTGTAGTGGTGTTTTCTAAACTGCTGCGGACTTGAGTGTTTGTCCAGTTCGGGTGCTTAGAAAGAATCAAAGCAGCCGCTCCGGCAACGTGCGGAGATGCCATTGACGTACCATTGTACGCGCCGTATTTGTTTCCAGGAAGCGTGCTTTGGATAGAGACGCCTGGTGCCATGACATCAAGCTCAGAACCTACGCTTGAGAAAGATGCTCTTTGGTTGCTGCTGTTAACAGCGCCTACCGCAATGACAGAAGGGTATTTACCAGGGTAGCCCACTGTGCTTGAGCCGCCGGAAGTGCCTTCGTTACCGGCTGCCGCTACGACTACGACGCCGGAAGCAACGGCTTTGTCAACTGCCGCTTTTAACGCTGCAGAACCAGAAGGTCCGCCGAGGCTCATGTTAATAACGTCCATATTGTTTGCGATCGCCCACTCAATTCCGTTAATGATCCAGCTGTACTGGCCGGAACCGTCAGCGCCGAGAACTTTTACAGCGTAAAGAGATGCGCTTGGCGCAACGCCTAATACACCGACTGAGTTATTAAGAGCCGCAACTGTACCGGCAACGTGAGTTCCGTGAGAGTTGTAGTCTTGGAAAGGATTTGTTTCAGAAGGAACCATGCTGGCTCCGCCTGCTACTTTTAAATCAGGATGAGAAGAATCGATACCGCTGTCGATAACCGCTACTTTCACATTTGATCCGGTGAAGCCTTGAGAGTGCAGAGCAGGGGCTTTAATTTGTGATACGCCGTAAGGCACGGACTGCGCGTACGCTTTTGCAACGTGATCTTCTTCAACGTAAGCGACGCTAGGGTCTTTTTTCAGCTCTTTTACAGCTTTTTCATTTAATGTAGCTGAAGCTGCGTCTACATATTTGAATTGCTTTTGCACTTTCCCGCCTTTTTCAGAAATGACATCTTTTTTCTTAGCGGCGCTCATCGTGCTCATTGTCTGTTTAAATCCGACAATGTATTTCTTTTCCCCGTTTGATTTCCCTGCCGCCTGGGCAGGAGACGTGCTGCCGAACGCCATCGTAAAGATTAACGCTAAAGCAAACAGCAAACTGATCCATACCTTTTTGCCTCTCACTCTTTATCCTCTCCTTTTTTTCATTTGCAGAACAACCAATAGACAGATTATTCTGTGGATTAATTGTATAGCATGGAATAATATTTTAGTAGACCCAATTTTTTTCAGTTTGTTTTATTTCTATTTAGGTATATCATCTCTCTTTCGTTTAATAGGAACCCGAAATATTTAAATTTTAATGGAAAAAACCGATGGAAGGACATGAGTATTTGTACACAGCCGCAATCGCTCTCTTGTTTGCTGGGTCGAACGGTTTGATTCCATTTTCGGAAGCTGCGGCAAAAACAGGATAAATGTCACCTTTTGTTGAATGCAGAAGTCTGATGGAAACGAAAGCGGAATGAAATAAAGCGGCCGGCATGAATCAGTCTTCGGCTTTCTTGACGGAAAAAAGCTGTGAAACCATTTTATAAAAATAATGATAATGAATATCATTGATACTTATATTGTCAATGATATAATTGCGGAAAAACGAAAGAGGGGGAACAGATGAAACAAATTTTCAGTATGCTGATGATCTTATCCGTTCTCTTCATAACGGCATGCTCAGAACAGGAACATGAAACCGCCGTCAGGCACGATCTGGGGACGGCGCATGTGGCTGCGCACCCGCAGCGCGTTGCCGTGTTGAATCCGGGCTTTAATGATATTCTCCATGATCTCGGCATAAAGCCTGTGGCTGCGGCGGATAATCGGACAGAGCGAAACGACGGCAGTCCGTCTGTCGGACCACCGTCACACCCTGATTTGAAAAAGATCACTTCGTTAAAGCCCGATCTCATCATTGCAGACTCAAGCCTTCACAAGGGGATATACCGACAACTGACAAAGATCGCTCCGACAATCGCTTTAAAGAATGAAGCTGCGGATTATCAGGATGCGGTTGATGCTGCCCTTACTATTGAAAAGGCGGTCGGTAAAGATGGCATCATAGAGAAACAATTGTCGGCTCAGGAAGAAAAGCTGAATGACATCAAAAGAAAGCTGGATGCAGAAGGCGGCACGATTTTATTAATTGACGCTGCAAATGACAGCATTTCCGTAAAGGATGATCAGTTTTTTACGTCCCGGCTTTTGACGCTCGCAGGGTTTACCTATGCGGTCCAGACGGATTCCGGCGGGAAATCAGACTCTATCAAAATGACGTCCGGACAGCTTTTGCATACCGATCCTGATTACATCGTGCTGTTGGACGGTGAGAAAGAACTCGAAAAAAATCACCTCTGGAAACAGCTGACAGCTGTAAAAAACGGACACGTTTACCGCGCGGACAGGGCGGTATGGACGGAGCGCCGGAGCATTGACGGAGCGGACGCCATATTACATGATCTGCAGAAAAAAATGCTCGCCAAAAAGGCCCAAAACTGAATTCGGGCCTTTTTGTTATGATTCTGATAGGTGGCTGCTTACATTGTAATCTTTGACGCGCCACTTATTTTCAATTCGTTCGATATTGCTCAGGCACGCATTGACAAGCTTTGCGTTTTGTATGTCTGTATCACCGTCAGAAATGGCGGACAAGAGGGCATGAATGGCTGCGCCGTGACCGACGATCAGTACTTTTTGATCAGGAAATTGCTCCTGAACTTTCACTAAACCGGCAAGCATTCTGTCTGTCAGCTCTTCTGCGGTCTCCATGTTCGGGTAGTTTTTATCCGGGTAGCGCTTCGACCGTTCCGGTAAAGACATTCCTTCCGCATCACCGTAGCTTCGTTCTCTGAAATCTTCCATGACGACGATGGGAAGATTCAAAAACCCGTTAATAATGTCAGCTGTTTTTCTGGCCCGTTTCATCGGGCTTGAGACGATGACATCCCATTCGGACCCCTTTAAGTACTCTCCTGTTTCTTTCGCCTGACGCTCTCCCGTCGCATTTAACGGAATATCCGATTTGCCTTGAAGCTTCTTTTGGGCATTCCAATCAGTCTCTCCATGTCTTACTAAACAAACGGCAGTCATAAAGTCTTCACTCCGATCATTTTTTATCGATATCATCTATTATACTGCCGTTACGTTAACACTTCAAAGAGAAGCGCCAGTCCGACTCCGCCTCCGCTGCCGATCGCTGCTGCTGCGTAGCGGGCATCCGGGCGTCTTTTTGCTTCATAAAAAAGCCGGGTGACAAGCGCCGCCCCGGAAGCCCCGTACGGATGCCCGACGGCCAGAGCGCCGCCCCTGACATTTATTTTAGAATACGGCACTCGAAGCTGCTGTGAAAAAACGCATATTTTGACGGCAAACGCCTCGTTGATTTCGTATATATCAATATCATCCGGTGACAGGTCCCGTTCCTTCAAAAGCTTTTTGACGGCATAAACCGGAGCTGCTGACGGATAATGCGGATGGACGCCGCTTACCGCGCTTCCGATAAAACGCAATCCCGGCTTTAAACCGAGAGACCGCGCTTTTTGTTCTTCCATCACACAAACTGCCGCCGCCCCGTCAGAAATTCCGCAGCTGTTGGCGGCGGTGACAGAGCCTCCGGACTGAAAGACGGGCTTGGCACGGGAGATGAGAGGCTCCATGTTCCGCTTTTTCAGCATGTTTTCGTCAGCGGCGAATCCGTGACAGGGAAGAATTTCCGGGCGGTACAAGCCGTCTTCGTGCGCTTTGATGCTCCGTTCATAGCTGAGAAGGGCATATTCGTCCTGCATCTTTCTCGTTACGCCGTAAGCCTGTGCCGTATACTCTGCTGCTATGCCCATATCAGGATCGCCGATGTGTTCAGGAGAAAAGCGCGCCCGGGATGAGAAAGGGGAACGGCTGCTGCTCTCCGCTCCTCCCGCGATGTACGTTCTCCCCGCGCCGGCTTTGACAAAGTGGCACGCGACCCTCACGGCGTCCAGTCCGGAGCCGCACTGCCTGTCGATGGTCGTACCGGACACGCTCAAAGGAAGTCCGGCGGCCAAGGCTGACAGCCGGGCGAGATTCCCGCCGCGGCCCGTCGCGTTTCCGATCAGGACTTCATCAATGTCTTCGGGCATGTTCCGGCTCAAATGGCGGATCAGCGGAGCTGCCAAATCTTCTGGGAGACAGTCTTTTAACAGGCCGTTTTCCCGGGCGAAAATTGTCCGTTTCGCATCCGTAATTACAGCTTCCATTCCATCATGTCCTTTGCCTGCTTTTGTACGGCGGCACGGGCGATCTTTCCGCCGGCTGTTTCCGGTATTTCTGAAAACAGCCATTTTTTCGGGATTTTATATGCCGCCAGCTGCTCGCGGCACTGTTTCTTCAGTTCCTTTACATTTGCATGTCCGTCGATCACCGCAACGGCGATGCTGCCCCAATAATCATCAGGAATGCCGATGACGGCCGCTTTTCTGACGCCCGGACAGCGGTTGAGCACACGTTCTATCTCTTCTGGGAATACATTCAGGCCGCCTGATACGATCATCCCGTTTTCACGTCCTTCGATATAAAGATAGCCTTCACGATCGATATATCCCATGTCATCAACCGTCATCCAGCCGGAATCATCAGGTTTTGCGCCGTTGATGTATCCGGAAAATTTCATCGGGCTGTTCACAAAAATCTTCCCCGTTTCGCCCGGCATGCAGCGTTCTCCGCCGGGCCGGCGGATTTCGATTGTAACATTTTCAAACGGGCGGCCCGCCGCGTCAGGCTTTCGGGCGCTGTCTTCAGGCGATAAGAACGCCACGAAACTCAGCTCGGACGTTCCGTAAAAATCGTACAACCGCAGATGGGGATAGCGCTCTGACAGCGCTTGTTTAGACGAAGCGGGCCAGTCTGCACCGGAAGAAATCACCTTGAGCGGTGTATCCGGAAACGCCTCTAGTGAGAGCAGGGCGTCCGTCATTGTCGGAACGGTATATAGAACGTCAGCTTGTCTGAGCCGGTCTTTCATTCCGGCCGGGTTGAATTTTCTTTGAAGGATGACGGTTCCGCCGATAAACAAAGTGCTGACGGCGCCGTATAAAAAGTGTGACGAGCGAAGCGTGCCCGGTACCAGCACTTTGTCATCAGGGGAAATGCCGAATTCACGTTTCGTACAAGAAAAGCTCTCCAGCCACGAACGGTGAGAGCGGGTGAAGGCTTTCGGCTTACCGGTCGATCCCGAGGTGAATCCGGTATAAAAGGGCAGGCCGGCGTTTTTGATAAAAGCGCCTTCCGTTTTTTCCGCCTCGATCAAAGGCCTGCATTCATCCCACAGGATGACAGGCGTTTTGACGCCGTCCAGTCTGCCGCTCAGCCGGCGGTCACAGATGACGAGGCCGGTTTTGCTGATGTGCAGCTGGTCCGCGAGTTCCGCCGCTGCCGAGCGGGGATCTAACGGAACCGCCGTGCAGCCGGCATGCGCCGCCCCTGCGAAAAGTTGTAAAAATGGGATGCCGTTCGGCAGTAATATTGCAATGTTTTCCGGCTTACCTGAAAGGCTGCCAAGCCAGTTTGCGGTTTGGTTAACCAGCCTGTTCCAAGTTTGATAGGTGATCTGTTCTGTTTCTGTCTGAATTGCGATCTGTTCCGGCGCTTGTCCGGCTGTATCTGAATATGATGATGTAATCATGATGACTAAAATCAGCTTCCTTTCGTCGGCAAAAGCCGGCTTGCTTGAAGAGTTTTCCTGATTCTTACGGCTGCGAATGAGGCTGCGGCCGCTTTAAGCAGATCTCCGGGCACATAGATGAGGCTGAGCTTTACGGCAGTTAAGATATCAATGTGCATCATAAAAGCCTGAACGGGAATGCCGATGACATACAAAAACAGCACGCCGAACAAGAACTGTCTGATAAACAAATGGGGGACAGCAGCTGAGCGAAGGCCTTGGATGCTGAGGCTCAGCAGTAATGCCGCCAGCGGATATGCGATGAGGTATCCGGCGCTCGGCCCGAAAAAAACCCCGAATCCGCCTCTGCCGCCTGAAAGGAGAGGCGCTCCGCATGCCACAATCAGCAAAAACAGCAATTGGCTTAAAAACGCCGCTTTCGGTTTTAGGATGCTTCCCGATAAGAGCACACCGATCGTCTGGAGCGTAATCGGAACCGGCGTAAAGGATAAGAAAAGCGGCGGGAGCAGCCCCAAAAGTCCCATAATGGCGGTAAACACGGCAATATGCATCATTTCTGTCAATTTCATTATGTATTCCTCCAGCTTATCAAAATATGTTTATACAATAAAGCGAGTCTTTATATATGTCAACTCTATTATATTTTAAGTTAACATTAAAAAGACCGGCCCTTTATGAAAAAGGCCGGTCGGTTTATCTTTATTCTTCTGTAAGGATAACAAGTGAATCAACGGATGATGCAACGTGGGAAACGGCGCGGCTGACTTCTTGAAGACCGCCGAGAAAGGCCTGCAAATCAACGTCGATTTTGCCTGTCTGGTCTTTGCTCGTTTTCATGCTTTGGACGATGTCATCAAACAAACGGTTGATCTGCGCCATTTTTTCTTTCGTTTCACTTACAAGTCCGTTTACATCTTTGATATGTTTGGACACGATGTTGATTTGTGTATTGGTATTGTTCACGAGCTCTGATACGGTGGAAACGGTTTTTTTCGTATCCTCTGAAAGCTTTCTTACCTCCGTCGCGACAACGGCGAACCCTTTGCCGTGCTCCCCGGCTCTCGCGGATTCTATTGAAGCGTTGAGTGACAGGAGATTCGTTTGCTCGGCGATCCCCGTCACGATGCCGAAGATTTTTTCGATCTGCTGGGCGATGTCATTCAGCTTGTCCATTTCTTCTTCAATCTGCAGAAGGCTGGCGTCGATTTTATTCATCTGCTTCTGCTGGCTTTCAAGCTCTTTTTTCCCGCCGATTGATTTTTCTTCGACATGTACGGAAGTGACAGTGCCGGCTTTTGACGCCTTGGAAATGCCCTCGGATTTATCGACCAGCTCCTGCACGGCTCTGCTCGTTTCTGAAAACAAATCAGCAAGTGATCCGGATGTTTCCTGGATTTTTTGATGAAGGCGGGCTTTCTTTTCCTCTTGTTCGTCACGCTGGCAGTTATATTCAGTCTGGAATGCTTCAAGGACGAGCTGCTGTTCAAGATTCAATATTTTCGTCGTCGCTTTGATCGCTTTTAAAAGCTCATGCAAATCCGGAATGGTTGCTTCATATATGTTCATCATCGACAGAAGCAGATCCTGGAACGCTCCCATATACCATTTCGGTTCAAGGCCGATCCGCAAGTGGATGGAAGCGATGCGCTGTCTTTTTTCAATGAATTCATCATCAATCGTGCCGGCAAACATCTCATGGATATGACGCCGTAATGTTTTTTTCAGGCGCTCGACCGTGCTGTGGTCGTTAATGATCGTCATTAATGATTTTTCGTGATCCAGGTTTCGGTAAAAGGAATCGACGATTGTTGAGATATGTTCTTTAATTAACGGCTGCAGCTCTTCAAGCACATGAAGTTCTTCGTTTCCGAGCCTGACCATTTTCAGCTGTTTTTGGACATCTGCATATTGATTTGAAAGCGCGATGCGTTTTTTTCCATCGGCTTCCGAAAAATAAGCTGTTTCTTTTTTGCGGTCTTTTTTAAATAACAATATAAGTTCCCCCAGATATTCTCTTTTTCTTTTTATCGGTATGGAAGGAACTTGAATGAAGGAATCTGATAAAAATATTTTAATGCAAAAAAAAATAAAACCATTCGTACAGAATGGTTTAGTCAATCTTGGCTGAGGCGCTTCAGCGGCTTGATGGCGGGACCTTCGGCAACCCCGCCGTCGGGTGTGAACCGGGACCCGTGACAAGGACAGTCCCACGTCCGTTCGCCGTCATTCCATTCGACCTCACAGCCCAAATGGGTGCATGTCGTATCGACAAGATGCAGACAGCCTTTTTCATCTTTATAGGCGCCGGCCCGTTTGCCGTTTACCGTTACGATTTTTCCCTCCCCGGGCCGAAGAGTCTCAGGTGAAGCGTCTGGCCTCTCAAGTTTGCCCGAGATAAGGTGTTTGGCCACGTCGGCATTATAGGAAATCAGTTTTTTCAGTCCCGGATCTGCGTGGAAGCGTGACGGAATAAACAGGCCGGAAAACGGGTTCTTTTTGTTTTGAATATGATCAGCCAAAAGCTTCGCGGCGAGCGCTGAGCTTGTCATGCCCCATTTTTTAAAACCGGTCGCCGCCAAAATATGTTCTTCATCGCCCGAGATGGGACCGATGAACGGAATTTTGTCAATGGTGACAAGGTCTTGTGCAGACCAATGATATGGGATGCTTTCAACTCCGATTGTGTCTTCCGCAAATTGTTTCAGTGCTTCGTAATGCTCGGACATTTCTTTTCCCTGGCCTGTTTTGTGGCTTTCGCCGCCGACAAGAACCAGTTTTTCACCGTTCAAATCGGTGTATCGCAGTGATCTGGACGGCTTGTCTATGCTGAGATACATCCCGTCCGGATACGCTTGTTTCGGCTTTACCGCGAGTACGTAGGATCTGCTGGCATACATTCTGGCGGCATAAAGCCCGCCTCCGTCATAAAAAGGAAAGTGGGAAGAGCAGACAATATAGCTGCACTTGATGCCGTGTCTGTTTTTCGTGACCACTTCCGGCTGCGGTTCTTTTTTTATGTCGATCGCAGCCGTCTGTTCAAAAATCCGCGCCCCGTTTTTAACGATCTCATTGACGAGCGCCGCGCCATATAAAAGCGGATGGAATTGCGCCTGATTCTTCATGGCGAGACCGAGCCTGCAATCAACGGGTACGGGAAGTTCTTTCACAAGCTCGTGTTCAATACCGAGCTTGGTATAAGCTTCCTGCTCACTGCGGATTTTTTTGACGCCTGATTCTGTATTGGTGTAAAGATATGCGTCTTGTTCAATCAGTCTGCAGTCAATCGAAAGGTCCTTGATGATCTGCTTCATGTCTTCCATGGCGCGGAGATGGGCTTCGAAATACAGCCTTGCGCTGGTCAGGCCGATCTGCTGAATAAGATCGGCATAGATGAAATCATGCTGGGCGGTGATTTTTGCGGTCGTGCCCGCGGTCGTCCCGTTTAAAATCCGGTCTGCTTCAATGACAGCGACACGGAAACCTCTTTTCGTCAGTTCGTATGCCGTTGTCAGGCCCGTAATTCCTCCGCCGATAACCGCAACGTCACATTCCGTATCTTCAGTGAGGGCGGGAAAGGAAGGAATGTCAGCTGTTGCTTTCCAATAGGAAGCCGGTTCTTCGTTTGAAAAAGTAGTCAATTCAGATTTACCTCCTCTGTTGTATATTCTTAATTTTTCCAATAAGACTCTGTTCATACATGAAATTCGTATAAGATGCTCAAATTACTCATAATATAGTAATTAATGTAAAGGAGTGATCAAAATGGCTAACCAGAAGAAGAAAACCTTGCCGCCGCAGCATCAAAACCGGCAGCCGGGCTTTGAATATGTAATGGACCCGCGTCCCGTTTTTGACAAACCGAAAGCGGCGAAAAAACTTGAAGGGAAAACGGCGATCATCACGGGCGGAGACAGCGGGATCGGCCGCGCCGTATCCGTTTTATTCGCGAAGGAAGGCGCTAATGTGGTCATCGTTTACTTTGATGAGCATCAGGATGCCGAAGAGACGAAGCAATACGTAGAAAAAGAGGGGGCGAAGTGTCTGCTGATCGCAGGGGATGTCGGCGACGAAGCCTTTTGCAACGATGTCATCCGCCAGGCGGGCCAAGCCTTTCCTTCCATTGACATCCTGGTCAACAACGCAGGTGAGCAGCACGTGCAGCCGGGGATTGAGAAAATCACGAGCCACCAGCTCATCAGAACGTTTCAGACGAATATTTTTTCAATGTTTTACTTAACGAAAGCCGCGCTCCCCCACCTGAAAAAAGGAAGTTCAATCATTAATACGGCCTCTATTACCGCCTATAAAGGCCACAAAACATTGATTGACTATTCAGCGACAAAAGGGGCGATCGTCACGTTTACAAGATCTCTTTCCCAATCTCTTGTCACTCAGGGCATCAGGGTAAACGCAGTGGCGCCGGGGCCGATCTGGACGCCGCTGATCCCGGCGAGCTTCTCGGCGAAGGAAGTGGAAGTCTTCGGCTCAGACGTGCCGATGCAGCGCCCGGGAGAGCCTGTTGAAGTGGCGCCGAGCTATTTGTACTTAGCAAGCGATGATTCTTCCTATGTCACGGGACAGACGATTCATGTGAACGGCGGCACCATCGTAAACGGATAATGTAAAAAAAGCCAATCCATATGGATTGGCTTATTCACTCTGTTTGAGTGCTGCATATTCTTTTGAAAGCGTGAGGAACGCTTCTTTATTTTTATCATCAAGCGCCTTATTAATCTGCATGGTCAGCATGGCGAGCCGGCGTTTATACAAGGATTCATCAAGCACCATTTGAATGTAAATATCGGCCATTGTCACATCGAATTCGTTTGCTATTTGCGTGTTGCGGGACTTCATGAGCTCAGTGTACGACTTTTTCTCTTTCATAAAGAATCCCCCCAATGCCTTTTTTATAGTATATGGATAACGGCCGGAAAAATCAATTAATTTTTATAATCTTTAGACAACTAATACTTGGAAATATATCGACATATCCTGCAAATTGACGAAAAACGAAAATGATCATCGTATAAATGAGGTGAAACGAAAAAGAAAAACAATATTTAAATAGTAATTTAAGACTAAATTACATCTTTAAAAGGTGATTTTTAGCTATATTCAAAAAAAACCTGTCGTTTTCCAATGACAGATGATAGATTATTAGTATAAATTTTCAAGAAAAGGATTGGAGGCTGCACATTATGTGCCAGAAAACACACGCACCCTTAGAAAGCTACGAAGTAAATCGTTCAACCATCGCTGTTTTGCCTGAGGAAATAGACGGTAAAATGGGGTCGAAGGTCATTGAGAAAGACTGCATTCTGTATGTCAGCATGAAGCCGATTCACATCATCGACAGAAGCTGCCGCTACTTTGGCTCCAGCTATGCCGGGAGAAAAGCGGGAACATATGAAGCGATTAAAATTTCTCACAAGCCGCCGATTATGGTGGACCCTTCAAATCACATCTTTTTATTCCCTACACTTTCTTCTGCAAGGCCTCAATGCGGCTGGATATCTCATGTGCACGTTAAAGATTTTCAACCGACGGCATTTGATGACACAGCGGTCACGTTCTCAAACGGCAAAACGATGGAACTGGAAGTATCCTATCATTCTTTTGAAAATCAGGTTTACAGAACCGCCTATCTCAGAACCACTTTTCAGGACAGGATGGGCAGTCATGTCCCGAAGCGGCAGGAATTCATGCTGTATCCGAAAGAAGAGCGGACAAGAATGATCTACGACTTTATTTTGCGGGAGCTGGGGGAGAGATATTAGAGAAAGCTGTGATGTGAAGGGACGGGTCCTCTCCTTTTGGGGAGGGCTTTTTTTGCTTTACATGCCCGGGCAGAGTTGTATCGTGTCCGTCTGTTGGCTATGATGATGTAAAGAGTAATGATATTTCATTTTAGGAGAGATGGGCATGGATGTGTTTGCAAAATATGTATCAGGAATCGACAACCCGGATCACCGTCTCAAAGCAGAGGAAATTTTGTCGTGGACGGCTGGCCAATTTCCGAACTTAGAAGCGCAGATCAAGTGGAACAAACCGACATTTACCGATCACGGCACCTATATCATTATGTTTGCCGCGGCAAAAAATCATTTGAGCATTTTACCTGAAAAAGAGACGATGGAGCATTTTGCCGATGACATCGCTCAAGCCGGGTACAGCGCTTCTTCGCGCCTATTCAGAATTCGATGGACTGATCCGGTGCACTATGATCTGCTTAAGAAGATCATCGAATTTAACATCAAGGAAAAAGCTGAAAATCCGGGGTTTTGGCGCTAGCGGACGTGATGTTGAAGGAGGAAGACATGGACGTTTTCAAAGACTATTTATCAAGTATCGACAGCCCTGATCATCGTCTGCGAATGGAGGAAATCCTCTCGTGGACGGCTGACCAATTTCCGAACTTAGAAGCGCAGATCAAGTGGAACACGCCAATGTTTACCGATCACGGCACCTTTATTATCGGCTTTGCGGCGGCAAAGCATCATGTAAGTGTTTCCCCCGAAGAAGCTGGAATTGCGCATTTTACCGACGACATTGCCTGTGCCGGCTACAGCGCTACTTCCCGTTTGTTCAGAATTCAATGGACTGAACCGGTGCATTATGAGCTGCTTGAACGCATGATTCAATTCAATATTCAGGATAAGGCGGACTGCTCAGCATTTTGGCGGAAATAATGAAAGAAATGTTAAAAAAACAACCCTGAGGAGGGCTGTTTTTTTATTGGAAACACATGATCAGCCCATTTTAATCAAGAAGCAATGGATGACGTACTATAAAAAATAAGGAGTACGAAGCAGTGAATGAATTTTATAAGGCGTTAACATATGTAAATAAAATTTTTTATGAACCAAATCACTTAACGATACATGATATTCAAGAAGAAGCTCAAAACTCAGAGTATGGGGCCGGTATGTTTCAACTGCATTCAAAATCAGTTCGATTCAGAGTCGCAAAAATAACGCCTAACAAGATAGGACAGTTTGTTGCTTTTTGGGAAAAAGATGGAGATGGTAAAAACCAAGCCTTTTCATATGAAAAAGCTGCTGATTTATTGGTTATCAATACTTTTGCCAGTAATAATCATTTTGGACAATTTGTTTTTCCAAAAGAAGTTCTTGTAAAGCAAAATATCCTTAAAACAGCCGCTACAAAAGGAAAAATGGCAATTAGAGTTTACCCTGAATGGGAAAATCCCACTAGCAAACAAGCTATCGAAACACAAAAATGGCAGTTGGCATATTTTGTTGAGGCGAACGATGCAGATCGTTTTCCAGCACAAGACCTGTTAAAGCTATATTCTAACTAAAATTGGACAGCCCTGAGTCGGCTGACAGTATGTGAAGTTAACCGGTGCGTGAGTTGGAGAATAACGGGGAACCTCAACAAATGAGGTTCCTCTAATTGTTATATAGAAATCGACATTTTGAATGTAACAGAGTTTGTTTATTAAACGTAATCCGAAAAATAAGGGATTTGCGTATCCGGCAGACCCTCACGAAACGCACGATGACAGAAATCGTGCGTTCAACATTCTTTATTTGACGACAGACATGCTGACGCTGCTGCCTGACACTGTCAATTTGGCAAAATCCTGTGTATCAATCACAGGTGTGACTGCTTTATTGTCAATCGTGATGTTCGTAAAGGCTGTTGAGAAGTTTGATTTGATGTAAGGGCGCTGATCCTCTGATGTGACCGCGACGGTGGCGAGCGCTTTCCATTTTGAGACAGAGCCTACATTTGTTTGGGCGAGTTCTGAGATGATGCGGCCGGTGTATCCGTCATTATTCGTGCCCCAGTATGTGGCGCGGGTATTGCCGTTCAGATTTTTGTAGATGGTCAGCTGTACGGTGCTGCCGGGCCGGAAGCCTTTCGTATAGGTGAATTGGCTTTCTCCTTCCAGATACTTGACCTGGCCTTGTCCCTTTGAACCGACTTTCATGATCGGTTTCCATACATGATAGGTGTCACTGTACTGAAGCCCGATATCAGCCTCTGTGCCTCCGGTAAATCCTGAGTAAATATAGGCTGTCCCATTTGACACTTGAATTGAGCTTGGAAGCTGAATTTTCGTGACGAGAACTGAGCCTGTGCTGTTCAGGTAGGCCCTTCCGCCGATTCCTTTGCTGAGCTGAGACGCCGCTTCCGCCGTATTGGGACTGATCAACCCCGGAATTTCCGCCGTACATGTGCCGAATAGAACGGCTGTAGTGAGCACACCCGCAAAAAGCCCTTTTTTCATCATCATTTCTCCTCCTATCATCATAGTCAGATAGCGCTATCAATTCATATTATAAAAGGTTTTGGGAAAAATTCCATAAAAGATATACAGTCGGACGTAAATTGAAACTATTTTCCTATTTCTCTTGTAAATGGAGATTATTTGAACTATGATATGTTCAGCAATACCGCTTAACTCAGGAGAGGGGATAGGATAGAAATGAAAAAGACGGCAGCTGTGCTTTTGTCTTTCGGTCTTGTGTTCGGATGTTCATACGGAGCGGGGCAGACGGCAGAAGCGAAAACAAAGGTGAAAACGTATCAAAACTGCAAGGCGCTGAATAAGGTGTATAAGGGCGGCGTGGCCAAATCGTCGAAAGTGAAAAACAAGGGCGGCAGAACAAAGTACAAACCGTATGTATCAAAAGCGCTTTACAATGCAAATAAAAGACTTGACCGAGATAAAGACTATATCGCATGTGAGAAATAAAAAAACAAGCCTCTTTAAAGAGGCTTGTTTTTTTTAATGGATTCGGCGGTGACGGCGGTTCCGTATCCGATTAATTCGGATGTGTTCTGTCCTGCGGTCAGTTCGAACCGCAGGCCGACGATGGCGTTCGCTCCGAGCTGCTCCGCCTCTCTGATCAGCCGCTCTTTCACCGCTTTTTTGGAGTCTTCCAGCATTTCAGTATAGCTTTTCAATTCGCCGCCGACGACAGATTTTAAGCCTGCAAGCAAGTCTTTGCCGATGTGTCTGGACTGGACGATACTGCTTGTCACCAAGCCTTTCACTTCCGTAATCTGTTTTCCGGCGATGGTTTCGGTCGTTGTCATGATCATGCGTTTTTCCCCTTTCGTGTATCTTACCGCTATCTTACCATTTAAGCCGCCTTTTCGGCTGCGCTGATTTGTTTTTTTCTGACTGCGGCGCTGACTGCAAACATGACGGCAATGTTCAGAACCAGTGCGATGATGCCTGTATTCATATCCTTAACGATCTGCGGAAGAAACGGAAAGAGGGTTCCGATGGTTGATTCGGTCAGCGTAATGAAAGCCACCGTTCCGACCCCGGCCGTTATGCCGGCAAAAGCGCCGTGGCTTGTGATGAAACGCCGCTTCGGCAGGCTGAATAAGAGGGCGGGGAAAAGCTGGGTGACAAGGCTGTAGCCCATTAAAAGCAAGGTGACGATGGTATTTCCGCCTTTCAGCGTAAAATATACGGATATCAGCGCGATGACGGGTACGGCGTATTTTGCGAGCCGTGAGACTTTTTCGTCAGTCGTGCCGGGCAGAATGGCTTTGTACACATTTTTGGCGAACAGCGTGCTTGAGGCCATTAATATCATTGAACCGGGTACAAGCGCCGTCAGGATGCCCGCCGATCCGATCAGTCCGACAAACCAGGGATCAAAGGTTTTCACAGACAGCTTTAATAAGGCGAGATCCGTGTCCGCCCCTTTTAAACCGGGCACCTGCAGAATCGCCGCAAATCCGGTAAAGATGACAAACAGCAGGACGAGCTGATAAAGAGGCATGATGATTGCGTTTTTCCGAAACACCCGCGGATGCTCCGCCGAATAGGAAGCGGCAAATGTATGGGGCCACATATAAAAGCCGAGGGCGGTCAGCAAAACCGTTGAGCTGAACCAGGAAACGCTCTGTCCGGTTTCCGGCAGCGTGAGAAAACCGGGTTTTGCGGCGTCAATTTGTTTGAACATCTCCGTAAATCCGCCATAGTAATGAATGGGCAGATAAATGCCTAAATACAGGACGATGCCTAAAATCATGATATCTTTAACGACTGATATCCACGCTGAACCGTGGATTCCTGATATCATCACATAAATCGTGATGGAAACAGCGCCGATCCAGACAGCGGCTGAGGGCGGAATCTGTCCGTATGACGTTGCTGAAACAATTAATCCGAGCCCTTTCAGCTGCAGGACGAGATAGGGTATGAGGGATGCGATGCCGACGAGCGATACGAGAATGCCGAGGAGCGAGCTGTTGTATTTTGAAATAAAAAAATCTGATTGCGACATCAGTTTGTGTTGTTTGGCGTAAGTCCACACGGCTGGCAGAAGCCAATATGACAAAATGTAGGCAAGGCAGCCGTACGCGATAATATAAAAGGCGGGGCCTCCTTTTCCGTAAGCCCATCCGCTTCCGCCGAGGAATGTAAAGGTCGTGTATATTTCTCCCGCCATTAATAAAAAGACAAACATCGTGCCGAAGCCGCGTCCGCCCACCGTCCATTGTTCAAGGTCCATATGTTTTCCTTTTCGGGCCCGGATTCCGAGATATACACAAAACAGGAGCACGGCGGCCATTACGGGAAATGCTGCGTTCATTCCGCCTCACCCGCCTTGTTTTCTTTGTCCAATTTGTAAACGGCGGCCATCAGAACGGAAGTCAGCACCGCCCAGATGACGACATACGCGAGAATGAAAGGCATTCCGAAAACATAAGGCGTCACCCGGTTGGCAAATGGAATGCCGGCGAGAATTCCGAAAAAGGGCAGGGCGGCGAGAACATGAATCAGTTTCATAACATTCCTCCTTTTCATTGAAAACAGCGTGTCCCGATTATAAAGAAAATCATGTCGAATGTATAGTGTGAATAGTCTGAAATTTATCAGCTGAAAAGGAAAAGCAGTCCCGTCTGCTTTTTAAATGGTCGCAAGAGACAGGTAATATTCTAATAAGGCAGTTACCTGTTCCCTTATTCTCGGGTTGAAATAACGGTGTTTTTCTTCATAGCCGTTAATGGTGCATATATAAAGCGTAAATGCTTCGTCTCTTTCCGCTTCGTATATTTTAATTTTACGCTTTCTTAACTCTTTTCGAACATCACTCAAATCCTTTTGTGCTAATTTTAAAGAGCAGCTGATAAGCTGTTTATAGGGTTGTTTTAATTTGAACGGGCACGAATCAAGCGCTTCGAGGTCCCGGTTCAGGATGGCAGCCGCCATGGGCAGAAACAGCCCTTTTTCGATGAGATCGCGGGTGCCGCTCCGGATGTCAGGCATAAATACTCCTTCTTTCTTAAAAAAGAGAACCTTTGTTCTTATTTTATACTCGCTTACACGATATTTCAAGTCGGAAAATCTCGTAAACATTTTCGTTTTTTGGAGATAATGTGTAGAATAAGGATAGACAAACTCGTTAAGGAGTATAAACGTTGGAGCAATTTTTATCATATTTGACTGAGGAACAGCTGACGGAATGGTTCCAAAGCTATAGAGCTTTCGGCCCGGCGGCTGCGGCTGCACTGCCTTTTATTGAAGCGTTTCTTCCGTTTTTGCCGCTCGTTGTATTTGTGGTGGCGAATACGAATGCATTTGGTTTGTGGGAAGGTTTTTTTCTGTCATGGCTCGGGTCTGCGGCAGGATCGATGCTGATGTTTTATGCCGTCCGCCGTTTCGGACAGAAAAGAGCTTTCGGTTTCATCCGCAGGCATCAGACCATAAGGCGGATGATGCTCTGGGTTGAGCGGCACGGTTTCGGTCCGCTGTTTATTTTACTTTGCTTCCCCTTTACGCCGTCCGCTGCGGTTCATATCGTTGCCGGTCTGTCACGGGTGGGGGCGCTGCAGTTTATTTCAGCAGCCGCTATGGGGAAAATGGTCATGATTTTTATGATCAGCTTTATCGGGTATGATCTTCACGCACTCATGACACAGCCTTTCAGGATGGCGGGCGCCATAATGGTGATCGCGGTGCTGTGGTATGCCGGAAAGCATATCGAACGGCGTTTACAGATGAGAATCAGTCAGCATGAGAAAGACGGAGGGAGACAGGAATCTTGAAAAAACGATTTTGGTTTATAGCCGGCGTGCTTATCGTTGTTTTGGCCATACAATTAAAGAATGCCATTTTTATTGATTATAAAGTCGAAGGAATCAGCATGAATCCGACCTTTAAACAAGGAAATGAGCTGATGGTCAACAAGTTTTCCCATCGTTACAAAACGATCCGCCGTTTCGATATTGTCCTGTTTAAAGGCCCGCACCGCAAAGTGCTGATCAAACGTGTCATCGGGCTCCCCGGCGAGTCAATCGCATACAGGGAGGATCAGCTGTATGTGAATGGAAAACGGGTGGCGGAACCGTTTTTAAAACCGTTAAAGTCATCATTGTCCGCCGGGAGCCATGTGACCGGTGATTATACGCTGAAGGAAACGACCGGGCGCAAAAGCATACCGAAGGGACAATACTTTGTTATTGGCGACAACCGCATATACAGCCTCGACAGCCGTCATTTCGGTCCGATTAAGGATAAAGACATTGTCGGAGTTATCAGTGAATCAGACGCCAAGTGAACGGCGTCTTTTTTTTCGGAAATGATTGTAAAAAAGCAGAGGGAAGACTATAATGAAAATTGTTACGCGCGAAACAAAAAGGAGGCGTTTTATTTTTTGGTGATTTTGTTACCCATGTAACAAAAAATATGAAAGAGGGCTGATGAGATGAAAACACAGGCTGCCATTATCGGGGGAGGTCCGGTCGGGCTTATGCTTGCATCAGAACTGGCGCTGGCCGGAGTGAAAACGACTGTTATTGAACGATTGAAGAAGACGGTGCCATATTCCAAAGCGCTTATCATGCATCCGCGCACACTTGAGCTTTTTGCCATGAGAGGCATATTGGAACGCTTTTTGGAAAAAGGGACGAAGGTGTCTTCCGGCCATTTTTCCATGCTGGATACACGGCTGGATTTTTCTCGGCTGGATACGAAGCAGAATTATTCGTTAATGCTGCCTCAGGCAGAAACGGAGCGGATTTTGGAGGAGTATGCATCAAGTCTCGGCGCAGACATCATCCGCGGGGCGGAAGCGGTGGCTGTCACCCAGACGGATGACGGAGTGGAGACGGTGTTCCGGGACGAAAGCGGGATCCGCACTCTTCACAGCTTATATGCCGCGGGTACAGACGGAGCGGGGAGCATTGTCAGGAAACAGGCGGGCATCGCTTTTTCGGGCACTGATGCCGACTTAACAGGAACCCTCTGTGATGCCGCTTTGAAACATCCGCCCGAATCTTCCTTTTTTTCAACGTGCCGCCTGGAGGGATCGGTTGTGATTGTCCCTCTTACGGACGGACTTTTCCGCGTCCTCATCGTTTCTCCGCACGCTCCGCAAAAGCGGAAGGAAGAGCCGGTCACCGAAAATGAGCTGAAAGAAGACCTGCGGCGGATATGCGGCACTGATTTCGGATTGAGTGATCCGGTATGGATGTCGCGGTTCGGCAATGCCGAGCGTCAGGCCGAACAATACCGATCAGGCCGGGTTTTTGTGGCCGGTGATGCGGCGCACATTCATTTTCCCGCAGGCGGCCAAGGGCTGAACACGGGGCTTCAGGATGCCTTCAACCTCGGCTGGAAGCTGGCGGCGCAAATGAAGGGGAAAGCGGCGCCTTATCTTCTGGACAGCTATCATCAGGAAAGGCACAGCATAGGAAAAGAAGTGTTGCACAATATAAAAACCCAGATAAAGCTCATGGATTTTACCGAGTCGGGGATGGCTTTAAGAGAAACGATGACCGCTTTGCTGGATTTTCAGGAGTCCAACCGTTTATTGGCGGGAAAAGTATCCGCGCTTGATCTGCATTATGAACCGGATGCGGAGCTGCCGCCGCATATCCTGAACGGAAAACGCCTGCCGGATATCGAATTGACCCTTCATGACGGGCGGCCGGCCCGGCTGTATGATTTTCTTCATAAGGGCGCCTTTGTGCTTTTATCATTAAGAGGGAGCATTCATGCCGGTATTGATACGGACAGCGTGGCAGCTGTCAGGGCGGAGCTTGCTGAAACACGTGCCGATTGGGATGACGTCCACACCGTTTTAATCCGGCCGGACGGCCACGCGGCATGGGCAGCCGGCGGCTCGGGACGTGAAGCGGAAGAAGCTGTTCTGGCCGGTTTGGAGAGATGGGGATTCATCTGATACCCTTTTATGCGCCTGTGTGATTGTTTCTTGTGTAACAAAACGTTATAGTAAAAGAAACAATCAATACGGAAGGGTGATTCAGCAGTTGGACAGAAGACAGCCAGACCATGCAAAACACATGATTCTTGAAGGGCTGACAGATATTTTTCACGAGCAGGAGAGGTGTCAGGAGGACATCAGGGCGTCGTTGGCCGGACGGATGGACGAACTCCGTGAAGAAAACGGAAAAAAATTACAGTTGACCTTGACGGAAATTCACATTTTGTCGTGTATCGGAGATCATGAACCGATCAATGTCACGTCAATAGCGGAAAAAATGAAGACGACAAAGCCGACCGTGTCGAGAAGCTGCGCGAAGTTTTTGGAAGCCGGCTTTCTGCGCAGGACCCGGCTGAGCGACAATAAAAAAGAAGTCTATTTCCGGCTGACTCCTGCCGGGAAAGAGCTGCATTCCCTTCATCATGAATATCATGAATTGATAAAAAAGCGGCTCTTGGCGTTTTTAGACCGCTATACAGATGAAGAACTGTTATTTGCTGAACGGCTGTTCCGTGATCTTTCAGCAAACTGGCGGTCTGTAAATGGCGGCGGAGAGCTGTTCAAATAAAAAACACGCATATGAATGCGTGTTTTTTTATTCGGATCATGTTCCTCTTTCTGCCCGGCCTCTCTCGCCGTGTGCCCGTTTCAGCTGAGAAAGGTGGTGCAGCAGCCGATAGAAGGGCGGAAGCATGGCGATGACGAGAACGATCCGGATGATCTGAACCGCGACGACGAAAGTCGAGTCTTCGTGCAGGGTGATCGAAGTCGCCGCCATCTCGGCGATCCCGCCGGGAGAAAAGGCGAGAACAGATGTAATCATGGAGATGCCCGTTAATTTAGAAACCGCAATCGCGCTCAGAATCATGGCGGCGATTAATCCGACGGAAGAAATAAATCCGACGGTCAGCACTCTCGCCACGCCGGTGAACATGCTTTTGTACATTTTTGATCCGATTGTGGCGCCGAGAAAAATTTGTGACAGCTGGTTCGCTTCCGGCGGCCACCAGGCCAGCATGTCTTTGCCCGCCAAGGCGGACACGCCGATTTCCGCAGCAGCAACGCCGATCATGCTGCCGAGCAGCCAAGGGGCGGGAAATTTCAGCCGTTTTGCGCCTTTGCTTGCAAGCCAGGCAGCCAAAATAAATCCGGCCGTTAACAAGATGGGAGTAAGGCCCGGATGTGAAGCTCCTGCCGAAACGGCTCCGGCTGATGTCTGAGCCGCACCGTTTTGTTTGGTAAATAAGAAAATGACGAGAAACGGTATTGTCATGACGACCAAAAGGACGCGCGTCAGCTGAATAAGGCTTACAATCGCGGTGTTTGCGCCGACTTCCTGGGCGATACCGGGCATGGCGGATAAACCGCCCGGCGCCGTGCCTACAAAGCTTGTCATCATGTCCGTCCGGCTGAACCGAAAGAGCACATATCCGGAAACAAGCGCCATCACGATAGAGAAAATCAGCATGAAGCCTACCGGAAGCCAATGCTCCCGTAAAACCGACAGAACGGACAGGTTCAGTTTCTGGCCGAGTTCGATGCCGAGGATCATTTGTCCCGCCGCAAGCCATCTGCGGTGAATCCCTCTTCTGTCAGGCGCCATGAACAGCCAGCGGGGCCTCGTCATGGAGAGGATGCAGCCGGCGGCCAGCGTTCCGAGCATCCAGGCGATCGACATCCCTGTAAGCGAAAGAAGAAACCCCCCTGCCGCACTGATGAGAATAAACCAGATATCCGTAAGGAGATGTTTGTCTTTCTTCAATGAAAACCCTTCTTCCTGAAACATTCATATTAAATTGTTAAGCTCGTTAACCTTACTATTACTATAGTATAGATTTTGAGATAAATAAATAATGAATTATTTCTCATAATCCATTCGTTTTTCTTATCGAAAACGCAAAAAAAGCTCCGGAGATGGGTGAGTGCACCCTACTCCGAAACCTCGCCTGCTTTTCCTTTCCACACAAAGGTCAATCCCAGACCGAGAAATAAAACCACACCTGCGAATAGAAACGGGAAGTGAATATTCATATCAAATAAAATACCGCCCAGAGCCGGGCCGAAAATAGTGCCCAAACTCGTGTATGTTGAGTTCATACCGGCAACAAACCCCTGCTGATTTCCTGCGATTTTCGATAAATAAGTAGTCAGTGCCGGGCGCAGTAAATCAAACGCAAGGAAAATGATGCAGGTGACAGCGAGCACGGGCAAAAATCCTGACATCACCGTAGAAACGAAAGCCAGCACAGCGCCGATGATCAGACAAAGCTGAATGACTTTTTTCTCCCCGAGGAAGTTGACAAGTCTTCCGAACGCGAGCACTTGAATGAGGACCGCCACAATGGAGCTGAACGTAATAATAATGGCGATATCCTTTGGCGTGAAGCCGAATTTATGGTTTGTAAATAAGCTGAATACCGTTTCGTACGCCGACAGTCCGAATGCCAAAACAAAAACGATGATAAAGGCGATCAAGTAGTTTGGATGAATCGACTTTTTCAAATCTTTTAAGAAAGTTGATTCTTTGACGCTTTCCATCTGCTTTGCGCGTTCTTCTTTAGTTAACGGCTCTTTCAGCATAAAGACAGAGGAAATCACTGCGATAAATGCAATTCCCGCCGCAAAGAAAAACGGCATACGAACGCCGTGATCGGCAATAAATCCTCCTATGCCGGGCCCGATGATAAACCCTGTGCTGATGGCGGCAGATACATAGCCCATCGCCTTCGATCTTTCCTGCACCGTCGTAATATCTGCGACATACGCTGTAACAGCGGGCATGATAAAAGCGGCACTGATGCCCCCCAGCACCCTTGCGAAATATAAAATGGAGACATGTGTGCCCAATCCGAAGGTCAGTTCGGATAATGCGAACAAAAACAGTCCGGCGAGAATCATGATTTTTCTGCCGAAGCGGTCAACCCATCTCCCCGCAATGGGGGATGCAATTAACTGCGCAACGGCGAAGGCAGCGACAAGGTATCCCATTGTGCTGCCCGTCAAGTGCATCACATTCATAAACAGCGGCATAACGGGAATGATCAATCCGATGCCTAAAAACGCAATAAATATATTGCTTAATAAGATGATGAGTACAGCCTTTTGTTCTCTGATCGGTTTTTGCATGTTGTTTCTCCTTTGTCAGCTGTCATTCTGTTTATCAGCGCTGATCGACCCGTGAATAAACACGGAGATGGCTTCTTTTTGCAATTCGATTCTTTGCTGAATGGTATCGTTTTTATATAACACATCTAAACCGTAGAAGACGGATAGCAGGATTTTTACTTTTGATTCGACATGATGAATGGACCAGCTGCCGTCTTGATTTCCCTCTTCTAAGATCTCTCTCATCACATCGTCATATTCAATATCAATTTTGTTGAGCCGCTTTACGACCTCCTCTGACGTAAACGCACTCGCATAAAACTCTTCACTTGCTCTCATAAGCGGGTAATTGATGCTCATCCGGCTGAGCAGCTCCGCAAAGCCCGCCAGTTTTTCGGCAGCATCTTTCAGATCAGCTTCCATTTCCCTCCACGTCTCGATCATCACGCGGTGATCCTCTTCCATGATATGAAGAAACAGAAACTCTTTTCCTTTAAAATGGTGATATAGATTGCCTTTACTGATTTCGGCCGCCTCTAAAATATCCCGAATCGATGTTTCTGAATATCCTTTTTTTGCAAATAAGTCACGCGAAGCGGATACGAGCCTGTTCTTCGTCTTTTCGCTCTTTCCGGCACCGCCTTTTGTATTTGTCACTTCACACAGATCCTTTCCGCCTCATTCATATCGTTGTCCCGGCAAAGCGGGGCTCGGTTCGTTTAAAACCGACCAGTTGGTTTATTTTATTATAAAGGGTTTTTGCTGATTATACAATGAAGAAGGTATCCATTGTTTAGAGGGAGTATAAAACGGCTTGAAAAGTAAACCCCATTCTCTCATGTTGAAAGAACGGGGTTTGTCAGCGGTCTGAAGACTCCCGGCGGGGGAGCGTGATCTGCCTGAACCGTTATTTGCCGGTATTCACCTCGGTGTAGCTTGTGTTCGGCGCGTTTGATACCGTTCCCCCTGTATGGTGGAAAGGAGAGTGGGCCATATCGTATAAAAACCAGACGGCATGACGCTGTTCGTCAAATGCCGTGCGGGCAAATAACCGCTTCGCTTCCGGATGCACCGCTCTATCGGATGCCTGCAAATAAAAATCATTCGTTTTCTGCTCATCATAAAACGCCGCCCTCAGTCCTTCTCTGTATGTGTGCGGACAATGCTCCGTCTGTTTCGGCGTCAACTGTTTTCCGGTAATTGACGTATACAGTGAAGAGAAAGCGTGCAGGTGGCGCACTTCTTCCTCTCTGATATGTTCGATTCGTCTTCTGATTTCTGCGGTCGGCGCTTTTTCGGCTAATATTGAGTAGCAAATCACAGCGCTGTATTCGCCGTTTATGGATTTTACCAGATCCTTGATAAGCACAGAATCGTCACTGCAGAAGGCAGTATAATGAAAAAAATTCTCGTGCATTGGACTCACCCCCGGATGTTTATAGGGTATTATACGACGGCAGCCCGTGACATGTGCGGATGTCATTTTTATTCTTGATCTAGAGGCGATGTAATATGGTCGTCGTATGTGTCGACAAAAAGCCGGCCGTTGCTTCCGCGCACAGCGTATACGACGTCTTCCGGTTTGAGGTTTCTCGTGTCCAATTCTTCTCTCAGCCATTTTTCCGATACGTGGTTTTCTTCCAGATTCTTCATCACCAGCCGGCCGTCCATAATCAGCTCAACGGCAAAGTTCTTTTCATGTCCGGCAAAGATGCCGAGATCCTTTCTTGTAACGGGCGCAAATTCCGGTTTGACCTCCACTGACATGCTGCCGTTTGTTTCAATGATGGCAGTCTGAACCTGAGAAATGTCAAATACGTCATTTACACGCAGCTGCTGGTTCAAGTAGTCGATGGTATAACGCATCGTTTTCATATTATGCTCAAGTATTTTACCGTTTTGAATGATAATGGTCGGTTTGCCTGCAAAGAAACCCCTCAGGACCCTGTTTTTCATAGAAAGATATGCGACAAGGTAAATGATTGCCACGAAAATAATGTAGGCAATGACATGATAATGAATCGGCAGCTTTGTATTAAACGACAGATTTGCCGTGATAGCGCCGAGCGAGATGGCCGCAATGAAATCAAAAAGCGTCATCTGTGAAATGGTTTGTTTACCGAGTATCCGGGCGCCGATAAACAGAATGCTGAACGACAGAGCCGTCCGTACAATTACTTCGGGATATTCTGACATCATCATTAGTCCTTTTTTCTTTATTTTGGTCAAAAACGATATTTTTTAAAACAGTCATCCCGTTTTTACCAGCAGATGAGATTGGTCATTTTCGTCAACTTTCGATAAAATGTAGAAAGATAAAAAGAGAGGGGTCTTCTAATTGGGTGTTGAGTTTTTAGTAGGCAGATCGGGGAGTGGGAAAACGAGGCTGATTATCGACAGCATTCAAGATGAACTGCGCCGGGAGCCGTTCGGGAAACCGATCATTTTTCTAGTCCCGGATCAAATGACGTTTTTAATGGAATATGAGCTTGCTAAAACGCCGGATATCGGCGGCATGATACGCGCTCAAGTGTTCAGTTTTTCGCGTTTGGCGTGGCGCGTGCTTCAGCATACCGGGGGCATGAACCGCCCGTTTGTGACGACGACGGGTGTGCAGATGCTTTTAAGGAAATTGATTGAAGAACATAAGCACGAGTTTAAAGTGTATCAAAAAGCGAGTGACAAAACCGGGTTCACTGAGCAGGTGGAACGGATGCTGACAGAGTTTAAGCGGTACTGTATTGAGCCTGAAGACGTCCGACGCATGGCGGAAAGCGGAACGGCGTCAGAATATCGCGGAGAGCGGATGCTGTCTGAAAAACTTCATGATTTAGGCATTTTATATCAGCAGATGGAAAGAAGCCTCGCCGGACACTATTTGCATTCAGAGGATTATTTGACGCTGCTCGCTCAGCAGATTCCTTTGGCGGACGTTGTAAAAGGCGCCCATGTTTACGTCGACGGATTCTATCAATTTACGCCGCAGGAATTAAGGGTGCTGGAGCAGCTGATCATGCATGCTGAACATGTCACATTCTCGCTGACGGCGGACAGCCCTTCGGCGGAACAGGCACCGGATGAGCTCGATCTGTTCAGAATGACGGGAAGCACATACTATAAGCTTTATCAGACGGCAAAGGAATTGAATGCCGATATTTCCTGCAAGGAACTGCATGGCACGAAGCGGCATCAGCATGCGCCGGAGCTTGCCTGTATAGAGTCGCAGTACGATGTGCGTCCCGCTGCGGCGTATACCGGCGGACAGGAAGCTTTTACCGTCATGCAGGCGCAAAACAGAAGAGCTGAGCTTGAAGGTATTGCCCGGGAAATTCAATCACTTGTCCGGGACGGAGGATACCGGTACAAAGATATGGCGATTCTCATCCGTCAGCCGGAAGATTATAAAGATTTGCTGAAGGAAGTGTTTGCCGATTACGGGCTTCCTTATTTTATTGACGGAAAAGCTTCTATGCAGCATCACCCGCTTATTGAATTCATCCGTTCAAGCCTGGATGTCGTGAAGGGGAACTGGAGATATGAAGCGGTGTTCCGCTGTGCGAAAACCGAACTGTTATTCCCGCTTGATCAGCCGGAGCAGAAAATAAGGGAGCAGGTTGATCAGCTTGAAAATTACTGTATCGCCTACGGCATTAAAGGGGAGCGCTGGACGAGCGGCGAGCGGTTTGTATACAGGCGCTTCGTATCGCTCGATGAGGATTTCGCGCAGACGGATCAGGAAATAGAGATGGAACACATGCTGAATGAGACGAAAGAGTGGATGGCCGCGCCCCTCGTCAAGCTCCAAAACCGGATGAAAAAAGCGAAAACGGTTCAAAGCATGGCGGAGGCTCTTTATCTCTTTTTGGAAGATACCGATGTTCCCCTGAAGCTGGACCGGAAAAGGCAGCGGGCCGAAGAGGCCGGAAACATGATCGAAGCGCAGCAGCACGGTCAGGCGTGGGATGCCGTTATCCAGCTTCTCGAGGAGTTTGCCGGCATGATGGGTGAAGATGAAATATCTTTGGCGCTGTTCCAGCAAATGCTTGAAACGGGAACGGAATCGCTTCATTTTTCTTTAATTCCGCCCGCGCTTGACCAAGTATTTGTAGGGAATATGGATCTCTCAAGAATGTACGGCACGTCCTGCACATTCGTCATCGGTGCCAATGACGGCGTTCTTCCGGCGCGCCCGGATGAAAACGGCGTGCTGTCTGATGATGACAGGGAGTGGCTGAAAGCAGTCGGAGTGGAGCTGTCTTCCGCGGGGCGTGAGCGGCTGCTTGATGAGCATTTTCTCATCTATATGGCGCTGTCAAGTCCGTCTGACCGTCTTTATGTGTCATACCCGATTGCCGATGCGGAAGGAAAAACGCTCCTGCCGTCAATCGTTGTAAACAGGCTTGGCGAGCTGTTTCCCGATCATCAGGAAAAGCTGTCAGCGGCTGATCCCGAGCAGGTAAGCGAAGAAGAGCAGCTTCAGTATCTCGTCAATAAACAGGTGGCTCAGACATATACGGCAAGTCAGCTCAGGCTGTGGACAAGAGAGTACGAGATCAGTGACGTATGGTGGAGCGCATACAATGTGCTGATGAAAGAGCCTGATCACCGGCGTGCGAAAAAGCTGTTTTCAAGCCTGTTTTTCCGCAATGAGGCGAAGCGTCTTGAACGGCCTGTTTCGCGCCAGCTTTACGGCGAGCATATTAAAGGAAGCGTCTCCCGGATGGAGGCGTTTAATGCCTGCCAGTTCTCTCATTTTGCATCTCACGGGCTTCAATTAAAAGAGCGGCAGTTTTTCAAGCTGGACGCGCCGGATATCGGCCAGCTGTTTCACTCCAGCCTGAAGCTGATTTCAGACCGGCTTCGTGAGCAGAAGCTGGAATGGCGCGATCTGACGAAAGATCAGTGCCGGAATTTCTCCTATGAAGCGGTGGAACGGCTTGCGCCAAAGCTGCAAAAAGAGATTCTGCTCAGCTCAAACAGACACTTTTATGTGAAGGAAAAACTGCAGAAGATCGTCACGCGTGTTTCTGGCATATTAAGCGAGCATGCGAAGGCGAGCGGTTTCGTCCCGGTCGGTCTTGAACTCGGTTTCGGCGGAAGCGGGCCGCTGCCTCCGCTCACTTTCACGCTGAAAAACGGCTGTACGATGGAACTCGTCGGACGGATCGACCGCGTGGATAAAGCGGAAAGCTCAAAAGGCCTGCTGCTGAGAATCGTTGATTATAAATCAAGCGACAGGGGGCTTGATCTGGCTGAGGTGTATTACGGGCTCGCTCTGCAAATGCTCACATATCTTGACTTATCGATTACACATTCCGAAGATTGGCTCGGTATGAAAGCGACCCCGGCAGGCGTTTTGTATTTCCATATTCATGATCCGATGATTCAGGCCAGTCTGCCGATGGGGCTTGATGAAATCGAGCAGGAAATTTTTAAGAAATTTAAAATGAAAGGCCTTCTCCTCGGTGACCGGGAGGCGATCAGCCTGATGGACACGACTTTGGAGGAAGGGCGTTCAAATATCGTCAATGCCGGTTTGAAAAAGGACGGGTCTTTAAGATCCGACTCAGCCGCGGTCAGTGAACAGGACTTTCATCTGCTGACAGACCATGTGCGGCGGACTTTTGAACAGGCGGGCGAAGCGATAACGGACGGGCTTGTGTCCATTACCCCGTATAAGCTGAAAGATAAGACGCCTTGTACGTACTGTGCGTTTCAATCGGTGTGCCAGTTTGATGAGTCGCTTAAGGAAAATGAATACCGCAGCCTGAAAGCGGAAAAAGACGGCACCATACTGGATTGGCTGAAGAAGGAGGCGGATGATGATGCAAATTCCTAAACCGAAAGACAGCATATGGACGGATGACCAATGGAGCGCCATCGTTTCTTCCGGCCGCGATATTCTGGTCGCTGCCGCAGCCGGATCAGGTAAAACGGCCGTGCTCGTGGAACGGATGATCAGAAAGATAACCGCGGAAGAAGATCCGGTTGATGTTGACAGGCTCCTTGTGGTGACTTTTACAAACGCCTCAGCAGCGGAGATGAAGCATCGGATCGCGGAAGCATTAGAAAAAGAGCTCGCCAAAAATCCGGGATCTCTGCATATCAGACGGCAGCTCTCTCTCTTAAATCGGGCGAGCATTTCGACGCTTCACTCTTTCTGTCTGCAAGTGCTTAAAAAATATTATTATATGATTGATCTTGACCCCGGTTTTCGGATGGCTGACCAGACGGAAGGCGAATTGCTCGGAGACGAAGTTCTTGATGAGCTGTTTGAAGATGAATACGCAAAAGGGAATCAGGCGTTTTTTGAGCTTGCGGACAGATATACGACAGACAGGCATGATCTTGATCTTCAAGACCTTGTCAAACGGGTGTACGAGTATTCCCGGTCGCATCCTGACCCGGAAGTATGGCTGCAAAGCTTTGTCCGCCTGTATGACGTGACGGAAGAAAGCAAAATGGAAGAGCTTCCGTTTTACCAGTATGTGAAAGAAGATGCTGAAATGGCGCTCTTCGGGGCAAAACAAAAGCTTGAGAAGGCGCTTGAACTGACAAAAGCGCCCGGCGGGCCGGCCCCGCGCGCTGATAATTTTCTGGATGACCTTCAGCAGATAGAAGAGCTGATCAGCTGCCGGCATGACTTCGATGCGCTGTATGAACGGGTTCCCGCAGTCTCATTTAAGCGGGCGAAGGCGGTAAAGGGTGATGAATTTGACAAAGCGCTTTTGGACGAAGCGACCGATTTGCGAAACGGCGCGAAGAAACTGATCGAAAAGGTAAAGACCGATTATTTTACAAGAAGTCCGCAAGATCACTTAAAGAGTTTAGCAGATATGAAGCCTGTCATCGAAACGCTCGTTCAGCTCGTGATATCGTACGGAAAACGATTTGAAGCGGCGAAACAAGAAAAATCAATTATTGATTTCTCAGATTTGGAACATTACTGCCTGGCGATTTTAACTGCGGTTGATGAAGAAGGCCGGCGGGTGCCGAGCGAAGCGGCCGTTTATTATCAAGACCAGTTCCATGAAGTTCTGGTTGATGAATATCAAGATACGAATCTTGTGCAAGAGTCTATCCTGCAGCTTGTTAAAAGCGGGAATGAAGAGGCGGGAAATCTGTTTATGGTAGGCGACGTCAAACAATCGATCTACCGTTTCAGACTTGCTGAGCCGCTGCTGTTTCTCGGGAAATATAAAAGGTTTACAGAAAGCGGGGCAGGCGCGGGGCAGAAAATTGACCTGAACCAAAATTTCCGCAGCCGCTCCGATATTTTGGATAGTACGAATTTCTTGTTTAAGCAGCTGATGGGCGGAAAAATCGGCGAAGTGGACTACGATGAACAGGCGGCATTGAAGCTCGGCGCATCGTATCCGCCGAATGACGCGGCAAAAACGGAACTGCTGCTCATTGACAGCGCTGATGGCGCAGACAGCTCCGAGGATGCCGAAGACTTTGAAACTGTGCACTGGGAAGCGAAAGCGATAGCCGGGGAGATCCGAAAGCTTGTCTCATCTCCGTTTAAGGTATATGACGGCAAAACAAAAACACACCGGAATATCCAGTACCGGGATATCGTAATTTTGCTGCGCTCCATGCCGTGGGCGCCGCAATTAATGGAAGAGCTGAAAAACCAGGGCATTCCGGTGTACGCCAATTTGACGTCGGGTTACTTTGAAGCCGTGGAGGTGGCTGCGGCGCTTTCAGTCTTAAAGGTGATTGATAATCCGTATCAGGATATTCCGCTTGCTTCCGTGCTGCGCTCGCCCATCGTCGGCTGTGACGAAAATGAACTTGCGCTGATACGTCTTGAAAAGAAAAAAGCGCCGTTTTATGAAGCGCTGAAAGCATATTTAGCGAACGCTGACAGGCATGATGAACTGTATCAAAAACTGAGAACCTTTTATGACAGTCTGCAAAAGTGGCGGTCATTTTCGACGAATCATTCGGTGTCTGAGCTGATTTGGGAAGTATACCGCGATACCGGATATTTTGACTATGCAGGCGGCATGCCCGGCGGAAAGCAGCGCCAGGCCAATCTGCGCGTCTTGTATGACCGGGCGCGCTCGTACGAAGCGACGGCGTTCCGCGGGTTATTCCGCTTTTTGCGGTTCATTGAACGGATGCAGGAGCGCGGCGATGATCTGGGGACGGCCCGGGCGCTCAGCGAGCAGGAGGATGTCGTTCGGCTGATGACGATCCACAGCAGCAAAGGACTTGAATTTCCCGTCGTTTTCACCGCCGGACTCGGCAGAAGTTTTAATATGATGGATCTCAACAAATCATACCTGCTTGATAAAGAGCTCGGTTTCGGCACGAAGTATATTCATCCGGAACTCAGAATCAGCTATCCGACTCTTCCGCTTGTGGCGATGAAGAAAAAGATGCGCAGAGAGCTCTTATCCGAAGAATTGCGCGTATTGTATGTGGCGCTGACCAGAGCGAAGGAAAAGCTGTTTCTCGTCGGTTCCTGCAAAAACCGGGAAAAACAGCTGGCCAAATGGCAGGCGCAAGCAGACCGGGCCGATTGGCTTCTTTCTGAATTCGACCGCTATCAGGCGTCATCTTATTTGGACTTTATCGGGCCGGCGCTCATCCGCCACCGTGACATGGAGGCGCACAGGACGCCGGGACTTTCCTCATCTGAGGATATCGCGCGCGACCCGTCGCGTTTTCACATCCGGATGCTGCAGCAAAGTGAATTGCTGGAAGAGAATCCAAAAGAGCGTGCTGAAGAAAAGAGCAAACGTCTAAAAGCAATACAGCAGGGCGAGCCGATTCCTGATTCGTTTTCATTTGATGATCAGGCGCGCCGTCTGCTTGAATGGGAATATCCGTACCGAGAGCTGACGGCTATCAGAACGAAGCAATCAGTTTCTGAGCTGAAGAGAAAGCAAGAATACGAGGATGAATACAGCGGCCGCTCTCTCATCAAACCGTCAGGAGACACGCTTTTATACAGGCGTCCCGGTTTTATGATGAAAAAAGGGCTGACAGCCGCCGAAAAAGGGACGGCGATGCATACGGTGATGCAGCACATACCGCTGACGCACGTTCCGACTGCCGAAGAAGCGGAGCGGACGGTCCGGATGCTTTACGAAAAAGAGCTGCTGACAGAAGAACAGCAGGAAGCTATTGATATAGAAGAAATTGTCCAGTTTTTCGGAACTGAAATCGGGAAAGACCTTCTCAGGGCGCTGCGGATTGACCGGGAAGTGCCGTTCAGTATGGCGCTTCCGGCCGGCGAGGTGTACAAGGATGCCGAAACGGCCGGTGAACCGCTGCTCGTGCAGGGGATTATTGACTGCCTCTACGAAACGGCGGACGGTCTCTATTTGCTGGACTATAAAACAGATCGGATAGAGGGGAAATTCCGGAACGGATTTGAAGGCGCGGCTCCGATTCTGCAAAAAAGGTATGAAACACAAATTGAATTGTATACAAAAGCGGTTGAACAAATTACAAAAACGAAAGTGAAAGGGCGTGCGCTCTATTTCTTCGATGGAGGTCACGTTCTTACACTGTAACAAGATCCGAAGCTCCTTTTTGGAGCGGATCTTTTTTTCTATCAAAAAGTGAGGTGAATGCGGTATGCGCATTTTACATACAGCTGACTGGCACCTCGGCAAAACGCTGGAAGGCAGAAGCCGGCTGAGCGAGCAGGCCGAAGTACTGGAAGAGCTGAATACCATTGTCAAGGAAGAAAACATTGATGCGGTCATTATGGCGGGGGATGTATTTGATACGGTCAACCCGCCTGCGCTCGCTGAACAATTGTATTACGAAAGTCTTTCCGCGCTTTCTGACGGTGGAAAGCGCCCGGTTGTCGTCATTGCCGGAAACCATGACAATCCCGACAGGCTGGCGGCGGCTTCTCCGTTAACAAATGAGCGCGGCATTCATTTAATCGGCTATCCGCGGACAGAACCCGTGCATATTGAAGTGCCGTCGGCGGACGAGCTGTTAGCCGTAGCTGCGCTGGCATATCCGTCAGAGGCGAGATTAAACGAAGTGCTTTCTGATACGTTTGAGGAAAAGCTTCTTCGCGATCATTACGATGTCAAAATCAGAGAGGCGTTTGCTCACATGTGCGGACTGTGCCGGGACGATGCCGTGAAAATCGCGGCGAGCCACATTTATGTCGCGGGGGGGAATCAGACCGATTCAGAGCGTCCGATTGAAGTCGGGGGCGCTTACACGGTCGCCGCTGACAGCCTGCCGGCTGATGCGGCTTACGTGGCTCTCGGCCATCTCCACCGTCCGCAAACGATCAAGCGCGCCAAGACGGCTGCCCGTTATTCAGGCTCTCCGCTCGCATACAGCTTTTCAGAAGCCGGTTATGCCAAATCGGTGACGGTGGTAGAAGCGAAGCCCGGCGGAGAAGCGAAGTGGGAAGAGATTTTCCTGTCTTCCGGTAAACCGCTCGTCAAATGGAAAGCGCAGGGGCTGAGCGAAGTTCACGGCTGGCTCGATGAAGGGCGTGACCGGAATGCCTGGATCGATCTTGATATCCATTTGACGGATCAGCTTTCTCTCGAGGAAATTCATCGGCTGAGAAAGGCGCATCCCGGCTTTATCCATATCAGGCCGGTTTTTGAAGAAAAAGAGACCGAAAATGACCGGATTGAAGTGAAACACACATCAATTGAGGATCGATTTAAGAAGTTTTATGAAAAACAAACGGGCGGCGGCGTGCCGGATGAGGAGATGGTCAAGCTGTTTTTAGAGCTTGCGTCAGCAGATGATGAGGAGGATGCGACATGAAGCCGATTCTGTTAACGATAAAAGGGCTCCACAGCTTCAGGGAGGAACAGACCATTGATTTTGCCGGACTGTCCGGAGCCGGGGTGTTCGGAATTTTCGGGCCGACCGGAAGCGGAAAATCGTCGATCCTTGATGCCATGACACTCGCTTTATACGGAAAAGTGGAGCGCGCCGCAAATAATACGCACGGCATCCTGAATCATGCCGAAGATCAGCTCGCCGTCTCATTTACATTCGCGCTTCAATCCGGCCACCGGGTTTCCTACAAGGTCGAGCGCGTTTTTAAGAGAACGGATGAAACGAAAGTAAAAACCGCCCTCTGCCGCCTGATTGAAATCAAAGACGAACAAACGGTGCTGGCCGATAAAGCGAATGAAGTGAACAAAAAGGTAGAGGAGCTTCTTGGCCTGACCATTGACGACTTTACAAGAGCCGTCGTGCTGCCGCAAGGAAAGTTTGCCGAGTTTCTGTCGCTTAAAGGCGCGGAAAGAAGACATATGCTCCAGCGCCTGTTTAATCTGGAACAGTACGGGGACAGGCTTGTCAAAAAATTGCGGCGGCGGGCGCAGGAAGCGGCAGCGAAAAAAAATGAAATGCTGGCCGAACAATCCGGGCTCGGAGACGCAGGAGAAGATGCGCTGAAGCAGGCTGAACAGCAGTTTCACGAAGCGAACGAACGGCTTGAAGAAGCTGAGAAGAAACGGGTCCGGGCAAAAGAGCGCTTTGAGAATCACCAGGAAATTTGGAACCTGCAGACAGAAAGAGATGAATATGAGCGCCGGGAGAAAAAGCTTGAGGAAAGACACCCGTACATCACGGATTTGACTGAGCGTCTTAAAGAGGCGGAAACAGCTCTCGCCCTTGAGCCGTACGCAGACCGTTACACAGAAGCCGTCCGCCGGAAGCAGCACGCTGAACGGGAACACGAACTGGCCAAACGGAAATCAGAGGCGGAAACCGTTTCATTTACCCGGCAAAATGAAGCCTATGAAGCATGGCGGGCCCATAAGGCCGAACAGGAGCCGAAGCTTGTCAAGGAAGAAGAGCTGTATCAAAGACTTTCAGCCATTGAACAAAAACTGCTTGAAGCGAAAAAAGAAGCGGAAAAAACAAATGCGGAACACAGCAAAAAAGAGGAAGAATACGAAGCCGCCTCGAAACAGCTGGCCGGAGTGAAAGACCGCCTGACCCGCGGCCAAAACAGGCAGAATGAGCTGAAAGAAGAGCTGAAAGCAGTTCAAGTGACCGCCGATGAACGGAAAAAATGCCAGACCGCAGCACAGCTGGCGGCGGGCTTTCAGCAGACACAGGAACAAATCACGAAAGAGCGGGCCAATCTGACAACGCAGCTGAAAAACGTGGAGAAGCTGAACGGAGAAAGCGAGTCGCTTACAGCGAAAGCGAAAACGGAAGAGGAAGATATTACGCACGCTTATCAAACGCTTCAAACCGTTTACCATATGGTCTGTGAAACGGAACGTTCACTGAAAGCCGCAGCCGAACGGGCTGACAAAACGCAAGCCGATCTCCGCAGGCGCTCAGAGGAAGCGAGAACGGCTGCATTAACAAAAGAATTATCGGAAAAACTAATCGAAGGAAAGCCTTGTCCTGTATGCGGCTCGACGCAGCATGACCGCCCGCGTTCCGCTCATGAAACATTCTCGCCTGATACGGCTGTACAGGAACAGTTGCAGCAGGTTGAAGCGCTGCTTTCTGAGGCGGCGGCTCTTTCTCAGGAGGTGCTGACAGCCAAGGTTGCATTAGAAGAGCAGTCGGGGCGTTTTACCGAAGAATGTCCGTTTCTGCAAAGCGTCCGGGTTCCGGAGCTGGAAGCCGCTTCCTCCATCAGCGGACGCCCGCTTGATGAAGCGTTCAGCGCCGTCCGCTTGGAATGGAAACAAATGAAACAGGATATGCTGTCGGTAAAAGAGAAGGTCACAAGACTGATCAGCGCGCATCAGCAGACGGTGAAACAAGCTGAGCAGCTTGCCGAACGAATCCGCTACGAGGAAAAAGAAGCCGGCCGTCTCAGACATTCATTAGAAGAGCTTGAATCGCTGTCAGAAAGCCGATTGAATCAGTACAACGAAGTCTGCGGTGATATTCCGCCAAACCAGATTGACGCCTGGCAGGCTTCGATAGATGAGAAGGACAGGCAGGCAGAAGAATGTGAGAAGCGCATTGAAACAAGCATCGCATTCCTCAAGGAACATGAAGAGGAGAAAGAACGCCTGCAGGAGATGAAGCATCGGCTTGAACGGGAACGGCTCGAGCTTCACTATGCGTCTGAGCGCCTGCAGCAGGTGATTGACGGATATGAACAAGAGCTCGGAACAGCAGCTGAAGAAACATCAATTTCCGCAAAGCTTGAAGCGGTGCGGCAGGAATTACAGCTGTTAAAATCGAAAGAACAGTCCCTATTCGATGCGCTGAAGCAGGCGCAGCAATCACTGAATGACGCAAAAGGCCGGGAATCCGGGAGTCTCATGTCACTCAGGGATGCTGAGACCTCCCTTGAGAAAGCGCAAAACGACTGGCGCGTGAGGTCAAAAAACACCGGGTTTACCGAGCCGGACCAAGTCAAAAAAAGTCTGCTTCCGCAAGGGCGTGCAGAGGAAATGAAAAAAGAAATTGATGAGTTCCTGGACACCTCAAAACAGCTATCGGCAAATATCAGCCGTGTTACTGATAAATTAGCCGAGCGCCGGATATCGGAGGAAGAATGGACAGCATCCGTTTCTCTGCTGAAGCAGGCAGAGGCTGAGTCAGGCGCCGCCATGGAGGAAAAAGGAGCACAGGCAAAAGCTTTCGCGGTTATGCAAAAACAGCATAAGCGCTTTAAAGAGATTGAGGCCGAACTGAAAAGCTGGCAGACACAGATTGACAGGCTTGATAAGCTCCAGTCTGTATGTAAAGGCAATACATTCGTCGAATATTTAGCGGAAGAACAGCTGGAAAGCGTGGCTCGAGACGCCTCTGCCCGTCTCGGAGCGCTGACAAGGCAGCGGTATGCCATATTAGTCGATTCAGAAGGCGGTTTCGTCATGCGTGATGACGCGAACGGAGGCGTCAAACGGCCCGTATCAAGCCTTTCCGGCGGGGAGACGTTTCTGACATCGCTGTCGCTTGCGCTTGCCTTGTCCGCCCAGATTCAGCTGCGGGGGCAATACCCGCTGCAATTCTTTTTCTTAGATGAAGGATTCGGGACTCTTGACCAAGGGCTCTTAGACACCGTTGTCACAGCGCTCGAAAAGCTGCAATCGGACAACTTATCCGTCGGAGTGATCAGCCATGTGCAGGAGCTGAGAGCGCGTCTGCCGAAAAAATTAATCGTTCATCCGTCCGAACCGGGCGGGAAAGGCACCCGGGTCACATTGGAGATCATGTAGAAAGGAGAAGGAATCATGGCCGATTCTGCCGAGGGCACATGTGAATTATGCGGCCGCCATCATGTGCGGCTGACGGAGCACCACTTAACGCCTAAGGAAGAAGGCGGGACATTCCTTCCGACCGCAATGCTCTGCATCCCTTGTCATAAACAGGTTCACGCTCTCTATACGAATCAGGAGCTTGCGGCAAGGCTCGCGGGAATAGAAGAGCTGCGGCGTGACCCGAAACTCGCGCGGTTTGTGAAATGGATCAGAAAACAGCCGCCGGAAAAGCTTGTAAAAACAAAAAAAGCAAATGAACGAAAATAACGCTGAACCAAAAGCAGCCCTCTTCTGAAAGAGCGGCTGCTTTTTAGGCGTTTCCTACCACATTTTGATCGCTGACATCGGGGTCTATATAGTTTGTCGCATTGACAACGTTGTTTAATAACAGGAAATCTCCGGTATTGCCTGCTCCCGAACCGAGCGCAGATTTAGAAGAGCTTTTTGGAGAAAGGTAAAAGGAATCACCAAAGTTTACGACTCCGCCCGATATGGAATTGATAGCTATAGGTCCGGTAATTGCTGGCATAAACGACACCCTTTATAGAAGTCTCACCGTCATTATATGTCAGGGCTGCTGTGATTGTGAGCTTGGTGTGACAATCTGCCTAATATGTTTCAGCCGCGAATCTCCCAGAACGATCGACGTCGATCCGATTTGAACCACGGACGCTGACGATACCCCTTGAACTTTCACATTCCTTACCCGAATTGAAGGGTTTTCATGGCAGAATGCGCTTTGGACTCCCGTTTCTGGTAACGGCATGACGGCCGGCTGCCGAAAGATCTGGTATTCTTTTTTGTTAAATGAGCCTTCATCATCTCTGTATAAGGCAATAGTACGCTGATCGGCCAATACTTTGATCCGCATATTGATTTCATTCGTATCGCCTGCTTGAAAGACACTCGCAATCCCGACTGAATTGATTTTGGCGTTCCGGAGGCGTGAAATGCGCTTTAACATTATTCCGGCGCCAGCGGCACATAAGGCCCGATAATAAGAGATTCCGGAGGCGTGTCAAAGATGGAAGACAGATAGACGGAATCGGTGTCGCCGATTAATAATAAGGAAGAACTGGACACACCGGTAGACCGGATGTCGCCGACTTCAATATTCCGGTTAATCACTGTAAAAATCATGACGGATCATCACCTTTCATTTCACCAGGTATGTGCTTAATAAAGTGCTCGACGGCTCTGACAATATCACGCTTCACATGTTCGGCAATCTGCTCGGCATATTGCGCGGGCGCCGTGTTTTCTTCTTTCGGGACATGGGACAGATAATACTGAATCCGGCTGTCCATCTGCTTTCTGATATCTTCAATAATATGATATTTGTTCGTTTCGTCCAGCCTGCTCTCATACTGAGTTTCGAGCTGCTCTAAAAGCGCGGGGATTTCTTCATTCAGGTACATATCGACGTTTTGGCGGATTTGCTGCATTTGCTGGCCCGCCTGTTCCTGCTGCATCATTCCGACCTGCGGAGATGTCTGGCCGACTTCGAAGTTTTGCACGGCATTCGGATCAGTCGGATTCAATCCGATATTCAGCGTTCCTTCCAGCCGTTCAATTTTCAGCTGATCAAATTTATACTCGAGCCGATCGATTCTTGTAGAAGGCTGCTGCTTCAGCGTTGAAATTTCATTTTGGAATTCTTTCAGCTGCCGTTCGAGCTCCTGAATCTGCTGCGCCTGCTGCTGGACGAAAGAATTTAAATTCTGCAGGTAGGATGAAACGGATTGATCATACATGACATTCACCTCGCGTCTCGTTTCCTTCATTAAAACTACCGGCTTGGCGGCTGGAGCGGTACAAATGATGAGGTGCCGGGACCTCCCCCTGTTGTTACAGTCTGCTGCCCCGCGGTGACAGGCGGCGCCGGCTCAACATAACTCCCTGTGTTGTACAGATTGGAAAGAGATTTAATTGAACCGGCGCTTCCGATTTGCAGTATGGAGGAATTGCTGACAGATTCTACACGCATGTAATTGATATGGATCGACTGATTGACGTAAAAATTCATACGGCGCCTCCTTTATGCGTTTCCTGCCATCGGCTGATCGATTACATCATTATCGTACACATTCGTTGAATTCCTGTAATTCGTCAGTGTGAGATTGTCTCCGGTATTGAAGCTGCCCGCTCCGGCAAATGTCTTAACCTCTGCTTTTGGAGAAATGGTGATGCAGTCGCCTATATGAACGACTCCGCTCGTACCGACGGCATTAATTTTAAACGCTCCGACAATTGCGGGCATACGAGCACATCCTTTTCGTGAAGATTTTCATGACTACACTCCAGGAGCTTATCTGGGCTGCCTGCCTAAAATAGCTTATGACAAATGCACATTTTTGTGAGCGGAAAAAACTTTAGACGTAAAAACACCGGCGCTTTACGCATGCCGGGTCTTATACATAAATGATACAGATTTATATACATATCACGTTTATGAGAAAGCCTCTTTTTTTCCTGCGGTGCGGCCGTGCTCAATCTGTGCGGCCGGGTTCAGCCCGCTGTCTTTCGTTTGTTGGATGAGCCCGCCCCGGCACCCGTTTAAAAGGCTGTCCAGCTCCTGGCTGCACCTGATGGTCTCCGTTGCATTGATTCCGAATTTTTGCGCTGTCTCGAATAAAGTTAATCTTTTTTCTTCAATTTTGTTCATCGTGTGATCTCCAATTCTCGATTATTTTGGAAAACATAGGATGACAATAGTATAACCCATTTTGGCCAAGAAGGTTTTATTTCGTCAATATGACTAAAAAAGTGACAATTTTTGATACTCTTTTACACTTATTTTCAGCCTGTTTAAAAGAGGAATTTCCCGCCCGGAGGAAGAATACATAAAGGAATGCCAGATTTAAAAATGATGGGGGATTAACATGAAATTTGCGACAGGGGAACTGAACAGCCGAACATTTGTCGGTCTGATCATTGATGATGACAAAATCTTAGATCTGCAAAAGGCTGAAAAAAAATTGTTTGAACTTGAGACGATTCCGGGTTCGCTGATCGAGTGCATTCAAAAAGGAGATAAGTTTGTCGCGCATGCCGGACAGCTTGCGGAATGGGCGAAAAAACCGAATGATGAGTCGGGTTCATTTATGTATGCGCTGTCTGACGTAAAGCTTTGCGCGCCTATTCCGAGACCTCCAAAGAACGTGATCTGCATCGGGAAAAATTATCGTGATCATGCTGTTGAAATGGGGAGTGAGGCGGATATACCGGAGCATCCCATGGTTTTTACGAAAGCCCCCGCTGCCGTTACAGGACACGGAGAAACAGTGGACAGCCACTTGGACGTAACGGAGCAGCTTGATTATGAAGGGGAGCTTGCGGTAATCATATCAAAAAGCGGATCGCACATCTCCAAAGAACATGCGCTTGATCATATATTCGGCTATACAATTGTAAATGATATAACAGCGCGCGATCTGCAGAAAAAACATAAACAGTTTTTTATCGGCAAAAGCCTCGATACGACATGCCCGATGGGCCCGGTCATTGTACATAAGTCGGCTGTCAGTGATCCGCAAAGCCTGAAAGTTGAAACGCGGGTGAACGGAGAACTGCGCCAATCAGGATCAACGGGTGACATGATTTTTCCGATAGCTCAATTAATCGAAACGCTGTCAAAAGGAATGACGCTTGAAGCCGGTGACATTATAGCGACGGGGACGCCGTCCGGTGTCGGAAAAGGGTTTAAGCCGCCGAAATTTTTAAAGCCGGGAGACCGCATTGACATTACAATTGAACCGATCGGCACGCTGTCGAACCAAATCGGATAATTGTGTGTCTTTCGCACGATTGATAATGCTCCGAGCGGCTTGTTGTGGTACCATAAGTGAGGCAGATTGATCTGATAGGGGGAATTGAACATAATGACACATTGGCATATTACTTCATGGGTCGTTGCGCTTATCCTGGTGTTTGTCAGCTACGGGCTGTACGGTTCCGGAAAAGCGAAGGGCGCAAAAATTACGCATATGATTCTGCGCTTATTCTACATTATTATTATTCTGACCGGAGCTGAGCTTTTTGTCCGTTTTGCGAATTGGAACGGAGAATACGCCGGAAAAATGCTGCTCGGCATCATTACCATCGGACTGATGGAAATGCTCGTCATCCGCAAGAAAAAAGGCAAATCAACCGGCGGACTGTGGATCGGTTTTATTATCGTGCTCGTCCTGACGGTGCTGCTCGGCCTTCATTTGCCGATCGGCTTTCACGTATTTTAATCAATTGCTTGAAAAACCCGGATGCATCCGGGTTTTTTTAGTTGCGCAAAATGTATAAGCAACTGTGCCGCTGAATGAGAAATGCCGTGACAGGGGGATGTTGATGAGGCGAAGGAGATTTGCAGGATGCCAAAAGCGTCAATCACTCTTGTTACCGCAAAAGCTACGGCTGTGAAGGGTAAAAGCAAACGCCGGGCGTCAATCAGCGTGAAAAACAAAGCTAAATACATCAGGCGGCACCTATTTAAAAGGTGCCGCCTGTTTGTTACGCGGTGCCGTCTTGTCTTGCCGCTGAATACATAATGGAGCGCCGCCCGTCAGATGCCGTCCATTCAAATCTGTCGTGTTTGCCCGAGCTGCCGCGGTGATGCTGCAGGGCGCATTGTGCTTCATCCGCCGAGAAGTGATAAAACGAAACGCCTTCACTGGAAAACAGCGCCTGATTGTAGGAAAATACGCAATCATATACAGACAGGCCGAACCCGTGAAGATGGCTGAGAAACAGCAGAAACGTTTCATCGTCCAGCGAATCGAGCAAGGTTAACAGCGGCCGTTTTACCGCCTTTTCATAACGGATTTCTTCCCCGCCGAGCAGGGGGATGGTGTCTGTGCCGATTTCGGCCGCACCGCCGCAAATCCGTGCCGGCTGCCATCTGCCGCCGCGTTTCATCAATACGTCTGCGTTTCCTAGACTGTCTGCCAGCAGGATATCGCCTTCATCGTTTTCGACGAGGCAGATGCCGTCCTCTATCATCAGGGTGCCGCGACCCCATTTGTTTTTTTCTGAGAAAAGCTGTTTTCGTTTCATAACCGTGCCGGTCTCCTTTGTTTGTTTCTTCTCTTCCGTTCTTTCCAAATCGGGCTTGTCTCATACAACTCTTAGTGGGACAAATCAACTATCTGCGTTTCTTTGCATAAACTGGGTAAAGTGCTGATAGAAACGAATTTGATACCGACAGAAACGGGATTGGAGCTGATATCACATGTGTGGAATTGCGGGTTGGGTCGATTTTCAAAAGCAGCTCGTCCAAGAGAAACATATTATGAACAATATGATAGACACTCTTTCAAAACGAGGGCCTGATGATTCAAACGTCTGGGGAGAGCCCCATGTTTTATTCGGACATAAAAGACTTTCGGTCGTTGACATTGAAGGCGGCCGCCAGCCGATGGCCTGCACGCATCAAGAGGAAACGTACACCATCATTTATAATGGCGAGCTGTATAACACGGAGGAATTGCGGAAGGAGCTTCAGGCGAGGGGCCACCGTTTTGAGAGGACCTCTGATACTGAAGTGCTGCTGCACAGCTATATTGAGTGGCGGGAGGAGTGCGTGGACCGCTTGAACGGTATTTTCGCTTTTGCCATCTGGGATGAAAAGCGCAAGCGGCTGTTCGGGGCAAGAGACCGGCTCGGCGTCAAACCGTTTTTTTATAAAGAACACGGCTCTTCCTTTCTGTTTGGGTCGGAATTGAAAGCCATCCTTGCTCATCCTGATGTGAAAGCCCGCACAGACAGCGGCGGACTTGCGGAAGTATTCGGACTCGGGCCGTCCAGAACTCCGGGCTGCGGAGTGTTTAAAGGAATCCACGAGGTGCGTCCCGCCCATGCGTTCACTTTCTCAAAGGACGGTTTGTCCATATGGCGTTATTGGAATGTAAAGAGCGAAAAGCATACAGACAGCTTGGATGAAACCGCGGCTCACATTCGGTACTTATTTCAGGATGCAGTGACACGCCAGCTCGTATCTGACGTGCCGGTTTGCACGTTTTTATCAGGGGGGCTTGATTCGAGCGCGATAACCGCGATAGCCGCCGCTCATTTTGAGAAACAAGGCAGAGATCCCCTTCATACTTATTCAATTGATTATGAGGAGAACAGCAAATTTTTTAAAGCGAGCGCCTTTCAGCCGAATGATGACGGCCCGTGGATCGATAAAATGACAAATGCATTCGGCACACAGCATCATAAGTGCGTGATTACGCAGGATCAGCTGGTTGAACATCTGGAGGAATCCGTTCTCGTCAGAGACCTGCCGGGCATGGCTGATGTTGATTCCTCGCTATTATGGTTCTGCCGGGAAATTAAAAAAGATTTTGTCGTGAGCCTTTCCGGAGAATGTGCGGACGAAATTTTCGGCGGATATCCGTGGTTTCACACCGCGGCAGAAGAAGACGGATTTCCTTGGATGAGGTCGACTGAGGAGAGGATCACGCTCTTGGATGAAAAGTGGCAAAAACGGCTGAATCTTAGAGAATACGTGAATGCGAGATATGAAGAAACCATTGCGGAAACGCCGCTGTTAGACGGTGAGACGGGAACAGATAAAGCGAGACGGCAGCTGTTTTACTTAAATATGCTTTGGTTTATGACAAATCTGCTCGACCGCAAAGACCGAATGAGCATGGGCGCAAGTCTTGAAGTACGGGTGCCGTTCGCCGACCACAGACTTGTGGAATACGTTTGGAATATTCCTTGGGAAATGAAAATGCATGGCAGCCGGGAAAAAGGCATCTTGCGAAAAGCGCTTGAAGGACTGCTTCCTGAAGATATTTTGTACCGCAAAAAAAGCCCTTATCCGAAAACGCATCACCCGAAATACACGCAGGGGGTCACAGAATGGCTGAAAACGATTTTACAACAGAAAGATTCCGTGCTTCACACCCTGCTTGACAGAAAGAAGCTGGAAATGCTGCTGGAGACAGAAGGTTCATCTTTTCAGGTCCCGTGGTTCGGCCAGCTGATGAAAGGCCCGCAGCTGATCGCCCATCTTGCCCAGATCCATACATGGTTTGAGGCGTACCGTATCGATATAGAAGAATAACAGTGCCGCGACCGGTTTCCGCTGAAGGATATCGGTCTTTTTATTGTGAAACATATGGTACACTAAAAAACAGAGGAGTGATACCATGACCGAATACGAAACATGCGCCCAGCTTGCCGAGGCGCACTTTCCTTTATATAAACGGACTTTCTCATCCCTGCCGCCAAAAAACAGGCGGGCCGCATGGGCGGTGCTTGCTTTGTTTCACGAAGCTGACCGGCTTGATGTGCAGGAACTTGGAGGATTTGAACAGGCGGCACAAGACTTTCTGAACGGGTCACGGGCCGACGGCTTTTTGTGGGAGGCGCTCACCGATGTGCGGCAGCAATTTGCGCTTGAAGAAGAGCCGTTACGTGAGTTTATCGCCGGCCAAATCTCTGACAGAGAAAAAGTAACGTATCAAGAGTTTGATGACCTGCTGATGTATGCGGGCCAAACAGGCGGAGCCCTCGGCCTGCTGCTGCTGCCGGTTTGCGCGCGCCGGAACCAAGGGAAACTCCGCCATGCAGCCGTTTCATTAGGAGCTGCCATTCAGCTGACCCGGGTGCTTCTGGAGGTCCATACGGACGAGCGGGCGAAAAAGCGTCTCCCGCGCCAGGTGATGAAGCAATTCGGCTATACGGAAGAAGAGCTGGAGAGCCATACCGTCAACAAAGCTTTTATGAATGTATGGGAGTACATCGCATTCGAGGCCGAGGCGTATTTCGAGGAGGCGTCTGAAGAGCTGGAGCTGTTTCCGTTATACTCAAGGCCCGCCGTTACCGGTTTAGCGGCACATTACCGGTCAGAGCTCGGTGACATGAGACAACAGCTTTCACAAGCATAAAAAAACGCCCGGCTTCATAACGAAGCTTCGGGCGTTTATGCAATCCCTTTTTGAATCCAAATCCGCGACCGCCATCTTCTGTACATAAGGATGCCTCTGACCCATTCATCCGCGATAAATGAAATCCAGATGCCCATAAGCCCTAATCCGAAATGGATGCCGAACAGATAAGCGAGAGGCAGTCCGATACCCCACATGGAAATCATCGCCATGTAGACGGGAAATTTTGCATCTCCGGCAGCCCGCAGCGAGTTGATGATAATGACATTGAATGAACGGCCGGGCTCAAGAATGATCGTCATGGCGATCAGCATGCTCGCCGTCGCAATAATGTCAGGGCTGCTTGTGAAAATTCCGATCAGCTGCTTTGAAAACAAAGTCATGATCACGGATGTCAAAGCGGCAATGCCAAGCGCCCAGTACAGACTTTTCATGCAGCGGTCATAAGCGTCGTCAAACCGTTTGGCGCCGATATATCTGCCGATCAAAATCTGTGTGCCCTGGCTGATTGCCGTTCCGAACAGCAGGATAAACATGGTGATGTTTTGTGTATAAACCTTTGTTGTAAGCGCCTGAGCGCCCATAATGGCGATAAAATAAGTGACAACCATTTGCGAAATGTTGTAAGACAGCTGTTCGCCGGCAGACGGAATCCCGATTTTCAGGAGTTTCCGCAAGTGCTCTTTATGGACGTGAAAAATCTTTTGCCATGTCAGACCGAGTCCGATGCGTTTTTTGACGATCACAATCATCGCAATCAGCCCGATGATCCGCGCGAAGGACGTTGACATCGCAACACCGGCGACGCCTAACACCGGAAGGCCGAGCGGCCCGAAAATGACAAGAAAGTTTCCGGCAATATTTAAAATATTCATCCCGATCGTAACGAACATCGTATCCTTCGTATGACCATAGCTTTTTAAAATGGCGCTGAACGTCATAATCAAAGCCTGAATGAAGGACAGCCCGCCGACCACCTGCAAAAAGACTTTGGCATCCGGCATCAATTCATTGGAAAGACCCATCACATGAAGCAGCGGAACGGCCGCAAAAAATATGGCGGCGCTGATGGCGAGACTGATGACAAAGTTCGCTCCTATTGATACATAAGCCACTTCCTGCGCCTCTTTTTTCTGTTTAGAGCCTAAAAACTGTGAAATCACAATTGTCGTACCCGTTGCGATAAAGCTGAACATCACGATAATTAAATTTAAAATCTGATTGCTGACACCCACGGCCGCCACACTGTTGTCAGAGTATTGGCTAAGCATAAGAGTGTCGGCGTTTCCCATAAACATATATAATGAAACCTCAATAAATATCGGCCAAGTCAGCGCGTATAATGAGAGTTTGTGATCAGAGGATTGTTTGAACGCAGCCCGTTTTAAAATCGCTTGTTTCATTTCTTTTAACCCCTTTCCTGAAAAAATCAACGTTTAAAAGTGTACCTCCATTTTCTTATAATAAAAAGGGAGAGAAACGAAACTTCTTGCAAAAATCCGACTTAAAAAGGAGGGCCGAAAATATGTCCTTTCTCGAGTTCACAGTTCCTCCGTTCCCGGTCTTTATCGCTGCGGGAGAAGGAGTGTTCAAAAAAGGCGAAACCCATGTGAGACGGGTCTTCCCGGTGTTTGATCTGCTGTATGTGAAAGAAGGCGTCCTCTACATTACAGAAGACGAAAACGCCTTTTCCGTTGAAGCCGGAGAATATATTCTGCTTTCTCCCGGCCTTGAACATTACGGGACAAAAGGCAGTGAAGAAACGACATCCTATTCGTGGCTTCATTTTGAGGGAGCGGATTATGAGATGGCGGAAACAACCGGGAACAATTGGTCGGGGCTGAGGCGAAAAAAAGGGAGCTTTGAAGAGCCGTCCCGCTACCGGCTGTCCCTGCCGCAAAAAGGGAAGGTGAGACGCCCGCAGTTTATGGCCGGGCAATTCAGTGTCCTGACAGATGACAGCGCCGAGAACTCCGATCTGCCGCTCAGAAAGCAGATTCTGTTTGAAGAGCTGCTGCTCCATCTTCAGAAAGAAGCGTTCCAAATCCCGTCCGCAAAGGAAAGAGTCGCATGGGAGGCCGCCCGGTACCTGCAGGAGCACTACCAGGAGAAAACAACTATCAAAGCGCTCTCTTCGGCTCTTCATTACAACCAAGACTACGTGACCCGCTGTATGCAGCAGGTGCTCGGCGTCACGCCCGGCCAGTATACGAACAAAGTCAGAATGACGGAGGCGAAACGTCTTTTGTCCGCAACCAATGACAAAATGGGGGCGATCGCGGACGCCATCGGTATGGAGGACCCAACCTATTTTTCCAAACTGTTTAAACAGATTGAAGGCATTTCGCCGCTTGAATACCGCAAATTCGTAAGCCGGAAGACGGACTGACCTAAAACCGAGAACAAAAGAGGGATCGGTAAGCATGAAAATGACAATTTACGATGTGGCCGAAAAAGCGGGCGTCTCCGGCTATATCGGATTATGATAGATTCGAAGTGAAAAAGCAAAGGCCCGGGAGGCCTTTGCTTTTTTATGATTCGTATGAGAAAAAAATGTAGTCAGTCGGCACGCCTTTATAGCCCATTTGGTGAAGCATCGCGGTGATATTGCCGCGATGGTATGTGCCGTGATTCACAACATGCCGGATCACATCGGCATATGTCGTCTGAAGCGTCCCCAGGCGCGGATGAGAAATAGAGATCGGACCTTCCGGGTTCTCCATTTCTTTTAAAAATTCGCTGAATTCTTTGTCCAGTTCAGTCATTCTATGTTCAATCGCCTCAAAATCTCCGTCAAGCTTTTCAAATTGATCAAACTGCGAGGCGATTTGTTCGAAAGTTTCTCCGTAAAGCACGTGAAGCCAAATGTAATCAGCCCGGTATATATGCACAAGCACGGCGTTCACAGTCGGAAAAACACTTTTCAGTTTCTGCTGTAAGCTGACCGCGGGCAGCGTCTTCAGATGCTGAATAACTTGCTCATTTGCCCATCTGTGGTAGTGATACAGCTTTAAAATGTCTGACATTCCAATTCCCCCTCTTCTTCCGGTACATTCAACATGGCCTGGCCGAATTCCTTTTATCGAAACAAAAGCGCCGCAAAATAAAAAGCAGCACCCCACATCACCAATGCCGAGCATTTATTCAGGATGCCGACCGCCGTTTCGTTTAATAAAAGATCACGTCACAATGGCTCCGAGCGCTTCTGCGAATGTCACGGCATGCGCCGGAGAGATGCGGCATCCTTTCAGCTTCTCAAGTGAGACGTGCAGGTGATCAAATGTGCACGTGCTGATATCCATATTAAAAAGAGACGTGCCGATGAAGTTTGCGCCGTTCAAATCACAGACGTCAAGATCTGTGTATTCAAGAACGGCATCATTCCACTCACTTTCTGTAAGAGCGCACGTGTCAAACCGGACATGCTTCATATTGGAATAGCTGAAGGAGCTGTAATTTGCGAGGCAGTCTTCAAACCGTACATGACGCATGGCGGAATCCGCCAGGTTCAAGCCGAGAAGTTTTGAATGCTGAAACGCCGTTCTATGGATGATGCTTCCGCTGAAATCAGCGTTTGAGACATCACATTTGTCAAACAGGACATCCGTACATTCCATATGTCTGAAAGAGACATCCGTAAAAACGGTGTTTCTGAAAATGACTTTTTCGGCGCGCAGGCCGTCCAGTTTGCCGCTTACGACGGCGTTTTCTATGACGACTTCTTTTATGAGGTCGTCCTGAAGCGCTTCTGTGAAAGAAAGCACCGGCAATTCTTTCGGGATTTTCGGTTTTTGGATCGTATTCATCTCATACTTCCTTTTCTGAATTAATAGCTGAAAACGGCAATTGACAGATATCGTTTTCTGCCTGCCATCCTTGCTGTTGCGTAATGTACAAAGGGTATTAAAAAAGCGGAAGGGAGTCAATAGTACCGCATATAAAAGCAGACGTGACATTCAAGGTAATGCCCTTAGAGACATGTCCCAAGGGCATTTGTCTTTTTCAGGCGAGTTCTTTATACATGATCACATGCGGGCCGATGCCGGGTATGTCAAAGGGGCTGCCCGAGCTTTTCCAGCCGAGCTTTTCGTAATATCCCTTTACGTGACATCTGGCGTTGCACCAGACAAGCGCCGCCCCCATATCTGCCAGTTTCCGTTCTGCATAGGCGATTAACGTGCTTCCCGCTTTTTGCGTCCGGTATTCCTCAAGCGTCGCCATGCCGCGCAGCTGGTAGGCGGGCGCTGCCTGTAACGCCTGCTGGTTCTGCGGGTAGAAAGAAGCGATGCTGATCAATGTCCCGTCGTAAAAACCTCCGAGATGAAAGGCTCCTTTGACGCTGTCCTGATCATATTTACAATCCTCAATCGTCTGATGGGGGCGCAGCACGCTGTGTCTGATCGCGTACGTGTCTTCTGCGGTGATGGGTTTTACTTCAACCATGAAAAAATCCTCCTTTGCTTGATTCTTTTTCTGTATCGTACCATGAAAAAGCCGCCTGTCATATCAGGCGGCCTCTTCCGCGTCAATGCAAATATACATCAGCCCGCTTTTCATCCTTTTGCTTAATATAAGCTGCAAGCTCTGACGTCAAATCAGAACGGAGAAACGGGGTGATTAAATAAATTCCGTTAAACAGTTCGCACGCCGTGTCGAGAAGCGACTTGGCGATGGCGAGGCCTTCGGCTTTCTGCTTTCGCTTGTCTTCGCCGGCGAGCGCCATTTTTTCTCGGATGCTGTCTGACAGCTTAATGCCCGGGATTTCATGATGAATGAACTCTGCGTTGCGGCTGCTCGTTAACGGCATGATTCCGATATACACAGGTGTTTTGAGATGTTTCGTTTCATGATGAATGTCAATGAGCTGCTGCTCCGAGTAGACAGGCTGGGACACGAAGTAGTCAGCTCCGCACTCGATTTTTTTCTCCAGCCGTTTTACTGCTTTATCAAGGTGGCGGACATTCGGATTAAATGCTCCGGCTACGGAAAAGTTCGTTTTCTTGCCGAGCGGTTTCCCTGATAAAGAAATGCCCTCGTTGAATTGTTTAATCAGCCTGATCAAGTCAAAGGACGTTAAATCATAGACGGAGGTAGCCCCCGGAAAGTCGCCGATTTTTGAAGGATCGCCCGTGATGGCTAAAATGTCGGTGAGCCCGAGCGTATCCAGCCCCATTAAATGTGACTGAAGGCCGATGATGTTGCGGTCTCTGCATGTAATGTGAACGAGAGAACGGATATCAAGGCGCTCTTTCAGCAATGAACCGCAGGCGGCATTGCTGATCCGCGGTGTCGCCAATGAATTGTCGGCGAGCGTCAGCGCTTCTATGCCGGTTTCTTTTAATTCAGCCGCCGCTTGCAGAAATTTGTCAAAATTCAATTTTTTTGGCGGATCAAGCTCTACGATAATTGACCGTTTTTGAGCGGCGATTTCGTTTAAACCCGGCTCGGTCCGTTCGTTGCTGACTGAGATGACTTCTTCTTCCCGTCTGATTTTCACTTCTTTCTCAGTGACGGGGGAAAGGCCGCGAACCGCTTCAGCCATGGCTCTGATATGGTTTGGCGTCGTACCGCAGCAGCCGCCGATAATGCGCGCGCCCTGAGTGCGGAACTGTACGGCGCTCTCCCGGAAATAGGCATCGTCCGTATCATAAACAAGCCGGCCTTCTTCTAAAGACGGAAGGCTGCTGTTCGGATAGACCGATAAATAAGCGTCACGGAAAATCGGCACTTCGGTGAGCGCTTCAATCATGTGGTACGGGCCGAGCCGGCAATTGATTCCCGCTATGTCAGCGCCGAGATCGGCAATGGACCTGAGGGCTTCCCAAAGCGGCGTTCCGTCCTGCAGCACGCCCTGTTCGTGCATGGATACGTTCAGCATAATCGGAAGTTCCGTTTCTTTTCTCGCGATCTTCAGCACTTCGCGCGCCTCTTCTAAATCATAGTATGTTTCCAGAAGCAGACCGTCCGGCTCTTCGTGCAGCAATAAATAAAGCTGCTCCCGAAAGCTGCGTTTAATCTCCTCCAGGCTGTAGGCGTTTTTGTTAAAGGTGCGGATGCCGCCCATCGTTCCCAATACATAAGCGCCGTCTGAGGAAGCGCGCGCGATTCTGACCGCCTCCTGATTGATTTTTTTCGTTTCGTCCTCAAGTCCGTATCTTGAGAGCTTAATAAAATTCGCGCCGTACGTATTTGTCTGGATGATGTCTGCCCCGGCTTCCACGTAAGCCTTATGTATCCGCTTGATTTCTTCGGGCTTTGATACGTTCAGTTCCTCAAAACATCTGTCAATGCCGTAGGAATAGAGGAGAGTGCCCATCGCACCGTCTCCGATTAAAATCCGTTCTTTTAAGTCTTGTAATAGTCCCATTGTTTGCCTCCTTCGTCACATTCAGCAAGGAAAAAAGAGAAATAAAAAAAGTCTTCTTAAGAAGAAGACTTTGTAATCATTTGTCTCTCTTCTTATCTTCCAAGCTGTTTTTAGCTTGCTGGATTTAGCACCTTGGTCATGGTTTGGGTAAACCACTACACCGGTTGCTGAAGCGTCGTCGGGCCAGTCCCTCGGCTTCTCTTGATAAGAACGTTCATGTAATTGTCATGGGTTTCCAAAACTTAACTGTGAAAATCCCTTTCTCCAAATTTACCGAAAATAGAGACAATAATCAATAGGAATCACATAATTTATCTAAAATTAATAAATTGAACGTCAATCGGCAGGTCTGCTCCGCGGACGGCTGCAATAATCTGCTGCAGATCATCTTTATTTTTTCCGGTGACGCGCACTTGGTCGTCCTGAATCTGCGACTTGACCTTCAAGCCGGAGTTTTTAATCACCGCGTTGATTTTTTTGGCGTTGTCTTTATCAATGCCCTGTACAAGCTTCGCGCGCTGGCGCACCGTGCCTCCCGATGCATTTTCGATTTTGCCGTATTCAATGTTTTTCGTCGGAACGTCCCGTTTGATCAGCTTGCCGCTCAGCACATCTTTGAGCTGATTCAGTTTAAACTCGTCATCAGAAATCAGGACAAGTTCTTCCTTTTCTAAAGTTACATCGCTTTTCGATCCTTTAAAGTCATAGCGCGTGCCGATTTCTTTCAGCGTCATCTGAATCGCATTCTGCACTTCGGGAAATTCAACTTTGGATACAATATCAAAAGAACTTTCTTTTGCCATGAGAAAACCTCCTATAACATTTCACTTATGAGTTGATTATAGTAGAATAAAGAGAAATGTCCAACAGCATAAAGCATGAATTTATGCATATTGGAAAAAATGAGAAAAACATCAGCCTCATACGGGCGAATCAGGAAGGACGATAACATGAGACCAGGGCAGCAGCTCACGCTTAGTATAGATCACCAAACCGATTTCGGTTATTTTTTAACCGACGGCGAGGATACGGTTCTTTTACATAACAGTGAAATCACAGAGGATATCGAAGACAGAGATGAAGTGGACGTATTTATTTACGTCGATCATCAGGAAAGACTCGCAGCGACGATGAAAAAGCCGCTCATCAGCTTTTATGACTACGGATGGGTGGAAGTGACGGACGCTGTGGAAGATATGGGCGTATTCGTCGACGTCGGTCTGTCAAAAGACGCGCTCGTCGCAACGGAGCACCTGCCTCCGTACAAATCCGTCTGGCCTCAAAAAGGAGACAGACTGTATTGCATGCTGAAGGTGACAAGCCGCGGGCGCATGTTTGCCAAGCCGGCGCCCGAGGATATCATCAGTGAATTATTTACGGATGCAGAGGAAGACGTCATGAATAAAGACCTGACGGGTACGGTGTACAGACTGATTGCATCAGGCTCTTTTCTGATTACCGATGAAGGCATTCGCGCGTTTATTCACCCTTCAGAAAGAAAAGAAGAGCCGAGACTCGGCAGCCGCGTGACAGGGCGTGTCATCGAGGTGAAGGAAGACGGCTCCGTCAACATGTCCCTGCTGCCGAGAAAGCAGGATGCGCTTTCGGTTGACGCGGAAGAAATTCTGACCTATCTGAGATCAAGAAACGGCGCGATGCCTTACGGAGACAAAAGCCATCCTGACGATATCCGCGAACGGTTTCATTTAAGCAAAGCCGCCTTTAAGCGGGCGCTCGGGCATCTGATGAAAAACGGCAAGGTCTATCAGGAAGACGGCTGGACATACGAAAAACAATAAATTTTCTGCAAAAACATCGGTGAACCAAAACCGATGTTTTTTATTTTCTCAAAAGCTCCTATGCCCTCATTTGTTTAACATCCTGCCGAACATACATATTTTATTGAAATAAAATATTCTGACATCCGAACCGATATATAACTATAGAAAAAAACAAAAGGAGAGTTTCAATGAGAAAAATGGCGATATTTGCGGCTGTACTGCTGATTGCGCTCAGCACGGCGGGATGCGCCGGCAAATCTGAGGAAACGGCGGCCGAAAAAACGAAAACAATCGGCATCATGCTGACAGACAACGGCCTCGGCGACCAATCATTTAATGATTCAGGCTTTCAAGGTTTGATGAAAGCGAGAGACGAGCTCGGCATCACATTTGACTATCGGGAAATAAAAGACACCGGTACATACGAAAAAGGACTGACCCAGCTTGTCCGGGAAGGCAATGATCTTGTTGTGGGGCTCGGTTACAGCATGCAGGCGGATTTAGAAAAGGTCGCCAAAAAATATCCGAAGCAGCGGTTTGTGCTGATTGATTCCGTATCAGACCTGGATAATGTCACCTCCGTCACGTTTAAAGAGGATGAAGGAAGCTTCTTAGCCGGAGCGCTGGCGGCCATGACGAGCAAAACCGGCACAATCGGATTTATCGGCGGTTCAGATGCCGACGTCATTAAACGGTTTAAGAAAGGCTACCTGAAAGGGGCGGAATCAGTCAAACCGAGAATCCGCGTGCTGTCGGACATCAGCGGTACGTTTGATGATGATAAGCTCGGGAAGGGCATCGCCCAAAACATGATCCGAAAAAAAGCCGATGTCCTGTTTACGGCGGCCGGCTTCACGGGTGTCGGCGCACTGAAAGAAGCGGAGGCGCAAAAAGTATACGCCATCGGTGTTGACAGCGATCAATATTACACCGCCGAGCACGCGGTTATCTCTTCTTTAGTGAAAAACGTCGACCATGTCATCTATGAATTGGCGAAAGATTTAAAAGACAACAAGGAGATCAAAAGCGGAGAGATCGTTTACGGACTGAAGGAAAACGGCATGGAATTAGCTAAGATCAGAGTTGTCAAAAACGCAGGCGGGCTGACGAAAAAGATCACGGATATGAAAAACAGTCTGATTGAAAAAGGAGGCGATCTGAAGTGACATTACGGACAAGGCTGCTCGTTAACGCAGCCGTTACGATGATTTGCTTCGCCGCCGTCATCGGCTTTACCATTGTAAACATGATGAAGATTCAGGCTTCAAATGAAGATGAAGTGGATGCGCTGTTAAACGTCCAGGAAGCAAAAGCTGACCTTAATACGTTAAAAGAAAGCATCACCGGCTATTCCTATACGCTCGCAGACGCCCAGAAAGAAGATGTGCGAAGCTATATGAAAAGCAGCTCAGACAAACTGGCGGCGCTCAAAAAAACGATGACGGACGGTGCAGACAAAGCTGCTTATGACAAACTCGCCAAAAAATACGAATCATGGCAGGCGGAGGCGGACGCTGCTCTTGATTCGAAAAGCCCGGCTGAAGCGACAAGGACGGCGGCCCGCATCAACGGTCTTCTGAATGATATTTATATGCTGAATCTGAAAAGCCGGGATCACTATGAAGACATGCAGAAGCAGACGGCTGACCAGATTCAGTTTATCGTTTACAGCGCAGCCGTGCTGACCATCGTGATACTTGCCGTCACCGTCATATCTTCCATCAGGCTGACGAAGAGAATTGCAGGGCCGATCCGCCGCATGGCTGAAAATGCCCGTCGTATTGCAGGAGGAAACCTTGCTGTTGAAATGCTTGATTATAAAGGGAAGGACGAACTGAAAGAGCTGAATGACTCATTCGGAATAATGGCTGAACAGCTCCGCACCTTAATTCAGGCGATCGGAGAGGTCGGCCGTGAAGTCGAGACTTTCGCGGAAGGTTTGACGAAGGAAAACCAGACGCTGAAGGACATGACCGAGCAGGTGTCCGTGTCGACGGAAGAAATGGCGCAAGGCTCCCAAACCATTTCAGAAGATCTGCAGCATGCGGTGCAATTCATTGAACAAATGGATGAACATTCAAAGGCGAACGCCGAACGTTCAAAACAAACGACGAGAAGCAGCGAAGAGACGATTGCGGCGGTGGCTGCGGGGCGCGGTGCTTTAGCCGAGACCAAGCAAGCCATTGATAAAAGCAATGAGACATCAAAAGAGATTTCCGAAGCCGCCGATCTCTTCATAGAGCATGCGGCAGGCATCAGTATGATGGCGCAGACCGTTTCTGACATTGCGGGCCAGACCAATCTGCTGTCATTAAACGCCGCAATCGAGGCGGCCAGAGCAGGCGAGGCCGGAAAAGGATTTGCCGTCGTTGCCGAGGAGATACGGAAGCTCGCAGACGGATCAGCCAAAGCGACCGCGCAGATTTTCGATATGGTAAAGCAAATTGAAGACGGCATCACGTCTATTACCGGAGCTGTCACGACCGGCGTCGCTTTAGCGGACAGACAGCAGGAGCTGATGGAGAAAACGTCAGAATCATTCGCCCATATTGAACAAAAAGCCGCCCATATTAAGGCGGAGCTTACTCAATTGGACGGACGGATCATCGAATCGAAACAGCTTGGCGGGCAAGTGCTCCAGCATGCCGAGAGCATCAGCGCCGTCGTTCAGGAAACGGCTGCAGGAAGCGAAGAGATTTCTGCCTCCGCGCTTGAGCAGCTGTCTTCTTTTCATAAAATGGCGGAAAGCGTCAATAATCTGGTGAGCCTGACAGAGCGGTTAAACGATCAGGTCCGCCGGTTTACTTTGTAACGGGCTTTTGCCCCGCCCCTGATTTTTGCAGCCTGACATGAGTAACTTCTGAATGAAACACAAATACTGAATATACATGTGTTTATATTTATTCTTTTTCGAGAAAGGTGAAAAAAGAAGGGAGGAATCGGGATGGATGAACAAATTCCGCATGAAAAGGGTCTTGATAATAGTCTGGCTTTATTACGCGATGGTTATGTATTTGTGAAAAACCGAGCGGAGAATTATCGCTCGGATGTGTTTCGCGCCCGTTTATTAGGGAAGACATTCATTTGTATGAGCGGAGCGGAAGCCGCAAAGCTTTTTTATGACACAGAACGATTTCAGCGGGAGCATGCCCTCCCCAAACGGGTGCAGAAAACGTTATTCGGAACAGGGGCAATCCAGGCAATGGACGGTGAACGGCATAAGCACAGGAAGCTTCTATTTATGTCGCTGATGACGCCGCCCCGGCAAAAACGGCTTGCGGAAGCGGTGGCAAAACAGTGGAAAGCATCTGCGGAAATGTGGGAGGGTTCAAACCGAATTGTCCTTTTTGATGAAGCGAAGAAAGTGCTGTGCCGGGCTGCCTGTGAGTGGGCCGGCGTCCCGCTGAAAGACTCAGAAGTGAAAGAGCGGGCGGAGGATTTCACCGATATGGTAGACGCATTCGGCGCTGTCGGACCGCGTCATTGGAAAGGCAGAAGGGCGAGGCTGAAAACGGAGAAATGGATAGAGGAGGTCATTGAGGATGTGCGGTCCGGCAAGCTGCAAACGCCGGAGGGCTCAGCCTTGTATGAAATGGCTTTTCATACAGAACTTGACGGGAACAGACTTGATTCTCACATGGCTGCTGTTGAGCTTATTAATGTTCTGCGCCCGATTGCCGCCATTTCTTACTTCATTACGTTTTCAGCTCTTGCATTGCATGATTACCCTGAATATCGGGGCAAACTGAGATCGAGAGATGATCAGGAGGCCGAAAGATTTGCACATGAAGTTCGGCGGTATTACCCGTTTGCCCCGTTTTTAGGAGCCGTTGTGAAAAAAGATTTCGTATGGAAGAACTGTGAGTTTAAAAAGGGTGCATCCGTCATGCTTGACCTATATGGAACAAACCATGATTCCCGGCTTTGGGAGAATCCGAATGAATTTCGCCCGGAACGTTTTCAGGGGCGGGAGGAAAATAAATTTGATTTCATTCCCCAGGGCGGAGGTGATCCGGCCAACGGCCACCGCTGTCCGGGTGAGGGAATGACCGTGGAAGTCATGAAAACTTCCCTTGCGTTTCTTGCCAATGAAATAGAGTACGATGTTCCGTCCCAAGATTTGAGCTTCAGCCTGTCCAGAATGCCGGCATTGCCTGAAAGCGGATTCGTGATAAGTGATGTTAGACGCATATAGAACAAAAAACAACCCTCTTTCTTCTAAGACAAGAGGGCTGTTTTGCTTTTACAGATGGTCCGGTTTTTTGGAATTCTGGTTTTTTCCCGCCTGCCGGTTTTTTTCGGCAAGCCGGTTCTTTTTCTGGTTTACGGCGTTATTGTCCAACGGTTTTTTGTCATCATCTTTCATGCGGCAAAGCCTCCCTTCTGTCCGTTAGGATGCCCGCCCGCATTGAAATTATGGCTTCAGGAAAAAAATCGCGAGCGTGCCCGGCCCGGAGTGCGCGCCGATCGCAGAGCCGATTGAATGAAGAATGATCTCTTTCGGATGGAACGCTTCTTCAATCATTTCCTTCATCCGAAGCGCCGTCTCCTCGTTATCTGCATAGCTGATCCCCACGGTTTGATCCGCCCAATCGCCGCCTTCTTCCTTCATCTTTTCTATAATCCGTTTAAACAGTTTCTTTTGTCCGCGCAATTTTTCGAGCGGCACGAGCCTGCCGTCATCCACATGCAGAATCGGTTTGATGTTCAAAAGCCCCCCGACAAAAGCGGACGTTTTTGAAATTCTGCCGCCCCGCGCGAGATAAGCGACATCATCGACCGTAAATATATGTTTCATCCGTGCGCAAAAGCTCTTTACAGACGTTTCGATTTCTTGTATTGTATTCCCGTTAACACAGAGTGTTTGCGCGTGCATCACCGCGAGGCCGCAGCCCAATGAAGCGCATTTGGAATCTACAATCCGTAAATCAAAATCGGGAAATTCCTCTTTTACTTCATTGGCGATCATTACGGCCGTCTGATAGGTGCCGGAAAGACCTGAGGAAAAGGCGATGTATATCGCCGGTTCTCCCAGTTCCGCGTATTGTAAAAATACTTTTTTTATCGTATCCGGTGATGCCTGGGATGTTTTCGGAACTTTCCCGTCCCGCATCGCTTGAAATATATGATCCGCCTGAATGGTGACCGTGTCCTCATATTCGTTTCCGTCAAGTGTTACGTGCAGCGGAATGAACCCGATCCGGTTTTCTTCAATATAAGATTTCGGCAGGTCAGAGGCGCTGTCAGCAATAAGGTGAACTGTCATCATAATTCCCTTCTTTCCGATTGGTGAGAGTGATGCCAACTATATCATATAAATGTGGCAAAATAGTGTTCAAAACTTTATTTTAAGGGAAAAGCTAATAATGAAAATGAGCGGAGGAGCAAGCCATGGTACTAGAACAAGCAAAAAAATTAGCAATCGTCGTCATCGGCGCGTTTCTGTATGCGGCGGGACTGAATTTATTCCTGATACCGGCGAATGTATATGCCAGCGGTTTTACCGGTGTCGCCCAGCTGCTGTCAAGCGTCGTTGATCAATACGCCCCCTTTTATATTTCGACAGGAGTTCTCATGTTCCTCTTAAACATTCCCATCGGTGTGTTAGGGTGGCTGAAAGTCGGCAGATCATTCACTGTATACAGCATTTTAAGCGTAGCGCTGACGTCCGTCTTTATGGGAATTCTTCCGGAAATGAGACTGTCGCACGATATTCTTCTGAATACCGTATTCGGAGGAGTCATCTCAGCTATCGGCATCGGTTTAACGCTGAAATTCGGCGCTTCGACAGGCGGTCTTGATATCGTGTCGATGGTGCTGGCCAAATGGAAGGATAAGCCGGTCGGCACATATTTCTTCATTTTGAACGGGATTATCATTTTGACGGCAGGATTATTGCAAGGATGGGAGAAAGCATTATATACCCTTGTCGCTCTGTATGTCACAACAAGGGTGATTGACGCCATTCACACCCGCCACATGAAACTGACCGCCATGATCGTTACAAAAAAAGCCGATGAAATCAAAGAAGCGATTTACGGGAAAATGGTCCGCGGCATTACGACGGTGCCGGCAAAAGGCGCTTACACAAACGAACAGAAAGAAATGATGATCATCGTCATCACGCGGTACGAATTGTATGACCTTGAGAAAATCGTGAAAGAAGTCGACCCGAAAGCCTTCACAAACATCGTGCAAACGACGGGGATCTTTGGTTTCTTCAGAAAAGACTGATAGGAGCGGATAGAATGAAGTGGCTGTTTGGCCTGTTATTACCGGTCATTTTATTGATCGGATGCAGCAGTCAATCCGGGCAGAAGGAGCCCGCTGAGGAGGTATCCGGAGAGATGAATGAACAGCAAGCGGAATTAGCCGTAAACCCTGTGCAGACGGATCAGCAGATCGAATTTCAAATGTCTTTAAAAAACAAGAGCGGCAGCCCGATCGATTTCACATTCAGCTCAGGGCAGAAATTCGAATTGACCGTACATGACCAACATCACAAAGAACTGTACCGCTATTCAAAAGACAAAATGTTTACTCAGGCGTTTCAGACCGTGACCTTAATGCCGAATGAAACGTATGACTTTTCAGATGTGTGGAAGAACGTGCCTGGTCCGGGAACATACACGGTGACGGTGACGTTTTTAGGGAAGTCCGATCAGATCGGAAAAAGACTGAAAACGGTAAAAACATTTGAAGTGAAATAAAAAAGCGGCGCCCTCGTCTAAACGGGGCGCCTTTTTTTATTGCAATTTCTCCAGCTGATCCTGAAATTGGTGCAGCTGCTGACGTTCTGCATCCGTCGAATTGGCGTACGCGGAAGACACGGCGTTTTTGGCGCGTGAAACAGCTTTTTCCTGATCGCCGTCCTCGAAACCGTTAGCAATCATGACGGCCTGCTGGACAAATGACTTGGCTTGAGAAAACAGTTCGTTTCTCATTAAAAGTCAACCTGCCTTTCAGCCGAATCTTTTGCTGCATCATGCTGTGCTTCCTCTAATGTAGACCGATATGGAAATCTTGCGTCATGAAGACTGACAGAGTCCTTGCCTTGCTGAATAAACCGTTTTGATTTGTTTCGTTTACCCATTGCAATGTCCCCCTTCCATATTTAGACGAGATGAGTCGTCTGTTTTAGTATGGGCGGAAGGCTTTGTGTTATGAGCGGCAAAACCTCACAGGGAGAAATAGGATTTTAAAAATTCGGCGATTCCGTCCGCTTCATTTGATCCCGTGACGCGGTCGGCGGCCTGTTTGACTTCATCCGTGCCGTTTCCCATCGCTACGCCGCACCCGGCAAACCGGAGCATTTCAAGATCGTTGTCTTCGTCGCCGAACGCGATGATCCGTTCTCTCGGCACTTGGTAATAGTCGCTGATTTTCTTCAGGCCGACCGCTTTATTCATCCCGTGTTTAATGATTTCAATCACATGCCACGGAGCCGCCCATCTTCTGTGGTCAATGACCTCGGCGTGCACATCGGATAAATGCGCGCGTATATCCGCGACGTCCTCTTCCTTTGCATGAATCAATACGGACGTTACATCCTCCTTGACCGTTTCACGCAGATCGCCGAATGTGACATTCGCCGTATTCATATGAAACGCCTCAATTAAATGCTCATCATGATAATGGAAGTACACATCGTCAATGACCTCAGCGAGCACATTATGTATTTGATAGGTCTCTGTAAGTTCGGCAAGCTGTCTGACCACATCGACCGATAAAGACGTGTGGTAGCGTCCCCATGATTCGTCTTTCGGGTGGTGGACAAATGCCCCGTTAAAATTGACAATCGGCGTTGTCAGCCCAAGCTCGTCATAATACATCGAACTGGAACGGAAAGGGCGCCCGGTTGAGATGCAGACATGATGGCCCGCTTCTTTCAGCTTCTGAATCGTCCGTGCCGTTTCAGGGGAAATGGTTTTATCGTCTTTTAATAAAGTTCCATCCAGATCTAAGGCGATGAGATAAGGTTTTGTCTCCATAAATAACTCCTTTTGTCATATAATTTGCTGTTTTTCACTTATGTACAGTGTAGCTTTTTACCATCTTTATTGTCTACATGTTACACTTATGATTATGGTTATCCTAAGGAGGGAGTCAACGTGATTCTTATTGATCATCAAACCGTATCAGGCATTCCGTTTTTACATATTGTAAAAGAAGAAAATCGGGACCGTCCCGCTCCCCTTGTTTTCTTTATTCACGGTTTTACAAGCGCGAAGGAGCATAATCTTCATTTCGCTTACCTGCTTGCTGAAAAGGGCTTCAGAGCCGTGCTGCCGGAAGCTCTTTACCACGGTGAACGCGCTGAACAGCTGTCAGCAGAAGAGCTCGCCGTCCATTTTTGGGATATTGTATTAAATGAAATCGAGGAGCTTGACGTGCTGAAAAAGGATTTTGAAGCGCGCAGTCTGATTGAAGACGGGCGGATCGGTCTTGCGGGCACGTCAATGGGCGGAATTACTACATTCGGCGCGATGGCCGCGTATGATTGGGTCAAAGCCGGCGTCAGTCTGATGGGAAGCCCGAACTATACGGCGTTTTTTCAGCAGCAGATTGACCACATTCAAAAGCAGGACATCGACATTGACGTCACAAAAGAACAGGTCGATGAACTGTTTGCGCGGCTCAAACCGTTCGATCTCAGTCTGGAACCGGAAAAACTCCGCAGCCGCCCGCTGCTGTTCTGGCACGGCGTTCAAGACAAAGTCGTTCCGTATGCACCGACCCGCGGCTTTTATGAAACGATTAAACCTCATTACAGCAGCCGGCCTGACCATCTTCAGTTTCTGAAAGACGAACGGGCTGATCATAAAGTCCCGAGATACGCCGTTTTAGAAACCGTCGCCTGGTTCGATAAGCATTTATAAAGCACAAAGGTGTTAACAAAAGCCGCTTTTACGTTATACTGAGGAAAAAGGAGTGATGGAACGTGGAAGAAGCATTAAAAGAAAACATCATGGGCGCCTTGGAGCAGGTTGTTGACCCTGAGCTCGGCGTCGATATCGTCAATCTCGGCCTTGTATACGACGTTGATATGGATGACGACGGCCTGACGCACGTTACGATGACACTGACATCAATGGGGTGCCCGCTCGCTCCGATCATCGTCGACGAGGTGAAAAAAGCGCTCGCCGACATTCCGGATGTAAAAGAGACGGAGGTCCACATCGTCTGGAATCCGCCTTGGACAAGAGACAAAATGTCACGCTACGCAAAAATCGCATTAGGGATTCAGTAATAAGAAAATGCACCTCGGATTTTAGGTACATCCTAAAGTTTGGAGGTGCTTTTCTTTTGTCTGAATATAAGCGACAGTGAGGGTTTGTTTTGGATCGCAAACAAATCTTTAAATATAAAATTTCATATGAGGTTTATCTTTTTTGTAATAGGACAGTCTGTCTTGGAGTGTACCTGTGTGGAATTCAAATTTATGCCCATCGGGATCAGTAAAATAAATTGATTTTTGATCTTGCTTATCCCTAGGACGCCCATTTAATATATTTACATTTAGATTTTTTAACCTATGATGTATTGCATCAAAATCTTTTGGGTCAATTGTAAAGGCCATATGCGTATAAGATTTATGTATTTCATTTCTTGGTATATCCGCCTCTAAGTTAAGTGCAAGCCAAAGCCCGTTCAGATCAAAATATGCTGTCTTTTGTCCTTTAACCAGGAGCTGTGCATGAAATACTTTTTCATAAAATTCTATAGATTTTTCCAAATTTGAAACAGAAAAAAGAAGATGATTGATTCCTTTTATGTTTATTTTCCCCACCTCATTTAACATGTTTGTTTGAAACAATCCCTCTGGTAATACATCTGCATATATATATCGATTATATACTGACTAAAAAATCATTTTAAGGATTTCTGTGGATTTTTATGCCCGGTGTTTTCCGGCTGACCGTTTCGAGCTGTACTAAACATGATTCTGTCGGGCGCCGTTCTGTCTGCTTTGCCGCTGCAGACCGGCGTGCGGAAAGAACGCTGGTCACTAAAAAACCCGAGTTTCCCACCATTCGGGGTTTTTTGCGGTATCGGGTTAAAAAGGAAAAAAACGGACGTGAGGCATGATATAATAGACCGGCTGCATGCGAGGGAGGAATCCATGAAGAAAAAATTACTTCTCATTATCCTTAGCATTCTTGTTTATACGGCGCTGTTCGCTGTTTCCGCTTTTCACAAAGAGCCGGTGCAGCAGGCAGGGACAATGACAGATGTCAGCCGTCTCATGCCCGTGAAAATTAAGCAGACGGTCAAAGGAAAAGAGAAAGAAACATTGGTCGAAACGATTAAGGAAGCAAAGAGAAAGCATCTGAAGATCTCAATCGCAGGCGCCCAGCACTCAATGGGCGGCCAGACGTATTATGAAGACGGTATCGTTCTCGACATGACGGGCTACAACAAAATACTCGGTCTCGACCGAAAGAAAAAAATCATCAGAGTGCAGGCGGGAGCGACGTGGAATGATATTCAGCGCTATGTCAATCCGTACGGGCTCGCGGTAAAAGTCATGCAATCGCAAAACATTTTTACGATCGGCGGCTCACTGAGCGCCAACGCCCACGGCCGGGATATCCGGTACGGTTCGCTGATTGATACGGTCAAATCGTTTCATCTTTTAAAGGCGGACGGCAAAGTCATCACCGTTACTCCGAAAGATGACCTGTTTTCAGCCGTCATCGGCGGCTACGGCCTGTTCGGCGTCATCCTGGACGCGGATATTGAGCTGACGGATGATGAGCTTTATGAAATGAAAACGAAACGCATGAACGCTGATACATACAGTCAATATTTTACGCAGCATGTTCGGCGCAACCCCGCCGTGCGCATGCATCTCGCGCGGATCGCAACAGGGGATAAAGGCTTTTTGCACGATATGTATGTGACTGATTACACACTCTCAGACAATCAGAAAGAATTAAAGCGGCACAATGAACTGAAAGAAGATGAGCATCCGGCGCTGACGAAATTCGCGCTCGGCCTCTCCCGCCGGTATGACTGGGGAAGAAATTGGTTCTGGTCAACCCAGCAGTCTTATTTTCTCAGCCAAAACGGCGTGAAAGTCTCCAGGAACAATGTCATGCGGTCAGAATCGAAATTTTTGGAATATGAAAACACGGACAACACCGACGTGCTGCAAGAATACTTCGTGCCCGTCGGCGAATTTGCGCCGTACATTCATGATTTACGCAAGACGCTGTCACATGAAGATCTCAATCTCGTAAATATTACGATCCGCTACGTGCAAAAAAATGAAAAAGCCGATCTGTCATACGCAAAGGAAGACATGTTTTCACTCGTTCTTTTAATCAACGAAGGGTTTTCAAAAGACAGCCAGGCGAGCGCGGCGCGGATTGTCAGAAAAATGACGGATACGGCATTGCGCCACCGCGGCAGTTATTATCTCCCGTATATGCTGTATCAAACGAAAGAGCAGATGCGCGAGGCATATCCGAAAAGCGATATGTTCTTTCAGAAAAAACACAAATATGATCCGGATGACTTGTTTATGAATTATTTTTATCAGAGGTACAAATCATGAAACACAACCATTTAAAATGGCTGATCCTGTCACAGAGCAGTGTCTTTTTTGCCGGCAGCCTGATCTTTCCATTTTATATTTTATTTATTAAAAACATCGGTTCCAGCTACACGCAATTCGGTCTCTCATACGGCTTGTTTGGCTTGAGCGGCGCATTGATTCATCCGCTGCTCGGCCGGCTGTCGGCAAGACTGGATTCCCGCTGGTTCCTTATGGCAAATTCGTGGGGGATGGCGGTGCTTCTTCTGACGCTCCCGCACATTACCGGCGTACACCAGGTTTATGTTGTGCAGGTGCTTTTGGGCCTGTTCGGCGCGATGCAAAAACACGGCGAGAAAATCATGATCGCCGATTACACCGACGGCGGGGAGCGGGGAAAAAAAGTCGGCAGCTATCATTTCTGGACGGCCGTATTTTCAGCTGCCGCCATTATTCTCGGCGGGTTTCTCGCTGATTTCTTTACGGTTTATATTATTTTTTACGCCAGCTCCGTGCTGTTTTTTATAAGCGGGCTGATGATGCTGAAAAAAACAGGCTGATCCGATCAGCCTGTTTTTCTTATGCCCCCCTCGATCGAGAGGGGGGTTTTTGTCAGCGAAAACAGATGGAAAATGAATGAAAAAATATTAAATATACAATTGAATTAATTTTTATTCATGTTATAATGTTAAATAATTTCACAAAAACCAAGAAGGTGAACCCGTTGAAAATAGGTATTATAGGCGCGACTGGTTATGGAGGCGCCGAACTTGTCAGGATTCTTAACCATCACCCTTATGCAGAAGATTGTATATTATATTCATCGAGCGACGAAGGAAAAGAATATGCCGCTTCATATCCGCATTTGAGGAATATAGCGTCACAATCACTTCAGCCGCTTCATATAGAAACGATCCGAAACGAAATTGATGTCATGTTCATAGCCGCGCCGCCCGGCGTTTCCGGAGAGTGGTCGCCCAAGCTGGCGGAGGCGGGCATTCCGGTCATTGATCTATCCGGCGATCTGCGGATTCAAAACCCGGCCGTGTATGAAAAGTGGTATAAGCGGAAGGCCGCTCCGAAAGGAACGATTCAAAGCGCGGTTTACGGTTTAGCTGAACTGCAAAAAGAAGAGATTCAGACTGCAAAGCTGATTGCCAATCCGGGATGTTTTCCGACGGCTGTGCTGCTCGGGCTTGCCCCGCTGGCAAAGAATGGGCTTTTACAAGATTCATTTCTGATTGTTGATGCGAAAACGGGCGTATCCGGCGCCGGCCGAAAAGCATCCATGGGCACTCATTATTCTGAGCTGAATGATAATTTCAAAATTTATAAGGTTAATGAGCATCAGCATACTCCGGAAATTGAACAGCAATTAGCGGCTTGGCAGCCCGGCACAGGCCCGATCACGTTTTCCGCTCATTTGGCGCCGATGACAAGGGGCATTATGGCGACGATGTATACGGAGGCTCCTCCGGGTATGTCTGCTGCACAGGTAAGAGAATTGTATTCCGAATTCTACAAAGATTCATATTTTGTCAGAATCAGGCCGGAAGGTGAATTTCCGGCGACGAAAGAGGTATACGGCAGCAATTTTTGTGATATCAGTGTCACTGTGGATGAAAGAACAAACCGTGCCACCATCGTTTCTGTCATAGATAATCTGATGAAAGGCGCCGCAGGGCAGGCGGTTCAAAATTTAAATATCATGAATGGCTGGCAGGAAGAAACGGGACTTACGATGACGCCAGTCTATCCATAGAACGAAAGAGGGATTCAAAAATATGATTCAGCTGAGTGAGGAAATCACGAAAATAAAAGGCGGCGTATCCTCGCCGAAAGGATTTGAGGCAAAGGGCGTGCACTGCGGTCTGCGCTATTCAAAAAAAGATCTCGGAGCGATTATCAGCGAAGCGCCTGCAGTCAGTGCAGCGGTATATACGCAGAGCCATTTTCAGGCAGCACCGCTGAAAGTGACGCAAGCCAGCCTGAAAAAAGAGGGTGTGCTTCAGGCGGTTATCGTCAACAGCGCGATTGCCAACGCCTGTACGGGAGACCAAGGATTAAAGGACGCCTATGAAATGCGGGACGGCTTCGCGAGCCAGCTCGGCATTGAGCCGGAGCTTGTTGCGGTTTCGTCAACCGGGGTGATCGGCGAGCTTTTAGACATGAAAAAAATTCAAGCGGGCATTGAACAGCTCGGTCAAGCGCCGTCCGTGTCCGGAGCATTTGAAGAAGCCATTTTGACGACGGATACAGTGACGAAACAGACGTGTTATGAACTGGTGATCGGCGGAGACATCATCACGATCGGCGGAGCGGCGAAAGGCTCCGGCATGATCCACCCCAACATGGCGACAATGCTCGGCTTTGTCACAACGGACGCGGCCGTGGAAGAACAGGCGCTCAAAAACGCGCTCAGAGAGATTACGGATGTTTCATTTAACCAAATCACCGTTGACGGAGAAACATCGACGAATGACATGGTGCTTGTGATGGCAAACGGCTGCGCGGGGAATGATTGCCTGACGGAGCAGCACCCTGACTGGCCGGCTTTTAAAAAGGGATTAAAGCTTGTATGCGAAGACCTTGCCAAAGATATAGCCAGAGACGGTGAAGGAGCGACGAAATTAATTGAAGCCAGAGTCGAAGGCGCGAAAAACAACCTTGAGGCGAATATTATCGCCAAAAAAATCGTCGGCTCAAGCCTTGTGAAGACCGCCGTTTACGGCACAGACGCCAATTGGGGGCGCATCATCGGCGCAATCGGGCACAGTGCGGCAAGCGTAACGGCCGAACAAGTGGAAGTTTTCCTCGGCGGCCAGTGTCTGTTTAAACACAACGAACCTCAGCCGTTTTCGGAAACTGATGCCAAGGAGTACTTATCAGGTGATGAGATTACGATTGCAGTCCGCCTGCAGGAAGGCTCCGGCAGCGGCCGGGCATGGGGCTGTGATTTAACCTATGATTATATTAAAATCAATGCGAGCTATCGCACATAACAAAGGGGAGCGGCATGAAGAAAACCATCGTTTTTAAGTGCGGCGGCAGCGTAATCCGCGAGTTATCCGCCGATTTTTTTCAAAATGTAAAAGAGCTTATGCAATCGGGCTGGAACATTGCCGTCGTCCATGGAGGCGGCCCGGACATTTCAAAAATGCTGAAAACATTGCAGATTGAAACGGAATTTGTCGATGGACAGCGGAAAACGACCAAACCGGTGCTGGAAACAGCGGAAATGGTCTTGTCAGGGACGATCAATAAATTTTTCGTAACCGAACTCGCGAAAAACGGGCTGAAAGCCGCGGGAATATCAGGAAAGGACGGCGGTCTCCTTCAAGCATCTTACCTTAATCAAGACAAATACGGAGAAGTCGGCGAAATACAAAAAACCGATCCGTCAATCATTCACGCATTAATGAAAGAAGGCATCATTCCCGTTATCGCTCCGCTTTCCATGACAAGTGATTTCGAAACGCTGAACGTCAACGCAGACGCCGCGGCATCGGCCGTCGCTTCAGCCTTACACGCCGACAAACTTTTATTTGTCACGGATGTCGAAGGAATTATGGACGGAGAGAGCAGGTTGGATACTTTGACGCCGCAAGAGATTCAGGCCCTCATAGATGACGGCGTGATTTCAGGAGGGATGATTCCGAAGGTAAACTCGGCATTATCGGCACTGAGTGAAGACGTCGAGGAAGTGATGATCGTAAACGGAAAAGGAGCGTTTTTCACCGATCAAGCCTTCCAAGGAACAAAAATCGTCAAAGAAAAGGAGAGCGTGTCATGAGCAGTCTATTTCAAACCTACAGCCGCTGGCCCATCGATATCAAAAAAGCGAAAGGGACAATTGCAGAGGATGAAAACGGAAAAACGTATCTCGATTTTATTCAGGGCATCGCCGTTTCCAATCTCGGCCATTGTCATGATGAGGTCACAGAAGCAGTGAAAGAACAGCTTGACAGCGTATGGCACGTTTCCAATCTGTTTGAAAATGATCTTCAGGAAAAAGCCGCGGCAAAGCTTGCCGAACATAGCGCGGGGGATCTCGTTTTCTTCTGCAACAGCGGGGCCGAAGCGAATGAAGGCGCCATTAAGCTTGCTCGTAAAGCAACGGGAAAGACAAAAATTGTAACATTTCATCAATCCTTTCACGGACGGACCTATGCGGGGATGGCCGCCACCGGACAAGACAAAATCAAGACCGGTTTCGGACCGATGCTTCAAGGCTTTCACTATCTTCCGTTCAATGATCCGTCGGCATTCAGCACGCTTTCAAAAGAGGATGATATCGCCGCCGTCATGCTTGAGACGGTGCAGGGAGAAGGGGGAGTCAATCCCGCCGATCCGGAATTCATCGAAGCCTTACAGACATTTTGCAAAGACAAACAGGCGCTGCTTATCGCAGACGAGATTCAAACCGGAATCGGCCGGACGGGCAAGGCATTCGGCTATGAGCATTTCGGCATCTCGCCGGACATCATCACTGCTGCGAAAGGGCTTGGAAACGGTTTTCCCGTCGGAGCCGTGATCGGCAAAAAGAAGCTTGGAGACGCCTTTACGCCGGGTACGCATGGTACGACTTTCGGCGGCAATAAGCTTGCCATGGCAGCTGTGAAAGCAACCTTGGATATTGTGTTTCAGCCGGACTTTCTCCAGGCGGCGGCAGACAAAGGATCATTTTTAAAAGCGCAGCTGAACCGTGAACTGACAGGGCCTTTTGTAAAAGAAATCCGCGGAAAAGGGTTATTAATCGGCATTGAATGCGCAGGTCCCGTGTCCGGCATCATCGGAGATCTGCAGGAACGCGGGCTTCTCGTGCTTCCGGCCGGACCGAATGTCATCAGGCTGCTCCCGCCGCTTACGGTTTCTGAAGAAGAAATGCTGTCGGCCGTCAGTATGCTGAAAGCAGCGATCGAAGCGCATTCGGCAGTGAAACGGTAATTTTTTTTCGATACAAAAGTATAAAAATTCATATTTTTAATTAATTATTCATCAAGAGGTGGGCTTTAGATGAAAGGCTATTTAGTATTGGAAGACGGAACATCATTTGGCGGTGAACTTGAAAAAGAAGCCCGCTGTGTTGGCGAAGCGGTTTTTTTCACCGGAATGACGGGCTATCAGGAAGTGCTTACAGACCCGTCATATAAGGGTCAGATCATCGTCTTTACGTATCCGCTCATCGGAAACTACGGAATTAATGAAAAAGACCTTGAAAGTAAGATTCCTCAAGTCAAGGCTGTTGCCGTCTATGAAGCGTGTGAACATTTTTCTCACCACGAAGCAGTCTCAAGCTTGAGAGAGTATTTAAATAAATGGAACATCCCGCTCTTAACCGAAGTGGACACACGGGCCGTCGTCAAAACCATCCGCTCCGGCGGCACGATGAACGCTGCCGTGTCAACAACAGGAGAAATTCCGGCAGCATCCGGAACAGAAAACCCGGCGGAGCTGGCGCAGTCTGAAGACATCACGTCAATGGGGAACGGAGACCGGCATATTGCGCTGATTGATTTCGGTTATAAAAAATCAATCGCCTCGTCACTTGTAAAGCGCGGCTGTAAAGTAACGGTCATTCCGTATCAGCAGATGAACGCTGTTTACGACATTCAGCCTGACGGAATCGTGCTCTCAAACGGCCCGGGCGACCCGAAAGCGATTGCGCCGTACATGAACCGGATTACATCATTACTCAGTGATTTCCCCGCACTCGGCATTTGCCTCGGACATCAGCTGATTGCCCTGGCTTTCGGAGGAAATACGTATAAGCTGCCGTTCGGCCACAGGGGTGCCAACCATCCCGTCATTGACCGGAAAACGAAACGGGTGTTTATGACAAGCCAGAACCACAGCTATGTCGTTGATGAAGCATCAATTGACGAAAACGAGCTGTCCATCAGATTTCATCATGTCAATGACACATCAGTGGAAGGGCTCATTCATAAGCGCCTTCCCGTATTAAGCGTCCAGTTCCACCCTGAAGCTCACCCCGGACCGGCTGAGAGCGAGTGGATATTTGATGAATTTCTAGAGAAAGTGATACCAGCAAGGAGAGAAATCGCTCATGCCTAAAGATACAACCATTTCCAGCATATTAGTCATCGGCTCCGGCCCCATCATCATCGGCCAGGCGGCAGAATTTGATTATTCAGGAACGCAGGGCTGCATGGCTCTGAAAGAAGAAGGATACCGCGTTATTCTAGTCAACAACAACCCGGCAACGATTATGACGGATGAGGCGTTTGCCGATGAAATATATTTTGAACCGCTCACAACCGACAGCATCGAGGCCATTATTGAAAAAGAAAAACCGGACGGTCTGCTTGCCAATTTGGGCGGCCAGACGGCATTGAATTTAGCCGTTAAGCTTGAAGAAGCAGGCGTGCTGAAGAAGCATCACGTCAAGCTTTTGGGAACATCGGTGGAAACCATTCAAAAAGGCGAAGACCGGGAGCAGTTCCGTGCTCTGATGAAAGAGCTCGATCAGCCCGTTCCGGAAAGCGAAATCGTCGACAACGAAGAAGACGCCCTCCGTTTCGCTGAGTCTATCGGATTTCCGGTCATTCTGAGACCGGCGTACACGTTAGGCGGAAAGGGAGGCGGAATCGCGAAAACGAAAGAAGCGTTTCAGACGCTTATTAAACAGGCGCTCTTAGCAAGCCCGATCAGCCAATGCCTCGTCGAAAAAAGCATCGCCGGTTTTAAAGAAATCGAATATGAGGTCATGCGCGACAGCAATCATACATGCATCACCGTCTGTAATATGGAAAACATCGATCCCGTCGGCGTGCACACAGGGGACTCCATTGTCGTCGCACCGTCCCAGACGTTAACGGATGAAGAATATCAGATGCTGCGTTCAGCAAGCCTGGCGATTATTTCGGCGCTGGATGTGGTCGGCGGCTGCAACATTCAATTTGCGATGGATCCGTTCAGCAAACAGTACTATGTCATTGAAGTGAACCCGCGTGTCAGCCGCTCTTCAGCTCTCGCGTCAAAAGCGACCGGCTATCCGATTGCCAAAATGGCGGCGAAACTTGCCGTCGGCTATACGCTTGATGAACTGAAAAATCCGCTGACGGGCTCTACTTATGCAAGCTTTGAACCGGCGCTTGATTATGTCATCGTCAAATTCCCGCGCTGGCCGTTTGATAAATTTAAACATGCCGACCGCACGCTCGGAACGAAAATGAAAGCGACGGGAGAGGTCATGGCGATTGAAAGAAATATGGAAGCGGCCATTCAAAAAGCGGCGGCCTCCCTTGAGCTGAAAACGATCGGCACCCGCCTGCCTGAACTCGGCGGCTGTACGATCAATCAGCTGTGGGAATTAGCGGTAACGCCGGATGACCGGAGATTTTTCGTCGTCATGGAGCTGTTAAGCCGCGGTGAAACGATAGAAGACATCCATGCCAAAACGAAAATTGACCCGTTTTTTCTCCATGTATTCCGAAATATCATCACATTGGAAAACAAGCTGATGGAAGAAGGGGATCATCTGTCTTTCCCACTTTTAAAGCAGGCGAAGGTAAAGGGCTTCACGGATGTCATGATCGCATCTCTCACGGGAAAAACGGAAGAAGACATCCGTGCTCTCAGAAAGAAATCAGGCATCGTCCCGTCGTTTAAAATCGTAGATACATGCGCCGCTGAATTTGATGCCAAGACGAATTATTTCTACTCCACCTACCTCGGGGAAAGCGACGGAGATATCAGCCGAAAAGAGAAAAAACGCGCCCTCATCATCGGCTCAGGCCCGATCCGCATCGGTCAGGGAGTGGAATTTGATTACAGCGCCGTCCACGGCGTTCTGACCCTGCAAAAGCTGGGGTATGAAACGATTATGATCAATAACAATCCGGAAACAGTAAGCACGGATTATGAAATCGCTGACCGGCTTTATTTTGAACCGCTGACGACAGAACATATTTTGAATGTGGCGGAACATGAAAACATTGATTTTGCCATCGTCCAGTTTGGGGGACAGACCGCGATCAATGCCGCTGAACCGCTGGAAAAAGCGGGCATTCCGCTGCTCGGAACATCCTTTGAAACCCTTGATGCGCTGGAGGATCGGGATCTGTTTTATCAGCTGCTTGATGACCTTGACCTGAAACATGCCAAAGGCGAAACCGCTTATTCAAAAGAAGAAGCAACGGAAAAAGCAAGCCGAATCGGCTACCCCGTGCTGATCCGTCCGTCTTATGTCATCGGTGGGATGGGCATGATCATCGTTGATTCAGAAGCGCAAATGTCAGAACTGCTGGAAAATGAAGCGGGCATGCCGTATCCGATTTTGATCGATCAGTACATTACAGGAAAAGAATTGGAGATCGATCTGATTTCCGACGGACATGAAGTATTTGTGCCGACTTACACAGAGCACATTGAACGCGCCGGTGTCCATTCGGGCGACAGTTTTGCGATTCTTCCGGGTCCGTCTGTCACACCTGATATGCAGCGGAATATAAAAGAGGCCGCCGAAAAAATCGCGGTAAAACTGGCTTTTAAAGGCATCATGAACATTCAGTTTGTCATTGATGACAAAGGGGATATTCTCGTTCTTGAAGTGAATCCGCGGGCAAGCCGCACGGTTCCTGTCGTGTCTAAAGTGATGGGGGTGCCGATGATCCCGCTTGCCGCCAGATTGCTGGCCGGCGCTTCCCTTAAAGACATCAAGCCCGAGGTTCAAAATCAGCACGGAACGGCAGTGAAATTCCCGGTTTTTTCTTCGCACGCCATTCAGGATGTGGACGTAAAGCCCGGGCCGGAAATGAAGTCGACCGGAGAAGGCATGTGTGTCGCGTTTGACGCAGAAAGCGCCCTGAAAAAAATCTACGCGCACGTCTGGGAGAAAAAAGGCAGCATCTATCTGGAAGGCTGTGATGCGGAATTGGAACGTCAGGCTCAAGAGGCGGGATTTACCGTATGCAAAGATGCGTTCCCGGCATGGGCAGAGCGAAAGGATAAAGCGGTCCATATCAATTTCAATCACTCTGAAGAAGCGCGTAAACAACGGATTGAAGCCATGACGCACGGTGTGACGGTCTTTACTGAACCGGAAACCGTAAAGGCATTTTTAGCAAGCGGCTCCGGCAAACCTGAGCCTGTATCGCTCAAAGATCTTTATCAAAAGGAAGTGGCATCATGCACACAATAAAAGCGGAACACACATTAACCCATTTGTACGGCAAAGATTTTCTTTCCTTAAAAGATGTCAGCCCGTCAGACATCAATGCGCTTCTGACAGAAGCTTCATTATTAAAACAACATCCGATACAGCCGATTTTCCAAGGGAAAACATTGGCGATGATTTTTGAAAAATCTTCAACCCGCACACGTGTGTCTTTTGAAGCGGGAATGGCCCAGCTCGGGGGAACGGGACTATTTCTTTCAAGCAGCGACCTGCAGCTTGGGCGGGGGGAGACAGTCGCGGATACGGCGAAGGTGCTGTCCGGCTTCGTTGATGCCATTATGATCCGCACCTTTGAGCATGAAAAAGTCGAAGAGCTTGCCGAGCATGCAGACATTCCCGTCATAAACGGGCTGACCGACCGGTATCACCCGTGTCAGGCACTCGCGGATCTGTTAACGATACAAGAAATAAAAGGAAAATTAAAAGGAGTAAAAGCCGCCTATATCGGTGACGGAAATAATGTAGCGCATTCACTAATGATTGGCTGCGCAAAAATGGGCTGTGACATTGCGATTGCTTCGCCGAAAGGCTATGAAGTAGAGGAAGAGGCGGTAAATGCCGCGAAAGAAGCGGCGGCTGTTTCCGGAGCGAAAATCACCCTTACCGAAAATCCGCAGGAAGCGGTGCGGGATGCAGACGTGATTTACTCCGACGTCTTCACGAGCATGGGGCAGGAGGAAGAGACGCAGCAGCGGCTGAATGTGTTTGCCCCGTATCAAGTCAACGCCTCACTCGTCAGTCTCGCCAAACCCGACTATACATTTTTGCATTGCCTGCCCGCGCATCGGGAAGAAGAGGTCACGTCCGAGATTATCGACGGCCCGAACTCTGCGGTATTTCAGCAGGCGGAAAACCGGCTTCACGCGCAAAAAGCGCTCCTGAAAGCTCTTCTTTACAAACAGGATGAACAAAAAAACCGCTGAATCTCATTCAGCGGTTTTTGATATTTCTCCGCATACAAGCGCATACTACATAAAAAAGAAAAAGGAGGAAATGACGTGGGACAGCAGCATCAATTCCGCCCGGGACAAAAAGCGCCGAATAACGGTGTGTACGTTGAAATCGGCGAAACGGGAAGCATGGTCAAAAACCCGCAAAAAATCAAGCTTACAGTGGGAGAAATGTTCCCTGAAACTTCAAACCACAACAGATTGTGGACGTATCAACGAAAACCGTGAACACAAAAAAACCTGCTGAATAGCAGGTTTTTTTATTTAATGCTGGCTTGCATCCTGTTTGACAGGCATGATCTCCGCAAGAACAAAGACTAGCACCGCAATAACCACGGCAATAACGGATGATTGCTTGAAATTGTACGCCGCGCTGTTCATGGAGGCGACCAAATAACAGGCCATATGTGTTAAAAGGAACGTCCAAATAAAACCGATAATAAACCGCACGTTTCCACCTCGTCCTTCATTTTATTCTACGTTGTATCATACCATACATAAAGCGCGGGCGGAAGGTCATTTTCTCATCAAAAAACGCGCCTGAAACTGGCATGTGCCCGCCTGTCCGGCCGTCTGATGGAAAATTCGGTTCCTGTGCTCGGGATAATAGCCAAAACATAGCAGCAAATAGGAGTTTATCCGATCCGTTTTCATTCTTCTTACATATGATAGCCAATAGAGAGATTAGGAGTAAAAGGAGGCGGGCAGGCATGGGGATTACGGAAAGATTTTTCCAATTCGGATCTGAGCTGAACGTCATCCATCTGCCGTATCGGCCGAACGGCTTCTGTATCTTTATTCTGGGGGACAAAACCCACTTTGTCAGCCGGGACTCAAGCTTTTGGCTCGAACATGAGGGGAGAAACCAGCTGTTAAATACGATGCTTGACAGAGGGTACACCATTTTTAACAGCAATTTATACGGACGGCATTGGGGTTCGGAAAAAGCCGTCCTTTACGCCAGACAGCTGATTCATTATGTGCTGAAACAAGAAACCCTCAATCCGAAAATACACTTGCTCGCAGAAGGCATGGGCGCCCTTATCGCCGATCAATTGCTGCAGTCTTCAGCGGAGCATATCCGTTCAGCCGCAATGTTAGATCCTTGTCTTGACCTTCAAGCCCATTTTGAATCAGAGAAAGAAAATAAGTTTTTTTATAAGCAGTTTCTGAGGGAAACGGCACAGAGCTTCGGTGTTTCTGAAAAAGAGGCAAGCTCACTGAGCTATCAGACCATTACCGGCTGCCGCACCCGTGTGCCGGTACATATATGGCAAAGAACGACCGGAGCGCCGTACCCGTACACCCTGCATGCGAACGCGTATAAAGAAGCCCGGGAAAAGACCGGAAGCAAGACTGATATCACGTATCACCTGCTTGAGAACCCTGCGCGTATGTACAGAGCCATCTGCCGGTTTTTCCGCAGTCATGAAAAAGACCTGTAATGAATAGAATACAACAGCCATCTCTTTTCAGAGGGCTGTTTGGCTTGTGTGCGAATGAAAAACCGGAAAGGCGGCAGATGTGATGAAGACAGCGCTGATCATTGGAGCAGACGAATTTCTCGGCCTTTCATTGTGCGAACGGTTGATGGATGAGGGCGTGCATGTTGATGTCATTTTGGCAGAACCGGAGGACAAAACGAGGCAGCTGTATTTAGAAGAACGATTAATGTGGCTCGCGAGAAACGGGCTTTTTCAAATAATAGATGAAATCGGTGAAAAGGAATACGATCGTATCTGCGTTCAATACGGGAGCGGGTGTCTGCCTGAAGAAAGGGCTGAGCCTTTATATTGGATTGTTTACAGTGAGGATCACGGAGACTGGGAAAAAAACGGTCAGCGGGATACGGCAAAAGCGATTATCCTTCCTCCCCTTTACGGTCCGTGGACAGAAGCAAAAGAAGATGGCGAAAGCAGGATCTTTTTAGAAGACGCAGTCTGCGGGCTGATGAATCAGCTTGAGGCATACGGCACAGAAGACGAAAATCAGATTATTACCCTGGAAATAAAAGAAAAAACGCAAAAAACGGAAGCGGAAGAAAAAATCAAAGAATGGAAAAGACAATTTTCATCAATATTCGACATTTTTTAAGAAATACCTTCCATGTTATGTGCATTACCGCTACAATAAACGTATATCAATTATATATGTTATGAGTTTGAAAAGGGGTTGAACATGGCTTGATCACCAGGCTTGTCATGATCTTTTCTGTCCTCCTTTTATTGAGCGGATGCGCACAAACTCCGTTTAAAGGAAAAATTGAGAAGGTCGGAATGCTTTTTCCCGATACCATCAGTGACTTGGTATGGGGCACAAAAGGTTACAAAGGTTTATTAGCGATACAATCTGAATTTAACGTTGACGTTTATTATAAAGAAAATATCAGATCCGATGAAGATATTTTAAAAGCGATAGATGATTTTCATAAAAAAGGAGTCAATCTTTTATACGGGCACGGAAATGAATACGAGGAAATCTTCAATATGATCAGCAAGGATTATCCCGACATGGAATTCGTCGTCGCAAACGGAACGGCGAAAAGCGATAATGTCACAAGCGTTCATCTTATGGGAGAAGCAATGGGTTTTTTCGGGGGAATGACAGCCGCCCATATGTCAAAAACCAATGAGGTCGGCGTCATCGCCTCCTTTTTGTGGCAGCCTGAAGTAGACGGCTTTATCAAAGGGGCGAAATATGAAAAGCCTGATATCACCGTCAATACTGAATTTACGGACCACTGGGATAACGGCAATGAAGCGCTGCATCTTTACGAGAAGTTAAAAGCGGAAGGTACGGATGTTGTATATCCGGCCGGAGACGGGTATAATGTTCCTGTCATTCAGCAAATCAAAAAAGACGGGCTTTACGCCATCGGCTATGTCGCCGAGCAATCGAATCTCGGCAAAAACACGGTGCTGACAAGCACGGTGCAAAACGTAGATAAAGCCTATACATTAATTGCCGAGCAATATAATAAAGGTACGCTCAAGAGCGGAGATCACAACTTTGATTTCAGGGAAGGAGTCGTTGAAATGGGGACGTTCAGCCCTCTGGTGGACAAAGCATTTCAAGACAAAATCTCAGACCTTGTAAAAACGTATAACCGAACAAATGAACTGCCGTCAAATGAATAGAGGTGGATACACATGCAGCATGAAAAGTCTCTTGAATTTATGCAGATCGCGATGAAATACCTGCCGGAAGCAAAGGCGGAGCTTGAGAAATCCGGCATAGATCTGTCTATGGAAATGATTCAGCCGTTTATGGACCTGTTTACATCGGTCATGGCGGAAGCGTATGAGCTTGGCAGATCTGATGCCGGGGAGCTGAATAAATAAAGAGAGCCACTTTTCATGAAGTGGCTTTTCACATGATTTTTTTCTTTATAGCGGACACCATCGGCGCGAAGTCTTTAAATACGGGCTTTAATTGATCCAGAGAGTTCATGATGGACCCCAGCTGATTCATCACGTGGTTGTAATCGATCTCTTCTTCGTTTTCAGCCTGAGGCTGCTCCGGGTTTTCTTCCGGTTCTTTATCCCGGTCTCTGGAATCGCCGAACATCATTTTGGAGAAAATATCCATAGTGAAGCCTCCTTTCGTCTTCCTTTTATTCTATGAGGAGCAGCGTCCGATAGTTTAGACGAATATATTGCCAACAGAAAAAAAATAGGGTAGAATTAGTACCTGATACTAATAATTGATCATAACTAATTAGTTTTAAATTCATTATAAAAAAGGAGTCTTTCCAATGAAAGCTGGAATTCTTGGCGTCGGCCGTTATATCCCGGAAAAAGTGCTGACAAATCATGATCTTGAACAAATGGTAGATACATCGGACGAGTGGATTCGTACGAGAACAGGTATAGAAGAAAGAAGAATCGCCGCGGAAGATATGTATTCATCCGGCATGGCCGCTGAGGCTGCGCAAAAAGCGCTTGATCAGGCCGGCATTTCCGCTGAGGAGCTTGATATGATCCTCGTGGCGACGGTTACTCCTGACCAGTCTTTCCCTACCGTTTCCTGTATGATACAAGAGAAGCTCGGGGCCAAAAAAGCGTGCGCGATGGATATCAGCGCCGCATGTGCGGGTTTTATGTACGGTATCGTAACCGCCAAACAATTCATTGAATCGCAAACATACAAACATGTCCTCGTGGTCGGCGTGGAAAAGCTCTCAAGCATTACCGACTGGGACGACCGCAATACGGCTGTGCTGTTCGGAGACGGAGCCGGAGCGGCGGTCATCGGACCGGTCAGCGACGACAGAGGCATACTGTCATTTGAGCTCGGAGCAGACGGTACAGGCGGTCAGCACTTGTACTTAGATGAAAAAGGGCATACAATCATGCATGGAAGAGAAGTATTCAAATTCGCCGTCCGGCAAATGGGTGAATCGAGTGTAAATGTCATTGAAAAAGCCGGCCTCTCCAAAGAGGACGTAGACTTTTTGATTCCGCATCAGGCAAACATCCGCATCATGGAAGCGGCACGGGAACGTTTGGAGCTTCCGGTTGAAAAGATGTCTAAAACAGTCCATAAATATGGAAACACATCCGCAGCATCCATTCCGATTTCATTAGTAGAGGAACTGGAAGCAGGCAAAATTAAAGACGGCGACGTCATCGTCATGGTCGGTTTCGGCGGAGGATTGACATGGGGCGCCATAGCAATACGCTGGGGACGATAAAAAAAGGTGAGGTGCACACAAGATGAGTAAAAAAAGAGTAGTCGTTACAGGGCTTGGAGCCCTGTCTCCGCTTGGAAACGACGCCGAAACAAGCTGGAAAAATGCAATCGGCGGCGTATCCGGAATCGGACCGATCACACGTGTGGAATCGGACGAGTATCCGGCGAAAGTAGCTGCTGAACTGAAAGATTTCAATATTGAAAATCACATGGATAAAAAAGAAGCGCGAAAAATGGACCGCTTCACCCAATATGCTGTCGTAGCCGCGAAAATGGCTGTTCAAGATGCCGGTCTGAACATCACAGACGAGATCGCGCCGAGAGTCGGCGTTTGGGTAGGGTCCGGAATCGGCGGTCTTGAAACGCTTGAATCCCAATTCGAAATCTTCCTGACAAAAGGGCCGAGACGGGTCAGCCCGTTCTTTGTTCCGATGATGATTCCGGATATGGCGACAGGCCAAATCTCAATCGCTCTCGGAGCAAAAGGAGTCAACTCTTGTACGGTGACGGCATGTGCGACGGGAACGAACTCTATCGGTGACGCGTTTAAAGTCATTCAGCGCGGCGATGCCGATGCGATGATTACGGGCGGAACGGAAGCGCCGCTGACAAGAATGTCATTTGCGGGCTTCAGCGCAAACAAAGCCCTTTCTACAAATCCTGATCCGAAAACGGCAAGCCGCCCGTTTGATAAAAACCGTGACGGCTTTGTCATGGGAGAAGGCGCGGGGATCGTCGTGCTTGAAGAGCTTGAGCATGCGCTTGCCCGCGGTGCGAAAATCTACGGGGAAATTGTCGGCTACGGCTCAACTGGTGACGCCTACCACATTACCGCGCCTGCCCAAGACGGGGAAGGCGGTGCGAGAGCGATGCAGGAAGCAATTAAAGATGCGGGCATCAAGCCTGAAGAAATTGATTACATCAACGCTCACGGCACAAGCACGTACTACAATGATAAATATGAGACAAAAGCCATTAAGACCGTTTTCGGTGATCATGCGTACAAGCTTGCCGTCAGTTCGACAAAATCAATGACGGGTCATTTGTTAGGCGCTGCCGGAGGAATTGAAGCAATCTTCTCTGTCATGGCCATTAAAGACGGCATTATCCCGCCGACGATTAACATCGAAACACCTGACGAAGAGTGTGATTTAGATTATGTACCGGACAAAGCGCGCGAGCAGGATGTCAACGTCGTTCTCAGCAACTCGCTCGGCTTCGGCGGACATAATGCCACTTTGATCTTTAAAAAATATCAATAATACAGTTTTTGACCGGCTGCCTGAAAAAGGTGGCCGGTTTTTTTGTGCGTGCATATGATAACAACAAGAGGAGGCGAACCGGTATGAGCGTCAAGCAGACATATCAATGGATGGAAAAGGCGGCATCCGTAAATGATCTGGCCCCGCATCTTTTGCCGCTTTTTTCAGGGGCCGATAAGAAAGAGTGGAAGCCAATACTCGGGATGCTGCAAAACCACGGCATGTTCCGCCATTTGAAGGACGGCGTTAGGACCAGTAAACGGCTGAAAGAAAAAGGATGCTACAGCCATATTCAAAAGGAGGAAGCTTATTTAAAGGAGAAGTGGAACGGGCCGGACGTGCCGATCGTAGTTTTGCCCGTCGATGAACGAAACCGGAAAATCCGTCAGGAATTCGGATCAAAATCCGGTCTGGCCTTTCGGGACAAAATGTTCCTCTTTCTATCGTCGGATAGTTCCAATTCAGCTGTATCCGCCCTTATGACACATGAATATAATCACGTCTGCCGGTTAGAGCATGTGACAAAGGACGAAAAAGACGAGACATTTCTTGATACAATCATGATGGAGGGGCTGGCAGAATATGCTGTATATGAGCGGTTCGGCTCAAGTCTTACGGCGGAATGGACGTCCTACTATACGCCTGAGCAGCTTGATTTTCTGTTTGAAAAAAGAGTCAAGCCGAACCTCCGCTTAACGAGAGACAGCAGAATGTTTTCCCAGCTGTTATACGGAAAAGGATACTTCCCCTCAATGCTCGGCTATGCCGTCGGATTCAATATAGTAAAAAAATATTTAACCGACCATCAAAAAACAGTAAAAGAAGCATTGGCCATCCCTTCAAAAACCTTTCTGGAGGCAACGCTTTAATAGATTAAAAGAATGGAAATTATTTAAGGATATTACATTTATCCTAAAAAATTCTTGCTTTTGTAATAATGATGTAATAATATACAACTATAAAATTTTTCGACTATTCTATATTTTGTGATAGCGAAACGTATGTTTCCCTCTGCTTCAGCGGAATGAGAAAGGGGCGTATCATGAGCACACTATTAGAAGTGAATAATTTAAAGACCTATTTTTTCAGAAAGAAACAGCCGATCCCCGCAGTCGACGGGGTTGATTTTCACATTAACAAAGGCGAAACCGTCGCTCTTGTAGGAGAATCCGGCTCGGGCAAAAGCATCACCTCGCTTTCTATTATGGGACTTGTCCAAAGCTCGGGCGGAAAAATTATGGACGGCTCGATTAAGCTTGAAGGCAGGGACCTGGCCTCCTTCACCGAAAACGAATATTGCAAAATCCGCGGAAATGACGTCTCTATGATCTTTCAGGAGCCCATGACTTCCCTGAACCCGGTGCTGACCATCGGCGAACAAATTACCGAAGTGCTTGAATACCATAAAAAAATGAATAAAAGAGAAGCGTCCAAAAAAGCCGTTGAGCTTCTGGAACTCGTCGGATTCTCCAGAGCGGAACAAGTAATGAAAGAATATCCGCACCGTCTTTCCGGAGGGATGAGACAGAGGGTGATGATCGCCATCGCGCTCAGCTGCAATCCGAAGCTTCTGATCGCTGATGAGCCGACGACGGCGCTTGATGTGACGATACAAGCCCAAGTATTGGAGCTGATGAAAGACCTCTGCAAAAAATTCGATACTTCCATTCTGCTGATCACTCACGATTTAGGTGTGGTTTCCGAAGCCGCCGACAGGGTGATCGTGATGTACTGCGGACAAGTCGTAGAGAGCGCGAGTGTGGAGGACTTATTTTTAAACCCTCTTCATCCGTATACCGAGGGGCTGTTAAACTCCATACCGGTGATAGATGGAGAGATTGATACATTAAAAGCGATCAAAGGCAGTGTCCCGACACCGGATAATCTTCCGGAAGGCTGCCGATTCGCCCCGAGGTGTTCAAAAGCGATGGACAAATGCAAAACAGGGCAGCCGGAGCTGATAACGCATGAAAGCGGCCGTTCTGTAAGATGTTTTTTATATGAGGAAGAGGGTGCCCAATCAAAATGACAGCTGCAGGCCAAGAAACGATTTTAGAGCTGAAAGACGTAAAAAAATATTTCCCGATCCGCTCCGGTTTTTTTCAAAGGAAAGTCGGTGATATAAAGGCTGTTGACGGTGTTTCTTTTTCACTGAAGCGCGGGGAGACGCTCGGCATCGTCGGTGAATCAGGATGCGGCAAATCAACGGCGGGAAGGACGATGATCCGTTTATACAAGCCGACAGACGGCCGGATTCTTTTTAAGGGTCAGGATATCTCCGGCTTATCTGAAGAAAAGCTGAGAAAAAGCGTCCGCAAAAACATCCAGATGGTCTTCCAAGATCCCTTCGCATCCCTTAACCCGAGGAAAACGCTGCGTTCCATTATTAAAGAGCCGTTCCAGACTCACCATATGTACAGCATGAGCGAGCGGAACGAGCGAGTGGAGGAGCTGCTGGCGAAAGTCGGCCTTCATCCGAGCTTTGCAAACCGCTATCCGCACGAATTTTCCGGAGGGCAGCGCCAGCGGATCGGGATTGCGCGGGCTCTGACGTTGAATCCCGAGCTGATTATTGCGGATGAACCCGTTTCCGCACTCGATGTCTCCATTCAGGCCCAGGTCATCAATCTGATGGAAGAACTGCAGGATGAATTCAACCTGACCTATTTGTTTATTTCTCATGATTTGAGTGTTGTCCGCCATATCAGCGACAGAGTCGGCGTCATGTATCTGGGAAAAATGATGGAGCTGACCGATAAACACGAGCTGTACGGCAATCCGCTTCACCCTTATACGCAAGCGCTTTTGTCTTCAGTGCCCGTCACGAGAAAAAAAGACGCCGTCAAGCGGGAACGAATCATCCTGAAAGGAGAACTGCCAAGCCCGGCAAACCCGCCGAAAGGCTGCGTGTTCCACACGCGGTGCCCGATGGCCAAACCGATCTGCAAGGAACAAATCCCGGCATTTGAAGAAGCCGCTCCCGGCCATTACGTCGCTTGCCATTTATATGCCTGAAATGACAAGCATCGAGAGGGGGTATGCCGGATTACATAACCAGTTTGCTGCATATATATCACAAAGGGGGAATTGATATGAAATTACGTAAAAGCGCACTGATGATGCTAAGTGTTTTTATGGCGTTTGCCATCTTCCTGTCAGCCTGCTCCGGCTCAAAATCCACAAGCACCGAATCCAAACCGGCAGGAAAACCGCAAAAAGGCGGAGATTTGGTTGTCGGGTCAACCGGGGAACCCACACTTTTTAATCCACTTTATTCTACCGATGTTGCAAGTTCTGATATTGAAGGAATGCTTTACAGCACATTATTGGAAACTGATGAGAAATTAAACGTCAAGCCGTCGCTGGCTGAAAAAGTAACAGAAGCTGACGGGGGATTAACGTATGATGTAAAACTGAAAAAAGGCGTTAAATTCCATGATGGAAAAGAACTGACGGCCGATGATGTTGTTTTCACCTACAGCATCCCTCTTAACAAAGATTACAACGGTGAGCGTGGCTCGGGTTTTGAGTCCCTTAAATCCGTAACGAAAAAAGGAAAATATGAAATTCAGTTTAAAATGAAGAAAAAAGATGCCTATTTCTATAATGTCGTTCTCGACAGTTACGGCATTTTGCCAAAACATATATTGGGTAAGGTCCCGGTTGCAGATCTGGGAGAGAATGAATTTAACCGTAAAAATCCAATCGGTTCCGGTCCGTTTAAGTTTGTTGAGTGGAAAAAGGGCGAGTATGTCAAACTGGAAGCAAATGATGATTACTTTGGCGGCAGACCTTACCTTGATTCAGTGACAGTAAAAACAATACCTGATTCTAACGCGGCCGTGGCCCAGTTAAAAGCGGGGGATATTGATTTCTTCGTTGTGCCGGGCACAGATTTTGATACGGTTAAAACGTTTGGAAATGTGAAGGTCAAATCTGACCTTGGTTTAAACTACAGCTATATCGGCTGGAATGAGAAAAAAGAGATCTTTAAAGACAAAAAAGTGCGTCAGGCATTGACTTACGCTCTTGACAGGCAGGCAATGGTGGATCAAGTGCTGAACGGAGACGGTAAGGTAGCGGATGTTCCTGAGAGTCCGCTGTCATGGAATTATCCGAAGTCTAAAGTGCCGACATTTGATTATAATCCGAAAAAAGCAAAGCAGCTGCTAAAAGAAGCCGGATGGGAAGACCATGACGGTGACGGCTACCTTGATAAAGACGGAAAAAAATTCTCATTTGAAATTAAAACGAATCAAGGCAATAAAATTCGTGAAGATTTAGCTGTTGTCGTTCAGCAGCAATTAAAAGAAGTTGGAATCGAGGCTAAACCGCGAATTGTTGAATTCAGTGCGTTAATCGAACAGACAAGTGCCCCTAATTGGGATTATGACGCTCTTCTTCTCGGATGGAGTCTTGCAACGTTCCCGGATCAGTTCTCTATCTTCCATTCAAGCCAATCGAAAAACGGGCTGAATAATATCTGGTATAAAAACCCGAAAGTCGATAAGCTGCTTGAAGAAGCGAAGACAATTACAGACAGAAAAGAATACCAAAAGAAATATGAAGAGATATACAAATTGATTGCTGAAGATCAGCCGTACAGCTTCTTATTCTATTACAATTACCACAGAGCGATGCCGAATAATTTACAAGGCTATGTATTCCACCCTAAAAATGACTTGTACAATATTGAAAAATGGTGGCTGGATCAAAAATAGCAAAAGCCCTGGAGAGGGAAGGAGGTTCCTTTCCTCTCTTATCCTATTTAAAAAGGGGACAAGAACATGGTTACATATATTTTACGGCGAACATTAATGTCCTTGCCGATTCTCTTAGGCATTACAATTTTGTCGTTTGCCATCATGAAAGCAGCGCCGGGAGACCCGATGTCACTTATGATGGACCCTACAATCAGTCAAGCGGACAGGGCAAAATTCATTGAAAAATACGGGTTGAATGATCCGGAACCTGTTCAATATGTGAAATGGCTGGGGAATATGCTGCAAGGGGATTTCGGGACTTCTATCGTCAAGAAAGGCACTCCAGTTTCTGAACTTATCTTATCCCGCTTACCGAATACGATTGTGCTTATGCTTTTCTCAACCCTTGTCGCTCTTCTTATTTCTATTCCATTTGGTGTTCTGTCAGCGAAACGTCCTTATTCAAAATTGGATTACGGGATAACTGTTACTTCATTTTTAGGGCTTGCCATTCCGAATTTTTGGTTCGGTTTGATTTTAATCATGGTTTTATCTGTAAATCTGGGGTGGTTTCCCACTGGCGGAGTAAGCACTTTGAATGCTGACTTTAACATATTTGACCGATTGCATCACTTGATTCTGCCTGCTTTTGTGCTCGCCACGGCAGACATGGCAGGGATAACGAGATACACAAGATCCAGTATGCTTGATGTGTTAAAACAGGATTATATACGAACGGCGCGTGCGAAAGGATTCCGAGATAATAAAGTGATCTTTAAACACGGTTTGAGAAACGGACTTCTTCCTGTCATCACTATTTTTGGTCTGATGATACCGTCATTTATCGGGGGAGCGGTAGTGGTAGAACAGATTTTTACTTGGCCGGGTCTCGGCAAATTGTTTATTGATTCAGCCTTTTCGCGGGATTATCCGGTTATCATGGCCATGACGGTCATTTCAGCTGTTTTGGTTGTGGTGGGGAATTTAATTGCGGACATCTTATATGCGCTGGTTGATCCCCGCATTGAATATTAACAAAGAGAGGTGAGAGGTCAAATGTTACAGCCAAATACCGGCACACCCCCCAGCGAAGTAAAATTAAAGGAAAATATTCAATCCAAACCGGAAACAATGACGAAGATTTTTTTCGAAAAGTTCTTTCAAAATAAACTAGCTGTAATCGGAGCCGTTATATTAACCATCATCATCTTGTCAGCCTTATTCGCTTCGGTAATCGCTCCTTACTCTCCGGAGAGTCAATCTCTTATCAATCGTTTGAAGCCGCCGAGCTTAAAACATCTAATGGGAACTGATAAATTCGGAAGAGACATCTTTACGAGAGTTCTGTACGGGGCGCGCGTCTCCTTGCTTGTCGGATTCGCTTCTGTGATCGGCGCGATTACAATCGGGACAGTTGTCGGAGCCGTTGCCGGATATTTTAAAGGGATTGTCGATGCCGTTCTCATGAGAACCGTTGATATTGTATTATCCATACCTGATATATTTTTGCTTATTACACTTGTTACGATTTTTCAGCCCGGAATGGATAAATTAATTTTAATTTTCTCCCTTACAGGCTGGACAACAACGGCACGCCTTGTGCGAGGGGAGTTTTTATCGCTTCGTTCCAGAGAATTTGTACTGGCTGCAAAGACGATCGGTACAAAAAATCATCATATTATTTTTTCTCATATATTGCCGAATGCGCTTGGGCCGATTATTGTCTCGGCCACATTAAAGGTCGGAACGGTTATTTTGGCAGAATCTACATTGAGTTATCTCGGTTTCGGGATTCAGCCGCCGATCGCAAGCTGGGGCAATATGCTTCAGGATGCACAGAACTTTACGCTTATGATTCAGGCTTGGTGGTACCCGTTATTCCCAGGTTTGTTGATCCTTCTTACCGTATTGTGCTTTAACTTTGTCGGAGACGGGCTGCGTGATGCGCTTGATCCGAAAAATGTGAAATGATCTCCCGGACGGAACGGGAGATTTTTTTGTTGCAATGCAGTCAGAAATCCAGTTCCGTATTGCGGAAATCTCATATCGAAATGGAATAATTTATCTATCCCTTGCCTATACTGTGGACAACAGTTTTTATAAAGTGAGGGGTCGAATATGTTATTTCTTCATGATGTATGGGTCAATTGGTTTGAAGGGGAAGAAAACGGCTACAATGTATGCCATTTTCACGAATGGCGGAAGGAAGACACGGTTGAGCTTTTGGATCAGACGCCGCTGCTCAGAGTGCCGTCGGTATTATTTCATTACATAGAAAACGACTTATCGGAGCTTCCGAAAGAACTGCTTGACCAAGTCCACCAGAAGTCATACGTTCGAAAAAATCATGAGCGGACAAAGCTGGAGTATTGTTTTGTCGTGACAGACGGGATCGGCATCATTGCCGTGGATACGATCGGGTATACGATTCCGGTCAGAAAGAGCCGCCTGATTCCGAGACAGGAGCAGCTTGTTTATGAAATGGTAAAGGATGTAGAACCGGAATCGTTTCAATTTGAGCCGGCGCAATTGGAGTCTTCAAAGGAATATCACATTTTGTCATTGGCGCCGGAGCATGTCAGAGGGCTGACGAGAAAAGAGCGGCAGATCAAGCAGCTGATGTTTATGGCGCTCGACCAGCTGAAAGGGCTGAAAAACCGTGCGGAAATTGTGTATTGGTACACGGAATGGAATCCGCATATGTACGAGCAGATCAAACGGATGAGCTTTGAAGAGATTTGGGACATGCTTTACAATGAAACAATTGAAGGCTGGTCAGATAAACATCTTGCGTTCTGTGAAAATTTGATTAAAGGGCAGCCGTTTTTCGAAAAGCTTTGGGAAATGGAGCAGGAATCAAAAGTGAACTAAAAAAGAGGCGGGGATTCTCCCGCCTCTTTTCTTTATCTTCTTTTCCGTCCGAGACCCATGGCGTTTTCCATTTTCTTCACCATTTTGCCGGCCGTTTTGTTTGCGCGCGCCGCTCCTTCGTCGAGAATGCGGTCAAGCTCGTCGCTCTCAATTAATTCACGGTAGCGCTCTTGGATCGGTGTCAATGCGCCGATAACGACTTCGGCTAAATCGCTTTTGAATTCACCGTACCCTTTGCCTTCATATTTAGCTTCTAATTCTTCAATTGATGTGTTTCCTAAAATAGAATAGATCGTCAAAAGATTAGAAACGCCCGGTTTGTTTTCTTTATCATACTTTACAATTCCTTCAGAATCAGTCACGGCGCTCTTGATTTTCTTCTCGAGCTGCTTCGGCTCATCAAGCAGCGTGATGTATGCCTTTTGGTTCGGATCTGATTTGCTCATTTTTTTGAGCGGATCAGCCAGTGACATGATGCGCGCGCCTGATTCAGGAATTTTCACCTCAGGAATCGTGAAGATGTCATTGTATTTTTTATTGAAGCGTTCCGCCAGGTTGCGGGTCAGTTCAAGATGCTGTTTTTGATCTTCTCCGACCGGAACAAGATCCGTTCCGTACAGTAAAATATCGCCGGCCATCAGCGGCGGATAGGTTAACAGTCCTGACACGACGGCTTCTTTGCCCTTTGACTTATCTTTAAATTGCGTCATCCGCTCAAGCTCGCCGATATATGCGACGCATTGGAGCATCCACCCCGCCTGGGCATGAGCGGGAACCTCCGACTGGATAAAGAGGGTCGCTTTCTCGGGATCAAGTCCGACGGCCACGTAAAGAGCCGCGAGATTGCGAATGTTCTTCCGCAGCTCAAGCCGATCCTGCGGAACCGTAATCGCATGCTGATCGACAATACAGAAGTAGCCGTTGTAGTCATGCTGCAAATCAACAAATTGCTTCATTGCGCCGATGTAGTTGCCGAGGGTAACGGAACCGCTCGGCTGAATGCCTGAAAAAATCGTTTTCTTCATAGTTCTTACCTCATTTCTTAAAACATAATAAAAAAAGCCCATTCTTCCCGTAGAAAAAAGGGACGAATGAACCGTGGTGCCACCCTGATTATTCCATTACAATGGAATCGCTCGAGACGTTGGTAACGGAGGCTGCTCCGGCTGGGCCTACTAACGTTCGGTCAGCTGCTCAGAAGTCCATTCCACATCGCCCGTTACCTGCTCCCAGCACCGCAGACTCTCTTCAAACGGGTGAAAATGTGTACTACTCTTCATCATCGCAATCACAACAAATGTATTTGATTGATCTATTATAAATCAATTATAGCCAAATGTCATCAGAGGAATACAAGCTTATTTCCAGTTTGCTTAAGGGCTGGAAATCCTCAAAAAGAACTGAAAATGCTTAAATGATAACGCATATCAACATTTCGTATAACGAATATTATATGTAAAAAGCAATATGAACTGGAAATTGCAATAAAAAAATTTAGTTAGGTCATGCTTTAAACTATAGAAGTGTATCACCTTTTTGACAGAAAAACTGACCAAATTTAAATATTTTAAATTGAGAAAATAGTATTGCAATAAATTATTCATTTCATTATAATGAACTTGTTCACTCTATTGTTACAGCTTCTTTACATAAAATAATCAGAAAAGACGGAACACAATTAAAGTTTAGAAAAATATTAAGTTATTTTGTCTGATATTTCTGAGTATTTAGTAGTAAAGGCTGAAAAATTTGATTAGGGGGTTAGTGCATGAAAAAGCGTTGGTCTATTGTAGGTTTGATGCTTATCTTCTCGCTTGTATTAAGTGCGTGCGGCGGATTCAGCGGCGGATCAGGCGGCGGTAAAAAAGACACCAAAGGACAGACTTCACTTAATATCAATATTAAAACCGAGCCGTTCTCACTGCATCCTGGTTTAGCGAATGATTCCGTTTCAGGAGGCGTAATCCGCCAGACTTTTGAAGGATTGACACGCGTAAACTCCAAAGGTGAGCCTGAAGAAGGAATGGCATCTAAAATTGAAACAAGCAAAGACGGAAAGACCTATACATTTACGATTCGTGACGGTGCGAAATGGTCTAACGGCGACCCTGTGACGGCGCAGGATTTTGAATATGCGTGGAAATGGGCGCTTGACCCGAACAACGAATCACAATACGCTTATCAGCTCTACTACATCAAAGGCGCTGAAGCTGCCAATACAGGAAAAGGCAAGATTGATGATGTAGGCGTAAAAGCCGTAAATGACAAAACATTAAAGGTTGAACTGAATAACCCGACACCTTATTTCACGCAATTAACTTCATTCTATACGTATATGCCGATCAACAAGAAAATCGCGGAAAAACATAAAAACTGGAACACAAACGCGGGCGAAAATTATGTGTCAAACGGCCCGTTCAAAATGACGGCCTGGAAACACAGCGGTTCCATCACGCTCGAAAAGAACGATCAATATTGGGATAAAGACGCTGTGAAATTGAAGAAAATCAACATGGTGATGATTAACAATAACAACACCGAACTGAAAAAATTCCAGGCCGGTGAGCTTGACTGGGCAGGAATGCCGCTCGGCCAGCTTCCGACTGAATCTCTGCCGACATTGAAAAAAGACGGATCTCTTCACGTTGAACCGATCGCAGGCGTGTATTGGTACAAATTCAACACAGAAGCGAAACCGCTGAACAATGTCAACATCCGTAAAGCCCTTGCTTATGCGATCGACCGCTCGTCCATCGTAAAAAATGTAACGCAGGGCGAACAGATCCCGGCCATGGCTGCGGTGCCGCCGTCAATGAAGGGATTCAAGGATAACACAAAAGGTTATTTCAAAGACAATGACGTCAAATCAGCTAAAGAATTCTTAAATAAAGGACTGAAGGAATTAGGCGTCAAGAATGCCTCTGACCTTCCGGCGATCAAACTGTCCTACAATACGGATGACGCGCATGCGAAAATCGCGCAGGCCGTACAGGAAATGTGGAAAAAGAACTTGGGCGTCAAAGTTGAGCTTGATAACTCCGAATGGAATGTTTACATCGACAAGCTGCACAGCCAGAATTACCAAATCGGGCGTATGGGCTGGCTCGGCGATTTCAACGATCCGATCAACTTCCTAGAATTGTTCCGTGATAAAGAAGGCGGAAACAATGATACCGGATGGGAAGATCCTGAGTTTAAAAAGCTGCTGAACCAATCTCAGCTTGAAACGGATCCGGATAAACGTATCGAAGAGCTGAAAAAAGCAGAAAAGATCTTTATTGACGCAATGCCGGTCGCGCCAGTTTATTTCTATACGGATCCTTGGGTGCAGGATAAAAACCTCAAAAATGTGATCTTGACAGGAACAGGCGAAGTTTACTTCAGAAATGCTTCTTTTGAATAAAAGACGGTTCTGAAAACAAAAGACCCAAGGTATATGGGGAGGATGTCCCCATATACCTTTCTTACTGATTAAGTATAAAATTGTAAAAAACATGGAGGTGTTCACCTTGCTGAAATATATCGGTAAACGATTCATTTACATGATCATCACGCTGTTTGTGATTGTGACCGCCACATTCTTCTTAATGCAGGCAGCGCCGGGCGGACCATTTTCCGGCGAAAGAAAGCTGCCGCCTGAAATTGAGGCAAACTTAAACGAACACTATGGCCTGGACAAGCCTCTTTTCGTTCAATATGTCAGCTACTTAAAATCTGTGGCGATGTGGGACTTCGGACCTTCTTTTAAATATAAAGGCCAAAGTGTTAATGATTTAATCAATTCAGGCTTCCCCGTCTCATTCACTCTCGGTGCAGAAGCTATTCTCCTCGCTTTAGCGTTCGGTGTGCTTTTCGGGGTGCTTGCTGCCCTGTACCATAATAAATGGCAGGATTATACCATTGCGATTTTAACGATCTTTGGGATCTCAGTTCCGAGCTTTATATTGGCGACGATTTTGCAATATATTTTCTCAATTAAATTAGAACTGTTCCCGGTCGCAGGGTGGGAATCCTGGGCATACACCTTTCTGCCCTCTATTGCGCTCGCTTCCATGCCGATGGCGTTCATTGCCAGACTCTCCCGTTCAAGCATGATTGAAGTGTTAAACAGCGATTACATACGGACTGCAAAAGCTAAAGGACTTTCCCGTCCGTCAGTCACCGTGCGCCATGCGCTGCGAAACGCGCTTTTGCCGGTCGTGACATATATGGGGCCGATGGCGGCATCCATTTTAACGGGAAGTTTCATCATTGAATCCATTTTCGGAATTCCCGGTTTAGGCGCGCATTTTGTAAACAGCATTACAAACCGTGATTATACGGTCATTATGGGAGTTACCGTGTTCTTCAGCGTGCTCCTGCTTTTATGCGTATTAATTGTAGACGTGCTGTACGGATTAATCGATCCGAGAATCAAGCTTTCCAAAGCAAAGAAAGGAGCCTAGACCATGCAGAACATTCCTAAAAATATGTTTGAACCAGCTTCAGCTAATGCCGGCGATGCCGAAAAAATAAATAAAAAAAGCCTTTCCCTCTGGAAAGACGCCATGCTCCGCTTCCGCAGCAATAAGCTTGCGATGGTCGGGTTCGTACTGATCGTTCTTATTATTCTGATGGCGATTTTTGCGCCTGTCTTTTCAAGGTATGATTATGCCACTACCAATCTATTAAATGCGGATAAAGCGCCGTCGAAAGATCATTGGTTCGGCACGGATGACCTTGGAAGGGATATATTCGTCCGGACATGGGTGGGCGCGAGGATTTCCATCTTTATCGGTGTCGCAGCTGCCGTGCTTGATTTATTAATCGGCGTAATCTGGGGCAGCATTTCCGGATTCCGCGGCGGACGCACAGATGAAGTGATGATGCGCATCGCCGACATTCTGTGGGCTGTTCCTTCATTATTAATGGTTATTTTGCTGATGGTTGTTCTGCCGAAAGGATTGCTGACCATTATCGTCGCCATGACGATCACGGGCTGGATCAATATGGCGAGGATCGTCCGCGGACAGGTGCTGCAATTAAAGAATCAGGAGTATGTGCTTGCTTCACAGACACTCGGCGCCAAAACCGGCCGGCTTTTGTTTAAGCATATCGTCCCGAACGCGATGGGCTCTATCCTCGTAACGATGACACTGACGGTTCCGACGGCGATTTTTACAGAAGCGTTTTTAAGTTATTTGGGCCTCGGCGTACCTGCGCCGCTTGCGAGCTGGGGAACGATGGCCTCAGACGGATTGCCTGCATTAACCTATTACCCTTGGCGTCTGTTTTTCCCTGCCGGTTTTATCTGCTTGGCGATGTTCGGTTTTAACGTTGTCGGCGACGGGTTAAGAGACGCGCTGGATCCTAAGTTACGCAAATAAGGAGTGATATGAGTGACACGCTTGCTAGAAGTAAAAGACTTAGCCATTTCATTTAAAACATACGGCGGAGAGGTACAGGCAATCCGCGGCGTGAATTTTCATTTGAATAAAGGAGAGACGCTTGCGATCGTGGGGGAGTCAGGTTCCGGAAAAAGTGTGACCTCCCAAGCGATTATGAAGCTGATCCCGATGCCGCCGGGCTACTTTAAAAGAGGACAGATTCTTTTTGACGGACGCGATATCGTGCCGATGTCCGAAAAAGAAATGCAGGCCATCAGAGGAAAGGACATCGGGATGATTTTCCAAGATCCGATGACCTCTCTGAACCCGACGATGAGAGTCGGCAAACAAATTACGGAAGTGCTTTTCAAACATGAAAAAATCTCAAGTGAAGCCGCGAAAAAGCGCGCCATAGAGCTGCTTGATCTCGTCGGGATTCCGATGCCCGAAAAACGGATCGGCCAATTCCCCCATGAATTTTCAGGCGGGATGAGACAGCGTGTCGTCATCGCGATGGCGCTTGCGGCAAATCCGAAACTGTTAATTGCCGATGAACCGACAACAGCGCTTGATGTGACGATTCAGGCACAGATCCTTGAGCTGATGAAAGATCTGCAAAAGAAAATTGATACGTCTATCATTTTTATCACGCATGATCTCGGCGTTGTCGCCAATGTCGCCGACCGGGTCGCCGTCATGTACGCGGGTCAGGTCGTCGAATCGGGCACGGTGGATGAAATCTTTTATGATCCGCGCCATCCGTATACGTGGGGACTGCTTGCCTCAATGCCTAGCCTGGACAGCACCGATCAGGAAAAACTGACGGCTATCCCGGGCACGCCGCCTGATCTGACGAATCCTCCGAAAGGGGATGCATTTGCGCTCCGCAGCTCATATGCGATGAAAATTGACTTTGAACAGGAACCGCCGATGTATAAAGTGTCTGATACGCATTTCGTGAAATCGTGGCTTCTGCATCCTGATGCGCCTAAGGTCGAGCCCCCTGAAGCGGTGAAGGCTAAAATCCGTCAGCTTCCGAATACGTATCAGCATCCTGTTTTAATGAAGGAAGGTGAAAAAAATGACTGAGAAGCTTCTCGAAATCAAACACTTAAAACAGCATTTTTTCACGCAGAAAGGAACGGTAAAAGCCGTAGATGATTTGTCATTTGATATTTATAAAGGCGAAACGCTCGGCCTTGTCGGAGAATCAGGCTGCGGTAAATCAACGACGGGCCGCAGCATTATCCGGCTGTATGAGGCAACCGGCGGGGAAGTTCTCTTTAACGGGGAAAATGTCCACGGGAAAAAATCCCGCAAGAAGCTGCTGGAGTTTAACCGGAAAATGCAGATGATTTTCCAGGATCCGTACGCATCTTTAAATCCGAGAATGACAGTCGCCGACATTATTGCCGAGGGAATAGATATTCACCGCCTGGCAAAAACGAAAAAAGAGCGGATGCAGCGGGTTCACGAACTGCTGGAAACGGTCGGTTTAAATAAAGAGCACGCCAACCGCTACCCGCATGAATTTTCGGGCGGACAGCGCCAGCGTATCGGAATCGCCAGAGCGCTGGCGGTTGATCCGGAGTTTATCATCGCGGACGAACCGATTTCGGCGCTTGATGTCTCCATTCAGGCGCAAGTCGTCAATTTAATGAAAGAATTGCAGAAAGAAAAAGGGCTCACTTACCTGTTTATCGCCCATGATTTATCAATGGTCAAATACATCAGCGATCGCATCGGCGTCATGTATTTCGGAAAATTGGTGGAGCTTGCGCCGGCGGATGAGCTTTACGAAAACCCGCTTCACCCATACACGAAATCATTGCTGTCCGCTATCCCGCTCCCTGATCCGGACTATGAAAGAAATCGCACGCGAAAGAAATACGATCCGTCCATTCATCAGCTGCAAGACGGAGAAAAGATGGAATTCAGAGAAGTGAAACCGGGACATTTTGTCATGTGCACAGAAGATGAATTTAAAACCTATCTATAAACGTATCATCCTCCAAGACTCAGTCTTGGAGGATTTTTTTGCGCACATTCAAGTTTATTAAGCCTGCTTCCGTTTTTCTATAATGGAAAAAAAGGGGGAGATCAGTATGAAAACCATTTTGTGCGTCATTTGTGCGGGACTGTTTATCAGTGCAGCCGCTTATCCGGCACACGCCGCTGCGAAAGAGGAGCAGCCGCTTGTAAAAATAGCGCTGGCCGAAAAAGAACTGCCGAAATCAAATGCACGGTTCGCTTATCCGTCAGGGCTGCATTTTTCACATCCTGATAAGGTGCGGGGCATTTACGTCACAGGGCATTCAGCGGGAGGAAGCAAATTCGGAGAGCTGACAGACTTTGTGGACAAAACGGAGCTCAATACAATGGTGATTGATGTCAAGGACGACAACGGAAACCTCACCTTTAAGCCGGACGGCCATTCTGAGTATGCCAAAATCGCCAAGCCGTACATCAAAGACCCAAAAAAGATGATGAAAAAGCTGGAGGAAAAAAAGATCTATCCGATCGCGCGTATTGTCGTATTTAAAGACAGCGAACTCGCGAACAAAAAGCCGGAGTGGTCCTTTAAAGAAAAAAACGGAAGTGTCTGGAAAAACGGCCGCGGCGAATCGTTCGTCAATCCGTTTATGAAAGAAGTATGGGATTACAATGTAAAGATTGCAAAACAAGCCGTAAAGATGGGTTTTCAAGAAATTCAATTTGATTATGTCCGTTTTCCTGAAGGATTTGAAAAACGTGATGACGAACTGACATACGGACACGGCGATTACGGAAAAACAGCAGACAGCAATGTGCAAAAACGCGTTCACGCCGTCACCGATTTTGTCGGTTATGCGAAGAAAAAACTCAAGCCGTACGGCGCGGATGTGTCGGTTGATATTTTCGGCTATTCAGCCACGCTGCCGGAAGCGCCTGGGATCGGCCAGAATTTCAGCAAAATTTCAGAACAGGTCGATGTCATTTCATCCATGATTTATCCGAGCCATTGGACAAGCTATTTCGGCATTGATAAACCGGATCTTGAGCCTTACAAAGTCGTCAAAGAATACGCGAAGGTGGAACATAAAAAACTGTCTAAGCTGAAACACCCGCCTGTATCGCGTCCGTGGCTTCAGGACTTCACGGCATCATATCTCGGCAGCGGAAATTATCAAAAGTACGGAAAACGCCAGGTGGAAGACCAGGTTAAAGCGCTGCATGATGAAGGAATTGACGAATTTTTATTGTGGGACGCGGCAAACCGCTATACCAAAAACGTCGATTACACACCATTTAAAAAAAATTGAAACCATGTTAAAGGATCACACGTCTTAATAGATGTAAGATTGTTTAAACAATCGGAAATGGGGTATATCTAAAAGTGTGAAGACAACGAACCCATAAGGAGCAAATGAATGAACTGGTACGAAAAGCTGAGTGAATATTTTCCGATTGAAGAAATGAAATCAAAAGCGCATATGGAAGCTCTGTTAAAGGAGCAAAGCGATGTTTATCATAAAGAAGAGGGGCAGTACCACGTGCTGATGTATGCGGAATTTGACTCTTTCATCTTTATTGATTACCTGTTTGTGTCAAAGAAATCCAGAGGACAAGGCCTCGGAAGCAAGCTGATCGGCAGGCTGAAAAAGAAAAACAAGCCGATTCTGCTTGAGGTGGAGCCTGTTGACGAGGATGACACGGATACACAGAAACGCTTGCGTTTTTATCAAAGAGAGCATTTCAAGCACGCGCAGTCAATCGGGTATCGGCGCCGGTCATTGGCTACGAATGAAGTGAACAAAATGGAGATTCTGTACTGGTCACCTAAGACGGAATCAGAAGAAGAAATGTTTGAAGCAATGAAACAGACATATGAAAACATTCACACTTATAAAGATGAAAAATGGTACGGAGAATCATACGAAAAAACGGATGAAGTTCTCAAAGTCATTGATGAGAAAAAACGAAAAAACATTTTCGATCAGCTGAGCTAATTGAGAATGGGGAAACATCCGCCAGCCGTAAATTTGCCGGATTGACACATTTTTTTCTCAGGAGACTGTTCACACTTACTTTTTTATAGTATAATACCTATAAAGATTCCTTTTTTAAAGTCATTTCAATTTGAGAATACAAACATGTTCATCCTACTAATTAGAGGAGTGAAGATTAATGGTTACATTATACACATCACCTAGCTGTACGTCATGCAGAAAAGCAAGAGCTTGGCTTGAAGAGCACGAGATTCCGTTTGTAGAGAGAAACATTTTCTCCGAGCCGTTATCAATTGATGAGATCAAGCAGATTCTGCGTATGACTGAAGACGGTACGGATGAAATTATCTCTACCCGTTCTAAAGTATTCCAGAAACTGAACGTAAATGTTGAATCTATGCCGCTTCAAGACTTATATACTTTGATCAATGAGCATCCGGGACTGCTCCGCCGTCCGATCATCATTGATGAAAAACGTCTGCAAGTCGGCTATAACGAAGATGAAATCAGACGATTCCTGCCAAGAAAAGTGCGTTCTTTCCAATTAAGAGAAGCACAGCGTCTTGCCAACTGATATAAGCTTACGATAAGCATGGAAAAAGCCCAAAACCATCGCGGTTTGGGCTTTTTGTTATTTTTCGGTCTGCTGGTAAATCATACTGGCGAGGATAACAAATACGACGGTCAAAATCGGCAGCATCATTTGTATAATGCCGTGTTCTGCCATGAAAAATGACAGCTTGCTGTCTCCGGCAATCATTTCACCGCCGGTAAATGCGAGAAGACCGCTTCCGGCGTACATCAATAAAGGCATTTTGTCCATGGCGGCATGAACGAGCTTGCTGCCCCAAATGATAATCGGCACCGAGATGAAGAGACCGATCACTACAAGTGTCAGGTCACCGTGAGAAGCGCCGGCTACTGCGATGACATTGTCAAGCGACATAAAGATATCAGCCAGAACGATTGTGCGGATGGCTTTCCAAAGAGAAGAACTGCTTTTCACATGCTGCGCATCTTTCTTCTCAATCAGAAGCTGATAGCCGAGATACAATAAAAATACCCCGCCTGCGCATTGCAAAAAAGGAACATTCAATAAATAGACCGCAGCGCTCGTCAGAACGATTCTCAAGACGACTGCGATAAACGTTCCGAAGATGATCGCTTGCTGTCTTTGTTTATGGGCCAGATTCCGGCTGGCCATCGCGATGACGACGGCATTGTCACCGCCGAGAATAAGGTCAATTCCGATAATGAGCAGAAGGGACAGCAGGTAATCGTGCGGCATGGTAACACCTCGCTTATAGATCGATTGCTTGTACAGCTAATATATGAAGCGGTGCGCTATTTATGATGGGAACCGGGAGAAAGCCTGTTTTTCGGTGTGAAAATGCTTTTTTATTTCTTTTATAACTGTTTTATCATAAAATAGAAATATAAAGAATTTGCGCTGTCTTCTATAAGGTTAAGATGTGGACGGAATGGGTAAAGTGTAGTAAAGTACTATTCATCGGGAGCTTAGATGTCCCTTCAACATCTTATAAAGAAGGGAAGGTTGGCAAAATGGAAATAGAAAGAATTAATGAGCATACTGTAAAATTTTATATGTCTTATGGTGATATTGAAGATCGCGGTTTTGACAGGGAAGAAATCTGGTACAATCGCGAGCGCAGTGAAGAACTGTTCTGGGAAGTCATGGATGAAGTGCATGATGAAGAGGAATTCGCTGTCGAGGGTCCTCTTTGGATTCAGGTTCAGGCATTGGACAAAGGACTGGAAATAATCGTAACAAAAGCCCAGCTTTCCAAGGACGGACAAAAACTCGAACTGCCGATCCCGGAAGATAAAAAACAAGAGCCGGCAGATGAAAATCTCGATGCTTTACTTGATGATTTCCAGAAAGAAGAGCAGGCCGAGAGCCGGGAAGATAAGGAGCAAAAGCTTCAGTTCACTTTGCGGTTCGATGATTTTGAGGATCTCATCTCGCTATCAAAATTGAATCTTAACGGAATCAAAACGACCCTGTATTCGTTTGAAGACCGATATTATTTATATGCAGATTTTTATGAGCAAACTGATGAAGAGGTTGAAAATCAGCTAAGCATCCTGTTGGAGTACGCGCACGAATCATCAGTCAGCATTCACCGTCTTGAAGAATACGGCAAATTGGTGATCGCTGATCATGCGTTATATACAATAAAAAAACACTTTGCATCATAACAAACCGATTTCTCTCAGCAGAAATCGGTTTTTTTTGTTCTGAATGACAGGATGAGCGGATGAAAACCGTATAACGGCTCTCATCCGCAAACAGGATTATATCTTCTTCCTGCTGAATATAACAAGATTCAGGAAAGGAGAAGATGCAACATGTTCAGTGCTGTGACTGCCGACGGACGGCTCATTCAGCTGGCCGGAAGCTATTCAAAGGAAAAAGCGGCGGAGCTGAGAAAGAAACGCTGGTTCTGCCCCGTTTGCGAAAGTGAGCTTGATATCAAACTGGGACGGGAGAAACTGCCGCACTTCGCTCATAAAAAAAGCAGGCTGTGTCCGGGGGAATCCGAACCTGAAAGCGAATACCATCTGGAAGGAAAAAGGCAGCTTTTTCTCTGGTTAAAGACACAAGGGTGCAGCGTCAGCCTGGAACCGTATCTGACTTCCGCGGGACAGCGGCCTGACTTGACGGCGGAAAGCGGAGAAGAGAGGCTGGCTTTTGAATTTCAATGTGCGAACCTTTCGGCGGACTCTTTAAAGAGCCGGACGGCAGGCCTGAAAAACGCCGGGTACCGGCCGGTCTGGATCATCGGAGCAAAACGGTTAAAACGGATGGCCGCGCAATTTTTCCGGCTTTCTGCTTTTCACTGGCAGTTCTTTGAAGTCCATTCATTTTCCTCCTTACTGTTTTACTGCCCCGACGCCCGCTCCTTTTACAGGCTGCATTCCATCACTCCGTTTTACACCGGCTATTCTTATGCCGGCTTAACCGCAATCCCTCTTCACAAAGCAAACCTGAAAGACATTTGTCATCCGGAAGGGCGGCACAGCGTCAGACTTCCCTCGTGGGGACGTGCCGTAGCCGGCTTCCGCAGCAAAAGCGGGCGGTTTTTATCTGAAGAGGCCGGTCTTATCCGGCGTCTTTTTTACGAAAGACATCAGGTTGCATTTCCATTTCTCCCCTCTGAAGTGTTTATTCCCGTTTCAGCGGGCTTTGTGTTTGCAAGTCCCGTTTTTGTGTGGCAGGGCCATTTATACTTGCGGCTTGCGGAACTTTCTAAAAAAGGCGCGCCGATCCGAATATCCGGCATGGTTCATGATTTACGGCAGAAAATCAGGCGTAAGGAGATCCGGATGCGGTATGGTTCACAAGATAGCCTTATCAGAATGGCGGTAAAACAATATGCTGATTTCTTATGCTTGCAGGATTTTTTAAGGGAAATTGAGAATGAAGTATATATGCCCTCATCTCAACGGAAGCTCCCTCAAACGGCAGAAGAGCTGCGCCGGCGGGATCTGCTCTTTTTTGGGGAATGAGAATGCTTCATTTCGTTCACCCTAACGTCAAGGTGGTGGCGAATGTGAGGGGCGTACAAGCAGTTTGTTTTCGTTTTTTCACTGTATTATTGGTATGCTCGGTCTTATATGCCGCATATGATTTGACAAAAGGCAGTGAAAAGCCGGAAGATAATCACAACACAAGTTTTTGGAGAAACAATCGTTTTTTCAATTGGCTTGAAGTAAAGAAAACGAGGGGGATCACCATGACTGAGGAAAATAAAGCAGCACAGCTGCCTGACAGAAGTGAAGTAAAGGCAGAGCATACATGGAGACTAGAGGATATTTTTCCTAGTGATGAGGCCTGGAATAAAGAATTTCAAGCAGTTAAAGAATTAATCCCGAATTTATCTTCTTTTAAAGGCACGCTTGCTCATTCGGCTGATAATTTATACGCGGCGCTTACGGCACAGGATGAAGTGACGAACCGCCTTGGGAAACTTTATGCATACGCGCATATGCGCTCAGACCAGGATACGGGAAATTCTTTCTACCAAGGGCTGAACGACAAAGCCGCAAGCCTGTATTCCCAGGCTGCCAGCGCGACTGCTTACATTGAACCGGAAATTCTGGCGATTCAGGAGGACAAGCTGCACCAGTTTATTCTGGAAAAAGAGGAGCTTAAACTTTACTCCCATGCAATTGAAGAAATTACAAAACAGCGTCCGCACGTGCTGAGCGAACAAGAAGAGGCCCTGCTTGCGGAAGCCTCAGAAGCGCTGTCGTCGCCTTCCAATACATTCAGTGTTTTAAATAACGCCGATATTACGTTTCCGTCGATTAAAGATGAAAACGGCAAGGAAACTCAAATCACACACGGCAACTTTATTAATTTCCTGGAAAGCAGCAATCGTGAAGTCCGCAAAAACGCATTTGAAGCCGTATATAAAACATACGGACAGTATAAAAACACGATGGCGACTACACTCAGCGGCACTGTGAAAAAAGATAATTTTTACGCCCGTGTGAAAAAATATAAATCAGCACGGGAAGCGGCTTTATCCAATAACAGCATCCCTGAAGAAGTTTACGATAACCTTATTAAAACGATCAATAAACATCTTCCGTTATTACACCGTTACATTGACCTGCGGAAAAAGGTTCTCGGCCTTGATGAAGTCCATATTTATGACCTTTACACACCGCTTGTAAAAGATTCGGGAATGAAGGTCACATATGAGGAAGCGAAAGATTATATGCTCAAAGGACTTGCTCCGCTGGGCGAGGAATACGCGTCTATTTTAAAAGAAGGACTTGAAAACCGCTGGGTCGATATATACGAAAATAAAGGAAAACGCAGCGGTGCTTATTCGTCCGGTACATACGGCACGAATCCGTACATCTTGATGAACTGGCATGACAATGTCAATAATCTGTTTACGCTCGTTCACGAGTTCGGCCATTCCGTGCACAGCTACTATACGAGAAAATATCAGCCGTATCCGTACGGTAACTACAGCATTTTTGTCGCTGAAGTTGCTTCAACGACCAATGAAGCGCTGCTCGGTGAATATATGCTGAACAGCTTAAAGGATGAAAAACAGCGTCTGTACCTGCTCAACCACATGCTTGAAGGATTCAGAGGCACAGTGTTCAGACAGACGATGTTCGCTGAATTTGAGCATCTGATTCATACGAAAGCACAGGAAGGCGAGCCGCTAACGCCTGAACTGCTGAACGAACTTTATTATGATCTGAATAAAAAGTATTTCGGTGACAACATGGTGATTGATAAAGAAATCAGTCTGGAATGGTCAAGAATTCCGCATTTCTATTACAATTATTATGTGTATCAATATGCGACAGGCTACAGTGCGGCCCAAGCGCTGAGCAGCCAGATCTTAAAAGAAGGCAAGCCTGCGGTGGAGCGCTATACCGAATTCTTAAAAGCGGGAAGCTCGGAATATCCGATCGACATACTGAAAAAAGCGGGAGTCGATATGACATCGCCTGAACCGATCGAGGCGGCCTGCAAAATGTTTGAAGAGAAACTGAACGAAATGGAAGAGCTTCTTTCGAAAGTGAACCCTTCGTAATTCAAAAAAGCCTGTGCATAAGATGCGCAGGCTTTTTTTAAAACCCTTTAAATGTTTTTCTGTGATTCAGCCGATACAGGGCAAACAATATGGACAGAAACAGCAGGGGAGATGTAATGTAAATCGGCAGCATGTGCATCATGGCCAGCAGGTTTAAAAAGAAGAAAAACACAATCATTCCGATGATTAATACGGTGCGGAGCATTGATTTCCCTCCTTGTTTTTCATTGATATATTCTATGAAAACAAGCAGTCAGTTATGTTTTGTGACAAAAATATGAACATTAATCTTATGGCTTGTCAAAACTCGACAAGATTTGATATGATAAGGATGTGAAATTGATCACAAACAAACATTACCCCTTTGTTTGACCGTGAAAAATTTCTCCCATCCCCTTTGTTGTCGTTAAGACATATGAAACCGCGCTTATCCCGGCGCGGTTTCTTTATTTGCACAAAAAAAGCCGGCTCCGTAAGGAATCAGCTTTTTTTAATGATCACAACAGGTGACATCCTCCTGGGTGCCGGCCAGAGATTTCCAAAACAGACCGTGCTTTGCTTCCACTCTGGCGACCTTTTTGGCGAATGCCAGTTTTTTCATTTCTTTTTCAACTTCTTCTAGACTCAAATCATAAACGAGTGCGATTTCTTTCGATGCGACAAACCGGAAATATTCAATGAAACATTCCAAAGGCGGCGTTTCAGAAGGTTTTGGTTCATCCCCGAGCATTTCGAATAAGATCTCTTCGTATACGTCATAAGAATAGTTGCCGGGAACCTTCAGCCCTTCATCATCATGCAGGCTGTTAAAGAACGTCAATGTCGGGTTGACGGTGACGTCCATTTCCGCCGCGATTTTCATATCGCACTGAAGCGCTTTTACCGCGCTTTGCGAATGGAGGTCGCGCTTGAATTCTTCAACATCCAATTTCGTCTTTTCGGCAATCTCTAAAAGAACGTCTTCATCCGTAATATTCTGCTTGGAAACAAACAGGCTTTCCTGCATGCTGCGGAGAAACAGAATGCCCGCTTTTCTTCCCTGCAGTTCGGCCGCTTTTAAAGCGAGTGCGGCAAGGTAGGGCGATGAAAGAGGCTGATCCTGCTCAAGCCAAAGGCTTCCGTCACAGGGCATCCCGGAACGGTTCGCAATTTTTTCCCAAGCTTCGGCAAGGAGGTGTTTTTTCCGCTTTTGCTTATTCAGCGTTGTAATGCTCGCGGAAACTATGATCCGCAGCGTAAAAAAACGTCCGTATTTGATTTTTAATTTTTTTATGGCGGGCTCCAGCGACCAGCATTCAGGACATAAAGGGTCGACAAACATGTAAATTTCGAGCGGTTTTTTTGGATGTCCGTGGCAATGGGCGAAGTATTGCTCATGCTGATAATTCGTCAATATGATCGATCCTCCGCTTCTGACTGGTTTACCATATGCCTGGCCGTCAGTTCCAGACGCCCGTACAGAAATTCACGAATATCGCCCTCCAGCCCGACCTGATCCATCGCTTTGCTCATACAGCTTAGCCACGCATCAGCCCTCTCGTCCGTAATCGGAAAGGGGAGATGCCTTGCCCTGAGCATGGGATGTCCGTGCTCTTCAGTATAAAGAGGAGGTCCGCCCAAATACTGGGTTAAAAATTGCTTTTGTTTTCTGGCCGTTTCAGTCAAATCACTTGGAAATATCGGCTTCAGCAAGGGATGAGACGAGACACGCTCATAAAAAGTATCAACAAGTTGCGATAGAAGTTCCTCTCCAATCGCTTCATATGGTGCGTTAAACGATTGTCCCATGTTGACTACTCCTTTATATGGCTAATAGGAATCATAATTCCCATTGCGAATTTATCTTTCAGTTTTACTATCTTCAGTTACTGTATATTTTAGCAATAACATTTTATTTCTACAAACAAAGTGCCTTTCTGTCAGGCGCTTGTATTTCATATCATATCACATCGCCTTCATTCATGTGTAAGATTTCACTCCGCAAAAAAACCAGAGGGCGAAGGAAGCCTCTCTGGTTTACGCGTAATACTGTTTGGTTATGTTTTTGACATATTGCTGTGTTTCCTTAAACGGCGGAATGCCTCCGTACCGATCTACGTTGCCGGGGCCTGCGTTGTAGGCGGCTAACGCCAGAGATACATTTCCGTCGTATTTCGTGAGCATCTGCTTTAAGTACTTTGTGCCGCCCTCAGCGTTCTGGACGGGATCAAGCGGGTTTGACACCCCGAGTGATTCTGCCGTGGAAGGCATGAGCTGCATCAGTCCCATTGCCCCCGCACCGCTGACCGCTTTCGGATCAAAGCCTGATTCCTGTTTAATAACCGCGCGGATCAGCTTTTCGTCCACTCCGTATTTTTCGGCCGCTTTCTGAATGGCGCTGTCTATTGAAAAGTTTCCGGTGCTGATATCAGAAGCCGCATCCGGAGACTTTATGCCCGGGGAAGCGGTCTGTGAAGCAGCCGCGGAGCCGGATGAAACGGGAATTCTCGGTGAATATGAAGCGTGAGCGGTCCGCACACCGTTTAAAATTCCTGATTCCGGCTGCTGCCGGACGGCTGTGTCCGTATACTGGCTGAGAAGCGCGCTGAAATTTGCAAGCGGGCTTTCTGAAGATTGTCCGCCTGAAGCCGTGCTTGTATGAGAGATTGATTGCAGCGCCATTGATTGCAGCTGGAGAAGGGCCGCCCAATTCGTGATATTCACTGTGTCATTCCACCTTTTTTTGTTTCTGTTCATAAAAACGCTGGATTTTATTTTTCGTGATCCGCTCTGGGATGCCGAATTGCTTGAGCAATTGTTCAAACGCCCGTTTTCCTTCATCCCAGTCAGCAGCTTCGAATTCCAATTCAAAGTCTTCTTTCTCTAAATATCGGCTGTGATCTAAAATGATTAAGCCTTTTTCTGATTCTTTTTCCGCGCGTGCGGTCGACAGCGTTCCGAAATAGCAAATGTGTTCTGAGTTGATTCCGAGACCTTCCAGCTGACGTTTGACGGGGCCATCCGGAATCTTGAAGACGTCAAGATCAGGTGCCGCAAGCTCTTGGTGGGTTTCCAGCAGACCGACCGCGGCAGGCTCTTTTAACGTCAGAACGAACGCGCCGTCTTTTTCTCGGATGCGGAGTGCTGATTTTTTTTGTTTCAGGGAAAAATCTTCCGTGTCGAAATAATGATTGACCTGCTGTTTAAAATCATGTTCTTTCATGCAGAGTGCTTCACTCAGCTTCAGAAATTCTGATTTTGTCAGCAGGTTTTTGAATTCAATTTCTATTTCTTGGGTCATGACAGTCTTCCTTTCAGGACGAAAAATTGTATAATTCCCATTATCTCTTTAGAGGTTACGTTTATCAATATCGACCTTGATATGATAAAATAAATGCTGTACTTTGTTAAAAAAGGAGAACATTATGCAAAAGAGAATTGAAATCCAAAATGCATCATTAACAGAAGACGCGCTCCGCTTGAAGTGCGGAGAGGACTTAAGCGGAGCGGAACGCAAAGCCTCAGGTCAAATGCTTGTTGATTCCGATCACTTTGCTTTTGTATACATACTTGAATCAGCTGACTCTTTTGAATATGTCATTATAAAAGAACATATCTGGCCGGATCTGAAAGAAGCCTTAGACCAAAGAAAACCGGCGGTCCTTGAGGCCGGCGGAAAAACGGTTGAACTTTCAGGGCTGCATGAAGAACTCGATTATCTTCTTGAAAATATTAAAGATAATGCAAACTACGGAGATATGGAAGAAAAAGTGAAAAACGTATTTCTTTAGAACAGGTTCGGAATTGGGGGATGTACGATGGATGACAAACAATGGGAGCAATTTCTAGCGCCATACCGCCAGGCTGTTGAAGAATTAAAGGTGAAGCTGAAAGGCGTCAGAACCCTTTATGAGTATGAAGATGACCACTCACCGATTGAGTTTGTGACAGGCCGCGTGAAGCCGGTGGCGAGCATACTTGAAAAAGCGAGACGAAAAAGCATACCGCTTCATCAGATTGAAACGATGCAGGATATCGCGGGGCTGCGTATTATGTGCCAATTCGTCGATGATATCCAGATCGTCAAAAATATGCTGTTTGCCAGAAAAGATTTTACCGTTGTCGATAAGCGGGATTACATAGCAGAGCATAAGGAAAGCGGATATCGGTCTTACCACCTTGTCGTTTTATATCCTTTACAAACAACGTCCGGAGAAAAGCACGTTCTTGTGGAAATACAGATTCGGACGCTTGCCATGAACTTTTGGGCAACCATTGAGCATTCACTGAATTACAAATACAGCGGGAACATTCCCGAAAAAGTAAAGCTGAGGCTGCAGCGGGCCTCAGAAGCCGCATCCCGGCTCGATGAAGAAATGTCAGAAATCCGCGGAGAAATCCAGGAAGCCCAAGCCGCGTTCTCGCGAAAGAAAAAAGCGGGAGACCACCAGTAGGAAAGGAGGGGAATGGCATGAAATTTGCCGTTTCTTCAAAAGGAGACGAGGTTTCAGATACACTGAAAAGCAAAATACAGGCGTATTTACTCGATTTTGATATGACCTTGGATGAAAAAGAGCCGGAAATCGTGATTTCCGTCGGCGGTGACGGAACGCTTCTTTACGCATTTCACAGGTACAGCGACCGTCTCGATAAAACGGCGTTTGTCGGAGTTCACACGGGGCATTTGGGTTTTTATGCCGATTGGGTTCCGCAGGAGATAGAAAAGCTCGTTCTGGCTATTGCCAAAACGCCGTATCATACCGTGGAGTATCCCCTTCTTGAGGTGATTGTCACTTATCATGATGAAGAGCGTGAGGAGCGGTATCTGGCTTTGAACGAATGTACGATCAAAAGCATAGAAGGCAGTCTCGTCGCTGACGTGGAAATTAAAGGCCAGCTGTTTGAAACGTTCAGGGGGGACGGTTTATGTCTGTCCACGCCTTCCGGAAGCACGGCTTATAATAAGGCGTTAGGCGGCGCGATCATCCACCCTTCCATCAGAGCGATTCAGCTTGCAGAAATGGCATCCATCAACAACAGAGTGTTCAGGACTGTCGGCTCGCCGCTTTTGCTTCCCGATCATCATAACTGTGTCATCAAACCGAGAAACGACGTCGACTTTCAAGTCACAATTGATCATTTAACCTTGCTGCATAAGGATGTCAAGTCCATTCTATGCCGTGTGGCAAATGAAAAAGTCAGATTTGCAAGATTCCGTCCTTTTCCGTTTTGGAAAAGGGTGCAGGATTCCTTTATCGGAAAAGGCGAATAGAAAGAGGAAACGGATTGGACAACTTTTTTATCCAAAAGAACATGACTGCCCGGGAAGCCGGCATGACGGTAAAAGAATATACGGCGCAGCTCGGCATTTCAAAGCGGCTTCTCGCTGACATTAAATTCGGCGGGGGAGACCTGCTTGTGAACGGAGAGCATGTAACCGTCCGCGCCGTGTTAGCGGAAGGAGACGTGCTTAAGATTGAATTTCCGAAGGAGCATGTGAGTGAAACGCTTGTGCCTGAGCCGGTTCCTCTTGATATTCTTTATGAAGATGACCATGTGCTTGTGGTCAATAAACAGCCGTATGTCTCCTCAATTCCATCAAGAGAACACCCGTCGGAGAGCATCGCTAACGGAGTGATCAGCCACTACCGAAAAAGCGGTGTGCAATCAACGGTTCATCTTGTCACCCGCCTTGACAGGGATACATCGGGGGCGATGCTCATCGCCAAACATCGGCTTTCCCATTCTCTTTTGTCGGCAGCGCAGAAGAAGGGGCTTGTCAGCAGGCGGTATCTCGCTGTCGTACACGGTATCATGCTGCAGAAGGAAGGAACGGTGGACGCGCCCATCGGAAGAAAACACGACAGTATTATTGAGCGGATGGTAACGCCGGAGGGACAACGAGCGGTGACGCATTTTCAAACGGAAAAAGCGGGACATGCGTTTACGCTTGCAGCCCTGCGGCTGGAAACGGGGCGGACGCATCAAATCCGGGTGCACATGAGCTACCTCGGCCACCCGTTAGTCGGTGATACACTGTACGGCGGAAAAAATGAGGGAATTGCGCGGCAGGCTCTTCACAGTGAGCGGCTTTCATTCGTACACCCCATGACCGGAGAAACGCTCGTTTTTCACGCCCCGGTGCCTGACGATATGAAAACATTAATTGAACACATGTAAAGCCCGAACCGTTTGCCGGTTTCGGGCTTTTTTTCATGCCTGCCTTCCGTGATCCTCGCGAAATCGTGAAGCATCATAGGGCATTGAGCTTTCCACAGAGACGGTTTCATGCTCCGGAAAGCGAAAGCCTGTCAGTTGATTGCCGAAGACGCATCCTGTATCAATGTTGATTGTACGGTTGACGATCCGTGGGCGTTTTACCGGGGTATGGCCGTAAACAATCCATGCCTTGCCTTCATAAGCGGCGGCCCAGTCTCTTCTGACGGGTCTGCCGTCGGGATGCGTTTCACCCGTGATATCGCCGTACAGAACAAATTCTTTTACCTTACGCGAGTATTTACCGATATCGTCAGCTTTTATGCCGGCGTGGGCGACAACGAGATCGCCATTATGTAAAATGTCATAAAGCGGCGCTGACTCATATAAGCGGATGAATTGTCTGGAGACTTCCGTTCTGTCGGCGGGAGACAGCTCTTTCAGTTCGGCTGCCGTCGTTTCCAGTCCGTGCATCACTTTTACGGGGTTTCCTTTTAAGTAACGATACAGTTTGTTGCAATGATTTCCCGGGACATAACGGACGGCTCCTTTTTCATATGCTTTTGCCACAAAACGCATCACTTCTACGGATTTTGGGCCTCTGTCCGTTAAATCCCCCGCAAAGACAAGCGTCCTGTCTTCAGAGTGAACGGGCGTTCCGTCTTTGACTTCATATCCGAGCTTTTGCATTAACGCGATCATTTCGTCATAACATCCGTGTATATCGCTGATGATGTCATAAGCCATTCGTGTCAGCCTCCTTATTAACGGTTTTTTATTTATTATGGGGCTAATTCCTATACCTAATTACGCTGTTTTTGTACAAATTAAAAAAAGAATTAAAGAAATAAAGCCTTATCACTTTTTTTTCGCGTTCAGCCTTGTTAGAATATGCGTTATGTTTTTAAAAAAAAGTAAGGTTTCGCCCGCTTTAAGCGGGCTTTTATAACCCTTGTTTTAAGGAGGTATTTACGAATGGAACACACATCAGTCGCATCTTTAGTCGTCGTTCTGATCGTCGCTTTTTTGACGCCGCTCCTTTTACATCGGTTTAAGCTCAGCATCCCCGTCGTCGTCGCGGAGATCATCATGGGGCTTATTATCGGAAAAAGCGGCCTGAATCTTGTCGTTCAGGGAGACACGTGGCTGGAGACGCTGTCTGTTCTCGGCTTTATCTTTTTAATGTTTTTAAGCGGCTTGGAAATTGATTTTTCTTCATTTGAGAAAGGGAAGAAAAAACAATTCCTTCCGAATGGCAAGGAAGCGCCCAACACGTTTTCTGCCGCACTGATTATCTTTTTCGGCATCTTTATTTTATCATTGCTGCTGTCCTATGCCTTTGTATTAGCCGGTTTTATTCAAAACGCATTTTTAATGACGCTTATTATTTCGACGATATCACTCGGTGTGGTGGTCCCGACTTTAAAGGAAGAACGGATCATGAACTCCAATATCGGCCAGATCATCCTGCTTGTCGCCGTTATCGCGGACTTGGCTACGATGATTCTGCTCGCTTTCTTCTCTTCTCTTTACGGAGAAGACAGCGGAAATATGTGGCTTCTGTTGATTCTCTTTGCCGCGGGGGTCGTGCTGTATTTCTTCGGCAGGATCTTTAAACACCGTTCATTTGTGCAGTCGATGTCCAAAGGCACCGTGCAGATCGGCACGAGAGCCATTTTCACACTGATTATCGTGCTTGTCGCTTTATCGGAATCTCTCGGGGCGGAAAATATTCTCGGCGCGTTTTTGGCAGGCGTTCTGGTATCGCTTCTGTCTCCGAATAAAGAAATGGTGGAACAGCTGGATTCCTTCGGCTACGGGTTTTTAATTCCGATCTTTTTCGTCATGGTCGGGGTGAAATTGGACATTTGGACGCTCTTCCAAGATCCGAAAACATTAACGATGATTCCGCTGCTTCTGCTTGCGCTGTTTATCAGCAAAATGTTCCCGGTGTTTTATTTAAAGAAATGGTATGACAAAAGAACCGTGTTTGCTTCGGGCTTTTTGCTGACGTCCACGCTGTCGCTTGTTATCGCGGCGGCTACGATCGGAGAAAGGCTCCACATTATCGGCGCCAATATGTCCGGCGCGCTGACTTTAGTTGCGGTTATTGCCAGCATCATCACGCCGATCGGCTTTAAGAAATTATACAAACGGCAAAGTGCGCCGCAGGAAAAAAAGCGCATTACATTTATCGGCGCCAACCAAATGACACTTCCGGTTACGCTGGAATTGCCCGATGAGGAATATGAAGTACGGGTCGTCCATGTGTATCAGGAAAATGCCGGGGAAACGCTTGCGGAATCCGTTTTTTCGGTTGACACGATTTCTGATTACGAGCCCGGCACGCTTGAGTCGCACGGTATTTTCAAAACGGATATTCTTGTCGTGGCGACGGGAAATGAAGATGTGAACGCCGAAATCGCCTTAATAGCGAAAGAGAAAGGGACTGAGCGTATCATCGCAAGCGTCGGCTCGGTTGAGCATGAAACAAAACTGAAAGAAGAGGGCATCAGTATTTTTTCTATCCTTCTGTCTACAAAGACGCTCTTGCGCGCATTAATTGAGGCGCCGGGCGTGATGAGCCTCCTGACGAATGAGGAGTCTTCGTTATATCAGATCAATCTGGAAAACCCGGCGTATAACGGCATCATTCTGCGGGAATTTCCGCTGATGGGCGATGTGATTTTCGTCCGGATTTTCAGAGGTGTGGACAGCATCGTTCCGCACGGAGACACGCGGCTGAAAACAGGAGACCGTCTCATCGTCACGGGCTCGCGCAACTACGTGTCGGAACTGAGAAAAATCCTTGAAGCTTGACCAAATTGCAATTCGTGATAATATAGAAGGCATAACAAATAAATCAATAATCGTATGACCACTAGGGGTGTCCTTCATAAGGGCTGAGATAAAAGTGAGACTTTTAGACCCTCATAACTTGAACAGGTTCAGACCTGCGTAGGGAAGTGGAGCGGTATTTTTTTGGGGTTCCTTTTATCCATTTAAATTCCAAACCACTTTTCCGATGCGGGAAAGTGGTTTTTTTATTTTATCAGGGGGGAAGACATGATGACATTTTCTGAAGAATGCAGACAGGCGGCTGCCGAATGGTGGGACGGAAGTTTTGTTCATCCGTTTGTAACGGGAATCGGTGACGGAAGCCTGCCGATAGACCGTTTCAGCTATTACGTGCTGCAAGATTCCTACTATTTGACGCATTTTGCAAAAGTTCAGGCGTTCGGCGCCGCATATGCCGAAGACTTGTTTACGACGGGCAGGATGGCGGGCCACGCTCAAGGGACATATGAAGCGGAAATGGCGCTGCACCGCGAGTTTACGGAGCTTTTAGGGATTACGGAAGAAGAGCGTGCGGCATTTAAACCGGCACCGACCGCCTATTCTTATACGTCTCATATGTACAGATCGGTGATGAGCGGCAATTTTGGAGAAATATTAGCTGCGCTTCTGCCCTGTTATTGGCTTTATTATGAAGTCGGCGAACACTTAAAGGAGTGCAAACCGGAGCATCCGATTTATGAAAAATGGATCGGTACATACGGCGGAGACTGGTTCAGACAGCAAGTCGAAGAACAGATCAGCCGTTTTGACGAGATTGCTGAAAACAGCACAGAGGACATCCGCGCGAAAATGAAAGAGAATTTTGTGATTTCAAGCTATTATGAATATCAATTTTGGGGAATGGCCTATCAAAAAGAAGGCTGGTCCGAGAAGGGCGGAAAAGAGGTGGAATCTTTTGGAGCTGCACGCGGTAACTGATAATCGCAAACCCGTTGCCGAGCTGGCCGAGGATATTCTTTCGATTCAGCGCGAAGTAAGCTTTATCCATATCCGTGAGCGGGATAAAACAGCGGGAGAGATCATGCAGCTTTTGTCCCTTTTGAAAAAGGGCGGTGCGGATAAGGACAAATTGATCATCAATGACAGGGCGGATATCGCGCTTTTTGCCAATATACACCGTGTTCAGCTTCCGTCCCGCAGCTTTTCCGTAAAGCAGGTGCGAAGCAGATTTCCCCATCTTCATATCGGACGTTCGGTTCATTCGCTGAAAGAAGCCATCCAAGCTGAAAAGGAAGATGCGGATTATGTGGTGTTCGGCCATGTATTTGAAACCGAATGTAAACAAGGACTTGAAGCAAGAGGCATCAGCCTGCTTTCAGAGATCAAACGCACGCTTTCCATCCCCGTCATCGCAATCGGCGGAATGACACTGCAGACGATCGGACACACAAAGCAGGCGAAACCGGACGGAATTGCCGTCATGTCAGGTATATTCTCAGCTGAAAATCCTGAGGAGGCGGCAAAACGGTATGCACGCGCGGTAAGGGAGGCCGATTATGAAGAAGCACTATGATACAGCGGTGATCGGCGGCGGAATTATCGGGTGCGCCATTTCTTATGAGCTGGCGAAGACACAGCAGAAGGTTGTCTTGCTTGAAGCCGGAGAAGTCGGCCGAAAAACGACAAGCGCTGCCGCGGGAATGCTGGGCGCTCATGCGGAATGTGAAAACCGGGATGCGTTTTTTGATTTTGCCATGCACAGTCAAAGGCTGTATGAACCGGCGGGGCAAGAGCTTGAGGAAGCTTGCGGCATTGACATCAGGCGCCATAACGGCGGAATGCTTAAACTGGCGTATACCGAAGAAGATATCGCCTGTCTACGGAAGATGGATGATCTGCCTTCCGTCACCTGGCTTTCAGCGGAAGATGCCCTTGAAAAAGAGCCTTACGCTTCAAAAGACATTCTCGGCGCAAGTTTTATAAAAGACGATGTCCATGTCGAACCGTACTATGTCTGCAAAGCGTATGCAAAAGGAGCGCGGCGCTATGGCGCTGATATATATGAGCATACACAAGTCACCTCCGTAAAACGGATGAACGGAGAATATTGCATCACAACGTCCGGCGGGGATGTTTATGCTGACAAAGTCGCAGTTGCAAGCGGTGTATGGAGCGGCCGGTTTTTCAGCCAGCTCGGCTTGGGACAGCCTTTTTTTCCTGTGAAAGGAGAATGCCTTTCCGTGTGGAATGACGATACCCCGCTGACCAAAACCCTTTATCATGATCATTGTTATGTCGTCCCGAGAAAAAGCGGCCGGCTTGTCATCGGCGCAACGATGAAACACGGCGACTGGAGCGATACGCCTGACATCGGAGGAATTGAGGCCGTCATTGGAAAAGCGAAAACCATGCTTCCTGCCATCGAACATATGAAAATAGACCGGTTTTGGGCGGGACTCAGGCCGGGAACAAGAGACGGAAAGCCGTTTATCGGGCGGCATCCTGAAGACAGCGGCATCATCTTCGCCGCCGGCCATTTTCGGAACGGCATCCTGTTGGCGCCGGCAACGGCTGAAATGGTGCGGGATATGATCCTGGAAAGACAGATTAAACAGGAATGGGAAGAAGCGTTTCGAATTGATCGCAAGGAGGCTGTTCATATATGATCCTTCAGCTGAACGGAAAACAAATTGATTGGAATCGAAATGAGGGGACGGTTCAGGATTTGCTTGAATCGTACCAGCTTGATCAAAGAATCGTAGTTGTGGAGAGAAATAAAGAAATCATTGAAAAAAAGAATTATGAAAATACGAGTTTGTGTGACCGCGATGTCATAGAAATTGTCCATTTTGTAGGAGGCGGATGAGGATGTTAACAATAGGCGGAAAACAGTTTCAGTCAAGATTGCTGTTAGGAACGGGAAAATATCCGAGTTTTGAGATTCAGAAAGAGGCGGTGGCTGTCTCGGAATCAGATATTTTAACCTTTGCGGTAAGGCGGATGAACATCTTTGAAGAGTCTCAGCCTAACTTTCTTGAACAGCTTGATTTGTCTAAATACACGCTTCTGCCGAATACGGCCGGCGCCGCAACGGCTGAAGAGGCGGTCAGAATCGCAAGGCTTGCCAAAGCTTCAGGGCTTTGTGACATGATAAAAGTAGAAGTCATCGGATGCAGCCGGTCACTTTTGCCTGATCCGGTTGAAACGCTGAAAGCATCAGAACAGCTACTCGAAGAGGGATTTATCGTGCTTCCGTATACGTCAGATGATGTTGTGCTCGCAAGACGTCTTGAGGAGCTCGGAGTGCATGCCATTATGCCGGGCGCTTCGCCGATCGGTTCCGGTCAGGGAATTTTAAATCCGCTGAATCTATCCTTTATCATTGAACAGGCGAAGGTGCCGGTCATTGTCGATGCCGGCGTCGGATCTTCAAAAGACGCCGCCTACGCGATGGAGCTCGGGGCTGACGGCGTGCTGTTAAATACCGCTGTGTCAGGCGCTGATGATCCGGTCAAGATGGCCCGGGCGATGAAGCTTGCCGTAGAAGCGGGCCGCCTTTCTTATGAAGCGGGGAGAATTCCGGTGAAAGATTACGGAACTGCAAGCAGTCCGCGAGACGGTCTTCCGGTATGACGGACAGATATTCCAGACAGGAGCTGTTTCAGCCGATCGGTCCCTCCGGCCAAGAGAAGCTCCGGTCGTCTCATGCCGTGATTATCGGCGCGGGTGCGCTTGGGACGGCAAGTGCGGAGATGCTTGTCAGAGCAGGGGTCGGGAAGGTAACGATCGCTGACAGAGATTATGTGGAGTGGAGTAATCTCCAGCGCCAGCAGCTTTATACCGAAGACGATGTCAGACAGGAAATGCCGAAAGCCGCGGCGGCTGAAAAACGGCTTCGATCTATAAATAGTGATGTAGAGGTCGAGGGATTTGTCATGGATGTCACTGCGGAAAACGCACCCGGATTGATTCGTGGCGCCTCCCTCATCGTGGATGCCGCTGACAACTTTGAAACGAGGCTGATTGTGAATGATGCGGCTGTACAGAAAGGGATTCCCTTTCTGTACGGCGCCTGTGTCGGCAGCTACGGGCTCTCTTTTACCGTCATTCCCGGTGTCACGCCGTGCCTTCACTGTCTGCTTGAGACATTGCCTTTAGGCGGTATGACATGCGATACGGCGGGAATCATCAGCCCGGCTGTATTGCAGACGGCCGTTTTTCAGGCAGCAGATGCGCTGAAGCTGTTAACGGGCGGATCTATCGAGCATGTTCTCCGTTCTTTTGATTTATGGAAAAATGAACGGTCAGAAATAAACGTCGCCCGTCTTAAGTCGGCTGATTGCCCAAGCTGCGGCACGAACGATTATCCGTTTTTATCCTATGAAAATCAGACAAAAGCGGCGGTTCTGTGCGGGCGGAACACGGTGCAGATCAGAGCGGGGATCTCTGAACAGTTTGATCTGCAAAAACTTGCGGGACAGCTCAGACGGACAGGGCTTGATGTTTCAGCCAACCCGTATTTAATTTCGTTTTGCAAAGACAATTTCAAGATGGTACTGTTTCGTGACGGCAGAGCATTAATACACGGCACAAGTGATATCAGCAGAGCGAAATCCTTTTATCATAAATGGATCGGATAATGCGAAAGGAGAGAAAAACATCATGAGCATATGCAAAGCATTGACGATTGCCGGATCAGATTCAGGAGGCGGCGCCGGTATACAGGCGGATCTCAAAACCTTTCAGGAGCTCGGCGTTTTCGGGATGTCAGCCATTACAGCGGTAACCGCCCAGAACACTTTGGGCGTTCACGGCATTTATCCGCTCACCCGGGAAGCGCTGGGCAACCAGATTGACGCGGTGGCGGAAGATTTGCGGCCTGACGCTGTAAAAACGGGAATGCTGTGGAGCGCGGAAATGATTGCGGAAATTGCGGAAAAAACGGATCAGTACGGGCTTGATCATCTCATCACGGACCCCGTCATGATTGCCAAAGGAGGCGCTTCCCTGCTGCGTGAGGAATCTCAGGCCGCGTTAAAAGAGCTGTTAATTCCGCGCAGCTATGCGGTGACGCCGAATGTTCCGGAAGCTGAGGTATTGACGGGAATGGAAATACGCACGTTTGAGGACCGGAAAAAAGCGGCCGAACGCCTTTGCAAGCTTGGTGCAAAGCATGTCATCATAAAAGGCGGACACCAGCCTGAACAGGGGAGGATCGTTGATTTATTATTTGACGGTTCGTCTTTTACCCAAATCAGCCACGCTTATATTGACACCAAACACACCCACGGAACAGGCTGCACGTTCGCAGCCGCGCTGACGGCGGAAACGGCAAAGGGGAAAAACATTCAGACCGCGTTTGAGACAGCCGTCAATTTTGTGCGGGAAGCCGTGGAACATACGCTTGGCATTGGAGAGGGACACGGCCCGACCAATCATTTTGCCTTTAAAAGGAACAGTCTGCAGACGAGATAAAAAAGAGACCGCTTCAACATCCGCGGTCTTTTTCCCGTGCTTTCAATCTGGACAAGGTTATGATATGATAAAAATTAAGATCAGGTACTAAAACTATGTCTTTAAGACGATTACAGGAGGCTTTATACATATGAATTTCTCACTTGAAGGCCGCAACATCGTTGTGATGGGCGTTGCCAATAAACGCAGTATCGCATGGGGAATCGCCCGTTCGCTGCATGAAGCCGGAGCGCGCCTCATTTTCACTTACGCGGGAGAGCGCTTGGAAAAATCAGTTCATGACCTTGCGGCTACATTAGAAAGAAATGATTCCATCATCCTTCCGTGTGATGTGACAAATGACGCTGAGATCGAAGCTTGCTTTGCGAGCATTAAAGAGCAGGTCGGCGTGATTCACGGCATCGCGCACTGCATCGCGTTCGCAAACAAAGAAGAGCTTGTCGGCGAATATTTAAATACGAACCGCGAAGGTTTCCTGCTTGCGCATAACATCAGTTCTTACTCTCTGACAGCGGTCGCAAAAGCGGCGCGTCCGATTATGACTGAAGGCGGAAGCATCGTTACACTCACTTACCTCGGCGGAGAGCGCGTCGTTTCAAACTATAACGTAATGGGTGTGGCAAAAGCGTCTCTTGATGCGAGCGTAAGATATTTAGCCGCTGACCTAGGAAAAGAAAACATCCGCGTCAACAGCATTTCAGCAGGACCGATCCGTACGCTGTCTGCAAAAGGAATCAGTGATTTCAACTCCATCCTGAAAGAAATTGAAGAGCGCGCGCCGCTGCGCCGCACGACAACACCTGAAGAAGTGGGCGACACGGCTGCATTCTTGTTCAGTGACCTGTCAAGAGGCATCACGGGCGAAAATCTTCACGTTGATTCAGGATTCCATATTACCGCACGTTAAATAACAAGCAGTCCCTTTCAGGGATTGCTTTTTTCTTTCTTCTGATTTTAATCATTCCGTCATATAAATAAAACATGACAGAATCGGAGGGATGAAGATGTCAAAACAAAACAGAAACGCGGAAAAAAAACCGCTCATGTATATTGTTCAGGCGGATTATTCAGACACGCAATCATCAATGCAGGACATATTAATCAAAAAAAGGAAAGCGCCTCAGCCGCCGGAAGAAGAGCCGATGCATGGAAAGCGGGAGGAAGAATGTCAAACTCAGCCTGAAGGAGCAGTGGCTGTCGAACCAGAAAAGCAAGTACCTGAACAGCACAGCCGCGCAGAAGAAGCCGTTCAAGAAGTTCCGGCGCAAGCGGAGCAGGACACTGCCAAGCCTGACGCCGCTAAAAAAGAGCCTGATGCCGCTGAAAAAGAGCCTGAAGCTGTTCACAATGCCGCCCCAGAGGAGAAGGTTCCGCCAAAGCGCGTGAAAAAGCCGATGAGCAGAATGTCCATTCTTGAAAAAATTGATTTCTTAACGAAGCTGCCGCATAATATGCCGCGGACCCTTTGTCTGATAGAAGCCAACGGGAAAACCTACAGAGGCGTGATCGTCGGCAGAAAAAATAATGCGATCTTCCTGCGGACGACAAGCAACGGAGCGCCGGCAGAACTCGCCATAGACGATATCACCTCGCTGCATCCGCTTGGATTTTAACCATACAAAAAGCTGCCTGAATTCTTTCATCCGGCAGCTTATTTTTATGCGTTTTGATTTAAGAATGTGTGCGGTTGATCAGTCTCGGGTTCAGGCAATTGATGGCGCAGAAGCTATGGAGATCGACTTCAACGCAATAGTGCGTTTTTTCTAAACGGAATACATCGCAGAGAGAATCTTTATCTGTAAAATCAAGAATGTGCTTATGCTCGTCAAAAGCAATAAGCAGGCTTAATGTGGCACAGCCGTCACAGACCCTTTCAACTCTGAAAAAAACGGTGTTAAAGCACGGGCCGTTATCCAGCTCGCCGACATTTCCGAATGCGGTAAACGGTGATGATTTAGAAGTGAAAAGCACAAACGGCACTGTATCGCCTAATGAAAAACCCGGCGATAAAAGGTTGGAATAGCATCCGGCCGGGCAATCTTCCTCGACCGCATTTTGCAGGTCTTCAATATTTTCTACCGCTTCACGCACACAGTATGTTGTATGCTTGCTCATAATATCCCTCCTGACTTCACGTTTTATATACCGGATTAAACGATATCGGAGAGTCAGCCGCCCGGAAGTCCGGACGGGCTGATGATTGCATCTGTAATAGAAGGTTGGAAGGGGATTCTTCTTTAGGAAAGATGCGAATCAATGACTATCCGTGATGCTTTTTCTCTTTGTGCGGCTCAGGCCGGTCAACAAGCTCCGGTGAAAGGCATTGAATGGCGCTGAAGCAGCTCAGATCAACTTCAATGCAAAAATCTGTTTTTTCTAAACCGAAGAAATCCGGGTCACAAGGATGGCAGACGCTGAGGGTGTCGCCGTGCACATCTACGGGGCGCAATACTGAAAGCGTTGCGCAGCAATCACAAACTCTTTCTGCCCGGAAGAAAATAGACTCGAAGCACTGGCTGTCATCCGCAAATCCTCCGACGTTCCCGAATGTGGAGAACAAACCGCCTTTTTTATCAAACAAGAGAAACGGGATGGTATCTTTACCGGTAACCGTCGGGCTTAACAGATTGGTATAGCATCCAGTCGGGCATTGTTCTTCAACAGCCTCTTGTTCTGCTAAAATCTTCTCGACTGCATCGCATACACAATTTTCATCTCGGCCATGGTGTTTTCCGCAGCTCATGGATTTCAGCTCCTTCTTTTAGGGTATTTGACTTTTGTCTTTAACAACATATGTACGCGAGCCTCACTTGGTGTGGGTGAACGTCTATATATTCATCATATGCGGAGAAAATAAGAAAAAGCAGAGCATTTTTAGCTCTGCTTTTTCTTTTTAGAGGACGAGGGTGATGACTAAGATGGCAATCAGTGTATTTGTTGCTGTTGAGATCAATGTTGCGATATCGGCATCTACTGTTGTCACGTTTACGCCGCGGGAGTTTTCGATGAGCAGTTTTTGACGGTTGATTTGTTTGTTAGCTGTTAGCTGCAATAAGTCTTGTGCGACCAATTCAGCGATGACTCCGTCAGCGATTGAAGTGAGAGTGGCCGTTACGACTGCTGCATTAATCGCTGTCATGACTGAAGTGACTGCCTGAATATCTGTCGATGTCACGTTAATATCACAAGAATCTCTGATAATAATCGCTTCTTCAGAAACTTGTTTGTTGAGATTCGCCTGTGCCAGGTCTTGGTCGATGAAGGCATTATCTTCGCCGAACCCGTGTCCGTTACAGCAAACACTGCATCTTCTTCCTTCTTTTTCTTCTTTTTCTTCTCGCGGATGTTCACATTCAGGATCAAGTGCAACCCAAGAGTATGGTCTGCTTTCCATATCTATTCCTCCTTTTCTTTTACTATTATTAAATGAGCCGGCCCCTTACTTTGACTCAGGCATCTATCCTGATAAAAATCACTATTTTTAGTTATTGACCGGGATTTTGGCGTCTTTGCCGGAGCTGTTCGATTAATTGTTCTCTGCGGGTTTGCTGCTTTGTCTGCTGTTCTTGCGCTTTTTGCTCTTTTTTCTGTTTCTGGCTTTCAAGAAAAGCTTCTGATTTCGCCTGCATGTCTTTGACTAATGCGATCAGCATTTCTTTTTCTTCATCAGGTATTTCCCGCATTTTATCTTTTGTCACGCCGTGTTTTTTGAAGACATTGCTGACAAGCACTTTTAAAAGCGGATCCACTTCTGGTAGATTTGCGAGTTCTTCTTTGAATTTTTCGTTATCTGCCATTTGTTCTCACCTCTATTTAAATATTTGAAAAGAAAGGTTAAAGGATGTCTAGTTCAGCAAAAAGTATATTTAATAGCTGAAACAAAGTTTGTACAAAGGCCATGATATCGTCTGCTGTCAGTGTGATTTTAATATTGCGGCTGTTAATGACTTGAATGAGGGTTCGCTTTTTTATTTGGCAATCCTCGAGGATCAGCAGTTCGGTTGCCATTTGATCGGCTGTGTCTTCATCTGCGATCACGAGCTGTGTCGCGAGGATAATCGCCGCAGTAACTGAAGCTTGTATAGAAAGAGCAGCCGTTATATGTGTTGTATCTACTGTGACATTTTCGCAATCAATCACTTCGATCTTCTGCTCGAATTCGTTGGATAATTGTTCGAATATTTGCGGTTGCAGTGTTTCGACTTTTTCTTCAAACGACATAACCTTCACTCCTTTCTCATTCATACTCTATATAATGCAAATGAAACGCCGAGCGGAATAAGAAAAACAACTAAACCGCACCTATTTTTTTACCGGACAAGGTGCGATTCATGAAGATCAGGGTTTTCGCATATGTATAAAGAGGTCAAGTTTTGAAAAGGAGTGAACAGGTGGTTATCAATTGGCTTTCATTTATTCTGTTATCGTTTGCCGTTTTCCGGCTGGCCAGGCTTTTCGTATTTGACACCATTATGGCGCCGCTTCGGAGCCTTTTTCACGAGGAAAAAACAGAAACCGCACCCGACGGCACGACAGAAACCTACATTGTCATAAAAGGAAAAGGGATCAGGGCATTTATCGGTGAACTTCTCAGCTGCTACTGGTGTACGGGCGTATGGTGCGCCGCCTTTTTAATTGCCGCGCAGATTGTGATACCCGAGACCGCGCAATGGCTGATTTTACTGTTAGCCATAGCCGGCGCAGCCGGGATCATTGAAGCTGCGGTTTCTCGTCTTCTGCAGGAATAAGGCGGTTCCACCAGCAACTTACCGTCACCTTCGGCATAAACTGGCATATATGACATAAGGAAAGGAAGGATTACCATGAGTCAATCAAGCAAACCTTCCCAACATTCTCCATACAAATCAACTGTGCATCAGCCTTACGAAAAAAAAATTAAGAAAAAAGGCTGCGGTTGCGGCCAAAAGAAAAAACCGAAATAGCCTTTTTCTAAAAAACCGGAACTTCCGGTTTTTTTGTTTTTTGCCGAACGCCGGCCTCTGTTCGGCATAGATCATAGGAGGAGGGGATGTTATGAATATATTTGAATCATTCATAAACGGTAAATACCGCCGGCACAATCAAAACCAGCGGGAGCATGACAAATATATCTTATCTATTGAAAAACAGCTGTCTGAGTTTGATGAAGCGGGATCGCGCTTTGAGGAATGGATAGATGTGTTTGCCGCCGAAACAGAAGCAAAACTGAAGAAAAATGAGCATTCTCACTAAAATGAATGAAATCCGCACCGGCCCTATGCATTTATCCAAGCCAAACAAGTCGGCTCACATAGAGTATAGGGAGTAAAGGAGGTGCTTAGATATGGGATTCGGATATGGCGGATTCGGCGGCGGCTACGGCGGTTATGGCGGCTGCGGCGGATACGGAGGCGGCTATGTCGGAGGCGGATACGGCTCAACATTTGTTCTTGTTGTCGTATTGTTCATCCTTCTGATCATTGTCGGTGCATCCTTTTTTGGCTAAACCTTAGCAAGACCTTGGATAAGCGCGGGACCGTTCAGTCCCGTGCTTCCCTGATGTATGAAGGAGTATAGAGACGGGGCACTTGGAATTTTTTCCTTGTCTTACGGGCACATGTTCCGCTCTTTATTCATACAATATCGTATTACTCCACAAAAGGAGGCACAACATGGATAATCAATTTTTCAAAAATATTGAGAAGAAAACAGGCGTCAGCATGAAGGATGTCATGAACCTTGCAGGGTCATTGCAAAATGCCAATTTCAAAGATGAAAACACGGTGAGAGGCGTCATTCAGAAGGTGTCCCAGCTGGCTAACAAGCGTGTTCCGAAAGAATTGGAAGACAAAATCGTTCAATCTATTACAAGCGGTAAAGAGAAACTTGATTTTGGCACCATTTCTAAAATGCTGAACAATAAATAGGCGTCAGCCGGCCTTGCTAAAAAGGCCTTTTTATGTGAGAAGAACCCGGCAGTGATCTGCCGGGTTCTTTATATCCTGAGTGCGCTCCGTCTGTCCGTCCGAAGAAGGGGCTCGAGAAATCTTGAGCTGCGCGCTGTTTTTCCCCGCCTGTACGCGGGACAAGATACATATAAATGCTGCATGGCCCTTGTCATTGCGACATACAGAAGCCGTCTTTCTTCTTCGAGCGGAGCGGGATCGCCCTGTCTCGCCGTCTCAAGTGCGAAGTCATGGGGGATCGAGCCGTCAGCCGCGCCTAAAATATAGACCGTATTGAATTCAAGACCTTTAGAGCGGTGAATGGTCAGAAGTTCGACGCCGTTTTCATCGGTTTTCAGATTCTCAGCGGCGCGCATATGATCGACATGCGCAAGAAAATCGGGAATGGTTTTGAATTTTTTGGCGGCCACTTTGACATCCCTGAGATCATCAGAGCCTTTTTCCAGTTTGTTTCCCTCATTGCCCCGTTTTTTTAAATACTCGGAAAAACCCATTTTGCTTTCTGCAAAGGTGATGGCTTCAACCGGCTTCATTGTCCGGATGCTTGCGAAAAACGGAACGATCTGCTTGATCTTCCCTATTTGAAAAGGCTTCAGGTCAGGCAGTTTCGTCAGTGCCTTGATCATCGTGCAATCTTCCGTGATTGACAGCGCCTTTAACGTTTGCAGGGCGGATTGCTTTAAAAATAAGGCGGGCAGCAGGTCTTTCACCGCATCCGGATCATCTTCATTCTGACTCGCATATAAGTAGGCGAGGATCTGGCGTACGATTCTGCGGCTGTAGAACGTCTGCACGCCCCTGTCGGCATGGTAAGGAATCGATGATTGATGCAGTCTTTCATAAATGGCCCGTCCGGCGCTGTTTGTCCGGTAAAGTACGGCAAAATCGTCAGGACTCGCCCCGTTTTGAATCTTCTCTTTCATATCCGAAACGATCATGGTCGCTTCTTCTTCTTCATCGTAAGGATAAAACATCACGGGATTGTGAACGCCGTCTTTGACGGCAGAAAGTGTTTTTTCATACCGTTTTTTATTTTTCTTTACGACGGCATGAGCGCTTGAGACGATCGGATGCGGCGATCGGTAATTTGCCGTTAAGTAAATGGTCTTTGCTGCCGGATAATCCTTTTGAAAATCTAAAATGAAAGACGGGCTGCTGCCTCGGAACGCATAAATGGATTGGTCGTCATCACCCACGCAGCACAGGTTATTCTCTGGGCTTGCGATCATTTGCATAATGTTGTACTGGACAGGATTGATATCTTGAAATTCATCAATCAAAATATGAGAAAATCTGTTTTGGTACTGCGCGAGAATATCAGGCCGGCTTTGAAACAGTTCATAACAGCCTTGGGCCATGTCATCAAAATCAAATTGCCGTTTTTCCCGCTTCTGCCGTTCGTAATGTTCGTAAAGCCTGTACACTTTTTTCTCCCAGTCGTCCGCAAGCGGAATGGTCTCATGGGGGAGATACGTGTTTTTCCAGCAGCCGATAAGCTGAAGCGCCTGGTCGACGGGAAACTCTTTTTCATCCAAATTTTCTTCATAGAGCGCCTTTTTCACATATTGCTCTTTTTGCCACTCCATTTTTAAAAGCTGGCTGCCGTTCCATTTTGAAGAATCATAATGATAGAGTATTTTATAGAAAAAACTGTGGAATGTTCCGGTCACGAGACGGGAGACTTTTCCGGCTGCCAGACCGTACTCATTTGCCATCCGCTCTTTCATTTCGGCGACGGCTTTTGTCGTAAAGGTCACAAGCAGCATATTCTCAGGTGAAATGCCGAGGTGTTCAATCATATGGGCGGCGCGTGCTGTCAGCACCCTTGTTTTTCCGCTTCCCGCTCCGGCAAGCACTAATAAAGGCCCGTCCGTTTCAGTAACTGCCTTCATCTGTTCACGGTTCAGGCCGATGCCGGGGAACAAAGATGTATCAGCCGCCTCGGATGTTGGTGAAAACGGTTCGGCCGCAGGCACTTTTTTCGGGCTTTTCCATTCTGAGACGATCGGTTTCGGATTCTCTGAAATCGCTTTTCCTTTCGGCAGGCGGAACATGCCGGCTTCCTTATACTCTTCTTTTTCTTTCTCCGCTTGTGGTTCCTCGGCCGCGCATGCTTTTTCACAGGCGGTGAAGTCTCCCTTTTGCCGGTGATAAAATGCCGGCTGCTCTAAAATCGAAAGCCGCATCAAGACGGGCTGCTCACAATGTGCGCAAAAAATATTTCCTTTCTGAGCTTCTTCAAAAAGGAATTGGTAATGTTCTCTAGAATATGTATGTAAATGTATCGTTCGGTTATTCAGTCGGGCGCATTTCAAAAAGGGGTCCTCCCATTAAAAGGTGTTCATCCATTTGATAGACAAAGAATATCATAACAAAAGAACAGCGTTTCAAAAAGTAAGATTAAGGGAAATGAAAAGCGAAGGGGAGGGGTACATATGATTTATGCAGGACGGATTCAAAACCAGCAGTATTCTCAATACGCAAACCGGGCAGCGGGTTATAAGTCTGATTATGCCAGCATTACGAAAGCGGCCGCCCTTGCCAATGACAGGGTGTACAGAGAGGTGGAGCGCCGCCAGGAAAACACCGCAGCCGCAGAAAAGAAAGTACATGAGGAAAAACGTAAGCGCTCTCTTTCCCGTCTGCCGCAAATCATGGGAAAAGGCCGGTTGATAAATCAATACGTGTGAAAAAGCCCGGAAATATCCGGGTTTTTTTGAGTCGTATATATGAAAGATGCGGAAAGGAATGATTCAATTTGAGAAAGCTTTCATTATTAATTGCGGGGTTATTTCTATTCGGCCTCTTTACTGCCGGAATGAAACCGGCACACGCGGCGGAGGGCTCCGCAGCAAAAGATGTCACTCTCACACAGCTGGCGCCGCATGTCTGGATGCATACAAGCACCGGTACGGCAGACGGAAATCCCGTCCCTGCGAACGGATTGCTTCTTGAGACTTCCAAAGGAATCGTACTGATTGATACTCCGTGGAATGACAGTCTCACAGAGCAATTAATGACACAAATAAAAAAGCGGTTTCCCGGCAAAAGGATGACCGATGCCATTGTGACACACGCCCATGATGATCGTATCGGCGGTCTGAACACCCTGTACAAATACGGGGTAAAGGTGCACAGCACGAAACTGACCGCCGACTTCGCCCGACAGCAGGGATATGACCGGCCGCTCGGAGATTTGAAAAACGTGACAAAGCTGCAGTTTGGCGATATGAAAATTGAAACGTTTTATCCGGGAAAAGGGCATACGGAAGACAATATTACCGTCTGGCTGCCTGAGGATAAGCTCTTATTCGGCGGATGCTTAATCAAGGCTTTAGAAACAAAGGAAATCGTGCCTACTCCGGGTTTTTATCCGGATCAGTGGCCGCGCGCCGTCCGCAAAGTCATGAAAAGATATCGGGACATCAGCATTGTCGTTCCGGGCCATGGCAGTCCGGGGGATGACCGTCTGCTGCCTCATACGATAAACCTTCTGAAAGAAACGTAATAAAGAAGACCGGCGCTCCCATTACGAGTGCCGGCTTTTTTTATCTCTTCCTGATTTTCATAAAACTGAGGAAAGCAAGTGCAAGCGCCAAAACGGTATATCCCGCTATCGGCCAAATATGCTGATGAAAGGAAGAATAATCTCCGGATATGACTTCCTGGGCCAGCTCGATCGAGTGAACAAACGGTAAGGCATAAGCGATATGTTTGAATGTGTCACCGAGCAGGCTCACCTCCATCCAAGCCCCGCCCAGAAATTGCACGAGTGTAATATAAATCGTTCCGATACCTGAAATTTGTTTGTCCGTAAACACAGCCCCTAAACATAAACCGAAGAAAACGGACATCATCGCAATCGGCAGCAAGACAGCGATACCTGCGAGAAGATTCATCCACTCGGCGGATAAACCGGCAGCCGCTGCTGCGATAAAACAAATGACGATTTGTAAAATGGCTAACGGCAGCATCGGTATTGCATAACCGATGACATAATCGGCTGTTTTTAAAGGGGAAGCAAACAAACGGGTCAAAAGGGCGGTCTGTTTGTCTTTTGCAATCAGCAATGCAGAGAACATTGTAAGGAAAGCAAAACCGAAAACAATGAGTCCGGGTGCTAAATGCTGAATTTTAAAGGTATCAAGCGGCGCATTTTTTTCAATCGCCGTAAACAGAAACAATAGAATAACAGGCAGTGCGATTCCAAGGATAATAGACAGGGGGTCACGAAAAATTTCTTTGCGGTTGCGAATAGCGAAATCAAGCATAAAGACCCGCCTCTCCGTCACAAATCGCTAAAAAGGCATCTTCAAATGTGGCTGAATGAGTTTGCTTTTTCAGAGCCTCCGCCGTGCCCAGTGCTTTTAAAGTCCCATTTTCTAAAATGCAAATACGATCTGCCAGGGCTTCAGCCTCTTCTAAATAGTGTGTCGTTAAAATAATCGTCATGTCCCCCTTTAATGCCTCAAGATTTTTCCACAACTCGCGGCGTGAACGGACGTCCAGCCCTAATGTCGGCTCATCTAAGAAATAAATATCCGGCTTGGTGATCATTCCCATTGCGATGCTGAGGCGGCGCTGCATTCCTCCTGATAATGTTTTTGTTTTTGCTCTTTCTTTCTCTTTTAATTGAAACAATTCGAGCATCTCATCTGTTCTTTTTTTTGCTTCTTTTTTCGGAATTCCGTAGACTCCGGCTATAAACTCTAAGTTTTCCCGTACGGTTAGATGAGGAGCGATGGCTGTTTCCTGCGGGGACATATTCAATTTCGGTTTTATTTTATCCAAATCAGTCAAAATACTGTGTCCAAGCACTGATGCATCACCGTCATCCGGAGAAAGGAGTCCGCAAAGCATACTGATTAATGTCGTTTTTCCGGCTCCGTTCTCACCGAGTAAAGCGAAAAATTCCCCTTTCTCAACTGAGAACTCAAGACGGTCAACGGCGGCGGTTTCTTTATAATGTTTCGTTAATTGCTTCAGCTCAATCGCGTGCATTTACTCATCCTCGCTATCTTCATCGATTTGCTTAGCGTTTAAAATATCTTTTGCAAATTCGAAAAAGAGTTCTTGTTTAACAAGTGCGATACCTTGCTGGTCATCTCCGAGCATAAGCAGTGAATCCCCCGGGTTTATATCGAAAACATCTCTTGCTTCTTTAGGAATGACAATCTGTCCTTTTGTACCCACTTTAACAGTCCCGAATATGTGTTTTCCTTTTGGTGCCGTCATGTGTATCCCTCCGAAATATGAATTGTATTTTTTGTATGAATTGTAATACTTCGTATACTAAACATATATTAACCTTCCATAAAATTCAATAAAATTCATGAAATAGTATTATTTTCATAAAAAAAGCACTCCTGCTATAAACAGGAGTGCTTTTGATTTTATCGTTTGTGTTCCTTTATCATTTCCAGATGGGGGATGCCCGCATCGAGAAATTCTTCACCGGATGTGACGCGGTATCCTTGTTTTTCGTAAAACGGAACCGCCTGCGTCTGCGCATGTAAGATAAAGCTGTCGGCGCCCTTGGCTGCCGCAGCTTTTTCAAGCGCCTGCATAATGATGGCTCCGACGCCTAAAGAACGATGGCTTTTCATCACGCAGATGCGCTCTAATTTTCCATGCCCGTCTTTCAAGCGCCATCTGCCGGCTCCGACCGGCTGGCCGCCGTCATATATGACTATATGCTCTGACGTGTCTTCGAATTGATCAATCTCTTCTTCTTCCGGAACGTGCTGTTCTTTAACAAAGACCTCTTTTCTGACGAAAAAAGCGTCGTTTAGCTGTTTTTCAGTTTTTGCGATGATGGATTCCAAGCAGTTATTCTCCTCCGCCTAATAAAAATGTTTCGTACACAGTCCATGAGCCGTTATCCAGCTGATAGAGCAAGTGAAAACGGTCGATGACTTCTTCGTGGGAAATGTCCTGCATTTTCAGCTGTCCGAGTACGTCGGAATGTTCATCTGACGACAGCTTCTGGCCGACCGTGACATGCGGAACGAAGCTGTATTCCGGCTCGCCGGATAATGCTCCTGAGTAGCATTTCTCACTCAGAGATTTTAATTCTTCCGTCGGCTCTGCTTTCATATATATCACATTATTCACAGGAGAAAACGAGCTGTATTTTGTGATTTTCAGAACGAGCGGATGCGACTCTTTCGCCGTCTGTCTCAGCTGTGATACGACCTGCTCGATTTCCTGTTCTGTCGCTTCAAACGGATCTCTTACCGTCAGGTGCGGAGGAATGAGCGCGTAGCTCGGGTCGTAGCGTTTCCGGTACGAATTTGCGAGATCCTGTAATTTTTTTGATGGAAATAAAACAATACCGTATTTCATGAAAGTTCCCTCCTTAAATGAATGGTTACAGCATTTTTTTCAGCGCCGGCGTGATGAGCGGCTGCCAGTAGGTCCATTTATGATCCCCGTCGAAGGTTTCATACGTGTATTCAGACTGTTTGCTTTCCAGCAGCTGTTTAAGCTCTTCGTTCGGCGCGGTGAAATCAAGAACCTGGCCGTCCGTCGTGTGAACGCCGGTTTCTTTTTCTCCGATTTGATGATAAACGGAAATCTGTTTGAGATCCTCCGACTGCCGGACGGCATCCAGCACGTGCCCGTCAACATACGGAGACTGCATGATGACGTTTCCAAACATGTTCGGATAGTCAATCGCCGTCATGAGCGAAACGGTTCCGCCGAGGGAATCCCCGATCATGGTGCGGCCGTATCCGACTTGATAAGTCGGGTATTCTTTGTCGATAAAAGGAACGAGCTCATTTGCGATGAACCGCTTATATGAGGCGAACTTAGAGCCTTCTGGATGGTATGTGTTTCTTCGCTCCCGCACATTTTTATAAGGGACGCCGATAATGATGCAGCGGTCAATTTCCCCTTTTGACATAAGCTCTTCCGCCTGCCGCCCGATTCTCCCTAATCTGAAATAATCATGGCCGTCCTGAGCGATGATCGTATGATATTTATACAGAGGGGAGAAGGTGGCGGGCAGGTAGACCAAAACGGTCATTTCCTCTTCAAGCTCATGGGAGAAAAGTTTTTTCTCATGAATGATTCCGTTTTTTGATGCCACTTCGCATTCCTCCAGGCCGCTTCTTGTCTTGATGGTTTTTTCCTATTGTACCATGAATTATTAGAAATTTCTTTCTTCAGATGCACTTCTTGCGAGAGTTCAGATAAATAAAAAGTTATTGAAATTCATTTTATAGTGCGTTAATATAGAACAATCAGAAAATACAAAACAATATTCTTATCACGAGAGGTGGAGGGACTGGCCCTTTGAAACCTCAGCAACCGGTTTGCTTTGCCGCGGGAAGGCAAAGTGCCAAGGTGCTAAATCCAGCAAGCGATTCACATGCTTGGAAGATAAGAGGAAGAGAAAAGCTCCTTCTTCTTATGAAGAGGGGGCTTTTTTATTTTTGAAAAAGGATGGTGCTTACTGATGACGCAGCATGTTGATACAAAATTAGCCCAAATCGGAAATAGAAGCGAAGAAGCAACGGGAACGGTCAGTCCGCCGATTTATCTGTCCACCGCTTACCGACATAGAGGAATTGGAGAATCTACAGGCTTTGATTATGTGCGTACGAAAAACCCGACACGCCAGCTCGTTGAAGACGCTATCGCCGTGTTGGAAAACGGTGCGAGAGGCTTTGCTTTCAGCTCGGGAATGGCAGCCATTCAAACGATTATGGCTTTATTTAAAAGCGGAGATGAATTGATTGTATCCTCCGATTTATACGGAGGCACGTACCGTTTGTTTGAAAACGAATGGAGAAAATACGGCTTAAGCTTTATTTACGATGATTTCAGCGATGAAGACTGTTTACGCTCCAAAATAACGGAAAACACGAAAGCGGTATTTGTTGAAACGCCGACAAACCCGTTAATGCAGGAGGCGGACATTGAAAAAATCGCCCGGATTACGAAAGAAGCCGGCCTGCTTTTGATTGTGGATAATACGTTTTATACCCCGGTGCTCCAGCGTCCGCTTGAACTGGGAGCGGACATCGTCATTCACAGCGCCACAAAATATTTAGGCGGGCACAATGATCTCCTTGCCGGTCTTGCTGTCGTAAAGGATGAAGAGCTCGGCGAGATCATGTTTAATCACCAAAATGCGATCGGAGCCGTTCTCCCGCCGTTTGATTCGTGGCTTTTAATGAGAGGGATGAAAACACTCGGACTCAGAATGCGCCGTCATGAAGAAAACGCCCGTGAACTTGCGGAATTTTTAGAACAGGAAGAAGAAATCGCCGATGTGTTATATCCCGGAAAAGGCGGGATGCTGTCTTTCCGGCTGCAAAAAGAGGAATGGGTCAATCCGTTTTTAAAGGCGCTGAAAACGATCTGTTTCGCAGAAAGTCTCGGCGGGGTGGAAAGCTTTATTACATACCCCGCGACACAGACGCACATGGACATTCCGGAAGACATCCGTATCGCAAACGGTGTCTGCAACCGTCTGCTGAGATTTTCAGTGGGCATTGAACATGCAGAAGATTTGAAGCGGGATGTAAAGCAGGCATTACAGCAAGTAAAAGAGGGGGCCGTGTCATATGAGTAATCACAATTGGACGCTGGAAACCCAGCTCGTGCACAATCCATTTAAAACAGACGGAGCTACCGGAGCCGTCAGCGTCCCGATCCAGCATGCTTCCACATTCCATCAGTCTTCATTTGAAGAATTCGGGACATATGACTACAGCCGCTCAGGCACACCGACAAGAACAGCGCTTGAAGAAACGATCGCAGGTCTTGAAGGCGGAACGAGAGGCTTTGCTTTCAGCTCGGGAATGGCGGCGATTTCGACGGCATTTCTGCTCTTATCCCAAGGCGACCATGTCCTTGTCACGGAGGATGTGTACGGCGGAACATTCCGCATGGTGACTGAGGTTCTGTCCCGTTTCGGGATCGAACATACCTTTGTCGATATGACGGACACAGAAGCGGTCGCCCGCGCCATCCGGCCGAATACGAAAGCCATCTATATGGAAACACCGTCAAACCCGACGCTCGGCATCACGGATATTAAGGGCGTCGTCAAACTGGCAAAGGATCACGGCTGTCTGACATACCTTGACAATACTTTTATGACGCCTGCTCTGCAGCGGCCGCTTGATCTCGGCGTAGATATCGTGCTTCACAGTGCGACGAAATTTTTAAGCGGCCACAGCGACGTGCTGTCAGGCCTTGCCGCCGTAAAAGATGAAGAGCTCGGCAATCAGCTGTATAAGCTGCAAAACTCATTTGGAGCGGTGCTCGGCGTTCAGGACTGCTGGCTCGTATTGAGAGGCTTAAAAACATTGCAGGTCAGACTGGAAAAAGCGAGCCGGACGGCTGAGCGGCTGTCTGCCTATTTTGACGGACATCCCGCCATCAAAAACGTTTACTATCCCGGCCTTGCAGGACACCCGGGAGCCGATACCCATAAACGGCAAGCGAGCGGAGCGGGCGCCGTCCTGTCCTTTGAATTGGAAAGCAAAGAAGCCGTCAAAAAGCTGGTCGAAAACGTATCGCTTCCGGTATTTGCCGTCAGCCTCGGCGCCGTCGAATCCATTCTCTCATACCCTGCAGCCATGTCGCATGCCGCCATGCCAAAAGCAGAGAGGGAGAAACGCGGCATCACAGACGGCCTTCTGCGCTTGAGCGTCGGAGTCGAAAACGCCGAAGATTTAGAGCGGGACTTCGAACAGGCATTGAAAAAAATAACCCCCGCCCAAGTGAGATCATAAACGAAAAGGGCGCCGTCAATTTTGTGACGCGCCCTTTTTTTATTTTAGATAAAAAAAGTGTTGACGAATGAGAAATCAGGATATATAATTATAAATGTCAGAGAGACAACAACATACCCAGCAACACATACATATCATGATTCCGTAGCTCAGCTGGGAGAGCGCTACCTTGACAGGGTAGAGGTCGCTGGTTCGAGCCCAGTCGGAATCATAGCCGAAACCCTTGCGTAGCAAGGGTTTTTTAATTTCCCTTAATAAAGCCGGTTTATCAAATTCGCAAGTTGTTGGCGAACTTGATTTTTTGGCTCGAAATTTATTGGCTGTATCTCTTTTTAGGATCAAAATAGTTGAAAAGTTCAGCTAGTGATGCCGTCAAGTAGTTCCAAACCGCACTGTCGGTATTGCGTTTCTATCCGGATAAGAAAGCCGAAAAATTCGGTATCAATATAAAAAGGCCCTCCATAAAATGGGGGCCTTTCAGTGTTTCTTTTAAATAGCCTCTTTTAGTTGTTCTATTACACTTTTTAACCATTCTATAGGTGGTAAGCCAATTGTCGGGAAATATATTTCTGCATTACACTTTATAATGTCTTCCTTTTCTTCTTTAGTTAGATCGCTATTTAGAAACTCTTCGCAATACTTTACTGTAAATAGCAAACCTTCTTTACTAATTTCCTCAATAAATTCGTCTAAGGCGTGTTCAGGGGATTGGATATCTTGATGAAATGTTGCACCTAAAAAATTTTCTAATTCATCTAAGAAATCATACCTTTCATCCATGATACTTCCTCTCTTTCTATTTGGTTGGATATCCTGTAAGAATAAAGTTACCGTTATTATCTTTTTTGAGTATAATTTTTGCGTTTGTAACGTTTTCTACTAGTTCTGAATTTCTTGATACACTTTTGCCGATTATTTCTCCATCGCCCTTGTATCTTAACATTAATTTAGGTTTTTTAGGATCATCAATCCAATTTTCGATTTTCTTTATATTTTTTGGATCGTTTAAAACTGAATTAGCAATTCTTTCAGCGGTAGCCCTATCTTTAAAAGTAGATGAAGCTGTAATATGTGGGTTAGGATCAGTTTTCAGTCTTTCTATTAATTCTTTATCTGTTTTCCCAACATGTCTTTCTATAAGATGTCCGCCTTTTGCTTCATGAGCAGCTAAGCCACCGCCTGGTGCGAGAGGGCTGCTGTCTCCTTGTTTAACACTATGTATACCGCTATTGTCAGAAGTCACAGACTTACTGAGCACACTCTCTTTCTGATCTTCAATAATACTTTTCAACAAAGGCGTATTCTTCACGTTATGAGTATTTTCAATATCCTGTGCTATTCCGGCAAGCGCGGGTTCGTACTTGTTTTTCGAAACGGAATTGATGTAGTTTTGTCCTTTTTCAATCCCGGTTTTTACATGTTTTGCGGCTGCTTTTTCACCGGCTTCCAAGACGTTATCCACTTTGGCGGCGCCTGTTTTTGCGAGCTTGCTTGTTACTTTTACAGCTGAGCCGGAACCTTTGAGTCCCACAATGCTCCCGATGGCGTAGGTGATGTAATGTGATCTTGAATACGCATCCCCGTTAACCATTTTATCATTCCATGAATCCGCCAGGTTTGTCCATATGATTTTTGCGTAGGAGGGTGTGTTCAATACGGCCGATATGGTTTTAGCGACTTTTTGTTCATCAGAGAGATGGTAAAAATCCCATGCGCCGACAGCGAGATCTTTGACGCCTGTTATGGTGTCTTTCCCGACATCATAAAGGCCGACGCCTATTCCTTTGACGATATCCCAAACTGTTTCTCCGACTTCTTCGAGCTGCTTTGCTTGTTCAAGCTGCATCACATATTGCACCTGTGCAGGTTCAAGGTTTTCATAGCCGATTTTCTTCGCGATTTCCAAATACTCATCCGGATCGGTGACACCATCGGCCAGCTTTTTCTTCAGATCCTTGATTTCCCGCTCTTTCGCTTCTTCCTTTTTAATCGTCAAATAAGCATCCGAATGTCTTGCAATCTCGCCTTTCTTCTTATGGATGTCGCTTTCTCGGTACGCCTTGGCATTGTAGTGAAGCGGAGTTGCGCTTTTTCCTGTGCCCGTGGCGTTTTGGAGCTGCTGGAAATCTGCTTGGATAAAATGTTCATTTGCTTCGGTTTCTGCGTATTCTTTCGTTAGATCGTGATCAAGCTTGCCGAGCTTATGTATGGTTTCGCTTCTTTTTTTGTCAGCTGAAGAGAGCTTCTGATCCGTGTTTTCGGTTGAAAACAGATCAAGCGAGATGATGTCTTCGATCTCTCCGAGGATGGAGCGCATGTCCTTTTTCTGCTCTTCCATAATCGCTTTTGATTTACTGAGGGCATGGGTGAGCTCGTGCTCCAGAAAAGATTCTTCTACATGAGATCCGGAAAGACCGGCGTTTTCGACCTTGCCGGGAAGGCTTGTGAGAAATGCGATTTTCATGTCGATCAGATCAAGCCAGCTGTCTGTGACGCCGGCGTGGTCTTTGAAAAAAGCTTTGATGTTGTCAGCGCCCCGGCCTGAGAAATCGCCGTCGCCAAGATCAGCCATGCCTTGAAACGCTTTTTTTAGATTGACCATCTGGCCGCGCAGTTTTTTGTATTCACTCGCACGCTGTTTGGCAGCGGCCAGCAGGCTGTTTGCTTCGAAAACTTTCATGACCATATCCTTTCATACGAATTACTTCAACAAGATTTTACCATGGAAAAATGAAGAAACAGAAGGGGGTGTGATTCTAAAGTGTGAAATGATTAATTCGATCTGTGCTATTTTTCCTATTTGAAATTCTTGTTTAAAGACGGTTTCAGCTTATGAATGGACTAAATCTTGATGGCATTTACGGGCCAAAGACGAAAGCGAAACTTGAAGCGAAATTGAAATAATAAAAAAAACTCCTTCTGAGAGAGGGAGTTTTATTTTTCTTCGTGTTCAGCTACAAAATAAACACGATTATTATCATTTAGAGGATTATACTTTACTTTTAAAACTTTGTAATTTTTTGTTCCTTCATGTGTTTTGATAGGGATGATGTCGCCAGTCCACAAATCGAATTCACCATCTTGAATATCCGCATCTATTACCCCTTTAGTTGTTCTGAATATAAAATCCCCCTCTTTGTCATTTAAATCTTTAACATGTCTGAATTCAATAATTGCCGAAGCATCCATTGGAGTTCCCCCTTGTTTTGGTATAAATAAAGGATAGCATATATTTAGCTGGTGAGTGGAGCGTGCTTCTTAATACAAATTTATCTGGATTTTTTGTGAAGTCAATTTTCCATTATAGAATCGTAGAGTTGCTTGGGGGAATTGAGTGCGTATAAGTAGAGGGAAGCCGGCCGGAAGAAGTGCCGGCCGTATGATGAATGAAACTCCTCTAATTTTAAGAGGAGCTTTCGTACGTTTGCCACCTAATACAATAAAGGTCCTCACCCTTTGGAAAATTTTAATTGAATCAAATTGTACTCTAGAGTAAAATTAAGTCAATTAAATCGTTAAGGGGGAGGGAGCAGGGACAAGTGGTTAAAGAGATACAAGTTAACTCATTTTTAAGATTTCTTGGTCAAGGAATTAGTGAACCTGCACTTGTATTAGCAGATGATTTTCAAAAATACATTTTAAAAACACAAAAAGTTGTTGTCGGGGGAGAACGCGAACATTATAATTGTATGTTCCTAAATGAAATCCTCTCTTACAAATTAGCACAACACTTAGATGTACCCATTCCAGATGCTGCGATAGCTTTTATTGATCCACGCTTGATTGAAAATGATAGAGAAATCGTGTTTGTACATAAATTTGAAGAGGGCTACTTCTTTGCTTCACAAGAATTGGAAAACATAGAAGATAACTTGCGTGATAATTATCAGCAAATGATAGCAATGGGCAAACCATGGATAAAAAGAACTTGGAATGCTTTCTTTGATAATATAAAAAATACTGAAGATATTGCTAAGATTATTGCATTTGATTTGTTGATAGCAAACTTTGATAGATACAGAAATCAAGGTAACCTTCTAATAGCAAACACTGAAGAAGGTCGAAAAGTCTTCGCAATTGATCACGGTCATGCTTTCTTTGGCCCTATTTGGACAAATGAAAAAATACAAAATATGAGACAAGTTTCTTTAACTCAACAGTACGTCAACTATTTCACTGATTGCGTTTTAAGTATAAACAGAGATCAAGTTGATGGTTTAGGCTTGGTGTTTAATGCAATTCAACCTAAAATTGATTTAACGGACGTAAAAAATCATTCTTTTATGAATATTATAGCGGAAATTGAACATATTAATGAACATATTATTGATTCATTCTTTGAAGGAATACCGCAGGAATGGTTTGTTGAGTATAATATGCAAATGACCACTTATAAAGACTTCTTATTAAAACAAAAAAGTCTAGTAAGGCACATAATACAAAGTTTAATGAATAGAAATGCCTTCACAAATTCAGTAGGGGGGGTTTTACATTGGATAGACGAAAAGCGTGCTGGTACAGTGTAGTACGCTACCAATCAGACCAATTGGCAGGTGAGGTAGTTAATGTTGGTGTGATATTGCATACTTTAGATGGGGATGTTCCAACTATGTTTTATCTAGTAGAAGAAACTTCTCCTAAATTAAGATCCCTAATTCATTCTCCCGTTGATGCCAATCTCTATAAAAGTTTTAAAGATGCTTTGGAATATTATCTTATCAAAAGTCAAGACAATATATTAGGGCAAGTAGGATCTGTAATTATTGGTTCTCAAGATAAAAAAACATTTTTAGATGACCTTTATGACTACTATAAAGAAAAAAAATTAACGTTAAGTAGACCTAAATTTTCTCTAGCAGATGATTTGAAAGGATTTCTTGAAGCGATCTTTAATGTATATGTCGGAAAAGGATATATGCAAAAACAGAAAACACATAGTATTAAGAAACAAATGAGAAGCATTTTCGAAGAAAGAAGGTTGTTGGAAAAGAAAGTTATGCATGATTTCTCAATCGAACCGATTGAAGGATTGGAAAGCGTTAAGATTAAGATAGATTTCGGTTATAAAAATGGAGTTTGGAATTATTTGCAGTCTATTCCTATTATAAATGGAAATACCAAAAAAACAGAATGGTTTGCTAAAACTAAGTTCTTATATGAGAATGCGCCTGATGGTGCAAAAATTCATTTGTTATACCGTAAATCAGATTTAGATCAAAGCGATATTAAAAATGAATTGAATTATCTAGAGAATATGGATAACCGGATTATAAGATTTGATTTAGAGAATCAACAAAAAATAATTGAGTTGTGTAATACAATTGAAAGAGAAGCGCATGATATAGATTCACTAAAAATTTCCTAAAAAGAAGCTCAAACTGGGCTTCTTTATTTTGATTAGATAAGATCTCCATTTTTCCTCTTTTTGGTCCCTCAATTCACCTTTCGACATAAGGATTTTCACAGCAACACGTATTACCTGTTCATCTTTCCCAGTTTTCCTTTTCAATTGTTCCATGGAGGGATTTTTTCCAAAGCGGGTCATATTAAAAATAATCCGATACACTTTACGCTCAAAATCGGTCATTGCGATTCAACTCCTGTAAGGATGATACGCGAACTTATGTTTTGTTGTCAATAAATCTGATTTGGGGACAGTTGGGGACGAATTGGGGACCAACTTGTTCATTTTTAGCCAAAACAGAAGATTTTTTATCAGAAAGAACGATCAGCAAACCTTATAAAATAAGGTTTCAAAATAAAACTTCAGTTCGTATCAGAAGATAATCACTACCTTGACAGGGTAGAGGTCGCTGGTTCGAGCCCAGTCGGAATCATCCACGGCGGTTAGAGGCGTTATATCAACGTTTCTAGCCGTTTTTTATTGCGTTGACTTAGTCGATGACTTAGGCGTATAACGGTGTAGGGTAGCGGTCCTGCCAACGACAAGGTAGCGGTTTTTATTTCGGTGACTTAACCGAATGGAGGCGGTAATATGTCCGCAAATAGAAAAGGAAAACGCGTCAAAAAGGAACGTACTTTACGGAAGACTACGAGCAACCTCGATGTGCTTTTCTACGGACTGAAGACAGTCTATCCTATTGAAAACATAGATAAAGTCCTTCTCATAAGAGAAGGGCTTTCTTTTATCTTGAGGGATTCAATGTGTTGTTTTATTTGTTCTGTAACTTGTTTAAGGCATTAGGAGGTCTACTATCAGGATTAGAGAGCCCTTTTTTTATTTTACTAATGTTTTTTGGATCACTCAGAACAGAACTATACTTTCCGACCTTTTCGGCAAGTGCTGTCTGACATGTTACTCAAATATCACGCACTATATAAGCCCCTCTCTTATGAGAAAGGCTTTAATATTTTGGTCCACTGGGAAATTTGAATACCGGCTCGTAGAATAATGAATGTACTTAATCTTTAAATATCTCAGGAATTTTATTTCTCCATATTAATAACAACTCTTTAAATTGGTCTGTTTCTATTGAGTTTTTATAAGGGTCGTCGATTAAAAAAGGGTTTTCAACATCGGTAACATCTTTTTTTATCAATACACTTATCCCATTTAAATCAATTTCAAAATCCTCATGTATCCCATTTAAAACATTCTGGATGTATTCTATATACTCATCAGTTTGTTCTATTGTTGTAATATTTTCAATGAAGTCAGAGAAAAGACTGATTTCTTCTGGTAAAACTATTTTTATATCACCAAATGGATCTTTATCAAACCTGTATGAATATTTCATGTGTCACGGTCACCTTTAAGATTATTTTTTATATAACGGATATGCTGTTGCTATTGTTCCGTCACTATTTAAATACATTTCAATTTTAATTCCTGTTGAAGTGACTCCCCTATACTTATTTGAACGTACTTGTTTTCTAGTATGATAAGCTTCGTCAATTGCTTTTAATACATCGGCGCGGTTCCATTCTCTTGGAAAGAAACTTGAATCCGCTATCTTTTTTACAGACCCGACTTCAACTTTCGCCATATACACTCCATTTTTGTCAGGTTTCTTTTCTGTACCTGGTATAATCTTCCCACCCATCATGCTTTCATGGTGGTAGCCAACTGCTTTACCGCGTTTATTAACTTCTCCATGATAAATATGTTTCATTGTACCTGTGGTATACTTGCTTTTTCCTGTACTAAAATTTGAAGTCACAGATTTACTGTGAACACTCTCTTTCTGCTCTTCAATAATACTTTTCAGCAAAGGCGTATTCTTCACATTGTGAGTATTTTCAATATCCTGTGCTATTCCGGCAAGCGCGGGTTCGTACTTGTTTTTCGAAACGGAATTGATATAGTCTTTTCCTTTTTCAATCCCGGTTTTTACATGTTTTACAGCCGCTTTTTCTCCGGCTTCCAAGACGTTATCCACTTTGGCGGCGCCTGTTTTTGCGAGCTTGCTTGTTACTTTTACAGCTGAGCCGGAACCTTTGAGTCCCACAATGCTCCCGATGGCGTAGGTGATGTAATGTGATCTTGAATACGCATCCCCGTTAACCATTTTATCATTCCATGAATCCGCCAGGTTTGTCCATATGATTTTTGCGTAGGAGGGTGTGTTCAATACGGCCGATATGGTTTTAGCGACTTTTTGTTCATCAGAGAGATGGTAAAAATCCCATGCGCCGACAGCGAGATCTTTGACGCCTGTTATGGTGTCTTTCCCGACATCATAAAGGCCGACGCCTATTCCTTTGACGATATCCCAAACTGTTTCTCCGACTTCTTCGAGCTGCTTTGCTTGTTCAAGCTGCATCACATATTGCACCTGTGCAGGTTCAAGGTTTTCATAGCCGATTTTCTTCGCGATTTCCAAATACTCATCCGGATCGGTGACACCATCGGCCAGCTTTTTCTTCAGATCCTTGATTTCCCGCTCTTTCGCTTCTTCCTTTTTAATCGTCAAATAAGCATCCGAATGTCTTGCAATCTCGCCTTTCTTCTTATGGATGTCGCTTTCTCGGTACGCCTTGGCATTGTAGTGAAGCGGAGTTGCGCTTTTTCCTGTGCCCGTGGCGTTTTGGAGCTGCTCAAAGTCGGCTTGGATGAACTGTTCGTTCGCTTCGGTTTCTGTGTATTCCTTTGTTAAATCGTGATCAAGCTTGTCGAGCTTATGTATCGTTTCGCTTCTTTTTTTGTCAGCTGAAGAAAGCTTCTGATCTGTGCTTTCCGTTGAAAACAGATCAAGCGAGATGATGTCATCGATCTCACCGAGGATGGAGCGCATGTCCTTTTTCTGCTCTTCCATAATCGCCTTTGATTTACTGAGGGCGTGGGTGAGCTCGTGCTCAAGAAACGATTCCTCCACATGCGAATTGGAAAGTCCGGCATCTTCGACCTTGCCGGGAAGGCTTGTGAGAAATGCGATTTTCATATCGATCAGATCAAGCCAGCTGTCTGTGACGCCGGCGTGATCCTTGAAAAAAGATTTGATGTTATTGGCGCCCCGGCCTGAGAAATCATTGTCACCAAGATCAGCCATACCTTGAAACGCTTTTTTTAGATTGACCATCTGGCCGCGCAGTTCTTTGTATTCACCCGCGCGCTGTTTGGCAGCGGCCAGCAGGGTGGTTGCTTCGAAAACTTTCATGACCATATCCTTTCATTCGAAATACTTTAACAAGATTTTACCATGGAGGAATGAAGAAACAGAACAATGTGTGATCAAGGAGAAGGAAATGAATAATTTGACCTGAGTCTTTGTCCTTAATCTTGTGTGGTTAAGAATTTGAGAAGAGAGGCTATGGGTGAGAAACCGGAGGGCAGGGAATTACTCGGCAGCATTTGAATTAATTGAATTGGAAAGATTAAGCGGGTTGGAAAAGTTGGAACGTATTATTAGATAATGAATTATGGTGTGTGATAGATGATGATGCAAGGTAATGGTGAGGTATTAACCGGAATTGATAGATTAACGGAAAATAATGTATAATGTACCAGGCAGCTTTGAACTCATTGAAGGTGATGAACATGAAGAAATGGAAAGTTTTTATAAGATAAAATAATTCTGAATTAAATGAAGAGATTAAATTTGTATAAGTCTTTTTGTTCTGTCTTTATTACTGACGCCCCTTTTACTTTGCTATAATGCAACTCTAAGGCTGCAGATCGCGAATGATCGAGTGCGGTGTATGAACGGGGGCAATGATTATGGTAAACAAAATATTACGCAAAATAAATGGAGCAACAATCTTCTTTGTATTGGTTTTAGCATTTGATTTAACTGTTTTCTTAATGTCTCATGATGGTTATTACTTAAGCTTTGTGGTGGAAACAAATTATATTTTCCCTGTACTGCTTACTTTAGTCGGATTTTTTGTGTTAGCTCGAAGGTATAAAATACTGAAATTATATGTAATTTGTATAACAATTCCAGTAGTACTTATAGTTGCATTGTTGGCTGCAACTGGTGATTCATACGGTACCATTTCTTCGCCAGCTAAAAATGTAACAGTAACAATAGAACATAGAAACGCCACCTTAGGGGAAACGAATCACTTTTACGATTTTTATGTGCATGTTCCTAGTTTATACCCTGGTTTAATGAGAAAAGTGAATAAGGACACTGTATATATTATGACCCGAAATACCGAGGGTGAAGACGACCTTGATGTGTTAGGAGCAGGTAATGCCGAATGGAAAGATAACAAAATAATTTTCCATTCGGCATATGAAAAGGCGATTGAGGTTGATTTATAGTTTTAGTCTAAATTGACGCATTTCAATGAAACAGATCGGGGGATCGCAATGAAAATTTTGAAATTTAAATTTGACGATTCGTTCTTTGAGTTACATGCAGCATTTAAAGTTAATTTGGATATTCAAACAGATTATGATATCCAGGAGGATATGCTCATGATGAGTAAAGCGATACTCAAAACAGCCGGCTATACAAAGTTCTTAACCCAAGATACATATATTAGATATGAAGAAAGCAACTCAGTTTATTGTCATTATTCTTTTGAAGAAACTAAGTAAATATGCATCATAAGGAACTCTCGCCTTTTTTAGGAGGAAGGTATGTCAATATTAACAATAATTGAAATCGCATTAGTGGCAACTGTATTAGGTTTATTTGCATGGACTTTTAAAAAAGAGAAAAATACTGATGAAGATGTATTAAATTATGCTAGATATATGATTTATTTGCTTGTAGCTGAAGTTGCATTGTATGCCGTGTTTCAAATTGTTTAAGTTTATTCTAGGCAAAGAGAGATGTGAATCATGATAGATGTCTTAACTAATATCTTAAAAAATGACAGATTGGATGAATACCCATTATTTGAAAAGTTTTGCTCTCTCAAAGATAAAGGGTTACGTAAAGAATCCTTTAAAGCATTATCTTCGTTTATCGATGAAGCCGAAACGTGGGATAATCATGCACAACAGAATTTTGCTTGTTGGCTATTTGCTTTATTAGAAACATCAGATGATATTCACCATATACTTGTTCACCCTTTAGAAATGGATCTTTTAAAGCCTTTGCTTGAAGCGTGGATGAAGACTAACCCCGAAGATCCAAGACCATACAGGTGGTATGGTGTGTTTTTAAATGCTGAAAACCGTGTCGATTACTTGAATAATGCACTTAGACTAGGTGGAAGTAATGAACAACTATCTTTATTAACGTTAATCGATATTCATTTAAACGCCTTGTGGTATTCCTTTCATCACATATCCGAAGATTTATATCTTGGCGATATTAAAGAAGATCAAGCACTTCTTACCAAGTCCCGGCAGTTGAACAACAAGGTAGACTGTCAACAAACAAGAAAAAGCAATAACGAACAACTTAACTATTATCAAGATTTGTTGAATGACTGGATGTTGTTTAAAGAAAAACAATCAAAGGGATTTGTTGAATGGTGTGAAAATAAGGGCAGAATCTATCCTTGGGTAAAATCTTATTATTACGAAAAATAGCAATTGCAAGCATGTTTGATTTTTAATCGCAAGGGGAGATAGATTTCGATGGTAATAAGATACCTAGCCGGCCTGATTTTGTTGGCCATATGTGCCACACTGGTATATGTGATCACCCTGCATCAAGCTGAATATGTTCCTTATTTTATAATTAATTAGTTCAATAAAGAAATATCGGCCACAGGCCCCCTCACCATTTTGAGGGGGTCTATTTTATTTATCTTATTAATTTGGAATATGCGTTGACTAGCAATTCATATTCAGAAAGATCAATCGTTTTTAGATTCACCGTTCTTTTTGCTATCGGCAATCTTTTTGTCGACTAAATCACTTTGTTTAGGTTGAATCGGTTGTTAGAACATCATGTGACGCACCTCCTTTACAAAGCATACACACATATTAGAGGGCTGAAATTCACCCGTATGAATTGGATACGGCTGCCCAAACGGCTTTTCACATGGAACCAACATGCGGCAACTGGTCAACAGCTTTAGAAACTTCATCTTAACAGGGAAGTGCGGCAAGCATTGGGAATATAAAGAAATATAGGCTTACAGCTATGCAGGATGGATGAATATCCGTCAGACGGCGAAGGAAAGGAAATCTCCATGTGTCGTGACGGTTTGAATGCGGGTGCATGGAACTTCCCATTCATCTGCTGTTACGTCAGAGGGACGAAGCGACTTTTTTGAGGAGGAAGCGGAATGATTGAATTTACACGGCCATCACCTATGAAGAAAACATGCACGATGCACCCGGAAAAGGAATCTGTCAGAGCGGTTTCGTTTACTGATTTTAACGGCAATTCTGTAACAGTAACCCTTTGTCAAATGTGTCTGGCTGAATTAAAAATGAAAGCCGCGACTGAATACAGGAGTATGACAGAGGAGCGGGCCAAACTGAATCGTTTCAAGATTGGTGATCATGTGTATTTAGAGCATTTGGGAGTAGTCAGCGAGATAAAAAACATGGAAGGCGCTCAAGTGGCAAACAGGACAGACACAGACGGAGTCAGGAAGGCTACCCCTAAGGAAATCGCAGAATACAAAAAACAGGGGAAGCAATGACGGTGAAAAACGATTCAGTCAATCATTTATCAGTTGTTTTACTTATGGGAGCGGCGGCCGTTGCGCCGCCTGCTTCCGCCGCATGGTCCAGATGGCAAAATGAATCCGGGTAGAGCGGCCGGGGCTCAAGCAAGAAATCAAACGCTGTATCGCACAGGTTCTTCTCGAAATATCTGCCGGAAGAAACACTATCCATTGAAGAGATTCAGGGGTGTTTTCAATTAAAATTTGAGCTGGTTTCTTAACTGTCACGGAAAACAGCTCAAAGGAAATATATTGACTTTCATCCTGTTTGTAATGTTAATTAGAAGATGTATACAAAATCATTTTAATGAGGAGGTCTGGATGTGAAAAATAAAGCGAGAATACAATTTGGAATATGCATTGGACTTTTATGTTTAAGCTTTACCGGTTTCAACCCTTTATTCGGCTCAGCGCATGCTGAAGCGAAATCTATAGAAAACACAAAAATGACAAGCTGTATAACGAATCAAAAATTTGTTCAGCTTGAGAAAAAATTTGATGCCAGGCTTGGGGTTTATGCGATTGATACAGGTTCAAACAAGACAATCGCCTATCGGCCGAATGAACGGTTTGCTTACGCATCAACCTATAAAGTTCTGGCTGCCGCTGCTGTTCTGAAGACAAGCTCAAATGAAAAACTTAATGCCATCATCCGCTACAGCAAAGACGATTTAGTTACATATTCCCCAATCACAGAAAAACACCTGGATACAGGCATGAGCCTGAAAGAAATCTCAGAAGCCGCTGTCCGTTACAGCGATAATACCGCCGGGAACCTATTGCTGCAGCAGCTTGGCGGCCCCAAAGGTTTTGAAAAATCACTGAAACAGATTGGGGATCATGTAACAAAAGCTGATCGGTTCGAGACGGATCTAAACTCTGCGATTCCTGGGGATCGTCGTGACACAAGCACCGCAAAAGCACTGGCGACTGACCTTAAGACTTTCGCTTTGGGTAACACTCTCACGGCTGACAAGCGCACGATTTTAACAGATTGGATGCGGGGCAACGCTACCGGCGACGAACTGATTCGGGCAGGCGCTCCTGCAGGATGGGAAGTCGGCGATAAATCCGGAGCCGGAAGCTACGGCACACGAAACGACATTGCGATCGTTTGGCCGCCTGACAGAGCCCCAATTGTTTTGGCAATCCTGTCAAACCGGTTTACGGAAGATGCCAATTATAATAATGCTCTTATCGCTGAGGCTGCAAAAGTCGTTCTTAATGATCTTAAATAAACATTGCCGTTCATTTTTTATGGACGGTTTTTTATATGTTGAGAATGCGGTATGCCGGTTTCGTTTTTCGATACATGTTATAATGTAAAGCCATAAAAAGATGGGAAGAGGGGGATTTTCGATGCATTACATAACGGCATGCTTAAAAATCATCAGTGATAAAGACCTTAATGAAATAATGAAAGAGTTCAAAAAACTTGAGGAAGAAACGAACAAAGAAGAAGGCTGTATTCAGTTCCATGCTTATCCGCTCGAACCATCAGAACGCAAAATCATGCTTTGGGAGATTTGGGAAAACGAAGAAGCTGTTAAAGTCCATTTTACGAAAAAACATACAAAAGACGTTCAAAAACAAGAATTAACGGAAGTAGAATGGTTAATGAAAAGCAATGTGAATGAGTAAAAGGCTTTGTCTATTGTTGGCTGACTTTGCCGGCAACCATCATCAGTTTCATTCACTAAAACCCTTGCTGTGCAAGGGTTTTTTACTTTAAAAAGTTCTTTATATCGCAGTCTTTTTATGGGTAAGGAACAGACTTGGAATGAAGATGGCCGCAAGGATGATGACGGATACTAAGAATCCGGCATGGTAGCCTTTTAAACTGTTCGAAATCGTCGGATGCAATCCTTGTATGACAGTTGCGGTAACGGTTGCGATCACAGCTGACCCAAAGCTGGAACCGAGGTTTTCAATCATATGAATACCGACACCTGCTTCCGGAAGCTGTTTGCTGTCAAGGCCTGTATAAGCGTCACTCATCAATGGGAGCATAATTCCTCCAAAACTGGTGCCGCGGATAAATAATACGACGGAAATCCAAATCATACTTGTGTTATCGGTGATAAAAATAAGCGGGATCGATCCGATCAGCGAAAGAACAAGACTGACCGTAACCACGTATTTCGCACCGATCTTATCAATCATTTTTCCGATCAGCGGACGAGTCACGAGCATTCCGACTCCTTGAGGGATTAAAGCGAGTGCTGCTCCGACTGCCGTGAACTGACGAATGTTTTGAAAAAAAAGCGGAAGTATTAACATCGGCCCCATGATGGCCACATTCGCTAAGAACAACCCGATCGAAGATGATAAGAAGCTCTTGTTTGCAAACAAATTCATAGGCAGCACGGTTTGGTTTTTCTTGATCAGATTATATACAAGATAAATGACTGCTGAAACAAGACCGATGCCCGCCCATAAAATGGTGTCGCTATTGTTAAATGATGCATGATCCGCCGCTTTCGTAATACCGTAAATCAATGCCGCGCTCATTAATGACAAATTGATAATCCCGAAAATATCGAGTTTACGATCTTTGTTGAATGGTTCAAAGTCTGGAATGGTCTTCATCATAAGCGGTGCAGCAATCAAAACGATGAACACGTTGATGTAAAAAATCCAATGCCATGAAGCGCCTTGGACGATGAAGCCTCCGATGACAGGTCCTAAGATCGGGCCGAAGATCATAGGGGTGCTGACGATTGCCATCACTTTTCCCAGGTTTTCCGGACCTGCCGTTTTAACCAAGAGTGTTGACATAAGCGGAGTTATAATGCCGGCGCTGAATCCTTGAAGCAAACGGAAGAAGATGAAGCTGGAAACGTCACGGCTCATCCCCGCAAAAACAGAAATGACACCAAAGGCGATGACTGAGCCGATGAAGATTTTCTTACCGTTATATTTATTCATAAGCCAGCCGGATACGGGTACTGCAATCGCAAGTGCTAAGACATAGCCTGTAACGGACCACTGAATGGTATCCAATGTCGTGTTGAAGTCTTTGGTCAGTTTGCCGATGGCGATGTTTACCATCGTAGAGTCAAGCATTGGAGCGATTGCTCCCAGTGCAATAGCCCAGGCGGCTGTGAGAACTTCTTTTGGCACCCGAAGTTCCTTTCTTTTATGTGTTGACATATTACTCTCCTCTCAAAATTGCTGTCTTTGTTTCCTTGTCAACAAAATAATAGAGTAATTTTGTTTCTTTGTCAACAATAAGAGGGATATAAAAAGGCAGCCCGTTTTCATGGAGCAGGGCTGCCTATGGTTTTATTCATATTTATTCCGATTTCAAGTCTGCACCAAGTTTCTTTATTTCTGAATCCAAATGCCTGCTGTATGTTTCCACGAAGTTCAGCATCGTGTCAAATTGTTCATCAGTTACTTGTTCAAACACGATTTTGTCCCGTTCTTGAAACTCTTTATGCAATTCCTCGTGAATTTTATAAATGACTTTTCCTTGCTCAGTAAGCCTGAAATAGATTTCTTTCTTGTTAAGCGGCTTCTGATAGCTTTCGATAAGGCCTTTATTGATAAGCTTTTTCGTTAATTTACTTATGGCGCCTCTTGTCATATAAAGGGACTCCGCAAGTTTAGTCACATTGGCGTCTTCAATTTTTTCGATGAATTCGATGCAATGCACTTCAGAAGGTTTATGCCCCTTAAGGCTTTCTTCCATCTTCAGCCTATTCAGCCACACCATCTTGTTAAAAAAGTCCCTGAAATCCGTGAGGAGCTGTTCTTTTTTGTCCATGTCCCGTCCTCCTGCTCGGTGGTGCTTACACAATATTATAAAATGTTTGTTTCTTTTTCAACAATCGTAAAGTTATTATTTAGGAACTGAGAGATAGTGCGCAGAAATAAGAAGGAGGGGGACGAGAAGAAGTATTCTATTTAAAAAGCGGCTTTTTAACCGAAACGTGGGTCTTCGAGTATTTTTCTTTCCGTATTCGTTACTTGCTCTTTTTCATAACAGGCCAACACTACAGCCTTATCAAAAAGCAGGCTGCGCAATGAGCCTGCTTGAGATTCGCATCAATCATTTTCCTGTTGCGGCATCATGAAAAGCGTCGATTGCGGTTGTGTATTTCAAGACGTTTTTAGACACTTTGGCGGTTGCGCCTAATGGGTACGCGTCTGACAGAACGCTGGAGTGAGCTTCGGGCTCCCAGTAAAATACGCCGGTTCCTTTGCCGTTCGGAACGGCTTTCACCAGTTTTATGGTGTCTTTTATGGTCCAGTAGGAATCTTTCGGATTATTTTCATCTCCGCCCAGTTCAACCACCATGACTTCCTTGTTGTAGCGTGAGGCGATGTCATTCAAATTAGATGATAAATGGCCGGTGAGCTCCCAGTACGGCTTACCTTCCCAATAGGGATAGAATGAAACGCCGATGATGTCGGTTTTTCCTCCATTTTTAAAGAATTGATCAAACCACCATCTGAATAGGCTGTTGTCCGTGCCGTGTGCCAAATGGCTGATGACCTTGGTGGCCGGGCTGACGGATTTCACGGCGTCATAGCCTTTGTTCAGTAAGCCGGTCAATTTGCTGAAATCGTTCGTGCTGCCGTCGGGCAGTAAAATTCCTGAATTCATTTCATTCCCTACTTGCACCCAATCAGGGGAGATGCCGTGATTTTTAAGTTCTTTCATGACATCGTACGTATGGTTATACACGGCTGCCTGCAGCTGGCTGTTTGAATAACCGTTCCATTGGTTCGGCTTGATCTGGTGGCCTGGATCAGCGAACACATCACTGTAATGGAAGTCAACCATTACCTTCATTCCTAACGCTTTTGCCCTTTTGGCCGCCGCAAGTACGCCCGCTTTGTCACTATAGCCGAGCATGGTCCATGTTGTGCCGTCTTTCAGCCAATAATAGCTGCTTGGCGGATTCACAAACACTCTCAGTCTCACGGCATTTATTCCGTGATCTTTAAGAATCTGCAAGGCATCTTTCTGTTTTCCGCCGTCATCCAGCCAGCGCACACCTTCGTCCTCCATTTGTTTCAGCCATCCTATATCAGCGCCATAGGCAAACGGGGCTTCCGCTTTTGCTTTAGGAGACTTCTCAAAGAATGTAAAAGCAGTGAAAATGAGAGAAAGACAGATTGCGTTTACAAATACACGTTTCAATCGGTTTTTGAACATCACAATACCTCCTGATAAAAAAGATTGTTGATTGATTTCACTCTGAATGTTTCAGCTGCCATTCTCCAATAACGTCGTGAAACGCTGAAACGCCTGAATTCCTTCGGGTGTCATTTTAAAAACGCCTGCATCGGTCAGCGCGCGTAAAAATACATTCGCGGTTTCTTTTTGTAAAACAGCGGCTGCATTCTCCGGTGTCACGTCTTTATCCGCTTTGATGTTTTCGGCCCACGGAAGATGAATGTCTTTGATGTCGTGAGGTTTATTCAGTAAATACTTTTTCACTTCTGCCAGCTCATCTTTCAGGCGGGGAGGTAAAACGGCGAGTCCCATCACTTCAATCAGACCGATATTTTCTTTTTTGATGTGATGGACATCTTGATGCGGGTGAAAAATGCCATCCGGATAATCTTCGGAGGTGCGGTTGTTTCTGAGAGCGAGATCGATTTCAAAATCCGTTCCCCTGCGTCTGGCAATTGGGGTGACGGTATTATGGGGTTCATTCGTTTTTGCGATGATGCTGACGGTTTCGTCTGAATATTCCCGCCACTTTTCAAAAACATACGCAGCGGCATCTGTCAGCAAATCCGGATCTTTTGCGCGAAGGCGGATCACTGATACCGGCCACTTCACGGCTTCGGCCTGAACGTCTGGAAAATGACGCATATGAAAAGGATAGAGGGAACCCGCTTTTGCCATCGGAAACTCATGGGCGCCGCCTTGATAATGATCGTGAGAAAGAATGGAGCCTCCTACGATCGGCAAGTCTGCGTTTGATCCCGCGAAATAATGCGGGAAGATTTCCGTTATGGCCAGAAGCCTTCTGAAGCTGTCACGGCTGATGTTCATCGGCTTGTGCACGCTTGAAAGAAAGATGGCGTGCTCGCTGTAATACGCATAAGGAGAGTATTGAAACCCCCATTGTTCTCCCGCTAAGTCAAGCCTGATGATGCGGTGATTTGAACGGGCGGGGTGATGCGGTGTTCCGGCATACCCCTCGTTTTCCATACAGAGCAGGCATGTCGGATACCGGTGTTCCGGACTGTTTTTTACCGCGGCGATGTCTTTAGGGTCTTTTTCGGGCTTTGATAAATTAATGGTGATGTCCAATGCCCCAAAAGGTGTTGGTGAGCGGTACACGATATTTTTTCGAATGGCCCGCGTCTTAATATAGTCGTTGTTTTGGCTCAGTCGGTAAAAGTAATCTGTTGCTTTTTTCGGGCAATCTGATAACAATTCGCTGAACGCGGCATTGATCAGAGAAGGGGCCGGTGTGATTACATCCATGATTCTGCTTCCCAGCATGTCTCTTTCAGCCGGCGTATCGTTTATGATTGACCGTTTTACCGCGTCTTTCACCATTTCGTCCAAATAGTGAAGCCTGTTTTGTTTCTTGATATGTTTCGGTTCTGCATAATCCGTCAGTCCGAGCAGATCGAGAAGTCTGTTTCTTGTGTAAATCACATCTGTTTCATTTATGTCGCCTAAGACAGTGCTTTCTTTCAGAAACCCTGCCACTGATTCAAAAACTTCAATGACCGCCGCCTCCATTTCATTTGTCCTTGTATCCGTTTGGATGTTGCCGATGCCAATTCCATGCTGACGCAATGATTTCCGATATGTCCGTTTGTTTCGGATTCCAGCCCAGAATGTTCCGCGCTTTATCGCTGGAAGCGATGAGGGTGCTTGGATCACCGGGTCTTCTTGCGGCCGCTCTTACTTTTATGTCTCTTTCGGTCACTTGCCGGGCCGCTTCGGCCATTTCTGATACGGAAAACCCGCTGCTTGATCCTAAATTGAAAATGCCGCTGTCTCCGCCGTTTTGCAAATATTCCAGAGCGAGAATATGGGCATCGATTAAATCGGAAACATGGACATAATCGCGGATGCACGTGCCGTCTTTTGTATCATAGTCAGTGCCGAATATCAAAACCTCCTCGCGCTGACCGAGCGCGGTTTGTAAAAGGATAGGGATAAGGTGGGTTTCCGGATGATGATCTTCTCCGATGGAACCGTCCGTTTTCGCGCCGGCAACGTTAAAATACCGAAGCGAGACATATTTTATGCCGCAGGCGGTTTCACACCACTTCAGCATTTTTTCTGCCATGAGTTTTGATTCGCCGTATGCGCTTTCCGGCTTTTCCGGCATGTCTTCTGTGATGGGCACTTTTTCAGGTTCGCCGTATACAGCGGCGGATGAAGAAAACACAATGTGTTTCACCCCGAATTCCTGCATGACCTCCAGTGTAATTTGCGTACCGTACACATTATTATTGAAATATGAAAGAGGGTCTTTCATTGATTCGCCGACAAGGGATTGAGCGGCAAAATGGAGAACGCCTGTTACGTTCTCCTTCGCAAACACAGAGCGAAGAAACGGTTTGTCACGGATATCTCCATGGTAAAAAACTGCTTTTTCATGAACAGCTTTCCGGTGGCCTGTCTGCAGATGATCCACAGCTATCGTTTTAAATCCTTTGTTTAATAATTGATCAACCGCATGAGAACCGATATAGCCGGCTCCGCCGAGAACGAGAATCGCCATGATTTATTTTTCCCTCCATTCAGCCGCGCCATCGCTTATATCCGCGATGTAAAAAGAAGCTTCAAGACCTGTCCTGCTGCGGTAGTGAGATGAAACGGCCCGGATAAAGCCGGCGGTTTCTTCACTTTCCACAATGGCTATGGCGCAGCCGCCGAACCCCGCGCCCGTCATCCGTGCTCCGAGCGCTCCTTCTTTCCAGGCTGCTTCAGCGAGCGCGTCTAATTCGTCACCGGTCACTTCATAATCATCGCGTAACGAACGGTGGGACGCATTCATCAGCTCGCCGAACGTTTTCAAATCATTCGATTTGAGAGCCTCCGCGGCTGAGAGGGTCCGCTCGTTTTCATTGACCGCGTGCCGGGCTCTTTTACGCAACGTTTCACAGGAGAGAAGGGATTCGAGTTTGTTGAATTCTTCTGACGTCAATTCCGCAAGTGATGCGATATTCCGATATTGCCGCAGTTCTGAAAGAGCCTCGTCACATTCGCTGCGGCGTTCATTATATTTTGAAGCGGCCAGCTCCCGGCGCTTGTTCGTATTCATAATGACGATTTTATATCCGTTAAAAGCAGCCGGAATCATTTCGTGCTCAAGCTTATCGCAGTTTAACAGAATGGCCATGTTCTTTTTGCCTTTTTGCACTGCGAATTGATCCATAATGCCTGAATTCACGCCGATAAATTCATTTTCGACTCTTTTTCCGATAAGCGCCAGTTCAGTATCGGAAACATCCAGGCTGAATAACTTTTTTAAAATGGAACCGGTTAACATTTCAATGGAAGCAGAGGAGCTTAAACCGGCTCCGTTTGGAATCGTACCGTGAAAAAGAATATCCATTCCGCTGTCTATTTGGCCGCCGGCTTTAAGAAGGTAATGGATCATCCCCTTCGGATAATTGGCCCAGCCGTCTTCTTTTTTGTATGCTGTGGCGGAAAGATCAAGACAGACAATGCCGCTGTCAGGAAAGTTTTCTGAGTATAACCGGATCTGGTGATCTCCGCGTTTTGCGCATACGGCATATGTTCCGATCGTGATCGCGCATGGAAGAACGTGACCGCCTATATAATCCGTATGTTCCCCGATCAGGTTGATCCGGCCGGGTGCGAAAAACAGTTCTCCGTTACTTCTCTTGAAAATGTCTTCGAATCTTGATTTCAAAAGTTTGGCATCCATGATAAACCTCCGATTCTATTTTGAGGTATGCTCCAGTATGAACTGAATGGCTTTTTGTGAATTTCTTGTGAGACTGATATATTCCGCTCCTTTCGTTGCGATGAGTTTCACTTGCAGGCGGTCCGCATCTTCTTTAATGTCATCGTAATAAGAGCCGACCTGCGGAGCCAAAATGATCATATCGAAGTCTTTCATGATGTCGTAATGGGATCCGTAGGCGCCTGCTGAGGCGGTAATCGGCACGTTATATTCTTCGGCTCCTTCTGTCAGTGCGTTCGCAAGCATGGCGCTCGTTCCCGCTCCGGCGCACAGCACTAACACATTGGTGCTGTGTTCCAAGGCGGATGAGGATTCCTGAAGATTTGTGCTGATGATGGAGGACGCGTCTTCTGAGGCGCCGGCCATGGCGGGCTGTAATGTTTGCGGCGCGGTTTCAGGCTCGGTGTGTTGGGCTTCTTTCGCCGCTAATACTTTGTCATAAGCTTTACAGAATGGCAGGTATATCAGGAAATCGACAATGATTAATACAGCCGTCAGCACAAAAGCCGAGAGCCCCATGCCGGTTCCGAGAATCAAGCCGGCGGGCGCCGGGGTGGCCCACGGAAGAACATACATAAAACTGTTCATTCCGATGACATCCACGAAAAATTTAAACAGACAGACATTCACCATCGGCGTTACAACAAACGGAATGAAAAAATAAGGATTTAAAATGATCGGCGCAGCAAAGAGCAGAGGTTCGTTTACTGCGAAAGACACCGGAACCGCGGATGCTTTTCCGACTGCTTTCAATTGCTTGGATTTCGCGAAAAGAAGAAAGATAAACGGAACAACAAGGGTTGCGCCGGTCCCTCCCATTGTGCCGACGAAGTTCCCGAGTCCGACGGTCAGCACGTTGGACGCCTGCTCACCGGCATTATGGAGCTGAAGGTTCGCCTCCACATTTGCGTAAATAATAGCTGCGATGGCCGGTTCCACAATAGAAGGACCGTGAACGCCGACAAACCAGAACAGCGCCATCATTCCCCAAATGACACAAATCCCCAGATAACCGTCTGCGGCGGTAAAAAACGGCGATAAGAGAGAGGAGAGAGCCTCTGCAAAAGATACGTTCAGCGTATTCCTGATCAATAAATCAACGATCACCATGGCCAAAACGGAAAAAGCGAACGGAAAAACATCTTTAAATGTTTGTGAAATGGTACCCGGTACTTCTTTAGGCATTTTAATCGTAATATTTTTCAGCACGCAGAATCTGTAAACGTTCACTGTTATGAAAGCGGATACAAAAGCAGCTAAAAGACCTTTTGTGCCGAGGTATTCCGTGGAGAATCCGCCATCGATTTGAGTGACGCTTAAAATGAGAAACCCGACGACTGAAGCAAGCATCGCTGAAACGGGGTTGATCCCTTTGTTTTTCGGCATTTTTCGGTTCATTGATTCACTCAGGCATTTCGCACTTGTTGCCGCAACGATCAGACCGAGGGCGCCCATTGAATAGTTATAAACTTTCCAAAGCCATTCAGAAACACTTTTAGGCCAAGTGAAACCCAACACTTCCGGCACAGCGGCGGTGAGGATGAAAATGCTCGCGAATAAAATAACAGGCATGGCCGTTAAGAAGCCGTCGCGGATCGCGCCTAAATAAATGTTTCTTGAGATTTTTTCAAAAAACGGTTTTCCCTTTTCGATTTGCTTGATGATACCGTTCATTTTTCCACTCCTTATCGGCGGCTTCGGTAGAGTTCTATAAAATCCTGAATAAGATCACGGAGCAAAAGGGTTGTCATCAAGTGGTCCTGACCGTGAACAAAAATAAATCCTAATTCCATGTCCTTGCCGTCGGCTTCTTCAGCTAACATTTTCGTTTGCGCATTGTGGGCGAGGGTTAAATTTTCATCGGCGCTTTTCAATGCTGCTTCCGTGTTTTCGAAGTTTCCGGCACGGACTTCTTTCAGGACTTTCAATAAAGTGCTTCTGGCGTCGCCGGCATAGGCGACGATTTCAAAACCGAGCATCTGCAATTCTTCCTTTGTCATGAAAAAAACCTCCTAAAGACGGCACACATGATGAAAAGAGACTCTTTTCACCATGTATGATCGTTAAATGATTGTTTTTGTTTCACTTACAAGTTTGTACCAGTAGGCCGATTCTTTCGGATACCGTTTTTGGGTGTCAAAGTCGACGTAAAAAAGACCGTAACGTTTGTTGTAGCCGTTGGTCCATGAAAATAAATCCATTAAGGACCATAAGAAGTACCCCTTTACATTGACTCCGTCGGTAATCGCTTTACTGACGGCTTCTAAATAGACTTTTAAATAGTCGATTCTTGCCTTATCCATAATGATGCCGTCTTCAAACTCATCTTTATAGCCCATGCCGTTTTCGGTAATGTACATTTTGTTATATTGCGGATAGTCCCGTTTGATGCGCATCAGCATGTCATACATGCCTTCAGGATAAATGAGCCAGTCCCAATCAGTCCGCTTCAGGCCTTCTTTGTAAATTCTTTCGCCGATTCCTTTTACTTTATAGACCGAAGTGCCCTTATCGCCCGTTCCGTTATGGTGAATAACGGTTTCTCCGTCGTACGCTTTGACGAAATGGCATTGATAATGATTGATGCCGAGATAATCATTGCGCGTTGAAGCTTTTTTCATCACGTCAAAGTCACTGTCTGAAAACTCGTATGAAGCGCCGTTTGCCTCACAGATTTCATCCAGAGCCCGCATGGTTTCCTCAGAATAATAGCCGAGGTAGGTGGCGTCGAGGAGAAATCTCACTGATAACGCGTCATCCAGAAAACAGGCGTGGCGGTCTTCTTCTGAGTCGCTGGCGGGATATTTTGTTTCCAATGAGTGGACGACACCGATTTCTCCCGGATAGCCGCCGTCTTTAAAAAGATTGACGGTCATCGCATGCGCTACCATCATGTGATGGAGGCATTGAATGACTTTTGTGATATCACTTTTAATTGATGGCGGGAAAACCCCGAGTAAATACTGGTTGGTGGCTGTGGGATAAATTTCGTTAAACGTGCTCCAATATCTGATTTCGCTGAATTCTTTAAAGCAAAACTCCGCATAGCTGACGAACGCTTCTATTGAAGCGCGGTTGAGGAAATCTCCCTGGTCAAATAATCCTTTCGGTGTATCGAAATGATGCAGCGTGACAAAAGGGGTGACGTTGCGTTTATGGCACTCTGAGAAAATACGATGATAGTAATCAACACCTTCCTGATTGATTTTGCCCGTGCCGTCAGGGAAAATTCTCGTCCAGGCTATAGAAAGGCGGATGCCGTTTATTCCGAATTTTTCACATAGTTTAATATCTTCCGGAAACTGGCGGTAAAAATCACTTGCCGGATCAGGGCTGAATCTTCCCTGTTTTTCAAGAAATTCATCCCAGGCCACAGGCCCTTTGCCGCCTTCTTTTGTGGCGCCTTCCGCTTGATATGCCGCAGTCGCCCCGCCGAAAATAAAGTCATGAGGTAATTTGAGCATTACTGAATCCTCCTTCGCCAATGTGGGAATTGAAGTTTGTTAATGTTTGTAATTGTTATCTTTTGTTTAATAGTAAACGCATACATTTTTGTTGTCAATAGCTTCATAAAGAAATAACATCTGTTTTCATAGGGGTTTTATAAGTTTTTCGTTGTTTTATATGTTGATTATGTTGTTTGTTAGTGTTTGTTTTTGTTGACCAGAGTGCCGCGGTGTGTTAGATTGTGTGTAAAGTTGAGGGGATGATTGAACATGTTAAAAAAAGAGCGTCTTTTAAAAATCATCGATATCGTAAACTCGCGGGGGTTTATTACGGTGAGTGATATTATCGATGAACTGGATGTTTCTGATATGACAGTGAGAAGAGATCTGGACGAGCTGGATAAGGCCGGAAAAATCGTACGTATTCACGGAGGCGCACAGAGCATATCTTATTCCATTGATCACGAATTATCGCATAATGAAAAACTGGGTGTTCAAATGGATGAGAAGGGGAAGATCGCGGAACTCGCAGCTTCATATGTAAATGACGGCGATACCGTTTTTTTAGGGCCCGGCACGACGATTGAACTTTTAGCCAAACACCTGCTGCATAAGCGAATCAGGATTATCACAAACAACTATCCCGTATTTGATATTTTAAAGCATGGTGATACTGCGGATACCATCCTGATTGGCGGCGATTTCCGAAAAAATACCGGTGCCTTCGTCGGGCCCATCGTGAACGGCAATCTGCAGAAATTCAATTTTACGAAAGCCTTCATCAGCGCCAACGGCATACATAATGATGAGATTTCTTCTTACAGCATTGAAGAAGGGGAAGCCCATCAAATCGCGCTGAATAATTCGCGGACGAAATTTTTGCTGGCGGATAATAAAAAATTCAACCGGGAAGATTTTTACGTGTTCTATAACTTACATGATATGGATTATCTGATTACGGATGATAAAGTGATGAAAGATGTTCAAATTCATTACGAGCAATATGTAGATGTCAAAATCGCAAAAAAATAAAAAAGGCGGGCGGTTCGATGAAAGGGGTTATTTTTGATTTCAACGGCACGATGTTTCAAGATTCGCATCTGCACGAAAAAGCATGGTTTTTCATGGTGAAAAAATACGCGCCGAAAACCATTTCTGATGAAGACATTTTCGTGAACATTCACGGGAGAACAAACAGTGAAATCCTGACGTATTTTATTTCCGGCGATTTAACAAATGAAGAAATCAAGAAGCTGTCTTTTGAAAAAGAAGCCTACTACAGAGAATTATGCCTTGAAAACAAAGATGAGTTAAAGCTGACGAAGGGACTGACCGGCGTATTGAACCATCTGAAAAATTCAGAAACGCCAATGACCATTGCCACGGCTACGGTAAAGGAAAATGTCGAGTTTTACTTTGACGTCTTTCAGTTGGATCGGTGGTTTGATTTTGACAAAGTCACGTTTGATGACGGGAGCTTCCCCGGAAAACCGGCGCCGGATATTTTTCTCATCGCATCGGAAAAGTTAGGCCTCAGACCTGGAGATTGCTTAGTCATTGAAGATGCCTTTTCGGGGCTCACAGCGGCGAAAAAAGCAGGTGCAGGCAAGATTATGGCCATTGACCCGCTCGGAAAAAACCGCGCGCTATTTGAAGAAAAACAGCTGGCGGATGACGGGATACTGACAGATTTCACCTCGTTTTTTGAGGTGATTGCCGGACATTCTGTTTGAGAGATGCAGTTGGATTGAGAGTGATCTTTACTTTAATGTGATATGCCTTTGATTGAAGCTATTATGAGCTTCATTAAGGATTCATCGAGAGGTGTTATTCTATATTACTCTTATGTACTAAGTTTTTAGTAAACTGCTGGCCGATAACCGAGAAGTGAAAACCAAATCACTTTTAAATTGAGAGGCTTTTTCAATATTTCTTTGATCGAAAGTAAGTGATCTTGGATCGCTTAGTTAAATGAATCTCTTGTCATATGATCGCCATCTATAAATGAGAATTATCACAAAGATGAGAGGAATGAATAAATTGACAGAGAAATATGAAAAGTGGACAAGATTACTTGATATGATTGAACCTAATTATGCTTTTGAATCAGCTGTTGTGGGTAACTCCATTTATGTATTAGGAGGTGCACGTAATCAAGAATATAACAAAAATTATAGTTTTGACACCATAAGTCAAAAATGGACGCAAGGATTAGATATACCCACGCCCAGGGTAGGTTCATGTACAGCAGTGATAGGTAATTATATTTATGTATTGGGCGGTTATAAGGGAGCAAATGTTTACAGCTCTGTAGATGTTTATGATACTAAAACAAATACATGGGGAAGTGCACCTGATATTCCGACCCCGACCTGCCATGCATCAGCCGCTGTTATTAACGATACAATTTATTTGATTGGGGGATTCGACACCGATGCTGCTCATTCGCAACATTATGCTTTTGATACTTTATCCAAAACTTGGAGTGTTAAAAAAGCGCCCCCAATTAATATATATGCAACAGAAACTGAAGTTTTTAACGGAAAGATTTATTTAGTTGGTGGGCAAACTAAAGAAGTAGTTCAAGGACATATCAGAAGCGATCTAAACGAATATATTTACGAATATGATCCTGTTTTGGATAGATGGAATCGTAAAAAATTTTTAGGACCTTTGCAAAATACATCAACGGCTGTCCTTAATAATAAGATTTACATTATTGGCGGTAGAAAAAATCCAAGTGTGATTGAGCCTTTAACAAAAGTATATGATCCAATTAAAGATGAAATTAGCGTAGAAAAACCCTATCCTTTTGAAAGATATGATGCCAGAATAGCCGCAGTTGGAGACAATCTTTATCTTTTTGGCGGTCTAACGCCGTCTGGATATGCATTAGAATATCTGCATGCTCTTACTCCGGTAAAAACCGAAGAGGATAAAGATGGAGAACCAAAGAATCCTGAGGAACCACCAAATAAACAGCCCGCCAGTAATCGGGCAATTCTTCTTGTTACAATGACCACAGGTCTTGAGAAAGAATTTGATCTTTCAATGGAAGAGATTAAAGATTTTATCAGATGGTATGATCAAAAAAGTTCTGGAATAGGCTTATCTAGATATGTTATCGAGAAGCACTATAATAATATAGGCCCTTTTCAAAATAGAAGGGACCATATTGTTTTTGGGAACATTCTTACTTTTAATGTGAATGAATACACTTTAGATAAATAAATAATTACCTGTTTCCTTCTGCAGCCCTCTTTTTAAAAAGAGGGCTTTTTTTATGAGGTGCTTATTCTTTTTCAGTTGCGCTTTTGTTTTTGTATAATGATTTTCTCATTGAAGGCGGCATTTTTTGGATCAGAAAGTGTTCGCCTTAATTGAGATATTGGTTGAATTTATAGATTCGCAGAGATAAAGGGAGTCGTAAAAGATATGCCGTTTGCGGATTTCAGCCTGTCTTTTGAGAAGGATCATTCTTCAATGACGCTTATTTCCCCTGTACCGAAAAAAAGTGAAACACGTTCTCCTCGCTTTTCATAGGTTTTGATAAGTCCTTCCTGCCCTTTAAGTTTCCAGCCTTTTTCGGCTATTTCCAATTGGTATAAATCGCTCGGACCTTCTTCTTCTTTTGCGAAACGGTATGTATAGTTTGAAACGTATTTTCCTTTTTCATATTCCTTTGTTTTGCTGTGTATAGCAAATAATGGAACCGGGAAATCCGGGTGAGAAACAGATGCTTTATATCCTCCCAAAATAAATAAGCTAAATAACAATAATATAAAAAACCACAGAATATATTTCATAAAACCTCCTTATGTCAATTAGTCGGTGCATTTTAAAAAAAAGATACACAGCATGATTGGGGTGTAAAAGCGGGTAAGAAGATAAGGAAAGGAGAGAGACGGATGGAACTTGATTTTGTGATTCGTCTGGCGGTTGCGGGTCTGCTTGGGGCTCTTATTGGATTGGAGAGAGAATTCAGGGCGAAGGAAGCCGGTTTGAGGACGCATTTTTTAGTGGCCGTCGGAAGCGCCTTGATGATGATCGTTTCCAAATACGGCTTTTTTGATTTGTTATCCAACAGCCATACGTCCTTTGATCCGAGCCGGGTGGCGGCGCAGGTCGTCAGCGGCGTCGGATTTTTAGGAGCCGGCACGATTATTTTGCAGCGGCATGTCGTGCGGGGGCTTACGACGGCCGCGGGGATTTGGGCTACGTCGGGCATCGGGCTGACGATCGGGGCAGGTATGTATGTCATCGGCATCAGCGGCACGATTTTGGCGTTAATCGGGCTTGAACTGTTAAATTTTCTGTTTAAACCGGCGGCGCATTCTTTGTCTGTCAGTTTCAGAATTGAGGAGAAAGCCGTCATGCATGATATTTTAACTTCTCTTGAGGAAAAAGGAATTCTTATTACGTCCTATGAATTGAATAAGGCGGTGCTTGAAGTGAAGGGAAGGGTGAAAAGCAAAAGCGGGAAAGCGGCAGTAATGGAAAAAGTTCAAGCTCTCCCGTATATTCTGTCGGTCAAAGTTGAATAGCAGACAGGGGAAGCCTCCTGTCTGCGGTCATTTCTTTTAAAACATTAATACCAAGGATAGAACGGGATATACGGCCGCGGATAGTATGGATACGGTCTGGGGAAATAATAAGGCGGCCGTGGATAGTATGGATATGGTCTGGGGAAATAATAAGGCGGTCGCGGATAATGATATGGCACCCGTTCGTGGCTCTCGGCTGTGTATTCATGATAGAAAGGATCGTACAAGAGGAAAACCTCCTTTTCAAATGTTGGTTCCGTTTACCTTATTCCTGTATGCCAGGTATGGTGTACGTACAACGGGCAAAAAAAAGACGCCGGTTATCATCCGGCATCTTTTTTTACACTTTCACATCAATTGAATGTCCGGCAGTCGGGTGCTGGGACGGCAGCATTTTCACTGTTTCTTCCGCCGCAGCCTGTGCATGCTGCATGACCGTTTTTGTTAAAGCGATATTTACATTCTGCGCCAGAGATGCTTGGTGCATAGCGATTGATAACGCAGGGATATCCATAGCTTCCACCTCCTTATCCCTTCATATCGGCGGCATGCTCCGATTATGAAGGGGACTGGCGGTTTCTTTTTACGGCCCATTCTAAAAATGCGGCAGCGCATACCCCGAGGGTATAGGCGAAAATGTCACTCCAGACAAATTGCCAGCCGAGGATCAGCCCGCCGAGCGTGCTGCTTCTGATTGCGTCAATCCAAGGCGCGTGATACAGCTGGCTGCATTCAATCAGACAGCAAAACGAGAGGCTCAAAAATGCGGCTGTTTCCGTCCGGATGTTCCGAAACAGAAGCCCGAATCCTGTAAAAATCATTGCCGCCCACAAGGCATCTCCTAAATAAGCGTTTATGATGCCGGGCAATAGGGCGGTGATGTATGCGGTTCTGGACAGCAAACCGAGGGCGATGATAAAAACGGTACATATTCCGTATGTCAATGGATATCTATTCACTTCACACTGTTCCCCTTTTTTTGTACTCCCATGTATTGTAAGGAACGACGGAAAAGCTGTCTATGAAAAAACGGCCCGGGAGGCCGCTTTTTTTGCGTTATCTGGCTTTTAGGTTGACGTGGTCTGCTTTTTGGTCACTGCCGATGACGAAGCGGAGCTCATACTGCCCCGTATGGTAGACGTAATCTGTTTCGCCCGTTTTTGGCACTGTCAGGATTTTGTCAGCGCTGCCGATTTGTTTGCTTAAGACGTCAGGTGTGACGCTGCCGAGGTTTAAGCGCCGCTCGACCCCTGTTCCGAAATAGCGTATTTCCGAGATTTTTCCGTTTTTATGATAGGAAAATCCATAACCGGGGTTTCCCATGTTCCAGCTGTATAAATCAAATGGATTGCGGCTGTCTGCTTTTTGTTCCGGCTCGCCGATTTTATCGTAAACGTCCTGTCTTGTGCTTTGGTTGATTTTCAGGCCTCTCACATTTTGCGGCATTTCCCCTTTAAACGCCGATTGGTAAAGGCTGTTCACCAGTTCTTGTGCACGTTGGTTTTCCGTTTTTGAAGCGGCTGCGGCATGGACGGGCTGTGTAACCGAAAATGCTTCTGCGCCGAATGCGCATCCCGTGAGCATTACTGCCGATAATCCCGTGGCGAGTGTTTTTTTCTTCAACATATGTGAACGCCTCCTTTTTACCGCTCATACCCGTATGTTTCATGAGATAAACGAGATGTTTTAGTGAAAGGCCGGCTGGGAATCATAGAGGATGTATAGAGGGGTACAGAAAGGGGAAAAGAAAATGGCTGGTACAAAGAAAGTTACAATCAATGGGGTTGAAATGGAAGCGCCGGACGGCCAAACCGTTTTGCAGCTTTTGAACAATAGTTCAATTGACGTGCCGCACGTGTGTTATCATCCGAGTCTCGGGCCGATTGAAACGTGCGATACCTGTATCGTCAATGTTAACGGGGAACTGGTGCGTTCGTGTTCCGCGCAAATAAAGGACGGAGATGTCATCGATACGCTTTCGTCCGATGTGAAAAAAGCGCAGATTATCGGCATGGACAACATTTTGCACAACCATGAATTGTACTGCACGGTCTGTGATTACAACAATGGGAGCTGCGAAGTACATAATACCGTAAAGGAAATGAAAATCAATCATCAAAGCATTCCGTTCGATCAAAAACCGTATCCTAAAGATGAATCAAATCCGTTTTACCGATATGATCCCGACCAGTGCATTTTGTGCGGACGCTGCGTCGAAGCCTGTCAGGACGTACAGGTAACCGAAACGTTAAGCATTGATTGGGAGCGGAAACGCCCGCGGGTCATTTGGGATCAGGATGTGCCGATCAATGAATCATCATGTGTTTCCTGCGGACATTGTTCGACGGTATGTCCGTGCAATGCCATGATGGAAAAAGGCATGGAAGGCGAAGCGGGGTATTTAACAGGCATTAACCAAGAGACGCTTCGGCCGATGATTGACATCACAAAGGGCGTCGAAACCGGATACGGATCGATTTTGGCCATATCGGACATGGAATCGGCCATGCGGGATGAAAGAATCAAGAAAACGAAAACCGTATGCACTTACTGTGGTGTAGGCTGCAGTTTTGATATATGGACGAAAGGAAGAGACATTTTAAAGGTCGAGCCTCAGGCCGAGGCGCCCGCAAATGGCATTTCGACGTGTGTGAAAGGGAAATTCGGCTGGGATTTCGTCAATAGTGAAAAGCGCCTTACCAAACCGCTTATCCGGGAAGGAGACTCGTTTCGGGAGGCGGAATGGGATGAAGCGCTGCAGCTGATCGCTGATAAATTTACCGATATAAAAGAACATTTCGGCCCGGACGCACTTGCCTTTATCACATCTTCCAAATGCACGAATGAAGAATCATACGTGATGCAGAAGCTTGCAAGAGCCGTCATCGGCACAAATAATGTCGACAACTGCTCACGCTACTGCCAGTCTCCCGCCACGGCCGGATTGTTCAGAACGGTCGGATACGGCGGTGATTCAGGGTCGATTACAGATATAGAAAAAGCTGAGCTCGTGCTGATTATCGGTTCAAATACGTCTGAGTCTCACCCCGTCCTGTCCACACGCATTAAACGTTCTCATAAACTGCACGGACAGAAGCTCGTCGTCGCTGACTTGCGAAAACATGAAATGGCCGAGCGCTCCGATGTGTTTTTCCAGCCGCGTGCCGGATCAGATATTGTCTGGCTGAATGCCGTATCGAAATATCTGCTTGATCACGATTTGGCGGATACTTCATTTCTGAAGGAGAGAGTGAACGGATTAGATGAATTCGTGAAAAGCCTTGAACCTTATACAATGGAATATGCGGAAAAACATACCGGTGTGGACAAGGATACCCTAATCAAAGTGGCCCGGATGATTCATGAAGCCGGCAGCGTGTGCGCACTGTGGGCGATGGGGGTCACCCAGCATATCGGAGGTAGTGATACGAGCACGGCCATTTCCAACATGCTTCTTGTGACCGGAAATTACGGCAAGCCCGGCGCAGGCTCATATCCGCTTCGGGGCCATAATAACGTGCAGGGAGCCAGTGATTTCGGCAGTATGCCTGACAGCTTCCCCGGCTATGAAAAAGTAACGGATGAAAAAGCCCGCAAAAAGTATGAACAGGGCTGGGGAACAGACCTGCCGAAAGAAATCGGAATGACAAATCATGAAATGATCGAAGGCATCCACTCAGGAAAACTGAAGTCCATGTACTTAAAAGGAGAAGAAATGGGGCTTGTCGACTCCAATATTAACCATGTTCATGCCGCATTTGAAAAGCTTGATTTCTTCGTTGTGCAGGATATCTTTCTTTCGCGTACGGCCGAGTTCGCCGATGTCGTGCTTCCGGCAAGCCCGAGCCTTGAAAAAGAAGGGACGTTTACGAATACGGAACGGAGGGTGCAGCGCCTTTACGAAGTGTTCGAACCGCTGGGCGATTCAAAGCCTGATTGGCAGATCATTACGGACATCGCCAACCGTCTGGGCGCTGATTGGCACTATGAACATCCGGCAGACATTATGGAAGAAGCGGCAATGCTTTCGCCGCTCTACGCAGGCGTCACTTACGAACGTCTCGAAGGCTACAATTCACTGCAATGGCCGGTTGCAGCGGACGGAACCGATTCACCGCTTTTATTTACGGATAAGTTCCCGTTTTCAGACGGCAAAGCGATTCTATATCCCGTTCAGTGGACCGAGCCGAAAGAATTTGATGAAGAATATGATATCCATGTGAATAACGGGAGGCTGCTCGAGCATTTTCACGAAGGGAATCTGACTTACCGATCAAAAGGAATATCCGAAAAAACGCCGAGTGTGTTCCTTGAGGTCTCGCCCGAACTCGCCGAAGAAAGAGGGCTGGAAGACGGAACGCTTGTCCGTCTGACATCACCGTACGGAAATGTGAAAGTCAAATGCGTCATCACAGACAGGGTAAAAGGCAAACAAGTCTATCTCCCGATGAACGATTCAAAAGACGCTGCCATTAACCTTTTGACAAGCAGCTATGCGGATAAGGATACCGATACACCGGCTTATAAAGAAACATCAGCGAAGATGGAGATTTTGAAAAAAGAAGGCGTTAATCCGCTTCCGAAAATCAATTTCCGTTACGGAAACCCGCAGCCGCAGATCGGTGTCCGGGTTGATCGGAAATGGGCGCGTAAAGATTATGTATTTCCGGGAGACGCCGTAAAAAGGGGGAAACAGCAAAATGGCTAAAGCAATCAGCGGCATCCGAAAACAGACCGTCACAGAAGAAGACAAACGAAAAAAGGACTTAGAAGAGATCGAGACGGCTCTTTTACGAAATAAAGACGCGATTTTGGAATCTCTGCACATTCTTCAGCACATGAACGAGCGCGGCGTTTTGGCGCTTCTGCGCGGGCTCTTCGGCCAGGGAGACAAAGTGATGGATATCCTCGTGAAGAAGGCGAATACTCCGGAAACGGCCAATATGCTGAAAAATCTCCTGCTGTTAAGCGGCGTTCTCGGCATGCTCGATGTAAAACAGCTTGAGCCGTTTATCGTTAAAATCAATGCGGGGGTCACAAAGGCCGTCGAGGAAAAAGACAGCGGCAGGAAGACCGGGTATTTTGATATCGTCCGCGCTTTAAAAGACCCGGAAATCAACAAGGCCGTCACTCTGCTGTTTTCTTTCCTGAAAGGCATGGGCGCTGATACGGACGATATGGAAAGAAATACGCAGCCTCCTGAAGACCAAAAGCAGCACCAGAAACCGCAGACGAATGAGTGAACATATCTCCCGAGCCTGGCCGAAGGCTCGGGTTTTTTGTGCGCTTCTGCTGTTTTCTTGGGAGAAATTTCACCTCCGGATTCATGACTTTTGTTGTGTTATGTTAATAGTTCAGGTTATGAATAGAAAAAAATTGAAAATATGTGCTAGGATAAAATTCAAGGTGCGTCAACTATTCAAATATGAAACAATCAGGAGTGATGAAACATGAGTAAGCTGAGGAGCACGAGACAAGCCATCCAAAGAACCCTGATGAAAGGAAAAAACGGCCTGGACGTATACAACCCTTTTCCTTGGTATGAAAAAATGAGACGGGAAAGCCCTATACACTTTGATGAAGAAACGAAGGTTTGGAGTGTATTTTTATACGATGATGTCAAAAAAGTCATCAGTGATAAAGAGACGTTCTCAAGCCTCATGACTGATGTGAAAAGCTCGATTGCAAAGTCCATGCTGAATATGGACCCGCCGAAGCATACCCAAATCAGATCTGCCGTCAATCGCGCTTTCACTCCCCGCGTCTTGAAGGAATGGGAGCCGAGAATTAAAGACATTACCGATCATCTCCTGAAACAGGCAAAGAACAAAGGGCGGATTGATATCGTTAAAGATCTCTCTTACCCTTTGCCGGTCATGGTGATTTCAGAATTATTAGGCGTTCCGTCCGAACGTATGGATCAGTTTAAAAAATGGTCGGACATTCTCGTCAGCATGCCGAAAGATGCGAGTCCTGAAGCGGCGGAGAAAAATCAGCAGGAACGTGACCAATGTGAGGCGGAGCTGGCGGCGTTTTTTGCGGAAATAATAGAAAGCAAACGAAAACAGCCCGGCCAAGACATTATTTCTATTTTGATAAAAGAGGAAGAAGAGGGAGAGAAGCTCACGGCAGAAGATCTGATCCCGTTTTGCAACCTGCTTTTAGTGGCGGGAAATGAAACAACGACTAATCTCATTTCAAATGCGGTTTACAGCATATTAGAGACGCCCGGCCTTTATGAAGAGCTGAGACAGGACCCTTCTCTCATCGCGCAAACGGTGGAAGAAACGCTGCGTTTTCGCGCTCCCGCTCCGTTTGTCAGAAGGACGGTCCGGCACGACACTGAACTGCGCGGACGCCGCTTGAAAAGCGGGGAGATCGTTCTCTGCTACGTTGCATCTGCCAACCGTGATGAAAACAAATTTGAGAAGGCGGGCGTATTTGATATTCATCGCCAATCGAATCCGCACCTTTCCTTCGGATTCGGCGTACACTTCTGCTTAGGCGCTCCGCTTGCCAGACTTGAAGCGGAAGTCGCGCTGAAAGGAATTGTAAAAGCCTTTTCACACCTTGAGCCCGTTCGGATTGAGCCGATCCGAAACAGTGTCATGTACGGGCTGGAGTCTTTAGAAGCGGAGATAAACGAAAATGAGGGAGAAGAAAAATGATGAGAAAAACACACATCGCCATTATTAATGTGGCCGCTCACGGTCATGTCAATCCCACGCTGCCTGTAGCCGAGGAACTTGTCAATCGCGGGTATAAAGTGACATTCGCTACGACTGAGGAATTCGAAGCTTCCGTTGCCAAAACGGGCGCCATTCCCGTTTTATACCGCACAAGCATAAAGGCGGACCCGGAGACGATAAAAGAACGGGTAAATAAAAATGATGCGTTTGTGATGTTTCTGGAAGAAGCGGTTGAAGTGCTTCCGCAGCTGGAAGAGCTGTACAAAGACGACCTTCCTGACATCGTCCTGTTTGATTTTTTAGCTCTTGCCGGAAAATTGTTTGCGGATAATGGCGGCATCCCGGCCGTAAAGTTCTGCCCGAGCTATGCAATGAATGAGTATTTTCAATTAGGAAGAGACGAAGAAACACTGGAAGCGGCCAAACAGGCGATAGAAGAATACCAGGAGCAGATTGAAAATGAACAATTGAAACGGATGACAATGGAAGAATTTTTTATGCCTGAAAAACTGAATATTGTCTTTATGCCAAGGGCCTTTCAGCCGAAACAGGAAACCTTTGATGAACGATTCTGTTTTGCGGGTCCGTCTCTTGGAGAACGCACAAATACGGGAAGTCTGGAAATTGATGCAGCCGATGACCGTCCGCTTATGCTCATCTCACTGGGAACGGCGTTTAACGCCTGGCCTGAATTTTACCAGATGTGTATTGACGCGTTTCGGGACTCGGACTGGCGGGTTATTATGTCAGTCGGCACAACAATTGATCCGGAAAGTTTTTCGGATGTCCCCGATCACTTTATCATCCGCCAGCACGTTCCTCAGCTTGATGTGCTGGAGAAAGCAAAGCTGTTCGTATCTCACGGCGGGATGAACAGTACAATGGAGGCGATGAATGCGGGTGTCCCGCTCGTTGTCGTTCCGCAAATGCACGAACAAGAGGTTACCGCAAAGCGTGTGGATGAATTGGGGCTTGGCGTGCATCTGCCGCCGAAAGAAGTCACTGTGGCCCGTTTGCAAAAAGATGTTCAGAACGTATACGGCGATAAAAACATCCTCAGCCGCGTGAAAAGCATGCAGCAGAAAATAGAAGAAACCGGCGGCCCCAAACAGGCTGTTTGTGCCATTGAAGAATTTTTGAAAAAGGCGGCCGTCGAAAATTGATTGAGAAACAGGCAGCGCACCGGAAGACGGCTGCCTGTTTTGTTATATGTTTTTCTTCATGCCGCATCTCCGGCATTCCCTCAAAAATTTTCCGCCCTTCACTGAGCTTTTAAACAGCGTGTAGTCGCAATTGTCACATCGGCCGCTGTGAACATCAGGATATTCATTGAACTCATAAATGACCGAAGTATCGTATCCTTTTGTCTCGAACTCTTTTTTTGTTTCCATGATTGAAAATCCCTCCGCGAATCAAATCGTTCTGCCCGGTTAATGATACAGCAACTGCACGGGGGATTCAACGGGAGCATAGCTTGATTTTCCCGGCTGATTGCGTAACAATAATAGAAATAAATGACGGCCTGCCATAGGGCGCCCGGCATCTGAAGGGAAGAAGAAAACAGCGATGGGAAAAGGATTGAACGGGAAACGGATTGCCATCGGCGGTTCGCGGAAAACAGAAGAGATCACAAGATTAATAGAAAAGCAGGGCGGAACGGCGGTCGTCCGTTCCCTCCAAGGAACCGTATACCTGGCGGAGGATCAAATTGAACCCGACGTAAGAACATTTGCCGGGCAAAAAGCCGACTGGGTAATATTCACCACAGGCATCGGTACGGAAACGTTATTGTCGGTATCGGAAAAAATCGGTCTGAAAGAAGAATTTTTAGCGGCCGTTCATGAAGCGAAAATCGGCTGCAGAGGCTATAAAACATATGCGGCCTTAAAAAAGCTCGGCATCACGCCGCATGCCTCAGATGAAGACGGTACAACAAGAGGGCTGATCCGCTCCTTGGAACGATTTGACTTTAAAGATAAAAAAGTCATGATACAGCTTCATGGCGAAAAAGCGCCGGTCTTAACGCAGTTCCTTGAGAAAAACGGAGCGGAGGTATTCCCTGTTCTGCCGTATCAGCATATTCTGCCTGAAAGGGAGACGGTTGATAAACTGCTGGGAGAGCTGTTAAACGGAGAGGTCGATGCCGTATGTTTTACAACAGCCATTCAAGTGCGCTCTCTCTTTGATTATGCAAAAGAAAAAGGATCCACAAAAGAATTGCAGCAGGCATTCGAAAAACAAGTGCTTGCCGCCGCAGTCGGCAAAGTGACGGCTGAAGCGATCCGGGATGAAGGGGTAAAGAGGGTCCTTGCTCCGGACATTGAGCGGATGGGAGCGATGATTATTGAATTATCCCGTTACTATGAATCTCTGACCTTGTCATAAACCATCATTCAGCAGGGAAAAAAGCCTACGCTTCCCTGCTGAATTTTTTTAATTGCCAGTGTTCCGTGAAAAGGGAAGGATATGTCAAGGCGCTGAGTATGATACATGTAAGAAGAGCGGAGGCCATCGTTGTAAAAACGATCAGCAGCTGAAAGCGCACCGCCTGTATCGGATCAGCCCCCGCTAAAATCTGCCCCGTCATCATGCCGGGAAGCTGAACGAGACCCAATGTTTTCTGGCTTTCAAGCGTCGGGATCATACTGAGCTTCATACTGGACGTCAATATCTGCCGGACGGCCTGCTTAGGCGTTCCTCCGAGAGAGAGAATCAGCTGGATTTCTTCTTTCCGCAGGTCTGCTTCCGAACTGAGCCTGCTTAAAAACAGGCTTGAGAGCACCATGGAGTTTCCGATGACCATGCCGCTTATCGAAATGACATATCTTGAAGTGAACGGAATGATGTGAAGGGTCAGTAAAAGTCCCTGCGTCACGGTTTCCGCGATCGCCAGTGTCAGAAAAACGCGCCAAAATGAGCCGATCCGCATTTTTTTCCGTTTGGCGACATTGTGCGAAGCGGCCGTGAGCATGAGAAGCACCATTAATATGATAAATATCGGGTGATCACCGCGAAAAATCAATGACAGCACATAGCCGATGATGAGAAGCTGAATGACGGCCCTGACGGTTGCGACGATCATATCCTTTTCGACCCCGGCTTTAAAAGATTTAGACAGGAATAAAGCAATAATGACAAATATACTTGTCAATAACAGAGAAAGATCATTCATATCAGCACCCGCTCCCTTGTAAAAGCGCCCGGGCCTTTTCGTGTTTCGGTTCCTTAAAGAACGTTTTCGTTTCCGCGGTCTCTAAAAGCCGACCCTCAGCCATAAACCATACCGTATCGGATAACCGTTCCGCTTGTTCAAGGTTATGGGTGATCCACAGGACCGTCAGCTGTTTTTGCCGATGGAGTTTCGTAATCAGTTTCTCAATGATGAGAACGGATGACGGGTCCAGCGCCGAGGTGATTTCATCCAGCAGCAGGATGGACGGCAGTCCGGCGAGGGTTCGCGCTAATGAGAGCTTCTGCCGCTGGCCTCCGGATAATTCTTTTGCATTTCGATCCAGAAGCACGCGCGGAAGGTCTGTAAAATCTGCGAGCTCTTCAGGCGTATAGTGCTGTGCCCCGTGGAGTTTTTCTGCGAGCAGAAGGTTGTCCCGCACCGTTCCCTCGAGGACGGGAGCTGATTGAAATGCAAGGCCCGCGGTTTTTCTGAGCTCTCTGATGTCCCAGTGTCTTATTTCTTTTCCGAATACAAGCACTTCCCCTTCATCAGGTGTATTCATCAGATTGCACAGCGACAGCAATGTGCTTTTTCCCGCGCCGGAAGGCCCTATCAACGCCGTGATAGAACCTTTTTGAATATGTCCGGTTACACGGCTTAGGACATCAAAGGACGCATTGTTTTGTTCAAAGCGTTTGCCGGCTGACAGAAAAGATATTGCCGGAATTTCTTCTTTCATACAGGAGGACACCTTTCGTAAAAAAATCAGGAACCGGTGAGATTGGCTGACGTTTGCTCAGCCGTTTTCTGGTCTGTCTGCCGGGAAGCGAATGTATGCATGACCATTCCCGCAATAATAATGAACAGTCCGGCAAATGAAAGAAGTGACGGAAACGCCGCGGATAAAAAGACGATTTCGCCGATCAGTGCAAAAAGAACCTCTCCGGACTGCGTCGCTTCAACAGCAGCGAGCTTCTGCGGCTCATTCCTCACCATATCGGTGGCGCGGAAAAATAATACTGTTGCGATAACGCCAGAGCTGAGTGCGACGATAAAGGATTGGAATGTCTGTCCCATTGACGGAAGCCCGTCTCTATGCCAGCCGAAAGCGGCGATCAAAAGCCAAAACGGAAGGCTTGCGAGCGTCATGCCGAGCACCCGCTGAAATGTATCGAGTTTTCCGCCGTATTGTTCCAGCATTTTGCGGTTGCCGAGCGGATAGGCAAAAGCGGCGATGACGACCGGCACAACGCTGAATAGTATCGTGCGGCCGGACAGAGAACCCGCATGCTGAAGCTGAATCAGACCGGCTCCGATCAGGATGATGACGGAAGTAACCAGCGAAATCAGCGGGATCTTTTGTCTGGCGGAAACCGGGCCCGCCGGTGAATTTTTTGTTTCGTAGAAAAACGGCGACAGAAGCACACCCGCGACAATTGTAATCTGCCACGTGCCGGCGATCAGCCAGCCCGGCCCATATGCCGCCGCAAACGTAATCGGGGCATAAAAAAGCACGAACCCGGTAAAACTCCACTTCAGCCAAAAAAACGGTTTTTTCCGGATTTCATGCCAGAGCGGCCCCCATTTTCCTTTCACATAAACGATCAAAAATAAAAACGGAACCATAAAAAGAAAACGCAGGGAAGAGCTCCACATCCAGCTTCCGCCGGAAAGCTCCATCGCCCTGTTTAAAATAAATGTGACTGCAAAAAACAGAGATGCCAATATTCCGATCACGATGGCTTTCATTAAATCCCTCATTTTGACACATATTTTTTTATACTATACTATTCACCGGCAGGCTTCGCAATGGAATATGAGAAAATAGCGTTTTAACAAATGATGAATGGGAAACAGACATATACGGAGGTGAAAACAATGCAGAAAGAGGATATTCAAGTGCTTTATTTTGAAGATGACGGCCGCATTCCGAATAACCCGAATCTTCCGCTTGTTATTTATAAAGCGGTATTTAATGAAGAAACGGTACAGAAAGCAGAGTCCGTCCTCAGCCGGCACGATTGGTCGAACAGCTGGACGGGCGGAGTATTTCCGTATCACCATTTTCACAGCACCACGCACGAAGTTCTTGTCGCGGTAAAAGGAAACGCGGTTTTGAGGTTCGGCGGGGAACAAGGAGCGGACGCCGTTCTTCAAATGGGAGACGCAGCGGTCATTCCGGCCGGCACCGGACATAAAAAACTGTCGGGCAGTTCTGATTTTACCGTGATCGGGGCTTATCCGGGCGGCCGGCAGTACGATACAAAAACGGAGAAAAATGATAGAACTTCAGAAGAAATCAGCCGTGTCCCGCTCCCGGAATGCGACCCCTTTACGGGAAAAACGGGCCCGCTATTAAAATTGTGGGAAAAATGACAGGGGAAAAGCGGATGGTCTGTAAAAAAATAGCCTAAAAGAAACGTTATTACACCCCCGCCATATAAATAATTTCATAAACGAAACAATTCACGTTCAAATTTTGTTCAAAAAGTGTTATTATATAAGAGTAAATCAAATTGGGGTTTTTTATGTTTGCTATTTTCAGAGAGGAAAAAGAAATTTTGACTTATTCAATTGTTTTTGTTGATATAAAAATAATACTGGATATGGCAAAGTGAAAAACTGGGTAGTAAACATTTATTTTTGTAAATGATTGTGCATGAATTCACAATCTTGCTTTTTCATGCTTTTCTGCATGAAGGGGGAAAGGCTACCCTTTCCAAAAAAATCAGCATACTGCTTATAGTAAAGGAGAATCGGATATGCCAGAAACAATCGATCAAACAAATGCATCTGTCAGCCAAGGCCAACGCGATCTTATTGATCAGCTGCTAAAACCTGAAGTTCAAGAATCACTGACTGTTTTAGTGGATCAGCTTCCAAAACTGACTGAGTTAGTAAATATTTTAACGAAGTCTTATGATTTTGCACAGTCTGTAGCGACAGACGAAGTATTGAAGAGCGATACAGTGGGTGCGCTTACAGAAATTCTTGAGCCGGTGAAAGAAACAGCGAAAGAAGTGGCGGCTACTGCGATCGAAGCAAAAGACCGCGCGGATGCAAGCAATGAAACGATCGGACTTTTCGGCCTGCTGCGCATGCTGAAAGATCCTCAAGCTCAAAAGCTGTTCCGTTTTGCTAACAGCTATCTTGAAATCATGAACGAAAAACAAAAATAATCTCAGATTCAAATTGATATAAAGGACGGAGGATATACGATGTCAAAACATATTGTCATTTTAGGCGCTGGTTACGGCGGAGTTCTTTCTGCTTTAACCGTTCGCAAACATTACAGTAAAGATGAAGCACGCGTAACCGTTGTGAACAAATACCCGACTCACCAAATCATTACGGAACTGCACCGCCTTGCAGCGGGCAACGTGTCTGAACAGGCTGTTGCTATGCCGCTTGAAAAACTTCTGAAAGGAAAAGACGTCGACATCAAAATCGCAGAAGTCAATTCTTTCTCAGTTGATAAGAAAGAAGTTGCCCTTTCTGACGGTTCTAAGCTGACTTATGACGCGCTTGTTGTCGGACTTGGTTCTGTTACGGCTTATTTCGGCATTCCTGGACTCGAAGAAAACAGCATGGTGCTGAAATCTGCTGCTGATGCCAACAAAGTATACAAACACGTGGAAGACCGTGTGCGTGAATACGCTAAAACGAAAAACGAAGCTGATGCAACGATCCTTATCGGCGGCGGCGGCTTAACAGGCGTTGAGCTTGTCGGTGAGCTTGCTGACATCATGCCGAACCTTACGAAAAAATACGGCGTAGATCCGAAAGCAATCAAACTGAAATTAGTAGAAGCAGGTCCGAAAATTCTTCCTGTTCTTCCTGATGACCTTATCGAACGCGCGACAAAAAGTCTTGAAAAACGCGGCGTTGAGTTCTTAACAGGTCTTCCTGTTACAAATGTTGAAGGAAACGTTATTGATCTGAAAGACGGTTCAAAAGTCGTTGCCAACACATTTGTATGGACAGGCGGCGTACAAGGCAACCCGTTAGTCGGCGAATCCGGCCTTGAAGTGAACCGCGGCCGTGCGACGGTTAACGATTTCTTACAATCTACTTCTCATGAAGATGTATTCGTTGTCGGAGACAGCGCTGTATACTTTGCGCCGGACGGCCGTCCGTACCCGCCGACAGCGCAAATCGCTTGGCAGATGGGTGAACTTGTCGGTTACAACCTGTTCGCTTACTTAGAAGGAAAAACGCTTGAAACATTCAAGCCTGTAAACTCTGGTACGCTTGCAAGCCTCGGACGTAAAGACGCGGTTGCCATCATCGGAGCGAACTCTACTCCGCTGAAAGGTCTTCCGGCATCTTTAATGAAAGAAGCAAGTAACGTACGTTATTTAACACATATCAAAGGATTATTCAGCCTCGCTTACTAATCCTTAAGATCACACAGAAGACATTGCCGGACTTTCTCGGCAGTGTCTTTTTTTTGTATGAAAATGTTAACGGATACAATTTTCTGAAAAATAAAATAAAAATGATTGATATGTGAGAAAGAGGAAGCTAAAATAAAAAAGAACCATTTTGTTAACGTTAACATTTTTAAGAGGGAGGATGAAAGTGTGAAAGCTTTTATGGGTGATGATTTTTTACTGAATAGTAAAACGGCCGTAAAGCTGTACCGGGAATACGCTGAAAACATGCCGATCATTGATTATCACTGTCACTTAAGCCCAAAGGAAATCTATGAAAATAAAACCTTCGCAACGATTACGGAGGCATGGCTTTACGGTGACCACTACAAGTGGCGGATCATGAGGGCCAACGGCATTGAAGAGCGCTGCATTACCGGAAACGCTTCAGATGAAGAGAAGTTTTTCGCCTGGGCAAAAACGGTGCCGATGGCGATAGGCAATCCGCTGTACAGCTGGACGCATTTAGAGCTGCAGCGCTGGTTCGGCATTTATGACGTATTGAATGAAAAAACGGCCGCGGCAATTTGGAAAAAAACGAATGAGCTCCTGCAGGGAGACGGGTTTGGCGCAAGGGATCTCATTCTGAAATCAAATGTCAAAGTCATTTGCACAACCGACGATCCTGCCGATGCGCTGACATACCACGAACTGTTGAAAGAAAGTGATTTTCCGGTTCAAGTGCTGCCCGGATTTCGGCCTGACAAAGGACTGGACATCAGCAGCCCGGGTTTTGCCGATTGGGTCCGTTCGCTGGAGAGCGCTTCCGGAATGGCTGTCAGCTCCTACCAATCGTATTTAGATGCGTTAGAATCCCGCGTCCGCTTTTTTCACAATGCCGGGGGAAGAGTGTCGGATCATGCGTTAGATCAAATGGTTTATGCCGAGACGACCGAAGAGGAAGCGGCCCGGATTTTTGCCGCTGGATTAAGCGGAGAGCATGTATCTTTTGAAGATGAAAAGAAATTCAAAACACGGACGCTGCAATATCTTTGCGGTCTTTACGCCGAACTGGACTGGGCGATGCAGTTCCATATTAACGCGTTAAGAAATACCAATACAAATAAGTTCAGCAGCCTTGGTCCTGATACGGGATATGACTCAATTAATGATGAACGTATCGCAAAGCCGCTTGCCCGGCTGTTAGATTCCGCCGAAAAAAAGCGGCAATTGCCTAAAACGATTTTGTATTCTTTGAATCCGAATGACAACTATATTATCGCCAGCATGATCAACAGCTTTCAGGATGGGAAAACACCGGGGAAAATTCAATTCGGCACAGCCTGGTGGTTCAATGACACGAAAGATGGAATGCTCCAGCAAATGAGAGCGTTATCAAACATGGGCCTGTTCAGCCGTTTTATCGGGATGCTGACGGATTCAAGAAGTTTCCTGTCCTATCCCCGCCATGAATACTTCAGGCGGCTTGTCTGCACGCTGATCGGCGGCTGGGCGGAACAAGGCGAAGCGCCTTACGATATGGAGCTTTTAGGAAAGATTGTCGAGGGGATTTGTTACCGGAATGCTGAGGAATATTTCCGCTTTTAAAAAATGGAATGAAAGAGGTGGCCTATGAGTAATGTGCCTGTCGTGACAGCACCTGCCGCAAAAGTGAAGGAGCATAAGCTGAGTCTGAAAGAAAAAGTATCTTATGGTTTTGGAGATTTTGGGAACGGATTTATGTTTGATCTCGGGCAGATCTATTTGCTGAAGTTTTTCACAGATGTCGCAGGCATTCCGGCAGCGTTCGCCGGCAGTATTTTTTTGGTCAGCAAGCTGTTTGCGGCTGTGACTGATCCGATTGTCGGCTCGGCCATTGACTACAGAAAAAAGATCGGCCCCCGGGGGAAATTCAGGCCGTACTTATTATTCGGAAGTATTATTCTTGCGGTCATGACCGTATTGATTTTTGTGTCACCGGACGTGAGCGTCACCTGGAAGCTTGTGTACGCCTATGCTTCTTACATGCTGTGGGGGGTCGCTTATTCTTTCGTCAATATTCCGTACGGCTCCCTCGGCGCGGCCATTACACAGGATGCGGAGGACAGAACGGCGCTTTCCGCATTCCGCCAGATCGGCTCCCTCGGCGCGCTGCTCATTACAAGTGTCATCGTCATCCCGATTCTTGTTCATTTTGATAACGTTCACATCGGCTACCCGGCAGTCATGGGAATGATGGCCGTAATCGGAATCGCGGGATTTATGATCTGCTACCGAAACTGCAAAGAAAGAATTATCGTCCGTGAAGCGCCGAAAGAAAAGCTGTCCGTCATGTCGGTTTTCAAATGCTTTATCGGCAACAAACCGCTTCTGACCGTCGTTTTCATGACGATTTTCTCAATATCGGCATATAACATTAAATCCGCTATGCTTGTTTACTTCGCCCAGTACAATCTCAACAATGCGGAGCTGATGTCCTACATGAGTTTTATCATCATCGGTTCTTCATTTTTAGGTGTTTTGTTTATGCCGAAACTCGTCAAACGTTTCGGAAAAAAGCAAACGGTGATGATCGGTTTTGCCGTCAGCGCCGCGGCTGATGCGCTGAATTTCTGTCTGCCGTCAAATGTATATATCTTTACGGCGTTAGCGAGCATTGCTTTTATCGGGATCAGCATACCAAACGGCATTACGTGGGCGCTTGTGTCGGACATTATTGATTACGGGGAATGGAAGACGGGTGAACGGAAGGAGGCGACGACATATTCGCTTTTCAACTTCTCCAGAAAACTCGCCCAATCTTTATCAGGTTTTCTTTCAGGCATCGGGCTGAGCGTTATTGGCTATATCCCGAATGCATCTCAGACAAAAGGCACGCTGATCGGGATTAAAGGGCTTCTGCTGCTGTACCCGGCTTTCGCTTTAGCGTGCGCCATGCTGATTATCGGTTTAATGTATAAACTGACGGACCGGCAGCATGCCGAGCTCGTTCAGGACTTACATCATGCAAAACCTTAACTTTAGTGATTTTATGGACTGTCCGTTAATGGTACAATAGAAATAAATGACAGCATACAGAAAGAAAGGAAAAACGATGGTAACCATAAAAGATATCGCAAAACTCGCCAACGTATCCCACACAACCGTATCCCGGGCACTTAACGGCAGCCCCTACATTAAAGAGCATACAAAACAGAAAATATTAGAGCTCGCTTCCCAGCTGAATTACACACCGAATGTAAATGCAAAAAGCCTTGCCATGCAAAAGTCCCATACGATCGGACTGTTTTTTACAAGCATCACAAACGGAACCTCACACAGCTTTTTTTCCGATACCATCAAAGGTGTAAACCGCACAATCAGTGAGGAATACAATTTGTTCGTCCGCGCGATTGACGACCTGAAAAGCTTTGAAACCATTACGCCCATGAGATATGATGGAATCATTTTAATGAGCCAAAGCGACAGTGATAATTCATTTATTTATCATATCCGCGAGAAAAACATCCCGCTTGTCGTGCTGAACCGGGACATTGATGACCGGAGCATCACGAATATCCTGTCAAACGATAAAGAGGGCTCCAGACAGGCGGTCGACTGCCTGATCGCAAACGGACACAGAGATATCGCGATCATTGAGGGAAAGGAAGGATTCAGGTCAACTTCTCAGCGGAAAGAAGGCTATTTGACATCTTTAATTGATCATTCTATCCCGATTAAGCATGAATACAGTGTAAAAGGCCGCTATGATATGGAAAGCGGCAGTCAGGCGATGGAAAAACTCTTGGCGCTTCAATCACCGCCTACGGCTGTTTTTTGTTCAAACGATGATATGGCGATCGGGGCGATGAACGCCATTTTCGCCAAAGGCCTGAACGTTCCGGAAGATATATCCGTTATCGGGTTTGATGACATCGGCATTTCCCAATACATGACGCCGAGGCTTTCGACAGTAAAACGCCCGGTTGAAAACATCAGCATACTCGGCGCAGAGAAAATTTTGGCGCTAATCGCCGACCCGGATACGGCGGCGGAAAAAATATACGAAAACACCGAGGTGATGATAAGAGATTCCATTAAAAAACTCACATAACGGCCCGTCTGATTATCCGGGTTTTCGTACGGTAAAATGTTAACGTGTGCATAAATACAGAAGGAGGCGGACAGCTTGCGGAAGCTGAATAAAAAGATGTGCGGTGAATACATTCAATATCCTGAAAAAGTCCTTCAGTTCGGCGAAGGCAACTTTTTGCGGGCCTTCGCAGACTGGCAGATCGATCAATTGAATCAACTGACGGATTTTAACGGAAGCGTTGTCGCCGTACAGCCGAGAGGCTCTGAGAAAATCAAACGTTTAAACGAACAGGACGGTTTATTTACGCTTTTTTTGCAGGGGATAAAGGATGGAAAACCGGCTGAAGAACACACGATCGTCAAATCCATCAGCCGCGGCATTGATCTTTTTTCTGACTATGATTCCTTTAAACGGCTGGCAGCACAAGAGGAGCTTCGTTTTATCATTTCCAATACGACAGAAGCGGGAATCACGTTTGAGAAAGGCGACCGGCTTGAGGATAGACCTCAAAAAACATTCCCCGGGAAATTAGCGGCGTTCCTTTATTTCCGCTATAAGGCATTTGCGGGTGACGCCGAGAAAGGGTGCATTATGCTTCCATGTGAACTGGTCGAAGAAAACGGACGGAAACTGAAGGCGGCCGTGCTTCAATATGCCGGGCTGTGGGAGCTGGAACCTGATTTTACTCAATGGATTCATGACGCGAACATCTTCTGCAATACCCTCGTGGATCGTATTGTTCCCGGATTTCCTGTTGATACCGCGGAAGAACTTACCGATTTTCTCGGATACGAAGACCGTCTGCTTGTGGTTGGTGAGCATTATTATTTGTGGGTGATAGAAGGGCCGGAACAGCTTCAGAATGAGCTTCCTTTTGCTGAGGCCGGGCTGAACGCACTGATCACGTCTGACCTTACGTCTTACAGGACAAAAAAGGTGAGAATCTTAAACGGCGCTCACACGGCATTGGCGCCAGTGGCTTTACTATACGGACTGCAAACCGTCCGGGAAGCGGCTGAGCACGAGGTGACGGGCAGATTCATCGAAGAGCTGATCAATGAAGAAATCCTCCCTGTGCTGCAAATGGAGGGTGTCACCCAATACGCGGCAGATGTGTTACAGCGGTTTAAAAACCCTTATATCCAACATTATCTGCAAAGCATTACCCTTAACGCCGCCGCGAAATTCAAAACAAGAAATCTGCCGACGCTGAAGGCTTATATCGAACAGGAGGGCCGGCTACCTGAGAAGCTGGTATTTTCGTTCAGCGCCATGATCTATTCATACTGGAACGGACCGAACAAACCGGCTGACGGCGAGGGGGTTCTTAACCGTTTTCAAATGGCGCGGTCCCGTTGCAAAGATGATATGTTTCAAGCGGCATCTTCTATATTAGGAGAAGAGCGACTGTGGGGGAAGAACCTGAATCATCTTCCGGGGCTGACTGAACGAACGGCTTTTTTTCTGTCTGTCATTCATAAGCGGGGTATGAAGCATGCGTTACATGAATGCTGCGGCAAAAAGGGGGAAGTAAAATGAAAGAGGTCATAAAAATCCATAAAAACGATAACGTGCTTCTCGCTATGCGCCATTTTGACAAAGGGGAGCGGCTGCATACAGACGGACTGACGATTGAAGTGAAGGACCCTGTAAAGCGGGGGCATAAAATCGCGCTGCAAACCATTGAAGAAAACGGTAGCATCATTAAATACGGTTTTTCAATCGGGCGTGCGACAAGGCGGATTTCGGCCGGCGAGCATATTCATACCCATAATCTGCAAACGAATTTATCCGATGTGCAAGAATACACGTATTCACCGCGCTTCGAGGACAATCCTTTTACAAATGAGAACCGGACATTTAAAGGCTACAGAAGAGAAAACGGTACATCCGGCGTCCGGAATGAACTGTGGATCGTACCTACAGTCGGCTGCGTAAACGGCGTCGCTGAGAAAATCCTGCAGCGCTTCGTAAAAGAGGCGAAAGACATTGCGCCCTTTGACAATGTGCTGGTTTTAAAGCACCAATACGGCTGCTCCCAGCTTGGCGATGATCATGAGAATACGAAACAAATGCTGATGAACGCCATCCGTCATCCAAATGCTGGCGGTGTGCTGGTTTTAGGGCTCGGCTGTGAAAATAATGAGCTGGCGGCGATTAAGGAAACGCTTTCTGAAGTGAACGGAGATCGGGTGAAATTTCTCGAATCACAAGCTGTCACAGATGAAATTGAAGCGGGGACTGCGCTTCTTAAAGAGATACACCTTGCGGCAAAGGGAGATAAACGTGAGGAGATTCCGCTGTCAGAATTGAGCATCGGATTGAAATGCGGCGGGTCGGACGGTTTTTCCGGCATCACCGCAAACCCTTTATTAGGGAGATTTTCAGATTACTTGATTGCACAGGGAGGGAGCACGGTCTTAACGGAGGTGCCTGAGATGTTCGGCGCTGAGACGATTCTCATGCAGCGTGCGGCGAGTGAAGAAGTGTTTCATAAAACAGTCCGATTGATCAATGATTTCAAGCAATATTTTATGAAGCACGAGCAGCCGATTTATGAAAACCCGTCACCAGGGAATAAGGAAGGCGGCATTTCAACGCTCGAAGACAAGTCGCTCGGCTGCACCCAAAAAGCCGGTCTTGCACCGGTTTCTGATGTGCTGACATACGGTGAAACACTGAAAACAAAGGGATTGACACTGCTCAGTGCGCCCGGCAATGATTTAATCGCTTCTTCAGCGCTCGCCGCGGCGGGTTGTCACATCGTTTTGTTTACAACCGGAAGAGGCACGCCGTTCGGCACATTTGTCCCGACTGTGAAAGTATCAACAAATACCGATTTATTTCAATCAAAGCCTCATTGGATTGATTACAACGCGGGCAGATTGGCGGAAGACCAAACAACAGAAGATCACATTGTAAGAGATTTTATACAATACATTATTAAAGTTGCAAGCGGAGAATTCGTCAATAACGAAAAAAACGATTTTCGGGAGCTTGCAATCTTTAAGTCCGGTGTGACGTTATAAGGAAAAAGGCGATCTGACAACAGACCGCCTTTTTTATATTAATTTTATTCCGCTGATTAAAATAATCGCCGCCATCACAAACTGCAGCGGGCGCGGTGAGAATTTCGGCGAAAAGAAGCTGCCGAGAAGCACACCCGGCACAGAGCCGATCAACAGATTCAATACAAGCAGGTAATCGACGCTTCCGAAGCTTGCGTTTAACAGACCGGCAGCAGTTACAAGCAGAAAGGCATGTGCGATATCCGTTCCCACCACTTCTGCCGTTTTCATTCTGAACAGGTATAACATGGCGATCGCAAATAATGAGCCGGACCCAATAGATGTCAGGCCGACGATGAAGCCGAAAATGACGCCGATCAATATCATGAGTGTCCGCTTTTCTTCAAGCGTTTTTTGCTGCCAGCGGTTCGGCCGCAGTTTTTTATCGAAAAAAAGGCGGGCGATAATGGAAATGGCGACAAGGGTCAGTACGTAGCCGAGCGCCTGTTTGATAATCTGCTCCTGATGCTGGTGAAAAGCGGGAAACAAGTGAAGAACACCGATGGCGGCTGTTGCGCTGGGAATGCTTCCGAGCGCCAAGTAACCGACAAGTTTAAATTGAACGGTGCGCTGCTTCCAATGAGAAACGACACCGAACAGTTTGGTGATGGAGTTATATAAAAGGTCAGTGCCGACGGCGATTGAGGGGTTGATCCCCAAAACGATCAGTAAAGGAGTCAAAAGCGCTGCTCCTCCCACACCCGTCAATCCGACAAGCGTTCCGACAAAGAAACCCATAAACACAATGCTTACAGTCATCTGTGTGCCTCCTGAATAATCCTACTATTTTTATCAGATTATATATGATTAAGAGGCGGTAATCAATTAAATTTTCGGAAAATTTTATACAGAACAAAAAATCCGCCAGCCTGCTGTTATGTCGCAGACCGGCGGATGGCCGGATTATGATTTTTGCTGATAAAACGGAAGTTCCGTGTGGCCCATTTCTCTGACATACACGAAAAGATTGCCTTTATGATGAATTTCATGCTCCATGGCAAGCTGAAGGAGAGCCGCGCCGGTCACTTTTCTGCCGAAAGAGGCGGTCAGGTCAATTTCGCGGTTCAGCTGCTCTTCTGTCAGCTGTGACAGGATGTCTGTCGTTTTTTCAGTACACGTTTCAGCCAGTTTGACGAGGTCTGTTTCTGCTTCTTCTTTCGGTTTGTTCTGGATGGCTGATGCGTTTCCGTCGTTAATGACGTTTGCCAACATAAGAAAAGAATAAACCATGTGTTTTACAAGTTCCTGAGCGGACATTGATGTCTCTGCCGGCTTGTAATCGTAATGTTCGCGGCTGATTTTTTCCGCCAGCTCAATCGTTACGTTTCGATGTGACAGAAAGTGGCTGACCAACTGATTTTGTGCTGTCATGTGAAAACCCCCATTTAATACAGAATAAAAAGCTGCAAGGATATGCTATATCAACGGCACGGAAGAAACAAGCAATAAGCTTGTGACGGAGATAAATCGTTGCGGATATCCGAAATTCGACAATTGCGGTCTTTTTGCGTTCTTCTTTTTCTAGCAAATATGATAAAATATGACATATCTCGGTCATTCCAAAAGGGGGGATTTATTGAGGATGAAGCAGACTATTCCGTCCTCTTTTGTCGGGCTCAAAATTAATGAATGGTATACCCATATCCGGCAGTTTCACGTCCTTGAGGCGGAGCGCGTCAAACGTGAAGTAGAGAGAGAGATCGAGGATATGGAAGAAGATCAGGATCTGCTGCTGTATTATTCATTAATGGAATTCAGACACCGTGTCATGCTGGATTACATCAAGCCCTTAAAGGAGGACCCTTCTCAGCCTGAGTTTTCAGAATTATTGGAAGACATTGAAGGCAACCAGTATAAACTGACAGGACTGCTTGATTACTACTTTAATTTTTTTCGAGGAATGTACGAATTTAAACAGAAAATGTTCCTAAACGCCATGATGTATTACAAACGGGCTGAAAAAAACCTTGCACTCGTTTCTGATGACATCGAGAAAGCTGAGTTTGCTTTTAAAATGGCCGAGATTTTTTACAACCTGAAACAAACCTACGTCTCCATGAGTTATGCCGTTCAAGCCCTTGAAACGTACCAATCGTATGAGACGTACAACGTCCGCAGAATCCAATGTGAATTCGTTATTGCAGGGAATTATGATGACATGCAGTATCCAGAAAGAGCATTGCCCCACTTAGAACTTGCTTTAGATCTTGCAAAACAAGAAGGCAATCCCCGTCTTATCAGTTCAGCCTTATATAATCTCGGAAACTGTTACGAAAAAATGGGAGACCTCTCTAAAGCAGCCGAATATTTTGAGACATCCGTTTCCATTTGCAGGTCAGAAAAGTTCGATAATCTTCCGCATTCTATTTACTCATTAACACAGGTTCTTTATAAACAGAACACTACAGCCGAAGCAGAGAAGCAATACCGCCTCGGGCTCAGTATCGCCCGCGAATACAATGATGAATTGTTTGTGAATCTGTTCCAATTTTTACATGCGTTATACGGCAAGGAAATGGATAACGCATCCGTCAGGCACACGTTTGATTTTCTGGAAGAACACATGCTGTATCCGTATGTGGAAGAATTGGCGCATGACGCTGCCAAATTTTACATGAAACACGGACAGCCTGAAAAAGCGCTCACGTTTTATGAAAAAATGGTGCACGCCCAAAAACAAATCCAGAGAGGAGATTGTCTATATGAAATCTAAACTGTTGTCAGGATTGCTGCTTGTTGCTGTCGGGTTCAGCTTTACACAGGTGATCGGCCATGAAAGCCATTTGGAAAATCAAGCGGACGGCACATTCCATGTTGCCGCGCGCAACCAAACATAACATAAAGACCCTTCTTTGGAAGGGTCTTATTTTTTGCATGCGTATCCATTCCATTTTTATCCGAATGCAGGGTCTATATGCTCAAGTTATCTGTCCTACGAATGCCACCTATTGATGAAAAAGGCATAAGGAGAGATGAAGAGTGGGGATTGAAGTGAAAAAACGGCTCGTATCGGCTGATAAATATGCGTTAAAATGTCCGAATCCGATGACGCCGGAGTATATTACCATTCATAACACGGCAAACGACGCATCCGCCGCTAATGAAATCAGCTATATGACTGGAAACAGCGAATCAACGAGCTATCATTTTGCGGTTGATGACAAAGAAGTGATCCAGGGAATTCCGTTGGACCGGAATGCCTGGCATTCGGGAGACGGCACGAACGGTACCGGAAACCGAAAGTCGATTGCTATAGAAATCTGTTACAGCAAGTCAGGCGGCGAACGGTACAGAGCCGCAGAAGAACTGGCGATTGCGTTTGCGGCGCAGCTTTTGAAAGAACGGGGCTGGGGGATTGACAGAATCAGAAAGCATCAGGACTGGAACGGAAAGTACTGCCCGCACCGCATTTTGTCTGAAGGCCGCTGGGATGAAGTGAAGGCGAAGATTGAAAAGAAATTAAGCGGAAGTATGCCGGCGAAAAAAGCCTCTATTTCTTCTTCCGCGTCTGAATACCATGTGAAAAAAGGCGACACCTTATCGGAAATCGCCGCATCGCACGGTGTCAGCGTAAAATCGCTGCAAAGCATCAACCATATCACAGATCCGAATCACATTACAGTCGGACAAGTGATCAAGCTCGCTCAGACGGGTTCTTCTTCAAAAAGTCAGGCTGTGTCTTCCTATCCGCTTCCATCAGGTGTGATCAAAGTGACGAAACCGCTGACGAAAGGGACAAACGTAAAACAAGTGCAAAACGCTTTATCCGCTCTTTATTTTTATCCCGATAAAGGAGCAAAAAATCATGGGGCGGACGGCGTTTACGGTCCGAAAACGGCAAATGCCGTAAAACGTTTTCAATCCGTCAGCGGGTTAACGGCAGACGGAATTTACGGCCCGAAAACGAAGGCGAAAATTGAAGAAAAACTGTAATCAATAAAACGGAAGCTCCCCGGGCTTCCGTTTCTTCTTACATACAAACTGCGGCAAGGGCCTTTTGAATATCATAAATGCTTTCATCTTTTTTAAACTGCTTTGAGACAGCGGGAAGTTCCGCGCCTGAAATCCAAATTTTCAGCTCTGAATCAAGGTCAAAGCGGCCGGCGGTTTCTACGCTGAATCTGGAAATGCTCTTGTACGGAATGGATTGAATCTCCGTTTTCTTCCCTGTGAGTCCCTGTTTATCAACAAGAATAAGACGCTTATCCGTAAAGACAATGATATCTCGGACAAGCTTAAATGCGGCGTTGACATTCTCACCTTCCAGCAGAATACGAGCCAGTTCTGCTTTTGCTTCAGCCGTCGATATTGTCGACGCATTGCCCAGCAATCCATTGATGAATCCCATGATATATCCCCCCCTGATACGTATTCTATCAAATCATACTATAAAAAGGTTTCCATTCCCAGATGAGTAGAGTAAACTGGTGCTGACTGGAAAAGGAGAGCATGCTACACATGAAAGATAGATATGACAATTTCGCAGCCCTTTCTGCTGCTGAATCGGAATACAGAATTATTTATGAAGAAAAAGAGGGAAGTAAATGTATCGTCCTCGCTCCCCACGGCGGCAGGGTTGAGCCGGGTGTCAGTGAGCTGGTGCGGGCATTTTCTGACCAAAGCTCAATTTATTTATTTGAAGGAACGAAGCGGTGCGATAACCGTTCTCTCCATTTGACAAGCACACGCTTTGACGAACCCCTGGCTTTAGAAAAAGTGACCGCCCATCATTACGCATTGGCTTTTCATGGGTATCATGATCTGAAAAAGGCAAATACACTCGTCGGGGGCGCGGATCTGGAAAAAGCAAGACTGATTTGTGATCTGCTGCGTGAAGCGGGGTTTGATGCCGAGCTGACAGAGAAGAATGATCGGCTGGCAGGTGTAAATCCCCGCAACATTGTCAATCGGACAAAAAGGAAAATGGGGCTGCAATTGGAAGTGAGCACGGCGCAGAGACACGCGCTGTTCAGCAATTTTGGCTGCCGGGGAGAAAAATATACGCCAACCGATCTGTTTTTTCGGTATGTAGAAGCCGTGAAGGCCGGTTTTTATGATAAATGAACAGGGGGCCCGTTCTTATATTTACTGGAGCTGCTATGCGGCGCAAGAAGTGCGTGGCGGGCAGCACGGTGAGAATGATGACATTCTGCCGGCTGCGTTCCAAGCCGGCAGAGTATCGCTAATTTTCAATAAAATACGGCGTTTTTTCTTCAGCGGCATGCAAGTGTGTCTGTCCGCTTTCATAATACACATTCGGCCGCTTGTCGGATAACAGACAAGCGAGCCGCTTCTGAAATTGAATACCTGCTTTACGCCGTTCAAACAGCTCCAGCCTTTTTTCCGCAAATGATGCCGTCACCCGGAAAGCGGCTGCGATTAAAATGACGGCGTGGCTCCTTCGCTGGGGAAGCTCCATGTTTAACAGCATAAAGGTCGGCACACAGAAGTGGTACATAAAATGGTTGGCCTGAAATTCCTGCAGTTCTCTGAACAGCTTGTTCATATGAAAATGGTTGCCGGTATGCTTCAGCACATGGCACAGTTCGTGCGCAAAATCCTGCCATTGCTCTTCGGGTGACTTTTTTTGATTCAGGACGATGCTGTACATGCCGTCCCGCTTCAGCATCATACTGTGCGTATCTTCAAAATGAATCCAAATGTCAAGCTCCTTGGCAATCATCTGCATATCAATATGGAGAGGGGCGGTCATTCCCATGCGGCAATATAAGTTTTTGACGTATTCCTCAAGATGTGTTAAAAAATCGCCCAATTGAATACACCCTTTCGAACATATGTTCTTTTTTAAGCGAGAAAGAAAAGCCCTGATCGGACTTTGAATCAATTCCCTTTTCTTTTAAAAATAAACATTCAGCTTTTATATCGGCTGAACGTTAAGCAGTTTAAAGGAAAAGAGCGGATTATTTATGTTTCGGCCTGCGGTTTTTCTCTTTTTCTTTTAAATAATTAATGAATTCAATGGCCTGCTGTTTGCTCTCCGGGGAAAAGTCCTGCATGTCCCGATATGCGATCTGCAGGTCGGGATCGGCAAACATGTCTTCATCTGAAGGTTCTTTTCCGGTTAACAAATAATCAGTCGACACTTTGAAATAATCCGCAAGCTTTTGCAGCGTGTCGTAATCGGGTTCAGATCGGCCGTTTTCATAATGAGAATATCTGGCGCGCGAGACACCGATATGATTTGCGACTTCTTCCTGCGTTTTCTTTCCTCTGAGACTCTTTAATCTTCCGCCTATCATCCGAATGACCTCTCTTTTTTCAACACCCTAAGTTACTTATGATTATAGATACAAAATGTATCAAAATAAAGAGATGATAAAAAAAGTATCAAAAAGGTCTTGATGATACGAAATGTATCATATATAATCAACATCATAATGATACGAAATGTATCAATATACGATAAAAAATTGATCAGGAGGGTGAGAGATGCAGCCGATAATCATCCGTTTCAGCAGCAATCCGGCTGACCAGAGATGTTTAGGAAAAGCAGGCGGTTCGATATCTTTTACCGCTTGCGGACTTCCGGTATTCCGATTTGATAACCGATTGCAGTATGAACGCTATATAGGTCTGAAGACAAACGGAGACGTCCCTTATGAATCGTAAAAGCTACCCGTTTTTCATCTATTCCGGATTACTGAATTCAGAACATTATGACAAAATAGGGTCCGCCATTTGGCTGTTTTTATGGTTCATCAGCTCAACGACAAAGGAACACGTAAAAGAGGGTGTAAAGTGGGGGATCCGTCCTTGGTCATAAGCCCGTAAAAGCAAGAGAGATGGCCGATGTATTTGCCGTCAGCGAAAAAACCGTCAGACGGTGGCTTGAGGTTTTGGAACAGCATGAATATATCAAAACCGTCCGCGCCCCTTACGGACTCATCGTCTCCGTAAAGCACTCGAAAAGATTCACGCCGAAAAAGACATTGACCCGCCCGGAAGCAACTGACCGGACAATATCGGCGGATCACCGGGACAAAAATGTCCGGAGAGAAATAGATATAACAATAAATCATACTGCTGAAGAAGCGATTAACGACATTGCCGCCCATTTTATCAGATTAAGGTCTGCACAGGAGGGGCGGAGCGTATACCCGTCGCCCCGGGATTATCAGGCCATCGCCCGTATTGTTTCCCTCGGTGCGTCAGCACAAGAAGCAATCAAATGGCTCGGCGAATGCTTTACCGCTTTTGAACAGCGGCGCACATCTTCAGCTGAAACGATCAAGGCTTTCAGCTATTGCGCCAAGTATATGGAAGACCGCTTGAATGCACGAATTGCGGGAAGGACAATCACAACAAAAAAAGAGAGGAATACGATACATGACAAAACGAACGATCGAGCAGATACTGGCCGACCTGAAAAACGGAAAACGTCCATTACTGGCGGACAGACCGGAAGAATCAGACGAAAGCCGCTTTGACTGTCCGCTCTGTAAAGATCAGGGCGGTTACCTCAAAAACCAGCTGGGATTGGATGTGTGGGTTAAGTGCCGCTGCGCCGCCGAACGAAAAGCAGAGCGCATCCTCAGCGCAAGTGAGATTACAGGCGCCTTTCGAAAGCTGGATTTCAAAGGATTTATCACGCGGGGCAAGCCTCAGGCAGTCGTCGACGCATATGAGTGCGCCCTTGAATATGTTGAAAACTTCGACAAGATTAAAAACTGCCGGAAAAACAGCATTGCCCTTTTAGGGCGTCCGGGGTCGGGAAAAACCCATCTTTTGACCGCTCTCAGCAATTATGTCATGAGACAGATGCAGACACCCGTGCTGTATTTTCCTTTTGTGGAGGGCTTTACGGATTTAAAAAATGATTTTGATCTGCTTGATGAAAAGCTTGGCCGTATGAAACAGGCGGATGTGCTTTTTATTGACGATCTGTTCAAACCGCTGAACGGAAAACCCCGGGCGACCGATTGGCAGATTGAACAAATGTACGCCGTCGTAAATTACCGCTATTTAAATCATAAGCCGGTTCTTATCTCGAGCGAGCTGGCCTGTGACGGACTGGTGCAGGTTGATGAAGCCTTGGGCACAAGAATTTATGAGATGTGCAGCGATTATTTAGTCATCATTAATGGCAATTCATTTGACGTAAACCACAGATTAGAGGGGGCGAGATAATGTGTAAGCTGTGCGGGCCGAAGAAGGTCATTGTGACGGAAACGGGTTTCGGCGCTGTCTTTCACCCTTGCCCGAACTGCAAAACAGGCACTGATTTAACGCCGGTCATTAAACGTCTTGAGCGAATGGTTCAAGACGCAAAAGCGAGGCTTGATGCACGTGTATAAATATATTAAATGGCTTTTTTGCCTGCTGTTCAGGGCGAAACGGATAGAAAAGCAAATTGAAGCATGGCATGAGGCTGATGGAAAGTGAGGATAACCATTGCAAGAAAAACACAGCCCCGCTCCATGGCGGGCCGTACACAGCGGAAAAGAAAAACCCATTTACATTTATTCCGCTTACAGCGAAGCGGATAAAGAGAAGTTCCCTTATTCAAACGGAAGGCTCATCGCGGCCGTTTTCAACTTAAGTTCATACTCTCAGCAGATCAACGCGGCATTGATGGCAAAAGCCCCGGAACTTTTTGAGGCGGCCGAAACGGCTCTCCGCCTGCTCCGGGGAGAAAGTTCTGAAGAAAAAGAAGCGTTCATAAATGAGCTCGGAAGCCTCATACATGAAGTAAACATCCTGAAAAAAACGGAGGACGTAAAACATGAATCCTAAAAAACTGACTGACATTGAACATACAACATTACAAAGCCAGCTGGAAGAAGGAAAGGTGCGGGTCATCATTGTAGACGGACTGAAGAAGGAAGCATGGCTCGCCGAAGCGCCGGAGCACGGCAAAACGCTTGTCGAAACGCGAAAAGGGGATCTGGCCCGGGTCGAATATGAAATCGGCTTTAAATTGAATTAATCGAAAAAAACAGAATACGTCCAAGACGGAAAGCCTGCGGACACTGATCAATCGCGCACATGCTGCGCATTGGTTGGTGTCCTTTTTTTGTTCCGAAAAAGAGGAGGATCTGCATGGAAGACTTACTATTTGAATATAAACGCACGCTGAAAGAGACGAAAAAGTGGTACAAGCAGCTGGAGGAAGCCGATGAAACGGTGCTTACTTCAGAAGAACTGAAAGATAAAAAAATCATCAGAACGATCATTACAGATGTGGAATATGTCATCGAATGGCTTGAAAAAGGCCGGCAGCCCGGCATAAGAAGAGCGATAGACCGCAGAGACGCTTATCAGAGAATGCTGATTAAAGATCCGAGAATCATAGAAACCTATTCGCAGGCGCTGATGTTTGAACCTTCCGCAAATGTGACTGAAGAAGACAGAATCAGACTGCGGGACGCATTAGCCGTTTTAACGGATAGAGAAAAAGAAATGCTGCTGCTCCACAAAGCGGAATGCTTTTCATATGAACGGATTGCCGCCTTGCTGAATGTAAAGAAATCAACCGTACAGACGACGGTCAAACGGGCGCTTCTAAAAATACAAAAACAGCAGGAACAAAGAAATCAATCGCCTGCTTCATAAGTTGTCATACGTTTGCCACCTAGAAGTGAACAGACGATCACAAAAAGCGGCCCGATTAGAAGCCGCTTTTTATTATAGACAATCATGTCGGAGGTGGCGGTGATGCCGTAGCATGAAAAACGCAAAAAGAAAACAGGCATTTACAATCTATCAGTCTCATAAAGGCCGCATCACAAATCGCGCCCTTGCCAGCAAATCAGGCGTATCCGCAAGAACGATCGGCAGATGGAAAAAAGAAGGGCGCTGGGACGAGGCGCTTCATAAGAACGCGGAAAGCGGCGGAAAAAATAACCCGGGCGAAGGTGATGAGTTAAACGAACGCCAGCGGCTGTTTTCTGCGGAATAAGGACAATTAATTGTAATGCAAAGAACCCGCGGAGCATCACCGACGTTTGTCCAAATGTTTATAGACACAGCGACCGCCGGAAATCCCATATACGTCCGAAGTTTCAGCACTAAAGGCGTTTGGTCGGAGTGGAGCCAAAGAGAAACAGATGCAGGCTCTCAAGCAAAAGTAGACGCTCACGCCAATAAAAAAGACATCCATGTCACACAGGCGGATAAAAATATGTGGAACGGGGCACAGCTTTCGAAAATAACAAACGATAACGGCGGCTATCTTCTTACAATTGGTGATGATGATAACTTTCTTGAAAAAATCGTTAAAAACGGCAGGGCGTTCGGCACCTTTTATTCAACCGGCAAAGCGGCAGACAGTCCGAGCAGCGCTTCGACCCGCGGCATGTTTCATTTTACCTCTCTTGACAGTGAGGGAAAGGGAACGTTTGGGTATGTCATTGCCGTCGATTATAAAAATAATATGTTCACGAACTATTTGGATTTGAACTTGGGCTGGCAGGGCTGGCGGCGCCTCGTTACTGAACTTGATACTGAGAATGTACCTTGGATAAATGTTCCTTATAAAAATGGCGCTAAATCAGGAGACAGGCCGCTTCAATACCGCAAAGTGGGAAACACCCTTCACCTGAACGGACACGTTCTTACGGACAGAGAAGTGGTATTCGGGAGTGTGCCATCCTCTTGTGCACCGGCCAAAGGCGTTGTAACGATGGTTGCAGCCAGCGGCACCACCGGTTACAGCAAATTTATTATTTATTCTAATGGAGATATGAAGCTGACGGGAATTATGGCCAATATAGAAAGTAATGTGAACGGCTATTATATTGACCTTGTTTTGGCACTCACGTAAAGGAGCGAGAATATGAAATTAATATTTCCGTATGACAATGACAACATTTATACAGGCACTCCGATTGAGCTTTATCCGGATTCTGAGACAGGAGATTATATGATGCCTCCTAACGCTGCGGACTTTCCGCCGGAAATAAACGGCGAAGGCATGTGGCGCCCATTTTTTGATGAAGAGAAACAAGAATGGGTGGAAACCGCTGACGAAGCATATAAAGACAGCTTAAAAAAAGATACGGCTCCCGATCCAAACCAGCTTGCAGGCCTCGGCGGACAGCTGGCGAATGAGAAATTGGCCAGAAAAGCAGCCGAACAAGCGCAGCAGTCACTCGGCAGGCAATTAGCGTCTTTAAAATTAGAATTCTTAAACGTAAAAGGAGAATGAAAAAATGAAGAGACTTAACTTTTGGGTTTACGCTTTGTTTTATAAGTGGGCCACAATAGAAATGGTAAAACAAGCTATGGGCTATGATGACTGCTCTGCCGAAGATCTGGCTGAAGGTGTGGCCGCGAAGTATATCACGCCTGAGGAATTTCAAGAAATAACAGGTGAAACATACGAAAACTATAAAAATGCTGTGTCATAAGCCAAACGGCTTTTTTTATTTGTCATTTTTAATAAATGAGAAAAGGAGGACGGCCGATGAAAAAGCATTCATTTGAATTTCCCGTCGATCAACTTGGCAGACCCGGCGCCGTAAAAGCTTATCGCGGTAACAAAAACGATTATGTCACACCTGTTGCTGATTTGTCCGGAATGGCAGAGCTTCTTACCAATACGCCGCTAGAAGCGATAGAAGTATACAGCCAATTCGGACAACACCGTTTAGGAGCCGTCTTTATAGACAGAGTACAGGGGTGGGCTTATTCGGACCGCAGCGGAACTCTTTTTATCGAAGAGAGTGAGGATAACAATTCGTGGACAGCTTCACATTCTGTCGCAGTCAAAGGCGGAGTGCTGACCGCTTCGGGTTGGGTCTGCCTGACAAAACGATATTACCGGTTCCGTTTTGAAAACGGAAATCAAAAGCAGTCCGAATTTGTTTTATACCAATCTGTCGGTACGGGCGGTGATATGGCGTTTTCATATACAGACGTGATTTTTCATGAAAATGCAGCAGAGGCGGGCGAGGGAAGCATCTTCTCGGCGGGCGCTTGGAAAAAACTTCTCGTCGAAATCACCGGCACGGCTGAGTCGGGCCATGTCGCGTTTTGGGGGAGATCCATCTCGGGAAAAAACGTGCCGATCAGAGGAATCAGGTCTGAAGACGGAACATCAGCCGCCGGTACATCAGGCACAGACGAAGTGTGGTCATTTGATATTGCCGGCTTTAAGGAAATCGTCATGGAAATCCAGAGCATTTCCGGCGGGAGCCTTTCTGTCAAAGGCACGGCATTTTCGTAAGAATGAAGCTTCCGAAGGGAGGTGAGAACAATGTAAGAGGGGGGAGCGGAAGTGCTTCTGGATGAACAAGCGGTGCAAAAAGAATTCGCAGGCATCAAAGGTGAACAAAAGGTGCTTGAACAGCGGGTAGCCGCATTAGAGCGGGTATCCGACCGGCAGGATCAGCAAATCATGACGCTGAATGAAAAACTGAACAAAATTGACGAAAACACAACATGGATTAAGCGCACCATTACAGGAGCGATCGTGACAGCAATCTGCACGGGCGTCATTGGCGGAGCCATCGCCATCATGTACAATCTGCTGCAAAAGTAAGGGGGAAACCGATATGAAATTCGCGGACAAAGGCACGGTCGTCAGGACGGTGCTTCTTTTGCTTGCTTTATTGAATCAAACTTTGCTGATGTTCGGCAAATCGCCGCTGAATATTCAGGAGGACCAGGTCAGCCAGCTTGCAGATACGCTGTATGCCGCCGGGTCGGCCGTTTTTACAATCATAACGACTGCCGCCGCCTGGTTTAAAAACAATTACGTTACAGCAAAAGGGAAAAAACAGCAGGCTTTATTAAAAATAAACAATTTATCGAAATAGGAGAGATGAGAATATGGTAAAGATCACACAGGATTTTATCCCGGCAGGAAACAATAACCGCCCAGGCTATGCAATGACACCGATTTACATTACGGTGCACAATACAGCCAATACTGCAGTCGGAGCTAACGCCAAAAGTCACGCAAGCTATGTGAAAAATCCCGATACACCGACAAGCTGGCATTTCACAGTCGATGATACGGAAATTTATCAGCATCTTCCGCTGAACGAAAACGGCTGGCATGCCGGTGACGGAAACGGGGACGGCAACCGTAAATCCATCGGTATTGAAATTTGTGAAAACGCAGACGGCAACTTTTCACAGGCCGTGGCAAACGCCCAATGGCTCATCCGCACATTAATGACCTCTCACGGCATCCCGCTTGCAAATGTCGTTGCGCACAAGCATTGGTCAGGAAAGCTTTGTCCGAGAAGACTGTTGGATACATGGGATGAGTTTAAAGCGGGAATCGGTTCTGGGGAAAGACAGACGTATACCGTCCAAAAAGGAGATACGCTGTCAGCGATCGCGCGGAAATTCGGCGTCAGCGTGGCCGATCTGCAGAAATGGAATAACATCGCTGACCCGAACCTGATTAAAGTCGGACAAGTACTGATCGTCAGCCCGCCGGTTGAAGCACTGTATTCTCTTCCGGACGAGGTGATTCAGCTGACAGAGCCGTACACGTCCGGCGAAAAGGTATACCAGGTGCAAAACGCGCTCGCCGCGCTTTATTTCTATCCTGAAAAAGGAGCTGTCAATAACGGAATTGACGGTATCTACGGTCCGAAAACCGCAGATGCCGTGGCCCGCTTCCAATCTGTAAACGGACTGACGTCTGACGGCGTCTACGGCCCCGCTGTAAAAGCGAAAATTCTGATGCAGCTTTAACAAAAAAGCTGAGTCCCGTTCACATTGCGGGATTCAGCCTTTTTTCTTTTTTAACCGGTTCAATAGCCTGAGATTCCTCGCCCGCATCCTCAGCGAATAAGCGGAAAGCCCGAAGCGTCCGTAATCCACAAACTTTACGCGCCTGACAATTTTCTTCACATCATCACCTGTCGCATCTCTTTGTTGGTTTTATTATATGAAAGATAAGGAAAAAAGGAATAAGGACAAGAGCCGTGTCTCCTGTCCTTAGTGTAATCAAGCTTTTTTTTGTTTATACTTGTCAATCAGCCGCTCGTTTTCTTTGAAAATTCTGGCGGTATGAGGGCTGACCTGGTAACTTGCGATACTTGTCATTGAACGTTTTTTAAACATTTTGAACGGTTTCGCTCTTTGTTCCGGCTGCCCGTTTTGAAATGCCTGCTCCATTTAACCGTCACCTTCCTCTTCTATTGGCAGCATTAAATCATAAATGCTCGTTAGCGATGTGAAAAGCAAATAATCGAATTCCGTCAACAGGTTTTCCGACGTGAGTTTGATCACGTAATGGCGGTTCTGAACTGTAAACGGAATAAGCACAAGCCTGCCTTTTTGATCATAGTAGACGTCTTTACGGTTAAGACGGGACTGAACGTCCGCCGCATCAGGCATATGCTCTGTCAAGCGGTCCTTATCCGCTTGTGCGGAATAGTCGCACAAGGAAGCCGTGACATTCATTTTTTCGGCATAAGCGGCCAGCAGTCTGCTGATGCCTTCCGCATAAGCTTCTGTACTTCCATAATATACATGGATCGGTTCATTTTTCAACAGATATTGATAGGTTTTCAGTTTTTCAAGATAGGAGTGAAGCATTTCGTTATTTTCTTCTAAAATTTCCCGCGTATCCGTCTCTAATTCATTGCCGGCGAGCTTTTTGATATACGCGCTCAAAAAGATAAACGCATCAATAAGGGCAAAGCAGACGGCAACAATCAAATATTGTCTCCATTCGGCAAAGAGCGATTCGGGATCATATGTCCAATAGACCATGGAGCCCAGTACAAATAGTAAATACCACGTTTTACGGATGGCAAACATTTTTTCTTTTACCTTTGCCTCATACCGCCAGGATGCGTACACATATAAAATGAGTGCGGCCGCCATCGTCCACACCATAATCTGAAAAAACAAAAGCATGAGCATCCCTCACAATTTGAAAAATGGTCTGCTATGTTCATTCTATGTCATGACATCATTTTCCTGTCACAAAAAAAACCGCTTCTGTAAAGAAGCGGATGTCATCAGAAAAAGAGATCTAGGATGAAAAAGGCGATGGCGCCGAGTGTACCTGCAATCGGCAGGGTGATGACCCATGTAATGAGCATCCGTTTAGCCGTTCCCCAGTTTACGCCTTTTACGCGGTGGGAAGCGCCCACACCGAGAATGGAAGACGAAATGACGTGCGTCGTGCTGACAGGGAGATGAATAAACGTGGCCCCGAAAATAATGGCTGCGCCGGTTAAGTCGGCAGATACGCCGTTTACCGGACGGATTTTCATAATTTTTCCGCCGACGGTTTTAATGATTTTCCAGCCGCCGATGGATGTGCCGAGACCCATTGCCAGGGCACAAGAGAGCTGCACCCAAAAAGGAATGGCATCACTTTTATGTAAATTGGCCGTCATAAGCGCCATCGTAATGATACCCATCGCTTTTTGCGCGTCGTTCGTTCCGTGTGTATAGGACTGAATGGCAGCCGTCAAAATCTGCACTCTGCGGAAGCGTTTATTTGTTTTCGCCAGATTGCTGTCTTTAAAAATCAGCTTCACGATCGAATATACGATAAAGCCGAGAACAAAGGCGATGATCGGTGATAAAATAAGTGCTTCGATAATTTTAATGAACCCTTTATAATTAAGCGTTGCAAAACCTGACGCTGCAATGGCCGCTCCGGCGATCGCTCCGATAATCGCATGTGAAGAGCTGCTCGGAATGCCGAAATACCATGTGATCAAGTTCCAGACGATTGCGGCGAGTAAAGCCGCCAGAATGACAACTGACCCGTTGTCTAATGTATAAGGATTCACAATGTCCTTTGTAATGGTTTTCGCCACACCGGTAAATGTCATCGCTCCGAGAAAGTTCATGATGGCGGCCATGACGATTGCGTGCCGCGGCTTCAGCGCTTTTGTCGAAACTGAGGTGGCGATTGCGTTTGCGGTATCGTGAAATCCGTTAATGAAGTCAAATACCAAAGCGCATATGACAATTAATATCGTTAAAAGTAATAGAGTATCCATTATAACCCCTCGTTACGCGTTTTTCATAATAATGGTTTCAAGGTTATTGGCAACGCTTTGGCAAGAGTCGGCAATTTCCTCAAGCGTTTCGTAAATCTCGCGGTACTGAATCACTTTAATCGGATCGGTTTCTGTGCCGAACAGATTTTTTAATGATTTACGGTGCAGGTTATCACAGCTGTGCTCGTATTCCTTAATTTTAATGGCGTGAGGGTGAATGTCCTTCAATCGGTTTTCTGCAAGCAGCTCAATCGTGATTAAAATTTCCTTCGCGCACTCTCTGATGTATCCGCTGAACTTATCGATATGCTCATCGGAAGAAGTGATCGAGAAAATCTCCATCATTGCTGAAAAATGTTCGATTCCGTCAAGCACGTCATCGAGGCTGTTTGTCAGCTCAAGGATGTCTTCACGTTCAATGGGAGTGATAAAAGCTTTGTTCAGCTCTTTAATCATGACATGAACATGATTATCTCCTTTTGTTTCAAACTCTTTTAACGTATCGGCAAATTCCTTTAAAGTCGTCTGGTTCGTCACTTTAAAGTTGACAAAATATTCTGCGGTTTCGTCTATGTTTTTTGCGATTTCTGTTAAAAGGAGTGAGAACTTATCTTTTTTTCTTTTTATCATTAAAAACCCTCCATTGTTTGAATGAGACAATGCACACATCAAATTATTATATAGCCTTTTGTCGAAAAAAAACAGATAAAGTCGAAAAAAACGCCACTTGATTTTTTCGTAAAAACGTGTCTCATCCTGTTTTTCTTATGTTACCCACTTCGCCAAAAAAACGTAACATACTTCGAATTCAGACATCTTGCTTAAAAAGTATAACAAAAGATGTGAATTTGCTGTCAACTTTTGCACGTGATTTTGCCAGAAAAAAAACGGCTCCCGTAAAAGGAACCGTTTTTGTCAGTTTTTTCTGCCGTTTTTCAGCCAAAAATAAAGCGGCAGCCCGGCGAGGCCGATCAAGAGGGACAGCGCGCAGCTCAGTGTATCTGTAATGATCGTGCTGATCAGCACAAACAGTGAACCCGCGATGGCCAAAACAGGAATGATCGGATACAAAGGCACGCTGTAGGCGCGCGGTTTTCCGCCGCTTTTTTTTCTGAGGATAAACACGGCGAAAAAGGCCATGACGTAAAAAATATAAATCATGAAAATAGAGATTTCAGACAGCTTATCGGGATTGCTGGCGATCATAAAAATAATGGCCAGCGCGATCTGAAATGACACGGCAATCCACGGGGTGCGGAACGTCGGATGCACCCGCGAAATCTGTCCGGCAAACGGCAGCTGTTTCCGTTCCGCCATCGCAAACGAGACACGCGGAAAAGCGAGAATCTTTCCGTTTAAACAGCCGAAGATGCTGACGATGATTCCGACGCTGATCAATTTTCCTCCGATGTCGCCAAACAGCATTCCGGCAGCGGTGCCGGTCGCATTTTCACCGAGTTTGACGATGTCGGTCGCAGGAAGAATGTGCAGCAGCGCAAAGTTAATGAAAAGATAAATGGCGGTGACGACCAGCAGTCCGCCCGTCATCGCTCTCGGGAGCAGCTTTTCCGGATTTTTCATTTCGCCGCCGAGTGCCGCAAGCAGAATCCATCCGTCATAAGCAAACAAGGTGGCCAGTATGGCAGCGCCGAAATTCATGTCCGACATGCTGCTTGTAACGGCTGTAAAAATATGCTGATCGCCTTTCCAAAGGCCGAATACGATCATGCAGATAATCGGAATCAATTTGCCGACAGTCGTAATTCCCTGGACGATGCCGCCATATTTCGTTCCGATAATGTTAATGATGCTTAAAAACAAAACGGCTGAAATCCCGATCAATTTAGACCAGCCGGAATCCCAATTGAACAAGTGCGCCATCAAGGAGCCGAAATACAAGCCGATTGCTCCGATAATGGCGGGGCCGTAAATGATAATTTGAACCCATCCGCACAAAAAGCCCCAAAATTCGCCGTACACTTCTTCTAGATATGTATAAAGTCCGCCCGTTTTCGGAATCTGAGTGCCGATTTCCGCAACGGTCAAGCCGCCGGCAAGCGTCAAAATGCCTCCTAACAGCCACGCGATAAGCGCGGTTTTCGCATCACCGGAGTAGGCAAGCACGGCGCCTGGTTTCATAAATACGCCGGAACCGATGATGGTGCCGATAACAAGTGAGAGGGCGATGGTAAGGCCGATCTCTTTTTTAAGTCCGTTCTCTTCAATCTGCATATCCTATCCCTCCAGATGTAAAATCGTCATGCTGAAAAAACTATTTTCCATATTGTAAACCCTAATTGCTGAAACACGAATAAAATAAATTTTCTGATTTTGTTGTTTTCCCTAAAAGATAAAGGTTTCTGCTTTTGAGAAGGAAAAAATACCGTTTTAAAAGCGAACATTAATGGTTTTTTAATATCGAAGGTTCGTTATTTGGGGAGCGACAGTCTGCAGACCGTCTGTGAAGCAGATGGGTTGACTTTGCGATCCGGATAACATAAATTGTATATATAAAATATCTCGAAATCGAGATAATTGACTGGAGGATAACATAATGAAAGTTAATGGAATACACCATGTATCAGCATTGACGGCTGATGCGCAGAAAAATTTAGATTTCTATCGGAACATCCTGGGACTGAAGCTTGTGAAAAAGTCCGTAAACCAGGATGAACCGACGATGTATCATTTGTTTTACGGTGATGAAACAGCCAATCCGGGATCGGAATTGACGTTTTTCGAAATTCCGCGGATTGCGCCGTTTCATGCGGGAACAAACAGTATTTCTTCAATCGGCCTGCGTGTCCCGGATGCACAAGCGCTGCAATATTGGAAAAAACGATTCGAAGAGCATCAGGTCGCTCATGGCGACATCATGACAATAGCGGGCAGAGAGACACTCGCTTTTTGGGATCATGAAGGACAGCGGCTTGTGCTGACAGCTGACGAAAAAGGAAAAGACATCGGTGAAGCGGTGAAGCAAAGCGGCATACCGGAAGAATATTCTTTCCGCGGTCTTGGTCCCGTTGAATTGACCGTCCCGTATGCAGAACCGACGCTGCGTGTGTTAACCGATGTGCTCGGCTTCACTGAAATCGGGAAAGAAACGCATGAAGACCGGGGCACGGTTACGGTGCTCGAATCCGGAAACGGAGGCGCGCGCACAGAAGTCCATCTCATTGAAAGAAACGATCTTCCGCGCGAGCGTCCGGGGAAAGGCAGCGTCCACCATGTGGCCTTCCGCGTTCAGAATGAAGAGGAGCTTGCTTTATGGCACCGCATCATTACGAAAGAAGGTTTCAGCAACTCAGGCATTGTAGAGCGTTATTATTTCAAAGCGCTGTACTTCCGGGAGCCGAACGGAATTCTGTTTGAATTGTCAACGGACGGTCCAGGATTTATGGTTGATGAAAAACCTGAAGAGCTAGGCAAAACGGTTGCGCTCCCGCCTTATCTCGAACACCGCCGTTCTGAAATAGAAGCACGGCTGAAACCGATACAGTAAATCAGAAATCATGACAGATGCCTCCCGGCTTGACGGGGGCATCTTTTTTTTGCTTTTTTACCCGTTTTGTCATTCTTTTTACCTATTTGTAAACGGCAAAATAATTGTCTTTGTTTATTAATAAATTTTTCACATTTGGTTGTTACACTTGTTCAAAGTTAAACAAAAGGAGTGAAAACACAGGTGAAAATGAAAAAACGCGAGATAGACGCAGTCTTAATTGTCATTTTACTCGCTTCCGCATTCTTGAATATGTACAACATCTGGAATGACGATACGGTGAATCCTTATTACACCGCAGCGGTAACGAGTATGCTTCAAAGCTTTCATAATTTCTTTTACGCTTCATTTGACGCAGCCGGGTTTATCACGGTAGATAAACCGCCTGTTACATACCAGGTTCAAACGATCAGCGCGCTGATATTCGGTATGCACGGGTGGAGCGTCATCCTGCCTCAGGCATTGGCGGGTGTAGGTTCAGTTCTATTCATGTACTTATTAATAAAGCCGACGTTCGGAAAAACGGCGGCGCGCATCGCCTCATTTGTCATGGCGTGTACACCGATCGCAGTAGCGGTCGCGCGGACGAATAATGTCGATGCTTTACTGGTCTTTTTCCTCTTGTTCGCCACATGGCTTCTCTTTAAAGCGATCAGAAAAGGCAGACTGATCTGGCTTTTGGCGGCATTTTTTGTCGTCGGAGCAGGCTTTAACACAAAAATGCTTCAGGCTTATATGATTTTGCCGGCCTTCTTGCTGTTCTATATGATTGCGGCAAACACCACGATTAAGAAAAAAATCATTTCATTGGTAAGCGCGTTAGCCGTTTTAGCAGCCGTTTCATTGTCATGGCCGCTCATTGTTGATAATATTCCTGCCAGCAAAAGGCCATATGTCGGAAGCAGCCAGACAAACTCCGTATTGGAATTGGCTTTCGGATATAACGGGATTCAGCGGCTGACAGGGCAAAGTTCCGGCGGCGGCCAGGGCGGGCCGGACGGAAACGCATCGAAAGAGATGTCTTCTTCCGATGGTTCTTCACAAATGCAAAAACCGCCTGGCCAGTCTTCAAGCAGCAGTTCAGCAAGCGGAGACAAACCACAAAACGGCAGTATGACGGCACCTCCATCTAACGGGAAAATGCCAAGCGGCGGTCAAGGAGGTCCTCCAAGCGGCGGAGATGGCGGCGGAGGAAAAAGCGGTGCAGGCACCGGCTCGAAAATGCAATCAGGTTCAGGAATGTTCGGAACGGGAACCCCTGGTCCGCTGCGCCTTTTCCAAACGGAATTATCTGATCAGATCAGCTGGCTCCTGCCGTTTGCGATTTTTGGAATGGCCGGTTTATTGATCGCCGGGGCGAGAGAAAGAAGACGATTATCAGCAGAACAGAAGGAAACGATCTTTTGGGCAGCGTGGCTTGTGCCGATTGCCGGATTCTTCAGTGTGGCGGAATTTTTCCACCATTATTATCTCATTATGCTGGCGCCTCCGATCGCGGCACTTGTCGGTGCGGGATGGGTCGCCCTCGTTCATCTGTACCGCAAGCAGGCGGGATGGAAAACTTGGCTATTGCCGGCCGCTATTCTTGTGACAACCGGATTTGAGCTGTTTATCCTCAGAAACTACAATGATCAAATCGGCGCAGGCTGGAGCATCGGAGCAGGCGTTCTCGGCGCAGTGGCAGCAATCGCCCTGTTCGTATTCAAACAGCGCCAAAAACCGCTAAGTTATTATGTTTCACTTGCAGCCCTTTTCGTCTTGATGGTCATGCCGATTTATTGGGCGAGCACACCGCTTCTGTACGGAGGCAACAGCTCATTGCCTGAAACAGGCCCTCAGCTCGCTTCAACAAGCGGAAAAGGCATGGGAATGGATAACTCATCTGTCAATACAAAACTGATCAACTATTTAGAGAAACACAACGACGGAGCGGACTATCTATTTGCTACAACCGATTCCAACACGGCGGCGCCTTACATTATTAAAACGAAAAAAGCGGTCATGGCGATCGGCGGATTCAGCGGGTCTGACCCGGCCATTACGCTGACTCAATTTAAAAAGCTCGTAAAAGAAGGGAAAGTAAAATACTTCTTAACATCCGGAATGGGCAAAGGCGGAAATAACGATATTGTGCAGTGGGTTGAGAAAAACGGAAAGAAAGTATCTTCAGATAAATGGCAATCAAGCACAGATCAGAAAACGAAAAATAGTGATCCAGCTGATACAAAAAGCAGCAAGGCCGCGGGTAAAAACAGCCGAATGAGCGGCGGGCCGGGCGGAATGAATCAGTCAGCTTCACTATACGAACTTCAATCTGATGAATAGGAGGAAAAAACATGAGCAGACATATTCAATATTCAATAGTCGTCCCGGTTTATAACGAGGAACTCGTCATTCAGACAACCTATCAGCGCCTGAAAGAAGTCATGGATCAAACAAAAGAGCATTATGAATTGATCTTTGTCAATGATGGAAGCAAAGACCGCAGTATTGAGATTTTAAGAGAGCACAGTCTGATTGATCCGAGAGTGAAAATTATTGACTTTTCCAGAAACTTCGGACATCAAATCGCGATCACAGCGGGTATGGATTATGCAGAGGGGAATGCAATCGCCGTCATTGACGCCGATTTGCAGGACCCTCCTGAATTAATCCTTGATATGATTGAGCAGTGGAAAGAAGGCTACGATGTGGTGTACGCCGTCAGAACGAAACGAAAGGGAGAAACCTTTTTCAAGAAACAGACGGCCTCTATGTTTTACCGGCTGCTGCGGAGCGTGACTGATATTGATATTCCGCTCGACACCGGAGATTTCCGCCTGCTGGACAGAAAAGTCTGTGATGAGATGAAAAGATTAAAAGAAAAAAATCCTTTTGTCAGAGGACTCGTCAGCTGGGTCGGCTTTAAGCAGACTGCTGTAGAATATGAACGTGATGAGCGGCTTGCGGGGGAAACGAAATACCCGCTTAAAAAAATGCTGAAGCTTTCCATGGACGGGATCACAACGTTCTCTCATAAACCGCTCAAGGCGGCAAGCTATGCGGGAATGATCATGTCGGGAGCGGGTTTTCTCTATATGTTTATCGTTTTATACATGAAGCTGTTTACGAACAGCACCATTACGGGCTGGTCCTCTCTGATTGTGATACAGCTGTTATTCAGCGGCATCGTTCTATTAATGCTCGGAATGATCGGCGAATATATCGGAAGGATTTATGACGAAGCAAAAGACCGTCCGCTCTATATCGTGCAAAAAGCGTACGGCATGAAAAACGAAAAGATTTATCGGGACCAGCATATGTCTTAACCGAAACACCCTGTCCGGCCAGCGGACAGGGTGCTTTTTTTATTCATCTGCGTCCGATCTGCGTGTGCAGAGAGCGCATGATCAGTCCGGTTCCCGAAAGGTTCAGTAAAATGCTTGCACCCAACGTCATTCCCCAAGCAGCGTTTTGCTGAGGAAGCTGAATGCTCAGCTGCAGCAAGATCAGGCCGGTAACGACCAGCAAAAGTCCGGTTTGTTTCATGTGTATGTATCCTCCTGTACACTAAGTCATACGGCTGATCCAGGCCTAAAGTTTCATCTGTATATAAAAAATCCAAGGCGGCTGCCTTGGATTTTTGTTAAGAAGATGTTTCTTCTTTTTGAGTCAGTTTCATTTTTTTCGTCATTTCCTTGCCGTTTCTGATAATCTTCACGTCAACGGTGCTGCCGACTTTCGTATTCTTGTAGAGAATATTGCGGAGTTCGCTGCCCGTGCCGGTTTCTTTCCCTTTTAAGCTGATAATGATGTCTTCTGCTTTTAATCCGGCTTTGGCAGCAGGTGAGCCCTGCGCCACTTCGCGAATATAAACGCCTTTATTCAGCTGTTTGCCGAAAAGCCCGAGTGTGCCTTCCTGATAGTTTTGCGGCACTTGTTCCAAGTCGATCATGCTCACGCCGATATAAGGGCGCTCCACCTGTCCTTTCGTGAGAAGCTCTTCGGCGATCGGTTTTACATCGTTGCTCGGGATGGCAAAGCCGATGCCTTCTACATCACTTTCGCTGATTTTCATGCTGTTGATGCCGATGATTTTGCCGTCTGTATTCAAGAGCGGTCCGCCGCTGTTTCCGGGATTGATGGCGGCATCGGTTTGGATGACGTTGATGCTCGACTCGCCGGCTGACGTAGAGATCGAGACGGTTCTGTTTAAGCCGCTCACGATGCCTTGTGTGACGGTGCGGGAAAGGTCTTTTCCGAGCGGATCACCGATGGCGATGACGGATTCACCCGTTCTGAGAGCGGATGAGCTGCCGAAACTTGCCGTTTTTGTCACGTGTTTATCGCTGATTTCTAAAACGGCCAAGTCTGTCAGAGAGTCGCTGCCGACGAGTTTAGCTGTTACATCGGTGCCGTCAAATAATGACACTTTAAGGGAAGAGGCGCCTTCGACCACGTGGTTATTCGTAATGATATACGCTTTGCCGTTTGCTTTCTTAAAAATAACGCCTGAACCCGATCCCGTTTCCGCATCATCACCCGACGAATTAGAGTTTGAATCTGAGCTTGATCCGAATCCGAATAAATCGGAACTGCTTTGCTGCTTCTGCAGATTGGTGATCCCGACGATCGCCGGTGAAATGTCTTCCACCATATTCGAAATGCTGCTTGAATTTGCCGATGAGCTGTTTGCCGATTTGCCGCTGTCTGATTCAGAAGATGTCTGCTTGGCGGTTACCGATGACGTTTCCTGAGCGGGAGCCGGATTGGAAGTATCTTGAGTCTGATGGTCTCCAAGCGGCGTAAATGTATAGATGCCGAGGGCGAGCCCTCCGCCGATCACTCCGCCGAGAAGCGGTCTGAACCAGCCGAAGCTTCGTTTTTTCTTGTCCTCGTCCGGCGCGGAATATCCGGCCGGCTGCGGGTTTTCTTTTACTAAAAGGACTTCCTGTTCTTTTTGGTCTGTCCGATTTTCATCACGATAGTTATCCATCATGTTCACTCCGTTTCTCTATTTCATCATAGCATGATTTGCCTATTATTACTGACTCCATCTTAAACAAAAAGTGTGGGATAATAATGAAAAGATTGTGGGAAATTGTGAAAAAGACGAAATCGGACGCGCGGCGCTTTATATTGACAATTTCCATCGGATTTGAAATAATAAATGAGATATTATGTTCAATCCTTCACATGAAAAGATATGAAAATTCTGTCAAGCTAATGGGGGAGATCTGTTAGCTTTTTCACTTTGTCAAATAGTCAGAAAGGAGCTGTCACATGAAAGAAAAACATCACTGGATTATTTCTCTGCTCGCTGTATTGGCGGTCGGGCCGGGGCTGATGTCGAATACCGCTCTTTCGGCTGTCCAAAGCCTTGTCCGGCAGACGGTCGGCGGGGAAAACTTTGACTCTTTTCATCCGATTATTATCGGTAATATGGCATTTGCCTTATTCGTGCCGGCGGGGCCGTATTTAAGAAAAAGATTCGGCTCCCGGCCTGTCTATATGATTTCAATTGCCGCGGGTGTCATCGGAGCGCTCCTTGCTGCTGTGACAAATGATATTTATCCGCTCGCCGCGGGCCGTTTTTTACAGGGAGCTGCGGCGGGCACTATGCTGATGATTATGATCCCGATGCTGGTGCTTTCGTTTCCGATTGAGCGCCGGAATTACGCATTATTTGTGTTAATCGGCGGATTTTACGGGTCCGTCATTATGGGAACCGTTTTAGGCACGGCGGCGGCAAGCGCCGGCCATTGGCATTGGCTGTTCGGCATTTTTGGCCTGCTGTCTTTTTTCGGCCTCATTTTCAGTTATATGTGGCTGCGGGATGACGCTCATAAAAATGCTGAAAAATGTCCATTTGACGGCATCGGTTTTCTGTTAGCGGGTGTATCAGCCGTGCTGACCGCCTATACATTTATTCATCTGCCGAAATGGGGCTTTTCATCATGGCAGACATTGGCGGGATTTGGAGGAAGCATCGTCATTCTTCTGATCTTGCTGATCATGCAGTACAGAAACGAACATGCGCTGATTTCGATTAAACTTATGCTGATTCCAAAGCCGATTCTGGGTGTTTTCATGATCGCTGCGGGCAGTATTTCCATAGCGGTCAGTCTTTCTGCATTTCACGGGGAGCTTCAGACCGCATATCATATGTCACAAACTCAACTGATATTCCTTTATGCGAGCCTTTTGGGAGGCGTGGCCATCGCCGCTGTCATCAGTGCATTAGCATATGATAAAGTCGGTCCGGGCATGCTCGGCATAACAGGCTCTGTTATACTGGTGTTCGTGAATTTCCAATGGATGACGGCAGATCATCATATACCGCTTATTCTATTTGCGGGGCTTTTCGTGATGCTGGCGGCCGGGACAGGGCTTATTGTGGCAGCCGGACTGATGGGAGCCGCGTTGGGCGGACCGCTTCCGGAACTGGTGAAACGCATGACGGCAGTTCAGTTTTTGAGGCTTTTCATTTATATGGGCGCACCTGTTTTAATAGGGTATTTTACGAAAAGAGATGCTTCCGGCACGCTTCGGGGCGCGCGCGGCACACAATCGCCGCATGACCTGCTGATGGGGACATACAGCGATTTGTTTCTTATTGCTTTCATCTTAAGCTTGCTTTTAGTGTGTTTATCATTTGTCATGAATGCGACCGGCATGGGACATAAGCTGGCGCATAAACCGCATGCCGTCCGTAAGCAGGCGGCTGAACAGCCTTCGCCGCAGGCTCCTGAACCGATCAGGCATCAGGTCATTCCCGATCATGAATACAGAAGTGCGGTCAGACAGTTTCAGCGTCATCATATAAGCAAAAACAGTATGTAACTTTTTCTATCAGCAAACCCTTTTCCCGGTGAAAAGGGTTTGTTTTTTCCCATAATGGCAGAATGGTATATTGCATGTTTCATCCTTTTTTAATATAATTTGTTAGAATATTCATAATTCAATATCGAAATTTTAAGTAAAAAAGGAGGCATTACATGAAACTGTATCTATCTGTGGATATGGAAGGGATTTCCGGACTGCCTGATGAAACATTTGTCAATTCCCGCATGCACAATTATGAGCGCGGCAGGGTTCTGATGACCGAAGAAGCAAACTGGTGCATCGCAGAAGCGTTTAATAACGGATGCACGGAAGTGACCGTGAATGACAGCCACTCAAAGATGAATAATCTGCTCGCGGAAAAACTTCACCCTGAGGCAGAGCTGATTACGGGGGATGTCAAGCCGTTTTCCATGATGCAGGGGCTTGATGAATCGTATTCAGGTGTGATGTTTATCGGCTATCATGCGAGAGCGTCGATGCCGGGCGTTATGTCGCACAGCATGATATTCGGCGTCCGCCACTTTTACATAAATGATAAGCCGGTCGGTGAACTGGGGTTAAATGCCTATCTCGCCGGATTTTACGATGTCCCGGTCATCATGGCTGCCGGAGATGATTGCGCCGCAAAAGAAGCGGAGGAGCTGATCCCGAATGTGACGACTGCCGCCGTCAAACAAACCATTTCAAGAACCGCGGTCAAATGCCTGTCCCCTCAAAAAGCCGGACGGCTCCTGACGGAAAAAACAGCCTATGCGCTCAAAAATAAAGATAAGGTCAAACCGCTGACTCCGCCTGAAAGACCTGTATTAGGCATTGAATTTGCCAACTACGGACAGGCTGAATGGGCCCATTTAATGCCGGGCACAGAAATCATCCCGGGAACGACAATCGTTCAATTTCAGGCAAAAGACATGCCGGAAGCCTATCAGGCCATGCTCGTCATGACAGAACTCGCCATGAGAACAACATTCTGTTAAAGGGGTGAACGGCATTGCTGCGGTATTTTATCAAACGTTTTATCGCCATGATTATGACCGTCCTCGTCATTACCACTCTGACATTTGTCATGATGAAAGTGATACCCGGCTCGCCTTTTAACGAAGAGCGGGGCACAAACGAAGCGGTCCAGCGAAATCTCGAATCCTACTACCATCTGAACGAACCTCTTATCACTCAATACGCCATCTATCTAAAATCCATTCTTACCTTTGATTTCGGTCCTTCAATTAAAAAACCGTCAGACAGTGTAAACGCTATGCTCGAACGCGGGTTTCCGGTCTCATTTGAGCTTGGGATAACGGCGATCATCATCGCTGTTATTTCCGGACTCGCGCTCGGCATAATGGCCGCTCTCAGGCGCGGCGGCTTTCTCGATTATGCAGCCATGAGCCTTGCGGTGCTCGGGATTTCCATTCCGAATTTTATTATGGCTACGCTGCTGATTCAGCAATTTGCGGTTCATCTGAGATGGTTTCCGGCAGCTACCTGGACGAGTCCCGTTCACATGGTCCTGCCGACTGTTGCGCTTGCCGTCGGTCCCATGGCCATTATCGCGAGGCTGACAAGATCAAGCATGGCCGAAGTGCTGACTCAGGATTACATCCGCACGGCAAAAGCAAAGGGGCTTTCTCCCGTCAAAATTGTGATCAAACACGCATTGAAAAATGCTCTTATGCCTGTTGTGACAGTACTCGGGACGCTTGCCGCAAGTATTTTAACGGGCAGTTTCGTCATCGAGAAAATTTTTGCCATACCGGGAATGGGCAAATATTTCGTAGAAAGCATCAATCAGCGAGATTACCCGGTCATCATGGGAACGACCGTATTTTACAGTGTGATTCTGATCGTCCTGCTGTTTTTGGTTGATTTGGCATACGGCCTGTTAGACCCGCGCATAAAACTTCATAAGAAAGGGTGATCCTGATGAATCTCCCGCAAGAAACGGTAAAACACACAGAAGTGCCTGATGACTGGTTTCAGCCGGGCGCGGAAAGAAAGGGTGAAACCGAGTCGGTCAAGCGTCCGAGCCTGTCTTACAGTCAGGATGCGTGGCGGCGGCTTAAAAAGAACAAATTGGCGATGGCCGGCCTTGTGATATTATGCTGCCTGTTTCTATCGGCTGTGTTCGGTCCGCTGATATCACCGCACAGCGTGACAAGGCAGACGCTCGCCGAGCAGAATCTTCCGCCGTCTTTTTCACACTGGTTCGGAACCGATGAACTTGGCCGGGACGTGTTTACAAGAACATGGTACGGAGCGAGGATCTCTTTATTTGTCGGTGTGATGGCGGCGCTGATCGACTTTTTGATCGGCGTCATCTACGGAGGCGTCGCCGGCTACAAAGGGGGCCGGACAGACAGCGCCATGATGAGAATCATCGAGGTTCTCTACGGATTGCCGTATCTGCTCGTTGTCATTTTGTTAATGGTGCTGATGGGGCCGGGGCTCAGTTCCATTATCGTCGCTCTGACCGTGACGGGATGGGTCGGCATGGCGCGGATTGTCAGAGGGCAGGTGCTGAGGATGAAGCATGATGAACACGTATTGGCTTCGAAAACGTTTGGAGCGAAAACATTTCGGATCATTAAGAAAAATCTGCTGCCGAATACGATGGGAGCCATTATTGTCCAAATGACGCTTACGGTGCCGGCGGCGATTTTTGCGGAATCATTTTTAAGTTTTCTCGGACTCGGCATTCAGGCGCCGTTTGCAAGCTGGGGAGTCATGGCAAACGACGGGCTGCCGGCGATTTTATCAGGCCATTGGTGGCGGCTGTTTTTCCCCGCTTTTTTCATTTCCTTGACGATGTACGCGTTTAACGTACTTGGAGACGGCTTGCAGGACGCGTTAGACCCGAAACTGAGGAGGTAGGAAAAATGGCGCAGCAAGTTCTTTCCGTTCAAAATCTGCATGTTACTTTTTCAACATACGGAGGCACTGTAAAAGCCGTCAGAGGCGTCAGCTTCGATTTATATAAAGGTGAAACGTTTGCGATCGTCGGTGAATCGGGCTGCGGAAAAAGCGTGACGTCACAAGCCGTGATGGGTCTTCTTCCGAAACATTCGGCAAAGATTGAATCCGGAAGCATACAATTTAAACAGAAAGACCTTTGCCAAATGTCGGATCGGGAAATGCGGGGAATCCGGGGGCGCGATATTTCTATGATCTTTCAGGACCCGATGACGGCGCTCAATCCGACTTTGACCATAGGGAATCAGCTCTCAGAAGCGCTGTTGGAACACCGCGCCATGACAAGAAAACAAGCTGAATCCGAAGTTCTCGCCATGCTGGATCTGGTCGGTATCCCGGACTCGAAATCCCGCCTGAAGCAGTACCCCCACCAATTAAGCGGGGGCATGCGGCAGCGGATCGTGATCGCGATGGCTCTGATCTGCGAGCCGGAAATTATGATCGCCGATGAACCGACAACGGCTCTTGATGTGACGATTCAAGCACAAATCCTTGAATTATTTAAGAAGATTCAAAGAAAAACAGGCGTGTCTATTATTCTGATCACACACGATCTCGGCGTCGTCGCTCAGACCGCCGACAGAGTCGCCGTCATGTATGCGGGGAAAATCGCCGAAATCGGCACGAGGCATGATATTTTTTACCGTCCGGCTCATCCATACACAAAGGGGCTGCTTCGTTCAGTGCCGCGGCTGGATATGGAGGATAGTGAGCTGTCGCCGATTGACGGGACGCCGCCTGATTTATTCGATCCGCCGCCGGGCTGCCCGTTTGCCGCCCGCTGCCCGGACAGGATGATCGTCTGTGAAAAGGTATACCCGGCAACAACCGTGAAATCCAAAAGCCATATCGTCAACTGCTGGCTTCAGGATCACCGTGCAGAGCGGCTGAAGCAGCAGCTGACGGCAGCAGAGGAAAAAGGGGGATTGAAATGAAAAAGAGATGGGCGATCGGTGTGATTGCTGTTGTTTCGTTTGCTCTGATGGGCTGTACAGCCAATGAACAGGCGGGGACAGAACCCGGAAAAGCAAAAGAACAGGGGGGTGAAACGGTGCTGCGGCTCAATAACGAAAATGAGCCGACCTCACTTGATCCGCCGATCGGATTTAATAATGTTTCCTGGCAGCCGCTGAATAACATCATGGAAGGATTGACGAGGCTCGGAAAAGATAATAAGCCCGAACCGGCCATGGCGGAAAGCTGGAAGGTGTCCGCTGATAAGCTGACATATACCTTCAATATCCGGGATAACGCCGAATGGACAAATGGCGATCCCGTTACGGCGGAAGACTTCGTGTACGCCTGGAAACGGATGCTCGATCCGAAAACGGGCGCATCTTCCGCTTTTCTCGGCTATATGATCAAAGGCGGGGAAGAATTTAACAGCGGAAAAGGCAAACAAGAAGACGTGAAAGTCACGGCAAAAGATAAAAAAACGCTTGTCGTCACATTGGCGGCACCGCAGGATTATTTTCTGAGCGTCGTGTCCAATCCGGCGTATTTCCCGATTAATGAGAAGGTCGCCAAGGCTGATCCGAAATGGTTCACTGAAGCAAAAACCTTTGTCGGCAACGGGCCGTTCAAACTGACGGAATGGAAGCATGACGACAGCATGACGATGGTCAAAAACGAGACGTATTGGGATAAAAAGACGGTGAAACTGGATAAAGTCACATGGGCGATGGTCAGTGACCGGAATACCGACTATCAGATGTTCCAGTCGGGGGATTTGGATACCGCCTTTGTGCCGGCAGAGCTGAGCGAGCAGCTGATGGGAGGAAAAAATGTCCGCACGTGGGATCAGGCCGGACTCTATTTCTATCGTTTTAACGTAAAAATGGAGCCGTTTCAAAATGAAAAGATCAGAAAAGCGTTCGCGGCAGCGATTGATCAGAAAGAAATCACGGATTATGTGACCAAAAACAGTGAAAAGCCGGCACATGCCTTTGTATCCCCGGGATTTACTCAGCCTGACGGGAAAGATTTCCGCGAAGCGGGCGGCAGTTTATTAAATCCGGATGAATCAGAAGCCAAAAAACTGCTGGAAAAAGGCATGGCAGAAGAGCATTATGACAAGCTGCCCGCCGTTACATTGACATACAGCACAAAACCGGAGCATAAGAAAATAGCGGAAGCGATTCAGCAGAAGCTCAAAAGTGTGCTCGGTATAGACGTTAAGCTCGCCAATATGGAATGGAACGTCTTTTTAGAAGAGCAGAAAGGACTGAAGTTCCAGTTCTCTCAAAGCTCATTTTTACCGGATTACGCAGATCCGATCAGTTTTCTAGAGGCTTTCCAGACGGATAATTCCATGAACCGCACCGGCTGGGGCAGCGCGGCATACGACGGCTACATCAAGCAGGCAAAACAGGAAGCCGATGCCAAAAAACGTTTTGCGCTCATGCATAAAGCGGAAAAACTGCTCATGAACGAGGCTCCGATCATTCCGATTTACTTTTACAATCAGGTGCATCTGCAGAACAGCGGCGTGAAGGGCATTGTCCGGCACCCCGTCGGTTACATTGATCTGAAGTGGGCGGAAAAGTCCTGATCTTACAGCGGAAACATACGCCGCTCTTTTGCCGTTAAAGGAGCGGCGTGTTTCACTTTTCAATCCGGAAAGGAGATTGAAAAAGTCATGAACCATAAACCGAAAGCACTGCAAAAAGGCGACACGGTCGGTGTGATTGCGCCCGCAAGCCCGCCAGAGAGCGGGACGCTGCAAACCGCGCTGCTGTTTTTAGAGAATGAGCTTGGCCTTCAAGTGAAACTCGGCCGGGCGCTGAAGACCCGTCACGGCTATTTGGCGGGAGAGGACCGGGCGCGCCTCGATGATCTCCATGACATGTTTAGTGATCAGAATGTCAAAGCGGTGATATGCGCGTGCGGAGGATTCGGCACGGGCCGCATTGCCGCCGACATCGATTTCGGCTTAATCCGCCGCAATCCGAAAATTTTCTGGGGATACAGTGATATTACGTTTTTACATACCGCCATTCATCAAAATACGGGGCTCGTCACATTTCACGGCCCGATGCTGAGCACCGATGTCGGGCTTGAAGATGCTGATCCCCTGACAAAAGCGTCGTATCGTCAGCTTTTTACAGAAACGGAATTCACCTATACGGAGGACATTTCTCCCTTAGAGGTGCTGACAGGCGGAAGGGCCGAGGGAGAGCTTGCGGGCGGCAATCTGTCGCTCATTACGTCCACACTCGGCACGCCGTTTGAAATTGATACAAAAGACAAATTGCTGTTTATCGAGGATATTGATGAGGAGCCGTATCAAATCGACAGAATGCTGAATCAATTAAAGATGGCCGGAAAACTGTCAGACGCAGCCGGAATCCTGGTCTGTGATTTTCACCAATGCGAACCGAAACATAAAGAAAAGTCGCTTACTTTAGAGCAAGTGCTGAACGATTACATTGTCAAATCAGGGAAGCCCGCGCTCAAAGGCTTTAAAATCGGCCATTGTTCACCGAGCTTCGCCGTTCCGATCGGAGCCCGCGCGGTTATGGATACGGCGGCCAAAGCGGTAACGATTGAATCGGGGGTTTCCGGAAGGGAGTGATCAGGCGTGAGGATTACAGATATTCAAACGGGACGGATGTCCGTGCCGCTGAAAAAGCCGTTTAAGACCGCTTTACGCACGGTTTACAATGCTGAATCGGTCATTGTGAAGCTCACTTTTGACAACGGTCTGACCGGCTGGGGGGAGGCGCCGCCGACGGTTGTCATTACAGGCGACAGCGCGGACGGTATTGAAAGCGCCGTCCACGATGTGCTGAAGCCCGCTCTCTTGGGGCGGGGCATTTCCGGCATGGAAGCTGTTTTGTTTGATATCAGCCGGCTGTTGGAAAGAAATCAAAGCGCAAAAGCCGCGGTGGATATGGCTGTATATGACGGATGGGCGCAAATGCACGGACAGCCGCTTTACCGGCTTCTCGGCGGCTATCGGAATACACTGGAAACAGATTTTACCGTCAGCGTTAACTCTCCTGAGGAGATGGCGGGGGATGCAGACCGTTATGTGAACAAAGGATTTCATATTTTAAAGATAAAAGTCGGCATAGGTGACATATCGGACGATGTTGCCCGGATTCAGGCGATCAGATCACGTGTCGGCGGAAACGTCAAACTGAGACTGGACGCTAACCAAGGCTGGACGCCGAAAGAAGCCGTGACCGCGATCCGAAAGATGGAAGACGCCGGCCTCGGCATTGAGCTGGTCGAGCAGCCTGTTCACAAAGACGATATCGCCGGGCTGAAGCAGGTCACAGATGCCGTAGACACGCCGATTATGGCGGATGAGAGCGTCTTTACCCCCCGTCAGGCCTTTCACGTGCTGCAGACGAGAAGCGCCGATTTAATTAATATTAAGCTGATGAAAGCGGGCGGCATAAAGCAGGCGGAAACAATCAATGCGATGGCAGAAACGTGCGGCGTGGAATGCATGGTCGGCAGCATGATTGAGACCAAGCTCGGCATCACCGCCGCGGCTCATTTTGCCGCGGCCAAACGGAATGTGACAAGGTTTGATTTTGATGCGCCGCTTATGCTGAAAGATGATTTGATTCAAGGCGGCATCACATACAGCGGCAGTCAGATTGCGATTCCCGACGAACCGGGTCTCGGAATTACCGGTGTGTCGATACAAGAGGGGGCGAAAAGATGAGAGCAGCCGTTACAGCGGCAGCAGCCAACGTATGGACGCTGCCGTCATCTCCCCGTTCGTATGATGCGCCGATGCTTGAAAACCCGCCGCAGATCAGAAAATGGTTAGCGTCTATGGGATATGAAGAGCGGCTGCAATTATGCACAGACAACCTTGTCCAAACGCAAGCGCTTTTCGGGGAAGAAGTGATCATTCTCAAAGAGGAAGGGGAATGGGCTTTTGTCGCCGTTCCCGGCCAGCCTTCAAACAAGGATGTGCGCGGATATCCGGGGTGGATGAAAAAAAGCCAGCTTTCAAAAGACGGCTTTCATACATCTTCCCCCGCCGTATGGATTACCAAACCGACAGCTTTTTTATATCACACAAATGGCGAACCAGACTTGGAAGTAAGTTTCTTAACGCGTCTTTCGGCATCAGGACGTGAGAAAGGCTTTTTCCGGGTGGTGACGCCGCTCGGAGAAAGGTTCGTAAATGAAGCTGACGCAGACGAGTGCCGGCATACGGAAGGACGGGCGGCCGATGTCATCGAAACGGGCATGATGTTTCTCGGGCTTCCGTATTTATGGGGAGGACTGAGCGGTTTCGGGTTTGACTGTTCCGGGTTTATGTATTCGATATTTAAAGCAAACGGCTATACCCTTCCCCGTGATGCAAAGGACCAAGCAAAAGCCGGGTGCAGCGCGGCGGTAAACGATATCCTGCCGGCTGACCTTTTGTTTTTCGCCTATGAAGAAGGAAAAGGCGCGATCCACCATGTCGGTTTGGCGCTGGGAGACGGCCGAATGCTGCACTCCCCGAAAACGGGAAAAACAATCGAAGTGCTGTCTTTGGAAGGAACCGTCTATGAAAAAGAATTATGCACCGTACGCCGCTGTATAAGCGAAAAGGGGGAATAGAAAATGACGGCATCTCCGCTCCTTGAAGTCAGCGGGCTGAAAATGCATTTTGACGCGGGAAGAAAGAAAGCCGTAAAAGCAGTCGACGGTGTCAGCTTTCACATTAACAGAGGGGAAACATTCGGACTCGTCGGAGAATCGGGATGCGGTAAATCGACGCTCGGAAGGGTTATTCTCCGTCTGTATGACCCGACGGCCGGTTCAGTATCATATGAAGGGACGGATATACACCGTGCCGCGGCAGAACAGCGGTCGGTCTTCTTCCGCAAGCTGCAGATGATTTTCCAAGACCCTTACGCCTCGTTAAATCCGCGCCTGACCGTAAGGGAAATTATTATGGAGCCGATGGAAATCCACAATCTTTACAATACAAGAAAAGCCCGTCTAATGATGGCGGATGAACTGCTTGAAGCTGTCGGGCTCCATCCGGATTTCGGCAGCCGGTATCCCCACGAATTCAGCGGCGGACAGAGGCAGAGAATCGGGATTGCCAGAGCGCTCTCTCTGCATCCCGAATTTATCGTGGCGGATGAGCCGATTTCCGCGCTGGATGTGTCGGTACAGGCTCAGGTCGTCAACCTTCTAAAAAGGCTTCAGAAAGAGAAAGGGCTGACATTTTTATTTATCGCCCACGATTTATCAATGGTCAAGCATATCAGCGACCGGATCGGCGTGATGTATTTGGGCCGCATGATGGAAATTACAGAAAGCGCTGCGCTTTACCGGGAACCGCTTCACCCTTATACGAAGGCGCTTTTATCCTCAATCCCGATTCCTGATCCGCTTCTTGAGGACAAGCGTGAACGGATTATTCTGAAAGGGGAGCTGCCGAGCCCCCTTAACCCGCCGAGCGGCTGTGTATTCAGGACGCGGTGTCCTGAAGCGATGGAGCTCTGCGGTAAGATAACGCCTGAGCTTGAAGAAGTGAAGGCGGGGCGTTTTGTCGCCTGCCATTTATACAAAAAAGAAAGCTGACAATATAAAGTCAGCTTTCTTTTTTAATTAAACCTGATGCAGAAATGACACGCAGACCGGATACGGAACCGGAATGTCAGATTGAAGCAGAGTCAATTTGCCCGTTTCCGGATCACGTTCAAACAAAACCAGATTTCCCGTTTCTTCGTTTGACGCGACAAGGAATGTCTCAGAAGGGTCAAACGCGAAATCACGCGGCCAGTTTCCTTCTGTCGGCACCCATTCAATAAGAGACAATTCGCCGGAATATTGGTTGATCTTATAGATGGCGATGCTGTCATGTCCGCGGTTGGCAGCATAAAGAAATCTGCCGTCTTTAGATATGCGGATCGCGCTGCCTTGCGATTTGTCCGTAAAGCCTTCAGGCAAAGCGGAAATGACCTGCAGCTCTCTGAATTCACCTAAGGTCGGGTTGTATTCAAGCGCAATGACTTCATTACTGATTTCCGTCATGACATAGGCGTATTTTTCCGCCGGATGGAAAACGATGTGGCGCGGCCCTGAACCCGGTGCGAAAGAGTGAGTTTTCACCTCTGTGAGCGAACCGTTTTTCATTTGGTAAGTATAAAGCGTATCCGTCCCTAAATCGACGGCTGCAATGTAGTTATGCTCAGGTGTATAGCCTGCGAAATGGGTATGCGGTTTCTCTTGTCTTTCATGAGGACCTGTTCCCGTATGAGCGGCTTCGGCAGCCGGCTCCCGCAGACTTCCGTCTTCATTGACGGGAAAGGCGTGCACTTTTCCGCTGTGGTAATTAGCGGTTAACACATATTCATGTTTATCATCAATGCTGACGTGGCATGGAGACGGGCCTTCAATCAGCTGGTGGTTCACAAAAGTTAACTCCCCGCTGTTCTGATGAATCTGATAGGCTGCGACGCCGCCTTTTCCGTCTGCCTTTTCAATGGAATACAGCATGCTGTTATCAGAATTCGGAGTGACGTATGTCGGGTTGCCGAGCTTTGCTGCCAGCTTCGGACGGCTGAGCCGTTTCGCTTCTGTATCAAGTTCAAAACAATAAATGCCTTCGCTTCCGCCTTTTGTATATGTTCCCGCGTATCCTATGTACTTAGCCATTCGGTTTCCCCCTTTAGAGTCTTGTCTTCTCTATATTAACGTATCTTGAAGGAAACTGCCTTGTAAATGTTTAAGATGTTCTGACAAGCGGCAAGGTGCAGCAGCGGAAGGAACCGCCTGATTTAATAATTTCGGAAAACTCGGTTTCAATGACTGTATAACCTCTTTTTCTGAGCTCGCGGTTCGTATGACGGTGCTGCGGCAGGCTGATAATTGTCTGATTGCCGATTGACAGGATATTCGGGCCGAGCGTGAATTGCTCTTCTTCAGGCACTTCTATCATCTCAAAACGTTCGGCGAGAAGATCAATTTCTTTCTGCCGCAAGCCATTTTTGCAGTATAGCGCTTCCGTTTCCGAGATCATATTAAATACACAGTCCAAATGTAAGAAATCCTCCTTGAGAGGGATCGGCACAACAGTCATCTCCGGCAGCGCCTCCCGCAGCTCCCGGACAGCCGCTTTATCCGTGCGCTCGCTCAGCCCGGCGTAAATGGTGCCGTCTGCGATCAAGATGTCGCCGCCTTCAATGTTCGCTTTTTTCAGTCGCGTATAGGGGATTTTCTTATTGTCAAGCAGGTTTTGAAACACTTTTTCTTCTCCCTGCCGGACTGAAGCCGCCATGTTTGAAATAAACGCCGTCTCCCCTAAGACAAATCCGATATCCCGGGTGAATACCTGCTCAGGCAATGCGGGATCGGCAGGCAGCAGGACGACTTCAATCTGATGAGATCTTAAAATGTCAATAAACTCACTATGCTGTTTGAGGGCAACGGGTATGTTAATATTTTCTTGTTTGAAATGTTTCTGCGTTCCGTTAATAATATCCTTGATGGCCATGTGTTCCGGCCGGCATAAGATGACTGTCTGCAAAGCATCAAACTCACTGCGGCAAGCCGGTTTCCGCGTGGATTTGGGAATGGATACGTCCATGTGATATCCTCCTATCGGTATTCAATGTGCGTTTATTATTCCCGGATGTGATGAATAATGAAACATTTATGAGAGAATATCTAACCAACTTAATATTTAAAATTTTAGACAAAACGATCAAAGTATTGTTTAATAGGGTACAGATGAATGAGTCAAAACGACCAGACACCAAAGGGGAGTTTAAATAATATGAAGTTGCCAGAATCAAGATTTTGCAAAGAAACAAGGGTTGTTAAAACAAGCAGGGTTTTTCCGCTTGATACGAATAATCACAATACGCTGTTTGGCGGAAAGCTGATGAGCTACATTGATGATATCGCTTCAATTTCCGCGGCCCGCCACTGCCGGTGTGAAACAGTCACGGCCTCAATGGATTCTGTGGATTTTTTGCGCCCCATCGGCCAACAGGATTCCGTATGCCTTGAATCTTACGTCACATGGGTCGGCACATCGTCTATGGAGGTGTTTGTCAAAGTCATTAAAGAACATCTGATGACGGGCGAACGCGAGCTTGCGGCAACGTCGTTTCTGACCTTTGTCGCGCTTGATTCAAACGGGAAATCGGTACCCGTTCCGCGGATCGTGCCGGAAACCGAGGAAGAAATCATGCTTCACAATACGGCCGTTCAGCGCGCCGGAGAACGAAAAAACCGCTTAAAACACAGCAAGGCCCTGGCCGAGGCGCTCGGAACAGATAAACCTTGGTAATCGTCAAACCGCTTTTTTAAAAAGCGGTTTTTTTATGCTGAGAAAGGACTTTTCCTGCAGGATCCATAATCTATTACAGGGAAAGGAGACGTGGCGTGCATGATGAAACATAAGTCTTCCGGCACCATCCTGACAACCGGGCGTATCCGTCTGCGGACTATGCGGGATGACGATGAAGAAAATTTGTACGGGCTGTTTACCGACAGAGAGGTCATGAAATATTATCCTTCTCTTAAAAGCAGACGGGAAACGAAGGAATGGATTGCCTGGAACAAACGATTGGCCGCAGGATACGGCGTCAGTCTTTGGATCGCAGAGGATAAAGAGACGGGCGCATTTCTCGGTCAATGCGGAATCGTTCCGCAGACGGTAAACGGAAACACTTTGATGGAAATCGGCTATATGTTTGCCCGCCGCCGCTGGGGCTGCGGCTATGCGACAGAGGCGGCGAACGCTTGTCTGGACTACGGTTTTCATACGCAGCAATATGGACGCATAGCGGCGCTGATTGATCCGGAAAACGCTGCCTCCGTCCGTGTCGCGGAAAAAATCGGTATGGTGCCCGGTGAGACCGTTACCAAATGGGAGAGGCAGCTGACGGTTTTTGACATCACATCTGACGTTGAACGTTTCGGCGAAATGTAGTATGATACGAACAGACATGTTTTCTAGGGTTCCGCATGTTCATACATGGCCTGGTCCGAGAGAAAACACATATGCGGACATATCCCGCATATGCACACGGAGGGAAAAAAGCCCGGGAGAGTCAATCTCATGTGAGACGACTATCCGGGCTTTTTTGTATTGTCCGGATACAGAAAGGGTGAAGAACATGAAATGGGGTTTAGTGGTCATAGCGGCCGTATTTGAAGTGGTATGGGTCACCGGCCTGAAACATGCTGATTCGGCACTGGCGTGGAGCGGCACGATTGTGGGAATCATCGTCAGTTTTTATCTATTAATCAAGGCGACAGACAGCCTGCCCGTAGGAACGGTATATGCGGTCTTTACCGGACTCGGGACAGCGGGCACCGTGCTCAGTGAAATCCTGCTTTTCAAAGAGCAAGCCGATCCGGTGAAAATCGTGCTGATCGGCGTTTTGCTGATCGGTGTCATCGGATTAAAGCTGGTCACACAGGATAAGCCTGAGACGAAGGAGGAGAAGGCGTAATGCATTGGATCAGCCTGATAGCCGCGGGTCTTTGTGAAATGCTCGGGGTCATTTTAATGAATCAATTTCAAAAAGAAAAGAAAGTCAAATGGATTCTTTTCATTATCGCCGGATTTGCGGCTTCTTTTTCCCTGCTTTCTTATGCGATGGAGACGATCGCGATGGGCACGGCCTATGCGATCTGGACCGGTATCGGCACGGCGGGCGGCGCATTAGCCGGCATTCTTTTCTACGGCGAGCAGAAGGATGCGAAGCGCATCTTTTTCATTGCGCTTATTTTATGCGCTGCCGTAGGGCTGAAAATTCTTTCGTAAATTGATTTTTATCAAATCTTCAGTATAATCTATTAGTAAGTTACGAATTATGAAGATACGAGGGATTAAAACAGATGAATTCATATATGACACAGCGGCTGAAAGAATACCGCCGCGGGAATGAGGAAAAAGGGCGCCTGCTTGTCAGCTGCCCCGACCAGCCGGGAATTGTATCGGCCGTGTCGGCGTTTTTGTTTGAACATGGCGCAAACATTATTGAATCAAATCAATACACGACTGACCCTGAAGGCGGACGGTTTTTTCTTAGGATCGAATTCGACTGCAAGGGCATTCGTGAGAAAAAAGAGGACTTACAGCAGGCGTTCGCCTCAATCGCCCAGACATTCGGCATGACATGGAGCCTGTCTCTGGCAAGTGAGCTGAAGCGGGTGGCGATCTTTGTATCGAAGGAGCTGCACTGCCTTCATGAACTGATTTGGGAATGGCAAAGCGGCAATATGATGGCCGAAATTGCGGTCGTTATCAGCAACCACGAAGAGGCCAAAGAAGTGGTCGAACCGCTGAATATTCCGTTCCATTACATGAAAGCTAACAAAGACATCCGCGCCGAAGTGGAGCGGCGCCAGCTTGAGCTGCTGGAGCGGTATAAGATTGATGTGATCGTTCTTGCCCGCTACATGCAGATTTTGACGTCTGATTTTGTATCTGCCCATCCGAATCGGATTATTAACATCCACCATTCATTTCTGCCGGCCTTTATCGGCGCTAATCCGTATAAACGGGCTTATGAGCGCGGAGTGAAATTAATCGGCGCGACCTCTCACTATGTGACGGACGATCTTGATGAAGGGCCTATTATTGAACAGGATATTGAACGCGTCGATCACAGAGATCACGCAGAGGATCTGAAGAATATCGGCAGAACGATTGAGCGGAGCGTGTTGGCAAGAGCCGTAAAATGGCATCTGGAAGACCGCGTCATCGTTCACGGAAACAAAACGATCGTATTTAATTAATGGCGGTCCGCCGGGGAGGCGGACTGTTTTTTATGGATGAAAATGTCTTGACAAGAACCTGTTTTCTTTGCATAATATAAAAAAATCATTGAGCGTTGAAGAGGATCAGTACGCAGAACTTTCTGTGACAGAGAGCAAAATGGCCCGCTGAAACATTTTGCCGCATGAAACCTGCCGAACCTGCCTTGGAGTCCTGAGGGGAAAACTCAGGCGCGATAACCTGGCGTTACAGGAAAGCGGGACGCGTGAAAAACGCGTTCAAACAAGGTGGTACCACGGAAAGCCCATTTCGTCCTTATTTTTCAGGACGGAATGGGCTTTTTTTATTGATGAGAGCCGGTTTGGATTGATTGCCACGGAGGAGAAACGATGAAAAAACAAAGAATTGTTGTGAAAATCGGGAGCAGCTCGCTCACCAACAGTAACGGAAGTATTGATGAAGCAAAAATCAAGGAACATACGGAAGCCATTTCTTTATTAAAAGAAAACGGGCATGAAGTGATCCTCATTACCTCAGGCGCGGTGGCAGCGGGTTTTTCCGCTCTCGGCTATCCGTCGCGACCCGTTACGATAAAAGGAAAGCAGGCAGCTGCCGCAGTCGGCCAGACACTTTTAATGCAGCAATATATGGACCATTTAAAAAGATACGGTCTGACGCCGGCACAAATTTTATTAACAAGAAATGATTTCTCAAAAAGAGAGCGGTACAGAAATGCCTATGCCACTGTAATGGAACTGTTGGAGCGGGGAGTCGTGCCGATTATTAATGAAAATGATTCCACATCAGTCGAAGAGCTGACGTTCGGTGATAACGACATGCTGTCGGCGCTTGTAAGCGGTTTGATTCATGCAGACCAATTAATGATTCTCACAGACATTAACGGGCTGTACGATGCCAATCCGAATGAAAACCCGGACGCAAAGCGGTTCGACTATCTGAATGACATCACACCAGAATTGCTCGGATATGCCGGATCAGCAGGCTCAAAGGTCGGCACCGGAGGCATGAAGTCAAAACTTCTCGCCGCCCAGACCGCATTGTCGCTCGGGGTAAAGGTATTTATCGGAACCGGCTCCGGACGGGAAAAACTGATGGTGATTTTAGACGGAAAAGGCGACGGCACATATATCGGCGATAAAGACCTGTCCTCAGTGAATAATACACGGCAATGGATCATGTTTCATTCTCCGATATCAGGGGAAATCATCATTGATGGGGGAGCGGAGCAGGCGATGATCCATAACGGGTCAAGTCTCCTCCCGGCCGGCGTCGCCGATGTCTGCGGCAGTTTTCCGAAAGGGGCCGTAGTGGAAGTCAAAGGGCCCGGCGGCATTATCGGCAAAGGGCAGACGCAGTACTCATCCGATGAAATTTTAGAAGTCAAAGGGAAGCGGAGCGACCAGCTTTCAGGAACGAAGCAGGTGGAAGTGATTCACAGAGATGATTGGGTGAATTTATTTGACGAGGGGGAACACAAATGAGTGAAGTATTGCAAAAAGCAGCCTTGGCAAAAGAAGCGGCTGCCGAAATGGTCATGAAAACGACGGCTGAAAAAAACGAAGCGCTTCAATGTATTGCAGACGGACTCAGAAATGAACGCCGGCTGATTTTAACAGAGAATCAGAAAGATATTGAAGCGGGACGGAACAGAGGACTGACACCTGACATTATTGACAGGCTGACTCTTGATGAAAAACGCCTGCTCGATATCGCGGACGCCGTGGAACTATTAATCGGTCTTGAAGATCCCGTCGGTGAATCGCTGGAGACCATTCAAAAAGAGAATGGATTATCCATTGAAAAAATCCGCGTGCCCCTTGGAGTAGTGGGCATGATCTATGAGGCCAGACCGAACGTTACCGTAGACGCGGCCACACTCTGTCTGAAAACCGGAAACGCGGTTGTGCTCAGAGGAAGTTCTTCCGCCATCCACAGCAACATAGCGCTTGTCAGTGTGATGAAACGCGCACTGGGGCTGTCAAAGCTTCCGATTGATGCCGTTCAGCTCATAGAAGATACAAGCAAAGAAACCGCCAAACAGCTCTTTACATTAAATGACGGGCTGGATGTATTGATCCCGCGCGGCGGTAAAAATTTAATTGATCTAGTGGTCAGGGAATCAACCGTACCCGTTTTAGAAACCGGAGCGGGCAATTGCCACGTGTACATAGATGAGTCAGCAGATCCTCAAATGGCAAGCGAGGTCGTCATCAATGCCAAAACACAGCGTCCTTCGGTCTGCAACGCGATTGAATCTCTTTTGATTCATGAAAAATGGGCCGAAGAACACGGACGAAAGCTGCTGAATCAGCTGACAGAAAAAGGGGTGGAGCTCCGAGGAGACCAGGTGATTTGCAGACTGGAGCCTCAAGCGAAACAAGCAGAAGAAGCCGATTGGGGAGCGGAGTACCTGGCGCCGATTCTCAGTGTGAAAACGGTGCAGGACGTACAGGAGGCGGTCCGCCACATTCAGCAGTACGGCACAAACCATTCAGAAGCCATTCTGACGGAGAACGCCGAGCATGCGGCTTACTTCCAGACCGCCGTTGACGCCGCCGCCGTGTATCATAATGCTTCAACCCGGTTTACGGACGGTTTTGAATTCGGATACGGAGCCGAAATCGGCATCAGCACGCAAAAGCTTCACGCGAGAGGGCCGATGGGGCTTCCGGCGTTAACATCTACAAAAATCATCATCAAAGGAAACGGACAAATCCGCGTATAATCTTTTAAGCTTATCCTTCAAAAAGGGTAGGCTTTTTTTATCGGAAAGATTGACGGTTCGTATTATATTGTGTAAAATTAAATTGTACACAATATAATAGAGGTGAATTCACATGACAAAACCATTATTTACTGCAACCGTATCAGCCGCCGGCGGACGTGAAGGGAAAGTCACGTCTTCTGACGGAGTGCTGAATCTTGATGTTGCTATGCCGGGAACGCCAAGAGCAAAACGGCTCGAACATGCCACAAACCCTGAACAGCTGTTTGCCGCAGGATATTCAGCCTGCTTTGACAGCGCTCTTCAGCTCGTAGCGAGAAAAGAGCGTCTGAGTATTGAAACAGAGGTCACTGCGCATGTCAGTCTGCTGAAAGATGAAGAAGACCAAGGATATAAACTAGGCGTTACGCTTGAGGTCAAAGCATCCGGCATTGATAAACAGGAGCTTGAAGCCCTTATCCAAAAAGCGCACGGTGTCTGCCCTTATTCAAAAGCGACAGCGGGAAATATTGAAGTGAAGCTTCTGGCAGCAGAATAAAAATAAGGATGCCCATTCGGGGCATCCTTATTTTTTGCCGTGCAGCGTATTCAAAACCTCATAAAGCGACTGCTTTAACTGCTTTAATTCCTCTTTTGACCGTCCCGTCTGTTCCAGCATGGCAATGGGGATATCCGCCGCTGTCTTCTGCAAGGCCCGTCCTTCATCTGTGAGCCTGATCGTCACGGATCGCTCGTCTTCAGCCGACCGCTTTCTCATGATGATTCCGTGCTGCTCCATCCGTTTCAGCATCGGTGTCAGCGTTCCGGAATCCAGGTACAAAAGCTCACCCATCCGTTTCACATTCAGTTCTTCGTGCTCCCATAATAAAAGCAGCGCCAAATATTGGGGATAAGTTACGTTGAGCTTATCAAGCAGCGGTTTGTACCGTTTCGTCATTTCTCTTGAGCTTGCGTACAGCAAAAAACAAAGCTGATTCTCCAGTTTCATATGTTCAAAATCTTTTTCTGCCATTACTTCTTTCACCAACTCTTTGTTTGTTAACGTTACCCCTATTGTAGCCGAAAAACAGTCCATTTCCTATTCCTCATGTTTAAAAATATGAGCAGGGGCAATATATACAGTAAGTACAATGAGGAGGCTGATAATAATGGCATTATTTACTTCAAAAGCGACCGCAGTCGGCGGACGAGCAGGACATATTAAATCCGAAGACGGGGTGCTGGATTTTGACATCATCATGCCGAATGCAAAAAAAGACGGAGAAACCGGCACAAACCCTGAACAGCTCTTTGCGGCAGGATATGCTGCCTGCTTCGGGGGAGCGCTTGAGCTCGCCGCCCAAAAACAAAAAATCGACATGACCTCTGAAATTGAAGGACAGGTCAGCCTTTTAAAAGATGAGAGTGACGGAGGTTACAAAATCGGCGTAACGCTCGTCATTGATACAAAAGATCTTGACAAAGAAACGGCGGAGAAGCTTGTGCATGCCGCTCACGAGTTCTGTCCGTATTCAAAAGCAACAAGAGGAAATGTAGACGTCAAACTTGAATTAAAATAAATCAACGAACGAATATCCCGGATTTTATATCCGGGATATTTTATTAACGAAAACATCAGTAATGATCTCTTCTCTCCCGGAATAAGAATACGATATAGCACTTTTGCATAATAACACCAAGAGAAAAGAGGGAGAAATCGATGTCTCTTCCAAACATACCGAACATCACCCCCGACATTACACTCTCCAGATGTGAGACCCTGAACCTCCTTCTTTCATCCGTGGCTATGGAAGAAATCGGACTATCCCATATTCTGCAGGCGGAAGCGGAAAGGATTCAAATGTTTCTCGGCGCTTCCGGCGATCCCTCCTTGGAGGAATTGTCATCAATCAATAGAAGCACTGAACGGCTCCTGCGCACCGTCATGAAATCACAACTCCTTTTGCAGACGAAGCTTGAGGACATTATCTTCTTACAGGATTCTGAAGCCTGTATGGACCAGGACGACCCAAGCAATCCGAGTAATCCGGGCGATCCTGATGACCCGTGGAATCCGGATGATCCAAGTAATCCGAGTGATCCGGGCGATCCTGATGACCCGTGGAATCCGGACGACCCGAGCAATCCGAGTGATCCAGGCGATCCTGATGACCCGTGGAATCCGGACGATCCCAGTGATCCGGAAGATCCGTGTGACGGCCTGTTTTACGGCCGCATTGGCTGCTGTGAGTGCGGGGATTGTGAGGACTGCGGTTGGAAGAAAAAAGGCGGGGAGCGTTCATAAAAAAAGAGACGGGTGAAGCATATGCCGTATCCAAGCATCTCAAAAGCGAAACAGGCATCTTTTGAAGCCTTGCATTGTCTCACGATGGCGCTGTTACATATATTATCTGTGACCGTGGATAAAAGAAGGGGTTCAAATTACAAAGAAGAAATCAGGCTGTTCTCCGCATTGTGCCGCTGGCAGATGGAAACAGGCGGCCGTCTGTTTTTAATGATCAGCTTGGAAGAAGAGCAGAAGCAGATGTATGAGCGGCACTTTCTTGAAATGAAGACAGTTACGGAACGAACGAAAAAATTCATTTCTGAAAGCCCGCGCGAATTCCGGGCGCATCCGATTACGAAGCGGGCTGTCAGGCAGCTTCAGGAATGGAATACGGAAACTGCCGAACCTGCCGTCAGATGGGTGCGTCCTGTCATCATCACGATGAACGGCACTCCTGAACGGCCTTGGTTCAATCAACAACTCCAAAATCGGGAAAGGTGAGAAAATGAGCGGAAATGCTGAATGTAAACTGACTCTTTGCATGATTGTGAAAAACGAGGAGAGATACATCTCCCGTTGTTTATCAAGTGTACAAGACATCGCTGATGAGATCGTCATCGCAGACACCGGATCACAAGATAATACAAAAGATATATGCAAAAGCTTTCAGGCAAGAGTGTTTGATTTCGAATGGGAGAATGATTTCGCAAAGGCCAGAAATTACGCCCTGCAGCATGCCGAAGGAGATTGGATTTTAGTGCTTGACGCGGATGAAGAGCTCGATCAGGAGACGGGCCGCTTTTTAACTTCGCTGCTTCATGACGGATTACCGAGCCGGGGCCTTTTGAAAATCATCAATTATACGGGGAAGCAGCTCGATGAAAACGAAGCGTTTGAAAGCATGCAGCCGAGACTGTTCCGCAATCATAAAGGCCTTCTGTATCAAGGCAGAATTCACGAGAATATCTCGGCTTCCAATGAGGAAGAAAACAATGCTTTTTTCACGCTCCCATGTGTGATTCATCACTACGGCTACTTGGAGCAGGAAGAAAAGATCAAGCAAAAACATAAACGGAATATCAGCATTTTAAATGAAGAGCTTTCAGAGGAAAATCCTGATCCGTGGCTTGTCTATCATTTGGCAAGTGAATGCTACAGAATCAAAGACTATGAAAAAGCATTACATCTTGTCAACGGCTCAATTTTTCAATTTTTAAGCGAAAAACGAATGCCTCCGTCTCTACTGTATTATTTGAAATATACAATATTGCTTGAGCTCAAACGGTATGAAGAAGCCGAACAAGGGATTGAAAAAGTGCTCAAGCTATATCCTGATTACAGCAATCTTCATTATTATAAAGGCCTTGTATTATATCATTTGGAAAAGTACAGAGCGGCAATCAAAGCATTTGAAAACGGAACGCAGGTTGAAGGAGAAAACGCTGGTCACTTCATTTTAAAAGGTGCCGCCGATTTCAGAGCCTTTTATTATATGGCGAAATGCCATGCTGCATTAAACCATGATATGACGGCCATCGCTTACGCCAAAAAATCGGTGAAGTTCAATCCTCAATTTAAACCCGCACAAGAGCTTCTGTCTCAATTAAAAAAGGATCAGCGGACAAACGCCTGATCCTTTTCTTGCATGTTCCATTAAGATAATCGAATAATGTTTAAAGCTGCACCGGCGCTTCCTCCGAGCAATGTGGCCGCACCCAATAATCCGAACAGCTGAAGCTGGATGGTGCTGCCTGCTGGCAAAGTCACAATAAAGGAGTTATTAAAGTTTGCCAAAGACGCGACCGGGGCGATAATCGAACTTGCAGGAGGAGTGCCGTTGATTAAAATACGCGAACTTACAAGCAGGCCGGCCGTTAAATTAATATGGTAGGAAATATAGTACCGTCCTGCCGGAGCAACGGTGAATACAGTATTTGCGGCATTAGCGGTAATATCCGCTGAGAGGTTTTGTTCATTCGGTAAGGGAATGGCCGTGCCGCCGTTAATAACTGCGACAACACCGCCGCCCGTATTGCTCGCATAGCCGGAAGTTGCTGTCAGACTTGTTCCGGTGCTTCCGGTCGGTCCGGTGCCGCCAGTAGCGCCAGTGCTTCCGGTCGGTCCGGTAACTCCAGTAGCGCCAGTGCTTCCAGTCGGTCCGGTGTCGCCAGTAACGCCGGTGATTCCCGCCGCAGCTAAAAGTGTATAGTCAGCTGAGGCTCCAGGGGTTCCCGCCGGGCTGTTTACGTTTGCGACGTAAGAGCTTCCGTTATACAAGACAACCTGTCCGGTTGTGTAAGTGGGAGCAATCAGCGGATTAAAAGCAACAATCCCTTGAAGACCCGCACCGGTGGCCCCCGTAGGTCCGATCGCTCCGGTTGGCCCCGTCGCTCCGGCCGGTCCGACTGCTCCCGTAGGTCCCGTCGGCCCCGTAGCACCAGTCGGTCCCGCCAGTGTAGGGATATTTGAGATACTGTCCAATTTTGAACCGAGAAGAAGCTCCTGTTTCATTAAGCTGTCAAGCGTATCACGGACGCTCTCATTCAGGTTAAGAATATCCGCAAGACTTGACGGGGGCCCTGTTAATCCGGGAATCGTTCCGAGCGCGTATTGGATTTTTTCCCCTTCCGCATTCAGAATATGTGCCATTCCCAGCTCTTCCATAGCAATTGACGAAAGAAGAAGGTTAATGGTATCGTCTCTGGAAAGTGTAACGACAGGGGTGATATTGGGCAAATTAGGCTGTGACACAATGTCCCTCCTTATGAGTTGGCTGAAAATCTTTTTATTACGAACAAAATTCCCCGAAATGAGCGTAAGCAGTACTGTATCATTATATTCACGGATTCTGTCCAAGTTTCTGAATGGATTCCCTTCATTAACCAACTGAGCAGGTTATACCGCTGTTTTTGATTTCATCATATATGAAGGAAATACTTTAAATATAGAGAAAATACATCGCACAGCATTCGCAAATCGGTCAAAATGACAGCGGGACATGTGATCGTCTATAAAGCGATGGCTATATATCTTGTGCGTTTCCTGCAAAAACTCTCTTTTTCATTTCAAGTTTTCTGTATAAAAGGGCGAGTAGCATGGATGGGATCGTACAAACAATCATTCCGATAAAGGCATACCGGGGTTCAATTTCATATAAAAAACCTCCGAAAATAGTAAATACCGCAGTGCTCCAGCTGAGAGCAAGCGCTGAATATATGCCTTGGGCTTTCGGGATTTGCGCGGGTGAAATATTTTTAATTAAGTATTTCATAAATGCATAGTGTCCCATCGCGAATGAACAGGCATGCAGCGTCTGCGCAATACAGAAAATGATGACATGCGGAAATGCAAATACGAGTATCCAGCGTACGGTAGCACCAAGCGCCGCCAAGGCGAGCAAAGAGCCTGCCGTAAATTGATGAAAGTATCGGTCAGCGATTGCAAAGAAGATAATCTCCGCGATAACGGCGATGTTGATAATGATTCCGATGGCATATGCGGGGGCATCGATTTCCTGCAAAAAGAGATAACCGTAATTGTAGTAAGATGCATGTGCCGCCTGCAGTAAGATAACGATTGCGAGCACCAGACCGAAATATTTGATGCGGAATAAGGCAAACATGCCCTCTTTTCTTGCGCGGTCTGTTTCCGGCCGTTTTGAAAGAACAGCTGGCGCATGCATAAAGCTGAGGCATGCGAATATCAGGGTGCCCAAAAGCAGTGCCCATAAAATCGCTTGATCTCCGAATATACCTGTAAAGACGGACAGGATGACGCCGGCTGAAACAAAACCCGCGGACCCCCACTGTCGGCTTGTCCCATAGGCCTTTAATTCGTTATGCTGTACAAGGACGCCGCAAGCGCTGTCTAAAGCAGGCATTAAAGCAGGGTAAAACACATGCAGCACTAATGTGACAAGAAGCAGGCTTTGAAAAGAATCAGCGGGAATATAACATAAAAGTGCGAGAAGCGTCCCGATTCTGGCGCCGTTTAATAAGGCTTTGCTGCTGAATTTTCCTGATAAATAAGGGAAGAATAATAATGTGGAAATCCCTCTTGCCGCCAAGCCCAGGCTCATAATGAAACTGGCTTCGGATACGGAAACCCCTTTTATATGCACCATCCATCCCGTCCAATAGGGCAGAAAAACACCCCATGTCATAAAAAAACTAAAAAAATGCAGACTCATCCAGCGATATGCTTTCATTCCCGTTCCTCCTTTAATTGGCATGTTATCATGTAAAGACATAAAGACAATATGAGATATCTCATATTTTTGGGGTGGACGATGGAAGTTTATAAAGGCGAGAAAAAGCGGCATCAGTTAGAAAAACACTCAATCGCGCATTTATTCTCTTTCCCCGCTGAAGAGTTTATGGAAGTGCGCGAATATGAGCGGGACGAATGGATTATTCAAGAGGGCAGGAGGCCTGACTTCCTGTTTTACGTGATTGAAGGAAAAGCGAAAATATATGTAACCCACCAAAACGGGAAAGTTTCTTTAATTAATTTTATCAACAAAGATGATTACATCGGAGAGATGGAACTATTACATGAAGTGTATTACACAAAAGGAATTCAAGCCTCAGCGAAGACTGTTTGTTTTGCTCTGCCTATTTACCGCTGCCGCGCGCAATTGCTGCAAGATGCGAAATTCCTGCGTGAATTGGCTAAGTTTCTAAGTGCGAAGGCAACGCTTATGGCTTCGAAATATTCACAAAGTCTGGCGTTCCCGCTTGAAAACCGGCTGGCTGATTTTATTTTGCAGACGGCTTATGAAGGGGTTTATAAAGAGAAGCACGTAACGGTCTGTGATTATTTGGGTGTATCTTACCGTCATCTCTTGCATGTGCTGACGCAATTCTGCCAAAAAGGGTATTTGCAAAAAGAAGGGCGGGGCTATCAAATTAAGCGGTATGATTCATTATATGAACTTGCAGAAGCGCTGAAGAATAAATAGCACGCCCAGAAAAAACAGCCACCCGCAAGTTACGGATGGCTGTTTTTTTATACAAGCTGAGCTTGTTTTTTTCGTGCCTGTTTCGCGGCGTCGACCATATTTTTTAATGCCGCAACGGTTTCTTCCTGCTGTCTTGTTTTCAGTCCGCAGTCCGGGTTTACCCAGAAGCGGTCAGTCGGACACACTTCAAGCGCGTCATCAATAATTTGATAGATTTCTTCAGTTGCCGGCACACGCGGGCTGTGAATGTCGTATACACCGAGTCCGAGGCCTTTCACGTAAGGATGTTCTTTCAAATATTCTAAAAATCCTCCGTGGCTTCTGCTGTGTTCGATTGTAATGACATCCGCGTCAAGATCATTGATCGTATCTACGATATCTTCAAAGTTGCTGTAACACATATGCGTATGAATCTGCGTCTCATTTTGCACAGAAGACGTCGTTAACCGGAATGCTTCTGCGGCCCAAGTTAAATATTCATCCCAATCCTGCGTTTTTAACGGCAGTCCTTCGCGGAGCGCGGGTTCATCCACTTGGATAATCTGAATACCGGCATCTTCAAGCGCTTTTACTTCTTTTCTGAGGGCAAGCCCGATCTGGAAGGCGATTTCTTTTCTTGAAATATCCACACGCGGGAATGACCAGTTTAAGATGGTGACAGGTCCCGTCAGCATGCCTTTCATGTGTTTTTCCGTCAGCGATTGGGCGTAGACCGTATCTTTTACCGTCATCGGTTCGATAAATTCGACATCTCCGAAAATGACAGGCGGACGTACGCAGCGTGAACCGTAAGACTGCACCCATGCATATTTCGTAAAGGCGAATCCGGCCAGTTTTTCACCGAAGTATTCGACCATGTCCGTCCGCTCGAATTCTCCGTGAACGAGCACGTCTAAGCCGATTTCTTCCTGAATGTCAACCCAGCGCTTCGTTTCCGCATTAATAAAGGCTTGGTACTGTTCATCCGTCCAATCTTTTTTTCGCCATTTTTGCCGTGCGCTCCGCACCTCTGCAGATTGAGGGAAACTTCCGATTGTCGTCGTCGGCAGAAGGGGGAGACCGAGTGATTCATTCTGCAGCGCCAATCGTTCTTCAAAGCTGGCCGGACGGGAGAAATCTTTTTCCGTCAGCTGATTCAGCTCTTCTTTTTGAGCTGAGTTCGCTCCTGTTGCGAATGCTTTTAAAGCCTTAAGTGCCGCTTTTGATTCTTCGATCTGCTCACTGACGGCCGCTTTGCCGGACAGAAGCCCTTCTTTTAAGACGCCGAGTTCCGCCAGTTTTTCTTTAGCGTATGACAGGCCGTTCAGCAAATCCTTTTCAAGATGCTCGTCAGGGTGTTTCGCCACCGGCACGTGCAGAAGGCTGCTTGAAGGCTGAATCCATAACTCCTCAACATCAGCGTGGCTGAGGATATCCAGAGCCGCGTCAAGGCGTTCTTCAACATCGATTTTCCAAATGTTTCGGCCGTCGATCACACCGGCTGCCAGCACTTTATCTTTCGGGAAGCCGTGCTTTTTCAGCTGATCAAGGTTTCTGCCTTTATCATGTACGAAGTCAAGCCCGATTCCCTGTACAGGATACGAAACGAGTTCTTCATATGCATCAACCGAATCGAAGTATGTCTGCAGGAGGACATTCAGCCCTGAAAGCTCTTTTGTAATAGATTCATAGAGTTCTTTTGCGGCACGGACGTCTTCAGAAGAAGCTGTCACAAGGGCCGGCTCATCGATCTGAACCCATTTTACGCCTTCAGCTTCAAGTTCTTTCAGCAGCTGAACATAAAGAGGAACAAGGCGTTTTTGAATCGCTTTCGCTTCTGATTCTTCGTATCCTTTCGCAAGCGTGACAAATGTATACGGACCGACGATGACAGGTTTCGTTTCCGCTCCGAATTCTTCTTTGATCCGGCGGTAGTCGTCAAGCTGTTTGTTTCTCGTCAGACGGAATTCAATGCTTTCGTCATATTCAGGAACGATGTAATGGTAGTTGGTATTAAACCATTTCGTCATTTCACTGGAAACGGCGTCTTTTACACCGCGGGCAATCGCAAAGTATGTATCAACGGGATCCGTGATGCTGCGGAATCTTTTCGGAATCCAGTTAAAGCTGACGGCTGTATCAAGCACATGGTCATAATGGGTGAAATCAGAGACCGGCACGATATCGATATGTTGGTCAAGCTGTGTTTTGACAGCTGATAAGAATAAACCGTCAAGCTCTTTAAGAAACGTTTCTTTGTCAGTGTTACCTTTCCAATAAGCCTCAAGCGTTTTTTTCCATTCTCTGTTCAAGCCGATTCTCGGAAAACCGAGGTTCGAAGTTTTGATTGTTGTCATTAAGTTTCCTCCTTTAAGTGAGATGTAACAAAAAAGCCTCTTTCTCATGAGAGAAAGAGGCTTTAACTTCAAAATGTAAGCCTCTCTTATCTCTCAGATCACGTCTGATGGAATTAGCACCGTGCCTTATGAGACAGTCGTCTCGGCGCAAAAATCACGCGCCCCATTTCACAATGGAATTACGGTCGGTTGCTGTTGGGGTCAAAAGGCCAATCCCTCGCCCAACTCTCGATAAGAGAAAATATTTCAATTTTTTTGAAAAGTTACATCATTTGTTGGTTATCTTATCAGCTTATTCAGATCACTGTCAATAGAAAATCTCACATTTTAAAAATTGGTGATGTGACAAGCTGATCAATCATTATATGAGAAAAATATCAGAAAGACAGCAGCTGTGCCTGTTCGGCTCTTTCCATCAGCTCTTCAGGCGCGTCTAAATACAGAAACCCGTTCCCGGCCAATGTTTTGGCGATGTCCAAAGGAAGGGTCCGCCGCACGAGCTGGGCGTAGACTTCAGCCTCAGAAAGCGTCCGCTGAAACGCGTCCTGTTCAAGCCCTTTTATTAAGGCAAGCGCTCCGCTCACATGCGGGGCGGCCATTGAAGTGCCCGTCAGTTTCCCGTATTTATGGTTGGGAAGGGTGGAGAGAATATTTTCTCCCGGAGCCACCAGGTCAATCTCTTTATTTGCGTTTGAAAATTCAGACGATTTACGAGCGATTGAGACTGATCCGACTGCGATCACTTCGTTGTAAGCGGCCGGATACGACAGTTCCTCTGTACGCTCGTCTCCGTCGCCTTCGTTTCCTGCCGCGCAAACGACCAGAACACCGCTTTTTACCGCATTTGTGACGGCTTCTTTCAATTCAGGCACATCGCTTGGCCCGCCGAGTGACATGGAAATGATATCTGCCTTTTGTTCAACGGCGTAGTTGATGCCGTTAATGATCCATTCGTATTTGCCGCTGCCGTTTTGACCGCCGAGAACTTTAACGATTAAAAGGCTTGCTTCCGGCGCAACACCCGAAATTCCGCCGTTTGAATCATTGGCGGCAATCGTTCCGGAAACGTGTGTCCCGTGTCCGTTATAATCGGAAATCGCGTCTTCTTTGCCTCCGTCATCATCGGTGAAGTTTTTCCCGCCGACAATCCGGTCTTTCAAATCAGGATGATTGATGTCGCAGCCTGTGTCAAGCACCGCGATTTTAATATCCTTGCCTTTAAACCCTTTTGCCCACAACTCTGGCGCCTTAATCACTTTAATCCCCTCAGGAAGCTCGTTCACATCCATGATCTGTTCATCCGTGACATAAGGAATCAAATGCATTTCACCATTCATAAAAAAGCCCTCCTTTTTTATGCTTGCGAGTGGATACAAGGGTGTTGCTACTATTTTATGGCAGAGCATGCCGGCCGGAAAGAGTCATTTGAAGCATTTTCATAAAAAAGGCGTAATCTATCGCACTAAAAAATTTCAAATAAATGGATAGTTTAACAGCTTTTATTTTCATTCATGATCCGCTGACGGTATAATTGGAAATGGGAAAGGAGAAGAGATATGAAGATAAGTGAAGCATTATACAACTATTTTTCAGAACAAGTGGATCAAATTGCGAAAGAGTGGATCGAAACGATGGAAGATTCGGATCCGAATTCGATTTATTCTTTGACAAATCCCGTCATCACAGAAGAACTGACGGAGCAGGATAAAGAATTTTACCGGCATATTAATAAAATGTATATCATGCCGAAAAAAGAATTTTTAGAAGAGTTTGAGCGGTGGGTGATTGAGCTTGCGAAAGACCAGAAGCATCTGGATACTCCCGTCCAGTATGTGGTCCGTGAATTCATGAGAAACCGGAGACTATACATCAGTTATTATGATGCGTTTGCCGATAAACATGAATCTTCGTTTGCACAGGGAGAAAGGAAGAAATGGGAGAATTTAATTGTACAAGTATTTGATTTTACGATTTACACGTTTGTCGATCATGCCGAGTATAACTCAAAAATGCAGCTGAATGCGCAAAGAGAAATGATTTTGGAGTTAAGCTCGCCGGTTATCACGCTGAGCAAACGGACGGCGCTGCTGCCGCTTGTCGGCGATATTGACACGGAGCGCGCCAAATTCATTCTTGAAAATACGCTGAGCACATGTGCAAAACGGCTGATTGAACATCTGTTAATTGACCTGTCGGGTGTAGTGGTTGTCGATACGATGGTGGCGCATCAGATTTTTAAATTAGTTGAGGCGCTGAAATTGATCGGCGTTACGTCCACTTTATCCGGAATCAGGCCGGAAATCGCTCAAACCGCCGTACAGCTCGGCATTAATTTCTCAGATATTACGATCAAGTCCAATCTCGCTCAGGCTCTCAATTATCATCAATAACATACATAACAAAACAGGCTGCCGAATCACTCCGGCGGCCTGTTTTTATACAAACAACAATGAAATGAGCCAGCTTGCGCCGAATAACAGAAGCACGAGCAGGAAAAAGCACCAGTCGGCGCGGCGCACGGTAACAGTTCTGTAAAACGTGCGGTTTCGGCTCCCCGTAAAGCCTTTAGATTCCATCGCGATCGCCGTGCGTTCCGCCTTTCTGATTGCGCCTGCCAATAGCGGAATGGTGAAGCGCCTGAAGGCGGAGAGCTTTCCTTTCAGCCCGGAATCAGACGCCGCGCCCCTGATTCTGTGCGCCTGCCGGATGATCAGGATTTCATCTTTCAGAAGAGGGAGAAACCGGAACCCCGCGATAACGCCGTATGCAAGCTTGGGCGGCAGCTTACACTGCTGAATCAGACTGAGCATGAACAGAATCGGATCGGTTGTGAAAAGAAACATCATCGACAAAGCGGAAAAACATAAAATACGAAACGCGATAGAAATCCCGAGCGCCGCGTTATCACTGTTGACGGCAATCGGCCCGAGCTTAAACAGCAGGTTGCTTCCGGTTGTCGGGATGTTTCCGAATACGGCGGCTGTCCATAAAGAACCGAAGGCCAGAATGACAAACGGAATCGTGAACAGCAGCCATTTTTTCAGCGGCACACGACCCGCCGAGAGGACACCTCCCGCAATGATGATATAAAACAAAGCAGGGGTGTACGGATTATAAATAAACGACAGCATTATGACGCATAACAATACAGCCGCCGCCTTTATTGACGGATTAACAGCCTCCAGCCGCAAGTTCATTTCTCCGCCTCCTGTCGTGTCTCATCCATTCATACCGCAGCGGCAAAGCCAAATGCGCCTGCTCGGCGATCCTGGTGTTATCAGAAAATAAAGCGTCGGGAGTTCCCCGGAATACCAGTTTCGTGCCGCAGAGCACAAGGATCGTGTCGGCATAATCTGAGACGAGTTCCATATCGTGTGTCACCATCAAAACAGCCGTTCCTTCCTTTTGAATCTCACGGAGCATTTGCATACACTCCCGCGCCGTTTTGGCATCCTGTCCGAAAGTCGGTTCATCAAGCATCAAAACGTTCACATTGTGCATAAGCATCGTTGCGACGCTGAGCCGGCGTTTTTGTCCTTGGCTTAAAGAAAACGGATGCTGTGAGGCATGGCGTCTCAGGCCGAATCGGGTTAACAGCTGAAGAGCTTTCTCCTTTGCGGCTCTGCTGCTTTCAAAACCGAACATCAGCTCTTGAATGACGGAATCTGTGACAAACTGGTGTTCAGGATTTTGGAAAACATATCCGATCAGCCGCCGCAGCTCTTTTTCAGAATAGGAATCAATCGGTCTGCCGTCTATTTTGATGTCTCCGCCCAGCGGACGGATGAGCTTGGCCGCGGCAGAAAGGAGCGTGGATTTTCCTGTTCCGTTAGGGCCGGCAATCGCGGTGATTGAACCTTTTTTTACGGAAAAGCTCACATCCTGAAAAATGACGTCTGCCCCTCTTGAGAATGACAGCTCGTGAACGCTCAGCGCGTCTTCTGCCGAAAGCGCGGCGGGCCGGGGTTCGGGCAGAGAGGGTACAGGTTCGTGAAACAGCTTTTCTTTACACAATGTAAAAGGAATGCTGACGTGCTTCTGCAATGAGATTACACGCGGAATCGGAATGCCGAGCTCTATCAGCTCTTCAACCTTTGTTTCAAAGATAACGTCCGTCTCTCCGTCCATCACCTTCTGACCCGTTTCGTCAAGGACAATCGTCCTGTCCATCCACGGCGCCCAATGATCAAGCTGATGTTCGATAACGAGAAGGCCGAAGCCTTTTTTTGCTTGAAGATCTTTGATCAGCCGCACTAATTCACGTGCGGAATGTGGATCAAGCTGTGCCGTCGGTTCGTCCAAAATAATGAGTTCCGGTTCCATCGCAATGATACAGGCAAGCGCCACTTTTTGTTTTGAACCGCCTGACAGCGAAGCGATCGTTCGCGTTTTCAGATGAGTGATCTCTAATTTTTCTAAAACGTCATCGATGATTGCGTCCATATCTTCTTTTGTATATTGCAAATTTTCCAGGCCGAAGGCGATTTCATCTTCGACCGTCAGCATGCAAAACTGCTGGTCCGGATCTTGAAACACGACGCCGATGGATCTGGCGGCGGGTTCTGTCAGATGTGAAAGAGGTGTTCCGTATAAAGAAACGGTTCCCGATTGAACCCCATCGCATGCTTCCGGGTACAGACCGTTTAAACAGAGAGCGAGCGAGCTTTTGCCGCATCCGCTCGGCCCGAGCAATAAAGCCCGCTCTCCTTTGCGGAGCTGAAAGGACACGTTTTGAAGAATCGGCTTTTCATCCTGATCATAAGAAAAGGTAAGACGGCCGGCCGATAGAAGGGGCTCACATGCCTGCATCTTGGCTCACCTGTTTCTTTTTCTTCTTGAATTGTTTTCCGAGCGCCATGCCGCTCAGCACCCCTGTGTAAGCCAGCGCATCACTGATTGCTTTGCCGAGAAGGCCGGCAAGAAGCGCACCTGAGACCAGACGGATGAGAAGCATGACGGCTAATAAACCCGGATTCAAAACAGAGTATCCGGAAACGAACAAGTCATAAATGAAGCTCGTCACAGAAGACCCCATACCGGATAAAAGAAGCACGGGCAGGGTATACACCCGCCAGCGTGTCGCAAAAAAGACCGCTTCCGCACCGATTCCCTGTGCGATCCCGATCAGAATCACCATCGGTCCTGACGGATTTCCGAGTAAGCACTCCACAAACGCGGCGATGATTTCAGAAACGAGAGCCGCTCCCGGTTTTTGAATAATGTACGCGGCAATCACCGAGACGATAAACCAGATACCGTAAATCGGTTCATAGCTCATCCGGCCGAAAAATCCTGCCGCTATATTGCTTGCATGAGTTGATACTAAATAAATGACAGCAAATACAACACTGATGACCGACATGACGACAATTTCTCTCATTTTCCAATTTTTCATTGTGATCTCCTGCTTTCTTATCAGATAGTCGTATGTATGAAAGAGTTGATTTTACAGGCGGTTTATATTCAGTTTCATATTGCGGTGTCCTCCCCCGTTTTTTAATGAAAAATAAAAAACTGCATATCCGAGGGAATATGCAGCAGCAGAACGAAAACGCATGGGGAAAAACCCTGCGCTCCGGTCAATCTGCACTTCCCCACGCTGGTATTATCCAGATCGGGTTATAAGGGATCAAAACACGCCTGCCGCATGTTTTATCTCAGCCGATAACAGCACCCCTAGTGCGTTTCCTATACAGTTTTTTATGATGACATCATCATAGTTGATCATGTCTGATTTGTAAACAGCCTTTCTCCAACAGAGTTTGGAATCGGACCGGATGATCATTCATAAAGATAAGAAGAGCCCTTTTGATCAAAAGGAAACGGAGGACATCTATGTTTGTTCATACAGTGCAGTCTGGTGACTCGTTATTTTCCATCAGCAGAAAGTACGGATACCCTGTTGACAGCATCAGAAGCGTCAACGGGCTTGAGGAAACGAATATCGTTCCGGGGCAGGCGCTTTTAATCCCTCTTAATGAATATACGGTTCAGCCGAATGATACGTATGCCGTTATCGCAGGTAAGGCTTATGTGCCGCAGATGCAGCTGATGCAGGCAAACCCGGATATTCCGCCGAACCGGCTGCGGGCGGGTATGAAAGTGAAGATTCCTGATATCTCTAACTATCTTGCGGGAACCCTGCAATTTTATGTCATTCGGACGCCTGAAGCGGATAGAGAGCTAATTAATGATTTTGCGCCGTATTCTTCGGCGATTTCTTTGTTTGAATATCATTTTGGCTCGAATGGAGATATCATTAACGATTTAAACGACAGAACCGCAATAGAAACCACATGGCAGAACAGAGTGCGTCCGCTTGCCGTCATTACGAATCTGACAGAAGGGGGATTCAGTCCGGAATTAGCCCATCAAGTGCTGCAAAATCCGACGGCAAGAACGAATCTCGTCAACAATATCGTCTCCTTAACCGTAAGAAAGGGATACGGCGGTGTAAATATCGATTTTGAACGGGTCAGAGAAGCTGACAGGGACCTCTTCACAGGATTTCTCCGGCAGTTAAAAACCCGGCTTTCAGAGCATCAGCTCGCGTTAACGATATCGGTTCCGGCGAAAACAAGTGATGCAGTGCCGTGGCTGAGGGGATATGATTACGGCGGAATCGGAGCCGTCGTCGATTATATGTTCATTATGGCGTACGACTGGCACCACGCCGGCAGTGAGCCGGGACCCGTGGCGCCTTTGACAGAGGTCAGGCAAACGATCAATTTTGCCATCAGCAGGGTGCCGAGAAGAAAAGTGATTCTCGGTGTTCCGCTGTACGGGTATGATTGGGTGATTCCGTACCGTCCGGGAACGATCGGATCCGCCATCTCCAATCAGCGCGCCATGGAAATGGCCATGAAGCATCAATCAGTGATCCGTTATTCCCAGCAGGAGCGTTCCCCTTACTTCCGGTATACTGATGAAAATGGAAGAACGCATGAAGTGTGGTTTGAGGATGTGCGAAGCATGAGTGAAAAAATGGTTCTCGTTCGGGAGTTCGGACTGCAGGCGATCGGCGCGTGGCAATTAACGCTCGGTTTCAAACCGGGCCCGTGGCTGCTTAGGAACTTTTTCACGATCCGAAAAATATAGCTGCATGTCCCGCGCCGCAAGTAATTTTTTTTCCTATGATAACGGATCTTCTTTTGGACAATCTAAAAATGAACAGGAGGTCTGTCATATGAAGAAAAGGGAAGAGCAGTATATCAACGAGGCTGAGTATGTACCGCATCCGACAAAAGAAGGGGAGTACGCGCTCATGCTGCATGAATCCTATCATTTCCTTTCAGAAGAGGATGAAAGCGATTTGCCGGAATAAGGGCTTTATGCCTTTATTCCGTTTATTTTATAGGCATGTGCTGAAATCACAAATTTAAGGTTGACACATTCCTTTTTTTTCTGTAATCTCAGTGTGTCAATTCAAATAAGAACTTCGTTAGGTGAGGCTCCTGTATGGAGATACGCTGCTGCCCAAAAATGTCCAAAGACGCCAATGGGTCAACAGGAATCATCGACATAAGGTGATTCTTAACGCAGCTGGATGGCTGTCCTATGCCATACAGTGCTAAAGCTCTACGATTGGAGGCCCCGCACGTTTATTTGCCGTGCTTGTTTTCGCCTTCATATCAGAAGGTTTTTTTTATGCCTCAAAACGTACACGACTGAGCATGATAAGGAGGTGCGGAGTATGGATTCTCCCCATTCGAGTATGTCAGAAGAAGTACCCATATACAGCCAGATAACCAGTGACGACATGATGAGGAGACAAACCGCCGCACTTCCCTTGACGGACGGCGCGTCTCCGTAAAGGAGGTACGAGTCCCGATGGTCCAAAACATGACCTATGACGAACTCATATTACGCATAATTATTTTATTGCGGGACGGAAAAATAAAAGAATTCCGAAACATGATAGATGAGCTTCAGCCCTATGACATGGCATTTTTGTTTAAAGAAATGCCGGAAAAGCACCGGGCCCGCTATCTGTCATATATGACGGTTGATGACATCACCGACATGATCGGAGAGCTGGAGCGGGAATTTCAGCTTGCCGTTTTGCATAAAGTCGGTAAAACGAAAGCCACTCTCGCAATGAATAAAATGGATAACGACGATCTCGCCGCATTGCTGGAAGAGATGGATGAAGAACTGAAAGAACAGCTTTTATCCAGCATGGAGGCTGAGGAATCAAAGGCCGTACAGCTTTTGATGAACTATCCGCAAGAATCGGCGGGCCGGATGATGACGAACCGCTTTGTCTGGATTCCGCAGCATTATACAGTAAAAGATGCGGTTGTGAAGCTGAAAAGCTTTGCAGAAATCGCAGAATCAATAAATTATTTGTACGTGATTAATGACAGCAAGCAGCTTGTCGGAGTGCTCTCTTACAGAGATTTAATTCTCGGCGAGCCTGAGGATAAAGTGCAGGATCTCATGTTTACACGTGTCATCTCGGCCGGGGTGCTCCAAGACCAGGAAGAAGTCGCCCGGCTGATCCAGCGGTATGACTTTTTAGCCATTCCCATCGTGGAAGAAAATCATGTGCTTGTCGGTATTGTCACTGTCGATGATATTATTGACGTCGTGATTAAAGAAGCCGATGAAGATTACGAAAAATTCGCAGCCTCCGGTAAGGCGATTACATTTGATACGAAAGCGTACGTTGCGGCGTACCGCCGTTTGCCGTGGCTCATTCTGCTTTTGTTTATCGGATTGATTTCCGGAAGCATTCTGAATTATTTTGAAGATACATTGCAAAAAGTCGTCGCCCTCGCGTTTTTCATGCCGATGATTGCGGGAACGACGGGTAATACAGGCACACAGTCACTCGCCGTCGTCATCAGAGGACTGGCTAAAGAAGAAATGAATAAAAAAACCATCTTTAAACTGATTTTCCGTGAACTAAGAACCGGTATCTACATCGGCATCGTCTGTGCGATCGCGATTACGATTGTCGCAACCGTCTGGCAGAAAGACTTAACGCTCGGTTTTGTCGTCGGTTCATCGCTGCTTGCAACGTTGATTATCGGTACGATGGCCGGAACGATCGTCCCTATTATTCTTCATAAACTGAACATTGACCCGGCGATTGCATCAGGACCGCTGATTACGACGCTGAACGATATTTTGTCCTTATTAATTTATTTCGGCATTGCAACTGCATTTCTTCATGCTTTATAAAAAAAGTCCGTCTCACAGGAGGCGGACTTTTTTGATCAGCGGTTTTTATACTTAAAATGAGCATTAAGCTGTCCTTCCAGCATTTTTTTGCGGAGCTGCGGGTCGTTTTTGAGAGCCTGTTCTTTTTTTCGCATGTCTTTTAAAATCTCAGCCGTCTGCACGCCGTCTTCCCGCTTGTTGGCAATATCCATCAGCCGCTCAACGTCCGCGAAGGAATACTTTCTCGTTCCCCGTGATGAACGCTGCGGATAGATTAATTTCCGTTCTTCATAGTATCTGATCTGTCTGACTGACAATCCGGTTAATTCGCTTACAATGCCGATCGAGATTACTTTTTTATCTTTGTAAGATTGTTCGTCTGTCGTCATTTTCCCACCCCTGGATGTCTTTTACTCATATTATATAAGAAAAAAAGAGAAAAAACCTGACGCTTGTCAGGTTTTCTGACGCGGAATAGAAAATTTTAGAAAAAAAGCGGCAGAAAAATTGACAAGGTTAATGCATGGTCCTGTGCCCCGTTTTATGCTGTACTATACAGACACAATGAGGAGGAAGGATAGGAATGGAGAAAGAAAAAGCGGTTTCGCTGGCAAAAGAAATCATTGAATTAGATATGAAACGCGACGAAATGCTGGAGGCGTTCATGCAGCTTGCCGGGGAACATGCTTTTCCGCTGCTCAGAGCCGTCCAGAACGGACTTTACCGAAAAACATCATAATCTACAGAAGTTTTACAATGGCTTTATACGTCTTTGATATAAAAGCGTTATTCTGATCATAGAATAACGGAAAACAAAGGAGGCTGCCATGAGTCGTTTGCTTCAAAATGCATTGGACAAAGAGAGAAACCATTATTCCAAAAAGCTTCTGCAGATCGGAGTCTATACGAAAGAAATACTCAATTCCATGACAATTACGGAGCTGAGAAAGGAATACGCGTATTTTTTTCGGAACATTCCCTATAAAGAACGGAACCCTTATACAAATTAAATGATGTATAAGGGTATTTTTTTATATAAAAAAGAAGGAATTCTGAAAAACGGCACGAATAGAATATAAAACAAAGATCGACTCTTATGAATTGTAAGGGTTTACATTATTTTTTTATAAAAATCTTAAATACGGGGTAGATATGATGAGATTATCATTTAACGAAGAAGAAGTGATGCGTTCGATGAATTTGTACAAAGTTTTTGCAAGGGCTTTCAAGAGTGTGTCTGAACACAGCATCCGCGACAGTAAAGAACACGGTTTTAATCCGACTGAATTTGCCGTTTTGGAGCTGCTTTATACGAGAGGACCGCAAAAGCTTCAGCAAATCGGGTCGCGTCTTTTGCTTGTCAGCGGGAATGTCACCTATGTCATCGACAAGCTTGAAAGAAACGGGTTTTTGGTCAGAGAACAAGATCCGAAGGACAAACGGTCTGTTTACGCCCATTTAACTGATAAAGGAAACGAGTATTTGGATAAAATTTATCCGATTCATTCATTGAGAATTGCGAGAGCGTTTTCAGGGCTTATGCCTGAGGAACAGGAACAGCTGATAGCCCTGCTGAAAAAAGCGGGAATTCACAGCCAACATTTGCTTTTCCGTTAAAAGAAAGCGGATACAAACACTCTTCTTCACGAAGAGTGTTTTTTTCTGTTCCGGACAGTAGAGCCTGAAGCGGTTTTTGCATAAGCTGATACAGGTCGGCATCATTATTTACCAATCATAATGTGACATGCCCCATGCCAAAATATGAGGGTGCTTTGAATATAAAGAAGGTGAACATGTGAGAAGCTGTCTGCTGTCTATATGGTACTTACTTGATCCGCTTTATTTCTTCTTTACCCGGCTGACGCTGATTGATAAACGGCAATCGAATGTATTCCGCGTCCGTTTGACTAGATATAAAGGAAAAGAAGTCATCCTGAGCGACGGAACCAGAATTAAAAAAAACGACGTGTTAGTTAAGATTCATCTTCATAATGTCAAACTCCTGAAAGAGCTGCAGCCTATTGAAAGCGCGGTCAGAAGGGGGATTATGCTATATCAGAAGGTATATCAATCCATGCCTCATTTAGCGGATTATATTAACCAGCATAAACGGAAAGACGAGATTAAGGGAGTCGTCGGCATTACAATGCTTCATAAAGGAGCGGCGAGACTCGGTTTTGATGTGATAAAACCGTCCAGCGGCTGCTACAGGCTGTTTAAGAAAGCGGCCCATATTCCGATTTTATACTTCACTGCAAAACAGCTCACCCTCAAAAACATTCCTTACTCCTGCTATTTATTTATTTCCAAAGAAAAATTGATGTGCACGTATCAGACTGAAAAGAGCTGACAAAAAGCGTCAGCTCTTTCTCTTGATTTGCTCAAGCACGATTGAAAGCGGGCCGTCCTGCGGATTCCTGTAAAAATCATAAAACGGATCTCCCTCTGTCCTGACGCGGTTCACTACTGTATCGATCGTATAATCATCGGGTGTTAAAGAGGAGTTGACTTCGCTCCAATAAAGGGGAGCCGCAACCGTTCCCAATTCGTTGCCCCGGGTCGAATAGGGGGCGATAATGGTTTTCCCTTCGGCATGCTGCAAATAATCTAGGTAGAGCCTGCCGTTTCGGTTTTTGATAAACCGCTCTGTCGTAAAAAGATCCGGCCGCGTCCTGACGCAATAATCGGCGATGAGCATTGTGAACGCACGGGTTTCTTCATAGGTGAATGCTTCCGGTGAAAGCGGGATGTAGAGCTGAATGCCTTTATTTCCGGAGAGCTTCGGGAATGACGTAATGCTGAATGAGTCAAACAGCTGTTTCAGCACATGCGCAGCCTCCACTGCCATAGGAAAATCATTCCTTGACGGAGGATCAAGATCAATGACGATTTCTGCGGGCCTTTCAGAATGCACTGTCTGAAACGGAACGTGAAATTCAAGCGCCAGCTGATTAGCCAGCCATAAAAGTGACGGTATGCTGCTGCATACGATGTGCTCATGGCTCCCGTCAAACACGCTTGAGACAAAGTCCGGCGTGTAGTCCGGTTTGTTTTTTTGAAAAAAAGATTCGCCAGGCGCGCCGTGCGGATAACGGATCACCGTGACGGCCCGATCTTTAAGAAAGGGCATAAGAAAATCGCTCATTTTCACCATATAACTGAGGAAATCTGCTTTCGTTTTTTCACGTTTTTTAAAAACAATCTTATCCAGGCTTGTGAACTGCAGCTTCGGCGGCAGCGTTTTAGAGTGAAGGATAAGCTGCTGATACGTGCATTCCGTCCAATCCATTTCAAACTGAAAAGACACAAAAGATACTTCACGCAGCGTGTCCTGCAATATGGTTAAATACTGAACGGTCATGCAGATAGAAGGCTCAAGTGTATACTCGCCGCTGTTTTGTTTTTTTCCGTGGGTCTCCATAATGGTTCTGACGGCGTTTTTTTCTTCCGCCTGCATGCCGTGGGAAACGGAAGCGATCGGGACGGCGGTGCCGTCTTTTAAAACAGAGGCCGTTACATACCCGTTCTTCGGATTAAACCCGGTTAATAGCACATGTGCCGTTTTCATATGTTTATACTTTTGCCAGTCGGGAGAGCGTTTATTTTCCGCCCAGCCGCTGGAAGCCCTTTTTGCTACGATACCTTCTCCGTCATGGCGGACGACCTTGTCCCAAAGCGCATCAAAGTCAGTGTGTTCCGGAATGTATTGAATCGCTTCTTCCGCTAAGTGATGAGGGCAGGCGGGAAGATTTGCTTCTTTAAGCAGTTTGGAAAGGGCGCGTTTCCGTTTCACATACGGTAATGAGACGGTGCCGGCGCCTTCCAGAACGAGGAGATCAAATGCCAGAAAGCGGCACGGCCGTCTATCAGCGGTGCTTTCAATTGCTTCCGTCCGTTTTAAACGTCCGCGGATTTGAAGATGCTCAAAGTCCGCTCTGTACGGATTGATTAAATAGACAAGCTCTCCGTCAAGCGTAATGGGGAACCTGTCTTTCATGTGCTGAAAACACCGGGCCGCAAAAGCCGTGATTTCCGGAAATTGATTCGTCAGCGTCTGTCCGTTTCTGCTGGTTAATGTAACGCCGCTTTCGTCTATGCGGAGAAGACAGCGGAATCCGTCATACTTTACCTCATAGCGCCACTCACTGCCTTCAGGCGGTACAGAGGTCAAAATCGGCTGCATCGTCAGCACCATGATTAAGACGTTCCGGCTTTTTGTCTGGTCGTCTTCTGCTTTTTGCCTCCGCCGCCTGCTGACGCGGCGTCTTTTGTCCGCGCCGGCGCAGCCTGTTCGCGATCCGGCCGCTTCGTCCGGTCAATGCTTGCCTGAAGCGCGCTGACAAGATCAATGACATCTTCGCGCGGGCCGGCAGCAGCCGGTGTCACGCCCGCTTCTTCATGTTCGAGCTTATCGTTAATTTTAGCGAGAAGGGCTTTCCGGTACGTATCTTCGTATTGTTCCGGGTCAAACTCGGTTGTCAGCTCATTAATTAACGTAATCGCCGTCTGCAGCTCTTTTTCATTAACGGCTGTCTGCTCGGGAACGCCTGGCACATGTCCGGCATTTCTGACTTCATCCGGATAATGAATGGATTCCATCACGATGCAGTTGTCATACACGCGAAGAATCGCAAGCTGCTGTTTAGAGCGGATCGTAATGGAGGCAATCCCGATTTTACCCGTCGTCCTTAGCGCTTCCCGCAGAAGTGTATAGGCTTTTGTGCCGTTATCTCCCGGCCCGACATAATACGACCGGTTAAAATAAATCGGATCAATTTCCTGCAGCTGGACAAAGTCAACAATCTCAACCGCTTTTTCTTCATGTTCCTGTTTTACGTCTTTCAAGTCTTCGTCTGTCATAATGACGTATTTCCCTTTTACATACTCATAGCCTTTCACAATTTCATCAGGTTCCAGACTTTTTTCACATCCGGTGCAGATTTTTTCGTATTTAATCGGCGCATGGTCTTCTTTATGAAGACTGCGGAATTTTATATCTTTATCTTCAGTGGCCGCAAAGAGCTTGACCGGGATATTGACGAGGCCGAAACTGATCGAACCCTTCCACATCGTGTGCATGAATAAAAACTCCTTTTTGTCTTTATTGTGGATAAACGGGTCCGTTCCATGTGTAGCAACTTATGGGTGTTGCGGCGCTTCATGGAGCGGCTGTTCCATTTCCTCAGGGGGAAATGGTCGGCTGAAAAGGAAATCGCATTCTTATTCATCGTTTTTTCGCGCCGCATTCTTTATTTACAATCAGTGAATCGATAAGTTCTTTAAAGCGCTGAAGTCCCTGAAAATCATCAGTGGTAATCAAAAAGATTATACAAAATCATTCCCCGGGAAATGCCCACGCATTCCCATGCAGTGACTGAGAAAATTTCCCGCTCCCATATGAACTGAATTCGCGGTCAGCCGCCGCTTCCTTTTCCGGAGATCTTAAGTGATGTAAACGCCGCCAGACAAGCAATCAGGAGACAGGCGGGACGTTGTATTGCGCATGTCATTCCCTCCCGCTATACCGATCTGAAACGACTCACATTTATAACGGGCATGTCTAAAAGATATTTCAGACTCAAGGTTTTGTGTTAAAATCATTCTTAAGTTTCAGAGTATAGACGTAAGCCGGGAGTGATAGATCATCGAAGATTTCATCATATCAATAATTGAAGCGTTTAAAAGCTTATCTTACGCCGGAATTTTTTTGGCGCTCAGTATAGAATTCATCCCGGCGGAAATTGTTCTTCCGCTTGCGGGCTATTGGGTCTCAAAAGGGGATATGACGCTTGCCGGGACCGTGTTTGCCGGTTCGCTCGGCGGTGTTTCAGGTCCGCTTGTCTTATATGGAATCGGCAGGCTGGGCGGTCGGCCGTTTTTGCTGAAATATGGAAAGTATATATGGATAAAACCCGAATCCCTGCAGAAATCAGATGATTTCTTTCAGAAGCACGGAGGTTTGGTCGCGTTCAGCGGCCGTTTTATACCGGGGGTCAGGACGCTGATTTCTTTGCCGTGCGGCATTGCGAAGATGAATGTCTGGGTCTTCTCTCTATATACATATGCAGCGATGCTGCCGATTACATTTGCTTACGTATACCTCGGAATGAAACTCGGGGAAAATTGGAAAAGCGTCGGTTCCATTCTCGATCAATATATGCTGCCGCTCGGTATATTCATTGTGTTGCTTCTCATTCTTTGGATGTTTTTAAAGAGAAGAAAACAGCGGGCCAAAACAGAAAAAATTTCTCAATTTGTTAAAAAAGTTAAGCGTTGACAAATAATGAAACAGGCTTTATCATGAGCGTATAAACAAATATTTCTTGAAATCCCAAAGGGGAGTAGCGTCCGGATATTCCGGAAACAAAGTCGTCAATTCATGGATCATATCCATCGGCTTTGTTGGCATGCCAATCATTCATGTCTAGCAAGACCTTTGCCTTATATCGGCAAAGGTCTTTTTTGCGTAAAAAACCGCCGGTATAAGCTCGGATGATAGAAAAAAGAAACGGAGGGAATGGATTGGACTTTGCATTATTATTGGAGTATGGATGGGTTCTTCTCGTTTTAATCGGGCTGGAAGGGATTTTGGCGGCGGATAACGCGCTGGTGATGGCTGTGATGGTGAAGCATCTTCCTGAAAAACAAAGGAAGAAGGCTTTATTTTACGGATTGGCGGGCGCATTTATTTTGCGTTTCGGGTCGCTGTTCGCCATTTCTTTTCTGGTGAATGTTTGGCAGGTCCAGGCCGTCGGCGCTTTATATCTGTTTTACATTGCGGTCAGCCATTTGCTGAAGCGGTATGTATTTAAAGATAACGCCGGTCAGAAAACGCAGAAAGAAAGCGGGTTTTGGCAGACAGTCTTGAAAGTGGAGCTCGCGGACATCGCTTTTGCCGTTGATTCCATTTTAGCGGCGGTCGCGCTTGCCGTAACGCTCCCGGGAACTCAGCTTCCTGCCATCGGCGGCTTGGACGGCGGTCAGTTTCTCGTTATTTTAGCCGGCGGCGTAATCGGTTTAATCATTATGCGTTTTGCTGCATCAATGTTCGTATCCTTACTAAAAACCAGGCCGGGCCTTGAAACGGCGGCATTTGTGATTGTCGGATGGGTAGGCGTGAAGCTCGCTCTTTATACATTGGCCCATGAGGAACTCGGTATCATTCCGGCAGATGTCATCCATTCGGCGGCCTGGAAAATCATTTTCTGGGCGGTTCTGGCTGCCATTGCGGTTTGCGGATGGTTTATGTCAGGAGCAAAACAAATAGAGTCTGGCGCGGAATCGGAAAAAAGAGAACACGCGTAAAATGATCAAAAAGGGAGTCTGGCTTTTTAAAAAGCAGGTTCCCTTTTTTGTTTGAAACGCTTACATTTAAGACATATGATAACAATTTTATAACAGCATTGTTACAAAAAACACAGAGAAAACCCCCTTAATTCTGCATGGGGGCACGAAATCATGTATAGTACGTCTTATTGGCTTGTCATAATTGAGACAAATGAAATCGATTTCTCTTTTTCTTCCTTTGCGAATCCCTACTAAATTAGCTATGATTATGAGTAGTTATAGGGAGGAACTGAGGTGAAACCAGTGCTTAGCCTTTTGTTTAAATTGGGAAAAAAGAAGCAAACGCTTGAAACATCTGTTGAAAAAATACAAAAAGGCGACAAAGATCTGCAGAACGATTTAATACAGCAATATAAGCCTTTTATCGCGAAGACGGTTTCATCCGTTTGTAAACGATATATAGATGAAAAAGACGACGAATTCAGCATCGGGCTGATCGCGTTTAACGAAGCCATTGAAAAATATTCGGCTGAAAAAGGTAATTCGCTGCTTGCATTTGCAGAGCTGATTATAAAAAGAAAAGTGATAGATTATATCAGAAAAGAAGCAAGAACCGCTCAGCATATCAATATGGATGTGCAGGAAGGCGACGACCAGGAATCTTCGCAGAGCCTTATCGAAGCGGAGCTTTCCATTGATGAATACCGCAAACAGATAGAACAGGAACAGCGCCGGGAAGAAATTCTTTTTTTTCAGAAGCAGCTGAAAGAATACGGCCTGTCTTTTAAAGAGCTGCTGGAACAATCGCCGAAACATACAGATGCGAGGCAGAATGCGATTAAGGTAGCCTACACGCTTGTTGAAAATGAAGAGCTGGCGTCCATTTTGCACCAGAAAAAACAGCTTCCTGTCAAGCAGCTGGAGCAGCTCGTGTCGGTCAGCAGAAAAACGATCGAACGGAACCGAAAATATATCATCGCCATGAGTATTATTATTACCGGTGATTATATTTATTTAAAAGATTATCTTAAAGGGGTGTTGCACTCATGAGAAGAGGGATCATAGTAGAGAAAAATAAAAAATTCGTCACGTTGCTAACCCCTGACGGACAATTTTTAAAAACAAAAAATGATCACCGCACTTGTGAAATCGGAGAGGAAATTACGTTCGAAGGCGAAACGCGTATGGGAAGAAGGGCCAGCTTTTTTGATTTTCTGAAACTGCGCCCTTTTAAATTGGGAGTGTTTACGATGACTGCTATTATTTTGTTTATTTTAATTTTGCTCCCGGTTTTTTCTGATAACAAAGCTTACGCGTATATGACGCTTGACATTAATCCCAGCATTGAAATGGCTTTAAACAGCAAATATGAAGTCATTGAACTGACACCGCTGAACCATGACGCCAAACAGGTCATCAGTGACATCGGAGATTGGAAAAGCAGCGATTTTAAGGAAGTCATCAGTAATATTATTACCGATTGCAGCAAGCATGGATATGTAAAGGAATCAAAAGAGATTTTAATTTCCACGGTTTATGAAAATACAGATGACAATACATATAAAAAAGGCGTTAAAAAACAGCTGGCTGACATGACTGAAAAATATAAGGGCACCTACCAGGTCCAATCGCTTGAATCTGATATGGAAACAAGAGAAAAAGCAAAACAGGAAGGGATGTCAACAGGCAGCTACATAAGAAGAAACGAAAAGAAAACAGAAGAAAAACAGCCTGAAAAGCAAACCGACGGCAATGAAACAGATCAAAAAGATACCGAAACAGACGCTGATCAAAGCGAGCAGCCGGACACAGAAAAGCCGGCGGCTGATGAAAAGACAGCTCCTGATGAAGAAAAGGCAGCAGAGAAGCCGGGAAACAATGAAACAACGCCCGGTACGGAAGAAGCGAAGCCGGACAGTCAGGACGGCAATCAGCAAACCGAAAAAAATGCAGCTTCCGGATCAGAGGAAAACACACAGAAGGAACAAGATGGGGAAACAGAGCAGCCCCCAACACAAAATCCTCAGGAAAACGGAAATGACAAAGAGCCTAAGCAAAAGTATTACAATCATTACTGGAATCATGATCGCAATGAACATTGGGAATCCTATCGGCATCATGAAGATTCATCAGACCGAAGGAATCCGAACGGCTACCGGCACGGAAAGGAGAATGCTGATAAATATCAAAATTCGCCGAGAAGTCCCGGCGAATAAGCTGCATTATTGATTTTTCCCGTTTAATTGTGATTGAGCCTGCTGTACAAGACGTTTTGTCATTTCCCCGCCTACAGAGCCGTTTGCGCGTGCTGCTGTATCAGAGCTAAGGTTCACGCCGAATTCTTGAGCCACTTCGTATTTAAATTGGTCAAGTGCCTGCTCAGCCCCTGGAACTAAGAGTTTATTTCTGCTCGCCATCTTTTTCATCTCCTTTTCTCTGGCAAGATGTGTTTTCGCATTTTAGTTTCAAACGGAACGGTATTGATTATGCTGGCAATTGTTGTACAGCAAAAAAACCCCAGCGCAGACACCGGGGCGAAGAAGCGTTATGAATTATAATAAATGGCTGATCATTTTGTAGGCTGAGGCTTGAATATGGAAAGTCAAAACGGAGAGCACCGTGACGGCGATTATGGATCTGATATTGTTCCATTGTCCGCTTCCGAGTTCTTTAAAGCAGCCTTTGAGCTTGTCCGTCTGCTCTTCGACGAGCTCCTGCAGGCTCGTTTCCTTCATCGGCGGGTTTGCCTTATGATGAAGATAATCAATCACTTGGGCGCAGCTTTCATAGTAGCTGATCGGGCTGATGACGTCGTCTGATCTGTCTGTGATCGTGTTAAAAGCGATTTTTAATATGCCGCGTATATGTTCGAAGTCATAAATTGATTTTAAATCACGTACAATGAGAAGGATGACAGCTTGTTCAATTGTATATTTTTTGCCGAGTAAGGGGTGGCCGATTAAATCTTTAATATCGCGCTTCACCCAGTTTTGGACGGCGGTTGATTTTAAAGACGTCAGCTCGCACAGATTTCCCAGCTCGACAATCTCGTTAGTTGAAAGCCCGTATTCCTTTTTCTCTTTTTTTCGTTCGAATCTCGTCAGAAATTCAGGGATATGCAGACGGCTTTCCGCCTCATCCAAGGTCATATCCGCTGATTGCAATAAGATTTGGAGAGGGGTTGCGTCTCCTTGGCCTTTTAACGCGTAAAGAAGCCGGACCATATCAGTTCGGGTCAGTTTAAACGTGTTCATGGTTCACCTCTGATTGATTACGTGTTTACTTTTTAATATCACTGAGAATTACATTAACATCATACGTCGAAATTGTTGCATTTTCAAACAGATCATTTATAATTTAAGTAAATAAGTTCTTTTGATCTTAAAAAAGACGGAGGTAATTATGGCGAAAAGAATATTTCTGTTTATTTTAACGAACCTTTTGGTCATTACGACAATCGGAATTGTGCTTACGATTATTACAAGCGTTACCGGTGTCGGCTCGTATATACAAAATGGCCGCATTGATCTGATGGCATTGCTCGTGTTCAGTCTTGTCGTCGGTTTTGTCGGTTCTTTTATTTCTCTCGGAATGTCCAGATGGATGGCCAAAACGATGATGGGCGTCCGGGTGTTAAATCCGAAGAAACAGTCGCTCAGCTATGAGGAACAGCAATTGGTTGACCGTGTGCACAGATTGTCCCGTGCCGCAGGGATGACGAAAATGCCTGAAGTCGGCATTTATCATTCCCCGGAGGTCAATGCTTTTGCGACCGGACCTTCTAAGCGCCGTTCGCTTGTCGCGGTTTCTTCAGGTTTATTGCAGCAGATGGATGATGCTGCGGTGGAAGGGGTTCTTGCCCATGAAGTCGCACACATCACAAACGGTGATATGGTCACGATGACGCTGCTGCAGGGAATCGTCAATACGTTCGTCGTATTCCTTTCACGAATCGCGGCATGGGTTGCAAGCCGCTTTGTCAAAGAAGACCTCGCGCCGGTCGTTCATTTTATCGCGATGATCGTGTTTCAGATTATCTTTTCCATTCTCGGCAGTCTTGTCGTCTTCGCCTACTCGCGCCATAGAGAGTTTCACGCTGACCGCGGCGGTGCAGACCTTGCCGGCAAGGATAAAATGATTCACGCCCTGCGTACGCTGAAGTCTTATACAGGACATGTGAATGAAGAGGACCAGACGGCGGTGCAGACGTTAAAAATTAACGGCAAAAAGCATTCGTCACTGTTCTCCACACACCCTGATCTCGATGAGCGCATCCGCAGGCTGGAAGCAAAATAATCAACAAAACCTCTGACAATCGTTTCAGAGGTTTTTTGTTTAAAGATCGGCAAATTACATAAGGTAATGAAAAATCTTTCTAAAAAGACCTTTAAAAATTCTCCCAATATCATTAGAATAATTACGTACTACATTTGAGAGGCAGAAGGAACTATCTTATGAAATTAAAACTGAAGAAATTCATACAGATCTTGTCGCCTGCACAGCTGATTGCATTATATTATTTTCTTGCTGTGACGGTGGCATTTATTTTGCTAAGTCTGCCGGCCGCCCACAAACAAGGGGCCAGCTGGTCGTTTATAGACGCGCTGTTTACGGCTGTCAGCTCAGTCAGTGTCACCGGTTTAACGGTCGTCAACACGGCTGATACATTCAGCACGGCCGGGATTGTCATTTTGGCTTTCGTGCTTCAATTCGGCGGAATCGGCATCATGACGCTCGGAACATTCGTCTGGCTCATTATGGGCAAACGGATCGGTCTGCGGGAACGGAAGCTCATCATGGTGGATCAGAATCAATCGCAGTTTTCCGGTATCGTCAACCTGATGAAGCAAGTGCTGTTTTTGATTTTATTAATCGAGTTTTTAGGCGGCATCATCTTAGGAACATATTTTTTAACGTATTATGATTCGTTTGAACAGGCGTACTTGCACGGATTCTTTGCGAGCGTCAGCGCCACGACAAACGGCGGTTTTGATATTACGGGAAATTCACTCGTCCCGTTCAGACATGACTATTTCGTGCAGTTTATTACGATGCTTCTGATTATTTTCGGTGCGATCGGTTTTCCGGTGCTCGTAGAAGTAAAGGACTTTTTGTTTTCAAAACAGCGCAGATACTCATTCACGCTGTTTACGAAAATTACGACCGTTACGTTCGGAATGCTCGTTTTGTTCGGAGCCGTGGGCATTTACGCGCTTGAAGCAAGCCATGTCATGAAGGGGAAAAGCTGGCATGATGTTTTATTTTTATGTCTCTTTCAATCAACCGCTACGCGAAGCGGCGGGCTTGCGACAATTGATATCAGCCAGCTGTCGGCGCCGACATTATTTTTCATTTGCGCCCTCATGTTCATCGGCGCATCACCGAGCTCGGTCGGCGGCGGAATCCGTACGACGACGTTTGCGCTTAACCTGCTTGCCCTGTTTCATTTTGCCCGGGGGAATAAAGCGGTCAAGGTCTTTAAACGCGAGCTTCACCAGGCTGATGTCATGAAGTCGCTGGTCGTTACGATGATGGCGATTCTGCTCGTGTTCGGATCGACGCTGATTCTGTCCGTGACCGAGAAAAATCAGACGCTCCTCGGACTGCTTTTTGAAGTGTGTTCCGCATTCGGAACGACCGGCCTGTCGCTTGGGATTACTCCGCATTTAAGCGACATCGGAAAATGTGTCATCATGATTGTCATGTTTATCGGCCGGATCGGCATTTTGACGTTCCTTTATTTGATCGGCCGAAAAGAAATCGAAGCAAATTATCATTATCCGAAGGAAAGAATGATTATTGGCTGACACCGCTTTTCAGAAAGCGGTGTTTTTTATTGCCGTAAAATGGATGAGTGGAAACAGTTTCTTTGGAGATTCTACTTGTAAAGAGGTGACGTCATTGTTTTCCGTATTTTGGAAGTCGATAGTTATGATAGCGGTCGGTACCTTTTTATTGCGGATTGCCGGACGGAAATCAATCAGCCAGCTGTCGGTGACCCAGACAGTCATCATGATTTCGATCGGCTCGATTATTATTCAGCCGTTTATTGAACATAATTTATGGGAAACTATTTTCGCGGCGGCGATTTTTATTGCGGTATTAATCCTGATGGAATATTTAGAAATCAAATCAAGCTTTTTTGAGTTTTTATTTTCAGGAAAAACCGTCGCCGTTGTCAGAAACGGAAAAACCATCCCGGAAAACTTAAAAAAAATGCGTTTTACCGAAGCTCAGCTGTCAATGAGGATCAGGCAGGAAGGCCTCGGAGACATTCAAGATTTTAAATATGTGCTGCTTGAGCCGAACGGACAGATCGGCTATGAACTCATTGATGAAGCCAAAAACGTGACAGTGCGCGATTTGAAAGAAATGCTTGATGAATTCAAAACAGATTTGCTGACAGAAGGAGGAAATCAAATGAAACGCAAAGCAGCAAAGAATGAAGCTTTGACCAACAACAACACACCGACTGAGAGCATGGACAAAGATGCATACAAAACACAATATGATGGTGATCCCGGACTGAGAGGCGCAAACCGCAAATCAAAACACGGCAAACAAGGAGGCGAGTAACATGACGAAAAAAAACCGCCACAGCAAAGACATGCAAAACCATAAAAAGCCGATGGACCCTAAATTGCTTGAAGAAGAGTTTGCAAGCGAGCTCGGTGATTATAACGCCGGAAAATGGATTGAAACGCTTGAACAGACGAAGCCAAAGAAAAAAGAAGACGGCAAACAATAAAAAATACCTCTTAGGCGGCAACGCTTAAGAGGTATTTTCATTATTTCGAATAAGCACCGTTTCTTGTTCCTTTTACCGCTTCAAGCCAGCCGGTGATCCGCAGCTCAATAAACGGCTGTGCGGCCGTTTTCACCGCATTGCTGGAGAGAATGGACGTAAGAGCGGCCGTTAAAATTAAGAGCATGACTAAATTCTGATAATCAGACAAGTGATCTTCAAGCCCGATCTGCCGCAGCGTTTTTATAATGAATCCATGCAGCAGATACACGTAAAACGTTCTCGTACCCCATTTCGTAAAGAAATAACGCTTTTGCGGAACGAGCGCCAAAAAGCTGAAAGTGGCGGCAAAGGCCAAAACATACCAGCAGATGCGCGACAGACCGCTCAACAGCGACACAGTGCCGAATGTAGAATAAGGCTCCGATCCGAACAGCCACGAGTAATCAAAATCAATACACCAGCATAAGAGGAAAACAATCCCCAGTACGCCCGCGGCAATCTGCCTGCCTCTTTTAGCCCGAAGCAAATCAAAGTGCTGTTTCTTTAAATAAAACCCGACGAGAAACATCGGTAGAAAAACAAACGTCCGTGAAAGACTCAGCGTGCTGCTGATAAAATCAAGATACCCGATCATGACGGCAAGCCCGCAGCTCGCCCCAAGCGCCCACATTTTCGGCAGCTTCGTAAAGGGGTAAAGCAGCAGATTCCAAAAGAATAAGCTGACTAAAAACCAGAGAGACCACTGCGGATCAATCGGATTGACGCTTGCCATGCTTTCATCCTGAATCAAATAGTAAAAAACTGAGTAAATGCCCTGAAAAATCAAGTACGGAATAATCAGCTTCACAGCCAGCTTCTTCACATAACCTTTCCGCTTAAAGTTTTTTGCGAAATAGCCGGAAACCAGGATAAAGGCCGGCATATGAAAAGTATAAATGAATTTGTAGAGATGGAGCATAAACTCATTTCCGTTAATAAATGACCGGAGGATATGGCCGAACACCACCAGAAAAATCAAGATAAACTTGGCGTTGTCAAAGTAACTGTCTCGCGATTTTGTCATAGCATCACCTTCTCTTCAAAAATCATCCACTGCATGATTATTTCCTGTTGGTGTTCATTTTAAAATAAAAAACAAAAAATTGAAGGAGGACAAAAGGGATTGTTAGGATGATGTAATGGGGAGGTAAGGATCGTAGAAAAAGACTTTAACTTGTCATATCATTGAAATTTTCTGAAATGTATAGGGCGAATGAAGGAAGATGAGGTATTTTGTAGAAATATTGAAGGATAGGTTTTTGAAGAAGGAGTGTACTGAATGGCTGAAACTCTGGATTTGCAAACAAAAGAGTCGCTGAAAGAGCAGCTGAAGCGAATGAAAGAGGAAAATGACCGCCTGAAGAGTGATTTGAACCGGTATCACGTGATTATGAATAACACGCTTGATGCCATTTTTATATGCCGTAAGGAAATGAAAATCGTCCAGGCGAACGAGGCTGCAGCCCGGATGATGCAGATTGAGGCAGAGAGCCTCATTAACCGCTCAGTCCTGGATTTTTTATATTCCGTGCCTCAGGAAGAACTGAATAAGGCCGTGAAAAAGTTTTTAAAAAAAGGCCATCTGTGGAAAGAGGTGCCGATTAAGCTTGACAGCGGCGCGACGAAATACATTGAATTCCTCGCCAGAGACGGAATTGGGGAGGATTATTTTTTTGTGGTGATGAGGGATATCTCCTCTAAAAAAATATTAGAGCGCGAATTCTCCATGAACGAGCAGCTGTTTAAAGATTTGTTTGACAGGGCTGTCGACGGCATCGTGCTGTTTGATAAGGACGGCGGGTTTATTGATGCGAACCTCTCTTTTTGCAAAAGCTTTGAGATCGGCCAGAATGAATTGTCCCATCTGTCGCTCCGCCATTTTACCGACGGAGAAAACAAAAAGCATCTGAAAGAAATCTGGGAAACCCTCCGCAGAAAAGGAAACGCCAAAGGAGAACTGCCCGTTAAGCTTCGGTCGGGCGAAGAGAAGCTGTTTGAATTTACGATTACGTCCAACGTAATCAGCGGGTTCTACATGTCCATTATGAGGGACATAACAGAGAAACGGTTGATGGAATTGAAACTCTTTAAAAGCGAAGAGCGATTCCGCGAAATTTTTGAAAACGCCATGGACGCGATTGTCATTTGGTCTGATGACGGAAAGATTGCCAAAGCAAACGAATCGGCGTGCCGCATTTTCGAACTGCCGATGGATAAACTGGTGGAGACGAATTTATGTACGTTTATCGTTGATCCGCAGAAAAAATACAAACAGATTAAGAAAAAATATGAAAAATACGGGGAAATCCGTGAAGAAATGCTGTTTCAGATGGCAAACGGCCAATTTAAAGAGCTGGAATTCACATCAAAACGAACCATACTTGAAGGTCAGCATTTAACCATTTTAAGAAATGTCAGCGATCGTAAGCGGATGGAAAAAGAATTGCGGGAAAGCGAGCTGAAATTCAGAAAAGTATTCAACGGCTCAATGGATGGCAAGGTCTTATTTGACAACCAATTCCGCATTATTGACGCGAATCCTCTCGCAAGCCGTATACTCGGTATGCCGGATGAGGAGCTGAGAGCGTACACCGTTCCGGATATTCTTTCTTTATTTGATATTGAAAACGCGGGTGTTCCCGCCAGAAAGATTGATTTAGAAGGAATGGATAATGAAATCCCCTTCCTGTTAAGCAGCAGCGACAGCCGCAAACTGGAATTCTCCTTCAAAAGAAATATCATTCAAAATATGAATCTGGCCATCTTTAAAGATGTCACAGAGGCCAAAGAGCTTGAAGAGAGGCTGCGGAAATCCGACACTCTTCATGTTGTAGGGGAGCTGGCGGCGGGCATCGCTCACGAAATCAGAAACCCGATGACGGCGCTGAAAGGGTTCATTCAGCTTCTTCAAGGAAGCATTGAAGGCGAATATTCTCTGTACTTTAACGTCATTACCTCAGAATTAAAACGCATCGAGTCTATCATCACTGAATTTTTAATTTTAGCGAAACCCCAGGCGATATTATATGAAGAAAAAGACGTGACGCAGATTATGAAAGACACGGCTGATCTTTTGAATGCCCAGGCCAATCTTGTCAATGTGCAGATCCATCTGAACCTGACCGGAAACATCCCGCCGATTTACTGTGAACCGAATCAATTAAAACAGGTGTTTATCAATATTTTAAAAAACGCCATTGAAGTCATGCCGGGCGGCGGCAATATCTACGTGACCATTCAGTCTTCTGATCAAGACCACATTTTGATTTCTATTCAAGATGAAGGAACAGGCATTTCCGAAGACAAATTAAAACGTCTGGGTGAACCATTTTACACGACAAAAGACAGGGGAACGGGTCTCGGTCTCATGGTCAGCTATAAAATCATCGAAGAACATCAGGGACGCATTCATGTGGAAAGTGAAGAAGGGAAGGGCACCGTTTTTCATTTGACGCTTCCGATCCGGCAGAATACCGAAGAAAGAAGGAGCGGGGAATGATCTGTTTTACAAGTGTGAAAGCGCCGTTTGGAACCGTCATCGTAACAGAGGAAGAGAGCTTTATTACCGGCCTGTTTCTCACCGGGGAAGATTTTGAGGAATGGCGGAAAGGCGCGCCCGGCGTAAAGCCGTGCGAAACCGCTTTGCTGTCGGAGGCGAAACAGCAGCTGGCATCATATTTTTCAGGAGAAAGAAAGCAATTCTCTCTGCCTCTGAGACAAAAAGGCACACCCTTTCAGGAAAGAGTATGGAACGCGCTGACGATGATTCCTTATGGGGAATCCCGAAGCTACGGCGATATGGCTGAAGCGATCGGAAAACCGAAAGCGGTGCGCGCCATCGGACAAGCCAAAAAACGAAACCGGCTGCCGATTTTGATCCCTTGCCATCGGGTAATCGGCAAAAACAGCGCCTTAACGGGATACGCGGGCACGAAGACGGATGTAAAAGCGGTGCTGCTGAACATCGAACAAATATCCTATAAAGAAAAATAAAGCGTATGGCACGTTCCGTTTTTTCACGTCCGACATATCATTTTATTAAGTGAAAAAAGTTGGTCTGATGAAAAAGGAGGACGAAGCCTGATGAAAATGAGCCGTCCGCAAAAGATAGCCGGCTATGCAGAGCTGTTTTTTAAAATGCATCTCATTACAGCCGTCCAAAAAGATGAAGTGATTACATTGTGCAGACAAAAAAACCGCTGACATTGCCTGAGGCAATATCATCAGCGGTTTTTCAGCTCAGCTGGCAGTCAGCGAATAATTGTTCAATTTCTTCCGTGTAAGAACCGGTCACAATTCCTTTCTCGGTTATAATGCCGGAAATCAGGCTGCCCGGTGTGATGTCAAAGGCCGGATTGAAGACCGGCACATCTTCGGGAGCGGTGCGTATGCCGGAGATCTGTCTGACTTCATCCGGATCTCTCTCTTCAATCGGAATCTGATCGCCGTTTTCAATCTGCAAGTCAAATGTCGAAAGCGGTGCGGCCACAAAAAACGGAATTTGAAAGGCGTTTGCCAAAATAGCGAGGCCGTACGTTCCGATTTTGTTGGCCGTATCACCGTTTTTTGCAATTCTGTCAGCGCCGACAATGACCGCAGAAATATGTTTTTCCTTCATTGTATGGGCGGCCATGCTGTCGGTAATGAGCGTGACATCAATTCCGCCCTGCATCAGCTCCCACGCCGTCAGCCGTGATCCTTGGAGAACGGGTCTTGTTTCACATGCGTAGATATGAAGGCCGAGATCTTTTTGTTTCGCTAAGTAAAAGGGGGCAAGCGCCGTACCGTATCGGCTTGTGGCAATCGAGCCCGCATTGCAGATGGTCATGATCTGGTCGCCTTTTTTAAAAAGGTGCAGCGCATTCTGGCCGATCATTCGGCATGTTTCTTCATCCTCAATCTGAATTTGAATGGCTTCATGAACGAGCGTTGTCTTCGCTTCATTGATTGAGATCGCATCCCTGATGGAATCCGTCAGTCTGTCAAGCGCCCACGCGAGGTTGACGGCAGTGGGCCTCGAACTGTTTAAATACGTTTTGACATCTGCGAACTGACGTCGGAAATCTGAAAGGTCGCGGGCTTCAAACGACTTGGCGGAGAGCGCGAGTCCGAACGCCGCGGTTATACCGATGGCCGGGGCGCCCCTTACTTTCAGCGTGACAATCGCGTCGAATACATCTTCCTTTGTTTCAAGTTCCACATATTCAGTGACGTCGGGAAGCTTTTGCTGATTTAAAATGCGGATGTAGGTTTCTTTCCATTCTACAGAACGGGGGATGGCAAATTCATTGGTCATGCTGCATCATTCCTTTACACGGAGCTTAAATTGGTCCAGAACCTCGGTGATATGCTTCAGTTCTTTTCTGTTTTCGATATAATAGGCGCCGATGTCAAGCGCCAGCTTCTTCCGTTCGATTCGTTTGTCAAACGGAGTGATTTCATCTAAGTCAGCCACATGAGCGAGTCCGATCGTGCGCCGGATCAGTTCGCATCCCGCAAAACCGACCGCTTCCTCAAACGCGTTTTTCAGTGTGTCTTCCAGCAGGTGTCTGCGGGAAGGCAAGCAGTCTTTCTCCCATGCTTCACTGAATGTTTTCACAAATGTATCCCATACGGCGGCAGTATGATCATATAACGGCTGTCTGTCGTCACCGTCGCGGCTGAGGGCGTTTAACAGCAGATTGGCGATAAATTGGCCGATATCAAACCCGATCGGTCCGAAGAAAGCAAACTCGGGATCAATCACCTTTGTTTCATGTTCATCGGCGAAGATGCTTCCCGTGTGCAGATCACCGTGAACCAATGTTTCCGCGGAATTCAGAAAGATGGCTTTCAATTCGTCAGCGCCTTCTTTCAGCCGGGAATTGTTCCAAACTTTTTCTGCGTATGGGCGCAGCTCCTCTTCAAAATCGTTTGTCTCATGGTCGAGAAACGGTTCTGTAAACACAAGCCTTTCCGTAATATTGCAAAGCTCAGGATTTGTAAACTGCTTTGCGAGCTGCTGCTTTACTTTCGCATCAAGCGCATAATCGGATGAGTAAAAAAGCGTTTTCCCTAAAAATTCACCGATATGGGCGGATAAGTTGGGATAGTGCTGCCCTTCCAGCAGCCCTTTTCTTGAAATTCGCAAATGCGAGAGGTCTTCCATTACCGTGACGGCCATTTCAGTATCGGAATAGTAAACGGCCGGAACGAGGTGCGGCACGTGTTCGCCCTGGCGGATGAGGGCGCTGCTTTCGATTCTCGCCCGGTCAATGGTAAGCGGCCAGCTTTCACCGACGACTTTCGCGTAAGGGATTGCCTGTTTAATAATCAGTCCTTTTTTGTTTTCTTTATCGTAAACATGAAAGACGTAATTTAAATTGCCGTCGCCGATTTCACGGCATGTCAGAGTGCTTTTGCTTTGGAATAAGCCGAGCTTGACGGCTAACGCGGCGGCGGAGCTTTCTGTTAATTGTTCATAAAGACTTGTTTTAGTTGCTGACATGGATTTACCCTCCAATTATGTAGTGGCAGTAAGAGATCGTGACGGAGAATACGCCCGAAAAAAAGCCTCCTTCTCTGAAAGAGAAGGAGGCTGAAACAGTGCAGTCCGCCTCTTATCTCTCAGATAACATCTGATGGAATTAGCACCGTGCCTTATGAGACAATCGTCTCGGCGCAAAATGTACGCGCCCCATTTCACAATGGAATTACGGTCGGTTGCTGTTGGGGTCAAAAGGCCAATCCCTCGCCCAACTCTCGATAAGAGAAAAATATATTGATTTGTATCACAATTCGGATTAATCAGTTGATGAAAATATTAGCAGGTGCCGGATATTCTTGTCAACGTTTTTTTGAAAATTAATATAAATCACGCCGCAAGTCTTGGAAAACCGGAATGGTTCCCCGCACGGCCGCGCTTTCTGACACATCGATTTCCGCCCGGACTGCGCCTTCCGTCCGGTCTCTTTCGGCTAAAATCCGGCCCCACGGGTCAATAATCAGGCTGTGGCCGGCAAATTCATTATCGGGATTGGACCCCGTGCAGTTAGAGGCTGCGACAAAACATTGGTTTTCAATTGCTCTGGCGATAAGCAGGCTTCGCCAATGATCAAGGCGGGGCAGAGGCCATTCCGCAGAGATAAACAGGACATTCGCGCCCTGGGACGTATGCTTTCTGATCCATTCGGGGAAACGGATATCATAGCAGATCAGCCCGGCGCACTTGACACCGTCAAGCTCAAAGGAACCGTCGCTGTTTCCTGCTGACAAGTAAAGGTGTTCATCCATCAGCTGAAACAGATGGGCTTTCTGATACCGCTTCACGATCTGTCCGCTGTTATCGGCGATGTACATGGTGTTATAGACATTTTCGCCTTCTTTGACCGCAAAAGATCCGGCAACGAGGTGTACGTTGTATGTTTTTGCCGTTTCTTTAAGCCATTGTTCTGAAACTTTGCCGTTTTCATCCGCCAGCTGGTCTAGCCGTGTGAGATCATAGCCGGTCGTCCACAACTCAGGAAGCACGATTACATCCGCATGGCGGCTTTCTTGCTCAATCAAAGATTCTGCTTTTTTAAAGTTTTCTGAAGGATTTCCGTATGAAATATCAAATTGCAAACAGGAAACGGTCCATTTCATTTTTTAACACCTCAAGTTTCTCTTTACTTTTGTTATTTAACCATATATGATGATGGACTATCATTTCAAGACATTTTTAGAAGGTGAAAATATGAACTTTGAAATCTCAGATGTACTCAAACAGCTGCCGGAACAATTTTTCGCATCATTGGTGCAAAAAGTGAATCAAAAGCTGAAAGAAGGCAGAGACGTCATCAATTTAGGGCAGGGAAACCCTGATCAGCCGACGCCTCAGCATATCGTTGAAGAAATGAAGCGCGCCGTCGAAAGGCCGGAAAATCATAAATACTCATCATTCCGGGGCGCTTACAGCTTCAAAAAAGCAGCCGCTGCATTTTATGAAAGGGAGTACGGGGTCACGCTTGATCCGGAAACGGAAGTCGCCGTGCTGTTCGGAGGCAAGGCGGGACTTGTTGAGCTTCCGCAATGTCTTTTAAACCCGGGAGATACCATTCTGGTGCCTGATCCCGGATATCCTGATTACTGGTCAGGCGTCGCCCTTGCGAAAGCGAAAATGGAAATGATGCCGCTGACGGAAGAAAGAGGGTTTCTCCCTGATTACAGCGTAATTCCTGAAAAGGTGCGGAGCGAGGCGAAGCTGCTGTATCTCAATTATCCGAATAATCCGACCGGCGCTGTGGCGACAGAGGCGTTTTTCGAGGAGACGGTCGGTTTTGCGGAGCAAAACGGCATTTGTGTCGTTCATGATTTCGCGTACGGAGCCGTCGGTTTTGACGGGCATAAACCGCTGAGCTTTTTGCAGACCGAAGGCGCAAAAGAGACGGGAATCGAAATCTATACCTTGTCCAAAACGTATAATATGGCGGGCTGGCGGGTCGGATTTGCCGTCGGAAACGCTTCTGTCATCGAAGCGATCAACCTTTATCAGGATCATATGTTTGTCAGCCTGTTTCCCGCGGCGCAGCAGGCGGCGGCAGCCGCACTTTTAGCGGATCAGGCATGCGTCGCGGCGCAAAATGACAGATATGAATCGAGACGCAATGCATGGATTAAAGCCTGCCGCAATATCGGCTGGGATGTGACGGCTCCGGCGGGCTCCTTTTTTGCATGGCTCCCTGTGCCTGACGGTTATACGTCACAGTCGTTTTCAGATCTGCTGCTCGAGAAAGCGGATGTCGCGGTCGCTGCCGGAAACGGGTTCGGAAAATGGGGGGAAGGCTATATAAGAGTCGGTCTTCTGACAAGTGAAGAAAGACTTAAAGAAGCTGCGGAACGGATCGGGAAACTGAATCTTTTCACCCGAAAAAGCATTGACATATCAGAATAACAATGCGATAATTCGAAATACTTTATAAAATCATTATTCTTATCAAGAGCAGGCAGAGGGACGAGCCCGATGAAGCCCGGCAACCGACTGATAAAGCACGGTGCTAATTCTTGCAGCAGGAGCTGAGAGATAAGATTCGGACATAACACGAAGCCTCTTTCTGCTCATACGGAAGAGGTTTTTTTATGTTTTGCGAAAGAAAGAGAGGCGTTCACGCATGAGCGAAGTATTGGCAACATATCTTCTGACAGACACAACGGACAGTGAAAAGCGGGCGGAACAGATTGCGGCGGGGCTGACGGTAGGCTCCTGGACTGACCTGCCCCTGGTGAAGCAGGAACAGCTCAGAAAACATAAAGGGCGGGTCGTAAAAGTTGAGGAGAAAGAAGGAACCTCAGAAAACGAAACACAATCCGTCATCACCATCGCCTATCCCGAAGTGAACTTTTCAAGAGATATTCCGGCCGTCCTGACGACGGTATTCGGAAAGCTGTCACTGGACGGAAAAATAAAATTGACTGATCTTGAATTTTCCGAAGGGTTTAAACGTTCCCTTCCCGGGCCGAAATTCGGTATATACGGCATCCGCAAACTGCTGGGCGAATTTGAAAGACCGCTTCTGATGAGCATATTTAAAGGCGTGATCGGACGGGATCTTGCCGACATTAAAGAACAGCTCAGACAGCAGGCGCTCGGCGGCGTGGATCTTATTAAAGATGACGAAATTTTCTTTGAAAATGAACTGGCTCCGTTTGAAACCCGCATTATCGAAGGAAAACAAGTCCTGAAGGAAACCCGGGAGGAAACGGGGCATAAAACGCTGTATGCCGTAAACCTTACGGGAAGGACCGCTGAATTGCGGGATAAAGCGAGGCGCGCGGCAGAACTCGGGGCGGACGCGCTTTTATTGAATGTGTTCGCTTACGGTTTAGATGTGATGCAGAGCCTTGCTGAGGATAAGGAAATCCCGCTTCCGATCATGGCGCATCCGGCAGTCAGCGGCGCGTTCACATCATCTCCCGTTTACGGCTTGTCGCATGCGCTTTTGCTCGGCAAGCTGAACCGCTATTGCGGCGCTGATTTCAGTTTATTTCCGTCACCTTACGGATCCGTTGCTCTTCCGAAGGAGTCCGCGCTTGCAATCCATGATGAATGTGTAAAAGACGATGTCTTTCATCCGTCGTTTGCCGTCCCGTCAGCAGGCATTCACCCCGGTATGGTGCCATTGTTGATGCGCGATTTCGGCATCGATCACATCATCAATGCCGGCGGAGGCATTCACGGCCATCCGAAAGGAGGCGAGGGCGGGGGAAAAGCGTTCCGCGCCATCATTGATGCGGTGCTTGAAGCGCAGCCGATTGAAGAAAAAGCCGCGTCGTGCAAAGATCTTCAGCTCGCATTAGACAAATGGGGAAGGGTGGAAGCCGTATGACCCGCACACCGCTGATTATTTGTGATTTCGACGGAACGGTCACCATGAACGACAACATTGTCAGCATGATGAAAGAATTCGCGCCTCCTGAGTGGCTTGAATTAAAAGACGGTGTTCTGTCTAAAAGCATATCAATCCAAGAAGGAGTCGGCCGGATGTTCGGACTGCTGCCGAGCAGCTTAAAAGAAGAACTGACCGGCTTTATCCTGAAGGATGCGAAAATACGGGACGGCTTTTTGGATTTTGTCTCGTTTGTCCGGTCAAACGGCCTCCCGTTTTATATCGTAAGCGGGGGAATGGACTTTTTTGTGCATCCGCTTTTGGAAGGGATCGTAGAAAAGGAGCGGATTTTCTGCAATCATGCATCCTTTGACAATGAGCATATTCATATAGACTGGCCGCACGCCTGTGACGGAGACTGTACCAATCAATGCGGCTGCTGCAAACCGTCAGTCATCCGTAAGCTATCCGATCAGCAGAAATTTCTCATTATGATCGGTGATTCGGTCACGGATGTCGAGGCTGCAAAGTTGTCCGATATGTGCTTTGCGAGAGATTATCTTTTGACTGAATGCAAAGAACTCGGCCTCCGGCATCTGCCTTTTCAAGATTTTCATGAGGTGAAAACAGGCATTGAAAACATCGGGGAGGTGCAGGCATGGCTGCAAAAGAAGAACGCTGGCGCGAACTTGCCGAGGTAAAACGCGAGCTGGCTGAAAGAGACTGGTTCCCGGCAACGAGCGGGAATCTTTCCATCAAAGTATCCGACGGGCCGCTGACTTTTCTCGTTACGGCGAGCGGAAAAGACAAACGAAAAGAAACAGACGAAGATTTTCTCTTAATCGATGAGTACGGGAAGCCCGCTGAGACCGGCCATTCTTTAAAACCTTCAGCGGAAACGCTTCTCCATACTTACTTATACCAAAAGACAGACGCGGGCTGCTGTCTGCATGTCCATACCGTCAATAATAATGTCATCTCAGAGCTTTACGGGGATGAAAAACAAATCACTTTTCAGGGGCAGGAGATGATTAAGGCGCTCGGATTATGGGAGGAAAACGCGTCCGTGACCGTTCCGATCATTGACAATCCGGCGCATATCCCGGCATTGGCCGAAAACTTCGCGCACCATGCGGCCGCCGGCTCAGGCGCGGTGTTAATCCGCAATCACGGCATTACGGCATGGGGGCGGACCGCATTTGAAGCGAAAAGGGTGCTGGAAGCCTATGAATTTTTATTCAGCTGTCACCTCAAGCTTCTGTCACTTCGGCCGCAGCTGGTAAAATAAAAGGAGGAATAGAAAATGGCGACCATCAGAATTCATGACGAAAAAAATACGCTCATTGAACATCAGGAAGAAGTAGCGCGCTTCTTAGACGAACAAGAGGTGATCTATGAGCAGTGGAACATTGAAAAACTTCCGTCTGAGCTTTCGGAAAAATACGACCTAACCGAAGATGAAAAAGAACGGATTCTCGCGGTGTTTGACACGGAGATTCAGGACATTTCAGCCCGGCGCGGATATCAGTCTCAGGATGTCATTTCTTTATCAGACACCACGCCGAATCTTGATGAATTATTAAAAAACTTCCAAAGAGAACATCACCACACGGATGATGAAGTCCGCTTTATCGTCAGCGGACACGGCATCTTCGTCATTCAAGGCAAAGACGGCACATTTTTCGACGTCCGTTTAAATCCGGGAGATTTGATTTCAGTTCCGGAGAACATCCGCCACTACTTTACGCTTCAGGAAGACCGCCGGGTCGTCGCAATCCGAATCTTCGTGACGACTGAGGGCTGGGTGCCGATTTACGAAAATGAAAGTGTGCAAAACTGATAGACGCCCGAACCTCTCATGCACCCACCGGCATGAGAGGTTTTTTATTGTAATATAAAGTCAGCTGTGGCTGTTTTTTAATTCTTGAATATGCCGCATTCTGTTTATATCATTACCCGAATGGGTATTATTCTCGTATTCATGCTAAAGATTCCAATATGAAATGAAAAAATAAGTTATTTAGTAAAAAAATGTTTACAAATAAAGTATAATCTGTAATAATGCTCAATAACCCAATCAAACTTGTTTCCTATTCTTTTAGCGGTGAGGGGTGAAGTGAATGGGCAGTTATTCTGAACAAGAAAAATTGCTTGTATCTATTGATAAAAAAAGAAAAATGATGATAGATGCGGCTAACAGGCAAGGGTTTACAGGATATGACACGATCAGGCACAGCCAGGAACTGGACTGTCTGATGAACGCGTATCAGCAGCTGGTAAACCGTGATCGTACACATCACCAAGGAATACAGGGCCTTGTGAAGAAAATAGGCTTGTTCTCCCGCGGTGACGTCATGCCTGCATATGAAGCAAACAAATGATTGATGATAAAACAGATAACGAAGACTGAATGCGCTTCCTGATCAAGCGCTGCATCCGAAAGATGACCGCGTACAGTCAGCACATTTTTCCGCTGACACGGCTCACGAAGCGCCTCGTACTATCTGCCGGCTATGATGCCGTTCCTCTGGTATATCCTCTTACACATACTCTTCTTTAAATAAAAAACACCCCGATCCAGGGTGTTTTTTTCATCGAGAAGCGGCAGGGAGGGTAATGGTGACCTCTGTGCCCTTATCGACTTCGCTTTGAATGTCAATCGAACCGCCGTACATCAGCATGATTCGTTTACATACGACAAGGCCGAGGCCGGTGCCTTTTTCCTTTGACGTTACAAACGGAAGAAAAATGTGCTCAAGCATATCTTCAGAAATGCCCATTCCGTTGTCGGCCACCTTAATGACTGCTTTATGATCGCGGGCTTCTAAATAGATGGACAGCCGGCCGCCTTCCTGCATGGATTCCAGCGCGTTTTTCGCGACATTTAAAATCACCTGTTTAATATGGTCTTTCGTGCAGTTGACCTTGAGCGGCCGATTGACGAGAATCTCCACATTCACTTCCACATTGTATAGATTCCCTTCAGAATAAATAATCGGCATAATCTCATCAAGAATATCCTGCAGCGAGTTCACTTCCAACCGTTCAGCAGTGGGTTTTCCAAGCACTAAAAACTCACTGACAATCTGATTGATCCGTTTAATCTCCTGCTCAATAATTGAGAAATACAGCTGATCTTCCTCCGATTTGTATTTTTTCTGCAAAAGCTGAATGAAGCCGCTGATCCCTGTAAGCGGGTTGCGGATTTCATGGGCGGTGCTGGCGGCAAGCGTTCCGATCAGCTCCAATTTCTGCGCTTCATTTTGAGCGCGCTCCAGCTGGGTCTTGCGCTTAAGCAGATAATATTGAACGAGGATGAACAGAATATTCAGCAGCACGGCAATACTGGACATCGGCAGCAGCACGCTTTTGGTCAGCTCATTCAGCTCAACCGGTTTCGGATAAACATTGATATTCCAATTAATATCATCCAGATAGCCGCTGACCGGTTTCACACCTTCTGATTGATCAGCCCGTCCGCTGGCAAATATCACTTTATTCTGATTGGTTGCCTTGACATAAACGTCAGGGCTCAGCATATTGATCATATTTCTCAAATAATCGACTTGTATGGCGGCTACTAAATAATCCGTGACTTCCCGTTTTGCGTCTAACACCGGCACGCAGATCGTGAAGATGCGCTGGCCTGTAATTCTGCTGGAGTAGTCATTTGTGATGACCGTTTTTTTCGTCTTTTTCGCCTTCGTAAAATACGGTCTGTCGGCCAAATTCACCTTTGATTTCAGATCAGTCGTGCTTGCGATGACATCACCTTTGGAATTCAGCATATACAGACCGCTGAATCTGGGTTCATCCTCAAAAGCCTGATCGAGAATGTCAATGATCTTTTCTTCATTGACAGGCTTATCGACAGCGATCGCAAGTGTTGTCATCCGGGCTTTTGTTTCACCGATTAAATAATTGAGCTTATTGCGGTGAAGGTTGAGCATCATACTGGCTTCCTGTATGTGTTTATCGGCTATTTTCTGCTTTTCTTTTTCATAAATGAAAAAGCTGATAATAAGTGCCGGGATGATCACCAATATGAGATAAAGCTTGATCTTTCCCCGGGCACCTTTAAATGTATTCACTCTGCATCGCTCCAACATTACACTTGAATAGAGGTATTATATCATTTTTATACTTCTTTAATAAGAAAAAATAACCAAAATGATAGAAAAACAAATTATTTTATTAAGGTCTGACAAAAAGAAGAGAAATTTTGGAAACATTTTTGTTGACATTTTTCATTTTGTTTATTAATGTTTCTCTGTAACGGTTTCTTTTGTAAAAGGATGATTGAATGTATGACGGATAAAACAGAAAACTCATTGAAATTATTTATTGTACTGTCACGTGCGTACCGATCTATTAACGACCATATGAATAAACATATTCATAAGCACGGCCTGAACCCGACGGAATTTGCGGTGCTTGAGCTGCTGTACCACAAAGGCAACCAGCCGCTTCAGCAGATCGGCGACAAAATTTTATTAGCGAGCGGAAGTATTACATACGTTGTTGACAAATTAGAGAAAAAAGAACTTCTCATCAGAAAAGCCTCGCCGACTGACAGAAGAGTGACTTTCGCACAGATTTCCGAAAAGGGAATCCGTCTTTTGGACGATATTTTCCCTGATCATGCTGACGAAATTAAAGAAATGATCAGTGTGCTGAGTGATGAAGAGATAGAAATGTGTACGGAAATGCTGAAAAGAGTGGGGTTAAACGCTAAACATTTTCATCAGAAATAAAAAAGGAAGCCATTTGAAAGGCTTCCTTTTTTATATTACTGATTTTGGTCAGTCGCGGCGTTTCTAGGCTGTATCAATACCTCGACGCGCCTGTTTTTGCTGCGCCCTTCAGCGGTTTTGTTCGACACGGCCGGTTTATACTCTCCGAAACCTTTGGCGCTGAATACTTTTGCGTCAAGTTTCGGGTTTTCCGTCAGAATAGCCATGAAGTTGACGGCCCGCATGACGCTTAAATGCCAGTTAGATTGATATTGTGAGTTTTTAATCGGTACATTGTCCGTATGTCCGCTGATGATAATGTTCCTTGGCGGATTCAGCACAAGGAGATTCGAGATTTCCTTGGCAAGCGGAATATCTTCCTGACGGATATCCGCCCGTCCGGAATCAAAAAAGATACTGTCTTTAATGGTAATTAAGAGTCCTTCTTTAGTCAGCTTTGTTTCCAGCTGAGTTTCAAGCTTTTTATTTTTTATAAATTGATTAACTTGCTTTTGCACGCCTTCAAGTTCTTCGCGATCGGCTGCTTCTCTTTCTTTCTTTTTCTGTTCTTTATCTTTTTCCTTGTCTTTTTTTAACTGATCAACGCCGTCTTTTTCGTTTTCAGGAGGGGTGACGCTCGAATATTCAAGAACACCCGTGCCTCCGGTAAACACGGCGTTAAATGATTTAGACAGCATTTGGAATTTCGCCGCATCGACCGAGCTCATGGCGAACAATACAATGAACAGAGCCAAAAGAAGGGTGAGCAAATCCGCGTACGGGATCAGCCAAGACTCATCCACATGCTCGTCATCATGCTTCTTCTTCTTTTTTCTCGCCATTGTTTGCCTCTCCTTCTTGTTCAGCGACTTTTGCGCGTTCATTCGCAGGAAGATACATGAGAAGTTTTTGTTCGATCACTTTCGGGGCCTGTCCTTCAAGCACTGACAGAACGCCTTCGATCATGATTTCACGCAGTTTGACTTCCTGCTTTGATTTGCGTTTCAGTTTGTTGGCGAAGGGATGCCATAGTACATATCCTGTGAAAATCCCGAGAAGGGTGGCGACAAACGCCGCACTGATGGCATGTCCGAGCGCCTCGGTATTGTTCATGTTGGAAAGAGCGGCGATAAGGCCGATGACCGCACCCAAAACGCCGAGTGTCGGCGCATATGTGCCGGCTTGTGTAAAGATGGCTGCGCCGGCCTGGTGTCTGTCTTCCATCGCTTCAACTTCCTCAGTCATAATATCTCTGATAAATTCTGCGCTTTGTCCGTCAACCGCCATACTCAGGCCGTTTTTCAAAAATGCGTCATCCACGTCTTCAATGCTTGCTTCCAATGCGAGCAGACCTTCACGTCTGGCGATTTGCGCCCATTGAGAGAACATAGGAATTAATTGCGCAATTGTCAGCTGTTTGTTTTCTTTAAACAGCACTTTAAAAAGGGCAGGCACTTTTTTGATTTCTTTTCCGGGGAATGCGATGATCACCGCAGAAATCGTACCGAACAAAATAATCAGAATAGCTGCCGGGTTAGCGAGTGCGCTTAAGCTGACCCCTTTCAGCACCATGCCCACGCTTAAAGCAATCAAGGCGAGGATGATACCGATAATCGATGTTTTATCCATAGTTTTCACCAAATCCTTTATACTAGCTTTCTATGGTTAATATCGGTGGCAGTGCATGGAACTTTAGGGTGATTGAGAAATTGTTCCCGAATTCTTCACAGTTTCTCCCTTCCGGCATGGAGAAAGAAACAAAAAAGCGGCTCCCCGCGAGGAGGGAACCGCTTTTTTCTTATTGTGCCCGGACTTTGATGCCGTCCTCTTCCATTACGACATGGAAGGCTTTTATTTCGTTGTTATCCAATAAGAGATCTGTCATTTCGTCCTCGATCAATTCTTGGATGGTTCTTCTGAGCGGGCGTGCTCCGAAAGCTGGGTGGTAGCCGATTTCAGCGATTTTTTCTTTCGCTTCGTCCGTTACGCTCAGGCTGATGCCGCGCTCTTTTAATGTGTCTTCAAGCTCTGTGAGAAGCAGGCTGACGATTTTCACGAGATGTTCTTTTTTCAGGGATTGGAATTCAATGATGCTGTCAAACCGGTTTAAAAACTCCGGTTTGAAGAACGCGCTCAGTGAATCAATCAGCGTTTGTTCTTCCAGGACGCTCTCTTCAGATTGGAATCCGACTTTCACCTGTTTTTCGCCGGTTCCAGCGTTGCTTGTCATAATCAAAACGGTATCTTTGAAGCTGACCGTTCTGCCCTGGCTGTCTGTCAGACGGCCGTCCTCCATAATCTGCAGAAACATATGCTGGACATCAGGGTGGGCTTTTTCAATCTCATCGAGCAGCACGATGCTGTACGGATTGCGGCGCACTTTTTCCGTTAATTGACCGGCTTCATCGTGTCCGACATATCCCGGCGGTGAACCGATGATTTTTGATACGGCGTGTTTTTCCATGTATTCACTCATATCGAGACGGATAATGGAATCTTTTGTACCGAACAGTTCATCTGCGAGTGTCTTTGATAACTCGGTTTTTCCGACTCCGGTCGGTCCGACAAAGAGGAAGGAGCCGACAGGTCTGTTTTTGGATTTTAAGCCGGCGCGGCTTCGTCTGACCGCTTTCGCCACTTTTTTCACGGCTTTTTCCTGACCGATGACGCGCTGATGAAGATGCTCTTCAAGTTCCTTCATTTTGACTTGTTCATCAGCCTGGAGTTTTCCGACCGGAATGCCTGTTTTCTGTTCAATGATGGCTTGAATATGCTCCGCCCCGATTTCAGGTGAAGAGGCCGGTGTTTCATGCGCCAGCTGCTTTTCCAACGCCGCTTCTTCATCACGCAGTTTCGCGGCAAGCTCATAATTTTCTTCATGAAGCGCTTTTGTTTTCTCCGCGTCAATTGCTTTGAGTCTCTCAGCCGCATCTTCTTCATTTACGGTATCAAGCTCCAGGTTCGCCTTAGAGCCGGCTTCATCTAATAAGTCGATCGCTTTATCCGGCAGGTGGCGGTCCTGAATGTAACGGGATGAAAGCGTAACACAGGCATTTATCGCTTCATTGCTGAATGTGACGCCGTGGTATTTCTCATATTTATCTTTAATGCCTTCCAGAATGCTGATGGCTTGTTCTATTGTAGGCTCGTGAACCATGACAGGCTGGAAGCGTCTTTCAAGCGCCGCATCTTTTTCAATCTGGCGGTACTCTTTCAGCGTTGTCGCCCCGATGACCTGCAGCTCGCCTCTGGCAAGCGCCGGTTTCAGGATGTTCCCGGCATCCATTGATCCCTCGGCAGAGCCGGCGCCTACAAGAAGGTGAATCTCGTCAATGAACAAGATGACGTTTTTCCGTTCTTTTAATTCGTTCATTAATTGTTTCATTCTTTCTTCAAACTGGCCTCTGATCCCTGTATTGGCGACGAGAGAAGCGACGTCAAGCAGGTAAAGCTCTTTGTTTTTCAATTTGTTCGGCACATCGCCTTCAGCGATTTTAAGCGCGAGGCCTTCTGCAATAGCCGTTTTACCGACGCCCGGCTCACCGATCAGCACCGGATTGTTTTTATTCCGGCGGTTCAAAATTTCAATTACGCGCGCCACTTCATGATCGCGGCCGATCACAGGGTCAATCAGACCTGCTTTTGCGCCGTTTGTGACGTTTTGAGCGAGCTCGTCGAGCAGGCCTTTTTCAGGGCCGGCCTGCTGTTTATTTTGATTGGGAGCGAAACCTTGCTCAAACGGGAATCCGAATGATTGCGGCCCCATGCTCATAGCCGGTTTTCGGGTTAATTCTGTATAACATGTTTCACATAAAACGAATTGTTTTTGAATGGAATTGACTTGCATGTTCAGGCGAATCGTCGCCTCGTTTTTCTGACAATGTTGACAACGCATTTGCCAAAACCTCCTCGAAAAATGTTTGATCATCTTTGACCAAATGGATTAGAAAATAAGGTCTTAACTTTGACCTTCTTTGATTAATAGTATACTCTGACCTTCTTTGACTTTCAAGTGTTTTGTTTCAAACCCCGAAAAATAAATGTTTACAGCATGATAAGTGATATTTGTGAGGTTTGATTATTTTTGACCAATATAGTCAGAAAGGAAATGAAATGCTTTGACCTTTCTTGATGAAGAGTATACGCCGGCCCTTTTTTTCTTTCAATATTTTTGCTTAGAGGAGAGAGCAGAATCTGTTTTCTCCGGGGAAGGACGATTTGTTCGTCTTTTCGGGCGACTTGTCTCATAAGCATATATAAAGGCCTGGACAAATCTGCGCTTAGCCGGAGGGTGAAATGGGACAAACAAAAGGTTCTGCAAGTCAGCTTGCATTTGTATACGTAGGCACGGTTGTAGGAGCCGGTTTTGCCACGGGACGGGAAATCGTTGAGTTTTTTCTGAAGTTTGGCTGGATCGGTCTGTTCGGTATCGTGGTAAGCGGTCTGATGTTTACATATTTAGGCGCCAAAATCATGATCATTTCCAAACGGATTCATGCAGCATCTTATCAGGAATTGAACACATATTTATTTGGCAAGTCCATCGGCCGCGCCGTTAATATGTTTATGATGTTTATATTGCTGGGAGTGACCTCTGTCATGCTCTCCGGAGCGGGAGCGCTGTTTCATGAACAGCTTGGCTGGTCCGCACAAGCGGGGATCCTTTTGACGATCGTACTGAGCTTTGCCGTCATGACAAGCGGCGTTAAAGGTGTGTTCGGCGTCAATATATTGGTTGTGCCGCTTTTAATTTCCTTCTCTTTTATCGTGACAGCTGATTCATTTGTATTTACAAGCACGAGAAACGCGGACGAATGGGTATGGCCTGACAAGTGGAATTGGCTTTTGTCCGCCGTCTCTTACGGCGCGTTAAATTTATCGCTCGCCCAAGCCGTGCTTGTGCCGCTTGCGAATGAAATGTCTTCAGAGAAGGTGATCAGAAGGGGGGCTTATTTTGGCGGCGTTCTGTTGACACTGGTGCTTGCCGCGAGCTTTTTATCATTATCGGTGCTGCCGGATGTGCTGGAGTTTGACATTCCGATGGCTCAAGTCGTCTATTCGTATTCGCGTTCGCTTCATATCATTTATTTGTTTATTATTTTCGGGGAAGTGTTTACGTCGGTCATCGGCAATTTATACGGATTGGAAAAACAATTAAACAGTTTTCTTCATATAAAAAGTACATATATTTACGGCGGCATTTTGGCGTTTGCTTTCATTATCAGCCAAATCGGCTACGGACAGCTGATTTCCACCGTTTATCCGGTGTTTGGGTATGTGAGCCTCGCTTTCATCGGCGCATTGATTTGCAAAAAAATCCCGAAAGAAAAATAAGGATATAAGGAAAATGTCTGTATTTTTTGGGAATTCCCCTTCTTTTTTCCTGACATTTCTGTATAATGAATTGGGAAATGATGGGGAGGAGTAAGAGATGAAAGCTCGTCGTGTATTATTGGGATTTATTTTTATTTGTATCGGCATTGCGTTTTTTTTACAGAAGGCGGGAGTTATACATATATCCGCAGGTTCGGCGTGGCCGTTTCTTTTCATTATAATGTCCGCAGGGTTTCACGCTGGATTTATTTTTGCGAAAAAAACGCCTGACCAGGCGGGACTGCTCGTTCCGGGCGGTATGTTTTTTGTGCTGGGCTGCCTGTTTTGTTTTGAAACGGCAACGGGATGGACGTATTCAGACGTGACGTGGCCTGTTTATATATGGGCGCCTGCTCTCGGTCTGTTTGAGCTGTGGTATTTCGGCGGGAGGAAGTTAGGTGTATTGATTCCTGCTTTCATCCTGACAGCCGTGGGAGCACTATGCTTTGCCGGTATGCTGATGACGGGGCTGTGGCCGCTTTTGATCATCGCAGCCGCGCTTTTGTTTCACGCCGCTGCCTTTATGCAGCAGAAAAAAAGATCGGGCCTTCTTATTCCGGGCGGCATTTTGCTTGTGACGGGTTGCTTGTTATGGTTTGAAACGCTGACGGATTGGACTTACGCAAATGTGACATCGCCTGTCTACCTCTTTGCCGTTGCGTTCGGCCTGTTTGAAGCCTGGCTGTTCGGCAGAAGGCAAAGAGGGCTTTTGACTGCTGCGGCGGTTCTGTGCGCCGCGGGCATTTTCGGCATATTCACCAATGCAAATGAAGTCATCAGCGAACGCGGCTGGCCCGCTCTCATTCTTTTGCTGGGCGCCGCTTTTCACATTCCGATTTTCGGCCCGAAACCTGTCAAAAACGCGGGACTTCTTGTACCGGGCGGCATCTTATTGATTACGGGGATCTTGTTTGTCTTTGAAACGGCAACCAATTGGTCCTACTCCGGTGTGACATGGCCTGTTTACCTGTTGGCAACGGCATTCGGTTTATTTGAGCTGTGGCTGTTCGGCGGGAAACAGAAGGCGCTGCTCATCCCGGTTGCGGTGCTGACCTTGACAGCACTTTGCTTTATGATGACGAATCAGCCGATCATTCCGGTTTCTGTTTTCTGGCCTGCTTTATTTGTTCTGATCGGGATTGCGCTGATGGTATTTCCGGGAAAAAAACGCGGGGCTTAAACCCGCTTTTGCAGCCTGACACAGGGTTCAGGCTGTTTTTTTATTGTCACGGGAAACAACATTATGGTATGATAGCAAAAGTGAAAAAAGAAGAAAATCCGTATTGATGCGGGAGAGGTTCTAGCTACACCCTCTATAAAAAACTAAGGACGAGCTGTATCCTTGGATACGGTTTTTTTATGTTTTTTAGGGCGCCTTCTCCGAAAAAGGCGCTTTTTTTATGGAATGATAGATAAGGGAGAGAAAGACATGAAAAAAGAAAAAGCAGTTGTGGTGTTCAGCGGAGGCCAAGACAGCACGACTTGTTTATTATGGGCTTTGCAAAACTTTGAAGAAGTGGAAACCGTTACATTCCATTATAATCAGCGTCACCAAGAAGAAATCGATGTGGCAAAATCGATTGCCGAAAAGCTCGGTGTCAAAAATCACTTGCTTGATATGTCTCTTTTAAATCAGCTCGCGCCGAATGCGCTGACAAGAGATGATATCGAAATTGAAGCGAAGGACGGGGAACTGCCGACAACCTTTGTGCCGGGACGCAACCTTGTATTTTTATCCTTTGCATCGATTCTTGCATATCAAATCGGCGCGCGCCACATTATCACCGGTGTTTGCGAGACTGATTTCAGCGGCTACCCGGACTGCCGTGACGAGTTCGTCAAATCCTGCAATGTCACCGTCAACCTGGCGATGGAAAAGCCGTTCGTCATTCATACGCCGCTTATGTGGCTGAACAAAGCAGAAACGTGGAAACTTGCTGATGAGCTCGGCGCGCTTGATTTTGTAAAGAATAACACACTGACTTGCTATAACGGCATCATTGCGGACGGATGCGGCGAATGCCCGGCATGCCTGCTCCGCAATAAAGGATATGATGAATATATGAAAATGAAAGGAGAGCGGAACTAATTGCTTTCTCAAATTTACCCGCAGGTTCAGCATCCTTATTCGTTTGAGTTGAATAAGGACATGCACATCTCAGCCGCGCACTTTATTCCCCGCGAAAGCGCCGGAGCGTGCAGCAGAGTCCACGGGCACACGTATACAGTAAATATTACAGTTGCGGGGGATGAACTGGACGATTCGGGCTTTCTCGTGAATTTCAGCGTGCTGAAGAAATTGGTGCACGGCGCTTATGACCATACATTGCTGAATGACCATGACGAGTTTTCTGCTGATGATGACAGATATTCACTGCCGACGACCGAGGTCGTGGCCAAAACGATTTACGATAAGGTGCAGTCCTACCTCGAAACACTGGAGAATCAGCCGGTCTGCGTGCAGATTTTTGTCAGGGAAACCCCGACAAGCTATTGCGTATACCGCCCGAAAAAAGGTGATAGGAATGGCTAAAGGAATTCCGGTATTAGAAATTTTCGGACCGACGATACAAGGGGAGGGCATGGTTATCGGCCAGAAAACCATGTTCGTCCGCACGGCGGGCTGCGACTACTCCTGCAGCTGGTGCGACTCCGCTTTTACATGGGACGGCTCAGCCAAAAAAGATATCCGCTGGATGACGGCGGAAGACATTTACCGCGAGCTGAGAGAAATCGGCGGAGACGCTTTTTCCCATGTCACCATCTCAGGAGGAAACCCGGCGCTGTTAAAGCAGCTTGACGCGCTGATTCTGCTGCTGAAAGAGCACGGGGTGCGCGCAGCTTTAGAAACGCAGGGAACGGTCTATCAGGATTGGTTCACAATGATTAACGACCTGACGATTTCACCGAAGCCGCCAAGTTCGGGGATGACAACCGATTTTGCAAAGCTCGATCACATTGTGTCTTCGCTTGATGCGGCAGAAAGGCTTAACGCGGTCAGCTTAAAGGTCGTCATTTTTAATGATGAAGATCTGCAATTCGCGAAAACCGTGCACAAGCGGTATCCGAATATCCCGTTTTATCTTCAGGTCGGAAACGATAACGTCCATACGACGGACGACCGGGCATTGATCGCACATCTGCTCGGAAAATACGAAACACTCGTTGATAAGGTTTCAGCCGATTCGGATCTGAATCTCGTCAGAGTCCTGCCTCAGCTGCATACATTGCTTTGGGGCAATAAACGGGGAGTTTAATAGAAAGGGAGATTTATATGACAAGAAAAGAATCAGAATTAGAAGGAGTTACGCTCCTGGGGAATCAAGGGACAAACTATTTATTTGAATATGCGCCGGAGGTTTTGGAATCATTTCCGAATAAACACGTGAACCGTGATTATTTCGTTAAATTCAACTGCCCGGAATTTACGTCGCTTTGCCCGAAAACGGGACAGCCGGATTTTGCAACCATCTACATCAGCTATATTCCGGACGAAAAAATGGTGGAAAGCAAATCGCTGAAGCTGTATCTTTTCAGCTTCCGCAACCACGGAGATTTCCACGAGGACTGCATGAACATCATCATGAATGATTTGATCGAATTAATGGACCCCCGCTACATTGAAGTATGGGGCAAATTCACGCCTAGAGGCGGAATCTCCATTGACCCGTATACAAACTACGGCAGACCGGGAACAAAATATGAAAAAATGGCCGAACATCGGATGATGAATCATGATATGTACCCGGAGACGATTGATAATCGGTAATTATTCCGTTGTGTGATACGGAGTGTGAAACGAAGTGAAGTCACAGTAAAATCCGAACATTCAGTGCTGATTTTCAGCGGAATTGTGACCGAGTCACAGCGAAGTATGACCCGAAGTGATCGGAGTGTGACCCGGTCACACTAAAAGTGGGAAAAGTCACACCTGAAAATGGCTCTACTCATGGGAATTGTATTAAAAAGTGTGACCTGAGGTGCAACCTGAACTGTGACTTTTATGCAGTGAAAAATTGATAGTACAGAAGCAGATTAAGGCGTACAATTTGTACGTCTTTTCTTTTTTATCCGAAAGAAAAAATGCCTATCTAGAGATCATAGGCATTAAATATTATTATCAATATCTTCATTTATTTTTTGGCTAAGTTTCTGAACCTTCTCTTTAACATTTGAAACAGCTCTTTTTTAAATTTCATCAAAGTTTTCCTGAATATAGTCCGTGACACTTCTTATTAGAACTTCACTTTCAAAATTGAATATCTCATTTATTTCTGACTGTTCTTCATCTGTTAGGCGATGGTATTGAAGTTGTTTAGCATTTACTTCAGCAGCTACATCAATCCTAACGTACAATTTCATATTCACCTTCTGCATACTCTTGCTCCGCATAATGGCTTCCCCATTGACAGAGCTCCTGCAAGATAGGTTTAAGAGATTCTCCAAGTTCAGTGGATGAATATTCAACCTTCGGCGGTACTTGATTATACATCTTTCTGCTCACAAGTCCACTGGCTTCAAGCTCTCTAAGTGTTTGAATCAGCATTTTCTGAGTTATATTTGGGATCATGCGCTTTAATTCACTCGTTCTCTTTGGTCCATTCATTAAAAAGTATAATACAAGGCCTTTCCATTTTCCGCCAATAACTTCCTTTGTCACTTCAAACCCACAGCTAAATTTTTTCATGTCTAAAGCTCTCCATTCCACATTTATTACTTTTTAGTTACTATATCACAAAAAAGTGGGTACTTCCGATAATGTGCTTACTGAAGGATACTATATCTTGTAAGTTGTTCTTCAAGTACTTAAAGGTACTAGACATAAAATAAAATCAATTCTAAAGGAGTGTTAAGTATGGGTAAATTTGAAGGTAAAATAGCGCTTGTAACGGGTGGAACAAGTGGGATTGGTCTTGCTGCAGCACAAAAATTTGTAAACGAAGGTGCATATGTTTATATCACGGGACGTAGACAAAACGAACTTGATAAAGCTGTTAACCAAATTGGCAAGAACGTAACCGGTGTTCAAGGTGATATTTCTAAGCTAGAAGACTTAGACAAACTATATGACATGATAAAGCAGGAAAAAGGTAAGTTGGACATTCTTTTTGCTAATGCAGGCACCGGCAACTTCCTTCCATTAGGTGAAATTACTGAAGAGCAGGTTGATAGAACGTTCGACATTAACGTTAAAGGAACCATCTTTACTGTTCAAAAAGCGTTATCACTATTCCCGGACAAAGTAGGTTCTATTATTGTAACGGGATCTACTGCTGGATCAATTGGCAACCCAGCGTTTAGTGTATATGGAGCATCTAAAGCAGCATTAAGAGCACTAGTTCGCAACTGGATTCTTGACCTAAAAGGTACTGAAATCCGTGTAAATGTGGTTAGTCCAGGAGTTATTCTTACACCTGCATACGATGAGCTTTTTGGTGATGCACTTGAAGGAGCAATGGAAAATACCAGAAATACTGTTCCAGCTGGAAAAGTTGGGACCCCTGAAGAAGTAGCAAACGCTGTATCTTTCCTTGCTTCAGACGAAAGCAGTTACTTGACGGGTGTTGAATTGTTCGTAGATGGCGGGCTAGCACAGGTATAATTTCACTGCGCAGAGATTACAAATAGTCCCCAAAAAAGGTTAAAATCAATCGTTTGGTAAGGTGTGAAATTGGTGTGACTTCATGATTAATGCTAGAGCAAGTACTTATGGGACAAGACTTTGACCTGCCTTTTCTTCCACGAGGACTGCATGAACATCATCATGAATGATTTGATCGAATTAATGGACCCCCGCTACATTGAAGTATGGGGTAAATTCACGCCTAGAGGCGGAATCTCCATTGACCCGTATACAAACTACGGCAGACCGGGAACAAAATATGAAAAAATGGCCGAACATCGGATGATGAATCATGATATGTATCCGGAGACGATTGTCAACCGTTAATTTTCAGACGGGGTACGGTCTCGGAATATAACCTAAATACCCCCGCCTTTTAAGCGGGGGTATTTTTCGTCTGGGCCGCGCAGCCAAAAAGGTGCATGATATCCGCACAGACCTTGTATGATGAAAAGAGAAATCATCTGGAGAAAAGAAAAAGACGAGTAAACCCGGGGGGAGCGTACTCGCCGCTTCAATACGTGACGGGTGCTGGATGGCAGCTCGTCTGTTTCATTATAAAATAGGGAACGTATGTTTGTAAAGGCCTGCGCTGTTTTTTCTCATTCGGAGCGGATCAATTGTAAAGGAATGGTCAGCATGATAGCATGTCCTGTAAAAAGAAGGAGTGTTCGTTATGGAGCCGTTAGAGTTAAACGGTGTAAGGCTGAAAATGTATGATTGTAAAGAAAGTGCGGGCAAAAACGGCCGCATGATTTCATTTGTATTGAAGGTGACCTCTGAAACGTATCATGATATTGCCGTCCTTTTGTATGAAAAAACATTTGACATCAAGGCGCCCGAGCGTGGGCTTGAATTCCGCGGTAAAATAACCAACCACTATACATCCGTCACAAATCTTTACAATAAAGATGAGACAGGTGATTTTTTTGTAGAAATGACCGAGATCTGAATTCATTTGAAAAAGCTGCCGGGCGGCAGCTTTTGTGCGGGATATGTAAATGGTTCGGATGTTCGGGGGGTTTAATAGGAGTCTCTGATGATTTTATAATTCTTATGGTTGACGACAGTGAGGGAATCTAATTCAAGGTCACGATAATTATCCATGATGGTTACATCAACGATGACGGAGTTTTCATTTACTTTTTCAACAATACCGGTTAATCCGTTTTTAAATTCAATGACGTTTCCAACCTTAGCAATTTTCACGAGCTTCCTCTCCTTTATCATAAATCCTGTTTGAAAATATTTTGCAGTATTTTCTTTAAGAAGTAAAGCGATATGGGTATCAGCCCGCTCAATCATTGTCCCGGCAGGGGAAAGATGGTATATTGATTTTCGGGAAAAAGCCGAGAAAAGGAGGCTGTGTTCGTTGCTGCCTGAGGAAATTTCAGAACGTATCAACCAAATGCGCACCGGTGAAATCAAAGAATTCAGGGTGCAGAAAGAACATTTTCTTGCATTTCGAGCAGTTTTATCGAAGCAGGAAGATTTTAAGCATTTCCGCGGTATTGCACAGCAGGGCGGAGATGTTGTTTTCCAGTATTTAGAACAGCCAAGAAGCTGACGGCTCCTCGCACTTGAGGAGTCTTTTTTTGTTTCTTGGTTTCTCATTTCATCTGGCTGTAACACGTGTAAACAAAATGTAAAATCCCTCCGATGGATACTTTTACTGCTATTTGGTTAATGTTGTGAAAATGACGGCTGTTTTCCTGCCAATAACAAGGCTGTTAACGAACTTCTTCCATCATAAAAGCTGATTGGGAGCACTGGAAAATCTTTAACCGTGAATTTGCGCACAGCTCTTGTTAAGGTAGTGAAGTATTTAAGGAGGAAATCGTATGACGACAAAATTTGCTGCCTTGGCAGTCTTTTTTCTATGTTTTATGCCTGCATCAAAAATTGAACATACAGAAGCTCTGTTTACTTTTGCGAAGAAGCCAAAGCAAGAACCCAGCACACTGGTTGCTGATTTAAATAAAAAAAGCTCGGTTCCGAAGCTTTCAAAAACGGATCATAAGCATTCTATCCAACCGATAAAGCTGTCATCTCACCAAGAGAAGAAAGCAAAACCGGAGGAGACGGCTTATCAGCCGCCGAAAAAAACGTATTCCCGCGCTGACAGACAACTTCTGTCACGGCTCGTTCACGCAGAAGCGAAAGGTGAATCTTATAAAGGGAAGGTTGCGGTAGCCAGCGTAGTGCTGAACCGCACTGAAAAAAACGGCTTCCCGGATACCATTCGGGGCGTGATCTATCAAAGGAATGCATTTGAACCGGTAGCAAACGGAAGCATTAATCAAAAGCCGGATAAGGATTCCATCGCCGCCGCAAATGAGGCGCTTGACCATCCGGGCAGAGAAACGAACGCGTTGTTTTTCTACAATCCGAAAACGGCATCTGACCACTGGATCCGTTCCCGAAAAATTATCGAACGGATCGGCAGACACGTATTTGCGATGTAAGCATAGCGGGATCAAAAATGTCCCGGCTATGCTTTTTTCAATTTTGAGAAATCGAAAATATTTTCAGAACTTGTCTCATATGATGATGGAAGAACGAGAGACAAGGAGAGACACCATGAATCGATTTGTGAAAGGGATCATTCTTTTATCCATCGCCGCCTTTTTCGCGGAATGTCTGGAATTTGTCGTGAATATGATACTGGCGCGGGAGCTTGGCGAGCATGGGATGGGACTTTACATGAGCATTCTGCCCACCATTTTTTTAATTATCGTCATCGCCAGTCTGGAGCTTCCGATCTCCATTTCAAAATTCATCGCGGAATCCAATCAGAAGCTGCATGAAAGCATGCTCCGGCATGCCTTCAGAATGACCGCCGTTTTTACCGCGTTTTCAACCGCGGCCGCAAGCATCGCGCTGCCGTTCATTCCTGTATTCGATACGTATCACCCGTTTATTAAAGGGATTGTCATCGGGCTGATTCCAGTCGTCGCTTTTACATCCATCGCCAGAGGTTATTTTATGGGTGTGCAGCAAATGGGAAAAATCGCGGTTGCGAATGTCATGAAAAAAATCATTCAAGTGCTTTGTCTGTTTATCTTTTTTCAATGGTACTCTTTTGAAATTGATATGGCCGTGCTCATTTCATTATTTGTGCTGGTCGCAAGCGATGTCGTGGTGTTCGTTTACTTGTATACGCAGTTTATTTTGGCGCGGAGGGCGCTTTCCGGCCATCAGCACATTCATCTTCGCGGGAAAGACGTGCGGAAACGCCTCCTGGCCGTATCCATCCCGACAACGGGACTTCGTATATTTCATGCAGTGACAAACGCCATTGAACCCTTTTTAGTGAAAGGAGCGCTGCTGGCGTCCGGGGCAGCCGGGACAGCCGCGATTGATCAATACGGCATGCTTGCCGGTGTAGCGATGACAATCGGTTCGTTTCCCGCATTTATCGCCCATTCGCTGATGGTCGTCATGATTCCCAGCATTTCAGAAGCGTATGCGCTGTCCCAATATGATATTGTGCTAAAACGGCTGAGACAAGCGATTTTTATTACATTCGGCTACGGCATTCCGGCAGTCTGGGTCATGTTTCAGTTCGCGGGCCCGCTGACCCATTTGTTTTTTCAGTCTCCGGAAGCGCAGTATTATTTGCAGCTTTTGTGGCCGTTTTTTCTTTTTCACCTGTTTGTGATGCCGCTTCAGGCCTGTCTGATCGGTATCGGCCACGTGAAAACGGCGTTTTATCATAACGTATGGAGCAGCATTGTAGGGCTTTCGATGATGTATGTGCTCGGTTCTATGCCGGAATTGCAAATGCTCGGCATTATACTCGGCATGAATACCGGCATGATTCTTCTGACAAGTTTACATTACGCGACGATCTGCAAAGACCTCGGTGTCTCCGTGTTTTTGACGGGCGGCGGAAGAACAGCGCCCCGGATCGAAAGCTGAAAAGGCTGATACATTTCAATAAGGAAGGGCAAGCTATCCGAAACGCGTGAAAGGAAGATCATATGCATAAAAACCGCCTAATTGTATGTGCAGTCCTTTTGATAGCTGCCGCCGTCTGGATGCCTGAAGCAAAAGCCTCATCAGAAAAACAGGCAGTTCCCGCCGTGTTTCTGATGAAGACGATTGAAGGAGACGAGATATCGATTCCGAATAAAGGGCAGAAAACGATTTTGCATTTTTGGACATCGTGGTGTCCGCCGTGCAAAAAAGAACTGCCTCAGTTCCAAACGTATTATGAACAGCATCAGTCCGGTGATGTAAGCCTTGTAACGGTAAATTTGATGAATGCCGAGCGAAATAAAAATTCCGTTCAAAACTTTGTCAGTCAGCACCATCTCACTTTCCCGATTGTTCTTGACACGAAAGGCGAGCTTATGAAGGAATACGATGTCATGACGATTCCCACGTCATTTCTGCTGAATGAAAAAGGAGAAATCGAAAAAAAGATCGTCGGTCCGATGACCGCCTCACAATTAAAAGAATGGTCAGAGAAATAAAAAGGTGCGGGAGGAATTCCTCCCGCACCTTTTTTGCATATAATGAACAGCTGAAGAAACACTAATGATAATTATTATCAAAAAGAAATTAAAACAATTATAATTGAAATCTTCCGCCGGCATGCTATAATAAAGAAAACACTGCGATAACACTGTGAAAATGCTGCCTGTCAGGCGGCTGTTTTGCTTTTATCGGGGAATTGAAGATGATTTGCGTTCTCAATTAGAGAGGAGAATTCATAATGAATGAACAAGTGATGACACAAACCCATTCACAACAGCACATACAAGAAGAGCGGGCCGGAAAAAAGTGGCTCCAGCATGCAGAACTCATTGCGGCGCTCGTATCCGGCGTCCTTATTCTTGCGGCCTGGTTTTTTACCGAAACAAAAGGCCTGTCCGTCACTTTGTATATCCTTGCCTTCCTGATCGGGGGATTTGCAAAAGCGAAAGAGGGAATTGAGGATACCATTGAGACGAAGGCGTTAAATGTGGAACTGCTGATGATTTTTGCTGCTGTCGGCTCCGCCCTGATCGGTTATTGGGCTGAAGGCGCTGTTCTTATCTTTATTTTTTCGTTAAGCGGCGCGCTCGAAACATATACGATGAATAAAAGCAGCCGTGATTTAACATCTTTAATGAAACTGGAACCGGAGGAAGCGACACTGCTTGCGGACGGACGGGAAAAGCGGGTGCCGGCTGCTGAACTTAAGATCGGTGACATGATCGTCATTAAGCCGGGCGAACGCGTAGCAGCAGACGGGATCATTGAGTCTGGCGTGACGAGCCTCGATGAATCGGCGCTTACGGGTGAAGCGATGCCGGCGGAAAAAACAGCCGGAGATTCTGTGTTTACAGGAACGGTAAACGGAAACGGCTCCTTAACGGTTCGTGTGACGAAAACAAATGAACAGTCTTTATTCAGAAAAATCATTCGGCTGGTGGAATCAGCCCAAAACAGCGTGTCACCGGCTCAGGCATTTATTGAACGGTTCGAAAGTGTCTATGTCAAAGGCGTGCTGTTAGCCGTGGCTTTGCTTTTATTCATTCCTCATTTCGCTTTAGGCTGGAGCTGGAGTGAAACCTTTTACAGGGCGATGGTGTTTATGGTGGTCGCCTCCCCGTGCGCACTTGTCGCTTCTATTATGCCCGCTGCGCTTTCCCTTATCTCAAATGGTGCCCGCAACGGATTATTGGTTAAAGGAAGTGTGTTTTTAGAGCAGCTGGGAAGCGTACGGATGATCGCATTTGACAAAACCGGCACGGTCACAAAGGGACAGCCGGCAGTCGCGGCATTTCAAGCTGCGGAACATGTAAGTGAAGATGAGATCATGCAGGCGGTGTATGCAATGGAAAAGCAATCAAGCCACCCTCTTGCAAAAGCGATAGCTGAATTTGCCGAAAGCCGGGGCGCCGCGCCCGCAGGACATCTATCGATTGACGAGACGTCCGGATTCGGTGTTCAGGCTGAAATAGAAGGCGTCAAATGGATGGTCGGAAAAGCGGGGTTTGCAGGTGAAGATGCGGCAGATGCTTTTTTGCAGACATCGGGAAAAGAATTAAAGGATAAAGGTTTTACACTGGTCTTTGTTAAAAAAGATGACCGGATTGCGGGCTGCTTTGCCTTAAAGGATCAAATCCGACCTGAAGCCAAAGCCGTGATGGCTGAGCTTGAATCACTGGGCATTAAAACAGCCATGCTCACCGGCGATCAGTCTGAAACTGCGGCTGCCATTGCAAAAGAGGCGGGCATGACGACGGTTGTTGCCGATTGTCTGCCGGACCAAAAGGCAAAAGAAGTGAAGAAGCTGAAAGAAACGTACGGCACAATCGCCATGGTGGGGGACGGCATTAATGACGCGCCCGCTCTGAAAACCGCTGACGTCGGTATTGCGATGGGCGGGGGAACGGACGTGGCCCTTGAAACGGCTGACTTAGTCCTTATGAAAAATGATCTTCACAAGCTTGTGAAAATGTGCAGACTCTCAAGGAAAATGAACCGGATTATTAAGCAGAATATTGTTTTCTCGCTCTCGGTCATCTGCCTTTTGATCTGCGCCAACTTTCTGCAGGTGATGGAACTGCCGTTTGGCGTGATCGGGCATGAGGGGAGCACGATTCTGGTCATTCTGAACGGACTGAGATTATTAAAATAAACATGACAGCCGCACATCGGGCGGCTGTTTTTTTAATGTTCGTTCACAGCATAAACGCCGGAAAACTGATAGAATGAATAAAGAGTCACTTTGGTAAGGAGGAAAAGCAGAAAATGAACAGATTAGAACGTGTTTCATCTTGGCTGAAAAAAGAAGGACATGATGCGGCGTTTATACATACAAAGGAAAACGTATTTTATTTAACTGATTTTTACACGGATCCGCATGAGCGGTTAATGGGATTGTTCCTGTTTCAGGAACAGGAGCCGTTTTTCGTTTGTCCGGGAATGGAAGCCGGACAAGCCCGCAGCGCCGGGTGGGAGCATGATATTATCGGCTACGGCGATCACGAAGATCCGTGGGAGCTGATCAAAGCCGAGCTCACAAAACGAAATGTGCGGCTTGATTCCATCGCGGTTGAAAAGGATTCGATCTCTCTTTCCCGCTCAGAACAGCTCAAACAAGCTTCAGGGGGCGCGGCATTTGTTTCGGCAGAAGAAACGCTCAACCAATTCCGTCTCGTGAAAGATGAGAAGGAAATCAGCATTCTCAGGGAAGCGGCAAAACTCGCGGATTACGGAGTTGAAGTCGGTGTCGCGGCGCTTAAAGAGGGTGTGAGTGAAACCGAAGTACTCGCGCAGATTGAGTTTGAGCTGAAGAAAAAAGGTGTGCAGGGCATGTCATTTTCAACGATGGTGCTGTTCGGGGAAAAATCAGGCCAGCCCCATGGGAATCCGGGTGCAGACCGGTTGAAAAAAGGCGATTTCGTTCTGTTTGATCTGGGCGTTATTCTTGACGGCTACTGTTCAGACATTACGAGAACATTCGCATACCAATCAATCAGCCCGAAACAGGAAGAGATTTACGAAACGGTGCTTAAAGCGGAACAGGCGGCGCTTCAATTAAGCAAACCAGGCGTCAGAATCGGCGATCTCGATTTAAAAGCCCGCGGCATTATTGAAAAAGCCGGATACGGAGACTATTTCCCGCACCGCCTCGGCCACGGACTCGGGATTTCGGTTCACGAATACCCATCAATGAGCAGCGCGAACGACACACTCCTCAAAGAAGGCATGGTCTACACGATAGAACCGGGGATTTACGTGCCGGATGTCGGCGGCGTGCGCATTGAAGACGATGTGTTCGTCACAAAAGACGGCGCCGAAGCATTAACGCAGTATCCGAAAGAATTAACGATTCTGAAATAGAAAGCTTTGTGATAAAAAAGGACGGTTCTGGAACGCAGCGTCCTTTTTTATCACCTTTTAAATGAAAAAATCATCAAAATGCTGAAATGGTTTGATGTCATGCTTTTCATTCAGGGGCCGCAGGGCAAGGTAACTGCCGCCGACTATGGCCAGACACAAACCGATTAAGCAAAGAATCCCCATCGCTGTTCTTCTCCTTTCAAACGAATAGGATGTATCTGTTTCTAGCTTACTGTATGAAACGCATTCCAGATCAAGGGAAAAAAAGAAAGGGGGGACGCCATGGCTACGATCAGAGACATTGCCGGCGCTGCCGGGGTTTCTGTTACAACGGTATCAAGAGTTTTAAACGATCATCCTTATGTAAGTAAGGACAAAAGAGAAAGAGTGAAAAAAGCGATGCAATCGCTCGGATATACGCGCAACATTCATGCTGTACATTTATCCAAAGGTTTTTCCGATATGATCGGCGTTGTGCTTCCGTCGGTGAATCTTCCGTATTTTGCGGACCTTGTTGCAGGTATTGCCGAGGCTGCCGAAGCGTCAGGCGTGCATCTTTCTTTATACCAGACAGATTATCAGCAGCAAAAAGAACGTTTTGCCTTATCACAGTTACAGGAGCGCCAAGTGGACGGCCTGATTATCTGCTCCAAAGCAATTCCTGATGAACATCTGCTTATCGTGAAAGAACCGCTCATCCTCTGCCAGTACACTGATGCGGCAGGGCTTTCCTCCATCAGTAATCCGCATCGGGAAGCATTTCGGCACGGTCTGGATTATCTGATAGAAAAAGGACACCGGAAAATAGCGATCAGCCTGGCCAGAAAAAAGGGAAAAAACAGTCAAGTACGCATTGCCGCATACAAAGAGGCGCTCAAGAAGATCGGGCAGCCTTACAGGGAAGAGCTGGTTGTGGAAAAGGCGCTGACGCTGCTTGACGGGAAAGCCCTTTTTCATAAATGGAAGAGCTGGGATGACAAACCGACTGCGCTGTTTGCGGCGAATGATCAAGTATCCGCAGGTCTTTACCTTGAAGCCAAGGCAAATGGGACGCGCATCCCGGAAGAGCTTGCGATTTTGAGCATCGACAATCATGATATCAGCAAGATGTTAGGTATTTCCACAATAGATATACAAACAAAAGAAATGGGAAAGCAGGCTTTTCACATGCTTGAGAACCGGATCAGCGGCGGGCCTCCGGCAAGGAAAGTTCTTGATTACCGCCTTATTGAACGATCAACCGTCTAAAAAAAGAATTGACGCGCTTTCCGTTCGTTTTGTACGATATGAGGTATTGAATGACAAAGGAGCTGAGGATCATGAAGGGGTCCTTTACAGTTGAAAAGGTATTAAATAACAATGTGCTCATCGCAACACATGATAGATACAGTGAGGTCGTCTTAATCGGAAAAGGGATCGGCTTTGGAAAAAAACAAGCGGATGTCATTGAAGATAAAGGGTATGACAAGATGTTCATCTTAAAGGATGAAAAAGAACAAAAACAATTTAAAAAGCTCCTCGGTTATGTGGACGAGACACTTGTCGACATCTCCAATGACGTCATTTATCATATCAAGAAGCGGACAAGCCAACCGTTAAATGAGCATATCCATATTGCGCTGACTGACCATATCGCCTTTGCGGTAAAGCGGCTGCAGCAGGGTTTTGACATTAAAAACCCGTTTCTCATGGAAACCGAAACGCTTTATCCGGAAGAATTCCAAATTGCCCGTGAAGTCGTCGGCATGATTAATGAAAAGACGGGAATCTGCCTTCCGGAAGGGGAGATCGGCTTTATCGCTCTGCATATCCACTCCGCCCTGACGAATCGGCCCCTTTCAGAGGTCAATCAGCATTCACAGCTGATGTCCCGGCTCGTTCAGGTGATTGAGGAATCTTTCCAGATGAAAGTGAATAAAGAAAGCGTCCACTATTTGCGGCTGATCCGGCATATCAGATTTACCATAGACAGGATTAATCGGGAAGAGCAGACAAAAGAACCAGAAAAGTTAATGTTATTATTGAAAAATGAATACCCGCTATGCTACAATACTGCTTGGAAACTGATAAAAATCTTGCAGCAAATACTGAAAAAACCAGTTCATGAGGCGGAAGCGGTTTATCTCACGCTTCATTTGTACCGATTAACCAATAAAATTTCATAATTTCAGTTGAAACCTTAAAAACGTGTCACTGATTCGATCAGGCATGAGTGATTGAGGGTAAAAAACGGGAAGAACGGTCCCGTTATTTTGCACACCCTTTTTACTCATGCCTTTTTTGTTGTGTAAAAGGGCAAATGTAAACGGTTAAACTGAAGACTTGCGCCAGTGAATTCGTTGTCATGAATTTTCGCTGTAAGGTCACACTAGCTAACAGAGGAGGTACATCTTTTATGTTTAAAGCATTATTCGGCGTTCTCCAGAAAATCGGCCGTGCTCTTATGCTTCCGGTTGCGATTTTACCGGCTGCGGGGATCTTGCTTGCGTTAGGGAATGCCATGCAGAACAAAGATATGATTCAAGTCATGCACTTCTTAAGCAATGATAACGTTCAGCTTGTGGCGAATGTCATGGAAAGCGCCGGCCAAATCGTATTTGACAACCTGCCGCTTCTTTTTGCAGTAGGGGTTGCGATCGGTCTTGCCAACGGAGACGGTGTTGCCGGAATCGCGGCTATTATCGGATACTTGGTCATGAACGTATCCATGAGCGCCGTGCTTATGGCAAACGGCAGTATTCCGTCTGACAAAATTGAACGGGCAAAGTTTTTTGCGGAAAACCATCCGGCCTATATTAACATGCTGGGGATACCCACTTTGGCGACGGGCGTGTTCGGCGGTATTATCGTCGGGGTTCTGGCCGCGTTATTGTTCAACAAGTTTTATAAAATTGAACTTCCGCAGTACCTCGGATTCTTTGCGGGTAAGCGGTTCGTCCCGATTATCACATCGATTTCCGCATTAATTCTCGGTCTTATTATGTTAGTGATCTGGCCTCCGATCCAGCACGGTCTGAATTCTTTCTCCACGGGTCTTGTGGAAGCGAATCCAACCTTGGCGGCCTTTATTTTCGGGATGATTGAGCGGTCATTGATTCCGTTCGGTCTTCATCACATTTTCTACTCGCCGTTCTGGTATGAATTTTTCAGCTATAAAGATGCGGCCGGAGACATCATCCGCGGAGATCAGCGGATTTTCATGGCTCAGATCAAAGACGGCGTACAGCTGACGGCGGGAACATTTATGACGGGGAAATATCCGTTTATGATGTTCGGTCTTCCGGCGGCAGCGCTTGCAATCTATCATGAAGCGAAGCCTGAAAAGAAAAAACTTGTAGCCGGAATCATGGGTTCTGCCGCTCTGACAAGTTTCTTAACGGGAATTACCGAGCCGCTTGAATTCTCATTCTTGTTTGTGGCTCCTATCCTGTTTGCGATTCACTGCGTATTCGCGGGACTTTCCTTTATGGTTATGCAGCTGCTGCATGTAAAAATCGGTATGACCTTCTCAGGCGGTCTGATTGACTACTTCCTGTTCGGAATTCTGCCTAACCGGACGGCTTGGTGGCTTGTCATTCCGGTCGGCTTAGGATTAGCCGTCATTTACTACTTCGGTTTCCGGTTTGCGATCAGAAAGTTCAATCTGAAAACGCCGGGCCGTGAAGAAGAGGCTGCGGATGAAGGTGCGGGCGCCTCAGGCGAAGCCGGCGACCTTCCTTATGAAATCCTGCAGGCAATGGGTGATCAGGAAAACATTAAGCACCTTGACGCTTGTATCACGAGACTTCGCGTTACGGTCAACGACCAGAAGAAAGTGGATAAGGCCCGTCTCAAACAGCTTGGCGCCTCAGGCGTTCTTGAAGTCGGAAACAATATTCAGGCCATTTTCGGCCCGCGTTCTGACGGTTTAAAAACACAGATGCAGGATATTATCGCCGGACGCACGCCGCGCCCTGAACCGAAAGTATCCGCGCAAGAAGAAGTCAGCCAGCAGGTTGAAGAGGTTATCGCAGATCCGCTCCGAAACGAGCAGGGTGAAGAAGTGTTCGCTTCTCCGATCACCGGCGAAATCCATCCGATTACCGATGTGCCTGACCAGGTGTTCTCAGGAAAAATGATGGGCGACGGTTTTGCGATTCTTCCTGAAGAAGGAATCGTCGTATCGCCTGTCCGCGGAAAAGTGCTGAATGTTTTCCCGACAAAACATGCGATCGGCCTTCAGTCTGACGGCGGAAGAGAGATCCTCATTCATTTCGGAATCGACACAGTCAGCCTGAAAGGCGAAGGATTCACTTCTTTTGTTTCTGAGGGTGACCGGGTTGAACCGGGACAAAAGCTGCTTGAAGTTGATCTTGAAGCGGTTAAACCTCATGTTCCTTCATTAATGACACCGATTGTCTTTACAAATCTTGCCGAGGGTGAAGCGATTTCCCTTTCGGCCGAAGGTACCGTAAAACGGGAACAAAAAGATATTGTGAAAATCGGAAAATAAGCATATAAATACGCCGTGCTTGTCAGATGACAAGTACGGCTGTATGATATAATATTGTGTAGTAAAATAGCTTTAATTTAAAGGAGAATGATAATCATGGCACAAAAAACATTTAAAGTAACAGCAGATTCCGGAATCCACGCTCGTCCTGCGACAGTTCTTGTACAGACTGCAAGCAAATACGATGCTGACGTAAACTTAGAATATAACGGCAAAACAGTAAACCTTAAGTCAATCATGGGCGTTATGTCTCTAGGTATTGCTAAAGGCGCTGAAATCACAATTTCCGCTTCAGGCGCTGACGAAAACGATGCTCTTAACGCTTTAGAAGAAACAATGAAAAGCGAAGGACTCGGCGAGTAATGCAAGAATTAAAAGGAATAGGCGCTTCAGCCGGAATTGCGATTGCGAAAGCATACCGGCTTGAAGAGCCGGACTTAACGGTTGAAAAGAAAAACATTGCTGATGCTGCGGCTGAAGTAAGCCGTTTTGATGAAGCGATTGTACGTTCTAAAGAAGAGCTTGAAAAAATTAAAGAGCATGCTTTAAAAGAACTGGGACAAGACAAAGCTGACATTTTCTCCGCGCACCTTTTAGTTCTGAGTGATCCTGAGCTGTTGAACCCGGTAAAGGAGAAAATCAGCACAGATTCAGTCAATGCTGAATTCGCTTTGAAAGAAACAGCTTCCATGTTCGTTACTATGTTTGAATCAATGGATAACGAATACATGAAAGAGCGTGCGGCGGATATCCGTGACGTAACAAAACGTGTGACAGGGCACCTGCTGGGCGTGGAAATTCCGAACCCGAGCATGATCTCAGAAGAGGTTGTTATCGTGGCTGAAGATTTGACACCGTCTGATACGGCGCAATTAAACCGTCAGTTTGTAAAAGGTTTTACAACTGATATCGGCGGACGCACTTCACACTCCGCGATCATGGCCCGTTCGCTTGAAATTCCGGCTGTCGTCGGCACAAAAGCGGCTACAGGGACAATTGAAAACGGTGTTACGGTAATCGTAGACGGCATCGATGGTGATGTGATCATCGATCCTTCCAGTGAAACGTTAAAGAAATATGAAGAAAAGCACAGTGCTTACCTGGCGCAAAAAGCTGAGTGGGCGAAGCTCGTCAATGAACCGACTGTTTCTAAAGACGGCCATCATGTAGAGCTTGCCGCAAATATCGGCACACCTGACGATGTAAAAGGCGTTCTTGAAAACGGAGGAGAAGCTGTAGGGCTTTACCGTACGGAATTCCTTTACATGGGACGCGACCAGCTTCCGACGGAAGACGAGCAGTTTGACGCTTATAAAACGGTTCTTGAGCGTATGAAAGGAAAATCAGTTGTCGTGCGGACATTGGATATCGGCGGCGACAAAGAGCTTCCTTACCTGCAGCTCCCTAAAGAAATGAACCCGTTCTTAGGCTACAGAGCCATCCGCCTTTGCCTTGAAGAGCAAGAAATCTTCAGAACTCAGCTTCGTGCGCTGCTTCGTGCAAGTACATACGGAAACTTAAAAATCATGTTCCCGATGATTGCGACAGTAAACGAGTTTAAACAGGCGAAAGCGATTCTTCTCGAAGAAAAAGAAAAACTCGTCGAAGCCGGCGTAGCGGTTTCTGACGATATTGAAGTCGGTATGATGGTAGAGATTCCGTCTACAGCCGTTATCGCAGATCAGTTTGCCGCAGAAGTTGACTTCTTCAGTATCGGAACAAATGACTTGATCCAATACACGATGGCTGCTGACCGCATGAACGAGCGCGTAGCTTATCTGTATCAGCCATACAATCCGGCGATTCTCCGTCTGATCACCCTTGTTATTGAAGCCGCTCACAAAGAGGGCAAATGGGTCGGCATGTGCGGAGAAATGGCGGGAGACGAAATTGCGATTCCGATTCTTCTCGGCTTAGGCTTAGATGAGTTCTCGATGAGCGCTACATCCATCCTTCCGGCAAGAACGCAGATCAGCAAGCTTTCTAAAAAAGAAGCTGAATCATTCAAAGAAACAATCTTGTCTATGAGCACGACAGAAGAGGTTGTCGCATTCGTTAAAGAAACATTCAATAAGTAATACAAAAGCCAGACGGTGTAAGCCGTCTGGTTTTTTTCATATTCGAAAAAAAGGGGGGAACAATAACTTTCAACAGGAGGGATTATCATGACAAAATCATTTGCAGCGGGGGATACGGTCTATGTGATTTACCGCAATCCGCATGCCGCCAATGTTGCCCATATTAAAGAGGCGGAGATCGTCCATCACCCGTATCATGAGGGAGAACTGTCTCTGTTTTTATACGAAACCTATCATCCGCTGGCCGAAGATGACGCGGTCTTTTCGACATATGAGGAAGCGGAAGCGCTTTACAGCGAGCTTTTTGAAGAAGACCGGTATCATTGATCAAAGGAAATGTTTACAACGCATATTCACTCTCTTTTAAACGGAAAGTAACAACATGAGAATATGTAAAGGGAGTGTCTGTCTATGCTGAAGCCGTTTGTGCCCCAGCTTGTTTATATTGAACCGAGAGCGCTCGAATACCCGTTAGGACAAGAGCTGAAGAATAAGTTTGAAAACATGGGGCTTGAGATCAGAGAAACGACATCACATAATCAAGTCCGGAATATTCCGGGAAAAAATCACTTGCAGCAATACCGGAACGCGAAATCAACATTGGTAATCGGCGTCCGGAAAACACTGAAATTCGATTCTTCAAAGCCGTCCGCCGAATATGCCATTCCATTTGCGACGGGCTGTATGGGGCATTGCCACTATTGCTACCTGCAGACGACGATGGGGTCAAAGCCTTACATCCGGACATATGTCAATGTGGAAGAGATTCTGGATCAGGCTGATGAGTATATGAAAGAACGGGCGCCGGAATTTACAAGATTTGAAGCCTCTTGTACATCTGATATCGTCGGAATTGATCATCTGACACATACATTAAAAAGAGCCATTGAACATTTCGGACAAAGCGAATTGGGACAGCTCAGATTCGTGACTAAATTTCACCACGTCGATCATTTGCTTGATGCAAAACATAACGGAAAGACTAGGTTCAGATTCAGCATCAATGCGGATTATGTCATTAAAAACTTTGAACCGGGAACTTCTCCGCTCGACAAACGGATAGAAGCCGCCGTGAAAGTCGCTAAAGCGGGCTATCCGCTCGGTTTCATCGTGGCGCCGATTTATATTCACGATGGCTGGGAGGAAGGCTATAAGGAACTGTTTGAGAAACTGGATGCGGCGCTTGATGAAGACGTTCGGCATGACATTACATTTGAACTGATCCAGCACCGTTTTACAAAACCGGCCAAACGGGTGATTGAGAAGAACTATCCGAAAACAAAGCTTGAGCTTGATGAAGAAAAGCGCAGATACAAATGGGGACGCTACGGAATCGGCAAGTATATATACCAAAAGGACGAAGAACATGACTTAAGGGAAACACTCGAATCTTATATCGAAACCTATTTTCCGAAAGCGAAAATCGAATATTTTACGTAAGGCGGAGCTGTCGGCATGACGGCTCTTTTTTTGCTGCGCCAAATGGCGGAAATTTTTGATATTTATTTCAAGATTTATTCATTTTCATGACCGAAAGACCGATATAACTCTCAGGAGGGGATGGTTATGTTTAAAAAAATGCATATCAAAATTGCTGTGTTTGTATCGGCAATGCTTATCGTAACGGTTGTTTTTTTAACGGTTTCTTCATATTTGACATTAAAGCCGATGATGACGGATGAAGCAAAACGTACGACAGAGAATGTCACCAATTCACTCGGTCAGAACATTGAGCTTCAGCTGAAAAATGATGAGACCGTATTATTGAGATTAGCAGGCGGTGAATTGTCCCGGTCTTTTCTATCAGATGGGAACAAAGAAACCGCGCGGCTTTTTAACGATGAGTTAAAACAGATCGGACAGAATGACAAATATGTCGCGCTTGCGTACGTCGGAACCGCAAACAAACAAATGTTTACATATCCAAAGGCCGATTTTGCCAAAGACTATGATCCGACAAATAGAACGTGGTATAAGATGGCGGCTGAAAAACCCGATAAGGTTGTCTGGACTGACCCTTATAAAGATGCAGTGACGGGAGACATGATCGTGACGGCGTCAAAAGCCATTCAAAACAGCGGAACCGTCGTCGGAGTGGCGAGCTTAGATCTGAAGCTGTCCTCCATTCAGAGCATGGTCAACGAGCAAAAGGTACCGTATAAAGGATTTGCGTTTTTGGCGGATGAAAACGGCTCTCTTCTGGCGCATCCGGAAAAACAGGGAAAAAATATTTCGGAAGATCAGACGTTAAAAGACATCACCACGGATAAAGAAGGCATCAAAGAGCTGCAGGGGAACATGGTCGTCTACCAAACGGTAAAAGAAACAGGGTGGAAAGTCGGAACGCAGTTTGAAAAAGATCAGCTGATGGGAGTAGCCGATAAAATGAACACGGTGAGCATTTTTATGTCACTGATCGCCCTTGTGATTACGATCGGACTCAGCTATTTCCTAGCAAAAACGATAACCGGGCCGATTCAGCAGCTGATCGCCAAAACAAACTCGGTCTCAGCGGGAGATTTAACCGTCCGCGCCCAGACGAAATCAAAAGATGAAGTAGGCGAGTTAACAAAAGACTTTAACCAAATGGTTGAAAATATGAAAGAGATGGTCGAACAGGTTAAGGCCTCCTCAGAAAATGTGTCTGATACATCTGACCAGCTAACCGTCATTTCACAAGAAACAAATGAAACGAGCGGACAAATCGCAAAAGCGATAGAGGAAGTCGCCGCCGGAGCGACAGAGCAAGCGTCAGAGGTTGAGACGATCAATGAAAAATCAGAAAATCTCTCGGTCAAAATAAAAGGAATCGCAGATCGCGCGGGCAGCATAAAACAACTCTCAAAATCTTCAGAGGATGCCAGCTACAAAGGATTGGACGCGCTCGGGCAGCTACTGATGAAGTCAAACGAAGCCAATTCAGAAACGAAAAAAGTAGAGGCAATGCTGAATGACCTGGAAGAACAAACGAAAAACATAGAAGAAGTCGTGACGGCAATATCCGCCATTTCAGACCAGACGAACCTCTTGGCGCTGAATGCGAGCATTGAAGCCGCAAGAGCGGGAGAAAGCGGCCGGGGCTTTGCCGTCGTCGCGGAAGAAGTCCGCAAGCTTGCTGAACAATCAGCTCTTTCTTCCGGCCATATCAGTGAGACGGTCCGTCTGATTCAATCTGAGACAAAAGAAGCGTCACACGCGATGATTGAGGCAAGCAGAATGAATGATGAACAAAACAGCGCAATTCATGAAACGGGTGAGGTCCTCAATCTGATTACGACGGAAATGCAGTCTCTCGTTCAAGGTATAGATCATATTTACAATGACATTCAAAAAATGAGTGAAGAACAAGCCGCGATTCAAGAAGCGATTCAAAGCATCTCCGCCATTTCTCAAGAATCTGCGGCAGCCGCAGAAGAAGTGAATGCTTCTACTGATGAACAGCTCGTTACGCTTGAAAAAGTGAAGCAATCGACTGACATGTTAAAGAGCGCGAGCGAAGATCTCATCAGCGCCATTTCTAAATTCACCTTGTAACGCGGTCTCTATCAGCCTATAATATGGTAATATAGACATGAAAGAATGATATTATGAATCGCATCATGGGAGGAAAGCGCAGTGAACAAAACGGTCGGATTTATCGGTTTGGGCGTCATGGGAAACAGTATGGCGTCGCACATTTTAGAAGCGGGCTATCCTGTTTTAGTCTACACGCGTACGAAACAAAAAGCGGAAGAGATTCTGAATAAGGGAGCGGTCTGGCAGGAGACGGTCAAAGACCTTTCAGAGAAAGCTGACATTATTATTACCATGGTCGGCTATCCGAGTGATGTCGAGGAAATCTATCTCGGCGAAAACGGCATTCTCCGGCACGCAAAAGAAGGGGCGTTTGTCATTGACATGACGACATCAAAACCGTCTCTGGCGAAAAAGATTGCGGAGAAAGCCAAAGAAAAGTCCATTCACGCCTTGGATGCACCTGTTTCCGGTGGAGACATCGGCGCGAGGAACGGAACGCTTGCCATTATGGCCGGAGGAGAAAAAGAAGCGTTTGAAGCATGCCTGCCGCTTTTCTCCGTTATGGGGGAAAACATTCAGTATCAAGGGCCGGCCGGCAGCGGCCAGCATACGAAAATGTGCAATCAGATCGCGATTGCAGCGGGAATGGTCGGAGTGGCTGAAGCGATGGCTTACGCTGAAAAATCCGGTCTGAACCCGGAACAAGTGCTGAAAAGCATTACAACCGGAGCGGCTGGCAGCTGGTCACTGTCAAATCTCGCTCCCCGTATGCTGAAAGGCGATTTTGCGCCCGGATTCTACGTGAAACACTTTATTAAAGACATGGGAATCGCCCTTGAAGAAGCGGAGCTGATGGGAGAAGAAATGCCCGGATTGGCGCTGGCCAAATCATTATACGACAAGCTTTCCGCGCAAGGTGAAGAAAACAGCGGAACTCAAAGTATTTATAAGCTTTGGGTGAAATAAAAAAGATTGCCCGAACGCGATATTTTATGGATACGAGGAAGCGAAGGCTTACGGTATTGTTGATGGTGTTTTGTAAACAATGATCTGCAAACCTTGATTCTTAGAGCCTTTAATGAAGACAGGAACTTGGCAGGGTAATGTATTAACATGTATCCGTTTATAATATTCTACTGTTTGGAATCCCCCTCGTTTGTTTGATGCAGGCTGTCTATTATAAATCAAAAGGGGGATTTCCGAATAGTTATAAGGATTAATACAACTTTCCAACAGTAGGATGTATCATGTTTGATTCAACTATGAATTCGAGTAACCCAAATGTACATAGCAATAAATCGAGTTGATTCCCGCAATTAAAACCTAATAATTGGGCATCCGAAATTGAAATTCTATAGATTAGCCTTCTAGCAAAACTGAAAAATAAAAGAGGATGTATCGTAAAAAATCCAAGAGATTTACGAAAACATCCTCGATTCAGAGATTTCATCATTACATGTTGTTTTTTGAGAATTCCAGATGAAATCAACGTTAAACCCATTTGTTAATAATATGAATTTTAATGTTGTACAGTAATATAGTGTTTCAGTTCCCCTATGTAGGTTCGAGTTCCCCAAGTCGATGCTACTTGCACATCATACTTGCCTGCTGGAATATTTTTCGTCAAAAAGCTTACTTTAAAACTGCGAATATTATGGCCATTAACATCTATAACTTTGACTAATTTTCCTTTTTTATTTTCAAGAAAAACTGTAACACCCCAGTTTAGCTCATGATTAGACATAGTACCTGTTACGACAATAGAAGTAGCGTGTTTTGAGTAAGTATTAGCATCTGTTTGGAATTTAATTGCTCCTTTTGAAGTCATGGCTAACGCTTCTGAACTGTTTGAGAAAATCCCGGATGTCAAAAGAGCAACTGTGAATAGTGTCATTACAATTTTTTTCAATTGAAACTTCCTTTCTCTATTTATTTAGAAACCCATTCAATATATTACTAAATTTTGAAAAAATATTCAACAGAAAAATAGGTAAATTCTACTTTTTATTAAATAAAGTATTACCAAAGAAGCAAAGGCTAACAAAACCAATTTAATCATCACGTTTAAGATTTTACAAAAAAGCTCCCAGCACTTATGTGCCGGGAGCTTCAAAAGTTTATAAATTTATAAAGTGTCGGGCCCTTCTTCGCCCGTACGGATGTTGATTGTGTTGGGAACTTCGTAAATAAAGATTTAGCCGCCTCCGGCTTCACCGGTTTTGAGCGCTTTTTGCACCGTCTCAGTCACTTTTTCGACAAGCAAAAGATTGCCCGCAGGGGCAATCTTTTTTATTATTTATTTTCCGATAAATTGCTGTGTCCAGATGTTTCCTGATTCTACGTAACCGACACCGATTTGAGTGAACTCAGGATTCATGATGTTCTTTCTGTGGCCTTCACTGTTCATCCAAGCTTTAACGACAGCTTCAGGAGTCGGCTGTCCTTTGGCGATATTTTCACCAGCAGTTTTATAAGTGATTCCGAAAGACTTCATCATATCGAAAGGTGAGCCGTAAGTAGGGCTTTGGTGATCGAAATAGTTTTTGTCTTTCATATCTTGTGATTTTGCGTGAGCGGATTTGCTTAGTTTATCATCAATCTGCAGAGGTTTTAAACCTTGCTTTTGTCTCTCTGCATTTGTCAATTCAACGACTTTCTTTTCGTACGCACTGACAGAAGAAGGAGTTTTCTCGCTGCTGTTGTTTGTGTTATCTGTCTGCTTTGCATTGTCAGCAGCCTGGTTTTGCTGGTTTTGATCGGCTTTCGGTTTTTCAGCAGCTGCCGGAGCCGTTTTTGCCGGTGTTTCTTTTTGAACGTCTTTAACTATCATATCAGAATGCTTTGCGTGTTTTTGCAGCAGCTGAGTCAGTTCTTTCTCATTTTTAACGTTCAGCTGTTTCACGCTCGTTCTCATATGTAGTTTTTCAACAGCCTCTTGAAGAGTCAGATGCTGTACAGTGTTTCCTTTTTTTACGGTAACGACGTGCTGGCATGACAGCTCTTTGGCAGATGCCTGCTGAATGCCTCCGAATGTAATCAAACTGACTGCCGCAGCAGCAGATAAGAGAAATGCTTTTTTCATAGTTAATAGCCTCCCAGAGAAGTTTTTTTCTACATGAAAAATCTTATCACAGCTTTTTTGTCATAATGCAGGCAGCCATTTCCTTTGACAACAAACGTTTGTCATAATTGTAATTGAGCACAGAAAAATGGCTTTATATCAGGAAAAACGATCTGTATTATTTTTTAAAATCCGTTACATCACTTCAAACTATTTGAAGTGTTAGATATATTTTAAGATAATTTGATCTTGACAGTTTTTTTTACCCGTTTTCGCTGTAACAACTTTTACAAAAATGTTACAATTAAAATCTGTTTATGTAAATATATTCAATGATTTGAGAGGTGTAACAGAAAGTGGCTGAAGTCGCGCGCGAACCAAAGAAAAAAACGAAACGTTACAGAGCGCTGAGAATGAATCTCTATTTTTTAGTTGTTTTCCTTCTCTTTACGGCACTGATTTTTAAACTCGGCATCGTCCAGATTGTCGAAGGGGATAAACACCGCCAGGATGCGGAGAAGGCAAATGCAAAAACCGCCTATTATCCGACACCGCGGGGAAAAATGTATGACAAGCGGAACAGAGTGGCGGTTGATAACCAGGCCGTGCCTGAAATTGTATACGTTTCTACCTCAAAAACCTCGGCAAAGGACAAATTGAAAACGGCAAAAAATCTTGCCGCACTGATTCATATTGATACTGAATTTATGAAGGATCGAAATATCATTGATTACTGGCTTGCCGCACATCCGAAGAAGGCGGAAAAGCTTATGAAGGATTCAGAAAACAGCCTGAAATCCCAAGAAGTATACAAACGCCAGATTGAACGCGTTCCGAAGCAGGAGATTGACGCGATCAAAAAAAATAAAAAAGAGCTGGAAATCGCGGCGATTTATACGCGTTTTTCAAGCGGCAACGCCTATCAGCCGCAAGTCGTCAAATCAATGGACCCGAATAAGCTGAACGGAAACGGAAACAGCGGTTCACTGCTTGACGAGCATGAAAACAACAAGCAAAAACCAAAAAGCGACCTGACATATGAAGAAGTTTCCGTCGTATCCGAGCACCTGAAAGAGCTCCCCGGCATTGACGTGATCAATGACTGGACGCGGAAATATCCATACGACAAAACGCTGTACTCTCTGTTCGGCGGTGTGACGACACCGGAACAGGGATTGTTGGGCGAACGGAAAGATTATTATGTCACAAGAGGCTACTCACTGAATGACCGGGTGGGTAAAAGCTACATTGAATATCAGTATGAAGACTATTTAAACGCACATAAAGAAAAAGTAGAGTATGTGGAAAACAGCAAAGGTGAGGTCGTCAGCCAAAAGCCCGTCGATGAAGGCAGCAGAGGCTACGATCTGCAGCTCTCGCTCGATATGGAATTACAGTCGAAAGTTGAAAAAGTCATTGAAAAAGAGCTGAGAAGAAGCCGCGCCGCAGGCAACTTTATGGTTGACAGAGGATTTGCCGTCATGATGGACCCGAACAACGGGGATATTCTCTCAATGGCGGGGAAACGCATCGATCTCGAAACAAATAAAACACAGGATTTTGCGATCGGAGCATTTACGACCCAATATGAGATGGGCTCTTCTGTTAAAGGAGCGACTGTTCTTGCGGGTTACCAAAGCGGCCTCCCGCATTATAAAACGTTTGTCGATGCACCGCTTAAGTTTAAAGACGGCACGGAAAAGCACTCGTGGACACAAATGGGGACCATTACTGAGCTGACCGCGCTGCAAAGAAGTTCAAACATATATATGTTTCATGTGGCCATGCATATAGCGGGCATTACCTACGTTCCGCACGGCATGCTGCCGGCCGGATTAGACGATATTAAAAAAATGCGCAACTATTACGCCCAATTTGGCTTGGGTGTGAAGACCGGGATTGATCTTCCGCAGGAATCAGCGGGCATGCAGTCAAATCCGCAAATGGTCGGGGGATTACTGCTTGACTTTGCGATCGGACAGTTTGATACGTATACGCCGCTTCAAATGGCTCAATATATTTCAGCCATCGCAAACGGCGGGTATCGCGTCCAGCCGCGGATCGTCACAAGCATTCATGAACCGGACAGCAAAAACAAGATTGGAAAAGCGATTGAACAGCGAGATATTAAAATTTTGAACAAAGTAAATAACAGCCCGAGCGATTTTGACCAAGTTCATAAAGGAATGAAGTTGGTCACAAGCTCACCTCAAGGAACGGCTTATTCAACATTCCAAGGTTCCGGCGCTGATGTTTCCGGAAAAACGGGAACCGCGCAGACGCACTATTATGGCACGAACAAAAACTGGTGGGGGCAAGAGACGTATAACCTGACCTTTGTCGGCTATTATCCGTCAGAACATCCACGAGTGGCATTCAGCGTCGTCGTTCCGTCTGTTCGAGATGATAAAGATCATATCAGTAAAAACATTGCCAAGGGAGCAGTTGACGCTTACAAAGAGCTTGAAAAGAAATACAATAAAAAATAACAAATGAAAGGGCGGCCGAACATCTCGTGCGCCCTTTCTTTCATTCAGGAAAATTGACGTTCACAATAAGAATAGAAGGAGAATGCTTATTTTTTAGCGAATCAATCTAGTGGAATTTCTTTTTATATCAGTCCGTGTCCAGCCTGCAGTGCGAGTATAATGCAAAGGAGGGATTCTGTGGAACAGGATACTCAGCATGTCAAACAGTTTCAATCGAAAACCGATCTTCATGCCGTTTTGACGTCTAACGGGCGTATTATGTATATTTCTGCAAACTGCAAATCGTACTTCAGTTATTCTCAGGAAGAGATGATCGGGTCATTTCTCAAAACGTTCCTGCATGAAGAAGATCAATTTTTGGTTGAAAGTTACTTCTATAATGAGCATCATTTGATGCCTTGCACCTTTCGTCTTATTAAAAAAGATCATACCATCGTATGGCTTGAAGCGGGTGTGGAAATTGTCACACCGCAAATGGAGGGGACGGATCGGGAAATCATCCTCAAAATCAAGGTGCTTGAGGAGAAGACGCCCCGCCGGCCTTATATGTATGAACAAAAGAAGCAAAAGGCAGAACAACAGTCGGAAGATGCGGCTGGAAACGGCGAATTCGAGCGTCTTGTCGAAATGCTGCCGAATCCTTTATATGTCAGCATCAACGGCACAATCGCCTACGCCAACAACGCGATGCTTGCCATGCTGGGAGCCGACAGCAAAGACGAGGTAATCGGCAGGCGCTCTTATGAGTTTATTGAAGAAGAGTATCACGACATTGTGAAAAACCGAATTGTGCGGATGCAAAAAGGAATGGAAGTCGGAATGATCGAACAGACGTGGAGAAGGCTCGACGGCACGCCCGTTCATTTAGAAGTAAAGGCGGCACCGACGACATATAAAAATCAGCGGGCGGAATTGCTGCTTCTGATTGATATTTCTTCACGGAAAAAATTCCAAACGATTCTGCAAAAAAGCAGAGAGCGTTATCAGCTCCTCATTCAGAATTCAATTGACACGATCGCCGTGATTCACAATGATAAATGGGTATTCATGAATGAGTCGGGTATTTCGCTGTTTGAGGCTGAAACATATGAAGATTTAATCGGGAAAAACGTCTATGATCAGCTTCATCCCTGTGATCATGACGGCGTGAAACAGCGGATCCAAAATATTATCAACCGAAAGACCGAGTCAGAAATTATTAAGCAATCGTGGTTTACCTTTAAAAACCGGCTGATCTACACGGAAATGGTCTGCATTCCGACGACGTTTTTCGGAGAAACGGCCGTGCAGGTCATTCTGCGTGATATTTCTGAGCGGAAGCAGACGGAGGAATTAATGCTGAAGTCGGAAAAGCTGTCTATCGCAGGGCAGCTGGCGGCGGGAATCGCTCACGAAATCCGCAATCCGCTGACGGCGATCAAAGGATTTTTACAGCTCATGAAGCCGACGATGGAGGAAAACGAACATTACTTTGAAATTGTGTTTTCTGAACTGAGCAGAATCGAATTGATTTTAAGTGAGCTTTTAATGCTTGCCAAACCTCAGCAAAACGCCGTGAAAGAGCGTGTAAACTTAAAGAAAATTATAAGTGAAGTGACCGCTCTTTTAGAGACGCAGGCAAATCTTAAAGGGATTTTTATCAAAACGGATTACGAACATGACAGCATGTATATTAACGGTGATCAAAATCAGCTGAAACAGGTGTTTATCAATCTGATTAAAAATGCCGTTGAGTCGATGCCGGATGGGGGAACGGTTCACATCATCATGACAGAAGATGAGTATTCCGTTAATGTGACGGTGAAAGACGAGGGTGACGGGATACCGGAAAACGTGCTGAAACGAATAGGCGAACCGTTTTTGACAACGAAAGAAAAAGGAACCGGCCTGGGGCTGATGGTCACATTCAACCTTATTAAAAACCACCAGGGAGCTATCCAAGTAGACAGCAAACCGGATAGAGGCACGGCCTTTCATATTACATTCCCGAAACAATAAAAAACAACGGCGTTATGCCGTTGTTTAAATAGTCTGCATGGATTCTCTCGTTTTTAAAATAAATGCTTCCAGCCGGTCCAAGCCTTCTCTCAATGTATTCAGTGAATATGCGAATGACAGCCTCACATACCCTTCACCCAACTTTGAAAACGAGCTGCCGGGCACAAGAGCCACACCTGCATCCTCTAAAAGAGCCATACTAAAATCAAACGATGACATTCCGAATGACTTAATGGAAGGGAAGATATAAAATGCGCCTGACGGCTTTACGACGTCAAGCCCCATTGAAACAAGACGGTCATATACATAGTCAAGCCGCTTTTTATACTGTTCTCTCATAATAAGCGCATCATCAACACCGTTTGTCACCGCTTCAAGAGCCGCTTTCTGAGAGATTGAAGACGCGCATGTCACACTGTATTGGTGAACTTTTAAGATGTGCTTGGCAATTTCTTTCGGTGCGAAAATGAAACCGATTCTCCAGCCCGTCATGCTGTGTGATTTTGACAGGCCGTTGATGACGATCGTCTGGTCTCTCAAATAAGACGCGATCGAATAATGCGGTCTGTCATAGGTTAATTCGCTGTAAATCTCATCAGACAGGACAAAAACATTTCTGCCCTTCAGGACGGCTGCGATGTTTTGCAGCTCTTCCTCAGACAATGTCACTCCGGTCGGGTTTGACGGATAAGGAAGAATGACGCATTTTGTTTTTGGTGTCAGCGATTCTTCAATGAGCCGCGCCGTCAGCTTAAATCCGTGTGTCGTCGTATCCACATGGACCGGAACGGCACCCGACATGCGGATGATCGGTTCGTAGCCCGGATATATCGGTCCGGGGAGAATAACTTCATCGCCCGGAGATAAAATCGTCCGCAAAGACGCGTCAATCGCTTGGCTTGCCCCGGTTGTGACGATGATTTCAGTTTCAGCTTCATAATTCAAATCAGCTTTTTTCTTCATATAAAGCTGTACGGCCTGTCTCAGCTCAAGGCCGCCCGCATTCGGAGTATATGCCGTTGCGTTCTCGTCGATTGCCTTTTTGGCAGCCGCTTTGACATGGTGCGGCGTGAAGAAATCCGGCTGACCGATCGTAAGCGAAATGACATTGTCGTGCTGAGCTACAAGATTTGAGAATTTGCGAATTCCTGAAATTTCAATTTCTTTTACATTCGGATTAAGCAAATGTTCCATAATTCATCACCTTATACTATATATTGAGTTTCTCCTATTTTACCACTAGCTGAGCATTTGTCATCTTTTTATTGAACTATCCCGAGTATATGTCCGATATGTGAAAACATACCTTCTTTCAGAAAAAAATAAGACAACCAGCTGAAATGATTGTCTTCATTGTATCATGATCTATCTATTGTGATATGTGGCGAATGTCATTAATACCCGTATTCAAAGCTGACGTCTTCCCGCCATAAGATGTATGGAGCGGGCTTGTCGGGACGCTCTTTCGCCTCTTTTTTCATTTGCAGGTAAGCCGTTTTGCTGATATCTTCTAACACCGTCATTTGATCTTGGTCGAATATGACTACTGTACCCATTTATTACACCCTTCTTCCTGAAAAATCCTTGACTATTTTACCACTCGATGTCAAAAAGTCAATGGGATATCAGAAAAAAGCATCTTTTTATAAAGAGTTCATGGCCAGTTGGATCGAATACATTCACTTTTTCCGTTTACAGCCGATATATACAGTACAATACTGAATGCGGATAGCGAGGGATTGAATTGTCTTTACAACAATACGATATTTTATTGGATTCAGGCACAAACGAATTAGAAATCGTCAAATTTGAAGTAGGTGTCAATACATTTGGCATAAATGTGATGAAAGTCCGGGAAATCATTCAGCCGGTAGATGTCACATCTGTGCCTCAGTCTCATAAAGACGTAGAAGGGATGATTAAGCTGAGAGGCGAAATTCTTCCCGTCATCAGTCTGTATACCTTTTTCGGCGTTGATGCCGAAGAAGCAAAAGACGATAAATATATCGTAACGGAATTCAACAAGCGGAAAATCGTCTTTCACGTCGGTTCCGTTTCACAAATCCACAGGGTGTCCTGGGAGGCGATTGAAAAGCCGACTTCCCTGAACCAGGGGATGGAGCGGCATTTAACGGGAATCATCAAACTGGAAGACACGATGATCTTTCTGCCTGATTATGAAAAGATCATTTATGATATTGAATCGGCATCCGGAGTTGAGACTTATCATGTCCATCAGGAAGGATTTGATGAAAGACGGGCGGGTAAAAAACTGATCATCGTTGAAGATTCGCCGCTTCTGATGCGTCTTTTGACGGATGAGCTGACTGAGGCGGGGTACAGTGAAATCGTTACGTTTGAAAACGGAAAAGAAGCGTATGATTACGTCGTGGAACTGACGGATAACGGAGCAAACCTGTCAGACCATATTGACATGATTATCAGTGACATTGAAATGCCGAAAATGGACGGGCATCGTTTGACGAAGCTCCTTAAGGATAACCCGCAAAGCTCTGATGTGCCGATTATGATTTTCTCGTCCCTGATTACGGACGACCTGCGCCACCGGGGCGAAGTAGTCGGAGCGGATGAACAGATCAGCAAGCCTGAAATCAGCGAGCTCATTAAAAAAGTGGATACGTACGTGATTGAATAGAAAAAAGCCGATGCATGACGCATCGGCTTTTTTTGCGGCGGAATTAAAAATAACTCTCACCAAGTTTTTTAAATACGGGTTTATGATAAGCGGGCTGCTGCCTGTTGGCGGCAAGCGGTTTTTCCTTTAAGCCCACATATTTTTGCAATACGTTTTTCGCTTTTGTCAAAGACATTTGTGCTTTAGGATTGCGGTACGATTGATTTAACGTACCTAAATGCGGAAGATGCTGGAAGTCTTCTTTTGTTGGAGGCATGTGAAAATAGTAGTCTCCGATAGAGATAAGTACGTCTGACTGCTGTTGGCTAAACCTGGGATTATTTGAAAAGTGAAGCCCTATTTTTTTCCCTTTGCCTTCTTTCACAAGCTTTTGTAATGCCCGTTTTTTCAGCAGATAAAGGTATTTAGGGTTGGGGGCGGTTTTTGCATGGCGGTTCACAGTATAAACAGCTTTTGAAAGATTCTCGATGGTTGGCTGCAGCTCTTTCGAATAAGCGTGGTCGTCCATTATTTCTCTCCTTTGCATTGATCAAGTTCATATATAGATTATACTTTTTTAGCGTTGAAATGCAAATATTGATTATAAAAATACGCCTTTTTCTGATGAAAAGGGCGCATCTTTTTCCTTTATTAGACAGGTTTCGCATGTTTTTCAGAATCAGCCTTTAATGATTGCTGCACATCGATCTCTGCTGTCTCGGCGCTGTATTTCGGAAGAGCGATAAAATAGAACACAAATACCGCTAAAATCACGATTCCCATGCCGTAATAAAGGTAATCAATATTGGTAACGAATTTCGGAAATAACAGGGCGACCAGTCCGAGTGTAATCGATTGGGCAAACATCATAAAAGGATCCTGCCAGCCGCTGACCCGGCCCATTATTTTCGGATGAACGATTTTCGGCATCCAGCCGCCGATGGCGATATTGACAGGGCCGATGCACATGCCGAGGACGAAAGCCGCCGCATAATAAATCCACAGCTTATCCGTATAGCCGAGGACAAAAATGAGCAGTCCGGCTGCCAAAATAGGAATCGACATCAAATGATGCGGTTTGACTTTTTTTGCGATCATCGTTCCGATCACACTTCCTGCAAGCAGGCCGAAGCCGAGTGCGACGGTGAAGATGGAAGTATGTGATTCGTAATGATCAGGCGCAAGTCCGTATTTCATCGTAAACATCGGCAGTACGGCAAAGCCGCCGTTGACAAAACCAAAGATAAAAAAGCCGAAAATAAGGGAAGCAAGCAATTTGTTTTTAACAATATATACGATCCCTTCCTTAAAATCAGCGACCGAGTCTTTCAGAAACGAATCTCCCCATTTAAAAGGGCCGTTCGGCTGACGGGCTTCTTTCGGAATGCGGCACGCGCGGATCAGAAAGCCTGATACAATAAAGCTGACAAAATCAAGGATGATGGCTCCGTGAATACCGATCGTTTTATACATAAACGCGCCTATACCGACGCCGAATACCATGAAGATGCTGAACAGAATCTGGTTAAGTCCCGCCGCTTTCGCGTAATGCTCCTTAGGCAGAATAGCTTGTACAAGGCTGGCTTCCGCCGGGAAAAAGAACTTGGTCACGGCGCTTCTGATGAACAAAATACAGAACACGAGAGGGATGCTCCCGGTGTATAATGCGGCAAACAATACGATCGTCAGTCCGGCTCTGATCCAGTCACAATTCTCTGCGACCTTTTTCCTGTCAAGCCGGTCAGCTGCGACACCGACAATCAGAAATACGAAAACTGTCGGCAGTGAATACATCAGCTCAGCCAGAGTCGTGTATGCCGGCTGGTTTGAAAAATGGTCCAGCAAGTAAAAAGCGAAAGCCATATTACCTACAGTCGTTCCCATTTGAGAAGCGAGTGCTGCGAAAAAGAGACGGACAAAATTGCGATTTTTAAATATATCCATAAACACGCTCCTTACCCTAGAGGTCCCACTGTAATATATTATCATCAGCTCGTTCCATTAACAAATAAGATCTTTCTATCTTATAATAGTCACCCTTGTTCCATTAGGAACGGTAGCGGCAAGTTCAGTGACGTCCTGATTATACATCCGGATGCATCCTTTTGATACCGCTTTGCCGATGGAGGAAGGATTATTTGTTCCGTGAATGCCGTAATGAATTTTAGAGAGGCTGAGCCAATAAGCGCCGAACGGGCCGCCGGGCTTAGGCTGGCGGTTCACGATGTAAAATTCTCCGGTCGGCGTGGTCGTCAATATTTTTCCGACTGCGATGGGGTACGTACGGATGAGCCTGCCAAGGCGGTATAACTCCAGTTTCTTCGCTCCGATATACACGATGATGGAGTAGGGAATGGTGGATGGGTCGGGAAGATTCGGTATGATAATATGCTGTCCCGCGTATATGACCGATTGGATTGAGGGATTTGCCTGAAGGAGAGCAGCAGTGCTTATTCTGAAGTCTTGCGCAATGCTTGAGATGGTTTCTCCTTGTTTCACTTGATATGTCAGCAGTTTCATCACCCTCCTTTTTGCTCTTTTCCATATACATATTACGGAGGGGGTGTTTGTGCATCAGGATAAAAGTCTTATTTTTGCTCGGTTTTCAATGTGAACAGCGTGATTTCCGGTCTGGCTAAAAATCGATACGGCAGTCTTGTCGTACCGAGCCCGCGATTGACGTAAACGGCTGTGTCATGCAGTGTATACATGCCGTCGGTATACGTTTTTCCGTAAGGAGGCGTAATGAGAGGGCCGAAAAACGGGAGCTGGACCTGGCCGCCGTGAGTGTGTCCCGACAGCTGGAGGTTTACGGGATATCCGCCTGTCTTGAGAGCGGCATCAGGCTCGTGGACGATTAAAATGGAAAACGCATCTTCGGAAAGGCGTGACAGGGTGCCTTCATAATCGGGTTTTCCGAGCATTACATCATCCAAAAACGCGAATTCAATCCGGCTTCCGTCTGTCAGCTGCACCTGATGGTAGCCGTTTCGAAACACTTGAAAATCAGCCGCTTCCATCAGAGCCTTGTACGTGTTCGTACCGTAGCCGCCGTGGTCATGGTTTCCGTAAACACAAAGTTTGCCGAAGGGAGCTTCAAGATTTTGCAGCACGGCGAGTGCATGCTGGTGATCATTAAATAAATGCGGCTTATCAATTAAATCTCCCGTAAAGATGAGCAGATCGGGTTTCAGCTGATTGATCTTTTCCGCTGCTTTATTCAAGTCACCGGATGTAAACACATCACTGAGATGCGTATCGCTGAATTGAACGATTTTAAAATTGTCAAAACCGCGGGGGATCAGGCGGCTGGTGATTGTATGCCGGGTGATCTCAATCATGCGCGGTTCAATATACCGGGCATAGCCGTAACCTCCGCAAGCCATTGCGAGAGCTGCACCCAAAATGCCGAATCCTCTTTTTAAAAATGTTCTTCTGGTCATTTTCTCCATATGTAAAACCAACCTTTGTCAGAGTTGTTCTATTATATCATCAGCCTGGCTGAAAAATCCCTTCTCAGCATGTAATGACGCGGATAGACATCTGTGATAAAATTATGAATGATTATTCATTCAATAAAAAGGGGTGGGTTTGTTATGGATAAGAAAGCGGTAATCATTACAGGCGGTTCAAGCGGCATGGGAAAAGCAATGGCGAAAAAACAGGCTGAATTAGGATGGCACGTCATGGTGACAGGGAGGAACCATGAAGCACTTGAGGAAACAAAAAAAGAAATTGAGACCTTTGAGGGACAGGTCGCCTGTTTTCAAATGGATGTCCGTTCTGATTCCGCCGCTTCAGACATGATTACAGAAGCGAAAAAAGTCTTTGGCCGGCTCGATGCGCTGATTAACAATGCGGCCGGCAACTTTATTTGCCCGGCAGAGAAGCTGACGCCCAATGGATGGAAAGCTGTTATTGAGATTGTTTTAAACGGCACATTTTTCTGCAGCCAAGCAGCGGCAAGGCATTGGATCGAGCAGGAGCAGAAGGGCGTCATCTTAAATATGGCCGCTACATACGCATGGGGAGCGGGAGCGGGTGTCGTTCATTCCGCTGCAGCCAAAGCGGGGGTATTGTCACTGACAAGAACGCTGGCCGTTGAATGGGGGAGCAAATACGGCATCCGCACAAACGCGATAGCCCCAGGCCCGATTGAACGGACAGGCGGTGCGGAGAAGCTGTTTGAATCGGAAAAAGCGGTGTCCCGCACTATGAACAGTGTGCCGCTCGGCCGGCTGGGCACACCGGAGGAAATCGCCGCGTTGGCAGCGTTTTTGCTTTCTGATGAAGCGTCCTACATAAACGGGGATTGTATCACAATGGACGGGGGGCAATGGCTGAATCCTTATCCGTTTTAATTTTTCATATATTGATTATTTTGCAAAACAAGCGAACGTTAAAGCCGCCGTTCGCTTGTTTTATTTTCTATTCAAAATTATGATATAATTTTGAAAGATTAAGGGGCGATTAATTGAAGAAATTATGAAAATGGTTCGTTGTACTATTTGTAAGCAGTTTCGTTATCATCTTTAATATTTGGTACTTTATTATTTGTGCTTTTACTCCGGAGTATTATCAAAATACCAATCTTACATCTGATGAAACGAAATTATAAAGCCAGGGAGTATTTGAGTGGGCTCGGAGGCGATACATCGGCTGTATTATATGTGTCTCTGCCAACCAAGCTGGCGGAAAGATTTTATCTGATTATACGTACATGCCAATAAATTATACTGATCATGCCGGTTCAATGTATGGAGTTGACGTTTCCGAGAGTGTTGGCGGGTTAACAACTCTTACATGTGGCACTTTAGAGAAAAAAGGAACTTTCTTTCAGTTGAAACATGATGATGATTGGATATTTAACAGCACTGATTGGAGCCATTATTTTTGGACAGCTGCCGGTTATAATGCTCTTATATTTATCCTTTTATTTGTGATTGCGAAACAAATGAACAACGTCCTTAATTAACCGGTCTGAAGAGTGATCTTAAAAATGTTCCCCTTTTATTTTAAGCTGCTGCCATACTGCCTCCTTTTCCCCTAATCTAAACATTTGTGGTGCTGATATAATTGTGTATAATCAGACAAAGATAGAGAAGCAGGTGATAACATGTTGGACCCACTTGATATACTGACGAATATTGATGATGTCATTCCGTATTACCAAGCGATTTTTAACGCTGAGGAACAAAGAGTCGTAGGCTACGAAGTGCTTGGGCGGATTTTGGCAGATGCGGAGATTGAGAGCCTTGGGCCGTTTTTCTTAGATTCCGGCATTCCGGAAGAATATAAGCTTGAGGTCGATGACAGAGTCATCAGGCAGGCGCTGGAGAGGTTTAAAGAAGCTGATCGTGATCTGTTGATTTTTATCAATCAGGATGCGAATGTATTGATGCTTGACCACGGCGAAAGCTTTCTTGAGCTTTTGAAAGAATACGAAGAGCAGGGCATTGAATTGAACCGTATTGTGCTTGAGATCACCGAGCACAATTTCGAAGGCGACATTGAACAGCTGTACCATATGCTTGCCTACTATCGTACATACGGCATTAAAATCGCGGTGGACAATATAGGTAAGGAGAGCAGCAACCTGGACAGAATCGCGCTCCTTTCACCGGACCTTCTGAAAATAGATTTGCAGGCGCTGAAGGTATCTCAGCCGTCACCATCATATGAGCATGTGCTGTACAGCATTTCATTGCTGGCGAGAAAAATCGGCGCCGCACTGCTGTATGAAGATATAGAAGCTGATTTCCAGCTCCAGTACGCATGGAGAAACGGAGGCCGATTTTTTCAAGGCTATTATCTGCAGGCGCCGAGCGGCGATTTTATAGACCGGAGCCTGTTAAAAGCACGCTTGAAAACGGAGTTTCAGCAATTTATCACGAGAGAAAAAAAGAAGCTGGAAACGGTATATGAACACTCTGAGAATTTTTATAAGCGGGTCAATCAGGCAGTTTCCGAACTGAAGAAAACCCATCAGGCGGACGATGAGTTTATTAAAAAACTGGCGGAAAACCTGACGGACTGCTGTTTCAGAATTTATATGTGTGATGAAGAAGGCTATCAGCTGACGGGAAATGTGTTCAAGCAGTCCGGCGAATGGCTTTATCAGCCTGAATACATGGAGAAAAACTGGAGCTGGCGTCCGTACTTTTTAGAAAACATCATGAAGATGCGGAATTCAAGAAAAGGTTTTTTCAGTGACCTGTACAGTGATATTGAGACAGGTGAGATGATCAGAACCTTTTCATACCCGATGGATGACAATATGTATTTATTTATCGATCTGCCTTACTCTTATTTATATGAACAGGACGGGTTACTTTAAAGCGGCTGGCTGTATGCCGCTTTTTTTGTTCATTTGAAAAAAGTTTTAAAAAACGATTGACAATGATACTGATAATCATTATCATTTGGTTATAGAGAGAAGTTACTCTCTGTTCCCCAACCCCTCTATCAGATCAAGATCCGAAAAAACTTGGCGCTACCCCCGCCAAGTTTTTTTATGCCGTCTGCGCATAAAAAGGCTTCTCCTTACATACATCTGATAATGGCGGCTCAAAAAGCGAAAAATTATTTTTGAAAGGTGTATGACATTCCGAAAAAAGCTTCAAACTATTCGAAAACACGGTTTTCCCGTTTATTTCTTTTTGAAAATCCAGCGGGAAAATGCCATCCCGGTCTACTTTATGGTATGATGCTCTGTAGAACTTGTATTATAATAAATACTTGTTGATTTGAAGTTGTTTTTTGAAAGGAGTCTTTTTTTAGAATGTCACAATTAATGGGTATCATCACGCGGCTGCAAAGTCTGCAAGAAACAGCGGAAGCGGCTAACGAGCCGATGCAGCGTTATTTTGAAGTTAACGGCGAAAAAATTTGCAGTGTTAAATATTTCGAAAAAAATCAAACGTTTGAACTGACGGTTTTCCAAAAAGGTGAAAAACCTAACACATATCCGTTTGATAACATTGACATGATTTCTATTGAAATTTTTGAGCTCCTTCAGTAATTTGATTTGATTTTTCAGGCTGACCAAGCTTCCGGTCTTCCGCAAGCGGAGCTTTATTAAATTATGCAAAGGAACGTGCTTGTTCGTTTGGTTGTAGACTCTGGAAAGAGGAGTGTCCGTACATGGCTGATTCTTTTCTGTTTTATAATCTTTCTGAGGCACAGATGACCTTTCAAGACGTGACGGAGCGGCTGAAACGCTTTGTCAATAAAGACCCCCGTTCAGCATACGTGCTGTCTGTAGGGACTGATTCACAAGTTTACCGCGACTTCACAAAGTTTATTACGGCTATACACTTGCACCGTACAGGCAAGGGAGCTTGGGGCTGTTTGAAAAATCATGATCTTGCAAGACCGATACATAGCCTTCGCGAAAAAATTTCGCTGGAAACCGCGTTCAGCCAGGAGATGGCTGCGCACATCCTCGACGGCCGTCTTATGGAAATGACAGATTTACTCTTGCCTTTTGCGGATGAAGGGGCGGATCTTTCATTTGAAGTGCATCTGGATATCGGTCAAAAAGGACTGACAAAAGAATTGATACAAGAAATGACCGGCCGCATTACCTCGATGGGCATTGAAGCGAAAATCAAGCCCGATTCCTGCACAGCATTCAGTTATGCCAATCGTTACACAAAATAATATTTCATACAGAATCCGCAAAATGTCGAATTATGCGGTTGACGATTTTTTTCTGTTTACTTATTCTAGCGGTAGAGCTGAAAGCAAATTTCACATTGCTTTCGGAGGTATTCAGTTAAAAATAGGGGGCCTGATTACGTATGAGTCTTATCGGTGAACGATTTACGGAAGAAGAACAGAAACTTCTGCTGAATATCCTGATCAATCAAGAATATGCCATTGAGCTTTTGACCAGCGAAATCAACGATATAGAAGCAGGGTCAAAAAGCGTTGATGGAACCACTTATAAAAAACTCGTAACGCTCTATGACCGTTTTCGGAATGAAAATTAATCAGCGGCCTATAAATTGATACTCGATTGCAAAGAGTATCTTTTTTATTGACGGAAACTTTTCGACAAAAAATGATAATGTTTATATTATTGCAATATAGGGAATACATGCTTTGATGAAAAATGTAAAGGGGTCGAAGTGACATGATTAGCTTACAATCAGATCAGCTTCTTGATGCAACAGTCGGACAATTTATGATCGAGGCGGATAAAGTGGCGCACGTTCAAGTCGGAAACAACCTTGAGCATGCTCTATTAGTGCTGACGAAAACCGGCTATACCGCCATTCCCGTCCTTGACGCTTCGTACCGTCTGCACGGTTTGATCGGGACAAATATGATTATGAACAGCATTTTCGGACTTGAACGGATCGAGTTTGAGAAGCTGGATCAAATTACGGTTGAGGAAGTCATGCTGAAAGACATTCCCCGTCTCCACATCAATGATCCGATTATCAAAGGGTTCAGCATGGTCATTAACAACGGCTTTGTCTGCGTTGAAAATGATGAAGGCGTCTTTGAAGGCATTTTCACGAGAAGAGTCGTATTAAAGCAGTTGAGCAGCCATATCAGATCATTGAATAAGTAGGCTCGCACGATCAGCCTATTTGTTCTTTTGCATGCCGGAAAAAGAAAACGCATACATATGAGTGGCGCTTGCCTCGGCAGCCTTTATTTTATTAGAATGGTAGATAAGAAATACGAAAAGGCATTGAAAAGGAGGACGACATGCAGCTTCAAGAGCTTCATATGCTCGTAGTTTTAGCTGAGGAATTAAACATGAGGAAGGCTGCCGAACGGTTATTCGTGTCACAGCCGGCTCTGTCCCAGCGATTGCAGACCATTGAAAAAGCCTGGGGAACAAAGATCTTTCTTAGGTCTCAAAAAGGACTTACGGTAACGCCGGCAGGAGAAAAAATCATACAATTTGCAAATGACGTCACGGATCGGCAAGAAAGAATCAGAGAAAACATTGATGAACTTGAGGGTGAGATTCACGGCACATTAAAGCTTGCCGTCGCCTCGATTATCGGGCAGCACTGGCTTCCGAAAGTGTTAAAAACATATGTGGAACGATATCCGAATGCAAAGGTCTCTCTCATTACAGGGTGGAGCAGCGAAATGCTGAAAAGTCTGTATGAAGATCAGGTACATATCGGCATTATCCGGGGAAATCCGGAATGGAAAGGCCGGAAAGATTATTTAATGACCGATCATTTATATTTGGTCGATACGGAAATTTCCTGTATTGATGATATTGCCCATACCGATCGGCCGTTCATCCAATTCAAAAGTGACAGTACATATTTTCAGGAAATTCAGCATTGGTGGCATCAAAAATTCAAAACCTCGCCGAAACAGACCATCCTTGTCGATCAGATTGAAACGTGCAAGCAGATGGCGCTGCACGGGATCGGATATGCCATTCTGCCGTCAGTCACCTTAGAAGAGGAAGACAAAGTAAATAAAATGCCCCTGCTTGATACAAAAGATCATCCGATCGGCCGTGACACATGGCTGCTCGGTTATGAGCCGGCATTTGAATTAAAACAGGTGCAGGCTTTTGTTTCTGTCATTAAAGATATGCTGAAGCAGGAACGCCCATTTTAGAAAGACAGCAATCATGCTGTCTTTTTTTATTTTTTATTGACAATGAAAATCATTATCATTTAAAGTGTTATATATGTTAATGAAAATCATTATCAATTACGAGGTGGTCATATGCAGAAAGCATTAATGATATACGCAAGCATGTCGGGGAATACAGAGGATATTGCCGGCATTATAAAAGAAACACTGAGCGGGCATCAGATAGCAGTTGACTGTCTTGACATGGACGAAGCAGATGCGGATTCTCTCGAAGCATATGATTATGTTTTTGTCGGCACGTACACATGGGGGGACGGTGATCTTCCTTACGAAGCGGAAGATTTTTACGAAGATATTCTGCACAGCCAGCTCAACGGACTGAAAACGGCCTGTTTCGGTTCAGGCGATCACGCCTACCCGAAGTTTTGCGAAGCGGTCACGCTGTTTTGCGATGCGTTTGAACAGGCCGGAGCCAATTTATATCCGGAAACGCTGAAAATTGAGCTGGCGCCCGAGACGGCTGAGGATCAGGAATGCTGCAAAGAATTTGTCCGCGGTTTTCTTGCATGGGCCGCTCACCACGGAGACCGGTGCCATGTTTCATAAAGGCGCGACGGCTGTCATGGCATCAGTGACCTCAGGATATTTTGTCGCAGTGAAAGACGAAGGTATTTTTCATTTTTCCGCGGAAGAAGGCTGGAAGAGACTGTTCCGAGTGAAAAGCAGAATTCATGTGCTGACTTACATAGGGCCCTACATATTCGCGGCTGGAGAAAAAGGCGCCGTCCTCAGATCAGCCGATCAGGGAAAGACCTGGACGGCCTCCCGGTTTCCGACGAACGCCTCCGTATGGGCCGTTGCCGGGCGGAATGACGGGTTTGTCTGTGCGCACGGCACATACTGCCTCTACTTATCTGATGATTTCGGCGTCACTTGGCATGTGGCTAAGCCCTTTTCACAATTAAAGGAGCCGCCTGTCATCCGTTCGCTTTGTTTACACGGTCAGACGATTTATATCGGCACCCGGATTCACATGAATCATGGCGGCATTTGGGCGTATGATCTGACGGAAGACCGCATCCGGCGTATAAGCCGCGAAAGGCAGCGCATGACGGCTTCAATGAGGATGTATCAGAATGACTGGCTCATTGCAGCAAAGGGCGCGGCAAAGGGAGAACGGGGGGAGGTTGCCGTCCGAAACGTGCGGACGCAAGAGGAGTTTGCCATTACAGCCGGACCCGCCGTACGGGAAAAATCATTTCTCGACGTTTCTGAGGATAACGGGATTATTTATGTCACATCGTCACAGGACGAAAACGGATTTTCGCGTATTTATCAAGCTGATCTCGCCGCCGGTGAATTAAAGTGGTTTGATACGATCCGCGGTCACGGATGGCGGGTGGCCAACCGGGAAGAAAACTTTTTTTGCGCGGGCCTTTACGAAAGTAAGTTTGTCAGACCGTATGAGGCGGTTCGGCTCGCACATTAGTTTTTATGCATAAAGGAGAGACGAAGATGGGGAATGTATTGCTTGTTTACGCCACAATGTCAGGAAACACCGAGGCGATGGCGGATTTAATTGAAAAAGGGCTGATCGAAGCACAAGCATCCGTAGACAGATATGAAGCGATGGATATTCATGCCGAACTTTTTAATGATTACGAGTATATTTTATTAGGCACATATACGTGGGGAGACGGGGATCTTCCTGATGAAATGCTCGATATTGCTGAAGATATGGAAAACCTGGAGTTTATAGGGAAAACATTTGCTTTGTTCGGTTCCGGAGATACGTCCTATGAGTTTTTTTGCGGAGCGGTTGACGAATTGGAAAAAGTAATCACGGCCCGCGGCGGGCGGGTGGTGCTGCCGGCGGTCAAAATTGAAAACAACCCTGAGGGCAGTGAGGAAGAAGAGCTCCGGGAATTCGGAAGACAGTTTGCCGCGCTGTGCAGCCAGCCGGCAGAATAAAGGCTTGTTCCTTTTTTTCTTGTCTTTGTATCCTTCCTTTGTTACAGTAATGAGGTAGAAAATCAGAGGAGGACAATACATATGAAAATGATGGATGCAAATGAAATTATTTCATTTATTCAAAATAGTACAAAATCAACGCCTGTAAAAGTGTATGTAAAAGGCGATCTTGAAGGAATCAGCTTTGGCGATTCCGCTAAAACATTCCTGAACGGCCAATCCGGCGTCGTTTTTGGCGAGTGGGCTGAAATTAAAAGCGTAATCGAAGAAAACAAAGACAAAATTGAGGATTACGTCATTGAAAATGACCGCCGCAACTCTGCGATCCCGATGCTTGATTTAAAAGATGTTAAAGCGAGAATCGAGCCCGGCGCTATTATCCGCGACCAAGTTGAAATCGGCGACAATGCCGTTATCATGATGGGTGCATCTATTAATATCGGTTCAGTCATCGGCGAAGGTACGATGATTGATATGAACGTTGTTCTCGGCGGACGCGCGACTGTCGGCAAAAACTGCCACATCGGAGCGGGTTCTGTATTAGCGGGCGTTATTGAGCCGCCTAGCGCTAAGCCTGTTGTCGTGGAAGACGACGTTGTGATCGGCGCAAATGCGGTTGTGCTTGAAGGCGTAACAATCGGTAAAGGCGCGGTTGTCGCTGCCGGAGCCATCGTTGTAAATGACGTCGAGCCATATACCGTTGTAGCGGGAACACCTGCGAAAAAAATCAAAGATATCGATGAAAAAACAAAAGGCAAAACAGAAATCAAACAGGAATTACGCCAGCTGTAAGGAATGGTTTGATAGAATGGGCGTGGATGATAAAATCCACGCCTTATTCTTATCTCAAGGAGGAATACATATGGAAAAAGAGCGGCTCATTGCCATCCGAAGAGATCTGCACCGCATTCCGGAGATCGGCTTTCAGGAATATAAAACCCAACAGTACCTGCTGAATCTATTGAACCAATATCCGGAGGAAAGAATTGAAATCGAAACTTGGAGAACCGGCATCTTTGTCAAAGTCAACGGCACGGCTCCGGAAAAAATGCTCGCCTACAGAGCGGATATAGACGCTCTGTCGATTGAAGAGCAGACGGGGCTTCCGTTTGCATCTGAACACCCCGGTTTTATGCACGCATGCGGCCACGATATGCACATGACCATCGCGCTCGGCATTATTGATCATTTTGTCCATCATCCCGTCAAACATGATCTTCTCTTTTTATTCCAGCCGGCTGAAGAAGGACCGGGCGGAGCGGAACCGATGCTTGAAAGCGATGTGCTGAAAAAATGGACGCCGGATTTGATTACCGCTCTCCATATAGCACCTGAGCTTCCTGTAGGCACAATCTCCACCAAAAGCGGATTGCTGTTTGCCAATACGAGCGAGCTTGTCATCGATCTTGAGGGGAAAGGCGGGCATGCGGCATATCCGCATACAGCAGACGACATGGTCGTTGCCGCGAGCACGCTTGTCACGCAGCTGCAGACGGTCATATCCAGAAATACGGATCCGCTTGACAGCGCTGTGATAACTGTCGGAACGATTACCGGGGGCACGGCGCAAAATATCATCGCAGAGCATGCTCATCTGGAGGGAACCATCCGGACGCTTTCCGAGGAATCAATGCGTATGGTGAAAAAGCGGATTGAAGAGCTTGTCAAAGGAATTGAAATCGGCTTCCGATGCAAAGGAAAAGTCACGTATCCGTCCGTTTATCATCAAGTTTATAATACAAGCGGCCTGACCGAAGAATTTATGCAATTTGTCAGCGATCATCAGCTTGCTGACGTGAGAACGGCGAAAGAAGCGATGACCGGAGAAGATTTCGGATATATGCTGAAAAAATATCCCGGCTTTATGTTCTGGCTGGGGGCCGATTCATCCCACGGGCTTCATCACGCCAAGCTGAACCCGGATGAAGATGCGATGGAAACCGCGGTCAATGTCATGGTCGGATATTTTTCGAAGTATGCCAATTAAATCCGAAAAGAAGAATAATCTAACAAAAATTGAGCATTCTACATAACGGAGGTGTTCAATATGACGAAAAAAATTGGAATTGAACAATCTTTATCGGATGTAGAACAGGCGTTAAAACAAAAAGGATATGACGTAGTGATGATGAAGACTCCTGAGGATGCGAAGAATTGTGACTGCTGTGTCGTAACCGGACTTGACAGCAATGTCCAAGGAATTGCCGATACGTCAACTCAGGCTCCCGTCATTACGGCTTCCGGAATGACCGCCGACGAAATCTGCAGCGAAGTGGAAAAAAAATTTCATTAAAAAGAAAAAACCGAAGCTTACGCTTCGGTTTTTCTATTCGGCGGAAGCGGCGTTTTTAAAACGGTCGAGCGCGATTTTTATTTCTCTCCGCAGTACGCGTTCAACCCGCCATTGCTCCATATTTTCTGTTTTGGCAATGATTCTGATCACCATTTCTGACGTGCTTAAATCCTGAACCCCGATGACGTCCGGCCCTTCCTTAATCTGCGGGAGCGCAGCGGCTGCTTTGTCACACGCGGTTTGCAGGATTTGAATGGTTTCATCAAGATTTTTTTCAAGCGGCACTTTAATATCGACAAGCGCCTGCATCGTTCCGCGGGAATGGTTGCTCACATTCGTAATGCCCCGGTTGGGAAGATAGTGAAGCGTGCCGTCAAAGCTCCGGATTTGCGTCGTACGGAGACCGACCTGCTCGACAATGCCGCTGTAGCCGGCAACCGTAATATAATCGCCGACGTCGATCTGTTTTTCCAAAAGGATAAAAAATCCGGTGACGATGTCACTGACAAGCCCCTGAGCCCCGAAGCCGACTGCGAGACCGACCACCCCGGCGCCGGCAATGAGAGCGCTCGGATTGTAGTGAAATAAATCCAAAATCATTACGATAAAAACGAAAATCAGGATGTATCCATATACATTAAGCGCGAGGCTTCGCAAAGTATAAGCGCGGCCTGTGGAGAGGTTGTTTTGTTGCTCGAATTTCTGAAACAGATGCTTGATCAGCTTTTTTCCTGCCGCCCGGAAAATAAAGTACGCTAAAATAATGAGAGCCAGCTTTATGATGAAAATCCCGGCAGATGTGAGAAGCCCGGCCCAGTCAAAGTGTTTTAAATCAATCATAGTGATGTCTTCCTTTCAAGTCTTTTGCGGAAAAAGCTAAAAGTCATATACCCGTTTTTAAAATAAGATAAACCTTTTAATAGAAACCAGTTATTTCATTTATGATTTGTTCATATTGCCCGGTTTCAATATCATCATTTTTGTGAAGATATGAACTAAGGAATCGCCACACTCATTTTAACATGGTGATTCAGCCAAATCATATCCTTTGGAGGGAAAACAGGAGAACGTTGCCCGGAGAAACTGAAAGCCCCGGCAAAAAACCTTTTTCATAAGGAGGGAAATAAGATGAAATTACGTCAGCAAATGCCTGAATTGACAGGCGCTAAAGCATGGATTAACAGAGAAGTCACGAAGGAACAGCTGGTCGGCGGAAAGCCGGCACTGATTCACTTCTGGTCCGCCAGCTGCCGCATGTGTAAAGAAGCGATGCCTGAGATGAACGAATTTCGTGATAAATATAAAGATCAGCTGAATGTGGTGGCCGTTCACATGCCCCGTTCCGAAGACGATCTTGACCTTGAGAAAATCAAGGAAACAGCGGCTGAACACGATATCTCTCAGCCGATTTACGTCGACAGCGATCATACGCTGACTGAAGCATTTGAAAATGAATATGTGCCGGCTTATTACCTTTTCGATAAAACCGGACAGCTCCGCCATTTTCAAGCGGGAGGAAGCGGGATGAAAATGCTTGAAAAACGCGTCAGCCGAGTACTTTTAGAAACGGAGCAGGCTTCTGAGTAATCGGGACAATCTCCGTCGGACTATTGTCTCGGTTCTGCAAACCCTTTGCCGTTTAGGTAACAGGGTTTTTTTGTGCCTATTGGATAAAAAATCCCAATATGACATGTGTGGCTTTAAAAATAAGAGAAACAGCCGTAAACACGCTGTACCGCTTGTTTTATCGATATCATTATCTTTTACATATAATAGTCGAAAATTGTAGATATCACGCTAATTTTCATTAAACAAGTAATTTCAAGTTATATTTTGAAATGGTTGAATAAATTGGAACTTTGTCCAGAATCCCCTATATGATAAGGGATTTTTGTATATAAAGTACCATTTTCAGAAAATAAGCAATTTTTCATAGAGTAAATAAAATAGTAAAATGATAAAATAATAGTTGATAAAATTACTTTTGTAATCTAATATCTTAATAAAAGCGTTTAAATTTTTGACAGGGGGTTTTACACATGTTTAATGAAAGAGAAGCGCTGCGCTTACGTTTAGAACAATTGAACGAAGCAGAGGTAAAAGTCATTCGTGAATATCAAATAGAACGTGATAAAATATATGCAAAACTGAGAGAATTAGACAATACAGGCAGCCTGTCCGATACAAAAAAAGAGTTTCGTCCGGAGAAAAAAAGTGACTCTCTCCCTGTGCTTGCAGAGCTTGCAGCACAGGAAATGAGAAGCTATCAAAAGCCGCAGGCACAGCCTCAATCCTCCCAGCCGCAGATGCAGTCTATTACGTCTCTTCCCGCCGGCATTCCAGACGGTTCTACAAGAAGAAGAAGAGGGACGGCGAGACCGGGATCAAAAGCGGCAAAACTGCGCGAAGCAGCGATTAAAACATTGAAACGCCACAATGCAGCGATTAAAAGTTCCGAACTGCAAAAGGAAATTGAAAAGGAAAGCGGCCTTGAAATTCCTAATATGACAACATTTATGCAAAGCTTAATTAAAATGTATCCGGAAGTGAAAAAACCATACCGCGGCCAATATATTCTTGAGGGAGAAATTTCTCAGGAAACAGCAGAAACGGCAAATGATACGGCTGCTGAATAAAACAGTAAAAACTGCTTGCGTTACTCAAGCAGTTTTTTTGCGCTTTCCCGCTTATTCTGCGGAAGTGACGCCTCTTTTCCAGGCTTTTTTTCAAGCTTGACGACATATTTTTGGAAAGGCTTTTCGCCGTCAGCACGTTCTTTCAACGCATCCAGTTTTTCATCAAACGACTGATCGCGGGACTCTGATTGTACAAATTGTTTTTGCAGGGAGATGACTTGTTCGGTAACGGCTTTAAGCAAGTCTTCTGCCTGAACAGTCTCTTTGGAAACAGAAGGGATTTCCAGAGCTTGTTCCGCCGGTTCCGCCGTGCGGCTGTCAATATCAGCAAAATGGCCGGCAATCCAAGCATCACTTTCGTCCAGCTGCCGTTTATACGAAAGAATGGTTTCTTGAAATAACTTTTCTTTCGTTTTTTCTATTTCTACAAGCCGTTCTTTTGTTTCTAGTATTCGATCTCTCATATGATTAATTTCTATTTTAATATGTTTGAGCTGGTATTCTTTTTCTATCATTTGTGTTTGGAGCCGGGTATTTTCGTCTGCAGCGGCATGATAACGCTGTTTCATATCTTCGTGAGATGTCCGTTCAGTTTGAATGGCGGTCTCAAGTGAGCGGATGCGGGTATGTAAGTTTTTATTTTCTTCTTCAAATTTTACATTTGTAAGATGCAGACGGTGCTTTTCTTCCATCTCATTTTTCCGCCGAAACGTTTCCTGCTGAAGCAGTTCTTGCAAAATGACGATTTTATCGAGCAGCCCGGCTCTGATTTCATGCAAAGAACGTTCCGTGTCACTTGTCTGTTTGTGTTTTTGAGCCATGGCTTCCAATTCGTCAGAAAGCTTGTGAAGCCGCTCTTTAATATTGGCGTTTTCCTCTTGAAGCTTATTATTTTTCTGATGGAAGTAGCTTGCTTCAAATTCTGAAATTAATTTTCTGCATCTGGAAAGTTCGGATTTCAAGTAAAGGTTCTCTTGAGAAGTGTCGTGGAAAAACGGACCGGATATTTTCATAAGAACCATCTCCCTCATGATGTTAACACTACAATATGGGAAAGGATCAACGGCTATTCCTCTTAATTAAACAGACAAGCACCGTAATATTGTATTTCGGCTGAGGCGTTTGCTATGCTTTTATATAGAATGGGAGAGAGATGACATGAAACGGGTGAATGTAATATTAGCGGGGGGAGCTTCCCGAAGATTCGGAGAACCGAAAGCTTTTGCAAAGTGGAAGGGCGGCATGTTTTATGAACAGGCGAAAAAAGCCTTCGGCGGCGGAGAAACGGTAATTATCAGCCGCCCTGAGCATATAAAAAAGTTCTTATCAAACAGAGAGCGGCATGTTTTGGCCGATGAGCCGCGGTTTCGGGGAATGGGCCCGCTGGCCGGCATATATACGGCAATGAAACAAACGGAAGGCGAAACATTTACGGTCATATCCTGTGACACGCCGCTCGTGACAAGAAAAACGATGGTTGCGCTTGAAATGAAGCTGACGGGAAATCTGGACGCTGTCATACCGGTTTGTAAAAACAGAGAGCAGCCCCTCTTGGCGGTTTACCATAAACGGGTGCAGGATGTGCTTTTTGATCAGCTGACACAAAACAAACTGAAAATGACAGACACGCTGAAACGGCTGTCTGTCTGTTATGTGCAGGCTGAAGACATCGGCGCCGGGCCGGAGGAGTTCGCTAATATCAACACACAGGACGATTACACCAGACTTTTGGCGCATGTCGAGTCTTCAAATCAAGACTGATCGGGAAGAAACATGGTATGATGGAAATAAAAATGCAAGGGGACAACACAGATGGAAGAGCGCTATTCGCGGCAGACAAGATTTAAGCCGATAGGGGAAAAAGGGCAGCAGGCGCTGGCTGACAGCAGTGTCCTGATTGTCGGAGCCGGAGCCCTCGGAACAGCCGCGGCAGAGGGCCTGGCAAGAGCCGGAGCGGGCCGTATGGCGATTATTGACCGGGATTATGTGGAATGGAGCAATTTACAAAGACAGCAGCTGTATACAGAAGAAGACGCGAGACAGCGCCTGCCGAAAGCAATGGCGGCAAAGGCGCGTCTTTTGGCGGTAAACAGTGATATACATATCGATGCTTACGCGGCGGAAGGTACGGCGGAAACGCTCGAACCGCTGATCGAACAAGCGGATTGCATCGTGGATGCGACAGATAATTTTGAAACGAGAATGGTCATCAATGATCTGGCGCTGAAAACGAAAACACCTTGGATTTACGGTGCCTGTGTCAGCAGTCAGGGAATGTGCATGACGATTATTCCGGGGGTTACGCCGTGTTTATCCTGCCTGTTTGAGCAAATGCCCGTGGGCGGAGCGACATGTGATACAGCAGGTATCATACCTCCGGCGGTTCATATCGTCTCCGCTTATCAGCAGGCTGAGGCGCTGAAATTGCTGACAGGAAATCATGCGGCGGTAAATCGGCGCTTTTTCACGTTTGACGTGTGGAATAACACCAATATGAGCATAAATGTGGATCAGATCAAACGGGATCATTGCCCTTCCTGCGGCGCGGAGCCCGTATATCCGTATCTGCAGCCTGAAAACAGGCCGAAAGCAAGCGTGCTGTGCGGAAGAGACACCGTTCAAATCAGATCGGAAGCCTTAAAGAGGCTGGATAAAGAAGAGCTTGTCAAACGTCTGAAGCAGATCGGTAAAGTGGAAGCAAATGAATTTCTGCTGCACATGGCGTATGAGCGCTTCAGAATCGTTATTTTTCAGGACGGACGGGCTTTGATTCACGGTACAAACGATATAAAAGAAGCAAATTCAGTTCTGGCCAGGGTGATCGGACTGTAGGAAGGGGAGATATTGCTATGCTTGAAAAAAGAACGCCGATTCAGGTGGACGAAGCAGTCCGCCGGGTGAGCCGGTATAAAAAACAGGGGGATACCGAATGGGTGGCGCTTGAGGACAGTCTCCACCGCTATTTGGCGGAGGATGTTAAGGCGGATCATGATGTGCCGGCCTTTAACCGTTCCCCGTATGACGGGTTTGCCATCAGGGCGAGCGATTCAAAAACGGCTTCCGGTGACAATGCCGTCACCTTTGAAGTCATTGACCATATCGGAGCAGGCGCCGTGTCAGAAAAAGAACTCGGGCCTTTTGAAGCGGTCCGCATTATGACGGGGGCGCAGATTCCAAAAGGTGCGGATGCCGTAGTGATGCTTGAGCTGACAAAAACGTTTTCTGAAAACGGGACGAATTACATGTCAGTGAAACGCCCTTTTCATACGGGTGATAATATTTCATATCAAGGAGAAGACGCGAAAAAAGGCAGCTCGCTATTAAAAAAAGGGACGAAAATTACGCCGGGCGTAACCGCTCTTTTAGCAACCTTCGGCTATGCTTCCGTTCCCGTGGTCAGAAAGCCGGTTGTCGGCATTATCGCAACGGGGACCGAGCTTCTTCATGTCAGCGATCCGCTTGAGCCGGGGAAAATCCGCAACAGCAACGCTGCGATGGTGTATGCCCAGGTCATTGAAGCGGGTGCGATACCGCTGAACTTAGGGAAAATTTCCGATGATTTTGATGACAGCTATGTTGCGGTGAAGGAAGCTATGAAAAAAGTTGATTTTCTCATCACGACCGGCGGCGTGTCAGTCGGCGATTTTGATTTTCTCCCAGACATTTATAATAAGCTCGGAGCGGAAGTTCTTTTTAACAAAGTGGCAATGCGCCCGGGGAGCGTGACAACTGTCGCCCGGGCCGATAACATGCTGCTGTTCGGCCTTTCAGGCAATCCGTCCGCATGTTATGTCGGATTCACCCTGTTTGTCAAACCGATGATTCAGACGTGGCTTCTGAATGAAAAACCTCATTCCGGATGGGCGGAAGCCGTGTTAACAAACGACTTTCCGAAGCCGAATCCGTTTACGAGATTTGTGAGGGCGTTTGTTTATCATAAGGACGGAAAGATGATGGCGTCACCGGTCGGTCTCGACAAATCAAGCTCAGTCACATCTCTAGCCGAAGCAAACGCGTTTATCCTTCTGCCGGGAGGAACGAGGGGGTATGAAGCGGGCCGTACGGTTCACGCGCTCCTCATCCGTGATGAGAATGGAAGTGAATGGCCGTGGTCAATTCTTTCCCGATCGTCCAGATCGTAGGTTTTCAAAACAGCGGTAAAACAACGTTTATTGAACGTGTGCTGAAAGCGGCGCCGAAAGAGTGCGATATTGGATGTTTAAAACATCACGGACATGGCGGAGAGCCGGAACCTTTTTCTGACGGAAAAGACTCGGAGCGTTTTTCAAAAGCCGGGGCCGCGGTTACGGCAGTAGAAGGGGACGGCGTCCTGCAGCTTACGGCGCGAAAAAAATGGGATCTGGCGGGTTTGATCAGTCTGTATGAATGTCTGGGAATTGACGGTCTTCTCATAGAGGGATTTAAACATGCGCCGCATCCGAAAATCATTATGATCAAAGACAGCGAAGATTGGCAAAAGCTGAAGCATTTGGAGCGCGTGATCGCGGTTGTCAGCAGAAATACGGAGCATATGCCGGCAGATGCAGGCATGCCCGTATTCCATGCGGACGATCCGGCTGCCATGATGTTTGTGCTTTCGCAGCTGAAAGGGGAATCTGCATAAATGGAACGTTTTCAAATTACAAGGGAACCGATCATTGCGGAAAATATCGTAAAAAAAGTTGAAAAGCGTGAAGCCGGCGCCATCACAACGTTTATCGGCACGGTCAGAGAGTGGACTGCCGGGCGGCGGACGGTACGGCTCGAATATGAAGCGTATGAACCGATGGCTGTTCAAATGCTTTCTCAAATCGGCGATGAAATCAGTGCGAAATGGGAAGGAGCCGAAGCTGCAATCACTCACCGTGTCGGCGTCCTTGATATCGGAGAAGCCGCGGTCGTAATCGCCGTGTCTTCACCGCACAGAAAGGCGGCATATGAGGCGAATGAATATGCAATTGAACGGATAAAACAGATTGTGCCGATATGGAAAAAAGAAATCTGGGAAGACGGAGAAGAATGGATAGGCGATCAGCTGGAAACAACGCCCTATCCGAACGGAAAACCGGATTTGGATAAAGGGGAATCGCGATGATTAAAGTATTATTGTTTGCCGGGCTTGCGGAGCAGGCGGGAACACCGGTCATTGAACTTGACGAAAAAGAGACGGCGGCGTCTGCTGTAAAAACGCTGCTAAAGGAACGGTACGGCCTTCAGACGATTGACAATGCCATGATCGCAATCAATGAAACATATGTAAAAGACAACAGCATCGTAACAGAAGGTGATACCATTGCCTTTATCCCTCCTGTAAGCGGAGGGTGAAAAAAGAGCCGGATGTGCATCATTGCCATCCGGCTTTTTTGTATATAGGCGCTGAATTCCAGAGAATATCTAAATGGGATTTAAAGGGATTTGTGATTGAGCTGGTTTTGGCTGCATGAATAGGCTGAAGACAGTGCCTTCACAAGGATTTGAGCCTCCCGTCATACCGGTCAGACAATGCTTTTTTTTACATAATTATGGAACGTAAAGCTGAGAATTTGTGTTACAATTTAGCATAAATACGCAAACGGCAAAAAAATTGAAACTTCTCTCAGCCTAAAGCGTACGTATAAACAGAATAATACATAGGAGGCATCAGCAATATGGAACCAAACCTGGAAAAAGGCAATACGGCAGTAACGGAAAAGCCGTCAATTTTCGGCGTCATTACAAGTCCTGTTGTGCAGTTTAAAAGATTAAAAGAAAAGCCGGTCATCGGCATTCCTCTCCTGATTGTCATCATTCTCATCGCGGCCGGCAGTATTTTGCGCGGACTGGGGATGAATTATGAAGAAGTGCTGAACAGCCCATCTCTTGACGGTTTGACGGATGATCAGATTGAAATGACCAAAACCTTCGCTAAATTCGGCACGATGTTCGGAGGAATCTTCGGGGGCATTATCGCTCTGTTTATCGTTCCGCTCATTTACTGGCTGTGCGTCAAAATTTCAGGCGGCGTGACAACTTACAAAAAAATGCTATCACTCAGCCTGTTTACGGCATTTATTACCAATATCGGCTTAGCTATTAACGGTCTTGTCACTTATTTTACCGGTGCGGGCTCACTGTACGCCGTTACATCTTTGGCGAGTGTCATACCGGCCGGAGACGGCGTCGCGGTCTTTTTAAGCGCGTTCGACATTTTCAGCATCTGGAGCTATATTCTGCTCGCTTTGGGACTTCGCTATACAGGCGGCATTTCGAAAAAAGCGGCCTGGACTTCCGCGATTGTCCTGTTTGTTATTATGCTTTTAGTTTCGGCAGTCGGAGGACTGTTAAGTTCAATGACAGCAGGTGTATAACATGAAAAAAATTTGGATCGGAATCGGCATCGCCGTAATTGTTGCAGTATTCATCGGTATCAATATTTATAAGTCTGCCGCTCCCGCGGGCGGAAGCGCCGGGAAAAAAATCGAAACCGGAACCATGGAAAATAGAGAAATCTCCTCTACGGTTATGGTTCCGGGAACACTTAAATTCTCTAAAGAACAGTATGTTTTTTATGAAGCGGATAAAGGAACTCTTGATAAAGTGAAAGTAAAAGAAGGCGACAAAGTAAAAAAAGGGTCGTCGTTAGTCACGTATACAAATGAGCAGCTCAATCTTGATAAAGAACAAAATGAGTTGACAGAACAATCAAAACGGATGCAAATCGAACAAGTTGAAGAAAAACTCAGAGCATTAAACAGCAAGGAACAAGATCTGGCAAAACAAGTGGGGGAAGCGGAAGCCAAAAAACAAATTGAATCCGAACGGACTGATCTGCAGCTTCAGCAAAAAACGGCGGAAATCGAATTAAAGCAATCTGATTTGCAAAAGCAGTCTCTTGAAAATCAGGTGGCGAATCTCAATGTTAAGAGTGAGATGGACGGGACGGTTATCTCGGTAAATCAAGAAGCGGCTTCTAAAAAATCGGATATTCAAGAACCGGTTATACATATAGGAGACCCGGAACACCTGATCGTTGCCGGCAATTTGTCCGAATACGACACGCTGAAAGTGAAAAAGGGACAAAGCGTTACAATTACCTCAGACGCCATTCCAGGTAAAACGTGGAAAGGGAGAGTGGCGGCTGTCGGCCTCGTTCCTGATCAAAAGTCAAGCGCTGCTTCGGGGGAAAGTACGGAACAGGCCGTGCAGTATCCGTTCCAGGTTAAGCTGATCGGAAACCTTCCGGAGGGCAAGCCGGGGTTTAAATTAATTATGAACATTGAAACAGACAAACGGAAAGCCGATACGCTGCCGTCCTCCGCGGTCAAAAAAGACGGAGATGAGCACTGGGTCTTTACGGTAAAAGACGGGAAGGCCAAACGCGTGAAAGTTAAAGTCGGCGATACCGCAAATCAGCTTACGGAGATAAAAGAGGGGCTTTCAAAGGATGATAAAGTCATTCTGAATCCGGCTGACGGTTTGACTGACGGAACGGATGTGAAAGCATAGATGATTCAGCTTTCAAAGGTGAAAAAAAGCTATCAGATCGGCAAGGAGACGTTTGATGTTCTCCGTTCAATCGACTTGACGATTGAAGAAGGAGAATATGTGTCAATTATGGGACCGTCGGGATCGGGAAAATCTACGATCATGAATATCATCGGCTGTCTGGACAGACCGACGTCCGGCAGTTACAGGCTTGCGGGCGAAGATGTTTCTTCATGCACCGAAAAAGAGCTTGCGGCGGTCCGGAACAAATCAATCGGATTTGTCTTTCAGCAATTTCAGCTGCTGCCGCGATTGAATGCAAGAAAAAATGTCGAACTCCCCATGATCTACGCCGGTATCGGCAAAAAAGAGCGTGAGGAACGGGCTGAGCATGCGCTGGAAAAAGTCGGTTTGGCGGATCGGATGCGTCACATGCCGAATGAGCTGTCGGGCGGCCAGAAGCAGCGTGTCGCGATTGCAAGAGCCATCGTGAACGAACCGAAGCTCATTTTAGCTGATGAACCGACCGGCGCACTGGATACGAAAACAAGCATTTCCATTATGGAGCAGTTCACAGAGCTTAATGCAGAGGGCGTGACCGTGGTGCTTGTGACTCATGAGCCTGAAGTGGCGGACTGTACAAACAGAGTGATTTTCGTCCGTGACGGCATGATCGTTTCCCGCGATGCTGAGCAGAGGAGAGTGGGGGAATGAGCCTGTCAGAAAATCTCCGGATGGCCCTCAGTTCCGTAAGAGCTCACAAGCTGAGATCGATTCTGACAATGCTCGGAATCATTATCGGCGTCGGTTCAGTAATCGTTGTTGTGGCTGTCGGCCAGGGCGGAGAGCAAATGCTGAAGCAATCCATCAGCGGGCCGGGCAATACGATTGAATTGTTTTACATGCCCAGTGATGAAGAATTAACAGCCAATCCGAACGCCTTACAGGAAGCGAGTTTTACAGAAGAAGATATTAATGGATTAAAAGGAGTGGACGGCGTAAAGCAGGTTGTCGCTTCCGCGGTAAAATCCATGACGGCGCGTTACCATGAAGAAGACACGGATATTACGCTGAACGGCATTAACAGCGGCTACATGGACGTAAAAAAGCTGGACGTTCAAGATGGACGGACATTTACGGATAATGATTTTCTTTCCGGGAAAAGAGCAGGAATCATCTCGAAAAAAATGGCTGAAAAGCTGTTCGGGAAAACGTCTCCGCTCGGAAAAATCGTCTGGGCCGGCGGACAGCCCGTTGAAGTAATCGGCGTACTGAAAGAAGAGAGCGGCTTTTTATCGTTAGGACTCAGTGAAATGTATGTGCCGTTCAACATGCTGAAAACGTCTTTCGGTACTAACGACTACAGCAACGTTTCCGTTCAGACGGAGTCCGCTGATCAAATCAAATCAACAGGAAAAGAAGCGGCCCGTCTCTTAAATGACAATCACGGTACAAAAGAGGCCTATCAAGTCATGAATATGGAAGAAATCGCGGCGGGAATCGGCCAGGTCACGACCGTTATGACGACGATCATCGGTTCGATCGCCGGTATTTCTCTCGTTGTCGGCGGGATCGGGGTCATGAATATTATGCTCGTATCAGTGACGGAACGGACAAGAGAAATCGGCATCCGCAAATCGCTCGGTGCCACGAGAGGACAGATTCTGACACAATTCTTAATTGAATCTGTTGTGCTTACATTAATCGGCGGCTTAATCGGAATCTGTCTCGGCTACGGGGGAGCATCACTCGTTTCCCTTATCGCAGGCTGGCCGTCGCTCGTTTCCTGGCAGGTGGTTTGTATCGGTGTGCTGTTCAGTATGCTGATCGGTGTCATTTTCGGCATGCTGCCCGCCAACAAAGCATCACGCTTAGATCCGATTGAAGCGTTACGGTATGAATAATCGGCGCCCCATGCAGTCTGCATGGGGTTTTTTGTGTTTTAATGATTGAATGAATATAATAGACTTTTTTCATTTATGATAAAAAGAAAATGTCATACAATTGTCCCCCTTTTTGTCGAATTTACAGTTTACAAACCCTATGTACATACGTTAATATGAACAAATGTGAAAGATTTTGATAGTTATTGAATGAATTTGAGTGATTTTAGTTGCTAGAAGTAAAAAAAGCGTTTACAATTATCTTGCAGCCGAAATGAATACGTTTCCAAAGGAGGCGGAATATGCTCACTCCTGAAAGGTATCAGCTGATTATGGATCAGATTGAAAAGCGTGATGTGGTGAAGATTCAAGAGCTGATAAGCATGACAAATGCTTCTGAATCAACGATCAGAAGAGATTTATCAACACTTGAAGAGCGCGGATTTTTAAAGCGCGTTCACGGCGGGGCGTCTAAACTTTCCAACAGCAGGCAAGAACCCGATATGCTTGAAAAATCCTCCAAAAACCTTCAGGATAAACTGAAGATCGCAGAAGAAGCGGCATCTTTATTAGAAGAAGGTGACTGTATTTATCTTGATGCGGGAACAACTACATTGCACATGATTGATTTTATAGATCCATCTAAGGACATTGTGGTTGTCACAAACGGAGTTATGCATATCGACGCTTTAATAAGGAAAGGGATCCCCTTTTATCTTCTCGGAGGATATGTGAAGCATAGAACAGGTGCGATGATCGGCGGCGCCTCATTAACGGCGGTCAGCCAGTACCGTTTTGACAAAAGCTTCCTCGGGGTGAACGGCGTGCACATTGAAGCCGGCTTTACAACACCCGATCCGGATGAGGCTCTTCTGAAGACAAAGGCTGTGAGACAGGCGAAAAATGCGTATGTTTTAGCCGATCCTTCTAAATTCGGCGAGATTTCTTTCGCAGCGTTCGCCGCCTTGGGCGATGCCGCTATCATTACCACTGAAGCTGAAGAACTTGCATTCGATAATTACCAAGAAAAAACTGTCGTAAAGGTAGTGAAACCATGATTTACACTGTAACCCTCAATCCGTCTGTTGACTATATCGTTCACGTTGAAGATTTTGCCGTAGGCGGTTTAAACCGTTCCAGCTATGACACGAAGTATCCCGGCGGAAAAGGCATCAACGTTTCGAGATTACTGAAAAGACACCATGTGCCGTCAAAAGCATTGGGATTTGTCGGCGGATTTACCGGAAATTATATCACGTCATTTTTGCAGCAGGAAGGTCTGGAAACGGCTTTTTCTGAGGTGGATGAAGACACGCGTATAAATGTAAAACTGAAAACGGGCGATGAAACGGAAATTAACGGACAGGGCCCGACGATTTCAGACGAAGTGTTCAATGCCTTTTTAGAACAGTTCTCCGCTCTGGAAGAGGGAGACATCGTCGTTTTAGCGGGAAGCATTCCTTCTTCCCTGCCGCATAACACGTATGAAAAAATTGCTGAGGCATGCAGAAAGCAGAATGCCCGGGTAGTGGTAGACATCTCCGGTGAAGCGCTGATGAAAGCGACAGAAATGAAACCATTTTTGATGAAGCCGAATCATCATGAGCTTGGGGAAATGTTCAATACGGTCATTGATTCAGCCGAAGCTGCCGTTCCTTACGGTAAAAAATTAATTGAACAAGGCGCTGAACACGCGATTGTTTCGATGGCTGGCGACGGTGCGCTTTTATTTACGAAAGAGGCGGTTTTCCTCGCCAATGTTCCTAAAGGAAAGCTTGTCAATTCGGTAGGCGCGGGTGATTCCGTCGTCGCGGGATTCCTTGCGGGAATTTCAAAACAGCTGCCTTTGGAAGATGCGTTCCGTTTAGGAGTTGCTTCCGGAAGCGCGACGGCATTTTCTGAAGAACTCGGAACTGAAGAGTTTGTACAGCAGCTTCTTCCTGAAGTTAAAGTCACACGTCTATAGAGGAGGAAAGAAAAGTGAAGATAACTGAGCTGTTAACAAGAGATACAATTCATCTCAATATAGAAAGCAAAGAGAAAGAAAACGTTATCGATGAAATGGTGACAGTGCTTGACAAAGCCGGCAGATTAAATGACAGAGAGGCTTACAAAGCAGCCATTTTAAATCGTGAAAGCCAAAGCTCAACGGGAATCGGCGAAGGCATTGCCATCCCTCATGCGAAGACGGCGAGCGTCATTAACCCGGCCATCGCATTCGGCCGTTCAAAAGATGGTGTGGATTATGAATCATTAGACGGTCAGCCGGCACACCTGGTCTTTATGATTGCGGCAACCGAAGGAGCGAATAATACGCACCTTGAGGCATTATCAAGACTTTCAACGCTTCTCATGCGTGAGGAAATCCGCAAACAGCTTCTTGAAGCTGAATCAGAAGATGCGATCATTGACATCATCAATCAGCATGACAAAGATGACGATGAGGAAGAAGAGCAGGAAGAACAGGCAGCGCCGTCAGGAAAGGGCAAAATCCTTGCCGTTACGGCATGTCCGACAGGTATCGCCCATACGTTCATGGCAGCTGACGCACTGAAGGAAAAAGCGAAAGAGCTCGGCGTTGACATTAAAGTCGAGACAAACGGCTCAAGCGGTATCAAACATAAGCTGACGGCTCAAGAAATTGAAGACGCGCCTGCGATCATCGTGGCGGCTGATAAACAGGTTGAAATGGAACGCTTTAAAGGCAAACATGTTCTTCAAGTGCCTGTGACGGCCGGTATCAGACGTCCTCAGGAACTGATTGAAAAAGCCGTTAACCAAGATGCGCCGATTTACGAGGGCAGCGGCGGAGGATCTTCCGCTTCAGATGAAGACGGTCCGAAACAGAAATCAGGCACAAGTATCGGAAGTACTTTCTATAAACACTTAATGAGCGGTGTCAGCAACATGCTGCCATTTGTCGTCGGCGGCGGAATTCTCGTTGCGATTTCATTCTTCTGGGGAATTCATTCAGCTGATCCGAAAGACCCGACATACAACACGTTTGCCGCAGCGCTGAACTTTATCGGCGGCGATAATGCGTTAAAGCTGATTGTTGCAGTTCTTGCCGGATTCATCGCAATGAGTATTGCGGACCGTCCGGGATTTGCGCCGGGTATGGTCGGCGGATTTATGGCTACGCAGGCGAATGCCGGATTCTTGGGCGGACTGATTGCCGGATTCTTAGCCGGTTATGTCGTAGTCCTGCTGAAAAAGCTGTTTGTCTTTATTCCTCAGACTCTTGACGGATTAAAACCTGTATTGATTTATCCGCTGCTCGGTATTTTTATCACCGGTGTCCTGATGCAGTTTGTCATTAACACACCTGTCGCAGCGTTTATGAATTTCTTAACAAATTGGCTTGAAAGCCTTGGAACCGGAAACCTTGTCTTAATGGGGATTATTTTAGGCGGTATGATGGCTATCGACATGGGCGGCCCGCTCAATAAAGCGGCGTTCACTTTCGGTATTGCGATGATCGACGCCGGAAACTATGCCCCGCACGCAGCCATCATGGCGGGCGGAATGGCTCCGCCGCTTGGAATCGCACTGGCGACAACATTCTTTAAACATAAATTCTCTAAACGTGACCGTGAAGCCGGTATTACGTGCTACTTCATGGGAGCTGCTTTCGTTACAGAAGGCGCCATCCCGTTTGCGGCGGCTGATCCGCTTCGCGTCATCCCTGCAGCCGTTATCGGTTCTGCGGTAGCGGGCGGACTGACAGAGTTTTTCCGGGTAACGCTTCCTGCACCGCACGGAGGAATATTCGTTGCATTCATAACGAATCATCCGCTTCTTTACTTAATGAGCATCGTGATCGGAGCGATTGTAACGGCGGTTATCTTGGGAATCGTCAAAAAACCGGTTGCAGAGAAATAAGCAAAAAGCGTCCATTACGGGCGCTTTTTTCAATCATGTCCGCATAGAAGCGTTATGTATTTTATGATGAGTTATGATAAAGTAAAGATGGTACATGAACCGAAACAGTGATCGTCTAGGAGGAACCACGTTGACTGAAGAACAAAAACCTACTTCTGAAAAATCGGTAAAAAGAAAATCCAACACATATTGGGAATGGGGAAAGGCCATCATTATAGCGGTTGCACTTGCGCTGTTAATCCGCCATTTCCTGTTTGAACCGTACTTAGTGGAAGGATCATCAATGTACCCGACATTACATGACGGTGAAAGGCTATTTGTCAACAAAAGCGTCAATTATATCGGAGAAATCGAGCGGGGAGACATCGTCATTATTAACGGCGATACGTCGAAAGTCCATTATGTAAAGCGGCTCATCGGAAAACCCGGAGAAACGGTGGAAATGAAAAATGACACGCTTTATATAAACGGCAAAAAAATCGCAGAACCGTACCTCGCGAGCAATAAAAAAGAAGCTAAAAAACTGGGAGTCAACCTGACGGGAGATTTCGGCCCCGTAAAGGTTCCGAAAGGCAAATACTTCGTCATGGGCGACAATCGGCTGAACTCAATGGACAGCCGGAACGGACTCGGTTTAATTGCCGAAAACCGGATCGTCGGCACCTCGAAGTTTGTGTTCTTCCCGTTTCATGATATGCGTCAGACAAAATAAAAACGCCGCGCTGCCCGATTTGGACAGCAGGCGTTTTTTATTTGGCAAACGAGGCGGCGACGGCGATGAACATTACCGTGGCCAGCACTGATCCGACAATGGCCAGAACGCTGAAAAAAAGATTCACCTGCTGCTTCTCTTTGCCGCGTTTTTCAAGCATCCGTTTTGAAAAGAGATGCGAAAACGTGTAAATGAGGGCGATTCCGACGTACAAGCCGATGTCACGTGCGGTAAAGCCTGTGACGGCCAGAAAAATCCCGGTAAAGAAAATCATAAGACAATATTCTGTGAGTGTTAAAAGCTTCAACTTGTTCCTCCGTGATGAATATGTATATATATCTATTGTATCACAGGGCTCCGGGTTTGCCTGCATCTTTTCAAACCCGTATATTCGCAGGGAAACATTTCTCTTCCCCTTTATTCATGGTATACTTTTAATGATGATAGACACGATGGAGGATTCTAAATGATTGCTGTAAATAATGTGAGCTTGCGTTTTGCGGATCGCAAGTTATTTGAAGATGTCAATATTAAATTTACGCCGGGCAACTGCTACGGATTAATAGGCGCAAACGGTGCCGGAAAATCAACATTTTTGAAAATTTTATCCGGTGAGCTGGAGCCGCAGACCGGCGATGTCCATATGAGCCCGGGCGAACGTCTTGCCATTCTGAAGCAGAACCACTTTGAATATGAAGACTTCGAAGTGCTGAAAGTCGTTATTATGGGACATAAACGTTTATACGAAGTCATGCAGGAAAAAGACGCGATTTATATGAAGCCTGATTTTTCAGATGAAGACGGCATCCGCGCCGCTGAGCTTGAAGGAGAGTTTGCGGAATTAAACGGATGGGAAGCTGAAAGTGAAGCCGCTATTTTGTTAAAGGGCCTGGGCATCTCTGAAGACCTGCATACGAAGAAAATGGCTGACTTAGGCGGTTCAGAAAAGGTGAAAGTGCTTTTGGCACAGGCGCTGTTCGGCAAGCCGGACGTTCTTCTGCTTGATGAACCGACCAACCACTTGGATCTGAAAGCGATTCAGTGGCTGGAAGAGTTTTTAATCAACTTTGAGAACACAGTCATCGTCGTATCCCATGACCGTCACTTTTTAAATAAAGTGTGCACGCACATCGCCGATCTTGATTTTAATAAAATTCAAGTGTACGTCGGCAACTATGATTTCTGGTATGAATCCAGCCAGCTTGCTTTAAAGCTTTCTCAGGAAGCCAACAAGAAAAAAGAAGAGCAGATTAAACAGCTTCAGGAGTTCGTGGCCAGATTCAGCGCCAACGCCTCTAAATCAAAGCAGGCGACATCAAGAAAGAAACTCCTTGATAAAATCACGCTTGATGATATCAAACCGTCATCACGCCGTTATCCTTATGTCAATTTCACGCCGGAACGTGAGATCGGAAATGACGTGCTGCGGGTTGAAGGCTTAACAAAAACGATTGACGGGGTTAAGGTGCTTGATAACGTCAGCTTTATTATGAACAGAGAAGATAAAATCGCTTTTACGGGCCGCAACGAACTTGCCGTTACGACATTGTTTAAAATCATTTCCGGGGAAATGGAAGCAGACAGCGGCACATTTAAATGGGGCGTGACCACTTCCCAGGCGTACTTCCCTAAAGACAACAGCGAATATTTTGACGGCAGCGATGCGAACCTTGTTGACTGGCTCCGCCAATACTCGCCGCATGACCAAAGCGAAAGCTTTCTGCGCGGTTTCTTAGGACGCATGCTGTTCTCAGGAGAAGAAGTCAACAAAAAATCAAACGTCCTTTCCGGAGGAGAAAAAGTGCGCTGCATGCTTTCAAAAGCGATGCTTTCCGGCGCGAACATTTTAATTCTGGATGAACCGACAAACCACTTAGATTTGGAATCCATTACGGCGCTTAACAACGGCTTAATCAGCTTTAAAGGCGCTATGCTGTTCTCATCTCATGACCATCAGTTTGTACAGACAATTGCCAACCGCATCATTGAATTAACGCCTAAAGGCATTGTTGACAAACAAATGTCTTATGACGAATTTCTTGAAAACGCGGATGTACAGAAAAAGCTTGAAGAGCTATACGCGTAATAAAGAAGCAGGGGAGACTCTGCTTTTTTATTTATGAAAAAAGTTTTCAATCTTCTGACTTCCCGTTACAATAAATGAATACATAACTTGAAAAGAGACGGAGGAATGCATCATGAAGTTTTTAGTTGTCGGAGCTGGGGGAGTAGGCGGATATATCGGCGCGCGTCTTGCAGAAAAGGGGAATGACGTGACGTTTCTCGTCCGCAAGAAACGGGCGGAACAATTACAAGAAACGGGTTTGACCGTCAGAAGTGCAAAAGGTGATGTTTCAATTAAGCCGAAATTAATGATGGCGGGCGAAGAAGGAGCATTTGACGCGGTTATCATCGCTTCAAAAGCGTATTCTTTGCAGGACGTCATTCGGGATGTCAAACCGTTTGTCAAACCTTCGTCGGTCATTATTCCTTTTTTAAACGGATACAGGCACTATAACCAGCTGTTTGAAGCTTTTTCAAAACGGCAGGTGCTGGGCGGCCTCTGCTTTATTGAGAGCGCCCTTAACGACAAAGGGGACATTCTTCATACGAGCGCTGCCCACCGCTTTGTTTTCGGTGAATGGAACGGGGAACGCACGGAACGTATGAATGAGCTGGAAAACGCATTTGCAGGTGTGAAAGCGGATGTCATCATCAGCCGGGATATTGAAAAGGACATTTGGAAAAAATATATGTTTATTGCCGCGCAGGCGGGAGTGACCACTTTGTTTCAACAGCCGGTCGGACCGATTTTAGAAACAGAAGGCGGCCGCAACACCGCAAAGCGCCTCTTTGCTGAAATCGGAGCCATTTTCAAGGCTGCCGGCATCCCGAAAGATCCTGGTCTGGAAGAAGAGAGTTATCGCACATTGACAAGCATGTCTTACCATATGAAATCGTCGATGCTGAGAGATATGGAAAAGGGCAGGGTGACGGAAGGTGATCATTTACACGGATTTTTGCTTGAGAAAGCGAAAGGCTTGTCAGTTGATACACCTGTTTTGGAAACCGTCTGCGCCAACTTGCAAATGTATGAAGCGAAATAAAAAAAGGAGGCCTGATCGCCTCCTTTTTTTATTAAAATGCCCAGTTTCCGTTTCTGAAGATCGGTTCTCTTTTGCCGTCCGTAGTAATGCCGTCGATATTCATATCTTTGGAACCGACCATAAAATCTACGTGTGTAATGCTTTCATTTAAGCCCTCTTTGACAAGCTCTTCCCGTGTCATTTGTTTGCCGCCCTCAATATTAAAGGCATACGCACTGCCGATCGCCAAGTGGTTAGAGGCGTTTTCATCGTACAGTGTGTTGTAAAATAAAATATTTGATTGTGAAATCGGTGAATCGTACGGCACTAAGGCCACTTCACCGAGATAGTGTGAGCCTTCATCGGTTTCAACGATGCCTTTTAAAATCTCCTCGCCTTTTTCAGCTTTCACATCGACAATGCGGCCGTTTTCAAAGGTAAGAGTGAAGTTATCAATAATGTTGCCGCCGTAGCTCAGCGGTTTCGTGCTGGAAACCGTGCCGTTCACCCCGTCACGCTGCGGGAGGGTGAAAACCTCTTCTGTCGGCATGTTGGCCATGAATTCGTGCCCGCTCTCATTCACGCTTCCCGCGCCTGCCCATACATGTTTTTTCGGCAGTTCAATGGTTAAGTCTGTTCCTTCAGCCTGATAATGCAGGGCGCTGTAATGTTTTTTGTTTAAGTGTTCCACTTTTTCATGAAGGTTTTGATCATGTTTTTTCCATGCTTCCACAGGGTTTTCTTCATTTACGCGGGTCGTTTTGAAAATTTCTTCCCATAAAAGCTGAACGGCTGTTTCTTCCGGCTGATCCGGGAACACTTTTTTCGCCCAGCCTGTTGAAGCGGCTCCGATCACCGTCCAGCTGACCTTATCTGATTGAATATATTGTCTGTATGTATGCAATGCTTTTCCGGCGGCTTTTTGGAACGCTGCAATCCGTTTGCCGTCAGTGCCTTTTAACAGGTCGGGGTCGGATGAGACGACAGAAATAAACGCAGCCCCTTTTTTCGCGAGCTCTTCTTTTCCTTTTGCTTCCCATTCAGGATACTCTTCAAACGCTTCAAAAGGTGCCATCTCGTATTTTAATCTGGACAGTTCATCGTCCTGCCAATTTACGGTGACGTTTTTAGCGCCTTTTTCATAAGAATGTTTGGCAAGCAGTCTGACAAGTTCCCGAACATCAGTTGAGGCATTGATTACGACGTGCTGTCCTTTTTGGACATTGACGCCGACTTCTACCGCCAGCTGAGCATATGTATGTAACTTTTCAGTAAACGAACTCATCGTTCATTCCTCCTCATCGGTTTTTCTCATCATATCAAATATCGCCTCATAAAGGAAAGAAAGGAGCACAAACGAAAAAGACACAGCTTTTGCTGCGTCTTTACGGATGATTCAGTTTTACGGGGCCGCCGGCCGGAGAATGGGGCATATTGGCCAGTGAAATGCTCATACCCCCCAGAATAATTCCGCTTAAAATGACGGCTACTGCTACGCGTCTTCCCACATCTCTAAGCATATGCTTCCTCCTTAATGTTTCTCCAGTTCTCACAATATGAGCCGGCCGGAGAAAAAAGAAGCACAATCTTATTATTTAATCGCTTTTTGCAGCTTGTCGATGACGTCTAATGAACGTCCCGTGCCGATAGCCACTGATTCAAGCGGATTTGCCGCCAAATGAACGGGAACGACGATTTCATCTGTCAGCCATTCTTTCATCCCGTTTAAAAGGGAGCCTCCGCCGGTTAACACGACGCCGCGGTCAACGATATCACCGCTGAGCTCCGGCGGACAATCTTCAAGTGTCGCTCTGATCGCTTCAAGAATATGCAGGAGCGACTCACGCATCGCGTGCTGAATTTCATTAGATTGCAGTCTGATTGTCTTCGGCAGACCGGTTACAAGGTCACGCCCGCGGATTTCCATCGTTTCCGGCACATGTTCGATCAATGCAAAACCGATTTCCATTTTCACTTGTTCTGCCGTACGTTCCCCGATCAGCAGGTTGTATTTTTTTCTGACGAACGAGGCGATATCTTCATCAAGCTGGTCGCCGCCGATTCTGATCGAATGGCAGGATACGACGCCCCCGAATGAGATGATGGCGACTTCAGTCGTACCGCCGCCGATATCTACGACGACGTTTGCGACCGGCTCGTCAACAGGGAGGTCGGCCCCGATTGCAGCGGCTACGGGTTCTTCAATCAAGTGAACGTTTTTCGCTCCGCAGTTTTTGACAGCGTCACTGATGGCACGGCGTTCAACGGCTGTTGAGCCTGAAGGCGTGCAGACGACGACATTCGGTTTGCGGAAAGTCATGCCGATTTTTTTTCCGGCTTTTTTCATAATGTGTTTTAATAAGTCAGTTGTCATATCATAATCAGCAATGACACCGTCTTTCATCGGCCGTACGGCGACGATTTTCCCCGGCGTCTTTCCGATCATGCTTTTGGCATCCGTTCCGATGGCAAGCACCGCTTTCGTTGTTGTATCTACAGCGACAACGGAAGGCTCGTTTAAAATAATTCCTTTATTTTTACTGTAAACAAGTATATTAGCGGTTCCTAAGTCGATTCCGATCTCAGTTGATTGAAACATGTTTTCACCCAATCCCTATCCTGATTTAATTGATTCTACATTTAAAGTTTCCGAGAAAAACCACGATTTTTGGGGGTTTCCGCCGGGAATGAAATGTTTTTGTAAAAAAGGAGGGAAAGTCTGTATCCCATATTTCAAAAGAATTTTCTTCTGTAAAAAAACATTCAGTTCCGGATGCTGAGAAACTTTTGCTCCGTTCCTTTCGTCTACGTTTATGAAGGATTTTCCTTGGACATAAAGAAGAGACATTAAAGGAAGTAGGGGATTTCTATGAAATCGATTGGTGTAGTAAGAAAAGTAGACGAACTCGGGCGTATTGTCATGCCGATTGAATTGAGAAGAGCATTGGATATCGCTATTAAAGATAGTATTGAATTTTTCGTTGACGGAGACAAAATTGTCTTGAAAAAATACAAGCCGCACGGCATTTGCTTAATGACGGGGGAAATTACTCCCGAAAATCAGGAGTACGGCAACGGCAAAATTATTTTAAGTCCTGAAGGAGCGAAAATGCTGCTTGAGGAAATCGAGGAAGCGTTAAAAGATAGATCATAATCAGCAAAAAGGGCGGAGCATCATTCCGTCCTTTTATTATGAACTTGTGCAAAAACTCACGGGAAAAGTAAGCGAACCTGCTCAATTAATTGGGAATAGTTATCATTTTTTAGTCAATAATGCAGTCAACAATGTTACAATATATGTAGAAATGCTAGCGGCAGGTGGGACTATGGGAAAATATCAAGCGCGTATCATTTCCTTAATCTTGGCAATGATTTTTATTATGTTTTGGGATTATTTATTTTATATGATTGAACGGAATCCGATTAACTGGCCCGTTGACATCACCTTTACCGCCGTCACATTAATCAGCGTCTGGCTGCTGGCTTATTATGTGGATAATAAAAAGCAGCTGCTGGCGGAGCTGAAGGACAGCGAGCAGAAAGCAAAGGCGCTTTCAGATGAGAAAAACCGGATCATGGACAATCTGCAGGAAATCGTTTTTCAGACGGATGCACAAGGGAATATTACATATTTGAATCAGGCCTGGACGGCGATTACGGGCCACTCCATCAGCGAATGTATGGGCACGATGTATAATGATTATTTTATAAAAGAAAAACATATCATTGATTATATTATCTCCCAAATCAAGCAGCAGTCCCCGTCAGGAATGTTTACGGCCAAATATATTAAAAGAGACGGCTCGATCTTTTGGGGAGAAGTCCATTATAAGCTGTATTATGACCGCAGACAGAAATTTGTCGGAAGCCTGGGGACGATGTCTGATATCAGTGAACGGAAAAAAGCGGTCGACGAGCTTCTGGAAACGAACGAACGCCTTGCCATGCAATCTCAAAAGCTGGCCATTGCCGGGGAGCTTGCGGCAGGAATCGCCCATGAAGTAAGAAATCCTTTAACGTCAGTCAGCGGCTTTCTCCAGCTGATGAAAGCCCAGTATCCGGAAAGAACGGATTATTTTGATATCATTTTTTCGGAGATTAAAAGGATTGATCTCGTGCTGGGGGAGCTGCTTCTGCTCGCCAAGCCGCAGACCGTGACGTTTACCGCTCATCATCTCAACCATATTTTACGGCAGGTGGCGACGCTTCTTGACACGAACGCGGTGCTGTCGAACACTGTAATTGAGAAGGATTTCAGGCAGACTGAGTCCTGTATGGTCAACGGTGACGAAAACCAGCTGAAACAGGTATTTATCAATATTATTAAAAATGCGATTGAAGCGATGCCTGACGGCGGGAATATTCATATTTATACAAAACGGGATGAAGAATACGCGGTGATCAGCATACAGGATGAAGGAAACGGCATGTCGAAAGAAAAGCTTGAAAACATCGGGAAACCGTTTTTCTCAACAAAAGATCAGGGAACGGGTCTCGGGCTTCCGATTTGTTTACGAATTCTGAAGGAGCATAATGGTAAACTTAACATTAAGAGCAAAAATGGAGAAGGCAGTACGTTTCAGGTGATTCTGCCGTTAGAAGCGGCTGCTGTCCAAAAGGAGGAAAAATAACTTGCTTCTTTTTGCATACGGTTTGTTACGGAAGCGTGAAGAAAACCATGAACTGCTGAAAGGCGCTCCGTGTGTGTGCGAGCAGGCCGCGATAAACGGCGTGCTGTACGAAACGGATAAAGGTCAGCCTGCGGCGTCTTTAGCAGAAACAGCTTTTGTGTACGGGGAATTGTATGAAACAGATCATCAGATGATCCGTAAGCTGGATGCGTATTACGCTGATTTTGATCGAAAAGAGGTTGCCGTGACGACGGATGCCGGGAATAAAACCGCCTTCGCATATGTCGTAAAGCCCGACCAGTGTGCCTCATTCAACCGTATCAAAAGCGGAGACTGGAAAGAATACCGTTTTATGAAACGGGAGGATGACAGTCCGGTTTATTATTTCGCTTACGGCTCCTGTATGGACAATGCCCGGTTTAAACAGGCGGGGGTCGACCACTTTTTTGCCGAGCCGGTCGGAGGGGCGGTTGTTGAAGGGTATTCGACGAGATTCACATTAAGGCGTCCTGACGGTTCCAGAGCCGATCTTGTTGAAGACGGGGGACGAACTGAAGGCGTGCTGTACAAGCTCCCGTTTGAAGCGGCAACCTATCTGTACAAAAGAGAAGGTGTTGATAACCACACATACCGTCCCGCGTTCATAGAAGTGTGTGCCGGCGGCCGTGTATACAGAGGCGTCCTGACGTTTCTCGTTCTTGATAAAGCTGAGGAAATTGCGCCTCCGGGTCACTATCAGGAAGAAATCGAACGCGGAGCGGACCTGTATTTATCGCCCGCCTTTTCAGAAAAGCTTAAACGCTATATGAACTCATTGCCGAAAATGTGATACTATTCCTATTAGAGATATTGTTTAAAGGAGTACTGTTATGAGAAAAGAGTTTGCCGTTATCGGTCTCGGACGCTTCGGCGGAAGTATTTGCAAAGCATTAAGTGAAGAAGGCCTTGAGGTCATGGCGATGGATATTGATGAAGATAAAGTAAATGAATACGCCAAAATCGCATCACACGCGGTCATCGGCGATTCAACCGATGAATCGGTGCTGAAAAACTTAGGGCTGCGCAACTTTGACCACGTCATTGTGGCAATCGGCGAAAATATACAGGCGAGCATTTTAACGACGCTGATCTTAAAGGAACTCGGCGTGAACACGATCACGGTTAAAGCGCAGAACGATTATCATGAGAAAGTGCTTGCGAAAATCGGGGCCGATCACATCGTCCACCCTGAACGTGATATGGCAAAACGCATCGCCCACAACATCGTATCAAATAATGTGCTTGATTATTTGGAGCTGTCCGACGAACACAGCATTGTGGAGATCGTGGCCAACAGCAGGCTTGCGGGCAACACACTGCTTGATCTGGACATCCGGGCGAAGTACGGCATTAATATCGTGGCCATCAAGAGAGAAAAAGAAGTGATCGTATCTCCGCTGGCGACTGAAATGATCCAAAAAGAAGATATTCTCATCGTTATCGGCTCTCTTACGGACATTTCCCGATTTGAAAAAAGAGTGCTTCACACAAAGTGAAAAGCCGTCCGTAAAAGGACGGTCTTTTATTATGTCAGAATAGAAAGACATTTATCGTGTAAGCGGTATTTTCTGCAATTTTTATTGACTATGATCAGGCGATCCGATAGCATATTGTACCATATAAAGAAAAAGAGGAGGCCTCATTTTGAACAAAGAAACACTGGCTGAACGGCTGAATGCATCAGCCGGCAGACAAAAAGCCGATACCGTCATTAAAAACGGAAAAATCATGGATGTATTTAACCAGGAATGGATTTCTGCAGATATCGCCATTACGGGCGGAGTGATCGTCGGGCTGGGCGAATATGAAGGGGAAGAAGTCATTGATGCAGAAGGTCAAATGATCGTTCCGGGCTTTATTGACGGACATGTTCATATCGAGTCCTCTATGGTTACTCCGATTGAATTTGCTAAAGCCGTCCTCCCACACGGAGTGACTACTGTCATTACTGATCCTCACGAAATTGCGAACGTTTCCGGAGCAAAAGGCATTTCTTTTATGATAGAGCAGGCGAAAAAGGCGCCGCTGAACATCCGTTTCATGCTTCCTTCCTGTGTTCCCGCCGCTAGCTTTGAACGCTCAGGAGCCGTATTAAAAGCCGAGGATTTAAAGCCTTTTTATCAGGAGAAAGAGGTGCTCGGACTTGCGGAAGTAATGGATTATGTGTCTGTTGCGGAAGGTGAAGAGGATATGCTTCAGAAACTGCTTGATGCCAAGCGTCACGGAAAACGGATCGACGGGCATTTAGCCGGACTGTCTTCAGATATCATCAATATATACAGAACCGCAATGGTGTCAAATGATCATGAAGTGACGACAAAAGAAGAAGCGCTGGACAGAATCAGACGGGGAATGTATGTCATGCTGCGCGAAGGATCGGTGGCAAAAAATACGCTCAATGTGCTGCCGGCGGTGAATGAAAAAAACGCGCGGCGCTTTTTCTTTTGCACGGATGATAAGCATGTAGATGATCTGCTTTCAGAAGGAAGTGTGAACCACCAAGTCAAAATGGCGATAAAGGCGGGACTTGATCCATTCCTTGCGTATCAGCTCGCCAGTTTAAATGCGGCTGAGTGCTACGGTCTTGAAACAAAAGGGGCGGTAGCGCCGGGTTTTGACGCAGATCTGCTGTTTATTTCAGATGTACGGGAGGCTGTCGTCACGAAGACCATGGTCGCCGGCCGGACCGTTGCCGAGAACGGACGCACGGTTTATGAACAGTCTGCCGGTTCCTATTCGCCGGACCAGGCGCTGTTGGATACAGTGCGGCTGAAAGCGCCGCTGACTGAATCGGATTTTCATATACCGATTCAAGAGGGTAAGAAAATGAATGTAATCGAAATGATACCGAATCATTTGGAGACGAGAAAAAAAGAAGTGCCTGCACCGTCTGCTGACGCGTTTTGTCCTGATACAGAAAATGATTTATTAAAAATCGCCGTCGCAGAGCGGCACAGCGGCGAAAAAATGATAGGACTCGGGATTGTACAAGGGTTCGGGTTAAAAGAAGGCGCCATCGCCACAACCATTTCTCACGATTCCCATAATATCATCGCCGTCGGTACAAACGATGCCGATTTGGCAAAAGCAATCAACAGGCTCCGTGACACCGGAGGAGGATTAACAGCTGTGAAAAACGGAGAATTGCTTCACTCCGTTCCGCTTCCGATCGCCGGGCTTTTGTCTGATAAGTCGGCGGAATGGGTCAATGACAGCTTGGGCGTGCTTCATGAAAAGCTTCCTCTGCTCGGATTCACCGGTGATTTCAATCCGTTTCTCACATTATCGTTTTTAGCGCTTCCGGTGATTCCGGATATTAAAATGACAGCAGCCGGTCTGTTTGATGTCAAAGCCTTTCAGCATATTCCGCTGCAATAAAAAAACTGCACTCATTACGAGTGCAGTTTTTTTAGACCTCCATAATGATCGGAAGGATCATCGGGCGGCGTTTTGTTTTTTCGTATAGGAACGGAGCAAGTGTATCGGTAATTTCGTTTTTAATTTCGGACCACTGCGTTGTTTTCCGATCCATTACTTTCTCCAGATGGTTTGAAATGAGCTGCTGCGCGTCATTGATCAAATCACCGGATTCTCTCATGTATACAAAACCTCTTGAGATTAAATCAGGCCCCGCCGAAACCCTAAAGTCATCCATATTGATGCTGACAACAACGATAACAAGGCCTTCTTCTGAAAGAATGCGGCGGTCGCGGAGCACGATATTGCCGATATCACCGATTCCGCTTCCGTCAATGTAAACGGAGCCGGACGGAATTTTGCCTGCCACAGCGGCTTCTTCGCCTTTGAGGGCCAGCACTTCGCCATTATCCATGATAAAGCAGTTTTCTTCGGGTATGCCGCAATCAGTCGCGAGTTTGACGTGCATTTTCTGCATTCTGTACTCACCGTGAATCGGCATAAAGAACTTCGGTTTGATCAGGCGGAGCATTAATTTCTGCTCTTCCTGTCCGCCGTGTCCGGATGTATGAATGTCATTCAATGAACCGTGAATGACTTCTGCGCCCGCACGGTACAGCTGGTTGATGGTGCGGCTTACGCTGATTGTGTTTCCGGGAATCGGAGAGGAAGAAAAGACGACCGTATCTCCGGGATTAATGGAAATCTGCCGGTGCGTCCCGTTAGCGATGCGTGATAACGCCGCCATCGGTTCACCTTGGCTTCCCGTACATAAAATTGTTACTTTATTGGCAGGCAAACGATTGATTTCGTTATGCTCAATAAACGTATTTTTAGGACAAGTAATGTAACCGAGATTTTGTCCGATTTCAATAGCCGATTCCATACTGCGTCCGAATACGGCAACTTTTCTGCCGTTTAAAACGGCTGCTTCAATCACCTGCTGAAGACGGTGTATATTCGAAGCGAATGTCGCAAATATAATTCTGCCGTCCACTTTTCGGAAAATATCGTGAATGCTTTCGCCTACGCGGCGTTCTGACATGGTGAAATCAGGAACCTCACTGTTTGTACTGTCAGAAAGCAGGCACAGAACGCCTTCTTTCCCGATTTCAGCCATCTTTGTCAAGTTTGCCGGTTCGCCTACCGGTGTGAAATCGAACTTAAAGTCCCCGGTATGTACGATATTGCCCGGCGGTGTTTTGACGACGATTCCGTATGAATCCGGAATGCTGTGTGTCGTTCTGAAGAAGGATACAGATGTCTTGCGGAACTTCACGATGTCGTCTTCACCGATGATGTTTAATTTGGTCTGTCTTAACAGCCCGTGCTCTTCAAGTTTATTCCGAAGTAAGCCGATCGCGAGTTTACCGCCGTAAACGGGAATATTTACTTGTCTGAGCAGGTACGGAATACCGCCGATATGGTCTTCGTGACCGTGGGTGATAAACAGACCTTTAATTTTATCTTCATTTTTTACTAAATACGTGTAATCGGGGATTACGTAATCAATGCCGAGAAGTTCATCTTCCGGGAACTTGATTCCCGCATCAATCAGTACAATTTCATCCTGAAACTGCACCCCGTACGTATTTTTTCCGATCTCGCCCAATCCGCCGAGGGCGAAAACGGCAGTCTGGTCATTTTTTACAAATTTCATTCCGCTCATAACTCCAATACTTTAAAATTTTCGCTCTGCTTCTCATATTCTAAAAAAGCACCGTCCACAGGCTGAACAAATTCAATGTTGTATTTCTGATCTTTCAGTTTCGTTCTGACGTCCCGTTCTGAAACGCCCTCAATGTAAAGTGAATCTGTTTTTTCCCGAACAGGTACTTCGTCAGCCTTCTCTTGATAAAATACCTTATAAATCATCCAAATCTCTCCTTAAATGCCGTATGTTAGACTCGCTTATTCTATTATATTCGAAAACGGATTATAAGGAAAGTCTCGAGCAAAAAAGGGACTTTCAAAAAACGAAAGATCCCTTCTACGCGATGACTTTTTTCCGGAGCATTCCGCCCCACTGTCTTCTGAGTTTCTTCCGTAATCGGCGCAGCATCGTATACCTCCTTTAAAGCCCTTTATAGCAGTAGTATGCGGAAAAAATGAATTTGTTTTCGTGGGTAAAACTGGAATTTCATCAAGGCGGTTTTCCGGAAGAAAAACTTTCTGTATGATGATATTGAAAAAGACACGACTGATAAACGGGAAAAAGGAGAAATTAACATGAATCCAAAACTGATCTTTTTTGATATTGACGGCACGATCTATGACCATGATAAACATATTCCCGATAGCGCAAGAAACGCCGTGAAGGCGCTTAAAGAGGCTGGCCATCACGTTTTTATCGCCAGCGGAAGGTCCCCGTTTATGGTAAAACCGATTCTGGAAGAGCTTGAGATTGAATCATTTATTTCATACAACGGCCAGTATGTCGTATTTGAAGGTGAGGTCATTTATAAAAATCCGCTTCCTGAAGATGCGGTTGCGCGTTTATTAAAGCAGGCGGCAGAAGGGGAGCACCCCGTCGTATTTATGGCGGAAGACACGATGAAAACGACCGTCCCCGGACATCCGCACGTCTCGGAAGGAATCGGCAGTCTGAAAGCGCCTTATCCCGAAGTTGATGAAACATTTTATAAAGGAAAAGAAATTTATCAGCTGCTTTTATTCTGCCGCGGACATGAAGAAAAAGCATATGCCGCTTTTCCGGAGTTTGATTACGTCCGCTGGCATGAATTGTCAACGGATGTGCTTCCGAAAGGCGGTTCAAAAGCGGAAGGCATTAAAAGAGTGCTTGAGCGGCTTCCGTACGGCATAAGTGACACTTATGCATTCGGCGACGGACTAAATGATCTTGAGATGATTCGTTTTGTCGGCACCGGGGTGGCGATGGGAAATGCGGTTCCGGAATTAAAAGCTGCCGCTGATTTCGTCACAAAGCCGGTGGATGAGGAAGGAATCAGCTGGGCCGTCAAAGAACTGGGCCTTTTGCAATAAAGAAAACCGGCACTTTGGGAAGTGCCGGTTATTTTTAACGGTCAATGGCAATGGCGTTTTCAGGTTCTTTGAACGGATTTTCTTTATCAATATGGTCGTAAAACATCACGCCGTTCAGATGATCGATTTCGTGCTGAAACACGATGGCCGGAAAACCTTTGAGGCGGATGTCAATCTGTTCTCCTTCAAGCGTCACCGCCTTTACGCGGATGCGGGCGTAGCGCGGCACATAGCCGGGAATGGGTTCGTCTACCGACAGGCAGCCTTCTCCGCTCGTCAAGTAGCTTTTTTCCACTGAGTGGCTGACGATCTTAGGGTTAAAAAGAGCATAGCTGTATAAAGTGCCTTTCGCATCTTCTGCATGGACGGCGATCATCCGTTTTTTTACGTCTGTTTGGGGAGCGGCAAGACCGACGCCCGGACGAAGCTTGTATTTCTCGGCTAATTCAGGATTTTGGCTGTTTTTCACAAACTCAATCATATCAGCAAGATGCTGTTTTTCTTCGTCAGAAGCGGGAAGCTGAACCTCTTCAGCGATCTCTCTGAGCGCGGGATGTCCGTCGCGTACAATATTTTCCATAGTAATCAAGAAACTTCACTCCTAAAGCTTAATATGTAAATTATAGCGAATTTCTTTATCGCGGCGCAACGAAACAATTGGCCGGCCATAGCAGGCCGGCCGATGTTCATGGTGTATAAGGTCAGCAGCCGCAGCCTAAATAAGCGGCACCGACGATGATTAATAAGATAAACAATACGACGATTAATGCGAATGTGCGGCCGTATCCGCCGCCGCAGCCGTAACCGTAACCGCCGTAACCGCCGCCATAACCATATCCGCCGCCGCAACAACCGCCGCCAAATCCGCCGCCAAATCCATATCCGTACATAAAAAAACCTCCTCTTTTAATTACGCTGACCCTCTGTCAGCAGGGCCGGCGTCTACTATAAACTATGTAAAAGCCAAAAAGATGTATGGTCATCCGCCCTGTTTTCTCAATTTTTTACGCAAGTATTCTTTGAAAGCACCGTAAGCGTCTTTACACGGTCATGCCAATTACAGCTCAGCTATTGTCAAAAAGCGTTCGGGCTTCTATAGTGGAAATTGTCAAGATTGGGGGATTTTAAGTGAATATGATTCAAAAAAAGGTATTAGCAGGAATCGGAGCGCTCGGCGCCGCAAGTATGCTTCTTGCCGGCTGCGGGGGAAAAGATCCGGCTGAATCGCTTCATGACTCGATGGAAAAAGCCGTTCAAGCGGAAAAACCGTTTCAAAAAGAGCAGAAAACATTAGAAAAATTGGAGAAAAAAGAGCATAAGCTATACGACAGCGCGGTTAAACTGAATATGGATGATTACCAGAAAATTGTCACACTGTCTGATCAGGCTCTGAGCAATGCAAATCAGCGAAAAAAACATCTGAAAGCAGAAAAAGACAGTATTGATGATTCAAAAAAAGCGTTTGAATCCGCAAAAAAAACTTCTCAAGAAATAAAGGATAAGAAAGTAAAAGAAAAAGCCGGGCATGCTGTCGCTTTAATGGAGAAAAGGTATGCATCTTATGATCTTTTGTACAAAAAGTACGAAAAAGCCATTTCACTTGATAAGGACCTTTATAAACTGATTAAAGATAAAAAGCTCACATTAGCGCAGCTGGAAGAGCAAATCAGCAAAGTAAACTCAGTTTACGAAAAGGTGCATAAACAAGCAGATGAGTTCAATCAATTTACTAAAGACTACAACAAAGAGAAAGAACTATTATTCTGCAAATAGTATAGTGAAGGCATATCGGCATGGGCTGATGAACTGATAACAACCGAGTTCAGCCGCCTGTAAAAAGGCGGCTGAAGAATTGGTATATACGTGTGTTTCCCATTGACAACAAGTAAATCATGGTATAGTATTTATTTAGGGAAATATTCACATAAAACCAATCGTTGTTTCGGCACGTTGGAATGTTTTTATTATATTGATATATATAAAACAGAATGAAAATGTGATTTTAATTATCAGAAAATTCTGTCTATTTATATTTACGGCGATATGATATTTGTACATGCTTTTTGCTTTTAAACCTTTATCCGGCATAAAGGTTTTTTTTATTTTGCTTCGTAATGCTTATTAAGTAAGGGTGCTGAGAGTAAACGACAATTTTAAAATTGAAGTGAAAAACGTTAATCAAAATCGGAACGAAAAGAAACGGCAGAAATACGGAACAGGAGGAAAACAAAATGCTTGCTTACGTCTTTCCCGGACAGGGAGCGCAGTTTAAAGGAATGGGCAGAGACTTATTCGATGAATTCAGTGAGCTCATTAAAAAGGCAGATCATATTTTAGGATACTCCATAAAGGATTTATGCCTTTCAGATGAAAAAGAGAGGCTGACTGATACGAAGTATACACAACCTGCAATTTATACAGTGAGCGCACTGCAATATTTAAAGGGTTTAAAAGAAGGTCATACACGCCCTGATGCTGTTGCAGGACATAGTCTGGGTGAATATACTGCGCTTTTTGCGGCCGGCGTTTTTAATTTTGAAACAGGTCTCCGGCTGGTTGCTAAAAGAGGCGAGTTAATGAGTGAGGCTTCCGAGGGCGGAATGGCTGCCGTGATCGGACTGGATGAGCACCACATAAAAAAAATACTTCAAAAGTATGATCTCGGCCAAATAGATATCGCCAATTACAATACATCTTCACAAATTGTGATAGCAGGGGCTGCAGAAGAGATAAAGCGGGCAGCCTCTTTTTTTGAAAAAGAAGGGGCGAAAGCTTATATCGTATTGCAAGTCGGCGGAGCTTTTCATTCTCGTTTCATGGAAAGTGCACAGCGTAAATTTGCGGAATTTATCGAGGAGTTTCATTTTTCTGAATTGAATTTCCCAGTCATTTCTAACTATACGGCAAGACCTTATAAACAAGAAGATATCAAACGGAATTTAATTGAACAAATAACAAACTCGGTAAAATGGACTGAAAGCATCAGGTATCTAATGGGACAAGGCGTCACTCTGTTTGAAGAGATCGGTCCTGGAAACATTCTGACTAAATTAATTCAAACCATACAAAGAGATGAGGAACCGCTTACTATCAGTGCGCCGGAAGACAGTCTCTTTTTTTCTGAAGGGAACAAGGACAATTCGGAAAGCGGGAAAGAGCATAGCCTCTTGGCTGAAAATATAGAGAGCGGTGCAGCTTCACCGGTGTCCCGATTGGGTGATCAATCTTTCAAAGAAGATTACGGTTTGACATACGCGTATTTGGCAGGTGCGATGCATAGAGGGATCTCTTCCGCTGAAATGCTGATCCGCCTCGGGAAGAAAGGAATGCTGGGGTTCTTTGGCACAGCGGGTTTACCTATAAGGGAAATTGAACAGGCCCTTATTTCTATTAAGAAGACACTCAAAAATGGCCAGCCCTACGGAATGAATCTGCGATTTGAGCCGGATCATCAAGATAGAGAAAAGGAATTGATAGATTTATATATCAAGCATGAAGTACGAGTAATAGAAGCGTCTTCGTATTTTTCCGTCAGCGCACCATTAATTTATTACAAAGCGCATCAGTTGAAGATAGACAAAAGCGGCAGGGTCATACCTCATAATCGGATCATTGCCAAAGTTTCACGGCCGGAAGTTGCGGCCGCATTTCTGAGTCCGCCTCCTCAAAGTATCGTAAAGAGAATGTGTCAGCACGGTATGCTGACGGAAGAGCAGGCGGAGTGGCTCAGCCGTATTCCGGCAGCAGACGATATCATTATTGAAGCAGATTGCGGAAGTAATACTGAACAGAGCTCATTGACAGCGATGCTGCCGTTTTTTGTTAAGCTGCGGGATGAAATGATGGAAACACACAAATACGCAAGGAAGATAAGGATCGGGGCTGCGGGAGGAATCGGGACTCCCGAGTCTGCCGCGTCTGCTTTTTTAATGGGCGCTGATTTTATTATGACGGGATCCATTAATCAATGTACAGTTGAAGCCGAAACAAGCGGTTTTGTTAAAGAAATGCTGAGTGGGACAGGAATATGCGATACTGCTTATGCGCCTTCGGAGACTCTGTTTGAGTTCGGAACAAAGGTTCAGGTGCTGAAAAAGGGCACGCTGTTTCCGGTCAGGGCAAATAAATTATTTCAAATCTACCAACAATATGAGTCTTTGAGTGAGATAGATGAAAAGACAAAGATTCAGCTCGAAAATGATTATTTTAACAAGACTTTTGATGAAATCTACGAAAGCTTAATAGAAAAACAGCCGAACCTCGCCCAAAAAGCTGAGCGCAATCAAAAATATAAGATGCTGTTACTATTTAAGTGGTATTTGCAAAGAGGATGTCTGCTTGCTTTGGAAGGGCAGGAAGAACAAAAGGTGAATTTTCAAGTTCATTGCGGCCCGTCTTTAGGCGCTTTTAATCATTGGGTAAAGGGCACGGATTTGGAATCATGGAGAAACAGACATGTCGATGACATTGGTGAAAAATTGATGAATGAGACCGAAAGTCTGCTAAGGCGCAGATTGGATACGTTATTTCTACACTAAAGAAGGGGCGGGTGGAGGCCAATGGTTCATTTGAATAAACAGAGTGCGGATATCGCGATAATCGGGGTTGCTTGCAGATTCCCCGATGCAGATCATTATCATGAATTCTGGGAAAACATAAATAGCGGCAAAGATTCCATCCGGGAAGTGCCGATTGAACGGTGGGATCCCGATCTTTATTATTCAGCTGATATCAGTATACCGAACAAAACAATCAGCAAGTGGGGAGGTTTTATTCATAAAGCTGACCATTTCGACCATAAGTTTTTTAATATCTCTCCCCGGGAAGCGAAAAACATGGATCCTGAGCAAAGAATCCTTTTAGAAGAAACTTGGCGGTGCATCGAAGATTCCGGGGTTTCTTTGCAGGATCTCCAGCGTAAAACCACTTCTGTTTTTGCGGGTATTATGAATTCTGACTACCGGCAGACAGGTCATGCTGAATCGGAAATCGACAGTTATGCCTGCTTAGGAAGTTTCGAAGCTATGCTTTCCAACCGGCTTTCATACACATTCGGTTTGACCGGAAAAAGCATGTCTGTAAATGCCGCTTGTGCATCATCGCTTGTTGCTTTACATGAAGCGGTTAAGTCATTGCGGACAAAAGAAAGCGATTATGCAATCGCATCGGGAGTAAACTTGAATTTCCAACCCGGAAAATATATTTCTTTTTCCAAAGCCAGAATGCTGAGTCCTGACGGCAAATGTAAAACCTTTGACGCAGCAGCGAACGGGTACGTTCCCGGAGAAGGGGCAGGCGTTGTATTGCTGCAGCGCCTTGGTGATGCAGTAAAAGCCGGTCACCATATATACGGGATCATAAAAGGGACAGCTGTTAATCATGGCGGTAAATCCCGTTCCATAACCGCTCCCAGAGCAGAAGCGCAGTGCCGGGTCATCTCAGAAGCTTTACACAATGCTGCTGTCGATGCTGCGACGGTTTCTTATGTAGAAGCACATGGCACAGGAACATCTCTGGGCGATCCGATAGAAATAGAAGCATTGACAAAAGCGTATCGGCAATATACTGAGGATACTCAATATTGCAGGATCGGAAGTGTGAAAACAAATATCGGTCATACAGAAGCAGCGGCGGGAATGGCCGGATTGATAAAAGTTCTAATGATGATGAAACACCGGAGGGTGCCGAAAAGCCTGAATGTACATACGGTAAATCCAATTATACAGTTTGAAAAAACACCGTTTAGGCCGGCGCTTGATTCAAGTGATTGGAAGGCGGCAGACGGGGCTCCGCTCAGGGCGGGAATCAGCTCCTTCGGTTTTGGGGGTGTCAACTCTCACGTCATCATCGAAGAATTTATACATACAAAAGACGAATCTGACAGAAAAGGAAGGGTACCCTTCCTTTTTTCCGCTAAAAGTGAAGAAAGCATGAAACAAATGATACATCATTGGAGAACCTTTGCTGACGATTCAGAGGAATTTTGCAAAATATCAAATGAAGTGATCAGCAGCACCCTTTTAACGGGGAGGACATCGTTTGATTACAGGGCTGGTTTATTGGCAGGCAGCAAGGAGGAATTTAAAAATCAGCTTAAAGAGGGATTGAGTTTTCGGAGGAAACAAGATTCTGAATGGGCGCTTGCCATCGGTGACTTCAAATGGGAAAGTTATAAACAATTTGCCGTTTTGAAACGGGTGTTCCCTGATTTAGAAAAGAACGTAAGGCCGGTGCTGAAGGGTATACCAACATTGCACAGTTCATTTAAAAGAAAATGGACACCTGAGAAAATCCGCTTGTATTCTTTAGTTATCAATACGGAAATCATAAAAAGTATCCTGGCATCCGGTTTTAAGCCAAGCCTCATTACAGGCGCCGGAGACGGATATTACGTCGCTCTTGCAGCAGCGGATATCATCAAAATTGAAAAAGCCATTTCTGTCATCACAGGCGCTGAAAAACCTTCGCACATATCCTGTGAGCCGCCGTCCATGCCATTTGTCAATCCGTACACTTCAAAAACGTACCCGCCGGTTCGTTTAAATGAAGAATATGTAAGGATGCTGCTGAACGGTCTGAGCTTCCCGGCTGATTTTGCAGACCGTCTGTACGGGAAAACACGGCTGCTTCTTGAGCACCAATATACGTTTAAAGGGTTTTTAGAAGAGTGGGATAAAGCGGGGAAGACTCAGGAAATCGAGATTTTATCTTATATTGTGAATCGCACGGCGGATAAAAGAAACGCATTGCCGGCTGATGAGGAAGCGGCGATCATGGCTATCCTTGCCTCTATGAGAAGACTGTATAAGAGATGGGATTTAACAGATTATGATGGATTCTTTAATAATGATTATGTTCTGGAAATATTAAATTTACTTGATGAAGGAATCTTGTCTAAAGAACTTTTTCTGAGCATGTTATTGAAAAAGCAAGACGGAATTAAACAGGCTGTTGCTTGTATTAATGAGCAGCCGGCAGGTTTTTATGATAAAACTCGTTTTCCGTTGATGACAGAATACAATCAAATGGATGCCGTGTCTCAGGAGATAGCTGACCATATGCCGCTTCACACGGAAGAAAAGGGAACGGAGCCGGATGTGAATATTTCTGATTTTTCAGTTTTTCAATTTGGATCGCTCCCTCCATCAGCAAAACTAAACAAAGCGGCTGCTTTTGAAGCGGACAAACCAGCCGATGAGGCTCTATATCATTCATTTTTGCAAATGTGGCTTTCAGGAGAAGAGATTGAATGGGCGAAACTAGGTGACTATCATAAAAGAAAAGCCCCGCTTCCGCCTTATCCGTTTGAGCGCTGTCAATTTTCTTTAAACCCTCAGCCGGTAAAACCAGACGCGGCTTTTTCAGAAAAGAAGAATCAGGCACTTTATACGCCGGTATGGAAAGAAACCGCACTTGAGAATGAAGCGGGCAGCGGACAAGCCTGTACTATTTTGTTGTTCTCCGGGAATAAAGACTATTTTGAAGAGCTGAAAAAAAGAGAGGATACGTCCGCATATCTTATTATGCCCGGTGAGCGTTTAGAGCAGATAAGCGACAGTGTTTTCACGATCAACAGGCAGCGTCCCGAAGATTATCAAGGTGTCATTCGTCTGTTAAAGGAAAAAGGCGCAGCGCCCGATGCAATTTTGCATACGTGGTCTGAAAAACAGCCTGAACTGGAAGAAACACTCGAATCAGGAATTTATTCCGTGTTTTATCTGACTAAGGCTTTAATCAGCGAGAACCTTATAAACAAAGTAACGTTCATTTATACATTCAGCGCAGATCAAAAAGAAAAATTGCCGTATTTTGAAGGTGTGAACGGTTTTTTAAAATCGGTAAAACAAGAATATCCGCAGCTGCATTGTAAGACGGTTTGCTTTGAACATGATTCTGCATCCGTTTCATTTTCAGAAAGGGCTGACATTCTTTATAAAGAAATAAACACAGCGCCTGATCGGCATATTCATATCACTTACAGAGGCTGCGTAAGATATGCACGGATGTTAGTGAAGCAGAGAGAAACAAACAGAAAGACCATTCAATACCCTGAAAAAGATAAAGTGTATTTAATTACAGGGGGATTCGGGGGGATTGGCAGTAAAGTCGCTGAATATTGCGCGAAAACTGAAAGATCCACCATTATCCTATCGGGGCGATCTGTTTTAAACGAAGATAAGCAGAAACATTTAGAATACCTGAACAGCTTTAAAGCAAAGGTTTATTATATACAGGCGAATATATCCGATAAAGAAGCGGTAAAAAAAATGATTGACGGTATTACCGATCAGCATGCAGGTCTTCATGGCGTCATTCATTGTGCAGGAGTTATCAGAGACTCGCTGCTTTTTCGAAAAACAAAGCATGAACTTTCAGAGGTGATTGCTCCGAAAGTTCATGGTGCATTGAATCTTGATCATGCAACGAGGTCGCTCGAATTGGATTTTTTCGCCGTTTTTTCTTCAGTCGTCTCTATTGCAGGGAACGAAGGCCAATGTGATTATGCATATGCAAACGGCTTTTTAGATCATTTTGCCGAATATCGGGAACAGAAACGGCAAAATTCTCTGCGCAGCGGCCGCACGCTGACAATCAATTGGCCTTTATGGCAAGACATCGGAATGGGGGCGAACCTGTCAGGTCAAGGGCGGACGTCTCTTTTTCATGGTTCCGGGCTCGAAGAACTTCCTGCTGAAGACGGAACGCAATGGTTTTCGCGGATTGTAACTTCGGGTCAGCTGCATAATATTGCAGTCTGCGGTGATCATGAGCGCTTTGAACAATTTATGCGGCAGAGATTTTTGACGGACGAAACAGAGACAGGCAGTGCCATTCCTTTGGCTCAAGGCGATATTTTGGATCAGACAGTTTTGTTTTTAACCAATATCATCTCCTCTGAGATCGGTGCAGAACGGGAAGAGATCGATCAAGATGTGCATCTGGCTGAATATGGAATGGATTCGGTTATGATTCATCAATGCAACACAAAGCTGGAGCAGTCACTGGGAGCAATTTCGAAAACGCTTTTATTTGAATTTCATACAATCAGAGATTTAGCAGATCATCTTGTAAAGGAATATCCGGATCGGCTGGGGCGTTTATTTTCACGGGAGGAAAAAGGAAAACAGATTCAGAGCATTACCCCCGCCAGACCGGAACAAAACATCACTGCACCTGCGGCGGAGGAAAAAGAACATCTTGACGGGATAGCGGTAATCGGTATCAGCGGCCGTTATCCCGGGGCTGAAAATATCGAAGAATTGTGGGAGCTTCTATCAAAAGAGAGAACCGCAATCACAGAAATTCCGAAAGAACGATGGAATTATGAGACCTACTATGATCCAGACCCCGCTAAAGCGCATGAGGGGAAAATTTATTGTAAATGGGGCGGATTTTTAAAGAATGCTGAATCATTTGATTCTTTGTTTTTCCAAATATCGCCGAGAGAAGCAGAAGCGATGGATCCTCAGGAACGAATATTTCTCGAAACCGTATGGAAAGCATTTGAAGATTCGGGATATACCATTGAAGGGTTGAGAAAGCAGACCGAAAAACATGTCGGTGTATTTGCGGGAGTGACGACCAATTCTTACAAGCTGCTCGGCGAAAGAATACCGACGGACAAAAACGATGTACTTCCAAATTCGTTCCCATGGTCTCTCGCGAACAGAGTGTCTTACACATTTGACTTTACAGGTCCCAGTGTCCCTGTAGATACGGCTTGTTCTTCATCCTTAACGGCAATTCACATGGCTTGCCAAAGTTTAACAAAGGGTGAGTGCTCGGTTGCGGTTGCGGGAGGAGTAAATTTGTATCTTCATCCTTCTGACTATTTATACCGATGTCAGATGGGGATGCTTTCAAAATCGGGAAAATGCAGAAGTTTTGGAGAAGGCGGCGACGGTTTCGTGCCCGGGGAAGGTGTAGGGGCCGTTATTCTTAAACCGCTTAAAGATGCCATACGTGATAATGATACTGTGTACGCCGTCATTAAAGGAACGGCAATTAATCATGGCGGAAAGACAAATGGCTATACGGTGCCTAATCCTGCCGCACAGGCGGATTTAATTCAAGGAGCTCTTAAAGCGGCCGGTTGGAGCGCCAGAAGTGTCAGCTTTATTGAAGCCCACGGCACGGGAACGCCGCTGGGTGACCCGATTGAAGTCCGAGGCCTGACCAAGGCGTTTAGAGCTTATACCGAAGATGTTTCATATTGCTCTCTCGGATCGATTAAATCTAACATCGGCCACCTGGAAGCGGCCGCGGGTATTGCCGGCCTGACAAAGATTATCTTACAAATGAAGTATAAAAAAATAGCCGCAACACTGCATGCTGAACGGGTGCATCCGGATCTTTATCTGGAAGAGACACCTTTTTGCCTCCAGCAGGAAACCGCCGACTGGATAAAACCCGCGAATGAAAAACATTCTGACAGCAAATATCCGCGGCGTGCGGGATTAAGTTCTTTCGGAGCGGGCGGGGCAAATGCTCATATCCTTGTGGAAGAGTATGAGTCTGCTGCTGACTGTCATACGAGGCGTGAGGAAAGTGAGGAACTTATCGTACTCTCAGCCAAGCATTCACTGAGTTTACGGGAATCAGCAAAACAGCTGGAGGAATATCTTCAAAAGGCCCGTCATAAGCAGGGCGAGTTTTTACAGCAAGCGGGAACAAACAAGCCGCTTCACCTTTCTGATATTGCGTATACCCTTCTTGAAGGGCGTGAAGCCATGCCGGAAAGGCTTGCTGTCATTTCAAATAATATCGATGATCTGATGTTGAAATTAAATCACTTTTATAATGGAATTGATGATCACGAAATATTTAGAGGGAAAAAACCGAATCATAAACGCAGACAGCGGCAATCGGATCTTCCGCTCAAATCCGGCAGCACCACATTAACCGAAATGGCTGAATTTTGGGTATCAGGAGGCAATTTAAGCTGGGAAGATTTCCGCACCGGCAGAAAACCGAGAAAAATTGCCCTGCCGACTTACCCTTTCTTAAAAAACAGACTGTGGGTGTCAAATAAGGCGCAAACAACAGCAGCTGATAAAGCTCCTTTATTTGATTTTTCAGCAGGTGAGTGCCGATTTTATAAAACGCTTTCAGATTCTGAATATTATGTAAAAGACCATGTTGTGCATGAGAAAACGGTTCTGCCCGGAGCGGCAATCATCGAAGCGGCCAGAGAAGCGGGAGAGAGGCTGTACGGAAAATCAGTCATAAAACTGAGTCAGGTTGTATGGGCGGTTCCGATAACCGTTGAAAAAGAAAAGACGATAATGATAGATCTGCTGCCGAATCAAAAAGACGGCAGATTTGTGGTGAAAACCGATATGCAACCTGAAGCGGCAGTTCACTGCCAAGGAAACATTATCACATGCGGAGATCAAGATGCCTCTCATACAGAGCGTTTTCAATTGGACAGCTGGTTAACCGGACAGAAAAGATTAATCAGCAGCGCTGAGTGTTACAGGGATTTCCGGCAGAGCGGTTTGGAATATGGAGCCAGTTTTCAGGTAATAAAACAGCTGTTTATCCATGAAAATGCTGTACTTGCACGAATATCACTTCCTGAGAGCATTCATAAAAAATCCGGCACGCTGCTGGAACCGTGTTTATTGGATGGCATTTTTCAATCCACAACAGGGTTTACGTCCGGTCAGGAAGACGATCACACCGCATATTTGCCTTTTGAATTAGGTGAGCTGGAGATTCTTCACGCACCTTCGGCAAACGGCTATGCTTACATTACAGCTGCCGATGAAAGACAACATGATGATGTCAAAAGGTTTCATATACTATTTATGGATGAAAACGGATCTGTAAGTCTTAAAATAAAAAACTTAGCGTTGAAGGCATTAAGGGCTGCACCGCAGACTCAAGATGAGCGGCATTCAGTTAAGTATTACACTGATATGTGGAAGCGGGCCCCTCTGCTTCATCAGCCTGAAGCCAGCGGTTTAAACAGCTGCCTTGTGATTTCACTCCGTCGGGATATATCAGAACCGCTGATCCGCCAGGCATATAAAGATATCGGCTTGAACATGATCTTTGTCCGCCATGGCGGCAGTTTTCAAGAAAAAGAAGCTGATTCCTTTGAATTGAACAGCGTCAAACTTGAAGCCTATCAGAAATTGCTGGCGATTCTTAAAGAAAGACAAGTGACAATTGACCGCGTCATTTTAATCGGGATGAGCCCTGAAACGGGAATTGAGCATAACATTCGTGAAAAACTGGAAGAGGCTGTTTTGCCGGTTTTCAATGTAACGAAAGCTCTGCTAGCAACAATCCCAAGACATAAAATCCTGATATCACATGTATTTTTCACAAGGGAAAATCAAATCTTACCTTATCAAATGGCAATCAGCGGCTTTTTTAGGTCGCTTCATTTAGAACATCCTATGTTGTCCGGTAAAAATATTGAAATACACAGCGACGAAATTCAGTTACAGCTGAACGCCGGTCTGCCTGAATTAAAAAACCTTGTGAAAGAAACAATCATCAGCGATGAAACTTCAGAAATCAGATACAGAGATGGAATCAGGCAGGTCAAGCACTCTGCAGAAATTGAAAGTGCCGAGCCCCCCGAAAAGATGGAAGTAAAAGAAGGGGGAGTTTACCTCATTACAGGAGGAACAGGCGGTCTGGGACTGATTTTCGCCAGACATCTTGTGCGAAAAGGGAGAATAAAACTTGTCCTTATCGGCAGGTCAGAGCTTTCTGAGGAAGCCGTAAGCAATGTAAAAGAGCTCGAAAAAAACGGATCAGAGGTTTTTTATGTAAGAACCGATATTTCTGATAAGGAAAATGTCAATAACCTGATAAAACTCGTCAAAAACAAATTAGGTCCTGTTAAAGGAATTATTCACAGCGCCGGTGTGATAAAAGATTCATTACTCATCAATAAGCGTGAAGAGGATCTCAATTCAGTCTTGGCCAGCAAGGTTTACGGAACGATATGGCTTGACCGGTATACAGACAGAGAACCTCTGGACTTTTTTGTTATGTTTTCATCTATCAGCGCAATAATCGGGAATGCCGGACAAACTGATTATGCTTATGCAAACCGGTTTATGGATTATTTTGCGGAAATGAGAGCGGCGGAAAATAAACCTGGAAAAACAGTCTCGATTAATTGGCCTTTATGGAAAGAAGGCGGTATGCAAATTGATATTCATTCAGAGAAGTTCCTTTATGACCGTTTCGGAATGCTGCCTCTGGGAAAACGGGAAGGCCTTGCAGCATTTGATCAAGCAATGACAGGGTGTGAACATCAAATAATGGTATTTAGCGGTAATGAATTAAAGCTGGAACGAATGATAACGATTGACAGCGGAAAAAGTGATCCGGCAATCGCCGACGAAAATCACGAACCGAAAGAGCTGTCAATAACTGAATCTTTAAAAAGCACTTTGACACGCATTATCACCGGCGTATTAAAAATTGAAGAACGGGAATTTGATTTTGAACTGCCGATAAGTGAATACGGATTTGATTCAATTATGTTTACAATGCTGGGCAACGAATTAAACGAAACTTTAGGAATATCAATGATGCCGTCAGATTTTTTCGGTCTTACTGATTTTAATGAACTTCTTGAGTTTTTAAAGAGTGAGTATTCCGAGGAGCTTCATCTCTGCGGTTCTTTTTCTTCAGATGAATCTGCGGCGAAAGACCGGAGAGAAAATCTGATTGAGGGCATCGCAAAGATGATGTCAAGTATTTTGAAGATTGACAGAAAGGAAATAGAAGAAGAGACTTCATTCGGCGAGTACGGATTTGATTCTATTACGTTTACCAGACTCGGAAATGAAATCAATCAACAATATGGTACGGAATTATTGCCGTCCGTTTTCTTTGAATGCAATTCACTGGCTGAAATGACTGATTATGTAATCGAGCAATACGGAGAAATCCTTTTTGCTGAGACAGAATCTTTTTCTGCAGCTGACGAAAAAACATTGTACAGCACGCCTCCGCCGGAATCCTATGAACATTCCCCTGAGCCTGAAAACAAAACTTGGCAAGAGGAAAGACATATGAATGAGCCGGTTGCAATAGTGGGAATAAGCGGCCGTTTCCCCCAAACAGATACGCTGGAAGACTTTTGGGAAGGAATTGAAAAAGGGCGGGATATGATTACAGACATTCCTGAAGACCGTTGGGACTGGAAAGAGTTTGACGGCGATCCGATCAGGGACGTCAATAGAACAAAAATAAAAAAAGGCGGATTTATCAAAGGCGCGGACAATTTTGATCCGTTGTTTTTCGGGATTTCTCCCGCCGAAGCAGAATTAATGGATCCCCAGCAAAGAATTTTTATGGAGACTGTATGGAAAACAATAGAAGATGCGGGCTATAAGCCGTCTGATTTGGCAGGGACGAAAACCGCGGTGTTTGCAGGGGTCGCCACAACGGATTATGCTGAACGTCTGAATGAAAATGGCGTCTCTGTCCAGGCGCAGACCGCAACCGGTTTAAATCATTGTATATTGGCAAATCGTATTTCTTACCAGCTGAACCTGACGGGTCCGAGCGAACCGATTGACACTGCCTGTTCAAGTTCGTTAGTTGCACTCCATCGTGCGGCTGAGGGGATTCAAAGAGGCGATTTTGAAATGGCGATTGCAGGCGGAGTGCATATTATGACAAGTCCTACTCTGTTTATAGCTTTTGATAAAGCAGGTATGCTTTCCAAAGACGGAAAGTGCAAAACATTCGATAAAAGCGCTGACGGCTATGTAAGGAGTGAAGGGGCGGCTGCAGTATTGCTTAAGCCGCTCAGCAAAGCACAGGCAGACGGTGATCATATATATGGTTTGATTAAAGGGTCAGCTGTAAATCACGGCGGCCGCGCCAATTCTTTGACAGCTCCGAATCCGAACGCACAGGCGGACTTATTAACCGAAGCTTGGCGGAAGGCGGGTGTCAGCCCTGCCACTGCGGGATATATAGAAGCGCATGGCACAGGGACAAGTCTTGGCGATCCGATTGAAGTAAACAGCATCATAAAGGCATTTAAAACGTTATATCAAGACTGGGACATTCCTTTTGCGAAACAGAAATGCTGCGGAATCGGGTCTGTGAAAACAAACATCGGCCATCTCGAAACCGCTGCCGGAATAGCCGGAGTGCTGAAAGTGTTACTGGCTTTTAAATATCGCAAACTTCCGGGACTCGCCCATTTTTCAGAACTCAATCCATACATCAAACTGGAAAATACGCCATTTTATATCACAGAAACCGCTCAAAAGTGGAATCCGATAAAAGATGAAGAGAACAACGATCTGCCGAGGAGAGCGGGTGTCAGCTCATTCGGATTCGGCGGTGTGAACGCGCATATTGTTTTAGAGGAATATAGGGAACCTCAAAAAGAAGTGCCGGAAAACAACGGTAACACACATATTTTTGTTTTATCTGCGAAAACCAAAGATCAATTACTTGAGTATATCCGGCTTATGCTTCAGTACTTGGATCGCGTGATTGCCGGTGACATGACCGTTAATGCCAGTGACATGGAATTTACATTGCAAAACGGCCGGGAAGCAATGAACGAAAGAATTGCCGTATGTGCAGCGAGTCTGACTGAGCTGAGAGATAAATACGTCAGCTTTCTTGATGACAGCAAGGTGCAAAAAGGCGTATTTATAAGCGAAAACACTGAAGAGCCCACAGCTGTTTCTGAATATATGATTGAGGAGGCTCTTCAAAGCGGAAAAGAGGAGCTGCTCGCACAATGGTGGGCCAATGGAGCCGAGTTTGAATGGAAGACAATCGGCAAAAAGAAATTGAATAGAGTGCCGCTGCCAACTTATCCGTTTGCAAAAGAGAGTTATTGGTTCACCCCGAAAAAGAACAAAAGCGAGGTTAAGGTTAATAGCAAAAGTCTTCACCCATTAATCAGCGAGAATGTCTCAACATTAAAGAAACAAGCATTTAAAACTGTTATTTCCGGAACTGAATTTTTCGTCACTGATCATCTTGTTTCAGGAGACTATGTGCTGCCAGGAGCCGCTTCGCTTGAAATGGCTCTTGTTTGTGCGGAAATAAGCGGAGAAAGTAAAGTATATAAAATAAAAGACGTGATGTGGAACAGACCTATATTATATAAAGGAAAAACGCTGCACATTTATACCGACTTGGAAATGAAACAAGATAAGTTGAACGTAACGATATGTAAAGAGGGTCCGGATGGCGTGCAGCAAATCTGTACACAAAGTGAAACAGTATTCGGAGACATAAACAGCAATCCTGAGTATGTCGATATTGATAAGTTCAAACGAAGCAGTGAGCCGGTCATAAGCCGGGAAGAGTGTTATCACCGCTTCAGTCGTATGGGCCTGACATATCATAGCAGTTTTCAAACGTTGAAAGCCGTATACCGCGGTGATATGGAGTTAATGGCAGAATTGGAGCTTTCGGCTCATTTAGCGAACGGGTTTTCACATTTTACACTCCATCCTTCATTAATTGACGGCGGTTTTCAAGCGGCGGCATTTTTGTTAAGAGATAATGAGAAAGACGGCTTATTTGTTCCATATTCACTTAGAGAGCTTCACATTAAGAGGGCGCTTACTGCCCGATGCCATGTCTCGGTGAGAGAAACCGGTTTTTATACGTATAACATTGATTTTATTAACGAGAGCGGCGAAATAGCCGTGAGCATGAAAGACTTTTCTGTCAGAAAAGTGACCGGGGGAGAATTAACCGCAGGACGTAAAAATGAAGATCAGGAAATTCTCTTCTTATTAGAACAATTGAAAAACGGTGAACTTTCTGCTGACCAAGTTTATCAGCTGCTGGAGGGAAAATAGTGCAGATCAAACAAATACTTTCCTTAATTGAAGAACAGCAAATGTCTCCTGATGCAGGACTGGAGCTAATTCGCACTTACAGAAAAGAACAAATGGAAAAAAAGGCGGAGCCGGAATCACAAGCTCCGTCCCCAACCATTTTTTTTAAGAACGATTGGGTAAGGACAAATAACATTGATATGCCGAATCAGCAGGCACCGGGGAATATGCTGATTTTTGATCAGGATAACCGTCTGTTTCAGCATGCCGAGATGATGAATGGAGATCATAACCGTGTCATTCTCGTAACGCCCGATTCTGATTATAGAATTGAACGGAATAGATGCACAATCAATCCTTCTGATGAAAATCATGTCGAAATGCTGCTGTCTGATTTGGCTGTAAACGGATTTACACCTGATGTCGTGCTTTATTTATGGAACGGAGAAATCAGAGAATTCACTGAAGAATCCGTTAATGAAACTCTTTGCAGAGGGATAAACTCGCTCTTTTTATTATCAAAAGCTTTAATGCGGAGAAACGAACCTGTTACGTTATTGCATATTTATTGGACAAGCGGTCTGAATCAGCCGTTTCATGAAGCTGTCGGAGGTTTCATGAAAACGGTAAACATGGAAAGCTCCAAGCTTAAAGCGAAAACCATACAGATTCGCCATGAGCATTCTGACATAAATCCTCCGGTTTCCGAGATGTGGGATGCTGTAATCAGTGAAATGCAGCGCTTTCAAACGGATGAATGTGAGATTTTAATAGACTCACATACCCGTTATGTGAAAGGGCTGCAGCATATTGATAATCCGGAACACGATAACGGATCTGTAACGTATCAAAAAGGCGGTATATATATCATTACCGGAGGAGCGGGAAAACTCGGGCTGCTGTTTGCGGAACACATCGCTAAAGAAAACCAAGCCGTGATTATACTTACAGGCCGTTCTTTTTTAACCGCTGATCAAAAAGAACGGATCAGTAAGCTTAATGAGAGCGGCTCTATTGTTGAATATCAGCGGACGGACATCACAGATCGAACAGAGGCAGAGCGATTCATTTTCGGCGTTAAACAGCGGTACGGCAGCATAAACGGGATCATTCATGCTGCCGGCATCCTTCGTGACTCATTTCTTGTAAATAAAAGTCTCAGTGATTTTACGGACGTACTGAAACCGAAAGTTTACGGGACAATCTGGCTGGATGAGCTGACAAAAGACGAAGATCTTGATTTTTTTGTTCTCTTTTCTTCTTTTTCCGCTTATGGAAATGCCGGCCAAAGTGACTATGCGTACGCAAATCATTTTATGGACAGTTTTGCAGTGCTTCGATCTCAGCTCTCCCGAAACGGAAAAACCCTTTCAATCAATTGGCCGTTATTGAAAGATGGCGGGATGAGTCTCGACAGCAGTGGAATCAACCAAATAAAAGAAAAATACGGAATGACTCCGATGCGAACTTCCTCTGTTTTGGAAGCGTTTCTAAAAATGCTGCGGTCTTCATTTACCAGCTTAATGCCTGCAGAAGGAAAGCGGGATAAAATGATGAAAGCGCTTTCTATTCAAAGAAATACAGCTGCAGCAGATCAAGATACACTCACGGCGGAACACGATGAAGAAGAGGAATATGCTGCGAAAGAAAAAGTCAATGACTATTTAATCAAGATCATCAGCGGTGTCTTGAAAATCCAAGCTCATAAAATAAATGCGAAGGACTCTTTTGAGAAATTCGGAATCAACTCACTTATGATCATGTCACTTATTTCAAAGCTTGAAGATACGTTCGGGGATCTTCCAAAAACAATCTTTTTTGAATATCAGAACATTGAAGAGCTTTCAAACTTCTTCCTAACATCTTTTAAAGAAAAAGTGCTTAAGGCCGCAGGGGCAGCTCCGGTAACAAGAGTGCCGAAGAAAAGAGAAAATCTGAGTAAAAAACAGCACCGGCAGCAGAGGGTTGCATCTGCACCGAGCATGGTTCAGCCGGGTGAGGATATTGCCATTATCGGTGTGAGCGGAAGATATCCGAATTCCGATACTCTTGAGGAGTTCTGGGAAAACATTGCCGGAGGGAAAAACTGTATTATTGAAATCCCCGAGGAACGTTGGGATTTCAGATCGAATTACAGTCCTGACAGAATGGAGAAGGGAAAAATCAACAGTAAGTGGGGAGGTTTTATCAGCGGTGTTGATCAATTCGATCCGCTGTTTTTCCACATTTCTCATAAAGAAGCTGAGCTGATGGACCCTCAGGAGCGAATTTTTCTCGAAACCTCCTGGCATACGTTTGAAGATTCAGGATATACAAAAGAGAAGCTTGACGGTATGAAAGCCGGTGTGTTTGTCGGAGCCATGTACGGACAATATCAATTATTCGGCGCAGAAGAAACTGCGCGGGGCAATCCGATTGCGCTCAGTTCCTTCTTTTCATCTATTGCGAACAGGGTTTCATACTTTTTTAATCTCTCCGGCCCGAGCATTGCACTGGATACGATGTGTTCATCATCGCTGACGGCCATTCACTTGGCATGTGAGAGCATTAAAAGAGGGGAAAGTGAAATTGCGCTTGCGGGCGGCGTTAATGTGTCCATACATCCCAGCAAATACCTTTGGCTGAGTCAAGGTAATTTTGTTTCCACCGAAGGATTGTGCAGAAGTTTCGGAGAGGGCGGAGACGGCTATGTCCCGGGAGAAGGTTCGGGCGCCGTCCTTTTGAAACCTTTGGAAAAAGCAATTGCTGATCAGGATCATATATACGGAGTAATTAAAGGAACATCTGTAAATCATGGCGGAAAAACCAATGGATTTACGGTTCCGAATCCGAATGCACAAGCTGAGCTGATTGCTGAAAATTTCAAGAAATCGGGCATCAGTCCGCGTTCCGTCAGCTACTTGGAAGCACACGGAACGGGTACCTCGCTCGGAGATCCGATTGAGATCGCAGGATTGACAAAAGCGTTTGAGAAATTTACGGACGATAAACAATTTTGTGCAATAGGCTCAGTGAAGTCTAACATCGGACATTTGGAGTCTGCTGCAGGTATAGCAGCCCTTACAAAAGTTCTTTTACAATTTAAGCATCAGAAATTGGCGCCATCCATTCACTCGGAACAGCTGAACCAAAATATCCGATTTGAAAAGACGCCTTTTTACGTTCAGCAGAAAGAAGAAGAGTGGCGGAAAGAATCAGGCGCCTCCAACAGGAGAGCAGCAATCAGTTCGTTCGGAGCGGGCGGAGCAAATGCCCATGTCATTGTGGAAGAATATCAAAACCATGCGGACACACAAACAATAAGCGGTCCGTTTGCCGCAGTTCTCTCTGCCAAAAATGAAGACAGGCTGAAAGAATACGCCCGGCGCCTTCTGCAATTCACAGAGCGGGAGACAAAGGTCTCGGCAGCTGATATCGCTTTTACATTGCAGACATGCAGGGAACCGATGGAAGACAGACTTGCTGTTGTAGCTTCCGATTTGCCGGAACTAAAGGAGAAACTGAGAACTTTCTGTACTGAAGGAACAATTGGGGAGGGCGTATACAAAGGGAATGTTACGAAAGATTTTGATAAAGTCTTTATCTTTCATGATCAAAAGATGAAAGATAAATTCCTCGAGGTGATGATGGAGACAAAGGACTTGAATCTTCTTGCAAAATTATGGTCTTTCGGGGCTGATATTCAATGGAGAGAGTTATATGAAGAATATACCCCGCAAAAGGTCAAGCTTCCTTTATATCCATTTGCTGAGGAGTCTTACTGGGTGCCTCGAAGCCAAAGTGCAGTATTTCCGGAAATATTGCCGCGGCAGTCTTCACTGCACCCGCTTCTGGATTCGAATGAATCTACTCTGGAACAGCAGTTTTTTAAAACGACATTAAGAGACAAAGAGATTTGGTTAAAAGACCACATCGTAAAAAACAAGAGCATTCTCCCGGCAGCTGCTTTTCTTGAAATGGCATGCGCAGCGGGAACGCGGTCATATCGAAAGAAAAAGGTCACTCGTTTAAAAAACGTGATATTTGCCAGACCGGCCATGCTTTTGCAAGAGAGCCTGACCATTTACACTCACATTTCCGTAAAAGACGGCAGCATATTATTTAACATGTCACCTGACGAGGATGCTGCTGGAAGGACTGGATTTGTGACGGGGGAATTAGATTATGATCATCATTACAGTGATGATGATATAGAGAATATCGACAGACAAGAGATCATAAACAGAAGTGCTTTTGTCCGTGAACAAGATGAATGTTACGAGTATTTTCGGGAAAACGGGTTCCTGTATGGGCGCGCTTTTCAGCCGATTCAACGTTTATGGGGCGGAAAAACAGAAGCGGTTGCACACTTATTGCTGCCAAAAGAAGCCGCATATGCTCTTGAACATTATACATTGCATCCGTCTTTAATTGATGGGGCTCTGCAATCTTTGTTCGGAATTACGGACGGAAGAGAAGAGGCATCTGTTTATGTTCCTTTTTCAATAGGAGAGATTACGATTCGGAAAAAGGTTTCAGCAGAATGCTGGGTTTATGCGCGTAAAACAGGCCAAAAAGGTCAATCCGAGCTTATTTACGATATTCAGCTGCTTAATGAACAAGGAGAAAGACTTGCAGGTTTGAAGGATGTAACCATTCGTAAAAAAGAAACGTTTTCCGCGGAGGCACAGACTCGTGCAACAGCGGATTCCAATGGAAAGAACGAGAGAGTAAAAGAGCTCCTCAGACAATTAAAAGCGGGCGAACTGACTGCGGAGGAAGCAGATTATGCGCTGGAGCGTATGCAGGATTAGTTTATCATTTTGCGGCAGTGCCATTTGTAAAGGGGATGAAGATTTTTATGAAAGAAGCCCGTCATATTAGAAAAAAAGTACTTTCTGACATAGAAAGCGGCATCATTTCTTTGGAAGAAGGAGTAAAGCGGATACAGCAGCTTGGTTCTCATTCCGCAGGGGGTAACGGACAGGCGATATATTATCAGACGGTCTGGCAGCGGACAGATCTCAGCATTCATGTAAAAGGCGGCAGACATGAGGGCAGCCTTTTATTATTTGATAAAAATGAAGATGTGAGTAAAGAACTTGCTGCATTGCATGATACAAGGATTATTTTGGTTAAGCCGGGGAAAGAGTTTCGAAAAACCGGGGACGGTGTATTTGAAATCGACCCCCGCTCTGAAAGAGATTACATAAACCTGTTAGGATGGCTTATAGAAGAAGAGAAGTCAGATATACGGGAAGCGGTGCATTTATGGTCAGACATGCCGTTTGAAAAGACAGAGAGAGCGATTCGTGAACAATGCGACAGCGGAGTCTATTCTTTGTTTTTACTACAACAGGCGCTCTTCAAAAATAACTGCCGCAAACCGATCAAGCTGTTATATGGATATTTTTCGCATCTTTCTGGAGAACAGCCTCTTTACGCGGCGGCAAGCGGATTTTTGCGGACATTGCAGCTGGAAAATCCGTTAATCTCAGCAAAAAGCATTGAGATGGAGCAGTCAATAGCAGCTGTTCACGCAGCTGATATCATACGCAATGAGCTGAGTGATTTCCAGCCTTCAGATGTAGAGATTCGTTATAAAGACATGCAGCGTTATGTCAAACAGCTCAAAACGTATGAACCCGAAAAAAATTCCGGAAGCGGAGATGTGCCGCTGAGAGAAAATGGAGTATATATTATCGCAGGGGGCGCGGGCGGATTAGGATTTACCTTTGCAGAATATTTGGCTTTTCAAACAAAATGCTGCCTTGTTTTAACGGGGAGATCTCCGCTTTCAGATCATATAAGAAAACAGCTGAGACGATTAGAGGATGCCGGTTCTTCAGCTGTTTATGTTCAGGCTGATATTACCAATAAGGAAGAAGCCGAATATGTAGTCAAAAAAGCCAAAACTTCTTATGGAAAAGTAAACGGGGTCATTCAGGGCGCGGGAATCATCCGTGACTCTTTCCTTCTTAACAAGTCACGAGAGGAATTCGATCAGGTAATCAGACCGAAAGTATTGGGTACGATGTGGCTGAATGATGCTGTTGAGAAAGAAAATCCTGACTTTTTCATTTGCTTCTCCTCTACTTCCGCAGTGTTGGGAAATGTCGGGCAATCTGATTACGCGTTCGGAAACAGTTATATGGATCATTTCATGAATATGCGTTCTGTCCAGGATTCTGATACGATTTCTCTCTCTCTGAACTGGCCGCTGTGGAAAGAAGTCGGCATGCAAGTGGATGAGCGCACGGTAGAGACAATGAAAAAGGCGGGTTTTTATCCTTTAGAAAAAGAGGAAGGTAAAGAAGCGTTTGCTGTTGCATTGTCCTCCGGTTTTTCGCAATTTACTGTATTTTACGGAGATGAGCAAATTGACAATCATGTTCAGCAATTATATGAACGAAAAGACAATATTCAGGCAGATGAAGGAACAGGGAGAAATATCGAATCATTTGATTCAGAGAAACTGAAAGCTGAAACATCTGATTTCATCATAAAAGTGATTGCTGCTGAATTCAGGATGCCTGCGGACAAAATAGATGCAGAAGAGGCATTGGAAAAATACGGACTTGATTCCGTTATGATTATCAATATGACGAATGAGCTTGAAAAACATTTCGGCGCGCTCTCAAAAACGCTGTTATTCGAATATCAGACTGCGGCAGAATTGTCACAGTATTTCGTTGAGGAGCACAGGGATACTCTTCTTCATAAACTCCGGTTAGGAGAAAACGGGAGTAGCACCCCATCACAGAAGAAAAAAGATCATGAACAGACAGCCGATGTTAACGGGAAACAGAAAATCCAGATGAAAAATCAGGTGCAGCAGGAGAAGTATCATGACAATGATATCGCGATTATCGGTATCAGCGGACGTTACCCGATGGCAAATGATCTTGATACTCTGTGGGAAAACTTATTGAACGGTAAAGACTGTATAACTGAGATACCTGAGGATCGGTGGGATTCGGGGCTGCACTATCAGCCTGCGGCGGGCGACGAAGTAAAAAACCAAAGCAAATGGGGGGGATTTATTGACGATGTGTATCATTTTGATCCGTTGTTCTTTAATATTTCTCCTGCCGAAGCTGAATTAATTGATCCGCAGGAGAGACTGTTTTTAGAGACGGTTTGGCACACCATAGAAGATGCGGGGTACGCAAAGAAAACGCTTGAACGAAAAAACGTCGGTGTTTTTGCAGGGGTTATGTACGGCCAATATCAGCTGTACAGCGTTGGTCACGAAGCGGCCGTTTCTTCCTCATATGCATCAATCGCCAACCGGGTATCCTACTTCTTTAATTTCAGCGGGCCAAGTATTGCTTTGGACACGATGTGTTCCTCATCATTAACGGCTGTTCATTTTGCTTGTGAAAGTTTAATCAGGAATGAATGTGAAATTGCAATTGCAGGAGGCGTCAATTTATCCATTCATCCTCATAAATATGAACTCCTGACTCAAGGCGGATTTTTATCCAGTGATGGCCGGTGCAGAAGCTTCGGTTCCGGAGGAGACGGCTATGTGCCGGGAGAAGGGACAGGTGCCGTGCTGCTGAAACCTGTAAAAAAGGCTATTGCGGACGGTGATCAGATTTATTCAGTTATTAAGGCAACAGCCATCAACCACGGTGCTAAGACGAATGGATATACCGTGCCGAATCCCAAAGCTCAAAGTGAGGTCATTACGAGAGCCTTAAAAAAAGGATTTATTGATCCAAAAAGCATCAGCTATATAGAAGCTCACGGAACAGGCACCGCGTTAGGAGATCCGATTGAAATCACCGGTCTGACCAGAGCATTTTCAGATGCCGAACGCGATAAGAAAACATGCGCGATCGGATCGATTAAATCAAATATCGGACATCTTGAGGCTGCTGCAGGCATAGCGGGCATTACGAAAGTTATTCTTCAAATGAAACATAAAACGATTGTTCCGTCACTGACTCATTCTGCTGAATTGAATGAAAATATACCGTTTCAAAAAACACCTTTTTATGTACCGGACAGTGCCGAAAAATGGGAGTCATCCGTTCCCAGGCGTGCCGGAATCAGTTCTTTCGGGGCAGGAGGAGCTAATGCCCATGTTATTTTAGAAGAATTTGCGGATGAAGCTATCTCTCCTCTCGCGGCTGAAGAACCTGAACAGCTTTTATTTGTTTTTTCTGCAAAAAATGCCGACAGGCTGGCAGAATATGCAAAACGTGCAAAAGAACATATAGCAGCCAGAGATTATTCATTAGAAACACTTAGAAATACAGCATTTACTTTACAAACCGGCAGAGAAGAAATGCCGCACAGATTGGCTGTTATCGCCTCCACAAGAGATGAATTGCTTAAAAGGCTGACAGACTATATTCTCGGAAACGCGACGAATCATATTTTTACAAGCGGCAAAGACACAACAGAAGCTCAAAGGATGAATAAAGCTGAAATTGAAGAAGCAGCCGCAAACAGGGATCTTGTGAAGATTGCTGAATACTGGGTTGGCGGTAACGGGGTTGATTGGCCGTCACTTTATAAAGATGCCACTCTGAGACGGGTATCAGCACCCGGATATCCATTTGCCAAAGAGCTGTGCAGAATAGATGCGCAAAATATGGGAAGCCGCCGGATGAACGTTAATAACGATCTGCATCCTTACATTTCATGCAATATATCTGATTTTAAAGCACAGAAGTTTCTTATCAATGTAAGCGATACCGGTTTGTATATAAAAACAAAGTATCAAGACAGGGAAATGTTTCCGTTTCTCAGCCAGATTGAAATGGCGAGAGCTGCCGGAGCGATGGCTTCAGGGAATCCGATTATTAAATTAACAGAGCTCTCCTTTAGAGAACCGATGTTACAAAGCGGAAGCAATGAGCAGATCCGGATTGTATTAACCCCGGATAATCAGGGTGCATCGTATTCTATAGAAAAACAGAGCGACTCATCCATTTATTCCTCAGGGCGGCTCGAATTAGAAGGCGGGGCGTACGAGAACGGAAATATTCATCTTGAGCCGTTTCTGTCTCAGCGCGCAGACCGCATACCGCACGAAGCGTTTTATCAGCGGCTTGCCGAATTCGGATACAGCTGCAGTGACAGTCTGAAAGCGGCAGAGCACTGCGTCAGCAGGAACGGACAGGTACTTTTAAAAATAAAAGCAAAGGCCGGGCCGAAAGGGTGCATAATCAAACCGGAAGTTATTGAGAGCGTATATCAAGCCGTCATATACCTTGCGGGGGAAAATGCCGGAGAGCTCCCGGAAAACATTAAAGAATGTACGATTTTTGATCATGAGACTGAACCCGTTTATGTATATGCAGAACAAACTGGAGAAAGCGATTCGGCTTATGATGTGTATGTATTAGACAATGCCGGCGGGATTTTGATGGAACTGAGCGGGCTGGTTTTTGGCGAAAAGCCTAATAAAAATGTACGTTTTTATGAGCATAAGTGGAATCAAAAAAACCCTCTGATTGAAATCAAAGATAGGGAGCCAAAAACAATTCTGGTCTTTGCAAAAGATGAAGTATTGGCTGGAGCTCTGAAAAATCAATCAAACAGCCGTGTCATTCTCGTCACGCCGGATCAGCGGCAGATCGATCAGGACCTGCTGACATTCTATGTAAACCCGGAAGTGACGTCAGATTACATTCGTTTATTCGAAGAATTAGAGAAAAAGGGGTTTTCTCCTGATGTCATCTTGCACACGGGAGAAACATTTTACGCGGGTGACCACCTCCTTAGCGGCCTGGAATCAATTTTTTATTTATTAAAAGCCCTGAGCGCCCGCAGTGACGCCTCTCTTTATCTTCATTCTTTGCTTCTTGTTCACTCTTTTAAAGAAGGCGTGAATGATCCGTATACGGGCGCTCTTGCAGGCTGTTTAAAAACGGCGAATATGTTGGTGCCATCCGCAGAGAATGTGAAGTCAATCGGTTTTTCAGAACGTATATCAATTGAAAAAATGGCTGAGTTTTGTCTTAACGAAATGGTTTCAGGCATGGAACGGCAGGCGGAAGAAGTTAAATATATAAATGACAAGAGGTATGTTAAGACATTAAAGGACTATGTATTCAATCATACAGAGCACTCTCATCAGCTGAAACAGGAAGGGATTTACCTCATAACGGGCGGTTTGGGCGGTCTGGGCCTGATTTTCGCAAAATATTTAGCCTCTCAATATCAAGCAAAATTAGTATTGACGGGAAGGTCACCGTTAACAGCTGATAAACGCCATAACATTGACCGGCTGCAGGCGCTTGGAGGAGATGCGGTATATTATCAAGCTGATGCCGCAGATCAAAAGACGATGGGACGGGTCATAGAAGAAACGAAACGGACTTGGGGCTCTATTCAAGGCGTTATCCATTCAGCTGGTCATGCCGATGATCGGTTATTTACAGAGATGAATCTGGCTGATTTTTCAGATGGCATGACTGCTAAAATTGAAGGCACGGTATGTTTAGATGAATTAACGAAAGATGAGCCGCTTGATTTCTTTATCGTATTTTCTTCTATTTCTTCGGTCTTCGGAGATTTTGGACAGGTTAACTATGCGTTGGGCAATTATTTTCAAGATCAATATATAAATTGGAGATCCGAACAGAGCCGCCGGCAAGAGAGACAAGGCAAGAGCATTTCGATTAACTGGCCGTTGTGGCGTAAAGGCGGAATGCATTTAAACAAAGAAGCTGAAGAAGCATATCTTTCCGCATCCGGGTTTGATTATTTGGAAACGGAAGAAGGGATAGCGGCTTTTGAGACGATTTTGGCAAGTGACTGCCCGCAAATTTCGGTTGTTACCGGGGATGCCGAAACGACACCAGCAAGAAAAGATCTGCCGCATCAAAAAGTAAATACGCTTCCGGTTCGTCAAGAGGAAATTTCTTATACAGCACCGGCTTATACAGACAATGTCCTGGAAGAACTGAAGCAAATGGTATCGGAATTATTGAAAATTAACATTGAACAGCTGGATACGGCAGAGAATTTCGGCAATCTCGGCTTTGATTCTATCAGTTTGAAAACATTAGCTGTCCGACTGAATAAAAAATACAAACTAAAGCTGACACCTGCCGTTTTCTTTACTTACAGCCATATTAAGTCTCTTTCAGAATTTCTGAACAGTGAACTGCGTACTGTTGCAAAAGGGAATACAGATGCAGAAAAAAACATTTCTGAAAAAAGGAAAGTAGTGCACGCTGGGAAAACCACCGGGAAAACCGTGAAGCCGCCGCGAAGTTTTCCGTTTGAAAAAAAGACAACAAGACAGGCTGACCATCATCCGGAGAAGCAGCCAGTTGCCATTATCGGGATGAGTTGTGTTTTTCCGGGAGCAAAAAATGCAGATGAGTTTTGGCTCAATTTAATCAATGAAAAAGATTTGATTCAGGAAATTCCCCCGGATCGCTGGGATTGGAAAAAATACGCCGAAGGCAAAGGAAGCAGCGAAGTACATTCGAAATGGGGCGGCTTTATCACAGATGCCGATAAATTCGATGAGGCGTTTTTCAATATTAATCCGCGGGAAGCAGAACTCATGGATCCTCAGCACAGAATTTATTTGCAGGAAACCTGGAAAGCGATAGAAGATGCGGGTTACAAAGCTTCAAAGCTGTCTGGCAAAAATATCGGGGTGTTTACGGGCATTCAATTTAATGATTACCGCCAGCTGCTGATGAGGCATTCGGACGGGGCGCATGCGTTTGCGGGAACCGGAAACAGCCAGGCGCTCATCAGCAATCGTGTATCCCACTATTTTAATTTCAGAGGTCCGAGTGAGTCCATTGATACAGCCTGCTCAAGCAGTCTTGTAGCAATCCACAGAGCTGTGCGCTCGATTCAAAATGGTGAAAGTGAGCTGGCGGTAGCAGGCGGGGTTTCGTTGCTTTTAGATCCAGTCACGCATATGTATACTGATAAACTCGGTATTTTGTCTAGAGACGGCCGGTGTAAGACGTTTGATAAACTTGCCGACGGTTATGTCCGCGGTGAAGGTGCAGCTGTTCTGTTATTGAAACCATTGCAAGCGGCAATGAATGACAGAGACAATATTTACGGAGTTCTGAGAGGAACCGGAGAAAATCACGGAGGAAGATCTGCTTCATTGACCGCTCCGAACCCGGAAGCTCAGGCAGAACTGTTAACGTCTGTTTACAAAAATGCCGATATTCCTGTTGATACGATATCTTACATTGAAGCACACGGAACCGGGACAGAACTGGGAGATCCGATTGAGATTGAAGGCTTGAAAAAAGCGTTTGGATCTTTTGAGCCGCGTTCAGGAAAGAATCATGATCAATATTGCGGCATCGGTTCAGTAAAAACGAATATCGGTCATTTAGAGCCCGCCTCTGGAATGCCGGGGCTGATTAAAGTATTACTATCCATGAAGTATAAAACACTGCCTGCCACACTACATGTCAAGGAACTGAACCCTTACATTCAATTAAGCGGAACACCGTTTCATATTGTCAATAAAACTATGAAGTGGGCCACATTAAAAGATCGAAAAGGAAATGAAATTCCGCGCCGTGCCGGAGTCAGTTCCTTTGGATTCGGCGGGGCAAATGCTCATGTCATCGTGGAAGAATTTGAATACGGACAAGATAAAGCAGTAACTGGCGAGCGGGAACAAATCATTGTTCTATCGGCCAAAACAAAGGAAAGACTGATGGTTAAAGCCAAAGAGTTAACAACGTTTTTACATGAAGAACTATCAGTTCAATTCAGTCAGCAAGAGGTGCAGGAACGTGATTTGCAAGAGGCGGTTCGGGAAGCGGCAGCGGGTATCCTGCGTTTAGATACCGCAGATATAGATGCAAAGACACCTCTATCGGAATTCGGATTTGATCCGTTGGCTTATTCCGAATTAATCTCTTTTATAAACCAAATGTACGGCACAGAAATATCACTTGACATATTTCAGGAATTAAAGACACTGAGCGAGCTGTGCCGCTATATCAGCAGCATCCGGAATCGATCAGCTGATAAACCGTATAACAGCAATTTTAGAGAAAAGTCCGGATTCGGTCTTGAAGAAATAGCATATACGCTGCAAACCGGAAGGGAACCATTTGAATGCCGCCTTGCGATCACTTGCTCGAATACAGGTGATCTTCTTGAAAAATTAAACGGTTACATTCAGGGGAGCAGGCTGCAAGGTGTTTATGAAGGAAATGTAACGGATTTTGATAGTCTGTACGCTCCTTTATTCGGCGGCCCCGAAGGTCATGCATATGTTCAATCACTGATTCAGCAAAACAAGCCGGCCAAACTGGCTCAGTTGTGGACGATCGGTTGTGAAATCAGCTGGGAAGACTTGTATGAGGAGGAACTCAAACCGGTTAAACTGTCTCTTCCTCTTTATCCTTTCAGCAAGAACAGACATTGGATTCATTTAAATAAAGATGAAGCGCAGAAGGCTGAGGCTTTCTCGAACACTGAGCTTCACAACTCAAATAAAGATACAGCAGATGGAGAAATCATGTCGCTTCTTGAAAAAGCACAAACAGGTGAGATGAATACGAAAGAGACGTCAGAGCTGATAGAGGAGTTGCTTTTCCATGAATGAAAAAACGATGCAAATTGAGCAAATCGTGAAAAAGGTGAAAGAATGCAGCCTGACGCCTGAAGAAGGGCTGGAATTAATTAAGAGCTTGGGGAAAACCCATCTATATGAAATGGTATGGGATAGACATGAATTTAAAGGCAGTAAAAAATTCCCGCATACGAAAGAGCCAATTTTATTTTTTTGCGAAGACGACAGCATGTATACCGTAATGAAGAGACAGCTTGAAGGTTATGAGGCGCCTTTCATTTACGTGACTTCCGGCGAGCGTTTCGAAGATTGCCGGAACGGTCGTTTTACAATGAACTTTACAAAAGGTGAGGATTATGATGCGTTATGCGGGGTTCTGCGTTCTCAAAATATAAGACCCCGCCATATTATTCATTTTTTGGCTGCCGGGCTCTTCAAAAATACAGAAGATGCAATGAGAAAGCAGCTCAATAAAAGTCTGTATTCCTTGTTTCAAATGTTTCAGGCCTTCATGGCGAACAAACTTTGTCCGAAAGCAGAAATTTTGTATCTGTATGAAAATGCCGAGGGTGAGGTTCAGCCGATTTATAACGCGGTTGAAAGTTTTCTTAAGACCGTACAGGCCGAAAATCCGAATTTCACATGTAAGGCTGCAGAGCTGAAATCAATGTTTGACGAGCCGTTTACAAAGCAGCATATTGCAGATGTCATCTCTTTTGAATGGAACAATCAATGTAAGACGGACTGCTTTACCTGTTATGAGCCGAGGCATTATTATAAAAGGCAGCTTCAAAGAGTAAAAAAAGAAGATGGGGAGAAACATAGTTTCAGTGTAAAAAAGAACGGTGTGTATTTAATTACGGGAGGAGCCGGCGGTCTCGGGTATCTGTTTGCTGAATATCTGGCGAAACAGGCAGAAGTCAAGCTGATATTAACCGGGCGTTCCCCGGCCTCCCGTGAAACGGCGCAAAAATTAAGCGCTCTTGAAAATCTCGGCGCTGAAGCCTTATATGTCCCGGCAGATATTTCAAAGGAAAAAGAGACGGACGCTTTGATTAAGTACATTAAGCAGACATTCGGAGAATTAAACGGAATTTTGCACAGTGCCGGACTTGTTAAGGATGCATTTATCATAAAAAAAACGAAAGAAAGCATAGAAGAAGTTATAGCGCCTAAAGTATTCGGAACCGTTTGGCTGGATAAAGCAGCTGAAGAAGAGCCTCTAGATTTCTTCGTTATGTTTTCATCCCTTTCGGCCGTTCTGCCTAATGCGGGTCAAAGCGACTACGCCTTCGCTAACGGATGTATGGACGGATTCACCCAGTATCGAAGCATGAAAGGACGTCCCGGGAAAACACTTTCTATTAATTGGCCGTTATGGGATGCGGGCAATATGACAGTCGGGCCGGGAGAGCTGCAGGCTTTAAGACATGCAGGGCTGGAACTTTTATCCGCCCAAGCAGGACTTGCCGCTTTTCAGGACAGTATGAGCCGCTCTGCTTCTCAGCTGGCTGTTATCAGCGGAGACAAAGATAGAATAAGTGAATTACTCTCAACTGACCATAAAAAGATAGAGACTGTGCCTGAAAACAACAGTAACCTGCCGCAATTACATGAAAAAGATCTGAAAAAGCAAACGGTCCGTCTTTTGACAGAGATCGTCGGAGCGGAAACGGGAAGACCGGCGGACAGTATTTTACCCGAGGATACGTTTGACCGTTACGGAATTGATTCTCTAACGATTTTAGGTCTTAACTCCCGTCTGGAAAAATATTTTGGAAGAGTGTCTAAGACTCTTTTCTTTGAATACAGCAGTGTTGAAGAGCTGTCAGAGTATTTTCTTGAACACTATCAGCATGAGTTGCAGAAGGCATTTTTACCGGCAGCCGAACAGCGAATTGATCATTCGGCGCCGGCGAAACGGGAGAAGCTTTCCGTTTCCCGCATACCATCCGCACCTTCCGAGGAAGATATTGCAATTATCGGTATAGCCGGCCGCTACCCGATGGCGAAAGATGTGGAACAGTTTTGGGAAAATATTTCTTCCGGAAAAGATTGTATAACGGAAATACCGAAAGAGCGCTGGGATTTTCGGAAATATTATCACACAGGTGACAATGCCCGTCATGACAGCAAATGGGGAGGTTTTATAAAAGACGCTGATAAATTCGATCCGCTGTTCTTCTCAATTTCGCCTCGTGATGCCGAGTTAATTGATCCTCAGGAACGGTTATTTTTAGAGACGGCATGGCACACGTTTGAAGATGCGGGTTACACAAAGAAAAAGTTGAAACGGCATAAGACAGGTGTATTTGTCGGTGTCACCTACAGCCACTATCAGTTATTTGCAGCCGGTGCTTCAGATGATGAGGAACGTCAGGCGCTCTTGTCTTCTTATTCGTCTATCGCAAACCGGGTGTCATATTTCTTTGACCTGCACGGGCCCAGCCTTGCAATTGATACAATGTGTTCTTCTTCACTTTCTGCTGTTCATTTTGCATGTGAAAGTTTAAAAAGGGGAGAATCCACCCTTGCTATTGCCGGAGGCGTGAATTTATCTTTACACCCGGATAAATATACTTTACTTTCACAAAATCATTTTGTTTCAAGCGATGGGCGCTGCAGAAGCTTTGGAGCGGGAGGAGACGGATATGTGCCGGGAGAAGGAGTCGGGGCCGTTCTTTTGAAATCGCTTTCTGCCGCGAAGGCTGACGGGGACAGGATTTACGGTGTGATTAAGGGAACATCTGTAAATCACGGCGGAAAAACAAACGGATACACTGTGCCAAATCCGGGCGAGCAGGCAAACGTCATCAGTGAAACTCTTGATAAGGCGGGGATTGATGCAGACAGCATAAGTTATATTGAAGCGCATGGCACGGGGACATCTTTGGGAGACCCGATTGAAATTTCAGGTTTAACCAAAGCTTTGCACAGCTCGAAAAGCGATTATCGTTGTGCAATTGGTTCGGTTAAGTCAAATATCGGACATCTAGAGGCTGCGGCGGGAATTGCTTCTATCACAAAAGTGCTGATGCAAATGAAATATAAACAGCTTGCTCCTTCCCTTCATTCCGGTAACTTAAATCCTAATATTGATTTTGAGGAAACACCGTTTTACGTGCAGTCTGAACTGACCGATTGGGAGACGCCGCAAAATCAAGCCAGAAGGTCAGGCATCAGTTCTTTCGGCGCTGGAGGATCTAATGCCCACATTATCATCGAAGAGTATAAGAATGAAGAAAAGATGGAAACGGTAAAGAGCAACAAGACGCAAATTATTCTGCTTTCTGCCAAAAATGAAGAACGGCTCAGACTCTTGATTGATGCATATATAAATGAACTGGGGCCAAACACGTCACTAGCTGATGCTGCGTACACTTCGCAGACCGGGAGAAACGCTATGGAAGAGCGGCTCGCTGTTGAGGTTAGCAGCATTGACGATCTTCGCAATAAGCTGACGATGTATTTGCGGTCAGATCATAAGTTAAACGGTTTATATAGGGGAAAGGCCCGCCGAGACGCTGGTCAAAAGGATGCCCTGTCAGCCGCCCGCTTTAAAAGTGCAAGAGAAATGGCCATTCACTGGGTGAACGGAGGAGACGTTCAATGGGAAGAGATGTACACTGCGGAATTACCGAAGCTTGTCTCTCTTCCTGCATATCCTTTTGAACGGAACAGATATTGGGTGCCTGCCGCAAAAGCTGCACAGAAACAGAAAAAAACAGGCGTACCGCAGAGTTTGCCACACGCACCGACTGACTTACCATTTGATGTATATAAAAAATCGTGGAAAAAACAAAAGGCTGCGCCCTCCGCTTTTACGAAAGGACAGGTGATGATCCTGGCTAATAGTGAAAGTGAGCGGCTTGCATTCGAATTGTTTGATTCAGATCCTCTGATTGAATCCGCTGTCATTTGCGCAGATAACTGGGATCATTCGGATGGGGAAGCCAAAAAAACGGCTCTAGCGGTCATAGAAGAAAATCCGGAAATCATCGGCATGATTGACCTGTCAGATTTGCGGAGTGATCAAAACGGGGCACGCACCGGCACAATCGGGAAGCTGACACTGCTGCAGGAAATCATAAAGACACGTAAACAGCTTTTCGTTTTACATGTGACCAGAGGGCTGCAGACATTTCTGAATGACAAGCCGTCGTTAGCCGGAGCCGAAACAGCCGGACTATATAAAATGCTGAGTGCGGAGTATCAAAAGATAAAATCAAAAACAATAGATGTAGACGGTCATGTCGGGACTGCGGCGGAATTGAGACAGGTAATCACAGATGAAGCTTACGCTGACGGGCTGTATAGTGAAATCTGCTACCGGAACGGTGAACGTTATATTCCATACGTCGAGAAATTACATGCAGCGGAAATAAACCGGAAACTATCCGGTCTGCCAGTATGCCGTACGGATCAAACCCTGGTTATTACAGGGGGAACAAGAGGGATCGGAGCAGAACTTGCCAGACATTATGCCGGCAAGGGAGTCAAAAAACTTGTGTTGATGGGAGTAACCGACCTTCCGGAATCTGATAAAATAGCCGGCATGTTAAAAGACACCGATGAAAAGTCACCTCTTTATTCGAAATTACAACTGCTGCATGAGTTGGATCAAAAGGGAGTTCAGGTGGAAGTGTATTCCGGGCCGCTCACGGAAAAAGAAACATTACATCGCTTCTTTTCAGAGGTGAGACTGAAGTTCGGCAAAATCGGCGGAGTGATTCATTGCGCTGGTGCAGCCAATCATTCGAATCCGGCTTTTATTCATAAATCTGATCAAGAAATAAGAGAAGTATTTGAGCCAAAGGTACAGGGGATGCAGGTACTCCATGACATTTTTATTGATGACAAACTTGATTTCTTCATTTTGTTTTCATCTGTTGCGAGCGCCTTTCCTTTATTAGGCGCCGGAACAAGTGACTATGCCGCGGCGAACGCTTTTATGGATTACTTTGCGGCGTATCAGCATGCAGCCGGCAGAACATATTATCAATCAATTAACTGGCCGAGCTGGAAGGACATTGGGATGGGCGAGGTGACAAGTCCATCATATCAGGCACTTGGTTTACTTTCACACTCAACAGAAACAGGTATTGCCATGCTGGATGAAATGATGACGATAAACGGATACCCCTGCCTTATACCGGCAAAGACACATCCGGAGAAATTCAAGCTGCAGCAGCTGCTTCAGACAAGAATTCAAGCTGCTAAAAATAACCCGGATGCTGAGGAAAAAGTGATTTCTGGTCAGGGAGACAATGAAGCTATAATCAGGAAGTTAATGGAGATTTTTTCCGCGGAGCTGAAAATACCTTGCGGGAATTTAGATCAGGATACGTCTTTTGCGGATTACGGAGTTGATTCAATCTTACTGGTTCAGCTTGTCAAAAAAGCGGAAGATGCATTTCAAATAAAAATTGAACCATCAGCTTTTCTGGAGTATCCGAGTTTTTCACAACTGGGCGTTTATTTAAACGAATTATTTGCAAGTGAGGGGATCAGTCCTCAAATTGATTCAGAAAACATTGAGGTTCGGAAAAAAGAGCAACATATAAATCAAAATGCTTCCGAAGTACGGGACAGCGGATCTCAAATACAACAAACCAGTCTGAACCAGATCGCTATTATCGGAATGGGCTGTGAGTTTCCGGATGCTCCGGACACAGAAACGTTCTGGACAAACTTGAAGAAAGGACAAAATAGTGTCCGCGAAGTCCCGGCGTCGCGATGGGATATTTCTTCATACTACTCTGACACCTATGAAAAGGGAAAAAGTATTAGTAAGTGGGGCGGATTTCTTCAAGATATTGAGTCTTTCGATCCCGCGTTTTTTAATATGAACAAAAGTGAGGCATCAGAGCTTGATCCGTTAATCAAAAAATGCCTTGAGGTCAGCGTCCAGACATTGAGAGACGGCGGCTATACAAAAGAAGAAGTATCAAACAAAGAAGTCGGCGTCTTCATCGGTTCGCGGACCGGGACGTTTATGTCCAAAATAGGTTCCCCTTCAAAAAATACGATCGTGGGTATAGGACAAAATTTCATAGGCGCGCATATCTCACACTTTTTTAATCTGAAAGGACCGAATCTGGTTGTAGACACGGCTTGTTCTTCTTCAGTGGTCAGCGTCCATCTCGCTTGTCAAAGCCTGATGTCAAAAGAGTCAGATATGGCGATTGCGGGCGGAGTTGACATTTTGCTGGATCAAAAGCCTTACGTCATGCTGAGTGAGGCTCGGGCGCTTTCACCTGAAGGAAAATGTCATACATTTGATGAGAAGGCAGATGGCTTTGTACCGGGAGAGGGATGCGGCGCAGTCCTTTTGAAAAGACTTGATGACGCCCTTGCCGAAGGTGACAGAATTTACGCGGTAATTGACTCATCCGCGGTTAATAATGACGGACAGACAATGGGAATGACAACACCTAATCCGAAAGCGCAAAGCGCAGTGATAAAAAAAGCCCTGAAAAAAGGCGGAATTGATGCAGATACTCTCAGTTATGTCGAGACGCATGGCACCGGTACGATGATAGGAGATCCGATTGAATTAAAAGCGCTGACAGAAGTGTTCCGGGAGGTTACGGAAGAAACGCAATTTTGCGGAGTAGGCAGCGTAAAAACGAATTTCGGACATTTAATGAGCGCAGCAGGGATAGCGAGTATTATAAAGGTTGCCTTATCCATAAAAAATCAGATGCTCCCGCCGACATTACATTGTAAAACGCCAAATCCGCGTTTTAAATTTGATCAGTCGCCATTCTTTCCGAACACGTCTTTAAAAGAATGGCGTCCCAGAAAAGGGGTTTTGAGAGCCGGAATCAGTTCTTTTGGATTCGGGGGCACGAACGCACATATGATATTGAGCGACAGCCATCTCACATTAGGATATGGAGAGACAAAAAGACACCCGCTTTCTCCGGTTATATTCAATAAGGAACAATGCTGGATCGACAATGGAGAAACTCCAGAAAAGGAAGAGTCAGAATTGCTGATTCCTTTACTTGATTTCAAAGAATTATAAAGAAAAGAAAAGGAATGAGACAGGTGGCCAGTAATCAAAACTATCAGTTCACATTAACAATTAAACATACGGACTATATTGTCAGGGATCACCGGGTGCATGGCACCCGGATTATACCCGGTGTCACATTTTTAGATATGATATACCGTATGGCGCTGAGCAAAGGTTTGCCTATTGAAGAACTTGAATGTCAGAATATTTTGTATTTGGAACCTGTAGCAACATCGGATACCTTTGACAGAGAAATCCGCATCCGTTTTCAGGGATTGGAACAGGGATGGGAAATTCAGGCGAAGAGCAGAAAGGTAAAAGATGACCGCATTCTGGATGAAAGCTGGGATGAGAATATGACCTGCAGGCTCATGCCGAAAATCCCGGAAAGCATGAGTTCAATCAATATTGATGAAATTAAACATGCCTCCGCCCGTGAAGCTGATATGGAGATATGTTATGACTATTTAAAAAAGGTTGATATAGAGCATTTTGAATTTATGAAGAGTCTGGGGAAGGTTTATGCGTCTGACCATTCTGTACTTGCAGAGTTGACGCTCAGCCAAATTGCCAATCAATATACCGGCTATTTTCAATTGCATCCCACTTTTCTTGATGCGTCTACCATCATATCGATCCTTTATCAGGCATGTCCCGAATATTTTACACAAGGATCTCCGGCAAGCCGGATGAAAACGTATATTCCCATTCATATTGAATCTTTCCGTATGACGAAGCGCCTGGAAGACAGGTGTTATGTGTACATAGAGAAGCAAGACCAAAATCATGATTCAGGGGATGTCATCCAAGTAAGCTACGGTTTGTACGATGCATACGGGGAGATGATCGCTTATTTTACGCGGCTGTCTGTGAAACATATTCGCTCAAAAGATTTAATTGAAAACCTAAAGCAGACTCGTTTGGAAACTGAAGCCGCTTCTCAGCCAAAAGACAGCCTGATCAGAAAAGATTCAATCATAAATCGAAGCGAAAGCATTGAGACACACCTTAAAGAATTAATATCCGGGGTTTCAAATATAGATCTGCGTGACATAAGGACAGACATTGGTTTTTATGAACAGGGCCTGGATTCAGCTTCTTTGCTTGCCATTGTCAAAGAACTTGAAAACAAAACAGGGGAACAGCTGTATCCTACACTCCTGTTTGAGCAGAAAACGATCCGGGAACTCGCCGCGTATATTAAAGAAAATCAAAGAATGTCCAGTTATTTCTTAACGCGAAATCAACCGGCTGAAAAGCCTGACATGAAAGAAAGTATGAACGAAAATCTTTCCGCTCTTATAACAGAAGGAGACATTCAGCAGCTGATCGCAGATATCAAAGGGACTGCCCCTGAAACACTCTCTGTGGTAAAAGGTTTTTATGAACAAGGCCTCGATTCCGTAACACTTATGCAAGCCGTAAAGGCATTGGAGGAGAAAACAGGCAGGGAACTGTACCCTACTTTATTGTTTGAGTATCCGACGATTCAAAAACTTGCAAACTATTTTGCAGAAAGCGGCGAAAAAACTTCCGTTGAAAAAGACCTCCCTCTTCATTATGGAGAGAATCATACGGCTCTGACCTATTTAACGCCGCATTGGAGACAAAAGGCTGCCGCTTGGGACCCGAATTGCGGAAATAAAAAGAAAAGAACATGCCTGCTGTTTCAATATGACAGAGAGCTTTTTCATTTTATGCGGGAAAATGCTGAAAATGGATTCGAAAATACACAGATCATTCTCGTTTTATCAGGGAATCGTTTCTCCTATCACGGAGACGGTGTTTATGAGATAGATCACAGGGAGGAAGCTCACTTTGACAGGCTTGCAGCTGATCTGAAAAAAAGGGGGCAAATGCCCGACACCGTGGTTTACGGGTGGCCGGAAGGGTCATTTGCCGGCCCGGAAAAAATAAGTGAACAGCTTTCTAAGGGGGCTTACCCGCTATTCTTTTTCAGCCGGGCATTGATGCGCAGCAAGACGGAAAAAAAGGTTGTATCGCTTTTCCTTTATCCGGCGGATCATAAAAATGATCAGCCGCTTTACGCTTCAGTCCATGGCGCAGGGCAGTCTATTGTGCTTGAGAACCCGAAACTGGCCCTTAAGACAATCGGGATATCAGTTTCAGACAAGTCATCGTTGCCGGAACTTACAGCTGAAATCATCAGAGTCGAATCTGCGGAAGCGCATCCGGGAGAAACCGATCTTTATTATGAAGGAAATGTGCGCTGGGTCCGTGCCTTACGGGAAGCAGAACCGGCTCCAAACTCAGATTTCTCCTTTAAAGAAAACGGAGTATACATGATTACAGGAGGGTCCGGCGGCTTAGGTCTTATATTTGCAGAACATATCGCAGCCCAAACGAAAGCCAATATTATTTTAGCGGGCCGTTCTGAACTTACGGAAGACAAAAAGAACAAAATCAGCCGAATGAAAGCAGGCGGTTCTTCGGTTCAATATATAAGAGGTGATTTTTCAGATAGCCGCGATGCAGAGCGAATCATAAAAACCATTAAAAGGCAATTCGGAGAAATCAACGGTGTGATACACAGTGCCGGTGTGACGCACGACGCTTTATTGATTCAAAAATCAAAAGATGAAATTCAGGAAGTAATCGCTCCGAAAATAAATGGGACGGTCTTATTGGACAGCTTGCTGCAAACCGAACCTTTGGACTTCTTTGTGATGTTTTCATCAAGCACCTCGATGTACGGGAATATCGGACAGACGGATTACGCATTGGCCAACCGGTTCATCGATCTTTTCGCTGAGTGGCGTGAAGGAATGAGGCGGAAAAAAGAACGCTCCGGCGTCTCAGTAGCCATCGGCTGGCCGCTATGGGAAGACGGCGGCATGAAAGTGGATAAACAAACTGAAAAATGGATGAAACAAAAAATCGGTATGGTTCCCCTTAGTAAAACCAATGGGATCAAAGCTTTTCAAGATTCACTCTCTCTGAACGCATCACAGCTGATCGTGTTTGAAGGTGACAAAGAAAAATTGGAATCTGCACTTCAAGATACCTTCATAGAGGATGAAAGCCGTGAGATCCAAATAAATGAAACAGCTGATACAAGGCATGAGGACATTGCCATTATCGGATTAAGCGGAAAGTATCCGATGGCTGAAGACTTACCTGAATTTTGGGAGAATTTAAAGAGCGGAAAAGATTGTATTACAGAAATCCCGCCTGACCGTTGGAATATGGATGATTTCTTCAGCGAAGACAGAGATATGAAAGGGAAGTCTTACAGCAAGTGGGGAGGTTTTATCAGCGGAGCCGATCAATTTGATCCGCTTTTCTTTCATATTTCCCCAAGGGAAGCAGAACTTATGGATCCCCAGGAAAGGCTCTTTTTAGAAACGGCCAAACATTGTTTTGAAGACTCAGGGTACCCGAGAAACATGCTGGAAAAGATGAAAGTCGGTGTATTTGTCGGTGCAATGTGGGGCCAATATCAACTATTTGAAGGAGAAGAAAATGGAGTGGCTTTCTCGCCGGCGTCCGTCTATTCTTCAATTGCCAATCGGGTGTCTTATTATTTTCATTTAAAAGGTCCGAGTTTGGCTCTGGATACAATGTGCTCTTCATCACTGACCTCTATTCATTACGCATGCCAAAGCATACATTGCGGAGAGAGCGATATGGCATTAGCCGGCGGAGTGAATTTGTCAATACATCCGAATAAATATAAGTTCCTCAGCATGGGACAGTTTCTATCAAGTGACGGCAGATGCCGGAGTTTTGGAAAAGACGGAAGCGGTTATGTTCCCGGTGAGGGAGTCGGGGCCGTATTGTTAAAACCATTGAAAAAAGCAATAGAAGATCAAGATCAAATATACGGTGTGATTAAGGGAAGCGCCGTTAACCACGGAGGAAAGACGAGCGGATATTCCATACCGAATCCGGATGCGCAGGCGGAGGTCATTTCAGAAGCGCTTCGTAAAGCTGACATTGATCCGAATACCGTCAATTATATTGAAGCGCATGGAACGGGTACGTCATTAGGCGATCCGATTGAAATTCAAGGACTGAAAGATTCCTATCAATTGAACCATCCTTGCGCCATCGGTTCGGTGAAATCAAATATCGGACATTTAGAATCTGCGGCAGGAATCGCTGCGGTAACGAAAGTGCTTCTCCAAATGAAGAATAAGCAGCTTGTTCCTTCTCTGCATTCCGATATTGTTAATCCGTTTATAGATTTTGATCAGGTTCCTTTTCAAGTGCAGCGGAAAGCGGCTGAATGGAATATTCCGCAAAACAGCAATGCTGTTCATCCTTTGAGAGCCGGAGTAAGCGCTTTTGGAGCAGGAGGAACAAACGCGCATCTTATATTGGAAGCGTATGAGCCGCCAAAAGCTTTTGATCATCAAAGCGGCCGAGTGATCTTTGTTTTATCGGCTCAAGACAAACAACGGCTGATAAAATATGCGGAGGTTATGGCTGATTTTCTATCAGAAAATGAATCGAAGGATAACAATCATAAACTGCGTCTTCAGGATATTGCCTATACACTTCAGACGGGACGCGATCATATGGAAGAACGGCTGGCGATAGTGGCAGATTCCGGGCGGGTCATTGCTGAAGAGCTTTCAGCTTATACCAGGGGTGAAAAAAGCAGCTTAAGCTATACCGGTAATACATTCGAATCAGAAGTTCACAATGAAATGCCTCACGTTTGTTCAGATTACGCCGAAGCAGCATCCAAATGGGTAAATGGAAGAAAGATAGATTGGGAGACTTTTGAGGTGAATCGGAATGCTCGCAGGATTTCTATTCCGGGACAACCGCTGATCAAACAGCGGTATTGGATAGCGGAAAAAGGGGAAGCACTTGTTTCAGCGGATGTCAGTAAGCCGACTCACCCTTTCTTGGGGAGTAACACGTCCGATTTTAATCAGTTCAGTTTCACGAAAAAAATCAGCCGTAATCATCCGTTCGCACTAAGTCTGTCTGAAGGAAACGTGTCCTTTTTCCCTTATGCATCTTTGGCTGAAATGGCTATCGTCAATGCAGCGGCGGCATTTGGACAACCAGTTCAAACATTGACTGATTTATTGTGGACCGAAAGCATGAACGGAATGACTGATATACGGGAACTGATGATTACGCTGACGCCTGAGCGCGACTTTGCGCGGTTTGACATATATGCAAACACAAAAAATGAGAATAAAGTACGTCTTGCCAGGGGAAATGCGCATATTGTTAAGCCTGAAAGCGGTATGTTTCCTGAAGCGCTTGATATTGCTGAAGTCAAATCAAAAATGACTGAACATCCGGCTGAAGCGCCTTTTGTCATTGAATCAGCGAAAAACAGTGACGGAATGCTGTCGCTTCATTCATTGCCGGATGAGCTTTATGCAAAAAGAGAGAATTTTACGATCTCTCCTGAAGCGCTTGAGTCCGCGATTCAAGCCAGTGCGTTTTTTGTCAGCGGAGAAACCTTCCCGGAATTGATCGGAATGGGAGCGGCGGATGTCTATCAGCCTCTCGCTCAAAATTTTTATGTCTATACTCAAAAAGAGAACCGGCAGAACAGCCGTGATGTAACTTGTCATATGACATTTACAGATGGAAACGGAAGCATTCTGGCAGAGTGCAGAGATGTGAGATTCAGATATGGTCATGAAAAAGACACTGTTCAGACGGACGACGAACTCATTCGTCTCCTGCGTCAATTGGAAACCAATGATATTGATCAGAAGGCTGTATTGAAACAATTAATGGGGGAAGAATGATGAACGGAAAACGTGAACAACTCAGCGATATTCTTGATCAGATTCAAACAGGACAAATGTCGGCTGACGAAGGCTATGCCCGTGTGACATCCATTCAGAATCAAAAATCACGGGCATCGAACCATCCGCTTTTATATTACAAGCCGGAATGGACTGAATCGTTCATTCCGAATAAGAAGAGCGCACCCTTGACGGGATTGCTCCTGATTTTTGCAGAAAATGAACGGCAAATACAAGAATTGAGCGGTTTGTTTAAGGACTGTACTCTCTTGTTTGTCATCCGCGGAAAAGAATTTGCTGTTTTACATGATGATACGATTTGTATGAACCACGTGAAAAAAGACGATTATCTAAAGCTGTTCCGATACATTCATGATCATTATCAGCTGCCCGAAAAGATTCTTCACTTGTGGTCTGATTCTCAGGCTGACATGAGTAAGGAAGGTATACAGAAACAATTGGAAAACGGATTGTTTTCTCTACTGTATATTACACAGGCGCTGATTGAACTAAAATGGAAAAAGATAATAAAGCTGACGCATATTTTTCAAACAGAGAATAAAGAACAACTGCCGCTGCATCATGCTCTCGGCGGATTGGTGAAAACCGTTCACCAGGAACACCCCAATTTTCACTATCAGATTATCAATATTACGCAATCAGAGGGTGCGGGAGCCGCTCTTCCAGCAATAGCGGATATATATCAGAGAGAGTGTGACGAAAAACGGGATATCCATTTTGAAGTGCGCTATGAAAACGGCAGACGTTTTACGAAAAGCTATAATAAAGCCGGCTCATTCGATTTAACCCAGCCGCTGAAACATCATGGGAATTATCTGATTACAGGAGGCCTGGGCGGTCTCGGTTATATTCTGGCAAAACATCTGTCGGAACAATGGAAAGCGAATCTCATATTGACGGGGCGCTCTGATTTAACTGAAGAGCAGGAGAAAAAGATCGAATATTTAAGAAGTTCAGGTTCAACAGTTGAATATATCCGATCTGATGTTTCAAAACAAAGTGATGCTGAACGGATGTTTTCTTTTGCAAAAGAGCAGTTCGGCACCTTACATGGAGTATTTCACAGTGCCGGCGTACTCCGTGACTCTTTTATCTTAAGAAAGACAAAAGAAGAAATTGATCAAGTCACAGGTTCGAAAGTTTATGGCACGCTGTGGCTGGCGGAAGAAATCAAAAAAATGAAAGTTGAATTACTTGTCTTGTTTTCATCCACATCGGCAGTCTTCGGCTCAGCCGGCCAATGTGACTATGCTTTCGCCAATGCCTGTTTGGATCAGTATGCAGCAGTTATGACCGCAAAAGAGTCTGCCGGAAGGGTAGTGTCAGTCAATTGGCCGCTATGGACTTCCGGCGGGATGAATATTGACGATGAAGGAATATCCTACATGAAACAGGAACTCGGTCTTGACCCGTTAGATGACGGTGACGGAATACAGGCTCTGGAGAACAGCTTGTGTCAATCATCTGAACAACTGATTGCCCTGAAAGGCCGTAAAGAAAAGATTGAGGATGTGCTGAAGCGTGCCGGCACAATCAGCTTACATTCAGACCAGCAGGAAGATGCCGATTTGCAAAACGATGAATTAAGACAAAATATCATCAGTTATCTGAAAAATATAATGTCAGAGGAATTGAAATTACCGGTCTCACTCATAGATGAGAAACAATACCTGGAGAAATACGGTATTGATTCAGTAATGATCATGCGTCTGACCAAAAAGCTGGAGCAAAGTATCGGCAGATTGTCGAAAACATTATTTTTTGAATATCATTCAATATCTCAGTTAGCTGAATATTTCCTGAGTCATCACAGCGAACGAATGATGAAACTGCTGAAACCGGCCGGCACATCTGAACTTGTCTCATATCAAAAAAAGCCAAAAAGAAAACCAGTGGAAACAAAAGCGCCGGTACGCTCTGAAGGAGAAGGTTCAAAAGAGCACATGGCGGCCGATCCCCTTTCTGCTGATATAGCCATTATCGGTGTCAGCGGCAGGTATCCGGGTGCGGAAAACATCAGGGAGTTCCAGAATGTGCTGATGAATGGACGGGATTGCGTAAGCGAAATTCCTGATGACCGGAAAGAAATGCTGGAGGGAAGCTGCTATAAGTGGGGAGGTTTTCTGAAAAATCCAGACCGGTTTGATCCTTTATTTTTCCGAATATCACCGAAAGAAGCGGCTTTTCTTGATCCTCAGGAACGTCTCTTTTTAGAGACAGTGTACAATACCATAGAGGATGCGGGTTATAAACCTTCAGATCTGACCCGCAAAAAGGTCGGAGTATTTGCAGGCGTCACATATGGAAGCTATCAATTTTTCGGCGTTGAAGAATCACTTAAAGGAAATGAACTGGCCGTCGGGTCTCCATTTTCTGCAATAGCAAACAGAATATCATATTTCTTTAACTTTAAGGGGCCGAGTATGGCGGTTGATACAATGTGTTCATCCTCTCTTAACGCCATTCACTTAGCCTGTGAAAGTATACGAAGAGGAGAAAGCACACTTGCTGTTGCGGGCGGTGTCAATCTTACGCTTCATCCGAATAAATATACATTGTTAAATCAAAGCCGCTTCTTTGCAAGTGATGGCCGATGCCGGACATTCGGCGAGGGCGGTGACGGTTATGTACCGGGAGAAGGAGTGGGATCCGTACTTTTAAAGCCGGCGGTGGAAGCGGTAAGGGACGGAGATCATATTTATGCGCTGATTAAAGCGACAGCGGTCAATCACGGAGGGAGAACAAACGGTTTTACGGTTCCTAATCCAAATGGTCAATCTGAACTGATACAGGACGCGCTTCAGAAAGCTTGTATTGACCCTCGTACAATTAGTTATATTGAAGCTCACGGAACGGGAACTTCTCTTGGAGACCCGATTGAGATCACCGGGTTAACAAAAGCGTTTCGGGAATTTACGGAGCACACTCAATATTGTTCCATCGGTTCTGTCAAATCAAATATCGGCCATCTTGAGGCCGCAGCGGGAATTGCCGGTTTGACAAAGGTTCTTTTGCAAATGAAACTGAAAAAACTGTTTCCTTCCATACATGCGGAGACGTTGAATCCAAATATTGATTTTAAAGCCTCTCCCTTTTATGTACAGCGGTCATTGCAAGATTGGAAGAAACCAAAACTGCAGGAAAACGGAAAAACAGTAACTGTTCCGAGAAGAGCGGGGATCAGCTCATTCGGAGCGGGAGGAACGAACGTTCATATCATTATAGAAGAATATGAAGAAACAAACGTCTCAACAGAACATGTTGAGAACGAACCGCATATTGTCCTGTTATCTGCCAAAGACAATGAACGTCTTCTTGAGTATGCCGAAAACATGAGAGATTTTATCCAACGTTCACTAAGTCCTGAAGTAAAGGATAAGCAGCCTGATATGAAAGAAAAGGTGTATGAAGTACTCAAACCGTTAGTTTCGGAATTGCTTCATATCCATCCGGAAGAAATTAATATTGCTGATCACCTGAGTGAATTTGGCGTAGGGCCTTTGGAATTAAGCCGGATGGCGGATTTTATTAACGAAATGTTTCATATTGAACTCACGATGTATGAATTAACTGATTGCCCCTCCATTCAAGCGGTTACTGAATACTTATTGAAGGAATATGCCGGAGCGATAAGAAACCTGTTCCCGAATGAAGTGATGGAAGGCAGCCAATCGGAAAGCGTCGTTTTACGGGATCTGGCATACACTACACAATCGGGCAGAGAAGCGATGGAGGCCAGAGCGGCGATTACCGGTACCTCTCTTAAAGAAATGAAAGATAAATTATTTGAGTTTTGCCGCGGTGACAAGCAAGTTCCAGGCGTATATGTTCATCAGCAATCATCAGATGCATTTGCTGAAAAAATGAAGGCGTTAACGGAAGGCACAGCAGGTGAATTGTTTGTAAAGACCATTATTGAGAACGGTGAAGCGGAAAAGCTGGCTCAATTATGGGTTTGGGGGGCGGATATCGACTGGAAATCCGTTCATCAACATTTACAGCAGCCGGGTAAACGGATCTCAATTCCGACTTATCCGTTTGCAAAAGAACGTTATTGGGTTCCGTCCAGGACTGAGAAGGCAGAGATCCCTCAGCATTCTTTTCAACATCACTTGCAAAAAAAATGGAGGGAGAATCCGTTTGTCAATCCATCCGAAACAAAAGAGTACGGACTGACAGTAGCATTTGTAAATCAAGACACAGAATCAATTGCCCGCACCATTTGTTCGGATATAGATCAGGAGAATCTGATTGTCATCAAACATCATTCTTCATTTATAAAACACTCTGATCAAATGTTTGAGTGTTCTTTATTAGATGAAAACCACGCATACGACGTTATCCGTGAGATCTTCTCGGGCGGTGAGCGGCTGGTCGAAAATATATTTGATTTCTCAGATATCGGAAACCAGAGTGAAAATCAGAACGGCATCCCATATGGTAAATTCTTATTTATACAAGAAATAATTAAGCGGAGTAAAAAGGAAACACCATTATCCATTTTACAAATCACCAATGGTTTGCAGGTATTTAAAGCGGAAAAACCAAAGCTGACGGGGGCAGAATCAGCGGCTTTTCTGAAAGCCCTTTCTGCGGAATACGGCTTTGTTCATGTGAAAACAATAGATATAGACAGCATGAAAGAAACGCATGAGCTGAAACAAATCTTTAAGAATGAAAGGCAATGTACCGGAGAGAATGAAGTATGCTACCGCAGCGGCGTCAGATATGTTCCGTATTTTGAAGAAGAAAGAATCCATACCGGCGGGCCTGTTTCATTTCCTGCGGATAAAGCCATCGTGATTACCGGCGGCACAGGGGGCATTGGCAGAGCAATAGCTGAAGATTTGGTGAAACGGGGAGTGAAAAAACTCGTGCTGACGGGTACGCGTCCATTACCTTTGCGAAGTGAATGGGATCATTTGCTGAAAGAGGGCAGACAGGACGAAAAGACAGTCAGCAATATAAAACTGTTTCAAAGTTTTGAAGAGAAAGGTGTCAACTATCTGTATTACAGCGGTTCTCTCACAAATGAAGAGAAGCTGCGTTCATTCTTTCACCAAGTAAGCCTTGAATTTAAAGATATAAGCGGTGTCATACACTGTGCCGGACTGCACAGCGGCGGAAATCCGGCCTTTATTCATAAAAGAATGAGTGAATTTAAGACGGTGTACGGGCCGAAAGTCACTGGACTTCAAAATTTGGAGCGGATTTTTAATAATAGGCCGCTGGATTTCTTTATTTTATTTTCATCAATTGCAGCACAGTCACCCAAACTGTCGAAAGGAATGACTGATTACGCGTCTGCAAACGCATATATGGACTATTTCGCGGCTTATCATTTTCAAAAGGGGAGAACGTATTTCACGTCCATCAATTGGCCGAGCTGGAAAGAAGTCGGAATGGGTACTGTGACGAGTCCTTTATATGATGAATTGGGACTGGACTCTCTATCCACACGGGAAGGACTGGCGATTTTGTATCATGCACTGGAGAGAAAATCGTCCAATATCATTCCTATCGTGAAAAAAGGAACAGTGTTTCATGCAGACAGTCTCCTGAACATCAATAAAACCGGCAAGGCTTCATTTCCAGTCCGAAGACAGGAGACTCCCGACACTTTTGATCATTCAGAAGGGCTTGTCAGTGAACTTTCTGCCGTATTTGCCGAGGAATTGAGCATTCCCCTTGAAAAGCTTAACCCAAATACGGATTTTCAGGAATACGGTGTGGATTCTATACTACTTGTCAGCATTATACATCGAATAGAAGCAATGATTCAGAAAAAAATTGACCCTACTGTGCTTCTTGAACACAACACGATTCATGGTCTTGCGGAATATATCGGTAAGACGGCGCCGCCGTTGAAGAAACAAATCGAACAGACTGATTCTCAAAGCAGCAATCAGCAAGATATGCAGTCTGTGACGAGCCGAAATACAGAACCGCAGACGGCTTCCTCTGCAAAGATAGCTGTTATCGGAATCGGATGTAAGTTCCCTGGAGCGGCTGATAAAGAGGAATTTTGGGACAATCTGAGAAAAGGGAAGAATCATATTAAAGAAGTACCTGATTCCCGGTGGAATATAGAAGAAAATTACTCTCCGGTGCAGCAAAAGGGAAAAAGCATCAGCAAATGGGGAGGATTTATCAATGGAATCGGCAGCTTCGATCCGGAGTATTTCCGCATGGAAGAGGAGAAAGCCATCCAAACGGACCCGCTGATAAGACATTTCTTAGAAACGAGTGTACAGACTGTACGGGATGCCGGTTATGAAGAAACGGAATTATCGGGAAAAAAAGTCGGCGTATTTGTCGGTTCCAGAATGGGCGGTTACGGTCACAAACTGCCGAAAGAAAGTACCAGCCACATCGTCGGGCTTAGTCAAAACTTTATTGCTTCACATGTGTCGCATTTCTTTAATTTTCACGGTCCAAGCATGGTTTCTGATACCGCTTGTTCTTCTTCATTAGTCAGCATTCATTTAGCCTGCCAAAGCATAAAAAACGGTGATTCAGAGATGGCGCTGGCAGGAGGGGCGGATCTGCTTTTGGATGAAATTCCTTACCTGATGTTAACAGAAGGAGGAGCTCTTTCGCCGGACGGTCAGTGTTTTACTTTTGATGAAAGGGCAAACGGCTTTGTACCCGGAGAGGGTTTTGGCGCTGTTCTGTTAAAACCGCTCGAGAAAGCAAAAACAGACGGAGATCGGATATACGGTATCATTGAAGCATCAGCTATTAATAACGACGGTGCGACAATGGGAATTACGACTCCGAATCCTAAGCTTCAAGAGCAGGTTATTCAAGATGCATTTGAAAAAGCCGATATCACTCCCGGATCAGTCAGCTACGTCGAAACTCACGGCACAGGCACGATGATTGGAGATCCGATTGAGCTTCAGGCTCTGACAAAAGTATTCCGAAGAGACACAAACAAAACGCAATTTTGCGGAGTAGGAAGTGTGAAAACCAATATCGGACACTTATTAAGCGCTGCCGGAGCGGCAAGTTTCATAAAAGTGATTTTATCAATATGGCATAAGGAAATTCCGCCTACATTGAATTGTGAAACGCCAAATCCGCGCTTTGAATTTGAAAAGTCGCCTTTTTATCCGAATACAGAGCTGAGAAGCTGGAAGGATGGAAAACGGAGGGCGGGCATCAGCGCTTTCGGTTTTGGCGGAACAAACGCCCACCTTTTGGTAAGCGGCCTGGATGATTCATATCATTCCGTCAGAACTCCGCTGCCGCCTGCTGAGTTTGTCAGAAAAGAGTACTGGCCGGATTCAAATCGGAAAAAACAAATCAAACAGAATAAAAAACGGCTTCTTGAAATTATTGATGAAACAGAGTAGCACCTGCTCTGTTTCTTTACTTTGTAAAAGAAGAAAGGTTGTCGAGTTGCATGAGGTTCAGCGTATTAGTCAAACATGACGATTATATTGTTTCAGACCATGTCCTTCATCAAGTGCGTACGATACCCGGCGTAACGTATCTGGATTTAATAACACGATTTTTAGCTGAGAAAGGGATATCCCCCCGAAGTTTTGAAATCAAACATGTTTTATTCCGTGAACCTGTTGCGACGTCAGTCCATTTTGATAAAAAAGTCACCTTCCAGTTTACGGAACAAGAAAACGGCTGGCTTGTTGAAACAACAAGCAGGAAATGGGTCGCTGAAAAGGCGGAAGGTGAAGCGTCAGTCAACTTGCAGGCGGAAATCATAAGAAAAAATGCGATAAACGAAAAGACAATTTCAATCGAAGAATTAAAGAAAGGGGCCGTCCGGATTTCGGATGCTGAAGCCGCTTATCGTAATTTGCGCAGGGGCGGCCTGATTCATAAAGATTTTATGAAATTGGAAGGTACGGTATATGAAGGTGAAAATTATATTCTGGGAGAGGTCAGTTTAAGCGGACTTTCAAAAGAATATACAGATGACTTTTACATGCATCCCGCATTTTTGGATGGGTCTCTCAGCTTGTTGGGAATCCTTACATCAGACTTGCCGGATGAAGGAACAAATGCGTTTATCCCTATATATATTGAGACATTCCGGGCACTGCATAAAACAACTGGGTCTTGTTTTGTGTATATTAATAAAACCAGTATAACGCAGCCGCCTTCTAAAGACATTTTATATGCGGACATAGAAGTATACAGGCCTGATGGAGAGCTTGCTTTTTATTATGAGAGATTCGGTGTGAAAAGAGTCAGAAATGAAAAATCAATACAAAGGCTGGAGCATTCCCAAAAAGCTAAAGAGGTCGGCAGCGCAACGAACAATAAAGAAATGATCAGAAATAATTTGATCCAAGAGATAGCCGGCATGATTGAAAAACCTGCTGAAACAGTGAAGAATGATATTTCCTTTTACGAGATGGGCTTGGATTCTAAACAATTATTAGACTTATCCAAAAAATTAGAACTGATGTTAGGTTCAAAGCTGTACCCGACTTTATTATTTGATTACTCCACAATCGGTGAATTGACGGAATTTCTGCAGGAGAAATACGGAGCCGACATTACAGACTCTATCTCTAATACAGTTCAGCACCAAGGCAGTCATAAAACATTAACAGATGAGCTGTCATCCATTATTGGAGAGGCTACAAACACACCGTCAAATAAAGCGGACAAACACCAATCTTTTTACGAACTGGGTCTTGACTCAAAACAGCTGCTGCATATATCGAAAATGCTCGAGGAAAGATTGGATACACAATTGTATCCGACATTGCTTTTTGATTATAACAATATTCATGATTTAGCGGCTTATTTAGAAGAAAAATATGATGTGCGTAATACGCCGGCCGCAGCTTTTAAAGAAAAAACGCAAACGAAAGAGCCGTCTGAAAAGCCGGTGCTTGAATCTTTGTATTTACAAAAAGAATGGATAGAATCGCCATTAAAGTCCGGAGAAGTACCTAAGGAAAATACACTGATTTTCGATTTCGACAGTTCATTGAGTGATGAAATCCGAAAGTACATCGGCAGTGAAAATGTTATTTATGCGGAAGCCGCCGCTGAATATGAAATGGTAAATGAAAAGCATTATAAATTTAATCCGGAGCAGTCTGCTCATTACTCCAGACTGTTAGAAGATATGAAAAAGTCCGGAGCATTTCCGGCCTCAATCATTCATTACCTGTCAAAAAAAGCTTATACTGAGGCAGCGTTAGATCTGACTCACAGCTTTTATTCAATTCTTTATTTGAGTAAAGCTTTGATCCATCAAAAAGTAAAAGAAAACATCAACATTCTGTACGTACATGACAAGGGTCAATATACAAATCCGGTTTACGCCGCGATTGGAGGCTTTTTTAAAACGCTGAATGCGGAGCAGCCGAATATAAAGTGTAAAACGGTTGAGATTTCTTCAAGACAAACCATTGAAAAAGCACCTTTGCTTCTCAATGAATTAAGTGCCGGACATCATCAGGCTGTGAAATATGACGGCGATCAAAAAAGGCGGGTGACAGCATATAAAGACGCTTCGCCGCAAACAGGACAAAAGGCCGCAAAGTTTGCAAAAAACGGGGTGTATCTCATCATCGGAGGATTAAGCGGCATCGGCTGGATTATTTCAGCGTTTCTTTATGCAAATCACGGAGCCAGGGTTATCATTGCCGGGCGATCGAAAATGACAGCAGACATGGAAGAAAAATTAGACAGCATCCGATATGACGGGGCAAGCATTTCTTATATCCAGGCTGACATGTCAGATAAGCAGCAGGTCATCAAGTTAGCGGAAAAAATTCATGCTGATTATTCCGAAATCAACGGGGTCATTTACAGTGCAGGCGTGTTAAAAGACTCTCTCATTATGAATAAAACAGACGCGGAAGCTCAAGCGGTGCTGCAATCAAAGGTCAATGGTGTGATTCATTTGGATGAAGCGCTCAGAGATATGCCTTTAGACTTTTTTGTTTTGTTTTCTTCCATCTCCTCAGAAATCGGAAGTCTGGGTCAAGCCGATTACGCCTACGCCAATCGTTTTCTGGAGCATTTTGCCGAGTGGAGGGAATGTATGAGAAAGGCGGGGGGGAGATCTGGAAAAACCATCGCTGTAAATTGGCCTTTCTGGAAAGACGGAGGCATGTCAGTTGATCCCGGCATTCAAGACATTATGAAAACGGAGTACGGACTTCACCCATTAGAAAATACTGCCGGAATCAAAGCTTTTGAACACTCGCTTCTCGGCCAAGGCCACCAGCTGATCGTGTTATACGGAGAAAAAGAAAAAATACAAAACGATTTCAAGCCGTTATCCGCCCGTTCAGCACCGCCTCTGGTAAGAGATTCAGCGATTGCAGCCGATTTTGATGCTTCGTCAGTCGTTACGGGAGAAGCTGAAAGTCCTTTCCGGATACTCGGCACGGCTTCCAATCGTCATCTCGACGATTATTTGCATTATTGGAGCAGACTGAAGAAAGGAGCGCTTCAGCATAATCAAAGCGATGCCGCAAAAAAACTCATCGCTTTTTACCAGACAGAAGAAACGGAAACCGTTCATTTTCTGGCAAACACAGAAAATGCCCGGCATATGGAAATATTGATGAGCGGTAAGGGTGAAACAATTTTACTGATTTGCGGTTTTGCTACCACTGCTTACATGTGGAAAGAACAAATGAAGGAGTGGGCAGATCAATTTAATGTAATTGTCATACACACACCGGGTTACGGGCTGAGTGAGGGGAGCGCCGATTTTACACTGAGCGGGCTGGCTCAGACTTTTATCGAAGTGCTGAACGAGATAGGGGTTGCTTGGCCGATCCACATTGCGGCAGCTTCTTGGGGAGGCATGATAGGGCAGAGGATAGCCTATGAATACCCTGAAAAAGTAAAAACACTCATTCTTTCCGGAAGTTACACCGCATACGAAGAAGACCCTGAAAGCAGTGTCGAGGAAAAACTGAAAAATGATTTTATAGCTATAGGAAAGTCGCATGAATATGAAAGTTTATACAGTAATCAATTCTTAAATGCTTCTATTGAACGTTTTATGAAGATACATCAACAAGAAGGCTATTCTACGATCGGCTTTTTAAAAGACATTCATACAAGAACGCTTATCCTTACGGGTGAGAAGGAAAGCGTAGTTGATCAGAAAGAAACAAAAAGGCTGCAGAAACTGCTGAGCAATGCAGAATTAAAGAAAATTAAGGGAGCGGGGCATCTTCCGAACATCACACATCCGGAAGAATTTAATAAAGCGGTGTCAGAATTCATCAAGAAATCAGTAAGTAAGGGATGAAAACGATACATACAGTACAGGGGGAGAAAACAATGAAACAAACATTAAGCAATCCGGCATTTGATATGAAACAAATTAACGCTCTTAACGGCCATTATCAGACGATGATAGACAATGGAGATCTGCAATGTGCGAGTTATATGATGTCAAGAGGAGGTGAGGTTTTTGCAGCTGAGTCGTTAGGGGAATTTACCGGCGGACAAAAAGAAAAGCAAACATTTCAGCTTGATACAATCAGAGAAATCGGTTCTTTGACAAAAGTGTTTACCGCTGTAGCCGTCATGCAGCTCGTCGAAAAAGGTTTGCTCGATCTGAAAATGCCGGTCAAGCTCATTTTGCCAGCGTTTGATAAACCGGGTTTCGGAGAAATTAAAATTTTGCACCTTTTGACTCATACGGCGGGATTAAGTTTTGAGCTGGATATTCAAAAGGCTGAAGGCATTGACTTAACGAATGAGGAAGAATGGATAAACTATCTGGTTCGTACGCCTTTGGAGTACAGAGTGGATGAAGCATGGAACTATTCCAGAACCGGCTTTGTTATACTTGGCATCATTATTTCAAAAGTAACAGGCGTATCCTACGAACAGTATGTAACAAAGCATATTATTGAAGCGCTCGGATTAGAAAGAACGTATTTTTATGTGCCTGATGCTTTAAAAGAAGAAGTTTGTGTGATCAATGAGCACGAGTGCGTACAGCTGGAAAAAAGTCATCACCCGTATTTTCCGAATAAAGCGACAAGCGGTCTGTACTCTTCGTTGCGAGATATTTGGAAGTTAGCTGAAATGTTTAGAAATAAAGGCAGATTGAAAGATAAGAAGCTGCTTGGAAGAAAAACAGTCGAGGCGATGCTGAGAAATCAAATAAAGCCCGGTCTTCCTTTTTACTTCTTCGGAGCGCCCAGAGAGGAAGGCGGCTTTGGTTTAGGCATTAATTTGTGGCCGGCCGGTGACCATTATTTCATGACAGAAGGCACCTTCTCACATCTTGGAATGGGGTGGTGCGGCATGTTTTCTGATCCAGCCGAAGATTTTACGTATGTATTTTTCACTCCGATTTCCGAGTTTCATCCTCATGCCGTGCTGACGCCGCTGAATATCGTGTGGGCGGGTATTGAATAATTAGACAAAAGCATCGTCCCGTCTGTTCGGCAGGCGGGACGATTGCTAACTGCCCGTTTTTATCCCGCGGCATCTTTTCAAAGCCTGACCCGAAGTTAAATAACTTAATTTACTCTTTGTAATTTTTTTTAATTATAGTACAGTAGAGCATTTTTATAATACAGTTTAAAGTCTTTTATAGTACAGTTTGGCGCAATATGATCTTATGTTTTATAAGCGGTTTCAAAATGAAGTTATAAATAATTGACGGCTTTGTTTAATTACTGTAAACTATGGTTGTTGATCATATTGTACTAATAAAAAATCTTTTTTTATTAGTACAGTTTAAACGTCATTATCTTTGCTTAAGCGCTATGTGAATTTCTGAATGATTAATTTTAGAATTGCAGAGCATGATAAGACTGTTTTTAATACGGATGGCTAAACGGTATCCTAACCCTGTTAAATCAAAAGAAGAGGTGGTTTAAAAAATGGCTGCAAAGACAAAAACTTCAATTGTTGATAGCAAAAAACAATTTGATGCTATTCATAAGCAGTTTGAAACGTTCCAAATTTTAAATGCTGAAGGAGAAGTCGTAAATAAAGACGCAATGCCTGATCTTTCAGATGATCAGTTAAAGGAATTAATGAGAAGAATGGTGTATATCCGCATTTTAGACCAGCGTTCAATTTCTCTTTCCCGTCAAGGACGTTTAGGTTTCTATGCACCGACAGCGGGCCAGGAAGCTTCTCAAATTGCATCACACTTCGCGCTTGAACAGGACGACTTTATCCTTCCGGGTTATCGTGACGTTCCTCAGCTGATTTGGCACGGTCTTCCTTTACATCAGGCATTCCTGTTCTCAAGAGGCCATTTTAAAGGTAATCAGATGCCTGAGGGAGTAAATGCTTTATCACCTCAAATTATTATAGGTGCTCAAATTATCCAAACCGCAGGTGTAGCTTTAGGTCTTAAAAAGCGCGGTAAAAAAGCGGTAGCTATTACTTACACTGGTGACGGCGGAGCTTCTCAAGGTGACTTCTATGAAGGAATGAACTTTGCCGGAGCATTTAAAGCGCCAGCGATCTTCGTTGTTCAGAATAACCGCTATGCGATTTCAACTCCTGTAGAAAAGCAATCATCCGCACAGACAATTGCCCAAAAAGCAGTTGCCGTCGGTATTACAGGTGTTCAAGTAGACGGAATGGATGCACTTGCCGTTTACGCTGCAACCGCAGAAGCACGCCAGCGCGCAATTAACGGTGAAGGTCCGACTCTGATTGAAACTCTTACATTCCGTTACGGACCTCATACAATGTCCGGTGACGATCCGACTAAATATCGTACGAAAGAAATAGAAAATGAATGGGAGCAAAAAGACCCGCTCGTACGTTTCCGCAAGTTCTTGGAAAACAAAGGACTATGGTCTGAAGAAGAAGAGAACAAAGTGATTGAACAGGCCAAAGAAGAAATCAAACAAGCTATCAAAAAGGCTGACGGCGAATCAAAACCGAAAGTAACAGAGCTGATTGAGAATATGTTTGAAGAGCCGACGTTCAACTTGAAAGAACAACTTGAAATTTACAAAGCGAAGGAGTCGAAGTAAGCCATGGCGCAAATGACAATGATTCAAGCGATCACTGATGCGTTACGCACAGAACTGAAAAACAATGAAAACGTTCTGCTTTTCGGGGAAGATGTAGGCGTTGCCGGAGGCGTATTCCGTGCAACTGAAGGCCTTCAAAAAGAATTCGGTGAGGACCGCGTATTTGACACGCCGCTTGCTGAATCCGGTATCGGCGGTCTCGCTCTCGGTTTAGGCCTGCAAGATTACCGTCCTGTTATGGAAATCCAATTCTTCGGATTCGTATATGAAGTAATGGATTCAATCTCAGGACAAATGGCTCGTCTCCGCTACCGTTCCGGCGGACGCTGGACTTCTCCGGTGACAATCCGTTCTCCATTCGGCGGAGGGGTTCATACACCTGAACTTCACGCTGACAGTTTGGAAGGCCTTATCGCTCAGCAGCCGGGTATTAAAGTTGTTATCCCTTCCACTCCTTACGATGCAAAAGGACTGCTGATTGCCTCTATCAGAGACAATGATCCGGTTGTTTTCTTAGAGCATATGAAACTTTACCGTTCTTTCCGTCAGGAAGTTCCTGAGGAGGAATACACAATTGAGCTTGGCAAAGCTGATGTGAAACGCGAAGGTACTGACCTTTCTATCATCACATACGGCGCGATGGTTCATGAGTCGCTTAAGGCTGCTGAAGAGCTTGAAAAAGAAGGCGTTTCTGCTGAAGTTATCGACCTTCGCACTGTAAGTCCGCTTGATATTGATACGATTATTGCTTCTGTTGAAAAAACAGGCCGCGCAATTGTCGTGCAAGAAGCTCAAAAACAAGCCGGCATCGCTGCCAACGTTGTAGCTGAAATTAATGACCGCGCGATTCTGAGCCTGGAAGCTCCGGTTCTGCGTGTTGCGGCGCCTGATACAGTATTTCCTTTCTCGCTTGCTGAGAGCGTATGGCTTCCAAACCATAAAGACGTTCTTGAAACTGCGAAAAAAGTTCTTGAATTTTAATCAGGCATCATAAAAGACGGTAAAGAGAGTCCTTTTCTCTTATATGAAGGAATCTGTTTACTAGGTTCAATGCTTGCGAATGCATAACTAAAATTTGCTTAATCAACTAGGAGGTCGAAAACTGTGGCATTTGAATTTAAACTTCCGGATATCGGGGAAGGTATCCACGAAGGCGAAATCGTAAAATGGTTTGTTAAGCCGAACGACGAGGTAGAAGAAGACGATGTTCTGGCTGAAGTGCAAAATGATAAAGCAGTGGTAGAAATTCCTTCACCTGTTAAAGGAAAAGTATTAGAATTAAAAGTTGAAGAGGGAACAGTTGCAACTGTTGGACAAACGATTATTACGTTTGACGCACCTGGTTACGAAGATCTTCAATTTAAAGGAAGCCATGATTCAGGAGATGCGAAAACTGAAGCTCAAGTTCAGTCGTCTGCTGAAGCAGGGCAGGATATCTCTAAAGAAGAGACTCCTAAAGAGCCTGCAAAAGAAACCGGCGCAGGACAGCAGGACCAAGTGGAAGCTGATCCGAACAAACGCGTGATCGCCATGCCTTCCGTACGCAAATATGCCCGTGAAAAAGGCGTGGATATCCGTAAAGTAACAGGTTCAGGCAATAACGGACGTGTTGTAAAAGAAGATATCGACAGCTTTGCAAATGGAGGAGCGGCTCAAGAAGCGGCACCGCAAGAAACAGCTGCACCTCAGGAAACAGCTAAACCTGCAGCGGCTCAGGCTCCTGAAGGCGAATTCCCTGAAACACGCGAAAAAATGAGCGGTATCCGTAAAGCGATCGCGAAAGCAATGGTGAACTCTAAGCATACTGCACCGCACGTAACTCTTATGGATGAAGTTGACGTAACAAATCTTGTTGCTCACCGCAAACAGTTCAAACAAGTTGCTGCTGATCAAGGCATCAAGCTGACTTATCTGCCTTACGTCGTCAAAGCATTAACATCCGCTTTGAAAAAATTCCCTGTTTTAAACACATCTATTGATGATAAAACAGATGAAGTGATCCAAAAACATTACTTCAACATCGGAATTGCAGCGGATACCGAAAAAGGCCTGCTTGTGCCGGTAGTGAAAAATGCCGACCGTAAAGCCGTTTTCGAAATCTCTGATGAAATCAACAGCCTTGCTACAAAAGCGCGTGAAGGCAAGCTTGCACCTGCGGAAATGAAAGGCGCTTCTTGCACGATCACAAATATCGGTTCTGCCGGAGGCCAATGGTTCACACCGGTTATCAACCATCCAGAGGTTGCGATTCTCGGTATCGGCCGTATTGCTGAAAAAGCAATCGTCCGTGACGGTGAAATTGTAGCTGCTCCTGTCTTAGCTCTTTCTCTCAGCTTTGACCACCGTATGATTGACGGAGCAACTGCACAAAATGCGTTAAACCACATCAAGCGTTTACTGAACGATCCACAACTTATTTTAATGGAGGCGTAATGTTATGGTAGTAGGAGATTTCCCTATTGAAACAGATACTCTTGTGATTGGTGCGGGACCCGGCGGCTATGTAGCTGCCATCCGCGCTGCTCAGCTTGGACAAAAAGTAACAGTCGTTGAAAAAGCAACTCTTGGAGGCGTTTGTCTGAACGTCGGCTGTATTCCTTCAAAAGCGCTCATCAATGCAGGCCATCGTTACGAGAATGCAAAACATTCAGATGACATGGGGATCACTGCTGAGAACGTAACGGTTGACTTTACAAAAGTCCAAGAATGGAAAGCTTCTGTTGTAAATAAGCTTACCGGCGGTGTTGCAGGTCTTTTAAAAGGAAATAAAGTGGACGTTATAAAAGGGGAAGCTTATTTCGTAGACAGCAACTCTGTCCGCGTAATGGATGAGAACTCTGCGCAAACATACACATTTAAAAACGCAATCATTGCTACCGGTTCTCGCCCTATCGAATTGCCAAACTTCAAATATAGCGAACGCGTTCTGAACTCTACAGGCGCACTTGCGCTTAAAGAAATTCCGAAAAAGCTCGTTGTTATCGGCGGCGGATATATCGGTACTGAGCTTGGAACAGCGTATGCGAACTTCGGAACTGAATTGGTTATTTTAGAAGGCGGAGATGAAATTCTTCCTGGCTTCGAAAAACAAATGAGTTCTCTCGTTACCCGCAGACTGAAGAAAAAAGGCAACGTTGAAATCCATACAAGCGCCATGGCTAAAGGCGTTGAGGAAAGACCTGACGGCGTAACAGTTACATTCGAAGTAAAAGGCGAAGAAAAAACGGTTGATGCTGATTACGTATTAATCACTGTCGGACGCCGTCCGAACACTGATGAGCTCGGCCTTGAGCAAGTCGGTATCGAAATGACTGACCGCGGTGTCATTAAAACAGACAAGCAGTGCCGCACAAACGTACCGAACATTTACGCAATCGGTGACATCATTGACGGACCTCCATTGGCTCACAAAGCGTCTTACGAAGGTAAAATCGCTGCCGAAGCTATTTCAGGAGAGCCGGCTGAAATCGATTACCTCGGTATTCCGGCGGTTGTATTCTCTGAGCCTGAACTGGCTTCTGTCGGTTACACTGAAGCACAGGCGAAAGAAGAAGGTATTGAAGTCGTTGCAGCTAAGTTCCCGTTTGCAGCAAACGGACGTGCGCTGTCTCTTAACGAAACTGACGGCTTCATGAAGCTGATCACTCGTAAAGAAGACGGTCTTGTAATCGGTGCGCAAATTGCCGGCGCAAGCGCTTCTGACATGATTTCTGAATTGAGCCTGGCGATCGAAGGCGGAATGACTGCTGAAGATATCGCAATGACAATTCACGCTCACCCGACATTGGGCGAAATCACTATGGAAGCGGCCGAAGTAGCAATCGGAAGCCCGATCCATATCGTAAAATAATAATGTAACAAAGAAACAGCCCCCGTTTGTAAAAGCGGGGGCTGTTTTTATTGTGCAAGCACATGCTGCATAGGTTTGATGATATCCTCTTTTTTCTTTACGGATCCCTCAATCTTCATGACCACATGCCGATGATTGATCACCATCAGCGCAGGGAACGTGTTGATTTCCTCTTCCCATCCCTTTCTGTTGTCATAAACCTTCATTTGATCGACATGATGGGGATATTTCTTTTCTAAATCAAGGATCGCATCGTAATAAGGCACTTCTTTATCTATATGATTTTCATCGGAAAAAAACAAGATTTGAGTGTGATGAATGCTGTCGATCCGGTTTTTTGTGAATGGACTGACAGTAGAAACCGAACAGCTTGACAGAACGAACAGCATCAAAAAAAAGGGAATCACCGTACGGTAGCGCATCTATCTTACTCCTCTGTTTTATATAATATATTGGTTCATCCATTTATAAGGACTATATCAAGTGTATCACGAGAGGTGAAAAACCTAAGGCTTGTTACTGAATTGTTATATAATTGAAACCGTTTTTAATGAAGAAATAATACGTGTGACAACTTGCGCAGCCGATGTGTAAAAAAGGCACATTGTTTTTCGTGAGAGCGCTGTTTTTTCGTTATACTGGGAGCAAAACCATATCAGGAGGGATTGTCATGTATAAAGCCGCTGCAGCTGTCATATGTACGTGCTTACTCGCCGGCTGCCAATCAAATGAAAAGATGCAAACAAACAAACCCCATTCTCAAGCCGCGGCCAATCATGCCAAACGGGAAAACCACCATACAAAAGAGGAAAAACAGAAAAAACAGAAGGCGGAGCCCCGTTACTATATCAATCCGAAAAGCTTTTCTGTGGAAAAAATGGATGAACAGAAAGAGAAAAAACCGATCGCATTGGTAACGATCGATGACGCGCCTGATCAGCATGCCGCTGAGATTGCGGATAAACTGCACGATCTCAATGCGTCAGCGATCTTTTTTGTAAACGGACATTTTTTGAAAAAAGATGAAAATAAGAAAGCGCTTAAGCATATTCATGAGTTAGGTTTTATGATCGGAAATCATACAATGACTCATCAAAACTTAAAAGATCTTTCCGAACAAAAACAACGGGAAGAAATCATTGGCGTCAATAAAGCGGTTGAAAAGATAATAGGAGAGAAACCCGCATTTTTCAGGGCACCTTTCGGAAGCAATACGGACTACAGTGACAGACTTATAAAAAAAGAAGGTATGGTGAAAATGAACTGGACCTTCGGGTATGATTGGGATCAGAAATATCAATCCAAAAAAGCGCTTACCGATATCACACTGAACAGTCCTTATCTGCGGGACGGGGCCAACATATTGATGCATGACCGGAAATGGACGGCGGAAGCCATGCCGGACATTGTAAAAGGATTGCGTCATAAAGGATATACTGTGATTGACCCTCGAGCTATAAAAAGACCGTAAAAAATAAATGTGTTATACAATTTATCAGTTGACATATTAAATGTGACATAATAATATAATAACAACAAGTAAAAATTAAGCGTTTTCAAATTCTGAGAAATGGGGAATGACAGATGGGTACAATTGTTTGCCAAGACTGTAACGAAGCGATTCATTACTTTGAGGATGAGAAGGTCACGACGTTATACGGAACATGCTGCGGACAATGCCAGTGTCATCTTGAAGAAGAGTAAAAAGCGTAAAAAGGCCCGAAACGATTTCGTTTCGGGCTTCTTTATGTTTATTGGATGGCTTTTTGCTCTTTGATGACTCTGATCATTTCAAGCGTTGCATCTTCGGGACCCTGCACAGGAAGGCCGGCGTCCAAGTTTTTAAAAATGTAGCTGATATTTTCTTCAGTAATGATCTCGCCCGGAATAAAGATCGGAATTCCCGGCGGGTACACCATGACAAACTCTGCGATGATCCGTCCCGCGGATTCTTTTAACGGAATGACTTCCGTATTTGCGTAAAACGCGTCTCTTGGCGTCATCGCTAACAGAGGAATCTCAGGAAGCAGAACTTCGGTTTGCTGATGAGCATAGTCGTTGTCGGAAGCCTGCTTTGAAATGTCTGTAAGCGCGCTTACAAGACGGTCGGCATCTCCCGCTCTGTCGCCGGGGGTGAAAATACATAAAATATTATACAAATCGGACAGCTCGACTTCGATATTATATGATTCGCGGAGCCATTTTTCAACGTCATGACCCGTCAGGCCGAGGTTTTTGACCGAAATGATTAATTTAGTCGGATCATAACTGAAGGCAGCTTTAGACCCTGTGATTTCTTCGCCGACACAGCGGATGCCTTCAATTTGATTGAGGCGTTCCCGTGTCTGATCCGCCAGCAGAATCGTATCTTCAAGAAGATCTCGGCCTTCTGTAGCGAGGCGTTTTCTTGCGACATCAAGTGAAGCGAGAAGCAGATAGGATGTTGACGTTGTCGTCAGCATGCTTAAAATCGACTGTACTCTTTCTTTGGAAACAAGACCTTCTCTCACATTTAAAATGGAGCTCTGCGTCAGGGAGCCTCCCAATTTGTGCACGCTAGTAGCTGCCATATCAGCGCCCGCCTGCATGGCGGACAGAGGAAGCTTATCATGAAAATGAATATGCACGCCGTGCGCTTCATCGACAAGCACAGGCACATCGAAAGAATGCGCGAGCTTTACAATGCTGCTCAAGTCAGCTGCCACACCGAAGTACGTCGGATTTATGACAAGCAGGCCTTTTGCGTCAGGGTGCTCCGTCAAAGCCCGCTCGGCGGACTCAAGCGTAATGCCGTGAGAAATTCCGAGCTCATCGTCAATTTCCGGGTGAATAAAAATCGGCACCGCTCCGGAAAATACAATGGCCGACATAATGGATTTATGAACGTTTCTCGGGATGATGATTTTATCTCCGGGTCCGCATACAGCCATGACCATCGTCATAATGGCGCCGCTCGTCCCTTGTACGGAAAAGAAGGTATGGTCTGCACCGAATGCTCGAGCGGCCAGATCCTGGGCTTCTTTAATGATGCCCTTTGGCGCATGTAAATCATCCAGGGGTTCGATATTAATTAAATCTATGCTTAACGCGTTTTCTCCGATAAATTGTCTGAATTCCGGATCCATTCCCGCGCCTTTTTTATGGCCCGGAATGTGGAATTGGACAGGCTGTCTGTCCGCGTGCTTTTTCAGTCCGCTGTACAGGGGTGTTTCATGTTGCGGCAATTGTTTTCCCACCTTTATCATAATACCTACGGATTAGTTTGTATTACATTCAGTTTTATTACCCGTTTTTTAAACGTAAAACAAATGAATTATATTATGAACTTGAAAGAAAGTAAAGAACAATTTATGATCTATGGAAGATGCTTATTTTGAGCATGATTATAAAGGAGTGAAGACATTTGGAATATCAATATCCGATGAATGAGGACTGGACGACAGAGGAGGCCGTGGATGTCATTGCTTTTTTTCAGCAGGTGGAAAACGCCTATGAAAAAGGAGCTGACCGGGACAGACTTCTGAATGCGTACCGCCGCTTTAAAGAAATCGTTCCCGGGAAAGCGGAAGAAAAGAAAATCTGCAGCCAATTTGAAGCTGACAGCACCTATTCCCCGTATCGGACTGTGAAACAGGCGAAACAATCAGATCAAGCGATTATCAAAATGTAGACAAAGCGAGCCGGCAATCGGCCCGCTTTTTATGTTATGAGACTTTCTGAGTCAGTGTGTATAAAAAGGAAAGCTTCCTAAAAGCATCTTCAATGGTTTGCAGGAATTCATTGTTGTTCATATTGATCACGTCTTCTTTTTGCAGCTGAATGCCGCACAAAAGCTCTGCTTTTTTCACTGTCTGCAGGCGTTCAAATAATGTTTTCAGCTGCTCCTGATCCATGTCGGACTGCTTGTACGCCCCTGGCTTCGTATGATCCGGCGACCATACAAAATGACCGGGAATCTGTTTTGTGATGTCCTCCTGCTTCGCTTCCAGCAATCTGCCGTATTCCTCTTTTATCGGAGATTCATAAATGATGGCAAACCATACAAACATATGGGTGTCCCATAAACCGATCTGAAAGTGAGGGAGTTTCTTATACCCGCGTTTGCTGTTGGCAAAGGCAACCCAGCTGTCAGCCGGCGGGTTGACAGATCTTCTCGCGTGCTTGGCGACATGCGGGAACATTTCATCGCCTGTCAATGCTGACAATGTCGGTGCGAAATGCTCTCCTAACAAGGTCAGCTTCGGGCGGACTTGTTCTTTTAACACCTCCATGCGCGGATCTAAACCTTCTATTGTAAATGTATCGAAGTCTTCTTTTGTAAAACGCATCTGAGTCATCTTTTTCCTCCTTATCGTAAGTATTCATATTTTACCACAGCCGCCGCCGGCCGCAAAAACATTGAGAACGTTTGAGCCGAGAGGATTGGTGGTAAAAAACGAATAGGTAAACACACAATTTTAAGAATGTTGTTACAGCCGAATATAAGTTTCCATACGATATAAGAAGTATCATTAATAAATTGGAAAAATGGGATGCTTTTTTAACAAATGATCTCTGGAAGGGGCGAAAGACAATGAGGCAAGTGGTGAAGGAAGGATTCAGGGAGGAAAAAAATAACCGTGTAGCTGTCTGGAGACTAGAGGTTGATTATGAATTGGCAACCCTGTATGAGGCCATGCAAAAAGAGAATGCAGATCAAATCGATCTCAGCAAAAGAAAACTGGAACGTCTCAGAAAAGAATGGATTCGGCTTAACGGATAAAGAATAGTAAAAACGAACCGCAGGAAATGGTTCGTTTTTACGTGAGAAGGCATTTTTTTCATTTTCCTTGCTTTTTCATCGCCTTTATCAGTATGCTATAGAATAAGCTATACATAGAAAAGAGGTACACGGTATGACAAATTGGACGGAAATTGATGATATCGCAAAACAATGGGTAAAAGAAGCCGGAACGAGAATCAGACAATCCATGCAGGAAAGCTTGACGATTGAAACAAAATCAAATCCGAATGATTTAGTCACAAATATTGATAAAGAGACGGAGCGCTTTTTCATTGACCGTATACAGGGAACTTTTCCCGGACACCGGATTCTCGGAGAAGAAGGGCAGGGAGATAAGCTCCGCTCCCTTGACGGAATCGTCTGGATCATTGATCCGATTGACGGAACGATGAATTTTGTCCATCAAAAGCGGCATTTCGCGATCTCCATCGGCATCTTTGAAGACGGAAAAGGCAAAATCGGCTTAATTTATGATGTGATGCAGGACGAGCTGTATCACGCCTTCAGCGGAAAAGGGGCTTATCTGAACGACACGCCGCTTGCTCCTTTAAAAGAAGCTTCCATTGAAGAAGCCATTATTGCAATCAATGCCACATGGGTGACGGAAAACAGAAGGATTGACCCGAGTATTTTGGCGCCGCTCGTAAAACGGGTCAGAGGAACGCGTTCCTACGGCTCGGCGGCACTTGAGCTCGCCAGTGTTGCGACCGGCCGCATTGACGCATACATTACGATGAGGCTCGCGCCGTGGGATTACGCTGCCGGCTGCGTGCTGCTGAACGAAGTCGGGGGCATTTACACGACCACAGACGGCGAACCGTTTACGTTTTTAGACAACCACAGCGTGCTTGCGGGCAATCCGGCAATACATAAAATTATCTTTGACGACTATTTACATGCTGACAGGTAGAGATTTTGAAGAAGAAGATCTCGGGTTTCTGGAGCAGCTGGCGGCTGCACACCCGGTGTGGAAAAACGAAGAGTTCGGAACAAAAAATGCGGCGGAGTTTATGCTTGCATACTCCATGTACAATGGAACATGGCTCGTATGGGAGATTGACGGCGCTCCTGCCGCCGTCAGTTTTCATTTGGAATGGGCGCCTTCAAACGGAAAACCGTGGCTCGGAACCGTGGCCGTCGCTCCGGAGGCAAAAGAGAAAGGAATCGGACGCGCGGTCATTGAAGAGATTGCGGGCCGGCTGAGAGGGGAGCATAAAGCGATGTTTTCAGCTGTTCCCCTGGACAGGCAGGAATGGGTTTTGTTTTTAAGCCAATGCGGCTTTGAACAGCTTAAGCTTGAAAAAGACGATCGGGAAAAGACATATATGATCATGGTGAAGCCATTGTGAAATGTTTCAGGTATAAAAAAGAGACCGGATTTCTCCGGTCTCTTTTCTTGTTTACAAGCCGACCGCATTCCAGGCCGCTTCTACGCTTGCAGCGTCTTGAGAGCCGTAAAGGTCCCGCGCTGATTGAATCAAAGCTGCTTTTGCATCTTTAAAGTTTGATGACGGAGTGAGATATACCGTTAGTGCGCGATAGTAAATCTGCTCCGCTTTTTTCACGCCGATTTTAGTAATCGTGTTGTAAGCGGCTTTGTTCGGAATTCCGCTGTTTGTATGCACGCCGCCGTAGTCGCCGGCATCAGTGTTCGGAAGGTTTTGATAATTTTTGTAATGGTCGGGCTGTCCGTATTTTGTCGGAGTAGATAAACTGCGGAGAGCCGGCTGGCTGACCGTAATATCTTCACCGATATCCCAGTCCTCAGTATCATTGAAGTATCCGAATACATCAGAGAAGGATTCGTTTAAAGCGCCCGGCTGATTTTCATAGTTTAGGTTGGCTGTTTCCTGTGTAACACCGTGTGTCATTTCATGGGCCGTTACGTCCATTGAACCGGAAAGAGGCGAGAAGAATGAGCCGTCACCGTCACCGTAAATCATTTGGTCGCCGATCCAGGCCGCGTTATTGTATTTGCTGCCGTAATGAACGGAAGATACGATTTTGCCGCCTTTATTGTCGTAACTGTTGCGTTTAAACGTCTGATAGAAATAATCGTACACTTTGCCGAGATTGTAATGCGCATCAACGGCAGCGCGCTGAGAAGAAGTTGTGAACTGGTTGGTAGTGCTTGATACGAGTGTGCCCGGCAGGTTATATTGTCGGTTTTGCAGATCGTACGTAATAATTTGCGTTCCGGTAGGTTTAGAAAGATCACGCATTACATATTTGCCGCTTTCAGAAGAAATATTTAATGAGACCGTTTTTCCTTTAAGAGTCGTACCTGTTCCGGTTGCAGCTGCATGCTCCACTTTGTTTTGCTTTTTCAGGACTTTCCCTGTTTCCGCATCAACGGTTACTTCCCAGTTAGCTGGTTCCGGTTCGATGTAGCGGATGGTTACATCATAGGCGAGGCGGTATTTACCGTCTTTTGTGGCCGCTGCTTTCAGCTCGGCTTTGTTTTTGTTTGCAACGTTGCCGTTAGAGACGGCTTCAGGTGATTTGCCGATTGCTTTAAAAGCATGATCCAGCGCCTGATTTGCAGATAATTTTTTGCTGTTTGCCGTTTTGGCAGAAGCATCGTTGTTTAATTCACCGTTAATCGCATAGACATTGTTGGATTTATCGACGTGAATAATGACTTGCGAGTCTTTCACAGGCACACCGTTAACGACAGGCACATAACGGAAGTGCTTGTAGCCGAGATCATCGGTCGTGTGGTCAATCAGCTTCAGTCTCTCAGAAGGGTTGCCTTTGAAGACTTTGCCGTTTTGTTTCAAGTATTGCTTGATTGCTTTGTCACTGACTGAAGGCAACTCAGACTGCACCAAAGAATGCTTCGGCACAAAGTTCGTCAGGTTTTCTTTAAGCTGAGGATTCTCAGCGGCCTGAACACCCGGAAGACTGATAGTTAAACTCATAAAGGAAGCGGCGACAGCAACAGACAATTTCTTACCTAAACCCACAATAAATCCCCCTTTTTGAAAATAATGAAAACTTATATTGTTATAATAAACCAGCATTCTCTCATTCTGCAATATAAAACTAGACTCCGCTGATGAATTGATAGAATCGTCCCGGAAAGGCTTCCGGCGGCCAGCATCGGGGGATAAGCCGAGAGGCACGTGTTGAATCAGACATGAGTCGAATGATGCGATTTATTCTGAAAAAAATGACAAATGAAGTCGGGAAAAATGATAGGGGAAAAATGTTCCGATCTGTAAAACTTTTTTTATAGCCGTTTGTCTAAACGGGTGAGGCCTTAATAAACGAAAAGGATTGTTTCAGATGTCAGAGATTTTCAGTCATTTTATTCAGCATTTCGACAGGTATTTCATTTTAAGCAGACAGAGCGTGTTGATCATTCAGTGGTCAGCCGTCTGCCTTGCTGTTTTATACGCGCTGACTTTTCATCCGAAAATCAGCCGTGAGAGAGTTTGGTTTTATTCAGGAATTCTGCTCAGGGCCGTATTATTAGCGGGCATAACAGTTGAATTGGTTCATCAGGTGCAGAGTACTCACTTTAGCGCGCACTATTTGATATCGGAAGAAAGAGAGCTTCTTCCGATCGTTCATCTCTTAATGTATGGGTATGTGCTGCTCACCGCGTTTCACTATATGCTCATGCCGCGGGAGCAGAGGGGAAAGGGCATGTTTTATACGTTTGATCTCACTGTGGTGACACTGCCGGTCATTCAGCTGATCTTCAGCTTTTTCGCTTTCTGGAATATCAGTCCCGATGCGATGGCGGGGGAGGATATAGTTTCGATGCTATGTTTTATTACGGTTGTTTTACTTCTGCTGATTTCTATGAATGTTTTATTCTTTAAAATGTATTGGAAACCGAGACCTGTTTTTATCGGCGTGTTTTATGCTGGGGTCATCGGGCTGTTGGTGTGGGTGCTCGCTGCGCCCTCGGCCGGTGTAACAAAAGATTACGGCAGACTTCTCCCATTTACGGTGTATTTAACGATGGCCGGTTTTCTGATGACCCATCATTTATTTCATCGGTCAGACAGGATCAGACAGCGGACGAAAAACTTTCTTGCGGGAGCAACGGCCGCTGGTTTTATTGTCTTTTTGAATCCGGTATACAATGCGGGAGATGCCGCTTTTGCGGTTTCAAAGCCAATGGCTGAAGATACTGTTGAGGATGTTGGTGGACATATCACTTCAGACCAAGCGGAACGGATCCTTACATCATTTTTTCCGGCAGAGAATCCGATTTATTTAACAGAAACCAATCAGGATCTCCATTACTTTTACCGTTTTAAAACGAAAGATTATGAAGCGGAAGTGGACGAGGTTTCCCGATTGATTACAAATTACCAATATCTTAAAAACCGGAAGGCCGCACTTTAACAGAAGAGGAATACCGGAAAAAGTCGCTGGATTTCTTGTCGGCGCACGGCCGAAAAATAAAAACACAAGGGATTCAGACAACAGTGAGAAAAGAAAACGGACAGTTTGTCGTGGAGATTGCGCCGAAAAAACAAGGGACGAAACACGAACATTCGGGCACAGTATTTTACTGGGAAAAAGACACCATTATGGGTTTTTCAGAAGATCCGTCTATTTATCAGCTTGAATCACTGCCGCAGGTGCATATGACGGAAAAAGACATAGTGAAAGCATCAAAAGCCGCCTTTCGTACGCTGCAAATGCCTGATCAGACATTTGAAATTACAAATACAAATATAAACAGCCTGATCGGCAGCAGTTTGACCGTAACTGCGAATAACGGAACGGAGCTGATATTTGATGCAGTATCCGGACGTCTTATGAAAATCAGAGTCTCACCTGACAGCACCGTTTTAACAAAAACAGAACTTCAGAAGAAGCTTTTTTCATTGCTGGATGCGGATACTTCAAAGCTTAGACAAATTGATAAATCGGAAGGCAATCTCGTTTTTGAAAACATTGAAGGCACATTCGTATATACGCTCCGGAATGAAGAAGGCATGAAAGAGGCCTCATTCTACGGACAGGTAAGTGCCAAAACGTTCCCGCATACATACAGAGACGGACAAACAGCATTCAAAAAAGTGGCGGCAGCTTATAACGGCACCATTTACAAAAAGCGGGTGAAGCCTGTCATAGCGGTGAAAGACGGCGTAACATATAACGCATGGCTCGTCATTATTCAGCCGTTCGGTTCAAACCGTCATGACGCATATGTAGTGAACGCGGATACTTACGAGGCGGTGAACCTTTATGAACAATAAAGAAAAAAAGGCTGTCTTCTTCGATTTATACGACCTATATAAGGAGGGGGAACTTGAAGGCGGCACGCTCCAGTGGATGAAAGAACATGAGCATTTATTCGGAGCTGAGGCGGAAAACAGAAAAGGGCAGTATGAACATGGTTTGAATGCGCCGTCCGGCGATATCCGCCAGATTAAATACATGAAATGCCTGACGTATGGATTGTACGGATTCTTCATTGTGCTCTCAATCTGGATGACAGTGTGGTTTTATTTTTAAATGAAAAACAAGATGTCAATTGAACAGCTGTATCGTGAACATTATCAAGATATTATGTATTACCTTTACAGACGCACACATCATGCTGAGACCGCTAAAGACCTCGCTCAGGATACATTTATGAAAGCATTTAACGGGCTTGATTCGTTTAAGGGCCATTCGTCTATCAGAACGTGGCTCTATGCAATTGCCCATCATACCTTCATCAATTGGTACAGACGTGATAGAAAATATCAATTTTCAGATATCACCCTGAATGAAGGGCTTCAGCAAACAACATATGAACTGCCGGAGCATTACGTCGCCCGGACAGACACTCAGAATGCGCTGACCGGGCAGATTCAGCGTCTGAAAAGCGATCAGCAGACCGTTTTAATTTTAAGGGAATTTCAAGAGCTGTCTTACGAAGAGATTGCTGATGTTTTGGACTGGAGTCTTTCGAAGGTGAAGAGCACCCTGTACAGGGCGAGAATGCAGCTGAAACAGCACTTGGCGGAAAAAAGGAAGGACGGACAGATATGACTTGCCGTTTAGTGAGAGATTTACTCCCTTTATATATTGAAGGCGATTGTGAAACAGAAACGGAGCGGTTTATTTCCCGCCATCTTGAATCATGCGGTAAGTGCGGGAGTTTATATCATATGATGAAGGAGCCGCTTGACCTCGGCAGCCCTGAGATGAAGGCGCCAGCCTGTTATGCAGAAGAAGAAAGGCGGTTTAAGGAACGGTATTACGGGAAACTGCTGATAAAAGCAGCCTGTATGTTCGGCGCTGTTTTCTTTATCATGCTGGTCCTTAAACTGCTGATTTAAAAAAACGCCCGGCTGAATGACCGGGCGTTTTATCCGTTTACTCAGCCGGATGAAAGGCTGTATAAATGCCTTCAAGCAATTCCTGGGGCAGTGAATTAAAGAATCCGGCACACAGCTTTGCTTCTTTTTTTCCTGCTCCTGCTTTTTCAGCAAGGTCCTGATCAAACGTATACACACCGTCTTCTTCAATCAGTGCAGATTGAAGGATATGAAGACTTTGGGAAAAAGCGGTGAACAGCTGATCAACGATAAGGGCCTCTTTTTCCGTAAAGCCGAGCTCCACCGCTTTTTCTTTATTAAATGTATATTCGCCGTCCGTTTTCTCAATACATTGGGAAAGTACGGTTAAAAATTCGGTTGAACTGTCCCACAGCTTTTGAATGATCTGGGCTTGTTCTTGATCTAATCCCAATTCAACCGCTTTTTCACCGTCAAAATAATAGACACCGTCTTTTTCGTAAATCGATTGGCTGATGATGTCAATGAGTTTTGCCGCGTCTTCCGGTGTTTTCTCAGCGGAAGCCTGCAGGACATGCGGTTCATTTGCCTGAATCGTTTTTGCGCCGGCAGAATCAAGCGGACTGAATGCAAGCAAGGCGGCTGAGGCGGTTGCGGCGGCAGTTACAGCGGTTTTCTTCAAAAAAGATGTTTTCATTTCGTTCTCTCCTTGTCATGTGTATTTGCTTACAGCCACAAGTATAAAAAGACAATGATGGAATTGAAATAGGAGGTATGGTATTTTCTGCATAACGATGCCGGACTATTTCAGACTGCATATTCTGAGGGAATCTGCTGATGTAACTAGAATGGGAGCTGTCATTTCCGGCTTCCTGACTAGACGGCGGGGGAGATAAGCCTTACATCTCAGCCTGTTTTGAGGATGTAAAAAAGCCTGAATCTTTGATTCAGGCTTCATTAGATATTTTCTTTCCATGTTTACGGAATTTTGCAAAGGGTCATGCTTTTAATCAAGCAGTCCCTGTTCGCGCATTTTTTTCTTTACGGTGAAACCGCTTCCCATCATGGCGATAACGAGAACAATGCTTCCGATGATGCCCCATGCGCTTTTCTCAGCGATTGATACGCCGATCAGCATCATGCTGAAGACTGCTGCGAATGCAAATAATAATAAGAGCCAATTCAATTTTTTCATATTTCCATCCCCTTTAACGTCATACTTTCAGTTTACAGAAAAACGTAACGCTTTTAAAGAGGATGTGTGGTATAATATGAAAGTTATCTAATTTTTTTAGGAGATGAAAATGTGAAACTTCGAAACGATCTTCGCAACATCGCGATTATTGCCCACGTTGACCATGGGAAAACGACTTTGGTAGACCAATTGCTTCACCAAGCCGGAACATTCCGTGCCAACGAAAATATTGCCGAACGCGCAATGGATTCAAACGATCTTGAACGTGAACGCGGTATTACAATTCTTGCGAAAAATACTGCGATTAACTATAAAGATACACGCATTAATATTTTGGACACTCCGGGACACGCCGACTTCGGCGGAGAGGTAGAACGGATTATGAAAATGGTTGACGGCGTTCTGTTAGTCGTTGACGCATATGAAGGCTGCATGCCGCAAACCCGTTTCGTACTGAAAAAAGCGCTTGAGCAGAACTTAAATCCGGTTGTCGTCGTAAACAAAATCGACCGTGATTTCGCCCGCCCGGAAGAAGTCATTGATGAAGTGCTTGATTTGTTCATCGAGCTTGACGCAAACGAACAACAGCTTGAGTTCCCTGTCGTCTACGCTTCTGCGATTAACGGAACGGCAAGTCTGGATCCGAAAAAGCAGGACGAAAATATGGAATCACTGTATGAAACGATTCTTGAACATGTCCCTGCCCCGGTAGATAACGCCGAAGAGCCTCTTCAATTCCAAGTGGCGCTGCTTGATTACAATGATTATGTCGGCCGTATCGGTATCGGACGCGTTTTCCGCGGCACGATGAAAGTGGGTCAGCAGGTTTCATTGATGAAACTTGACGGAACGGTAAAATCATTCCGCGTAACGAAAATCTTCGGTTTCCAAGGATTGAAACGCGTGGAAATTGAAGAAGCGAGAGCGGGAGACCTCGTTGCCGTTTCGGGCATGGAAGACATCAATGTCGGTGAAACGGTTTGTCCGGCTGACCACCATGAGCCGCTGCCGGTTCTGCGCATTGATGAGCCTACGCTTCAAATGACATTTGTCGTAAACAACAGCCCGTTTGCAGGCCGTGAAGGCAAATATGTCACAGCCCGCAAAATTGAAGAGCGTCTGAACGCGCAGCTTCAAACAGACGTCAGTCTTCGTGTCGAACCGACTGCATCACCTGACGCATGGGTTGTTTCAGGACGCGGTGAGCTTCACCTGTCCATTTTAATTGAAAACATGCGCCGTGAAGGCTATGAGCTTCAAGTGTCTAAACCTGAAGTTATCATTAAGGAAATCGACGGCGTAAGCTGCGAGCCTGTTGAGCGCGTGCAGATTGACGTGCCTGAAGAGCATACCGGTTCTGTTATGGAATCAATGGGTGCGAGAAAAGGCGAAATGCTTGATATGATTAATAACGGAAACGGCCAGGTCCGCCTGATCTTTACCGTACCTTCACGCGGACTCATCGGCTATTCTACTGAGTTTCTGTCACTGACACGCGGTTTCGGTATCCTGAACCACACGTTTGACAGCTATCAGCCGATGCAAAAAGGCCAAGTCGGAGGCCGACGTCAGGGTGTGCTCGTTTCCATGGAAAACGGAAAAGCGACATCTTACGGAATTCAAGGTATTGAAGACCGCGGCGTCATCTTCGTTGAGCCCGGGACAGAAGTATATGAAGGCATGATTGTCGGTGAACATAACCGTGACAATGACCTTGTCGTCAATGTCAGCAAAATGAAACAGCAGACAAACGTCCGTTCCGCTACGAAGGATCAAACGACTACGATTAAGAAAGCGCGCATTATGTCGCTTGAAGAATCACTCGAGTACTTAAACGAAGATGAATACTGTGAAGTAACGCCGGAATCCATCCGTTTAAGAAAGAAAATCCTGAATAAAAACGAACGTGAAAAAGCGGCGAAAAAGAAAAAAACAGCAGGAATGTCTTAATCACTTGCAGAATTTGAAAAGGTAGAACCCGAACGGAAAAGGGGAGGGGGATCCTTTTGAATGAAGTAAGTGAACGGCTGTCGTTCTTTGCGGCTCTTTACCAAGTGGATGAGCATCCGCTGACGGGAATGTGGCTGTTATACGGAACGATCGTCGTGCTTTCGGTGATTGTATTTAAACTCGGCTTTGCCAAACGGCTGCCGGTGTTGAAGGCTGCGGCAGTTTATCTCTTTCTCGTGCTCGGCTGCACCGTACTGACTTTTTTCGGTGTGTTTCTGCCGGTCGGAGAAGGGCTTGTTGTCGCCGCCTTGATTTTGATCGTTTACAAAATCCGTCTGCACCAGTCCAAAAAAAGCCAGTCAGCTAAACCGCAATAAAAAAATGACCTTGCCTTCCGGCGGGTCATTTTTTTATTCGGTTTATTTTTTCAGTTTATCTTTTTTCGCTTTTTGTCCGGGATGAAAGGAAAAGTGTCCGGTATTCAGCCGCGCCTCCGTTTTGACTTTGATTCGGTCATGGCATTCCCGGCACATATATGTATGAATCGGACGATTGCGGAGGCGTTTGGCTGTCAGTGTTTCATCATCAATTTGTTCGATTTTGTCGCAAATGGAACATTTTACTCTCATTGATTTTTCACCTCTTTCACTATGACAAGCATTATAACATGGATGCCCCTCCTGCCAAAGGGAAAGAAAGCAGCGCCCTTCCTTTGGAGCGGGCGCTGCTTTTTACCGGCGGTTTTTCATATGATGATCCGATTGATCGTTCTGTTCGTTTTGCAGCTTGTTCTGGTCTCTTTGGTTCAGCTGATCATCATTCGATTGAGTCGGTGATTCTTTTTCATTGTCGGTCACATCATTCGGGACTTCCGGCATGACACGGCCGACGATGGCGGCAAGTTCGTCCAAAATGCCTGAAACGGGGCGGCCGGCCTTAATGTCGCTGCCCATGCCTCTCAGACGGGAAACCGTATCAGGATCAGCCACGACAACGGCATTGGCGCCGTAAGGATCGTTTTTTAACGCCTGGGCAACCGTGTATTTAATGCTCTCCACTTTGCTTCTTTCTAAATTGTCATCCACATCGATACCGACAACGGAGTATCTTCCGAGTACAACCGCGGTGGCATCTGAAATGCCGGGGATTTTTTCGGTTACCTCGACGAGATGCTTAGCGATGTCTGTCCGGCCGGGATTTTCAGCTGTCTCAGGAGCCGTATTTTTCACATGGATCGGTTTTGCATCGCGCTGATCGGCTGATTCGTTCTGAATATTGCGGCCGCGGCCGTCCTGTACAGCAGTGCAGCCGGTAAGGATAAACAAGGCTTGTATGATAATGAAAAGAATTCGCACGTCAGATTTCCTCCTTGAATGCTTTCATTTATTTTATTGTTGAATTAACCTTCTATCTTTATTCACCAAATCATATATTTTAGCAGGCATCCCCGTTTTTCGCGGAAAGAGAAGCACACGATGGGCTTTGATCCTTATTTCAGGAGGCTGAGACTTGAGTAAAATTTACGTGTTAGATACGAATGTACTTTTGCAGGATCCTAACGCCATTTTTTCCTTTGAAGAAAACGAAGTTGTCATCCCCGCCGTCGTGCTGGAAGAGGTCGATTCAAAAAAGCGGTATATGGACGAGGTCGGGAGAAATGCGAGGCACGTATCTAAGCTGATAGACGGGCTCAGGGAGAAAGGAAGGCTGCACGAGAAAGTTCCGCTTGAAAGCGGAGGAACGCTCAGAATTGAACTGAACCACCGGTCATTTCACCAGCTCCAAGAAATTTTTATCGAAAAAACGAATGATAACCGCATTTTGGCGGTGGCAAAAAATTTAAGCCTTGAGGAGGAAACGAAAGAAAACGGCCGCCTCGTCATCCTGGTCAGCAAAGATGTGCTTGTCAGGGTAAAGGCGGATGCCATCGGGCTTTTGGCGGAGGACTTTTTAAACGACAGAGTCGTTGACCATGATGAAATATATAGCGGGTACAAAGATATATTTATGAATAAAGAGCGGTTTGCCTCGTTTTATAAAGACAAACAAATTTCAGTCAAGGAGCTTCAGCGGCATCAGGTTTATCCGAATCAATTTGTGCTGATGAAAGATGAATTAGGAGGATCTTCGTCTGCGGTCGGCATGACAGATAAGAAAGGCGAGACCGTAAAAAGACTCGTTTTCGATGATGAGCACGTATGGGGAATCAGGCCGAAGAACGTCCAGCAGACAATGGCGCTTGAACTCCTGCTGAGGGAAGATATCCCGCTCGTCACCCTGATCGGAAAAGCGGGAACGGGAAAAACCTTGCTTGCTCTCGCGGCAGGGCTTCTGCAGACGGAGGATCTCGGTATTTATAAAAAACTGATCGTCGCGCGTCCCATCGTCCCGGTGGGAAAGGATATCGGATATTTGCCTGGCGAAAAAGAGGAAAAGCTCAAGCCGTGGATGCAGCCGATCTTTGATAATCTTGAATTTTTATTCAATGCGAAAAAGCCGGGTGAACTTGAAGCGATTTTGGCAGGAATCGGATCGATTCAGGTGGAGGCGCTGACATACATTCGGGGGAGAAGCATTCCGGATCAGTTTATTATTATTGATGAGGCTCAGAATTTGACGAGGCACGAGGTCAAAACGCTTTTGACTCGGGTGGGAGAGGGCAGCAAAATTGTCCTGATGGGCGATCCGGAGCAAATAGATCACCCATACTTAGACAGTTTAAACAACGGACTTGCTTATGTGGTAGAACGGTTTAAAGAACAAACCGTCTCCGGCAGCGTGAAGCTTGTGAAAGGTGAGAGATCCGGCCTTGCACAGCTTGCCGCCGATTTGTTATAAAACTTCGATTTCTGTGACGCCCGTTATCGGTTTTTCAAAGTCGCCGTCCACGTAAAAATGGACCGGTCCGCCGTCTTGAAGGGGTTTCCCCGCATCGCTGAAATGCGCGATTGCGTCCATCGCCTTTTCGAGCGCCACTTCGGTTCTTTCTGATTTTGAAATAAATGCGCACAGGACAGCGCTTTCTTTCGGCTCGGCATTTGCTAAAACAGCGCCGAGCTTCATGGCGAAGCTGCCGTTCATCAGTCTTTCTTTTTCATAACGTTTTTCGCTTTTTAAAGTCGGCGGCGAAATGCGCCCTTCTCTGATCACCCGTTCCGGATCAAGCGTATGCTCCTGGGTTTCTGCAGAGCCGTCCGGATGAACGGGCTGATTTTTTTCAAACGGAAACTTGCGGTCATCGAAAATCCAGACACTCGGATCAATTGTAATCGGGTATGTAACATTGCCTTTTACTTGAATAACGCTCATGGTGAAGCCCCCCTTTACTTAAAGTATAAAAGTTTTCGCATGAATTGTCACTTTGCGTCGCAAATTAGATGTATAAAACGGCAGCGAAGTGAGGATGATCGACATGGTATGCCGGCATTACCAAGAGCTGGACGCATTAGTTCAGGAAGCGAAAAAAAGAACCGAAGAAGGCAAAGTGGCAGACTATATTCCGGCTCTGGCTGAATCTGAACAAGACAGCCTTTCGGTCACAATTTATCATGCGGAAAATACATGTCTGACGGCAGGAGACGCCGACCGGACATTTACGCTGCAGAGCATTTCGAAAGTGCTTTCTCTGGCGCTCGTACTGATGGATTACGGAAAGGAAAAGGTGTTCAGCTGCGTGGGTCAGGAGCCGACCGGCGACCCGTTTAATTCCATGATTAAGCTTGAAACAGTGAATCCGGGCAAGCCTTTAAATCCGATGATTAATGCGGGCGCTCTCGTCGTTACGGGTTTCATTAAAGGGCATTCGCCGAAAGACCGCCTGGATTACCTGCTCGGATTTATCAGAAGACTTGCGAATAATCAGGACATTACATATTGCAGACATGTCGCGGAATCGGAATTCAGTTCATCCATGATTAATCGGGCCATGTGTTATTACATGAAGCAGTATGACATTTTTGAAGGCGATGTAGAAGAGGTCATGGATCTGTATACAAAACAGTGCGCGATTAAGATGAGCAGTCTGGACTTAGCCAAAATCGGCTGCGTATTCGCCCTTGACGGCAAGCATCCGGAAACCGGGGAGCAGGTCATTAAAAAAGATGTGGCGAGAATCTGCAAGACGTTTATGGTGACATGCGGCATGTACAATGCGAGCGGGGAATTCGCGATTAAGGTCGGCATTCCCGCTAAAAGCGGCGTTTCGGGAGGGATCATGGGCATTTCGCCGTACAACTTCGGAATCGGTATATTCGGCCCGGCGCTTGATGAAAAAGGCAACAGCATCGCGGGTGTGAAGCTTTTGGAAATCATGTCTGAGAAATACAGGCTGAGTATTTTTTGAAACATTTTTTATCATAACATCTGCTTAAATTCTCTTGCAATTTCATCTGATACCCTTTATGATAAATAGAAGAATTAGGTACTCGCCTGGGGAACGGAGGGATACTTTTGGCTTCAGAGATTATAGTTGACCATCAGCAGAAAGCATTCGAGCTGTTGAAGTTAGATGCTGAGAAGATTTTGAAGCTGATCCGAGTACAAATGGATAACTTAACGATGCCTCAATGTCCTCTGTATGAAGAGGTCTTGGATACTCAGATGTTCGGACTGTCGAGGGAAATCGATTTTGCTGTCCGCCTGGGATTAGTTGACGAAAACGACGGCAAAGAGCTGCTGGACAGACTTGAAAGAGAACTGTCTGCTTTGCATGACGCGTTTACAGGAAAATAAATGATCAAACTCAAACTATTCAACGGTTTGGGTTTTTTTATAACCGTAAACCGTTTTTTTTGCATCTTCTTTTCGTAAGACGGTCTCTTAATCTGCATTTCATCCGAAAAACTATAAAGAAACTGCGTAAATTGTTTATGAATTATAGTAAAATATAATACGCTATAGGTATTAAACGTAAGCTTTAAGCAGGAAAGAGGATGTTATGTTTAAAAGAATGTTAAAATCTTACGATTATTCATTGATATGCGCTATCATTCTGCTGTGCAGTTTCGGATTGGTAATGGTATACAGCTCAAGTATGATCACCGCCGTTATGCGTTACGGCGTGAGCAGCGACTATTTCTTTAAACGGCAGCTGTTCGCCGTCATCGCGGGGTTTGTGCTGTTTATCATCGCGGCCGTTTTTCCGTACAAAGTGTTCGCCCATCAAAAGATTCAGAAATTCATACTGCTTGCGTCAGTGGCTGCGCTTTGCGCGCTGTTTGTTTTCGGACATGTTGCCGGAAACGCGCAAAGCTGGTTTAAAATCGGCGGAATGGCCATTCAGCCGGGGGAATTTGTCAAGCTGACTCTGATACTGTACCTTGCCGCGGTATACGCAAAGAAACAAAGCTATATCGATCAGCTTTTGACGGGGGTTGCACCGCCGGTGATCGTCACCGTAGTCATTTGTGCGCTTATCGCCATTCAGCCCGACTTCGGAACGGCGATGATTATCGGTCTGATCGCGTTTTGCGTCATTATGTGTTCGGGATTCAGCGGAAGGACCCTGCTCAGGCTGGTGCTCATGGCGGGAATCGTATTGCTCCTTGTCAGCCCGATCATCTATCTGAAATGGGACGATATTTTGACACCCGGGCGTATGAGCCGGTTTGAAAGCCTTGAAAATCCATTTAAATACGCCAGCACATCAGGCCTGCAGATTATAAATTCGTATTATGCGATCGGCTCAGGAGGTTTTTTCGGTCTCGGTCTTGGAGAAGGCATTCAAAAATACGGTTATCTGCCTGAATCGCATACAGACTTTATTATGGCGGTTATTTCAGAGGAGCTCGGCATTTTCGGCGTGCTGTTTGTCATTGTGCTGCTGGCTTTTGTCGTGTTAAAAGGTTTTTATATTGCGAGAAAATGTGAAGATCCGTTCGGGAGCCTTTTGGCAATCGGGATATCCAGCATGATTGCGATACAGACCTTTATCAATCTCGGCGGTGTCAGCGGTTTAATTCCGATCACAGGTGTTCCGCTGCCGTTTATCAGCTACGGGGGCTCATCAATGTTGTTGTTATTAATGAGCGCCGGTATATTGGTGAATGTCAGCATGCATGTCAAGTACTCAGAAAAGAAGAAAAAGAGGGAGCCCGTTCCGTCTAAGGGGGTAAAAAGACGGCAGACGGAAAAATCTGTGTATCTCTAAAAAACAAGTGTATACACAGGACGGATATTCCTTTATTATAAACTACATATTTATTAGGCCAAGGGGGAGAAAAGTTTGTCACAACAATCCATCCAAAAAGTGTTAGTAGCAAACAGGGGAGAAATTGCGATCCGGATTTTCCGGGCGTGCACAGAATTGAACATCAGAACGGTAGCCGTTTATTCAAAAGAAGATTCGGGCTCCTATCATCGCTATAAAGCGGATGAAGCTTATCTTGTGGGAGAAGGCAAAAAACCGATTGATGCGTATCTTGATATTGAAGGGATTATTGAGATCGCCAAAAGAAACGGCGTTGATGCCATTCATCCGGGCTACGGATTTCTCTCTGAAAATATCCAATTTGCGAGACGCTGCGAAGAAGAGGGCATCGTATTTATCGGACCGACGTCAGCGCATTTGGATATGTTCGGAGATAAGGTAAAGGCGAGGGAGCAGGCAGAAAAAGCCGGCATCCCCGTTATTCCGGGGAGTGACGGACCGGCTGAAACATTAAAAGATGTCGAACAATTCGCAAAAGTCCACGGATTTCCGTTTATTATTAAAGCATCGCTCGGAGGCGGAGGCCGCGGAATGAGAATCGTCCGAAGCGAAAGCGAATTGAAAGAATCGTTTGAGCGGGCCAAATCAGAAGCGAAAGCCGCATTCGGAAACGATGAAGTGTATGTTGAAAAACTGATCGAAAATCCTAAGCATATTGAAGTTCAGGTGATCGGAGATAAAGAAGGCAATGTCGTCCATCTGTATGAGCGGGACTGTTCCGTTCAGAGACGCCATCAAAAGGTCATTGAGGTGGCGCCGAGTGTATCTTTGCAGCCTGAATTAAGGGACGAAATCTGTGAAGCGGCTGTGGCGCTTGCGAAAAATGTCGGCTATATCAACGCGGGGACCGTGGAATTTCTCGTAGCGGGCGGTGAATTTTACTTTATTGAAGTGAACCCGCGCGTGCAAGTGGAGCATACGATTACGGAAATGATAACGGGGGTTGATATCGTTCAGACGCAAATCCTCGTCGCTCAGGGCTACGGACTCCACAGCCGTGCCGTCAATATCCCTGAGCAGAAAGACATTTTTACAAACGGGTATGCGATACAATCACGTGTGACCACTGAAGATCCTCTGAATGACTTTATGCCTGACACGGGTAAAATTATGGCTTACCGCTCAGGCGGCGGCTTCGGCGTCCGCCTTGATACAGGAAACAGCTTCCAGGGCGCCGTCATCACGCCTTACTATGATTCACTGCTCGTCAAGCTGTCGACATGGGCGCTGACGTTTGAACAGGCATCAGCAAAAATGGTCCGCAACCTGCAGGAATTCAGGATCAGGGGCATTAAGACCAATATTCCATTTCTTGAAAACGTGGCAAAGCATGAAAAATTCCTGACGGGCCAATATGACACATCGTTTATCGACACAACGCCTGAGCTGTTTGTTTTCCCAAAACAGAAGGACCGCGGAACAAAAATGCTTTCCTATATCGGCAATGTCACGGTGAACGGTTTTCCGGGAATCGGGAAAAAAGAAAAACCTGCATTTGATAAGCCTCAGACCGTTACGTTAGGTATCGGCGAAAAGCCGGCAAGCGGTACGAAACAGATCCTTGATGAAAGAGGCGCTGAGGGGCTTGCAGACTGGGTGAAAGAGCAAAAATCCGTGCTCCTGACCGATACAACGTTCAGGGATGCCCATCAGTCTCTGCTTGCAACCCGGATCAGATCCAATGATTTGAAAAAAATCGCGAATCCTACGGCTGCCCTGTGGCCTGAACTGTTCAGCCTTGAAATGTGGGGAGGCGCGACATTTGATGTAGCGTACCGTTTCTTAAAAGAAGACCCTTGGAAACGCCTTGAAGATCTCCGCAAGGAAGTGCCGAACACATTGTTCCAGATGCTGCTTCGTTCATCAAATGCCGTCGGTTATACAAACTATCCGGACAATGTCATCCAAAAATTTGTCCGGCAGTCAGCGGAGTCAGGTATTGACGTATTCCGGATCTTTGACAGCCTGAACTGGGTAAAAGGGATGACGCTGGCCATCGATGCCGTCCGTGAAACCGGAAAAGTGGCGGAGGCTGCGATTTGTTACACGGGAGATATTCTTGATAAGACCCGGACGAAATATGATTTGCAATATTATCTTTCTATGGCGAAAGAGCTTGAGGCGTCTGGTGCCCACATTCTCGGCATTAAAGACATGGCCGGTCTTTTGAAACCCCAAGCCGCATACGAACTTGTCTCAGCGCTGAAGGAAACGATTGATATTCCCGTTCATCTTCACACGCATGATACGAGCGGCAATGGCGTCTTTCTCTATGCCAAAGCTGTTGAAGCGGGTGTGGACATCGTGGATGTCGCCGTCAGCTCAATGGCGGGTCTGACTTCACAGCCGAGCGCAAGCGGATTTTATCATGCCCTTGAAGGAAACAGCCGCCGTCCTGAAATGGATGTCCGGCAGGTGGAAAGACTGTCGCAATACTGGGAATCCGTCCGTCAGTATTACAGTGAATTTGAAAGCGGGATGAAGTCTCCGCATACTGAGATTTATAATCATGAAATGCCGGGCGGCCAGTACAGCAATCTGCAGCAGCAGGCAAAAGGAGTCGGCCTCGGTGATCGCTGGAATGAGGTGAAAGACATGTACAGCGTCGTCAACCGCATGTTCGGCGACGTCGTGAAAGTAACACCTTCTTCCAAAGTCGTCGGAGATATGGCGCTTTACATGGTGCAAAACAATTTAACAGAACAAGATGTTTATGATAAAGGCGAAACGCTTGATTTTCCGGATTCAGTCGTTGAGCTCTTTAAAGGGCAGATCGGCCAGCCGCACGGCGGATTCCCGGAAAAACTGCAAAAGCTCGTTCTGAAAGGACAGACGCCGATCACGGTAAGACCGGGTGAGCTGCTTGAACCGGTATCTTTTGAAGCCATTAAAGAAGAATGGAAAGAAACACATCAGATGGAATTGAGTGATCAGGACGCAATCGCGTATGCTCTTTATCCGAAGGTGTTTACTGAATATGTTAAAACAGCAGAACGCTTCGGTGATATTTCCGTATTAGACACACCGACTTTCTTCTACGGCATGACACTCGGTGAAGAAATCGAAGTGGAAATCGAGCGCGGAAAAACGCTGATCGTGAAGCTTGTATCTATCGGTGAACCGCAGCCAGATGCGACACGTGTCGTTTATTTCGAATTGAACGGCCAGCCGCGCGAGGTGGTCATTAAAGATGAAAGCATTAAATCGTCCGTACAGGAAAAATTAAAAGCAGATCGGACAAACCCAAGCCACATTGCGGCATCCATGCCGGGAACTGTCATTAAATTGTTAACGGAAACCGGGGCAAAGGTGAATAAAGGCGATCATCTGATGATTAATGAAGCGATGAAAATGGAGACGACGGTACAGGCGCCGTTCTCCGGGACGATACAGCAGATTCATGTGAAAAACGGTGAACCGATTCAGACAGGCGATTTACTGATCGAAATTGAAAAAGCGTAAAAAATGAACATAAAAAACCTGATCCGCCCCCGTGTGCGATCAGGTTTTTTATATGTAAAAAGGCCGAAGCTCTAATGCTCCGGCCTTTTCATGTGCCTCAGATGTTCCGCTGTTTTGATTCATAGCGGAAGCGGGCGATTAATAATAAGAAATAGCATAAGACGCCAAACAGGCCGGCAATAAAGAGCGAATGGGCAAGTGCAAAGCCGGTGGCCATTTCTGAATAAACAACCATGATTCCGGAGAGCGCCTGTAATACAACAAAGGCAAGAGCCGCTATCCAGCCCCCAAGAATCTGTTTTTGATCTTTGTAGGAGCGCACCGCATGCGCAAAAGCGACAAGAATCCATACGAACAGAAGCAGCGCTGCCGTTCTGTGGCCCATCTGCACCCATTCCTGAAAATGAGACGGAAGCCCGTGATTCAGCCTGCTGCAAAGCGGAACGTCAGGGCAGGCAAGGCTTGATTTCGTATGGCGTACATAAGCCCCCGTATAAACGACGATATACGTGTAAATCGAAAGACCGATCATATGAAACTGCATTTTTCTGCCGATTCTGAGCGGCTTGACGAGCTTTTTGTCTGATTTATCAGCTTCGAATATGAGCAGCGTCAAAATCAGAACAGAAGCGAAAGAAATCAGCGATATGCCGAAATGAAGCGCCATAACGAGCGCATTTGATCCGAAAACAACCGCTAATGCGCCGAGAAGCGCCTGTAAAAATAAAAAGATAATGGACATAATGGCGAGAAAGGTTGTTTCACGGAAAACAGGCGTGACTTTTCTCCATGCCCAAAAAGCGAGACTCAGCACGAGAACGATTGAGACACCGCTTGCGAGTCTGTGGCTCCATTCAATGATAGAAGCGGCGTTAAGCTCCGGGAAAAACCGGCCGTGGCAAAGCGGCCACTGCCTTCCGCATCCGAGACCCGATCCTGTCTTTGTGACAAGAGCGCCGCCGATCAGCACGACGAGCATAACGAATGTCGTCAGCACGCCGAGCGCTTTCAAAGCTTTATTCATTTTACATTCACCTTCTTAACAAACTGGACAAAATGATATACGTACCAAGTGTAAGCGAATATGTGTTTTGTGGCAATTCTCAATTCTGTTTGTTCACAAAAATATAATAGAATCAGGACTTCTTAGATAATGGGGTTGATTATTCCAGATGGGTCTGATAGAAATAAAGTAACCGCTTTATTATGAAACCGGCGGATTTGGTAAAATTCATAAAAAGTTCACAAATAAATTCCTGTTTCTCGTTTAATATTTAAGAGGATGTTTTTTTACAGGTCATTATCTTGTATGATAGAGTTGCAGGTCTTAAAAAACCTGCTTTAGGTTTGTAAGGGAGGTTTACGTTATGGCTAATTCCAGAATTTTAAACGATACAGCTATAGACGGACAGATTGAAGAGACGACGGCATGGAAGGATTTCCTTTCGCTTATTAAAATAGGAATCGTCAATTCGAATTTAATTACGACTTTTACCGGCATGTGGCTTGCGTTACATATATCCGGTCTGAGTTTTTTAGGCAATTTAAACACCGTGCTTCTTACATTAATAGGATCTTCTTTGATCATCGCCGGTTCTTGTGCGGTTAACAACTATTACGACCGTGATATTGATCATTTAATGGAACGCACGAAAGTAAGACCGACGGTAACCGGAAAGATTCAGCCGAATCAAGCGCTGTGGTCAGGAATTTTACTCATTGCTTTAGGACTTATCATGCTTTTGATGACCACCGTGATGGCAGCAGTCATCGGTTTTATCGGCGTGTTTACGTACGTTGTTCTTTATACAATGTGGACCAAACGCCGTTATACGATTAATACGGTTGTCGGAAGTGTATCAGGCGCCGTGCCGCCGTTAATCGGCTGGACAGCGGTTGAAGGGCACATCGGTGTTGTCGCGTGGGTTTTATTCATGATTTTATTCATCTGGCAGATTCCGCACTTTTTAGCGCTTGCGATTAAAAAGACGGAAGATTACAGAGCAGCGAATATTCCGATGCTTCCGGTAGTGCACGGCTTTGAAGTGACGAAAAGACAGATTATCGTCTGGGTCGCATGCCTGCTGCCGCTGCCGTTTTTCCTCGGCAGTCTCGGTCTTCCGATCGTCATTCTCGGCACTTTGCTGAATGTCGGATGGCTTGTTCTCGGACTGATGGGATTCCGCATGAAAAACATCATGAAGTGGGCAACTCTTATGTTTGTCTATTCGCTTAATTACATGACCATTTATTTTGTAGCGATGGTGGTCTTCACGCTGTTTTAATTGAATAATGAGCTTGTTTGATCGCCAAAACAAACAATGACAACTAGTAAACGCCGCCTTGACCTTTTGTTTAATCAGGCGGCTTTGCTTTTATACATAGATGGAATTTTAAGTAAAAAATCTCATATTTTAAGAAATGAGGAAATGAAGTATTTCGGCTGGAAGCAGTTTTACTGCTTGTGCATCTCGTACTGATTCAAAAAAGGGGTTGGGTGAAATGTTAAAGCGTTGGCGTCTTTTATCATTATTAGCCTTAGTGCCGCTTTTATTGAGCGGCTGTGGAAAACCGTTTCTGTCCACACTCAAGCCTGCCGGCGAAGTGGCTGATAAACAATATGATCTGACGGTGCTCAGCACACTTATCATGGTTGTCGTCGTTGCGGTCGTAGCAGTTATTTTCTTTTACGTCATTGTGAGATTCAGACGGTCGCGTATAGGGGAAGACACGATACCGAAACAGGTGGAGGGGAACCGTTTTTTAGAAATCACCTGGACCGTTATTCCGATCCTGCTTCTGATTATTCTTGTCATTCCGGTTGTCATCGATACATTGGCGCTGGCGGATACGTCGCCGATGGATAAGAAAAACCGTAAAGCAGAGGATGCGCTCGTGATTAATGTAAGGGCGAATTTATACTGGTGGGAATTCGAGTATCCTGATTACGGGTTTGTGACAAGTCAGGAGCTGATCGTTCCCACAGATGAACGCGTCTATTTCAAGCTGAAGTCCTCAGATGTGAAACACTCTTTCTGGATTCCGTCAGCCGGGGGAAAAATCGATACAAATACGGATAATGACAATACTTTCTTTCTGACCTTCGATTCTAAACGCAGCAAAGAAGCGGGAGAATATTTCTTCGGGAAATGCGCAGAGCTGTGCGGACCTTCACATGCGCTGATGGATTTCAAAGTGAAACCGCTGCCGTCAAAAGAATTTAAACAATGGACGAAAGCGATGAAAAATTATAAGCATACAACAGACTCCGGTTTAGCCGCGCAAGGAGAAGAGCTGTTTAAGGAAAAAAACTGCCTGAGCTGTCATGCGGTTGAGCCCAATGATAAACGGGCTGAAGCGGCAAGAACGGCTCCGAACCTCGCTACCTTCGGTGAACGGGTCAAAGTGGCCGGCATTAAGGATGCGAATAAAGAGAATATAAAAGCCTGGCTGAAAAATCCGGACAGCATTAAACCGGGCAATAAAATGACAGGCACTTATCCGAAGCTCTCGGACGCTGAAACGGATGCGCTGTATGAATATTTAAAAGGGCTGAAAGCGGAGAACAAGTGAGGACAGGGAGATATCAGGGGGGAGGTCGTAAATGATGAATACGCTTACAGGACAGCAAAGAAAAAGCTCTTTGCTTTGGGATTATTTGACGACGGTTGACCATAAGAAAATCGCGATTTTATATATGATCGCCGGGGGATTTTTCTTCGTCGTCGGCGGACTTGAGGCCATGCTTATCAGGATTCAGCTCTTGAGGCCGGGGAACGATTTTATGGGTGCTCAGCAGTTTAATGAAATTATGACGATGCACGGCACGACAATGATCTTCCTGGCGGCGATGCCGCTGTTATTCGGGCTGATGAACGCGGTTGTGCCGCTTCAGATCGGGGCGCGTGACGTATCGTTCCCATTTCTGAATGCGCTCGGATTTTGGCTGTTTTTCTTCGGAGGCATCTTTTTGAATCTGAGCTGGTTTTTAGGAGGCGCTCCTGATGCAGGCTGGACGTCGTACGCGTCGCTTGCGCTGAATTCGAAAGGGCACGGCATAGACTTTTTCGTGCTCGGCCTGCAAATATCAGGCTTAGGTACGCTGATTGCGGGGATCAACTTTCTCGCCACGATTATTAATATGAGGGCGCCGGGTTTGACGTATATGAGACTGCCGCTGTTTACGTGGACGACATTTGTGGCGTCGGCACTCATTTTATTCGCATTTCCTCCGCTCACCGTCGGTTTGGCGCTGATGATGCTGGATCGTTTGTTCGGAACGAATTTCTTTAATCCTGAATTGGGCGGCAATACGATAATCTGGGAGCATCTGTTTTGGATTTTCGGGCATCCGGAAGTATACATTTTAATTCTTCCCGCCTTTGGGATTTTTTCAGAAATCATTCCCGTATTTGCGAGGAAACGTCTGTTCGGTTATTCGTCTATGGTCTTTGCGATCGTGCTGATCGGCTTTCTCGGGTTCATGGTTTGGGTTCACCATATGTTTACGACGGGACTCGGACCGATCGCTAATGCGATATTTGCGGTTGCGACGATGGCGATCGCGGTGCCTACGGGCATTAAAATTTTCAACTGGCTTTTGACCATCTGGGGAGGAAATGTCAAATTCACGACGCCTATGCTGTATGCCGTCGCCTTTATTCCTTCTTTCGTACTCGGAGGAGTCACGGGTGTCATGCTGGCGGCCGCAGCGGCAGATTATCAGTTCCACGATACGTATTTTGTCGTAGCGCATTTCCACTATGTCATTATCGGCGGCGTTGTGTTCGGCATCCTGGCGGGGGTGCATTTCTGGTGGCCGAAAATGTTCGGGAAGGTGCTTCATGAAACGATGGGGAAAATTTCGTTCGTCTTATTTTTTATCGGGTTTCATCTTACCTTCTTCATTCAGCATTTCCTCGGTTTGATGGGAATGCCGCGGCGCGTTTACACATATCTGCCCGGCCAGGGGCTTGATACCGGCAACCTGATCAGTTCAATCGGCGCGTTTTTCATGGCGGGCGCGGCTGCTTTACTCGTCGTCAATATTATTTATACCTCAATAAAGGGGAAATACGTCGGGAACGACCCGTGGCTGGACGGTCGTACGCTTGAATGGGCGGTTTCTTCGCCGCCGCCGGAATATAATTTTAAACAGCTTCCGTTTGTCCGGGGACTTGACCCGCTGTGGATTGAAAAGCAGGCCGGAAATGAAGGGATGGCGCCTGCAGAGCCTGTAGAGGACATTCATATGCCGAACGGATCCATCATGCCGTTTATCATATCTTTCGGGCTGTTTGTCGCAGCGTTCGGGTTTTTATACCACTCCGATTATTCATGGGGGCTTCCGGTTATCTTCATAGGGCTCGGCATCACATTCTTTACCATGCTGCTTCGCTCTGTGGTCGATGATTACGGCTATCATATTCACAAAGAAGATCTGCCGAATGATGATAAAGGGGTGAAGGCGTAATGCAGCTGCAGGAAAAAATGACGGCTGAAACCTTTCCGGCTTCTCCTGAAAAAGCAACGCTGGAAGGGAAAAATAAGTTTTTGGGATTTTGGCTGTTTCTCGGCGGGGAAACGGTTCTGTTCGCCTCGCTATTTGCAACATTCCTTGCTTTACGGGAATCTAAAGCCGGAGGGCCGTCAACAGCTGAGATGTTTGAGCTGCCGATCGTATTTATCGCGACGATGCTTCTTTTAACGAGCAGCTTAACGAGTGTGTATGCGATGTATCATATGAAAAATTTCTCCTTTAAAAAAATGCAGGTGTGGCTTTTGGTTACCGTTTTATTGGGAGCAGGATTTTTAGGGGTAGAAATCTATGAATTTATGCATTACACTCACGAATTCGGCTTTACCATTACAAGCTCTGCGCTCGGCTCAGCGTTTTACACGCTCGTCGGCACACACGGAGCACACGTGGCGTTCGGGCTGTTGTGGATCAGCGCGCTGATGATCCGGAATGCAAAAAGAGGGCTCAGCCTTTATAATGCGCCGAAATATTATGTGGCCAGCTTATATTGGCATTTTATCGATGTCGTGTGGGTCTTTATCTTTACCGTTGTATATTTGATGGGGATGGTGGGATAACGATGGACGATAACAAAAACAGAGGGACTGTCAGTACGGATCTCGAATATCGAAAAAAGAAAAATGCCGAGGAGATGAAATATCAGGTCATATCCTTCGGTTTGATGATCGGCCTTACGCTTGTCGCGTTTTTGACGGTGGCTGCTGACGGCATTGCCGGATGGTTTACGATGCCGTTTCTGATCCTGCTTGCGGTCATCCAGGTCATCTTTCAGCTGTTTTACTTTATGCATATGAGCCAGAAGGGGCATGAAGCGCCGTCATTATTTCTGTATTCGGGAATATTTGTCGCGTTTATCACCGTGCTTGCATTTGTCACGATTATTTGGTGGTAATCGGGACGGCGGGGAGTGAGAGATTTGATTAATTTGGAAATGTTCGGGTTTCGCGCAATGTGGAGCCCGTATCTGTTTTGTATAACTGCCGTGATAACAGGTGTTTACTTTTACTGGTGCAGCCGGCATAAAGGACGTGTGTCCGCTAAGGAGAAGGTGCTGTTTGTGCTTTCCGCGCTATTTTTTTACGCGGCTGCGGGAAGTCCGGTTGATTTATTGGGCCATGTGATGTTCAGCGCCCATATGACGCAGATGGCGGTTCTGTTTTTAGTCGTACCGCCGCTGTTGATTTCCGGAATTCCCGGCTGGGCATGGAAAAAACTGATCTTCCGTCCTGTCGTAAAGCCGCTGTTTTCGTTCTTTTCAATGCCGCTTATCGCATTAGTGCTGTTTAACGGTATTTTTTCACTGTATCACATCCCGTTTATATTTGATTTCGTCAAAACGGCTTCGCTGTATCACACGCTGATGAACGGACTCATCTTTGTAACGGCGTTTTTTATGTGGTGGCCGCTTGTGCATAAGGTGGACGGTCTGCCCCGTCTCAGCGGTTTAATGAAGCTGGGGTATATTATGGCAGACGGGATTTTGTTAACGCCGGCCTGCGCGCTCATTATGTTCAGCGGGGCGCCCATGTATGCCACGTATACAGATCCGGCGGCTTGGGCCGAAGCAATGAAGCTTTGCGTTCCTTTAGATTTGCTGGAGGAGATCCCTTTATCCGGACCGGAGATGTTTAACACGCTCCCTCCTCTGGAAGATCAGCAGCTTGGGGCAGTGCTGATGAAAATCATTCAAGAGGCGGTCTACGGAACATATTTGGCTGTCATCTTTTTTCAGTGGGTCAGAACGGAACGGGAAAAAGATACGATGTCAGAGCCGCCGTATATCGAGCATACCGTCTCATGAAAAAAAGTACAGCAGAATATGCTGTACTTTTTTATTACATTTGCACTGTTTTTAATGACTCTTCCAATTCAAGCAGTAAAGCTTTGCTTTCAGCGACGACATATTCCGGAAATTTTTCAGCGCTGCCGTATTCTACGCCGTGCGGATAATAATGCTTTCCTAAAAGAGGGGCCTTCAGCTGAATTACGGCCCGGCTGCCGCCGACATCGCCCTCTTTTGCCGTTCCTTGAATCCGCAGATAAAATGTCCCCTCAGGTACTGAAAACTTTTTGTCGTAAGTCACTCTTTCATAATCCCATTGTCCAGCCAGAATGAGCCCTTTACCTTCCATCAGATCATTCAAGCGGCTGAGCTCCGCTGTTACCCCTTCAAGACCGCTGTTTTCAAACTTCAAACCTTCCCCCTCCTTTTAAAAATGCCCTTTCCTGACAATCATAGTATGAAAGCGTTACACTTTCAATGATTCATACGGTGAAAGTATGCAAAAAGAAAAATTTGACGACAATAGTAGCAGAAAAAAGGAGGAATTCCGCAATGACAAAGATCAATAAGCTCATGACGTCAGACTTGCAATATTGTACAGTATTAGATAATGTATATGAAGCTGCGGTGAAGATGAAAGACGCAGATGTCGGCGCCATTCCGATAGTGGATGAAGACGGCGCCACACTTGTCGGGATCGTGACAGACAGAGATCTCGTATTACGGGGAATTGCTTCAAAAAAGCCGAACTCTCAAAAAATAACCGACGCAATGACAGAGCGGGTTATCAGTGCAGAAGAAGACGCCTCTGTGGAGGAGGTGCTCCATTTGATGGCTGAACATCAGCTCAGAAGAATTCCCGTCACAAGGGATAAAAAATTGGTCGGCATTGTTACGCTCGGAGATCTTTCGTTGGCCGAGCAATCAAATGAGCAAGCAGGCCGGGCGCTGTCTGACATTTCTGAAGACGGCGGTCCGGAGGGGTTTATCCATTAAACATAAATCACGGACGATGCAAATAGGCTGTACTGTAAAAGAGTAAACAAAAACAGAACGGTTTGAACATATGGGGGTGAGAGGTTGAAAAATATCGCAAGGGCTCTCGTTATCCTTTTGCTTATTTACGGAGCGTATGTTCTGTTTATACAATATGGATCGGCTCCTCAGAAAAAGACGGATCAGGAGGAGCCTCAGGTTTCCAATGAAGAAGAGAGCGGAAAACGGCTGAAAATGCCGTCATCCGGACTGCTTTCTCTCATGGGGAAATCTGCCGCCGATGTGAAAAAGAAACTTGGGGAACCGTCCCGGAAAGATCCTTCTGCCTACGATTACGAGTGGTGGGTGTACAACCAGGGGAAAGACCAATACGTACAAGTCGGTATTTTGAATGATAAAGCCGTGACTTTATACGCTTCGGGAAGCGGCATCAACGCAAAACCGTTTAAGATCGGCGAATCGACGGGCGAAGTTTTTAAAACGACGCAGGTTTCTCCTTTTGTCAATGTGACTGACAAGGGAAACACGTATCGGTTCGAGTTTTCTGAAGAAGATATCAATACCCGTCCCACCGTCAAGATAGGCGGAATGTATGTTCAGCTGTACATGGACAAATTTGACGGGAATCTGTCAAGCATCAGGGCATTTGATGCGGAAACACTTGTGAAACAAAGGCCGTATGAGGTCATGTACAGAGGAAAGCTGACAGAACCCGAGCCTGTTTCTGATAAAAAATGGAACGACATTGAACGAGCGAGTGAGCAGCAGATTCTCGATATTACAAATGTCATCCGCGTAAAACACGGACTTGCAAGGCTGAAATGGGACGAAGGCGCCGCAAAAGTGGCATTCGGCCACAGCAAGGACATGAAGGATAACAAGTATTTCTCTCACGTCTCAAAGAAATACGGGACTCTGAAGGACCGCTTGGAAAAAGGCGATGTGAAATACCGGGAGGCCGGTGAAAATATTGCCTACAACTATGTGGACGGTCCTGCAGCCGTGGAGGGCTGGCTGAACAGCGAAGGCCACAGAAAGGCGCTGTTAAGCCCGGATTATACGCACCTCGGTGTCGGCGTTGATCAGAAGTATTATACGCAAAACTTCATTAAGCCTTGGCAGTAAAAAACCGCAGAGGGGCGCGTCCCCCGCGGTTTTTTTATGTTTTTTCGCGAGCGGTGCTTCTGGCGAAAAAAACAATTTTTATATATACCTGCTTTTTTTCGCAATTTAGGCGAACATTAAGGCGCATGAACCGATACATTATAGCAGGCAAAACTTTTCGGAGGGGGTGAGAATTGTGGCGAATCAGCAATCACGGCAATCAATCGATGATTTTAAACAATTCGTAAAAAAGCATCCCAAACTGATCCAAAATGTTCGCAAGGAACAAAGAAGCTGGCAGGAAGTCTATGAAAATTGGGTTCTTCTGGGCGAGGATGATCCGATATGGAACCCTTTTAAAGACGAGGCCGTTCAGCCTTCTTCCGACGCGGAAACCAAAAAGGAACCAGCTGAAAAAAACGATTTCGTTTCAAAAATGGTCACTGCCGTCAAAAAGATGGATATCAACCAAATGAATGAGCAGATCAATAAAATGAGCCAATCCATTTCATCATTGCAAAGCCTTTTAAGCCAATTTTCGGGGAGCAGCACGAAGCAGCCCCGGCAAGGATCCGGACAACATCCTTTTTCGTTCAGAAAGGATTAAAGAAGGGGATCGTGTATGCGAAAAGAGGTTCAGGAATTCATATCCGCAGATGAGGAACGGAAACGGTTTATACGGCAGCGCCCCGTCTGGTACCGCAGACTTGCGAGAAAACCGGACGATCTCAATTCTTTTCAGCTTGACATGATGAATTTTTATGAAAAGACGATACCGCATCGGGTAAGCCAATTCTCAAACGGGATTCAAATGGCGCAGATGATGATGCAGATGGTTCACGCCATGCGTTCACAGGATTAAAAAGCGTTTAAACGCCGCATTTTCCAATTGGGTGGTTTCATGGTAAACTAGCAACTGGAGGTGCGTATTTATGTATGCAACAATTGAGTCCGTCAAGCTTCAAAGTGAAGCGGAGCAGCTTGCCGGCATGATTCTGCAGTCTGAGACGGCTGAAAATTACCGCGATTGTTACAAGCGTCTCCGTGAAGATGAAGAGGCAGGGCGGATCATTCGTTCTTTTATGAGCGTTAAAGAGCAGTATGAGGATGTGCAGCGCTTTGGCAAATACCATCCTGATTATAGAGAGATTTCCCGCAAAATGAGAGAAATGAAGCGGGAACTGGATTTAAACGATAAGGTGGCCGAATTTAAAAAAGCGGAGACTGAGCTTCAGTCGCTGCTTGACGAGATCAGCATTGAACTCGGAACGGCCGTCTCGGAGCATGTAAAAGTGCCGACGGGGAATCCTTATTTTGACGGCCTGTCATCCTGCGGCGGCGGGTGCGGTTCCGGCGGCGGCTGCGGATGCAAAGTTTCCTGACGAGACGGCCGTCTCGTCTTTTACATAAAATGAACAGAAAGTCAGGCGGGTGATCATGATGGAAAATAAGCGCCAAGGCATAATCGTATATCTGCATTCCTTAAAACACAGCAAAATGCTGAGAAAATTCGGCAACGTTCATTATGTTTCCAAGCGGCTGAAATACGTTGTGCTGTATTGCGATATGGACCTAATCGAAAAAACAATGGAAAAGATTTCTTCTTATTCTTATGTGAAGAAGGTAGAGCCTTCTTATAAACCTTTTTTAAAGCTGGAATTTGAATCAAAGCTTGATAAGGCGAAAGAGTACGATTACAAAGTCGGTATATAAAAAAATCCCCGCAGATACCTGCGGGGTCCTTCTATTCCTTAACAAGTTAAGGAGAAGGAAAAGGGAGAGGAGAAACCGGAGGAAGAACTTATGGGGAAACGTAAGTCTTCTCCGCGGTTGGCAACAACATCATTCATTGATGCTGTTACACGTAGTCTTGACAGGAATGTGAATATGTATACACGTTTTTCACGTTCATTGTTTGAAAGAATGCTTTATGATAAGATAGGGATTGTTTTGATACATAACGGCTCAGCCGATGAGTAACATCAAAGTTTTCAGAAAAAGTGGTGTGAATAATGAGAGTAATTTCCGGTTCAAGAAAAGGACGAGCCTTAAAGGCTGTGCCGGGCACATCAACAAGGCCGACGACGGATAAAGTAAAAGAGTCTATTTTTAATATGATCGGCCCGTATTTTGACGGAGGAACGGGGCTTGATTTGTTTGCGGGGAGCGGCGGTCTCGGGATTGAAGCGCTGTCGCGCGGATTTGACCGCTGTATCTTTGTGGATCGTGATTTCAAAGCCATCCAAACGGTAAAAGCGAATATCAAAGCGCTTGATCTGCTGTCTTCAGCGGAAGTATACCGCAATGATGCAGAGCGGGCCCTCTATGCCGCGGCGAAACGGGAAAAAGGTTTTGACGGAATTTTCTTAGATCCTCCGTATAAGGAACAAAAGCTGAAAGCGCTTATCGAAATGATTGATGAACAGAACATGCTGAATGAAGACGGTTTTGTCGTAGCCGAGCATGATAAAGCCGTTGCGCTTCCTGAAGCCGTCGGCGCGCTTTCTGTAACAAGAAGGGAAATTTACGGGCTTACAGGAGTGACGATATACCGAAATAGGGGGTAATGATGTGGCAAGTATAGCTGTATGTCCCGGAAGTTTTGATCCCGTCACCTACGGACATCTGGACATTATCAGACGGGGGGCAAACGTGTTTGAGCAGGTGTACGTATGCGTGCTCAATAATTCTTCTAAGCAGCCGCTGTTTACAGTTGAGGAACGATGTGAGCTGTTAAGAGAAGTGACAAAAGACATACCGAATGTTACGGTCGAGACGTCACAGGGACTGTTAATCGACTATGCGAAAAAAAAGCGGGCGAAGGCGATTATCAGGGGGCTCAGAGCCGTTTCTGACTTCGAATATGAGATGCAGGGGACTTCCGTCAACCGCGTGCTCGACGAATCAATAGAAACTTTTTTTATGATGACGAACAATCAGTACTCTTTTTTAAGTTCAAGCATCGTAAAAGAAGTCGCAAAATATAACGGGCCTGTTTCAGAGTTTGTTCCTCCGGAAGTTGAACAGGCGCTGATGCAGAAATTTAAAGGATGAGAAGCGCTGATTGGCGTCTCATCCTTTTTTTGTCCGTGCTGACAGCCTGTAACAATAAATCAATGCGTATACGGCGAGAGCTGTCAGCGTGATGGCGGGCCCGGTTTCAACAAGTGTATTCCAGCCGCTGACGGCAGCAGATACCGCTTCCTGATCGCGGAAAGGGAGGAATACGGACTGGTAAGGTTCGTCCAATGCAAGGTAAAGCGGCTTCCACAGTAAGAGAATAAAGAGTGCGGCATAAATGCCCTGAAGGATACGCGCCGCGAAAAACGGTTTAAAGCGGATATCTGTTTCCGATAAAATGCCGGCTACCTGGGCCTGTACGGAAAGGCCGCTGAACCCGAGAATAAAACTCACAATCATGGCTTTCGGCAGCAAGGCGGCATCAGCTTCACTGACCAGCTTGCTCCCAAGTGTAATTTCAAACATTCCGCTGATAAGAGGGATGTCCAGATTTGCCGGAAGATGAAAAAGCGAAAGCAGCGCGTTTGTAAATACAGAAAGCACATCCATGACTTGTACGATTGATAATAACCGGCTGAAAACCGAAAACAATATAATAAAACCGCCCACCATCAGCAAGGTTTGTACAGAAGAGGTGACGGCGTCGCCCAAAATTTTTCCGAGCGGCCGCTTTTCCGAAAGCCGCGCCTTGTGGAGGGCCAGAAATGCTTCCTTCAGAGAAGGGAGAGCGATCGTCTTTTTACCGGTATACGCCGCTTCTTCTTTCCGTCCGTATGAACGCATCGTCAGGCCGACGGCGATGTTTCCGAGATAGTGAGCCGATGCCAGCAGAATGCCGAGAGACGCGTTATGAAAAAAGCCGACTGCCACAGCAGCGAATATAAATAACGGATTGGATGAATTGGTAAAAGAGACGAGGCGTTCAGCCTCTACTCTGGAGATTTGTTTATCCTGGCGCAGCCGTGCAGTCAGCTTCGCGCCGGCCGGATTGCCTGAAGCCATGCCCATAGCCAGTACAAATCCGCCGACCCCCGGCACTCTGAAAATGGGACGCATAAAGGGTTCGAGTAAAAGGCCGACAAACTTGACAATGCCGAATCCTATTAAAAGCTCAGATAGAATAAAAAACGGAAGCAATGAAGGAAAAACTACCTCCCACCACATGGAAAGACCGGTTTTGGAGGCTTCGAATGAGGCCTGAGGGTGTGAAATAACCGTAGCCGTCAAAAAAATGAAAAACAATGAAATCAAAAATGTATGAAACTTAGACAAATTCATTCTTACCTCCCCGATGCTAAAATTGCACACTGACATTTATATCATGATAAAATATAGAACAGACCTTAAAGGCGGCCGGGCAAGTACCTATTTGTCATCCTGTACTAATATACGAGCATAGGGGTTCAATTTAGACCATAGAATTCATGTATAGGATGTCTATTAGGGGGTTCGTCGCGTTGGCCAAACCTACAATCGGGTTAGCGTTAGGTTCGGGAGGGGCAAGAGGCATCGCTCATCTCGGAGTGTTATCCAGTTTACATAAGCATCAGATTCCAATTGATATGATTGCCGGCAGCAGCATGGGAGCATTAGTCGGAAGCTTTTATGCGGCCGGGCATGACGTGGCCACGATGAAAAAAGTCGCCAAAGCATTTAAGCGGCGGCTGTACGCGGATTATACGATGCCGAAGCTCGGATTTTTAAAAGGAGACCGCATCAGGCAGCTCGTTCATGCCTATACGTACGGCAAGCCGATAGAAGAACTGCGGATCCCGCTCGGCATCGTGGCCTGCGACCTTCAGACCGGCGAAAAACTCGTTTTTACGAAAGGTTCAGTGTCCGAAGCCGTCCGCGCGAGCATCAGCATACCGGGCGTTTTCGTCCCGCAAAAAATGAACGGACGTATGTTAGTCGACGGCGCGGTGGTCGACAGAATCCCGGTTTCCGCCGTAAAAGATATGGGTGCTGATATCGTCATCGCCTCTGACGTATCCCGGGTGAAAAAAACGGAAAAGGCGGCACATATTTTTGATGTAATCATGCAAAGTATGGATATACTGCAAAATGAATTGGTCCGTCACCAGACCATTGCCGCAGACGTCATGATCCGCCCTTCTCTTGAATCATTCAGCTCAAGTTCTTTTGCCAACATTGATCATATGATCACAGCGGGCGAAGAAGCCGCAGACCGGATGATCGGCCGGATTAAACAAGAAATAGAGAACTGGGAGGGCTAACTCATATGAAAGCAAAACATTTTCGCTGGGTGTTTATCATCCTGATCTTATTAATCGCTGTTACATTTATTAAGCTTCCGTATTACATCACACAGCCGGGAGAAGCATCAGAGCTGAGACCGCTGATTAAGGTGGACGGAGGCTATCCTGAAAAAGGAAGCCTTTCCTTGATGACTGTCAAAGTAGGCCCTGCCAATCCGTATACATATCTTTGGGCGAAAGTGCATCCTTATGATGAAATCGTCCCTGACGAAAGCATAAAAGAAGAGGGCGAATCGGACTCGGATTATATGAAGCGCCAGCTGCAAATGATGAAAAGCTCCCAAGAAAACGCGGTCATTGCCGCTTATCAAAAAGCCGGGAAACAGGTGAAATACTCATTTAACGGAATTTATGCCAGCTCAGTCGTCTCTGACATGCCGGCAAAAGGAAAAATAGAGGTCGGTGATAAAATCATCAGCGCGGACGGGAAAACATACGAATCCGCTGAAAAGCTGATTGATTATATCAGCAGCAAAAAAGCAGGGGAAAAAGTAACGTTTCACATTGAACGGGACACGAAAGAAAAGACCGTTGACATTGTGCTGAAATCATTCCCGGACGACCCGAAAAGAGCGGGAATCGGTGTCGCATTATATACGGACCGGAACGTGAAAGTGAAGCCGGATCTTCATTTCAGCATTGAAAACATCGGCGGGCCTTCTGCGGGTCTCATGATGTCTTTAGAAATTTACAACCAGCTGACAAAACCTGACGAAACAAAAGGCTATAATATAGCCGGAACGGGGACAATCGACGTGGACGGCAAAGTCGGACCGATCGGCGGAATCGATCAGAAAGTCGTCGCCGCAGACAAAGCGGGAAAAGATATTTTCTTTGCGCCGAATCAAAACGGGGCTGAAAATTCTGATTACAAAAATGCGGTAAAAACGGCGAAAGCAATCAAGTCCGATATGAAAATCGTCCCTGTCGACACCATGCAGGACGCACTTGACTATTTGGATCAGCTGAAAGTAAAAAGCACCTGATACAGACAGGTGCTTTTTTTACGCATTCAAAAAACGCTTTTCGTCTTCATCATAGCGGATCGGCGCTTGTGAAAATTCCTGTTTCTCAAACAATGTGCGTTCAGGTTCGTTTATCGGCAGGCTGTAAACCCGTCCCGCCAGTATGTCCAGATCCAGAGCGGGATGAGAGAAAGAAGAGAGCTTGCTGACGAGAGGTGCGGTAAGCTCTTTTTTCTTTGCCGACAGGTACGCCTGTCCTTTTTTCGTCATTCCGAGAAGACGGATATAAGGAGCGCTTGAAGGCTTTAAGAGCCGATGCATGTCTTCTTTTTTCGTCCGTGTCAGAATGTGCGTGTTCATCCGCTGCAGCCTCGTCCACGTGTATCGTTTTGTTTTCAATCGTTCCATCATTTCGCGATAGGATCGGGCTTGTCTGATGGTGCGCAGAATTCTGTGCTCAAGGCCTTCTTCCACTTCATAGATTCGGCTCAATTCTTCAGCGGAAAGAGTGCTGAGGCTGTATTTTACATATGAAAAATAGTCTTCCGTGCTGTGCCATATGCCGTATGAATTTCTGTATGCCTCCAGCTCACGCGCAGACGCTTCCGGGAGAAAGCTCCTTGCGGCCGCCGTTCCTTTTTCTATCAGCGCTTTCCGGATGCTTGTTGCGCTGGCTATCCGGCTGTTATCTCCGGGAAGCTCGGCGTCATGGTATTGGGAAGCGATTCTGGCTGTCGTATAAGGCTTCATAGCGGAACCGGAGGTGTGTATCGCTCTAACGTAGTGAAAACCGAGAATATTGTTCGGCTTGGACAAATCGAGCATGTCCCGCCCTTTGAATATGTGTGAAAAAGCTTTTGAGGCGGCGGCCGGATAGCTGAGACCCTTTTTCAGCTCCTCTTTCAGAATCAGGCTGCAGTCATCTTCCTTTCGGCTGAACGCTTCAGACGCTTCAATAAAGGGTTCGATCCGCCCGTTTTCGCTGCCGAAAAACAAGCTGCTGCATCCTAAATGATGAAGAAGCGAAACGCTGCCGCGCGCGAATAATTCCGCTTTTTGTACGGCATATATATAAGGGAGCTCAATGACGATATCCACGCCGTTTTCCAGCGCCATTTTTGTCCGGGCCCACTTTGAGACGGCGGCCGGTTCCCCGCGCTGCAAAAAAGGGCCGCTCATCACCGCCGCCGCGACGCTGCTGTCCGTTTTGATTTTTGCTTGTTCCGCATGATAGCGGTGTCCGTTATGAAAGGGATTATATTCAACAACCAGGCCGACTGCTTTCATATTTGTCCCGCCTTTCTTGCTATGTTTTGCTTCGTGTGGTACATTTGCAAATGAAGTGCATATTTTAGTCCGTTTCGTTTAGTGTATGCATAGCCTATCCGGCTGTCAACGATTGCATGACGGCGGCATTATGCTGTAAAGAAAAAATATTGACAAAAACATTCTGAAAAGCTATAATCATGTTTGTTGCTTTCCTGAGGTGATACAAATGAAATGGACGATTTATCAGCTTCATCAAATCGCGAAAAAGAGCTTTGAATTTGATGAAACAGTTGAGTTAAATGAGCTGACAAAATTGAATTCTGACATCCGCCGCATTTCTCCCGTCCGGGTGAAGGGCCGCGCGGAGATTGAATCCAAGCAAGTTTCGTTTGACTTTACGATTTCAGGCGAAATGGTTTTGCCGTGCTCAAGAACTTTAGTTGATGTGCCGTATCCATTTACAATCGCGACAAAAGAACTGTTTAGATTTCATAAGTCGGATGATATAGAAGATGAGGACGTTCATTTTGCTGAAGACGATACCGTCGACTTAACTCCGATCATAAAAGAAGAGATTCTTTTAGAAATTCCTATGCAAGTCTTTTGTGAAACTGAACAAAAAGAAGGAGCCGCTCCCCAAGTGGGGAAGGATTGGCAAGTGATTTCTGAGGAAGACAAGAAAAATCAAATCGACCCCAGACTTGCGGATCTGAAAAAGCTCTTAACACAAGATGATGAATCTTAACTCTTTAAGGAGGTGGGAATAATGGCTGTACCTTTTAGAAGAACTTCTAAAATGAAAAAAAGATTGCGCCGTACACATTTCAAACTAAATGTACCTGGTATGACAGAATGCCCGTCATGCGGAGAGATGAAATTGTCTCACCGTGTATGTAAAGCATGCGGATCATACAACGGCAAAGACATAAATGTTAAAAGCAATTAATGTATGAAGAAAAGCGCGGGAATCTCGGTTCCTGCGCTTTTCTTTTTTTTTGCCCCTCCGGCCTGCTCCCGCCGAAAAAATTGTGAGCCCCAGTAGTCTATCTAATCTATCAGCGGCATATGTATGAGGTAAATGAGCAAATATGGAGGGAGATACGATTGACGATAACGAGACAAGACGCGTGGACGCAAGATGAAGATTTGCTGCTGGCCGAAGTGGTGCTCAGGCATATTCGGGAAGGCGGGACCCAGCTTTCCGCTTTTGAAGAAGTCGGCAGAGCGCTGACGAGAACGGCTGCCGCCTGCGGGTTCAGATGGAATTCTTATGTCAGAAAACAATATCAGTCAGGGATAGAACTGGCGAAAAAACAGCGGAAGGAATTAAGAAAGCAGATCGGGGTGCATTCCGCCAATCTGCCGGGAACCGTCAAACAGCCTCCGATCCGCAGGGCGGAAGGAGAAAAAGAGCTGTCCATTGATGATGTCATTTTGTTTCTGCAGCAATTTAAAGAGTCGCCAGCCGCAGCGGATATGCGTCATGAAAAAGAAAAACTCACAGAACAGCTGACCGCGCTGCAAAAAGAAGTCGAGGATCTGCGTGAGGAAAATGAAAGCTTGAGAAACAAGCTGGAGATGACGGAAGAAGATTATAAAGCGTTAATTGACATTATGGACAGAGCGAGAAGGATGTTCAATTCAAAAGAAGACGACAGAAAATCGGCGCAGAGCCTGTAAAATGAACCGGCCTGGGGGCGGCGCCCCGCCGGTTTTTTATTATGCCGTTTCTCCGGATGTCATTTCACCGTCCATATCGGGATGCCAGATATAAGGATTTTCTCCTTTATCACGCGCCATATCATATTTAACGGGCTCAAAATTCATCTTATCCCAGAAATCTGCTGATTTCATGCGTGAATTTGTCCTGATCGGCATTCTGAAGGATTTTGCAAAATCAACAAGCGCTTTTCCGTATCCGTTGTTTTGATAGCCCGGAAGAACCTCAAGCTTCCAAAGTTCCAAAAAGTCCTGACGCTGATCAAAATACGGATTCGTGCCTCCGTTTACCTGATATAAACTCATTCTCGCCACTAGTTTATCCCCGAAGTAAATCCCGTAAAAAGGCGAGGTGCTGTCATTTTCAATGATATTATCCTGAAGATCTTCAAGCATCGACAGCTCCTGCATCCCGTATTCCTTAAACCTTTTAAATTCTTCGAGTGTCTTAAAGTTGATGAGCAGTCGCTCTATTTTCAACACAAACTCCCCCTTTGTTGTGTTCTACCATTATTGTAAACGCTTTAATTGAAAATTCCAACTATAATATGCTTGCCAGTCTTTTTGCTCAAAACGAAATTGAAGTAATTTGCGGCGGCTTCTGCTATGATAATATGGAAAAATGCAGATATAGGGTGTGACAGTGTGAAAATCGGAATTATCGGCGGCGGAGCAGTAGGCCTTTTATGTGCTTACTACTTATCGTCCCGCCATCAGGTAACGGTCATTACGCGGCGGACGGAGCAGGCTGATGCGATTAACTCAGGCGGTATACGGCTTTTGAAAGACGGAATAGAATGTACGGCGGCATGCAGAGCGCAAACCGGCCTCACTTCCGGATTCGACCTCTTAATCGCAGCCGTTAAACAGCACCAGCTAAGTGCTGTGTTGCGGGATCTTGAGACGATAAAAGGGACGAATGTGCTGTTTTTGCAAAACGGCATGGGACACATACACGACATTAAAGATTGGCATACGGATCATTCGCTTTATGCCGGCACTGTTGAGCACGGAGCAAAAAAGATTTCAGATCATGCCGTTGAACATACGGGAGCGGGAGCCGTAAGATGGAGTGTATTCAGCGCTTCCCGGCCGGAAACGCTCAAAAGCATCTTTTCCGGCATGCACCGGGATTTTCCCGTATATGATGAGAACGACTGGTATCGGCTGTTAACGGGAAAACTGATCATAAATGTATGCATTAACCCGTTAACTGCATTGCTGCGCGTGAAAAACGGAGAGCTGGTAACAAATGACGCTTACAAAAAATATATGAGAAACGTGTTTGAAGAAGCGGAGACAATACTTGGCCTCGCCGATAGAGAAAAAGCGTGGAACAAGGTTTGCGAAGTTTGCAGACTGACGGAAAAAAATCATTCTTCCATGCTCGTCGATATCATGGCAGGCAGGCGGACAGAGGCCGATGCGATTATCGGCTACCTTGTAAAAGAAGCGGAAAGCCGCGGATTGCCGGCCGTTCATCTCCCGTTTTTACACCGCAGCATAAAAGCGTTAGAAAGAAACTGAAACAAAGTCTTTTGAGGTTTTCCGGTAACATGCTATACTCATTTCGGAAACCTAACTATTTATTGGAGAAAGGAAGTTCCAGACAGATGCAGCTAACTGAACTTTCCATCAAAAGTCAAAATAAGTTTGTGCAGCACTATATAGATGGAGAAAACATGTCTTCATTTTTTGATTATGATATTCATTCAGAGGACGTATGGCAAAAGCGGCTTCATGACCTGTCTTCGCAGCCGTTTGCCAGAGAAGAATTAGCGGATTATTTATCCTCCTATCACGAAAAATTTCACTCCGCCGCCATGCAGGCCTCCATCGAAAAACTGAGAGATCCAAAAAGCGCAGCGGTAGTAGGCGGCCAGCAGGCCGGTCTTTTAACGGGGCCTCTTTACACCATACATAAAATTATCTCCATTATCGTACTTGCCAGACAGCAGGAAGAGGCGTTGCAGATTCCTGTCGTTCCGATTTTCTGGGTGGCGGGTGAAGATCACGATCTGGAAGAAATCAATTTTGTGCATACGTCAACAGAGAATAAAGGTCCGGTGAAACAGAAACTGCCGCAGTCGTACTGGAAAAAAACATCGGCGGCTAAAACCGAGCTTGATCAGGAAAAATGCGCGGCTTGGATTGATGAAGTGTTCGCTGCTTTTGAGGAGACGGATCACACAAACACACTCCTTCAAAACGTGAAGCGATGTTTACGCTCATCAGAGACATTCACGGACTTTTTTGAACTGTTGATCGCCGACTTGTTTCAAGAAGAAGGCCTTATTCTGATGAATTCGGGAGATCCGGGGATTAAAAAGCTGGAAACGGGTATGTTTCAGCAGATTTTAAAACACAATCATGAACTTGCCAAAGCCGTGTCAGACCAGCAGCGTCTTATGCGGGAAGCCGGTTATCATCCGATTATTGAATCGGACAAAGATCAGGCCAATCTGTTTTACGAACACGAGGGAGAGCGTTTCTTAATTGAAAAAGAAAACGGCGTTTTTGTCATTAAGGAGCTTGATCTGAAGTGGACGAACGACGAGCTTCATACCCATATGGAAGAAAAACCGGAATGTTTCAGCAATAACGTTGTGACAAGGCCGCTTATGCAGGAGTTTCTCATCCCGACTCTGGCGTTTATCGCGGGACCGGGGGAAATCAATTATTGGGGTGAGCTGAAGCGGGCTTTCTCATTAATGGGCTTTCGCATGACGCCGGTAGTGCCGAGACTGAACATTACGATTCTTGAGCGCCATATTGAAAAGAAGCTTTCAGAACGGAATATCCCGCTTCAGGAAGCGATCGAACATGGCACCGGACACCTGAAAGACACTTATTTTGAAGAGCAGATTCCGGAAGAGTTTTCTTCTGTAATGGAACAGGCGAAGTCGCAGATTGAAGCCGTCCATAAACGCGCAAGGGACGAAGCGCTGAAGGTCGATTCAAGCCTTGAGCCGCTCTTACAGAAGAATGCCGCCTTCATTCAAGATCAGCTCTTGTTTTTAGAACGGACGGTAACGAAAAGAATTGAAGAAAAAGAAGGTTTTGTGCTGCGTGACTATGAAAGAATCCAAAACAGCATCAGACCGCTCGGCGCTCCGCAGGAACGGATTTGGAATGTGATGTATTATCTGAACCGCTACGGTCCAAAATTCTTCACAACCTTCAAACATCTGCCATTTTCTTTTCAAAACCAACATCAGATTGTCAAACTTTGAAATAAAGTTTTAAAGAACCCTGAATAGTTCAGGGTTTTTTTTTATGTGTAAACAGTGTAAAATGAGGTTGTGGAGAGAAGTGGCGGATAGTGGTGAGTTTAGGGGAGAAAGTGGGGGTCCTTATCATGTTTATGGGTGAATACCGGCATACTGTTGATGCAAAGGGCCGCATGATCGTACCCGCAAAATTCAGAGAAGGCCTCGGTGAGCAGTTTGTGCTGACCAGAGGACTGGACCAATGCCTTTTCGGCTATCCGATGAATGAATGGAAGCTGATTGAAGAAAAGCTGAAGGCTCTGCCGCTCACCAAAAAAGACGCCCGCGCATTTACCCGATTCTTTTTTTCCGGTGCGACCGAATGCGAACTGGACAAGCAGGGAAGGGTTAATATTGCGTCATCTCTTCTGAATTACGCAAAACTGGAAAAAGAATGTGTTGTCATCGGGGTTTCCAATCGAATTGAATTGTGGAGTAAGGTAATATGGGAACAATACACAGAAGAGCAAGAAGATTCATTCGCTGAAATTGCTGAAAACATGATTGGATTTGATATATAATGGATCTTCGTGCATCACAACAACAACTGACAATTCAATTCATTCCTGATAAAGGTGGGACCGACACAAATGTTTCAGCATAAGACAGTACTTCTTCGTGAAACCGTCGACGGTTTAAATATCAAACCGGACGGAACCTATGTGGACTGCACCCTTGGCGGCGCCGGGCACAGTACATATTTATTGCAGCAATTATCGGAAAAAGGACGCTTGATCGCCTTTGACCAAGATGACACGGCACTTGAAAACGCAAAGAAAACATTGTCCGAATACAAAGGACAGCTTATTCTGGTGAAAAGCAACTTTCGTTATTTAAAAGAGTGTTTACATGAACACGGCATTACGAGTGTCGACGGAATTCTATTTGATTTAGGAGTATCCTCTCCGCAGCTTGATACACCGGAACGGGGATTCAGCTATCATCATGACGCACCGCTGGACATGAGGATGGACCAGTCGGCCGCCCTTACGGCGAAAGAAGTCGTAAATGAATGGCGGTATGAGGACCTTGTGAGGATTTTCTTTAAATACGGAGAAGAAAAATTCAGCAAGCAGATCGCCCGAAAAATTGAAGAGGCAAGAGAAAAATCGCCTATTCAAACAACCGGCCAACTGGTCGATCTAATAAAGGACGCGATACCGGCTCCGGCAAGAAGAAGCGGAGGTCATCCGGCCAAACGTGTATTCCAAGCCATTCGAATCGCCGTAAACGACGAGCTTCAAGTATTTGAAGAGGCCCTCTTGCAAGCGATAGAGGTGCTGAAGCCGGGCGGAAGGGTGTCTGTGATCACTTTTCACTCGCTGGAAGACAGAATGTGCAAGATGACATTCAAGGAAAAATCATCACTTCCCGAACTGCCTCCGGGTCTTCCCGTGATACCGGAAGAATTTGAACCGGAATTAAAACTGATTACGAGAAAGCCCATTACGGCATCAAAAGAGGAGCTTGAAGAAAATAACCGCGCCCGGTCAGCGAAGCTCCGCATTGCGGAGAAACGAAAATAACGGGCAGCAAATGACAACATTAAAGGAGGTCATCAGCCTATGAGCAACTTAGCTTACCAGCAGGAAAAACAACAACGGCCAGTGATAAGTCCCGAAAAAAAGGTGATTGTCAAAAAGAGGGCTTCCATTACACTCGGGGAAAAGGTGCTGCTCGTCCTGTTTGCCATTGCCGTTCTCTCCACATCAATGTTTATCGTATCAAAGGCATACGCGGCGTACCAATCCAATATTGAGGTGCAAAAACTGGAGGAGAAAGTATCTGAGAAGAATAAGCAGATCGGTGATCTCGAAAAGACGGCTGCTGACTTAAGCCAGCCGCAGCGCCTGATGGATATCGCTAAAAAGCACGGTTTGAATCTGAAAGATAAAAAAGTGAAAAACATACAGGAATGATAACCCATGCCGAAAAAAAATAAGTTTATGAACAGAGGAGCAGCGATACTCAGTATTTGTTTCGCTCTCTTTTTCTTTGTCATTCTCGGGAGAATGGCGTACATTCAATTAACCGGTAAAGCAAACGGTGTAGAACTTGCAACAAAAGCGACCGAGCAGCACGAAAAAAAGCGGACGATAGAAGCGAGCCGCGGCTCTATTCTTGACCGGAACGGCAAAGTGCTTGCAGAGGACACGGCGACATATAAACTCATTGCCGTGCTTGATAAAAAAATGACGAGTGATCCGAAGCATCCTCAGCATGTCAAAGACAAAGAGAAAACGGCGGAAAAACTGGCGACCGTTATCAATCTTGATAAAAGCGAGATTCTGGACATCTTAAACAGGGATGGCGCGAAGCAGGTGGAATTCGGTTCAGCCGGCCGCGATATCTCTTATGCGAAAAAACAAAAGATCGAAAAAATGAATCTTCCGGGTATTTCTTTCTTAAGAGATACGAAGCGCTACTATCCGAACGGTGTATTTTTGTCAAATGTTCTCGGCTATGCCGATGTGAATGAAAAAACAAACGAGATACAAGGCTCTTTAGGGCTTGAAAAAATACTGAACAACTATCTGACGGAACGCGACGGATCCGTCACTTACGAAAGTGATAAATCCGGCTGGAAACTTCCGAACAGCAAAGAAAAAATCACCGCACCTAAAAACGGTGACAATGTATATTTAACCATTGATCAGAAAATTCAAACCTTTTTAGAAGACAGCATGACGAAAGTAGCGGAAAAATATAAACCGAAAAAAATTATGGCGGCTGTCGTAGAACCGAAAACAGGCAAAGTGCTTGCGATGGGGCAACGTCCGAGTTTTGACCCGAATATCAGAAACGTCACCAATTATTACAACGACTTAGTGTCGTACGCATATGAACCGGGTTCAACGATGAAGATCTTTACGCTTGCTGCGGCGATTCAGGAAAATGTGTTTTCCGCAAACGAGAAATATAAATCAGGAACATATAAAGTGGGAGGCGGACCTGTTAAAGATTGGAACGATGGCGCCGGCTGGGGCATGACAAGCTTCCATGACGGCCTTATGAGGTCATCCAATGTTGCTTTTGCCAAACTGGCCAACGAAAAACTGGGGTTTGACCGGTTTAATGAGTACCTGCACAAATTCGGGCTCTATCAAAAAACAGGGGTTGATCTGCCCGGTGAAGTATCAAGTAAAATTAACTACAAATATGATTTTGACAAAGCGTCTACGGCTTACGGCCAAGCATCGGCGATAACGCCGATCCAGCAGCTTCAGGCCGTCACGGCGATTGCCAATAACGGCAAAATGATGAAACCTTACGTCATTGATCATATTGTCGATCCCGATACGAAAAAAGTCGTCAAGCAGACAAAACCAGAGCAAGTAGGCACGCCGATTTCAGCCGATACGGCGAAAAAAGTCCGGAACCTGCTCGGAGAAGTCGTGACGTCAGACATCGGAACGGGAAAACCTTATAAAATTGAAGGATTTGACGTCGCGGGTAAAACGGGAACCGCGCAAATTGCCGGGACGGGCGGATATTTAAGAGGAACGAGCAACTATGTGTTTTCATTCATGGGCATGGCGCCGAAAAATGATCCTAAGCTCGTCATCTATGTAGCCGTGCAGCAGCCGCAATTAAAAGCGGGGCAAAGCAGCTCTGATCCTGTCGCGGAAATCTTTAACCCGACGATGAAAAACAGCCTCCACTACATGAATATCGAACCGACGGAAAAAACAGATTCCGGTCAGGAAGAAACGAAAAGCCAAAAGATGCCTGACCTGACAGATAAGACGGTCAAGAGCGCTGAGAAGGAAGCGAAAAATGAACATCTCACACCGATTGTCATCGGCAGCGATGTTGCCGTAAAAGAGCAGTATCCGACAGCCGGAGAAGATGTGATCACCAATCAGAAAATCTTCTTAAAAACAGACGGAAAGATGACGATGCCGGATATGTCCGGATGGTCGAGACGGGAAGTGCTTCAATTCAGCAAAGTATCAGGCATTCACATCGATGTGAGCGGTGAAGGTTACGCTTCAAGCCAAAGTGTGAAAAAAGGCAAAGAACTGAAAGAAAATACCGTGATCAAGGTGAAATTTAAAAATCCTGATTAACGGGACAGAGAAGTCCGCGGATGCCCGCGGGCTTCTTTTTTATGCGCCGTCGTTCTATGTGTCCAAGCTGAGGCATAAATTGAAACAAGCCTAAATAAGGAGTGGACGGTCCCTTGCGCGTTTCAAATGTAACGGTTCGAAAACGTTTATTACTGGTTTTGCTTTTTGGCGTAATCATTTTTTTGATCATTGACAGCAGATTAGGCTATGTCCAATTTGTGATGGGAGAAAAGCTGACTTCACTGGCTAAGGATTCCTGGAGCCGGAATTTGCCGTTTGAGCCTGAGCGGGGAGAGATCCTTGACCGAAACGGCGTGAAGCTGGCAACTAATAAAAGCGCGCCGACCGTCTTTGTCGTACCGCGCCAGATCCAAAATCCCATAAAAACGGGCAAACTTCTCGCGTCAGTTTTAAATATGTCGGAAGAGAAGGTCTACAAACACATTACTAAGAAAACCTCCATAGAAAAAATCTCACCCGAGGGGCGGAAAATTTCCAATAAAAAAGCGAAAGAAATCAAAGCGCTCGACTTAAAAGGGGTGTATGTGGCTGAAGACAGCATCCGCCATTATCCGTACGGAAGCTTTTTGTCCCATGTTCTCGGTTTTGCCGGTATTGATAACCAGGGTCTTCTCGGTTTGGAGGCTTATTATGATGATGACTTAAAAGGTGTAAAGGGATCTGTGAAATTTTATACGGATGCCAAGGGGAAGAAAATGCCTGATGAAGCGGATGATTACACCCCTCCGAAAGACGGACTTGATATGAAACTGACGATTGACGCCAAGGTTCAGACGATTATAGAAAGAGAGCTCGACAATGCAGCGGCGAAATATAACCCGGACGGAATGATTGCGGTCGCAATGAATCCGAAAAACGGGGAAGTGCTCGGCATGTCAAGCCGTCCTGATTTTGATCCGGCTGACTATCAATCGGTGGATCCGTCCGTTTACAACCGGAACCTGCCGGTATGGAGCACATATGAACCGGGTTCGACCTTTAAGATTATTACGCTTGCGGCGGCTCTTCAAGAGCAAAAAGTAAACTTGCAAAGAGACCACTTTTATGACAAAGGATTTGCCGAGGTCGACGGCGCCCGCCTCCGATGCTGGAAAAAGGGCGGCCACGGTTCGCAATCTTATCTTGAAGTTGTTCAAAATTCCTGCAACCCCGGGTTTGTACAGCTCGGGGAACGGCTCGGAAAACAAAAGCTGTTTCAATATATTAAGGACTTCGGCTTTGGAAAGAAAACAGGCATTGATCTGCAAGGGGAAGGAACGGGGATCTTATTCCCGCTTGACAGAGTCGGCCCGGTCGAACAGGCGACAACCGCTTTCGGACAAGGGGTTTCCGTCACGCCGATTCAGCAGGTGGCAGCCGTTTCCGCAGCAATAAACGGCGGAACGCTTTATACTCCGTTTATCGCCAAAGAGTGGGTTGATCCCGTTACGAAAAAAACCGTTAAGAAACAATCGCCGATTGCGAAAAGGCAAGTTATTTCCCAGGAAACGTCAAAGCAGATCAGATATGCTTTAGAAAGCGTCGTCGCTCAGGGAACGGGGCGGAATGCCTTTGTGGAAGGATATCGCGTCGGCGGAAAAACAGGTACCGCACAAAAGGTCAAAGACGGCAAATATCTCGAAAACAACCATATCGTCTCTTTTATCGGTTTTGCGCCGGCCGATGACCCGAGCCTTGTCGTGTATGTCGCGGTTGATAATCCGAAAGGCACGATTCAATTCGGGGGAACCGTCGCCGCGCCGATTGTCGGAAATATGATGAGAGACAGTCTGCCTGAGCTCGGCGTGAAACCGCGAAAAAATCAAATCGAGAAAAAATATCAATGGAACGACACAAAAACAATAGAGGTTCCGAATGTTGTAGGGATGTCTGTCTCTGATCTTGAGTCGCTGCTTGTCAATTTGAATATTGACTCCTCAGGAAAAGGAAGCAAAATTGTGAAACAATCACCTGCAGCCGGAACGAAAGTAAAAGAAGGCTCAAAGATCCGTGTTTACTTGAGTGAAGAATGAGTCTTTTTGAGGCAGCCGATTGTTTTCGGCTGCCTCTTATCATAAAGAGAAAAAAAGAAGATAACTTTTAAGATTAACTGGATGTATCCTTTTATTTACGCTAAAATATGAACTGTATGTTTAAAAGCCATTCTGACTTTTATAAACGGTTATCATGATAAAAGAATGAATAGAATTTCTGAGAGGTTTGATACAATGAAACTTACAAAGCTGCTTACATATTTAATGGCCGAACCTGTTCAAAATGACTTTCATGACCCTGACATAACTTCAATTGAGATGGACTCCAGGGAAGTGAGAAAAGGGAGTCTTTTTGTGTGTATAAAAGGGTATACGGTAGACGGACATGATTTTGCCCAAAAAGCCGCAGAAAACGGCGCAGCGGCCATCGTTGCCGAGAAAGAGCTTGACGTCGATGTTCCTGTCATTATTGTCCGCCGGTCACAGCGGGCGCTCAGCGTTCTTTCTGACGCGTTTTACGGGCAGCCGACAAAGCAGCTTCAGCTTATCGGCATCACCGGCACAAACGGCAAAACATCAACGACGCACATGGTTGATGAGATTTTCAAAAAAGCGGGAAGACAGACCGGTTTAATCGGAACGATGTACATTAAAATCGGGGATGAGACATTCCCGGTCAAAAATACAACGCCCGAAAGCGTCACACTGCAAAAAACGTTCAAGAAAATGAATGATGAGCATGTTGACACAGCTATTATGGAAGTGTCTTCTCACGCTCTGTCACTCGGCAGGGTTCACGGCTGCGATTATGATATCGCCGTATTCACGAACCTGACGCAGGACCATTTAGATTATCACAAGACGATGGAAGACTACAGACAGGCTAAAAGCCTCCTGTTTTCCCAGCTGGGCGGCTCCTTTAATCACGAAAAGCCGAAGCGGGCCGTTTTAAACGCAGATGACAAAGCCAGTGCTTATTTTGAAAAAGTGACGGCGGCGCACATCCTTACATACGGAATCGAGAATGATGCCGATGTCATGGCGAAACAAATCGAGATCTCTGCGCAAGGCACAAGCTTTGAACTTGTTACGCCAAAAGGAACAAAGCAGATCACAGTTTCACTCGTCGGCCGCTTCAACGTGTATAACGTACTGGCTGCAGCGGCGACAGGGATCGCAGCGGGTCTGCCGTTTGATACGATCACAAGCGCTCTTGAAGAGCTGCAAGGTGTCAGAGGCCGGTTTGAACTGGTGAATCATAATCAGCCGTTTCCTGTGGTTGTCGATTACGCGCACACGCCTGACAGTCTGGAAAACGTCCTGAATACATGCAAAGACATGACAGAGGGCAAGCTTTTCGTCGTCGTCGGCTGCGGCGGTGACCGGGACAAAACGAAACGCCCGAAAATGGCGGAAATTGCGGTGCGGATTGCCGACGAACCGATTTTCACTTCAGATAACCCGAGAAGCGAGGACCCGCTGGCCATATTAAGAGATATGGAAAGAGGGGTAGAAGGCACTTACTATCACAGTATCGCAAATCGCGAGCAGGCTATCTTTTTTGCCATTGCCAACGCGAAAAAGGGAGATGTGGTTCTGATTGCCGGGAAAGGGCATGAAACCTATCAGCAAATCGGCAATGAAACATTCGACTTTGATGACGCCGAAGTAGCGGGAAGAGCTATTGTTGAGCTGAATAAAAAGTAAAACAGGAAAGAGTGTTAGAATGAGGGAAATGAAAAGAATTACGGGGACACAATGTGAATATGATAAATACGTATGTCGTTTGAACGAAACGGGAGGAGAAAAGAGCAATGCTTGAGCAAGTGATTTTATTTACAATAATAATGGGATTTTTAATCAGTGTTCTGATATCTCCGATTCTTATCCCGTTTTTAAGACGTTTAAAATTCGGCCAAAGTATCAGGGAAGAGGGGCCGAAATCACATATGAAAAAATCAGGGACGCCGACGATGGGCGGGGTCATGATTATCGTATCCATCGCCATTACGGCGATTGTCATGACGCAGAAATTTTCGCATCTGAGCGCGGAAATGTTTCTTCTGCTGTTTGTCACGATCGGATACGGCCTGCTCGGCTTTCTGGATGACTATATTAAAGTAGTAATGAAACGGAATCTCGGATTGACGTCGAAGCAGAAATTGATCGGCCAGATCATTATTGCCATTGTATTTTACGGAGTATATCATTATTGCCATTTTTCAACCGGCATCAGGGTGCCGGGCACACATCTGTCAATCGATCTCGGCTGGGGATACTTTATCCTCGTTCTCTTTATGCTTGTCGGAGGTTCAAATGCCGTCAACCTGACAGACGGTCTGGACGGTCTCTTGTCCGGTACCGCGGCTATCGCATTCGGCGCTTTCGCCATCCTTGCGTGGAACCAGTCACAATATGACGTTGCGATTTTCTCGGTTGCCGTTGTCGGCGCCGTTCTCGGTTTTCTTGTATTCAACGCCCATCCCGCCAAGGTATTTATGGGGGATACCGGTTCGCTTGCGCTCGGAGGAGCGATCGTGACCGTTGCCATTTTGACGAAGCTTGAAATTCTGCTCGTCATTATCGGCGGAGTATTTGTTATTGAGACCTTATCTGTTATCTTACAAGTCATCAGCTTTAAAACGACAGGAAAACGAATCTTTAAGATGAGTCCGCTTCACCACCATTACGAATTGGTCGGATGGTCTGAATGGAGAGTTGTCGTCACATTCTGGACTGCGGGACTGCTGCTTGCCGTTTTAGGAATTTACATCGAGGTGTGGTTATAAGTGGAAAACGAACTTTTTTTGCAAAAACAAAACTTTCTGGTCCTCGGACTGGCGAAAAGCGGATATGCGGCTGCGTCGATTCTTCATGAAAAAGGCATTAACGTCGTCGTGAATGATCAAAAAGCCTTTGAAGAGAACGAACCTGCCCAAAGGCTTGCAGAAAGAGGAATTGAAGTCATCTGCGGTGAGCATCCGACGTCACTTTTTGATCAGCATCACATTACCATTCTGATCAAAAATCCCGGAATCCCGTATGAAAATATCATGGTGGAGGAAGCGCAAAGAAGAGGCATCCCGGTCTGGACGGAAATCGAGCTTGCGTATTATATCACCAATGCAAAATTCATCGGCATTACAGGTTCAAACGGGAAAACAACAACGACGACCCTAATTTATGAAATGCTGAAAGCTGATTCGATAAAGACGCTGATCGCAGGGAATATCGGCACTGTCGCCAGTGAAGTGGCTTATCATGCTGACGGTGATGAATGGATCGTCACAGAGCTTTCTTCGTTCCAGCTGATGGGGACTCATGCGTTCAGACCTGAAATCGGCCTGATTTTAAATGTGTTCGACGCTCATTTGGATTACCATCACAGCCGTGAAAATTATGAAAAAGCCAAGCAGAACGTGTATCTTCATCAGCTTGAGAGTGATACGGCCATCGTGAATCAGAGCGATGAAACAGTCGTGCGGCTTGCCGAAAGCGGAAAAGCCGGCACCGTTCCGTTTTCAGTTCACCAGGAACTGTCAAGCGGCGCATTCATTAAAGACGGAATGCTGATGTTCGGCGATGAAGCGATTCTGCCTGTTGATGACATCGTACTGCCGGGCGCGCACAATTTAGAAAATATTTTAGCCGCTGTAGCCGCGGCAAAAACGGCGGGCGCGTCTAATAAAGCGATTCAGAAGGTGCTGACAAGCTTTACCGGTGTCAAACACCGTCTGCAGTATGTAACTGCGATCCAGAATCGTAAATTTTATAATGACAGCAAAGCGACGAATATTCTGGCCACAAGCAAAGCGCTCTCGGCGTTCAAAGCACCGGTTATTCTGCTTGCAGGCGGACTGGACCGCGGCAACGGTTTTGACGACCTGAAACCGTATATGGACAATGTCAAAGCGGTCCTGACGTTCGGACAGACAGCGCCGAAGATAGAAAAACTGGGCAATGAGCTGGGAATACAACATGTCAAACGTGTCGATAATGTTGAACAAGCAGTATCTGCGGCGTTTGCGCTCTCAAATGAAGGAGACGTCATCCTCTTGTCACCCGCGTGTGCAAGCTGGGATCAGTTCAAAACATTTGAAGAACGCGGTGACATGTTTATAGATGCCGTGCATATGCTTAAGTAAGGGCTTGTCTCTGTTCATCGGCAGCCCTAAATGACTTATGCTTGGGGTGTCGATTGCTTTGACTACTAAAAAAACAGCGCCTGATTTGTTATTAGTTATCATTACGTTATTGCTTTTAACAATAGGATTAATTATGGTCTACAGTGCAAGTGCGGTATGGGCGGATTATAAATTTGACGACTCGTTTTTCTTCGCGAAACGGCAGCTGCTGTTTGCGGGGATCGGCGTCATTGCCATGTTTTTCATTATGAATGTGGATTATTGGACATGGCGTACATGGTCGAAGCTGCTTCTGATCATTTGTTTTTTTCTGCTTGTGCTTGTGCTGATTCCGGGAGTCGGAATGGTGCGGAACGGTTCAAGAAGCTGGATCGGAGTGGGAGCGTTCAGCATTCAGCCTTCGGAGTTTATGAAACTCGCGATGATTGCGTTTCTGGCTAAATTTCTTTCTGAAAAACAGAAGAATATTACGTCATTCAGACGCGGATTCGTTCCCGCGCTCGGAATCGTGTTTTCTGCATTTATTATTATTATGTGCCAGCCAGACCTGGGAACGGGGACGGTAATGGTGGGCACGTGCATCGTGATGATTTTTGTTTCCGGTGCGCGAATCGCTCATTTTGCGTTCCTCGGACTCATCGGTTTAAGCGGATTTGCGGCGCTAGTTCTGTCCGCTCCTTATCGGATTAAACGGATTACCTCTTACTTAAACCCGTGGGAGGATCCGCTTGGAAGCGGATTTCAGATCATTCAGTCGCTCTATGCCGTAGGTCCGGGCGGTCTGTTCGGGATGGGGCTCGGCCAAAGCCGGCAAAAGTTTTTTTACCTGCCGGAGCCGCAAACCGATTTCATTTTTGCTATTTTATCTGAGGAACTCGGCTTTATCGGCGGTTCGCTCATATTGCTGCTGTTCAGTATTTTATTATGGCGGGGCGTCAGGATTGCCCTCGGCGCGCCGGATTTATACGGAAGCTTTGTCGCCATCGGTATTATTTCTATGATAGCTATTCAAGTCATGATTAATATCGGCGTTGTGACGGGGCTGATCCCGGTAACAGGAATTACGCTGCCGTTTTTAAGCTACGGAGGCTCATCACTGACGCTGATGCTCGCAGCGGTCGGCGTGCTTTTAAATGTCAGTCGGTACTCGAGGTATTGATCTGTATCTTGCCTCATCACTCATGATTTATTCGTTATCTATAAAAAAACAGACAACATCAATAACCCTGTCCTAAAAAACAGGGTTATCGCTATGTGATTAAGGGGGACATACGAATGCGTATTGCAGTAAGCGGAGGCGGAACCGGAGGACATATTTATCCGGCCCTGGCCTTTATTAAAGAAGTTCAGCGCCGGCATCCGGATGTGGAATTTTTGTATATCGGAACAGAGAACGGTCTTGAGAAAAAAATTGTTGAACGGGAAAATATTCCGTTCCGCGCCATTGAAATTACAGGTTTCAAACGAAAACTTTCTTTTGAAAATGTAAAAACCGTCATGCGCTTCTTAAAAGGCGTGAAGAAAAGCAAATCATATTTAAAAGAGTTTAAACCAGATGCCGTTATCGGTACAGGCGGCTATGTATGCGGTCCGGTCGTATACGCGGCGGCAAAAATGGGAATTCCGACGATCATTCATGAGCAAAACAGCCTGCCCGGCATCACAAATAAGTTTCTCTCGAAATATGTTAATAAGGTAGCAATTTGCTTTGAAGAGGCAAAATCGCATTTTCCTGCTGAAAAAGTTGTGTTTACGGGAAACCCGAGAGCCTCTGAAGTCGTCTCAATTAAGACAGGCCGCTCATTAACTGAGTTCGGGCTGAAAGACAATCAAAAAACGGTGCTCATTTTCGGCGGAAGCAGAGGCGCGGCTCCCATTAACCGTGCCGTTATAGATATGCAGGAAGAATTGAAAACGAGACCTTACCAAGTGCTTTATATTACCGGGGAAGTACATTACGAGAAGGTAACGGCTGAGCTGAAAGGCGGAAAAGCCGCTGATAATATGGTGACAAAACCGTTTTTGCACCAAATGCCGGAGTACTTACAATCAATTGATGTCATTGTGGCCAGAGCCGGAGCGACGACGATTGCGGAGATCACCGCTCTCGGCATTCCGAGCGTGCTTATTCCGAGCCCGTATGTGACAGCCAATCACCAGGAAGTCAATGCGAAGGCGCTCAGCCAGCATGACGCTGCAATCGTACTGAAGGAAACCGAGCTCAGCGGAGAAAAACTGATCGCTGCGCTGGACAAAATCGTCATGAATGAAGAAACCTTAAAAGACATGAGTGAGCGGACAAAATCACTCGGTGTTCCGGATGCGGCAGCCAGACTGTACAGTATCATGGAAGACATAAAAAAATAGAGCAAATGGAATGCGGAGGTTTATGATGGAGAACGTAATTCAGGAATTAAGAGACCGCGAAGTCGGCAAAGTGCTGGAACAAGAACCGCTCGCGAACCATACAACGATGAAAATCGGCGGTCCGGCGGACATTTTAATCATCCCCAACCGTGTGGAAGCGGTCAAAGATATTATGGATATTGTGAAGAAACATGATCTGCCATGGACGGTTATCGGCCGCGGTTCAAATCTGCTCGTGCTTGATGAAGGCATAAGAGGAGTTGTCATCAAGCTGGGAGCGGGTCTGGATCATTTGGAGATTGACGGTGATCAGGTGACGGTCGGAGGCGGCTATTCGGTCGTCCGGCTTGCGACTTCCATGAGTAAAAAAGGAATGTCCGGTCTCGAATTTGCAGCGGGCATTCCCGGATCAATCGGCGGAGCCGTCTATATGAATGCCGGGGCGCACGGATCTGATATGAGTGAGATTCTTGTGAAAGCCCGTATCTTATTTGAAGACGGCACAATCGAATGGCTGACAAACGAAGAGATGGATTTCAGCTACAGAACGTCTGTTTTGCAGAAAAAACGCCCCGGTGTCTGTCTCGAGGCAGTTCTTCAGCTTGAGCAAAAGGAACGGGAAGCCATTACGGCGCAAATGCAGCAGAACAAAGATTACAGAAAAAACACTCAGCCGTATTCAAGCCCATGCGCCGGGAGCATATTCAGAAATCCGCTGCCGGATCATGCCGGAAACCTCGTTGAAAAAGCGGGATTAAAAGGACATCAGATCGGCGGAGCAAAAGTGTCCGAAATGCACGGGAATTTTATCGTCAATGCCGGCGGAGCGACTGCCAAGGACGTTCTCGACCTGATTGAATATGTGAAAAAGACAATCCGTGAGCAGTATGATGTTGACATGCATACAGAAGTTGAAATCATCGGAGGGAATCGTTAAAAGGTTCTCTGATTACGTGAGCTCATGTGATATACTTTTAACAAATGTCAAACGGCATCACAGCATGCCGTTTGTTTTTCAATCAGACGAATGTCAAGCTGTTTCATTCTTAGTGAGGTGGACAGGCAGTGAACCCGAATCATGAAAGAGAAAAAATTGTAAATATTGAAGAGCGGATTCCGAAAATCAAAGAGCAGCGGAAGCAAAAAGCAAACCGCCGGCTGATTTCATTCATTGTGCTCTTTTTTATGATGGTGCTGATCATCGTGTACTTGCAGATGCCGATCAGCAAAGTGTCTTCTGTCACCGTTTCCGGAAACGAAAACGTGTCTGTAAAAGAGATCAACGCGCTTTCTGATATACATAACGGACAAACCGAGTTCTGGAGTCTGAACAAGAAACAAACAGAAGAAAAGATTGAGCAGAATAAGCTGGTGAAAAAGGCGGAACTTTCAAAAGTATTTCCTAACAAAGTCAGCATTCACATTGAAGAATACAAGACGATCGCGTATCTGCAGCGGCATGATGTATATTATGAAGTGCTCGAAAACGGCACTGTGCTGCCGAACGAAGTCACGCCGGATGACGCGGGCCCGATTTTGGTTGACTGGACAAACGCGAAAAAGCGGGTCAAAATGGCGGAGCAGCTTGATAAGCTTTCCGGTTCGCTTAAGCAATCGATTTCTGAAATCTATTATACACCGGTAAAAATGGATCAGGACCGGATCAAGCTGTATATGAACGACGGGTATGTAGTTACCGCTTCTATTAAAACGTTTGCCGGCCGGATGAAGACCTATCCATCTATCGTTTCCCAGCTGGACGGCGGGAAAAAGGGGATTATCCACTTAGAAGTCGCTACGTATTTTGAAGAATTTAACAAAGGTAAATCCAGCAAGAAAAAAGAAAATGATTAATAGTCCTAAAGAACTAATTTCAAGGTGATTCAAAAGAATCTATTACAATCAGCGGGGCAGCCGATATAACCGATAGCGGAATCATTATGACTATGTTTGTTTTTGCCCGGGATATGGCTGCCGGACAAGCGGAAAATTCTCAATGCAATGGGCGTGTCTTCTGCAATGAGCATTGCATTTGGAATTTTCCTCCTGTTTCTTCTTTTTTCGGATGTTTCTGGCAATATCTATAGCTTTTCTGGAGGTTCATCTTAGTGTAGACTAAGGGAAAGCGGGTATATTTGCATCTGGATTGCACAGTATGGCACCGTGAAAGGAAATCTTACGGTAAGGTGGGCCGTCTCTAAAAAAAATAAAAAAAATACGATATAAAAGAGGATATACATAGAATATAACGAATAGTTTCATTAAACATAAATTGTGAGAAATCAGATAAGAATTTGTTGATGCTGTTGTTTTTGTTACACACTTGTAAAGCCACATTCATTGTATTGTTGTTCCGCAAATAATAGAATAGAATTTGATCGAAATGTGAGGAGGTGCCATAGAATGAACAACAATGAACTTTACGTCAGTCTTGACATCGGTACGTCCAATACAAAAGTGATCGTCGGAGAAATGACAGATGATTCCCTTAACATTATCGGAGTGGGAAATGTACCGTCTGAAGGGTTGAAAAAAGGCTCAATCGTTGATATAGATGAAACCGTTCATTCTATAAGAAAAGCGTTTGACCAAGCTGAAAGAATGGTAGGTTTTCCGCTGAAAAAAGCCATTGTCGGCGTTAATGGAAATTATATTCATATTCAAGATACGAACGGCGTTGTCGCTGTTTCCAGTGAAAACAAAGAAATTCACGTTGAAGACGTCCGCAGGGTAATGGAAGCGGCACAGGTCGTGTCAGTTCCGCATGAGCAGCTGATCGTAGACGTCGTTCCGAAACAGTTTATCGTTGACGGAAGAGACGAAATTACCGATCCGAAAAAAATGCTCGGCGTGCGCCTGGAAGTAGAAGGCACGCTGATTACCGGCTCCAAAACGATCTTACATAATTTACTTCGCTGTGTGGAGAGAGCGGGCGTTGAAATTACTGATATTTGCCTGCAGCCGCTTGCGGCCGGTTCGGCGGCTTTGTCAAAAGACGAAAAAAACCTCGGAGTCGCCATGATTGATATCGGCGGCGGCTCGACGACGGTGGCGGTATTTGAACAGGGGCACCTGAAGGAGACAGCCGTCATTCCGCTCGGAGGCGAAAACATCACGAAAGATGTATCGATCGGGTTGCGCACTTCCACCGAAGAGGCTGAAAGAGTAAAAAAACAATTCGGACATGCATTCTACGATGAGGCTTCAGAAGATGAAGTATTTGAAGTCACCGTCATAGGAACGAATCAAAAGCAATCTTTTACACAGCAGGAAATTGCCAATATTATTGAAGCAAGAGTGGAAGAGATTCTTGAGATTGCCGCAGCCGAAATTGAGCATATGGGAATTACAGATCTGCCCGGCGGCTTTGTGCTGACCGGCGGACAGGCCGCAATGCCCGGAGTGCTTTCATTGGCACAGGAAGTGCTGAGGCACAATGTAAGGGTCGCAAGCCCGAATTATATCGGTGTAAGAGACCCTCAGTATATGACGGGTGTCGGCTTGATACAATTTGCCTGCCGAAATGCCAGAATTCAGGGAAGAAAAATAGGCTTTCATATGCCGGAAGAAGCCGTGCAGGAAATCGCGGTCTCTCACGAAGAAGAACATCATCAGCGGCCAGAGGCGCAGCAGCGTCCAAAAGCAAAACAAAAAACACAAGCCGAACACAACAAACCGAGCAAAATGAAAAAACTATTAAGCATGTTTTGGGAATAGATTGATAGTCATTCGGCAGATTAGGAGGATTTAGCATGTTGGATTTCGAAACAAACATAGACGGCTTAGCATCAATTAAAGTAATCGGAGTAGGAGGCGGCGGTAATAACGCGGTCAACCGAATGATTGAAAATGAAGTGCAGGGTGTAGAGTACATTGCGGTAAACACGGACGCGCAAGCTCTTAACCTGTCAAAAGCGGAAGTGAAAATGCAGATCGGGGAAAAGCTGACCCGCGGTCTCGGAGCGGGAGCGAATCCGGAAGTCGGCAAAAAAGCCGCTGAAGAAAGTAAGGAACAAATCGAAGAAGCGCTAAAAGGCGCTGACATGGTGTTCGTTACAGCCGGAATGGGAGGCGGTACCGGAACGGGAGCCGCACCGGTTATCGCGCAAATCGCAAAGGACTTAGGCGCTTTGACTGTCGGTGTCGTAACAAGACCGTTTACATTTGAAGGAAGAAAACGTCAGCTGCAGGCTGCAGGCGGTATCACGGCAATGAAAGAAGCCGTTGACACACTGATCGTTATTCCGAATGACCGCATTCTTGAAATTGTCGATAAAAACACACCGATGCTTGAAGCATTCCGTGAAGCTGATAACGTGCTTCGCCAAGGGGTGCAAGGTATCTCTGACCTCATCGCGACGCCTGGTTTAATCAACTTGGACTTTGCCGATGTCAAAACCATCATGTCCAACAAAGGTTCAGCATTGATGGGTATCGGGATCGCTACGGGCGAAAGCCGTGCTGCTGAAGCCGCCAAAAAGGCGATCTCCAGTCCGTTACTGGAAGCGGCAATCGACGGAGCGCAAGGTGTTTTGATGAACATTACGGGAGGTACAAACCTGAGCCTCTACGAAGTGCAGGAAGCAGCCGACATCGTCGCTTCTGCATCTGACCCAGATGTCAACATGATTTTCGGTTCAGTTATCAATGAAAATCTGAAAGATGAAATCGTCGTCACCGTTATTGCGACCGGTTTTATCGAACAGGAAAAAGATGACTCAAAACCGCAGCGACCGACTTTAAACCAAGGATTGAAGTCTCAAAGCCAAAACGCTGCGAAACGTGAGCCGAAACGAGAAGAAACACAGCATCAAAACACGGTGAACCGCCATACATCACAGCCGGCGGATGATGCCCTCGACATTCCTACATTTTTAAGAAACCGCAACAAACGCGGCTGATGTAAAAAAGGACAAGACCACATGGTTTTGTCCTTTTTCTTTTTTGTGTACAGTCTTCCTTCCTATCCCCATGATCTATACAGTGAAAAAAAGAAACTTTATACCTATGACGATTTGATTGTTTTTTAGTTTCATACGGCTTTCTACAGAATGCGACAATATCTGGATGGAAGATTGTCTACATTTAACGTACAGCATCGAAATGACAAACGATTCCAATTATGAAGGAGGGATACACATTTTATAGGGCGTTACCAAATAAGGGGGGATACGATTGAAGAAAAAAACAAGAAACAGATGGAAAGGCTCCGTTTTAAGCGCGATTGTCGTCAGTTCCCTGTTGTTTCCGGGTGCAGCCGGAGCGAACAGCACACCGGGGGCAGTTTCTTTCACCAAAGATCTTTCTTCCTCTAAGAGCATTCAGCATAAGATTTCCGATTCAGTCAAGAAGCGTTTTGAAAAAAATGATAAAGTCACGTTTCTTATCAAATTTAAAGAGAAAGCCAATACGAAAAAAGCGGTCAAAGAAGCAGAAAAAAACGCCAAGTCTCAATCGCTTTCCGCAGCAAAAACCGAATATCAAAAGCGGTCAGCCGTCGTTTCTTCTTTAAAACTGGCGGCTCATGATGCGCAGCAGAATCTGAAAACATATTTGGAAAAACAAAAAAAGAAAGGCAAGGCTGATCACATCCATTCCTATTATATTGTTAACGGAATGGCAGTCACTGCTTCGAAAGAGGTAATGGAAAAAGCCGCCTCATTTCCTGAAGTAGAAAAAGTTCTTCCGAATGAAAAACGTCAGCTTACTCAACGACAATCAAAAGCTCCTTTTCAAATGAAGAAAAAACAAAAAGAGATCAAAGCAAAGGAAGGCATCGAATGGAATATCAGCCAAATTGATGCGCCGCAGGCCTGGGCCTCAGGATACGACGGAACCGGCACGGTTGTCGCCTCCATTGATACGGGAGTTCAGTGGGATCATCCGGCGCTTAAAGAAAAATACCGGGGTTACGATCCTGAAAATCCCGCAGCGCCGAATCATGAAATGAACTGGTATGATGCCGTGTCCCATAAAGACGCTCCCTACGATGATCTTGAACACGGCACTCATGTAACAGGGACCATGACGGGTTCAGAACCTGACGGCTCAAATCAAATCGGTGTGGCTCCGGGGGCGAAATGGATCGCAGTAAAAGCATTTTCAGATGACGGAGGAACCGATGCCGATATTTTGGATGCCGGTGAGTGGGTGCTCGCGCCTAAAGATAAAAACGGCACGCCGCATCCCGAGATGGCGCCGGATGTTGTCAATAATTCCTGGGCAGGCGGTTCGGGAATGGACGAGTGGTACCGCGATATGGTGAATGCGTGGAGAGCGGCAGGGATTTTTCCGGAATTCTCTGCGGGAAATGAAGACTTATTTACACCGGGAGGACCGGGTTCAATCGCAAATCCGGCCAATTATCCTGAAGCATTTGCGACAGGTGCGACTGACATCGACAAGAAACTCGCTGATTTCTCACTTCAAGGCCCCTCACCGTATCATGAAACAAAACCGGACATTTCGGCTCCGGGAGTGAATATCCGTTCTTCGATTCCTGGAGGAACATACGAAGGCGGCTGGGACGGAACTTCAATGGCCGGGCCGCATGTGGCGGCGACGGCGGCTTTGTTAAGGCAGGCGAACGCCTCTATTACGGTCGATGAAATGGAAGACGTTTTGACGCGCACCGCGGAAAAGCTGACAGATTCCGTTTTTCCGGAATCACCGAATAACGGTTACGGCCACGGTCTCGTTAACGCTTTTGATGCCGTTTCTGCCGTAACGGACGGAATCGGAGGCGTAGAAGGCAAGGTCTCTTCTGCGGGCGAAGATCACAATCCGCCCAGCTTTCACCATGAACCGGTCTCAGCGGCTTACAAAGGAGCAAACCTTCCGTTAACGGTTACAGCAGAAGACGATGTAAGCGTAACTGAAGTCATCCTTTCCTATCAGTTTGATGAAGGAGAGTGGAAAACGACAGCCGCCGTTCAAAAAAGCGGTGATGAAAAAAAGGGAACATACCAGGCGGAGATTCCGGATGTAACGGGAAGCAAGGTAAGTTATAAATGGACCATAAAAGATTTCGGAGGTCATTCTGTAGAATCTGATACGTACCGGGCTGACGTGAAACCGAGCATTACGGCGGGATACAAAGAGGATTTTGAATCACAGCCGGCGGGCTGGTCCAGTTACGGGACACATGACCAATGGGAATGGGGTATCCCGGGTTCAGGGCCCGGCACCGCATTTTCCGGAGATAAAGTGTATGCGACGAATCTGTCCGGCCCTTATGCCGATTCAGCCAACATGAATTTGGTGATGCCTCCGATTCAAGTTCCGGAAACAGGACGGCTGTTTTTGCAATTTAAAAGCTGGCACAAGCTCGAAGAATTTTTTGATTACGGGTATGTGTTCGTTCTTCCGGAAGGAAAATCACATTGGGAGCAGGCGGCCGTTTACAATGGTGACTCCACAGGATGGAACGATGAAGAGGCAGATTTATCTGCGTATAAAGGCCAAAACATAAAGCTCATGTTTAATATGCAGTCAGACGAAGTACTCAATGAAGACGGATGGTATATCGATGATGTCCGGCTTTCAAGCAGCCCTCTCGGCAAGGCGGCTAAAAAAAGTAAACACAATAGACAAACACCTCCCGGCCACCTGAAGAAAAAAGCAGTCAGTCCGAAACAGGCCAAACCGGCAGTGAAATCACCCGGAAAAAGAGTAAAACGTGAAACAAACCTCCTGCCTCTCAGAGCGCAAATCAGTGTCGCCGAGACGGGGAAATCCGTATATTCCGACCCTGCAAGCGGAAGCTACAGCCTGTCGCATAAGGCGGGAAGCTATACGCTGAAAGCCGAGGCTTACGGATTTAAGTCCGCTTCGAAACAAGTTTCTATTCAATCAGACAAAACCGCACAGGCAGACTTTACACTGGAGCAAATGCCGTCCGGCACGCTAAAAGGAACCATCACCAATCAGTCAACAGGCGAACCGGTAAAAGGGGCTGCGCTTTATGTGGCTGAGGATGCCGCAATTGAACCGGCGGTGACAAACGATAAAGGGGAATATTCGCTTAAGGCGTACGAAGGCTCCTACACAATCAAAGTAGCGGCAAAAGGCTTTTACAATAGCGAATTTTCCGTTGACATCAAAGGAGATGCTGAAAAAAACGTCAAGCTTAAGCCGTATATCGGTTATGAAGGGGAAATTGCCTATGATAACGGAACGGAAGAAGCCGCGCTGTCATATTTTAAAGCCGGCAGCAAATCTGCCGTTAAGATGACGCTCAAAGACGGAAAAGAACACGGTATGCTGACGGGAGGCCTTTTTAAATTTTGGGGCGCCGACTGGCCTGATCCGGGCGGTACCGAATTTCAAGCAGAAGTATATGATGCATCCGGCCCTGATGGAGCTCCGGGCAGCAAAATTGCCGGCCCGTTCCAAGCTGAAGCGCTTCGAAACGGCGAATGGACCAAAGTGGATCTCAGCTCAAAAGGAATCGCGGTCGGAAAGGATTTTTATCTTGTGTTCCGCCAGACGAAACCCGATCCTTATACACCTGCCCTGTCATCTGATGACGGCAGTCCGTACTCGAACAGAAACTGGCAATACCTTGACGGCCGCTGGTCAAAAGCCGATAAATCAGACGGAAACTTTATGATCAGGGCTTTGGTCGACTACGAAGCTTCTGTGCCAGAAATAACGTCGCCTGAAGACCGGTCATTTACAAACAAGAAGTCAATCACGGTGAAAGGAACAGCTTCACCAAAAACCGCTGTCCGTCTTACCAATAACGGTAAAACCGCCGCAGAAACGAAAGCAGATGCAGACGGCAATTTCCAGGCCGGCGTCACACTCACTGAAGATGCCAATCGGCTGACGGCGGCATCTGTGACAGACAGCGGGTCAACCGATGAGTCACGCCCTGTCACGGTCATACTGGATGAGGATAAGCCGGATGTGACGATTGACAGTCCGGCAAACGGTGATAAAACAAATAAAGAAGCAGTGACCGTAAAAGGAAAAGTGCACGACACCCATTTAAAATGGGTAAAGGTGAACGGAAAAAAAGCTGAAGTAAATAACGGTTCTTATCAAGCGAGAACCCTTCTGGAAAACGGCAGCAATGAGATCAAGGTCACGGCCTCAGATGAAGCGGGTAACAAAACAACGAAAAAGACGGTAATCGATGTCAATTACAATGCTCCCGTCATTTCCGGATTGGTTCCCGGAGCGGATAAGGAATTAAAAGCCGGAGAATCAGTGAAAATCGCTTTTTCAAGCGGAAAGAAATTAGACGCTTCCTTCGTTATCCGTCTGCCTCTGACAAACGCCCGGGCAGGGAGCCAAAACGCAACAGAGCTTCCGCTGAGAGAAATTTCTCCGGGACGATATGAGGGTTACTGGACGGCGACTTCTTCCATCAAAGCAAGCGGAGCAAAAATTGACGTTATCGCTAGAGATGACTACGGAAATGAAACGAGACAGACGGCTAAAGGAAAACTTTATATCAATGAGTAAAACAGAGCGCTGCCAGATCACGGCAGCGCTTTTTTAGTTGAAGCGGACAATAGGAAAGCAACCTTTTCGGCCCTCGACAAATAAAACGGTTATCCCTTAAAAATTGTACTTTACCCTCAACATTAATTGACAGACTTTCCCACAGAGCTTGCTTTATACTTATGAAACAAGAGAGAGAAACAGATAAGTAAGACAAAAGAGGAAAGGGGTCAGATGTGAAAATCTATCTGGATGTCATTTGGCTGTTGAACTTTTGTTTTGATTCTCTTTTGCTTTTATTGACCGCCTTTATTTTAAAACGCCAGGTGAAAAAAAGAAGAGTGGCCGCCGGCGGTTTCATCGGGTCAGCCATTGTGCTTCTGATGTTTACGCCTGTTTCTCCCTTTGTGGAGCATCCGGCGGGAAAAATGGCGTTTTCAGTAGTCATCGTGCTTGCGGCTTTTGGCTTTAAACGGTTCCGATACTTTTTTCAAAATTTGTTCGCCTTTTATTTCGCGACTTTTCTCGTCGGCGGGGGAATGATCGGCGTACATTCCCTGCTGCAGACAGAATCAATTGTGCAGCAAGGCGTAATGGTCACAAGCCAGACCGGATTCGGCGACCCGATCAGCTGGATGTTTGTAGTTATCGGATTTCCGGCCATATGGTTTTTTTCGAAAAAGAGAATTGAAGACATCGAGACGAAGTCCATTCAGTACGATGAACTTGTCATGGTGCAGGCGGAATTCAGCGGACAGACAATCCGCGCGAAAGGATTGGTGGATTCCGGGAATCAGCTGTATGATCCGCTGACGAAAACGCCGGTCATGATCCTTTGCATTGACAAATTCGCTCCGATTCTCAGCGAAAAGGAAACGGACCTCATCAAATCCGCCAGTCCGCTTGAAGTGATAGAGCAGCTTGATGATTCGTTCCGCCATGCGGATAAGCTGAGGCTGATTCCATACAGGGGCGTCGGCCAGGACAATCAATTTTTACTCTGTTTAAAGCCGGATTACGTCACGATTTTAACAAAAGACGAAATGATCGCTTGTGAAAAATGCCTGATCGGCATCAGCACGAAACCATTATCCGCGGACGGTGAATTTGACGGAATCGTTCATCCGAAGATGCTGACAGGGAAGGCTGTAAAACATGTTTCCTGACGAAAAGTCTGTTATTCATCATACTCAAAACGCGTTGTATTTAGAAGGGGGAGGAAGATGAAAAAACTTAAGCTGCGTCTGACATATTTGTGGTATAAATGGCTGATGAAACTCGGACTGAAAAGCGATGAAGTGTATTACATAGGAGGAAGCGAGGCGCTGCCGCCGCCTTTGTCTAAAGAAGAGGAGCAGGTGCTCTTATTAAAGCTACCGAGCGGGGATCAGGCGGCGCGGGCCATCCTGATTGAGAGAAACTTACGTCTTGTCGTTTACATTGCCCGCAAATTCGAAAATACCGGCATCAACATCGAGGACTTAATCAGCATCGGCACCATTGGTTTGATCAAAGCGGTAAACACGTTTAATCCGGAAAAGAAAATCAAACTCGCCACCTACGCGTCGCGATGTATCGAAAACGAAATTTTAATGTACTTGCGCCGAAACAATAAAATCCGTTCAGAGGTATCCTTTGATGAACCGCTGAATATTGATTGGGACGGAAACGAACTGCTGCTTTCGGATGTGCTCGGCACAGATGATGATATTATTACAAAAGACATTGAAGCCAATGTGGATAAAAAACTTTTGAAAAAAGCGCTTGAGCAATTAAACGAAAGAGAAAAGCAGATTATGGAACTGCGTTTCGGGCTTGTCGGAGAAGAAGAAAAAACACAAAAAGATGTAGCCGACATGATGGGGATTTCACAATCTTATATCTCCCGGCTCGAAAAGCGGATTATCAAAAGACTGAGAAAAGAGTTTAACAAAATGGTGTAAAATTTTTTCCATCTGACAGCCCTTACTGCTGCAAGGATTGCCGCAGCCGGATGTTTATTTCTGTAAAATGGCGGTGCATATTTTTCCCACCCGAGGAGATACTTAACGTTGTACAGCAGCTCCTAGTGGGAGGGAAAAACGTGTCAAGAAATAAAGTCGAAATTTGCGGGGTGGATACCTCCAAATTACCGGTGCTCAAGAATGAAGAGATGAGAAAGCTGTTTAGGCAATTACAGGATGAGGGCGATGATTCAGCGAGGGAAAAGCTTGTAAACGGCAATCTGCGCCTTGTCTTAAGCGTCATTCAGAGGTTTAACAACAGAGGAGAGTATGTTGATGACTTATTTCAGGTCGGCTGCATCGGACTAATGAAATCCATTGATAATTTTGACCTAAGCCATAATGTTAAGTTTTCAACATACGCTGTACCGATGATCATCGGAGAAATCCGCAGATATTTGCGGGATAACAATCCGATCCGCGTCTCGAGGTCGCTTCGCGATATCGCATATAAAGCGCTTCAAGTAAGAGAGCGGTTAATCAGTGAGACAAGCAGGGAGCCGACAGCAGAGGAAATCGCCAAAGTTCTTGAAGTGCCCCATGAAGAAATTGTGTTTGCCCTTGACGCCATCCAGGATCCGGTTTCACTGTTTGAGCCGATTTATAATGACGGCGGCGATCCGATTTACGTGATGGACCAGATCAGCGATGAGCGCAATAAGGATACACAATGGATTGAGGAGCTCGCTCTGAAAGAAGGCATGAGAAGACTGAACGAACGGGAAAAAATGATTTTGCGAAAGCGCTTTTTCCAAGGGAAGACCCAAATGGAAGTCGCTGAAGAAATCGGCATATCCCAAGCTCAGGTCTCAAGGCTTGAAAAAGCAGCCATTAAACAAATGAATAAGAATATCCATCAATAACGGAAAAAGCCTTTAAACCTTGTTTAAAGGCTTTTTTCATGCGATGGTTTACGTTTGCAAAAAAGTGATGTATTCTAATGTGTAAAAGTTTTTAGAAAATTTAAACAAAGTAAACGGGGGAAACTTCAATGATTTTACAGCTGGACAGTGTGTCATTAAAAAGAAACGGGAAATGGATTTTGAAAGATATTAACTGGCGCGTCGAGAAAAACGAAAATTGGGTGCTGTACGGATTAAACGGAGCCGGAAAAACGGCTTTGCTGAATATGTTATGCTCTTATTACTTCCCCACTTCAGGAGAGATGCAGGTGCTCGGCCATCAATTCGGCAAAACAGAGCTCGGTGACAGGCTCAGAAGGAAAATCGGCCTTGTTTCGGCAGGTCTTCAGCACAAATTATATGCCGCGGACTCCGCTTTTGAAATCGCCCTCAGCGGCGCGTACGCCTCAATCGGGCTGTACGAAACTCCGAGTGAGCAGGTAAGGGAAAAAGCGATCGGTCTTCTGAAGGATTTGGGCGCCATCGGTTACGCCGACAGACGGTATGAAACATTATCACAAGGGGAAAGACAAAGAGCGCTGATTGCGCGGGCGCTTATGGCTGATCCGGAACTGCTGATTTTGGACGAACCCGTGACGGGTCTTGATTTTATGGCAAGGGAGCAGCTGCTGGACACGATTACGTCGATCGCCGAAAAAGAAAATGCACCATCCATCCTTTATGTCACCCATCACGCTGAAGAAATTCTGCCGGTATTTGATCAGGCGCTGCTTTTAAAACAGGGCGAGGTGTACGCCTCCGGGAAAATCAGGGACATGCTTTCTGACGAGCGGCTTACAGCGTTTTTCGATATGCCTGTCAATGTCTTATGGAACAATGGCCGCCCGTTTTTAACACGTGCAAAAGAGGCATCATACGTAAAATAACATAAATTCACCCTGGGGGTGCTGCCATGCGGCTGAGAGAGACGTTTGTCTCAACCCTTAACGGACCTGATCCGGATCATGCCGGCGGAGGGAAGCGGTGAAAAAAGCGGAGGAAGATCCGTTTTTTACCCGTTTCATTTCATGAATGAAACGGGTTTTTTGATACAGCCAAAGGGGAGATTTCCAATGCATCAGATTGATATGCTGTTACACCAGGCGGAGAAACGGCGGCACGACTTCATACATATTGCTGAAAGACTGATAGCTTTTCCCACTCCGGCCCCGCCAGCAAGAAATACGGCAGAAGCCCAAAAGTGGGTGGCCGGCTTTTTAAAAGAAACGGGCTGCTCGGTCGATATGTGGGATGTGTATCCGGAAGATCCGAATGTAGTCGGTGTTTTAAAAGGGACAGATTCAAGCAGGCATCAAAGCCTGATTTTAAACGGACACATTGATGTGGCAGAAGCCGGGGGCGAAGACTGGCACTCTGACCCGTTTCAGCCGATCGTAAAAGACGGCATGCTGATCGGAAGGGGCGCCGCTGATATGAAAGGGGGGTTGGCGTGTGTTCTTTTCTCTCTGAAGCTGATCCATGATGCCGGCATTGAGCTTCCGGGCGACCTCATTGTACAGTCTGTAATCGGAGAAGAAGTCGGTGAGGCGGGGACGCTGGAATGCTGCAAACGCGGCTATCACGCGGATTTTGCCGTTGTCGCGGATACGAGCAGCCTGCATATTCAAGGGCAGGGCGGAGTCATCACCGGCTGGATAGAATTGAAAAGCAAACAAACATTTCATGACGGCATGAGGCGCAATATGATTCATGCGGGCGGAGGCACATTCGGAGCGAGCGCCATCGAAAAAATGGCGAAAATCATCACTGCCTTGGGAGAGCTGGAGCGCCACTGGGCGGTAACGAAAAGCTATCCCGGTTTTGCGCCCGGCACCAATACGATCAACCCTGCCGTCATTGAAGGCGGAAGACACGCAGCGTTTGTCGCCGATGAATGCCGGTTATGGATCACCGTCCACTTTTATCCGAACGAAACGCACGAACAAGCAGCCGCAGAAATCGAAGACTATATTAATCGTGTCGCTGACAGTGATCTGTGGCTCAAAGAAAACAGGCCGGTGTTCAAATGGGGAGGATCTTCGATGATTGAAGACAGAGGAGAGGTGTTCCCGGCGCTGGAAATCGACCCGGATCATCCGGCAGTTTCTGTCTTGGCTGCATCACACTCAGCCGTCAAAAAACAGGAGCCCGTCATTGATGTTTCCCAAACCGTAACTGACGGAGGGTGGCTTTATCATGCCGGGATTCCGAGCGTCATATACGGTCCCGGCGATTTAAAAAACGCCCACTCCGTAAACGAGGAAGTGTCTGTTGATGAGCTTATGGACTATACGAAAATCATGCTGAGATTTATCCTCGGCTGGTGCAGCCGCAAAAAAGATTGCCCGATGTGACAAGGTTCAGCCAGGCCGTTCATATACTAGGAAAAAGAACGGGCAAAGGGCGTGATACGGATGATCAGCATATCTGAATTTCAAATAAAAGATGTGGTAAACGTGTCGAACGGAAAAAAACTCGGAAGCATCGGTGATATTGATATTAACGTGACAACGGGAAAAATTCAGGCGATTATTTTAGGCGGCAGCGGAAAAGTTCTCGGTTTTTTCGGAAAAGAAGAGGAAATGATCATTCCTTGGCGAAATATAGTTAAAATTGGGGAAGATGTCATCTTAGTGCGTGTAAACGAACCAAAGGGGGGAGCGTAATCCTCCCTTTACTTGTAAAAAGCCGGAAATCTCAATGTTTCCGGCACATTTATTTATCTCATTTTTCAATCAGCCGCTAAACGTATGCTTAAAATTGTGTTAAAATGAGTGGGAAATTACGCTTTTTTAATGTTTGTCGAAAGGTTGGATCTCCATGAATACATATCACCCGTTTAGTCTTACCACCCCCTCGGCACTCATGATAGAAGACTGGAACTGTGTGAATCAGCTTAACACAAAGGTCATCGCCGGATTCACAACGAAAAACGGCGGGGTCAGCAATCCTCCGTATGAGTCATTAAATACCGGATTGCACGTCCGGGACGAAGCTCATGATGTTGTGACAAACCGTGAAGTCATAGCGTCCTTATGCGGTACTGATCTGGATTCCTGGGTGTTCGCCGACCAGACACATGAAAACCGCGTCCGGCGCGTGACAGCCGGGGATAAAGGAAAAGGAGCGAGAGACTATTCTTCCGCATTCCGCGGGACGGACGGGCTCTACACGAAAGATGCGAATCTTTTTTTGGCCCTTTGTTTTGCGGACTGTGTGCCCTTGTATTTTTATGACCCGGTGAAATCCATTATCGGCGCTGCCCATGCCGGATGGAAGGGGACGGTCAAACAAATCGGACGCATCATGACGGAACGCTGGGTAAACGAAGAAGGCTCCCGTTTAACAGATATTCAGGCTGTCATCGGTCCGTCCATCAGCGCGGGAAGCTATAAAGTCGACGATCGCGTCATCAATGAAGTGCGGGCGCTGCCTTTTACGGCTGAATCCGCCATATGCGAAACGGAAAAAGGCCAGTACCAGCTTGATTTAAAAGAGGTCAACCGTCTTCTTCTGATACATTGCGGCATTCCGGAAGAAAACATTTCAGTCAGCGGTTTATGCACTGAACGAGAGCGTGAACTATTCTTTTCACACCGCCGCGACAAAGGGAAAACGGGACGCATGATGTCCTTTATCGGATTGAAGGAGGCGTAAGATCTTGCGTGTTGCTGATCAATTACGACATATAAACGAAAGAATAAACGAAGCATGTAACAGATCGGGCCGAAGCCCCGAAGATGTTACCGTCATCGCGGTTACAAAATACGTATCAGCCGAAAGGGCTCAAGAGGCCGTTGATGCCGGTATTACAAGTCTGGGAGAAAACCGGGATGCCGAGCTTATCCATAAGCAGGAAGTCATCAAAGGCAGCCCGGAGTGGCACTTTATCGGCAGTCTTCAGTCCAGAAAGGTGAAGGCCGTCGTTGACCGTGTATCTTATATTCATTCCTTAGACAGACTGTCATTGGCAAAAGAGATTGAAAAACGGGCGCAGCATGCGGTTCGCTGTTTTGTGCAGGTGAATACTTCGCTTGAGCCGTCTAAGCACGGTTTGAAAACAGAGGAGGTCATCCCCTTTATCAGAGAGCTTTCTGAGTTTAGAAACATTTCTGTAGAGGGCCTGATGACGATGGCTCCCCTGACAGACGATACAGAAACGATCAGAGCCTGCTTCCGGCAATTGCGTGATCTGAGGGATCAGGTGCAAAAACTGAATCAGACAAACGCACCGTGCCGGGAATTGTCAATGGGCATGTCAAATGATTATGAAATCGCTGTTGAAGAGGGCGCAACTTTTATCAGAATCGGCTCTTCATTAGTCGGAAATGAACCGGGGGGTGTAAACAAATGAGCATGAAAAATAAACTGAAAAACTTTTTCTCAATGGATGAGGAGGAGTACGAGTACGAATACATTGAAACGGAGCAGGATCATCCGGAAGAGCATGAACAGCAGAAAGATAAACAGCCTGCTTACGCTCAGAAGCCGCAGGGCAAGCAGAACGTAGTAAGCTTGCAAAGTGTTCAGAAATCCTCTAAAGTGGTGTTGAGTGAACCGCGTGTATATGCGGAAGCGCAGGAAATCGCCGATCATTTAAAGAACAGGCGGGCGGTTGTCGTCAATCTGCAGCGCATCCAGCATGATCAGGCGAAAAGAATCGTCGACTTTTTAAGCGGTACCGTCTACGCCATCGGCGGCGACATTCAGAGAATCGGTTCAGATATTTTTCTGTGCACGCCTGATAATGTCGACGTTTCCGGCACGATTTCGGAGCTTATAAATGAAGACGAACATCAGAGGTGGTAAAGCAGGATGATTCTTTATCAAATTTTTTCCGTTCTGAGTTATTTAATTTACATCTATTCGTTTGCCCTGATCATCTATATCTTTATGTCATGGGTGCCGAGTACGAGAGAAACGGCGGTCGGACGGTTTCTCGCAGCGATTTGCGAACCGTATTTAGAGCCGTTCAGAAGGATCATTCCGCCCATTGCCATGCTGGATATATCCCCGATTGTAGCGATTATCGTGCTTCGGTTTGCCACGACGGGACTTTGGGGCCTATACCGCATGATCGCAATGTATACTTGAATGCGACAGTTTGATACGGGCTTGGCACCAGCCAAGCCTCTTTACATAGAAAGGAAAGAACATGAGCGATATTTACCAGCACTTCAGACAAGACGAGCGGCCTTTTATTGATCAGGCGCTTGAATGGAAACAGATTGTCCTGGACCAGTATCGGATGAAGCTGACTGATTTCTTAGATCCCAGAGAACAGGTCATTGTAAAAGCCGTTATCGGCGACGCCTGCGGTCTTGCGTTTTTCGGAGGATATGACAGAGCTGAGCGCAAACGCGCGATTTTATACCCTGAATATATGGAACCTGAACAGGATGATTTTGAGCTTCGGGCTTTTGACGTTCAATACGCTGAAAAATTCGTCAGCATTGACCACCGCTCTCTTCTCGGATCATTAATGGGGATCGGCTTAAAGCGGCAGAAATACGGCGATCTGATTTTCTCAGAGGAAGCCGTGCAGCTGATCGTCTCCGGTGAAATCGCCGATTTTGTCAGCACTCAGCTGACCAAGGCGGGCAAAGCGCCGGTAAAGCTTGAGAAAATCGAGCTTTCCGCTCTTCACATTCCCGCTTCAGATGTCGAAATAAGGGATGACACGGTTTCTTCATTGCGTCTCGACGCCGTCTGCGCTTCAATGAGCAGGCAATCCCGGCAGAAAGCGCAGGCGCTTGTGAAAAACGGGCTCGTTAAGGTGAATTGGAAAGCCATTGAAGATCCGTCTTATCAGGTTGCTGAAGGGGACATGCTCTCGATTCGCGGCTTCGGACGATGCAGTTTGGCAAAAGTTGACGGAAAAACGAAAAAAGACAAATGGAAAGTTACATTTGAACGGCAAAAATGAGTCGTTTTTTCAGTTTTTTTCTCCATCTGTGCCGTATTTGTTTTATAATGTGAACTAGATAACCGTACTGAAATGTAAAAATGGAGGTGGCAATATGCCATTAACGCCGAATGATATCCATAACAAAACGTTTACAAAAGGTTTTCGCGGATATGATGAAGATGAAGTAAATGAATTTTTAATGCAGGTCAGAAAAGATTACGAAATCGCACTCCGTAAAAAAACGGAGCTTGAGGCGAAAGTGAACGAGCTGGACGAAAAAATCGGCCACTTTGCCAATATCGAAGAAACGCTGAATAAATCAATTCTCGTAGCCCAGGAAGCCGCAGAAGACGTAAAGCGCAACTCGCAGAAAGAAGCGAAGCTGATCGTCCGTGAAGCAGAAAAAAATGCTGATCGCATCATCAATGAGTCGCTTTCCAAATCAAGAAAAATCGCAATGGAAATCGAAGAGCTGAAAAAACAGTCTAAAGTCTTCAGAACACGTTTCCAAATGCTGATTGAAGCGCAGCTCGACCTGTTGAAGAACGATGATTGGGATCATCTGCTGGAATACGAAGTCGACGCGGTATTTGAGGAAAAAGAATAATTTTCTGATTTTCTTGACATTCTCCGGCCCGTTCGAATATAATACGTTCATAAATTCAGATGAAAAGACGATTGAAAGGGACCGGCATGACTCAAAACAGGCTATAAAGCGACCCGGGGAAGGTGAAAGCCCGGGATGGCCGGAATCATGCAGATCAGCCCTTTAGTTTCCTTTCTGAACCGAGAGTAGGAAAGGACGTTCCATCACGTTACGATGTTCGAGAGGAAAAGACGGATGATCCGTTTTTTCTAAAAGGGTGGTACCGCGAGATAAGCTTTCTCGTCCCTTATGGGATGAGAGGGCTTTTTTTTATTTTCTGAAAAATGTTGTGGAGGAATGAAAATGGATTACAAAGATACGCTGTTAATGCCGAAAACAGATTTTCCGATGCGCGGAAATCTGCCGAATCGTGAGCCGGACATGCAAAAAGACTGGGAGGAGCAGGACATTTACCGTCTTGTTCAAGAACGGACGAAAGACCGCCCGAAATTCGTGCTGCATGACGGACCTCCTTATGCAAACGGAGACATCCACATGGGCCATGCCCTGAACAAAATCCTGAAAGACTTCATCGTCCGCTATAAATCAATGAGCGGCTACAACGCACCGTACGTGCCGGGCTGGGATACGCACGGACTGCCGATTGAAACGGCGCTGACGAAAAACAAAAAAGTAAACCGGAAAGAAATGTCAGTAGCAGAATTCCGCAAACTATGTGAAGAGTACGCTTGGAAGCAAATCGAGGGACAGCGTGAGCAATTCAAACGTCTTGGTGTCCGCGGTGACTGGGAAAACCCATACGTGACATTAAAACCGGAATACGAAGCGCAGCAAATCCGCGTATTTGGTGAAATGGCAAAACGAGGCTACATTTACAAAGGCCTTAAACCGGTTAACTGGTCACCTTCAAGTGAGTCTGCTCTGGCTGAAGCCGAGATCGAATATCAAGACAAACGTTCAGCATCTATTTACGTCGCTTTTGGTGTAAAAGACGGAAAAGGCGTTCTTGAAAACGGCGAGCGCATCATCATTTGGACAACAACGCCTTGGACAATTCCGGCGAACCTCGGAATCTCAGTGCACCCTGATCTTGAGTACAGCGTGATTGCAGTAGGTGAAGACCGCTTTGTCGTAGCAAGTGCCTTAGTCGAAAGTGTTGCATCAGCATGCGGATTTGATCAGTATGAAGTGACAAGAACGGTCAAAGGAAAAGACCTTGAGAACATTATCGCTGAACACCCGCTATATGGCAGAGACTCTCTCGTTATGCTTGGTGAACACGTAACAACTGATGCCGGAACAGGCTGTGTTCATACAGCGCCAGGACATGGGGAAGATGACTTTATCATTGGCCAAAAATACGGTTTAGATGTGCTTTGCCCGGTCGATGAAAAAGGTGTAATGACAAGCGAAGCTCCTGGGTTTGAAGGCATGTTCTATGATGATGCAAACAAAGCGATCACACAGCAGCTCGATGAAAAAGGCGCACTTGTGAAGCTTGAATTCATTACTCACTCTTATCCGCATGATTGGAGAACAAAAAAACCAACCATTTTCAGAGCGACAGCGCAATGGTTTGCGTCTATTAAAGATTTCAGATCAGACCTGCTGGATGCCATTAAAGAAACCAAATGGGTTCCTGAATGGGGTGAGCAGCGTTTGCACAACATGGTTCGGGACCGCGGAGACTGGTGTATTTCCAGACAGCGTGCGTGGGGTGTGCCGATTCCGGTATTTTACGCTGAAAACGGAGAACCGATTATTACAGATGAAACCATTGAACATGTTTCTGAATTGTTCAGACAGCACGGATCAAACATTTGGTTTGAAAAAGAAGCAAAGGATCTTCTTCCGGAAGGCTTTACGCATCCTGGCAGCCCGAACGGCACATTTACAAAAGAACAGGATATCATGGATGTTTGGTTTGATTCAGGCTCTTCACATCAAGCAGTGCTTGAAGAACGTGATGACCTCGTTCGCCCGGCTGATTTATACCTAGAGGGATCTGACCAATATCGCGGCTGGTTTAACTCTTCTCTTTCTACAGCAGTAGCCGTAACAGGAAAAGCGCCGTATAAAGGTGTGCTCAGCCATGGGTTCGCACTGGATGGAGAAGGACGCAAGATGAGTAAATCAATCGGTAACGTTGTTGTTCCGGCTAAAGTCATGAAACAGCTTGGTGCCGACATCTTAAGATTATGGGTATCGTCAGTGGATTATCAGGCGGACGTTCGCGTGTCTGACGCCATTCTGAAGCAGGTCGCGGAAGTATACCGGAAAGTCCGCAACACGTTCCGCTTCCTTCACGGCAACCTGTTCGATTTCAATCCAAGCGTCAATGCCGTGGATGTAAAAGATCTCCGCGAAGTGGATCAATATATGCTGATCAAGCTGAATAAGCTGATCGATAAGGTGAAAAAAGCGTACGATGAATATGAATTTGCGGTTGTTTATCACAGCATTCACAATTTCTGTACGATCGAGCTCAGCTCCTTCTATCTTGATTTTGCAAAAGATGTTGTGTACATCGAGCATGCGGATCATCCGGACCGCCGCAGCATGCAGACGGTCTTCTATGAAACGCTGCTGGCGTTAGTGAAGCTGACGGCGCCGATTCTCCCGCACACGGCGGATGAAATGTGGTCTCACTTATCATTTGTTGAAGAAGCGAGCGTGCAGCTGACAGATATGCCGGAAACCATTGCTGTTCCGGACAGTCAAGCGACAGAAGAAAAGTTCGACCGCTTCATGGAGCTTCGAAACGACGTGCTGAAAGCTTTGGAAACAGCCCGTAACGAAAAAATTATCGGAAGATCATTGGAAGCGAGCCTGACTTTGTATCCGAACAAAGAAAACCGCGACCTCTTGTCATCCATTAAAGAAAACATCGCGCAGCTGTTTATCGTCTCAGAACTGACAGTAAAAGACGAAAGTGAAGCACCGGAAAACGCGCAAAGCTTCACAACAGGAAAAATGACCGTAGAAAAAGCGGAAGGCCAGATGTGTGAACGTTCCCGCGTAATTTCTAAAGATGTCGGAGCCAATCCGAAATATCCGACATTATCACTGCGCAATGCGGAAATCGTTGAAAAATATTATCAAAAATAATGAATGAGAAAGCGTCCGGTGACAGCCGGGCGCTTTTTTTACATGCCACTAATGTCATCGATTAGAACGACAGGAAAAATCTTATGGGCTTCAAATGGCGCCCTGGGGGCAACAATAAAGCTATAACATCAAGAGCAGGAGTTGTGATGAATGAATGATCAACTGACCGCAATCCACACGGAGCTTCTCATGATGAAAGAAGAACTTCAATCAAGATTATTCGAATATTCTTGCTTTCACATGTCAGCATCTGTTGAACCTTCAATGAACGACCAAGAAGCAACTCTGATCTATCATATAAAAGAAGAACTTCAGGACGTTCTTCTTGCCCTGTCTAAGTTTGAAAACAATATGTACGGTTATTGTGAAAAAACAGGCGACCCCATTCCGATTGAAAAACTTGCGGTGCTGCCGACGGCCAGAACCGCTGATGATTTTTATTATCCCGCTCAATTTGAAAAGAAAACCCTTCCATATTGGGAACCCGGAGATTATGCATATGATCAGGCGCTGTATGAATGACAGCGTCTGTTTGCATGCGCTTATGATCTGCCTTTACTCTGGCATCTTTTACTGATAAAATTCATAAAGGATAAAAGTAACTGTATACTGGAGGAACGTGTGTGCTTTATTATCTAATCGCTCTTTTTATTATTATTGCCGACCAATTGACCAAATGGCTTGTTGTCAGCCATATGGAATTGGGACAAAGCATACCTGTCATCGATCAGGTGCTTTATATCACATCTCATCGCAACACGGGAGCGGCGTGGGGTATTTTAGCCGGCCAAATGTGGTTTTTCTACGTCATTACCATCGCCGTGATTATCGGAATCGTTTATTACATACAGCGTTATGCAAAAGGGCAGATGTTACTCGGAATTTCTCTCGGCTTAATGCTGGGCGGTGCGGCCGGAAACTTTATTGACCGGGCGGCGCGCCAGGAAGTGGTGGATTTTATTCATGTCATCATCGTGGATTATCACTATCCGATATTTAATATCGCGGACTCCTCACTGTGCGTCGGTGTAATACTTTTATTTATTCATATGCTGTTTGACAGCGGGAAAAAGAAGGAGCAATAACATGAATCAATTTGAGATAACCGTTCAGCCTGAACAAAAGAGCGAACGGATTGATAAATTTTTGGCTTCAACGGGAGAAAACTGGTCACGCACTCAAGTGCAGCAATGGGTAAAAGAGGGACTGGTATCCGTTAACGGCAAATCCGTAAAAGCGAATTATAAAATGCAGCCCGGCGATCAGGTAAACGTCACCATTCCTGAACCGGAAGAATTGGACGTGCTTGCAGAACCGATGGATTTGGACATTTACTATGAAGACCAGGATGTCTTGGTTGTGAACAAACCGCGGGGCATGGTTGTACACCCGGCGCCCGGCCATGTGACAGGGACGCTTGTAAACGGACTGATGGCTCACTGCAACGACCTTTCCGGCATTAACGGCGTCATGCGCCCGGGAATCGTCCACCGGATTGATAAAGATACTTCCGGTCTGTTAATGGTCGCTAAAAACGATATGGCGCATGAATCACTCGTTAATCAGCTCGTCAATAAAACCGTGACCAGAAAGTACACAGCGGTTGTCCACGGGGTGATTTCACATGATGACGGAACGATTGACGCTCCGATCGGGAGAGATAAAAAAGACCGTCAAAGCATGACCGTAACAAGAGAAAGCAGCAAAAACGCCGTCACGCATTTCCACGTGCTTGAGCGTTTTCAAGATTTCACGCTCGTAGAGTGCCGGCTTGAGACCGGAAGAACGCATCAGATCCGTGTTCATATGAAATATATCGGGTTTCCTTTGGCGGGCGACCCGAAGTACGGACCGAGAAAAACCATTGATTTCAATGGTCAGGCGCTTCATGCCGGAATATTAGGTTTTGATCATCCGCGGACGGGCGAATACATGGAGTTTGAAGCGCCCCTTCCTGAAGATATGAAAAAACTCATTGAAGATTTAAGAAATAGCCATTGACAGCGACTTTCTTTTCTGAAATAATAAAAACAAGCTGAATAGATTCTTTAACACAGTCCAGAGAGGCTGAGAAGGATAACGGATAGGACAGAAGAGATACGCATGTGTCTTCGTCCTGGAAAGGAACCCCTCTATGCTCTGGCAGGAGGGGTTTTTTCTTCTTATATACGAATGGAGAGGTGTCACGAGTGAATCAAAAAGCTGTTATTCTCGACGAACAGGCGATCAGGCGGGCGCTGACAAGGATAGCCCATGAAATGATCGAACGGAATAAAGGAATGAATGACTGCATTCTTGTAGGAATTAAAACAAGAGGCATTTATTTAGCGAAGCGGCTGGCTGAGCGGATCGAACAGATTGAAGGGAATCCGGTCACCGTCGGGGAAATCGATATCACCCTTTACCGTGACGACCTGACGAAAAAAACGAGCAATGAAGAGCCGCTTGTAAAAGGCGCGGACATTCCGGCCGATATCACAGACCAAAAGGTCATTGTGGTTGATGATGTGCTTTATACCGGCCGGACGGTGAGAGCTGCGATGGATGCCCTCGTTGATGTCGGACGGCCGTCATCGATACAGCTTGCCGTGCTTGTCGACAGAGGGCACCGGGAGCTGCCGATCAGAGCGGACTATATCGGGAAAAACATTCCGACCTCAAAAGCTGAAAAAGTGATGGTTCAGCTGAGCGAAGTTGATCAGACTGATATGGTCGCCATTTACGAAAATGAATAATCACCCTTTTTAAATGCATTCCAGAGAGTTTGCAAAGAGGATTTTAAAACACAAAGCCGGGCGGATCGACGCGGCCGGGTTTTGTATGCCTCTTTGCGCAAAAAGCAAAGAGGTTTTTTTATACCATTTGAAAGTCAACCGGGAGGAAAACGCCATGAGTAAGAAAAAAGTAAACCTGGGAGTCAGGGATGTCCCCAATCCATTGTCCTGGCTGTCATTCAGCCTGCAGCATTTATTCGCCATGTTCGGTTCAACCATACTCGTGCCGAAACTGGTCGGAATGAGCCCGGCAGTGGCGCTTGTCACGAGCGGAATCGGGACACTCGCCTATCTCTTGGTGACAAAAGGCCAGATTCCCGCTTATCTCGGCTCATCATTCGCCTTTATATCACCGATTATCTTGGTGAAGGCGACGGGAGGGCCGGGGGCTGCCATGGTCGGCGCTTTCCTGGCGGGAATTGTGTACGGCCTGATCGCGCTTCTCATCAGGCAGCTTGGAACGGGGTGGCTGATGAAGCTGCTGCCCCCGGTGGTCGTCGGGCCGGTCATCATCGTCATCGGCCTCGGACTGGCAAGCACAGCCGTCAATATGGCAATGTATGCCGATCCGAATGCAAAGGAACTCGTCTACAGCTTGAAACATTTCAGTGTAGCCGGCGTCACTTTGGCAATCACCATTATTTGCGCCATCTTTTTACGAGGATTTTTAAGCCTGATTCCGGTATTGATCGGCATTATAGGCGGCTATCTGTTTGCGCTGACACAGGGCATCGTCAATTTTCAGCCGGTCATTGATGCAAAGTGGTTCGCCGTTCCTGAATTTATCATCCCTTTCAAAGACTATACGCCGTCAGTGACATTGGGCATTGCGGCTGCGATGGTGCCGGTCGCTTTCGTGACGATGTCAGAACATATCGGCCACCAAATGGTGCTGAGTAAAGTCGTCGGACAGGATTTCATTAAAAAGCCGGGACTGCACCGCTCCATAATGGGGGACAGCGTAGCGACGATTATCGCTTCGTTAATCGGCGGCCCGCCGACGACGACATACGGCGAGAACATCGGAGTACTGGCAATTACGAGAGTTTTCAGCGTCTTTGTCATCGGTGGCGCGGGTGTGATTGCGCTGTGCTTCGGATTTATCGGAAAAGTATCAGCGCTGATCAGCTCTGTTCCGTCCGCGGTTATGGGAGGCGTTTCCTTCCTGCTCTTCGGAATTATCGCCTCCAGCGGCTTAAGAATGCTGATTGACAACAACATTGATTATGAAAACAAGAGAAATTTAATTATCACATCCGTCATCCTCGTGATCGGCGTCGGAGGGGCTTTTATTCAAGTATCAAAAGGCGGGTTCCAAATATCCGGCATGGCGCTTGCGGCAATCGTCGGAGTCATCCTGAACCTTATCCTGCCGCATGCAAATGAAGAAGACGCGATTGCATCAGAAAAACAAAATCATATATAAAACCTTTTAAAGAAAGTCCAGAGAGGCTTGGAAGGGTTATAACGGGAAGAAGCTGTACCTGCTTCTCTCTTTAACCGCACCCCGAGTCTATAGACCGGGGTGTTTTTTACGGCCTTCAAGCGGAAACGGAGGAGAAAAACATGAATCATTTAACGGCGATGTCTGAACTGAGCGCGGCTGAAATTACAGAACTGCTGCGTGAGGCAAAAGCAATAAAAGAGGGAACAGTCCGCCATGATCTCGCGGGAAAATTTGTTGCGAATCTGTTTTTTGAACCGAGCACGAGAACGCGGTTCAGCTTTGAAGTGGCGGAAAAGAAACTCGGAATGAACGTGCTCAGCTTAGACGATACGAGCACAAGCGTTCAAAAAGGCGAGTCCTTATATGACACGGTCAAAACACTGGAATCAATCGGAGCGGACGCCTGCGTCATCAGGCACAGCACGGATGAATATTACAAAGATCTGACCGGCAGAGTCAATATTCCGATCTTAAACGCCGGCGACGGCTGCGGCCAGCACCCGACTCAGTCATTACTCGATTTAATGACGATTCAAGAGGAATTTGAGACCTTTCAGGGCCTGACGGTTTCCATTCATGGCGATATCAAACACAGCAGGGTGGCAAGGTCGAATGCCGAGGTGCTGACAAGGCTCGGCGCACGTGTGCTGTTTTCTGGTCCGCCGCAATGGCAGGATGAGAAAAACGCCTTCGGCACCTGTGTTCAGACGGATGAAGCCATACAAGCTTCAGATGTGGTCATGCTGCTCCGCATCCAAAATGAAAGGCATCAGACAGAAGCCGACCAAAAAGGCTACCTGGAAGCATACGGGCTGACCGCAAAGCGGGCGGAGAGCATGAAGCGGCATGCCATCATCATGCATCCCGCACCGGTGAACAGAGGAGTCGAAATTGACACAACATTAGTGGAATGCGGAAAATCAAGAATCTTTAAACAAATGGAAAATGGCGTGTATATCAGAATGGCAGTCTTAAAAAGAGCACTGCAAACCAATGTGAAAAGGGGAGAAGCGGCTTATGTCTTATCTCATTAAAAACGGCTGGATGTTAAATGAACAGGGAGAAAAAGTGGCACAGGATATCCGGGTAACGGGTGAATTCATTTCGGAAACCGGGCTTCTGACAGCGAAAGACGGAGAAACGGTGATCGACGCTGAGGGACTGTTCGTTTCACCGGGGCTCGTAGACCTTCATGTCCACTTCAGAGAACCGGGCGGCGAGAAAAAAGAAACCATTGAGACGGGCTCTAAAGCCGCGGCGCGGGGCGGCTTTACCACAGTCGCAGCCATGCCGAATACAAGGCCGGTGCCGGATACGAAAGAGCAGATGGAATGGCTGCAAAACCGGATCAAAGAAACCTCATCTGTCAGGGTTCTTCCTTACGCATCCATTACGATCAGACAAACCGGCGAAGAAATGACAGATTTTAAGGCGCTTCATGAAGCCGGCGCATTCGCCTTCACCGATGACGGCGTCGGCGTTCAGACGGCCGGAATGATGTATGAAGCCATGAAACGGGCGGCTTCAATGAATAAAGCGATTGTCGCTCATTGTGAGGATAACTCACTTATTTACGGAGGGAGCGTGCATGAAGGATCTTTTTCAAAAGCGAACGGCCTGAACGGCATACCTTCCATTTGTGAAGCGGTACATATCGCCCGTGACGTCCTGCTGGCGGAAGCGGCGGGCTGCCATTACCACGTGTGTCATATCAGCACGAAAGAATCCGTCAGAGCCGTAAGAGACGCAAAAAAAGCGGGAATCCGCGTGACGGCGGAAGTGTCGCCGCACCACCTGCTGCTTTGTGACGAAGATATCCCGGGACTTGATACCAATTTTAAAATGAATCCGCCGCTTCGCAGCAAAGAGGACAGAGAGGCGCTGATTGAAGGGCTTTTAGACGGTACGATTGATTTCATCGCCACTGACCATGCGCCGCATACAGAAGAAGAGAAAAACACGGACATGAAGCTTGCGCCTTTCGGGATCGTCGGTTTAGAAACAGCCTTTCCGCTTCTGTACACACATTTTGTGAAAAACGGGGAGTGGACGCTGAAGCAGCTGGTTGATTTCATGACGGTAAAACCTTGCGAGGCATTCGCTCTTCCGTACGGAACGCTTGCACCGGGGGCGCCGGCTGACATCACCCTGATTGATCTGGAAAAAGAAGCAGCCATTGACAAAGATACATTTTTATCTAAAGGAAAAAATACGCCATTCAACAAGATGAAGTGCTTCGGCTGGCCTGTTGCAACGATGGCTGCCGGTAAGCTTGCATACGAAGAAGGGAGACTCGTCAAATGAAAAGAAGACTAGTGCTGGAAAATGGAGCGGTATTTGAGGGTGAAGCATTCGGGAGCCTGGAGCATACCGCGGGTGAAGTCGTATTCAACACGGGAATGACCGGTTATCAGGAAATTTTATCAGACCCTTCTTACTGCGGGCAGATCGTGACGCTGACGTATCCACTGATCGGCAACTACGGAATTAACAGAGATGACTTTGAATCCATCACTCCTTTTGTAAAAGGGCTGATCGTAAAAGAACTGTGCGAGCTGCCTTCCAACTGGCGTTCGGCTTACACGCTTGACGAGTATTTGAAAATGAAAAATATCCCCGGCTTACAAGGGATTGACACGAGAAAGCTCACAAGAATGATCCGCACGGCCGGCGCATTAAAAGGAACGTTTGCTTCAAGTGAGGAGAATGTCGGAGAGGTTCTTGCAAGGCTGAAAGAAACGGAACTGCCGAGAAATCAAGTCGCTCAAGTATCTGCGAAAACGGCATATCCGAGTCCGGGCCGCGGCAAACGCATCGTACTCGTCGATTTCGGTATGAAGCACGGCATTTTAAGAGAGTTAAACAAAAGAAAATGCGATGTCATCGTTGTGCCGTACAATGTAACGGCGGAAGAAGTGCTTCAGCTCAAGCCGGACGGCATCATGCTTTCTAACGGACCCGGAGATCCGAAAGATGTGCCGGAAGCCATTGAAATGATAAAAGGCATACTCGGGAAGGTGCCGTTATTCGGAATCTGCCTCGGCCACCAATTATTTGCGCTGGCATCCGGAGCGGAAACGGAAAAAATGAAATTCGGACACAGGGGTTCTAATCATCCGGTTAAAGAGCTTGCGACAGGGAAAGTCGCTTTAACCGCTCAAAACCACGGATATACAGTTTCTTCAATAGATGAGACAGAGCTTGAAGTGACGCACATTGCGATCAATGATCAAACGATCGAAGGACTCAAGCATAAAACATTGCCGGCATTTACGGTTCAGTACCACCCTGAAGCTTCACCGGGACCGGAAGACGCCAATCATTTATTTGACAGATTCATTGACTTGATCGAAACAACTGAGAAAGAAGGGGAAGCGGTATGCCAAAACGCGTAGATATTAAAAAGATTTTAGTGATCGGATCAGGCCCGATTATTATCGGACAGGCGGCGGAATTTGATTATGCGGGCACACAGGCGTGTCTCGCTTTAAAGGAAGAAGGCTATGAAGTTATTCTCGTCAACTCGAATCCGGCAACGATTATGACGGATACGGAAATGGCTGATCGGGTATACATAGAACCGCTGACGCCGGAGTTTCTCACGCGTATTATCAGAAAAGAACGGCCGGACGCCATCCTGCCGACTCTGGGAGGACAGACCGGACTGAATCTTGCCGTCGAGCTGTCTGAACTCGGGGTTCTTGAGGAATGCGGGGTGGAAGTGCTCGGCACAAAGCTGTCCGCCATCCAGCAGGCGGAAGACCGCGACTTATTCCGTACGCTGATGAATGAGCTGAATGAACCGGTGCCGGAAAGTGAGATCATCCGCACTTTACAGGAAGCCGAGGAATTTGTCGGCCGGATCGGGTTTCCGGTTATCGTGCGCCCCGCTTACACATTAGGCGGAACGGGCGGCGGCATCTGCTCGGATGAAGCAGAACTGAAAGAGATCGTCGAAAACGGATTAAAACTCAGCCCCGTCCATCAGTGCCTTCTGGAAAAAAGCATTGCCGGTTACAAAGAGATCGAATATGAAGTCATGAGAGACAGCAGAGATCACGCGATCGTCGTCTGCAACATGGAAAATATCGATCCGGTCGGCATCCATACGGGCGACAGCATCGTCGTTGCCCCGAGCCAGACTTTGAGCGACCGGGAATATCAGCTTTTGCGCAATGTTTCATTAAAGCTGATCCGCGCGCTCGGCATTGAAGGCGGCTGTAATGTTCAGCTCGCGCTCGATCCCGACAGCTTCCAATATTACATTATCGAAGTGAATCCGCGGGTGAGCCGCTCATCTGCCCTCGCTTCAAAAGCGACGGGTTACCCGATCGCAAAGCTTGCGGCGAAAATCGCAGTCGGGCTTTCTCTTGATGAAATGATGAATCCCGTAACGGGAAAAACATATGCGGCTTTTGAGCCCGCGCTTGACTATGTCGTTTCTAAAATCCCGCGCTGGCCGTTCGACAAATTTGAGTCGGCAAACCGCAGGCTCGGGACGCAAATGAAAGCCACCGGAGAGGTCATGGCCATCGGGCGCACCCTTGAAGAATCGCTGTTAAAGGCGGTCCGCTCACTTGAAGCCGATGTCTATCACCTGGAACTGAAGGATGCGGAAGAGATTTCTGACGGACTTTTGGAAAAACGGATCAGAAAAGCCGGGGATGAACGGCTGTTTTATCTTGCTGAAGCGTTCAGAAGAGGCTATACAGTGGAGCAGCTTCATGAGTTTTCCGCAATTGACGTATTCTTTTTGCACAAGCTCTGTAAGCTGGTCGCTTTTGAAACAGAGCTGAAAGCGGAAAAAGGCAGCCTCGCCGTCCTTCAGACAGCGAAGGAACTCGGTTTCTCCGACAAATATATCAGCCGGGAATGGAATATGCCGGAACAAGAGCTGTATCAAATGCGAAAAGAAGCAGCCATCAAGCCTGTATATAAAATGGTGGATACATGCGCGGCGGAATTCGAATCAGAAACCCCGTACTTCTACAGCACATATGAGGAAGAAAATGAGTCTGAGGTTACATCAAGAAAAAGCGTCGTCGTCCTCGGCTCCGGCCCGATCCGCATCGGACAGGGCGTCGAATTTGACTATGCGACCGTTCATTCTGTCTGGGCCATCAAACAGGCAGGCTATGAAGCGATTATTATCAACAACAACCCTGAGACGGTGTCCACTGATTTCAGCATATCAGACAAACTGTATTTTGAACCGCTGACGGTTGAAGATGTCATGCATATCATTGATTTGGAGCAGCCGGAAGGCGTTGTCGTCCAATTCGGCGGCCAGACGGCGATCAATCTTGCGGAAGAATTGAGCGCCCGCGGCGTCAAAATCCTCGGCACATCACTTGAAGATTTAGACCGTGCGGAAGACCGGGATAAGTTCGAGCAGGCGCTTGAGGCGCTGAATGTGCCGCAGCCGCTCGGAAAAACCGCCGTATCGGTGAACGAAGCGGTCAAAATTGCCGCATCCATCGGCTATCCGGTACTTGTCCGCCCTTCGTATGTGCTCGGCGGCCGGGCGATGGAAATCGTCTATCACGAAGAAGAGCTGCTTCACTATATGAAAAATGCGGTCAAAATCAACCCGCAGCATCCGGTGTTAATCGACCGTTATCTGACGGGGAAAGAAATCGAAGTCGATGCCGTATCTGACGGCGAAACAGTCGTTATTCCGGGAATTATGGAGCATATCGAGCGGGCCGGCGTCCATTCAGGGGATTCAATCGCCGTCTATCCGCCTCAGTCTTTAAGCGAAGACATTAAGAAAAAAATCGAACAATACACTGTAGCCTTGGCAAAAGGCCTTAACATCATCGGGTTGCTGAACATCCAGTTCGTACTGTCGCAAGGTGAAGTGTATGTGCTTGAGGTAAATCCGCGGTCAAGCAGAACCGTGCCGTTCTTAAGCAAAATCACAAAGATTCCGATGGCGAATCTGGCGACAAAGGTCATTCTCGGCCAAAAGCTTGCTGATTTCGGCTATCAAGAGGGGCTGCAGCCTGAACAGCAGGGGGTATTCGTGAAAGCGCCTGTCTTCTCATTCGCGAAGCTGAGAAGAGTAGATATTACGTTAGGCCCTGAAATGAAGTCGACGGGAGAGGTCATGGGCAAAGATTCAACCCTGGAAAAAGCGCTCTATAAAGCGCTGATTGCCTCTGGCATTCAAATCCCGAACTACGGCTCAGTGCTGTTGACTGTTGCCGATAAAGATAAAGAAGAAGGACTGCTGATCGCGAAGCGGTTCCACGCCATCGGCTATAAAATCTTGGCGACGGAAGGAACAGCGGCTTATTTGAAAGACGCTCAGATTCCGGCTCAGGTCGTCGGAAAAATCGGCGAAGAAGGGAAAAATCTGCTCGATGTCATCAGAAACGGCGAAGCGCAATTTGTCATCAATACGCTGACAAAAGGCAAACAGCCGGCCAGAGACGGCTTCAGAATCCGCCGCGAATCCGTTGAGAACGGAGTCGCCTGCCTGACATCTTTAGATACGGCCGAAGCCATTTTGCGGGTACTGGAAAGCATGACATTCCGGGCGGATCATATGCCTGCATCCAAAACCAATCCAAAGGCGGCCGTTACGGTATGAAGAAAGCGCACTTGACTGTTCAATCCAACTCAGAAATTGCCGACCGGATTTATAAGATGGTGCTGAAAGGAGAGCTTGTCCGGCACCTTACCGAGCCGGGTCAATTTCTACATCTGAAGGTGAGTGACGCGGTCACGCCGCTATTAAGAAGACCGCTCAGCATTGCGGACGTCAATTTCGCCGCGGATGAAGTATCCGTTATCTACAGAGCTGACGGTGAGGGAACGCGTCTTTTGGCCGGGAAAAAAGAGGGCGGCAGGATAGACGTTCTCGGCCCTCTCGGCAACGGATTCCCCGTCCGGCGGATTGAACCCGGCAAAACCGCGCTGTTAGTCGGAGGCGGAGTGGGGGTTCCGCCTTTGCAGGAACTGTCAAAGCGTCTGACGGAAAAAGGCGTAAACGTCATTCATGTGCTTGGATTTCAATCAGCAAAGGATGTTTTTTACGAACAGGAATGTCGTGCGTACGGAGACACCTATGTGGCGACGGCTGACGGAACATATGGAGAGAAAGGGTTTGTCACCGATGTCATCCGTGAAAAGCAGCTCGAATTCGATGTCCTGCTAAGCTGCGGACCGACACCGATGCTGAAAGCTCTGAAGCAGCAGTACGGCCATAAAGAGGTTTATCTTTCGATGGAAGAGCGGATGGGCTGCGGCATCGGAGCCTGCTTCGCCTGCGTGTGCCGCACGGGTGAAAGCGATACATCCTATGTAAAGGTCTGCCTTGACGGGCCGGTATTTAAAGCTGAGGAGGTGGCGCTGTAATGTTAGAGGTGAATCTGCCGGGTCTCCAATTGAAAAACCCGATCATCCCCGCTTCCGGATGTTTCGGTTTCGGGAAAGAATATGCCGGATTTTACGATTTATCATGCCTCGGAGGCATTATGATTAAAGCCACGACGAACGAAGCCCGCTTCGGAAATCCGACGCCGAGAGTGGCGGAGACAAGCGCGGGAATGCTGAATGCCATCGGACTGCAAAATCCCGGCCTTGAGCATGTGCTCAATCATGAGCTGCCTTGGCTCGAACAATTTGACACGCCGATTATCGCAAATGTCGCGGGTTCTCAGGTGGACGACTATAAAGAAGTGGCCGAGCACATCAGCCAAGCGCCGAATGTGCATGCGCTTGAGCTTAACATTTCATGTCCGAATGTCAAAACGGGGGGGATTGCTTTTGGTACTGATCCCGTCATGGCGGCCGAACTGACAAAAGCGGTGAAAGAAGTTTCCGCAGTGCCTGTGTATGTGAAGCTTTCGCCTAATGTCGCAAACATAACCGAGATTGCCAAAGCGATTGAAGCGGCCGGTGCTGACGGTCTGACGATGATTAATACACTCATCGGGATGAGGCTCGATCTCAAGACGGGACGGCCGATCTTAGCAAATAAAACGGGCGGACTGTCAGGCCCGGCGATCAAACCGGTCGCCATCCGGATGGTATACGAAGTCAGCCAGGCCGTTCATATCCCGATTATCGGGATGGGCGGCGTTCAGACCGCAGAGGATGCATTAGAATTTCTTCTTGCGGGAGCGAGTGCGGTTGCCGTCGGCACGGCAAACTTCGTCAATCCGTTCGTCTGCCCGGAAATCATAGAACAGCTCCCCCGTGTGCTGCGTCAATACGGCTTTCAATCTGTAAGTGAATGCATCGGAAGGAGCTGGAAACATGAAAAACAACCTGCCCATCATCGCGCTTGATTTTGCATCAGGGGAAGAGACTTTAACGTTTTTAGACTTGTTTGAAAAGGAAAGGCTTTTTGTCAAAACGGGGATGGAACTTTTTTATCAGGAAGGCCCCGCCATCATTCACCAATTAAAAGAACGGAACTGTGATATATTTTTAGATTTAAAGCTTCATGATATCCCGACTACGGTCAATAAAGCGATGAAGCGGCTGGCCGGCCTCGGCGTTGATCTCGTCAATGTGCATGCGGCAGGGGGCGCACGCATGATGCGTGCGGCCCTTGAGGGACTTGAAGAAGGCACGCCGGCAGGCAGAAAACGCCCGTCTTTAATCGCGGTGACTCAGCTGACCAGCACTTCAGAGCAGGTGGCGAAGGAAGAGCTTCTGCTGCATAAGCCGCTGTTAGAAACGGTTGTGCATTACGGCAAAATGGCGGAAGAGTGCGGGCTGGACGGAGTGGTATGTTCGGTACATGAAACAAAAGCCATTTATGAAGCGGTCCGGCCTTCATTTCTGACAGTCACACCAGGCATCCGCACGGCCAGTGACGCAGCTGACGATCAAGTCCGGACGGCGACTCCGTCATTTGCGAAAGAAAACGGTTCGTCAGCCATCGTCGTGGGCCGCTCAATTACAAAAGCGGAAAACCCCGTTGAAGCATATGAAGCAATTAAACTGGAATGGGAGGGCGTTCGCCGATGAAACAGGCTATCGCAAAACATCTATTACACATTGAAGCTGTCTTTTTACGCCCGAATGAGCCGTTTACGTGGGCGAGCGGCATTTTATCACCGATCTATTGTGACAACCGTCTGACATTGTCGTATCCAAAAGTGAGAAATGATGTGGCGGACGGGCTCGGCAAACTGCTGAAAGAGCATTTCCCCGAGGCGGAGATGATCGCGGGCACTGCAACGGCGGGCATTCCGCATGCTGCGCTTCTAGCAGATCGTACAGGCGCGCCGATGTGCTACGTCAGAAGCAAACCGAAAGCGCACGGCAAAGGAAATCAAATAGAAGGCGCCATTAAAAAAGGGCAAAAAACAGTCGTGATTGAAGACTTGATTTCTACCGGGGGCAGCGTGCTTGAAGCTGCGGCGGCCCTTCAAAGAGAGGGCGCGGAAGTCCTCGGCGTCATTTCCATTTTTACATACGGACTGCCGAAAGCAAAAGAAGCCTTTAAAAAAGCGGGTCTTCCTTATTACTCGTTAACGGATTATGACACGCTGATTGAAGTCGCGCTTGAAAACGGAACGATTCATTCAGATGACATTGAGAAACTGAAATCATGGAAACAGAATCCCGAGTCAAAAGATTGGTTTAAAAAATAATGACAATAAAAACAGGCCTCAGGGCCTGTTTTATTATTCCTATCAAAAAACTCGGGTTGACTTCTGTTAGAATTGTGCTAAAATTTAGTACAAATCTAAAAAGCTTATCAAGAGCGGCTGAGGGACTGGACCGATGACGCCCGGCAACCTGCGTGTATTGCAAGGTGCCGCATCCAGAAAAATGCACAGCATTTTGAAGATAAGGGCTATACCGGGTCACTGTCTTTCATTCCGCTGGATTGAAAGTTTTTTATATAAAAAAAGATTGAGGGATAAGACAACCGGCAGAAAACAACAGCTGTTTGATTGTCTCCGGGAGGAGGAAAGGAAAAATGCTAACGTATGACACATGGGAAGAGCCGGCGATTACATTTCCGGAAGACGATTCCTATAAAGGCGCGCTGTCCGTTTTAAAATGGGCATACGGCCACTACGGAGACCAGCTTGTTTACGCGTGCAGCTTCGGGATTGAAGGCATCGTCCTGATCGATTTAATTTCTAAAGTAAAGAAAGATGCGGAAATCGTGTTTCTCGATACGGGTCTTCACTTTAAAGAAACATATGAAACGATCGAAAAAGTGAAAGAGCGTTACCCGGGACTGAACATTATCCTGAAAAAGCCCAGTCTTACTCTTGAAGAACAGGCCGAGGCTCACGGAGATAAACTGTGGGAAAGAGAACCGAACCAGTGCTGCTACATCAGAAAAATTCTGCCGTTAAGAGAAGCGCTCGCAGGGCATCCGGCATGGCTGTCCGGCCTTCGCCGGGATCAAGGGCCGAGCCGGGCGAATACGAATTTCCTGAATAAAGACGACAAGTTTCAATCGATTAAAGTATGCCCGCTGATCCATTGGACATGGAAAGACATCTGGAGATATACTTCCAAGCATGAGCTGGATTACAATATCCTCCATGATCAGGGGTATCCGAGCATCGGCTGTGAACCGTGCACTTCACCTGCGTTTACCGCGGAAGATTTGCGGAGCGGCAGATGGAACGGCATGGCGAAAACAGAATGCGGACTGCATGAATAAAGGAGCTGCACGATGGAATTAGCCGCTATTTTATTCTGCCTGTTTTTTGCCATGAATATCGGAGCAAGCGGAGCCGCGGCTTCAATGGGAGTCGCTTATGGGTCCGGCGCCGTTAAAAAGAAAACGTATGCGCTGATCATCTGCGCGGCCGGGGTCCTGTCAGGGGCGGTTATCGGCGGCGGAGAAGTCGTTAAGACGATCAGCGGCGGAATCATTCCCGAACAAACCATTACGCTCACCATTGTCTGCATTATTATCGGATCGGCGGCGCTATCGTTATTCACGGCGAATGTGCTCGGCATTCCGCTGTCGACGAGTGAGGTCACTGTCGGGGCGATTGTCGGTGTCGGCGTCGCGTACAAAGTATTGTTTTTACAGCATCTTTTAGTCATCGTGAGTTTTTGGGTGCTTGTACCGTTTGTCGCGTTCTGTTTCACGTTTCTCGTCTCGAAGGTATTCAGTTCTCTGAATATTCGAGTCATTTCGAATCGGAAACAGAAGATTTTAGGGATTGTGCTGCTGATTGCGGGGTTTTGGGAAGCTTTTTCAGCCGGAATGAACAATGTCGCAAATGCGGTGGGCCCATTGGTTGCTGCGGGCGTGCTCAGCGTGTCCAAAGGAACGCTGTACGGAGGCATCTTTGTCGCTCTCGGCGCTCTGCTTTTAGGACGCAAAGTGCTTGAAACCAACGGGAAAAAGATTACGAGATTTTCAGCCGGAGAAGGCATACTGCTTTCAGGAACCGGCGCGGGTCTTGTCATTATCAGTTCCGTCTTCGGTCTGCCGGTCCCATTGGCGCAAGTCACATCATCATCAATTATCGGTATCGGAATGGCCAAAAACGGGCCGAACGTTTTTCATAAAGAAGTCGTGAAAACGATGCTCAAAGTATGGGTCGTTTCACCGTTTTTGTCACTGTCGATTTCGTATTTGCTTGTCTCCCTGCTGTTAAAAGGAGATTACTATTCCATCTTTATGATGGCCAGCGTGCTTTTGGCAGCTGGCGGAGCCGCCAGTCTGATGAAAGCCATCCGAAAAGAGAAACGCTCTGTCCATGAACAAGGCGGAGGCATTTAACTATTAATCTGAGTTTATTTATCTGTTAACTGGGAGGAATCATGTATTATGAGTTTAGCACCGCACGGAGGAACATTAATTAATCGGGTAAATGAGCAGTATGATCTTACATCCGTCCAAAAAGAAATTGAGCTTGATTTGATTTCGTTCGCTGATTTAGAGCTGATCGGGATCGGGGGGTACAGCCCGATTGAAGGATTTTTCACAGAAAAAGATTACGTGTCAGTCGTTGAAAATATGCGTCTGGCATCCGGGGTTGTCTGGTCCCTGCCGATCACGCTTCCGGTCGATTCAGAAAAAGCGGCTGAGCTTGCCGTCGGCGACACGGTGAAACTGACTTACGGCGGAGAAACATACGGCGTAGTCGACATCGAAGATATTTATACGCCGGATAAACAAAAAGAAGCCGTTCACGTATATAAAACCGATGATGCAGCGCATCCGGGCGTGAAAAAATTATTTTCACGCGGCGATACGTATGTCGGCGGGCCGATCACATTAGTTAAAAAAGCGTCAAAGCAGTTTCCCGAGTTTACATTTGAACCTGCCGATACAAGACGAAGCTTCGAACAAAAGGGCTGGAAAACCATCGTCGGTTTCCAAACGAGAAATCCGGTCCACCGCGCCCACGAATATATCCAAAAAACCGCGCTTGAGACGGTTGACGGCCTGTTTTTGAACCCGCTCGTCGGTGAAACAAAATCAGATGACATTCCGGCGGATGTCAGAATGGAAAGCTACCAGGTGCTGCTCGATCATTATTATCCGAAAGACCGCGTGTTCCTCGGCGTATTTTTGGCGGCTATGCGGTATGCGGGGCCGAGAGAAGCCATTTTCCACGCCCTTGTCCGCAAAAACTACGGCTGCACGCATTTTATCGTCGGCCGCGATCATGCCGGCGTCGGTGATTACTACGGCACATATGAAGCGCAAGAGCTGTTTGATCAATTTACAGCGGATGAACTCGGGATTACACCGATGAAATTCGAGCACAGCTTCTTCTGCCAGAAATGCGGCAACATGGGAACGGCCAAAACATGCCCGCATGACAAAGAAGACCACGTCATTCTGTCAGGAACAAAGGTCAGAGAAATGCTGCGAAGCGGCGTCATGCCGCCGGCGGAATTCAGCCGTCCGGAAGTTGTCGAGGTGTTGATTAAAGGGCTGAAAACGAAAGAAGAAGCAGGCGTTTCTTAAGGAGGAAAATAGAGTGACAAATCGTGATATCGTGTGGCATGAAGCCTCAATAACGAAAGAAGAATACCAGCAGAAAAACAAGCATAAAAGCTCTATCCTCTGGCTGACGGGCTTAAGCGGTTCAGGAAAATCCACGATTGCAAACGCCGCAGCGCGCGAGCTGTTTGAACAAGGCTATCAAGTCATCGTGCTTGATGGTGATAACATCCGCCACGGCTTAAACAAGGACTTAGGTTTTTCCGATGATGACCGCAAGGAAAATATACGCCGCATCGGGGAAGTGGCGAAGCTTTTCGTTCAGCAGGGAACCATCGTCATCACGGCTTTTATTTCTCCGTTCCGTGAGGACAGAGATCAGGTGAGAGAGCTTGTGGCAGAGGGCGAATTTAATGAAATCTACGTGAAATGCGACCTCGATATATGTGAAAAGCGCGATCCGAAAGGTTTATATAAAAAAGCAAGAAATGGTGAAATTCCGTTCTTTACGGGGATCGACTCACCGTATGAAGAGCCGAAAGCGCCTGAGCTCGTACTTGATTCAGGCAAATGTGAACGCGAAGAATGCACCGGAAGACTGGTTGACTTTGTGAAAAACAGCTTAGCATAATAGGTCCAAAAAGGCCGCGCAATCAGCCGGATATCCCCCGCAATGGCGGGATATGGTAAAATAGCTGAAGTGCGGCCTCGCGGCTGTTCTGGGAAGATTTCAAAACGGATCGGGGAGACATGCTATGGGGAAAGTATTTATCGTTGGAGCCGGTCCGGGAGATCCGGACTTATTAACGGTGAAGGCAATGAAAGCCATACAGAAAGCGGACGTTATATTATATGACAGATTGGTAAGCAAAGAGATTTTACAATATGCCGGAGAAGAAGCGGATCTGATTTACTGCGGAAAGCTCCCGGATTTTCACATTATGAAACAGGATACGATCAACCGTTTCCTTGTGAAGTATGCGAAAAAGGGGAAAACCGTTGTAAGGCTCAAGGGAGGCGACCCGTTTGTTTTCGGCCGCGGAGGCGAAGAAGCGGAGGCTCTCGCACAAAACGCCATTCCGTTTGAGATCGTTCCCGGCATTACATCAGGAATCGCGGCTGCTGCTTATGCCGGCATTCCCGTGACGCACAGAGAGGCGAGCTCCAATGTCGCATTCGTTACGGGACATTATAAACAAGAAGACGACTTTGAAGAAAAATGGAAAGCGCTGGCGACGGGCATTGATACGCTGGTGATTTATATGGGAATTAAAAATATCCGGCAGATTGAAAGAATGCTGCTGGAAAACGGCAGAGACGCCGGCACCCCGGCAGCCTTTATTCATTGGGGAACGACGGACAGGCAAAAAACAGTCGTCTGCACCGTCGGCACGCTTTCAGACACAGTGATAAAAGAAGAAATCAAAAACCCGAGCTTAATTGTTATCGGCGATGTCGTCAATTATCACTGCAAACTGGACTGGTATGCATCTGAACAGAAAAATCTGGATTTGAGCGAGGCGTTGTAAATGAAGCAGGCGATTTTATACATCGGGCACGGAAGCAGGATGAAAAAAGCGCAGACAGAGTCGGCGGCGTTTTTAAAAGGGTGCATGCCGCACGCTGACGCTCCCATTCAGGAAATTTGTTTTTTAGAACTGCAGGAACCGTCTATTGAAGCGGGATTTGAAGCATGTGTCAGACAAGGCGCCACTCATATTGCGGCCGTGCCTTTGCTGCTGTTGACCGCTGCCCACGCAAAACATGACATTCCGGCTGAAATCGCCCGTGCGGCGGCCCTGCATCCCGATATAAAAGTGACATATGGTGTTCCGATCGGAGTGGACGATGAAGTCGTAAAAGCGGTGCATCATCGCATTGAAGATACCGGAGTGCCCATTGAGCAGGCGAAAGTGGTGCTGATCGGAAGAGGAAGCACAGATCCGGCAGTTAAGAACGCAGTCAGTGAGATTGCCGGAAAACTTGAGGCGATTACACCTGTTAAAGAAGTCATCCCTTGTTTTTTAACAGCATGTGATCCGCACTATAAAGAAGTGTTTGCCGGCCTTGAAGAGGATGACGGAGCACCCGTTTTTATCGTTCCATATCTTCTGTTTACCGGGCTTTTAATGACTGAGATTGAACGGGAAGTTCAAAAGCTTCAAACGGTCAATCAAAATGTTCATCTCGCTTCATACTTAGGTTTTCACCCGCATATTAAGCAGGCGTTTTTGAACCGTGTGTCAGAAGCTGTTCGAAACCCCGGCGGTCAGTTTGATTTTAAGGGGGGACAGTATGCTGCCTCTGCACATTAATTTAAGCGGAAAAAGAATTATCATCGCGGGCGGAGGCAATGTTGCCTTAAGAAGGCTCAAAACGGTGCTTCCGGAAGGCGCGGATATTACTGTAATCAGTCCCGATGCCCTGCCCGAAATTAAACAGCTGGCGGATGAAGGGCGCATCCGCTGGGTTTCCCGTAAAATTGAAATGAAGGATCTCGCGCCCGCTTTTTTCATCATTGCCGCGACAAATGACTGCAGCGTGAATCAGGAGATAGCCGCGAGCGCTTCTGAAACGCAGCTGGTCAATTGTGTAAGCGATGCTGAACAGGGCAGCGTGTATATGCCGAAGATCATCCGCAAAGGGCGCATTCAAGTATCCGTATCAACAAGCGGCGCAAGCCCGGCACATACGAAAAGACTGGCTGAGGACATAGAGCCTCTCATTACTGCTGATTTGGCTGAAGAAGTGGATCGATTATTTGAGAAAAGAAGAAGACTATAAAAAACACCTTGTCTGTCATCAGGCAGGGTGTTTTTTATACTGTCCTCACAGTCCCCGAATGTGAACAATTCAAAACGAAAGCGGGCAGTTTGAACGGTATATGCCGACAAGCGGTCAGGATTGCGAAGTGATGCGGAATATGTATCTGATCCCAATGCCGCCTGGATTCCGCCCGCATACAAAGGAAAGGTCAGAGACCCGGCATGATTATATTGATATTGACTGCTCGGATGTGCTCAGGTGCGGCGAGTGAAGGTGACAGTATCCGCCGCCAAATCAGGTGTGACCGCTTTAATCAGAGACGGCCCCCGGCGGATCAGGCAGACATGACGGGAAACTGATCAGATACTGTATAGATGGTTCTGACGGCTGGGAGAGTGTCGTCTCCGTTTATAAGTAATAAAAAACACCTCCAAGCTGAGTGCGGGTTTCAGCTTGGAGGTGCGTTTATTTTTTCAGCCGTATGACAAGGTCGGCATCAGGTGTGACAAATACGGTATGCTGGCTGTCATAGGTGACAAATCCGGGCTTTGCGCCGTTTGGCTTTTTCACGTGTCTGATTTTTGTATAATCAACGGGAACGGAGCCGGAATCTTTCGCCTTGGAAAAATAAGCGGCGATCGCAGCCGCCTCCAGTATGGATTGTTCATCCGGATCGTTGCTTTTAATCACAACGTGGGAACCCGGAATGTCTTTCGTGTGGAACCATAAATCATCCCTTGCGGCAGCTTTTGTCGTTAAGTACTCATTTTGTTTATTGTTTTTGCCGACAAGAATCGTCAATCCCCGTGAAGATTCATATTGCTCCAAAACAGGAACGTGCTGCTTCTGTTTTTTCTGTCCTCGCTGCTGTTTCGGTCGCAGATATTTGCCTTCCACAAGCTCCTCCCTTATTTCGTGAATATCCTTTGTGGAGGCGGAGGAGAGCTGCTGGATCAGCTGATCGAAATAAGCGATTTCCTCCTCGGCCAGACGGATCTGTTGTTTTACCACCTCGACGGAATTCTTCGCCTTTTGGTACTTTGTAAAATACATCTGCGCGTTTTCTGACGGTGTTTTGTTCGGATTTAAAGGGATGGTCACTGTCTTACTTTCTTCATCATAATAATTGATGACTTCCGCTTCTTTGTCACCTTTTTTCAGCATATACAAATTCGCCGTCAGCAGTTCGCCGTATAGCTGGAATTCCTTCGCATTTTCTGAGTAGTCGAGCGTCTTTTCCAGCTTTTTTATCTTATTGGCGTTCTTTTTCCGTTCATTTGCGACAAACCGCTCGAGATCCTGAGCCTGCTGTTTGACGCGGTCGCGTTCCGCCTTGCCGAAATAAAACCGGTCCAACAGCTCACTCAGTGAGTGAAAGGTGCGCTCCTCTCCGTTTACATGTGTGAGAGACAGGAGATAAAAGTATTCCTTTCCGCCGGCTGTCGTAATGTTCGGTGTAAACCTGCAATCTTTCACGGCATGGAACATTTCAATCAGCGTCTTCGGCAGCGTTATTTTGTTAGCGAGACCCGCTCTGTGCACGGCTTCTTTTGCAAACAGCGGAGAAACACCGGAGAAGTGTCTGACGATCTGCTGGTCAAGCCGTCCTTCCTGAAAACTGAGATAACGCAAAACGTCCTCTTCATCCGCGGCAAGCGGCGAAATTTTTTCCTGAGCGGGAGGAAGCTTGTAATCATAGCCCGGCAGAACGGTCCGGTAGCTGTTCATCGACGGAGATAAATGTTTCAGCCCGTCGATGATGGCTCCTTCTCCGTCAGTCAGAATAATATTGCTGTGCCGTCCCATAATTTCCACATACAGTGTTCTGACGGTTTCGTCGCCGATTTCATTTCTGCTTTTTATCCGGAATATCATAATCCGGTCTAATCCGGCCTGTTCTATTTTCTCAATAAATCCGCCTTCTATATGCTTTCTGAGCAGCATACAAAACATCGGCGGCTCGCTCGGATTTTCATAGGCCTGGTTTGTCATGTGCACCCGTGAATAGCTCGGATGCGCCGATAATAATAATTTATGGTTTTTTCCGTTAGCGCGGATATGAAATATCACATCGTGCTTAAAAGGCTGATGGACTCTCGTAATCCGGCCTCCGGCGATCCGGCTGTTTAATTCATGTGTCATTCCGTATGTAAACATGCCATCAAAAGACATATAAAACACCCTTTCCTTCTTCCTGCATTCGATAATTATAGCATGAAAAGGGACGAGTCAGAATAAGCTTGTTTACAGAGTGACATCTCTAAAGCGAGGCAGGGGAGTGGACGAGAAGAATGAAGTTTCATGAAATGGGACAAACCGATTTGCTGAAAGCAACAAATACGTCCATTAAACAGGGGTTGACCGAAAAAGAGGTGAAAAAACGCCTTGAAAAGCACGGACCGAACGAGCTTCAGGAGGGCAAGAGGACACCGGCGATCGCCGTGTTTTTCGCCCAATTTAAAGATTTTATGGTGCTCGTGCTGCTGGCGGCAACCTTAATATCCGGGTTTTTAGGCGAATATGTAGATGCCGTAGCGATTATGGCGATTGTATTTGTCAATGGGGTTCTCGGTTTTTTTCAAGAGCGGCGGGCGGAAAAGTCTTTACATGCATTAAAAGAGCTGTCAACGCCGTATGTGTCAGCGTTGCGGGACGGGAGCTGGAAGAAAATTCAGTCCAAGGAGCTCGTTCCCGGCGATATCATGAAATTTTCAAGCGGCGACCGGATTGGCGCGGATGTGCGGATTGTTGAAGCGAAAAGCCTTGAAATTGAGGAATCGGCGCTGACCGGGGAATCAATTCCGGTGGTTAAACAAGCTGATAAACTGAGAAAGCCGGATGTTTCGTTAGGCGACATCAGCAATATGGCGTTTATGGGTACGATCGTAACGCGCGGCAGCGGTGTCGGCGTCGTCGTCGGTACAGGAATGAATACGGCAATGGGGAAAATCGCCGATATGCTGGAATCCGCCGGCAGCCTTTCAACACCGCTGCAGCGAAGACTTGAAGAGCTCGGCAAAATTTTAATTATCGTCGCGCTCCTTTTAACGGTATTGGTCGTTGCAGTCGGCGTCTTACAGGGACATGAGCTTTACAGCATGTTTTTGGCCGGGGTGTCATTGGCCGTCGCCGCGATTCCGGAAGGGCTTCCCGCCATTGTTACGGTGGCATTATCAATCGGCGTCCAGCGCATGATCAAACAAAAATCAATTGTCAGAAAGCTCCCGGCGGTTGAAACATTGGGCTGCGCCTCTGTCATTTGTTCTGATAAAACCGGCACGCTGACACAAAACAAAATGACCGTCACCCATATGTGGTCAGGGGGAAAAACATTTAAAGTGTCAGGCATCGGCTATGAGCCGGAGGGCGTTTTCACCCGAGATGAGCGGGAAATCAAGCCGAAAGATGAGAAGATTCTTGAACAGATGCTGGTTTTCGGCGCGTTGTGCAACACATCCGAAATCGCACTGAAAGACGGCCATTATGTACTCGACGGCGATCCGACAGAAGGAGCGCTGCTGACGGCTGCAAGAAAGGGCGGCTATTCAAACGATTGGCTCAGCGGGCACTACCGCGTGGTTGCCGAGTTTCCGTTTGACTCCGTCCGCAAAATGATGACCGTCATTGTAGAGGATCGGGAAAAAAAGCAGTTCGTCATCACTAAAGGAGCGCCCGATGTGCTGATTGACCGCTCGTCACATCTGATGTACGACGCAAGAAGCGCGCCATTTTCAGGAGAAAAGAAAGCAGAAACGGAAGCGGTTCTGAAAGAGCTGGCGTCGCAAGCTTTGCGTACGATCGCGATTGCTTATAAACAGCTTAAGCCCGGAGAAAAGCCGACAATGGAGCAGGCGGAAAAAAATCTGACGATACTCGGCTTGTCAGGCATGATTGATCCGCCCCGTCCAGAGGTCAGACAGGCGATTAAAGAATGCCGTGAAGCCGGCATTAAAACGGTTATGATCACAGGGGATCACGTCGAAACGGCAAAGGCCATTGCAAAAGATTTGCGTCTTCTTCCGAAAAAGGGGCGTGTGATGGACGGCAAGACGCTGAATGAGCTTACGGAGAAAGAACTTATCGAAACAGTCGATGATGTCTACGTCTTCGCACGTGTGTCGCCTGAACATAAATTGAAAATTGTCAAAGCGTTCCAGGAAAACGGACACGTCGTCGCCATGACGGGAGACGGGGTTAATGACGCGCCGGCCATAAAGCAGGCAGATATCGGTGTTGCCATGGGCGTGACGGGAACGGATGTGGCAAAGGAAGCCTCTTCTCTCATTCTGGTAGATGATAACTTTGCTACGATTAAATCAGCCATAAAAGAGGGACGGAATATCTATGAAAATATAAGAAAATTCGTCCGTTATTTGCTCGCCTCCAACGTCGGTGAAATTTTAGTGATGCTGTTTGCGATGCTTCTCGCTCTGCCGCTGCCGCTCGTTCCGATTCAGATACTGTGGGTGAACTTAGTCACTGACGGGCTGCCGGCGATGGCCCTCGGTATGGATCAGCCGGAAGGAGACCTGATGAGGCGGAAGCCGCGGCACCCGAAAGAAGGAGTGTTTGCGAGAAAACTGGGCTGGAAAGTCGTATCAAGAGGGTTTTTAATCGGAGCTGCAACCATTTTAGCGTTTATCATCGTCTATCACCGCAATCCTGAAAATCTGCCCTACGCACAGACCGTTGCATTCGCGACTCTTGTCCTGGCTCAGCTTATACACGTGTTTGACTGCCGGAGCGAAACGTCTGTTTTCTCCCGGAATCCGTTTGAAAATATCTATCTGCTCGGGGCCATCATTTCTTCTATCTTCCTGATGGTCATCGTCATCTATTATCCGCCGCTGCAGCCGATTTTCAAAACAGTGCCGATTACGCCGGGCGATTGGATGCTGATTATCGGTATGTCGGGCATACCTACTTTTTTGCTGGCGGGTTCACTTTTGACAAGAAAAAAATAATTCCATATGATATAATCTTAGGGGTAATAGCATGTCTATTGCCCTTTTATTTTGATAACGGGAAAGAATTGGGTGTTTCATATGATACGGAGTATGACAGGCTTCGGCAGCGCAAGCAGCACAAAAGGCGATCTCTCGGCAACCGTTGAATTGAAATCCGTCAATTACAGGTTCAAAGAAGTGAACGCCCGCCTGCCACGGCCTTTGCTATATGTAGAGGATAAGCTGAAACAAACGATATTGCAGCATATACAGCGCGGAAGAGTAGAGCTGTTTCTCACTGTAAACAGTGACGCGCTCATAAAAAGAAGCCTGAACATCGATTGGGAGCTCCTTGATGAATATGTGAGCGCCGCACGCGTCATGAAAGAGCGCTACAGCCTGGCCGCAGAACCCGATGCAATGGAGTTCTTTAAATTTGAACATATTGCGCAGATACACGAAGAACAGATGCGTGATGACAAGCTTGAAGAAGTCATCAGGGAAGCCGCTGAGCTGGCTGTAAAGGAACTTTGTGACATGAGGGAAAAAGAAGGACGGCTTTTGGCGGAAGACTGCTTTCTGCACATTGAGCGGCTTGAGACGCTGTCCGAACAGGTGAAAGAGCGCGCTTCGGCCGTTGTTATTCAATACCGCGAGCGTCTTTACGCCCGAATGAAGGAATGGACGGAGGATGCGCTCGACGAAAGCAGGCTGATCACGGAATGCGCCATTTTCGCCGATCGTTCTGATATAACGGAAGAAATTACCAGGTTGAAGAGCCATTTTGTTCAATTCCGTGATATATTAAAAGAAGGCGGGGCAGTCGGCCGCAAACTTGATTTCCTTGTTCAGGAGCTTAACCGAGAAGCGAACACGATCGGCTCAAAAGCCAATGATCATCAAATCACAAAGCTTGTCGTTGAAATGAAAAGTTCTATTGAAAAATTGAAGGAACAAGTGCAAAATATAGAATAGCGACTGTGCGTATTGTTTACAGACGGCCTCTTCAGGTTACACTAGAGACGTCTATTTTACAGGGGGAACGTAGAAGATGACGATTAAACTGATTAATATCGGATTTGGCAATATCATCTCCGCCAATCGGATGATTTCGATTGTCAGCCCGGAGTCTGCGCCAATAAAGCGAATGATCCAGGATGCAAGAGACCGCGGAATGCTAATAGACGCTACATACGGACGAAGAACCCGTGCAGTTGTCGTCATGGATAGTGATCACATTATCTTATCTGCCGTCCAGCCTGAGACAGTTGCACACAGACTTTCTGTGAAAGAAGAAATTATGGATGAAGGGCAGGGGTAATTGCCGCATGAAAGAAAGAGGGTTATTAATCGTTCTCTCAGGTCCCTCCGGAGTTGGAAAAGGAACGGTTCGGCAAGCAATATTTTCACAACAGGACACGAAATTTGAATACTCAATTTCAGTCACGACGAGAAACCCGAGAGAGGGCGAGGTCGATGGCGTCGATTATTTCTTTAAATCTAGAGATGAATTCGAACGCATGATTGAAAACAACAAACTGCTTGAGTGGGCAGAATATGTCGGCAACTATTACGGAACGCCCGTTGATTATGTCGAACAGACGCTTCAAGAAGGAAAAGACGTCTTCTTAGAGATTGAAGTGCAGGGCGCGCTCCAAGTGCGGAATGCATTTCCGGAAGGCCTGTTTATCTTCTTAGCGCCGCCGAGTCTTTCTGAGCTGAAAAACAGAATCGTGACAAGAGGAACTGAAACCGACGATTTAATCGAAAACAGAATGAATGCCGCAAAAGCTGAAATCGAAATGATGGACGCGTATGATTATGTCGTTGAAAACGACGATATCCAAACGGCTTGTGATAAGATTAACGCAATCGTTCTCGCCGAGCACTTAAAACGTGAACGCGTCGCTCCGAGATATAAGAAAATGCTGGAGGTAGAATAACTTATGTTAGATCCGTCAATTGACTCTTTAATGAATAAATTAGATTCTAAATATACGCTGGTGACCGTGTCTGCAAGACGCGCGCGTGAAATGCAGATCAAAAAAGACCAGCAGATTGAACATACCATTTCTCACAAATATGTAGGCAAAGCTTTAGAAGAAATTGACGCGGGCCTGCTTTCGTTTGAAAGAGAAGACAGCGAATAACAAGCACACGTAGCAACCTATCTCTACATAGGTTGTTATTTTTTTCCGTTTGGGATTTGTCCAATGCTTTCATAAAGGGGAGAAGACTTCATGAAAAACCGAAACATTTTGCTATGCGTAAGCGGAGGAATTGCCGTTTATAAAGCTTCCGCACTCACGAGCAAGCTGGTTCAGGCCGGCGCAAACGTCAAAGTGATTATGACTGAGTCCGCGCGTGAGTTTGTTTCTCCGCTGACATTTCAGGCGCTGAGCCGGAATGAAGTGTATACAGATACATTTAATGAACAAAATCCGAAGGTGATTTCTCATATTGATGCCGCTGACTGGGCGGATTTAATTATTGTCGCGCCCGCTACGGCAAATATCATCGGCAAGCTTGCCAACGGAATTGCTGACGATATGCTCACAACGACGGTGCTGGCGGCTGAGGCCCCGGTTTGGGTGGCGCCTGCGATGAATGTCCATATGTATGATCATCCGGCGGTGAAACGGAACATCTCTGTGCTTTATCAGGACGGGGTCCGCTTTATCGAGCCGAGTGAAGGCTATTTGGCATGCGGATATGTCGGCAAAGGAAGGCTGGAGGAGCCGGAGCTTATTGTTGAGCGTGTCAGAGAGCATTTTAAGGAGCCTGAAGACGATGCGCCGCTGAAAGGAAAACATATTGTCATTACGGCCGGTCCGACGCGCGAAGCCGTGGACCCTGTCCGCTTCTTCACAAATAAATCCACCGGCAAAATGGGCTACGCCGCTGCTGAAGCCGCCGTCCGTCTCGGGGCGCGGGTGACGCTGATTTCAGGCCCGGTGTCAATAGAGCCGCCAGTCGGGCTGTATCAGTTTCTTCCTGTGCAATCGGCAGCCGATATGAGAGAAGCCGTGCTTTCTGTGTTTGATTCATGCGACATGGTGATTAAGACGGCGGCCGTGGCCGATTTTACGCCGGCGGCTGTTTCTGATCACAAAATGAAGAAGAAAGACGGTTCGCTCGTGATCGAATTCAACCGTACGGCAGACATACTGAAAGAACTCGGCGAACGGAAAACACACCAGCTGCTGGTCGGATTTGCGGCTGAAACGCAAGACGTCGAACGCTATGCGCGCAGAAAACTCGAACAGAAAAACCTTGATATGATCGTTGCGAATGATGTGAAAGCAGAAGGGGCCGGATTTGGCACGGATACGAATGTCGTCACCTTCTATTTCCGGGACGGAAGAAAACGGGAGCTTGCGCTTATGTCTAAACTTGACGTTTCCTTTGAAATGCTGAAGGAAATGACCGCTTTGAAAGCCGGGGACCGAAAACCCGTATGAATGTAGCAGAAGTCATTGTCGATGTCAGCTCCAAAAACATTGACAGACCCTTTGATTACAAAATTCCCGATCATTTAAAAGGGATGATCGAAGTCGGCATGCGGGTGATTGTCCCGTTTGGCCCGCGCAAGCTTCAAGGATTTGTGACCGGTTTGAAAGAATCGTCTGAATTAAACGGCGGCTCAATGAAGGAAGTCGAGAAGCTTCTTGATTTGACGCCCGTTCTGACTGAGGAACTGATGCAGCTGTCTTCATGGCTTTCTGACAAAACGCTGTCGTTTAAAATCACGGCGCTTCAGGCAATGCTGCCCGCCGCACTGAAGGCGAAGTACGAGAAAGAGCTGAAAGTCGTTGACGAAGAAGCGCTGACACCGGACATCAAACAGCTTTTCAGGAATCAAAAAAGTCTTCTGTACTCGGATATTACCGATGAAAGCATTCTTTCGTCACTTCAAAAATTCGTGCGCAAAGGAAGCATTGATGTCACATATAAAGTCGCCCAAAAAACGAATAAAAAAATGATCCGCATGATCGAAGCGGGGGCGGACAAAGAAGAACTCGCCCGGCACGCAGATGCATTGACAAAGCAGGCTTCTAAACAGCTCACCGTGCTTACTTATTTTATCGGCGGGGGAGCAAAGATTTCCGCGGCCGAGCTTTGCAAAAAGACCGATTCCAGTTCCGCGACGCTGAAAACGCTTCTTAAAAAGGGGCTTCTTACGGAAAGCTTTGAGGAGGTTTACCGCGATCCTTATCAGGACAGAATGTTCAAAAAAACAGAGCCGCTCTCTCTTACAGAAGAGCAGCAGGCCGCTTTTGAGCCGATTAAACAAGCTGTAGCCGATCATGTCCATCACGTCTTTCTGCTTCACGGCGTCACGGGAAGCGGCAAAACGGAAATTTACCTGCAATCCATTGAAAAAGTGCTGGCAAAAGGACAAGAAGCCATCGTGCTCGTTCCGGAAATCTCGTTGACACCGCAAATGGTCAACCGTTTTAAAGGCCGCTTCGGCTCACAGGTTGCGGTCATGCACAGCGGATTATCCACAGGTGAAAAATACGATGAATGGCGGAAGATTCAGCGCAAGGAAGTCCGGCTTGTCGTCGGAGCCAGATCGGCCATCTTTGCCCCGTTTGAAAATCTCGGCATGATCATTATTGATGAAGAGCACGAATCTTCCTATAAGCAGGAGGAAATGCCGCGGTATCATGCAAAGGACGTAGCCATCCGCCGGGCCGAGCATCACAGCTGTCCGGTCGTCCTCGGGAGCGCCACGCCGACATTGGAGTCATTTGCGCGGGCGAAAAAAGGCGTTTATGAGCTGCTTCCATTAAAACATCGCGTAAATCGCCAGCTCATGCCTGACGTTTCTCTCGTTGATATGAGAGAAGAACTGAGAAACGGCAACAGATCAATGTTTTCAAGAGAACTGATGGAACAGCTGGAAGAGAAGCTTGCAAAAAAAGAGCAGGCCGTCCTTTTTCTGAATAAACGGGGGTATTCCTCGTTTGTGATGTGCCGGGACTGCGGTTATGTGCCGCAATGTCCGCATTGCGACATTTCGATGACTTATCACCGCTACGGACAAAGGCTGAAATGCCATTACTGCGGCCATGAGGAACCTGTCCCGGGAACATGCCCGGAATGCGGCAGCGAACATATCCGCTTTTTCGGCACGGGAACGCAGCGTGTGGAGGAGGAGCTTACCAAAGTGCTGCCTCAGGCGCGCGTGATCAGGATGGATGTGGACACCACTTCAAGAAAAGGCGCCCATGAAAAACTGTTGTCAGCGTTCGGTGAAGGGAAGGCGGATATCCTGCTCGGTACGCAAATGATCGCAAAAGGGCTTGATTTTCCGAACGTGACGCTCGTCGGAGTATTAAGCGCAGATACGACGCTTCACATCCCTGATTTCAGGGCCGCGGAGAAGACATTCCAGCTGCTGACGCAGGTAAGCGGCCGGGCCGGGCGGCATGAAAAGCCGGGAACGGTGGTCATTCAAACGTATACACCGTCTCATTACAGCATTCAGCTGACGAAAACGCACGACTATGAAACTTTTTTTCAGCAGGAAATGGCGCACAGAAGGGCCCAGTCATACCCGCCTTATTATTACGTGGCGCTGGTGACCGTTTCTCATGAAGAAGCGGCAAAAGCCGCGGTCACCGCAGAAAAGATTACAAACTATTTAAGGGCGGGATGCGGGCCTGATACGAAAATTCTCGGGCCGGCGGCTTCCCCGATCGCCAGGATCAAAGATAGATATCGCTATCAATGCGTGATAAAATACAGACAGGAAAACGAGTTGCAGATTCAGTTGAAAAAGATACTGGAGCACTATAAACGCGACATTGCGCAAAAGCATGTCATGATTTCAATCGATATGAATCCGTACATGCTGATGTAACATTAGTTTTTGGAGGGCAAAATTTTGGCTGTAAAAAAAATCGTCACACACCCGGCGGAGGTTCTGGAAACACCTGCCGATGAAGTGACAGTGTTTGATAAAAAATTAAAAAAACTGCTTGACGATATGTACGATACGATGCTCGAAATGGATGGCGTCGGTCTCGCCGCGCCGCAAATCGGCATTTTAAAAAGAGCGGCCGTCGTGGACATCGGTGAAGAAAGCGGCCGGATCGACCTTGTAAATCCGGTTATTCTTGAAAAGAGCGGTGAACAGACCGGAGTCGAGGGCTGTTTAAGCTTTCCAGGGGTTTACGGCGATGTCACCCGCCCGGATTACGTAAAGGTAAAAGCCTATGACCGTAAAGGAAAACCGTTTATTTTAGAAGCGGAGGGTTTTTTGGCCAGAGCCGTTCAGCATGAAATGGATCATTTAGACGGCATTTTATTCACATCAAAAATTACGGCTTACTACACTGAAGAAGAACTGGCAGAAATGGAAGGATGATTGGATGACAAGGATCGTTTTTATGGGAACGCCCGATTTTTCAGTTCCCGTCCTGCGCACGCTTATTGAAGACGGGTATGAAGTGGTTGGTGTCGTTACGCAGCCTGACCGCCCGAAAGGCAGAAAAAAAATCATGACGCCCCCTCCTGTTAAGGCTGAAGCTGAACGTCACGGCATTCCCGTGCTTCAGCCCGAAAAAGTAAGGCTCGAAGAAGAAATAGAAAAAGTGCTCAGCCTGAAGCCGGACCTGATTGTTACGGCGGCATTCGGACAGATCCTGCCCAAGCAGTTGCTGGACGGCCCGAAATACGGCTGTATCAACGTACACGCGTCACTATTGCCTGAATTAAGAGGCGGAGCGCCGATACATTATTCGATTCTCCAAGGCAAGAAGAAAACGGGCGTGACAATCATGTATATGGTTGAAAAGCTTGATGCGGGCGATATGATTTCGAAAATCGAAGTGGAAATTGATGAAACGGATAACGTCGGCACGCTTCACGACAAATTAAGCATAGCGGGGGCAAAGCTTTTGTCAGAGACCGTCCCGAACGTCATTTCCGGAAATATTAAACCGATCAAACAGGACGAATCAAAAGCGACTTACGCGCCTAACATTAAGCGTGAGCAGGAGCGGATTGATTGGGCAAAGCCCGGAGAAGAGATCTACAACCAGATCAGAGGTTTAAACCCTTGGCCTGTCGCCTATACAACTTTGAACGGTCAAAATATGAAAGTATGGGCTTCTGAAAAAGTTGCGGCAAAAACTGAAGCTGCGCCCGGAACAGTCATCCGCACGGAGCAAAACGGCATTGTCGTCGCATCAGGAAACAGCACCGCCCTTTTAATCACAGAGCTGCAGCCGGCGGGAAAAAAACGGATGAAGGGCGAAGATTTTGTAAGAGGCAAAAATGTGCAGCCCGGTGACGTGTTAGGAGAAGCAAATGAAGAAAATTAATGTCCGGGAGCTCGCCCTTGAAGCGCTTGAGAAGCTTGAGCAAAATCAGGCATACAGCAACCTGCTTCTTACATCGGTTATCAAAACGAACACGCTCAGCGATCAGGACAGAGGACTGCTGACAGAGCTTGTCTACGGAACGCTGCAAAATAAAATCGCCTTAGACTACATGCTGAAGCCTTTTATCCGCAAGCCGAATAAAGTGAAGTCATGGGTGATTCAGCTGCTTCGTCTGTCCGCGTATCAAATGGAGTATTTAGAAAAAATACCGGATCGCGCCGCCATTCATGAAGCGGTTGAGATCGCCAAAAAACGCGGGCATAAGGGCATTGCGTCCTTTGTCAACGGCATCCTCCGCTCCCTGCAGCGTGAAGGTGTGCCGTCATTCGCTGAAATTGAAGACCCGGTTCTCCGTCTTTCCACAGAGACAAGCCATCCCGAGTGGCTCGTAAAAGAGTGGGTCGAGGCGTACGGCTTTGAGGCAGCTGAAAAGATCTGCCGGATTCATCTCATTCCGCCGAAGCAGACGCTCCGTGTCAATCACATAAAGAGCGACAGGGAAACGGTGCTGAATGAGATGGAGAATGCCGGTCTTGAAGCTGAAGCCGGAGACCTTTCTCCTGATGCGATTAAGCTTTTAAAAGGAAGCATCGCGAACACGGCATTTTTCCAAAACGGCCGGGTATCCATACAGGATGAAAGCTCAATGCTTGTCGCGCGGGCGCTGGACCCGAAGCCGGGCGAAACCGTTTTAGACGCATGCGCCGCACCGGGCGGAAAGTCGGCTCACATTGCGGAACTGATGGAGAACGAGGGGAGCCTCACATCGCTTGATCTTCACCGCCATAAAGTGAAGCTGATTAAAGAGGGCGCAGAACGGCTCGGGCTTACGATCATCGACGCGCAAACGATGGATGCGCGAAAAGCGGGAGAGGCCTTTGGCGCAGAACGGTTTGACCGTGTTCTCGTTGATGCCCCTTGCTCAGGTTTCGGCGTCATCAGAAGAAAACCCGATATGAAATATACGAAGACGCCGGAGGACAGCAGACGGCTGTCAGAAATCCAGCTCGGCATTTTAAGGGAAATCGCCCCATTAGTAAAAAAAGGTGGCACACTCGTATACAGTACGTGTACAATGGACCGGACAGAAAATGAAGAAGTTATGCATGCGTTTATACAAGAACACCCTGAGTTTGAACCCGATTTGTCTCTTGAAAAGCGGCTGCCTGAAAAGGCGAGACCCTTTGTTCAGGATGGAAGCCTTCAAATTCTTCCGCATTATTTCGGAACAGACGGTTTCTTTATTAGCAGCATGAGAAAGAAGGGATAAAAAATGACACAATTAAAAAAGACAAGCGTACGGAAAGAGCTGCGGACTGAGCAGCCGTCCATTTACTCTTTTGAATTAGATGAAATCAAACAATGGCTGACCGAGAATGGCGAAAAGCCGTTCCGCGCAGCACAGATTTTTGAATGGCTTTATGAGAAGCGGGTTTCTTCATTTGATGAAATGACAAACCTCTCAAAAAGCCTGCGTGAAAAACTCGAGAGCAATTTTGTGCTGACAACGCTGAAAACGGCTGTAAAACAGACATCTCAAGACGGCACGATGAAATTTTTATTTGAGCTTCATGACGGTTATACGATCGAAACGGTTTTAATGAGACACGAGTATGGTAATTCTGTATGTGTAACGACACAGGTCGGCTGCCGGATCGGCTGCACATTTTGCGCGTCAACGCTCGGCGGACTGAAACGGAATCTTGAAGCGGGAGAAATCGTCGCTCAAGTCGTGAAAGTGCAAAAGGCGCTTGATGAAACGGATGAACGCGTCAGCTCAGTCGTCATCATGGGAATCGGAGAGCCGTTTGATAATTTCAATGAAATGCTCGCTTTCTTAAAAATCATTAACCATGATAAAGGGCTGAACATCGGAGCGCGTCATATCACAGTTTCCACCAGCGGAATCATTCCGAAGATTTACGATTTCGCCGATCAAAAAATGCAGATCAATTTCGCGATTTCTCTGCATGCTCCGAATACGGAAATCAGAAGCCGTCTGATGCCGATTAACAAAGCCTATAAGCTTCCTGACCTTATGGAGGCCGTCAAATATTACATCGAGAAAACAGGCAGACGGATCAGCTTTGAATACGGGCTGTTCGGCGGCGTAAATGATCAGGTCGAACATGCAGAAGAGCTTGCAGAACTGTTAAAAGACGTGAAATGCCATGTCAATTTAATTCCGGTAAACTATGTGCCTGAACGGGATTACGTCCGCACACCGAGAGATCAGATTTTCGCATTCGAAAAAACGTTAAAATCCCGCGGTGTAAATGTCACGATCAGAAGAGAGCAAGGCCATGACATTGACGCGGCCTGCGGTCAGCTTCGCGCGAAGGAGCGTCAAGACGAGACGAGGTGAAGAGGTTGATTACAGCCTTGAAAACAGATACAGGTAAAGTCCGCCGGCATAATGAAGATGCGGCGGGCATTTTCACAAAAGAAGACGCGGTGCTTGCGGTTGTCGCCGACGGCATGGGCGGTCATCTTGCCGGAGATGTAGCGAGCAGGATGGCGGTTGCGGCGATGGAAGAGCAGTGGAACCGGACCGAAACGGTTCCTTCTCTGCCGTCTGCTTGCGAGGATTGGCTGAAAGACCGGATTCATGAGGCGAATGTCAAAGTACATGACCACGCTAAAGCGAATGAAGAATGCCGGGGTATGGGCACCACTGTTGTTTGCGCCTTATTCACCGGGAAGTTTGTCACTGTGGCTCATATCGGTGACAGCCGGTGCTACCTGCTTCAAGAGGGGGAATTCACTCAGCTGACTGAAGACCATTCGCTTGTGAATGAGCTGGTCAAGACAGGAGAAATTTCGAAAGAGGACGCCGAGCACCATCCGCGGAAAAATGTATTGACGAGAGCGCTGGGGACAGATGAAACCATCAGTCCCGACGCCCGTTCTTTTGAACTGTCTGACGGCGATCAGCTGCTTTTATGCTCTGACGGACTGTCAAATAAAATAGAAGATCACGAGATCAAACAAATGCTTCAAGCCGAATTTGATCCTCAGGAAAAAGTAGACCTTCTCATCAGCAAAGCGAATCAAAACGGCGGCGAAGATAACATCACGGCTGTGTTGATTGAGTTTTCCGCAGATGCAAAAGAGGGTGAAGACAAGTGCTAACCGGCAAGCGGATCAGCGGGCGTTATCATATCCTCCGGCCCATTGGCGGCGGCGGAATGGCAAACGTTTTTTTAGCTGAGGACATCATTCTCGAACGTGAAGTCGCAATTAAAATTCTGCGGTTTGACTTTGTGAATGACATTGATTTTATCAGGCGTTTCAGAAGAGAAGCACAGTCGGCATCAAGCCTCGATCATCCGAATATCGTCAGTATTTACGATATCGGGGAGGAAGGCGATATTTATTACATTGTCATGGAATATGTGGAAGGCATGACATTAAAGGAATACATAAACGCACACGGACCGCTTCATCCGAAAGAAGCGCTGTCCGTTATGGAGCAGATCGTCTCGGCCATCGCCCATGCCCATCAAAACCATATCGTGCACCGGGATATTAAACCGCACAATATATTGATAGATCATTTAGGGCATATCAAGGTGACGGATTTCGGCATCGCCACAGCGCTTACGTCTACGACAATCACACATACGAATTCTGTGCTGGGCTCGGTTCATTATTTGTCTCCGGAGCAGGCGAGAGGCGGTCTGGCAACGAAAAAATCAGATATTTACGCGCTCGGCATCGTGCTGTTTGAGCTTTTAACAGGTAAAATCCCTTTTGACGGAGAATCAGCCGTCAGTATAGCGCTAAAGCATCTGCAAACAGAAACGCCTTCCGCCAGAAAGTGGAACCCTTCCATTCCGCAGAGCGTCGAAAACATTATTTTAAAGGCAACCGCTAAAGACCCGTTTCACCGCTATGAAAGCGCCGAGGACATGGAAGCGGACATCAGAACGGCTTTTGACGCCGGCAGGCTGAATGAACAAAAATTTTCCGTGCAGGATGATGAGGAAATGACAAAAGCCATTCCCGTTATTACTGACGGCGCAAAAGCCGCGCCTCAGGCGGAAACGCCGGGGGAGACGGATGATAAGGAACAGCAGCCCGCCAAAAAGAAAAAACGGAAATGGCCGTGGGTTTTGCTGGCCGTCTGTTTCATTTTCATTATGGCGGCTGTTCTTGCGGTCACCGTGTTTCCGTCTTTATTTATGCCTAAAGATGTAAGCGTCCCCGACGTACGGGGCATGAAGTACGAAAAAGCGGAAGCCCTGCTTGAAAAGAACGGGCTCCGGGCGGATCCTGATATAACGGACATTGAAGATGAAAAAATAGAAGAGGAATTAATGGTCAAAACGGACCCAAAAGCGGGGTCTACCGTTAAAGAAGGCTCTTCTGTAAAACTGTACAAAAGCATCGGAAAACCGAAAACCCAGCTGATCGACGTGAAAGGACGGCAGATCGGCGACGCAAAAAAAGCGCTGAAGGAAAAAGGCTTCAAACATGTCAATGTCAAAGAAGAGAACGATGACAGCGAGGCCGGCACCGTAATTGATCAGAACCCGTCAGCCGGCACCGACATGGTCGCAAGCGACGATGAAGTCAATCTAACGGTCAGCCTCGGCCCGGCGGACGTTACGCTGAGGGACTTAAAGACTTACAGCAAAGAAGCGGCTTCAGGGTATCTTGAAGATAACGGCCTGCAGCTTGTTGAAAAACAAGCCCATTCAGATGACGTGCCGGAAGGACAAGTCATGAAGCAAGAGCCGGCAGCCGGCACTGCGGTTAAGCCGGGAAGTAATGTTGAAGTGACGTTCTCGCTCGGACCTGAAGAAAAACCGGCGAAAACGGTAAAAGAAAAAATCAGCATTCCTTACGAACCCGAACATGAAGGGGACGAGCTTGAAGTGCAAATCGCCATCGATGATAAGGACCACAGCATCTCTGATACGTATGACTCATTTAAAATAAAAGAGCCGACTGAAAAAACAATCGAACTGAAGATTGATCAGGGACAGAAGGGGTATTATCAAGTGATGGTCGATCATAAAGTCGTCAGCTACAAAACGATTGAATACCCGAAAGATAATGATTGACAAGGAGGGACCCTATGCCTGAGGGCAAAATTATAAAAGCGTTAAGCGGATTCTATTATGTCTTGGATGAATCACAGGACAAGATCATTCAATGCAGGGGCCGGGGCATTTTCAGAAAAAATAAAATAACGCCCCTGGTCGGCGATTATGCCGTTTATCAGGCTGAAAATGATAAAGAAGGCTACCTGCTGGAAATCAAAGAACGAACAAACGAGCTGATCAGGCCGCCGATTTCAAATGTCGATCAGGCCGTTCTTGTCTTTTCTGCCGTTCAGCCGGCGTTCAGCACGTCTTTATTGGACCGTTTTCTCGTCCTTGTGGAAGCCAACGGCATTCACCCGATCATCTGCATAACCAAAATGGACTTAGCTGCAGACGGGGAATCGAAAGAGGCGATACTTTCTTACGTGAAAGACTATCAGGCGATCGGTTATGACGTATATGTGACGTCATCAAAAGAAAACAGCGGTTTAACAGGCATTGTGAAACACTTCGAGAACAAAACAACGGTGTTTGCCGGTCAGTCCGGAGTCGGAAAATCTTCGCTTTTAAATGCGATCAGCCCGGAGCTTGAGCTGAAAACAAACGAGATTTCCACGCATTTGGGACGCGGAAAACATACGACGCGCCATGTGGAGCTCATTCATACATCAGGCGGTCTGGTTGCGGATACTCCGGGGTTCAGTTCGCTTGAATTTACCGGCATTGAGGAAGAAGAGCTGGGCAGCACGTTCCCTGAGATCAGAGAAATAAGCGCCTCTTGCAAATTCAGAGGCTGTCTGCATCTTAAAGAGCCGAAATGCGCGGTAAAGCAAGCGGTGGAAGAAGGAGAGATTCAGCCGTACCGCTATGAGCATTACAAAGAATTTATGCAGGAAATAAAAGAGAGAAAGCCGAGGTATTAATATGATTAAGGTTGCGCCATCAATTCTTTCCGCCGATTTTGCTTCACTGGGCGAGGAAATTAAAGACGTGGAAAAAGGAGGGGCGGACTATATCCATATTGATGTCATGGATGGCCATTTCGTCCCTAACATTACAATCGGGCCGCTTATCGTTGAAGCCGTCCGTCCGGTGACTGATCTGCCGCTGGATGTCCATCTTATGATTGAAAACCCGGACCGCTACATCCCGGCATTCGCAAAAGCCGGTGCGGACATCCTTTCCGTTCATGCTGAGGCGTGTCCGCATCTTCACCGGACCATTCAATTAATAAAAGAGCAGGGGGTAAAAGCGGGAGTTGTGCTCAATCCGCATACGCCCGTCCAAATGATTGAACATGTGATCGAGGAGCTTGACCTTGTGCTGTTAATGACGGTTAACCCCGGTTTTGGCGGACAGCGCTTCATTCATTCGGTTCTGCCGAAAATCCGTCAGGTCAAACAGCTGGCTGAGGAGAAAGGCCTGTCTGAGCTTTTAATCGAGGTGGACGGAGGCGTTAATATAGAAACAGCTCCTTTATGCACTGAAGCGGGCGCCAACCTGCTTGTTGCCGGGTCTGCCGTATATAATCAGCCGGATCGGAAAAAAGCCATCGCTGACATCCGAAACGCGTAATAAACATGCTGAAAAAGAGCCCGGTGAAAGCCGCCGGCTCTTTTCGCGTCTAAGAGAGAGGAAAACATATGAAGACAATCAATATCGTTGCGGGCGGCCCGCGGGAGCTTATTCCCGATCTATCCGAATACACTGACGGAGATACGACGTGGGTCGGAGTCGATAAAGGGACGGTTGCTCTTTTGGAAGCCGGAATCATTCCGCAGGAAGCTTTCGGTGATTTTGACAGCATTACGGAAGAGGAGCTCATGCAGATTCAAAAAGCGGCGCCGGCCCTCCATGTGTATCAGGCGGAAAAAGATTATACCGATCTTGAACTCGCCCTTGACTGGGCTTTACAAAAAGAACCGGAAACCATTCGGATATTCGGTGTGACGGGCGGAAGAGCCGATCACTTTTTAGGGAACATCCAGCTGCTGTATAAAGCCTTACATAAGAATACCGATCTCAAGCTGATCGATCGGCAGAATGACATTCAGATGTTCGGGCCCGGCCGTTATACAATTGAAGAAAAAGCGCGCAGACGCTATATTTCTTTCATTCCGTTTACGGAAGCGGCAGACGGCCTGACACTCGACGGTTTTAAATATCCCCTTGATAATTGTCATATTCCTCTGGGTTCCACACTATGTATTAGTAACGAACTCATTCATTCACGAGGTACTTTTTCGTTTGCAAAAGGCATATTAATAATGGTAAGGAGCGCGGATTAGAAAAGCGGCTTCTGCCATATGCGGAAAAAACCATGAATCCTAAAGTGATGAACGCAGCGGATACGGGACTTATAGGAGGGGACAAAATGAAATTTTATACCATTAAATTGCCGAAGTTTTTAGGAGGAATTGTCCGGGCGATGCTGGGCTCATTTAGAAAAGAGTAAGCCCAAGAAGCTGAAATTGCCCTCTTTGAACGCATAAAAAACGCCTGCCGCATAAAAGGGCAGGCGTTCATTTTTGCTTATACACGCTCAACTTTACCGGATTTTAAAGCCCGGGCAGATACATACACTTTTTTAGGTTTGCCGTCAACAAGGATGCGGACCTTTTGAAGGTTGGCGCCCCAAGTACGCTTAGAAGCGTTCATTGCGTGAGAACGGTTGTTTCCGGCTTTTGTTTTTTTACCTGTAATAAAACATTTACGTGCCATTTGTTTCCCTCCTAACTGCGCGAAACATCTTTTCAAACATAGTGTCTCAGATGCTTTCGTTATACAATACTTTAAATAATTTACCACAGCTAAAAACCGTTTGCAACTATTGTTTCCCTTACTTTCAAGAAAAATCACTTGACATGTAAAACCAATCACATTTCCGCGCTGAAGGCCGCTGTCTGTATCTTTTCTTTTCATAATGGGATACATATAGTAGAATAATGATAACTCTATGCATCTGAAGGAGGAACCTGTGTGTCCATTGAAATGAAGACAAAATACGGACAGATTGATATATCCAACGAAGTCATCGCAATGGTTGCCGGAGGCGCTGCCATTGACTGTTACGGAATAGTGGGGATGGCCTCAAAAAACCAGATTAAAGACGGTTTGTCTGAAATCCTCCGGAGAGAGAACTTCGCAAAAGGCGTACATGTCCGTCAGGAAGCCGAACAAATACATATCGACATGTACATTATTGTCAGCTACGGCACTAAAATATCCGAAGTAGCCCACAATGTTCAGACGAAGGTAAAATACACAGTAAATCAAACAATCGGACTTGCAGTTGATTCTGTAAATATTTATGTCCAAGGCGTACGAGTAACGAACCCGTAGTGAGGAGGATGAGTATTGTCTAGACGAAACTTAGATGGGAGAGCTTTTGCGGCAATGATTCTGGCGGGGGCTGAGACATTGTCTCAAAACGCATCCGCGGTGGATGCGCTGAACGTGTTTCCCGTGCCTGACGGCGATACCGGAACAAATATGAATTTATCGATGTCATCCGGTGCAAGAGAGGTAGAGCACATTGACTCACCCGACATCGGCAAAGTCGGCATCGCCCTGTCAAAAGGCCTGCTTATGGGGGCGAGAGGAAACTCAGGGGTGATCTTGTCCCAATTGTTCAGAGGTTTCACAAAGAGCATTGAAAACAAAAACCAAATAGACGCCCAAGAATTTGCCGCAGCACTCCAAGCGGGAGTGGATATGGCATATAAGGCGGTCATGAAACCGGTTGAAGGAACGATTTTAACCGTGGCCAAGGATGCGGCTAAAAAAGCGGTCGCCTCGGCCAAAGAAGAAACCGATATTATTTCGGTCATGGAGGCCGTTATTGAAGAAGCGGAAGCGTCGCTGAACCGCACGCCGGATCTGCTTCCTGTTTTAAAGGACGTCGGTGTCGTTGACAGCGGCGGAAAAGGTCTGCTTTGTGTATATGAAGGCTTTTTGGCTGCTTTAAAAGGAGAGGCTGTACCGAAAAAAGCGGTTCTTCCGGCACTCGATGATATGGTGAATGCCGAGCATCATAAAAGCGCGCAGAGCATGCTGAGTACAGAAGACATTGAATTCGGATTTTGTACGGAAGTGATGGTGAGGCTGGATCAAGATAAACGGACGTTCAAGGAAGAGACGTTCAGAAACGAACTGAGCCGTTTCGGCGATTCATTGCTGGTCGTGGCTGATGATACGCTGGCGAAAGTTCATATTCATGCCGAAGAACCAGGGAACGTACTCAATCTCGCACAGCGTTACGGCGATTTGATTAAAATTAAAATTGAAAACATGAGGGAACAGCATACTTCAATCATCAGCCAAGAACATGATGAAAAAAAGCCTGCCGGCGTTATGAAAGAAGCCCGCAAGCCTTTTGGCATCGTGACTGTGGCAATGGGAGAGGGCATTTCTGAATTGTTTACGAGCATCGGCGCTTCACACGTAATCGAAGGCGGCCAGACAATGAATCCGAGCACGGAAGATATTGTTGAAGCCATTCAGTCTGTCAATGCGGAGACGGTTTTCATTCTTCCGAACAATTCCAATATTGTGATGGCTGCCAATCAGGCGGCGAGCGTGGCTGAAGAAAATGTCATTGTCATTCCGGCAAAAACGGTCCCTCAAGGCATGACTGCCCTGCTTGCGTTTAACCCTGACCAGCCGGCTGATGTAAATGAAGCTAATATGCTTGAGGCCATCCGGAATGTGAAAAGCGGACAGGTGACATATTCAGTCAGAGACACCCATATCGACGGCAAAGATATTAAAAAAGGTGATTTTATCGGCATTTTAAACAGTTCAATTATCGGCAGCGCCGAAGATCGGATAAGTGCGGCGAAATTGCTGCTGGATGAAATGATCGGGGATGAAGATGAAATCGTCACCATCCTGTACGGAGAGGACGCGCCGGAAGAAGAAGCTGAGAAACTCGCTGAGTATATTGCAAGCGTCTGTGAAGATATCGAGGTTGAAATCCATAACGGCAGACAGCCTCTGTATCCATATATATTTGCGGCAGAATAGAAGGGCTTATCAGGCCCTTCTATTCTTATGCCTTTATTTACCTGCGGCAGTGCGGCAGTGTGCCTGCTTGCCAATTGAGAAATGTTCAATTAGTCTAAAGAAAAGCGCTGAATGAAGTGATGTTAAGGAGGAGCAAACCAGCATGAAGTATAGAAGCGTTTTTGATATTATCGGCCCGGTAATGATCGGTCCGTCCAGTTCACATACCGCAGGCGCCGCCCGGATCGGCAGAGTGGCCAGAAGCTTATTCAGGCGGGAGCCCCGCCGGATCGTTGTGTCTTTTTACGGATCATTTGCGGAGACGTATAAGGGTCACGGCACTGATGTCGCGATTATCGGCGGCCTGCTTGATTTTGATACATTTGATGAGCGGATTAAAACAGCGATTCAAATTGCGGAAGAGAAGGGCATATATGTAGAGTTCCGTACAGAGGATGCCGTGCCCGTTCATCCGAATACAGCGCGCATCGTCATTTCTGATGATGAGGGAGAGCTTGCCCTTACCGGTATTTCCATCGGCGGCGGAAAAATAGAAATCACGGAGCTCAACGGCTTTGAGCTGCGTTTGTCCGGAAACCATCCGGCTATTTTAGTCGTTCACAATGATAAATTCGGCACGATTGCAGGCGTTGCCAATGTGCTTGCGAAATTCTCCATCAACGTCGGACATATGGAAGTGGCGCGTAAGGACGTCGGCCAGCTTGCGCTGATGACGATTGAGGTCGATCAGAATATTGAAGAAGAAGTGCTTGACGAGCTTTCAACACTTCCTAATATTATACAGGTTACTAAGATAGCTGACTAAAAAGTCAGGAGGAAAATGACATGTTTCGTAATGTAAAAGAATTAATAGAAATCACTCAAGAAAAACAAATTCCGATTTCGGAAGTGATGATCACCCAAGAGATGGAAGTGACGCAAAAAACGCGGGAAGAAATCTTTCAAGGAATGGAGCGCAATCTCTCCGTCATGGAAGCAGCTGTTGAAAAAGGGCTGAAGGGCGTCACGAGTCAGACCGGTTTAACAGGCGGAGATGCCGTGAAACTTCAGGCATACATCCAATCGGGAAGAAGCCTGTCGGGCAATCTGATTTTAGACGCCGTTTCTAAAGCTGTGGCGACAAATGAAGTCAATGCGGCGATGGGAACGATCTGCGCTACACCGACTGCCGGCTCTGCCGGGGTCGTGCCGGGAACGTTATTCGCCGTAAAGCATAAGCTGCACCCTACGACAGAACAAATGATCCGTTTTCTGTTTACAGCCGGCGCGTTCGGTTTTGTCGTAGCAAATAATGCGAGTATTTCAGGAGCGGCAGGAGGCTGTCAGGCGGAAGTCGGGTCAGCATCAGGCATGGCAGCGGCTGCGATTGTGGAAATGGCGGGCGGAACGCCTCAGCAATCAGCGGAAGCAATGGCGATTACACTGAAAAATATGCTCGGTCTCGTATGTGACCCGGTCGCCGGATTGGTAGAAGTGCCGTGTGTCAAACGAAACGCAATGGGAGCATCCAACGCAATGATCGCGGCGGATATGGCGCTGGCCGGGATTACAAGCCGCATTCCTTGCGATGAGGTGATTGACGCGATGTACAAAATCGGCCAGACAATGCCGACAGCTCTGCGTGAAACGGGACAAGGCGGTTTAGCCGCGACACCGACGGGAAGAGAATTAGAGAAAAAAATTTTCGGAGGAGCGCTGAAATCAAGTGACACACCATCAGCAAACTAGTATAGCGGAAATTAAGGGCATTGGGCCGGAAACAGAAAAAACATTGCACGAACTTGGTATCTATGACATTTCTGATCTTCTGAATTATTTCCCTTACCGTTATGATGACTATGAGCTGAGGGATTTAGAAGAAGTAAAACATGAAGAAAGAGTGACGGTAGAAGGGAAGGTTCATTCAGAACCTTCTCTTACCTATTACGGCAAAAAACGAAACAGGCTGACATTCAGGGTGCTTGTCGGCAATTATTTAATTACCGCGGTCTGCTTTAACCGTCCCTACTTAAAAAAGAAACTGACGTTAGGTTCTGTCGTCACGATATCCGGGAAATGGGATAAACACAGACAGACCGTTTCCGTGCAGGAATTAAAAAACGGTCCTCATCAAGAAGATAAAAGCATTGAGCCTGTTTATTCTGTTAAAGAAAACGTCACCGTAAAAATGATGAGACGGTTTATTAAGGAAGCGCTGCAGCATCATTTGGACAGTGCGGCCGATCCGCTTCCTGAAAAATTGAGAATCCGCTACAAGCTGCCTGATTACAAACATGCCCTGCAGACGATGCATCAGCCTGAAACGAGGGAATCGTTACAGCAGGCAAGACGCCGGTTTGTTTACGAGGAATTCTTATTATTTCAGCTGAAAATGCAGGCGTTCCGTAAAGCGGAAAGGGAACAGTCAAAAGGCATCAGCCATGTGTTTCCTGCTGAAAAGCTCGCCGCTTTCACAGACAGCCTGCCGTTTTCGCTCACGACCGCACAGACGCGTGTGCTTCGGGAAATTACCGCTGATATGACATCCCCTTACCGAATGAACCGTCTGCTGCAAGGTGATGTCGGTTCAGGGAAAACGGCCGTCGCCGCCATCGCTTTGTATGCTGCGATTTTGTCGGGGTATCAGGGGGCATTAATGGTGCCGACTGAAATTTTGGCCGAACAGCATGCGGATTCTCTCGTATCGTTGTTTGCAAATGAAGATGTAAATATCGCGCTTTTGACGAGTTCTGTCAAAGGAAAGCGGCGCAGGGAGCTTTTGGAGCGGCTTGCTCTCGGAGAGATTGATATTTTAGTAGGGACCCATGCTTTAATCCAGGATGAAGTGGAATTCAAAGCGCTGAGCCTTGTTATTACGGACGAGCAGCACCGGTTCGGGGTCGAACAGCGCAAAAAACTCAAGAATAAAGGTCAGGATCCGGATGTGCTGTTTATGACAGCCACCCCGATTCCGAGAACGCTGGCCATTACCGTCTTCGGAGAAATGGATGTTTCCGTGATAGATGAAATGCCCGCGGGGCGAAAACAAATCGAAACGTATTGGGTGAAACACGACATGCTGGAGCGGATTTTGGCTTTTATAGAAAAAGAGCTGAAGCAGGGAAGGCAAGCCTATGTTATCTGCCCGCTCATTGAAGAGTCGGATAAACTGGATGTACAGAATGCGATTGACGTATATAACATGCTGTCTGACGTTTACCGCGGTAAATGGAATGTCGGCCTGATGCACGGGAAGCTTCATTCTGATGAAAAAGATCAGGTGATGAGAGAATTCAGCGCCAATCAATGTCAGGTACTTGTGTCAACAACCGTCGTAGAAGTCGGGGTGAACGTGCCGAATGCGACGATTATGGTCATCTATGACGCCGACCGTTTCGGATTATCTCAGCTCCATCAGCTCCGCGGCCGGGTCGGGCGGGGAGACCACCAATCTTTCTGCATCTTGATGGCAGATCCGAAATCCGAAACCGGGAAGGAACGGATGAGAATCATGTCGGAGACAAACGACGGCTTCGAGCTGTCTGAAAAGGACCTTGAACTGCGCGGCCCCGGTGATTTCTTCGGAAAAAAACAGAGCGGTATGCCCGAGTTCAAGGTGGCGGATATGGTTCATGACTACAGAGCTTTGGAAACGGCCCGCCAGGATGCAGCCAATCTGGTGTCTTCAGAGGCGTTTTGGAAAGATGACGAATACCGCATGCTGCGCGGTCAATTACTTTCAAGCGGCGTCCTGGAAGGGGAGAAGTTAAGCTGAATCTGCAAAATTTGGCGGCTTTCAAAAAACAATCATTGCATTCCAAACTATGAGATTATATACTACTATTAGTACCTAGTCTTAATTGTCCGGATGGTGTTTACAGATGAGAAGAAGCAAGAAAGAACGCCAAAAATTATTGCAGCAGACGATCAAATCGACACCCTTCATCACAGATGAAGAATTAGCGGGGAAATTCGGCGTCAGCATTCAGACGATCCGTTTAGACCGCTTAGAGCTCTCAATACCGGAGCTGAGGGAAAGAATTAAAAACGTGGCAGAACAAACGCTTGATGATGAAGTGAAATCACTGTCTTTAGACGAAGTGATCGGTGAAATTATTGATCTGGAGCTTGACGGCCAGGCCATTTCCATATTAGAAGTAAGACGCGAACATGTCTTCAGCCGCAATCAAATTGCGCGGGGGCATCATTTGTTTGCGCAGGCGAACTCACTCGCCGTAGCCGTCATTGATGATGAGCTGGCGCTGACCGCAAGCGCAAATATCCGCTTTACAAGACAGGTGAAAGAAGGCGAGCGCGTCGTTGCGAAAGCCAAAGTGACGGCAGTCGAAAAAGAAAAAGGCAGAACGGTAGTTGAAGTCAACAGCTATGTGGGAGAAGAAGTCGTGTTCTCCGGCAGCTTTGACATGTACCGTTCAAAACAATCATAAAGGTGGAGCATGCATGAGAATAGCTGTAGATGCAATGGGGGGCGACAACGCACCCAAAGCTGTTATTGACGGAGTAATGAAGAGTATTGAGGCATTTGACGATCTTCATATTACGCTGGTCGGTGACAAGACAACGATAGAATCACACTTGTCAACAACATCAGACCGCATCACTGTGTTGCACGCCGATGAAGTGATTGAACCGACGGATGAACCGGTCCGCGCCGTACGCAGAAAGAAAAACTCTTCTATGGTGCTGATGGCGCAGGAAGTGGCTGAAAACAGAGCGGACGCCTGCATCTCAGCGGGGAATACGGGCGCACTCATGACAGCGGGACTGTTTATCGTCGGCAGAATTAAAGGAATCGACCGGCCTGCGCTTGCGCCGACGCTTCCGACCGTTTCAGGCGACGGTTTCCTTCTTTTGGACGTGGGAGCCAATGTCGATGCCAAACCGGAGCATCTCGTCCAGTACGGAATTATGGGATCTGTATATGCCCGGCAGGTTCTCGGAATCAGCTCGCCCCGCGTCGGATTGTTAAATGTCGGCACGGAAGAAAAGAAAGGAAACGACCTGACAAAAAAGACGTTTGAACTATTAAAAGAAACAAACGTGAATTTTGTCGGAAACGTTGAGGCGAGAGACTTGCTCGAAGGCGCTGCTGACGTCATCGTCACAGACGGCTTTACGGGCAACGTCACGTTGAAAACATTGGAAGGTTCAGCGTTATCGATTTTCAAAATGCTGAAAGATACACTGACTTCAAGTTTTGTTTCTAAGCTCGCAGCGGGAGTGCTGAAGCCGAAGCTGATGGAAATGAAACTGAAAATGGACTATTCTGAGTACGGCGGGGCGAGTCTTTTCGGTTTGAAAGCGCCCGTCGTTAAAGCGCACGGCTCTTCTGACGCACGCGCTGTTTACCATGCGCTGCGCCAGGCGAGAGAAATGGTCAGCCAAAACGTGGCCGCATTTATAGAAGAAGAAGTAAAAGAAGAAAAAACAGATGAGTAGTCTGGAGGTTACCGCATCATGAGTAAGATTGCATTTTTATTTCCCGGACAGGGATCACAATATATCGGTATGGGAAAAGACCTGTACGAACGCGAAGAAGCGTCAAAACGTATTTTTGATGAAGCGGATGAAACGCTTGAAACAAAGCTGAGCTCGCTCATTTTTGAAGGTGACGCCGAAGAATTAACCCTTACATACAATGCGCAGCCTGCGCTGTTGACAACGAGCATCGCCGTATTGGAAAAGTTTAAAGAATCCAGCATCACGCCTGATTTCACCGCCGGCCACAGCCTCGGAGAATATTCGGCGCTTGTTGCGGCGGGAGCGATGACATTTAAAGATGCCGTTTACACGGTAAGAAAACGGGGAGAATTCATGAATGAAGCCGTGCCGGCCGGAGAAGGCGCCATGGCCGCTATTCTCGGCATGGATGCGGAGTCATTGAAAAAGGTGACGGATCAAGTGACGGAAAACGGTCATCTCGTACAGCTTGCAAACTTGAACTGCCCCGGCCAGATCGTAATTTCCGGAACGGCAAAAGGCGTGGAGCTGGCTTCAGAGGAAGCGAAAAACAACGGAGCAAAACGGGCAATCCCATTAGAAGTAAGCGGACCGTTCCATTCTGAATTAATGAAGCCGGCAGCGCAAAAACTCGAGGAGGTGCTCAGCGCCTGTGAGTTAAAAAATGCGGCTGTTCCCGTGATTTCAAACGTTTCGGCTGACGTTATGACAGAAAAAGACGATATCAAGAAAAAACTGATCGAACAGCTGTACTCACCTGTTCGCTTTGAAGAAACCATTAACAAACTGATTGACGAAGGCGTCACGACGTTTGTTGAAATCGGGCCGGGAAAAGTGCTTTCAGGCCTTGTGAAAAAAGTGAACCGCCGCCTTAAAACAATCGCGGTTTCTGACCATGAAACCATCGAACTGGCGATTCAAACGCTGAAGGAGGAGAATCAGGATGCTTAATGAAAAAACAGCAGTGGTAACGGGAGCGTCCCGCGGAATCGGGCGGGCGATCGCGCTTGATCTTGCGAAAAACGGCTGTAACGTAGTAGTCAACTACTCCGGGAATGAAGCGAAAGCGAACGAAGTCGTAGATGAAATCAAATCTTTGGGCCGAAACGCGATCGCGGTAAAAGCTGATGTATCAAATTCCGAAGAAGTACAAAACATGATGAAAGAGGCTGTCGCTGCATTTTCTTCAATCGACATTCTCGTGAACAATGCGGGGATCACAAAAGACAATCTTCTGATGAGAATGAAAGAAAATGAATGGGATGATGTCATTAACATTAACCTAAAAGGTGTATTCAACTGCACGAAAGCCGTGACAAGACAGATGATGAAACAGCGCTCCGGCCGGATTATCAACGTATCATCAATCGTCGGCGTCAGCGGAAACCCCGGCCAGGCAAACTATGTGGCGGCAAAAGCCGGTGTAATCGGCTTAACGAAGTCATCAGCCAAAGAGCTTGCGAGCCGAAATATTACGGTTAATGCCATTGCTCCGGGCTTTATTTCCACGGATATGACGGACAAGCTTTCTAAAGAAGTCCAAGATGAAATGCTGAAGCAGATTCCGCTCGCGCGTTTCGGTGATCCTTCCGATATCAGCAGCGTTGTTACGTTCCTTGCTTCTGAAGGATCGCGTTATATGACGGGCCAAACCCTTCATATTGACGGCGGAATGGTGATGTAAAGATTTGTTTTTAAAATTTCATCCTAGTTTCTCTAGTTTTTTAAAAACGAATCCTCTATAATACTTGAGGGGAGGTGAATTGCTATGGCAGATACATTAGAGCGTGTAACGAAAATCATCGTAGACCGCCTTGGCGTTGATGAAGCTGACGTCAAACTTGAAGCTTCTTTCAAGGAAGACTTAGGTGCTGATTCCCTAGATGTAGTTGAGCTTGTTATGGAACTTGAAGACGAGTTTGATATGGAGATTTCTGACGAAGATGCTGAAAAGATTGCAACAGTCGGCGACGCTGTGAACTACATACAAAACCAGCAATAAGCTGATGCTAAAAGTCCCGCCTGACAGCGGGGCTTTAGCCCTTTAATCGTTCGGTTACCGGCGTCTGACGCTGTACGCGCTGCTGATTCCGTTTACGGCGGGGAGCGCGGTGAACCTGATGTGCCTATGGAGGTTACTATGTCAAAACACTCACATTTTAAAGATAAAAAAAAGTTCTATAAAAAAATAGAGCAATTTAAAGAGTTCCAAGAACGGATTTCGGTTCATTTTCAAAACGAGAAACTTTTGTATCAAGCATTTACACATTCATCTTATGTGAATGAGCATCGGAAAAAGCCGTATGAAGACAATGAAAGGCTTGAATTTTTAGGTGACGCTGTTTTGGAACTGACGATCTCCCAATTCTTATTTGCCAAATATCCGGCCATGAGTGAAGGAGATTTGACGAAGCTGAGAGCCGCTATCGTATGCGAGCCGTCACTCGTCTCACTTGCCCATGAATTGTCATTCGGCGATCTTGTTCTCTTGGGAAAAGGAGAAGAAATGACGGGCGGCAGAAAGCGTCCTGCGCTTTTAGCGGATGTGTTTGAAGCGTTTATCGGCGCACTGTATCTGGATCAGGGCCTTGACCCGGTTCAGCAATTCCTGAAAGTGTACGTGTTCCCTAAAATAAACGATGGTGCTTTTTCTCATGTGATGGATTTCAAAAGCCAGCTTCAAGAATTTGTACAGCGGGACGGAAAAGGATCGCTTGAGTACAAAATTCTCAATGAAAAAGGGCCTGCCCACAACCGGGAATTCGAGGCGCTTGTCTCCCTTAAAGGTGAGGCGCTCGGTATCGGGAACGGACGTTCCAAAAAAGAAGCCGAGCAGCATGCGGCACAGGAAGCTCTTGCAAAAATGCAAAAACATCATACGAAACAATAAAATCCCCCTGTTTCCCTAGGGGGATTTCAGTATGTCTGCGCCTGATATAAGCGGGTGATTATGATAATATTGAGATACTTATACGATAAGGAGGATCTGGGATGTTCCTCAAACGTTTAGACGTTATAGGATTTAAATCATTTGCAGAACGGATATCCGTTGACTTTGTAAAAGGCGTCACGGCCGTTGTCGGTCCGAACGGCAGCGGAAAGAGCAACATTACCGAAGCCATCCGCTGGGTGCTCGGCGAACAATCAGCCCGCTCGCTTCGGGGCGGAAAAATGGAAGATATCATTTTTGCGGGAAGTGATTCGCGCAAGCGGCTGAACCTTGCCGAAGTCACGTTAACGCTTGATAATGAAGATCATTTTCTCCCGATCGATTATCACGAAGTCAGCGTGACGAGACGGGTGTACCGTTCCGGAGAGAGTGAATTTCTCATCAACAATCAGCAGTGCCGTTTGAAAGACATCATTGACTTATTTATGGACTCCGGGCTCGGAAAAGAAGCATTCTCTATTATCAGCCAGGGGAAAGTCGAAGAGATTCTCAGCAGCAAAGCGGAAGACCGCCGCAGTATTTTTGAAGAAGCGGCCGGCGTGCTGAAATATAAAACAAGAAAGAAAAAAGCGGAAAACAAACTGTTTGAGACGCAGGATAACTTAAACAGGGTGGAAGATATTCTCCACGAGCTTGAAGATCAGGTCGAACCGCTGAAAATCCAGGCATCAATCGCCAAAGACTACTTAGAAAAAAAGAAAGAGCTTGAGCATGTCGAAATTGCCCTTACCGCCTTTGACATCGAAGAACTGCATGGCAGATGGTCGGGTTTAAAAGACAAGGTGCAGGCTGCTAAAGAAGAAGAATTGGCGGAATCATCGGCTCTATCCGCAAAAGAAGCGATGATAGAAGAGACGAGAGATAAAATCCACGCGCTTGATGAATCCGTCAACGAACTGCAGCAGGTTCTGCTCGTGACAAGTGAAGAGCTGGAAAAGCTGGAAGGCCGGAAAGAAGTGCTGAAAGAGCGCAAAAAAAACGCCGCGCAAAACCGGGAACAGCTTGAGGAATCCGTTACACATTACACGAACAAAGAAGCCGAACTGAAAGCGGACATTGAAAAGCAGTCTGCCGTCTATGATAAGCTGCGTGCGGAAGTGAAGCGGTTAAACGCTCAAGTGAAAGAAAAGCAGCAGGCTCTCAGTCTGCATAATGAAAATGTAGATGAGAAAATTGAACAATTAAAAAGCGATTACTTTGAATTGTTAAACAGCCAGGCGTCGATTCGCAACGAGCTGCAGCTTTTGGATGACCAGATGTCCCAATCTGCGGTCCAGCAGGCGAGACTGACCGCAAACAATGAAAAATATCTTGAAGAACGTAACGATATTGCAGTCCGCAAAGCGGCGTGCGAAGAAGAATTGGCCGCCGTTGAAGAGGATATTCACAATCAGGTCGTCCGCTTTCGCGAAGTCCAGACAGCATATGAACAGAAAAAACGCCAGTATGAAAAGAAAGAATCAGCGCTGTATCAGGCATATCAATTCGTCCAGCAGGCCAGATCCAAAAAAGATATGCTTGAAACGATGCAAGGCGATTTTTCAGGATTTTACCAAGGCGTAAAAGAAGTGCTGAAGCAGAAAGAGAAGCTCGGCGGCATCCGCGGCGCCGTTCTCGAACTGATTGCCACCGAACAAAAGTATGAAACGGCGATCGAGATTGCACTCGGCGCAGCGGCGCAGCACGTTGTCACAGACGACGAGCAGGCGGCGCGGAAAGCGATTCAATATTTAAAACAGAATTCATTCGGCCGCGCGACGTTCCTGCCGCTTACGGTTATGAAACCGCGCCAGCTCCAAACCCGTGATGAACAGACGGCTCAGAAGCATCCGTCTTTCCTCGGCACAGCGAGCGGGCTTGTCACATATGATGCCGCGTATCGGAATGTCATTCAAAACCTTCTCGGCACCGTGCTGATCACTGAAGATTTAAAAGGTGCGAATGAACTGGCCAAGCTTCTCGGGCACCGCTACCGCATCGTGACGCTTGAGGGCGATGTCGTCAATCCAGGCGGATCAATGACAGGCGGCGCGGTCAAAAAGAAAAACAATTCTCTGCTCGGCAGAAGCCGTGAGCTTGAGACGGTGACTGCGCGGCTTGCCGAAATGGAAGAAAAAACAGCTCTGCTCGAAAAAGAGGTCAAAACGCTGAAGCAGGCCATTCAAGAGCTTGAACATACGCTGAGCGGTCTCCGTGAAGACGGTGAAGCTTTCAGAACAAAGCAGCAGGATGTAAAAGGCAGGCTGTATGAACTCGAAGTCGCTGAAAAGAACATCAATACCCATCTGGAGCTTTACGATCAGGAGAAAGCATCACTGACCGAAAGCAGCCGGGAAAAAGAGACGCGCAAATCAGCTCTGGAAGAACAGCTGAGTGAGGCATCCGGCCAGCTGAAAGAGCTTGAGGAAGAGATGGAAAGGCTGACAAAACAAAAGCAGACCCTATCCTCAACAAAAGAAACGCTCTCTCATGAACTGACGGAATGTAAAGTGGCCGCTGCGAAAAAAGAACAGGCGTGCTCGAGTGAGGAAGACAACCTCAAACGGCTGAAAAAAGAGCTTGAAGAAACGCAGCTCGCTCTGAAAGAAACACGGGAAGATTTAAGCCTCCTGACCTCAGAGATGACGTCCAGCACAAGCGGTGAGGAGCAGCTTGAAGAAGCAGCCCATCACAAGCTTCATGATAAAACGAGAACGATCGAATTGATCGCCAGCCGGCGCGACCAGCGTGTGAAGCTCCAGCGGGCTCTTGATACGAACGAGCTTGAACTGAAAGAGATGAAGCGTCTGTATAAGCAAAAAACAGACATTCTGAAAGATGAAGAGGTAAAACTCGGCCGGATGGAAGTTGAGCTTGATAATCTCTTGCAGTATTTACGCGAGGAATACAGCTTATCCTTTGAAGGAGCAAAAGAACAATATCAGCTCGAACTCGAGCCTGAAGAGGCGAGAAAACGGGTCAAACTGATCAAGCTTTCAATTGAAGAGCTCGGAACGGTCAATCTCGGCAGCATCGATGAATTTGAAAGAGTAAACGAACGGTATCAGTTTTTAACAGAGCAGAAAAATGACCTGACGGAAGCGAAAAACACACTGTTTCAAGTCATTGAAGAAATGGATTCTGAAATGACGAAGCGATTCCATGAAACGTTTATCCAGATCCGTTCTCAATTCAACGACGTGTTCCGTTCTTTATTCGGAGGAGGACGGGCTGAACTGAAGCTGACTGATCCGAATGATCTTCTTAATTCCGGGGTGGACATTATCGCGCAGCCTCCGGGTAAAAAACTGCAAAACTTAAATCTTTTGTCAGGGGGAGAACGGGCGCTGACTGCCATTGCCCTTTTATTCTCCATTCTGAAAGTAAGGCCCGTGCCGTTCTGCGTCCTTGATGAAGTGGAAGCTGCGCTTGATGAAGCCAATGTATTCAGGTTTGCGCAATATTTAAAAAAATACAGCGGCGACAGCCAGTTTATCGTCATCACCCACAGAAAAGGCACCATGGAAGAAGCGGATGTCCTCTACGGTGTTACGATGCAGGAATCCGGCGTTTCCCGAATGGTTTCGGTCAAACTGGAAGAAACAAAAGAATTCGTTCAGTAACGAGGAAAGAGGTTGAAAGATGAGCTTTTTTAAAAAATTAAAAGAGAAAATCACGAAACAGACAGACTCCGTCTCTGAAAAATTTAAAGATGGTCTTGAAAAAACAAGAAATTCCTTCTCAAATAAAGTGAACGAACTCGTCTCCCGCTACCGGAAAGTCGACGAGGATTTCTTCGAGGAGCTTGAGGAAGTGCTGATTGGCGCTGACGTAGGTTTTACAACCGTTATGGAGCTGATTGATGAGCTCAAAAAAGAAGTGAAGCTGAAAAACATCCAAGATCCTCAGGAAGTGCAGTCCGTCATTTCTGAAAAGCTTGTCGACATTTATAACAGCGGCGACGAACAGATTTCTGAATTAAATATTCAGGACGAGCGCCTGAACGTTATTCTGCTTGTCGGGGTAAACGGCGTCGGAAAAACGACAACGATCGGAAAACTTGCCCATAAGCTGAAGAATGAAGGCAAATCCGTTGTGCTCGCTGCCGGAGACACTTTCAGAGCCGGGGCGATTGAACAGCTTGAAGTGTGGGGGGAGCGTACAGGCGTGCCTGTCATTAAACAGGCTGCCGGAAGCGACCCTGCTGCGGTTATTTATGATGCCGTACACGCGGCTAAAGCAAGAGGAGCGGATGTGCTGATTTGTGATACGGCCGGCCGCCTTCAGAATAAAGTAAACTTAATGAAAGAGCTTGAAAAAGTCAAACGTGTCATCGAACGCGAAGTGCCTGAGGCTCCGCATGAGGTTCTCCTTGCGCTGGACGCGACGACAGGCCAAAATGCGATGGCGCAGGCGAAAGAATTCTCCAAAGCGACGAATGTGACGGGTATCGCGTTAACGAAGCTTGACGGCACCGCTAAAGGCGGTATCGTCTTGGCGATCCGCAATGAGCTTCACATCCCCGTGAAACTGGTCGGCCTCGGAGAAAAGGTTGACGATCTCCAGCGGTTTGATGCAGAATCTTACGTATACGGTCTCTTTTCTGATTTAGTTGAAAAAGCCGAGGATTAATGAATAAAAAACGAGTATAAAATGGACGGTTTTATACTCGTTTTTTTATACGCATTGATAGATCGGAATGGAGGGGGCAATTGTTGGACAAATGGCTGAAAGCTGAATTGGAAAGTAAGATCGGCGCGATAAACCGTATGTCGCTGTTGGATGAACAGGGAGGCACTTCAACCGTTCGAAAAATAGTGACCGGCCAAGACGCATTTCTGCTGAAAAGTTCTTTTCAACAGAAGTATCGGGAATGGTTAATGAGAGAAGCCTTCGTTTTACAAAAACTGACGGAAACTCGTCGTCTGCCTGTTCCTATTTATTATGGGATGATACAGGAACAGCATGCCAGCCATATCATCATGTCATTTGAGGATGGAATCACCCTGACTTCGGCTTTAAGAAAAGCAAAAGGGGATACTGAAAAGAAAAAGCTGATCAAAAGTTTCGGCCAGTTTCTGCAACGGCTGCATGAAACTGAAATGGTCTCTGGTTTACAGCCGGAAACAGACTGGCTCGATCTGCAAATCAAACGAGCCGGAGAATATGTCAAAAAAGGACAGGCTGAAGGAAGTGCAGAGCTTTTGAAGGAATTGGACAGGTGCAGGCCTGTTCCTGTTCAGCAGACAATGATACACGGTGACTGCACGACTGATAATGTGCTGGTGAAAGACGGAGAGGTCTATCTGTTTATCGATGCTGCGGGAATATCGGCGGGAGATCCGCGATATGATGAATCATTAGCGATCAGTCATTTTGTCACAAATGAAGCATGCCTCAATGCTTTTTACGAAGGCTATTGCCGCTATCGTGTATCAAAACAAGAATTCGAGTATTTTAACGACGGTCTATATGAATTTTTTTGAAAAAACTTATTATGTAAAAAGAGCATCATGCTTTGACAAGATAAAAACTTGACACACGCTCTGAAACCATGTAAACTAAGTTTTTGTAAAGGGATTTGACTTAACAAAGGGGAGAGCTCAAATGTCGCTCGAAAAAACGACGAGAATGAACTATTTATTTGACTTCTATCAGTCGTTGCTGACGTCAAAACAAAAGAGCTATATGTCGCTTTATTATCTGGACGATTTCTCCCTTGGTGAAATAGCCGAAGAGTATGACGTTTCAAGGCAAGCCGTTTACGATAACATCAAACGGACTGAAGCGATGCTTGAACAATATGAAGAAAAACTGCTCCTTTTTAAAAAGTTTCAGGAGCGTAAAGAAATGTTTACAAAGCTGAAAGAGCTTGCTTCCGGGTTGCAGGAAGAGGAAAAAATGACGGCTCTGATTGAAGCGCTTGAGAAATTAGATTAGGAGGCGGCAAACAATGGCATTTGAAGGATTAGCCGACCGACTGCAAAAGACGATTTCAAAAATCCGCGGAAAAGGAAAAGTCAGCGAACAAGACGTAAAAGAGATGATGCGTGAAGTTCGTCTTGCGCTTCTTGAGGCTGACGTTAACTTTAAAGTCGTAAAGGATTTTGTGAAAAAAGTAAGTGAACGGGCTGTCGGACAGGACGTTATGCAGAGTCTGACACCCGGTCAGCAGGTTATTAAAGTCGTAAAAGAAGAGCTTACCGAGCTGATGGGCGGCGAAGAAAGCAAGATTGCCGTCGCCAAACGCCCCCCGACCGTTATTATGATGGTCGGGCTCCAAGGTGCCGGTAAAACGACAACCACGGGGAAGCTTGCCAACCTGCTGCGCAAAAAACATAACCGCAAACCGCTGCTCGTGGCGGCGGATATTTACCGTCCCGCCGCGATTAAACAGCTGGAAACCCTGGGGAAACAGCTTGATATGCCGGTCTTTTCGCTTGGCGATCAGGTCAGCCCTGTGGAAATTGCCAGACAGGCGATTGAAAAAGCGAAGGAAGAGCATCATGATTATGTGATTTTAGATACCGCCGGACGGCTGCACATCGATCATGAACTGATGGATGAGCTCTCCGGCGTAAAGGAAGTCGCAAATCCTGAGGAAATTTTCCTTGTCGTCGACTCAATGACCGGTCAGGATGCGGTAAACGTCGCCAAAAGCTTTAATGACCAGCTCGGTTTAACGGGCGTCATTTTAACAAAGCTTGACGGGGATACCCGCGGAGGTGCGGCGCTTTCTATCCGCGCGGTCACCGAAACGCCGATTAAATTCGCCGGAATGGGAGAAAAGCTCGATGCTCTTGAAGCGTTCCATCCTGAACGGATGGCATCCCGGATTCTCGGAATGGGTGACGTGCTGACGCTGATTGAAAAAGCTCAGGCGACCGTTGATGAAGACAAAGCCAAAGAGCTTGAGCAGAAAATGAGAACGATGAGCTTCACATTGGATGATTTTCTGGAGCAGCTCGGCCAGGTCCGAAACATGGGGCCTCTTGACGAACTGCTGCAAATGATGCCCGGCGCAGGCAAAATGAAAGGCTTAAAAAACATCCAAGTCGATGAGAAACAGCTGAATCATGTGGAAGCGATCATTAAATCAATGACTGTTCTTGAAAAAGAACAGCCGGATATCATTAACGCCAGCCGGCGGAAGCGGATTGCCAAAGGAAGCGGAACATCCGTTCAGGAAGTCAACCGTCTTTTAAAGCAGTTTGAGGAAATGAAAAAAATGATGAAGCAGATGACCAACATGACAAAAGGGAAGAAAAAAGGCTTTAAATTACCTTTTATGTAATCGGTTATACATGATAAAACCGTTGTTAAGAAAAAACACTTTACAAACACTTTTATCATTGTTAATATACTATCTTGTTGAAATATTTTCGGAGGTGCTAGTAAAATGGCAGTAAAAATTCGTTTAAAACGTATGGGAGCAAAAAAATCTCCTTTCTATCGTATTGTTGTAGCAGATTCTCGTTCACCGCGTGACGGCCGTTTCATCGAAACAGTCGGCACATACAACCCGGTTGCAAAGCCGGCTGAAGTGAAAATCAACGAAGAGCTTGCTCTTAAATGGCTTCAAACAGGAGCTAAACCTTCTGATACAGTCCGCAACTTGTTCTCAAGCCAAGGAATTATGGAAAAATTCCACAACGCTAAACAAGGCAAGTAATGACTGATCAGAACTTGGAAGATTTGATTGTCAGCATTGTGGCTCCGCTTGTCGACCATCCGGAAGACATAACGGTCACAAAGGAAGAGACTGATCAAAAGATTGCGCTGCGCTTATCTGTCAATAAGTCAGATACCGGTAAAATTATCGGAAAGCAAGGCCGGACTGCAAGAGCGATTCGAACCGTCGTTTTTGCAGCTGGCGCACAGTCTTCTAAGAAAGTTCAATTTGAAATATTTGACTGAAAAAGGGAGAGGGCCGGCACCTCCCCTTTTTTTACACGTAAAAAAGGCAAATGAACAGAAATATGTTGGAAGAGTGGGGAGTCTGGTCCTATGCAGATTATTCACAGGGTAACCGTTATGCAGGTTCTGACCGAGCAAAGCAAGGAAAAGCTTTTGGCCTCTTTTGCAGAAAAAAAGCAGACGCTTGAACGAGAATGCAGCCAGCTCTATTTTCAGCTTAGAAAACATGAAAAAGATCAGCAGAATCCCGATGTAGCGGAATCTTTTAAAAAAGCCATTGAAAAAAGACAAGACAAAATCAAAATGATCGATTTCCAAATAAGCCAGACAGAGTCGCTCCCGCTTGGAAGCGAAGTGAAGGAAAAGGAGATCGATGCGCTGCTTTCAATCAATGTCGGTGATAACTGGCATGAAAAAACAGCGGCAAATACCATCGTCATAAAAGACGGGGTAGTAATTGAAATCCGCCCGAGGTGATAATATGACAAACAGATGGTTTAATGTAGGCAAAATTGTAAATACCCACGGCATTAAAGGCGAAGTGCGGGTCATTTCTAAAACGGACTTTGCCGAAGAACGGTACAAGCCCGGCAATACGCTCTATTTGTTTGCGGAAGGGGCTGCGGAGCCAATCAAAGTAACGGTAAGCGCCCACAGGCTTCACAAGCAGTTTCACCTGCTGCAATTCAAAGAAATGCCGAGTCTCAATGAAGTCGAACACCTAAGAAACATGGTGATCAAAGTCCCTGAAGAAGACTTGGGAGAGCTTGAAGAAGATGAATTTTATTTTCATGAGATCATCGGCTGCGAGGTTGTGTCAGAAGACGGGGAACTGATCGGCACAGTGAAGGAAATCTTGACGCCAGGGGCTAATGACGTATGGGTGGTTGCAAGAAAAGGCAAAAAAGATGCGCTCATTCCGTATATTGCTTCTGTGGTAAAGGATATTAATATAAATGAGAAGAAAATTAAGATTCATGTAATGGAAGGGTTAATAGACGAATGAAAATCGACTTTTTAACACTGTTTCCCGAAATGTTTCAAGGGGTGCTCGGCTCATCCATTCTGCAAAAAGCACAGGAAAAAGAGGCTGTCCGTTTTGACGTCATCAATTTCCGGGCTTTTTCGGATAATAAACACCAAACGGTTGATGATTACCCGTACGGCGGGGGAGCCGGGATGGTGTTAAAGCCGCAGCCTGTATTTGATGCGGTTGAAAAGCTGACAGCCGGTACGGACGCCAAGCCGCGCATTATTCTCGTCTGCCCGCAAGGTGAGCGTTATACGCAGAAGAAAGCCGAGGAGCTGGCACAAGAGGAACATCTCATGTTTATTTGCGGACATTATGAAGGGTATGATGAACGGATCCGGGAACATCTTGTCACTGATGAAATCTCCATCGGGGATTTTGTGCTGACCGGGGGAGAGCTCCCTGCCATGATGATTGCCGACAGCGTTGTCAGGCTTTTGCCGGGCGTCCTCGGAAAAGAAGCATCCCACGTGGAGGATTCCTTCAGCACGGGGCTTTTAGAGCATCCGCACTATACGAGGCCTGCAGATTATAGAGGCTTAAAAGTGCCTGAGACCCTTCTGTCGGGCAACCATGCAAAAATACAAAAATGGCGCAATAAAGAATCAATCAGAAGAACCTTTTTAAGACGTCCCGATCTTCTTAAAAACTATCCTCTCACTGATGAGCAAAGAAAATGGATTTCCGAGTGGGAAAACGAATAGATTCTATTGCGCAGGCGATGAAGATATGATAAGATACTACTTGTGGCTTAAGGAGGCTTATCCTTCAGAAGCTTGAAAACGATGTTCCGCTGTGCCTTGCAGTTGTGGCCAAGAGCATCTGTTGGAAGGAGTTGAAAACGATGCAAAAACTAATTCAAGATATCACAAAAGAACAGCTTCGCACTGATCTTCCTGCGTTCCGTCCTGGTGACACTTTACGTGTACACGTAAAAGTTGTTGAGGGTAACCGTGAGCGTATCCAGATCTTCGAAGGTGTTGTGATCAAGCGTCGTGGTGGTGGAATCAGCGAAACGTTCACAGTTCGTAAGATTTCTTACGGTGTTGGCGTTGAACGTACATTCCCTGTACACACACCAAAAATCGCGAAAATCGAAGTTGTACGTTACGGTAAAGTACGTCGCGCTAAGCTTTACTACCTGCGTGAACTTCGCGGAAAAGCGGCTCGTATTAAAGAAATCAGACGATAATGATAACGAACGAAAAGAGCTTGTTACCCGTAACAGGCTCTTTTTTTATATGAAATTTGTAAAAGCAGAACAAGCAACGTAAAATACATAAGAGATCATCGGAACATCCGGTTCCGGTAAATAAGGCAGGTGTCGAAGTCACATGACCATTCAATGGTTCCCAGGCCATATGGCTAAAGCGAGACGGGAAGTAACAGAAAAACTGAAATTAATTGATATCGTATACGAATTGGTGGATGCGAGAATCCCGATGTCATCGAGAAATCCGATGATTGAGGAGATTTTAAAAAATAAGCCGCGCATTATGCTTTTAAATAAAGCCGATAAGGCGGATGCGGCTGTGACTGCTCAGTGGAAGGACCACTTTCAGGAACAGGGCATTCCCTCTCTTTCAATAAACTCCGTTAACGGGCAGGGACTGCATCAAATCGTGCCGTCCTCAAAAGAGCTGCTGAAGGATAAGTTCGATAAAATGAAAGCAAAGGGCATTAGGCCGAGAGCAATCCGCGCATTAATCATCGGCATTCCGAATGTCGGCAAGTCTACGCTCATTAACCGGCTGGCCAAAAAAAACATTGCCAAGACGGGAGACAGGCCCGGCATTACCACTTCACAGCAGTGGGTAAAGGTAGGCAAGGAATTAGAGCTGCTCGATACACCGGGAATTTTATGGCCTAAATTTGAAGATGAGCTTGTCGGCTTGCGTCTGGCGATCACCGGGGCGATTAAAGATACGATTATCAACCTGCAGGATGTGGCCGTCTTCGGGCTGCGCTTTCTGGAAGAGCATTATCCCGACCGCTTGAAGGAGCGCTACGGACTTCAGGAAATCCCTGAGGATATCGCCGCTCTTTTCGACGCGATCGGTGAAAAACGCGGCTGTTTGATGGGCGGCGGAATGGTTGACTATGATAAAACAACGGAAGTCATCATTCGGGACATCCGGACGGAAAAATTCGGCAGGCTTTCATTTGAAACACCATCAGAATAAAGACGCGCAGCGATGCGGGTCTTTATTTTTTCCGCAGAATACCGATATACATAATGTAAGGGAGAAGAGAACGTGAATACATTAACCGTAAAAAGCGTAAAAGAACGCCTGCAAGAGGTCAGGGACGAAAGCGACCCCTTCCTTGCCCAATGTGAGAAAGACCCGAGAAAAAGCGTACAGACGCTTTTAGAGCAATGGCTGAAAAAGCACGCAAAGGAAAAAGCTCTTAAAGAGCAATGGCTGAACATGACGGCATACGAAAGACTGTCATCCAAAAAGGGCTTCCGCCTGATTGCGGGTGTTGACGAAGCCGGAAGAGGGCCGCTTGCCGGACCGGTTGTCGCCGGCGCCGTCATTTTGCCGGCAGAATGCGAGATTCTCGGTCTCACGGACTCGAAGAAATTGTCGGAAAAGAAGCTCGAGGAGTATTACAGCCGGATCACGGAAGAAGCGGCGGCTGTAGGAGTCGGCATTGTCCATGCGGACGTCATTGACCGGATCAACATTTATGAGGCCGCGAGACTGGCGATGGTAAAAGCCGTCAATGCTTTAACGGAAACACCTGATTATCTGCTTGTTGATGCCATGACCCTTCCGCTTGACATTCCGCAGTCATCAGTTATAAAAGGGGATGCCAAAAGCGTGTCAATTGCCGCCGGAGCCTGCATCGCAAAAGTAACGCGGGACCGTCTCATGGCTGAGTACGCCAAAACCTACCCCATGTACGGCTTTGAAAAAAATAAAGGCTACGGAACGAAAGAACATCTTGAAGCTCTTCAGGCATACGGACCGACAACTATTCACCGAAAAACGTTCGCTCCCGTTCAATCTTATTGTTAGAAAAGAGGCTTAAGACATGAACATAAGCGGCGAAATCCAAGCGGCTTTCAGACAGCTGACGGCGGAAATCCCTCCGGACCGGCAAGACGGCGGTAAAGACAGCGGCGCTCAAAGGCTGCTGTTAGGGAAGGTTCTCCGTTTGCTGGACGATCAAAGCGCTCTTATCCAAATCGGCGGCCGGACGATGCAGGGAAAACTTGAAACCGCCCTTCGTCCGCAGGCGTATTACTGGTTTTCTTATGACAAACAGCCGGCGGAAAAAACGGGCCGGCTTCATGTCATCGACCAATTCGAAGGAAACCCGAAAACCGTTCAGGAAGCGGCGGGAAGACTGTTAAACGCTCTTTCTGTCAAACCAGGCCCTGTGTCTCTGCAGATTGCCGAAACGTTTATGCAGCAGAAGCTGCCGATGACGGAAAACAGCCTCAAAGCTTGCATCCGCTGGGCTGAATCGCTTCCGGCCGCCGAATTGAAAAAAGCGGCGGAAACAATCGTATTTGCGCTGAAACGGGAACTGCCCGCACATCCGGAAGTCTTGTCAGCCATTCATGCCGTTAAATATCCGGTTCCGACCCGGCGCCTCCTCTCAGGACTGTTTCAGGCAATCAATCAGGCTCCGCAATCGGCAAAAGAGCTGTCTGTGCTCAAAGCGGCGGTTTCTGACGTGTTAAACGCGGAAACGGATCTTCATGCAGAACGTCTCCTGAAGAAGCTTGCCGAGGCTGCACGCATGCCGCTCTCAGAAACCGGGCTGATGGATGAAGGAGAACGGACGGAATCAAAACAATCACCATTTGTCCGAGAGACTCGTGAAAACGGAAAGGCAGTCTCAAGCCAGCCTTCTCCTCCGAGTGCACGCACAAATCCGGAACTGCCTGAAAAAACGGCAAAACAGATTATAGAGAAATTAATGACATCGGCAGAAAAAACTGAAAACCGTCCCGTAAAAGTAACGGCGGAGATCATTAAGGCTTTCATTTCTCAAGAAAAAACATTGAAAACAGCACCTGTTCTTCAAAACGCACATCTGACAGAACAGGAGGCGGCTGTTTTCGAAAAAGCCGCTCAGCTCACCGAATTGAAATATGCAGAAAAACATGATGTATTAAGCCTTTTGCAGAAAATCAAAAAAGGACTGGGCACGCGTGATGAATTATCATTCATTACAGCACTTGAAAAAGGCGTATCTCCTCAGCCGGAGAAACAAGCGCTGAAAACAGCCCTCCAAGCCGTCCGGACGCTTCAAGAGGCGCCCCAATCCGTTAAACAAGAGGCGGAACCGCTTATTCATAAATTAAACGGCCAGCTGTTTATTGAGCAGCATAACCCTTCTTTTACGCAGATGGTGCTGTCATTTCCGCTGGGAGCGTCCGCGTATGAGAATGACATCACAGTTCTCTTTAAAGGACGGAAGAAGCCGGACGGAAAACTCGATCCGTCACATTGCAGGCTCCTGTTTTTGCTGCACCTTGAAACACTGCAAGAAACCGTTGTGGACTGCATGATTCAGCAAAATGTAATGACCATTACGGTTGAGACTGATTTTGAGCTTCAGGCCGCCATCGACCCTCTCGTACCGGCTTTAAAAGAAGCCGTAAAAGAAACGGGCTTCAGCCTGTCAGGCGTCACGGCTAAAAAACGGCGCCCGAAAGACCAGAGCACTCTTGTGGAAGAGTTTATAGAAAAAGACGGCGGAAGAAAAGTGGATGTGAAAATATGAAAGAGCAAACGCCGTTAAGAAGAGCTGTCGCCCTGCATTACGACCGGCAGAAAGACCAAGCCCCGAAGGTTGTCGCAACAGGCAGGGGGCACGTGGCGGAAAATATTATAAAAGAAGCTGAGAAGGCTGGGGTCCCCATTCAGGAAGACCGAACCCTTGTCGAATTAATGCGCCATTTGACGGTTGACGATCAGATACCGGAGGCGCTTTATGAAACCGTTGCCGAAATTTTTTCATTTGTTTACAGACTGGACGAAACCCTGAAAAACGAAAAATAAGGACCATTCATTTCCCGGACTCCGTTTAAATTTATATTTTCAATAAAATAAAAGTTAGAATGTTTGGAAGGATATAAAGATTTTGTTTTGAACCCTAGACAATTCTTCCAGTATTATATAGAATGAAAGCGCAGTCTATTTTTAGTTTTGCTACATAAGTTAGGAGGATGGGAAATGAATATCCATGAGTACCAGGGAAAAGAAGTCCTCAGAAAATACGGGGTGTCTGTTCCTGAAGGTAAAGTGGCTTTTACAGCAGAGGAAGCAGTTGAAAAAGCAGAGAGCCTGTCAAGCTCGGTTTATGTCGTAAAGGCGCAAATCCATGCTGGCGGCCGCGGCAAAGCTGGTGGGGTAAAGATTGCAAAAACAAAAGATGAAGTGAAAGAGTATGCCGAAGAACTGTTAGGCAAGACGCTCGTCACACATCAAACGGGTCCGGACGGACAAGTAATAAAACGCTTACTTATTGAAGAAGGCTGCGATATTAAAAAGGAATACTATGTCGGGCTTGTACTTGACCGCGCTACTTCAAGAATCGTTTTAATGGCGTCTGAAGAAGGCGGAACGGAGATTGAAGAAGTAGCGGAAAAAACACCTGAAAAAATTAAAAAAGCGGTAATTGATCCGGCTGTCGGCCTTCAGGGCTATCAGGCAAGGGAAATTGCATTCGCAATTAACATCCCGAAAGAGCTTGTCGGCAAAGCCGCTAAATTTATGCTCGGTTTATACAAAGCATTTGTTGAGAAGGACTGCTCCATCGCCGAGATCAACCCTCTCGTCGTTACGGGGGACGGAAACGTCATGGCGCTGGATGCTAAGCTGAACTTCGACAGCAATGCGTTATACAGACAAAAAGACATTATGGAATACAGAGATTTAGATGAAGAAGATCCGAAAGAAATCGAAGCGTCAAAATACGATTTAAGCTACATTTCCCTTGATGGAAATATCGGCTGCATGGTAAACGGCGCGGGTCTTGCAATGTCTACAATGGATATCATTAAACACTACGGCGGAGAACCTGCAAACTTCCTTGATGTCGGGGGCGGCGCAACCGCAGAAAAAGTTACGGAAGCTTTTAAAATCATTCTTTCCGATCAAAACGTAAAAGGAATTTTCGTTAATATTTTCGGAGGCATCATGAAGTGTGATGTCATCGCCGAGGGCGTTGTTGAAGCGACGAGACAAGTCGGATTGACATTGCCGCTGGTCGTGCGCCTTGAAGGGACAAACGTAGATTTAGGAAAGAAAATCCTGAATGAATCAGGCTTAAACATCACATCTGCGGAATCAATGGCAGACGGCGCACAGAAAATCGTATCCTTAGTTTAGGAAAGAATGAAAGGCAGGGGACCAGATAATGAGTGTTTTTATCAATAAAGATACAAGAGTTATTGTACAGGGGATTACAGGTTCTACCGCTTTATTTCATACAAAGCAGATGCTGGAATACGGCACGAATATCGTTGGCGGTGTAACACCTGGAAAAGGCGGAACGGAAGCGGAAGGCGTACCGGTATTCAATACGGTCGCAGAAGCGGTTCATACAACGGGCGCTGATGCGTCAGTTATTTACGTGCCGGCTCCGTTTGCGGCGGACGCAATTATGGAAGCGGTTGACGCGGAAATTGATCTTGTCATTTGTATCACTGAGCACATTCCGGTTTTGGACATGGTGAAAGTGAAGCGCTTTATGGAAGGCAAGAAAACGAGATTAATAGGGCCGAACTGCCCGGGTGTTATTACACCTGAAGAATGCAAGATCGGCATTATGCCGGGATACATTCATAAAAAGGGTCATGTAGGCGTTGTATCCCGTTCAGGAACATTGACATACGAGGCCGTCCATCAGCTTTCAGAAGCCGGCGTAGGCCAATCTACCGCTGTAGGGATCGGCGGCGATCCGGTCAACGGCACGAACTTTATTGATGTGTTAAAAGCGTTCAATGAAGATCCAGAAACACATGCCGTCATCATGATCGGAGAAATCGGCGGCACAGCTGAAGAAGAAGCGGCTGAGTGGGTGAAAGCGAACATGACGAAGCCTGTTGTCGGCTTTATCGGCGGTAAAACCGCGCCTCCGGGAAAACGCATGGGCCATGCGGGCGCCATCATCTCCGGAGGAAAAGGCACGGCAGAAGAAAAAGTCAAAACGATGAACGCCTGCGGAATTGAAGTCGCGGAAACCCCTTCTGTAATGGGTGAAACGCTGATTAAGGTGTTAAAAGAAAAAGGCTTATTTGAAACGTGCAAAACGCACTGATCGAAGCAGGGGCAGCCGTAACGGCTGTTCCTGTTTTTGCTGAAAAAAGAGGAGGTTTCCAGATTTGGATCAAGCATCGCGCTGTTTAATGGTCTGCAGTATTAATCAAATCATTTCCCCGTCTCTTCTATTAAAATGGTGGAAAGCTGATCATTCTCTGTCTTTTTTACCGCATCCGCATCCATTAACTGTTTTATCAGAAGGGAAAACAGCCCCGGAAGCAATTTTTCGGGAAATAGAGCGCAAGGATCCGGAACTTGATGAAGTTCTGTCCGATTACCGCCGCGAAGGCATTACTGTCATTCCGATTTCATCAAGCTGCTATCCAACATGGCTTAAAGCGATTTATGATCCGCCGGCTGTCCTGTATGCAAAAGGGAACACGCTGCTTCTTGAAAAAGGCAGAAAAATCGGGATTGTAGGAACGCGGAAACCGACGGAAGACGGAATAAAAGCGGTTGGGCATCTTTCCGCCGAACTCTCAAAAAAAGGCTGGGTCATTGTAAGCGGGCTTGCATCCGGTATAGACGGATTGTCTCATAAGGCGAGCATCAGGGCAAAAGGGCTTACGATCGGCGTGATAGCCGGCGGATTCCATCACATCTATCCCCGGGAAAATCTCCTGTTAGCAGAATACATGGCTGAACACCATCTCCTACTCTCAGAACATCCTCCTGAAACAAAGCCGAAAAAATGGCACTTTCCGATGAGAAACCGCATAATCAGCGGACTAAGTGAAGGAATTGTGGTCGTGCAGGGAAAAGAAAAAAGCGGTTCATTAATCACAGCTTACCAGGCTCTCGATCAAGGCAGAGAGGTATTTGCCGTTCCGGGTTCCATATTTAATCCATATTCCGGAGGACCTATAAAACTCATTCAAGAAGGGGCGAAAGCTGTATTATGCGCAGAGGATATTGACGGAGAGCTGACCGCCCGATGCGTTCAGTATACGGAACCCTTTTGAAATATCGTTTGACAAACGGTATTGTAATATTTAATAATAGTGAGGATTTAAAGTTGCACATTATTTTCATGTATAAAATGACGTTCATCATAAAGAATGAAATGTTGAAAGCCATAAAAAGGCAGCTCTAAAATGAATTGATACTTGAAAAGAGAGAGAACACCTCTTGAGGGGGATGAAAATGTCTGATTATCTAGTCATCGTGGAATCGCCGGCAAAGGCGAAAACGATTGAACGTTATTTAGGGAAGAAATATAAAGTCAAAGCTTCAATGGGACATGTCCGGGATCTTCCGAAAAGTCAAATGGGAGTTGACATCGAACAGAACTTTGAACCGAAATATATTACGATCCGCGGAAAAGGCCCTGTTTTAAAAGAATTAAAAACAGCGGCAAAGAAAGCAAAAAAAGTCTATCTCGCGGCCGACCCCGACAGAGAAGGGGAAGCGATTGCATGGCATCTCGCACACAGTCTTGATCTGGATCTCAGCTCGGACTGCCGGGTCGTCTTTAATGAAATAACGAAAGACGCCATTAAAGAATCATTTAAACATCCGCGCATGATTAATATGGATCTTGTCGATGCACAGCAGGCGCGCCGCATATTAGACAGACTCGTCGGATACAAAATCAGCCCGATTCTTTGGAAAAAAGTAAAAAAAGGCCTCAGTGCGGGCCGTGTGCAATCCGTTGCGCTCCGGCTGATCATCGACCGGGAAAAGGAAATCAACGATTTTAAACCTGAAGAGTACTGGACGATTACCGGCTCATTTTTAAAAGGAAAAGAGACGTTTGAAGCCGGATTTTTCGGAAAAAACGGCAAAAAGCTTCCTTTAAAAAGCGAAGAAGACGTAAAAGCCATCCTTGCTCAGCTGAAAGGCAATAAGTATACAGTTGACAAGGTTACGAAAAAAGAGCGCAAACGAAATCCCGCTCTGCCGTTTACAACGTCCACTCTGCAGCAGGAGGCTGCAAGAAAGCTGAATTTCAGAGCGAAGAAAACGATGATGATCGCGCAGCAATTATATGAAGGAATTGATCTCGGCAAAGAAGGGACAGTCGGGCTCATCACGTATATGAGAACGGACTCAACGCGGATTTCCAATACAGCCGTTGAAGAAGCGTCAGCTTTTATTGATCAGGCGTACGGAAAAGAGTACTTAGCGGGAAAACGGAAACCGGCAAAGAAAAATGAAAACGCTCAAGATGCCCACGAAGCGATCCGCCCGACTTCGGTGCTCAGAAAACCTGCCGACTTAAAAGCGGTGCTTGGAAGAGACCAGCTCAGATTATACAAGCTGATTTGGGAGCGCTTTGTTGCAAGCCAGATGGCGCCTGCCGTCCTTGATACGATGAGCGTCGATCTCAGCAATAACGGATTGACATTCCGGGCAAACGGAAGTAAAGTCAAATTCGCCGGCTTCATGAAAGTCTATGTAGAGGGTAAAGACGATCAGCTGGAAGAAAAAGACCGCATGCTTCCGGACCTTAAAGAGGGAGACACGGTTTTATCGAAAGATATTGAGCCTGAGCAGCACTTTACTCAGCCGCCTCCGCGTTATACAGAGGCGCGCCTGGTTAAAACGCTTGAAGAACTGGGGATCGGCCGTCCTTCGACATATGCGCCGACTCTTGACACCATCCAGCGCCGCGGTTACGTGGGACTAGACAATAAACGGTTTGTGCCGACTGAGCTTGGGCAGATCGTGCTGGATCTTATCATGGAGTTTTTCCCGGAAATCATTAACGTTGAATTCACGGCTAAAATGGAAAGAGATCTTGACCATGTTGAAGATGGCCAGACAGAATGGGTTCAAATCATTGACAGCTTCTATACTGATTTCGAAAAACGCGTGAAAAAAGCGGAAGCCGAAATGAAAGAAGTGGAAATTGAACCTGAATACGCCGATGAAGATTGTGAGTTATGCGGCTCCCGGATGGTTTATAAAATGGGCCGATACGGCAAATTTATGGCGTGCTCCAACTTCCCTGACTGCCGGAATACAAAACCGATTGTCAAACAAATCGGCGTAAAATGTCCTAAGTGCCATGAAGGAAACATTGTCGAACGAAAATCAAAAAAGAAACGCATCTTTTACGGCTGTGACCGTTATCCTGAATGCGACTTCGTATCTTGGGACAAACCGATTGAACGAAAATGCCCGAAATGTGAAAATATGCTCGTAGAGAAAAAGCTTAAAAAAGGCATACAAGTCCAATGCGTCGAATGCGATTATAAGGAAGAACCACAGAAGTAGCGGTGAGCAGAGCCTTGCTCACCTTCTTTGTGTGGAAGGGACAAACAACAGGAGATGAAAAGAAATGAACCAGCAAACAGTTAATGTAATCGGAGCAGGCCTTGCCGGAAGTGAAGCGGCATGGCAGCTTGCAAAACGAGGAATTCAAGTGAAACTATATGAAATGCGGCCCGTCAGGCAGACGGCAGCCCATCATACTGATAAATTCGCCGAACTGGTATGCAGCAACTCCCTCCGTTCAAATACACTCGCCAATGCGGTAGGCGTATTAAAAGAAGAAATGCGGGCCCTTGACTCGGCAATCATTCAATCTGCTGATAAATGCTCGGTTCCGGCCGGGGGAGCGCTTGCCGTTGACCGTCATGAATTTGCGCAAAGCGTGACGGATCTCGTGAAAAACCATCCGAACGTAACGGTTCTTACTGAGGAAGTAACAGAGATTCCGGAAGGCCCGACTGTTATCGCGACCGGACCGCTTACGTCAGAATCGCTTTCACAGCAGCTGAAAGAGCTCACGGGAGAAGAGTATCTGTATTTTTATGACGCGGCGGCGCCGATTGTCGAAAAAGACAGCCTCGATATGGAGAAAGTGTACTTAAAATCCCGTTATGACAAGGGAGAAGCGGCGTACTTAAACTGCCCGATGACAGAGGAAGAGTTCGACCGTTTCTATGAAGCATTGACGACGGCTGAGACGGTACCTTTAAAAGAATTCGAGAAAGAAATCTTCTTTGAAGGCTGCATGCCGATTGAAGTCATGGCGAAAAGAGGCAAGAAAACAATGCTGTTCGGACCGATGAAACCGGTCGGACTGGAAGATCCGAAAACAGGCAAGCGCCCTTATGCAGTCGTTCAGCTCAGACAGGATGATGCGGCGGGAACGCTTTATAATATTGTAGGTTTTCAGACACATTTAAAATGGGGAGACCAAAAAGAAGTGCTTAAACTGATCCCCGGTCTTGAAAATGTTGATATCGTCAGATACGGCGTCATGCACAGAAACACATTTATCAACTCGCCGAGCCTTTTGAATCCGACATATCAATTTAAACAGCGGAACGATCTGTTTTTCGCGGGCCAAATGACCGGCGTAGAGGGTTATGTTGAATCTGCCGCTTCAGGTCTTGTAGCGGGAATCAATGCCGCCAAACTTGTGCTCGGTCAGGATCTTGTGACATTCCCGCAGGAGACGGCGATAGGAAGCATGGCTCACTACATTACGACGACAAACCAGAAGAACTTCCAGCCGATGAATGCAAACTTCGGCCTCTTAAAAGAATTGCCTGTAAAAATTAAAAACAAAAAAGAACGAAATGAAGAATACGCTAAACGCGCAATTGAGACTATTCAAACTATTTCGAAAACGATATAGCTTTTCATTGCAACTTCGATGCATTATATGATACCATTTAAAAGCCCTTCGGAGAGGGAGGTCTTCATAATGACTGAGAATGTTAACTTTTTTTTAAAGTTATTCGTTGAATATTTACAAATTGAAAAAAATTATTCACAATATACTATTGTGAATTATGTTAATTCGATTGAAGAATTTGGGATGTTTCTGCATGCTCAAAATATAAATGGAATGAAAGAAGCTGCATATCATGATGTGAGAATATTTTTGACAGAGGCTTATGAAAAAGGCCTGTCAAGAAAAACAATCAGCAAGAAAATTTCAGCTTTGAGAAGCTTCTATAAATTTTTAATGAGGGAAAAGCTTGTTGAAGAGAATCCGTTTCAGCTTGTTCATCTGCCGAAACAAGAGAAACGGATTCCGAAGTTTCTTTATGAAAAAGAACTTGAGGAACTATTCGCTGTTTCAGACAGAAGTCAGCCGTCAGGGATGCGCGATCAGGCCCTGCTTGAGCTTCTTTATGCGACCGGAATGAGGGTCAGTGAGTGCTGTACGCTCACTGTCGGCGATCTTGACCTGTTCATGGATACGGTGCTCGTTCACGGGAAAGGCAAGAAGCAGCGCTATATCCCGTTCGGCTCATATGCCCGTGATGCGCTGGAGCTGTATATCAACAGCGGAAGGCAGTGCCTGCTTGAAAAAGCAAAGGAGCCTCATGATGTGCTGTTTGTCAATCAAAGAGGCGGCCCGCTGACCGCCAGAGGAATCCGGTATATTTTAAGCGGGCTTGTAAAAAAAGCATCCGGCACTTTACATATACACCCGCATATGCTTCGGCACACGTTTGCGACTCATCTGCTGAATGAAGGGGCTGATTTAAGAAGCGTCCAGGAGCTTTTGGGCCATTCCAATCTGTCTTCTACGCAGATATACACACATGTATCGAAGGAAATGCTGAGAAACACATATATGTCCCACCACCCGAGAGCTTTTAAAGAAAATTAAAAGGAGGCCCTTCTCATGTCATCTTTTCATGCGACAACGATTTTTGCCGTCCAGCATAACGGGAAAAGCGCTATGTCAGGAGACGGCCAGGTCACATTCGGTCAGGCTGTAGTCATGAAACATACCGCGAGAAAGGTGAGAAAGCTGTTTAACGGAAAGGTTCTGGCCGGATTTGCGGGATCTGTTGCAGACGCTTTCACACTTTTTGAAATGTTTGAGGCGAAGCTTGAAGAATACAACGGCAATTTAAAACGTGCGTCGGTTGAGCTTGCGAAAGAATGGCGCAGCGATAAAGTGCTGCGCAAGCTGGAAGCCATGCTGATTGTCATGAACCAGGATACCTTGCTTCTCGTATCGGGAACAGGTGAAGTGATTGAGCCGGATGACGGCATTTTGGCAATCGGCTCCGGCGGAAACTACGCCCTGTCAGCAGGAAGAGCGCTGAAAACCTATGCCGGAGAGAATCTGTCCGCCAAAGATATTGCAAAAGCCGCTTTGAAAATCGCGGGCGAGATTTGTGTGTACACAAACGATCAGATCATTTTGGAAGAACTTGAATAGAAAGGACTTGAGGCGCATGGAAAACAAACCGTTAACACCGAGACAAATCGTAGATCGGTTGGATCAATACATTGTAGGACAGCAGGATGCGAAAAAAGCTGTCGCCGTGGCATTAAGAAACCGCTATCGCAGAAGTCTTCTTGATGAAAAACTGAGAGACGAGATCGTTCCCAAAAACATCCTGATGATGGGCCCGACCGGGGTGGGGAAAACAGAGATCGCCAGACGGATCGCCAAGCTTACCGGTGCGCCATTTATAAAAATTGAAGCGACAAAATTTACAGAAGTCGGCTATGTAGGCAGAGATGTCGAATCAATGGTCAGAGACCTCGTTGAGACATCCGTGCGGCTCATTAAAGAAGAAAAAATCAGCGAAGTGAAAGAACAGGCTGAAGAAAATGCAAACAAACGTATAGTGCGGCTTCTCGTTCCGGGAAAGAAAAAACAAGCGGGTGTGAAAAATCCGTTTGAAATGCTTTTCGGAGGAAACCAGGCGGCAAATGATGATGAAGCCGACCAGCAGGAAGAAGCAAGCCTTGAAGAGAAAAGAAAGCGCATGGCGCATCAGCTCGCATTGGGAGAGCTCGAAGACCATTACGTCTCCGTAGAGGTGGAAGAGCAGCAGCCGTCGATGTTTGACATGCTGCAAGGCTCCGGGATGGAGCAGATGGGCATGAATATGCAGGATGCGCTGAGCAATCTGGTGCCAAAAAAGAAAAAACGCCGCAAAATGACGGTCAGAGAAGCAAGGAAGGTTCTGACCAATGAAGAGGCAGGCAAATTAATCGATATGGATGAAGTCGGCCAAGAGGCCGTGTTAAGAGCTGAAGAGGGCGGCATTATCTTTATTGACGAAATAGATAAAATCGCAAAAAACGGAGGGGCTTCTTCCTCAGCAGATGTATCGAGAGAAGGCGTTCAAAGAGATATCCTTCCGATTGTCGAAGGATCTACCGTCGTCACGAAATACGGCTCCGTCAAAACAGATCACGTGCTGTTTATCGCAGCCGGGGCATTCCATATGGCCAAACCGTCTGATCTGATTCCGGAGCTGCAGGGCCGCTTTCCGATTCGTGTAGAATTGAGCAAGCTGACGGTAGATGATTTTGTGAAGATTCTCGTCGAACCCGATAACGCGCTGTTAAAACAATATCAGGCTTTATTGCAGACAGAAGGTATATCTCTTGAATTTTCTGACGAAGCTATTCGTAAGATCGCCGAAGTGGCTTATCATGTGAATCAGGATACGGACAACATCGGAGCGAGAAGGCTTCACACGATATTGGAACGTCTCTTGGAAGACCTGTCGTTTGAAGCGCCGGACGTGACGATGGAAAAAGTCGCTATCACGCCGCAATACGTTGAAGAAAAGCTCGGAACGATTGCAAACAACAAAGATCTAAGTCAATTTATATTGTGAAAATTTAATAAGAGGAATTCTAGGAGGATTATTTATCATGGCTTTACTACAAAAAACACGAATTATTAACAGCATGCTGCAGGCTGCGGCAGGCAAACCCGTAAACTTTAAAGAAATGGCTGAAACGCTTCGTGACGTCATTGATTCTAATATTTTCGTCGTCAGCCGCAGAGGAAAGCTTTTGGGCTACTCTATTAATCAGCAGATTGAAAATGACCGCATGAAAAAAATGCTTGAAGACCGCCAGTTCCCGGAAGAGTACACGAGAAATCTGTTCAATGTTCCGGAGACGTCTTCAAACCTTGATATCAACAGCGAATACACGGCGTTTCCTGTAGAAAACAGAGACCTGTTCCAAGCGGGCTTAACAACGATCGTGCCGATCATCGGCGGAGGAGAGAGACTGGGCACGCTCATTCTGTCCCGTCTGCAGGATCAATTTGAAGATGATGATCTCATTCTTGCTGAATACGGAGCAACCGTTGTAGGAATGGAGATTTTAAGAGAAAAAGCGGAAGAAATCGAAGAAGAGGCGCGAAGCAAAGCGGTTGTTCAAATGGCGATCAGTTCTCTGTCTTACAGTGAACTTGAAGCGATTGAGCATATCTTTGAAGAGCTTGACGGAAACGAAGGCTTGCTTGTGGCAAGTAAGATTGCCGACCGTGTCGGCATTACGCGTTCAGTAATCGTTAATGCGCTGAGAAAGCTGGAAAGCGCAGGTGTCATTGAATCCAGATCACTGGGAATGAAGGGGACGTACATTAAAGTTCTGAACAACAAATTCCTTATCGAATTGGAAAACCTTAAATCTCATTAAGACAAAAGCAGGATCCCTAAAAATGGGGGTCCTGCTTTTTTTATGGACAATAGGTGAAAAGTTGCAGTTTAAAGTTGCTTATTGGAATCTGATCTGAGATAATCCATCTTGCTGTGTGAAAATAAGGGGAAGATACAGAAATTCGGCTATTTTCAGTCTTATATTAATCAAATATTTGTAGTCCAAATACTCTAGGACTTTATACCTATGTGTAAAATGGATACAAATGAGTACTTTTTTTTAGCCTAACTTCATAGACTTTAAGCCTGTTATTTCTTACAATAAGCATATGGTTTTACAATTCTCGACAAGGATTTTTAGGAGAAAAATATCTGAAATGGAGGTAAGTGGATTTGGACTTATTTTCTGGAACTATACAAAATCTTGAGAATGCCTTGGGGAGAGCGGACATTAAGCAAAAAGTCTTAACTAATAACATCGCCAATATAGATACACCGAACTATAAGGCAAAAAAAGTCTCTTTCCGAAATTTGTTAGATCAGGAAACATCCAATCTTGAGGCGGTAAAAACCGACTATCGGCACGTTGACTTTACGGGTTCAGGGGACGATTATTCTATCGTGTCCAGCAGTGATACATCGTACCAGCAAAACGGAAACAATGTCGATATCGACAAAGAAATGACAGATTTAGCCGAAAACCAAATTAATTATCAGGCTTTGGTTGAAAGAATGAGCGGCAAATTCAATTCTCTGAAAACCGTCTTGACAGGAGGAAAATAATGAGTGGCTTTCAAAGCTTAAATATTTCGGGCTCCGCTTTAACTGCACAGCGTGTCCGGATGGACGTCGTATCGTCCAACCTGGCCAATATGGATACAACGAGAGCGAAGCAGGTAAATGGCGAATGGGTGCCTTACAGAAGAAAGCTGGTATCTCTCCAATCCGGAGGCGAATCATTTTCGTCCCTTTTACATTCCAAGATGAACGGAACAGGAAGCGCGGGAAATGGCGTAAAGGTATCTGGTGTTACGGAAGACCCGTCCGCTTTTAATCTCGTTTATGATCCGGAGAATCCTGATGCGAATAAAGACGGATATGTACAAAAACCAAATGTAGATCCATTAAAAGAAATGGTGGATCTTGTCAGCAGCACGAGATCATATGAAGCAAACGTAACTGCATTAAACGCTTCCAAAGGCATGCTTTTGAAGGCGTTAGAAATCGGAAAGTAAGGTGATGTAAGTGGTTAACGCTATTACTCCTTTTCAGCTTCAACAAACCCAAAACACTCAAAACGTAACGAATCAATTAAACCAAACTCAAAAAACTGATTCTTCAAACCAAACAAGCTTTTCGGAGCTTTTAAAAAACTCTATTGATTCGTTAAATGAGTCACAAGTAAAATCTGACCAAATAACGAACGAACTGGCTGCAGGAAAGGATGTAAACCTTGACGAGGTCATGATCGCTGCCCAAAAAGCAAATATTTCTCTGACGGCCGCTACCGAATTCCGCAATAAAGCCGTGGAAGCCTATCAGGAAATCATGAGAATGCAGATGTAGTGGTCAGATTAAAGAGAATGACTGGAATGACCGGGGGTTAACATGAATCGTACTCTAATGCAAATGAAAACCAAAACGGCAGCGTTTTGGAACAACAGATCAAAAACACAGAAGATACTCATGGTAAGCGGCTTGGCCGCATTCATTATTTTACTCATCGTCGTTATTATTTTTACTTCGTCTGAAAAGATGGTGCCTCTTTATAAAGATTTGTCCGCAGAAGAAGCGGGGAAGATTAAAGAAGAGCTCGATACGAAAAAGGTGTCTTCTGAACTTGCTGACGGCGGCACGGTCATTAAGGTTCCTGAGAGCCAAGTGGATTCGCTTAAAGTCCAGCTTGCCGCGGAAGGCCTGCCGAAAACGGGATCAATTGATTATTCGTTTTTCGGACAAAATGCGGGCTTCGGCCTGACGGATAATGAGTTTGACGTTTTAAAGGTTGAGGCGACTCAGACCGAATTGTCAAACCTGATAAATGAAATGGACGGTATTAAAAGCTCGAAGGTCATGATCAATATGCCGAAAGAAGCCGTGTTCGTCGGTGAAGATCAGCCGGCAGCGTCCGCATCAATCGTTTTGCAGATGAAACCGGGCTACTCGCTTGATCAAAACCAGATCAACGGGCTGTACCATCTCGTTTCTAAAAGTGTTCCGAACTTAAAAGAAGATAATATCGTCATAATGGATCAAAATTCTACATATTATGACAAAAGTGACAGCGGTGCAGGGTCCGTTTCTGACAGTTATGCTTCTCAGCAAGGTATTAAGTCGCAGGTCGAAAAGGACATTCAAAAACATGTTCAGTCACTGCTCGGCACAATGATGGGGCAGGATAAGGTCGTTGTTTCCGTGACGGCGGATGTTGACTTCACGAAGGAAAAACGCACTGAAGACACTGTCGAACCTGTCGATAAAGATAACATGGAAGGCATAGCGGTAAGCGCCGAAAAAGTTGCGGAAACGTATAAAGGCGACGGCGCGGCCAACGGCGGCACGGCCGGAACGGGAAGCAATGACACCGCGAACTATGCCGAGACAAACGGCGGTTCAAACAGCGGGGACTACGAAAAAAGCAGCAATAAAATCAACTATGAAGTCAACCGCATTCATAAAGAAATCGCGGAAAGCCCGTATAAAGTGCGTGATTTAGGCATTCAGGTCATGGTGGAGCCGCCTAATCCGAAAAATGCCGCTTCCTTATCAGCACAGAGACAGGCTGATATACAGAAGATTTTAGGAACGGTCGTCAGAACGTCTCTTGATAAAAACGAAACGCAAAATCAAAACCTGACAGACAATGATATCAACAATAAAATCGTTGTATCCGTTCAGCCGTTTGACGGAAAAACAAGCCTGAACACAGATTCGGCACAATCTTCAGGTCTTCCGATCTGGGTATACATTACAGGCGGCGTACTGCTTGCGGCCATTATTCTGCTTATTATTCTCCTCATCAGAAAGAAACGCTCACAAGAGGATGAATACGAAGAATATGAATATGAAACACCGCCCGAGCCGGTTCGATTGCCTGATATCAACGAAGAGAAAATTGAAACGGAAGAAACAGTCAGACGAAAACAGCTTGAAAAAATGGCTAAAGAAAAACCGGAAGACTTTGCTAAATTGCTTCGAAGCTGGCTGGACGAGGATTAGGGGGAATGGAAAATGGCGAAACGTGATCAGAACAAGCTTACAGGAAAACAAAAAGCAGCCATCCTCATGATTTCCTTAGGCCTTGATGTATCAGCTTCTGTGTACAAGCATTTGTCTGAAGAAGAAATTGAAAGATTGACACTCGAGATTTCGGGAGTCAGAAGCGTCGATCATCAAAGAAAAGATGAAATCATTGAAGAATTTCATAATATCGCAATCGCTCAGGACTATATTTCACAAGGCGGTTTAAATTACGCCCGCCAAGTGCTTGAAAAAGCGCTCGGAGAAGACAAAGCGGTAAGCATTTTAAACAGGCTCACCTCTTCTTTGCAGGTAAAGCCGTTTGATTTCGCGAGAAAAGCGGAGCCCGAACAGATTTTAAATTTCATTCAGCAGGAACATCCGCAAACGATGGCGCTGATTTTATCCTACCTTGACCCGGTGCAGGCCGGACAGATTTTGTCTGAGCTGAACCCGGACGTTCAGGCTGAGGTGGCAAGAAGGATTGCGGTTATGGACAGAACGTCTCCTGAAATCATAAATGAAGTGGAGCGGGTCCTTGAACAAAAGCTGTCCTCCTCCTTTACGCAGGATTATACGCAGACCGGCGGCATAGAAGCCGTTGTTGAAGTGTTAAACGGCGTAGACAGAGGAACGGAAAAAACGATCCTTGATTCATTAGAAATCCAAGATCCTGAATTGGCGGATGAAATCAAAAAACGGATGTTTGTCTTTGAAGATATTGTCACCCTTGATAACCGTGCGATTCAGCGCGTGATCAGAGACGTTGAAAACGACGACCTCCTGCTTTCATTGAAGGTTGCGAGCGAGGAAGTCAAAGAAATCGTCTTCAGCAATATGTCACAGCGTATGGTTGAAACGTTTAAAGAGGAAATGGAAATTATGGGGCCTGTGCGTTTGCGTGATGTGGAAGAGGCGCAATCAAGAATCGTGGGCGTCGTCCGCAAGCTGGAAGAAGCCGGAGAAATTGTAATCGCGCGAGGCGGAGGAGACGATATTATTGTCTAATATCATTAAACAGCAATCATCATTTTCTCCTGAACAAAAACGGCGCAAGCTTTCCTTGCAGGAAGTCAGGAAAACACATTCCCATCCAGACCGGGAGGAACCCGAAAATCCGGAGGCTCTCATGGCTTTTGCCAAAGCAGAAGCCGACAGGGTGTCTGAAGAAGCGAAAAATCAATTTGAGCACACTCTTCGGCAGATTGAAGAAGAGAAAAACCGCTGGGCGGAAGAAAAACAAAGATTGATAGAAGAAGCAAAGGCAGAAGGATATGAAGAAGGCATGGCATTGGGAAAAGCCGAGGCTCAAGCTGAATACGCCAATCTCATCAGCCGGGCCAATGCCGTTATGGAAATGGCGAGACAGTCAGTCGAGGAAAAACTGGAAAGCGCTGAGGAAGAAATCATTGAGCTTTCCGTTGCGCTCGCTAAAAAAGTATGGCGGCAAAAAAGTGATGATAAAGAGGCTTTTCTTCTGCTGGTCAAACAGGTAGTAGCCGAAGTAAAAGATTATGATGACATCTCCATCTATGTGGACCCTGAATATTATGTGACGGTTCATCAGCATATGGACGAAATTCAGCAGCTGTTATACAAAGAATGCAGATTAAGCTTATATGCCGATGAAAAAGCCGCGAAGGGAACGTGCTCGATAGAAACTCCGTTCGGACGTGTTGATGCAGGCATAGACACCCAGCTGATGCAATTAAAGCAAAAACTTTTAACGGCGCTTGAGGCGGGAGCGGAGCAATGAAGACACAGTATTTAATAGACTCAATTGAAACAGCGGATCCGTACAAGCGCTACGGCAAGGTTAAACGGGTCATCGGGCTGATGATTGAATCAAAAGGGCCCGAAAGCTCAATCGGAGATGTTTGTCTCATTTATCCGAAAGGCCATGCGAAAAAAGCGATTAAAGCTGAGGTTGTAGGCTTCCAAGATGAGAACATTCTGTTAATGCCTTATCTGGAAGCGGCCAGCATTGCGCCGGGCAGCATTGTGGAGGCCACTGGGGAGTCGCTCCGCATCAAAGTAGGCGCGGGTTTAATCGGACAAGTTGTCGACGCGTTCGGCGAACCTCTTGACGGCCGGGCGCTTCCGAAAGGTTTGTCCCCCGTTTCGACGGAACAGCCGCCGCCAAACCCGATGAAACGCCCGCCGATACGGGAAAAGATGGGTGTCGGTGTCAGATCGATTGACAGTCTGCTGACGGTAGGAAAAGGGCAGAGAATCGGGATTTTTGCCGGAAGCGGAGTCGGAAAAAGCACCCTGATGGGAATGATCGCGAAGCAGACTGAAGCTGATTTAAACATTATCGCACTCGTCGGGGAACGGGGGCGCGAGGTGCGTGAATTCATCGAGAAGGATTTAGGCGAAGAAGGCCTGAAACGCTCGATAGTCGTAGTCGCGACCTCTGATCAGCCTGCCTTAATGCGTTTGAAAGCGGCGTATACGGCCACCGCCATTGCAGAGTACTTCCGGGATAAAGGCCGGAATGTGATGTTCATGATGGACTCTGTCACGAGGGTCGCGATGGCTCAGCGGGAAATCGGCCTGGCAGCGGGAGAACCGCCGACAACAAAAGGATATACACCTTCTGTGTTCGCTATTTTGCCCCGTTTGCTGGAAAGAACGGGCGCGAATGAACAAGGAACGATAACCGCTTTTTATACGGTTCTCGTTGACGGAGATGACATGAACGAACCGATTGCCGATACGGTGCGCGGAATATTAGACGGGCATATCGTTCTCGATCGGGCGCTTGCCAACAAAGGGCAGTTCCCGGCCGTGAACATCCTGAAAAGCATCAGCAGGGTCATGTCTAATATTTCAGACACATCGCATATAGAGGCGGCCAACAAATTCCGCGATCTTCTGTCAACTTATCAAAACTCTGAAGATCTCATTAATATCGGAGCTTACAAAAGAGGGTCATCAAGAGAAATTGATGAAGCGATTCAGTTTTATCCGCAGCTTATTCAATTTTTAAAACAAGGAACGGAAGAACCTGCTCAATTGGAAGACAGCATTGCGGCATTGACGAGTCTGACAGGAAAAGAGGAATAAACATCGTGGCATACCAATTCAGATTTCAAAAGCTGCTGGAATTAAAAGAAAATGAAAAAGACCAAACATTGACTGAATACAGACAATCGGTTTCAGAATTTGAGACAGTGGCTGAAAAACTATATGAAAATATGAGCAAAAAAGAATTGCTCGAAAAAGACAAAGAATCAAAGCTGAAATGCGGGATGAGCGTTCAGGAAATGAGACATTATCAGCAATTCGTTTCCAATCTTGAGAACACCATCTATCATTATCAAAAGCTTGTCATCATGAAACGAAATGAAATGAATGAGAAGCAGGAACAGCTCACCGAAAAAAACATTGAAGTAAAGAAATTTGAAAAAATGCGGGAAAAACAATTTAATATGTTCGCACTTGAAGACAAAGCTGCAGAGATGAGGGAAATGGACGACATTTCAATCAAGCAGTTTATGATTCAGGGGCATTAGGAGCGAATGAAATGGCCGATAAAGAAAAGAGATCTGGAAAGTTCGGTTCAATCCTGCTTTTTATCATGATCCCGCTGATTTTTCTGATCATCGTCGCAAGCATCATCCTTTGGGCTGCCGGCGTTGATGTAATGAAGCCGATTCAGGAAACAGCCGCTAAAACGCCTGTTTTAAAAGAATTGGTTCCCGAAACGAAAGAAATGAAAAGCGCGGCGGAAAAGCAGAAGGAAGACAGAACGGCTTCTCTTGAAAAGACCATAAAGGAACAAAAAAGTGAAATTAACATTTTGAATAAAGATTTAGACACAAGCAAGTCCGAAATCGATAATCTGAATCAGAAAATCCGTTCACTGAAACAGGAAGCTGAACAGCAGCAGAAAACGAAGACGGATGAAACGAAAAAAGACGCTGCGGATTCAGCCGGAAAAGATAAAATGATCAACATCTATAAAAGTATGGACAGCGGTAAAGCGGCAAGCATTATCGTAAAGCTGAAAGAAAAAGAAGCCCTCGATATTTTAAACGGATTAAGTAAAAAGCAGCTTGCTGAAATCTTGACGAAAATGACTCCTGAACAAGCGGCTAAATATACAGAAAAACTATCCGCTGACGGAAATAAGGAGTGATGTAAGTTGAAGCTGCTTGAATTAACGGGTAATCGTACGCAGACTGTGCAAAACAGCAATGTGAAGATGAATGTAAACAGCTTAGGTCTATTTCAGAACTGGCTCCTGTCGGAAATCACTTCTCCCCGGCAGCCCGGAGATGAAACAAAAACAAGTGACGCAGAGCTGAATGATGCCTTATCGAAAATCGGTGATTGGCTGAAAGCCGGCCCGGAAGATAAAGAATTGCAGCTAAAACAGCTGCTTGAGGCGGTAAAAGCTCTTGAAGGAAAGCAGACGGCTGAAACAGCTCATCCTTTATTGAAACAGCTTGCCGAATCTGTTGAAGACATGTTAGCGGGAAAACAGCATGGGGTGAAGCCTGAAACGGATGAGCCGGATTCTTCCGCAAAAGACGGGGATTCCGTTAAGGATGCGCTTGAGAAGGGGCTGCTTTTCATTCAAGAAGCCGTATCCCAGCTCTTCACATCTCAGCAGGAACTGCCTGACAGCGCGCAGGCAAAGGCGGTTTACCAGGAAGGCGCCCGTTTATTAGAGGCATTGAAAAAACAAGGTGTCCCAGACCGCGTGATTCAAGACCTGCGGCAGACATTTTTTCCGAAAAACGAATCTGCATCTAAACTTTACTCCATGACAGCCGCTGAGCTGAAGAGCTTTCAAAGCGTCGCGGAGCAGCTTGCGGGCCTTTCTCAAAAGGGAACAAAGGAATGGGATATGGCTGAAACTGAGCTGAAAGTTTTTGTGTTATCTCAATCATCTGAATCATCCCAAGAGTCAGCCGGGAAAACAGAACAGCAAAACGGCGGCACGGTTTCTCACGCAAAGGCGCCTGACAGCAAATTGTCTGCACATATACTGTTTTCGGGAACGAGAAGCCTTGCCGGCATTCAGCAAACGTCCGCAGGAGCTGAACAGCAGCCGGCAGAAAATAAACCGTTAACGGATCAGGTTATAAGCGGCTGGAAACAGATGAAATACACGCCTTTCGGGAAAACAACCGGAAGCTTTACGATTCGTCTTAATCCCGAGAACCTCGGATTTGTCACAATTAAGGTGACAAACGAAAACGGGATGTTTCAAAGCAAAATAATCGCATCCAGCCAGTCCGCGAAAGAGCTGCTGGAACAGCATCTTCCTCAGCTGAAACAGTCGCTTCCGAATATGTCGGTCCAGGTCGACCGTTTTACAGTCCCCCTTCAAAGCGGGGATCAGCAGCCTGTTTACGGGCAGACGGCCGATCACAATAAACAGCAGCATCAGGGACAGAGAGAGCAGAAGAACCAGCAGCAGTCAGGCGATTTCGGAGATATGCTGGAGGAGCTTTCTCTCAATGAAATGGAGGAAGAATAGTTGACATCAGTAAACTCGGATTATGCCGCGGCGGGCGCTTCAACCACTTCAAGCGCGAAGAGCACCACCGCAGTAAACAGCAGCACGAATTTAGGGAAAGACGAATTTCTGAAGATCTTAATGACACAGGTTCAAAACCAGGACCCGCTCAATCCGGTTGATGACAAAGAATTCATCAGCCAGATGGCGACATTTTCTTCATTGGAGCAAATGATGAATATGAATACGACGATGACTAAATTTGTAGAAAATCAAGATCCGTTTACGATGTATGTGAACTGGATCGGCAAAAATGTCACATTCAGCGACAGCGACGGGAAGGATCAGACAAGCCCAGTCAATTCAGTCAAGCATTCAAACGGCAATTACGTGCTCGTGCTTGAAAACGGCAAAGAGGTCAGTCCGTGGAATGTCACGGCCGTCAGCGAAACATCTAAATAATAAGAAACTCAGGGGGAATTTAACATGTTACGTTCATTATATTCCGGTATCAGCGGCATGAAAAACTTTCAGACAAAACTAGATGTAATCGGCAATAACATCGCCAACGTCAACACAGTGGGATTTAAGAAAAGCCGCGTTACATTTAAAGATATGATCAGCCAGACAGTCGCCGGCGGTTCAAACGTGACCAATTCAAAACAAATCGGCTTGGGTGCCGCGACTTCTTCCATTGATGTTGTTCATTCAACCGGCGCCCCGCAGGCTACACAGAATAAAACCGACCTAGCCATTGACGGAGACGGCTACTTTCAGATTAATACAGGTGCGGGAATTGTTTACACACGTGCGGGGAATTTCGGAAAGGACAATCAAGGGAACCTTGTTACGACTGACGGGTACTATCTTGAAAAAATCGGCGGCGGCAAAATCAATATTCCGACTGATGCGAAAGATTACAGCATCGGTGCAGACGGAACCGTTACATACACTGATGCAGGGGATGAGGTTCATGATGCCGGACAAATCGGTTTGGTCACGTTCCCTAACAGCGCCGGTCTGGAAAAAATCGGAGGCAACCTTTACAGAGAATCATTAAGTTCAGGAGCTGCGAGCGCAGTCACCACTCCGGGCGAAAACGGAACGGGTAAGCTTTTGGCAGGCTATCTTGAAATGTCAAACGTAGATCTGACAGATGAATTTACCGAAATGATCGTTGCTCAGCGGGGTTTCCAATCAAACTCAAAAATCATTACGACTTCAGATGAAATCCTTCAGGAGCTGGTTAATCTGAAACGGTAAGGAGGGAGGAGAGGCGGTTAGGCCGCTTCTCCGGATTGCATGATTCAAGTCACCCGTTTAAACGGCCAGCCTTTTACGCTGAACGCGCTGTTTATCGAACAGATTGAGTGCTTCCCCGACACGACGATTACACTGTCCAACGGCAAAAAGTTCGTAGTGAAAGAACCGGAAGAAGCAGTTCTCAAAAAAGTCATATCGTTTTACCATAGCATACAAATATTTTCACTGGATCAGGGAATAGAGGAAGAAGAATGAAGAAAAAATTAGTCATCATTTTGCTGATTATTTTAATTGTCATCGCCGGCCTCGGAACGGCAGCATATTTTGTCGTCAGCGGACATTCCGGCAAAGATAAAAAGCCGACAATTGACGAAGTCGTTGCAGCCACTGTGTCTGTCGACGATATTACGACAAACTTAAAGTCTGACAGCATCATCCGTATCGGCATCAAGCTTGAAACCGACTCGGCTAAAGCGAAGGAAGAACTTGAAAAACGCGATTTTCAGGTGAAAGACAACATCATTTCCATTTTAGCCGACACAAGCGCCGGAGAGATTGAGGGAGATAAAGGAAGAGAAGCGTTTAAACAATCATTAAAAGAGAAAGTAAACAGCTATCTCCAAGAAGGAAAAGTTCAGAAAGTGTACATTACCTCCTTTAATCTGCAATAAAAACAAATTTGACAGAATACGGAGGTGAAGAAAATGTCAGGAGAAGTTCTCTCCCAAAATGAAATAGACGCACTGCTTTCCGCCATTTCCACGGGTGAGGCGGATGCGGAAGAGCTGAAAAAGGAAGTTAAAGAGAAAAAAGTAAAGGTATATGATTTTAAACGGGCTCTCAGATTCTCGAAAGATCAGATACGCAGTTTAACCCGGATACATGATAACTTTGCGAGGCTTCTCACAACACACTTTTCCGCCAAGCTCAGAACGTATATTCATATATCCGTCAGCTCAGTTGACCAGGTGCCGTATGAAGAATTTATCCGTTCCATACCGAACATGACGATTTTAAATTTATTCGATGTTCATCCGATGGAAGGCAGAATCATGATGGAGGTTAATCCCACTATCGCATACGCAATGCTTGACCGCGTCATGGGAGGCATCGGCATCACTCATAACAAAGCTGACAGCCTTACGGAAATTGAAACGAATATTATTTCTAACTTATTTGAAAATGCACTGGGCAACTACAAAGAAGCTTGGCAATCGATTGCTGATATTGACCCTGAAATGACTGAATTTGAAGTGAATCCTCAGTTTGTACAGATGGTTTCCCCAAATGAAACAGTCGTTGTCATTTCTCTCAATACACAGATAGGTGAAATCAGCGGTGTCATTAATCTTTGTATTCCCCATGTCGTACTTGAGCCGATTATCCCTAAGCTTTCCGTACATTATTGGATGCAATCAGACCGGAATGAAGCGAAGCCCGAAGAAACGAAGTTGCTTGAAAAGCGCATCATGACGGCTCAAATTCCCGTTGTGGCTCTCTTGGGCGCTTCTGAACTGACAATAGAAGAATTTTTAAGTTTGGAAGTCGGGGACTGTATAACTCTGGACAAATCAGTGACTGATCCTCTTACTGTATTGGTCGGAAACAAACCGAAGTTTTTAGGGCAGGCCGGCCGGGTGAATCGAAGACAGGCAGTGCAAATTTTAGATCACGACATAAGAGGTGAACAAGATGAACAATAGATTATCTCAAGATGAAATCGATGCTCTTCTTAACGGCACAAGCAGTCAATCAGAGGATACAGAACAGCCTCAAGGGGCAAACTTGTCTGAACTTGAGCGCGATGCGATCGGAGAAATCGGGAATATTTCGTTCGGCAGCTCGGCTACGGCGCTGTCCACTCTTTTAAATCAAAAAGTGGACATTACGACGCCGAGTGTGACCGTCATTTCAAAAAGCAAAATCAGTGATGAATTTCCTCATCCGTATGTTGCCATTGAAGTGAACTACACAGAAGGCTTTGACGGCAGCAATTTGCTCGTCGTCGAACAAAGCGACGCGGCCATCATCGCGGATTTGATGATCGGCGGAGACGGCCGGGGCGCCGATCCGTCACTCGGTGAAATCCACCTGAGCGCCGTGCAGGAAGCAATGAATCAAATGATGGGCTCGGCTGCTACGTCAATGTCGACCGTGTTCAGTAAAAAGATTGACATTTCTCCGCCAAGGGTTGAACTTCTGGATGTGATGGAAGAAAAAGGAACTGACAGAATACCTGAGGATGACCTGCTCGTAAAAGTGTCATTCCGTCTGAAAGTCGGCGAATTAATCGATTCGAGCATCATGCAGCTTTATCCGATTACGTTTGCGAAAGATCTGATCGCAGACCTGATGACTGCAGACCAGCATGAGTCAGAGGCCGCAGAAACCGTATCAGAACCACAGGAAACATACGAAACGCCGCAGCCGGAACCTGCCATGCAGCCGGAGCCGCAGGCAAAACCCGAGCTTCCGAAGAGACAGGGAACCGCCAAAAAAGCTGCTCCTGTTCAAGTCGCTCCGGTAGAATTCCAGGCGTTTGATCATAACGAAGCGGCGCAAGGATCAAGGAATAACCTTGATATGCTGATGGATATTCCGCTTTCCGTTACGGTTGAGCTCGGCAGAACGAAGAGAAGCGTCAAAGAAATCCTTGAACTTTCTGCGGGAAGCATTATTGAGCTTGACAAGCTGGCTGGTGAACCTGTTGACATCCTGGTCAACCAGCGGATCGTGGCAAAGGGCGAGGTCGTTGTCATAGAAGAAAACTTCGGCGTGAGAGTCACTGATATTTTAAGTCAGGCAGACCGCCTTAACAATTTAAAATAAGCGAACATAGAGGAGAGAAACAGATTATGGCACACAGAATTTTAATTGTAGACGATGCAGCATTTATGAGAATGATGATCAAGGATATTTTAGTGAAGAACGGTTTTGACGTTGTAGCTGAAGCTTCAGACGGAGCGCAGGCAGTCGAAAAATTCAAAGAGCATTCCCCCGACCTTGTGACAATGGATATTACAATGCCTGAAATGGACGGGATTACAGCTTTAAAGGAAATTAAACAAATCGATCCGCAGGCGAAAATCATTATGTGTTCGGCTATGGGCCAGCAGTCAATGGTTATTGACGCGATTCAAGCCGGCGCAAAAGACTTTATCGTGAAACCGTTCCAAGCGGACCGCGTGCTTGAAGCTATTAATAAAACATTAAGCTAAAGGGTGTACGACTGTTGAAAAAGAGTCATGGTTTACTAGCTTTGATTTGTTGTTTCGTTTTACTCAATGTACATCCGTTCCCTGCTTTTGCGGCGGAGTCTGACAATTCCACCGTCAACGAATGGTTTGACAAACAATCAACAAACAAAACAGAGAAAAAAAGCGATACATCGAAACAAACGGCTGATCAAGAGATAGGGGATGCTTCTGCATCTTCTGTCTCCGCTTTTGATTTTGTAAAGATGATTGGGGCGTTATTATTCGTCATTCTGCTGATCTATGGATTTGTCAAACTGATGAATAGAAGAAACCGTCTGCTGAAGCCGTTTCAATATGTAGAAAATATCGGCGGAACGTCAGTCGGCCAAAACCGTTCCGTGCAGCTGATCAAAGTGGGAAACAGCGTTCTCGTAGTCGGTGTGGGCGAAACGATACAGCTTTTAAAAGAAATTGAAGATGAAAAAGAGCGCGAGGCGATTCTGAGCCAATACGAAGAGTCGATGTCTTCAAAAGTGGAATGGACCAAGCTCGTAAATCCGCGTAAGGATGGAGAAAAAAAGCCGCAAACGATGCTTCCGTCGTTTTCAAAAGCGCTGAAAGAACAGCTGAACGAGCTGAAACAAAGCCGTTCTGAAGGAAAGAAGAAAGGCCCTTATCACCATGAATGAATTCATTAATCTTTTTAATTCAAACAGTCCGACCGAAGTCAGCTCCACTGTTAAATTACTGCTGCTTTTGACTGTCTTTTCAGTGGCGCCGGGGATTCTGATTTTGATGACCTGCTTTACGAGAATCGTCATCGTCCTGTCTTTTGTAAGAACCTCACTGGCGACGCAGAACATGCCTCCCAACCAGGTTTTAATCGGCCTTGCGCTGTTCTTGACGTTTTTTATTATGGCGCCGACTTTTTCAGAGATTAATAAGGAAGCCTTAACGCCGCTGATGGACAACAAAATCAGTCTCGATGAAGCATATACAAAAGCCGAGAAGCCGATTAAAGAGTATATGAGCAAGCATACAAGGCAGAAGGATCTGGCGCTGTTTATGAACTATGCCAAAATGAAAAAACCTGAATCGATTCAGGATATTCCTTTGACGACGATGGTGCCCGCTTATGCGATATCAGAACTCAAAACCGCTTTTCAAATGGGCTTTATGATTTTTATTCCGTTTTTAATTATCGATATGGTCGTGGCGAGCGTCTTAATGTCAATGGGAATGATGATGCTACCGCCGGTTATGATCTCTCTGCCCTTTAAAATATTGCTTTTCGTTTTGGTCGATGGATGGTATTTAATCGTGAAATCTTTGCTTGACAGCTTTTAGGGTAGGTGCTAATTGTGAGTTCAGAATTTGTAATTTCCATGGCGGAAAAAGCCGTATATGTAACACTAATGATCAGCGGGCCGCTGCTTGCGATCGCGCTGATCGTCGGTTTGCTCGTCAGTATCTTTCAAGCGACAACTCAAATCCAGGAACAGACGCTTGCGTTCATTCCGAAAATCGTGGCGGTGATGCTTGGACTGATCTTTTTCGGTCCTTGGATGCTGTCGACGATTCTTTCGTTCACAACTGATCTGTTCTCTCATCTGAACCGATTTGCAGGGTAGAATCAAATGAATTCCATCATTGATTTATTTCCCGCTTTTTTATTGGTCTTTATCAGAATCTCTGCTTTTTTTGTAACGGTGCCGGTGTTCGGGCATCGGAATCTGCCGGCGGTTCACCGAATCGGCTTTGCTTTTTTTCTTTCGGTGATCTGCTTCAGCACGCTGAAACATGCGCCGGAAATAGAAATAGGGGAACAGTATATGCTTCTTGTCATAAAAGAGGCCGTTGTGGGCTTGAGCCTCGGGCTGATCGCTTTCATGATGATGACAGCCATTCAGATAGCAGGTTCCTTTATTGATTTTCAGATGGGCTTTTCCATCGCCAATGTCATTGATCCGCAATCAGGAACGCAAAGCCCGCTGATCGGACAATTCGTTTATACGCTGGCGCTGTTATTTATGCTCAGCATAAACGCCCATTATCTTTTGTTGGACGGGATTTATTACAGCTTTCAGTATATCCCGCTTGATCAGGCATTTCCGTCGTTTGGAAATGATCACTTTGGACTTTTTATCGCAAAAAGCTTCAATGCCATGTTTATTATCGCTTTTCAAATGTCTGCGCCGGTTGTGGCCAGTCTGTTTTTAGTTGATTTGGCGCTCGGTATCGTGGCGAGAACGGTGCCGCAGCTGAATGTTTTCGTTGTCGGGCTTCCTCTGAAAATAGCCGTGAGCTTTATTATGCTGATCGTTTGTATGGCGGTGATGTTTGTCGTTGTCCGCAACATCTTCAGCCTTACCGTTGAAACCATGCGGAATCTATTGGCATTGGTCGGTGTGACATGATGAGGCTCAGACTGAATCTGCAATTCTTTGCCGGTGAAAAAACGGAGAAAGCCACTCCGAAAAAACGGAAGGATACAAGAAAGAAAGGACAGGTCGCGAAAAGTACGGATGTGAATACAGCCGTTTCTTTACTGATTATCTTTCTTTCGCTGATCGCGCTCGGTCCTTATATGCGGGACAGGCTGCTGTCCTTTATTAAAACGTTTTATACGAAATCGATATCATTACATCTGTCTGCATCTGCCGTGCATGAACTGTTCGTGGATACGGTGAAAGATATCAGCCTCATCCTCGCGCCGATTATGCTGGTCGCGCTTGTGGCAGGTGTCGTGAGCAATTACATGCAGGTGGGTTTTCTGTTTTCTGCGGAAGTCCTCAAGCCTGACTTGAATAAGCTCAGCCCGCTGAAAGGATTTAAGCGGATTTACAGCATGAGGGCGATTGTTGAACTGGTCAAATCCATTTTGAAGATTACTGTGGTCGGTTTTGCCGCCTTTATGGTGCTCTGGCTGCATTATGGCGATATTCTCCGCCTTCCGCTTTTGACTCCTGCGGAAGTGCTCACTTTCGTTTCCAAGCTCACTCTTTGGATGGGGCTTGCGGGATCAGGGGCTTTAATGCTGCTGGCCGGGCTTGATTACTTATATCAGCGTTTTGACTATGAGAAAAATATCAGAATGTCAAAGCAGGATATAAAAGATGAATACAAAAAATCGGAGGGTGATCCGATAATTAAGTCCAAAATTAAGCAGAAGCAGCGGGAAATGGCGATGAGGCGGATGATGCAGGAAGTGCCGAAAGCGGATGTCATCATTACCAACCCGACCCATTATGCGATAGCTTTAAAATATGATGAAAAGAAAATGGACGCCCCTTACATTGTTGCCAAAGGGGTGGACCATCTCGCATTAAAAATCAGGCAGATCGCCAAAGAACACGATGTCATGACGATTGAAAACAGGCCGCTCGCGCGTGCGTTATATGATCAGGTTGACATTGACCAGGCCGTGCCGGAAGAGTTTTTCAAAGTCATTGCGGAAATTTTGGCTTATGTATATAAAACGAAACAAAAAGTATAGTGAATTTCAGATTCAAAAGGAGAGAAAAACAGCATGTCAACAAGAGATTTATCGGTTTTAATAAGTGTTGTCCTCATTGTGGCAATGCTGGTGATTCCATTCCCTCCATGGTTGTTAAGTATTTTGATCATCATTAATATCTCTCTTGCGTTGATCGTGCTTCTCACCACAATGAATATGCAAGAACCGCTGCAATTCTCGATATTCCCGTCATTGCTGCTGTTATTGACGCTGTTTCGGCTTTCGCTCAATGTGTCGACGACACGTTCGATTCTTTCTCGCGGAGAAGGGGGAAAGGTTGTTGAGACATTCGGGAATTTCGTTGTCGGCGGAAATGTGCTGGTAGGGCTTGTTGTCTTCATTATCTTGATTATTATTCAGTTTATCGTCATTACAAAAGGCGCCGAGCGGGTATCGGAAGTGGCGGCGAGATTTACGCTCGATGCGATGCCCGGAAAGCAAATGAGTATTGACGCGGATTTAAATGCCGGCATGATTACGGAGCAGGATGCAAAGCACAGACGTGAAAAAGTCGCCCGGGAAGCGGATTTTTACGGCGCCATGGACGGTGCGAGCAAATTCGTCAAAGGGGATGCCATCGCGGGTATCATCATCGTGATGATCAATATTATTTTCGGAATCGTAATCGGCATGCTGCAGCAGGGGATGAGCATACAAGAAGCTGCGTCTCACTTTACAATGCTGACGGTCGGTGACGGTATCGTTTCTCAAATGCCGGCCTTGCTCATTTCAACGGCTACAGGGATTGTCGTGACGAGAGCGGCATCTGAAGGAAACCTCGGTCATGATATTACAGGCCAGCTGTTTGCTTATCCGAAGCTCTTGTATGTAGCTGCGGGAACTGTACTTTTGCTCGGTCTTCTTACACCGATCGGCATTCTGCTGACGGGGCCGATCGCCGGTCTGCTTGCATTCGGCGCTTACATGCTGTCCAAAGCGGATAAGCCGAGCGAAGAAGAGGAAGAAATTCTTGAAGAAGAGGCTCAGGCGGATGAACTGAAAAGCCCGGAAAGCGTTGTGCAGCTTTTACATATTGATCCGATTGAATTTGAGTTCGGATACGGACTCGTGCCGCTTGCAGACGCGGGGCAGGGCGGTGATCTTCTTGACCGCATCGTCATGATCAGACGTCAGCTTGCGCTTGAATTGGGACTTGTCATTCCGGTTGTGCGCATCAGAGATAACATCGCGCTCCAGCCGAATGAATACAGATTGAAAATTAAAGGCAATGAAGTCGCTAAAGGAGAGCTCCTGCTAGATCATTACTTAGCGATGTCACCGACGCCTGAAGATGACGTCATTGAAGGAATTGAAACGATAGAGCCGTCGTTCGGACTTCCCGCAAAATGGATCAGCGAAGCTGCAAAAGATGAAGCGGACATGCTGGGATATACAGTTGTTGATCCGGCATCAGTCGTATCTACGCATATTACAGAAAAAATTAAGCAGCATGCCCATGAACTGGTCGGCAGACAGGAAACAAAGCAGCTGATCGATCATCTGAAGGAAAATTATCCTGTGCTTGTTGAGGAAGTCACGCCAAACCCTCTTTCTGTCGGCGATATTCAAAAGGTGCTTGCCAAATTGCTGAGAGAAAAAGTTTCAATCAGAAACTTGGTGACCATTTTTGAAACTCTTGCCGATTACGGAAGATTAACGACAGATTCAGACCTTTTGACAGAATACGCGAGACAGTCGCTTGCCAAACAAATCACGGCACAATATGCGAGAGAGCATGAAACGCTGAAGGTCATCACATGCTCAGGCCGGGTGGAAAAAGCGATTGCAGACGGGGTACAGCAGACTGAACAGGGCAATTACCTGTCACTCGACCCTGAGGTTTCAGACAGCATCATCCGTTCTGTCGCTAAAGAGGCCGAGCAGCTTTCCATCCGCCAGGAGTCGGCGATTCTTCTTTGCTCGCCTGCTGTCAGAATGTATGTAAAACAGCTGTTAGAACGGTATTTCCCTGATCTTCCGGTTCTTTCTTATAATGAGCTGGAAGCAAATGTTGAAGTACAGAGCATTGGAGTGGTGGATATTTAATGAAAATAAAAAAATTTACAGCCGCTTCAATGCAGGATGCCGCGAAGCAAATCAAAAAGGAACTCGGCAATGATGCCGTTATTTTACATTCCAAACAAGTAAAGAAACGAAAATGGCTGGGGCTGCGGTCGCAGCAGGCCGTCGAAGTGATAGCGGTTTTAGATCGTGACGTCAGGGAAGCGAGAAAAACGCCGCCGGCTGCCGCTGAAGAAATGAAAAAGACGGAAACGGCGGAGAAAGCTGAGCCTGTTCAGCCGCCACGTCTTCCGGATCAAAGCATTTCCGGCGAACTGGCGCATTTTAAAGAAGTGCTCCCTGAACCATTAAAAAAAGCCGAGAGACTATTGAAGCAAGCCGGGCTTCCTGATCATACGCAAAACGCCGTACTCAGTGAATTGCTCCGTTCTTCAATTGTTTCCGGAGATTTAACTGAAGATAATGTCAGCTCAAAACTGCAGGATTTGTTAGTGAAAAAACTCCCTTCGGCAGACAGGTGGCAGGAAGGGATTCAATCAAAATACGTCGTGCTTTTCGGTTCAACCGGGGCCGGCAAAACGACTACACTTGCGAAACTCGCGGCCTCATCAATGCTGACAGAGCATAAAAAAATTGCCTTTATGACGACGGATACTTACCGGATTGCCGCGGTCGAGCAGCTGAAGACATATGCGGAGCTGCTTCAGGCTCCTCTTGAAGTATGCTATTCAAAGGAAGAATGTCTGAAGGCACTGGAAAAATTCGCTGAATATGACCATGTTTTCATTGATACAGCCGGTAGAAACTTTAAAGAAGAGCAGTATATTACGGAATTACAAGAGATGATTCCGTTTGAATCAGGCTTACAATCCTTTCTCGTATTATCGGCATCTGCAAAATATGAAGATATGAAACAGGGGCTGAAACAGTTTTCAGGTGTGCCGGTCAATCAATTCATTTTCACGAAAACGGATGAAACCGCCTCACTCGGCTCCGTGTTTCAAGTGCTGTCGGAATCAAGAATCGGCGCCGCCTATTTGACAAATGGACAGGATGTGCCTGAAGACATCCTATCGGCTTCACCAAAAGAGTTTGTAAGGATGCTTTTGACATGAAACCCGATCAGGCAGAGTCATTAAGAAGGAAAATGAGAGAGCGGCAAATGATCAAGCCGGAGCTTTATGAGAAAAAAGCGAAGACATTAGCCGTCATCAGCGGTAAAGGCGGCGTCGGAAAATCTAATTTAACATTAAACATGGCAGTTGCCCTGCAGGAAAAAGGAAAAAAAGCACTCATCATTGATCTTGACATCGGAATGGGCAACATTGATGTGCTGATCGGCGCTGCTTCTTCCCGCACCATTATTGATGTGATGGAGAATCGGCACGCATTGGCTCAATCACTTTCCTCCGGTCCGAAAGGCCTTCGCTACATATCCGGAGGAACGGGGCTTGAGGCGATCTATCAAGCAGACAGAGAGAAGTGGTCGGCTTTTATGAATGGTCTTTCCGCTGTATTAAGCGATTTTGATTACGTTCTGTTTGATATGGGAGCGGGACTTTCAAAAGAACAGCTGCCGTTTATTTTATCGGCGGAAGACATTCTCGCTGTGACAACGCCTGAGCCGACGGCCATTATGGATGCCTACAGCGCGATCAAACATCTTTTGCTCGCGGATGAACGGCTGACCGTAAACATTGCCGTCAATCGCGCCCGCGCTCAAAAACAGGCGCTGGACACGTACAACCGCCTTTCTCATGCGATTCACACGTTTTTAGGCGCAGGGGTGCGTTTCGCCGGCTCCATACCCGATGACCCGCTAGTAAGTCAAGCCGTCATTGACCAGGTGCCTTTTTTAATAAAAAGTCCTCAAGCAAAAGCCAGCAGGTCCGTCCGTCTTCTGACGGATGTCTTGTTTCAAACGGAAGAAAACAAACCAAGAGAAGAGAAACCGGCATTTATTGAGAGATTATCTTCTTTTTTATTGAGGAGGACTTTACAGTGATTCGTGTGCTTGTCGTTGATGACTCAGCTTTTATGAGAAAGATGATTACCGATTTTCTGGCTGCGGAAGTGCAGATAGAAGTCATCGGGACAGCCAGAAACGGGGAAGAGGCGCTGAAGAAAATAGAGCTTCTTAAACCGGATGTTGTCACGCTTGATATTGAAATGCCGGTCATGAACGGAACGGATACATTGCGGAAGATCATCAGCATATATAAACTTCCCGTAATCATGGTATCGAGCCAGACACAGCAAGGGAAGGACCGAACGATCAACTGTCTGGAAATGGGCGCTTTTGATTTTATCACCAAGCCTTCCGGAGCGATTTCACTTGATCTTTATAAAATTAAAGAGCAGCTGATTGAGAGGGTGATTGCAGCCGGGCTGTCCCGCGCACAAAAACCTGAGGCGGCAGTGAAAGAGTCTTCTATCCCGGAACGTCCGGCTTTGGCGGGATTTGAAAGACCGAAAGCAAAATCCGCCAAACAGGCCGTATTCATCGCGACCTCTACAGGCGGACCGCGGGCTCTGCAAAAGGTGATTCCGAAACTGCCGAAGGATTTAAAGGCGCCTGTATTTGTCGTTCAGCACATGCCTGAAGGTTTCACCGCTTCACTTGCAGACAGACTCAACCATTTGTCAGATATTCAGGTCAAAGAAGCGGAAAACGGTGAAGAAGCGAAAGACGGATGGGTGTACATCGCACCCGGCGGAAAAAATATGACGGTTGCAGAGGAAGGCGGAAGGCTCCGCATCATTCTTGACGTTCATGATACGGAAAGCCGGCATAAACCGTCAGCCGATTATTTGTTTCGGTCGGCAAGCCGCTTATCCGATTACGAAAAGGTAGCCGTCATTATGACAGGCATGGGCAGCGACGGAACCGAGGGCGTAAAAGAAATGCTCAGAACAGGCGGCGTTAAAACGATTGCGGAATCGGACGAATCCTGTGTTGTGTTCGGAATGCCGAAGTCAGCGATAAAGGCGGGCCTCATTCATGAGATTAAACATGTGGAAGATATCGCGGCATCCATCACCGGATGTGTGAAAAAAGAGAGGGTGTGAATCAATTGGATATGAATCAATATTTAGATGTCTTTATTGATGAAAGTAAAGAGCACTTACAGACATGTAACGAAAAGCTGCTGCTGTTGGAAAAAGATCCGGCAGATCTTCAGCTTGTGCATGACATCTTCAGAGCTGCCCATACGCTGAAAGGCATGAGCGCAACGATGGGATATACAGATCTGGCGCATTTAACCCATCTGATGGAAAATGTGCTGGACGCTATCCGCAACGGAGAAATGCCGGTTACATCAGATTGGCTGGATGTGCTGTTTGAAGCGCTTGATCATCTAGAAGAGATGGTGCAGTCCATTATTGACGGAGGAGACGGCAAACGTGATATTTCTGAAGTGAGTGCGAAGCTCGACGTAAATGCGGTGCATGAGACTGCGGCTTCAGCCGAAACAGCAGAACCGCCGGCTTCAGAACAACAGGCTTCAACTGAATGGAATTATGACGAGTTCGAACGGACTGTTATTGAAGAGGCGGAAGAGCAAGGATTCAGCCGCTATGAAATAACGGTTTCCCTGAATGAAAGCTGCATGCTCAAAGCCGTGCGCGTGTACATGATATTTGAAAAGCTGAATGAAGCCGGGGAAGTCGCAAAAACGATACCCGCCGCGGAAGTGCTTGAGACGGAAGATTTCGGAACGGATTTTCAGGTGTGTTTCTTGACAAAGCAGCCTGCTGGAGAAATTAAAGAACTCATCAGCGGCATTTCAGAAGTAGAGAATGTCGAAATTTCTGCCGGTGCGCCGTTAAAAACGGCCGAAAAACCGCAAGCGGCTGAACCGGTGAAGGAAGCTCCGGTTAAAAAGACTGAGAAACAGCCTAAGCCGCAAGCGAAAACGGAAGAACAGCCGAAGCATCACAGCGGCTCGAAAACGATTCGCGTCAACATTGAAAGACTGGATTCTTCAATGAACCTTTTTGAAGAACTTGTCATTGACCGCGGGCGTCTTGAGCAGATCGCCAAAGAGCTTGACCACAATGAGCTGACTGAAACCGTTGAACGCCTGACCAGAATCTCGGGCGACCTTCAGTCTATTATTCTTAATATGCGGATGGTGCCGGTAGAAACCGTCTTTAACCGTTTCCCGAGAATGATCCGCCAGCTTCAAAAGGAATTAAACAAGAAAATCGAATTGTCCATCATCGGAGCTGAAACGGAGCTGGACCGCACGGTGATTGATGAAATCGGCGATCCGCTTGTCCATTTAATCAGAAACAGCATCGATCACGGCATTGAATCGCCTGAAGTGCGGGTGAATAAAGGAAAACCGGAATCAGGTCATGTCGTGCTTAAGGCATATCACAGCGGCAACCACGTCTTTATTGAGGTTGAAGATGACGGGGCCGGCCTGAACAGAAAGAAAATTCTTGAAAAAGCGCTCGAGCGGAGTGTAATCACCGAACGTGATGCTGAAACGCTTGAAGATAATGAGATTTACGAGCTTATTTTTGCTCCGGGCTTCTCGACTGCCGATCAAATTTCTGACATTTCAGGGCGGGGCGTCGGCCTGGATGTCGTAAAAAATAAACTCGAATCACTCGGCGGCTCTGTCAGTGTCAAATCCGCGGAAGGTCAAGGTTCTCTTTTCAGTATCCAGCTTCCGCTGACACTTTCAATTATATCCGTTCTTCTCATTAAACTGGAAGAAGAGACGTTTGCGATACCGATTTCTTCTATTATAGAGACGGCTGTTATTGATAAGAAAGATATCCTGCAGACGCATGACAGAGAAGTGATTGATTTCAGAGGCCAAATCGTTCCGATCGTCTATTTGAAAAAAGAATTCGGCATTACGGATTCAAAACAGGATGCCGATCAGTTCCATGTAATCGTCGTGAAAAAGGGCGATAAATCCACTGCTTTTGTCGTGGACTCTTTTATCGGACAGCAGGAAGTCGTACTGAAATCACTCGGCGACTATTTGACGAACGTCTTTGCGATTTCCGGCGCTACGATTCTCGGAAATGGAGAAGTGGCGCTGATTATTGATTGCAATGCGCTGATCTACTAAAACGACACGAGGAGGTGCCCGAATGACTGCTGAAATCAAAACAGGTGAAAAAATGATTGTGTTTATGATAAATGGGAAAGAATACGCTATCTCAGTTTCCCAGGTGAAATCAATTGAAAAGTGGCAAAAACCGACGAGGGTGCCGGGTGTGGAATCTTATATCCGCGGCGTTATCAATCTGCGCGGAGTGATTACCCCGGTTCTTGATTTAAGAAAACGTCTGAATCAGCCTGAACAGGACATCACAGAAGAGACTCGGATTATCATTATTTCTTACCGTGACGCTGATGTCGGATGGGTCGTGGATGAGGCCAATGACGTCATCACCGTGCATGAAAATGAAATCGAATCCGCGCCTGAAAGCCAGACAAAGGAAACGGATGTGTGGATTAAACAGATCGTCAAGCAAGATAACAGGCTCCTCAATATTATCGATGCGCATGCGGTGCTGGATAAAGGTGCTTCGGCATCTGCGTCCGGAGAGCCTAATGCTTAAAGGGGAAAAGACAACATGAGTAAGTTTAAAGCGATCAAAGAAGAGCAGATGGATATTTTGCGGGAAGTCGGAAATATCGGGGCGGGTCACTCGGCTTCTGCAATGGCTCAGCTGCTGAACAGAAAGATAGACATGGAAGTGCCGTTTGCGACTTTATTGACATTTGATGAGCTCGCTGATTTTTTCGGCGGGGCTGAAACGCCGGTCGCCAGTATCTTTTTAAGAATGGAAGGCGACATGACCGGCTCTATCTTTCTCATCATGCCTTTTGATCAAGCGGAACAGTTTATCAGAGAGCTGATCGGAAATCCGGATTTTGATATTGACCAGTTGGGCGAAGATCATTTGAGTTCTTCTGCTTTACATGAGTTCGGCAATATTTTAGCAGGTTCCTATTTAACGGCATTGGCTGATTTGACAAAGCTTGAGATTTACCCGAGCGTGCCGGAAATCTCACTTGATATGTTCGGCGCGGTTATCAGTGAAGGGCTGATGGAGCTCAGCCAAGTCGGAGAGCATGCCATTGTCGTGGATACTTCTATTTTTGACCAGGGCAGCCGGCAGGAGCTCAAAGCCCACATGTTTATGCTCCCGGACTATGATTCTTTTGAAAAGCTCTTCGTCTCATTGGGTGCGGCTTTATGAGCCGTGCGGAAGCCGCAGTCGTTAAAGTGGGGATTGCGGATGTTCAAGTCGCGCGTTACCCGGATAAAATCCGGACCTCGGGACTCGGTTCATGCGTGGGGCTGGTTTTATACGATAAAGACAAACAAACGGCAGGACTCGTTCACGTCATGCTGCCGGACTCCGGTTTATCAAAAACGGCGGAGCTCAACCGTGCAAAATACGCGGACACCGCCGTTAAGATGACGATTGATATGCTTTTGAAAGCCGGCTGCCGCAAGTTTGCCTTGAAGGCAAAACTCGCCGGGGGAGCGGAGATGTTTAAGTTTAAAATGACAAACGACCTGATGAAAATCGGTCCGAGGAATGTAGCGGCCATCAAAGAGCAGCTTTCATTGTATAACATTCCGGTCATCAGTGAAGATACGGGCGGCTCAAGCGGCCGGACGATTGAATTTGAGCCAAAGTCCTGCATGCTGCACATTCGAACTGTTAAACAAGGTGAAACAACGATTTAATAAAGGTATGAGGTAGGGGGATAACAATGCAATCCTTGAATTATGAAGATCAGGTGCTTTGGTCGCGCTGGAAAGAGTGGAAAGATCCTAAAGCCGGTGATGATTTAATGCGCCGTTACATGCCGCTGGTCACATATCATGTCGGCAGAATTTCCGTCGGACTGCCGAAATCGGTGCATAAAGACGATCTAATGAGCCTTGGTATGCTTGGTTTATATGATGCCCTGGAAAAATTTGACCCCGGCCGGGATTTAAAATTTGATACCTATGCCTCGTTTAGAATTCGCGGTGCAATCATCGACGGGCTGCGTAAAGAAGATTGGCTGCCCAGAACTTCACGGGAGAAGACAAAAAAAGTCGAAGCGGCGATCGAAAAACTTGAACAGCGCTACCTTCGGAATGTGACGCCTTCAGAGATCGCAGAAGAGCTGGGGATGACGGAGCAGGACGTAGTATCAACGATGAATGAAGGTTTTTTTGCCAATCTCTTATCAATTGATGAAAAGCTTCACGACCAGGATGACGGTGAGAATATTCAAGTGATGATCAGAGATGACAAAAATGTGCCGCCGGAAGAAAAAATCATGAAGGACGAGCTGATCGCTCAGCTTGCGGGCAAAATTCACGAGCTCTCTGAAAAAGAGCAGCTTGTCGTCAGTTTATTCTATAAAGAAGAACTGACTTTGACCGAGATCGGACAAGTCCTGAACCTTTCGACGTCGCGGATTTCACAGATTCATTCAAAGGCGCTGTTTAAATTAAAGCATCTGCTTGAAAAAGTAATTCAATAATGAACTCATGGTTAGCGAGTGAAAAACATGTCAACACTATTATGGCTTTTAAGCTTTGTGCTTCACGGCGTACTGCTTTATGCCGTCATTATTCTGTACACGAGGTTTTCAGCCCTCAAGGAGACGGAGCGCCAGCAGAAGAAGATTCTTGAAGAGACGGAAAACACCCTTGCAGCGTTTCTGCTTGAGCTGAAAGAAGAAAATGAAAGACTCGAAGACGCAAAAAGCCGTCAAGCGCCGGACGCAGAAGACGCCGAACCCCTGGCGGAACCGAAAGAAGAGCCTGATATTCCGGACCACATGGAAAAGCTCATCAGTGCAACGGAACGGGCTGAAAGTGATGAAAACAACGGTGCGCATTCGTTTGAAGAACGTGTTTCAGAATTATATGAACAAGGGCTCACCCCCGCGGAAATCGCCAAACGGATGCAGAGCGGAAAGACAGAAATCGAGCTGTTTTTAAAATTTCGCGGCAAAGCTGTAAAGGATTCTTGATTGTCGCATAAAGCTGTGTTATATTATGTCTTGGTGTTAAATACACACGCTTAACGATTTATGCAGAGGGTGCTGCAAACGGCAGTTCTGCACAAAAATGACCTAAGCGGAGGAAAAAAACCATTTTATTAGGAGGAAATCACATGTCAGTTATTTCTATGAAACAATTGCTTGAAGCTGGTGTTCACTTCGGCCACCAAACACGCCGCTGGAACCCAAAAATGAAGCGTTACATTTTCACGGAGCGTAACGGAATCTACATCATTGACCTTCAAAAAACAGTGAAAAAAGTAGAGGAAGCTTACAACTTCACGAAAAACCTTGCTGCTGAAGGCGGAAAAATTCTTTTCGTCGGCACAAAAAAACAAGCTCAGGATTCTGTTAAAGAAGAAGCTGTACGCTCTGGCATGTACTATGTCAACCAACGCTGGTTGGGCGGTACACTGACAAACTTCGAAACAATCCAAAAACGCATTAAGCGTCTGAAAGACATCGAGAAAATGCAAGAAAACGGTACATTTGAAGTACTTCCGAAAAAAGAAGTTGTTCAATTGAAAAAAGAATTAGAGCGTCTTGAAAAATTCCTCGGCGGAATTAAAGACATGAAGGATCTTCCTGATGCATTATTCATCATCGATCCTCGCAAAGAGCGCATCGCTGTTGCGGAAGCTCGCAAATTGAACATTCCTATCATCGGAATCGTAGATACAAACTGTGATCCTGATGAAATTGATGTCGTAATCCCTGCAAACGATGACGCAATCCGCGCTGTCAAACTTCTTACTTCTAAAATGGCAGATGCTATTCTTGAAGCGAAGCAAGGCGAAGAAGAAGCGGAAGCTGCTGAAGAGACTGCACCTGAAACAGAAACGACAACTGCGTAACCTAATCAAAAGGTGATAAGAGGGACTGCCTTTTATCACCTTTTTTCAAGAAAAATGTATCTATACATATCTTGTTTACACATATAAGGAGGAATTCAAATGGCTATTACTGCACAGCAGGTAAAAGAACTGCGTCAAAAAACAGGCGCTGGTATGATGGACTGTAAAAAAGCATTGACTGAAACTGACGGAGATATGGACAAAGCAATCGACCTTCTGAGAGAAAAAGGAATTGCGAAAGCGGCTAAAAAAGCTGACCGTATCGCTGCTGAAGGTTCTACTCTTATTAAAACTGACGGCAACAAAGGCGTTATCTTAGAAGTAAACTCTGAAACTGATTTCGTTGCGAAAAACGAAGGCTTCAAAGAGCTTCTGAACACGCTTGCTGACCACCTTCTTGCAAACGCTCCTGCTGATCTTGAAGAAGCAATGGGTCAAAAAATGGAAAACGGTTCTACTGTTGAAGAATACATCACAAGCAACGTTGCTAAAATCGGAGAGAAAATCACTCTTCGCCGTTTTGCTGTTATTTCAAAAGAAGACAGCGAAGCGTTCGGTGCTTACCTTCACATGGGAGGCCGCATCGGCGTATTATCCGTTCTTAGCGGAACAACTGACGAAGATCTTGCAAAAGACATCGCGATGCATGTTGCAGCGGTAAATCCTCGTTACATTTCCCGCGACCAAGTGTCTGAAGAAGAAGCAAACCATGAGCGTCAGATTCTGACTCAGCAAGCTCTTCAAGAAGGCAAACCGGAAAACATCGTAGCTAAAATGGTTGAAGGCCGTCTGAACAAATTCTTCGAAGAAATTTGCTTATTAGACCAAGCTTTCGTTAAAAACCCAGACGAAAAAGTGAAACAAGTTGTGGCTGCGAAAAACGCATCTGTTAAAACTTACGTCCGCTACGAAGTTGGAGAAGGTATTGAAAAACGCCAAGAAAACTTTGCTGAAGAAGTTATGAACCAAGTGAAAAAATAATGGCGGAAAGCCTTGGCGAATCTTTCGCGGCTTTTCAGGCAGTATAGGGGACACTACTTGTGTTCCCTATTTTTAAAACTATATTTACAAACCTTTTTTTCTCTTGCATAATAGGAAACGGCAATGTTTACACTTGGAGGTTATTATGGAAAAACCAAAATACAATCGTATCGTTTTAAAGCTTAGCGGAGAAGCATTGGCAGGAGAGCAGGGAAACGGCATTAATCCGACTGTCATCCAATCCATCGCTAAACAAGTAAAAGAAATCGCTGAGCTTGACGTCGAAGTGGCCGTAGTCGTAGGCGGCGGCAACTTATGGCGCGGAAAAACGGGCAGTGACTTAGGAATGGACCGTGCGACTGCCGATTATATGGGCATGCTTGCTACTGTCATGAACTCACTTGCCCTGCAGGACAGCCTGGAAACGCTCGGAATTCAGTCCAGAGTGCAGACATCAATTGAAATGCGTCAGGTCGCTGAGCCTTACATCAGAAGAAAAGCCATCCGCCACCTGGAGAAAAAACGCGTTGTTATTTTTGCCGCGGGAACAGGAAACCCTTATTTCTCTACGGACACAACCGCAGCGCTGCGTGCCGCTGAAATCGAAGCGGACGTGATCTTAATGGCGAAAAATAATGTCGACGGTGTGTATAATGCTGATCCGAGAAAAGATGAGTCAGCCGTTAAATACGAAAAATTATCTTATCTCGATGTGTTAAAAGACGGGCTGGAAGTCATGGATTCTACGGCTTCTTCACTATGTATGGATAATGATATTCCGCTGATCGTCTTTTCTATTATGGAAGAAGGAAATATTAAGCGTGCCGTAATCGGCGAATCAATCGGAACGATCGTAAGGGGGAAATAACGTTGTCAAACGAAGTATTAACACAAACAAAAGAACGCATGGAAAAAGCGGTTGCCGCTTATTCACGTGAATTGGCGTCAGTCCGCGCAGGACGTGCCAACCCATCTCTATTGGATAAAGTGACAGTAGAATACTACGGTGCCCAAACACCTTTAAACCAGCTGTCTTCCATCAATGTGCCTGAAGCGCGTATGCTTGTTGTCACACCGTATGACAAAACGGCAATCGGCGATATTGAAAAAGCGATTTTGAAAGCTGATCTTGGCGTAACGCCGACAAGTGACGGCACAATTATCCGCATCGCGATCCCGGCTCTGACGGAAGAAAGACGTAAAGAACTTGTCAAAGTTGTCAAAAAATACGCGGAAGAAGCGAAAGTAGCAGTCCGTAATGTCCGCCGTGACAGCAACGATGACCTCAAAAAACTTGAGAAAAACGGAGACATTACAGAAGACGAGCTTCGTGCTTCCAGTGAAGACGTTCAAAAGCTGACAGATGAATATGTGTCAAAAATTGACAGCGTCACGAAGGACAAAGAAAAAGAAATCATGGAAGTTTAATGAAAAACTATGTACAATAGATAATGTGAAAAGACCCTCTCATGTTTACAGGGGGTTTTTTTGTTAATACTGTTGATTACATTGATCATCAGCAACGCAACCTTTTTGGGTGACGGAGGAATCTCATGCTCAACATACTCAAAAATTGGAAGAATCAGCAGAATGCGGCTTCCAACTTAGAACGGTATACAAAAGAAGACATACTGAAGGGTGAAATTCCCGCACACATTGCCATTATTATGGACGGAAACGGACGCTGGGCGAAGAAGCGCTCACTCCCTCGGATTGCAGGACATCATGAAGGAATGAAAGTGGTAAAAAGGGTGACAAAGCTCGCAAGTCAGCTCGGCGTTAAAGTTCTGACTCTTTATGCGTTTTCAACGGAGAACTGGAAGCGCCCGAAGATGGAAGTCGACTTTTTGATGAAGCTTCCGGAAGAGTTCCTGAATACGTATCTTCCTGAATTAATAGAGGAAAATGTACAGGTGAAAATTATCGGAGATGAATCCGCGCTCCCTTCTCATACGTACAGGGCGATTGAGAAGGCCGTAAAAGATACAGAACAAAATGACGGGCTGATTCTCAATTTCGCTTTGAACTACGGCGGACGCACGGAAATCGTCAATGCGGCAAAAGCACTGGCTGAACAGGTGAAAAGCGGCACGCTGAATATCGAAGACATTGATGAAGCGCTCTTTTCCGGGCATTTAATGACAGAATCACTCCAGGACCCGGAGCTGCTCATCAGAACGAGCGGAGAAATCAGATTGAGCAACTTTATGCTTTGGCAGGTGGCTTACAGTGAATTTGTTTTTACAGATGTCCTGTGGCCCGATTTTAAAGAAGATCACTTTCTGCAGGCAGTGGGAGAATTTCAGCAGCGGGGCCGGAGGTTTGGCGGAATTTAGAGGATGGTGGAAATGAAACAAAGATTGTTAACAGGTGTTCTGGCAGCGGCACTATTTTTATTTTTGGTTATTTTCGGAGGATTGCCGTTCACCGTATTTGTTTACGTGATGGGAAGTATAGCGCTTTTTGAGCTTTTGCGGATGAAAAAGCTCAGATTTTTTTCTTTTCCGGGTCTGATCAGCCTCTTGTTGTTATGGCTGTATATGATGCCGGACAAGTATCATTTTTTCGATGCGAAAATGGAAGTAACGATTTTCGCCGTATTGATTCTGCTCAGCTATACGGTGCTCGTGAAAAACACCTTTACGTTTGACGAAGTCGGGTTTATCGTTCTCGCGACGGTATATATCGGACTGTGTTTTCATTATTTTATTGAAATCAGAAACATTGAAACAAACGGGCTTTTGTATATCTTTTATGCCTGCGTTGTCATATGGTCAACGGACTCAGGCGCATATTTCGTCGGAAAGTCGCTCGGGAAGCGGAAGCTGTGGCCCGAAATCAGTCCCAACAAAACGGTGGAAGGGTTTCTCGGCGGTATTGTCATCGCCCTTATTTTTACGGCTGTTTTTCAGCTGTTTGCGCACCTTCCGATTTCATATCCGGTTCTTTTGGTCATCACGCTTGTTCTGTCTGTGTTCGGACAGATCGGGGATTTGGTTGAATCAGCGCTTAAGCGGCACTATGATGTGAAGGATTCGGGAAAAATCCTTCCCGGGCACGGCGGCATTTTAGATCGATTTGACAGCTTTTTGTTTGTCATGCCGTTCTTATACTTTCTGCTTGCGCTTTTTTCATGAGAAAGGCTAATATGAAAATAAGACCGATCTGGACGCATAGAATGGGAGTGGCATTTTGAAGAATATTTGTCTTTTAGGAGCAACAGGATCAATAGGGGAGCAGACGTTAGACGTATTGCGCATGCATCAAGATCAGTTCCGTCTCGTCTCGATGACTTTCGGTAAAAACGCCGAGAAAGCGATCCCGTTGATCAGAACGTTTCAGCCGAAATATATAGCAGTCGGCGACATGGATACATATCAAAAAGTGAAAGAAGCGTCTTTTTCGCATGAATGTCAAATCGGCATCGGAGAAGAAGGCCTGATTGAAGCAGCAGTCATGGACGAAGTGGATATCGTGGTCAATGCGCTGCTTGGAAGCGTCGGTTTAATCCCGACTTTGAAAGCGATTGAACAGAAAAAAACAATTGCGCTTGCAAATAAGGAAACTCTCGTCACTGCCGGGCATATAGTGAAAGGACACGCAAAACGATACGGTGTTCCTCTTCTTCCGGTCGACAGCGAACATTCCGCTATTTTCCAGGCGCTGCAAGGCGAACAGTGCAAAAATATCGAGCGCCTGGTCATTACGGCATCCGGCGGCAGTTTCAGAGATAAAACGCGGCAGGAGCTTGAGTCTGTAACGATTGCCGACGCCCTTAACCACCCGAACTGGTCGATGGGCGCAAAAATTACGATTGACTCGGCTACAATGATGAATAAAGGACTTGAAGTCATTGAGGCGCATTGGCTGTTTGACATTCCGTATGAACAGATTGACGTTGTATTACATAAGGAGAGCATCATTCATTCGATGGTTGAATTTCACGACAGAAGCGTCATCGCCCAGCTCGGAAATCCGGACATGAGGGTGCCGATTCAATATGCGCTGACATATCCGGACCGGCTGCCTCTGCCTGAAACAAAAAGGCTTGAATTATGGGAGATCGGAAGCCTCCATTTTGCGAAAGCTGACTTTGAAAGGTTCCGCTGCTTACAATTTGCCTTTGAATCAGGTAAAATAGGGGGAACGATGCCGACGGTTTTAAATGCGGCCAACGAAGAAGCCGTTGCCGCTTTTCTTGCCGGACGGATTTCATTCTTATCGATTGAGGACCTGATTGAACAAGCATTGGACCGCCACAGCGTAATTCAGGATCCGAGTCTTGCGGATATCCAAGAAGTGGACAAAGACACCCGGGGATACGTTAATTCAATACTCACATAAGGTGGTATGTTCGTGAATACAGTTATCGCGTTTATTATTATTTTCGGAACGCTCGTTTTTTTCCATGAGCTCGGGCATTTATTGCTCGCCCAAAGAGCGGGAATCCTTTGCCGTGAATTTGCGATCGGCTTCGGCCCTAAAATCTTTTCATTTAAAAAGAATGAAACCGTGTATACGATCAGACTCCTTCCGGTCGGCGGGTTCGTCCGCATGGCCGGTGAAGACCCGGAGATGATCGAAGTCAAACCCGGTTATACCGTCGGGCTTCTTTTTAATAAAGATGACGAAGTGGAAAAAGTCATCATTAATCAAAAGGAAAAATATCCCGACGCTTTAATTATTGAGGTGGAGACGGCTGATCTTGAGCACGAAATGAAGATTACCGGGTACGAGCAGGGGAAAGAAGATGAACTGGCGGGCTTTACTGTCAGTCAGACCTCCTTTTTTATCGTAGACGGAGAAGAAGTGCAGATTGCGCCTTACAATCGACAATTCGGGTCTAAACCCGTATGGAAGCGGATTAAGGCGATTGCTGCCGGTCCGATAATGAACTTCATCTTAGCGTATGTCATTCTCGTCATGCTCGGATTCATTCAAGGCGTGCCTTCGAATCAGCCTGAGCTCGGGAAGCTGACAGACAATGGACGCGCAGCGGCTGCCGGTTTAAAAGAAGGCGACTATATCCAGAGCATTAACGGTGAAAAAATGATGTCATGGACCGACATCGTGACAGCGGTAAAAGAAAATCCCGGAAAAAAAATCGATGTCGCCGTCAAACGGGACGGCAAATCGTTTCATATCTCGGTTACACCTGAAGCTGTAAAAGATGAAAATAAAAAAACAATCGGCCGCTTCGGCTCTTATGCGCCGACTGAAAAAGGCGCGCTTGCAGCGATTGCCTATGGCGCGACATCTACCGTTGATGTCACAAAAGCGATTCTGACCAATCTGAGCAAACTTGTGACAGGCCAGTTTAAGCTTGATATGCTTTCGGGTCCTGTCGGCATTTATGATATGACGGATCAAGTTGCAAAAACCGGTATTATCAACCTATTCCAGTTTGCGGCGTTTTTAAGCATCAACCTGGGAATTGTCAACCTGCTGCCGATACCGGCGCTTGACGGCGGGCGGCTGCTGTTTTTATTCATTGAAGCAATCCGCGGCAAGCCGATAAACCGTGACAAGGAAGCATTTGTCGTATTTATCGGCGTAGCTTTCTTAATGCTTCTTATGCTGGTTGTCACATGGAACGATATCCAGCGTTTATTCTTATAATTGACTAGTAAAAAATCAGAGGTGCGAAGACATGAGACAAAGTTTGACGCTTATTCCGACCCTGAGAGAAGTGCCGGCTGATGCTGAAGCAAAAAGCCATAAGCTTCTGCTGAGAGCGGGATTTATCAGACAAAATACGAGCGGGGTTTACAGCTACATGCCCCTGGCTTACAGGGTCATTCAAAACATTCAGAAGATCGTGCGTGAAGAAATGGAAAAAATCAACGCGGTGGAAATGCTGATGCCGGCCCTTCAGCAGGCTGAAACATGGCAGGAATCAGGCAGGTGGTATACGTACGGGCCTGAATTAATGCGTCTGAAAGACCGCCACGGCCGTGAATTTGCTTTAGGCGCGACACATGAAGAAGTCATTACTTCTCTCGTGCGCGATGAGGTGAAATCTTATAAGCGTCTGCCGCTCACTCTTTACCAGATCCAGTCTAAATTCAGAGATGAAAAACGCCCGCGTTTCGGGTTATTGCGCGGACGCGAATTCATCATGAAAGATGCGTATTCTTTCCATGCTTCTGAAGAAAGTCTGGAGGAAACATACCAAAATATGTACGGCGCATACAGCAGCATTTTCGCACGCTGTGAATTAAACGTCCGTCCCGTTATTGCCGACTCGGGCGCGATGGGCGGAAAAGACACGCATGAATTTATGGCTCTTTCTGAAATAGGGGAAGATACCATCGCTTATTCCGATGGATCCTCTTACGCAGCCAATACGGAAATGGCGGAAGTTGTCATGAACAGCGAGCCGTCAGATGAAACACCCGAGGCATTGGAGAAAATTGATACGCCGAATGTCAAAAGCATTGAAGAGCTCGCTTCGTTCTTGCAGATCGAGCCGAGCGCCTGCATCAAGTCCATGCTGTTTAAAGCTGATGACCGATTTGTTCTCGTGTTAGTAAGAGGCGATCATGAGGTCAATGACGTGAAAGTGAAAAACCTTCTGAACGCGGAAGTGGTTGAGCTTGCGTCTCATGAAGAAGTAGCCGAGAAACTTGGCACGGAGCCGGGATTTGCGGGGCCGATCGGCGCTGCCGGCGACATTGAGATTTATGCCGACCAAGCCGTGAAAGTAATGGTAAACGCCGTTAGCGGCGCGAATGAAAAAGACCGTCATTACCGAAACGTAAACATCGAGCGTGACGCGTCTGTAAAAGCGTATGCCGATCTTCGAATCATTCAGGAAGGCGATCCGTCACCTGACGGAAAAGGCACGATCCGTTTCGCTGAAGGGATTGAGGTCGGACAAGTCTTTAAACTCGGCACGCGTTACTCTGAAGCGATGAATGCGACATACCTTGATGAAAACGGGCGTGCGCAGCCGATGCTGATGGGATGTTACGGAATCGGCGTGTCCAGAACGCTTTCAGCCATCGCTGAACAGCATCACGACGAAAAAGGCTTAATCTGGCCGAAAAGCGTTGCTCCGTATGACCTTCATATTTTGGCGCTGAATATGAAAAACGAAGCGCAAAAAGAGCTTGCTGAACAGCTTTACGGCAAATTCCAGGCGGAAGGTTATGAGGTATTATACGATGACCGCGCTGAACGCGCAGGCGTGAAGTTTGCTGATTCTGATCTGATCGGCCTTCCGATCCGCATCACTGTCGGAAAACGTGCCGATGAAGGCATCGTAGAAGTGAAAATCCGCAAAACCGGTGAATCTGCCGAAGTTTCAGTGGATGAGCTTTCTGAATTTATCAAGACGAAGTAATCACCATAACGAATCATACAAAATCATGTTAAAATAGAGAAAAAAGAAGGTACCTCATCACCTGCGGAGGTACCTTCACTTATGATGTTTTAAGGGAGGGATACTGTCTGAATGGAACAGTTATCAGTAAACAGAAGACAGTTTCAGATTCTTCTGCAGCAGCTTAATATGACAGATGATACCTTCATGACATACTTTGAAGACGGAGAGATTGATAAACTGACAATCCATAAAGCAGAAAAGGCCTGGCATTTCCAATTTCGCTTTAAGGCTCTTTTGCCGTATCAAATATATGATTCATTCATGATGAGGTTAACACAATCGTTTGCTCACATCGCCCGTGTCACATCGTCTGTTCAGGTCATCGACCCTACAGTGACAGAGGAGCTTGTACAGGATTATTGGACACGCTGTATTGAAGAGCTTGAAGGAACCTCGCCGCCGATGGTGGCTCTTTTGAATCAGCAGAAGCCGAAGCTCAAGGGAAACAAACTGATCGTGAAAACAAAAACAGATACAGAAGCATCTGCGCTCAAAAATAAATACAGCGCACTGATTCAGCACAGCTACCGCCAATTCGGCTTTCCGGAACTTCAGCTGGATACCGAAATTTTCGTATCTGACCAAGAAGTCCAGAAATTCCGCGAGCAAAAGCTTGCTGAAGATCAGGAGCGGGCGATGCAGGCGCTTATCGAGATGGAGAAGAAGGAAAAAGAGGGCGATGAGGATCAGGCACCGTCCGGACCGCTTGTCATCGGCTATCAAATTAAAGAGAACGAAGAAATCCGGACGCTTGACAGCATCATGGATGAAGAAAGAAGAATTACGGTGCAGGGGTTTGTGTTTGATGCTGAAACACGCGAGCTGAAAAGCGGACGCACGCTCTGCATTTTCAAAATCACGGACTATACAAACAGCATTTTAGTAAAAATGTTCGCCAGAGAAAAAGAAGACGCCGCTTTGATGAAAACGCTGAAAAAAGGCATGTGGGTGAAGGCGCGGGGAAGCATTCAAAACGATACATTCGTCAGAGACCTCGTCATGATTGCAAATGACGTGAATGAAATAAAAGCCAAAACCCGTGAAGACACCGCTCCTGAAGGCGAAAAACGGGTTGAGCTTCATCTGCATTCTCCGATGAGCCAAATGGATGCTGTAACGGGCATCGGAAAGCTTGTCGAACAGGCGAAAAAATGGGGACATGAAGCGATTGCGTTAACTGATCATGCCGTTGTGCAGTCTTTCCCGGATGCCTATTCCGCCGCGAAAAAACACGGCATTAAAATGATTTACGGAATGGAAGCCAATATCGTAGATGACGGCGTTCCGATCGCATACAATCCAGCTCACCGTCTCCTGGAAGAAGACACATACGTTGTCTTTGACGTTGAAACGACAGGTCTGTCCGCAGTGTATGACACCATCATTGAGCTTGCCGCAGTCAAAATAAGAGGCGGAGAAATTATCGATAAATTCGAAGCGTTCGCCAATCCGCACCATCCGCTGTCAGCAACGACGATAGAGCTTACCGGGATTACGGACGACATGGTCCGCGACGCTCCCGATGTCGTTGACGTCGTCCGGGATTTTAAAGAATGGATCGGCGATGACGTGCTTGTGGCTCATAACGCCAGCTTTGATATGGGATTTTTAAATGTGGCGTACAAGCGTCTTTTGAAAACGGAAAAAGCGAAAAATCCGGTCATTGATACGCTGGAACTCGCGCGTTTCCTGTATCCTGAGTTTAAAAATCACCGCTTAAATACGTTATGTAAGAAGTTTGATATCGAATTAACCCAGCATCACCGAGCGGTTTTTGACGCTGAAGCAACGGGCTACCTGCTGTTGAAAATGCTCAAAGATGCCGCTGAAAAAGACATTTTTTATCATGATCAGCTGAATGAGAATATGGGACAATCCAATGCTTATCAGAGATCAAGACCTTATCACGCTACATTGCTTGCCGTAAATGAGACCGGCCTTAAAAATCTGTTTAAGCTCGTGTCCATTTCTCATATTCAATATTTCTACAGAGTGCCGCGCATTCCGAGGTCGCAGCTTAATAAATACAGAGAAGGTCTGTTAATCGGCTCTGCCTGTGACAGGGGTGAGGTCTTTGAAGGCATGATGCAAAAATCTCCTGAAGAGGTTGAAGATATCGCATCTTTCTATGATTATCTTGAAGTGCAGCCGCCGGAAGTATACAGACACCTTCTGCAGCTTGAGCTCGTCCGGGATGAAAAAGCGCTGAAAGAAATCATCGCCAACATTACGAAGCTCGGAGAAAAATTGAATAAGCCGGTCGTGGCTACGGGAAATGTCCACTATTTAAACGATGAGGATAAAATTTACCGGAAGATCTTAATATCTTCCCAAGGCGGCGCCAACCCGTTAAACAGACACGAACTGCCTAAAGTGCACTTCAGAACGACAGATGAAATGCTGGAGGCTTTCTCCTTCCTCGGTGCGGAAAAAGCGAAAGAAATCGTGGTTGACAATACGCAGAAAGTCGCTTCGATGATCGATGAGATCAAACCGATCAAAGACGATCTGTACACGCCGAAAATTGACGGGGCTGATGAAGAAATCCGTGAAATGAGCTATCAGCGCGCCAGAAGCATTTACGGTGAAGAGCTTCCCGAAATTGTGGAAGCGAGAATAGAAAAAGAATTAAAAAGTATCATCGGTCATGGGTTCGCCGTTATTTATCTCATCTCTCATAAGCTTGTAAAACGGTCTCTGGATGACGGTTATCTCGTCGGCTCCCGGGGGTCCGTCGGTTCATCGCTTGTGGCGACCTTAACTGAAATCACTGAAGTGAACCCGCTCGCTCCGCACTACGTGTGTCCGAGCTGCCGATATTCCGAATTCTTTAATGACGGATCAGTCGGTTCCGGTTTTGACCTGCCGGATAAAAGCTGCCCGTCTTGCGGCACACCTTTGAAAAAGGACGGGCATGATATCCCGTTTGAAACGTTCTTAGGCTTTAAAGGTGACAAAGTACCCGATATCGACTTGAACTTCTCAGGTGAGTACCAGCCGCATGCCCATAACTACACGAAAGTATTGTTCGGTGAAGATAACGTGTATCGCGCGGGAACGATCGGCACCGTCGCGGAAAAGACGGCTTACGGATATGTGAAAGGCTATGCGGGCGATCACAACCTACACATGCGCGGCGCGGAGATCGACCGTCTGGTGCAAGGCTGTACCGGCGTTAAGAGAACGACCGGGCAGCACCCGGGGGGGATTATCGTTGTCCCGGATTACATGGATATTTACGATTTTTCACCGATACAATTCCCGGCAGATGCGACGGGGTCTGAATGGAAAACGACTCATTTTGACTTCCACTCCATTCATGACAACCTGCTGAAGCTTGATATATTGGGGCACGATGATCCGACCGTCATCCGGATGCTCCAGGATTTAAGCGGAATTGATCCGAAGACGATTCCGACAGATGATCCGGAAGTTATGAAGATTTTCCAAGGCACAGAATCGCTCGGCGTCACTGAAGAGCAGATCGGCTGTAAAACGGGGACGCTCGGCATTCCTGAATTCGGGACGCGATTTGTGCGGCAGATGCTTGAGGATACGAAGCCGACGACGTTCTCCGAGCTTGTCCAGATTTCCGGGCTTTCTCACGGAACGGACGTATGGCTCGGCAATGCGCAGGAACTGATACACAACAATACGTGTGAACTGAGCGAAGTGATCGGCTGCCGTGATGACATTATGGTTTACTTGATCTATCAGGGCCTTGAGCCTTCACTGGCCTTTAAAATCATGGAATTCGTCCGTAAAGGCAAAGGCCTGACGCCGGAATGGGAAGAAGAAATGAAAAAGAACAATGTGCCGAACTGGTATATTGATTCATGCAAAAAAATCAAATACATGTTCCCGAAAGCCCACGCCGCCGCATACGTGCTGATGGCGGTGCGGATTGCATACTTTAAAGTGCATCACGCGCTTTTATATTATGCTGCGTATTTTACCGTCCGCGCAGATGACTTTGACATTGATACAATGATTAAAGGCTCGACCGCCATCAGAGCGGTGATGGATGATATCAGCTCTAAAGGGCTTGATGCTTCGCCGAAGGAGAAAAACCTCCTTACCGTGTTAGAGCTTGCGCTTGAAATGTGTGAGCGCGGCTATTCCTTCCAGAAGGTCGATCTATACCGTTCGAGCGCTTCGGAATTTATCATTGACGGCAACAGTCTCATCCCGCCGTTCAACTCAATTCCGGGACTCGGAACCAACGCCGCTCTCAATATTGTGAAAGCGCGGAAGGAAGGGGAGTTCCTTTCAAAAGAGGATCTTCAAAAACGCGGAAAAGTGTCAAAAACCATTTTAGAGTATTTAGACCGTCACGGCTGTCTTGAGTCGCTTCCGGACCAAAATCAGCTGTCTCTGTTTTAAGCTTTGTGCACAGCCTCCGAGCGGAGTTTGATTTGCATTAAATATATGGTTATGGTATAGTTTTATTGGAAATGCTAACGATTACCGAGGCAAAGAGTGGGGAAACCCGCTCTTTTGTATTGAACAGGCAATTTTGCCTCGACATGTCCATCGTTTTCTCAATGCCCCTGCTCTTTTGAAGCAGGGTTTTTATGCAGAGGAACGGCTGATATGATATCGACAGCACAAGGAGGAAAAACATGAGCAAAAAAGTGACTGATACCGTTCAAGAAATGGCTCAGCCCATACTGGATGACCTTCAGCTTGAACTCGTAGACATTGAATTTGTCAAAGAGGGTCAAAACTGGTTCCTTCGCGTGTTTATTGATTCCGAGAACGGTGTTGATATTGAGGAGTGCGCCAAAGTCAGCGAAGCGTTAAGCGAAAAGCTGGATGAGGCCGATCCGATCACCCAGAACTACTTTCTTGAAGTATCTTCTCCTGGAGCCGAGCGTCCATTAAAGAAAAAAGCCGACTTCGAAAAATCACTGGGCAAAAATGTGTACATGAAAACGTACGAACCGATTGACGGTTTAAAAGTGTTTGAAGGCAAATTGGCTGAATTCGATGGACAAACTGTTACAATAGAGATGACGGTCAAAACAAGAAAGAAACGGGTCAATATTCCGTACGAAAAAATAGCTAACGCAAGATTAGCTGTAACATTTTAATGAATGAAGTATTAGTGTTTAAGGGGGGAGACCGCTAACATGAGCAGTGAACTATTAGATGCTCTCACTATTCTTGAAAAAGAAAAAGGCATCAGTAAAGACATTATCATCGAAGCAATTGAAGCTGCCTTAATTTCCGCGTATAAGCGAAATTTTAACCAGGCGCAAAACGTACGGGTCGATCTGAACCGTGAGACGGGCACGATCCGCGTGTTCGCAAGAAAGGATGTCGTAGACGAGGTATACGATTCAAGACTTGAAATCTCGCTTGACGACGCTCAGCACATCCATCCGAACTACCTTGTCGGAGATGTCGTTGAAATAGAAGTAACGCCGAAAGACTTCGGCCGCATTGCTGCGCAGACGGCGAAACAAGTGGTGACGCAGCGTGTCCGTGAAGCTGAGCGCGGCGTGATTTACTCAGAATTTATCGATCGTGAAGAAGACATCATGACGGGAATTGTACAGCGCTTAGACAGCAAGTTTATTTACGTGTCTCTCGGCAAGATTGAAGCGCTGCTGCCCGTCAATGAACAGATGCCGAATGAGAGCTATAAACCGCACGATCGGATTAAAGTATTTATCACAAAAGTCGAAAAAACGACAAAAGGGCCTCAGATCTATGTATCAAGAACGCATCCTGGTCTGTTGAAGCGTCTTTTTGAAATCGAAGTGCCGGAAATTTATGACGGAACGGTCGAACTGAAATCCGTTGCCAGAGAAGCGGGCGACCGCTCTAAAATCTCCGTCCGCACTGATGATCCTGACGTTGATCCGGTCGGTTCATGCGTCGGTCCTAAAGGCCAGCGCGTGCAGGCGATCGTCAATGAACTGAAAGGCGAAAAAATTGATATCGTCAACTGGTCTGATGATCCGGTTGAATTTGTTGCCAATGCGCTCAGCCCGTCTAAAGTGCTGGATGTCATCGTCAGCGAAGAAGAAAAAGCCACGACTGTCATCGTTCCTGATTACCAGCTTTCTCTGGCAATCGGAAAAAGAGGGCAAAACGCCCGCTTAGCTGCGAAACTGACAGGCTGGAAAATCGATATCAAAAGTGAAACGGATGCAAGAGACCTTGGCATCTATCCGAGAGAGCATGAAGAAGATGACGATTTAGAGCCGCTCTTTATGGAGCCTGAAACAGCCGAATCGGATGAATAAGAGGTGACTTTAGGTGAATAAGCGAAAAAAAATTCCTCTGCGCAAATGCGTGGTAACGGGGGAAATGAAGCCTAAAAAGGAACTGATCCGAATTGTCCGTTCTAAAGAAGGAGAGATTTCAGTCGATCCGACCGGAAAGAAGAACGGGCGGGGTGCCTATATCACCCTTGAGAAAGAATGCATCTTAGCTGCGAAAAAGAAAAACACATTGCAAAATCAATTTCAATCACAAATCGATGACCAGATTTTCGAAGAATTGCTGGAACTGGCGGAAAAGGTGAAAAAATAACATGTCTGGAATGGAATGGTTTCCCTTGCTGGGTCTGGCCAATCGAGCTCGTAAGGTCGTGTCGGGCGAGGACTTGGTTATAAAAGAAATTAGAAATGCGCGTGCAAAACTTGTTCTGCTGACAGAAGATGCATCTGCGAATACTGCAAAAAAAGTATCCGATAAATGCAATTATTATAAAGTGCCTTATAAAAAAGTCGAAAGCCGCGCTGATCTCGGCCGCTCTATCGGCAAGGAATCACGTGTCGTTGTCGCCGTCACTGACCAAGGTTTTGCGAATAAGCTGATCAGCTTGCTCGATTAATATTTTTGGGGGTGAACGAATGGCTAAAATGAGAGTTTACGAATATGCAAAAGCCATCAATGTTTCAAGCAAGGAAATTTTGACTGCGCTGAAAAACATGGATATAGTAGTAAATAACCATATGGCAATGCTTGAAGAAAAGACCATTAAGCAGCTTGATGCGAAATTTAAAAAAGGCGGCGCCGGCGTTACATCTCAGAAGCCTGCGGAAACGAACAAAAACAAGCCGCAAGGGATTAATCAGCAGCCTGCTGGGAATCAACCAAACAAAATTCGAGACGGAAAGAAGAATGACGTGCAGAATAATCAATTTAACAAAAACAAGAAGAATAACAACAACAACAAAAACAAAAACAAACGCAATCATAACAACAAAAATCAGTATCAGCAAAAACCGCTGAAGCCGAAAAAAGAGCTTCCTGAGAAAATTACGTTTTCCGGCTCTTTAACAGTCGGAGCTTTAGCCGAGGAACTGGGCAAAGAGCCGTCTGAACTCATTAAAAAACTGATGCTTCTGGGCGTAATGGCTACCATTAACCAGGAGCTTGACAAAGACACAATCGAACTGATCGCATCTGAATACGGTGTAGAAACAGAAGAAGTGATTGTGCTTGAAGAAACTGAGCTTGAAAAATATGAAGAGGCTGACAAAGAAGAAGATCTTCAAATCCGTCCGCCTGTCGTGACGATCATGGGCCACGTTGACCACGGGAAAACGACCCTCCTTGACAGCATCAGAAAAACAAAAGTTGTTGAAGGTGAAGCCGGCGGAATCACCCAGCATATCGGGGCTTACCAGATCGAAGAAAACGGCAAAAAAATCACGTTCTTAGATACTCCGGGACACGCGGCGTTCACAACAATGCGTGCGCGCGGTGCGGAAGTAACTGATATTACCATTTTAGTCGTAGCGGCTGATGACGGCGTTATGCCGCAGACAGTCGAAGCCATCAACCATGCGAAAGCGGCTGAGGTTCCGATTATCGTTGCCGTGAATAAAGTGGATAAAGAAAGCGCGAACCCTGACCGTGTCATGCAGGAGCTGACTGAATACGGACTCGTTCCTGAAGCATGGGGAGGAGAAACGATTTTCGTTCCTCTGTCCGCTCTTACAGGCAAGGGAATTGACGAGCTTGTCGAAATGATTCTGCTTGTCAGTGAAGTGGAAGAGCTGAAAGCCAATCCGAACCGTCAGGCAAAAGGAACGGTTATTGAAGCTGAGCTCGATAAAGGAAGAGGATCTGTCGCGACACTTCTCGTTCAAACGGGAACATTGAATGTCGGAGATCCGATCGTTGTCGGAAATACATTCGGCCGCGTGCGGGCCATGGTCAATGATCTCGGCCGCCGCGTGAAAACAGCCGGACCGTCCACACCTGTAGAAATTACGGGCTTAAACGACGTACCGCAGGCTGGCGATCAATTCCTCGTCTTTAAAGACGAAAAAACAGCCCGTTCTGTCGGTGAAGCACGCGCTTCCAAGCAACTGGAAGAACAGCGCAGCGACAAAGCGAAGCTGAGCCTCGATGATCTGTTTGAACAAATTAAACAAGGCGATGTCAAAGACATCAATTTAATCGTAAAAGCTGACGTTCAAGGTTCAGCCGAAGCGTTAACAGCCGCTCTTCAAAAAATTGAAGTAGAAGGCGTAAAAGTGAAAATCATTCACACAGGCGTCGGTGCGATTACGGAATCAGACATCATTCTCGCATCTGCTTCAAATGCAATCGTTATCGGGTTTAATGTGCGCCCAGACGGAAATGCTAAGAGCACGGCTGAAGCTGAAAATGTAGATATCCGTCTTCACCGTATCATTTACAAAGTCATCGAAGAAATTGAAGCGGCGATGAAAGGAATGCTTGATCCTGAATACGAAGAAAAAGTCATCGGTCAGGTTGAAGTGCGCCAAACATTCAAAGTGTCGAAAATCGGCACGATTGCCGGCGGATATGTAACAGACGGCCACATTACACGTGACAGCGGACTCCGCCTGATCCGTGACGGCGTGGTCATCTTCGAAGGGGAAGTAGACGTTCTGAAACGCTTCAAAGATGATGTGAAAGAAGTTTCACAAGGATATGAATGTGGTATTACAATTAAGAAATACAATGACATTCGCGAAGGCGACATCATTGAAGCGTATGTCATGCAGGAAATCGAAAGAAAGTGATCGGATTTGCGGAATGTGAATGCATCATTTATGATGCGGGATCATTAAAGGAGAAACGAGCCGTTCTGAAGCGGATTATAACGAGGGTTCAGAATAAGTTCAACGTGTCGGCCGCAGAAATCGGCTATCAGGACACTTGGCAGCGGACCAGCTTCGGAATCGCCGTCGTCTCCTCCTCTCACGTTCAGGCGGAAAAGGAGATCCAGCGCGTACTCGCGTTTATTGACTCCTTTCCCGAAATAGAACGGACGATCACTAGAACAGAGTGGTTTTAACTTAGAGGTGATTGAATTGAGTATGAGAGCAAACCGTGTCGGCGAGCAGATGAAAAAAGAGCTCGGGGATATTATCAGCCGAAAGCTGAAAGACCCGAGAATCGGATTTCTCACTGTAACAGACGTACGTGTTTCAGGTGATTTACAAATAGCGAAGGTGTATATCTCCGTTCTCGGCGGAGAGAAAAAGAAAGAGGAGGCGCTGAAAGGGCTTGAGAAAGCGAAAGGATTTATCCGTTCCGAAATCGGCAGCCGAATCAGACTCCGCAAAACGCCTGAGCTTGAATTTGAATTTGATGAATCAATTGAGTACGGCAACCGTATTGAAACATTGATTCACGAACTGCATTCAGATAAACCGTCTGAATAACAAGGAAAGAGGATGGGCGAGTGTCGTCTGTCCTCTTTTCTGCGTTTTACGGGATACAATTGATAACAAAGGAGCGAAAGACAGATGGTTAACGGAGTTCTCCTTTTACATAAACCGGTCGGCATGACTTCTCACGACTGTGTAATGAAAATAAGAAAACTGTTAAAAACAAAGAAAGTCGGACATACGGGAACGCTTGATCCGGAAGTGTCAGGCGTACTGCCGATCTGTGTCGGACGGGCCACAAAGATTGTTGAGTACGTCACCGACAAGTCAAAAACGTACGATGCTGAGATCACTCTCGGCTTCTCCACATCGACCGAAGACCAGACTGGAGAAACGGTCAGCGTAAAACCTGTCAAGGAGCCGCTGAAAGAAGCGGATATCAAAGCCGTTTTAGACGAACTGAAGGGACCGCAGGAGCAAGTGCCGCCGATGTATTCCGCTGTAAAGGTCAACGGGAAAAAGCTCTATGAATACGCCAGGGCGGGTATTGAAGTAGAGCGGCCGAAGCGGAATATCACGATTGAAGATATCGCGCTCACTTCCCCAGTCACTTATAACGAAGACACAGCATCATTCCGCTTTACAGTTACGTGCTCAAAGGGCACTTACGTGAGAACATTGGCGGTGACAATCGGTGAAAAACTCGGCTATCCCGCGCATATGTCGCATCTCATCCGCACCGCTTCCGGCGATTTCAGCCTTGATGAGTGTTTCACGTTTGAGGAACTTGAACAGCAGGTTTCAGACGGAACGGTTGCAGAGCATGCCGTGCCGATCGATAGAGCGCTCAATCATTTGCCGAAATGGGTCATAAGTGATACATTAGCTAAGAAAGCTGAAAACGGGTCAGTGTTTGACATCCCGGCGGAATTTTCTGCAATGACAGCTGACGCCCGTATAGCGGTCTGTACTGAAGACGGAGAATGTGTGGCCATTTATATGCCGCATCCTTCAAAAAAAGGACTGCTGAAACCGGCTAAAGTGCTCATGCAAAAAAGCGAACAATAAGAAAAAAGGTGACCGTTCTGTGAAGACGATACATATTTCTCATCCGCATCATTTACAAAAAGAAGAGCAGCCGGCGTCTGTCATGGCGCTCGGCTACTTTGACGGCGTTCATTTGGGACACCGGAAAGTAATCGGAACAGCCAGACAAATTGCCGAAGAAAAAGGCCTGTCGCTGGCCGTTATGACGTTTCATCCCCACCCTTCCCATGTGTTGGGCAGGGACAAAGAGCCAAAGGATCTGATTACGCCGCTTGAAGATAAAATCAGCCAGATCGGGCGTTTAGGCGCTGATGTGCTGTATGTCGTGAAGTTTGATGAAGCGTTTGCGTCTCTGTCTCCAAAACAGTTTGCCGAGGAGTATATTTTAGGGTTAAACGCGCGGCACGCTGTGGGAGGCTTCGATTTTACGTACGGAAAATACGGAAAAGGCACGATGGAGACGCTGCCGGACGATTTAAACGGCAAGGCCGGATGCACGACTGTCGAGAAACAGACCGAGCAGGACAGAAAGATCAGCTCCACTTATATCCGGTCAGCGCTGCAGGATGGTGACGTTGAACTTGCGCACACTCTTCTCGGCCAGCCGTATTTTATCCGGGGCACTGTGATTCACGGAGACAAAAGAGGCCGCACCATCGGTTTTCCGACCGCGAATGTCGGCCTGCACAACAGCTATATCGTGCCGCCGACAGGCGTGTATGCAGTGAAAGCCGAAATAAAAGGCGAGGTGTATGAAGGCGTCTGCAACATCGGCTACAAACCGACCTTTTATGAAAAGCGTCCCGATCAGCCGTCAATTGAAGTACATTTGTTTAATTTTCAGCAGGATGTATACGGAGAAGACGTTAAAATCGAGTGGTACAAACGAATCCGAAGCGAACGGAAGTTTAACGGCATCGATGAACTGACGGCTCAGATCGGGAAAGACAAACAAGAAACGATCCGCTTTTTCAGCAAATAACGGAAAAAACATCAAAAGTACACAAATTTTCTTCTAAAAGATTTGCATATGGGCGCGATTTTTAGTATCATATGTTTCGTAGTCTTAAAACCATTGCTTGGCAATCCGAAGTCACCGACGGTTGCTAGGTAACTGGGGCTAATTATGATATGGAGGTGAAACAGGATGGCAATTACTCAAGAGCGTAAAAATCAACTCATCAGTGAGTTCAAAACACACGAATCTGATACTGGATCTCCAGAAGTTCAGATCGCTATCCTAACAGACTCAATTAACAACTTGAACGAGCATTTGCGTACTCACAAGAAAGATCACCACTCACGTCGCGGTCTTCTTAAAATGGTAGGTAAACGTCGTAATCTTCTTACGTATCTGCGTAATAAAGACGTAACTCGTTACCGTGAGTTAATTAACAAACTAGGCTTACGTCGATAATCGTAAAAAGCGGGAGGATTCCCGCTTTTTTATCGTATTAAAGCGAAAAAAATAATGATAAAAAAACAATGAAATCCTTTTACATACTACTTTGACATTGATATGTTCAATTCATTTCGTTCATAATAGGAGTAATTGATTATTTCACACATTAAGAGAGGAGCTCGTAATCGAATGGGACAAGAGAAACATGTCTTTACCATAGATTGGGCCGGCAGACAGCTTACAGTAGAAGCCGGCCAGCTTGCCAAACAGGCAAACGGCGCTGTCATGGTCCGCTACGGCGATACTGCAGTGCTCAGCACAGCAACCGCATCAAAAGAACCGAAACCGCTAGATTTTTTCCCGCTTACCGTTAACTATGAAGAAAGATTATACGCAGTAGGTAAAATTCCGGGCGGTTTTATTAAAAGAGAAGGCCGTCCAAGTGAAAAGGCAGTTTTAGCCAGCCGTCTGATCGACCGTCCGATCCGCCCGCTTTTCGCAGACGGATTCCGTAACGAAGTACAGGTCATCAGCATTGTCATGAGTGTTGATCAGGACTGCTCATCTGAAATGGCTGCAATGTTCGGTTCATCACTCGCTCTTTGCGTTTCCGATATCCCGTTTGAAGGCCCGATCGCGGGTGTGACGGTAGGCCGCATTGACGGGAAATTCGTCATCAATCCGACGGTTGACCAGCTTGAAAAAAGTGATATCAACCTCATCGTTGCAGGCACAAAAGACGCCATCAACATGGTGGAAGCCGGAGCGGATGAAGTTCCTGAAGAAATCATGCTTGAGGCGATTATGTTCGGTCACGAAGAAATTAAGCGCCTGATCGCATTCCAAGAAGAAATCGTCGCAGCAGTCGGCAAAGAGAAAACAGAAATCGAACTGTATGAAATTGACGAAGAGCTCAGCGAAAAAGTAAAAAGCCTTGCGGAGCCGGATCTTCTCAGCGCCATTCAGGTTCACGAAAAACATGCTCGCGAAGACGCGATCAATGAAGTGAAAAATGCAGTTGTCGCGAAATTCGAAGAAGAAGAGCATGATGAAGATACGATTAAAAAAGTGAAACAGACACTGTCTAAACTCGTGAAAAACGAAGTGCGCCGTTTGATCACAGAAGAAAAAGTCCGTCCGGACGGACGCGGTGTTGATCAGATCCGCCCGCTTTCTTCAGAAGTCGGCCTTCTGCCGAGAACGCACGGCTCCGGGCTGTTTACGAGAGGACAGACGCAGGCGCTCAGCGTATGTACATTAGGCGCCCTTGGGGACGTTCAGATTCTTGACGGTTTAGGCGTGGAAGAATCAAAACGCTTTATGCATCATTATAACTTCCCGCAGTTCAGCGTAGGGGAGACAGGCCCGATGCGCGGACCGGGACGCCGTGAGATCGGTCACGGTGCTCTTGGAGAGCGTGCGCTTGAGCCGGTCATTCCGAATGAAAAAGACTTCCCGTATACGGTCCGCCTCGTATCCGAAGTGCTTGAATCAAACGGTTCCACTTCACAGGCCAGCATTTGCGCGAGCACGCTTGCCATGATGGACGCAGGTGTTCCGATTAAAGCCCCTGTTGCGGGTATCGCGATGGGACTTGTGAAATCAGGCGAGTACTATACGGTATTAACGGATATTCAAGGGATGGAAGACGCCCTCGGTGACATGGACTTTAAAGTAGCCGGCACGGAAAAAGGCGTGACAGCGCTGCAAATGGACATTAAAATTGAAGGTCTTTCAAGAGAAATTCTTGAAGAAGCGCTTCAGCAGGCGAAAAAAGGAAGAATGGAAATCTTGAACAGCATGCTCAGCACGCTTGGTGAATCAAGAAAAGAACTTTCTCAATATGCGCCGAAAATTTTAACGATGAACATTAATCCGGATAAAATCCGTGACGTTATCGGACCGAGCGGTAAACAAATCAACAAAATCATTGAAGATACCGGTGTTAAAATTGACATTGAACAAGACGGCACCATCTTTATTTCTTCTACTGATGAAAGCAGCAACCAAAAAGCGAAAAAAATCATCGAAGATCTTGTCAGAGAAGTCGAAGTCGGACAGCTTTACCTCGGTAAAGTCAAACGGATTGAGAAATTCGGCGCTTTCGTTGAAATCTTCAGCGGAAAAGACGGTCTCGTTCACATCTCTGAACTAGCGCTCGAACGGGTCGGCAAGGTTGAGGATGTTGTGAAAATCGGTGACGAAATCCTTGTGAAGGTAACTGAAATTGACAAACAGGGACGAGTGAATCTGTCGCGTAAAGCAGTGCTGCGCGAAGAGAAAGAAAAAGAACAGGAACAACAACAATCTTAAATGAAAACCTAACAAGGAGCCTGGGAGACCCGGCTTCTTTATTTTGAGAAAGACAACAGACGGGTTCTACCTTGTCCTCCTCATACATAATGTGTGGTGAGGGGGGAAGGACATGTTGAAAAAATTCGTGCCGTTTGCCGTTTTTTTATTTCTTTTTTTTGTTTCGTTTGAAATGTTAAAAAATCCGTATACAGTTGATTACATAGACGCAATGAAAAAAGACGCTGTAACTGTGTCAGCATCAAAAGATCCGCTCTATGAAGAATTACTGCAAAAAGCGTCAGAGTATGAAGTGAAGCCGCAAGACGCGCGGATTGATAAAATATGGAAGAGTATACCGGGATATAACGGTTTAAAAGTCAATGTGGAAAAATCCTATAAACAAATGAAAAAGGACGGAGAATTTCACGAAGACGGCCTTGTCTATGAGCAGGTAAAACCGAAAGTCCATCTTGATTCTCTCGCGCCCGAACCCATTTATAAAGGAAATCCCGACAAACCGATGGTCGCTTTCCTGATAAATGTCGCCTGGGGAAATGAATACGTGGAGCAAATGCTGCCTATTCTGAAGCAGCACCAGGTCAAAGCAACTTTCTTTCTTGAAGGGAAATGGCTGAAAAACAATCAGGAACTGGGGAAAAAAATAGCGGCAGACGGACATGAAATCGGAAATCATTCATACAATCACCCTGATATGAGCAAACTGACTTCAGGAAGCATTTCCGAACAGCTTGACAAAACCAATGCACAAATCAGCGAGACGCTCGGCATAAAGCCGAAATGGTTTGCGCCGCCAAGCGGCAGCTTCAGAAAAGCCGTGGTCGATCTAGCGGCGGAAAAAGGAATGGGCACCATCATGTGGACCGTTGACACCATTGACTGGCAAAAACCGTCTCCGGCTGTTTTACAAACAAGGGTGTTGAGCAAAATACATAACGGAGCCATGATTTTAATGCATCCGACTGATCCGACTGCGAAAAGCCTGGATACACTGATTGCAAAAATCAAAGAAAAAGGCTACGCGCTCGGCTCAGTGTCTGACTTAATGGATGAAAACAGGCTGATGAAGTAGCAGGCGGCAGTTGCCTGTCTTTTGAATAGGAGGAACAGACTTGATAAAACGCTATACATGCCAAAACGGTGTAAGAGTTGTGCTTGAAAATAATCCAACGGTGCGGTCTGTGGCAATCGGCGTCTGGATCGGGACGGGATCACGTCATGAAACGCCGGATACAAACGGTATTTCGCACTTTCTTGAGCATATGTTTTTTAAAGGAACAAATACCAGGTCCGCACGTGAAATCGCAGAGTCCTTCGATCGGATAGGCGGCCAAGTGAATGCCTTCACTTCAAAAGAATATACGTGCTATTACGCCAAAGTGCTGGATGAGCATGCAAACTACGCACTTGATGTGCTGGCTGATATGTTCTTTCATTCTGCTTTTGACGAAGATGAGCTCAAAAAAGAAAAGAACGTCGTATATGAAGAAATCAAAATGTATGAAGACGCGCCGGATGACATTGTCCACGATCTGCTGAGCAAAGCGACATACGGCAATCATTCGCTCGGCTACCCGATTCTCGGGACGGAGGAAACGCTTTCGTCATTTAACGGCGATTCTCTCAGACAGCATATGGATGACTTTTACACGCCGGACCGCGTCGTCATTTCTGTCGCCGGAAATGTAACGGAACAATTCATTAAAGACGTGGAGAAATGGTTCGGTACATACGAAGCGAAGGGCAAAGCAAGCGGCATCAGCGAGCCTGAGTTTCATTATGAAAAGCTGACCAGAAAAAAAGACACCGAACAGGCGCATCTCTGTCTCGGTTTCAAAGGCCTGAAAGTCGGAGATCCGGACATTTACGATTTGATCGTCTTAAACAACGTGCTGGGCGGAAGCATGAGCAGCCGTCTTTTCCAGGATGTGCGCGAAGATAAAGGACTGGCCTATTCTGTATACAGCTATCACAGTTCCTATGAAGACAGCGGTATGCTGACGATTTACGGAGGCACCGGCGCGAATCAGCTCGGACTTCTGTCTGAAACCATTCAGGAAACGTTATCGGTTCTAAAACGTGACGGTATCACCCCGAAAGAGCTGGAAAACAGCAAAGAGCAAATGAAGGGGAGCTTAATGCTCAGCTTAGAGAGCACAAACAGCAAAATGAGCCGGAACGGGAAAAACGAACTCCTGCTCGGAAAGCATAAGACCATGGATGAAATTATCACTGAATTAAATGCGGTCAGCCTGGAAAGCGTCAACGGCCTCAGCCGCCGCTTATTTACGGATGATTACGCACTATCGCTCATCAGCCCGACCGGCAATATGCCGGCCTCGTCTTAATCGGAAAAGCAGTCTGCCTCTATACGGGGCAGGCATTTTTTTTTGCTCCGGGTCATATAGTACAAGGGGGTGGCTATCATGAGGCTCAGTGAACTTTCAGGTAAAGAAATTGTGGACATTAAACGGGCAGAGCGGCTCGGCGTGCTCGGCCAGACCGATTTGGAAATTAATGAACAGGACGGACAAATTACAGCGCTGTTGATACCGACGGTAAAATGGTTCGGATTGCGAAAACAAGGCCACGACATCCGCGTCCCCTGGAACCATATCCAAAAAATCGGGTCAGACATGATCATTTTAGACGTTCCGGGGGAGATCACGCCTCCCGAAGAGTAGATCTTATTCATTTTTTGCAAGCACCGGCTCATACAGCCGGTGCTTTTTTCATGAAAAAGAACGCTGTACATTCACCGCCCTTTCTCTTTGCACATACGATGAAGAGGAGGATGACACTTAAAAGATCCAGTAACTGTAAAGAAGGTGAACGTTTCAGATGTTAACCGGATTGACAATTGCGATCATTGGCGGTGACGCAAGACAGCTTGAGATTATAAGAAAGCTGACAGAACAGCATGCCGATATTTATCTTGCAGGGTTTGACCAATTGGATGACGGTTTTACAGGAACCGTCAAATGCAAAATTGATGAGATTCCCTTTCAAAAAATAGACAGTATCATCCTGCCCGTATCGGCAACGACCGGAGAAGGCGTTGTTTCCACGGTTTTTTCAAATGAAGAAGTGGTATTAAAGCAGAGCTATCTTGAGCGGACACCGGAGCATTGCGTCATTTATTCAGGCATCTCCAACGCGTATCTTGAGGGGATCGCCAGCGAAGCCGGCCGCAAACTTGTGAAATTATTTGAACGGGACGATATCGCGATATTCAACTCGATTCCCACTGTTGAAGGAACAATCATGATGGCGATTCAGCATACGGATTATACCATTCACGGATCAAATGTCGCCGTTCTCGGCATGGGGCGCACCGGTATGACGATCGCCCGGACGTTTGCGGCGTTAGGAGCGAAGGTAAAAGTGGGCGCGCGGAGTTCGGCTCATTTGGCCCGTATAACGGAAATGGGGCTTTTTCCTTTTCAACTTGAAGAGCTTACTGAACATGTAAATGATATTGATATCTGCATTAACACCGTACCGAGCTTGATTCTGAATCAAAGCGTTTTATCGCGCATGACGCCGAAGACCTTGATTTTGGATTTAGCATCCCGTCCGGGCGGAACGGATTTCAAATATGCTGAAAAACAAGGCATTAAAGCGCTGCTTGCTCCGGGTCTTCCGGGAATTGTGGCCCCGAAAACAGCCGGACAGATTATTGCGAACGTATTGAGCAAGCTTTTGGCAGACTTAAAGAAAGAGGGGAAATAACCATGTCTCTGAAAGGGAAAAGAATCGGATTCGGATTAACCGGCTCGCATTGCACATATGAGGAAGTTTTTCCGCAAATAGAGGCGCTTATCAGTCAAGGAGCTGAAGTCCGGCCGGTCGTGACATCAACCGTTCAATCGACCGATACCCGCTTTGGGGAGGGGGGAGATTGGGTCAGAAAAATTGAAGAAGCAACAGGCTTTGAGGCGATTGATTCCATCGTAAAAGCGGAGCCTCTCGGGCCAAAACTTCCGCTCGACTGCATGGTCATCGCCCCTTTAACCGGAAATTCAATGAGCAAACTCGCAAATGCGATGACTGACAGCCCCGTCCTTATGGCTGCGAAAGCCACGATCCGCAACGGCCGCCCGGTCGTGCTCGGAATTTCGACAAACGACGGACTCGGTTTAAACGGAACGAACTTAATGAGGCTGATGTCCGCAAAAAACATATATTTCATCCCGTTCGGCCAGGACGACCACGTGAAAAAACCGACATCGCTCGTCGCCAGAATGGATCTCCTTCCGATTACGGTAGAAAAAGCTCTTTTGCACCAGCAGGTTCAGCCGGTGCTCGTACACCACCATGAATAAAAAATCATGATGACAGAAAATCATTCCGGAATAAAAAAATTCGATCAATCCGTGACTATTCTATGGTAAAATAAAACGTAAAATGCAAAGTCAATTCAACAAATGATGCTTAATTGGCGGAAGGAGTTTTACAGATGGGAAGAGGATTACACGTAGCAGTTGTCGGAGCGACGGGAGCCGTAGGACAGCAAATGCTGAAAACACTGGAAGACAGAAACTTTGAAATCGAAACACTCACACTACTATCCTCAAAGCGTTCTGCTGGTACGAAAGTAACGTTTAAAGGCGAAGAATATACAGTGCAGGAAGCTGTTCCTGAAAGCTTCGAAGGCGTTCATATCGCGTTATTCAGCGCCGGCGGAAGCGTATCACAAAGCTTGGCGCCTGAGGCTGTAAAACGGGGAGCCATCGTGATTGACAATACCAGCGCATTCCGTATGGACGAAAATACACCGCTCGTGGTGCCTGAGGTGAACGAAGGTGATCTGCACAAACATAACGGCATTATCGCCAACCCTAACTGTTCAACGATTCAGATGGTGGCTGCGCTTGAACCGATCCGCAAAGCGTACGGATTGAAAAAAGTCATTGTATCTACTTACCAAGCTGTGTCCGGGGCCGGCAATGAAGCGGCGAAGGAATTGTACAGCCAGACAAAGGCGATTTTAAACAATGAACCCGCAGAACCGTCCATTATGCCGGTTAAAGGCGACAAAAAGCATTATCAAATCGCATTTAACGCCATTCCGCAAATTGATAAATTCCAAGATAACGGCTATACGTTTGAGGAAATGAAAATGATTAATGAAACGAAAAAAATCATGCATATGCCGAATCTGGAAGTGGCTGCGACATGTGTCAGACTGCCGATTGAAACAGGGCACTCAGAATCTGTTTACATTGAGCTTGACCGTGATGACGCAACCGTTGAAGATATGAAACAGCTTTTAAAAGAAGCTCCGGGTGTTACGCTTCAGGATGATCCGGCGGAGCAGCTTTACCCGATGCCTGCTGATTGCGTCGGCAAACGCGATGTATTTGTAGGAAGAATCCGGAAAGATTTGGACAGAGCAAACGGTTTTCATTTGTGGGTTGTTTCTGATAACCTGTTAAAAGGCGCCGCTTGGAACTCAGTCCAAATCGCGGAAAGCCTGCAAAAACTGAACCTCGTATAAACAAACGTATTTTCTATAGGCGAACAGAAGAGAGTAAGGCTCTGCCTGCTCTCTTCTGTTACGTCAGACTAATTTGGAGTGAAAATAGTGAAGATCATTGTTCAAAAATTCGGCGGAACATCCGTAAAAGATGACAAAGGCCGCAAGCTTGCGCTAGCACACATTAAAGATGCCATCAGTGAAGGTTATAAAGTTGTTGTTGTCGTATCGGCGATGGGAAGAAAAGGAGACCCGTACGCGACAGATTCTTTAATCGGGCTCCTTTACGGCAGCCAGTCCGACATTTCTCCGAGAGAGCAGGATATGCTTCTGTCTTGCGGAGAAACGATTTCGTCCGTTGTTTTTTCCAGCATGCTGAAGGAAAACGGCATAAAAGCCGCAGCTTTAACAGGAGCCCAGGCCGGCTTTTTAACCAATGCCCAGCATACTGACGCCAAAATTATAGAAATGAAAACAGAGCGGCTTTTCGCTGCACTTGCCAGCCATGACGCTGTCGTTGTCGCGGGATTTCAGGGAGCGACTGAAAAAGGCGACACGACGACGATCGGCAGAGGAGGAAGCGATACTTCAGCAGCGGCGCTCGGCGCGGCGGTAGATGCTGAGTTTATCGACATTTTTACGGACGTGGAAGGCGTTATGACAGCCGATCCGAGAATCGTGGAAAATGCTAAGCCGCTTCCGAATGTCACATATACGGAAATCTGCAACCTTGCCTATCAAGGCGCGAAAGTCATTCATCCGCGCGCGGTGGAAATCGCCATGCAGGCAAAGGTGCCGATCCGCGTGCGCTCCACTTATTCAAAAGACAAAGGCACTTTGGTGACGTCCCATCATTCGTCTAACATCGGCAGCGATGTATTCGAACGGCTGATCACGGGGATCGCCCATGTGAAAGATGTGACGCAATTTAAGGTTCCCGCCAAAATGGGGCAATACAACGTTCAGACTGAAGTCTTTAAAGCAATGGCAAATGCCGGAATCAGCGTAGATTTCTTTAACATTACGCCGAGTGAAATCGTATATACCGTAGCCGGCAGTAAAACGGAAGCCGCGCGCAGCATTTTGGCTGAATTAGGATATGAGCCGACAGTGACGGAAAGCTGTGCGAAAGTGTCAGCGGTCGGCGCCGGAATAATGGGTGTTCCGGGTGTCACGTCAAAAATCGTCTCCGCACTTTCTGATAAAGGCATTCCGATTCTGCAATCTGCCGACAGCCATACGACGATCTGGGTGCTCGTTCATGAAAAAGATATGGTAACGGCCGTAAATGCGCTGCATGAAGTGTTTGAACTTTCAAAGTAAATGTGATTGAATCATGATGAGGTGAAAAAAATGAATGTCGGAAATATATCTACAGCGATGATTACCCCCTTTGACAGTAAAGGGAATGTAGACTTTCAAAAACTGTCTACATTAATCGACTATTTGTTGAAAAACGGCACGGATTCTTTAGTCGTCGCAGGCACGACCGGCGAATCTCCGACACTTTCAACGGAAGAAAAAATTGCACTCTTTGAATTTACAGTCAAAGAAGTGAACGGACGCGTGCCTGTTATTGCGGGTACGGGAAGCAACAATACGAAAGACTCCATTAAACTGACAAAAAAAGCTGAAGAAGCCGGCGTCGATTGCGTTATGCTTGTCACGCCGTATTATAATAAGCCTTCCCAAGAGGGGATGTACCGTCATTTTAAAGCCATTGCGGAAGAAACGTCTCTTCCTGTGATGCTTTACAACGTGCCGGGCAGAACGGTCGCTTCGCTTGCGCCGGAAACGGCCATCAGACTTGCGGAGATACCGAATATCTCTGCGATTAAAGAAGCGAGCGGCGATCTTGATGCCATTACGAAAATCATTGCCGAAACACCGGAAGATTTTTACGTCTATTCAGGTGATGACGGGTTAACGCTTCCTATTCTCGCAGTCGGCGGAAGAGGAGTCGTGTCAGTGGCCAGCCATATCGTAGGTTCTGACATGCAGCAGATGATTAAAAACTATACGAACGGGCAGACGGCAACCGCGGCACTGATTCATCAGAAGCTTCTGCCGATCATGAAGGAGCTCTTTAAAGCGCCTAATCCGGCTCCGGTCAAAACGGCGCTACAGCTGAAAGGCCTTGATGTCGGATCTGTGCGTCTTCCTCTTATCCCGCTGAATGAAGATGAACGTCTGAGCCTGAGCAGCGTCATCAGCGAACTGTAAGAAAAAATTTATACAGTTAAAATACGCGGTCATTCTCATTTTTATCGTGAGTTTGACCGTTTTGTATACATATTGGTTTTCCCTAAACCTTCCGCTTCTTCTTGTTTTCTAAAATTGATATCAGTTATAATAGGAACAAGTGATGATGGACGGGTATGAGACTAGGAGGATACAGATTTTGAAAAAGAAAAATACAGAAAACGTCAGAATTATCGCCCTTGGCGGCGTCGGAGAAATTGGGAAGAACCTATATGTCATTGAAATTGACTCAGACATATTTGTAGTGGATGCAGGGCTGATGCACCCTGAAAATGAAATGCTCGGTATTGATGTCGTCATTCCGGATATTTCCTACTTAGTAGAACGGGCTGACCGCGTGAAGGCCATCTTTCTGACACACGGGCACGATGAAAACATCGGGGGCGTCTTTTATTTATTGAATAAGCTGTCGGTGCCGGTATACGGAACGAAGCTTACGCTTGCATTACTGAGAGAAAAACTCAAGCAGTACGGGCATAATCGAAAAGCTGATTTGCGTGAAGTTCACTCTAAATCAGTCATTACATTTGAATCAACGAAAGTATCGTTCTTTAAAACGATTCACAGTATTCCGGATTCAGTGGGAGTCAGCTTCAAAACATCACTTGGCTCTATTGTATGCACGGGAGACTTCAAATTTGACCAGACGCCTGCTTATCACCAATCATGTGATATTGGCGAAATTGCCAAAATCGGAAACAGCGGCGTGCTCGCCCTGCTTTCTGACAGCGCCAATGCGGAGCGCCCGGGGTATACTCCGTCAGAAGCATATGTAAGCGGTGAAATTGCCGATGCGATGAACAATTCAGAAAACCGTGTCATCATTGCTGTATTCGCGTCTAATATCAACCGGATCCAGCAAGTGATACAGGCTGCCGTCCAGAACGGCCGCAAACTTGCAATCGCCGGAAAAAATCTGCAAAACGTGCTTCAGCTGGGGCGCAAGCTCGGCTATATTGAAGCCGAAGATGAAATGTTTATTCCTGTGCAGGATGTGAAAAAATATCCGAAGCGGGAAGTGGCAATTGTTACAGCCGGAAGCCATGGTGAGCCGCTGGCCGCTCTTACGCGGATGGCCAAGCAGGCGCACAAGCAGCTTAACATTGAAGAAGGAGACACCGTTGTCATTGCATCAACACCGATTCCGGGGCATGAATTGATATATTCCAAAACCGTCAACCTGCTTGCCCGCGCCGGCGCTCAAGTCATTTTCGCCCAAAAACGCGTGCATGTGTCCGGGCACGGTTCGCAGGAAGAATTGAAACTCATGCTTAATTTGCTGAAACCGAAATATTTAATTCCGGTTAACGGTGAATTCAGAATGCAAAAAGCGCATTCCAAAATCGCAGAAGAGATCGGCATGAAACGCAGCGACATTTTCTTGATTGAAAAAGGTGACGTCGTTGAATTCCGCGGCCAGAATGTGAAAATCGGGGATAAAGTCACGTACGGAAACGTGTTGATTGACGGCCTCGGAGTCGGCGACATCGGCAACATCGTGCTGAGAGACCGCCGCTTATTGTCACAAGACGGCATTCTCATCGTCGTAATTTCACTCGATAAGCAGAAAAAGAACCTCGTATCAGGTCCTGAGATCATTACGCGCGGTTTCGTATATGTCAGAGAATCAGAAGGTTTAATTGTACAAGCTACTGAGCTCGTCCGCTCTATCGTAACTGAAGCGACGGAAACATCTGCCGTAGAATGGTCCACGCTGAAACAAGCCATGCGTGATGCGCTGAATCAATTCCTTTATGAAAAAACAAAACGCAAGCCGATGATCATTCCGATCATTATGGAAGTATAATGTATACAAAGCCGGAGCGCATGATGCTCCGGCTTTGTTTTTGTTCATGTCCCGGATGGAAATCATCATCTTTGTTCATAATACAAAGAGACATTCGGAAAGGGTGAAAGATAAAATGGATCATCGTATGGAAAACACCGAAGAACAGCAGCCCGAAAAATCAGATGCGAAAGACAGCATTATGAGCAAAATTCAGCAGCTGGGAGAGACATCTCTGCCGCAAATGTCCCAAGATACCAATATTCACTGCCTGACGATCATCGGCCAAATTGAGGGGCACGTCCAGCTCCCGCCGCAAAATAAAACAACCAAATATGAACACGTCATTCCGCAAATCGTCGCCATTGAGCAAAATCCGAAAATCGAAGGACTTCTGATCATCTTAAACACCGTCGGAGGCGATGTGGAAGCGGGGCTTGCGATTGCGGAAATGCTCGCATCCTTATCAAAACCGACCGTCTCAATCGTACTCGGCGGGGGACACTCGATAGGTGTGCCGATCGCCGTGTCATGTGATCATAGTTTTATCGCGGAAACAGCGACTATGACCATTCACCCCGTTCGGCTTACAGGTCTGGTTATCGGGGTTCCGCAAACATTTGAATACTTGGACAAAATGCAGGAGCGGGTCGTCAACTTTGTGACCCATCATTCAAATATTTCCGAAGAAAAATTCAAAGAGCTGATGTTTTCAAAAGGAAACTTAACCAGGGACATCGGGACGAACGTAGTCGGGAAAGATGCGGCTGATTACGGATTAATTGATGCCGTGGGCGGCGTCGGACAGGCGATAAAAAAGCTGAATCAGCTGATTGAGGAACGAAAGGGCGAGGAAGGAAGGATGATTCAATGATCCTTTATACCGTCATGCCCCAAGAAGTCGTTTACGGTCAGGATATAGAGCAAAGCGTGCATGAACAGGTAGATTACGCCGGCGTGCCGCTGCTAGTTGAGATGAAGGGAAATGAAGCTGAAGTCGTACAGATTTTAAGTACGAACCCGATGGATTTCTTGAATCCGGACATCGCTCCGGGACAAAAAATCAAGCTGAAAATCTAACCGGCATTCAGTCCGTTTCTCGGGGGCAAAATATGCTATAATAGGGGAATCCTACAGAAAAATGCAGCCGGCAAAAGGCTGCTTTTCTTCATGATGTATGATTTTACATTTTTTAACGCAGTAAGGTGATGAGTGTGGCAAAGAAAAAACGGAAATCTAAAAAGAAACAAGAGAGTAAGCTCAATCTAAAATACGAACTAAGCGGACTGCTCTGTGTTGCAATCTCGATTATTGCTGTTTTGCAGCTCGGCGTTGTGGGACAGACATTTGTGTACTTGTTCCGTTTTTTTGCCGGAGAGTGGTTTATTTTATGCTTAATTGCGCTCTTCCTTCTCGGAATTTCGCTGTTTTGGAAAAAGAAGAGTCCAAGCCTTTTAACGAGAAGAAAGGCAGGGCTGTACTGTATTATCGCCAGTATATTGCTGCTGTCTCACGTGCAGCTCTTTAAAAATCTGTCTCATCACGGGTCGATTCGGTCGGCAAGTGTCATCGGCAACACGTGGGAGCTGTTTATGATTGACATGAAACAGCAGGCTGCTTCCCCTGATTTGGGCGGCGGCATGATCGGCGCGGTACTGTTTGCAGCTTCCCACTTTTTATTTGCATCAACGGGTTCACAGATCATGGCGATCGTGCTGATCTTAATGGGGCTGATTCTTGTAACAGGGCGTTCACTGCAGGAAACGCTCAAAAAGTGGACGAGCCCCGTCGGCCGGTTTATCCGCGGCCAGTGGCAGGCATTTCTTGAGGATATGAAGACGGTCAGAACGAATATGTCTTCGCCGAAAACAAAAACAAAATCGGGCAAAAAACAAAAACGGGTTCAAAAGAAAAAAGAAGAGCCTGAACCGGAGGAAGAGGATGAGGAAATTATTTCGCCGATCATCCATTCAGAGCCGATTATTTCAAGCTTTTCAGACCGTCAGGAAGAGCCCGCCGAACCGCTGATTCCGGAAAAAACGCAGGAGACGGCACAAGCGCCAAAAGATGAGCCTTCCGGCGGCGCTCAAGACAGTGGCGAAACGGCTGCGGCTCCGCCGATGACGTTTACAGAGCTTGAAAATAAAGATTATCAAATGCCTTCATTGGACATACTGGCTGACCCGAAACATACCGGCCAGCAGACCGATAAGAAAAACATTTACGAGAATGCAAGAAAACTCGAACGGACTTTTCAAAGCTTCGGCGTAAAGGCGAAAGTGACGCAGGTTCATCTCGGTCCGGCGGTCACAAAATATGAGGTGTATCCGGACGTCGGGGTCAAAGTCAGTAAAATCGTGAATCTGAGCGATGACCTCGCGCTCGCGCTTGCCGCGAAGGATATCCGGATAGAAGCGCCGATTCCGGGTAAATCGGCAATCGGCATCGAGGTGCCCAATGCTGAAGTTGCGATGGTTTCGTTAAAAGAAGTGCTTGAATCCAAGCTCAATGACAAGCCGGACGCGAAGCTTCTGATCGGCTTGGGACGAAATATTTCCGGGGAAGCCGTGCTTGCCGAACTGAACAAAATGCCCCACCTGCTCGTAGCGGGGGCAACGGGAAGCGGAAAAAGCGTCTGTGTCAACGGTATTATTACGAGCATTCTGATGAGGGCCAAACCGCATGAAGTGAAGATGATGATGATTGACCCGAAAATGGTTGAACTGAATGTGTATAACGGCATTCCTCATCTGCTTGCGCCGGTCGTGACAGATCCGAAAAAGGCCTCGCAGGCTTTGAAAAAGGTCGTCAATGAGATGGAGCGCCGCTATGAGCTGTTCTCCCATACGGGTACGAGAAATATAGAAGGCTATAACGACCATATTAAGCGGTCAAATGCCGAAGAAGAAGTCAAGCAGCCTGAGCTGCCGTACATCGTCGTCATCGTTGATGAGCTTGCCGATCTGATGATGGTCGCTTCTTCCGACGTGGAAGATTCAATTACGAGACTTTCACAGATGGCGCGGGCGGCGGGAATTCATTTGATTATCGCGACACAGCGGCCTTCAGTTGATGTTATTACCGGTGTTATTAAAGCCAATATCCCGTCAAGAATCGCCTTCAGTGTCTCATCTCAGACCGATTCACGGACGATTTTAGACATGGGCGGCGCTGAAAAGCTTCTGGGGCGCGGAGACATGCTGTTTCTGCCTGTAGGCGCAAATAAGCCGGTGCGTGTGCAAGGGGCATTCTTATCCGATGAAGAGGTTGAGCATGTCGTCGATCATGTCATTACGCAGCAAAAAGCGCAGTACCAAGAAGAGATGATTCCGGAAGAAGTTTCGGAAACACACAGTGAAGTAACGGATGATCTCTATGACGAAGCGGTCGATTTGATTATCGGCATGCAGACGGCATCAGTCTCCATGCTCCAAAGGCGGTTCAGAATCGGATATACGAGAGCTGCCCGTCTGATTGACGCAATGGAGGAACGGGGCGTCGTCGGGCCGTATGAAGGAAGCAAACCGAGGGAAGTACTATTATCTAAGGAACAATATGATGAGCTCTCTTCTTAAAAAGGAGAGAGTTTTCACTGAAAATGATATCACCAAAATCATTCCTATTTATTTTTTTATCAAAACATGATATAGTTGTCCCAATTGTTCAATAATTTATGAAAGTGGTTTACGGAGGGGAAACATGTCTACAAAAGCTGACAATCGTCACTTGTATCTAAAAGTGATTGAGCGAATCAAAGAGGATATACAAAACGGAATTTACACCGAAAAGGAAAAGCTTCCTTCTGAATTTGAGCTTTCAAAATCAATGGGTGTCAGCCGGGCAACTCTGCGTGAAGCTTTGCGTATCCTTGAAGAGGAGCATGTGATTATCAGAAGGCACGGTGTGGGCACTTTCGTCCATACAAAACCGCTGTTTCTTTCAGGTATTGAACAGCTCAACAGCGTGACGAAAACGATTCAGCAGGCGAACATGGTGCCGGGTACGATTTTTTTGTCGTCTCAGGTCATCACGCCGTCTGATGAAGATATCGCTAGATTCCGGCTTGAGCCTGAGCAGGAGCTTTTTTATTTGGAACGCGTGAGAACGGCAAGCGGCACTCCGGTCGTTTACTGTTTAGATACGATTCCGATGCACATTCTGCCGAATTCTTTCTGTCATGAACAGGAATCTATTTTTGATCTTTTGGAAAAAAACTCCGGGTCTGTGATCAGCTATGCCGTTGCTGATATCGAACCGATCGGATATCACGATACGATTTCACCGGTTTTGGAATGCGAGCCGGAGACGGCGCTTTTATTGCTGAAGCAAACCCACTATAATCAGAATGATGAACCTGTGCTGTATTCATTAAATTATTTCCGGGCTGATAAGTTCAGTTTTCATGTTGTAAGAAAACGTTTTTAAGACAGACGCGTCATGTGTCTGTTTTTTTATTTGCCGTTTCAGTACATACTTTATTTTCTGCAAGGCACAATAAAACAGGAAACAACCAAGTATAGTGAATGGGTGAATAAGTTGAGTAAGAAGAAAAATGGAACGAAAAATATCATTGCTCTGGCTTCTGTACCGCTCGTGATGACACTCGGGAATTCCATGCTGATTCCTGTGCTTCCGATGATTGAAAAGAAGCTGTCCATATCGTCTTTTCAAGTATCGTTAATTATAACGGTCTATTCGATTGTGGCGATTATTTGTATTCCGATTGCCGGATATCTGTCCGATAAATTCGGAAGAAAAAAGGTTCTTCTGCCTTGTCTTCTCATAGCCGGTGCGGGCGGAGCGCTTGCCGCGATAGCTTCCACCGCGTTCAAGCATCCTTATCCCATTATCTTGGCGGGGCGGGTGCTGCAGGGAATCGGTTCGGCAGGGGCGGCTCCTGTAGTGATGCCGTTTATCGGTGATTTATTCAAAGGGGATGATGAGCGGATTACCGCGGGGCTCGGCGATATTGAGACGTCTAACACTGCCGGGAAAGTAATAAGCCCGATTCTCGGTTCGCTCTTGGCCGCATGGTTTTGGTTTATGCCATTTTGGTTCATTCCGTTTTTTTCGCTCATCAGTTTTTTTCTCGTATTGTTTTTGGTGGCAAAGCCGGAGGAACAAAAAGAAGCGCCTTCTATTTCCGAATTTGTGAAAAATGTCGGCCGCATATTTAAGCGTGACGGACGCTGGCTCTTTACGGTTTTTATCATCGGCTGCGTGATTATGTTTTTACTGTTCGGGGTTCTTTTTTATTTATCAGACTCACTGGAGAAGAAATACGGCATTGACGGTGTGGCTAAAGGAGCGCTTTTGGCAATCCCGCTTTTATTTCTATCCGTCAGTTCATATATATCAGGCAGGAAAATCGGAAAAGACCAAGGCAAAATGAAGTTTTGCATCGTTTTCGGAATGAGTGCCGTGACACTGTCGTTTATCGGCCTATGGTGGAATCACAGTTTTTATTTATTATTTATCTTTTTGTGTGTCAGCGGTATCGGTATCGGAATGGCATTGCCGGCTTTAGACGCTGTCATCACAGAAGGCGTAGACAACGAGGAATCGGGAACCATCACCTCATTTTATAACAGCATGCGGTTTATCGGAGTAGCGGCGGGACCGCCGATCTTTGCTGCCCTGATGTCAAATGCAGGCTGGCTGATTTTTATTTTATCCGCTTTTTGCGGCATTGTGTCTGTATTTTTAGCGCTGTTAAATATCTCATCACAAGCAAAAGAAAAAAAGGAATCATTAAAGACGGTGTAATCTGCACTGTCTTTTTTTATTTTATTTTGAAGATTGACATGATACCGTCAAGTCGTTATCCTTTTTAATAGTTAAACATATTAACTATTGGAAGGAGGGGGAAAGGTGCATGAAGAAAAAGTAAAGCAGCTGATTCAGCGTTATTCCGATGTATACCTGCACGTCTTAAAAAAAATTGACAGCATTATCGCTGAAAAAGTGAACAAAGAGCTGACATTGGATCAATATTACATCCTCCGCTATATTATGCTCAATCCGGATTGCAAATCAATTGAACTGGCCGCGGTGTGCCACGTCAATAAAAGCGCCATTACATCTATGACGAACCGCCTGTATGAAAAAGGCTACATCAATAGAGCACGCAGCCAAAGCGACCGCCGGAGCATACTTTTAAATGTCACGGAAAAGGGGACGGAAGTATTTCACCGTGTGGAGCGGCGGATTGAGGAACTCGTCCGATCATATATTATGTATTTTGATGAAGACGAGGCGGAGATGTTCGTGAATACATATGAAAAATTATATCGATTGATGATGACTGAGGAGGATCAGCAGACATAATGAAAAACATTATCCGAGCCCGCTGGATCATCGCCGCGGTGTGGGTCGCCGCAACGGTGATATTTATGCTTACAGCGCCTGATATGGCTGAATTGACACGGGAGAAAGGGCAGATTTCCGTACCGGACGGATATTCCTCTTCTTACGCCCATGAATTGCTTGATGAAATGTCTGATTCCGATGCACCGTCTTCTTCTGCCGTCATCGTATTTCACGAAAAAGGCTTAATGACAGACAAAAAAGATCGTTTGGAAGAAGCCGTCAGCACTTTGTCTGAATATAAAAAAGCGCTTCAGATTAAAACGGTGACTTCATACTTCGGGGAGAAAAATGACGACATTAAAAAACAGCTGCTGTCAAAAGACAGACAAACGATGCTCGTTCAGCTGCAGCTTGATACATCCAAAAACGATATCATCGAAATAAAAAATAAAATTGATAAAGAGCTGAAACCGTACGGCGTATCATACGGCATTACAGGCCAATCGCTGATCGACGAAGATGTGTTAAAAAGCTCACAGGACGGCTTGAAAAAGACTGAATATATAACGGTCGCTTTTATCCTGATCGTGCTGATCCTTGTATTTCGGTCAGTGGTCGCTCCGTTCGTGCCGCTTTTATCAGTATTGATATCTTATTTAGTCAGCCAGTCGATTGTCGCATTTTTAGTCGATCAGCTGAATTTTCCGCTCTCAACTTTTACTCAGATTTTTATGGTTGCGATTATGTTCGGGATCGGCACAGACTACTGCATTCTGCTTCTCAGCAGATTTAAAGAAGAACTGTCGCATGGCGCTGATATAAGAGAAGCGATCGTCGTCACCTACAAAACGGCCGGAAAGACGGTTTTGTACAGCGGCGGTGCGGTGCTGATCGGATTTGCCTGCATCGGATTTGCGACATTTAAGCTGTATCAGTCGGCAGCGGCCGTTGCGGTCGGTGTCGCGGTGCTGCTGCTTGCGCTCATGACGATCGTGCCGTTTTTTATGGCTGTTTTAGGAAAAAGCCTGTTTTGGCCTGTTAAGGGCGATATTTCGCATCCTCAAAGCAAAGCATGGGAAACGTCAGGGCGGTTTTCATTTAAAAGGCCGCTCATCAGTCTTGCAATCGTTGCGGTATTCACTGTCCCGCCTATCCTTCTTTACAAAGGGGCGCTATCTTACAACAGTCTTGACGAAATCGGGGATAAATATGAATCCGTCCGCGCGTTTCATACGATTTCAGACGCCTTCGGCCCGGGAGAACTTCTTCCGGCCACAGTCGTCGTCAAAAATGATGAGACTTTAAATACCGAAAAACACCTGATTGATATCGAAAAAATCAGCAGAGAACTTGAAAAAACAGAGGGTGTAAAAACGGTCAGAAGCGCCACGCGCCCTGCTGGAAACGGATTGAATCAATTATTTGTCACAAATCAGGCAAAGCAGCTTCAAGAAGGGCTTGATAAAGGCAATACAGGACTTGAAAAAATCACGGACGGATTAGGGCATGCCGCAAAGTCGTTAGCTGATTCACAGCCGCAGATCGAAGAGTCGGGGAAAAGCGTCAATCAGCTTATTGATGGAACATTGTCTCTGAAATCCGGGCTTTCTGATATAGGAGAAAACCTGAATAAACTGCAGGCTGGCGTGAACGAGAATAAAGCCGGCGTCGCCCAGATGAGAAAGCAGATTGAAGAGCAAAAACAAATGCTGACTTCACAGCTCAAACAAAACAGCGGTCTCGCTTCAGAAACGCAAAACGCTTTAAAATTGGTAAAAACCGTCCTGCCGATGAAAGATGAAGCCAGCAGACAGCTTGCCGATTTGAACAAGCAGCTTGCCCGGCTGCCGTTTGCAAAATTGGAAGCGTCAATACCGTCAGTCAAAACCGATCCCTCTTACCAAGAAATCAAATCAGCCTTTACGGGTGTACAGTCAGCCGTTTCCAAGGCAAACGCGGATGCAAAAGCGTTTTCTAAACAGGTCGACAGTCAAAAGGCTCATCTGCAGCAAGCGGAAAAACAATTTGCCCGACTGGCAGCCGCTCAGAAGAAGATTGACACTCAAATTAACGCAATGATCAATGGTCTGACCAGTATTGAAAACGGTCTGCAGCAAGTGTCAGACGGACAGGGGGCTCTCGCGGGACAAATGCCGCGCCTTGAATCGGCGGCAGGACAGCTCGCGGAGGGCCAGAAAAAAATGAAGAGCGGTCTCGGTGATTTTTCTTCCCGGCTCAGCGATCTTTCTTCCGGCCTTAACGACAGTGTAAAAGGGCTTAAGAAAGTATCAAGCGGCATGATGGGAGCGAATGATTACCTGGGTGAGCTTCACAAGGCGTCAGACAAAGAAATGACAGGCTGGTTTGTGCCGAAAGACGCGTTGACAAACAGTGATTTCACAAGCGTGTTTAATACGTACATGTCAGATGACAGAAAAACGACAGAATTGACCGTCGTTCTTGATAACAATCCTTACTCAAATACGGCCATTCAAGATATTCAAGCGATCAAAGCGAGCGTAAAAAGGGCCATTCCGAACACGGATCTGAAGAATGCTTCCTTCGGCGTTTCGGGAGTCTCCAGCATGAATGCCGATCTGAAGGAAGTATCGGATTCAGACTTCAAACGGACGGCAATGTTTATGCTGGCGGGAATTTTTCTGATTCTCATCGTGATGCTGCGCTCCCTCATTATGCCTGTTTATTTAGTGGCGTCACTCGTACTGACGTATTTCGCATCCATCGGCGTGACGGAATACATCTTTACACACTTCTTCGGGTATCCGGGCGTAAACTGGGCCGTGCCGTTCTTCGGCTTTGTCATTTTGATGGCTCTTGGCGTAGATTATTCCATCTTTTTAATGGACCGCTTTAATGAGCTGAAAAAAGAAGGAACGGAACCCGCAATGATCAGCAGTATGAAAAATATGGGTTCCGTCATCATTTCTGCGGCGATTATTTTAGCGGGAACCTTTGCGGCCATGCTGCCGTCAGGCGTTCTTTCCTTATTACAGATTGCAACCGTGGTATTAACAGGCCTTCTCATGTACGCAATTGTCGTCCTTCCGTTTTTTGTACCGGTCATGGTGAAAATATTCGGAAGAGCCAACTGGTGGCCTTTCAATTTGAAAAAATAACGTTCAATGCCTCTGCCTGTTTTCGGGCAGAGGTTTTTTGTTTCCTTATAAATCCTCCAGTTGATATAATTACATCTGCGCACTCTTTTTTGCGAATGCTGAAATTTGGTCATAATACATACTATGAAAGAATGAACGAAGGAGGTTTCACATGACTTACGTAAATGAAATGAAGTCAAAGCACGGCGGGATCACCGCCCACATCGTAAAGACCGAGAAATTTAAAACCGTTTCGCTGACGTTTAAAATGCTGGCTCCTTTAACGAAAGAGCTCGTAACAAAAAGGGCGCTGTTTCCGCATGTGCTTCTGCGCGGAACAGAAAGCCGCCCGAAAACCGCTGATCTGCGGTCTTATTTTGATGAACTGTACGGCACATCCGTTTCAGCTGATCTGACAAAAAAGGGAGAACGTCATGTCATTACGTTCAGGCTTGAGATTCCTAATGAAAAGTATCTGAAGGACCGAACACCGTTATTGGAAAAAGGCCTTCAGCTTTTATCAGAGCTTGTCTTTTCGCCCGCTTTGGAAAACGGCGCCTTCCTGCCCCTTTATGTCACGCAGGAAAAACGGACGCTGAAACAGCGGATTCAAGCCGTATATGATGATAAGATGAGATATTCTAATCTGCGTCTCGTTCAGGAAATGTGCAAAAGCGAACCGTATGCCCTTCACGTCAACGGCGAGTTCGATGATGTTGAACACATTACACCGCAAGATTTGTATGAAGCCTATCAAAAAGCCATACGCGAAGATCAGCTGGACCTGTACGTCATCGGCGATGTTGATACAGATCAGGTGAAAACGGCCGTTGATACGTATTTTAAAACGGAAGAACGGGAGCTGCAGCCTTTTGAAAGAAGCGCGGCGAATGAACAGCCCGATCCGAAGGAAGTCATTGATGAAGAGGACGTCAAGCAGGGCAAGCTGAATATTGGATTCCGGACCAATACGACATATACAGATCCGGATTATCCTGCATTGCAGGTGTTTAACGGGCTGTTCGGAGGTTTCTCTCATTCAAAGCTGTTTATAAATGTCCGTGAAAAAGCGAGCCTCGCCTATTATGCAGCCTCAAGGGTGGAAAGCTTCAAAGGGCTTTTGATGGTCATGTCGGGCATTGAGGTGAAAAATTATAAGCAGGCCGTCACCATCATTGAAGAACAGTTTCAGGCTATGCAAAACGGTGACTTTTCAGAAGATGATATCGCCCAAACGAAAGCCGTTATTAAAAATCAAGTATTAGAAACCATTGATACGGCATACGGTTTAGCGGAATTTCTGTATCAGCAGGCCTCAGCCCAAGTAGAGATACCGATCGAAAGATTCCTTGACAATATCGAGAAAGTGACAAAAGAGGACATTATCAATGTCGGAAAGAACATTAAGCTGGATACGACTTATTTCTTAAAAGGGACGGGGGGAGCATCTTGACTAAACCGATAAACTTCGAACAGCTTCAGGAAACGCTGTATCATGAAAAAATGGCAAACGGCCTTGATGTCTATGTGCTGCCGAAACAGGGCTTTAATAAAACATACGCCGTGTTTACGACAAAGTACGGTTCCATTGACAATCAATTCGTTCCTTTAAATAAGGAAGAAATGGTACACGTCCCTGACGGAATCGCGCATTTTCTGGAGCATAAACTGTTTGAAAAAGCGGACGGCGACGTGTTTCAGGACTTCAGTAAGCAGGGGGCGTCGGCAAATGCCTTTACATCATTTACACGAACCGCTTATCTGTTCTCCAGCACTTCTAATGTGGAGAAAAACCTGGAAACACTCGTAGATTTTGTTCAGGACCCGTATTTCACGGAAAAATCAGTTGAAAAAGAAAAAGGCATCATCGGCCAGGAAATCAATATGTATGATGATAATCCGGATTGGCGGCTGTTTTTCGGCCTTATCGAAAATATGTATAAAGACCACCCCGTGAAAATTGACATTGCCGGAACGGTGGAGAGCATCTCTCATATTACGAAAGATCTGCTGTATGAGTGCTATGAAACGTTTTATCACCCGAGCAATATGCTGCTCTTTATCGTCGGTCCCGTAGATCCTGAAGCGGTCATCAGCCAGGTGCGGAAAAACCAGGAGAAAAAGCCGTTTACAGACCAGCCCGAAATCAAACGTGAAGAAGTTCAGGAGCAGGAAGCGGTTTTCCGCCGGGAGCAGGAATTAAAAATGAACGTGCAAGGCTCAAAATGTCTTGTCGGCTTAAAGGCGAAAGACCCTTATAAAACGGGGCAGGAGCTGTTGAAGCACGAGCTCACCATGAACCTCATGCTTGAATGTCTCTTCGGAAAAAGCTCACCGCATTACGGTGACTTGTACGACAAAGGCTACATTGATGAAACTTTCAGCTTTGATTACACGGCTGAATACGGATTCGGTTTTGCCTCTGTCGGAGGAGATACACCGGAGCCGGATAAGCTCGCTGACGAATTAAAACACATGCTGCTTGATGCAGAATCAGCCGTGACTGCGGAAAAACTTGATCTTGCGAGAAAAAAGAAGATCGGGTCATTCTTAAAAGCGCTCAATTCGCCTGAATATATCGCCAACCAATTCACACGCTACGCCTTTTTAGATATGAGTCTGTTTGATGTCGTAACCGTACTGGAGCAGATTACGCTGGATGACGTAAAGCGGGTCATTAAAGAAGAAATATCAGAAGACAGGCTGACAGTCTGCAAAGTCGTGCCAAAATCATAACAAAAACATCCCTCACGCGCTGAGGGATGTTTTTCTGGGGAAAGAAGGAGTATTGATTGATGAAACAGACAGCGCTCGTAACCGGAGCAAGCGGCGGAATCGGACAAAGTATAAGTGAAGCCCTCGCAAAAAACGGATATGACGTCCTCTTGCATTATCATTCTAATAAGGAAGCCGCACACAGGCTTGCGGAAAGGCTGAGCGCATCATTCGGCGTAAAAGCCTCCGTTATTCAGGCGGATCTGTCCTCACCGGATGGCGCGGAGACACTCAGCCGTTCCGTTAAGCAGCCTGTGGATGCTCTGATATTAAACAGCGGCAAAAGTCATTTCGGCCTGGTTACGGACGTTACGGATGACACGGCGCGGGAGATGGTGCAGCTGCATGTAACGAGTCCGTTTCTTTTGGCGCGTAATCTGATGCCCGGCATGATCCGGAAAAAAAGCGGGGGCATCGTCGCGATCGGTTCCGTCTGGGGAGAAACAGGCGCATCGTGCGAGGTATTATACAGCATGGTCAAGGGAGCGCAGCATTCGTTCGTCAAAGCGCTTGCCAAAGAGCTTGCTCCGAGCGGCGTCCGCGTGAATGCAGTCTCGCCGGGTGCCGTTGATACAAATATGCTTGATCAGTTCACGTCTGATGAAAAAGAAGCGTTGGCAGAGGAAATTCCCGCGGGCCGGCTGGCAAAGCCGGAGGAAATCGCCGAAGCGGCGGCCTTTTTATTATCGGACAAGGCTTCCTATATTACGGGGCATATATTATCCGTAAACGGCGGCTGGCACTGCTGAAAAAAATGTGTGTATAGTTTGCATCTGTACGGACAAAATAATTTTGTAACAACAGATGAAATGGAGGAACCCAACATGTCAGTATTAGAAAACTGGGATAATTGGAAGAATTTCCTTGGCGACAGATTGAACTATGCGCAGGAAAAAGGGATGAGTGATGAAACGATCACTGACCTCGCTACAGAAATCGGCGGTTACCTTGCGAACGAAGTCGACTCGAAAAACCATCAGGAAAAAGTGCTTGCTGATCTTTGGAGCGTTGCTTCTGAAGATGAACAGCGCGCCATCGCAAATATGATGGTGAAGCTTGTTGAAAATAACAGCACTCATTAAGAGGGGGGGGGATTTCTCCTCTCTTTTTTTATGTTTTCCTCTATAGAGCAACATTCTTCTTTCTAATTAGAGAAAAATGTTTTATGATAAAGGAAGGTAAAAATTTGCCACAATGGAGGGGGTATATCATTTGGCAAAGCTCGAATGGTATTTTGAATATGAAATTCAAGTGAACCGCCCCGGCCTGCTCGGGGATATTTCATCTCTTCTCGGGATGCTGTCAATTAATATTGTCACAATTAACGGTGTCGACCTTTCCAGAAGGGGAATGCTGCTCAGATGCCGGCATATAGATCAAATTAAACGATTGGAATCAATTTTAAAAACAATGGAGACCATTAAAGTAACGAAGCTGAGAGAACCGAGGCTTCGCGACCGTCTCGCAGTCCGCCACGGAAGATACATTCAGCGTGATGCCGATGACAAAAAAACCTTCCGTTTTGAAAGGGACGAGCTCGGTCTTCTGGTTGACTTTATGGCCGAGCTGTTTAAAAAAGAAGGGCACAAACTGATCGGAATCCGGGGAATGCCGAGGGTCGGAAAAACGGAGTCCATCGTTGCGTCAAGCGTTTGTGCCAGCAAAAGATGGCTTTTCGTATCATCAACGCTGCTAAAACAAACGATCCGGAGCCAGCTGGTTGCCGATGAATACAGCACGGAAAACGTGTTTATCCTCGACGGCATCGTTTCGACAAGACGGGGATCTGAGCGCCATCTTCAGCTCGTCAGTGAAATTATGCGGCTTCCGGCGACAAAGGTCGTGGAGCACCCCGATATTTTTGTTCAAAATTCGGAGTATACGCTCGATGATTTCGATTATATTATCGAACTCAGAAATGATCCTGACGAAGTTATTACATATGAACATGCAGAAGAACCGCAAATATTTGATCAGACCGGTTTTTCAAGCTTTGATTTTTAATATTGGAAGGTGTTTGTTGTGACAGAATTAGCAATCCGGCTTAAAGAAGCCAGAGAGGAAAAAGGGATGTCATTGGATGAACTCCAGGCGGCGACGAAAATTCAGAAAAGATACTTAACCGCTCTGGAAGAAGGCAATTATGACGTCATTCCCGGCAATTTTTATGTACGGGCGTTTATCAAGCAATACGCTGAAGCTGTCGGGCTTGATTCAGATCAGTTATTTGAAGAATATAAAAAAGACATCCCTAACACGTACCATGACGATGTGTCGGAAAAAATCTCCGGTCTCGCCGTGCAAAGGGAGCTTCCTAAGTCCGCTTCAAAGGCGGCGGAATGGCTTCCGACCGTCCTTGTCGTCATCGGTGTCATTATCGTCATCGCGATCATTTATGCGATTATTCAGCTCGGAATGAGCAAATCCGGGCAGACAGACGGAGATAAGGCCGTCACCCAAAGTGAGAGCAAGTATGAGATTCCTAAGGATTCTGCGCTGAAAAACGACGGCAATACAAATGACGAAGCGCAATCTGACAGCAAGAAAGACAAAAAGGACACAAAAGTGTCAGAGCAGAAGAAAGAAAAAAGCAGTGAAAAGACAGAGATCAAAGCGGCCGGAACGGAAGGCTCGGCTTCTTCATACAACGTCTCCGGGGCAGATAAGTATAAGCTTGAACTGATTGCTTCTGACAGCGCATGGATTCGCGTCCGTGATGACAGCGGCGGTTCTTTAAAAGAAGGAACGCTGCAAAAAGGCGAAACCTTTAAAAAAGACGTCACGGATCAAAAGCAGATTGAAATCCGCACGGGCTATGCCCCTAACCTTAAAATTAAAATCAACGGAGAGGTTCTGTCCTATGAACTCAATCCGCATGATGTGATGGCGCAGACCATCACAATCAAGATGAAAAAATAAAAGGGGAAAAGTCATCTGAACGATTAAGATGACTTTTTCTTCACGTCCGAGTACATATATTGGAGGGGCTTTATGTTTAACTTACCGAATAAAATCACACTGGCAAGAATCGCTTTAATTCCTGTATTTATGATTATCATGCTTGTTCCTTTTCAGTGGGGCAGCGTTCATATAGGGGATGAATCGATTCCGGTCGCGCATCTTACGGGAGCTGTTTTGTTCATTATCGCATCAACGACTGACTGGGTGGATGGCTACTACGCCAGAAAACTGAACCTAGTGACAAACTTCGGGAAATTTTTAGATCCGCTGGCTGACAAACTGCTGGTGTCCGCGGCATTAATTACGCTTGTGCAGTTTGACCTTGCGCCGGCGTGGATGGTCATCATCATCATCAGCCGCGAATTTGCCGTAACGGGATTAAGACTTGTGCTGGCGGGAACGGGGGAAGTTGTAGCCGCCAATATGCTGGGGAAAATTAAAACATGGGCTCAGATCATCGCTGTTGCCGCGCTTTTGCTGCATAATCTTCCGTTTGAGCTCGTTTCTTTCCCGTTCGGCGATATCGCTTTATGGGTGGCCGTGCTGTTCACAGTCATTTCCGGCTGGGATTATTTTGCGAAGAACTGGGATGCGTTAAAAACATCTAACTAAGAAAGAAGGACTTAAAGATGGAAATAGCAAAAAAAGCAGAAATCATTGCAGTCGGCTCGGAGCTTCTGCTAGGCCAGATCGCCAATACGAACGCGCAGTTTATCAGTAAAGAGCTGGCGGAAATTGGTGTAAACGTGTTTTATCATACCGCTGTCGGTGACAATCCGGAGCGGCTTAAGCAAGTCATCCGCATTGCCGAAGAGCGCTCAGACCTAATTATTTTTTCAGGCGGCCTCGGACCGACCAAGGACGATTTGACGAAAGAAACCATTGCAAACACACTGGGGCGCCCGCTCGTTCTGAATGACGAAGCATTCCGGTCGATCGAAGAATATTTCGCGAAAACAAAACGGACCATGTCGCCGAATAACCGCAAACAGGCGCTCGTCATTGAGGGCTCAGACGTTTTGGCGAATCATTTCGGCATGGCGCCGGGAATGCTTGCAGAGCACGGCTCAAGGCTTTATATGCTGCTTCCCGGGCCGCCGAGCGAGCTGCGTCCGATGTTTGAAAATGAAGCGAAGCCGCTGCTTCTTAAAAAGCTCGGTTCTAATGAGAAAATCGTTTCAACCGTGCTGCGGTTTTTCGGAATCGGTGAATCCCAGCTTGAAGCTGATTTAGAAGATATCATTGATGCGCAGACGAACCCGACGATTGCGCCGCTTGCCGCTGACGGAGAGGTCACGCTGCGTTTAACGGCGAAACATGCCGACGAAAAAGAAACAGAACGGCTTTTAAAAGAAACGGAAGCCGCCATTTTAGAACGTGTCGGTGAATTTTTCTACGGATATGATGATACGTCTCTGGTGAAGGAGCTTTCAAAAGCATGCAGACAAAACGGAATTACGATTTCCTCTGCCGAAAGCTTTACAGGCGGCCTGTTTTCAGAGTGGGTGACTGATTTAAGCGGTGCGTCTCAACTATTTGCAGGGGGCGTTGTCTGTTATTCCGACAGCGTGAAACAGCATGTGCTCGGCGTGAAAGCTGAGACGCTCGCAGAAAGCGGAGCGGTCAGCAAAGAGTGTGCGAAAGAGCTTGCAGCCGGTGTGAGAAAGCTGACCGGAAGCGATATCGGCATCAGCTTTACCGGGGTGGCGGGTCCCGACCCGCAGGAAGGGCATGCGCCGGGCCGCGTCTTTATCGGCATTTCGGCGGAAGGAAAAGAAGAGGTGCACGAATTTAACTTTGCCGGCTCAAGAACCGGAATCAGAAAGCGTGCCGCTAAATACGGCTGCCATCTCATTTTGAAAATGCTGGATCAAAAATAAAGTTTTAAAGAGGCGTTTTCTCTGATTTTTAAGTTTTACAAGGGAAATTATGCTCTTTTGCAGAAAAGCGAACGCGGAAAAAATCCGAATATGCGTTCGCTTTTTTCTTGGCAAATGCCAGTAAACAAGGTATAGTATATGTAGTGGTAAGATAAAGGAGGAAAAAATAAATGAGTGATCGTCAGGCAGCCTTAGATATGGCTCTTAAGCAAATAGAAAAACAATTCGGCAAAGGTTCCATCATGAAGCTCGGAGAAAAAACGGATACAAGAATTTCAACGGTGCCAAGCGGTTCCCTTGCACTTGATACCGCTCTCGGAATAGGCGGATACCCGCGCGGACGGATTATTGAAGTATACGGACCTGAAAGCTCAGGTAAAACGACTGTAGCGCTTCACGCAATCGCTGAGGTTCAGGAAAAAGGCGGACAGGCAGCATTTATTGATGCTGAGCATGCTCTTGATCCTGTTTACGCGCAAAAGCTCGGTGTCAATATCGAAGAGCTTCTGCTTTCTCAGCCGGATACGGGAGAGCAGGCGCTAGAGATTGCTGAAGCGCTGGTGCGAAGCGGAGCTGTTGATATCGTAGTCGTTGACTCTGTTGCGGCGCTTGTTCCAAAAGCTGAAATTGAAGGTGACATGGGTGATTCACACGTCGGTTTACAGGCGCGTCTCATGTCTCAGGCGCTCCGTAAGCTTTCCGGCGCCATCAATAAATCTAAAACAATCGCAATCTTTATTAACCAGATTCGTGAAAAAGTCGGCGTTATGTTCGGAAATCCGGAGACGACACCGGGCGGCCGCGCGCTGAAATTCTATTCTTCCGTGCGCCTTGAAGTGCGCCGTGCCGAGCAATTAAAGCAGGGCAACGACGTCATGGGGAATAAAACGAGAATTAAAGTCGTAAAAAACAAAGTCGCTCCTCCGTTCCGTACGGCTGAAGTGGACATTATGTACGGTGAAGGAATCTCCAAAGAAGGGGAAATCATCGACCTTGGAACTGAACTGGATATCGTGCAAAAAAGCGGTTCGTGGTATTCTTATGAAGAAGAACGCCTCGGTCAGGGCCGTGAAAACGCCAAGCAGTTCTTAAAAGAAAATAAAGATATCATGCTGATGATTCAGGAACAAATCCGTGAATATTACGGTTTAGACAATAACGGTGTAACGGACAAAGCGGAAGAAGTTCAGGAAGAGATGGAATTAGAAGAATAAAAACACGATCAAAAGAGCGGAATAAGCAATTTTCGCTCTTTTTTTTGTGTGTTTCAAAAAACACTGGCTGTTTCGGAAAATTTTATCTGGAATGTTACAACTTTTTTCACCCTTCACTCGTCTAACATCATGGCGAAAGTTGAAATTATATCTGAGGAGGAAAAAAGATGACGAGCCCCCGCCGCACAAGAATAAATAAAAAAAGAAAGAAGAAGCTGATGAAAACGGGAGGGCTGTTTCTTTTTCTGCTGCTTGTTACTGTTTTTATTATGATCTGGACCGTCACAGCGCATCATCGGGAGAAGGAATCCGTTAAAAACGCTCCCGCCGCTCAATCTGATACTTCAAAAGACCAGACTCAACAGAAAAAAGAAAAGACGCAAAAAGAGAAAACACCTAAATCAATCGATCACAATAAACAGATCAGCAATTACTTGCAACAGATCGGGTTCAGCGGCACAGCAATGATCGTAAAAGATGGAAAAGTTGTGCTGAAAAAAGGCTTTGGCTATGCGGACCGAAAACAAAAAATTAAAAACAATCCGGAGACATCATATTATATCGGTTCTTCACAAAAAGCGTTAATCGCGACGGCTGTCCTGCAGCTTGAAGAAAAAGGGCTGCTGCAGACGAGTGACCCCGTCAGTACATACTTGCCGAATTTTCCTAACGGCACGCGCATTACATTGAAAAACCTGCTCAATCATACGTCCGGCATAAACGGGCATATTGAGGGACAGGGACCGATTTCTCCAATTGATTTAATCAAGGATATAGAATACCGCGGAATTAAACGGCAGCCCGGGGTTTGGGATTACAGGGATTCCAACTATTCAGTGCTTGCTTATATCGTATCTCAAGTCAGCGGGGAGTCTTATGAACAATATATAAAAGAACATGTGTTCAAACCGGCCGGAATGAAGCATGCCGGATTTTACAAAACATTTGCCAAAGCCAAATATCCTGCCGTCGGCTACAAAGTCGATGAGAGCGGCAGTCTTGTAACGCCGCACCTTCTGGACTTATCACAGCTGTATGGGGCGGGCGACATGTATATGAGCGCTGAAGATCTCTATAAATTTGATAAAGCGATCGTAAACGGCACGCTCCTTTCAAAAGAAAGCTTCACAAAAATGTTTACAGCAGGAAGCAGTGCCGCTTACGGCATGGGGTTTTACATTGATCCGGGAAGCTATTCCAATCACGGTGTTATGCCCGGTTACAACATTTTGAACAGCTTCAGCCATTCGGCAAGCAAATATGTCATTTTACTGTCAAATATTCAGAATAACGCCAAATTAGGACAGGTAAACAATAGAATTTACCAATTGCTTAACCAGGCGGACTAACAGAGCCGTCATTCACGAAAAGCGGATGAAGGTATGGTATGATATATACATGGCGAAGATTCCGAGCTGAAGGCGAATCGTTAAGCTGGCAAGCTTGACAAGTATTTCCGACACAATTACAATGAAGTTGTAACATTTGTTTTTTTAACATGATTGTTAAACCATTTAAACTTGACAAGGGCATGAGAGACTCATTCCCTGTGAAGGTTCTGTATGTTGAGAAAATCAGACAATGTACATGCCGGCACTTATTTAAGCAAAAACCAAGTTCATAGCAAGAGGAGGTGAAAGTATGACCCCAATGACGGTTCTCATCTCCATTTTGCTGACTCTGCTCGGTTTAGTTGTTGGCTACTATGTTCGTAAAACCATTGCCGAAGCAAAGATTGCGGGCGCACGCGGTGCTGCCGAGCAAATCCTTGAAGATGCAAAGCGTGATGCTGAAGCACTGAAAAAAGAAGCTCTGCTTGAAGCAAAGGACGAAATCCATACACTTCGAATAGATGCTGAACAGGAAGTTCGTGAAAGACGAAATGAGCTTCAAAAACAAGAAAACCGTTTACTTCAAAAAGAAGAAAATCTTGACCGTAAACATGAAGGAATTGATAAACGGGAAGCGATGTTGGAGAAGAAAGATCATTCTCTGAATGAACGACAACAACATATTGAAGAGATGGAAAGCAAAGTGGATGAGATGATTCGTATGCAGCAGTCAGAACTCGAACGCATTTCGAGCCTGACACGGGATGAAGCGAAACAAATCATTCTTGACCGGGTTGAAAATGAGCTTTCACATGACATCGCCATCATGACAAAAGAAACCGAAAACCGTGCGAAAGAAGAGGCAGATAAAAAGGCGAAAAACATTCTGTCGCTTGCTTTGCAGCGCTGTGCAGCAGATCATGTTGCCGAAACGACGGTATCGGTCGTCAATCTTCCGAATGATGAGATGAAAGGACGTATCATCGGCCGTGAAGGGCGTAACATTCGTACGCTTGAAACGCTTACAGGTATTGACCTGATTATTGATGACACACCTGAAGCAGTCATTCTTTCCGGATTTGATCCGATCAGACGGGAGACGGCAAGAATCGCTCTTGATAAACTCGTTCAGGATGGCCGTATTCACCCGGCGCGCATTGAAGAAATGGTTGAAAAATCCCGCCGTGAGGTAGATGACTATATCCGGGAAATGGGTGAGCAGACGACGTTTGAAGTCGGCGTTCACGGCCTCCACCCGGATCTGATCAAGATCCTCGGCCGGTTGAAATTCCGTACAAGCTACGGGCAGAACGTACTGAAACATTCTATGGAAGTTGCGTTTTTAGCCGGTTTAATGGCTTCAGAGCTTGGAGAAGATGCAAAGCTTGCCAAGCGGGCCGGTCTTCTGCATGACATCGGAAAAGCAATTGACCATGAAGTGGAAGGAAGCCACGTGGAAATCGGAGTGGAGCTTGCGACCAAATATAAAGAGCATCCAGTCGTCATTAACAGTATTGCGTCACACCACGGAGACGAAGAGCCGACTTCCATTATCGCCGTTCTGGTCGCTGCCGCTGATGCACTGTCAGCCGCAAGACCGGGCGCGAGAAGTGAAACGCTCGAAAACTATATCCGCAGACTTGAAAAGCTTGAAGAAATCTCCGAGTCTTACGAAGGTGTTGAAAAATCATTTGCGATTCAGGCCGGCCGTGAAGTTCGCATCATGGTGAAGCCGGACTCCATTAATGATTTAGAAGCCCATCGTTTGGCACGTGATATCCGTAAACGAATTGAGGACGAGCTTGATTATCCGGGACACATTAAAGTGACCGTGATCAGAGAAACTCGAGCCGTAGAGTATGCAAAATAAAGTGATGCTTAACGCATCACTTTATTTTTTTGAGTCCCTGAAAAGGAAGGAATGGAATGTATGAGAATTTTATTTATCGGAGATGTTGTCGGTTCCCCGGGCCGCGACATGGTAAAAGAATATGTCCCGAAACTGAAAGCGAAACATAAACCGCATTTTACAATTATTAACGGAGAAAATGCAGCACACGGAAAAGGACTGACAGAAAAGATCTACCACAGCCTGATGGAAGCGGGAGCAGATGCCATTACAATGGGAAACCATACATGGGATAAAAGAGAGATCTTCGACTTTATTGATGATGTGCCGCATCTTGTCCGGCCGGCGAATTTCCCGGAAGGTACGCCGGGCAAAGGCATTACTTATATTAAATCGAACGGAAAAGAGCTTGCCGTCATTAATTTACAGGGGCGGACGTTTCTTCCGCCGCTTGATGATCCGTTTGCTAAAGCGGATGAATTAATAGAAGAAGCGAAAAAGCGCACGCCGTACATTTTTATTGATTTTCACGCCGAAGCGACAAGCGAAAAAATTGCGATCGGCTGGTACACAGACGGAAGAGCCTCTGCCGTGGTAGGCACCCATACACACGTGCAAACGGCAGATAACCGCATTTTGCCGAAAGGAACGGCATATATTACTGATGTTGGCATGACGGGTCCGTACGACGGAATTCTCGGTATGGACAGAGAAACCGTCATCAAGCGGTTTAAAACCAATCTTCCCGTCCGGTTTACGGTGGCGGAAGGTAAAACTACGCTGAGCGGAGTGCTCATAGACATCGACGATCAAACGAAAAAGGCCGTAAATATCGAACGGATATTAATCAATGATGACCATATGTTCTTTGAATAGGTGATCATGTGTTTATTTTATAAAAATATTAAAAGGAAAAGCAGGAATATAGCAACTTCTTAGTGAATATAGTAGAAATGGAAGGTAGCCCGCTATTTTTGAAAAGCATTGTGGGGATGGCTTTTTGGATAGCAACATCTAATAATGATTGTTCTAATGAACACTCACTTATCCATTGTAAAACTAAGGGGGAGCAGAAATGGAAATCTTAAAAGTTTCAGCAAAATCAAGTCCAAATTCAGTAGCAGGCGCGCTTGCCGGTGTATTGAGGGAACGCGGAGCCGCCGAAATTCAAGCAATTGGGGCGGGTGCCTTAAACCAGGCTGTTAAAGCGGTTGCGATTGCCAGAGGCTTTGTCGCGCCAAGCGGCGTAGATTTGATTTGTATTCCGGCTTTTACAGATATACAGATTGACGGAGAAGAAAGAACGGCGATTAAGTTAATCGTCGAACCCCGTTAAAAACAAAAACATGACATTCTCAACCTGCTTGCGTAAGGCGAGCGGGTTGTTTTTATTGTTGTCATATTTTCTCACAATATTATATTGATAGTACGAAGAGATGATAAATGGCTTTATTCATATAATATTCAAAAAAAATCCCGCCCATTTTTCCGGACGGAAGCAGTTGTTTTCTTGGAGTGGACACTGGTATTTACCTCCTTTTTATATCATGTTACAATCCAGTTATTACAGTGTTTTTTCGAGGAGGAGTGTACGTGTTGGGAGGAAAGATGAAAGCTATCGTCAAAAATGAAAACGCTTTCGGAGCAACTCTGAAAGAAATTCCCATACCTTCCATTAATGAGAATGAAGTTCTCATTAAAGTACAGGCCGCATCTATATGCGGTACAGATGTGCATATTTATAATTGGGATCAATGGGCGCAGAAACGAATCAAAACACCTCAAGTATTCGGACATGAATTCAGCGGTATCGTAGCGGAAACGGGCAAGCACGTCACAAATGTCAAAACAGGTGACTACGTTTCGGCTGAAACCCACTTCGTCTGCGGTACTTGTGTCCCTTGTTTAACAGGAAAACATCATGTGTGCACCCATACAAAGATCCTCGGCGTAGATACAGCCGGTTCCTTCGCTGAATATGTCAAAGTGCCGGCTCGAAATGTTTGGAAAAATCCCGCTGATATGGACCCCGCCGTCGCTTCTGTTCAAGAGCCGCTTGGCAACGCGGTGCATACGGTGTTGGAAAGCAGCCAGCTTGCGGGCGGTTCCGCTGCAATTATCGGCTGCGGACCGATCGGGCTGATGGCGGTGGCAGTGGCTAAAGCGGCCGGTGCATCCCGTATTGCGGCCATTGATAAAAATGATTATAGGCTGGCTCTTGCGAAGAAATTGGGAGCCACGATCACCATTTCAGCTGATAAGGAAGATCCGCTTGAGGTGATCGACACCTTAACAGGCGGAGAAGGGATCGACCTTGTCTGCGAAATGTCAGGCCACCCGGCAGCTATAGCACAAGGATTAAAGATGGCGGCCAACGGGGGAAGGTTCCATATGCTGAGTCTGCCGGAACGTCCGGTGACGGTTGACCTGACAAATGACGTGGTGTTTAAAGGACTTACCGTCCAAGGCATCACAGGCAGAAAAATGTTTGAAACATGGCGGCAGGTATCGCACCTGCTTGAATCCGGCCTTGTTGATCTGACGCCGGTGATCACGCATCAGTTGCCGCTTGAAGACTTTGAAAAAGGGTTTGACCTGATGAGAAAGGGCCAGTGCGGCAAAGTCATTTTGATTCCATAAGGGGAGGGTTCTATAATGAAAGAATTTGAATTTCTAAAAGCAGAGCTTGATAAAATGAAAGAAAATAAAACGTGGCAGCAAATGAAACAAATTGAAACGAAGCAGGGTCCGTCGGTGGAAGTCAAAGGCGAAAACGTGATACAGCTTTCATCGAACAATTATCTCGGTTTGACGTCGCATCCAAGGCTTGTCGAAGCGGCCAAACGCGCCGCGGAAGAATTCGGAGCGGGTACGGGGTCCGTCCGGACAATCGCCGGAACATTCACAATGCACAATGAGCTGGAGAAAAAATTGGCAAACTTTAAAAAAACAGAAGCGGCACTTGTTTTTCAATCGGGGTTCACAACGAATCAGGGCGTCCTATCAAGCATTCTTACAAAAGAGGATATCGTGATCTCTGACGAACTGAACCATGCTTCCATTATTGACGGGATCAGGCTGACGAAAGCAGATAAAAAGGTGTACCGCCATGTTGATATGGACGATTTGGAAAGGGTGCTGAAAAAATCAATGAATTACCGCATGCGCCTGATCGTCACCGACGGCGTATTCTCAATGGACGGCAACATCGCTCCTTTGCCTGACATCGTCAAACTTGCGGAGGCGTACGATGCCTTTGTGATGGTCGACGACGCGCATGCTTCCGGCGTACTCGGAAAAAACGGAAGGGGAACGGTTAATCACTTCGGGCTTGACGGAAGAGTTCACATACAGGTGGGCACATTAAGCAAAGCCATCGGAGTGCTTGGCGGTTACGCCGCAGGGTCCCAGGTTCTGATCGATTACCTGCGCCATAAAGGGCGCCCTTTCTTATTCAGCACTTCTCATCCGCCTGCGGTAACAGCCGCATGCATAGAAGCCATTGACGTCCTGCTGGAAGAGCCGGAGCATATGGAAAAGCTATGGGAGAACACGGCGTATTTCAAAGACAAACTGGTTCAAATGGGGCTGACCCTCACAAAAAGCGAAACACCGATCGTGCCGATATTAATAGGGGAGGAAGAAAAAGCCCAGGCATTATCAGACCTTTTATTGACCCGCGGCGTGTTTGCACAAAGCATCGTGTATCCGACGGTCGCCCAAGGAAAAGCGAGAATCCGCACCATTATTACGGCGGAGCATACAAATGAGGAGCTTGACCGGGCCTTGGAAGTTATCCGTTCAGCCGCAAAAGAGCTTCAGCTTGTGTAAGGGGGAAATGATTCCCTCTTTTTTATTTCTTATTGATTCTTATTCTCAATAAGGTGTACAATAATAGGCTGGCGGTTGTGCCAAACGCTTTTAACCAGTATACTTGAGGGTGGAAGTTTCGGTTGAAAGGAGACATTCGAACATGAATGAAAAGCAAAAGCAGGAAAGCGGACAAGTGAATCCGGCGGACAAAACATCCGAAAAGGATTACAGCAAGTATTTTGAAGCCGTATATATTCCGCCTTCTTTAAAAGATGCGAAAAAACGGGGCAAAGAATCCGTTCAATATCATAACGATTTTAAAATCTCAGAAGAATTTAAAGGCCTCGGTGAAGGCAGGAAATTTTATATCCGCACGTACGGATGCCAAATGAACGAGCATGATACGGAAGTCATGGCGGGTATTTTTATGGCGCTCGGTTATGAAGCGACAAATTCGGTTGATGACGCGAACGTTATTTTATTAAACACTTGCGCTATCCGGGAAAATGCTGAAAACAAAGTGTTCGGAGAGCTCGGCCATTTAAAGGCGCTCAAAAAAAATAACCCGGACTTGATTCTCGGCGTCTGCGGCTGCATGTCACAGGAAGAATCAGTCGTAAACCGCATCCTTAAGAAGCACCCGTTTGTCGATATGATTTTCGGCACGCACAACATTCACCGTCTGCCGGAACTGTTATCAGAGGCATATTTATCAAAAGAGATGGTCATTGAAGTGTGGTCGAAGGAAGGGGATGTCATTGAAAACCTTCCGAAAGTCCGCAACGGAAAAATTAAAGGCTGGGTCAACATTATGTACGGCTGTGACAAGTTCTGCACATACTGCATCGTACCGTATACCCGCGGAAAAGAACGAAGCCGCCGTCCTGAGGAAATTATCCAGGAAGTCAGAAGACTTGCAAGCGAAGGTTATAAAGAAATCACGCTGCTCGGTCAAAACGTGAATGCGTACGGAAAAGATTTTGAGGATATGACGTACGGACTCGGTGATTTAATGGACGAACTGCGCAAAATTGATATTCCGAGAATCCGATTCACGACGAGTCATCCGCGTGACTTTGATGATCATCTGATCGAAGTGCTCGCCAAAGGCGGCAACCTTCTTGACCATATCCATCTTCCGGTTCAATCAGGAAGCTCAGCGATGTTAAAAATGATGGCGCGCAAATATGACAGAGAACGCTATCTGGAGCTTGTCGGAAAAATTAAAGCGGCGATGCCGAACGCTTCACTGACGACCGATATTATTGTCGGTTTTCCGAATGAAACCGATGAACAATTTGAAGAAACGCTTTCGTTATATCGCGAAGTGGAATTTGACAGCGCATATACGTTTATTTACTCTCCTCGTGAAGGCACGCCGGCAGCGAAGATGAAAGACAATGTTCCGATGAGGGTAAAGAAAGAACGTCTTCAGCGCCTCAATGATTTGGTGAAAGAAATTTCAGCCAAAAAAATGAAGGAATATGAAGGCAGGACTGTCGAAGTATTAGTTGAGGGAGAAAGCAAAAATAACCCTGACATTCTTGCCGGCTATACGGAAAAAAGCAAGCTCGTCAACTTCAAAGGGCCGAAAGACGCCATCGGCAAGATTGTACGCGTCAAAATCGAACAGGCGAAAACATGGTCGCTTGACGGTGTGATGGCAGGAGAAGCAATCGAGGTGAAATAATAATGACGCTTTACTCTAAGAAAGACATTGTACAGCAGGCTAGGAACCTTGCGAAAATGATTTCTGAAACAGAAGAAGTTGATTTTTTCAAACGCGCCGAGGCGCAGATTAACGAAAATGAAAAAGTCTCTGCGATTATTAATCAGATTAAAACCCTGCAAAAGCAAGCCGTTAACCTGAAGCACTACGAAAAGCTTGAAGCGCTGAAACAAGTGGAAAGTAAAATTGACGCCCTGCAGGAAGAGCTTGAAGGGATTCCGATCATTCAGGAATTCAGAGATTCCCAGATTGAGGTCAATGACCTTCTTCAGCTTGTCGCACATACGATCTCAAATCAGGTGACAAACGAAATCATTACATCTACCGGAGGCAACCTGCTGACGGGAGAAACCGGTTCAAAAGTAAAACATTCGAATAACAGCTGTTCTATTTAAACACGGGGCCTTCATCGGCCCGTGTTTTTTTGTTACTTGAGAACTAATTGTAATATGTACTAAATTTTCATTGACTCACCGTTTTGTCCCATTTTACTGGAAAGTTTTATCATACTTAAAAGTAAAGTTTCTGGGCAGGGCTGCATACAATGAAACAGAAACTTTGTATTTTTATATTTTTATTATAAAAATGCACATGAGACAAATGCCCAGCATAAGATAACACGAAGAAGAACAAGGAGGCCTGCCGGAATGTCTGAATACAGGGAAATTATTACGAAAGCGGTAGTTGCGAAAGGAAGAAAATTCACCCAATGCACCAACACGATCTCACCTGGAGAAAAACCGTCAAGTATATTGGGCGGCTGGATTATCAACCACAAGTACGATGCCGAAAAGATCGGGAAGACTGTAGAAATTGAAGGGTATTATGATATAAACGTCTGGTACTCTTACGCCGATAATACAAAAACAGAAGTTGTAACCGAGAGAGTAAAGTATGTCGATGTGATTAAACTCAGATACAGAGACACAAATTACTTAGATGACGAACACGAAGTCATTGCCAAAGTGCTGCAGCAGCCGAATTGTCTTGAAGTCACCATTTCTCCTAACGGAAATAAAATCGTGGTTCAGGCAGAGAGAGAATTTTTAGCAGAAGTGGTCGGTGAAACGAAAGTCGTCGTCGAAGTCAATCCTGATTGGGAAGAAGACGATGATGATGATTGGGAAGACGATCTTGATGAAGAATTAGAGGACATTAACCCTGAATTTTTAGTCGGAGATCCTGAAGAATAAGTTGAGGCTAGGGGAGTTTAACACCCCAAGTCTCTTTTTTATATATAAAGATATCACTCTTTTGTTTATGTTATAATGGGATTCGGATAAGAGAAGATACATAGTGAGGGATTAAATGATGGCTAGTTACACGCCTATGATACAGCAATACTTGAAGATAAAGGCAGAGCACCAAGATGCCTTTTTATTTTTTCGGCTTGGTGACTTTTATGAAATGTTTTTTGAAGATGCAAAAAAAGCGTCACAAGAGCTTGAAATTACACTGACAAGCAGAGACGGAGGTTCGGCTGATAAAATTCCGATGTGCGGCGTGCCGTATCATTCCGCGGCGGCTTATATTGAACAGCTGATTAAAAAGGGCTATAAAGTGGCGATCTGTGAGCAGACGGAAGATCCGAAGGCGGCTAAAGGCGTTGTAAAAAGAGAAGTCGTCCAGCTGATCACACCGGGAACCGTGATGGATGGAAAAGGCATTCATGAATCGGAAAACAACTTTATCGCTTCCGTTTCCGAATTCCGTGACGGATACGGTCTCGCTTTATCGGACTTAACGACTGGAGAAAACCTGGCCGTATTTATTGAGCGGATTGAAGATGTCATGTCAGAAATTTACTCAGTCAGCGCAAAGGAAATTGTCGTATCAAGCAAGTTTAACGAACATACAGCTGCTCAGCTGAAAGAACGGTGCGGCGCCACGATTTCCATCGAAGACGGGGAAATAACAGAACGCATTGAAATCGCAAAGCACTTGCCGGGCGAAGAGCTGACAGAGACGTTTATGCGTTTATATACGTATTTGCAGAAAACGCAAAAACGGAGCCTGGATCATCTGCAGCCGGTTCAAGTATATGAATTGGAAGAAGCGATGAAAATTGACCTGTATTCAAAACGGAATCTTGAGCTGACGGAAACAATCCGTTCGAAAAGCAAAAAAGGGTCATTGCTTTGGCTTTTAGACGAGACGAAAACAGCGATGGGCGGCCGGCTTCTCAAACAATGGATTGACCGCCCGCTGATCAGGGCATCCCAAATCGAAGAACGCCAGGAAATGGTCGAGACGCTGATCAATCATCTGTTTGAGCGTGAAGATCTGCGAGAGCGCCTGAAGGAAGTATACGATTTAGAACGTCTGGCGGGCCGGGTCGCATTCGGAAACGTCAACGCAAGGGATTTAATCCAGCTGAAAGAATCTTTAAAACAAGTGCCGAGCATCAAAGAGCTTGTAGGGTCTCTTAACCATAAAAAAGCAAAAGAACGCGCCGGCTTGATTGATCCGTGCGGAGATTTGCTTGACCTGTTAGAAGAAGCCCTTCATGAAAACCCGCCGTTATCGTTAAAAGAAGGCAATTTAATTAAAGACGGCTATCATCAGAAGCTCGATGAGTACCGTGACGCCAGCAAAAACGGTAAAGACTGGATTGCCAGACTGGAGCAGCAGGAACGCGCTTATACGGGCATCCGTTCATTAAAGGTCGGTTTCAATAAAGTGTTCGGCTATTATATTGAAGTCACAAAAGCAAACCTTCATCTGCTTGAAGACGGACGGTATGAGCGGAAACAGACCCTCACAAACGCCGAACGGTACATTACGCCGGAATTGAAGGAAAAAGAAGCGCTTATTTTAGAAGCGGAAAACAACATCTGCGAGCTGGAATATGAGCTTTTTGCCGTACTGCGTGAAAAGGTGAAACAATTTATTCCGCGCTTGCAGCGTCTTGCCAAACAAATGAGTGAGCTGGACGCACTGCAATGCTTTGCTACGATCAGTGAAAACAGGCATTACACAAAGCCCGTCTTTTCTGATAATGAAGTAAAAGTCATTGAAGGGAGACACCCCGTCGTTGAAAAGGTGATGGACAGTCAAGAATACGTGCCGAACAACTGCCTGATGGGCGATTCGCGGGAAATGCTCCTGATTACGGGTCCGAATATGTCAGGTAAAAGCACGTATATGAGACAGATCGCACTTCTATCGATCATGGCTCAGATCGGCTGTTTTGTGCCCGCAAAAGAAGCGGTTCTGCCGATTTTTGATCAAATCTTCACGAGAATCGGGGCAGCGGATGATTTGATTTCCGGACAAAGCACCTTTATGGTGGAAATGCTGGAAGCGAAAAACGCGATTGTGAACGCCACAAAAGACAGCCTGATCCTGTTTGATGAAATCGGCCGCGGGACATCAACGTACGACGGAATGGCGCTGGCACAGGCGATTATTGAATATGTCCATGATCATATCGGTGCTAAAACACTGTTCAGCACGCATTATCATGAGCTGACGGTGCTTGAAGATAAGCTTCCTCAGCTGAAAAACGTTCATGTGCGCGCAGAGGAATATAACGGAACGGTCGTGTTTCTCCATCAAATCAAAGAAGGAGCCGCAGATAAAAGTTACGGCATTCATGTCGCCCAGCTTGCCGAGCTCCCGGACGATCTGATCAGCCGCGCGCAGGAGATTTTGAAACAGCTTGAGCAGACGGGAGATAAACCGGAGCTTCCGGCGGTATCTGAGAAAAAGTCCGCCGTCAGAGAAGAACCGGCACAGCTGTCCTTTTTTGCTGACGGTGAAAAAGAACAGAAGGCACCGGCTGTTTCTAATAAAGAAAAACAAGTGCTTGAAGCTTTTAAGTCAATCAATATTCTCGATATGACGCCGCTTGAGGCGATGAATGAAATGTACAAGCTGCAAAAAAAATTAAAATAGAAAGAGGTGACGGACTTGGCAAAAGTCATCCAGCTGTCAGATGAACTCTCGAATAAAATAGCGGCCGGCGAGGTGGTCGAACGGCCTGCCTCAGTCGTTAAAGAATTGGTGGAAAACGCCATCGACGCAAACAGCACAGTCATTGAAATCGACATAGAGGAAGCGGGGCTTTCGTCGATTCGGGTGCTCGATAACGGCGAAGGGATGGAAACCGATGATTGCAAGCGGGCTTTCCGCCGCCACGCGACCAGTAAAATCAAAGATGAAAACGACCTGTTCCGGGTGAGAACACTCGGTTTCCGCGGAGAAGCTTTGCCAAGTATCGCGTCTGTTTCTCATCTGGAAATCAAAACGAGCATCGGCGAGGGAGCGGGAACCCATCTCATTCTTCAGGGCGGGAATATCATTTCTGAGCAGAAATCCTCCAGCAGAAAAGGAACGGAGATTATCGTTACCAACCTGTTTTTCAATACACCCGCCAGATTGAAATATATGAAAACCGTGCATACGGAGCTCGGCAATATTACGGATGTTGTCAACCGGATCGCTCTTGCGCATCCGGAAGTATCCATCCGTCTCCGCCATCAGGGGAAAAATCTGCTGCAGACAAACGGTAACGGGGACGTGCGCCATGTGCTGGCCGCAATTTACGGGACGGCGGTTGCGAAAAAAATGATACCGCTCCATATCAGCTCGCTTGATTTTGAAGTCAAGGGCTACATTGCGCTTCCGGAAATCACGCGTGCATCCAGAAACTACATGTCATCTGTCATTAACGGAAGATACATTAAGAATTTCCCGCTTGTAAAAGCAGTGCATGAGGGCTATCACACACTTCTGCCGATCGGCCGCCATCCGATTACGTTTATCGAAATTACGATGGACCCGATTTTGGTTGATGTCAATGTCCATCCGTCGAAGCTTGAAGTCCGCCTCAGCAAAGAGACAGAGCTGCATGAGCTGATCCGTGACGGGATAAAGGAAGTGTTTCAAAAGCAGCGGCTTATTCCGAGCGCCCAGCTCCCGAAAAAATCAGCGCCGGCACCGGCCAAAAACGAACAGCAATTTATGACATTCGAGGAAAGCGCGCCTGAGCGGAAACTTCCTGAAAAAACGCCGGAGCCGTCTTACTCACCAATGAAGCTGAGTTCGGTCGTAAAAGAGCCTGAGCCGGTAATAATAGAAGAAGAGATCCTCCCGAATGAAGCGGATCACGGAGTGCCGCCGGAGCTCGGTATGCCCGAAACGGCAGCGCCTGTTTCCGATACTCCGGAACCGGAAGCTGTCTCTGAAGAAATACGGGAAGAAAGAGTTCCGATGATGTATCCGATCGGCCAAATGCACGGGACATATATTTTAGCTCAAAACGAAAACGGCTTGTATATCATTGACCAGCATGCGGCCCAAGAACGGATTAAATACGAATATTTCCGGGAGAAGGTCGGGCAGGTTGAGCCTGAAGTGCAGGATATGATCGTGCCGCTCACCTTTCATTATGCGGCAAATGAAGCGCTGATCATTGACCAGCATCAGCATGAGCTTGAAAGCGTCGGAGTATTTTTAGAAGCATTCGGCACGAACAGCTACATCGTTCGCTGCCATCCGGCCTGGTTTCCAAAAGGGGAAGAAGCTGAACTGATTGAAGAAATCATTCAGCAGGTGCTTGACGCCAAACAGATCGATATTAAGAAACTGCGGGAGGAAGCGGCCATTATGATGAGCTGCAAAGGCTCAATCAAAGCGAACCGCCATTTGCGAAACGACGAAATCAAAGCGCTCTTGGACGACCTGCGCCGAACGACAGACCCGTTCACATGCCCGCACGGCCGGCCGATCATTATCCACCACAGTACGTATGAGATGGAGAAAATGTTTAAGCGTGTGATGTAATAACAACGTTTATGTGAGACTAAACCGTTATTTAGCAGCCTTACTAGTTTGAATGACCCAGCCTTTCAGAGATAACTTTTGAGTTTTTTAATTTCTGGCATAATTGTTGCATCGGTATGCCGTCAATCAAGAAAATGATTTGTTTAACATCCAGCTGCTTTTCTGTCATATAAAAATTGTTTTTGGAGAGTATTTGGGGTGGCGATGTAGTATCCTGTGTTTGGTGTAACCGTCTATATCGTCAATTGACTGCATTAATAGTGAAATAATTGGAGAAAACGGTTCCTGAAAATTCTCATGTTATTTGTGAAGAATTTAAATAAAATTGGAATTTGGCGGGTTATACTATCCGCAAGTCAGTCAAGGGGGACTAGTAATTAGCCCCCCTTACATTCAGTTCTTCCTGCGGTATTTTCTATTTTTGATCAAACTGAAAACCACTAAGAGAACCACACCGATAGCAACAATATAAAATGAAATTTCTGCTGCTGCGGTATTAATATTCTTAAGAACAAGGATAAGTCCTATTAAAACTATAGGAATGATGTAAGTTAGAATTTTTATAGCTTTTGGGCTCGGTTCAGCATTACTTTTATCTTTCATAGTTACCTCCTGTCTTAACACTTTAGAAAATAATCACTTTAAAGCTTAACACAGGATAAATTTGTTAAACACCAACAATAGCCCCGTTTAAATGAAAAGCCTAAGAGTTTTAGTAATCCGCCAAGCGGCTGTTGGGTTGCCAGTTCTTTTAGAGCACCCGCATAGCACGCATCTTCAACTGCACCAGTAAAATTGTCGATCGTATTAAGAATTATTTCAAAACGCCGATTCCACCCATAGCAGCTTTAACTTTAGCAGGTATTGCATCCCAATCTGCTCTTAGTGCTTTTGCATCCCAGGGCAATTTACCTTGAGCGGTAAACTCCGACCCATATAACATAGTCTATTTGTCTAATGTTTAATATTTACTTTTTACACTTAATGATTTTATGTTAGTTTTGTTTTTGCACAGTAAAAAGCTGCGCGGCGCTTTCGTGAATTGTTGCAGCTAGGGCTGATTTGAAAAGAGTGTAAATTACGCCGTACTTTTCTAAATTCAATTATGTTAATGTCAACATAACGTTGAATTCGGTGTAAGAACTAAGGTATTCTGATATATTTCGAGAGCCCGTGTGGTTTAGTTTATCTTGAAGAAAATAATTAAAATAATAGTCTTGATTGCGGGTCATTTCTAAAAACTGATTATCCCCTTCGGCCGCTTCGGCAATTGCTTTTCAAAACAAAAGCTCAATTTGTTTTCTTTTTATCCGAAACTCATATTCATCCTTCATTTTCTGAATAAAATTCCCTAAAGAATTCATCTAAATTAATATTCTAATTTCCTTATATATCAGCATAGCAATTTGTAAAAAAGGTCCAGACTGGTGCTTTTGGCGGGAGCAGAAAGTTTTTTTAACTTTACCGGAAAATCCATGGAAAAACGTGGTGTCATCTGGTAAAGTGGTTACAGTCGGCTGGGCGGCGGCAGCAGTCTGCCCGGATCTTTTAAATGGGAATGGTGACAATGGATCATACATATGAAGTGCATCAAATCAAAACTTATCACCAGATGTGGTCCAACTATTGTTATATTATCGCAGACCGCTCAAAAAAATCTGCGATAGCGGTGGACCCGTCCTGGGAAATCGATAAAATAACCGATAAACTGCATGAATTGGATGTTGATTTATCAGCTATTTTATTAACACATTCGCATTATGACCATGTAAACTTGGCGGAGCCGCTTCAGCAAATCTATCATTCTGATATATACATGTCGTCGGCGGAAATCGATTTCTATCAATTCCGGTGCAGAAACTTAATAGCGCTTGAAGACGGCCAAACCTTTGCGGCCGGAGGGTTTATCATCAGAAGTATACTGACCCCGGGACATACGGCCGGGGGAATGTGCTATTTGCTATCTGATCATCTTTTTACCGGTGACACCGTGTTTACAGAAGGGTGCGGTATATGTGGGGACAGGGGCAGCTCAGCTGAAGATATGTTTCACAGTATACAGAGGATCAAAGCCTCCATTCCGCCACATGTGCGTGTGTATCCGGGGCACTCCTTCGGGGAGAAGCCGGGTCAAAAAATGGAGAGTCTTTTGAAAAACAATATTTACTTTCAGATTGAAAAAAAAGAACATTTTGTGAATTTCCGCAACAGAAAAAATCAAAAAGGGCTGTTTCATTTTAAGTAATGTGTAATTTAGTTCTATCTAACTAGCTTTTCTTTTGAGGCAAGGAACTTCTGAAATGGAATGGAAGTTATTACTAGATTTCTGGTGATGAATGACTGAGTAACGGGAGTTTGCGGAAGAGAACGCCGGGCAGGCCGGATGGGACATTCTGCTTACGCCTGTTCCGAAAGCCCTGAGTCTGCCTTTCGACAGGGAAAAATAGGTATTATTCAGGAGTTCGCATAGGATAAATTAACTTGACATGGTATTTTTGTGAAGTTACTATCAACTTGAACATGCTTCTTATCTGAATCCGAGAAAGGATGGCTGAGAAAATGATCACATACTTATTCCCCGGACAAGGTTCTCAAAAGCAGGGAATGGGGAGCTCATTGTTTGATGAATTTAAAGACTTAACGGAGCAGGCTGATGAAACACTCGGATATTCTATGAAACGGCTTTGTCTTGAGAATCCGTATTCCAACCTTCACAAGACGCAGTTCACCCAGCCTGCTTTATATGTTGTAAACGTGTTAAGCTATTTGAAAAAAATCCAAGACAATGACATAAAGCCGGATTATGTGGCCGGCCACAGTTTGGGAGAATATAATGCGCTGTTTGCAGCAGGTGCTTTTGATTTTATTACCGGCCTGCAGCTTGTCCGTAAAAGAGGTGAATTAATGAGTATGGCCACTGACGGAAAAATGGCCGCTGTTATGGGGTTAACTGCAGCTCAAGTGTCAGACGCCCTTCAAACGCACGGATTACATACGATTGATATTGCCAATATGAATTCTCCTCACCAAGTTGTCATATCCGGACGCAAAGAAGACATTGAAAGAGCCAAAAGCGTATTCGAAGGATTAAAAGACGTTACGATGTTTCATCCGTTAAACGTAAGCGGCGCTTTTCACTCGAGGTATATGAGTGAAGCAAAACAAGAGTTCGAAAAATTTTTACAGTCATTTCATTTTTCTGCTATATCAATTCCTGTCATTTCTAATGTGCATGCCAGACCTTATGAGCAAGACGGAATCCACTCCGTTCTGGCCGATCAGATCGACCATTCAGTGCGATGGAACGACAGCATCCGCTATCTGCTGGACAAAGGGCGGATGGAATTTGAAGAAGTCGGCCCGGGCCATGTGCTGACAGGACTTATTCACCGCATCAAAAATGAAACTGAAGCTTCACCCGCCATGTAGCGGAACGCAAGTCAAAATTCTTATCTTACACAATAGTGCCAGCCATACAACATCACGACCACTTCACCTGCACACGACATCACGAAAAACTCACAAATCAATATTTCGAAAAAATAAAGAGCAAAAAGGAGAACAAATGAACCAGCCAATTGTTTTCATGTTTTCTGGACAGGGTTCCCAATACTATCAAATGGGGAAAGAGCTGTTTGCACATAACGCCGCTTTTCGGCAGAAAATGCTTGACTTGGACGATTTTGCAGTCAGTCGTTTCGGTTACTCTGTCCTAAAAGAGATGTATCATACAGGCAATCGTCTGTCTGATCCATTTGACCGCCTTCTTTTCAGCCATCCTGCCATTTTTATGGCTGAGTACGCACTTGCATATGCTTTGGAGCAAAGAGGCATACGTCCCGATTATGTGATCGGAGCAAGCCTCGGAGAGTATGCAGCGGCCGCTGTGTCGGGCGTGCTGAGCGCCGAGGATGCTTTAGATTGCGTGCTGGAACAGGCCCGAATCGTTACGGAAACTTGCCGTAACGGCAGCATGCTTGCGATACTGGGTGATCCGGCTTTATATCAAGATGATCCGCTGCTCGGCGAACATAGTGAATTGGCATCTGTAAACTATCATTCTCACTTTGTCATCTCGGGAGAGCGGGAACATATCAAAAAGATCATGGACGATCTGAGAGAAAAGCAGATTCCTCATCAGCTATTGCCGGTATCTTACGGGTTTCACTCAGCGCTGGTTGATCAGGCGGAACAGCCGTACAAGCGCTTTTTAGCTCAGAAATCAATCCGGACTCCGTTTATACCGTACATCTCCAGTGCGACCGGAGAGGCTGAGACCGATATACAAGCGGACTTTTTCTGGGATATCGTAAGAAAGCCGATTCGATTCCGCGAAGCGCTTCAATTCGCAGACAGCCGCCAAAAAGGATTGTATATTGATGCCGGGCCTTCCGGAACATTGGCCGCATTTGCCAAACAGATTCTTCCTGCAGGATCGGCTGAACGCATCCGTGCCATTATGACGCCGTTTCATAAAGAACAAACACATTTGCAGCAAATAGAAGACAGCATTTTATCACCGCCCGGAAGGAGACTGTAAGATGATCAGCTTTGTTTTTCCAGGCCAAGGCTCGCAAAGAATAGGGATGGGGGAGGACCTGTTCGGCCGCTATCCTGAATTAACCGCAAAGGCCGATCACATTCTCGGATATTCCATTCAGGAGCTGTGCCGGGACGGAGAACGTCTCAATCAGACTCAATTCACTCAGCCGGCGCTCTATGTCGTCAATGCCCTCAGTTATTTGAAAAAAACAGAAGAAACCGGCTTGAAACCGGATTTTACCGCTGGGCACAGTTTGGGCGAATATAACGCGTTATACGCTTCGGGCGCCTTTGATTTTGAAGAAGGCTTACAGTTGGTCAAAAAAAGGGGCGAACTGATGAGCCGCGCAAAAGGAGGCGGCATGGCAGCGGTGATCGGCCTGACTCATGAGCAGGTGACGGATGTTTTAAGAGAAAATCACTTGGATATGATTGATATCGCCAACATGAACACACCGCAACAAATTGTCATTTCCGGATATAAAGAAGATATTGAAAAAGCAGCATCCGTTTTTGAAGCCGTAAACGGCGTAAAAATGGTTCACCGCTTAAATGTCAGCGGCGCCTTTCATTCCAGATACATGCTGGAAGCGAAGGAAGAGTTTTCACGGTTTATTGAATCTTTCCATTTTAAGCCGCTGTCCATCCCGGTCATTTCAAATGTGACGGCAAGACCCTATGAGCAGAGAGAGCTGAAAGAGACACTCACCGGACAAATAACGGGATCGGTGAACTGGACAGACAGCATCCGTTTCTTAATGGGAAGAAAGAACATGAGCTTTGAGGAAATCGGTCCCGGAAAAGTGCTGACGGGGCTGATACAAAGAATTACGGCTGAAGCGGAGCCGATAACAGATGAAATCAAAGTCCCGGCTGAGGCTGGAAAAAGCTCAATTACGGCGGCGTCTTTAGGAAATGAAGAGTTTAAGCGCGATTATCAATTGAAATACGCCTACTTGGCTGGCGGCATGTACCGCGGAATTTCTTCGAAGGAAATGGTTGTCAAACTGGCTGAAAAAGGAATGATGGGCTTTTTCGGAACGGGCGGTTTGAACATCGCGCACGTTGAGGACGCCATTTTGTCAATTCAGCATGAGCTTCGTGACGGCGGTTCCTTCGGCATAAATGTTGTACATAACATGAAGCATACAGATTCAGAAGAAAAAATGATTGATCTTTTACTGAAGCATGGGATTCAGAACTTGGAAGCATCAGCGTTTTTAACGGTTACTCCCGCTTTAGTAAGGTTTCGCGCTAAGGGGTTAAAACGCGGTGCCGGCGGCCAAATAATAGCGCGTCAGCGGATTATCGCCAAGCTGTCCCGTCCGGAAGTAGCGGAAGCGTTTCTCAGCCCGGCGCCTGATCACATTCTGCAGAAACTTGCAGCCGAAAACAAAATTACCGCTGAAGAAGCAAGTCTGATGAGAGAAATACCCGTTGCGCATGACATCTGCGTAGAGGCTGATTCAGGCGGCCACACTGACGGCGGAGTTGCTTACAGTCTCATGCCGGCGATCATCCGTTTACGAGATGACATGATGAAAAAATACCGATACGGCAAAACCGTCCGCATCGGAGCCGCAGGGGGAATCGGAACGCCCGAGGCTGCCATGGCCGCATTTATGCTCGGCGCTGATTTTATTGTGACCGGATCTATTAACCAATGCACCGTTGAAGCAGCGACGAGCGGCCTCGTAAAGGACCTCCTGCAGCAGATGAATGTACAGGACACGGCCTACGCGCCGGCCGGCGATATGTTTGAATCAGGCAGCAAGGTGCAGGTATTAAAGAAAGGGCTGTTCTTTCCGACCCGCGCCTCTAAGCTGCATGAACTGTATCAGCGTCACCGCTCAATTGAAGAAATTGATGAAAAGACACTCAGACAAATAGAAGAGAAGTATTTTAAGGCAAGTGTAAGCAGTATTTATGACAAAGTGAAGGCTCATTATTCGAATGAAGACATTTCAAAAGCCGAACGGAATCCGAAAGAGAAAATGGCGCTCATATTCAAATGGTATTTCAGGCAAAGCTCTGCTTCGGCGATTAAAGGAGACCCGGATGCCAAGGTAGACTTCCAGATTCATTGCGGCCCGGCATTAGGCGCCTTCAATCAATGGGTGAAAGGTACGGAGCTGGAGTCCTGGAAAAACCGCCATGCCGATGGTATCGGCATGCGGCTTATGGAAGAGACGGCCTCGCTTCTGAATCAGAAGTTAGGTTCATTTTTGCAAACGTGTTGACAAGACGAAATGATAGATTGAAAACATGGAATATTCATAAAAGATGAAACAGGGAGGAACTGACAATGAGTAAAGAAAGAATCTTTGAATTGCTGCAGAACACAATCTACGAGGTTTTACCTGATTTAGAAGGCGAACAGCTTTCACAGGAAGACCGGTTAGTTGATCTGGGGGCGGATTCAGTGGACCGCGCCGAAATTATCACGATGATGCTTGAAGAATTATCACTGCAGATCCCGCGTGTTGAGCTGACGGGAGTGTCAAACATCGGCGAATTGGCGGAAAAGCTTTATGAAAAGGTACAGGCTGTCTGATAAAACGGTGGAAAAATCGGAAACTCAAAATTCATATTGGAGGCGAAGTTCATGGCGGCTGCCGGAATAGAAGCGATAAATGTGTTTGGCGGGACAGCATACCTTGATGTCATGCAGCTGGCGGAGTACAGAAACTTAGACCCTGCCAGATTTGAGAATTTACTGATGAAAGAAAAAGCGGTGGCGCTTCCGTACGAAGACCCCGTTACATTCGGCGTTAACGCGGCAAAGCCGATTATCGACCGATTGACAGAGGCTGAAAAAGACAGAATCGAGCTGCTGATTACCTGCTCGGAGTCCGGCATCGACTTCGGAAAATCACTCAGTACATATATTCATGATCACTTAGGCCTCAACCGGAACTGCCGTTTATTTGAACTGAAACAAGCCTGTTATTCAGGAACGGCGGGCTTGCAGATGGCCCTTAATTTTATTTTGTCGCAGACATCCCCCGGAGCGAAGGCGCTTGTCGTCGCGACGGATATTTCCCGGTTTTTAATTGCCGAAGGCGGCGATGCGTTAAGCGAGGATTGGTCTTACGCAGAACCGAGCGCCGGAGCGGGTGCCGTCGCCTTATTGATCGGTGAAAATCCCATCGTATTTCAGGCGGATGCGGGCGCCAACGGCTATTACGGCTATGAGGTGATGGATACATGCCGTCCGATCCCGGACAGTGAAGCCGGTGATGCCGATTTGTCATTGATGTCTTACCTCGATTGCTGTGAACAGACATTTCGCGAGTACAAAAACCGTGTGCCGGGCGCTGACTATAAAGAGACGTTTCACTATCTAGCCTTCCATACACCGTTTGGCGGCATGGTAAAAGGAGCCCACCGGACGATGATGCGCAAGCTTGCAAAAGCGAAAAACGCTGAGATCGAACAGGATTTTCAAACCAGAGTAGAGCCGGGGCTCCGCTACTGCCAAAGAGTCGGAAACATTATGGGAGCAGCCTCTTTACTGGCTCTTGCAAGCACGATTGACCAAGGGGGATTCGACACTTCTAAGCGGATCGGCTGTTTCTCCTACGGCTCCGGATGCTGTTCAGAATTTTACAGCGGCGTTGTGACGCCTGAAGGGCAAGCGCGGCAGCATTCTTTCAAAATAGAAGAGCATCTGAACAACAGGTACAGGCTGTCCATGGAAGAGTATGAAGAACTGTTTAAAGGCAGCGGTCTGGTGAAGTTCGGAACCCGGAATGTCAAATTGGATGTGAATATGATTCCGAACATTTTAGACCATCATACCGGAAGCCCTCGTTTGTATTTGGAAGAAATCACGGAATTTCATCGGAAATACAGGTGGATATCGTGACCTATGAGACGATAAACGTCCGTTTTCAGCAAAATGTCTGCTTCATCACCTTTGATCGGCCTGAAGCCAACAATACGATTAATGAGCGTTTAGTGGAGGAATGCCTGCACGTTCTTTCTGAATGTGAAGACTCCGTGACCTCCGTAGTGCTTGAAGGGCAGCCGGAGGTATTTTGTTTCGGGGCGGATTTTGATGAGATGTACCGGAAAATGAGGCAGGGAATGCAGCATGCGGAATCGCAGGAGCCGCTTTACCGTTTGTGGCTGGCATTAAAATCCGGGCCGTACATCACAATCGCCCGCGTCCGCGGACAAGTAAATGCGGGAGGTGTAGGTTTTGCCGCCGCGTGCGATATCGTCATTGCAGAGGAGAGTGCTTCGTTCAGTTTATCTGAACTGTTATTCGGACTTTATCCAGCCTGCGTTCTGCCGTTTTTAATTCAAAGAATCGGATTTCAAAAGGCGCATTATATGACGATCATGACAAAGCCCGTGCCGGCACGCCAGGCGCTTGAATGGGGACTTTGTGACGTATGCGTCCCGGACTCAGCAACAGAGCTGAGAAAGCATTTGCTGCGTCTTCGCCCGCTGTCGAAAAAAGCAGTCATCCGCTATAAACAATACATGGATTCCTTAAACGACCTTGTTCATCGTTCGAAATCCATTGCTTTAGCCGAAAATCAAGCGATGTTTTCAGATCCGGATAACCAATCAGCCATCTTCCGTTATGCAGAAACGGGGCGGCTTCCTTGGGAAACGGAGAACAGTTAGGAGGATATCATGCCGAACGCCGCAGTTGAACTGCTCGAAATTGAACCGGATATTATCCAAGTGACAATGCAGGATAAAGCCCATAAAAACGCCTTCTCCAAAGAACTGACGGATGGATTGATGGAAGCATTCACCCGTATAAAAAAATCGTCAGTCTATAAAGCTGTGATTTTAACAGGATACGGCCATTACTTTGCTTCCGGAGGCACACAGGAAGGCCTGCTCAGGATTCAGCAGGGCATCACGAAGTTTACGGAAGACCGCATGTACTCTTTGGCGCTGGAATGTGATATTCCCGTCATTTCCGCCATGCAGGGCCACGGAATCGGAGGCGGGTTTGTCATGGGGCTTTTCAGTGATTTTGTCATTTTAAGCAAAGAAAGCGTGTATACCGCAAACTTTATGAAATACGGTTTCACCCCCGGAATGGGCGCTACCTTTATCGTTCCGGAGAAGCTTGGGGCAAGCCTCGGCCATGAAATGCTGTTAAACGGCGGCCACTACCGCGGCGGTGACCTGGAGAAAAGAGGGGTGCCTTTTCCGGTGCTTCCTCGGCAGGAAGTACTAGACTATGCGCAGGAATTGGCCCGTGAGCTTGCGGAAAAACCGAGAAACTCTTTAATTACATTGAAAAGGCACTTGGTGACGCCGTTTCGCGAGCAGCTTCCGGCCGTCATTGAGAAGGAGTTAATCATGCACGATGAGACGTTTCATGATGATGAAGTGAAAAAACGAATCACGACGATGTACGGAGTATAAGACATACATCTTACATACAGATGAAATGGAGGCAGCTCTATGAAAAGTGATATGAAGGCAAGCGGGTTACTCAAGCCATCTGTCAGCTATGGAAAATCATTGCGGCTTTCAGCGGATCAGCCGATGACGATTCCTGAAGTCCTGCACAAAACCGCCGCGGCAGCGGGAGATCAAAAGGGCATCACATATATACAGCCTGACGGCACCAAAGTGTACCAGACTTACAGCAGCCTGAAAAAGATCGCTCTTTCGATTGTGAAAGGGCTCCGCCAATCAGGAGTGAAGGCTCAGGATGAAGTCATATTACAGCTAAGTGACAATTCCCAGCTGATTCCTGCTTTTTGGGGCTGTGTTTTTTTAGGAGCGATCCCGGTTCCGCTTGCGGCCGCTCCGGCTTATACAGAAATGAACAGCGGGACGCAAAAACTGAAAGACGCCTGGACGCTTTTGAATCAGCCGTATGTCATCACAAGCCGTGACGTGCTGCCGGAGATGACTGAATGGGCGGAGGAGCAGGGGCTTTCCGGGTTTTGCGCTTTGGCGGCAGAAGATCTCAGTGCGCACGAAATGGATACGGACTGTCATCATCCCCGTCCCGAAGATTTGGCGATGCTGCTTTTGACCTCGGGAAGCACGGGCACGCCGAAAGCCGTGATGCTCAGCCATGAAAACATCGTCTGCATGGTCAAAGGAAATATTCAGATGCAGGGCTATACAAGTGAGGATGTCACGTTTAACTGGATGCCTTTTGACCATGTCGGCGGCATCGGAATGCTTCATCTGCGTGATGTTTATCTCGGATGTGAGGAAATCAACATACCGAGCGAATCCATTTTGATGGACCCTTTAAAATGGCTCGACCTGATTGATCATTACCGCGCTTCGGTCACGTGGGCCCCAAATTTTGCCTTTGGGCTGCTTGCTGATTTTGCAGAAGAGATTCAAACGCGGAAATGGGACTTATCTTCCATGCGTTACATGCTGAACGGCGGGGAGGCCGCGGTTGCGAAAGTCGGACGCAGAATTATGGAGCTTTTAGAGCCGCACGGTCTGCCGGCTAATGCCATCCGTCCCGCATGGGGAATGTCCGAAACGTCTTCGGGCGTTATTTTCTCAGATGAGTTTACACTGGAAAACACGAATGACGACGATCGTTTCGTCGAGATCGGTCTGCCGATCCCGGGATTTAATATGAGAATTACGGATGACCGCAATCAAGTGGTGGAAGAAGGAGAAATCGGCCGCTTCCAAGTGTCGGGTCTGACTGTAACGAGCGGATATTATGAGCGCCCGGACTTAAATGAGAGTGTCTTTACAGAAGACGGCTGGTTTGAAACGGGAGATCTCGGATTTCTGCGTGAAGGCCGCCTGACGATAACGGGGCGCACAAAAGATGCCATCATTATCAACGGTGTGAATTATTACAGCCATGCCATTGAATCAGCCGTTGAGGAATTGCCGGAAATTGAAACGTCATATACAGCGGCATGCGCCGTCCGGCCGAATCAAAGCACGACAGATGAGCTGGCGATTTTCTTTGTGACATCTGTTCCGTTGGATGAGAACCGCATGACGAAGCTTCTTCATCACATTCACCAGCACGTGACACAGAGAATCGGCGTTACCCCTGATTATCTGCTTCCGGTCGCAAAAGAAGACATTCCTAAGACGGCGATCGGGAAAATCCAGCGCACTCAGCTGAAACATTCATTTGAACAAGGGCAATTTGATTCATTACATAATAACAGACAAGAAGGCGGCAATTCAGACACGGCTTCTGCAGAGAAAGAAATTGAACGGGATTTTATCCGTTTTCTGAAAGAGGAACTTTCCATCGCGGAGGAGCTCGTTGATCCAAATACACCGTTTCAAAGTCTTGGCGTCAATTCGATCAAGATGATGAAACTCGCCAGATCAATTGAAAAAACGTATCACATCCGGCTGACGGCAAGAGAGCTGCACAAAAACCCGACGATTGGCGCTTTAGCGGCTTATACTGCTGAAAAAGCGGCAAACATGTCAGCGGAGCATCATCCCCAAAAAGCCGAACCGCCGGCAGAACGGGAGAGACGGCAAACGGCGCCAGCGCTTTCAGAAGTCCAAAAAGGGCTGTGGACATTGCAGAAAATGTCGCCTGAAACGACTGCATACCATGTCTCGCTCTGTTTCCGATTCACATCCGGAATCGACAAAGAGAAACTGAAACAGGCGTTTCAGCTCGTATTAAAGCAGCATCCGATGCTCAAAAGCGCCGTGAATGAAACAGACGGCGGGTTTTATTTCATAGAAGCGGCAGATCCTTTTGTATTCTCGGAAGAAGATATTTCTGACGTCAATGAAACACAAATATCCGCTCTGATACGGAAAAAAGTGAAAGAGCCGTTTGTCAAAGAAGGCGGACCTTTGCTGCGCGTGCAGCTGCTTTCAAAATCCGCCGAGGAACATTATCTTTTGACGGTCATTCACCACATCGTGTTTGACGGCATTTCATCCATTACATTTATTCACAGTCTGCTGGATCATTATCAGGCACTGCTGGAGGGAAAAGAAGAGTTTACGGCTGCCGCTCCCGGTATTCATCCCGATTTCGCGGCTTGGGAAAAGCGGTATTTAGCGGGTGACGAAAGCAAAGCTGCCCGCGCTTACTGGATGAAACAGCTCGAGGGCGATCTGCCTGATCTTCAGCTTCCGCCGATGCGCACGGACAGCAGTGTTCCGGAGTTTACAGAAGATACGCTGACACGCCGTCTTCCCGAACGGCTGCTGAATAATATAACGGCGTTTGCCGCATCCCGTTCGATTCATTTGTCTACCGTCATGCTGAGCTGTTACATGGTGCTTTTAAGCAAATATACGGATAAGGAAGATATTGTGACAGGCATGCCTGCAATGGTCAGACCCGAAGAACGCTTTGACGGAGTGGTCGGCCATTTCCTCAACATGCTTCCCATACGGAGCAGAGCCGGACGAAAAGAAACATTTGCTGACTTTGTTCAAAAGGTGCAGGATGCCGTTCTGGACGGACTGGATCACTCCTTTTATCCGTTTCCGAAAATGGTGCGTGATGTGCATGCGAAACCCCTGCAGAACGGTTCGCCTGTTTTCAGCAATGCCTTTTTCTATCAGAACTTTCTGCAGCATTCAAGCTATCAATCGATGCTTGATGAATACAAGGAATTCTCCTGTGAGTTTGTAAAAGACATTCATCAGGAGGGGGAATATGATCTTGTATTTGAAATGTGGGAAGAAGCATCAGGCATGGATCTTACGATTAAATACAGCACCGAATTATTCGACGAAGCGGGGGCGGCCAGACTTTTCAGCCAATTTGTACAGGCTGCTGAAGCTTTGACGGCGAATCCGGATACGCCGCTTGAGAACGTTTCTCTCATGACAAAAAGAGAGGAGCACATGATTCTTAAGACTTGGAATGAAACAAGCCGTGAATATCCGGATGCCTGCTTCCATGAATTATTCGAACGTCAGGCGGCAGAAACGCCGGACGCTTGTGCGGTCGTGTATGAACAGCAACAGCTGACGTACCGTGAGCTTGATGAAAAAAGCACGAAGCTGGCGCTCTATTTGCAGGCGCACGGTGCAGGCCCTGATGATCTCATCGGCATTTATACAGACCGTTCATTGCATATGGCTGTCGGACTTCTCGGCATTTTAAAAGCCGGGGGAGCGTATGTGCCGCTTGATCCTTCTTATCCCGCTGACAGATTGGAATATATGATCGCCGACAGCAGGATTTCAATGTGCCTGACGACAGCTGATTTAGAGCACTCTTTGAACTGGGGAGGCGTGCAGACAACTGCCATTGACCGCGATTGGTCTCATATTGAAAGTACAGCCGCGGAAAGAACGTCGCTGAAGCGGTTAGTGACACCTGACGATCTGGCGTATGTCATTTACACGTCGGGCAGCACGGGCAAACCGAAAGGCGTGATGATTCCGCACCGGGCGCTGACCAATTTCTTAATCTCGATGGCGAATGAACCGGGGCTTTCGTCCGAAGACAAACTGCTTGCCGTCACGACATATTGCTTTGACATCGCGGCACTGGAGCTTTACCTTCCTTTAATCAAAGGAGCGGAGTGCAACATCTGTAAGACAGAAGTCACAAAAGACGCACGGAAGCTGAAAGAGCTGATTCAAGAGTACAAACCGACGATCATGCAGGCGACGCCGTTTACGTGGAAAATGCTCTTTCATTCCGGATGGTCAAATGAAGAAAATGTGAAAATCCTTTGCGGCGGTGAGGCCCTTAGCGAACAATTGAAGCAGCAGTTTCTCGATACGAAAAGCGAGGCTTGGAATATGTTCGGGCCGACAGAGACGACAATCTGGTCCGCGGTGCAGCGGATAACGGAAAATGAGAGCGCGCTTACGATCGGGCGCCCGATCGCCAATACCCGTGTGTATATTATGGATTCCGGTCTCAACCCTGTTTTAGAAGGGGTGCCGGGAGAACTTTGTATTGCGGGAGACGGATTGGCAAGAGGGTATTTCAACAAGCCTGAGCTGACAGATAAAGCTTTCGTCAGCCACCGGCTCGAACTGGGATCAAAGCTTTATAAAACAGGTGATATGGCGCGTTTTCTCCCCGGCGGCCGCATTGAATACATGGGACGGATGGATACCCAAGTCAAAATCCGCGGCTACCGGATTGAACCCGGAGATATTGAGAGCAGGCTGAATGCCCATCCGGCCGTACAGGAAAGTGTAGTTGTTGTGAACAATCACTCCGGAAATGAGAAGCTTTGCGCGTTTTATATCCGGAAAAACGGAGAGCCGCTTCCGTCTGCAAAGGAATTGCGCAAGCATATGAAACAAGCGCTGCCGGCCTATATGGCGCCAGCTTCGTTTGTCCGTCTTGAAGAGCTGCCGCTTACGCCGAACGGAAAAGTGGACCGCAAGCTTCTTGCTGCCCGCGATCTGACGGAAAAGCAGCCGGACACACAAACATTTTCATCATCTCATATCCAGCAGGCGGTGCTGGCGATTTGGCAGGATGTATTGAAAAGCAAAGATATAGAGCTCGATGACCGTTTTTTTGATGCGGGGGGAGATTCGCTTCTTGCCGTGACTGTCACTGACCGGATGACGCAGGAACTGGATTGTGAATTCAGTGTAACGGAGCTGTTTGAATACGCGACGGTAAAAGACATCAGCCGGTACATCACAGAACAAAAACCGAAAGAAGCCTTTTTGGCTCCTGTACCGCAAAAGAAAGTGAATGCAGAAGACCGGGAACATCCGGCGGGAGAATTTCCCGATTATTACGAGGACAGTCTTGCGGTTATCGGTATATCCTGTGAGTTTCCGGGAGCGAAAGATCATTATGAATTTTGGAATAACATCAAAGAAGGCAAAGAAAGCATCACCTTCTTTTCAAAAGAGGAGCTCCGCCGATCCGGTATTTCTGAAGAACTGGCTGATCATCCCGGCTTCGTTCCGGCTAAATCAGTTTTAGAGGGGAAAGAAATGTTTGATCCCGGTTTCTTCGGCTTTTCACCGAAAGATGCGGAATATATGGACCCTCAGCTGAGAATGCTTTTGCTCCATTCATGGAAGGCAATCGAGGATGCGGGGTATATCTCCAAAGAAATTCCGGAAACAAGCGTGTATATGTCTGCCAGCACGAACTCTTACCGCAGCCTGCTGCCGGAGGAGACGACAGCACAGCTGGAAACGCCGGATGGCTACGTGTCATGGGTGCTTGCCCAAAGCGGTACGATTCCGACGATGATTTCTCATAAACTTGGGTTGAAAGGGCCGAGCTATTTTGTCCACGCCAACTGCTCATCTTCGTTAATCGGCCTGCATTCGGCTTTTCAAAGCCTGCAGTCCGGCGAAGCTAAGTACGCCCTTGTCGGCGGTGCGACCCTTCATACGGAATCAAGCGCCGGATATGTTCATCAGCCGGGGCTGAATTTTTCAAGCGACGGGCATATTAAAGCGTTTGACGCGGATGCTGACGGAATGATCGGCGGTGAAGGGGCCGGCGCCGTGCTCTTGAAAAAAGCGTCTGATGCCGTTAAGGACGGCGACCATATTTATGCGCTGCTGCGCGGAATCGGCGTCAATAACGACGGAGCGGATAAGGTCGGATTTTATGCGCCGAGCGTCAAAGGACAGGCTGAGGTCATTCAGAAGGTCATTGATCAGACGGGCATACATCCCGAAACGATCGCGTACGTCGAAGCTCACGGCACAGGAACAAAACTCGGCGATCCGATCGAACTTTCCGCACTTCAATCGGTGTACGGCCGATATACAGATAAAAAACAATACTGCGGCATCGGTTCAGTCAAAACAAATCTTGGGCATTTGGATACAGCGGCCGGAATGGCGGGCTGCATCAAGGTTGTCATGAGCTTATATCATCAGGAAATCGCGCCGAGCATCAATTACAAAGAGCCGAACCCGAATCTTCATTTAGAAGACTCTCCGTTTTTCGTAGCGGAAGAAAAGAAAGAGTTAACCCGTGAGAACAGAGCGCACCGCATGGCTTTAAGCTCTTTCGGTCTTGGCGGAACAAACACACACGCGATTTTTGAACAATATCCGGATGCATCTGAAGCAGCAGACGCTGCCGGTCCGTTCATCATTCCGTTGTCTGCCAGAAAAAAAGACCGTCTGAAGGAGTACGCAAAACAGCTGCTGGCTTTTCTGGAAAGAAAAACGGACACAGACCTCGCTGATCTTGCCTACACGTTCCAAGTCGGAAGGGAAGCGATGGAAGAGCGCGCGGCCTTTATCACAAGCGGCACTGCGGAGCTGAAGCGGCAGCTTGCCGATTTTATCAATGATAAGCCGGCTGTAACAGGCTGCTTCAGAGGAGAAAAACAGCAGGCGAAAGATATTGCCTGGCTTTCTGATGATGATGACAGCGCTGAACTCATTGAGAAATGGCTTGCGAAAGGAAAAGGACCGAAGCTCTGTGAAATGTGGAGTAAAGGCGTCGCCATTAATTGGCACAAGCTTTACAAAGACAAGCATCCGAAACGAATCAGCTTGCCGGTCTACCCGTTTGCAAAGGAGCCGTACTGGCCGAAAAAAGCAGAAAAGAACACATCTGCCGCACACACCGGAGTCTCAGTTTTACACCCGCTCGTGCAGCAAAATACGTCAGATTTGGCCGTTCAGCGGTTCAGCTCACGGTTTACAGGCTCAGAATTTTTCCTAAAGGATCATGTGGTCAGGGAAAAAGCGGTGCTGCCGGGAGCGGCATATTTGGAAATGTCTTATGAAGCGGTAAAACGGGCGCTTGGCGGCTTATTAAAAGACCAAGACAGAATAACGCTCCATCATACCATCTGGATGAAACCGATCGTCGTTCACGAACAAGAGCGCCAAGTCCATATTGCGCTGTTCCCTGAAGAGGACGGCATCATCTCATATGACATTTACAGCGTAAACGCTGACGGCGAAGAAGTGCTGCACAGCCAAGGACGGGCCGAGATCATAAAGGCTGAACGAGAGCCTGAGGCCGACCTTTCTGCCATACAAAACAGGTGCACAGCGGACATTCTTGATCCGGCGGCCTTTTATCGGGAGGGCCGGAGCAGGGGGATGTTCCACGGAAAAGCCTTCCAAGGCATTAAGTCCGCCTTTATCGGCGAGAAAGAAGTGCTTTCGGACATACAGCTTCCGGATTCTGTTTCTCACACGAACGGACAATTTACGCTTCATCCGAGCATCATTGATTCGGCTATTCAGACGGCGACGATCTGCATTATGCAGGAGTTTTCCGGACAAAAGCTGATTCTGCCGTTTGCGTTGGAATATCTTGAAGTCATCAAAGCATGCACGCCGACTATGCGGGCGCATGCACGTTTCAGCGATGGATATCAAACCGGTAATTCCGTGCAGAAAGCCGACATTGACCTGTTCGACGAAACAGGAGCGCTTTGCGTGAAGGTGAGAGGATTCTCTACGAGAGTGCTTGAAGGCGATGCAGAATCGGCTCAGCCGCCATCAGGATCGGAAAAGGTCTTGTTTGCACCGGTCTGGAAAGAAGCCGCCGCATCCGAGAAAGCTTCTGTCCGTGCTGATGAGCATTTGATCATACTTTGTGAAGATGCCTGCCGTATAAAAGATGAAACGGCATCCGGCCTGAAAGACGCCGAACTGCTGATTGCAGAAGGTGAGGGTGAAACAGCCGCTGAACGCTTCCAAAGCTATGCGCAGACAATCGCCGAACACATCCGGCGGATCATCAGCGAAAAAAGGCAGGGCCGCATTCTGATTCAGACCGTTATCTCAGCAGACGGCAGCCAGCAATTGTTTGCGGGGTTAACAGGTTTGTTAAAAACAGCCGAGCTGGAATACGGAAAACTTGACTGTCAGCTCATCGAAATGGAATCAATCGGCGAAATGCCGGCTGTCGCTCAAAAACTGAAAAACGACAGTCATCAGCCGCATGATAAACATATCCGTTATAAAGGAGAAAAACGGTATGTGAAGGCTTGGGAAGAAATGCATCCCGCAGGGGGCGGCATCGTCTGGAAGGACGAAGGCGTATATCTGATTACCGGAGGGGCAGGAAGCCTGGGGTTGATGGTCGCAAAAGAAATCGCAGGTCGCGTAAAACATCCGAAAATCATTCTGACGGGCCGCTCAAATCTGACAGAAGCCAAACAGCGTGAGCTTGCTATGCTTCAGCACTCAGGCGCAAATGTCGTCTACAAAAAGCTGAATGCGGCAGACCGGCGGGAAAATGAAGCGATGATCAAAGAGATTACGGCGGAATTCGGAAAGCTTAACGGAATTATTCACGCTGCGGGAGTGATACAAGACCGCTTCCTGCTGCAAAAAACGAAGGAAGAGTTCAGGGAAGTGCTTGATCCGAAAGTCATCGGAACCGCTTATTTAGATGAAGCCAGCAAAGACTGCAATCTTGACTTTTTCGTATTGTTCTCCAGTGTTTCCGGCGTTCTCGGCAATGTCGGGCAGGCTGATTATGCCGCCGGCAACGCGTTTATGGATGCATACGCCGCTTACAGGCAATCCCTTACGGAGAATGGCCTTCGGCACGGAAAAACGGTCGCCTTTAACTGGACGCTGTGGAAAGATGGCGGTATGCAGGCGGGAGACGAGACGGAGAGAATGATGAAAAAAGCTTTCGGCATGGTTCCGCTTCAAAAGGCGTCAGGCCTGGCTGCATTTTATGAAGGAATGGCTCAGGAAAAGCCGCAGCTTTTAGCAGCTGAAGGACACGCTGCAAAATTAAAACAGTCGTTCCTGTCCGTTTCTGAAACTGAAAAGCCGCAGGTGAAGAAAATAGAGCCTGTATCCGCCGTTTCGGGAGACAAATGGCACGGTGCGCTTATCAGATTGGTCAGTTCAATTTTAAAAGTCGGCCAAGACGAGATTGATATTGATACGGAACTGAGTGAATACGGTTTTGATTCCGTATCCTTTACCGTCTTTACGAATCAATTAAATGAAGCGTATCAGCTGAAACTGGCGCCGACGATCTTCTTCGAACACGGGACGATCCGCAGTTTAGCAGATTATTTGACGGATGAGGCAGAAGCCGGCCTTCCTTCTCAGCCGGAAGAAAAACACGATGCAGATAAATCTCTTCAAACGCTTCACACCGCTTTGACAGCCATGGTAAGCGGCATTTTAAAAGTTGACCGTGAGGACATTGAGACAGATACGGAATTGAGTGAATACGGTTTTGATTCCGTATCGTTTACCGTCTTTACGAATCAATTAAATGAAGCGTATCAGCTGGAGCTGGCGCCGACGATTTTCTTTGAGCACGGAACGATCAGCGGTCTCGCCGGATATTTGGCAAAAGAGCATCCGGGCCGTTTCGGCGAAAAGAAGAAAGAGTCTCCGAAAAAAGAGCAGCCAAAAGCCCAAAAACCGAAAATGCAGCGGAAAAAGCGCTTCGCAACGGTAATGAACGCTTCGGCAGCGACACAAGAGCCGCGCCGCTTTGACCCGGTTGCCATTGTCGGAATCAGCGGCCGATTCCCGGGCGCGAAGGATATAGAGGAATTTTGGCGCAATTTGAAAGAAGGAAAGGATTCGATCACAACCATTCCGAAAGAACGCTGGGATTGGCAAGCGTTTGATGGCGACCCGAATCTTGAAGGGAACAAAACGAATATCAAGTGGGGCGGCTTTATCGACGGAATAGCTGAATTTGATCCGCTGTTCTTTGGGATTTCACCGCGGGAAGCCCAATATTTAGATCCGCAGCAGCGGCTGTTATTGACTTATGCATGGCGGGCGATAGAAGATGCGGGCTGTAAGCCGGAAAGCCTTTCCGGTACAAATACGGGCGTCTTTATCGGCACCGGAAATACCGGTTATAAAGATTTGTTCACAAGGGCAGGTCTTGCGCCGGAAGGACATGCGGCGACAGGCAGCATGATTCCTTCCATAGGTCCGAACCGTTTGAGCTATTTGTTAAATCTTCACGGGCCGAGCGAGCCGATTGAAACGGCATGCTCAAGCTCGCTTGTGGCGATTCACCGGGCGGTATCCGCGATAGAAAACGGAGAATGCGACATGGCGATTGCCGGGGGAATCAACACGATTCTGACGGAAGAAGCGCATATCAGCTACAGCAAAGCAGGCATGCTCAGCAAAGACGGAAAATGCAAAACCTTCTCCAAAGATGCCAACGGGTATGTCAGAGGAGAAGGCGCGGGAATTCTGATGCTGAAGAAACTGTCAGATGCAGAACGTGACGGCAATCCGATTTACGGCGTGATCCGAGGTACGGCTGAAAACCACGGCGGCCGGGCGAATACGTTAACCTCGCCGAATCCGAAACTGCAGGCTGATTTATTGGTGAAAGCATACCGGAAAGCGGGAGTGGACCCGAGCACCGTCACGTATATTGAAGCGCACGGTACAGGAACGGAATTGGGCGACCCGATTGAAATAAACGGTCTGAAAGCGGCGTTTCACGAGCTGGCGAAAACAAATCAAGAGCCTGAAGTCTCCGGTCACCGCTGCGGCATCGGTTCGGTCAAAAGCAATATCGGCCATTTAGAGCTTGCCGCGGGAGTATCAGGCGTCATGAAAGTGCTTTTGCAAATGAAGCATAAAACGCTGGTGAAAAGCCTGCATTGCGAAACGATCAATCCGTACATTCAGCTCGATGACAGTCCTTTCTACATCGTGCGGGAAAATCAGGAATGGACGGCAGCAAAAGATAGAAACGGAAATGCCATTCCGCGCCGGGCCGGGGTCAGCTCATTTGGCATCGGCGGAGTCAACGCCCATATCGTCATTGAAGAGTATGTCCCGAAAGCAGCCGCTCAGCCTGAGCACAGCCCGGAAAATCCGGCAATCATCCTTTTGTCCGCCAAATCAAAAGAAAAACTGTTTGAACAGGCGCAGCAGCTGCAAAAAGCGATCCGTCAAACGCCGTATACAGATCAAGACTTGGCGGGCGTCGCTTATACACTGCAAACCGGAAGGGACGAAATGGAAGAGCGCTTGGCCATTCTTGCAGCGACGATGGCGGAATTGGAAACAAAGCTGGAAGCATTTACGAAAAATGAGAAAAACATCGCCGGGCTGTATACCGGCCAGTCTCACCGCAATAAAGATACGTTTGCCTTGTTCACGGCAGATGAAGATATGGACATCGTCATTGACGCCTGGATTAAAAAAGGCAAATTCGCCAAGCTGGCAGAGGTATGGGTGAAAGGCGGCGTATTTAATTGGAACCGGCTGTATGAAAAGGGTACGCCGCGTTTACTCAGTCTACCGTCTTATCCGTTCGCAAAAGACACGTATTGGGTGCCGGAGAATCCTGACAAAAATAAGGTCCATACAGAGGAACGGATGAAACGTATTCTGACGAAACAATGGGAACTGAGCCCGCTCGAACTGCGTGAACCGTGCGCACGTTCCGTTGCGATTTTGACAGGCGGGGACACGATCAATCTCGCAGAAGAGATCGCAGCGCATATGCCGAATCACCGTATCATCACCGCATCAGACCTTTCCGGTGAATATGACTGGCAGGCGTTTGACGGAGTCATCGACCTCCTCGGCGCAGCGAAAGAAGATTCTCAAGACATGGCCGGAATCAAATGGCTTCAGCAATTGATTGAGCATGGGCATAAAGAAGGGATGACACTGCTTTGTGTCACGAAAGACCTTGAGTCATTAAATAAAGAGGCCAATCAAACAACAGGAGCAAAACGGGCCGGTCTGTACAGAATGCTGGCATACGAGTACGGTCACCTGTCTTCAAGGCATCTCGACCTTGAAGGAGCGCTTTCGGATGACAAACTGGCGAAGCAGATTGCCGATGAGTTTCATGCCCGTACTGATGACGCGGAAGTTTGCCGGAGGGACGGCTTGCGCTACCGCGCCGTATTGAGCGGAGCAGAAAATATGAATATGAAAGGCGAGAGAATTGATTTTCCGGACAACCATGTGCTTCTGATCACCGGGGGTACGAGGGGGATCGGCCTTTTATGCGCACGCCATTTTGCCGAACATTACGGAGTGAAAAAACTGGTGCTTACAGGCCGTGAGACCCTTCCGCCGCGAAGTGAGTGGACGGGCGGACTGAATGGGGTGCCGGCTTCTGTAAAAGCGAAAATTGAAGCTGTTCTCGACTTGGAATCCAAAGGCGTACAAGTGAAGGTTTTGTCAGTCCCGTTAGCTGATGAAGCCGGGCTGAGACAGGAACTGAGTCAGATAAAACAGACGCTCGGACCTATCGGCGGCGTGATTCACTGCGCGGGTGTGACCGATAAAGAGACGCTCGCATTCATCAGAAAAACCGATGAAGACATACAGCGCGTGCTCGAGCCGAAAGTAGACGGGCTACAGGCGTTATACAGTGTGCTCAGCGAAGAGCCGCTGAAGTTTTTCGTCTTGTTCTCTTCCGTGTCAGCTGCGATACCGGCGCTTTCGGCAGGACAGGCCGACTATGCCATGGCCAATGCGTATATGGACTATTTTGCAAACTCATACAAAGAGCAGCTGCCGATCGTAAGCATTCAGTGGCCGAACTGGAAAGAAACCGGAATGGGCGAAGTAACGAACAAAGCTTATAAAGAGAGCGGGCTATACAGCATCACGAATGCAGAAGGATTACAGCTCCTTGACGGCATACTTCTTGAATCAGCAAGGGGCCCGGTGCTGCCGGCCGTTCTGAATCCTAAGCTGTGGAAGCCGGAGCGATTCCTGCGGCGGAGCAGGCAGGATCAGCCAATGAGTCCGGCTATGGTAAAACCGGCGGAAAAAACCGCTTATACTGCCGAGAACAACACTCAATTAACAAGGAAAACAGAAGAATGGCTGAAAGAATTATTTTCTGAAGAGCTGCGGATTGACCAGGATCAGCTTGAGACAGACGTATTATTCCAAGATTACGGAGTGGACTCCATTATCCTTGCTCAGCTTCTGCAGCGGATCAATCGGAATCTCTCGGCATCGCTTGACCCGTCCATTCTGTATGAATATCCGACGATTCAATCTTTCGCAAATTGGCTTCTCGAAGGATATACAGAAGTTTTGTCAGAACGGTTTGATTTGGCGGCGGAGCCTGTTAAGAAGAATCCGGCTGAGCCGGTAATTGAAACACAAGCCGTTAAGGTGCAAGAAGAGCCGGCCGGAAAACAGATTCACCGGGAAGATATCGCGGTCGTCGGCATGTCCTGCCGGTTTCCGGGAGCGGCTTCCTTAGAGGCGTACTGGTCGCTTTTGGCTGAAGGCCGTTCGGCTATCCGTCCTGTTCCGGCTGAACGATGGGGGTTGAAGACGCCTTATTACGCGGGAATGCTTGATGGAATTCATCAATTTGATCCGGACTTCTTTTTACTGGCTGAAGAAGATGTAAAGGCAATGGACCCTCAAGCTTTGGCCGCTCTGGAAGAATGCCTTAACCTGTGGTATCACGCGGGCTATACGCCGGATGAGATAAAGGGAGAAGCGATAGGTGTGTATCTTGGCGGACGCAGCCGTCACAGACCGGGTGAAGATAAACTGCTGGACGCGAAAAACCCGATCGTCGCGCTGGGCCAGAATTATTTGGCCGCCAATCTCTCTCAATACTTTGATATGCGCGGCCCGAGCGTTGTCCTCGATACGGCTTGTTCTTCTGCTTTAGTCGGTATGAATATGGCCGTGCAGGCTCTTGTATCAGGAGAAATAAAAGCGGCCGTCGTCGGCGGCGTGAGCCTGTTTGAATCAGAAGAAACCCATAAATTATTTGAACAGCGCGGCATATTAAGTAAAGCGCAGTCGTTCCATGTATTTGACGAACGCGCCGATGGAGTCGTGCTGGGCGAGGGTGTCGGAATGGTTCTATTAAAAACCGTGTCTCAGGCGATTGAAGACGGAGATTCTATTTATGCCGTAGTGAAGGCGGCATCCGTCAATAATGACGGAAGAACGGCAGGCCCGGCTACGCCGAGTCTGGAAGCGCAAAAATCCGTCATGAAGACGGCTCTTGAAAAAAGCGGAAAACAGCCGGAAGACATTACTCATATTGAAGCGAACGGTTCAGGCACGGTCGTGACGGATCTGTTAGAACTGAAGGCCATTCAATCCGTCTACCGTTCAAAAGACGCCGGCCCGCTCGGAATCGGTTCTGTGAAACCGAACATCGGGCACCCGCTTTGCGCGGAAGGAATTGCAAGTTTCATAAAAGTTGTTCTCATGCTGAAAGAAAAGAGCTTTATCCCGTTTTTATCAGGCGAGCATGAAAATACACATTTTGATAGAGAAAAGGCCAATATTCAGTTCAGCCGCACTCTGGCAGACTGGCCGTCACCAATACCGGCGGCAGGAATTAACTGCTTTGCCGACGGCGGAACAAACGCCCACGTCATTGTGGAAGCGTGGCAGGAAGACGAAGGGCGCCGAATCAAGCGCCATCCTTTAACACCGCCTGCATTAAATAAGCGGCTGATTTCGCCGGACAGCAAAGAAGAAACGAACGAAAAAGCTGCGGCAAACATCTGGGATACCTATGAAGTGGAGGTTTAACGTGAAGAACTTCAATAAGCAAATCACTTTATCGCTGAAAAATCCGTTTATTTTACATCATGACGTTTACGGACAAAAAGTCCTTCCGGGATTGGCTTATATTGATATGTTTTATCAGATTTTCAAAGAGCGCGGCTATTCATACGACGGGCTTCAGCTGCGCCATTTATCCATATATCAGCCGCTTATTGCGAAAGAAGACAGCGCCGTCAAGCTTACGGTTGAATGTACAAAGGTAAAAGAAGGGCGCTGGAAACTTACCGCAAAAGGGGCTGAGGTCAGCGGCGGACGAGTACAGCCGGAAGAACGTATTTACGTCAAAGCGGAAATGCACGAGACGGCACCCGCAATTTTCAGTGAAACGCTTGATCTTGACTCTGTCAAACGCGAGGCGGAACGCACCATCGATTTAAATGAGCTTTATGCACAATGCAGAAGCCAGGAATTGGTTCACAGCGGATATATGAAAGCAGAAGGAGAAGTGTTTGAGGAGCGGGACGGCGTCACCTTTGATGTATCGCTCGGAAAAGACGCGATGGGACAGGCCGGGGGGTTTTTATTCCATCCGACTCTCCTTGACGGAAGCGGCGTCGGCGCAAACCTATTGATCTCATCGCTGTTAAATGGGGAAAAGAGGCTGTTTCTGCCTCTTTTCTACGAATCTTTTACAGCTTCCGAACCTTTGCAGGCCGGCTGCATCACGAGAATCAAACGTTCGTCGCTTCGGCAGGAAAAGGAGCTCATTTACATTACACTGGAGTTTTTTAACGCATCCGGCCGGAAAGTAGCCGAGCTGAAAGATTTCACAAGCAAGCTCGTGCGGGACGCCGAGCTGATCAATACAGAACGAAAGACTGCTGAGAAGTCTCCTGAAAAAGCCGGTTTACCGGAAGTTGCGGCATCGCTTGAAGGCGGACACCCGCATGAGGAAGCAGAGCGGTATGTCATGAATTTGATGGCGGAAAAAATCGGCAAGCCGCTTGAACAGATTGATTCTCAAGTCGGCTACTATGAAATGGGGCTGACATCGTCCGGACTGCTTGACGTCGTCGAAACGATCAGCGAAAAAATCGGCGAAACCCTTTCTCCGACTTTGCTGTTTGAATATACGACGGCAGCAGAGCTGGCAGCTTTCCTGACTGAGCAGTACGGGAGCCATTTCAGCGCGTCTCCGGCAAAAATGGAGAAGCAGGTTGAGACGCAAACAGAGAGAAGACGGAAAAGCAGTGTTCCGCAAGATGAAGATATCGCGATTATCGGCATGGCCGGCCGCTATCCGCAGGCCGAAAATATTCATGAATTCTGGGAAAACCTGAAAGAAGGAAAAAACTGTGTCACCGAAATTCCGGAGTCTCGCTGGGACTGGCGCCGGTTTGAAAATGTAAAGTCGCCTTCCGGAAAGAGCATCTCAAAATGGGGCGGATTTATTGATGATCCGGATTGCTTTGATCCCCAATTTTTCCGGATTACGCCGCGGGAAGCTGAAACAATGGACCCTCAGGAAAGGCTGTTTTTACAAACATGCTGGGAAACGATTGAGGATGCCGGATATACGCCGAAGTCGCTCGCAGAGGCGCGCGGACGGAATAAGAGACAGCGCGTCGGCGTCTTTGCAGGGGTGATGCATAAGGATTATACGTTGGTCGGGGCTGAAGCTTCTTCTGAAGATCATGTATTCCCGCTTTCTCTTAATTATGCGCAAATCGCAAACAGAGTTTCATATTTTTGCAATTTTCACGGGCCGAGCATGGCGGTCGATACGGTCTGTTCATCTTCGCTGACTGCGGTTCACCTTGCTGCGGAAAGCATTCGGCGCGGGGAATGTGAATCGGCGGTTGCCGGAGGCGTCAACTTGTCGCTGCATCCGAATAAATATCTGACATACGGTTTATGGGACATGTTTTCAACAGACGGGGTTTGTCATACATTCGGGAAAGACGGAGACGGCTATGTACCGGCTGAAGGAATCGGTGCCGTTTTATTAAAACCGCTGCGAGAGGCGGTAAAAGACGGCGACCGGATTTATGCGGTGATAAAGGGCAGTGCCGTCAATCACGTGGGGACAGTGAGCGGAATTTCCGTGCCGAGTCCTGTCGCGCAGGCTGATTTGATTGAAGAATGCCTGGACAAAGCGGGCATCGATCCGCGCACGGTCAGTTATATTGAGGCGCACGGGACGGGAACTTCTCTCGGCGATCCGATTGAGGTTCAAGGCCTTGTCAAGGCGTTCCGCCAGTACACACAGGACAAACAGTTCTGTTCGATCGGATCCGTGAAGTCCAATATCGGCCATGCGGAATCGGCTGCGGGCATCAGCGGCTTAAGCAAGGTTGCCCTGCAGCTTCACCATAAAACTTTGGTGCCGTCTCTTCATTCGGAGGAGCTGAATCCGTATTTAGATTTTGAACAATCACCGTTTTACGTCCAGCATCATACCGAAGCATGGCAGCAGCCATCAGTGACGGAAAACGGAAACGAAACCGTATATCCCCGGCGTGCGGGCATCAGCTCTTTCGGGGCGACAGGTTCAAACGTGCATCTCATTCTGGAGGAATTTATCCCTGAAGAATCACACGGAACAAATGCTGAACCGGCAGAAGAACAGACATTCATTTTCCCGGTTTCAGCCCGGAATGAAGAACGGCTAAAAGAGTATGTTGCGAAGCTGTCTGCATTTATTCATCCCGGCCTGCCGCTTGAGGATGCGGCGTATACACTTCAGATCGGCCGTGAACAGATGGAGGAGCGGGTTGTGTTCACCGCTCAGAATATGACACAGCTCAAAGAGCGGCTGGAAGGCTTTCTGGCGGGTAAAACGGTCAGCGGGTGCTGGCGGAACCGAGCCGATAAAAGCAAACAGGCAGAGCTTGCTCCGGACTTGATACATAAATGGCTTTCTTCCGGAAGTCTGGAGATGATTGCCGAAAAGTGGGCCGGCGGAGGAACGATGGATTGGAAGCTCTTATACGGTGAAAACAAACCGAATCGGATCAGCCTGCCGACATATCCGTTTGAAAAAATCCGGTATTGGGTACCGAAGGCGGAGAAAAGAGAATCGCTGCCGCAAAAAAATGCAGGCATGCTGCATCCGCTCCTGCATGAAAATGTATCAAACATGTCAGGCGTCCGTTTTCGGTCCTCGTTTAGCGGCGGAGAATTTTTCCTGAAAGATCACGTCGTCAAAAACGAGCGGACGTTACCGGGCGCGGCTTATCTGGAAATGGTCCGGGCGGCCGTTGAACATGCGGCAGAAACGAAGGAAGAAGGAACAGTCCGTCTGAAACATGTCGTATGGATACGTCCGTTTACAGCGGCGGATGAGTCCGCAGATCTGTATCTCCGTCTTTATGACGAAGAAAATGGGGAGATGGGATTTACGGTTTACAGTGAATCGGCTTCCTCGGAAGAAGAGCCCGTTCTCTATGCGCAAGGAAGCGCAGCGTTTGTCCGAGCGGGCGAACCGGCCAAAATCGAGATTGACAAATTAAGAGAGTCACGCCGGCTGATCACACCTGACGCTTGCTATCAGGCATACAAACAAATGGGGATTGAATACGGGGATGCTCACAAAGCGGTCACGGAAATCTATGCAAAAGACAGCAAAGTGCTCGCGAAGCTCTCACTCCCGTCATCTATTTCTCATACAAAAGATCAGTTTGTCCTCCATCCGAGCCTTTTGGATGCGGCCTTCCACGCGACAATCGGGTTAATGCTTGACAGAGACGGGACTGACATACGGCCGATGCTGCCGTTTGCTCTCGAACAGATTGATGTGTTGAAAAGCTGTAAAAGCGATATGTGGGTTTCCATTGCGTACAGCGGCGAAAGCAAGCCTGAAGATGCCGTGCAGAAGCTGGATATTGATGTATGTGACGAACAAGGCAATGTATGTGTGAAAATGACTGGTTATTCCGCACGGGAAATTGAAACGGATAAAACAGATACACTTTATTTTGAACACGTATGGGAAGAGAAGGCCGCTGTACATGAAGAAGCGCCGATCCATTTCAAAGCCCGTCACGTGATGATATCTGACCGGTTTACGGATCAAATGAACAGCATACAGACGGACTTCAGCTGTCATGTGCTCCGTGATCAGCATAAGAGTGAAGACGAACGGTTTGAAGCTTGTGCGCTTCAGGCGTTCGAAGAAGTGAAGAAAATCCTCGCTTCAAATTCCGGCGGGCGCGAGCTCATTCAGATTGTCGTGCCTCAAGAAGCGGATACGCAGCTCCTTTGCGGCTTAACAGGGCTTTTGAAAACAGCGGCGCTTGAAAACCCGAACTTGACAGGCCAGCTGATTGAAACGGAGCCGGACGTCAAGGCAGACACGCTGTCCCGATATGTAAAAGAATGCAGCGCTCATCCTGATGACAAGCATATTCGCTATGAAAACGGCAGGCGCTATACGGCACAATGGCAGGAAACGGGTCTTGAACAGTTCGGCGCCGAAAAGCCGTGGAAGGATAAAGGTGTTTATCTGATCACAGGCGGTGCGGGCGGACTCGGATTTTTATTCGCCAGAGAAATCGCCCGACATGCAAAAGACGCCGTTCTTATTTTAACGGGGCGTTCTCTGTTGGATAACCGTAAAAAAGCCCAGCTTCAAGAACTGTCCGATCTCGGCGCGCAAGCTGTGTACAAACAAACGGACATGACGGAAAAACAAGAAGTTCAATCGCTCACAGCGGACATCTGTCGGCAGTACGGCGGATTAAACGGTATCATACACAGCGCCGGAACGATAAAAGACAACTATATTCTGAAAAAGCACAAAGATGAAATCCGTGATGTACTGGCGCCGAAAGTCTCCGGGCTGGTTCATCTTGATGAAGCGGCAAAGGACATTGAGCTTGATTTTCTGATTCTTTTCTCTTCCGGAGCCGGAAGCGCCGGAAGCGCGGGCCAGGCTGATTATGCGATGGCCAATGCGTTTATGAACGCCTTCAGTGAAAAAAGAAACCGTAAAAAAGCCCGAAATGAACGCTATGGACACACCCTTTCAATCTGCTGGCCGCTTTGGAAAGACGGCGGCATGACGGTTGATGCTGAAACGGAAGCCATGCTGACAAAAGAAAGCGGCATGGTCCCTATGCAAACAGAAAACGGCATTCAGGCTTTATACCGCGGGTGGGCGGCAAACACATCTCAAGTCATGGTGACGGAAGGCTACGCCGCAAAAATCCGGGCGTTTCTGAAAAAATCAGCGGATGATCAGCCGGATAAGGGCAGCGAAACCGAAGAACCGGTGGGTCTTACAGCAAGCGGAGAGAACATGCTTGCAGAAAAAACGGAGCATTTCTTGAAACAAGTGCTTTCGGAAGTGACCAAACTTCCTGTCGGCAAAATTGATGCCAAGGCGCCTATGGAAGATTACGGAATTGATTCGATTATGATTATGCATTTGACGGGCCGGCTGGAAAAGAGCTTCGGCTCATTATCAAAAACATTGTTTTTCGAGTACCAGAATATCGAATCGCTGACGCAGTATTTTATGAAAGCACACCGGGACACGCTGCTGGAAGTGACCGGGATGAAAACAGAAGAAACCCCTGCAGCCAAACCTGCGCTGTCTGAGAAAGCGAAAGTAAAGCCCGTTTTCAAACGGAATGAAGGCAAAAAAGGCTTTGCGCAAGTCCGTCCAGACACGCGGGAAAATCAGCAGCTGACAGAGCGTGAAGATATCGCGATAATCGGTATATCAGGACGATATCCGCAGGCCGAAAATCTTCAGGAATTTTGGAAGAATTTGAGTGAAGGCACTGACTGCATAACCGAAATTCCAAACGATCGCTGGGATCACAGTCTTTATTACGACGCTGATAAAGATAAAGAAGGCAAGACGTACGGAAAATGGGGAGGATTTTTGAAAGACGTGGACAAATTTGATCCGCAATTCTTCTCTATTTCGCCCCGTGATGCAAAATTGATGGACCCGCAGGAGCGGTTATTCCTGCAATGTGTCTACGAAACGATGGAAGATGCCGGTTACACGCGCAAAAAGCTCACGGAAAAATCGGGTGATTTGCTTGGTGCAAATGTCGGTGTTTACGTCGGCGTCATGTACGAGGAATATCAGCTTTACGGAGCCGAAGAACAGGCGCGCGGAAAATCGCTTGCGCTGACCGGAAATCCGTCATCAATTGCGAACAGGGCTTCCTATGTATTCGGTTTTAACGGCCCGAGCATGGCTCTGGATACGATGTGCTCTTCTTCTTTAACAGCCATTCATCTGGCATGCCAAAGCTTGCGGAACGGGGAATGCGAGGCAGCATTTGCCGGGGGCGTCAATGTATCCGTTCATCCGAATAAATATTTGATGCTCGGCCAGAACAGATTTTTATCAAGCAAAGGCAGATGTGAAAGTTTCGGAGAAGGCGGAGACGGTTATGTGCCCGGTGAAGGAGTGGGAGCCGTACTCCTTAAGCCGCTTTCTAAAGCGAAAGCGGACGGTGATCATATTTACGGCCTGATCAAAGGAACGGCCGTGAACCATGATGGAAAAACAAACGGGTATTCCGTACCGAATCCGAACGCCCAAGCCGCGGTGATCAAACAGGCGTTAAAAGACGCGGGAACCGATCCGAGGGCGGTCAGCTACATCGAAGCCCACGGCACCGGAACTTCACTCGGCGATCCGATTGAAATCACGGGTCTGACAAAAGCCTTTTCAGAACAAACACAAGATAAACAGTTTTGTGCCATCGGCTCAGCGAAATCCAATATCGGGCACTGTGAAAGCGCGGCGGGCATCGCGGGTCTGACGAAGGTGCTCCTGCAAATGAAACATAAGCAGCTCGCACCGTCACTGCATTCCCGGACGCTTAACCCGAATATTGATTTTCTCGCTACGCCGTTTAAAGTGCAGCAGACGCTTGAAGAGTGGAAAAGACCGGTCATAAATGAAAATGGAGTAAATAAAGAATTGCCGAGAACCGCGGGGCTTTCCTCATTCGGAGCCGGCGGCGTCAACGCTCATATCGTCATCGAAGAATATTCCGCTGATGAGGATAAGGAGACGGCTTTTGCCGCACCTCATCCGTCGATGATCGTCCTTTCCGCGAAAAATGAGCAACGGCTTCAAAAACGGGCGAAACGTCTTCTTGATGCACTGCGGAGCGGGCGTTACCGGGAAGCGGATCTGAGCCGGATCGCATATACGCTTCAAGTCGGACGTGAACCGATGGAAGAGCGTCTCGGAATGATTGTCAGCAATTTGCGCGAGCTTGAAGAGAAGCTTGACGAATTTACGGGCGGCAAGGAGTCAATTGACCAGCTCTACCGCGGACAAGTCAAACAGAATAAAGACACGATGGCGCTGTTTACGGCTGATGAGGACATGGAAAAAACCATTGAGGCGTGGCTTGAAAAAGGCAAAGCCGCAAAGGTATTAGAGCTTTGGGTGAAGGGCCTTCCGCTGAATTGGGATAAGCTGTATCAAATGGGCAGACCGCAAAAAATCAGTCTTCCGGCCTACCCGTTTGCAAAAGACCGTTATTGGATCGACACATCAGCTGATGCAGCTGTCAAAAGACCGGCCGAAACACAGTCTGCGCCGATCGCACCGGCGGCCGCCCCGGAACCGGTCATTGAAGTAACAACTCTTCACGAGGAGACTGTCAAAGAAAAACCGTCAAACATTACACTGCAGACTTTGAGCGGCGCGAAACCGAAAAGAACCGTACAGCCCGCTTCCCGTCCGGCGGTTTCCGCTGAAAAAGTAAGTGCCGTATTGACCGAAAGTTTGGCAGACGTTTTATATATGGATGCCGACGATATCGACGCAGACGACACATTTATTGATATCGGCATGGATTCAATTACCGGTCTTGAATGGATAAAGTCTGTTAATAAAGCATACGGCACGTCCCTTACGGTGACGAAAGTATATGATTATCCGACAATCCGCCAGTTTGCGGCTTTCTTGCAAAAAGAGCTCGGGACAGAACCGATCCTTGAGGAAGCAACCGAACCGCAGAAAACAGAGGCCGTGAAAAAACCGTCAAACATCATGCTGCAGCCTTTAAACGCTCATAAGCAACATGTGATACAAGCAGAAGCGGATATTCTGGAGGCGATGTCTGAAACGGCAGCTTCCGCCGAACCGGAAGAACCGATTGAAGCGGTGCATGACGAGTTATCAAAAGCACTGGCAGATGTATTGTACATGGAGCGGCATGAAGTAGATATTGATGAGGCCTTTATTGACTTGGGTATGGATTCGATTACCGGTCTTGAATGGATAAAAGCCGTCAATAAACGGTACGGCACGGACTGTAACGTAACGAAAGTGTATGATTATCCGACAATCCGTCAATTTGCCGATTTTCTGCGTGCGCAGCCGTCCGTCCGCGGCAGAAAAAAACAGGCGGTTCCCGTACGTCCAAAGCCGCTTACGCAGCAACATGCCCCGCAGGAGAAAACACCTGCCGAGCCGGAGAGATTAACGATTCAAAAGGAACCTGAACCGGTGCAGGCCAAACGGGAGCCTAAAGACGAGATAGCGGACGCGATAGCCATCGTCGGCATGTCGGGCAAGTACCCGGATGCGCCGGAGCTAAAGACATATTGGGACAACTTAGCCCGTGCGAAAAACGCCATTCGCGACATCCCGCTTTCCCGCTGGGATGTAAACAAATACTATGATCCGGCCTTAAACAAGAAGGGCAAAGTATACTGCAGATCAATCGGTATGCTTGACGACATTGAAGAGTTTGATCCGCTGTTCTTTAATATATCTCCGTCTGAAGCGGAACTTATGGACCCTCAGCACCGGATATTTTTACAGGAAGGTTTTAAAGCCTTTGAAGATGCGGGTTACAGCTCAAAAGAATTAAACGGGAAAAATTGCGGCGTTTATTTGGGGATTATGAACAATGAATACGGCATGATGTTAAACAAACATCAGACAGGAGGAAGCGCGACGGGCAACAGTTTCAGCATCGCGGCGGCCCGCCTGCCTTATTATCTCAATTTGAAAGGGCCGGCCATTCCGATCGATACGGCATGCTCTTCATCTCTCGTCGGGGCTCATTTGGCGCGTCAGGCGCTGTTGAATCATGAAATTGACATGGCGCTTGTCGGCGGTGTGACCTTGTATTTAACGCCTGAATCATACATCAGCATGTGTGAAGCAGGAATGCTGTCTCCTGACGGCCAATGTAAAGCATTTGATAACAGTGCGAACGGATTTGTGCCTGGCGAAGGCGCGGGGGCGCTCGTTTTGAAGAGGCTGAAAGATGCGGAAGCCGATCAAGACCATATTTACGGAGTCATTATCGGATCTGGAATTAACCAGGACGGAAAAACCAACGGCATTACCGCACCAAGCGCGAAAAGCCAAATGGATTTAGAGCGCCAAGTGTATGAAGCGCACAACATCCACCCTGAGAGCATCACCTATGCGGAAATGCACGGCACCGGCACAAAGCAGGGGGATCCGATTGAATTAGAAGCCCTGTCTTCTGTATTTAAGGAAAAAACGGATCGCAAACAATTTTGCGCCATCGGTTCGGTTAAATCGAATATTGGGCATACGTCGGCGGCGGCAGGTGTAGCAAGCGTCCAGAAGGTTCTGCTGTCGATGAAGCATCAGCAGCTTGTGCCGACCCTACATTTCAGCACGCCGAATGAACATTTTGATTTCGATGACTCGCCTTTATTTGTCAATACCGAACTCAAACCTTGGGAAACAGGCGGAGCACCGCGGCGGGCCTGTGTCAGCTCATTCGGCTACAGCGGCACAAACGCTCATCTCGTTATCGAAGAGTATCAGCCGAAAGACCGGGGAAGCCGTAAGCCTGATGAGACAAACATTTTTGTGCTGTCGGCGAAAAAAGCGCCCCAGGTAAAAACCTATGCCGAGTCTGTGATCGAATTTGCAAAAGCCGATCAGAATATCAATCTTTCAGATATGGCGTACACGCTTCAAACCGGGCGTGATGCGATGGATTACCGTCTTGCGGTTACAGCCGGTTCGAGAGAAGAACTGATCAGCCGTTTAACCGATTTTGTAAACGGAAATACGGGTGAAGGGATATATGAAGCCCATATCAAAACGGCTAAAAAAGAAATCAAAGCATTTGAAACGGACGATGACCTGAAGCAGCTTGTGAGGTCATGGTTCGATAAGAAAAAATACGCCAAAATAGCGGAATTGTGGGCCAAAGGGCTCCAGATGGACTGGGACAGACTCTATCAAGGCGAAAAACCCCGCAGAATCAGTCTGCCGGCTTATCCATTTGCGAAGGAGCCGTACTGGCTGCCTGAGCCGAAAGTCATACCGCAGGAAACAGAAGACCGGCGCGAGGCTGTGCTTTTAGAAAAGCAATGGGTTCCGTGTGAGATCGATTCGGCCGGTGAGAAAAGCGGCAGGACGGTCATGATTCTGGCTGATGCAAGAACAGCGGAGCTAGCCGAAGAGACTGCAAAACATTTCGCTGACTCGTTCATTCTCCCGGTCGATTCCGCTGACACTGCAGCTAGCGATTGGAATCACATAGATGGCGCAATCGATCTGACGGGATGCGGAGACGAAGACCCTTCACTGGAAGGGATCAGCCGGCTCCAGACTCTGATTGATACAAGCCGCCGGCAAGCGCGGCCGCTGACGCTGCTATATGTAACAAAAGGCTTGGAGCCATTTCAGCAGAAAACGATTCATCTTGCAGGCGCGGCAAAAAGCGGCCTGTACAGAATGCTTCAAAATGAGTATCAAAACGTGACGTCCAGACACATGGATGCCGATAAAGATACGGATCAGCAGACGCTTGCCAAACAGATTGCAGATGAATTTTCGGCGGACTGCACAGAACCGGAAATCTGCCGCCGAAACGGACAGAGATACCGTGCTTTATTCAGGGAGATTCCAAGCGGGAAGCGAGCAGAACATAAGCCCGCACCGTTTCCTGAAGACCATGTGCTTTTCATTACCGGAGGCACGAGGGGACTGGGTCTCTTATGCGCCCGCCATTTCACAGAAAAACACGGCGTGAAAAAAGTAGTGCTGACAGGCAGGGAGCCGATTCCTCCCCGTCATAAACGGTCAGCCGTTAATACGAGGCTGAAAGAGAAGATACGGGCGATTGAAGAGCTTGAAGCAAAAGGAGTGCAAGTGGCGGTGATCAGTCTGAAATTGTCTGATCATGATGCGGCGGCAGCGGAAATTGAAACGATCCGGCGCACGATGGGACCGATCGGCGGCGTCATTCATTGTGCGGGATCGGTTAATTCAGTAAATCCGGCATTTATCAGAAAGACTGCTGAAGATATACAAGAAGTGCTGGAACCGAAAGTCGCCGGGCTTCAAACATTAAGCAGCCTTTTCACAAATGATCCTTTGCAATTTTTTGTCTTATTTTCTTCAGTATCTGCAGTCGTTCCGGCGCTCGCGGCGGGACAGTCGGATTATGCGATGGCAAATGCGTACATGGATTATTTCGCGGCGGCTCATCAGCATCAATATCCGTTAGTCAGCATTCAATGGCCGAACTGGAAGGAAACCGGATTGGGTGAAGTCCGCACAGAAAGCCTGAAGCAGACCGGGCTGCTGGGACTGTCCAACGCGGAAGGACTTGACTTGCTGGACCGCATTTTATCTGAAAACATCCGCCCGTCCGTTCTGCCGGCTATCGTTGATCGGAGCGAATGGCATCCTGACAGGCTGCTCTGTCAAGAGAAAAAACAAAAAGAGACTGAAGCCGTAATAAACGGCAAAGCCGCTGAAAAACATTCAGACAGAGAACTGCTTCTTGATACGAAGGCGTGGCTTGTGAAACTGTTTTCCGATGAGCTGAAAATCGCTCCGGAAGAACTGGAAACAGACGAACCGTTTCAGGATTACGGGGTTGATTCGATCATTTTAGCGCAGCTTTTACAGCAAATGAATCAAGCGCTCAAAGAGGACTTAGATCCGTCTGTTTTATATGAACATCCGACGATTGACGCGTTTGCCGAATGGCTTGTATCCAATGGGCAGCCGCTGCTTGCAGAAAGGGAGGAACCTGATACAGAAATGTTGCTTCCGGCTGCCGTACAAACGGTTCATACTGAACAAAAGCGTGATGCCGTAACTGAAGACATTGCCGTCGTGGGAATGAGCTGCCGTTTTCCGGGAGCGGAATCGTTAGAACAATATTGGGACTTGCTGAGAAGCGGCAGGTCCGCAATCGGCTCCGTCCCGGCGGAACGTTTCGGATATGCAAATCAATACGTTGCGGGATTGATTGACAATATGGATCACTTTGATTCCGAATTCTTTTTCATTCCGGAAAACGACGCGAAAGCGATGGACCCTCAGGCATTGGCGGTGTTGGAAGAGAGCTTGAAACTTTGGTGCCATGCCGGCTATTCCCGTGAAGAAATCAAGGGTATAGAGGCCGGTGTGTATATCGGAGGCCGAAGCCAGCATCAGCCTGATCCTGAAATTCTTGCGAATACCCGCAACCCGATCGTTGCGGGCGGGCAGAATTATTTAGCGGCAAACGTTTCGCAATTTTTTGATCTGCGCGGGCCGAGCATCGTGCTTGATACGGCTTGTTCATCGGCTTTGACAGGAATGAACATGGCCGTTCAGGCACTGAGAAGCGGCGATATCAAAGCGGCGGTAGTTGGCGGCGTCAGCCTGCTGAACACGGATGCGGCGCACCGGATGTTCCAAGAGCGCGGGCTGTTAAACGAAAAGCCGGCATTTCACGTATTTGACAAGCGTTCAGGCGGAGTTGTCCTCGGTGAAGGCGTCGGCATGGTGCTGTTAAAAACAGTAAGCCAGGCGCAAAAAGACGGCGACACGATACACGCGGTCATTAAGGCCGCCGCCATGAACAATGACGGCAGAACGGCAGGCCCGTCAGCTCCTAATATGCAGGCGCAAAAAGATGTCATGCAAAGCGCGCTTTTCAAAAGCGGCAAAAAGCCGGAAGACATCAGTTATATCGAAGCAAACGGATCGGGTTCCGCTGTAACTGATTTGCTTGAGCTGAAGGCGATTCAATCCGTATACCGTTCTGGCCAGCATGTTCCGCTCGGCATCGGGTCAATTAAGCCGAACATCGGGCATCCGCTTTGCGCAGAAGGCATCGCAAGCTTCATTAAAGTCGTATTAATGCTGAAGCATAAACAAACGGTTCCGTTCCTCTCAGGAGATGAACCGATGCCGCATTTTGATATAACAAAGACAGATTTTCATTTTCATAAAACAGCCGGCGAATGGGATGCAGCCAGACCGTCAGCAGCCATCAACTGCTTTGCCGACGGCGGAACGAACGCCCACGTCATTCTGGAAGCTTGGGAAGAAAAAGACACCCGAATGAAAAGAAAGCCGCTGCCGGTACCGTCATTAAGACGTAAGGCTCTGGTAAAAGAGCCTGACGCACCGGCGGAGAAACAAGAGCTTCCTGCGAAAAAAATGTTCTGGAAAGCATTTAAATGAGAGAGGAGTGGGAAGGAATGATATCGGAAAAAATCAATATCTCACTGGATCATCCCATCATGAAGGGCCATAAGGTCTTTGGTGAAGCGGTATTGCCCGGTCTTGCTTATATCGATTTGATTTATCAGGTTTTTCAGGAACACGGTTATGTATACAATGAGCTCGAATTGAAGCACGTTACGATTTATCAGCCTTTAACCGTAAGTGAAACGGCTGCAATCATTCTGACCATTCAATGTTCTGATAGCGGAGATGGAAAGTGGCTCATCTCCCTTTCAGGGCAGAAACAGCAAGGTGACGAGCTGTCAGACAATATACAATATGCGACAGCTGAAATGGTGAAAAGAGACGCTGTGACATTTGACGAAACCATTGATTTCGGCGATGTGAAGCAGTCAGGCAGATCTCTGAATCTTGATGACATGTATAACCGCTGCCTGGATCATGACTTGGTTCATTCCGGCATGATGAAATCGAACGGACGATTGTACGAAACAGAAGACGGCATGCTGGCTGAGCTTTCTTGCAAAGAAGGAAAAGGTTTCTTTTTATTCCATCCTGCCCTTTTGGATGCAAGCGGAATCGGGGCGAGCGGTTTGCTTTCTGAAACAAACCGGCTTCATCTGCCTTTATATTATGAATCGTTCACGGCCGCCGACAGACTGCAATCTGAGTGCACGGCGCGTATCGCCGCTTCCGGCGTCCGTCAGGAAAAAGAACTCACAACGATGACGATCGAGTACTTCAGCCGATCCGGACAAAAGGTGGCGGAGCTTAAAAACATTACGGGAAAAGCGGTTCGGTTCGAAGAAGACGAGAATACAGCCGAACAGAATCAACAGGCTGCAACTGAGCCGGAAAGCGCAGATGAAAAAGACATCATTCTGTTTTTAAAGAAGCTTTTGGCTGATAAGCTTGGGCAGCCTTGGGAGACGCTGGACGTTCTTGCAGGCTACTATGAGCTTGGGCTGGATTCATCTTCTTTGCTTGAGATTGTACAGGATATCAGTAAAAAGACGGGTGCGGACCTCGCGCCCACTCTTCTCTTTGAATATACAAATATAAAAGAACTCGCAGCCTATCTGAAAAAGACCGTTTCATTTGAATGTGCGGAACGTGCAGCCGAACCATCACGGTCTGAAGCTGAAGCGCCGGACACGCCAGAACATCATAAAAACACCGGAGACATCGCGATTATCGGAATGGCCGGCCGCTATCCGAAAGCGAAAAGTGTGGCGGAGTTTTGGGAAAACCTGAAGGCAGGCACGGATTGCATCACTGAAGTTCCGAAGTCCCGATGGGATTGGAAAACATATAAAAACGTAACGTCCCCGTCTGGAAAAACAGTATCAAAATGGGGCGGTTTCATTGACGATGCCGACTGCTTCGATCCGCAGTTTTTCAGAATCTCACCGCGTGAGGCGGAAACGATGGACCCGCAGGAGCGCCTGTTTTTAGAAACATGCTGGGAAACGATTGAAGATGCGGGGTATACGCCTGAAACGCTGGGGAATAAAGGGGAGAAACAGCATCCGATCGGCGTATTTGCAGGGGTGATGCATAAAGATTATTCCTTAATCGGCGCAGAACAATTATCTGAAACTGATCCTTTTCCGGTTTCACTGAATTATGCGCAGATCGCCAACAGAGTGTCCTATTATTGTGACTTCCACGGGCCGAGCATCGCGGTGGATACCGTTTGTTCCTCATCATTGACCGCCGTTCATCTGGCCATTGAAAGCATCCGCCGCGGCGAATGTGAGGCCGCGCTTGCGGGAGGGGTGAACTTGTCGCTGCACCCGGCGAAATATCTCAGCTACGGAAGCGTGGGCATGCACTCAAGTGACGGCCGCTGCCGTACATTCGGCGAGGGCGGGGACGGCTACGTTTCCGGAGAAGGAGTCGGTGCTGTATTGCTCAAGCCGCTGGAAAAAGCCGAACAAGACGGCGACCGCATTTACGCGGTCATTAAAGGAAGCGCCATTAACCACGTCGGAAAAGTAAGCGGAATTACCGTCCCGAGTCCTGCTGCACAGGCAGAAGTCATTAAGGCCTGTCTGAAAAAAGCAGGTATCAGCCCGCGGACCGTAAGTTATGTGGAAGCCCATGGCACGGGTACTTCGTTAGGAGACCCGATTGAAATTGAAGGTCTGTCAAAAGCGTTCAGCCAAGGGACGCAGGATCAGCAATTTTGTTCCATCGGTTCGGTCAAATCAAATATCGGTCACGCAGAATCAGCGGCGGGGATCAGCGGGTTAACAAAAGCGGCGCTGCAGCTTCATCACAAAACGCTTGTCAAATCACTGCATTCTGCGGAATTAAATCCTTACCTGAAATTTGAGGAATCTCCTTTTTACGTACAGCAGCAGACTGCTCCGTGGAAGCAGCCGTCAGCTGAAGAAAACGGTAAAGTCACACATTATCCGCGCAGGGCCGGGCTCAGTTCCTTCGGTGCATCAGGTTCGAATGCCCATATCATTTTAGAAGAATACATTCAGCCTGAACAAAAAGCGCCTGCACCTGAGAACGAGGCAGCAAAACTCATCCCGCTGTCAGCAAGAAATAAAGACAGGCTTCTGGCCTATGCGGAAAAACTAGCCCGATCGCTTTCAGAAAAGACGGTGCTGTCTGAACTGGCTTATACAATTCAGACAGGACGTGAAGCAATGGAGGAGAGAGCTGTCTTCCTTGTAAATGACATCCGCGACTTGAAGCAAAAGCTGAATGATTTCGTAAAAGGAAACGAAAACATCCCCGGTCTTTGGCGCGGACAAGCCGAGCTGCCGGAGATGAGCGAAACCGCTCCCGAAACGGATGATTCGATACGGCTTGCCGAGTTATGGGCAGAAGGGAAAACAGTAGATTGGAATAAGCTGTACGGTTCGGGTAAACCGCGTAAAACAAGCGTTCCGACTTATCCGTTTGCAAAAGAACGCTATTGGATTCCGCAGCAGAAAAAACAGGAGAAAAGCCCGTCAGGCACAGTACTGCATCCGCTTTTACAAGAAAATACGTCAGATTTTTCGCAGCAGCGCTTCACGTCTCTTTTTACGGGAGATGAATTTTTCCTATCTGACCATGTCGTCAACGGACAAAAAATACTGCCGGGCGTCGCCTATTTGGAAATGGCCGCAGAGGCGGTCAAAAAGGCTGCTGCCGTGACGGAAAAAGACCATAGCGTCACACTCAGACAGGTTGTTTGGGTCCGGCCGGTCATGATTGAAGACAAACCGAAAGAAATACATATTGCCCTTTACCCAGAAGATAATGGTGAGATTACCTATGAAATATACAGTGAGGCAGAAAACGGCGAAGATCCGGTTATTCACAGCCAGGGTGAAGCGGTCATTACCGAACCGGGCAGCGCTCAGATAGATATCGAGTCTGTCAAAGCTTCCTGCAATTTAGGAATCGTGACTGCGGAAGAATGTTACGGTGCTTTTGAGAAGATCGGTCTGGATTACGGAGAGGCATACAGGGGTGTACAGCAATTGCTGATCGGAGAAGACCGATTATTGGCCCGTATTTCACTCCCAGCTGCCGTACATGACAAAAAAGAACAGTATACGCTTCACCCGAGTATGATGGACGCCGCTTTTCACGCATCCGTCGGTCTGCTTGTCCGCTCGATACATGACGATGCAGACAGCCACGAGCTTGCTTTGCCGTTTGCGATGCAGGAAGTGGAAGTGTTCGGGCCGTGCCCTGAACATATCTGGTCATATATCCGGTACACAGAAGGCAGCAAAGCAGATGACAACGTAAGAAAATTTGATATTGATATGTGTGATGATGCCGGTACGGTTTATGTCAGGATGAAAGGCGCGTCCGTCCGGGCGCTTGACACAAGCCAAACAGCGGGCGGAGAAACCACGGAGGCGCCTGTCGGCCATACGATGCTGATTCCGGCTTGGGAGCCTGTTGCGCTTGAAAAAGCCGGGGAAGCAGCGGCGGATAAGCAGACGGCAGTATTCGGCGGAACGGATTCGAGACATACGCGCATAAAAGAACATCTGCCGAACGCTTCTTATTATCCGATCAGAGGTACGGATGATATCACATCTCTTACGCACATGCTTGAAGGACAAAAAGAACTGGAGCAAATCATTTGGCTTGCTCCGCAGGCTGAGAGTGCGGACAGCCTCAAGGAACAGGAAAGAAACGTTCTTCATGTGTTCAAGCTGATGAAAGCATTACTTGCCTTAGGGTACGGAGAAAAACGTTTGGACTGGTGCATCGTCACAGCAAATGCCCAGCCGTTTTCGGATCAAGACAGCGCCGACCCGTCACAAGCCGCAGTCAGCGGACTTGCCGGAACAATGGCGAAAGAATATCCGCATTGGCATATCCGCATGATTGACACAGAAACGGACGGCAGCTGGCCGATCGAAGAGGCGCTCAGTCTTTCTGCCGGAAAAAACGGTCAAATTTGGGCGTACCGCAATCAGCAGCTGTTTGAGCGGCAGCTGATACCGCTTGACAATATGCCGAAAAACGGCACGCTGTACCAAACAGGCGGGGTTTATGCCGTGATCGGAGGCGCGGGGTATCTTGGCGAGGCATGGAGTGAATACATGATCCGCCGCTACAAAGCACGCATCATTTGGATCGGCAGAAGCACACTGAATGATTCCATACAGGCGAAACTCGACCGGCTCAGCGCATTCGGCCCGGCGCCTGAATATGTTTCCGCCGATGCCGCCGACAGTGCTTCCTTAGAGAGGGCTTATCAGTTCATAAAAGAGCGCCACACAAAAATGAATGGAATCATCCACTCGGCAATGGATCTGTCTGAGCAAAGCTTAAATAATATGAAGACAGAAGAGTTCAAATCGGTGCTGCGGGCAAAAGCCGATGTAAGTGTGTCCATGGCGGAGGTATTTGGACGGGAGCCGCTTGACTTTGCGCTCTTCTTCTCCTCGCTTGTGGCATTTATTCATAACGTGAAACAAAGCCATTATGCCGCGGGATGCGCTTTCAGTGACGCATTTGCGAAAGAACTTGATCAGACATGGAATTGTCCGGTCAAAGTGATGAATTGGGGCTATTGGGGCAACAGCGAAGCGGCTGAAGACGGGGATTTTATTCAGCTGATGGATCAGATCGGATTGGGATTGATCGAACCGGACGCTGCAATGGAGGCGCTTGAAACCCTTATGACGCTGCCGGTTGATCAGGCGGCTTTCATTCATACGACAAAACCGGTCGCAGTCGAAGGGATGAATGAAAGAGAAAAGATTTCCGTTTATCCGCCTCAGCCGCTTGTCTTTTCACAACAGCCGAAGGTCGCTCCGCCCGGCGCACGTCTTGTTAGAGAGGCTGAACATCAGGAGCTCGATGATTATCTGTATCAGCTGTTGATCGCCCAGCTTAAAGAAGCAGACTTGCTGACGCCGCAAAGCCTTAAAGCGTATGAGCCCGAACATGAATACTTTAAAAAATGGCTCAATCAAACGATCGCTTTCCTTCTGGAACATGGCTATCTGGAAGGGAATGCGGATTCATATAAACTGTCGGCGCGAGCCGAAAACACAACCGCCGCGCTATGGCAAAAATGGGAGCGGGAAAAAGAGGAATGGCTCAACAACGCCGATACAAAAGCGATGACTGTTTTAGCCGAGACGATGCTTAAAGCACTGCCGGACATTCTGCGCGAAGACGTGCCGGCGACAGACATCATGTTCCCGCACTCTTCAATGGAACTTGTTGAAGGAATTTATAAGCACAATCAAGTCGCGGATTACTTTAACAGCGCCCTGTCAGATACATTAACGGCTTATGTGAAAGAAAACATCAGCAAACATTCAAAAGCCGAGATCCGCATACTGGAAATCGGAGCGGGCACAGGCGGCACAAGCGCAGGCATATTTGAAAAGCTTAGGCCGTATCAAAACCATATAAAAGAATACTGTTACACCGATGTATCGAAAGCTTTTCTCGTGCATGCGGAGACGGAATACGGCAAACGGAATCCTTATCTGACGTATAAGCTTTTTAACGCAGAAGCGCCGCTTGCCGGCCAGGACATAGAGCCGGGCGCATTCGATATCGTCGTTGCGGCCAATGTGCTCCACGCGACGAAAGACATCCGCCAGACGCTGAGAAACGCCAAAGCCGTTTTAAAAGACAACGGTTTGCTGCTCTTAAATGAAATGGCGGGAAACAGCCTGTTCCCGCATATTACTTTCGGACTGCTTGAAGGCTGGTGGCTGCATGAAGATTCTGCCCTTCGTATTCCGGGGTGCCCGGGCTTGTATCCGGAAAGCTGGAAGCGCGTGTTAGAAAGTGAAGGCTGGCATTCTGTCTTTTTCCCGGCAGAAGCGGCACATGAATTAAGCCATCAGATTATAGCGGCAAAAAGCAACGGCATTGTTCGCCAAAAAACGCTTAAAGCAGGGGCCGGAAAACGGACCTCTCCGCCAAAAGCAGCACATGCGCCGGAACTTCAGGCGCAAACAACGGTGCAAAAAGGCGACACGTCTTTAACAGAAAAAAGCACCGAGTACTTGAAAACGTTAATCGGAGAAACATTAAAAATTCCGCCGGCTCAAATTGATCCGAAAGCGCCGCTTGAAAAATACGGAATTGATTCTATCGTCGTCGTACAGCTGACAAACGCCTTACGAAATGTATTGGACCAAGTCAGCAGCACTTTATTTTTTGAATATCAGACGATTGAGGCGCTCGTCGCTCACTTAATCAAAACGAAAAAAGACGCGATGATCAAACTGACGGGACAAACGCCTGTTCAGGAAGAACGGAAGGCATCACCAGAACCGCAGGCTGTACAGCCTGCTAAGCCGCTTCGCACTGACTGGCGGCGGAGGGAAAAACGGGCAGCCAAAGAGACCGTCCGGCAAATTTCGGTTCGCGACGTGGCCATCATCGGTGTTTCAGGACGCTACCCGCAGGCAAAAACAGCGGCTGAGCTTTGGGCTAATATTAAAAAAGGAAAAAACTGCATAGAAGAAATCCCGCGGGAACGCTGGAACTGGCAGGATTACTACGATGAAGAGAAAGGTAAAGAAGGCTCTATTTATACGAAATGGGGCGGCTTCATTGAGGATATGGACAAGTTTGATCCGCTGTTCTTTCAGATTTCTCCTTTGGAAGCGGAGCGAATGGACCCGCAGGAGCGATTATTTTTAGAAACGGCGTATGCGAGTATCGAGGATGCCGGCTATACGCCTGACAACCTGTGCCAGAGCAGAAAAATCGGTGTTTTTGCCGGCGCGATGAACAAAAACTACCCGACAGGCTACGGCTATTGGTCCATTGCCAACAGGGTATCTTACCTTTTTGATTTCCAAGGGCCGAGCATTGCCGTTGATACAGCCTGCTCCTCTTCTTTGACGGCCATTCATCTGGCGCTTGAGAGCATATACAGCGGTTCAAGCGAATGTGCGATTGCCGGGGGCGTAAACATAGTGACCGACCCGATCCATTATATGAATCTGTCAGTCATGAACATGCTTTCCGCAGGCGACACGTGCAAATCGTTCGGAGACCGCGCGGATGGTTTTGTCGACGGAGAAGGGGTAGGAGCGGTCGTATTAAAGCCGTTGGACCGAGCGATTGCCGACAACGATCACATTTACGGTGTGATTAAAGGAAGCACCATTAACAGCGGAGGCAAAACGAACGGATACACCGTTCCGAATCCGAATGCGCAGGCCGCCTTAATAAAAGAAGCTTTCGAAAGGGCAAACGTCCCGGCGCGCACCGTCAGTTATATTGAAGCCCACGGTACGGGGACCGCATTAGGAGATCCGATTGAAATCGCCGGATTAACGAAAGCATTTGAAGAGGATACAACAGACAAACAGTTTTGCGCCATCGGCTCCGCAAAATCAAATATCGGCCATTGTGAAAGCGCCGCGGGCATTGCGGGCCTGACAAAAATATTATTCCAGCTCAAAGACCGACAAATTGCGCCGTCCCTGCACGCGGATCAGCTGAATCCGAATATTGATTTCGCGTATACGCCGTTTGCCGTTCAGCAGGAGCTCGGTGAGTGGAAACGTCCCGTCATCGGCGGCAAAGAGCTACCGAGAAGGGCGGGGTTAAGCAGTTTTGGCGCGGGAGGAGCAAACGCCCACCTCGTCATAGAAGAATATACGGCAGACAAAGAGCCTGATGAGATGCCGGCAGATCAGCCCGCCATCATCGTCCTGTCTGCGAAAAACAGCGAACGGCTCACTGAAAAAGCAAAACAGCTCAGAGACGCCATCCGTGAAAAAAGATACAGCTGCAGCGACCTTATGAGCATAGCCTTTACTCTTCAGACGGGCCGGGTGCCGATGGAAGAGCGTCTCGGTTTTATCGTCCATTCACTTCATGAACTTGAGGAAAAACTGAATGGATTTATCGCCGGACACAACAGCGCCGGACTGCACCGTGACGGCACGGAAGAAAACAAACGGATGCTTGCCGTATTTTCGGCGGATGATGATCTGGAAACAATCATAGACGCTTGGATCAGCAAACGGAAATATTCTAAGCTGCTTGAGCTTTGGGTAAAAGGATTGGACATCGATTGGACGAAATTATACGGAGACCGTCCTCCGGCCCGCATCAGCCTGCCTGCTTATCCGTTTGCAAAAGAACGCTTCTGGCATCAGCAGCCTGTACAAAGCAAGGCCGCGCCCGTTAACGCGCCGGCTGATGAAAGTGATCCGGCGGAACAATTTGAAGTAATGGCTTTTAGAGAAGTTCTTAAAGAACAGGCTCTGCCGGCAGCCGGAGATAAGCAAGTCAAAACGGTGATTTCTTTCTTATCTGATCAGAAGAAGCAGCAGGAAGCCATCTCTATGATCAAATCGTATGACAATGACATTGACGTTATTTTTATCGCTCAGGGAGACCGGTATGAGGCTCTGTCCGCCGGCCGCTGCCAAGTGGTGCGGGAAGATCCGCAATCATATGTGAACGCTTTTGCGGATATTCAAAAAGAGTACGGTGAAGCTTCTGCCATTTTGTATTTATGGGCGCTTGAAGATAAAAGCTGCATCGAAGATTATTCATGTATCGTCCATATTCTCCAAGCAATGGCTGAGACCGGTCTGCAGCCGGAAAGGCTGTTATTGGCGGGGGAATATGCATCCGGTCTGGAAAGGTGCTACTTGGAATCATGGATCGGCTTTGAGCGTTCGCTCGGCATTGTTCTCCCGAAAACAAGTGTTACCGGCCACTTCAGAAAAGCCGGTGCGGCCATAACGGACTGGATGAGAACCATTTGGGACGAGCTGAAAGCTGAAACAGACCAAACCGTTTTCTTGGAAGAGGGAAAACGATATGTCTATCACACCGAACCAACCAGACTAACGAAAGAAAACAGCAGGATCAGAACCGGCGGAACATATCTCATTACAGGCGGATTAGGAGGGCTCGGCTACTTATTTGCCCGCCATCTCGCCCGGAACTACCAGGCAAATGTCATTCTCACGGGGCGGTCGCCGATCAATGAGGAAAAGAAAGAAAAAATGAAAGACCTGGAAAATCTCGGCGCGGGTGTTCTTTACGCCGAAGCCGATGTTTGTGATCCGATCGGAATGGGCGACTGCATCAAGCGCGCGAAAGAACGATTCGGAGCCATTCACGGCGTCATTCATGCGGCGGGCATCGAAAGCAGAACATCCGTCTTTGAAAATGAAATCGGGAATTTCCGCAGTACGCTTGAACCGAAAATAAACGGAAGCCTGCTTCTTGACGAGTGGCTGAAAAACGAAACGCCGGATTTCATCTGCTACTTTTCATCCACATCGGCTGTTTTAGGGGATTTCGGCTGCTGTGATTATGCGGTCGCGAACAGGTTCCAAATGGCGTATGCCAACTATAAAAACGAACAATCCGAAAGCGGAAACACTTTTGTCATCAACTGGCCGGTCTGGAAAAACGGCGGAATGGACGTCGGCGGTGAAGAGACGACGGGCATGTACCTGAAATCAAGCGGCCAGCGCCTGTTAGAAACAGATGAAGGCATTGAGCTTTTTGAGCGCATCATTTCTCAAGATAACACCCAGTGCCTTGTCATTGCCGGCGAAAGAAGCCGTGCCGAACGATTTTTAGGCATACGGCGGGACGATTCATCAAAACCGGATGCGCTTTTGGAAACCGTGAGCCGCCGCATCCCGGAAGAAAGCACGGAAAAACGGCTCGAAGCGGATTTGAAAGAGCTGATACACAGTCTGCTGAAAATATCCAAAGATAAACTCGTCCTGCATAAAAACTGGGCGGAATTCGGATTTGATTCCATCTATTTAGCCAAATTTGCCGCTCTTTTGACGAGTCATTACGGCATTGAAGTCACTCCGGCGTTATTTTACAGCTATGCCACGCTCGGAGACGTCATCAGCTATTACTTGACAGAACATAAAGAAACGATCGAAACGTTTTACAGAACGGAAGAAACCGAAACAGAAGCCGCCGCTCCGGAAAGCAAGGAGTATACGGATCAGGAGATCATCGCCATGATGAAACAGGTCTCTGAGGGGACATTAGATTTTAAAAGAGTGCAAGACATCATAGAAGGGAGTAAGACCTATGAATCATAAAGAACTTCTCGATGCCTACAGATCAGGAACGCTCACCATCGCTGAAGTAGAACAAAAGCTTCAGGCTTTCAAGCGGACAACTGCAAAACGTCCGCTTTCTGAAGGCCAGAAAGGTTTGTGGATGCTTCAGAAAATGTTTCCGGAGATGAGCGCATATAACATTCCGTTATGCTTTCGTTTTCAAAAGCTGGATATCGAGACATTCAAAAACGCCCTTTTGTCCGTGCAGCGCCAGCACCCTATTTTGACCAGTGTGATAAAAGAGGAAAACGGCCTTCCGTATCAGATAGAAGATACGGATCGGCATTTTCCGATTGAAGAAATGGATCTTTCTGAATTAAGCGGGCGTGACGCTCTTTCGTTTATTAAAGAAAAAGCAAAAGAACCGTTCGCGCTTGAAACCGGGCCGCTCCTGCGTGTTCAAGTATTCCGGCGGGCGAAGCGGGAGCCGATTGTGTTAATCACCATTCACCATATCATTTTTGACGGCGTCTCTCTTATGACGTTCATGTCGGCGCTGCTGGACGCTTATGCAAAAGCAAGTGAAGGCAAAGAACCTGTCATGCTTCAGCAGGCCGCAGATTATCATGACTTTGTGAAATGGGAAAAAGAGCTGCTGGAAAGCGCAGCGGGAAAAACGCATCTCTCTTATTGGAAAAAGCAGCTGGAAGGACCGCTGCCGGTGCTTGAGCTTCCGTCGGATTACCCGAGATCATCGGTCCAAACGTGCAGGGGGCAGGCGTATCAGCGCTTGCTTCCTGATGAACTGAACCGGCAGATTAAAGTTTGCGCCCAAAAACATAATGTCAATGAATCCGTTGTGTATCTCGCTATTTTCAAAGGACTGCTCTATCAATATACGAATCAGGAAGATGTCATCGTAGGCATGCCGACGATGGGGCGTTCTGAGGCTCAATTTGAGTCTGTCATCGGATACTTCATTAATATGATCGCGGTCAGAAGCAGGGAGACGGGCGCCAAATCTTTTACGTCGTTTTTGAAGGAGCTGCAGCTGACACTGGCAGAAGGGCTGGACCATGCCGCGTATCCGTTTCCCGCGCTTGTAAAAGAATTGAAGACGGAACGCTCGCCTGCGGTGTCGCCTGTTTTTCAAACCGCGTTTTTCTATCAAAACTTCTTCCGGACAGAAGGAGCGGAAAAGCTGGCGGAACTATATCAATCACTCGGCATTGAAATGATAGAAGACATTCATCAGGAAGGCGAATTTGAGCTTGCGCTTGAAGTCTATAAAAAAGAAACGGGAACCGTCCTGCAATTTCTGTACAACCCGGATGTCTACAGCCCTTCTTTCATCGAACGAATGGCGGAGCATTATATGAAACTGGCAGAAAAGGTGCTTTCTGATCCGGAGATCGCTTTTGAAGCCTGTTCCGGCCTGCTCAATCAAAAACGGGATGAAAGCCGTTCATCCCATCAGCCGAATGAGCGCTGCATTCATGAAGTGTTTGTGGAAAAAGCCGGACGCCACCCTGACAGAGAAGCCGTCACATTCGGTGAAAACAGTCTTACATATCGCGAATTAGATGAACGAAGCACGGCGCTCGCTGTGTACCTGCAAGAAAAGGGCGTCACACCGGAATGCCCGGTCGGCATTTGTACGGAGCGTTCTTTTGAGATGGTCATCGGCATCCTCGCCATTTTAAAAGCGGGAGGCGCGTATGTACCGCTGGACCCGGCTTTTCCAAACGAACGGATGGCGCACGTGTTGACTGACAGCGGCGTGTCAATCGTATTAACGCAGGAAAAGACGCGCGGCATGATTGAACAGTTGGCCATCGGCGGTGTGAGCACGGTGGAAATTGAAAACAGCGGACGTTCTGTCAGCGGGGCTAAACTGACGCCGCGTTCAAAACCGCATCATCTCGCTTATATTCTATATACGTCCGGAAGCACGGGAAAACCGAAAGGCGTCATGGTTGAGCACAGAGCCATCATGAATACGCTGCAGTTTTTGGAAGCTGAGTATCCGGTCGCTCAAGAGGATGCCTATCTGTTAAAAACGAATTACGTATTTGACGTTTCGATTTCTGAATTATTCGGCTGGTTTATCGGAAACGGACGGCTTGTCATTTTGCCGCCTGGTGCAGAAAAAAATCCGCAGCTTTGCATGGAATATATCCAAACCCACCAGGTCACGCATCTGAATTTTGCGCCCGCCGTGTTTAATGTATTTCTGGAAACGGTAAAGCGGCATACGGCATTTACAGAAGACGGCCCTGTGAAATATGTGATGGTGGCCGGTGAGGCGTTTCCGAAAGATTTAGTTAAAAAGTCAGTTTCCATCTTCAAACATGCCAGAATTGAAAATATATATGGCCCGACGGAAACATCCATTTATGCCGCTTACTACAGCTGCGGCCAAAAGGAAATCACAAGCAGGAATACGCCGATCGGGAAACCGATTCACAATACGCGGCTTTATATCGTTGATGAAAAGCTCAGCCCCGTCCCTGACGGTGTGGCCGGGGAGCTTTGCGTGGCCGGCGCCGGTCTGGCCAGAGGCTATTACAATCAGCCTGAGCTGACGGCGGCATCATTTATTGATAATCCGTTTAGTGAAGGAGAAAAACTTTACAAGACAGGTGATTTGGCCAGATGGCTGCCTGACGGAAATATAGAATATGCCGGCCGGATTGACAGTCAGGTGAAAATCCGCGGCTTCCGCATCGAATTGGGAGCGATTGAAACGAAATTGAGCGAACATCCGGATATCCTTGACCAGGCGGTTGTGGTTCAGGAAAAGAACGGACATAAAAAGCTGATTGCTTATTATACGGCCCGCTCCGGTCATACGGCAGACGAAAAAGCGCTCCGCAACCATCTTTTATCGAGTCTGCCGGATTATATGGCGCCTGCCCATTTTATCCGTCTGGATGCACTGCCGTTAACACCGAGCGGAAAAGTGAACCGCAAAGACCTAAAACAGCGCAAGGTAATCGTTCACCGGTCTGAAAAGACGGGCAGACTGCCGTTATCAGAAGCGGAAGCGAAAGTGACCGCAATATGGGAAGACCTGCTGAATACGGCGGGCATCAAAATCGAAGACGGCTTTTTCGATGTGGGAGGCGACTCGCTTCTGGCTGTTGCGGCAGCAGAACGCATTAAACAGGAGCTGGAATGCGATTTTACCGTCACCGATTTATTCGAACACTCTACCATTCAGGCGATCAGCCGATTTATTGTTGAAACAAAACAGGCGGCTGAATCAGAGGCGTCCTGCCAAGATGAGAGAGAAAGAGAACAAACACCGCAAAACGGGGTGCCGTCTTACTTTGATGACAGTGTGGCAATAGTGGGGATTTCCTGCCAGTTCCCCGGCGCGAAAAATCATCATGAGTTTTGGAAGCAGTTAAGAGAAGGAAAGGAAAGCGTCCGGTTCTACTCGGAAGAAGAACTTCGGGAAGCCGGCGTGCCTGAAGATTTGATCGAAAATCCCGACTATGTGCCGGCATTATCGACGATAGAAGGAAAAGATCTCTTTGACCCTGAGTTCTTTCACATTTCTCCGAAAGACGCAGAATTTATGGATCCTCAGCTTCGGCTTCTGCTGCTTCATTCTTGGAAAGCCGTCGAGGATGCGGGATATGTATCGAAAGAGATTCCGAAGACAAGCGTATATATGTCGGCAAGCAATAATTCGTATCGGTCGCTTTTGCCGGAAAAAACGACAGAAGGCCATGAATCTCCCGACGGCTATGTGTCATGGGTGTTAGCGCAGAGCGGCACGATTCCGACGATGGTTTCCCATAAGCTCGGATTAAAAGGACCAAGCTATTTCGTTCATTCCAATTGCTCATCATCATTAGTCGGTCTTTATTCAGCCTACAAAAGCATAACGAGCGGAGAATCGGAATACGCGCTCGTCGGCGGAGCAACTCTGCATGCAGCGACCAGCATCGGCTATGTGCACCAAAACGGATTGAATTTTTCAAGCGACGGGCATGTCAAAGCATTTGACGCTTCAGCCGACGGTATGGCGGGCGGAGAAGGAGCTGCCGTCATTCTGCTGAAAAAGGCGTCACAAGCCGTTCAGGACGGAGATCACATATACGCCATGCTCAGAGGCATCGGTCTGAACAATGACGGAGCGGATAAAGTCGGTTTTTACGCACCGAGTGTAAAAGGCCAGACTGACGTCATCCAGCATGTTTTAGACAGCACGAATATTCACCCGGAGACGATTTCCTATATCGAAGCGCACGGCACAGGAACGACATTGGGTGATCCGATTGAAATGTCCGCGCTGCAGCAAGTGTATAAACGTTACACGGACCGGGAGCAGTATTGCGGGATCGGCTCCGTAAAAACGAATATCGGACATTTGGATACAGCAGCAGGTCTGGCCGGGTGCATCAAAGTCGCCATGAGTTTATATCATCGGGAGCTGGCGCCTACCATTAATTACACGTCACCGAATCCGAATATCAAATTCAGCGGTTCGCCGTTTTATGTGGCGGATAAGAGAAAAACGCTTCCGGAGAGAGAGACGCCGCACCGCGCAGCGTTAAGCTCATTCGGACTCGGAGGAACAAACGCACATGCCATTTTTGAACAGTATGAAAACAAAACGATCAGCGGATCAAATGACGGACAGCCGCCTTATATCGTTCCGCTGTCAGCGAGAAATAAGCAGCGTCTTACTGCCTATGCATCCTGTTTATCCGGCTTTCTGGATGAAGCCGAAAACGATGTTTCCTTGCATGATCTGGCATATACGTATCAGACCGGACGTGAAGCGATGGAAGAGAGAGCCGTTTTTATCAGTCATGATCGTCACGATTTGAATCGTCAGCTGCAGGATTTCATCAACGGCAATGACCAAAACATCTTACGGGGCGAAAAAGTGAGAAGCAGAGAAGTGTCAGCTCAGGAGATGGAAGAGCTTGCGGCATGTCAGACACGGGATGAAAAGCTGAAAGCACTCGCGGCGCTCTGGGTTGAAGGAGCGCGTGTCGATTGGGGCTTATTGTATCCGGATTCCGCGCCGCAAAGAATCAGTGCGCCGACCTACCCGTTCGCAGAGGAGCGCTTCTGGCCGGAGGAAACTGTGAAGCAAACGGATACCAAACTTTTGCATCCGCTGGTACATCAGAATACATCCGTCTTGCAGGAGCAGCGGTTCAGTTCGGAATTCACGGGAAAAGAGTATTTTATTGCCGAGCATATCATTAAAGGAATGGCGATCGTGCCGGCTGCCGTTACCCTTGAGATGGCACGGGCCGCGGCGGAGAAAAGCATCGGCGGGGCAACAGAGGAATCTCTGGGCCTGCGCTTAAAGAATATTGTATGGGTCCGTCCGGTGATAGCCGATCAGGAGGCTGTCCGTGTCCATATCGGACTTTATGAAGAAGAGGACGGACAGATTCAATACAGAATGTACGGGGGTAACGATTCTATAGGTGAAGAAGCTCCTCTTTATAATCAGGGCATCGCTGAAATCATCCGGAAGGAACCGGAGGAAGCGGCGGATATTGAGCAGCTGAAGCGCCGGTGTACGCAGGGAACAATCGAATCTCAAGCGTTTTACAAAGGAATGATCGGTGCTGATTACGGGCCCGGATACAAAGGGGTGCAGCTTGTATACAAAGGCGAAGACCGGCTGCTTGCTAAATTGAAGCTTCCTGAATCCGTCTCTCATACAAAAGCTGATTATATCCTTCATCCGAGTATGATGGACGGTGCGCTTCAGGCCGCCGAATATTTGCAAAACGTGACGAGAGCGCTGCTTGCAGAAAGCGGGGAACCATTCAAAGCCGCATTGCCGTTTGCTTTAGAGGAGCTGGACGTTCTGAATCCGTGCGCTGATGATATGTGGGTGCACGTCACATTCAGCGCGAACAATAAAGCCGGCGATCCTATTCAAAAAGCCGATATTGATTTATATGACAATAACGGCGGGCTTTGTGTGCGGATGAGAGGTTTCTCAACACGGATCATGGAAGAAAACGCGGGTGCCGGCGTTTCGGTCAGCCGTACGGACACATTGCTAGCTGAACCGGTCTGGAAAGAGCAGCCGGAACCGGCCGATCACGAGCCTTCGTATGAAGAGCATATTATTTTCCTTTGTGAGTACGATGAAGCCGTAAAACAGGCCGTGGAAGCAAAGCTTGAACATGCAAGCGTCATTATCTTGGACGCTCGTCCCGCATCCATTGCAGAGCGGTATCATTCTTATGCGGGTCAGCTGTTTGACCATATCAAAACCATAATGAAAAGCAAGCCGAAGGGCCGCGTTCTATTTCAGGCTGTTACGCGGTCAGCAGGCTTACAGCGGGTGTTCTCAGGCATTACCGGCCTCTTCAAAACCGCATGCCTTGAACATTCCAAGCTGATCTGTCAAATGATCGAAGCCGAGGAGGAAGAAAGTGCTGAAGGCATAGCGGAAAAAGCGTCCGAAAACCGTATGCATGCCGAAAGCGTCCATGTGAAATATGAAAACGGCAAGCGCTTTGCCGCTGATTGGGAAGATATGGATATTTCTCAAGCGGAGCCAGACATTCCGTGGAAAGACGAAGGCGTTTATCTCATTACAGGAGGTGCGGGAGGTTTAGGTCTGATCTTTGCAAAAGAGATCGCAAACTGTACAAAAGATGCCGTCATCATACTAACCGGCCGGTCCGCTCTCAGAGAAAAGCAGAAAGACATGCTGGAAACAGTACGTGCTGCCGACGCTTCTGTTTTCTACGAGCAGACCGATGTCACGGACGAAGCAGAAGTATACCGATTGATCCGCAATATCCGCAAACGGCACGGCAGGCTGGACGGGATTGTTCACAGTGCCGGCATTATAAAAGACAACTACATGGTGAAGAAGACGGCAGAGGAATACCAACACGTTCTCGCTCCGAAAGTGAAGGGCCTTGTGTATCTTGATGAAGCGTCACAACATGAGAAATTAGATGTCTTTATTGTCTTTTCATCCTTATCAGGTGTGCTTGGAAGCGTCGGCCAGGCTGATTATGCGTCTGCAAATGTCTTTATGGAGATGTATGCCGAGTACCGCCGTTCTTTACAAGCCGCAGGACAAAGATACGGAAAGACGCTTTCTGTCAGCTGGCCGTTATGGAAAGAAGGCGGAATGCAGGCAGGAAAGCAGACGGAAGATATGCTGATGCAGGAGGCGGGAATCGCACCGCTCGGCACAGATGCCGGCATCAAGGCTTTATATCAAGGCTTGATGAGCGGGACAGCCCGGATGACGGTTCTTGAAGGAGATGTGAAACACATGAAAGCAAAACTGTTCCGCAAAGAGAATGATCGTCCGGAAGTAGAGACCGGCGTACGTCATGACATTGATGCTGACAGCCTGCTTGAAAAAGTGAAGCATCTGTTAAAACAGCAGACTGCCTCACTGTTAAAAGTAAACATTGACAAAATTGATCCTCATGAAGAAATGACAAAATACGGGCTGGATTCTATCTCGATGACTGAGTTTACGAACCAGTTAAACAAAACGTACCGGCTTACGTTAACGCCGACGATTTTCTTTGATCATCCGACAATCCATGAATTTGCCGTTCATTTAATCAGTGAATACGAAGAGGAATTTGCCGGACGGTTTGCGGTGAATACAAAAACGGTTCAATCGGCAAGACCGGTAAAAGAGACTCAAATCACGCGCCCGGCCGTTAAGCGACGCCGCACTCTGCCTGAGACACTTCCGCAGACAGTGCAGCGGGGCCAAGGGCCGGAACCGATTGCAATCGTAGGCATCAGCGGGATTTTCCCGATGGCTGAAGACATTGAAGCTTACTGGCAGAACCTGAAAGAAGGCAAAGACTGCATGACCGAGATTCCGAAAGACCGCTGGGACTGGCGGGACTATTACGGGGATCCCGCAAAAGAAGCCAATAAAACAAACGTCAACCAAGGCGGGTTTATTGACGGAATTGCTGAATTTGATCCGTTATTTTTCGGGATTTCACCCCGGGAAGCGGAGCAAATGGACCCTCAGCAGCGCCTCTTGCTGACGTACGCGTGGAAAGCGATCGAAGATGCCGGGTATGCGTCAAAGAGTCTCTCAGGCACAAAGACAGGTGTGTTTATCGGGACCGGAAATACCGGCTACGGTTCTCTTTTAGCCAATGCCGATGCGGAGATTGAAGGGTCATCCGCGGCGAATACAAGTCCGTCTGTCGGACCGAACCGTGTCAGCTATACGCTCAATCTGCACGGGCCGAGCGAGCCGATTGATACCGCCTGCTCAAGCTCGCTCGTTGCCATACACCATGCCGTTTCTTCAATTGAAGAAGGAACGTGCGACATGGCTTTGGCGGGAGGAATCAATACGATTGTTCTTCCGGATGTGTATATCAGCTTTGATAAAGCGGGCGCGCTGAGTAAAGAAGGAAGATGCAAAACGTTCTCTGATCAGGCTGACGGTTTTGCCCATGGTGAAGGAGCCGGTCTCTTTTTCCTCAAAAAGCTGAAAGCCGCTGAGGCGGATGGGGACCATATTTACGGCGTTATTAAAGGAAGCGCGGTGAATCACGGCGGCCGCGCGGCATCTTTAACAACGCCTAACCCGAAACAACAGGCGGAAGTCATTAAAGCCGCATACAAAAAAGCGGGCATTGATCCGAAAACAGTCTCTTATATCGAAGCGCACGGCACCGGAACAGAACTGGGAGATCCTGTTGAAATTAACGGCCTGAAACAAGCGTTCAGCTCGTTTGCAGACGGAAAAGAGAAAGCGGCCGGCTATTGCGGTTTAGGGTCGGTTAAAACGAATATCGGCCATTTATCCCTTGCCGCAGGAGCAGCGGGCATTATTAAAATTTTGCTGCAGATGAAGCATCGGACATTAGTAAAAAGTCTCCACTGTGAGACGGTAAATCCGTACATTCAGCTTGAAGACAGCCCGTTTTATCTGGTGCGGGAGACGATGGAATGGAAGACGCGGACGGACGAACGCGGAAACGAACAGCCTCGCCGCGCGGGCATCAGCTCATTCGGCATCGGAGGCGTAAATGCCCACGTCGTCATCGAAGAATACATCCCAGAAGACAGAGAGGAAGCAGATGACTCTCATATCGACCCATGTCTTTTCGTTCTGTCCGCCAAAAATGAAAAACGCCTGAAAGAGCAGGCAAAACAGCTGAAACGTGCGCTTACTGAAAAACGGTACGATCAATCCTCCCTCGTTTCTATGGCGTATACCCTCCAAATCGGAAGGGACGCCATGGAAGAACGCCTGGCGGTTATTGCCGGATCCGCAGAAGAACTGCAGGAAAAACTGTCACAGTTTATCACTGGAGATAAGCATGCGGATTTGTACAGAGGAAGAATAGACAAAGGCACGCTGCAAATGCTGACGGAAGATGAAGAAATTCAAGAAGCCGTTGAAAAATGGATGGCACGCGGCAAATACGCGAAGCTGCTTGAATTATGGGTCAAAGGGCTGAACGTCGATTGGGCGAAGCTGTATGGAGACCGGCCGCCTAAACGCATGAGCCTGCCGTCGTATCCTTTTGCAAAAGACCGCTATTGGGCGGCAAAAAGCACCGGAAAACACGAAAAAACAAGCACTGTATCTGCCGGAAAACAAGACGCGCTTCATCCGCTTCTGCACAGAAATACTTCAAACCTTGCAGAACAGCGGTTCAGTTCAATCTATACAGGAAAAGAATTTTACCTTGCGGACCATGTTGTAAAAGGCGTACCGATTTTACCGGGAGTGGCACATCTTGAAATGGCGCGCGCAGCAATGGAACAGGCATCTGAAGTTCCGGCCGGACAAGGAAGCGTCAAGCTTAAGAATACGGTTTGGGTGCGGCCGATCACCATTGAAGACGAGCCGGTTCATGTCAACATCCGTCTCATTCCTGAAACGGCAAATGACGTTCAATTCGACATTTACAGCGGCCGGGAAACAGATCAGCCGTCCGTTTACAGCCAAGGGGCAGTATCAGTCCGCCCTGACGCCGAGGCACCGGTCATTGATCTCCAAAAGCTGAGATCACAATCCGCCGAGACACCGTTTTCTGCAGATGAAGTGTACGATATGTACCGCAAAATCGGTTTTGATTACGGCCCGGCTTTCCGGGGTGTCAAAGCGATTTATACAGGTGATGATTTCGTATTGGGCAGACTGTCACTTGATGCGGCTTGTGCGGGCACAGTACAGGAGTATGTCATGCATCCGGGCTTAATGGACTCTGCATTGCAGGCATCAAGCATATTAACCGGAACAAATGATGAAAAACTGATGCTTCCGTTTGCGGTTCAGGAGCTTGAAGTATTCAGCGCATGCGTTGCCGAGATGTGGGTTTACGCCAGACTTTCTGAAGACCACAAAGCCGGCCAGATTGAAAAACGCGATCTTGATATTTGTGATGAAAACGGCAAGGTGTGCGTAAGGCTGAAAGGTTTGTCATTCAGAATGGCTGAAAAAGAACCTGAGAAAAAAGAAAAAGCTCCGGGAACGCTCATGCTTGAGCCGGTATGGACCCGAAGCGATGAAACTGCTACTCAAACGGAACCGGTTTTTGCCCGGCATATCGTGTTGCTTTGTGACACAGACGGCGGATTGAAACAAGCCGTTGAAGCCGCGGGAGCTGAATGTATTGAAATGACCTCCCAGCACGGGAAAGCGGCGGCGCGCTTCCGTGATTATACAGGACGGATATTGGAGACGCTGCAAAAACTGCTGAAGGAAGAGACGGATGGAGACGTCCTCATCCAGACGGTTCTCTCTAAAACAGATAAGCATCAGCTGCTCTCAGGCATTTCAGCTTTGTTAAAAACAGCCGGCCTGGAACATAAAAAACTGAAAACCCAGCTGATTGAAATAGAACCGGCGGAAAACGGCAGAATCACAGACATCATCAGAGAAAATAAAACACGGGCTGATGACAGCCATATCAAATATGAAAACGGCATCCGATACAGCGCAGATGTCAAAGAAACGGCCGTGTCCGGCGGCAAAATACGCATTCCATGGAACGACGGAGGCATATATCTCATTACCGGAGGAGCCGGGGGCTTAGGCTTTATTTTCGCGAAAGAAATCGCCCGCAAAGTCAAAGAGCCGACACTGGTTTTGACAGGCCGTTCCGCATTAAGCGAGAATCAGCGGATGCAGCTGCAATCGCTTGAATCACTCGGAGCAAAAGCGGAATACAAGCAGGCTGACGTAACAAACGCTCAAACTGCGGCAGACCTGGTCAAAACAATTGAGACGGAATATGGCGGCCTTCACGGCATCATTCATAGCGCGGGTGTGATGAAAGATCAATATATCGCAAAGAAAACAACCGAAGAGTTTTACAGTGTATTGGCTCCTAAAACGGACGGATTTGTCAACCTTGATGAAGCAACCGAGCATTTAGCGCTGGACTTTTTTATCGTTTTCTCATCCATTTCCGGCGTCACCGGGAATGCGGGACAGGCGGATTATGCGGCGGCAAACGCATTTATGGACGGCTATGCGGCATACCGCAACGCACTGGTTACCGCAATGTACCGCCACGGTCACACATTGTCGGTCAATTGGCCGCTGTGGAAAAACGGCGGAATGCAAGTCAATGAAGAAATGGCGAAGCTCACCGAAAAAAGAACCGGCGTAACGCCGATGCGCACTGAGACCGGAATAGAAGCTCTTTACAAAGCATGGAGCACGGGAAAAACAAGCGTGCTCGTCATGGAAGGAAACCGCGCCGTAATGCGGGAAAAGCTGCTTCAAAAGACTCCTGCATCCGCTTTTGCACCGGTTAAGAAAACGGGTGAAATGCCTGCGCCTAAAGACCTGACGGCAAAACTTCAGGAATTGCTGGCAAAAGAGGTTTCCGGGCTTCTGAAAATAAACATTGAAGAAATCGATATCGAATTGGAGTTTAATCAATACGGATTTGATTCCATTACGCTGACGGAATTCGCCAACAAGCTGAATGACACTTATCAGCTTGATCTGACACCGACTGTATTTTTTGAATATGCGACGATTCAAGCCTTGGCGCATCATTTAGCAGAAGACTATCAAACACAATTTGCCGGCAGCACACAGCCGAAAGAAGAAAAACAAAGCGGTGTAACAGATGATGGCGGCATCAGACTGGCGGGGAACAAACGATTTGCAAAAACTGCCGTACAGCCTGTTCAGACGGCGGCTGAACATAAACCGGAACCGATCGCCATTGTCGGCATGAGCGGAGTGTTTCCGAAGGCCGCAAATATTGATGAGTATTGGCGCAACTTAGAAGAAGGAAAAGATTGTATAACAGAGGTGCCGGCGGATCGCTGGGACTGGCGTGAGTATTACGGTGACCCGCTTAATGAAGCCAACAAAACAAATGTAAAGTGGGGCGGATTTATTGACGGAGTTGCGGATTTTGATCCGCTGTTCTTCGGAATTTCACCGCTGGAAGCCGAACAGATGGATCCCCAGCAGCGCTTGTTAATGATGTATGCGTGGAAGGCGATAGAAGATGCGGGATATTCCGCTAAAAGCCTTTCCGGCACGAAAACAGGCCTGTATATCGGCACGGGGAATACCGGATACGGCTCACTGTTTTCCGACCTGGATATCGGCGGTGCGTCAGCCGCGAATATGAGTCCGTCAGCGGGGCCGAACCGCGTCAGCTATATGCTTAATCTGCACGGGCCGAGTGAACCGATCGACACGGCTTGTTCCAGCTCGCTGGTCGCGATTCATCACGCCGTATGCGCCATTGAAAACGGGAACTGCGATATGGCGATCGCCGGCGGCGTGAATACCGTCGTCACACCGCAAGGCCACATCGCTTATGACAAAGCCGGCGCTCTGAGCAAAGAAGGGAAATGTAAAACATTCTCCGACAGGGCGGACGGATTTGCCGTCAGTGAAGGTGCCGGAATTCTGTTTTTGAAAAAGCTGTCAGAAGCGGAAAAAGCGGGCGATCATATCTACGGCGTCATTAAAGGCAGCGCGGTCAATCACGGCGGACGTGCGAACTCCTTGACGACGCCGAATCCGAAAGCCCAGGCGGAAGTCGTCCGAACGGCTTATGACAAAGCAGGCATTGATCCAAGAACAGTCACTTATATTGAAGCGCACGGAACCGGAACGGAGCTTGGCGATCCGGTCGAAATCAACGGCCTGAAATCGGCCTTTCAAAAGCTGTACGAAAAAACAGGCGATCCCGCCGTTTACGCGAGTCACTGCGGTCTGGGATCGGCTAAAACCAATATCGGCCACCTGTCACTAGCAGCCGGTGTCGCGGGTGTGATCAAAGTGCTGATGCAGATGAAGCATAAAACACTTGCAAAAAGCCTCCACAGCGAGGTCATCAACCCGTATATCAAGCTGAAAGACAGTCCGTTTTACATCGTACAGGAAAAAAGAGAATGGACGGCATTGAAAGACGAAAACGGCAATCATCTGCCGCGCCGTGCGGGAATCAGTTCTTTCGGCATCGGCGGCGTAAACGCCCATGTCGTCATTGAAGAATATATCCCGAAGGAAGAAAGAAAAACAGCTGTTTTCACACACCCTCAAATCTTTGTGCTGTCGGCCAAAGAAGAAGAACGTCTGCAGGAACAGGCGCAGCAGCTGGCGCAAGCTTCTTTTACGGATGCGGATCTTACCGATGTTGCTTACACGCTTCAGCAGGGGCGTGATGCCATGGAAGAAAGAGCGGCTATCATCGCTTCCTCGGCTGAAGAACTGCGGGACAAGCTAAAGAGCTGTGCGAAAGGACGTTATGATATAGCGGGCATTTATAAAGGAAAAGCGGGTAAAACCTCCCTGAAATCCATTCTGGCAGGCGCAAACGGCGAAGCGGATATCGAAGAGCTGATAAGCCGCCGAGAGAATGACAAGCTTGCGGAATTATGGGTGCAGGGCGCGGATATCAAATGGGACGGCCTATATTCTGATATCAAGCCTCAACGGCTGAGTCTTCCTGCTTACCCGTTTGCGAAAGAGCGGTACTGGATTACGGACAATCGGCCGAAAGCAGAGAAACCGCAAGCTGTGCCGACGTCGCGGGTGCTGCACCCGCTGCTTCACGAAAATGTATCAGATTTAACAGAGCAGCGGTACCGATCCGAATTTACGGGACAAGAGACGATTTTCACCGATCATCTTATTAAGGGCAAGCCGGTTATGCCGGGCGTTGCCTACTTGGAAATGGCTAGGGCGGCGGTTGCTCAGGCAGTCAAAGGGCAAAAGGAACGTCCTTCTGTCACCCGCCTGAAAAACATCGTTTGGGTTCGGCCGATCGAAGCGGGAAACCGCCCGATTGAAGCGCAAATCAGCCTGAACCCGAGGGAAAACGGTGAAATCGTGTATGACGTTTACACGAATTCACAAACAGAAGCAAGCGGCAGGCAGATACACTGTCAGGGGGCTGCCGGCATTCTCAGCGCCGGGGAGGCTCCGCACCGTGATATAGGCGCACTGAAAGCTCAATGCGGCCTCAGTATACTGACTTCTGAACAGTGTTACGGCTTATTCAGCAAAATCGGCATTGACTACGGTCCCGGACAACAAGGAATTCAGCAGATTCATATCGGAAGCAATCAAGCATTGGCTGAGCTCCGGCTGCCTTCCTTCCTCGAAGAAACGGCAGATCAATACGTTCTTCACCCGTGTATGCTTGATTCAGCTTTACAAGCGACAATCGGTCTGAAGCTGCACGCAGATGATAACCAGCTGTCACTGCCGTTCGCCCTTGAAGAACTGGACATTTTCAGCCCGTGCACGACAAGCATGTGGGCGTATGTCAGCTCCCGGGGAACGGATGAAAAAATACAGCGTATGGACATTGACTTATGCGATGAGACAGGCCGGGTCTGTGTCAGAATTAAAGGGATTTCTTCCAGAATGATGGAAGGCCCCGCGCCGGAAACATCATTAAATGGAGCAAACCTTCTGGCTCCGGTGTGGGATCTCGCGGAATTCCGTGATCAAAGCCCGGCATATAAGACGGAAGAGGTTGTCTTTATCGCGGGGGATGAGGAAAGCGCGGCTTTTCAATTGCATCATCCTTCTGCGAAACGGCTTCATATCACCCCGGAGGATGAAATAGAGGCTGTTGCGGCTGAACTGAAAGCAACAGGGTCTTTCGGGCATATCGTATGGATCGCTCCTTTTCACAGCGCTGATGACATGGTAAAAGCTCAGGATGCGGGCGTCATCCAGATGTACAGAGTGATTAAGGCCATGCTTGCTTTAGGATATGGAGGCAAGCGAATCAGCTTGACTGCAGTCACAATAAAAACACAGTCCGTACAGCCGGCGGACATTATTGATCCGGCTCATGCAGGCATTCACGGTTTGGTCGGCTCGCTCGCAAAAGAGTATCCGAACTGGCAAACAAGGCTGATTGATGCCGGCTGTCCGGAAGACGTTTCAAAGGCGGAGCTGTTCTCAGCGCCGTTTGATGAGCAAGGCAATACATGGGCGTACCGGAACAATCACTGGTACAAACAGCGCCTCATTCCTGTACAGCAGCCGGTGTCAAGCCGGCCCGCCTACCAAAAAGGCGGCGTTTATGTCGTCATCGGCGGTGCGGGGGGCATCGGCGAGGCATGGAGCGAATATGCCGTGAAAACGTATCAGGCGCGAGTCGTTTGGATCGGCAGACGAAAACATAACAGCGCCATCCAGGAAAAAATCGACAGACTCAGCCAATTCGGCCCGGCGCCGATTTATATTGAAGCTGACGCGGCAAATCCGAATGAGCTCACACGGGCGTATGAAACGATCAAACGCACGCACCCGCAAATTAACGGAATTATCCATTCCGCAATTGTTTTAGAGGATCAGAGCCTGGCAAATATGCCGGAAAGCCGTTTGAAAAGCGTGCTCGCTGCGAAAGTCAATGTCAGCGTGAATATGGCCCGCGTGTTCCGAAATGAGCCGCTGGACTTTGCTTTGTTCTTCTCATCTGTTCAATCATTTGCACGAGCGGCCGGACAAAGCAATTATGCTGCCGGATGCAGTTTCAAAGATGCCTTTGCCGCTCATTTGGCTCAAGTTCGGCCGTATTCGGCGGCAGTGATGAATTGGAGCTACTGGGGCAGTGTCGGAATCGTATCATCTGCCGACTATCAAGAACGGATGAAACAGGCGGGAGTCGGATCAATTGAAGCGCCGGAAGCAATGGCGGCGCTTGAACGATTGCTCGGCGGCCCGTTGAATCAGTTCGTCATGATGAAACAGGCGGAAGAGCCGGAGGAAAAACCGGAAGAAATGATAGAAGTATACCCTGAACATCACGGCTCGGCGATGCAAAAACTGCGAAGCTATCAGCCTAAAGTAACAAGACATGTACAACAATTGAGTTAAGGAGGGGACGGCTTTGCAAAACACTGAAGATCTTCTTTACAAACTATTGGCAGGCCAGCTGAAATCTGTCGGATTTTTTACGGAAAACGAAACGCAGCCTGTCATGCAGGGGTTTTACGGCAGGTGGCTGGAAGAAAGCATCTCCATCTTGGTACAAAAAGGCTTTTTGAAACAGTCAGGCAGTACGTATGTGTTAACAGATCCGATAGAGCGTGCGGACGTTCTGTGGCAAGAATGGGATGAAAAGAAAGCTCCTTTACTCAAGGACAGCAGCAAACAGGCGATGATCACCTTAGTGGAGACCGCTCTCAGAGCTTTGCCGGATATTTTATCCGGCAGAGTTTCTGCCACTGATGTTCTGTTTCCTGATTCCTCAATGGAATTGGTTGAAGGAATCTATAAAAACAATGAAACGGCAGACTACTTTAATGAGGTGCTCGCTGACACATTGACGGCTTTCATTGAAGAACGCCTGAAAGAAGACCCGAACGCGGAAATCCGGATATTAGAGATCGGAGCGGGGACGGGCGGGACGAGTGCGGCTGTTTTCAAAAGATTAAAAGAGTACAAACATCATGTGAAAGAATATTGCTACACCGATCTGTCAAAGGCCTTTTTCATGCATGCTGAAAAAAAATACGGTCCCGACAATCCGTATTTGACTTATAAGCGGTTTAATGTGGAAGAGCCCCCGGCTTTGCAGGGTATAGAGGCGGGCGCATATGACGCGGTAATTGCGGCAAATGTGCTTCACGCGACAAAAAATATTCGGCGGACACTTCGCAATGCCAAAGCGGTGCTTAAAAAGAATGGGATTTTGCTATTAAATGAGATAAGCAGCCATTCGGTTTATTCTCACCTGACATTCGGCCTTTTGGAAGGCTGGTGGCTGTATGAAGACGCCAAACTGCGCATTCCCGGATGCCCGGGGCTGTATCCTGAAGCGTGGCAGTCTGCGCTGGAAAGCGAGGGATATCGGTACGTTACATTTATGGCGGAATCGTCACATCACCTCGGCCAGCAGATCGTGGCGGCAGAAAGCGACGGTGTTATCAGGCAAAAGCAGCCGGACGCGCAGGCGGTTGAAGAAACTGCGGCTTCCAAAGAGCCGGCTGATTTCACAGAACCGTCTTTCTCAGTCACAGACCGGACCGTGCAATTCATAAAAGAAACGTTAGCCAAGTCCATAAAGCTTGCTCCCGAGCGCATTCAGCCGGAAACCAGCTTTGAAAAATACGGCATCGACTCCATTTTGCAGGTGAATTTTATCCGCGAACTGGAAACATTGACGGGCGAGCTGCCGAAAACGGTCTTATTTGAACACACGAATACGAAAGAACTTGCCGAGTATTTGCTGGAAAATTACCCGGATAAGCTGCAACAGGCATTCGGAGCCGAACAAGTTCCTCCTGAAACGGAGCATCCGGAACCTGCAATGAATGAACCGGTGCCGCTTGTCACGGAAACGCGGCGGTTTATCACTGAACCAAAAGCGCCAAAGCCGGAAACAGAAACCGTCACCGTTAATCGTTCTGATCGTGACGACATTGCCATTATCGGCATCAGCGGCCGCTATCCCGAGTCTGAAACCCTCGATGAGCTGTGGGAGCATTTAAAAGCCGGAGACAGCTGTATTACGGAAGCTCCGGAAAACAGATGGAAATCCGGTCTTCTGAAAACAATGGCAAAAGAAACACGAAAAGAAGAACGCAAAACACGGTACGGCGGATTTCTGCAGCATATTGACGCTTTTGACCATCACTTGTTTGACATCCGGGAAGACCATGTGATGGAGATGACGCCTGAGCTCCGTCTAAGCCTTGAAACTGTATGGGAAACATTTGAAAACGGAGGCTACTCGTTAGAAAGAGTAACCGAATGGCAGGAATCAGACAGCGGCATCGGTGTATTTATGGGCAGTATGTACAATCAATATTTCTGGAATATCCCGTCATTGGAAAAAGCTGCGCTCAGCTCTAACGGAGGGGATTGGCATATCGCCAACCGCATTTCCCACTTTTTCAATTTAACGGGCCCGAGCATGGGCGTTACGACCGCATGCTCCAGCTCACTGAGCGCCATTCATCTCGCCTGTGAAAGCCTGAAGCTTAACAGCTGTTCCATGGCGATTGCCGGAGGGGTCAATCTCACGCTTGAACCGTCTAAATATGATGCGCTCGAACGGGCGAATTTGCTTGAACAGGGAAGTGAAAGCAAAAGCTTCGGAACCGGCACGGGCCTGATGCCGGGAGAAGGAGTCGGGGCGGTGCTCTTGAAGCCGCTCTCCAAAGCGCTTGCCGACAAAGACCATATTTACGGGGTCATTAAAAGCAGCGCGTTGTGCCATAGCGGCGGAAGGCAGATGTACACGGCTCCGGATCCGAAACAGCAGGCGAAGCTCATGGCGGCTTCCATCGACAAGGCCGGAATCAATCCGGAAACAATCAGTTATGTTGAATCAGCGGCAAACGGCTCAGTATTGGGAGACCCGATTGAGGTCATTGCCCTGACAAATGCGTTCGCGCAATATACTGATAAAAAACGTTTTTGCGCGCTTGGATCCGTCAAGTCAAATCTCGGTCATTTAGAGGCGGCTTCCGGCATGTCCCAGCTCGCGAAAGTGCTGCTGCAAATGGAGCGGGAAACATTAGTCCCGACGATTAATGCAAAACCGCAAAATCCGAATATCAACCTTGAACAAACGGCTTTTTACCTGCAGGAAAAAACCGAGTATTGGGAGCGTATGAGGGATGCCGAAACGGGGGACATCATCCCGCGGAGAAGCATGATTAATTCCTTCGGGGCAGGCGGAGCATATGCAAATCTCATCGTAGAAGAATATATCAGCCCAAATTCCGATCAGGCCCGTCACGGCGATGAGGAATATATTTTCCCTGTGTCAGCGAAAACAAAATGGAGTTTTGAAGCCTATCTTGACAGACTGACGGCCTTTTTAGAAAAGACGCCACCTCTTCATCCGGCCGCCATCGCATCCGCGTTGCAAAAAAGAACGCATCATTCGAAGTATCGGGCGGCATTTACGGCTGCTTCCGTTCAGGAACTGCTGGAAAAGCTGGCCGCTTACCGCATGGATCAGCGGAATCTCAATTTCTCTGAATCTGATATTGGCCGGCGTGCGCGGCAATGGGAAAAAGGAGAGAATATCGCGTTTGATCAGTTGCAGCAAGAGCACGCCGTTCATCTGCCGGCCTACGCTTTTGACCACGGGACTTCTTTTCAATTCGGTGAATCAGAAAACGCTGCCGGCGTTCAGGCGGTATACAGTGATGACGACCCATACGTGAAAGGGCATCAATTCAGCGGAGAACCAGTACTCGTCGGCGCTACATATAACAGTCTGGCAGTCGATCATTTTTGTGATCTTTTTCCTGAAGCGGAAGGAGGACAAATTAAAAAACTGAATTACGCGAGCCCCATTACCGTAAAAAAAGGCGATCGCATCGAGCTGAAAACAGAATCGAAACAAAACGGGGATGGATTTGAACTGAGCATAATGCACCGCAGCCGCACGTCTCCTGATTGGAGCATAGCGGCGTATGCCGAGTGCAGCCCGTATCCGTTTCAAAAGCAGCACGCGGATCTGGCGGCCATTCAGCGCTCTTACCGGGAAGTGGGCCGGATAGATGAGTTATACGGAGACGGAACGGGAACTGTCGTGTGGGGAGAAGAATTTAAAACGATCACCCGCCTGTACAAAGGCTCTGATGCCGTTTTAGCGAAAGTGAACCTGAACAATAGCGACTCACAACAAGCGCATCATTATGCCGTAAATCCGTTAATCGCCAACAGTGCTTACTTGGCCTCGCTTTCTTTATTGGACCAAACGGAGGCGGAAAGCTATCTGCCGTTCGGCATTAATTCCGTCACCTTCAGCAGCCCGGAAGATCTTACCGATTGCTGGCTGCACATCAAGCTGGCCAAACAAACGGGGGAAATGATTCTGATTAACGCAGATGTCATCAGCAGGCGATCGGAAGTGGTGATGCGTTTTGAAGGCTATGCCCTGAAACGGTTCCGCCCGAAAACCGAACAGATGAATCAGCCGGCCCGAACGGCTGTTAAGAATGCAGGAGCACCGATTTCTGCCGGCAGTCTGACAGATGATATCCGCAGCTATGTCCTTGGCAAGCTCGCCAAGACGATGGATGAACCCGCGCCATCTCTCCGTTCTGACGCGAATATCATGGAATTGGGACTTGATTCAGTGAGCCTGATCGGGCTGACAAAAGAGATCGGCCAAGAGGCGGACATCGATGTGAATCCAACATTGTTTTTCGAGTATCCGACCGCGGAGGAGCTGACCCGCCACTTCGCGTCAGCATATGAGAGCAAGTTTTCTCAATTGCTTGCCGATCATAAGCATTCAGAAGAGGCCAGGGTCACGGAAACAGAAGAGCGCACTTTACCGAGGAAACAGCATCCGCCTTGTGATAACGCCGATGTCAAGCAAGGAATCGCGATTATCGGTATGTCAGCTCAGTTTCCGCAATCCCCGGATATCCAGTCTTTTTGGGAGCACATCGTAAACGGGGATCACTGTATTACCGAAATTCCGGCGGACCGCTGGGACTGGCGCCGTTACGCCGGTGATGAGAATGACACGAGTCTCAGATGGGGCGGTTTTATTGACGGTGTCGGCGAATTTGACCCGCTCTTTTTCGGAATTTCCCCTAAAGAGGCATCACAAATGGGGCCGGAGCAATTTCTGCTTTTGATGCATACATGGAAGGCAATGGAGGATGCGGGCCTGACAAATAAGGCGTTATCAAGCAGACCGACAGGCGTTTTCGTTGCCGCGGGCAACAGCGATCCGAACAATGGAACAGCCATCCCGTCCATCATTCCGAACAGAATATCATATGCCTTGAATTTACAAGGACCGAGTGAATATTACGAGGCTGCCTGCACGTCAACGCTGGTGGCATTGCACAGGGCGGTTCAATCAATCCGTCATAACGAATGTGAGCAGGCTGTCGTGGGCGCCGCCAATATTCTGCAGTCGCCGAAGGGTTTTATCGGTTTTGATTCAATGGGGTATTTAAGCAAAAACGGCCGGGCGAAATCGTTCCAAAAAGATGCCGATGGCTTTGTCAGAAGCGAAGGGGCGGGCGTTATCATCATCAAACCGCTTGAGGCGGCAATTGAAGACGGCGATCATATTCACATGGTCATTAAAGGAACAGGAGTGTCTCACGGCGGTAAAGGCATGTCGCTTCACGCACCGAATCCGGCGGGAATGAAGGCCGCGATGAAAAAAGCGTACGAAGACACCGATGTTGATCCGCAAACTGTCACTTATATTGAAGCGCACGGCATTGCCTCTGAAATGGCAGATGCGCTGGAGTTTAATGCAATCAAAGCGGGTTACGGCGAGTCTGCAAATCAAGAGGAAAGCGCGCCTTGTTATATCAGCACCGTGAAACCTTGCATCGGGCACGGCGAACTCGCTTCCGGACTGGCCGCCCTTATAAAAGTGGCGATGGCCATGAAGCATCATACCATCCCGGGCATTCCCAGATTTACAGCTGCAAATGAGCAAATGGCCATTCAGAAAAGCCGCTTCCGTTTCACCGAAGACAATCAGGAATGGACACAGCTCACCGACCATACGGGCAGACCGATCCCGCGCCGGGCCGCAATTAACAGCTATGGCTTCGGCGGCATGAATGCGCATGTCGTCTTGGAACAGTACAGCTCGAGCCATAAAGACAAAGAATCTGTGCATGAACCGCAGCTTATCGTGCTTTCTGCTAAGAGCGAAGGGCGTCTTAAGGCGGCCGCAGGTCAGCTGGCTGATTTTGTGCAAACTGGAGATACTCCGTCATTGCGGGATATTGCTTATACGCTTCAGACCGGCCGTGAGGCGATGAACGGCCGCCTGGCACTCGTTGCCCGCAATCAAGATGAATTGCTGGAAAAACTGAAAGAGTACAGAGCATTTTCCGAAGAAAGCAATGGAATGAAAAGCTTCTTTACAGGCAGTCAGCAGACTGGATCAGGAGATATCGGCATTTTACTGGAAGGGACTCTCGGTACAGTCGTCACGGAGACGCTGTTGGCTGAAAACAATCTCGAAAAACTTGCATTTTGCTGGGTGAAAGGTGCGGATATACCGTGGGACAGACTCCACCAAGGCAAATCTGTTAAAAGAGTGCCGCTTCCGACATATCCTTTTGAAAACCATAAGTATTGGAAAGGCGGTCAGCCAGAAGACATCAGCCTTGCACCGGTTTCACAGGACCCTCAGCTCTGCCGCGAGAGCGCAGCTGACATTGTGGCTGACATTCTGGGGATGAAGGCAGCGGAAATTGATCAAAATAAGCCGCTGACTGAATACGGCTTCGATTCAATCTCCTCTATTCAGCTGTTGAAAAAACTTGAGGACGGAGACAGCCGCATCAGTCTGGAGGCTCTTCAGAAATGCAGCACTCTTCAGGAGATCGGCATGCTGTTAAAAACGAACCAACCACAGGAGACGGGCCGGAATTTTCCCGAACTCGTCAAGCTGAATGAAAGAGAAAAAGGCCGTCCTGTTTTTTGGTTTCACGGCGGAACGGGAGGCGTGGAAGCATACCAGCCATTCGCCAAAAAGAGTCAGCGACCTTTTTACGGCATCCAGGCAAGAGGTTTGACAGGGAAAGAGCCGCTGCAAGGAATCGAAGAGACGGCCGCTTCTTATAAGAGAATCATCCAAGCGGTACAGCCGAAAGGCCCTTATGATCTCGGCGGATATTCCTTGGGCGGAATGCTTGCATATGAAACCGCGCGCCTCTTGCAGGAGGAAGGTCATACGGTAAAAAGCGCCGTCATGATCGACACTCCGTACAGTGAAAAATGGAAAGAAAGAAAACCATCTGTTAAGTCAGTCATGCTGCAAACGATCAATACGATGCTTACAGCATATCTTAAGCCTGAAAACCTTGAAGAGGCATTAATCAGCAGAGAAGACATTACCGTCCAGGCTGAGGAAGAAGAAGTATTGAAAGAATTGATCGGCCTTGCCAAAAAGCGCGGTCTGCCAAAATCCGAAGAAGCGATCCGGATGCAGCTGGAGCAAATGATGAAGACGCAGCTCGCTTACGGAATGGAAGAGTATGACATGAAGCCGCTGCCTCATCCGGAAGCGCTGCAATGCTACTACTTCCGTAATAAAAGCGGTTTGTTCCTCGGAGATCTTGAACGTTATCTGACGGCAGAGGAAGAACAAATTCCGTTAGACCATGATGCGTATTGGAAAGAATGGGAACACCAGATGAAACAGTTTCACCTGCTGGACGTCCACTCTTCCAATCATGTCACGATGCTGTCGGAACCGAAGCCGCAAAACGCCATTAAGGCATTCTGCGAAAAACTGTACGCAAACAAAGGAACGATCAGCGCAAATTTCCTTAAATCTTTCAGAAAAAAGCTGGACGAAACAAATGAGTTGGTAAAACGGTAATAGAGAACGGCCGGAGCAATCCGGCCGCTTTTTTATCTATATAGAACTAAATTAACTATGTACTAAATCTTCAATGTGATATTGATTTCTGTTTATAAGACATTAAAAAAACCCCCGATAAACAGGGGGGGCGATATTAAAATCTGACAGGCAATGTTTCAAGCCCTCTCAAAAACACATTTTTTCTCCATGTTACATCCTCGGCCGCGCCTTTCAGCTCTATATTCGGAAACCGTTTTAAAAGCGCAGTAAAGGCAATGGATGCTTCCATCCGGGCGAGCGGAGCCCCGAGACAAAAATGAATGCCGAATCCAAAAGAGATATGACGGTTCGGTGTTCTCGCTATATTTAATGTATCAGGATCATCAAAATATTCCGGGTCCCGATTGGCTGAACCGATGCCGATAAATATCATATCGCCTTTTTTAATAGAAACATCTTTATAAGTGAAATCTTCAATCGCCCATCGATTTGCCATCATGATGACGGGAGAGGTATAACGCAAAAGCTCTTCGACCGCCGTCTGAATATTTTCCGGCTGCCGCTTTATCTTCTCCATCTGGTCTTTGTGCAGAAGAAGCGCCAGGGTGCCGGAGCCGAGAAGGTTAACCGTTGTTTCAAGCCCGGCAACGACTAACAAAAACAGCATGGAATACAGCTCTGATTCACTCAGTTTTTGGCCGTCCTCTTCAGCGTAAATAAGCTTGCTCGTCAGGTCTTCACCCGGATGTTTTCTTTTTTCTTCGATCAGTGTTTTCATATATTGTTTAAATTCTTTGAGAGCCTGGTTGGTCGCATCTTGTCCGCTTTCTGACGTGTCGACCATTGCGTTTGTCCACACTTGAAATTTGGCGCGGTCCTCTTTCGGAATCCCGAGCAGTTCGGAAATGACGATAAACGGAAGCGGTGCGGCGAAATCTCTCATGATATCAGGGTCTGCTTTTGTTTCCATTTCATCCAGCAGCTCTTCTGTGATCTGCTCTATCCCGGTGCGAAGCTGCTCAATCATCCGGGGAGTGAACCCCTGATGCACCAAAGATCGAAGTCGTGAATGATCCGGGGGGTCTTTTGCCAGCATATGCTCTGAGACAAAATCGATATCTTCACTGACATTCAGCTTCGCGATCAGCTCCTTCGGCATGACCCGTTTTACATCTCTCGTAATTCTGCCGTCTTTCAAAAACGCCATACAATCATCATAACGCGTGATGAGCCAAGCCGGAAAGGTGCCTCCAAAACGCTGCAGTTCGAATTTATGTATGGGGTCCTGCTCTCTGAATCTGCTTAAAACCGCAAAAGGGTTTTCGTGAAACTCGGGTGAGTGTGGGTGAAACATTGTTTTTTCCATCTGGATTTCCCCGCCTTCATGTTTTTGAAACGACATAACAAACAGCCGGTGCCTGCCGACCGGACGGCATTCCTCCTTTTATCTGCCGAAGACACTGATCACAACGGCTCATAAGTATGTCTAAAATATATAAGGAAACAGAAGCCGGTTCAATAGACAAATCGTAAAGACGCCATTTTCGTTGATTATCAACAAAACAGCAAACTTTTTTTGCCATTTCATCATGTGTGTTAAATCCGGCTAATATACATATTTACGCTTCATATCAACTTCTTAAGGAGGATGTGAATGAATGCGTTTATGAAATGGGCGGCAAGTCTGCTTTTGGTGATCTCTCTTCAGTTCGGCTTTACGGGCGCCGGCATCCATTCGGACAGTGCTGCTCGTGCCGCATCCCGATACGATCAGGTGCTGTATTTCCCGCTGTCAAAATATCCGGAGACGGGAAATCATATAAAAGACGCCATTTCGGCAGGTCATTCTGAGATTTGTACAATTGATCGGGGCGGAGCGGAAAATAGAAGGAAAGAATCATTGAAAGGAATTCCGACAAAGCCCGGGTTTGACCGTGATGAATGGCCCATGGCAGTCTGCACAGAAGGCGGGGCGGGGGCTGATATCAGATATGTAACCCCGTCGGATAACCGCGGGGCCGGTTCATGGGTTGGAAATCAAATGAGCGGATATTCCGACGGCACGAGAGTATTATTTATCGTTCAGTAGCTTCTCCGGTTCGCCGGAGTTTTTTTATGCTCTGAAAAAGCGGCACGCCGGCTGGACATATGAAATGGCAAAGAGTAAACTTATATGTTGGAATCAGCATGAGAAAGGATTGGATCACATTGACAGTGACTACATACCGAAATATTGCACTTTTACTTCTTTGTTTAACAGCGGGAATTGTGGATGTGATCGGTTATTTAAGCCTGGGACATATCTTTACCGCCAATATGACGGGGAACATCGTTCTGTTCGGCCTGGCGGTCGGCAACTCATGGCACCTTGCCGTACTCAAATCGTTAACCTCGTTAATCGGATTTATTGCCGGCGTTATTGCCGCGGCCCTGCTTGTAGGCAATAAAAAGAAATCATTCTGGCCCCCTGCGGTAACTGCCGCTTTAGCTATTGAAGGAGCTGCTTTGCTGCTGTTTGCTTTGTTCTCCTGCTTTTTTGCAGATGCCATTTCTGTTTATGTGCTGATTATGCTGCTCAGCTTCGCAATGGGAATGCAGACGACAGCCGCGAGAAAACTTGGTGTAGCGGGGATTTCCACGACCGTATTAACGGGAACGCTCGCTAATTTTTTTGAAGATCTCACCGCAAGGTTTTACAAAGCGGACAAGCGGAAGCAGTTTACGAGAGATGCTGTATTGCGCGCGCTTGCCTTGGTGCTGTATTGCTTTGGGGCGGTTATAGGCGCTTTTGCCGAACCGGATTATAAGTTTGCCGTGATCTGGCTCCCGATTATCATTATTTTAGGCATTATGCTTTGCGCATTCACGATGTTCCACGGATATTCTGAAGAAAAAAACCAATAAAAAAACGCCGCTGATTCAGGGCGTTTTTTCTTTTTATTGCTCTTTCCGGGTCCCGATTGTATAAACGGCCCGATCTGTATGTACCTTTAATCCGTCTTGCTCCTTTTGGATGGTAATGTCGCCTAGCAGAGGGATTTCATACGCATCTTGGGGAAGCGGGACATTTCCTTCCTCCGTATAGGTTGTGCCGTGCCCTTTTAAGACGAGTTCTTCGTCCGCTACATAGTCATCGGGATGGTTTGTCCGGCGGACGAGAACATCATCAAGGTGAAGCATGATCTGATCCATATCAGAAATCTCGTTTCGGCTGTCTGTCAGCTCTCCTTTTCTGATATCAAGCGTTTGTCCGATCTGTTTTTGCAGCCATTCAGACAATTCGGTGTTTGTAAGTGCCATTGTGATTCCTCCTTTTATCTACACCATACTTATTCCCTATTTTTTTAGAAATACACTGCCTTGCATTGATCTTTTTTTCTGACAGCCGGTTCTGAAGCGTTCCGAGTTCCTTCATTATAAATGTTTCATCTGTTCACCTGAAAAACGGAGTCATCTGCCGGTGCAGACGACCCCGTTCTCATGATAAAAAGGTTACTCTTTCGGCACGGCGTTTTCAGCGTTTACTGCGCCCGCTCCGTAAATGTTCGGATCTTCATTTGTCCATTGATCCGGACTTTGTTTGATCAGTGTTTTCACTTCGTCAGGCGAAAGCTGCGGGTTCTGCTGAAGGATTAAGGCGGCAATGCCCGCACAGATCGGAGTGGCCATGGACGTGCCCGACAGACTGAAATACAAGGAGCCTACACGGTTTGATTTCTGTAATTTGTCAAGATATGAACGCGGAGAACGGAGAGATACGATATCGACCCCGGGCGCAAGAATGTCAGGCTTCTCTTTTCCGTACACCGTCGGGCCGCGGCTTGAGAAAGAAGCGACCGTATCGTCTTCATTGCCGGCCGTATCATTGTCATCATAGGCGCCTACTGTGATGACCTTCTCGCTGACACCGGGGCTTGAAATCGTTTGAGCTTCCGGACCGGAGTTGCCCGCGGCGACGCAGACGACGATTCCTTCATTCCATGCCTTTTCAACGGCCTTGACGAGCGGGTCGTCCGTTTCTTTATCATATCTGAGCGCATCTCCGCCCAGTGACATGCTGATGATTCTGATCGGATTCTTTGTGTGTTCTTTATTATATTGTATGCACCATTCCACACCTTCAATGATATCAGCCAAGGTTCCTGATCCTGATTTGTTTAATACCTTGACTCCGATCAGATCGGCTTCCGGCGCCGGCCCCTGATATTTACCGGAAGATGAAGCGCCGCTGCTTGCGATATCACCGGCGCAATGGGTGCCGTGTCCGTTGTCATCATACGGTTCTGTCTTTTGGTTGACAAAGTCCGCAAATCCGATAACTCTGCCTTCTAAATCGGGATGCTGATAGATTCCGGTATCAATAACGGCGACGGTTACGCCTTTTCCTGTTAATACGGTGCCGTTACGGGTCACTTCTTTTGCATGAGACGATTCAGCTGCCGTATCAAGGAGCGCTTTTACTTCACGGTTTAAATAGATTTTACGGATATCCCGGCATTGCGAAAGAAGCATGTGAAGGGCGGACGGAGTGACTTCGGCGCTGCAGCAATTGATTGTTTGAAACTGCTTTTTTATGGTGCAGCGTTTTTCTTTTGATAAGACCTGTCCTGTGCTGTGAAAACCGGATTCATGGCAGCCCTCTTCAAATTCAATGATGACTGACATTTTCTTTCTGTTTTTCACCTTTTTTTCGAAAAACTTGTGCAAAAAGCAAGGTGTCCATTTGAAAGGTTTATATAACTGTAATACGTTTTCTCTGAGCGGCCAGTCCAGCTTATGAGCATTTGACCGCACCATTTGTACCATTGAGTAACCAAACATATATACTTTTCCTCCCATTCTGGCGATTCTCTCTATACCATATGAACAGGCCGTATGTTCGGTCAGTTTGTTTGTCCTTCAGGAGCGCTGGTTACTTGCGGCTTTTTCAGGAGAAGAAATCGAGTTGGGATGGAACTTTTGTTCGTTTATAATGAAGCCGGCGGAAGGAGGTATATACATGAACATAATATTGAGACATTCCTTGGAAAAACAGCTTCCGATTGATATTATATATATGAAAAAAGACGGCTCCATTTCAAAACGGACCATTATGATAAAAAAAGGGGATGAGCGGGCTGTAACGGCATTTTGCTGTACAAAAAGGCAGATGAGAACTTTTTTGACTGGCTCCATTCTGTCCTGTGCATTTGCTTCGGGAGGCGGATATTCATTTTTAAAAGCGTATTCTTGATGCCGTCCGTTTCCGGCCGTGAATCTCCCGCCCCTGAAAATTCGGGCGTTCCTCCCTTTTTTTTTGCCCTCTCTCAACCTTTTTTCACTGATGCCCGGCATTTGAGCGCTTGAACCGTGACAATCCATTGATTTTTCGAAACCGGGAAGTTTTTCACTGATGATAATGTTAATAGAATGTTAAGATAAGACCTATTGACAAAAATCCATATAATGAACATGTCATTTTTCAGAAAGGAGCAAAGAAGGAGAGCTGATGAAAAGAATTTTACTTAATGTCATCATTATCGTAGCAATGGTCTTACTAATAAGATGTGCTCATTATGCGTCAGACCCTGATCCCTCGAATTCTTCTGATACATACACAGATTTTAAAGATTTGGCTGAACATGAAGACCCCGATGATTATCATATATCGTACAATAAGCGAAAGGGGAGCCCCGTATTGATCATGTCGCCGCACGGAGGGAGAATTGAGGGCGGGGTGAGCGAGATCGTCCGCTCTTTCAGAGATGATTACTCAACCTATCTGTTTGAGGGATTAAAAACGCATGATAACCAGACTCTTCATATTACGAGCACCAGGTTCGATGAGCCTTCAGCAGTCGAAAGCATTAAGCAGCACCATTATGTTATCGCAGTTCACGGTTATAAGGGCGACGAGAAAAATACTCTTGTCGGAGGAAGCGACCGGAAGCGGGCGAAAAAATTGGTGAGAGCTCTCGAACGAAACGGATTTTCTGCAGAATTGGCAACCACAAAAACCGGTCTGGCCGGGGTTGACACCGAAAATATCAATAACCAGGCGCAAACCGGGCTGAGCATACAGCTTGAGATCAGCAGAGAACAGCGGGAAGCGTTTTTTGATAATTTTGATTACCGCGAAAGGGAATTCACAAAAACGGAGGAATTTTACCGGTTTGTCCGTACGATAAAAAGAGTGATCAATCAAGAGTATTCGTAAGCTTAAAAAAAGACAAACGAGTGAAAGATGAGTAAACTGAAAAAAAGGAGGTTTGTCCCTTGGCAAAACATCACTTTTATTTAAAGGCAAATTGGCCCGGAAATCGCAATGACGTCGGCGATATTAAAAGCGGCCGGCTGGAAACGGCTGTGTCCATTCCTAAGGAAATGGACGGACCCGGAGAAGGCACAAATCCTGATGAAATGCTGCTTGGAGCGGCCGCGACCTGTTATATTATAACGCTTGCGGCGATGATGGAAAGAAGCGGCCTGGATAAAGAAGATCTACATATGGAATCTGAAGGAATTGTAGACGTCACGAACGGTGTGTTCACGTACCAGAAAATCATTCACCGCCCGTTTATATTATTAAAGCCGGATGCAGCCGAAACGGACTTTACGCTCGCCAGGAAGTTAGCGCATAAAGCAGAGTCCTCATGTATGATTTCACGAGCGGTCCAAGGAAACGTGGAGATGGAGCTTGAGGTTGAAGTAAAAGCTGCCCGCGCTTGACGAGTTCAAACGGTCAGCTCCGGGCCGTTTGATTTTTTTTAGCTTTTTGAGACTTGGAACGGTTCAGCAGGATGACGCCCGTGATGACCAAAACAAGCCCGATCATCATTTTGACTGTCATGGCCTCCTTAAAAACAAAAAAGCCGACAATTGCCGTTAAAGCGGTGCCGACACCTGACCATGTCGCGTATGCGGCGGATAAATCAAGGCTTTTCAATGAGAAGCTCAAAAACATAAAAGAGGCTCCGATTCCGGCAATGACGCCGAGAGCGGGCCACAGGTGCGTAAAACCGTCCGACAGCTTCAGCATCGTGCTCCCGAACACTTCTGATACAATGGCTAATGCCAAGCAAAGTAATCCTTTCATCAGCATGCCTCTCCTTTCTACCAATTCATCAAAATGACACCGGCCAATAAGAAAAAGAGTCCGATGACGGCCTGCTTGTCCAGTTTTTCATGAAACCATTTCGCTCCGATAATGGATGCGAGCACCGTTCCGGCTCCGCTCCATGTTGCATAGGATAAGCTGAGCGGAATGAGATTCAGTGTCAGTGAAAGCATATAAAAGGCCAATGAATAGCCTGCCACTACAAGCGCGCTCGGCAAAAACCGCGTAAATCCGCGGGAGACCTTCAGCATGGCCGCGCCGATTGACTCTGATAAAATAGCAATTGTGAGGAAGATATAACCCAGAATCATATCAAATCCCCCTCTCATCATAATCCTTATGCCTTTTGTTTAAAGGCAGTAAAATAAAATAATATCCGAACTTTGCCCGCCAAGTCAAGACATTAGGCCTATATAAAAAGGCCCCCGGGGAGGAGCCTTTTTGATTCGTCAATAGTAATACGGATAACCTCCGTACGGATAGCCGTAGCCGTAACCCCCGTACAGGTACGGATTGAATAAAGCGCTTCCGACCAGACCTCCGACAAGCCCTCCGGCAAACGGTCCGCCGAAAAATCCAAACGGCCGTCCGAATCCATAGCCAAACCAAGGCCGGCCAAATCCAAAACCCGGCCGCCCAAAGCCGAATCCGAATCCGGGACGCCCGAACCCGAAGCCCGGCCGTCCGAACCCAAATCCGGGCCGTCCAAACGGTCTCATATCACTATCTGCAACATATGCGTATTCTTCATTCATAATTTAGGTACCTCCAAGAATAAATTTGAGATGATAACAGAGTATTCAGCCTACCACTTTTTGATTGGGCGTTTATCAAAAAAATAAAGGAGTGAGCTTTTGTGGGCCTGTATCAGTCCGATTGGTCAAAAAAACCTCCGCACACACACGCATACCGGGCGGTTACGGATGTAGTGCAGGGGCATTACCATTTGATCGAAGGCTTTTCGCAGCCGGAGAACGGCAGCAATACAGATCAGCATACACATTTCTATACGGGCATCACCTCGTTTGAAAACGGCCATTTTCATAGGTATTACGGCATTTCCGGCCCTGCCATCCCGAGGGTTGACGGAACACATTACCATGAGCTTTCAGAGACCACCTTTGCCGCCTACAATGAGCCGATTCAGATCCAGCACGGCGGCGTCGTTTACGATCCGCGGGAGGAAGGACGGAAAACGCACCGCCATACACTCAAAGGAAAAACGAGAGAGGTTGTCGGAAACGAGCCGATCGGGTGGTAGCGGACGTTTAGCGCTCAGGAAAAAGGGCAAAATGGATAGGTGCCTGAAGAAATGAATGCTATAATTAGGGGGAGATTTATAAAAGAGAGTGATACATATTGAAAAATAAAAAACAGCCTGTCGTCATACTTGTCGGACCGACGGCAGTCGGAAAAACAAAACTAAGCATCGGACTCGCGAAAATGCTGAATGCGGAAATCATCAGCGGAGATTCCATGCAGGTATATAAAGGGATGGACATCGGAACGGCCAAAGTCACCGAAGAAGAGACAGAAGGCGTGCCGCATCACCTGATTGATATTTTGGAGCCGTCCGACACTTTTTCAACGGCGGATTATCAGAAAATGGTAAGGGGAAAAATCACCGAGATTGCCGATAGAGGAAAGCTGCCGATGATTGTCGGGGGGACGGGTCTGTACATTCAGTCCGTGCTGTATGACTATACGTTCACGGAAAACTCCGGCGACCCTGTATTCCGGGAGCGCATGGAGAAACTGGCGGCTGAAGAAGGGGCGGAAGCGCTTCATGCCAAGCTTGCGGCAGCCGACCCGGAAGCGGCGGCGGCCATTCATCAAAACAATACGCGAAGAGTCATCCGCGCGCTCGAAATCTTGCATGTATCGGGAAAAACAATGTCAGAGCATCTTAAAACCCAAAAACGGGAGCTGCTTTACAATGCGGTTCTTATCGGTCTTACAATGGACAGAGAAGTGCTGTACGGCCGGATTAACGAGCGCGTTGACCTGATGCTGGAAACCGGCCTTCTTGACGAAGTAAAGCGGCTGTATGATATGAATATACGGGACAGCCAATCGATTCAGGCGATCGGCTATAAAGAGCTGTATGAATATCTTGATGGTAAAGTCCCGCTCCCTCAGGCTGTGGAACAATTAAAACAAAATTCTAGGCGATATGCGAAACGCCAGCTGACCTGGTTTCGCAATAAAATGCCCGTTTCATGGACAGATATGACGCCGCCTGTTGATATTGAGCAGAAAAAAAAGGAAATTTTCGAGTGCATAGCAGGAAAACTGGAAATTTAATCGAAACAGTATTGTATTGAGAACCAAGGAGGACGAAACATGAAACCGATTAATATTCAAGATCAGTTTTTGAATCAAATCCGAAAAGACAATACGTTCGTCACGGTGTTTTTACTCAACGGCTTCCAGCTTCGCGGCCAGGTAAAAGGCTTTGACAACTTTACCGTTTTGCTCGAAACGGAGGGGAAGCAGCAGCTTATTTATAAACATGCCATCTCCACGTTCGCCCCGCAAAAAAACGTCCAGCTTGAGCTTGAATAGACTTTTTGAAAAAGACCATGAACAATGGTCTTTTTCTATGCGCATCTCTGTATATTGCAGGCTGTATATCGGAATCATAAAAGGGGGTTCGGAAAATCGTGTTCGAAAGTGAAAATGAACTGAGAAGAATCAGGATTACGCTCGTTTGGATCGCTGTTTTTTTGCTGTTTGGAGCTTGCAGCAATCATGAGACGGTGGTGACGGATGATGACGGCGGCTCAACGGATGCCGAACCGCAGACAGAAGGCATGGTGCAGCTGGAACATAATCGGTTCGGCATCGTCGAGGACGGTTACTTAAAAATATACCGCTATGATGAAAAAACGAATAAAATCGAACTGAAAAAAGAAACGGCGCTGGATGAGCTTGAATAAATTTCACAAGCGTTCGAATTTACAAAGCGGGCCGCACAAGCTACACTAAGTACTGACATTGATCATGCAGAGGGTGAGACGATTGAAACACAAGGTGATAATCAACCATTGGGAAGAAACCTGTGAAGATGATTCCTGCTATGAATATGGAACCAGCATCATCGTTGACGGCAAAGAACTGATCAGAGAGGCTTCCATCACAAGCGCTCTGAAAGCCGTACTGAAAGAAATCGGTGCTGATGTGGAGATTGAAGAAACCGTTGAAAGCGAAAAAAAATGTGATTCTTACAAAAAATAAGAATAAAAGTCTAGACTACTAAGCAGTTTTTTTTCATGTTATGATAGACATCGGCTTACACATGACACCTTGAGTAGGATGAGAGATGATTCTCGTTCTGCTCTCTTTTTTGGGCGTTAATCGGGCCAGAGCCAAAGTCCGCTCTTTCAAAAATATGAATTTTTTATAAATCGATCTCAATATGTTGTGTTTTTCTGAGAGGTTAGTATACTATATATAGTGTTAAGAGATTCATTATTTTTGATAGGTCGTGATAAGGATGGTTCAAATCATATTTGATTCAAAGACAGGGAATGTTCAGCGTTTTGTGAATAAAACAGACTTTCAGCTGATCCGCAAGGTGGACGAAACGGACCACGTGGACACTCCGTTTGTTTTGGTCACCTACACGACAAACTTCGGTCAGGTACCGGCATCAACACAATCATTTCTCGAAAAATACGCCCATCTCTTATTAGGAGTCGCTGCGAGCGGCAACAAAGTATGGGGCGATAACTTTGCAAAAAGCGCCGATACCATTTCAAGACAATATCAGGTGCCGATCTTGCACAAATTTGAACTCAGCGGCACATCTAAAGACGTTGAATTGTTTACTCAGGAGGTAGAAAGAGTTGTCACAAAATCAAGTGCCAAAATGGATCCAGTTAAATAACGAAATCATGATCCAACAAGATGGAAAATTCCAGTTTGATAAAGATAAAGAGGCTGTACATAGCTATTTTGTTGACTATATCAATCAAAACACAGTTTACTTTCACGATTTAAAAGAGAAGCTGGATTATTTGATTGAAAACCAATACTACGAAGAGGAATTCTTAAGCCTTTACTCTTTTGAAGACATTAAAGAAGTGTTTAAGACAGCTTACGCAAAGAAGTTTCGTTTTCCTTCCTTCATGAGTGCGTTTAAATTTTATAATGACTATGCTTTGAAAACGAATGACAAGAAAAGAATCCTCGAGCGTTATGAGGACCGAATCTCAATCGTCGCGCTGTTCTTCGCAAACGGCGACACTGAGAAAGCAAAAGAATATGTAAACCTGATGATCAACCAGGAATATCAGCCGAGTACACCGACATTTTTGAATGCCGGCAGAAAACGCCGCGGAGAACTGGTGAGCTGCTTCTTGCTCGAAGTCAATGATTCCTTAAACGATATTTCACGGGCGATCGATATTTCCATGCAGCTGTCTAAATTGGGCGGCGGGGTTTCTCTTAATCTGTCCAAGCTTCGCGCGAAAGGCGAAGCGATTAAAGATGTTGAAAACGCCACAAAAGGTGTTGTAGGCGTCATGAAGCTTCTTGATAATGCGTTCCGTTACGCTGACCAAATGGGCCAAAGACAAGGCTCAGGCGCGGCGTATTTAAATATTTTCCACCGCGATATCAATGATTTTCTTGATACGAAAAAGATTTCTGCGGATGAAGATGTGCGCGTCAAAACGCTTTCTATCGGTGTCGTCATTCCGGATAAGTTCGTTGAGCTTGCACGTGAGGATAAAGCGGCTTATGTATTCTATCCGCATACGATTTATAAAGAATACGGCCAGCATATGGACGAAATGGACATGACGGCGATGTATGAAGAGCTTGTCGACAACCCTCGTGTCAAAAAAGAAAAAGTGAATGCGCGCAAATTGCTTGAAAAGCTTGCCGTTCTCCGTTCTGAGTCAGGTTATCCGTACATTATGTTCCAGGACAACGTAAACAAAGAGCACGCGAATAACCACGTATCAAAAGTGAAATTCTCGAACCTTTGCTCTGAAGTGCTTCAGGCGTCACAAGTTTCGGCTTACACAGATTATGATGAAGAAGACGAAATCGGCTTGGACATTTCCTGCAACCTTGGTTCATTAAATATTTTGAATGTCATGAAACATAAATCGATTGAGCGCACGGTGAAACTCGCGACGGATTCCCTGACTCATGTATCTGAGACGACGGATATCCGCAACGCGCCGGCAGTCAGACGCGCGAACAAAGCGATGAAGTCGATCGGTTTAGGCGCCATGAACCTTCACGGCTACCTGGCCCAAAACGGCATCGCGTATGAAAGCCCGGAAGCAAGAGATTTCGCGAATACGTTCTTTATGATGGTGAACTTTTATTCCATCCAGCGTTCAGCTGAGCTTGCGAAAGAAAAAGGCGAAACGTTTGAGCATTATGAAGGCTCCACTTATGCAACGGGAGAATATTTCAATAAATACATCGAAAAAGAGTTCTCACCGGCATACGAAAAAATCGCTGCGCTCTTTGAAGGCATGCACATTCCGACAATCGAAGACTGGAAAGAGTTGAAGGCGTTTGTCGCTGAAAACGGCATGTACCACAGCTACAGACTGTGCATCGCGCCGACAGGTTCCATTTCCTACGTCCAATCCAGCACGGCGTCCGTTATGCCGATCATGGAACGGATCGAAGAAAGAACATACGGAAATTCAAAAACGTATTACCCGATGCCGGGGTTAGCGTCTAATAACTGGTTCTTCTACAAAGAAGCTTATGATATGGACATGTTCAAAGTGGTGGATATGATCGCGACAATCCAGCAGCATATCGATCAGGGAATCAGCTTTACCCTGTTTTTGAAAGATACGATGACAACTCGTGATCTGAACCGTATTGATCTGTATGCCCACCATAGAGGCATCAAAACCATTTACTATGCAAGAACGAAAGATACCGGGCAGGACAGCTGTCTTTCTTGTGTCGTTTGATTAAAGGAGAGTTTACAGTGACAAAAATTTATGACGCAGCAAACTGGTCAAAGCATGAAGATGATTTCACCCAAATGTTTTACAACCAAAACGTAAAGCAGTTTTGGCTTCCGGAAGAGATCGCATTAAACGGCGATCTTCTTACTTGGAAGTATTTGGGTAAAAATGAGCAGGATACGTACATGAAGGTGCTCGCCGGCCTGACACTGCTTGATACAGAGCAGGGGAACACGGGCATGCCGATTGTGGCCGAGCACGTCGAAGGTCATCAGCGAAAAGCGGTTCTTAATTTCATGGCGATGATGGAAAACGCGGTGCACGCAAAATCATATTCAAATATTTTTATGACGCTTGCTCCGACTGAAACGATTAATGAAGTATTTGAATGGGTTAAACAAAATAAATATTTGCAGAAAAAAGCGCAAATGATTGTCGGGCTTTACAAAGCCATTCAAAAAGATGATGAAATTTCACTGTTCAAAGCGATGGTTGCTTCCGTCTATCTGGAAAGCTTCCTTTTCTACAGCGGTTTCTATTATCCGTTATATTTCTACGGACAAGGAAAACTGATGCAAAGCGGTGAGATCATTAACCTGATCCTTCGTGACGAAGCGATTCACGGCGTGTATGTCGGTCTCCTTGCTCAGGAAATTTATAATAAACAGACAGAAGAGAAAAAAGCAGAGCTTCGTGAATTTGCGATTGACCTTCTGAATCAGTTATATGAAAATGAGCTTGAATATACAGAGGACTTGTACGATCAAGTCGGACTCTCACACGATGTAAAGAAATTCATCCGCTATAACGCCAATAAAGCTTTGATGAACTTAGGGTTCGATCCTTACTTTGAAGAAGAGGATATTAATCCGATCGTATTAAACGGATTAAACACCAAAACAAAATCACATGATTTCTTCTCCATGAAAGGGAACGGCTACAAAAAGGCGACGGTAGAACCGATTAAGGACGAAGATTTTTATTTTGGCCAAGATGAAGAGCAGATATAATATCTGCTCTTTTGGCTTGAGTGGAGAGGTAAGACAGGAGGAACGGGCATGAATAAAATGGATGAAATCATCTTGGCTGCACCGCGGAGTGACGTCTTTCAAAACGAAATGCTGACATTTCAGGGAGTCAACAGCGAGGATGAACGTATCGTAAACATTATGGCTCAAATTGAGGCGCATTTTTTTGAAATCAGAAGAGGCGACGCGGAAGAGGACCCGCGATTTAAACAGCCGATTCCGTATGTCGTCATCCGCCGCGATGATGAGGTGTTTGTGTATGAACGGCTTGCGGGCGGAGGGGAATCGCGCCTCCATAATAAGCTTTCTCTCGGCTTCGGCGGACACATGAACCCTATGGAAGGGGCGGCTTCATTTTCGGAAGTGCTGAAACAGAATACCGACCGGGAGCTGGCGGAAGAACTGTACATTCGCGAGGAGGACAAACAAAACATTGTCACACTCGGCCTGATCAATGATGATGAAAACGATGTAGGGAAGGTGCATATCGGCATCCTTTCTGCGCTCCAGTTAGCGTCTGCGGCACAAGTCGAAGTGAAAGAAAAAGATCAAATCGCCGGGCGCTGGATGAAACTGAGCGAACTGAAAGAGGAAAATGTGTATCAGCGTCTTGAAGCTTGGTCTCAGTTTGTCGCCGATATACTTCAATAACAAAAAACCCCCGTTCGTCCCAAAAAAGGGAAAGCAGGGGTTTTTTCATTTAGTCTTGCATAATGAAGGCATCAAATCCGGCTTTTTCGGCCCGCGCGGCCAACGCTTCAGCGTAATCTCTGGAAGAGAATGCGCCGATCTGCACTTTAAATAAGCCGCCTTTTGGAAGCACAATCGCGTCAAAACCTTTAGACTCCGCATCGGCGGCAAGCGCATCAGCATTTGCTTTCACTTTGAATGCACCGATTTGCACTTTATATAAGTCAGCCTTTTTTTTTAGACCGAAAGCTTGCTCCAAGCCCTTGGCATGTCCTCTTGCAAGGCTTTCAATAAAACTGGCTGTTTTCAGTTTGTTTGCATCAGCTGACGTATCAACAAAACCATTCTCCGTCAAAATCGCCGGCATACTTGTCTCCCGCAGCACATGGAAGTTGGCTGTTTTTTTTCCTCGGTCATTAAAACCCGATGCTTGAATCACTTGCGTGTGGACGGCTGATTGGTAAGTCGAGGTCGGCGCTCCGACACCGGGGTAAATATAGCTTTCGAATCCGGTTCCGCCTCCTGAGTTAATATGAATGGATAAAAAATAATCTGCGCCCCAGCTGTTGGCGGCATCCGTTCTCTCCGTCAGGCTGACTGTCTTATCGCTTGTCCTGCTCATCGTGACAGAAACTCCTTCATACTCATTCGTCAGAATCGTGCGCAAAGCCAGCGCGATCTCCAGCGTGACCGCTTTTTCCTGAAGTCCGTTTCCGGTTGCACCTGAATCAGTTCCGCCATGACCGGGGTCTATAAAAATTTTAACCATTCTCCATCACCTCATTACAGCATATGATGATATTCAAATGGTGCTTGTACGGCTGTCATTCATAAAAAAAATGAGAAATATCCCCAACATTTCCCGGAAAATAAAAATAAATGGTTTGTCCTCCCGTTTCTGCTGAATACAATAAGAAATGAAAAATATTTCTCGGGAAAGCGCAGGATTCAACATCATTCCCGAAGAGAACGGAAAAAGTGACAGATAAAGAGGAAAACGGGTCTCATGATGATAGGCGGATGTCACAGAACCGCTTCATCATGAGTAAGATAAAGAGAGAACAGAGAGGTGAGCATGTTGGAGCGCGCTGTAACCTATAAAAATAACGGACAAATTAACATCATTCTTAATGGCCAAAAGCAAGTGCTGACAAATGCGGAAGCTGAGGCGGAATATCAGGCCGCCCTGCAAAAAAATGAAGCCAAACACAGCATTCTGAAAGAAATTGAAAAAGAAATGAACACATTAGTGGGTATGGAAGAAATGAAACGCAACATTAAAGAAATTTACGCGTGGATATTCGTCAACCAAAAACGGGCCGAACAAGGGCTGAAAGTCGGAAAACAAGCTCTTCATATGATGTTCAAAGGGAACCCCGGCACCGGGAAAACTACCGTCGCGAGACTGATCGGCAAGCTTTTCTTCGAAATGAACGTGCTTTCCAAAGGACATCTGATCGAAGCGGAACGTGCTGATCTGGTCGGTGAATACATCGGACACACGGCGCAAAAAACGAGAGATCTGATTAAAAAATCGCTCGGGGGCATTTTATTCATTGATGAAGCATACTCACTTGCAAGGGGCGGAGAAAAGGATTTCGGTAAAGAGGCGATTGATACGCTTGTCAAGCATATGGAAGACAAACAGCATGAATTTATTCTGATCCTGGCAGGGTACTCGAGAGAAATGACACATTTCCTGTCATTAAATCCCGGCCTGCAATCGCGTTTCCCTATCAGCATCGACTTTCCGGATTACTCTGTCACTCAGCTGATGGACATCGCAAAGCGCATGATAGCAGAGCGGGAGTATCAATTAAGCCAGGAAGCCGAGTGGAAGTTAAAAGATTACTTAATGACAGTGAAAAGCACGACAAGCCCCATTAAATTCAGCAACGGGCGCTTTGTCAGAAACGTGATTGAAAAATCAATCCGCGCTCAGGCCATGAGACTTTTAATGGGAGACCAATACTTAAAAAACGATTTAATGACGATCAAGAGCCAGGATTTACTTATAAAAGATGAGGCGGCAGCTCACGAATAGACCTCTCAGCCGGTTTGAGGGGTCTATTTTTTATTTCTCTCTTTAAAACCCGCCGGATGTGTGGTATACGCCCTGCGGGTTTGGTATGATAGTACTACTGCCCAATACGACACAGAAAGGAACATCCATTTGAACGAACAGGAAGGAAAAAAAGAAACGGTCATTTTGGTCGGCTGCCAGCTTCCGCACATGACAGATGAGCACTTTGAACATTCTATGGAAGAGCTTGCTTCATTGACAAAAACGGCTGACGGAACGGTGCTGACCCGGATTACGCAAAAACGGAACAGAGCGGATGCCGCTACATATATAGGCAAGGGGAAAGTAGACGAGCTGAAGGCGCTGTGTGAAGAGCTTGAAGCAGATCTGATCATTTTTAATGATGAACTGTCACCGAGCCAGCTTAAATCACTCGCCACTGCAATTGAAGCGAAGATCATCGACCGCACGCAGCTTATTTTGGATATTTTCGCAAAAAGGGCGAAGACGAGAGAAGGAAAGCTTCAGATCGAATTGGCCCAGCTTCAATACGCGCTGCCGCGTCTGAGCGGACAAGGAATCAATCTCTCAAGACAAGGCGGCGGAATCGGGACGAGAGGGCCCGGTGAGACAAAGCTTGAAACAGACCGGCGCCACATTAGAAACCGCATACACGAAATTAACGTGCAGCTGTCAACGGTTACCCGCCACAGAAGCCGTTATCGGGAGAGACGTAAAAAGAACGGCGTGCTTCAGGCTGCACTCGTCGGGTATACCAATGCCGGAAAATCAACATGGTTCAATCAATTAACAAGCTCTGACAGCTATGAAGAAGATCTGCTGTTTGCAACGCTTGATCCGATGACGAGAAAGATGGCGCTCCCAAGCGGCTACAGCGTCCTTTTGTCTGATACGGTCGGCTTCATTCAGGATTTGCCGACGACGCTGATTGCCGCTTTCCGCTCAACGCTTGAGGAAGTGAAGGAAGCAGACTTGATCATTCATGTCATTGATTCATCCAATGAAGATTATGCCGGGCATGAACAGACGGTCCTCGGTCTGTTAAAAGAGCTTGAGGCAGATGATATTCCGGTGCTGACCGCTTATAACAAACGTGATGAGACACTTCCTGACTTCATCCCGACAGCGGGAGAAGGCCACATCATGATCAGCGCCAGAATCGCCGGGGATGAAGCAAAACTAAAAGCGGAAATCGAAGCTTATTTGCGCCGGGAGCTGATGACGCCGTATGAAGTTCATGTGCCTGCCGCCGAAGGCAAATTGATGTCACGCATCAAATCAGAGACCATGATCGACAGCCTTTATTTTAATGAAGAAAATGAACGCTACGAAGTCTCAGGTTATGTACAGGAAGAACAAAGCATACTCGGAGAATTGAAGAAATTCATGTAAGGAAGGTATACACAACATGTTTGACACACTGACCCACGGCGCTCTTTTACAAAAAACCGCCGAAGAAACAGAAGCGGAAATCTCCGCCGTTCATAAAAGAATAGAAGAAATCAGTGAACGGAATGAATGGAGAGTCCTGCAAAGCTACAGAAAACATAAAGTAAGCGATACGCATTTTACGCCTTCAACCGGATACGGTTATGATGATATCGGACGAGATACACTGGAGAAGATCTATGCTGATGTGTTCGGAGGAGAGGCGGGACTCGTGCGGCCGCAAATCATTTCCGGAACGCATGCGATTTCAATCGCGCTCTTCGGTGTGCTGAGACCCGGGGACGAATTGCTTTATATCACAGGCAAGCCTTACGATACACTCGAGGAAATCGTCGGAGTAAGAGGCGGGGAGTATTCAGGCTCGCTTAAGGAATTTCAAATCGGATACAATGCAGTCGATTTAACATCAGAAGGCAGAGTGGACTTTGAAGCGGTCCGGGCTGCAATCCAGCCGAATACAAAAGTGATCGGCATCCAGCGTTCAAAAGGATATGCGAATCGTCCGTCTTTCAGAATAAATGAAATTGAAGAGATGATTCGTTTCGTAAAGGAAATCAAAGAAGATGTCATTGTTTTTGTGGACAATTGCTACGGAGAATTTGCAGAAGAGCGGGAACCCTGCCACGTCGGAGCGGATCTTATGGCCGGCTCCCTGATCAAAAACCCGGGCGGCGGCCTTGCTAAAACGGGCGGCTATCTTGTAGGGAAAGCCAAGTGGATTGAGGCCTGCTCTTACCGGATGACCTCCCCGGGAATCGGAAGTGAAGCCGGCGCTTCGCTCTATTCACTGCAGGAAATGTATCAAGGTTTCTTTCTCGCTCCGCATGTAGTGGCGCAAAGCTTGAAGGGAGCGGTATTTACCGCCCGTTTTCTTGAAAAGCTCGGCTTTACGTCAAACCCTGCATGGAATGCGCCGAGAACGGATCTGATTCAATCAGTTGAGTTTCAGGACCCTGATAAGATGATCGCTTTTTGCCAGGCGATACAATATGCTTCACCGATTAATGCGCATGTGACGCCTTATCCGAGCTATATGCCGGGATATGAAGACGATGTCATTATGGCAGCGGGCACTTTCGTACAGGGAGCAAGCATTGAATTATCAGCAGATGGACCTATCAGACCGCCTTATGTCGCGTATGTCCAAGGAGGATTAACCTACGCGCACGTGAAAAATGCGATTTGCAGCGCCGTAAATGCTTTAATGGAAAAAGAGCTGATTTAGGCCGTTTGCAATTTTCAAAGAATTTGATGTTAAGATTCCTTACATTGTGTTGACACAAAATATAACATCACCTATAATGAGACTAAGATAAGAAAAGGAGGAAATTGAGATGAGTGATAACATTCGCCGCTCAATGCCTTTATTTCCAATTGGGATTGTCATGCAGTTAACAGAACTTTCTGCCCGGCAAATTCGATATTATGAGGAAAATGGATTGATATTTCCAGCGAGAAGCGAAGGAAATAGACGATTATTTTCATTCCATGATGTAGATAAACTGTTAGAAATCAAAAATCTGATTGAACAAGGCGTCAATATGGCGGGGATCAAACAAATTCTGGATAAGGCATCTGCCGAACCGGAAGAAAAATCCGAAAAAACCGCCAAACCGATGAAGCACAATCTGTCTGATGACGAACTCAGAAAGCTTCTGAAAAACGAACTGATGCAGGCAGGCCGTTTCCAGCGGGGAAATACTTTCCGCCAAGGTGACATGTCCCGATTCTTTCATTAATCCGTTAGCAACTGTTTTGCTATATACATTTACCTTTTAGAGGAGGAGTTTTACGAAATGGCAAAGTACACAAGAGAAGACATCGTAAAATTAGTAAATGAGGAAAACGTAAAGTATATCCGCCTTCAATTCACAGACATTCTCGGAACGATTAAAAACGTGGAAATTCCTGTGAGCCAGCTTGAAAAAGCACTTGATAATAAATGCATGTTCGACGGTTCTTCCATCGAAGGTTTCGTCCGTATCGAAGAGTCTGATATGTACTTATATCCTGATCTGAACACATTTGTAATCTTCCCATGGACGGCTGAAAAAGGTAAAGTAGCACGCTTCATCTGTGACATTTACAATCCGGACGGCACGCCGTTCGAAGGTGACCCGCGTAACAACCTCAAACGGATTCTGAAAGAAATGAAAGAACTCGGTTTCAGCGATTTCAATCTTGGACCTGAGCCTGAATTCTTCCTGTTTAAATTAGATGAAAAAGGCGAACCGACGCTTGAATTGAACGATAAAGGCGGATACTTCGACCTGGCTCCGACTGACTTGGGAGAAAACTGCCGCCGCGATATCGTGCTTGAGCTTGAAGAAATGGGCTTTGAAATCGAAGCATCTCACCATGAAGTTGCTCCGGGTCAGCACGAAATCGATTTTAAATATGCCGGTGCCATCCGTTCTTGTGACGACATCCAAACTTTCAAACTGGTTGTCAAAACGATCGCCCGCAAACACGGTCTGCATGCGACATTCATGCCAAAACCGCTGTTCGGCGTAAACGGTTCCGGTATGCACTGCAACCTATCACTCTTTAAAGATAGCGTTAACGCGTTCTTTGATAAAGACGCTGATCTTCAGCTGAGTGAAACAGCAAAACATTTCATTGCCGGTATCGTAAAACACGCGACAAGCTTTACGGCTGTCACAAACCCGACAGTGAACTCTTACAAACGCCTTGTTCCGGGCTATGAAGCACCTTGCTACGTGGCATGGAGCGCGCAAAACAGAAGCCCGCTGATCCGTATCCCGGCTTCCCGCGGCATCAGCACGCGTGTTGAAGTCCGCAGCGTAGACCCGGCGGCAAACCCGTACCTGGCGTTAAGCGTATTGCTTGCAGCAGGCCTTGACGGAATCAAAAACAAACTTGAAGCACCGGCTCCGATTGACCGCAACATCTACGTCATGAGCAAAGAAGAGCGCATGGAAAACGGCATCGTAGATCTTCCGGCGACACTGGCGGAAGCTCTCGACGAATTCAAATCAAACGAAGTCATGGTTGCAGCACTCGGCGAGCACCTGTTCGAACACTTCATCGAAGCAAAAGAAATCGAATGGGATATGTTCCGCACACAGGTTCATCCGTGGGAGCGCGAACAATACATGTCTCAGTATTAATCTCTCAATCCCTTGGCACTATTGGTGTCAGGGGATTTTTTGGTTTCTTAACAAGTTTAACATCTTAATATAAATCAAGTATCACCCACAAAACAATAAAAAATTACTCCATAATTTGGAGATATAATCCTCATTCATATGCTACACGAAAAAAAGGTATGTCATCGCTATTGATAAACTCCATATTGTATTCTCGTTTTTTATTTGTTTTAATCTCGATACCATAACAAGGGTTTTTCAAGCTTTCCTAATATTACTGCTTTCTCCATCGTATTTCGCATTGTTCCATGGATAATTTCGATGGTTCATTTACTATATTTTGTTCGCAAAGGTGGTTGATAAATTTTTGGTAGAGGATTGATTTTATGTCTAATGTGAATGTCTTTGAAGTACGGAATGATATGATTACTTATGTTTCGTTTATGTAATTCAAAAGTGTTTTTACGCACTGATCCTAATTTATACTCTTTTAACCAGTCTTGCAGATAATTTTTAAAATAGTAGGGTTGATGATCCATTCGTTTTTCTTTTTTAGCTACAGCCAATTGAACCTCTTTTTTGTGGAAAAACCACACTTAGACTCTTCTTTAAATTTTTGAAGGAATCGGTTGACGCTGGTATCAGCCCGTTTCCTTCAATCAGAGATTCTTTCATATTAAATGAACTGAAGGTTAAGCAGATGGAAAGGGCGTTAGAAAACAGCCTGGACGATGAAGAACGCATGATCATTGAGAAAAAATACTTAGCAGCCAGCCAAACGAAAGACATTCATATTTATATGGAACTCGGCATGAAGAAGGACACCTATTATGAAACAGCGTGCCATTTTACGCATTGCTACAGCACTCGGAATAATCTGAGTGCTTTTTTGTAGTAAGCAGTTGTATAGGTGAGATTTCCTATTTTAACGTTATATGGTGTATTTTTCATTATGACTATGTTAGTCTCCTTAAAGGAGGGATAATAATTTGAAAACAAAAATAGTAAGCTTGCTTCTTGTATTGAGTTTAGTCTGCGGATTTGCACTTCCTTCTTATGCTAAGACATCGATGAATGAAAAGGTAAAAACCAATGTTTCTGGAATGAATGTTATAAGTCAGTCTGAAGGTGAAGCATCTTATACAATCGAATATGGCGGAAAACAGTATTTTATTGATCAAAAAACTCTAGATAAAGGAACCTCTAAAGAGTCGATTAAAGTTGATCAATATTTGTTAACTGATGGCCATCGAACACTAGTCGATTCTGCTACAGTTAATATTTCCGATGAATCAAGTGAGATGTCAACTCTAGCAAAATGTAGAGGGAAACAAGGTGTTTCGGTAGCAATTCCTATAGTCAAGGTGAGCATGAATTCGTGTGTAATTAAAAAATTCTTAGATATTGTTGAGGATGCTGACGGTATGGCAGGGGCTATCGCCGGGATAGCAGCATTGATAAAAAAAATACCTGGGATTTCAGTATATGCTGGAGCAATTGCAGGGGCAATGTTTGCTGGTAAGTATGCCATAAAAAAAGTATCCGATAATGGAAAGTACGGAATTTCTTATAATTGGATAATTGGTACCCCAGTTGTTGTACCTTGGAGAAATGGTTAATTATTAAGGTGGTAATGTCAAATGAATCGTATATTAGTCTCAATAGCTATTATTATATTCCTGATTGAATATATTGTAGCTCCACTCACAGATATAGATACCGGAAAATACGGCACGTTTATAGGCTTAATATTATTGAGTATTACGGTTCTAAGGCTATCTGATAATGACAAATCATAACTTTTGAAGGGAGCAGACTTCGGTCTGCTCTTTTTTGTTTATTTTATTTGGGTGTGAAAACGACAAATAAGCGACAAATTCCCGACAAAACAGGGGACAAAATGGGGGAGAAAAGGGGGGACTATATATTCTTCATAACAATCAACTGACGAATTTTCAAGTTTCTCTGAGATATGGGAGTACACGTCGGAAGTGATGGTTATATTTTTAGGTCCAAATATTCCCTGTGCGAATTTCAATATTGCTCCAGATTCAAAAAAAGCAAAGCGTGACAAACTGTAAAATACAGACGGGTTACAGTGTTTTTCCCTTAATTAAAAAGACCGGGGTATCACCCCGGCTCTGTAATAAAAGCTGCCCATCAAAGGGCTTGCTCATCTGATATTCCTGATAGACCTATTCCTTCAGGTTCTGAGGCTCAAGGGAGGTCTGTTTTTTTCTTATATACGTCAACACTGCGTTATAAACGGCTCGAATAAACCATTTATATTTAAATGAGGATATTATATGATTTCCTTCATTTTCTTTTGAAATTTGATTTCTTTTAGGATGAAGGCTAAATGAAGCCAATTATGTTCTAAAAAATTGAACCGGCCATTTTTATTTCAAAAAGCAGGAGCAGGAAATTCATCAATTTTGATACGAAGTAAACTATAAGGTTTCTGTCGTAAGTCCTTTCCATAATGAAATCTAGCCTGCCGATGTAATTGGTTCACGATGACATATAAGTATTCATCCGGACCAATCGAAAAAGTATCCGGCCATAAAATTCTCGGATCATGTGCGATGGTTTCCATTGTGCCATTCGGCAGCATCTTTCGAATACTATTGTTCTCATAATCTCCGGCATAAATGGCTCCTTTTGCATCTGTAATCATTCCATCAGACGCGCCTTTTTCTCCCCAATACGCCACATGATAAAGTAAATCCATGTCCGGTATATCTCTATCTCTCAGGGCTTCTGTTGAGATCGAGAACAGATGACGGCTGGTCAGTGGACAAAAAAATAATACCTTTCCGTCAGGAGAAATCGCAATACCGTCGGATGCCAGCCTAAACGGGGAAGTTGAACCATCTCTGTTACGATTCATCAAAATTTTGCCTTCTACTTTCGGTATAAAATAGGAATCCGGTGAAGTTGGATTTGCTCCATTTAACCGTCTAAATGCGTTTCCGGTTTCTAAATCCACGACGATAATAGCTCCTGGTCCTTTGGAAGAAGAATCCGTTATATAGGCATAACCTGCAGTTCCAACACGAAAATCAAATCGGACATCATTCAGGTAAGTTGTTGGAAGGACAACATCTTCTGTAAAGGTATAAACTCTTCTGATTGTATTGGTTTTTAAATCAACAGCGACTAATTTTGCCCCGCCTTTAATTGGTTCAGAAAAATTGGGTGCCGCCGTATCTAGTACCCAAAGGGTTCCTCTTCCATCAGTAACTACACTTTGGACACTGATGAAAGTCATTTTGATATTCTCAGGGTTAACCAAATTGGTTTGTAAATCAGGATAAGGCTGCAATTTATCCCCAATTATTTCCGCCACCGTAAATTTAACATCGTCTCCCCATTTCGGAAAACAAATGAAAATACGACCAGTTTCTGAAACAGTAACACCAGTAGGCATAGCTCCATAAAATGCATAAACCAGTTCTAAATCCCCAAAATATTTTTCAAAAGGCAGCATAGGTTTCATCATATCCTCCTCAACCAATAAACGGGATATCACTTATATATGATTCGCATTTTTTCTAGTGCATGTTTCTTAATAAGTTTTTCTAAACAAAAGATGATGGAAGTTCTTATCATTTAATAAGTCAGTCAGGTGACACAGGGGGGTTTACTTAACGTCTGTCGAAGCAGTCGGCAATTACAACATGGTATGTCCTTTGGTCGGTTTTAAATTCTCTGAAAAAAGAGTTGAAAAAGCAGAAAAGATTTTATAATATGAAATCAAGTTAGTTTGTTCGGTCAACAAACTAATAAAACCACTTTAATTGTCCATCATGTAAAGGTCTTAAATGGGAGGGGGATAAGAGGCTCGATTTAATTGGAGGTATATAAAAAGCGAAAGCCAAGCTTTTATCCTGTTCACTGCTATCTGATCACCATTTGGATGTTGAAAATGCTCTGTGAAAGTAAACCGCTATCATTTTTTGAAAGCGCTTTTATACACCGCTCACTGGCCGATAATTTTAAATAAAATGTTATACCATTTCATCATGTTCCTTATGTAAAGGATCGAAAAGGGGAGGAAATCATGCTCGGTGAAAATGTAAAGAAGATCAGCATGGTTGAAAAAGTTGGATATGCGTCTGGAGATTTTGCTTGTAATCTAATTTATGCAACAGTGTCTACGTATCTTTTGTTCTTCTATACAGATGTATTTGGTTTATCGGCAGCAGCAGCCGGTACGATGTTTTTAGTGGTTAGAATCATCGACGCTCTCGCTGATCCTTTTATCGGAACAATCGTTGACAGAACAAATAGCAGGTTTGGCCGCTTCAGACCGTATCTTTTATTCGGAGCTTTTCCCTTTGTCATATTGGCAATACTCTGTTTTACAACCCCGGATTTTTCGGATATGGGGAAATTAATATATGCCTATATCACCTATGTCGGCCTATCGCTTACATACACCATGATAAACGTGCCATATGGCGCGTTAACATCTGCAATGACCAGAAATAATCAAGAAGTTGTTAGTATAACGTCTGTCCGTATGTTATTTGCGAATCTTGGAGGACTTGTCGTTGCATTTTTTGTTCCTTTACTGGCTGCTTATTTAAGCGATAATTCCGGCAGCGAATCTCTTGGCTGGCAGCTAACCATGGGTATTATGGGAGTTATTGGCGGGTGCCTTTTAATCTTTTGTTTTAAAAGCACAAAAGAGCGTGTCACGCTTCAAAAATCGGAAGAAAAAATTAAATTTTCGGATATATTTGAGCAATTTCGTGTTAATCGGCCTCTAGTTGTATTAAGTATTTTCTTTATTATTATTTTTGGAGTGAATTCAATCAGTAATTCGGTTGGCATCTATTACGTAACGTATAATTTAGAAAGAGCGGATTTAGTGAAGTGGTACGGTTTGTTGGGGAGTTTGCCTGCTTTGGTCATTTTACCGTTTATTCCAAAGCTTCATCAATTATTAGGGAAGAAGAAATTATTAAACTATGCATTATTACTGAATATGATCGGCCTCTTAGCTTTACTTTTCGTTCCGTCAAGTAATGTATTCCTGATACTTTCCTTTCGATTGCTGGCCGCTGCAGGAAGTCTCACTGCCGGGGGATATATGTGGGCGCTTATTCCTGAAACAATAGAATATGGAGAGTATAAGACCGGGAAAAGAATGGGCGGTCTCATATACGCTATTATCGGATTTTTCTTTAAATTCGGCATGGCCTTGGGAGGGGTTGTACCGGGTTTGGTTCTAGATCAGTTTGGATATGTGGCAAATCAGGTGCAAACGCCGGAGGCATTGACGGGAATTTTAATTACAACAACCATTATTCCCGTGTTCTTACTGGTTCTGGCCATGATTGATATTAATTTCTATAACTTAGATGAGAAAAAATACAAAAGCATGGTTCGAGAATTAGAGAATAGAGACAAAGTTTATTTGGATCATATTGACGATTTCAAAGCTTAAAACATGATGAGTCAACAGAAAATAGCTGAGGAGGAGTTCAAAATGAAGATTATCAATCCAGTACTTAAAGGATTCAACCCCGATCCGAGTATTTGCAGGGTTGGAGAGGATTATTATATCGCTGTATCTACATTTGAGTGGTTTCCGGGAGTCCAGATACACCACTCAAAAGATTTAGTCAATTGGCACTTAGTTGCACATCCATTACAGAGAGTTTCGCAATTAGACATGAAAGGAAATCCTAATTCAGGCGGGGTCTGGGCGCCATGTTTAAGTTACAGCGACGGAAAGTTTTGGCTGATCTATACGGATGTTAAGGTTGTAGATGGCGCCTGGAAAGATTGCCACAATTATTTAGTGACTTGTGACACGATTGATGGTGATTGGGGGGAGCCGATACCATTAAACAGCTCGGGTTTTGATGCTTCTTTGTTCCATGATACGGATGGGAAAAAATATTTATTAAATATGTTATGGGATCAGCGTATTGATCGGCACTCCTTTGGAGGCATTGTCATGCAGGAATATTCTGATAAGGAGCAAAAACTAATCGGTAAACCGAAAGTGATTTTTAAAGGAACTGAAAGAAAGCTGACAGAAGCGCCGCACCTTTACCGTATCGGGAACTATTATTATTTATTAACCGCAGAAGGAGGAACGCGGTTCGAACATGCTGCTACAATTGCCCGTTCTGCAAATATTGAGGGTCCATATGAAGTTCATCCTGATAATCCTATCTTAACGTCATGGCATGCGCCGGAAAATCCGCTGCAAAAATGCGGACATGCATCCATTGTACAAACACATACAGGTGAGTGGTATTTAGCTCATTTAACGGGACGTCCCATTCATCCGGACGATGATTCAATTTTTCAGCAGAGAGGATATTGTCCTCTGGGCAGAGAAACAGCTATTCAAAAGCTCTATTGGAAAGATGGCTGGCCTTATGTAGCAGGCGGAAAAGAAGGGAGCTTGGAAGTGGATGCGCCTTCTATACCTGAAACAATGTTTGAAGACACGTATCCGGAAGTTGATGAATTTGAGGATGCAACATTAAATATTAATTTTCAAACGTTAAGAATTCCGTTTACGGAGAAATTAGGATCATTAACTCAAGTGCCAAATCATTTACGATTATACGGCCATGAATCCTTAACTTCGACATTTACTCAGGCATTTGTAGCCAGACGCTGGCAAAGCCTCCATTTTGAAGCGGAAACGGCTGTTGCGTTTTATCCGGAAAATTTTCAGCAAGCCGCTGGTTTGGTGAACTATTACAATACAGAGAATTGGACGGCTCTTCAAGTCACGTATGATGAAGAACTTGGCCGTATTCTTGAATTAACGATATGTGATAACTTTTCTTTTTCACAACCGTTAAAAAATAAAATTGTGATTCCTCGTGAAGTCAAGTATGTCTATTTAAAAGTGAATATTGAAAACGAAAAATATTATTATTTGTATTCATTTAACAAAGAAGATTGGCACAAAATCGACATTGCATTAGAATCGAAAAAATTATCAGATGATTACATCCGCGGCGGGGGATTCTTTACAGGAGCTTTTGTAGGGATGCAATGCCAAGATACGAGCGGTCATCATATTCCGGCCGACTTCAGATATTTCCGTTATAAAGAAAAATAATTAGCACATGAAAAAGGAGATTTCTATTTTAGAACTCCTTTTTCATATTAGAAGGTGCCCATGTCAGTATTGGTTCAGAAATATTCCTAGAATAAAAAAACCCATCTTTAAAGATGAGCGTAAAACATAGAAGTATGTACATTTCAGTTATGAACCATGTCGAGAAAATGATCAATAACAATGGAGGACATTCCTAGAGCGGGTGCATTTTTTCCTAAGATAGATGGTAATAATTCATAGCTACTGTCTAGTTGGGAATAAACCCTGGATGACACTTCACTTTTAATTGAATGTAAAACCATAGGATGCGATTCAATGATGCTGTTTCTTAAAATGATGGCTTGCGGATTAAATGTATTTAAAATATTGGTCAGGCCTATTCCTAAATAGAAACCAAAATTCTGTAATGCCTGTAAAGTTCCAACATCATTCAGATGGGCAAGGTCTATGATATCTTGGCTGGACACTTTTTTCTCTTTCGTCTGAAGAGATGTTACTAAAGCCTTCTCTGAAGCATACAATTCCCAGCAGCCTCGGTTTCCGCAGCTGCATTTAGGACCCTTAAAGTCTATTGTCATATGCCCCATTTCTCCAGAGAATCCGCCAACCCCTCTATATAAATGATTGTTGATCATAACGCCGATCCCTATTCCTGTACCGATACTTGCATAAATAATGTTATCGTGATTTTTTGCAGCACCAAATACTTTTTCTCCATATGCGCCGGCATTTGCCTCATTTTCAATAAAAACGGGCACATTGAACTTCTTTTGGATGAAAGATTTTAAGTCAATATCTCTCCAGTTGGCGTTCGGAGCGAAAACAATTTTTTGATTTTTGTCAATCAGCCCGGGCGCGCATATCCCTATACCAATAAGACCGTATGGAGATTGCGGCATTTTTGCAATAAAATGATGAATCATCTCAATTAAAATATCTTTAGTGATTTCTGGAGAATTGCATTCCAAATGGTGGTGTTGATCAAGGACGATCGTTCCTTCAAGATCTGTTAAAATGCCATTAACATAATCCACGCCAACATCTATTCCTACGGAGTATCCTGCTTTTTTATTAAAAACAAGCATAACAGGTCTTCTGCCGCCGCTTGATTGTCCCTGACCGATTTCAAATACGAGGTTTTCTTTCATTAATGTGTTTACCTGTGACGAAACAGTTGATTTATTTAATCCGGTCATTTCAGATAATTTTGCTCTTGAAATAGGAGAATTCTTAAGTATTTCGTTTAGTAATAACTTTTGGTTAACTTTTTTGACAAAGGCTTGATCAGCGATATCCACTTCATCCACTCCATTTGTATAATCTTTAAATTAAGTTGAACGTTCTGTGTTATCGTGCGAAACGCAGTACATAGCAAATCCAACCTTTATTATATCTAATGTGTTCGTAAAAAACTAAAAAAAATATTGAAAATACTGATGAGGTTATATAAGATGAAAATAAGTTAGTTTGTTTGGGCAACAAACTAATGTGCAACATGACATAAAAGCATCTGTATTTGAATGATCATGTTTAGAATTTATTTTTAAGGGGGAAATCACACATGGCTCACTCTCATTCCGGTTCGGTCAACTATTTTGAAAGCGCAAACAAAGTGATTTACGAAGGGAAAGAATCCACGAATCCTTTAGCATTTAAATACTATAATTCTCAAGAAGTAATTGGCGGAAAAACGATGAAAGAGCATTTGCGATTTTCTATTGCCTATTGGCATACATTTACCGCTGACGGCACAGACATTTTTGGCGCAGCTACGATGCAGAGACCGTGGGATCACTATAAAGGCATGGATCTGGCGAGAGCGAGGGTAGATGCAGCGTTTGAGCTGTTTGAAAAACTGGATGCGCCATTTTTTGCTTTTCATGACCGGGATATCGCACCGGAAGGAAGTACGTTAAAAGAGACAAATCAAAATCTGGATTTAATCGTGGATATGATAAAAGACTACATGAGAACCAGCGGCGTTAAGTTATTATGGAATACTGCAAACATGTTTACGAATCCCCGTTTCGTCCATGGTGCGGCGACTTCTTGTAACGCAGATGTATTTGCGTATGCCGCAGCCCAAGTAAAAAAAGGATTAGAAACAGCAAAAGAGCTTGGCGCGGAGAACTATGTATTTTGGGGCGGACGTGAAGGGTACGAAACTTTGTTAAATACCGATTTAAAATTTGAGCTTGATAATATGGCCAGATTTATGCATATGGCAGTGGATTATGCGAAGGAAATCGGGTATACAGGGCAGTTTTTGATTGAACCAAAACCAAAAGAGCCGACCACCCATCAATATGATACGGACGCAGCAACAACTATTGCCTTTTTAAAGCAATATGGCTTAGACAATCATTTTAAATTAAATCTCGAAGCCAATCATGCCACATTAGCCGGGCATACATTCGAACATGAATTACGCATGGCGAGAGTGCATGGCCTTCTTGGCTCTGTTGACGCGAATCAGGGTGATCCGCTTTTAGGCTGGGACACAGATGAATTTCCGACAGATTTATATTCTGCGACATTAGCAATGTACGAAATCCTGAAAAATGGCGGTCTTGGAAGCGGAGGATTAAACTTTGACGCAAAGGTCAGGAGATCTTCTTTTGAGCCTGATGATTTACTATATGCCCATGTTGCAGGGATGGATACATTTGCAAGAGGATTGAAAGCCGCCCGCAAATTAATCGAAGATCGTGTGTTTGAAGATGTGATTCAACACCGTTACCGCAGCTTTACTGAAGGGATTGGGCTTGAAATTGCAGAAGGAAGAGCTGATTTTAAGACACTTGAGCAATATGCGCTGAACAATCAGCCAATTAAAAACGAATCAGGTAGACAGGAGCGGTTAAAAGCGATATTAAACCAATACATTTTACAGGTATAATGAAAAAAGAAGCTCCAGATCCCGCTGTAAAAAGATGCAGGCAGCCAAGTTCCCGGAATTGCCCGTCATGAAGTTACTGTTATGGCGGGTCATTTCAATGGGGATCTATTTAGAGAGGAAGGAGTGAAAAAATGAAGTATGTCATTGGAATAGATCTTGGTACGAGTGCCGTTAAAACCATTTTAGTCAATCAAAATGGCAAGGTTTGTGCAGAAACGTTCAAAAGTTACCCGCTCATCCAAGAGAAGGCGGGATATAGTGAGCAAAATCCTGAAGACTGGGTGCAGCAAACAATTGCAGCATTGGCTGAATTGATTTCGATATCCAACGTTCAACCCGGGGATATTGACGGGATTAGCTATTCAGGACAAATGCATGGGTTAGTGCTGCTTGATCAAGATCTTCAGGTGCTGCGTCATGCGATTCTTTGGAATGATACCAGAACGACGCCTCAATGTAGCAGGATAACCGAGACATTTGGCGATCGTCTGCTTGATATCACAAAAAACCGTGTCCTTGAAGGGTTTACATTACCTAAAATGTTATGGGTGAAGGAACATGAGCCTGAACTTTTTCACAAAACCGCTGTTTTTTTGCTTCCGAAAGACTATGTGAGATTCCGCATGACTGGCGCCATTCACACTGAATACTCCGATGCGGCAGGAACGTTACTTTTACATATGACCCGCAAAGAGTGGAGCGATGAGATTTGCAATCAATTTGGTATGTCAGCGGAAGTTTGTCCTCCGCTTGTTGAATCCCATGACTGTGTAGGATCGCTGCTTCCGAGCGTTGCGGCGGAGACTGGGCTGTTGGAAAAAACAAAAGTGTACGCCGGGGGAGCAGATAATGCTTGCGGTGCTGTCGGAGCCGGTATTCTTTCTTCCGGAAAAACATTATGCAGTATCGGGACGTCAGGAGTCATACTTTCCTGTGAAGAAGACAAAGAAAGGGACTTTAAAGGGAAAGTGCACTTTTTTAATCATGGAAAGAAGGATTCTTTTTATACGATGGGAGTCACGCTCGCTGCAGGGTACAGCTTGGACTGGTTTAAAAGAACGTTTGCGCCGAACGAATCGTTTGAACAATTATTACGGGGGGTGGAATCTGTTCCGATAGGAGCAAATGGACTGCTGTACACTCCTTACTTAGTCGGTGAAAGAACGCCGCATGCTGATTCATCTATTCGGGGAAGCTTGATCGGAATGGACGGAGCCCATAAAAGAGAGCACTTTTTGAGGGCGATAATGGAAGGCATCACATTCTCTTTATATGAATCAATTGAGCTATTCCGCGAAGCGGGAAAATCAGTTGATACGGTTGTCTCTATTGGCGGGGGAGCTAAAAATGAAACGTGGCTTCAAATGCAGGCTGATATTTTCAATACGAGGGTTGTTAAGTTAGAGAATGAACAAGGTCCCGCCATGGGGGCTGCGATGTTAGCTGCCTTCGGAAGCGGGTGGTTTGACTCTCTTGAAGAATGTGCAGAGCAGTTCATTCATGAAGCAGCTGCATTTTATCCAAAAGAACAAAATGTTCAAAAATATAAAACACTATTCGAGTTGTATAAGAACATTTACGTTCACACAAAAGATCTCAATACAGCTTTAAAGAGCTTTAGACAAAAATGAAGAAAGAACCTCGCCAAATTGGCCAGGTTCTTTTTATATTGCACAAAAACAGACACGGTGATATAATCAGAACACGCGCGCTTTTTGTGTGAAAAGTCATAGTTATCCATCTTATATTATGATTATATCATGCTGAAAAGCTCTTGTCAAATTCTTTTGAAGGGGAGATATAGAATGAGTTCTTTGGTTCTCGGCATTCACGAAATTGAAAAAACACAGCCTTTGCTCGTTGGAGGAAAAGGGTTACATTTAGGGGAATTATCAAAAATTCAAGGAATACAAGTACCGGAAGGATTTTGTGTCACAACCGCTGGATATCAAAAAGCCATTGAACAAAACGAAACATTACAAGCGCTGTTGGATCAACTGAACATGCTGAAAGTGGAGAATCGGGATCAAATTGGTGAAGTCAGCAAAAAAATCCGGCAAACCATTATGGAAACAGAAATTCCTTCAGATGTAGTCAAAGCAGTTGCTTGCCATCTCTCCCGGTTCGGCGAAGAACATGCCTATGCCGTACGTTCCAGTGCGACAGCTGAGGATTTACCGCATGCCTCTTTTGCCGGTCAACAAGACACCTATTTAAATATTACCGGCGTCGATGCGATCTTGCAGCATATCAGTAAATGTTGGGCGTCCTTATTTACGGATCGCGCGGTCATTTACCGTATGCAAAATGGATATGATCACAGCCAAGTTTATTTATCCGTTATCATCCAAAGGATGGTGTTCCCACAGGCTTCGGGAATTTTATTTACCGCTGATCCGATGACCGGAAACCGAAAGCTGCTATCCATCGATGCCGGTTTTGGACTTGGTGAAGCACTGGTCTCCGGCTTAGTCTCTGCCGATTGTTATAAAGTACAGGACGGGCAAATCGTCGATAAGAGAATAGAAACTAAAAAATTGGCTATCTATGGACGAAAAGAAGGCGGAACAGAAACACAGGAGATCGCTCTTGATCAGCAAAAGATTCAAACACTGACTGATGAACAAATTTTACAGCTGGCACGTATCGGGAGACAGATCGAAGCTCATTTCGGCCAGCCGCAAGATATCGAATGGTGTTTGGACCGCGATACTTTTTATATTGTCCAAAGCCGGCCGATCACAACGTTATACCCCGTTCCTGAAGCGAACGATCAAGAAAATCACGTCTATATCTCTGTTGGTCATCAGCAAATGATGACGGATCCCATAAAACCCCTTGGATTGTCTTTTTTTCTGTTGACGACTGCTGCACCCATGCGTAAAGCCGGCGGAAGGCTATTCGTTGATGTCACACATCAATTGGCATCTCCTGCTGTCAGAGAAGTTTTCTTAAAAGGCATGGGGCAGCACGATCCGCTCTTAAAAGACGCACTTATGACCATAATAGAGCGAGATGATTTCATTAAGCCGGTACCTGGTAAAACGGCACCAATTCCCGGCAAAGGCAATGCAGATATGCCGGATCAAGCTGAAAACGATCCGGCAATTGTTTCTGATTTGATTAAGAGCAGTCAAGCATCGATAGAAGAGTTAAAACAAAACATCCAGACGAAATCAGGAGATGATTTATTTCGTTTTATTTTGGAAGATATCAAGGAATTAAAGAAGATTCTATTTAACCCAAAAAGTTCGGTGTTGATTCGAACTGCAATGGATGCTTCATCATGGATTAACGAAAAAATGAACGAGTGGTTAGGTGAAAAAAACGCAGCAGATACGCTTTCTCAATCTGTATCCCATAATATTACTTCAGAAATGGGGCTTGCGCTATTGGACGTCGCCGATGTGATCCGCCCTTATCCAAAAGTAATTGCCTATTTAGAGAATGTAAAAGATGATCACTTTTTGGATGGGCTTGTGACGTTTGAAGGCGGGCGGGAAACCCGTGACGCTATCTATGCTTATCTCAACAAGTACGGAATGCGATGTGCCGGAGAAATTGATATGACAAGAACTCGATGGAGCGAAAAACCAACTGCACTTGTCCCTATGATTCTTAATAATCTCAAAAACTTTGAGCCAAATGCCAGCCAGCGGAAATTTGAGCAAGGTCGGCAGGAGGCGTTGAAGAAAGAACAAGAGTTATTAGACCGATTGAAGCAATTACCGGATGGTGAACAAAAAGCCAAAGAAACCAAGCGAATGATCCGCATCATCCGGAACTTCAGCGGGTTCAGAGAATATCCAAAATACGGCATGATCAGCCGCTACTTCGTTTATAAGCAGGCTTTACTGAAAGAAGCCGAACAACTCGCAGAAGCGGGCGTTATTCATGAAAAAGAGGACATATACTATCTCACCTTTGAAGAACTTCAGGAAGTCGTACGCACACATAAATTGGATTACCAAATCATCAGCACACGAAAAGGCGAGTATAAAGTATATGAAAAACTATCTCCGCCGCGTGTTATCACGTCTGACGGTGAAATCGTTACAGGCGAGTACAAACGAGAAAATCTCCCGGCAGGAGCGATTGCAGGGCTGCCCGTTTCCTCGGGAGTCATAGAGGGGCGGGCACGGGTTATTTTAAACATGGAAGATGCCGATTTGGAAGATGGGGATATATTAGTTACCTCCTATACTGATCCCAGCTGGACACCATTGTTTGTATCCATAAAAGGCCTGGTCACTGAAGTTGGCGGACTGATGACCCATGGAGCGGTTATCGCGCGTGAATACGGCTTACCTGCAGTTGTCGGAGTTGAAAATGCAACCCAATTGATAAAAGATGGGCAGCGAATCCGCGTTCATGGAACAGAAGGCTCTATTGAAATATTATAATAGCGGGGGTGTGCAGCACGTCACCAGATATTTCCCGCATTTTACTAAGAAAAGCCGGAACCTCTTAGAGGAGGAATCCGGTTTTTTTTATGTGAAAATGACTCAATGTGTGAACACCGCATTTTGCGGGTGAGCCCTTCAGTGACTAAATCTTTTTATGAAGGTGAGTAATATCCTTTTTAAGTTCACAACATCTGTAATCCGATGAATTAAAAACGCCTTAGTAACAATTATTTAGGGGCTATGTTCATGAACAAGTCTTTATTCAAAACAAAATGACCTATTGGGTTAATGGCGTTAAAGATGAAGATAAGTCTGGTGTCTTTGAAAGAGAAAAGTCTGCAGAAGATACAACGGACCCATCATCAAACATGCTGAGTGCTAAGTATTGGACGGAATATGTATCAGATTGTTTAGGCGATAAGAATATTAGCCAATGGGCAATCACTGGTTTAGCTATTTTATATGGAACTTCTTGCGAATTGTTGATTTTCGGAATCGTTTTTAAAGAATGGATCACAACGCCTTTTGGATTGTTCGCCTCTTTCTTCATAGAGGCAATATTGGCGCAGGCAGGGGTGGAAACTCTCCCGCTTACCAGAGTAAAAATAAAAAATGTTTATCTCAGATTGGTTTTTTTAAAAAGTAAAAACGCCATAAAACTTCTTATGGCGTCTGTCCGAACTAAGGGATGCAATGTTTGGGAGACGAATATAAATCGTCAATGTGCTAGAAAAGGAATGCAGCACCTACAATGATTAACAAAATGAACAGTACAACAATCAATACGAAAGAGTTTCCGCCATAATTTCCACCGTAGTTCCCCATATTATTGCCACCTCCTGTTGTTAGGATAGTACATAATATGCCGGACGATAAAATTCGACATAGATTTAAGTCTAAATAAGAAAAAATGGATGTTATGTCTAAAATGAAGAGCTTCTAAAAATGGGAGGTTAACTGAAAGAGAGAAATGGATGGGACGGTTTGCTGTTTAAAGAGGAGGGATATGGCTAAACATGCAATAAAACTGTGTATGAAAGTGGTGAGCATGAAGTTACTTCATCATGCAAAGTCACATACGTGAGGTACAGGGAAATTATAGTTAACGAAAATATTCATCATTTCCCGGGCAAGCGCAGTATACGACAAATCAAAACAAATCACAAAGGGACGGAAGGTACGATACAAGGAGGCTGCTTGCGAGTTTGTGGTGCAGATAAAGTTTCCGTTTCAAAAAGGTCATATGTTTATTCGAAACTTTACGTTTATTCCTGCAGAATGCTTGTAAAAGAAAGTCGGCAAAACTGCCGACTTTCCTAACGGAATTTAGATCTCAACAGATCTAAAGAAACCATCGACACTATCACCGGTGCCGCTATCATATTTCAGGATGTATTCTCCTTTTTGGTTAACGCTGAATTCCTGAATGAACGTTTTCCCCGCATTTAATGTCGTAGAGGATAAGAGTGTATTCCCATTAGGATAATTAATGGTGAATTTGAAAGATTTGCTGCCGTCATTCGCAACAAAAACTCTGATTTTTCCTGGAGAGCTGCCTTGATAGTTGAATGAAACCTTACCGGTACCGCCAGAAAAAGGCTGACACGCAATATACGGAGCGTCACATGACCAACCAGCAGGTTTCATGATTTTATCTTGATTTGGCAAAGGTTTTGCAGAAACATCTGCAGTCCCCATTAATGGAATTAACCCAAAAGCAAGAGCGCCGGCAATAATTTTCTTTTTCATTCGTATTCCTCCTCTTAATAGTGAATGTGGTACAGCTATAAATTTACAATATTTATAAAATAATTCCTTCTTTTTCAAGTTGAGAGAAGAAGAAAAAATTTAAAGAGGACAAATAAATGTCACAAATTAACAATCCGTACACTGCAGTAAACTGGTCAAAGCATGAAGATGATTTCACTCTAATGTTTTACAATCAATATGAAACGCAGAGATTGCATTGAACGGCGGTCTCCTCACTGGAAGTATCTGGAGTTAAAAAAGGCGATCGTTAACCCTGCGCGGGGACATCAGCGTATCTGCCAGTTCAGAATAAGGAAGAAGCTGCCTGATTGAGTGAGGTATAACGATGACCGGTGCGGCTGCGGATCAACTGAAACGAAGTATATTCCCAGGCAAGGAGTATTTCTTTAACCTGAAACTTTTATAAAGCATTAACGTATTACTTTATAAAGGTAAATAAGGAGGCTTATGAATGGGATTAAAAAATTTCTTTAATACTGAGTTAAAATGCTCTATCTGCGGAAAAACATTAAAATCAGGGGATGAGATAACAGCTTACCTTACACTTCCGAGTGTGAAGAAGATGCCTGTGGGGAGAATGGATAAAGTGTTAAGCAAACACTCTGATAAGGTCTGCTGTAAAAAGTGCAGTGAGTAGGTTTTTAGTGTTATGAGGAACCTCTGGCGGGTTTCCTCATAACAAATATCAACCAATTAAATTAGAAAAAAGCGAAATTGTGATGATTAAAGTAGATAAAGAACTGAGGGATACCAAAGGGATCATTTTTCGTTTACTTTGCTTTTTTGAAGGTTTGTTTAGCTCGTGGATCACTGCACCCCATAAAAGCATGGATGCTAAAATGATAAGACTCATATGTAACAACACTCCCTTGTTTTTATGAATTTTACCATATTTATCACAAGGATGTCGATTGAACGAACATCTCTATAAAAAGAAGATGTTTATCTAAAATTGTTGAGAGATTCAGTGAACTATTATGTAGATTAAATTAGAGAAGTTCGAAAAAGGCCTCAAATTACTCAGTGAAGATGAATATGAAGAAGTTCACAGTTCATATCCTACAATTGCTCAAACGTTCAGTCACATCTGCGCGGTGGATGTTATGTGGCTGCAAGTGCTTAAAGGGATAGACATGCAGGAAGCATTGGAAGGTTCTATGGCTTATGCGGAAAGGACTCATTTGTATTCTGCAGATGAATTTGCGGCGTCTTATGAAGAACTGGCTTCACAGTTTGAAGAATGGATGAATAGCCAAACAGATGTAGAACAAAAAATGAACTTAAATAATCCTTGGTTAGGTTACAGAGAAACTGCTTACTCAGAAATTTTATTCCATGTTGCCAATCACGGAACTTATCATCGGGGCAGCATAACAACTATGTTAAGACAGCAGGGCTACGCTTCGGCAATGAATGACCTTGCTTTATATTGATATCAGGGTTAGTTCAGAGAGTACTTGCAAAATGCATAACCGCCGAATGGTCTGTAGAGCTTCTTTTCTGAACAAAATGACAAAGTCTCATTCAGTCTGGGTAGGGCGCCGAGCAAGAATCGAGATCAAAGGCTGCCGTATCATTCCCGGCAGCCTTAATGATTAGGAAGTAAAATCGATAACCATGCGGCCGGTCACTTTACCTTGCTCCATTTCTTCAAAAATATCATTCACATCTTCGATCGGGCGTTTTGTCACTTTAGGTACAACTTTACCGTCTGCAGCAAATTGAAAAGCTTCCTTCAGGTCTTCTCTGGTACCTACTAATGAACCTACTACCTGAATGCCATCTAACACGAGACGGGGAATATCTAAATCCATTTTGTCCACCGGTAAACCGACAGCGACTACGCGAGCTCCTGCTTTTACAACATCAATCGCTTGATTGAAAGGGGTTTTAGAGACAGCTGTGATGACCACAGCATCAAGCCCTAAATCGTTAGTCACTTCTTTTGCCTTAGCGACGGGGTCTTCGTTTAAACTGTTTACAACCGCATCAGCGCCTAAGCTCTTAGCAAAATTCAATTTTTCATCGCTAATGTCGAAAGCAATTACTTTAGCGTTAAAGACATTTTTTGCATATTGAACAGCCAAGTTGCCTAAACCGCCAACTCCAAATACACCGATCCATTGACCTGGCTTAATTTCACTGACTTTAACGGATTTATAAGTTGTTACACCTGCACAAGTAATGCTGCTTGCTGCTGCAGGGTCTAAATTTTCCGGCACCTTTATTGCATAATCAACCGCTACGATTGCTTCTTCAGCCATTGCGCCGTCAACTGTATAGCCGGCATTTTTTACATCCCGGCACAAGGTTTCACGGCCAGTTAAGCAATATTCACAGCAGCCGCAGCTTTCAAACATCCAGGCAATAGAGACGCGGTCGCCCTTATTCAGACTTGTTACACCTTCACCAATCTCAGTTACAATGCCTATTCCCTCATGACCTAAAGTGACGCCAGTAACATCCCCGAAATCAGCATTTTTAACATGCAAGTCAGTATGACATACACCACAGTATTCCATCTTAACTTTGGCTTCACCATGTCGCAAAGGACGTAATTCTTTTTGTACGATCGCTATACTTTTGTCTTTTGTTGCTACTACTGCTTTCAAATCATGCACCCCTTTCGAATATTAGCAGAAAATTTTTACTTATCTTACAATTTAGCACACTGCTCTCCTTTTGAAAACCCTTACATTTTTTGCGGACAAGTGTCTCTACAAAAGTTGAGGGAGCTATGCAGGGAGGATTATATGGATATTATGTGTCATCTCCAAATGCACAGATTGCTTTGAATTTGTGGTCGTAATCTTTCTGTCGATATTTGAGCTTAAACTGCAGAGAATTACACTGGCAGGATATGATTTTACCCTTAGTGAAAAGAATTTCACGGGTAATCATTTGAACTTGAGCGCGGCTGATAAGGTGAATGGTGATGCAAACAGAAATCATTACTTATTGATCACAAAAGGAGCCGGCTGCGGAGACGTGTGGATTAAAGGATTTTACGAATTCGAACACGATGAGCCGGATGTAGATTGGTGAGCGATACACAGTCAAGGTATTTCCTTGACCTTTTTTAATGGCAAAAAAATTTCTGTATATTAAGATAGTGAATTGATGATCTGCCAAAAAAACATAGATCTTTTAAAGTGATGGATATATACTGATTTTAAACAATAGGAAAAATGGTAAATGTATTTTTATAAAAAGCAGGTGAAATTATGGGAGCGGCGTCTTGGAGCAAAAGGCAAAGCTATACTTACACATTGGCTTTTTCAAGTTTGTCGTATGGTTTGATCTTCGGGCTATATATGTTTGTATACTCGGGTTTTGTGCCATTTGCATTGGTTACTGTGGTTATCATTGCTTTTTACGCATTGATTACTTACTTTTTGTTTGCTGTTCCTGTGCAACTATGGCTAAGAAAGAAGCCTAAAAAGTTTAGTTTGGTTCATCTTTTCATTTATACAGCAGTCGCTTTTTTAGCTGTGTTCTTGTTCTGGTACATAGATAATCCGCCAATTGATTTCACAGTTTTCAGAACTTTCATTTATTACATAATGAGCATTGTTGCTGCGTTCATATATTGGTTCTGGGACTCTATATTTCTGAGAAATTACAATACTCCCCAGAAGTAAAGCTGATGTTCTAAAAAAGAAAAGACCGACTAGCGCCATGCCCAGTCTGCATTGTTCAAATTGAAATTCATGTGATGAATCCAGAAAGCGGGTGAGGAAAAATGGAATACATTGAGTTGACTAGGGACAATATTGATGACAATCATATTTGCTGTGCATTAGGCACGAAACAATATGAGGATGCGGTAAATGAAAAGAAGAGCTGGCTCAAAGATCGGATGATTGATGGCTTGGTGTTCTATCGCCTAAACGAACGGGCAAAAGTTTTTATTGAATATTTACCTGCAGAAGAAGCGTGGGTTCCGGTAAGCGCACCTCATTTTATGTTTATTAATTGTCTTTGGGTCTCAGGTAAATATAAGAATAACCGACATGCGAAACACTTGTTAGAAAAATGTGTGTCAGATGCAAAATCCCGCGGTATGGATGGGATAGTTCATATAGTGGGGAAGAAAAAACTCCCTTATTTAAGTGATAAGCATTTCTTTGAACATATGGGATTTGCTGTGCAAGATGAAGCAGAACCCTATTTTCAGTTGATGTCACTGACGTGGAATGAACATGCACATCCTCCTGTATTTAAAAAACAGGTGAAAAGTAATTCAGTTAATGATGAGGGAATCACAATATTTTATACAGCCCAATGTCCATTTGCAGTCGGATTGTTAAAGGATTTAAAGGAACTGACTGAAAAGAAAGGACTTCATTTTCAGGCCCGGCGAATAACGTCAAAAGACATGGCGCAAAAATCCCCGGCAGTTTGGACGACTTTCAGCGTGTTTTATAATGGGACATTTCTCACTCATGAGATGATGAGCATGAATAAGTTTGAAAAAATACTTAATAAGCTTTTAATGGCTTAACTTTGTTTTAATTACTATTGCTCGTTTCTATATTCGATACTGAGGGTTTTTCACGAAAATTGTCCAGTACTTTACATGCGGGCGGCAAATGAATGATTATTGTTTTTGACAAAGATGATAATGTTCATCATTATAGTAAAAATAGATTGAGATAAGTTCTTCAACAAACAAAGAAGATCTGTTGAAGAAGTTCTTTTCAAAGATCGATAACAATGAAACAGGAGACTGCAAATGCAAAAAATTGATACCCATCGCTTAATTTTAAGAAATTTTACGGAGAGAGATGCGCAAGGTCTGTTGGAATATTCGGCACATCCGAGAGTGAATTGCTTTCTTGATGACAGAATGTCTACGTTAGAAGAAGCTGCCGTAAACGTTCAAAAAAGAAGCCGAGATGACTCTTATATTGCAGTTTGTTTAAAAGACAGTAATGATCTAGTCGGAGAACTATTTTATTTAAAAGAAGAGCCAGATACCTATTCCGTTTGCTGGAATTTCAATGCCCGTTTTGAAGGGAAGGGATACGCAAGTGAAAGTGCGAAGGCTTTCTTTGAGTATCTCTTTATGCAAAAAAAAGCAAGAAGGCTTTATGCATATGTTGAAGATGATAACTGCAGGTCACAAAAATTATGTGAAAGATTAGGAATGCGTAAAGAAGGTTATTTTCTTGAATTTATTTCATTTACTGCACACGAGGATGGAACACCTAAATATGAAAACACTTACCAATACGCATTGCTAAAGAAAGAATGGTTAAAACAAAAACATAGTTAATAGAATTTGTGGGGAAATAATCTCCCCTTTGTCGAAAAAACCTTGCTGAAAGCAGGTTTTTTTGTGTTTAAGTTAAATACTTCATTAGGTTACCGATCATACCAATTTAAAAACGAAATAAGAATTAAAATATGCAGACAAAGCAGCGAAGCATATCGCATAAAAGGTGTTATCAGATGTATGACCGTTCCTAAAAATAAAACTTATGTAGAAAGGAACTCTAACGTGAAATCAAATTTAGTTTCGTTTCTATTAGCATTGTCAGGATTTATATTCAGTATTTATATGCAGTCAATGGCTTACTGGAGCAATGACTCTATGCTGTGGTATTGGGTCGGTGCGGTTTTGTCGTATCTATTTGCTGCAGGATCAATGGTTACTCTGATTCTTAACAAAAACAAAGACTCAATTCTAACAATAAGTTGTCTCATTTTAATGATTGTAACCGTTATGCTTATTTTAGTCACAACTTTTTGGACGACTTTTATCATTATTGCATGGCAGTCTGGGATGTGAAGCTAAGGGGAATATGATCTTCTTAGTATTTTTTTTATTCCTGGAATTAGAATCCCTTTTTATTATTCTTTCAAATTAAATGTAACAATTCTAATATTCATACGTTCTAAATGATAAAGGCGGGATGTCATGAAAAAACGTAAAGTCATTAAAACATTGCTGGTTATTATCACTGTTCTCATAATAGCAGCCGGATTTGCACTGTTTTCTTTAATTTCAGGAGAAAAAGTTAAATATATCGGCTATAGCCAAAGCAAGACGTGGGAAGCGTCAATCGAAAAATCAGGCAAGACCTCTATCGGCCCTAACTATTTCTTGAATTTGTATTACAGAGGTAATAAAGTGAATGAAAAGAACACGGTGATTAAGAGATTAACATTATTTGTTGACGGCCGGAAATATGGTGAAGATAAAGACTATCATCTTTCAGAATACACCGGAGAGAAATTAGAAGGCGGCGGAACGGGAGAAGACCATATTCAGACATTTGAATATATGCCGGAACATGAAGTGATCGGTCATGAAATCACTGTTGAAGCAGCATGGAAAACCGATCATGAGTCCTATTCAGAAAAATTCAATCTGAAAAGAACGCATTGGTATGACTGAAAGAATAAAAAGAGGGCGGTATAACCCTCTTTTTGACGCAGAGCCTTTATTTTTGTCTGTTTTTCCTCGATTTGCTGAAGTCGATAAAAGAGGCATTGGAGCCGATAAAATTACTTACTAAGACATACATAAAGAAACCATTAAAAGCTCCCTGCCGGCATCCGTAAAAAAGAATGGATAATGAGATAAGCAATACAGCCGTAAGCAAGTCTGCAGCCAGACCTGTTTTACGGTGAGACTGAAAATATGCTCTTAATCTTCTGATGTTGTTCAAAGCGAACACCTCTTGATGCTTATGCATAAGAAAATAATACCATTGAAATATATGTAATATCAATGAATAGGGTTGGAAACGGAGGGGTTCAAAGTTGGGCGATCTTGTGTAAAAGAAAGGATCAGGATGAATGTGACCAGCATCCACCCTGATCAATGGGGTTCACAGTGTTCTATTTCATTGTATTCCAATCGGAATAATATTACAAGGGTGAAAAAGAAATAAGCGGAATGTTTTCGGCTTCTTCTGCTTCTGGAGCGGGAAAAGGAAAGTGAGATGTTTGAATGAAAATAAATGATTATCTGAAGGAAAGGTTTCCGACTTTAAAATTAGTGCCCGGCATTTATCATCAATGGCACGTGGGAATTCATTTTTCTCTCGGCGGCAATATGTATCAATTTAATGAAAGCGGTGCTTTGAATCTTGAGTATTTTCAGCTTGTCCATCATCAAACCGCCGCACTTTTCAATGAGCTGTTTGAACATAGCGATGACTTGTTTCTTGTTGCCAACGTGTATAAGCACAAAACTCAAGGTAATCATGCGAGAAAATTAAAGGTTTATCAGCCGTTTCTGAAGTGTAAGGATGATTTATATCGGATTCAAGTGAAGACCTGTCCATGCCCGGTCGAAGAAGAATATGAAATGCAGCAGTTTTCTTTATTATGTAAACGGAAAGATCTGCGTATCCCCCAATTACTTAAGGCAGCCGTCCACGAAGATTTTCCGCTGAAGCCAAGGTTCGGGGGCTGTTCCGTTGGGTATCCTGATGTTTTCTTTGTGGATATGACAAAAGATATTATTTTCTTTCTGTATGATGACAGAGGGTGTGAAGTCATTGCTCTTGATGCCGGAAGAATACGAAAGCTTTATGATCAATATCACGATTGGATTGAATTGGACTGAAAATGAACACATGAATTCGGATCCGCTTGTGCCGGCTTTGTTCTTGCCTAGTCCGGCTGCATGAGTATAATGGGCAGAATTGAAGGACGCCTGAAACTTTTTTTCTCTCATACCGACCTTCTGCATGTTAAACTTCTGTATTTATTTTGAACGAATTCCTATTTGTAAAACGGCTGAATAGAATAACATAAAAGCTTTTTTACACAGTGCAGGAGGAGAGAAATGTGAGGGCTGAACACCGTGATTGTATGGAAATTGGAATTTATTCATTTGCAGAATTATATCCCGATCCTCTGACAGGGAAAACAGTCAGCGCAAAGCAGCGGATAGATGAATTGATGAAGCTGGCGAAACTGGCTGACGACGCAGGGCTTGATGTATTCGGTGTAGGCGAGCATCATCGTCTTGATTATGCGGTATCTTCGCCGCCGGCCATCTTATCAGCGATTTCACAGATCACTGAAAATATTAAGCTGACCAGTGCCACGACTGTATTATCCACCGCAGATCCCGTCCGTTTATTTGAGGATTTTGCAACGCTTGATCTGATTTCAGACGGCCGGGCGGAAATCATTGCGGGACGGGGCGCATTTTTAGACTCGTTTCCTCTTTTCGGTTATGACGTAGGCCATTATAAAGAACTGTTTGAAGAACACATTGACCTTTTTTTAAAATTAAATTCCGGGGAAGAATCGGTTACCTGGAAAGGACGTTACCGGCCGCCGCTGCGCGAGGCAGAAATTTCTCCTCGGCCTTTTCGCGGAAGCATTCCGCTATGGTTAGGTGTTTCAGGGACTCCGGAAAGCGCAGAACGGGCCGGGCGTGCAGGTGCGGGGTTGGCATTAGCTGTACTGAGCGGTGATCCGATGTCATCTAAGCCGCTTGTTGACAAATACCGGGAAGCGGCTTCTAAAGCCGGTCATCCTCCGGAAAATGTGAAGGTTGCCGTAACCGGACATATGTTCATTTCAAAAACGAATGAACAGGCAATACAAGAATTTTATCCGTATCATTCAAATTACTGGTCTCACGTTCATTCATATCACGGGATCGATGAGCCTTTAACGAAGGAAGATTTTGAGCGGGCGTCCGGAAAAGAAACAGCTTTATTTGTGGGAAGCTCACAGCAGATCATTGAAAAAATCATGCATCAATACGAGTTATTCGGACATCAGCGATTTCTCGCGCAAATCGATATAGGAGGTATGCCGTTTAAAAAAGCCGCGGAAAACATCGAACGATTAGCAGCGGAAGTAGCACCGGTTATCCGAAAGGAAACCGGCAAATCCAGCGAATGAAGTTCTGAGCAAAAGGGGCGGGCCGGTCAATCGCGGATTCGATAACAGAATCGGCCCGGCTTTTTCTTTATGATTATAAAAAACAAAGGGAAAAGCGCCAACCTCATTGCTTTTTCCTATCAAGAAAAGGAAGGTCATTTCATCCTCCATCGTGAAGTGTATACACTGAAAGGTTTTTATTAACAAAAGAGGGAGGATGATGCAGTAATGAAGGGTTTAGTAAAAGCTGCAGTTTTAACTGTTACTCTTGGTATTGGAGGCGCTTTCTATTCAAGTGATGCATCTGCGCACGGGTATATAAAAGAGCCCGTCAGCAGAGCGTACATGGGAGCATTAGAGAAACAAACATTGGGCTGGACGGCCGCTGCGCAGAAATATGGCTCCGTCATTGATAATCCTCAGTCTGTAGAAGGGCCGAAAGGATTTCCGGCTGCAGGTCCGCCGGATGGAAGAATTGCGTCTGCAAATGGGGGATCGGGACAAATTGACTTCGGTTTAGACAAGCAGACTGCAGATTATTGGGTAAAACAAAACATCCGCGGCGGTTTTAACACATTTACTTGGTACTACACGGCCCCTCATGCGACATCAAAGTGGCACTATTATATCACCAAGAAAAACTGGAATCCGAATAAACCTTTGTCAAGAGATGAATTCGAATTAATCGGAACGGTAAACCACGACGGTTCCAAGGCAGATACGAATCTGACTCATAAGATTTTTGTGCCGACTGATCGAAGCGGGTATCATGTCATTTTAGGGGTATGGGACGTTGCGGATACTTCCAATGCCTTCTATAACGTCATCGATGTAAACCTTACACAATAATCTATGAATTACTGATCGGCTGCATGTTGATACATCGGCCGATCTTTTTAGTTTTAATGTGTGAATGAAAAGGGGAAAAACAGCAGAGCGCCATAAACATTTCATTTATGGCGCCGTACGATCATGGAGGTGCTGCTGACATGGATGCGGAGGTAAGGGGATTCTTAATAACCGCCGAGGAAAGAAGCCCCAACGATGATTAATAAAATGAATAGCACCACGATTAACGCAAAGGAGCTACCATAACCACCTGAGAATCCCATATAATCTCACCTCCTAAAGAGGATTAATACATATTATGCTGAAATGAAAAGTTTGATAGGGATGCTAGTTTACTTTTTGAAAAAAGGTTTTTTAGTCTATATTTCCTTTACATGACCATCCGTTAAAATGAGTAAAAGGAGGCATCGTACTGCTTCCTGTAATAGAAACGGGTAGGCTCATACATTGAGAAGTTGCGAAGAGGATGCGCAGCTGGCTTGTTTTTTTAAAAATGAAAATGCAACACGCTATTAGGATTGGAACCTTTTGATTCAACGGAACAGGCTGAAGAAATGATTGGTTGGTTTCAAGAGCAGTATTATGAAAAAAGGGAATGTGATGGGGAATCGAGAAAAAAGATGCGAAGGGCATAATCGGAACCATGTATCAAAACGGATTGCCTGATGATACACGCGTATACTCCATTCCGAATGGAAATGCTAACGATCTAAATAGAAGAACTTCAAGTGTTCTGCGGTAAATAAAAAAAGCCGATGAAGGCTTAACATGGATTAGACGCTGTAAAGCATTCTTTTTGCTGCGCTTTCTGCAGACGGAGTTTGATTGTAAGAAACGATTCCGATAATCACTAACAAGATGATGAACACCAATATGCTCCACAACACTATTTTTAAAGACTTTGACATGGTATACCCTCACTTTGAAAGACTTTACCGGGGCTGCGATCGGAGCCCGCACTTCAAGTATAGTCGTTATCACGGTGAAAAATGTGCAGTCCAGTTAAAAAAAACTTGCGGGCGCTGCCGCAAGTTTTCTCCGTATTAAGGTCTGTGGAATTCAATATGCTGATTATCACGATCGAACCACCCTCTGAATGCCCAATTGATCCAGCCCCCGTCTCCTTTGTTATCGAAGGACCCGTCTTCGAAGACCCAGATTCCGTAAGTAATACCGTCATAAACGGCTGATCCGTAAAATTGAACGCCGTTAAACCGGTCTTCATATTCTTGATTTAAATTGAACACCATGACGTTGTACTTCTGTCCTGATGCGTAAAATGTTGTTTCCATGACATTTTTTACCCAGCCGGTTCGGTTTTGATCTGACTTAACCGCTTCAGCAATGCGATCTGAGATTCCGAGAACATCTACGTTTACGTTCAGCCCGGCATCAACACCTGCTGCTTTTACGTTTTGGTCTGCTGTTTGGGATAATTTACTTTCTAGCGGATTTGCAACGGGTGAAACGTGAGACGCGTTTGCGTGTTCAGACTGACTGGCTGCTGAGGCACTGGCTGTGAAAGGAATTGTTAGAGATAAAGCTAAGCATGATCCGACTATCGTTCTGGCGATTTTCATGGCTATGACCTCCTGAGGAAATTTTTAAAAATTGTTGCAAATTCATGGTATCGCAGAAAAATTGACCAAGCAAAGAGTAGATTTTCTCAAAAGTCATGTCATTCTATTTGTGTTGTTTTCTGTAAATGAAATACTTTTCATTAGGTGAAAAGGGAAGAAAATAATAGAGTCTTTTTATGTATTGTGATAGGATGACCGGATTTTGGGTGAAAATAGCCCGGAGAAACGCCATAATAAGAAAAACACCCGGAGTTTACCGGGTGTAAAAAGTGTTGATATGTCAAGTTAGCAGCATTTTTTACATTTTTTGCATTTTCTTTTATAAACAACGATGTAATCATAATCAAGGTGCTTTTTATCTTGTTTCTTCTTTTTTTGTTTAGGCTGCTTTGGGTGGTGATCATAATGTCCGTTCATATCCATATCCATACCCATACCCATACCCATATCCATACCCATATCCATATCCATACTCATATTCCTCCTTTTTTCATCTGACGGTAGTATTCTATGACAGAAAGCATGGATGGCTTGGACAAATGAAACGGTATGCTGAAAAAGAGGCATCTCATTCGGTATAAAAAACAGGATCATACCCGCCCGATAGAAAAGAGAGGAGATGATCCTGATATTGAGACCCTATTTGATAACCGCAATTGCAATGCCGTACCCTTTTTCAGAACTGTATAAGGCTGTCAGTTTCAATACCTTCCAGCCTTCCGCGGCTTTAGTCCCGATTCCGTTATGGGCCGTGATATAATCTCCCGGGCTGACCGTACTGTCGACCCGTACGTAATGCCGGCCGTTGAGTCCGACAATGTGCCATTCGTCTCTGGCCGCGCGTGCTTCATAGTCAGCTTCAAGAGCCGGACTGCAGTCTGGGTTTTGTTTCGGCACGCGTACCGTTTCTCCTGTTTCCTCGTCAGTCACATTTTCGTATATGAAACCGCCGAACTCGTTTGTCAAAAAGCGGCTTTGCCATCCGAAGCTTGCGGCTCCTGAGATAAAAGCGGCTGTTTCTGAAATGACGCCGAGCATGTAATCTCCGACGTGAGCCGATTCAATTTTTTCGCCTTTCACTGTGACGATCGTCCCGGCGGGAATTGTCTGGCCGGTTACACTTTCAAAATATTCTCCGTACCCTGACAGGGAAGAGGTGACAGCTCCGGCGAACGTACCGTGGCCGCCCGCTGAATCCAGTTTCCATTTGATGGACTGATGCCCTCCGGCAACCGTGTATGGTTCTTCCAATGTAATGCTTTCTGATGACAGAATCGTTCTGGAGACTTTGCTGCCCGTAATATGGGCATTGTTTGAAGCGGCGATAAATGCCCTTGAACCTTCAGAACTTGAACCTCCGGAAGAGCTGATGATCGCATTTCTGTCACCTCTGGCCGTAATATCGCCTGTTCCCGCAATAACGGCGCTTGTCGGGTTGAATGCAAAACCGGAGCTGGTCGCGAGCTGTGCGCCTCCCTTTAAATTGACGGGGATCTGCTCATAAGTCTGTCCTTTTATAGATGCGGCCGCGCTGTAACCTTCCGCTTGCACCCCGAGAATGACGGCCTGACTGTTAGGGGACGTAATTCCGACGGAACCGCCGTCTCCGATCATCGTACCGTTCATAATATTTACGTTATATTGGCCTCCGCCGATTGAGATGCCTTTAGGAGATGACTTGTATATATCAAAATTTAAAATTTTAACATAATCGGTTTTATTTGATCCGCCGGATATATTGATGTCAACACCTGCTTGTGTAAAGCCGCGTATTTTAATGCCGTTGATCGTGATATTTTGACTGCGGTATTGAAGAGCCACGACTGGATTCCCGCCATAGTCGTATGAGGGATCACCAATAGCTGTGAATCCGTTTACATTAACGTTTTTATAGGCAGAGATGACCAGCGCCCTCGGGGTCACACCGTCATAGAGAGCATTGAATACCGGTTCAATCGCGGTGCAATCGGTTAAAGTAACATCATAAGCCGTCGTGCTTTCGGGGTCTGAGGCCTGATGATGGCCGATATGACGAATATCAAATGAACGTACATCACGATACGAAACATGACCGATAATATGAACATTTTGAGAAGCCGGCCACAGGCTGTGCGCCTTTACCTCAATCCCGCGGATATTTCCGCTCGTATAGTTATTTAAAAGCCATACATGTTTAGAGCCGTCGTCAATTTCAATGCCGTTCGAGTTTGCGCTGCCCTCAGCATGCTCTGTGCCGCGGGGGTTTCCGGAATGGCAGTTGGAGATGAAAATATACTCGCTGTAATGGGTGGTAATGCCGTCGTCTCCGGCGCCGTATGCCACACAGTTATCAATCCATATATATCGGCAGCCGTCTTTCGTCCATTCTGTTTCAGGCAAATGATCGTAAGTCGGAGATGTAATATCAATACCATGGAGACCCGCGTTAACCGTTTCAACATTCTTAATCCAGCCGTATTGCACATTAGCAAACGTTAAACAGCTGGAAAACTGTCCTCCGGGGTTCCTGACCCCGCATTGACGATCAGGATTCCAGTCTAAAGTCATGTTTTCGACAAAAATATTACGGTTTCCATTTTCGTAATCATCGTTAGTAATGACCCATTCGAATGCGGGAGTGTCCTCATGAAGCTTAAGCACGGTAATCCCTTGTCCCTCACCGTAAATGGTAGTCCATGAGGGGAGTTTTATCCCTTGAACCAAAAATTCTCCTGCGGGAACATTTACTTTGACCCGGCCGTTCCCGATCGCTCTCCGAAAGGCTTCCGTATTGTCCCGGCCGTCAGGGATCGCTCCGTAGTCCTCCACATTCACTTCCCGGGTGATTTTATTCATAAGCATTTCGTATTCTGTATCAAGCCGTTCTTTTAAAAGTGAGGTGACCATTCCTTCCGCCGTCACCCGGGCATCTGCGATCTCAAGATTATCATCCGTTGCGGAATGCTTAATAAAATTCTGCATCCTTGCTTTGAGATGCTCCAATTCAGAGGGCTGTGCAGGGCGAGACTGCAATGGGGCGTTTAAAGACGGATCAGGAAAGTTTTTAAATTGAACCATTCTAAAGACACCTCTTTCTTTTGATATAAGCGCCTGAGGCAGGGGACAGAAAAGAGTCGCGCGCCCTTTAAGCGCTTATTCTTCAAATTCTTTATTCAGAACGAAATTCCTTTTGAAACCAAGGTGAAATTTTAAAAAAGCTCTGTTGAAAGAACGGATATAAAGCTTTGCATTATGGTAATTGAAGCTGTCATGTGAAAATGGAGGAAAAAACTGATAGGAGGGGCCCTCATTTTAGGTTTATTCTCATTGGCTTCGCAGTGCTTCCTCTTCGGCTGTATATACACCAAAATCAACATTCTTATCAGTTAAATGGTATAATGGGGCACGGATTGGTCATCAATACGACTGAAATAGGGAAGCAAAAGGAGCAGCGAACATGACTTTACAAATCAAAATTAAATATTCAGATGATACGCAAACGAGAATCAGTAAAATTGAACAGGGCGATTGGATTGATCTGCGGGCAGCTGAAGATATAACAATCAAAAAAGGTGAATTCAAACTTATCCCGCTTGGAGTTGCGATGGAACTGCCGGAAGGATATGAGGCCCATGTCGTTCCGCGTTCAAGTACATATAAGCATTTCGGTATCATTCAGACAAATTCAATGGGAGTCATTGATGAATCTTATAAAGGCGACAATGACTTCTGGTTTTTTCCTGCATTCGCGCTTCGGGATACCGACATTTCCAAGGGGGAGCGGATCTGCCAATTCAGAATCATGAAGAAAATGCCTGAAGTGGAGCTGATCGAAGTAGACAAGCTCGGGAACAATGACCGCGGCGGACTGGGATCAACAGGCACGAAATAAAACGAAAAAAGACTGCTTAACAGCAGTCTTTTTTTTATGGAAACAGCAGTTACATTCAATTTGTTTCGGGGATTCTTGAATTGGGAAATCATACGTCACGTTCGAATTTGACTTCGAAATAAGCGGCCGCTCCGTAACCGTCTATGCCGGGAGCAAATATTTGAGCCGGACGCCAGCCCAGCTCAGCATATTGATAAAATGATTTCCCAGCAGTCCTCACTCTCCTCCAAAACTAAGGAGAAGGGTTTCATTTTTATCATTTAAGCCTTCCGTCTCTTTGAACAGAAAGACTTTTTTAGGTTAAAGGATAGAAGTTGTTTTGATGTTTTTATTCTTCAAGATGAACGGAGGTTTTGTCCAACGTATATAATATTGTGACAAAAGTGTAAACAAAAGAAAGGATGATGTTATGGCAAAAAGGGTTAGAAGAGTAGACTGTAAAGCAGCTGGCAAAGAGGCAGAGCAGAAGAAACCGTCCAAAGTCACCCTGTTCTGCCGTTCGCTTCAAAGGCTGAAGCATTTGTATTGTAACATAAACATACAAATGCCATCAATAACCAAAAAAGGAATTTTAGTTTTAATTTTACCGTTTTTGCTTCTGCCGTTCTTTCGGGCTGATGCCGCTTCAGATATTTACGGCAGTTTCGAGGAATTAAAGCTGAATGAAGATCCTTTCGATTTTTCCATTTCAACGCGAGAGCATGACCCTTCTGTCCTCATATTAGCTATACACGGAGGAGGCATAGAGCCGGGGACCAGTGAGTTAGCCAGTGAAATTGCCGAAAACCGGAGTTTATATTTATTTGAAGGGTTAAAACCAGCCGGTAATGCGGCTCTGCATTTGACAAGTTCGCATTTCGATGAACCGAAGGCCGTGCAAATGGTGAAAGAGCACTCTCATGTCATTTCATTGCACGGTTACGGCAGTGACGATAAAAAGATAAAAATCGGCGGTACAGACAGAGAACGGGCCGAACTTTTGACCGATGTGCTGAAACGGCACGGGTATCCTGCCGTTCTTCTTGGCATAAATGATAAATATGCAGGCGTCAGTCCGAACAACCTTGCCAATCAATCTTCATCCGGATTGAGTATTCAAATCGAAATGAGCACCGGCTTCAGAAGATCACTATTTGACACTTTTACGCTGAAAAGCAGAGCATCCACACAAAATGGGACCTTTTATCAATTCACAAAAACGATTTCTGATTTTATCAGTGACAATTATTAATAAGCACGCCTATTTTGTCGGCGGGGCTTTTTCTTTTGAAATTTATGAAACTTTAAGTTCTTAAGATCGTATACATAATTGACAGGATGAAAGAAAAGAGGTGGGCAAATGAAAGTGATGATCGGGTCTATCATTCTTCTTGTCATCATCGGATTCGGTTTATGGCTGATGCTTAGTCCAATCTTTAAACAAGTGGGAAGCGGAGCCAAAAAATTCAAAAAGTCATGGGAGGAAGAAGATCAGCATGAGCGAAAATAAGCGCGGAAACACAAAAAAAATTATCGGCGGTGTGATTATAGGTGCAGCCCTTTTAATTGCGGGCGTTACAGCGTCACTATTCATTGAAAAAATACCGAACGGTTATGTCGGGGTTGTATACTCACCGAATGGCGGGGTAAAATCCGACACATTGGACCAAGGCTGGCACTTAGTCGGATTATTTAATAAAGTAACGGAATATCCCGTGCGTATGCAGACAGTGAATAATGAAAATATAAAAGTGGCAACCTCAGACGGTAAAAATATAGAAATGGATATCGCTTACAACTATGTCGTGCAGCCTGATAAAGTAGTCGATCTGTTTAACAAATTCGGAGCGGTAGACGTTGAAACGATTGAAAATACATATTTAAAAACAAGGCTGTGGGATGCGGCGCGAAAATCAATCAGCAAATACTCGGTTATTGACACATACGGGCAAAAATCTGCAGAAGCCGCTGCCGATGTTCAAAAGAGATTTGCTGATGATATGAAGAGTCTTGGATTTTTAATTGATGATCTGACGCTTGGCGTACCGAAGCCGGATAAAGCCACACAGGAAGCTATCGATGCAAGGGTGAAGTCTTCACAGGAACTTGAACGGACACAAACTGAAATTAAAATAGCCGAAGCCGAAGCGAAAAAGAAAAAAATTGAAGCGGAAGGGATCGCTGATTATAACGAAATCATAAAGAAATCAATGTCCGATGAAATGATCAAATATAAATGGATTGAAAAATGGGACGGAAAAACGCCGAAAGCGACAGGCACAGACTCACTGCTGCAGCTGCCGCTGGACGATCAGAAGCAAAAATAAAAAGAGAAGGAGGCGATTGCCTCCTTTTTATGTTTTTTCCTGAGGGTCTTTTTCCGGCACTAATTCTTCAGACGCCTCGGTTTGATAGCTCCATAGCGTGCTATCCGTCTCTGTTGTGTCCTGATAATCTTCGGGAAGTACATATTGCTGCAAATACCGGTGAAAAAATGCCTCAAAAACAGAAATGCAAAGTGCAGAGATAACTGATGCCACGGCAGGAGAGACATTAAATCCGCCAATGTTCATAAGGAATATCCATAATATAATGAATGAAATTCCGAAATCAGCTGCAACGGCTGTGAAATTGCTTGTTCTCGGCAGAATCATGCAATCACCCGCAAAATAAGTGATTAAACTTAAGATCACTGTAATAAACAGAACGTTTAAAAAGGTTACTTGGTACATAAGATCCAAAACAATGTACAGTAAAGCAAGTGTGAGCGCCGTTTTAGAAGCGAAAGCAATTACGTGTTTCATTTGAACCACCTTCGTTATTTCGTTTAGTCTTCATTGTAAGCAATCCGCAAATTTTTAAACTGGTATATAGTGGTTATAAAGTATACGTTTTAATAAAATGTGAATAGACATCACAGGATTCGCAAGTTAAAATATGTAAAAAGGGGGATGCAAATGAAAAAATACTGGATATGTATTGCTGTTTTTTTATTATGTTTTAGCGGAATACACTCAGCTAAAGCAGCTACCACTGAATTCGGATCAAAAACAAGCTTCACTTTGGAGGGAAATGCAAAAGAGTTTCATATTGAAAATCCGGGGGCTGTAGCTGCCGACGATTACTTTTTAGGATATAAGTTCACCATAATGAACAACTCTTCGTGCGGTTTAAGCATGAAACTCCAGCGGATGGCGCTGAACGGGAATTTTTATACATTAAGTTCTAAAAACTACAGCGGCAGCTGGTTAAACCTCAGTGCCCAGGATAAAAAATCAATTGATCCGTATCACAAATACAGAATTCTGGTTGAAAGTTCTTCAAACGTCTGTGGCCCCGTCTATATTAAAGGGTTTTACGGTGTAGAATATTATCATTTTGATTGAAAATAGATACTCGCTAAAGGCAGCGGGTTTTTTTATATTTAAATATAACTTATTATACTATGTACTAAATATTCATACATAAATTTTAATGCACCCGCCCAAAGAAAACATAAACAAAAGTAAATTCATCACGCACAAATATACAAAGTTAAAAAATGAATGAAAAGTTTCTCGAGGGAAACATTATTAGTTGACTTCAAAAGTGTGATGTCGGATAATAAGAATGTAAGTTTTTCCTCCTTAGCAGATTCGTTTCTTAAGCCAGGGCGAATCTGCTTTTTTATGCAAAAAAACCCCTCTGTAAGGGGTTTTTTACGATAAATGAAGTTTAATAGAATTAATGTACGGTCCTGAATACGCCGATAACTTTCCCCAAAATGCTTACGTTTTGCAGGATAATCGGCTCCATCGTCGGATTTTCCGGCTGCAGCCGCACATAATTGTCTTCTTTATAGAAGCGCTTGACCGTCGCTTCATCATCTTCGGTCATAGCTACGACGATTTCTCCGTTATTGGCCGTGTTTTGCTGTTTGACAATGACGTAATCTTTGTCAAAAATGCCGGCGTCGATCATACTTTCTCCCATGATTTCTAACATAAAGACATGTTCGCCCGGAGGAACCATCCGGTCAGGAAGCGGAAAATACTCGTCGATATTTTCAACAGCCGTAATCGGAATACCCGCCGTCACTTTCCCGATGACCGGAACGTTTACGACCTGGCTTTTCGGAATTTGGACTTCTTCTTCATCCAATACCTCAATCGCCCTCGGTTTAGTTGGGTCCCGTCTGATCAGGCCTTTTGTCTCCAGCCGCGCCAAATGGCCGTGCACGGTTGAACTGGAAGCCAGTCCTACTGCTTCTCCTATCTCTCTTACAGAAGGCGGATATCCTTTCGTTTTTACCTCTTCTTTAATAAAACGCAGGATATCAAGCTGCCTTTTTGATAGCTTCGTCATATTTCGCACCTCAAAACGTCGATTTTAAGTAGATTATAGCATGATTTTCCTGACAGTACAAACATAGGTTCGAAAAAAACGATTGACAGAAACGTTTGTTCGTATATACTGAAAGGTATAAAAAGCGAACAAACATTCTTATCGGAGGTTGTTTACATGGCGAAAGAATCTATTATATTTGTCGGACTGTTTACTGCGATTTTAAGTGCCGCTATTTTACTTGTCTCATGTGCGGGAAATGATCAGTCCCTCAGCCAATATGTTAAAATAAAGGTTCAGGACGGCGATACACTCTGGTCACTTGCGGATCATGTAGCAGAAAAGAAACACATTAATAAAGAAGATTTCATTGAGTGGGTGACGGAGAATAATCATCTCCAAACTGCTGATATAAAGCCCGGAGACGAACTTATTCTTCCGGTTAAGAAAAAGCATCCGGCCGTATATCAGCTGGCCATTGTCAATTAGAGAGGAAAGAGAGAAATGAAGGCGCTCATTTATGCCCGCGTAAGCACAAACAAAGAACAGCAGCAAACGTCATTAAAAAGACAGGAAGAGGAGCTCAGTGAGATCGCTGCTGCAAACGGCATGGAAGTCGTGAAAGTCATTTCTGAGAAAGCCAGCGGTTACGAAATGGACCGCGACGGAGTATTTGAAATGCTTGATGAAATTAAAAAATCACATATTGACGCGATATTGGTGCAGGACGAAACGAGATTGGGAAGAGGAAACGCCAAGATTGCGCTTTTGCATTGCATTTACAGGGAGAACGTAAAAATATATACGACGGCTCATAAAGGTGAACTGGAGCTTTCCGAAGCTGATTCGATGGTACTCGAAATCGTCAGTATTGTTGAGGAATATCAAAGGAAAATTCACAATATGAAAATCCGGCGGGGAATGAAAAGAGCCGTGAAAAACGGCTACAAACCTGAACGGAATCTGAAAAACAGACATGAAAACAGCGGAAAAGAAAAAAAAGAGGTTCCGGTTTCGGAAATTATCAGGCTGAGAGCCAACAAGCTTACCTTTGCAGAAATCGCAGCGACCTTAAGGGGATTCGGCTACGATGTGTCCAAAGCCACGGTTCACCGGCGGTTTCAGGAATATACCGCAGACACAGAAGGCAGCTGACGCGCATCAGTTGTAAAAAAGACTGCGTTTTAGTAGTATATAATCAACACGCACCAAAGGAGCTTATTATGATTTCTAAAGAAAAAATCGCAAGAATTAACGAATTGGCTCAAAAAGCTAAATCAAACACGATAACGGATGAGGAAAAAGCTGAACAGCAAAAGCTTCGCCAGGAGTATTTGAAAGGATTCCGCTCCTCAATGAAAAATACGTTAAAGAGCGTAAAAGTGATTGATCCGGAAGGCAACGATGTCACCCCTGAAAAATTAAAAAGAGAACAACAGAAAAATAATCTTCATTAAACAGAAAGAATACGGCAATACGTATTCTTTTTTCGTATATACTAATATCAGGATGTGCTTTACGACAATTTTCAACAAGTTTATCTCAAATTTAAGCTGAAAGAGTTGAGAAAAAGTCAGCATCGCTTTATGATGAAAAGGTACAACAATATGGAAGGGGATTATAATGGATACAATTGAAAAGAAATCAGTTGCCACCATTCGTACACTATCTATAGACGCAATTGAAAAAGCGAATTCCGGACATCCGGGCATGCCGATGGGAGCCGCTCCGATGGCATATACGCTGTGGACGAAATTTATGAATGTAAACCCGCAGAATCCGGGCTGGTTTAACCGCGACCGCTTTGTTTTATCAGCAGGCCACGGTTCAATGCTTTTATACAGCATGCTGCATTTAAGCGGATATGACCTCAGCATTGAAGACTTGAAACAGTTCCGTCAATGGGGAAGCAAAACACCGGGACATCCGGAGTTCGGGCATACAGCCGGAGTAGACGCAACTACCGGGCCGCTTGGACAGGGTATTGCAATGGCAGTGGGAATGGCAATTGCAGAACGCCATCTGGCTGAGACATATAACCGTGATTCATTCAACGTAGTTGATCATTATACATACAGTATTTGCGGAGACGGCGATTTAATGGAAGGCATTTCTTCCGAAGCCGCTTCTCTTGCAGGCCATCTTGAATTAGGCCGCCTGATCGTATTATACGATTCTAATGACATTTCCTTAGACGGCGATTTAGACCGTTCTTTCTCTGAAAATGTAAAGCAGCGTTTTGAAGCAATGAACTGGGAAGTTCTTTATGTTGAGGACGGAAACAACATCGCTGAATTGACGGCTGCAATTGAAAAAGCGCGCCAGAATGATAAAAAACCGACTTTGATTGAAGTGAAAACGACAATCGGTTTCGGTTCTCCAAACCGCGCGGGGACATCCGGCGTTCACGGCGCTCCGTTAGGACTAGAAGAGAGCAAGCTGACAAAAGAAGCGTATGCTTGGACGTTTGAAGAAGATTTTTATGTTCCGGAAGAAGTATACGGGCATTTCAATCAAGCTGTAAAAGAAGCCGGCTCGAAAAAAGAACAGGAATGGAATGAACTGTTCGCGGCTTATAAAGAAAAATATCCTGAGCTTGCTGAACAGCTGTCACTCGGCATGAAAGGCGAGCTTCCTAAAGACTGGGATCAGGAAGTTCCCGTTTATGAAAAAGGCAGCAGCCTTGCTTCCCGCGCATCTTCAGGTGAGGTGCTGAACGGGATCGCCAAGAAAATTCCTTTCTTTGTCGGGGGATCTGCTGACCTTGCGGGTTCAAATAAAACGACAATCAAAAATGGAGGAGACTTCACGGCCAAAGACTACGCCGGGAAAAACTTCTGGTTCGGTGTCCGTGAATTTGCGATGGGCGCTGCATTAAACGGAATGGCGCTTCACGGCGGCCTCCGCGTATTCGGCGGCACATTCTTTGTGTTCTCTGATTATTTAAGACCTGCCATTCGTCTGGCGTCATTGATGGGTCTTCCCGTCACTTATGTATTCACACATGACAGTATTGCCGTAGGAGAGGACGGGCCGACTCACGAACCGATTGAGCAGCTTGCTTCTTTACGCGCACTTCCTAACCTTTCTGTGATCAGACCTGCTGACGGAAATGAAACCGCAGCTGCATGGAAGGTTGCCGTTCAAAGCCAAGATCATCCGACAGCTCTTGTATTGACACGCCAAAACCTGCCGACGATTGATCAGCAGGCTGAAGAAGCGTATGCGGGCGTGGAAAAAGGGGCTTATATCGTTTCCAAAGCCCAAACGGAATCACCGGCCGCTCTTCTTTTAGCGACAGGTTCTGAAGTCGGACTTGCGATCGAAGCTCAAGCGAAACTGGCTGAAGAAAACATTCACGTATCTGTAGTCAGCATGCCGAGCTGGGACCGCTTTGAAAAACAATCGGCAGAGTACAAAAACAGCGTGCTTCCTCCGAATGTGACGAAACGTCTTGCGATCGAAATGGGTTCAAGCTTCGGATGGGGTAAATTTACTGGTCTTGAAGGAGACGTTCTCGCAATTGACCGTTTCGGTGCTTCAGCTCCGGGAGAAACAATTATGAAAGAATACGGGTTTACTGCAGAAAACGTGGTTGACCGCGTGAAAAAACTTTTAAACAAATAACGAGACAAAAGAGGATGAGTCAAATCATCCTCTTTTTCCTGTTTATGCGACAAAAATAGAAGGGGCGGCGTAACAGTAATAGACAATTCTTTCTTTTCTCCTTTTGTATAATAGAAAGCAATAACGAAGCGCAGTAAAAGGGGATGAGGAAATGGAACGTCATTACTATACACACCTGATAAAGGATGAGTTTGCGAACCACTACTTCGGGCGGGAAACGGCTATGTTTGAGTTGTTTCGAGACTATCATTGGACAGACCTGACACCCCAGGAATATCAAATGACAGAAAAGCAAGTTCAATATATAACGGAACCGATTCCGGTGATACATATGCATCAGCGTCTCCAGCTGCATTTAAACCGAATGAGTTACAGCCGTTTGGATTCCATTTACCGGCTTACACTGCCCGGAGAAAAGGGCCGCGCCACCTTCATGATGAAAGACAGTTTAATTGAGATTGCGGCTTCGGGAGATTATGAGGCGGAAACGATTTTCTTTGAGATTCTGCGTAAAATCAGCCCCTGTTTTCTTGCAATGGATTTCAAGACACGGCGCTACGGGTGGTTAAATCCGGTCAGAGAAAGAAATTTTGTCTAAAAACGAGGAAAAAGAGATGTAAATGTTGTATAATAGCCTTTGGTTTAGTACACTTTAAACTAGACAACATGAAGGAGGAAATAAAATGACTTTATGGGTTGGCATCCTAGTGGGCGTTGTCGCATTGCTCATAGGTGTTGCACTCGGGTTTTTTATTGCTCGTAAATATATGATGAGCTATTTGAAAAAGAATCCGCCTATTAATGAACAAATGTTACGCATGATGATGATGCAAATGGGAATGAAACCTTCTCAAAAGAAAATTAATCAAATGATGAAAGCCATGAATAATCAAGCGAAATAATACGTACAGATTATGATATAGATATACATGGTTATAAAAATAAAAAACCCGGAGAGGGTTTTTTATTTTGGCGTCATGTTTCACCCCAACTGCCGGTGTGCAGTTCTTTTTGGTATTGTATGAGAAGGTGGTCAAGCTCCTGGCTGAGTTCTATCGTAATGTTTGATGTCATTCCGTTTGTCATGACGATTTTAAGCAGCTCTGCCCGTTTTTTTTCAATTTCATTTAATAGATGCTCTCTAATCACAGGGATATATCCTTTCATACATAAATCTTTCACCTGAGTTCCTATTATTATATCCACATTTATACTGTTTTTCAAATAAGAAGGAGTATAATATCTCGATGTCAAATTAAATTATATAAGCTTTTTCTATAAAAAGTAATCCTTCTCGGAAAAGTGTTAAAAAAATGAAATGATTTTGTCATAACTCGAAGGGAGTGTGTCATCGTGAGTTTTAATTACTTTCTGACGTTTGGGGCCGGATTTCTGTCTTTCATTTCTCCATGCTGTCTGCCGTTGTACCCCGCCTTTTTATCTTACATAACTGGTGTCAGTATGGACGAGGTGAAAACAGAAAAGGTGATGCTGCAAAAGCGCGGCCTCGTGCATACACTTTGTTTTTTGCTTGGTTTCTCCGTGATTTTTATCGCATTGGGATATGGAACTTCGTTTATCGGCAGTTTTTTTACCCAATATCATGAAGCGATCCGCCAGTTTGGCGCTATCATGCTGATCCTTTTCGGGCTGGTTACTGCCGGTGTGTTTCAGCCGAAATTCATGATGAAAGAGCGGCGCATTCACTTTAAGCGCCGTCCGGAGGGGTTTATCGGTTCGGTTCTGATCGGTCTTGCGTTTGCAGCCGGCTGGTCGCCGTGCAGCGGGCCCATTTTAGGAGCCGTGTTTTCGCTGGCCAATACAAATCCTTCTTCAGCAGTGCCGTATATGTTTTTATATGTTCTCGGATTTGCGATTCCTTTTCTTGTTCTTTCATTTTTTATTACCAGAATGAATTGGATTCGCAAGCATCAGCTGCTTATCATGAAAATCGGCGGCATTCTTATGATTCTGATCGGAGTTATGCTGTTTTTTAACTGGATGAGCTACATTCTGATCGTTCTGTCAAATCTTTTCGGAGGATTTACGGGTCTGTAACGGATTAATAACTTTTGAACTATTATATACCCTTTTGTTTTTGGTACAATAAGACTAGTTAATGTTAAATATGTGGAGGGGAATATGACACGAGTTTTAGTTGTAGATGACGCCAAGTTCATGAGGGTGAAAATCAGAGAGATTCTGGAATCGGCGAATTACACAGTGGCCGGGGAAGCGGCTGACGGCGAGGAAGCCCTGGCAGTATATCAAAAAATCCGTCCCGACCTGGTGACAATGGATATTACCATGCCGGTCAAAAACGGTATACAGGCCCTGCAGGATATTTTAGCTTTTGACCCGAAAGCCCGGATCATCATGTGCACCGCCATGCGGCAGCAGCGGATCGTTCTGGAAGCGATTGAATTAGGCGCTAAAGACTTTATCGTTAAACCGTTTGAAGCATCTAAAGTGCTGGAGGCCGTAGGCCGGGTAACGGGAACGTAAACGTGTTCTCTTTTCAAATTGGTTTTTTTTATGTTTTTGGAGTATAGTATATAGTATCAAACTCCGTGCAAGCAAAGGAATGATAAAGATGATGATTATAATTTCATCCGTTATTGCAGCGGCCATGGCAATTTCCGTGATGATCGTCAGGATTAAATCCTCCGACAAGCCCGCTTCACCTAAAAAAATAATTCTCCCGCCGATTTTCATGAGTACGGGAGCGCTTATGTTCCTTTTTCCGATTTTCAGAGTGACGGGCGAAGAATTTTTGGAGGCCATTACGCTGGGCGTGATCTTCTCTATTTTTCTGATTAAAACATCTAAATTTGAGATTAAAAATAATGAAATCTATTTAAAACGGTCAAAAGCGTTTGTGTTTATCCTGATTGGTCTCTTGGTTATCAGAATCGCTATGAAATCCATTTTGAGCACGACGATTGATTACGGAGCTTTAAGCGGAATGTTTTGGATTCTGGCTTTCGGAATGATTGTCCCGTGGCGCATCGCGATGTTTTTGTCTTACCGCAAACTTTCGAATGAACTGAAGACCGCTGATATTCAGATGAATTAAAACCTTTCCGTCCGCCGGAAAGGTTTTTTATTTGAGCAGGGCTTGATAAGGAGTAAGATCAATCTGTTTTTCCCGGAGATGCTTTTTTAAAAATTGATGATCACGCTTAGGAGTGGCCAGTATGTAACCCCTGATGATTAAATCACGGTTTATTTGTTCAGCTTCCTCCGCTAAGGAAAGTTCACCGATTTTTCCGGCGATTTTCGCTTTGGCTACATCCCGGAAGAGCTCCGGCACGGGGGCGACCAGTTCATCCAAAAACGCCTTGTCACCCTCATTCCATAAGTGCCTGCTTTTTTCAATATAATAGTCCTGCCAATCCAGTTCTGACCGGCCGTCTTCTTTCGGTAAGCGTTTTAAAAATTTTCGAAACATAAAAAACCCGCCGATAGACAGCAATCCGATCATCACGATGACCCAAAATAAAATAAACCACATAAACCAGCCTTCCAGCATTGTTCTATCTCCTCCTTACTTTAACCATATTGTAAACGAAGACAGAATAGAAGAACACATGAAAAAAAGAATAGAAAAAATGATAGATGTCCAGTCATTCCGGTTGCTAGAACATATTCTATCGTATAGTGATTCTGCTATTTGGCCATGGGAGATTCACTTTGAGGGTATATGACTGATATGACCGGACAAAAAAGCCGCTTCCATTGAGGGATGAAAGCGGCTTTTTTTATGTTATAGAGGAAATTGAAAGGAAAATGAGGCAGGAGTCTCATTTGGCTCCTTGTTCATGGAGACGGTCAGAATATGGTTGGTGAAATCAGTGAAAATATGTTTGTCATTCAGATAAAAAGGAAGCACCATTTGTTTGTTTAACGTCCGTTCAAGCGTTTTAACAGAGAGCATAAATTCATTCCCCGAAAGAGTGACGGTTATCGCTTGCACCTGCTTCAGCATCGTCAGGTCGGCTTCAATGATATATTGACTGCTTGTTTCATATAGATCGATCGGCAGCGTCTCGTCATACCAAGCATACGGGTCCTCGTAAAACTGCCGCAGCCATTCTTCCGTATCATCAAATTCTTCAGCGTTTTTTGAGTGATTCATGGAAGCATCCCTCCATATTAAAAAGCCTTGCTATAACGTATGCAGAAGCTTTGAATGGGTGAATGGCACAAAAAAACAGACACGGGGTCTGTTTTACATATCGTGGCTTGTATTATGTTTTTGTCTTGTATGGTTGCGGTTTTTCACTTTTTTGCTTCCGCTCAGCGGTTCCGGCTGGCCGGGGTTATGGCCCTTCGGAGCATTTTTATGCATATCTTTACTCGTATTTTTATTTGTCATGTTAAAGCCTCCTTTTTAAGGTGTTCCGGCTATTGGTTTGTTTTTCTTTTTTTATTGTTCTGCCGTTCTTCTTCCGTCAGGACGAGCTGGTCATTTTCTATATAACCCGCGCCTTTGCCTTGGCTTTTCGCATCATTCATGCCGTTAATGACATGATTGGCTTTCCGTTTTACCATGATCATCACCTCAACATTAATATGGCTCTTTACAGCCCGTTGTATGAGGCGGAAAATCGGACAAAATTTACCGAAAATCATGCTGATAAGACGATCTTATTGTATTTAATAAAAACATTGATATTTACTTATGTATGATTTTATACTAAGATGAAATTGTGAGAAAATTGTGATGGAATGTGAACATTCATCTAAAGAACGATCTTGATCATTGAAGGGGGATTTTGGGAAATGACAAATCAGCAAAAAGTCGCAACACAAGACGTTTTCCAAGCAAGAAAAACATTTTCTTCAAATGGGAAAACATACAACTACTATTCATTAAAAGCATTGGAAGACGCAGGGGTCGGCAATGTTTCAAAACTTCCTTATTCTATTAAGGTTCTTTTGGAATCCGTTTTGCGTCAGGTAGACGGACGCGTCATTACAAAAGAACATGTTGAAAATTTAGCAAGATGGGGTACTGCTGAATTAAAAGATATCGATGTGCCGTTTAAACCGTCACGGGTTATTCTACAGGACTTTACCGGCGTTCCGGCCGTAGTTGACCTGGCATCTTTAAGAAAAGCCATGGCTTCTGTCGGCGGAGACCCTGATAAAATCAATCCTGAAATTCCGGTTGACCTGGTCATTGACCATTCCGTACAAGTCGACAAAGCCGGTACGGAAGACGCGTTAGCCATTAATATGGACTTAGAATTCGAAAGAAATGCAGAACGTTATAAATTTTTAAGCTGGGCAAAGAAAGCGTTTAACAATTATCAGGCCGTTCCGCCTGCAACAGGTATCGTTCACCAGGTAAACCTTGAGTTTTTGGCAAGTGTCGTTCATACGAAAGAGGAAGACGGAGAACTTGTGACATATCCTGATACATTGGTGGGAACAGATTCCCATACAACAATGATTAACGGAATCGGCGTCCTCGGCTGGGGTGTCGGCGGTATTGAGGCGGAAGCGGGAATGCTCGGCCAGCCTTCATATTTCCCTGTTCCTGAGGTCATCGGCGCGAAACTTGTCGGAAAATTGCCTAACGGAACGACGGCGACTGACTTGGCGCTGAAAGTCACTCAAGTGCTGCGCGAAAAAGGCGTAGTCAATAAATTTGTTGAATTCTTCGGTCCTGGTGTTGCTGAGCTTCCGCTTGCGGATCGGGCGACTATTGCCAATATGGCGCCGGAGTACGGAGCGACTTGCGGATTCTTCCCGGTTGACGAGGAAGCACTTTCTTACCTGCGTCTGACCGGCCGTGAAGAAGAGCAGATCGATATTGTGGAAGCATACTGCCGCAACAACGGTTTATTCTATACGCCTGACGCGGAAGAGCCGATTTTTACAGACGTTGTGGAAATTGATCTGTCAAAAATTGAAGCGAACCTATCAGGACCGAAACGTCCGCAGGATTTAATCCCGCTTTCCGTTATGCAGGAAACGTTTAAAAAACATCTTGTCAGCCCGGCCGGCAACCAAGGATTCGGAGCGGATGCTGCTGAAGAGAACAAAGAAATTTCATTTAAACTTAACAGCGGTGAAGATGCGGTTATGAAAACAGGGGCGATTGCAATCGCCGCTATTACAAGCTGTACGAATACATCAAACCCTTTTGTATTAATCGGTGCCGGATTGGTAGCCAAAAAAGCGGTAGAATTAGGCTTGAAAGTGCCGAATTATGTTAAAACATCACTTGCACCGGGGTCTAAGGTTGTTACTGGATACTTAGTCAACTCAGGTCTGCTTCCTTACATGAAGGAGCTTGGCTTTAACCTCGTAGGGTATGGCTGTACGACATGTATCGGGAACTCCGGCCCGCTTTCTCCAGAGATTGAAGAAGCGGTTGCTAAAAATGATCTCTTGATCACTTCTGTCTTGTCAGGTAACAGAAACTTTGAAGGCCGGATCCATCCGCTTGTCAAAGGAAACTACCTTGCGTCACCTCCGCTTGTTGTCGCATACGCATTAGCAGGCACTGTGAATATCAACCTGAAAACGGATCCGATCGGTGTCGGAAATGACGGACAAAATGTTTATTTCGATGACATCTGGCCGTCCATGGATGAAATCAATTCTCTCGTCAAACAGACTGTTACGCCGGAATTATTCCGCAAAGAGTATGAAACGGTATTTGACGACAACCAGCGCTGGAACGAAATCGAAACGACGGATGAAGCGCTGTACAAGTGGGATCAGGATTCCACTTACATTCAAAACCCGCCGTTCTTTGAGGAAATGTCTGTAGAGCCGGGAAAAGTTGAGCCTTTAAGAGGACTTCGCGTTGTCGGCAAATTCGGCGATTCTGTGACGACTGACCACATTTCTCCGGCCGGAGCGATCGGAAAAGACACACCGGCGGGCAAATACCTGCAGGAAAAAGGCGTTTCTCCTCGTGACTTTAACTCTTACGGCTCACGCCGCGGAAACCATGAAGTCATGATGAGAGGAACATTCGCCAATATCCGCATTAAAAACCAAATCGCACCGGGTACAGAAGGCGGATACACAACACATTGGCCTACCGGGGAAGTGACATCTATTTATGATGCCTGCATGCGGTATAAAGAAGATAAAACGGGTCTTGTCGTCCTGGCCGGAAAAGATTACGGAATGGGCTCTTCACGTGACTGGGCTGCAAAAGGAACAAACCTGCTTGGCATCAGAACAGTCATTGCCGAAAGCTTTGAAAGAATTCACAGAAGCAACCTCGTCTTCATGGGTGTGCTGCCGCTTCAGTTCAAACAGGGTGAAAACGCGGATACACTCGGCTTAACCGGTAAGGAAGTCATCGAGGTGGATGTTGATGAATCTGTACGTCCGCGCGACTTGCTGACTGTCAGAGCAATCAGTGAAGACGGTACGGTAAAAACATTTGAAGTTGTTGTCCGTTTTGACAGTGAAGTGGAAATTGATTACTATCGCCACGGCGGCATTTTACAAATGGTGCTTCGCGATAAAATGAAACAGTAGCAGTATGAACAAAGGAGAGAAAGCAGTCTGCTTTCTCTCTTTTTATGCGGGAGGCCTTGAGATGCTTGCGAAATGGCTGGGCGGAATGTTACTTATCGGGTTGTTAGTGTATGCGGGCTGGAACATTTATTCTGTACAAAAAAGTCCGAAAGAAGGGACGGAAGAAGGGATGAAAGCCCCTGACTTTACACTTGATACATTGTCAGGAAAAAGTATCTCCCTTTCTGATTATAAAGGAAAAAAAGTGCTCCTCAATTTCTGGGCGACGTGGTGCAAGCCGTGCCGAATGGAAATGCCCGATATGCAGGAGCTGCAGAAAGAATATCCTGATATTGCGGTAGCAGCCGTTAATTTTACATCCTCTGAAAAAAATATACAGGCTGTGAAATCATTTGCTGATCATTATCAGCTGACCTTTCCTATTCTGATTGACAAAAGCGGAATTAACGGAGATTTCAACGTGCTTTCTTATCCGACAACATACATATTAGACGAAAAAGGAACCATTCAGCATATTCGCGTAGGCACGATGACAAAAAAAGAAATGAAAGAAAAACTGGATCTCAAATAGAGGTTCAGTTTTTTTATTGTGAAGGGCTTAGGTTTTGAAAAATTGGAAAAAATGAATGAAAACACGGAGGTGAGAAGATTGAAAAAAATGCGAAAACGTTCTTTTCATGAATTGGTTATGGAAAATAAACGTGAGCTGATGACCAATACGGAATATTTGAATCAGCTTGAAGAAAAGCTGGAGCAGCGGTTCAAACAAAAATAACCTTTAATTTGCAGTCATGTTTGCACCTCCTTTTGCAAAATATACTCTTAAGGAGGGATGAACATGGGCATAAACAAGAAAGACGGCCAGCCGCAATACGCTCCGAGCCACTTAGGGACAAAACCCGTTAAATATAAACGCAACAAAGGGGAAAAGTTTCATGACAAGTCAAACGGACATCCGATTGTCATGCAGACGAAAGGCGAATAACATCATCAAAGGAGAGCAGACATTATGACAAACAATTATCAAAAACCGAATCCGGATGACCGTTCCGATAACGTTGAAAAGCTGCAGGATATGGTGCAGAATACAATTGAAAATATAGAAGAAGCCAAAGAATCAATGGAATTTGCGACAGATGAGGAAAAACAGCGCATTCAAGAGAAGAATGCCAGACGCAATGAAAGCATTGAATCGTTCCGCAGTGAAATCCAGGATGAATCGGCTGCAAGAGAAAACGGCTATCAATCATAATAAAAACCAGGGAAACCTGGTTTTTTTCTCTTTCCGGCTCGTTGTGATAAAATGGGGCTAATCTGATAATAAGGGAGCAGAGAACGTTGCATGTGTCAAAAAAAGAAATAGAAGTGCGTTATGCGGAAACAGATCAAATGGGCATCGTCTATCATGCCAATTACTTAGTCTGGATGGAGGTCGGCAGAACGGCGCTGATTAAGGAACTCGGATTCCTTTACAAGGATATGGAAGATAGAGGAGTGCTGTCCCCTGTATTGGATATCAGCATTTCTTATAAAAAGCCACTCCGCTACGGAGAAACGGCTGTCGTACATACTTGGATTGAAGAATCTAACGGATTTAAAACCGTTTACGGCTACCACATCTATAATCCGGATCAAGAACTTGCCATCAAAGCGACATCCTCTCATATATGCGTTGATAAAGAGAGCTTCAAACCGATTCAGTTTCGCAAGGCTTTTCCTGATTGGCATGCCGCTTACGAAAAGGCAAAAAAATAAGGAGCGGCTGCAGTTATGGCATTTGGAATTACGCGTAAGGAACTGGAAAGATGGAAGCGGGATGTATCGGAAGGGAAAATCGCTTTTTTAACGCATTACTGGCTGGACGACCGCTTTCCGGAGGCTAAGACCGTGACGAAGGCCGGTTCAAGCGATCTCAATAAACTGATCAGATGGGGAGCGGAATACGGGCTGAAGCCGGAGTGGATTCACCATAAAAATGAATTTCCCCACTTTGACCTGCTCGGTGATACGCAAAGAAGCATATTAGAAAAAGAACATCTGACTGATCATCTCAAAAGGTTCAGGCTGTAAAAAAAAGAACGCATCCGCTGCGTTCTTTTTTTCTTACACGTAATCAAATACCGGCTCTTCTGCCTGATCTGAATATGTGACTGACAAATCGTGATTATCAAAGTACCATAAGTCGCTTTCTTCAATAAAAAAGGTAATGCCTTCAACTTCCGTGCTGGTGCCGATGTTCATCGGCCGGTCTTTTAAAATGCCGAGAGAAAAGCCTTTCTGAACGTTGCTGCATCCCCCGTAACGGACAAAGAAACGGACATGGTCGCCTGTTTCCAGATCGAGCTCTTCTTTGTACCAATCCAGCGCGCCTTTCGTTACTTTCATGTTCATCCGGAACACTCCCTTTTTGTTTCTCATATAAAGAAATTATCTCTATTATAAACGCATATGGCATTTTGATGTCAAAATTGAAGTTTCATCAAAACCATTTGATCTTCGGTTCTGTTTTGTTTATAATCCGTTTGATGTTTGCCCTGTGTCTGTAGATAACAAACGCGGTCAAGAGCGTCACTACGACTAATAAATAAGGGTCTTTTACAAACAGACAGTAAATAATCGTATAAATCCCTGTTAACATTGAAGACAGAGAAACAAATTTCGTAAGGAATAAAAATACGAAAAATACTGCAACCATCGTAACGAATAACAGCGGAGCATAAAACAGCAGGACGCCCCCTGATGTGGCTACGGCTTTGCCTCCCTTAAACTTTGCGAACACGGGGAATACATGGCCGATTACTGCTGCCACCCCTGCGAGAAGAGGATGAATGGGGACGTGCAGTAAATATGGGAGCGCCGCGGCCAAGGTGCCTTTTAAAATATCGGCTGCGATGACAACAGATCCCGCTTTAACGCCAAGCGTGCGAAAAGCATTTGTAGCGCCCAAATTGCCGCTTCCGTGTTCTCTAATATCGATCCCTTTCGCAAGTTTGCCTACGATTAAACCTGACGGGATGCTGCCTATTACATAGGCCAAAATAATCAATAAAGCAATCAACATCTACATTTCTCCTTTTCAATGTCCCTTCACTCTATTTTAACACGAGTTGTTACCGTCTGATGACAAGTTTTTTGAGAATTAAGCTGACGAAGCGCTTTTTTTGATTCCGGCGAAGCGGTCATGTACAATATATCAAAAGGAGATGGTAAAGATGCAAAATCCTTCAAAATCAGAGATTAAAGAAATTCTGGATCGGAGCAAACGGATCGCAGTCGTCGGGCTGTCAGACCGTCCCGACCGGACTTCTTACATGGTTTCCAAAGCGATGCAGGATGAAGGGTATGAAATTATTCCCGTCAATCCAACGATTGATGAGGCGCTTGGCGTTAAAGCCGTCGCTTCATTAAAAGACGTGGAGGGACCGATTGATATCGTGAATGTGTTCAGACGCTCTGAGCAGCTTCCCGGCGTCGCTGAAGAATTTTTACAGACGGACGCTCCCGTTTTTTGGGCGCAGCAGGGCCTTGCAAATGAAGAAGCGTATCGCATGATTACAGACAAAGGACGGACGGCTGTTATGGATTTATGTATAAAAGTCGCCCGCGCTGTTATAAAATAGGAACAAAAAAGGCAAAAATCCTTGGCAAATCAGGGGTTTTTGCTTTTTTATTGAAAGAATACTCTTTGCGTATGATGATGAAACAGATACAATAAAGCATGAACAGCTTTTTTAGAAACCCCTTTATACAGGGGTTTACAGTCTGTTTGCGATGGCCGGCATAAAGCTATATAATAGAAAGCGAACTCATGTTCTTATTCGCTGGAAAGGGCACCAGAAAGATGAAAAGCCGTTCGAATGTATGTCTTGCGGCCTAAAAAACGAGCCATTCGCTTAAATATGTTGCGAAATCAAGCATATTGGTTATAATTGTGAGTCCGAGGAGAATTGGACCGAAGCTTGCGCATACTGAAAAACAAAGACATGAAAACATTTAAAAAAGAAAATGATTAAGAGCAGGTTTTTTGAAAGGGGTTTGTACGTTTGGCTAGAAAACAGCAATTTGATTACAACGAAGATGCCATACAGGTGCTTGAAGGCCTGGAAGCCGTCAGAAAACGACCGGGAATGTACATCGGTTCGACGGACGCACGCGGCCTGCACCATCTGGTATATGAGATCGTCGACAATTCCGTCGATGAAGTTCTTGCCGGCTACGGAGATCATATTATCGTAACGATACATAAGGACAACAGCATCTCCGTACAGGACAGAGGACGCGGAATGCCGACCGGGATGCATAAGCTCGGAAAGCCGACGCCGGAAGTTATTTTCACCGTGCTGCATGCCGGGGGGAAATTCGGACAGGGCGGCTATAAAACAAGCGGCGGTCTGCATGGTGTCGGTGCATCTGTCGTAAACGCATTATCGGAGTGGCTGACGGTTACTATTGAGCGTGACGGATATGTGTATAAACAGCGGTTTGAAAACGGCGGCAAGCCCGTGACTTCACTTGAAAAAATCGGAACGACCAAAAAAACAGGAACGCTTACCCATTTTAAACCTGATCCGTCAATGTTCAGCGCAACGGTTTATAATTTTGACACGCTGTCAGAACGTCTGCGCGAATCGGCTTTCTTGTTAAAAGGTTTGAAAATAGAATTAATTGATGAACGGAACGGCGTAAAAGAAGTATTTTATTATGAGAACGGAATTGAAGCGTTTGTCGCTTATCTAAACGAGGAAAAAGACGCTTTATGCGAAGTGGTTTCCTTTGAAGGCGAGCATCATGACATTGAAGTCGATTTCGCGTTTCAGTTTAATGACGGGTATTCAGAAAATATGCTGTCATTCGTTAATAACGTCAGAACAAAGGACGGCGGCACCCACGAATCAGGAGCCAAAACGGCAATGACAAGAGCGTTTAACGAGTATGCGCGAAAGGTCGCCCTTTTAAAAGAGAAAGACAAGAACCTTGAAGGCGCCGATATCAGGGAAGGTTTGTCCGCAATCATTTCCGTGCGTATCCCGGAGGAACTGCTGCAATTTGAAGGCCAGACGAAAGGGAAGCTTGGCACAAGTGAGGCGAGATCCGCCGCGGATGCCGTCATTTCCGAGAATCTTGCTTATTTCCTGGAAGAAAACCGCGATACAGCAACCCTGCTTGTCAAAAAAGCGATTAAAGCAAGCCAGGCCCGTGAAGCGGCCCGAAAAGCGAGAGAAGAAGCGAGAAGCGGCAAAAAGCGCAAAAAATCAGAAGCGACGCTGAGCGGAAAACTCACACCGGCCGGTTCCAGAAATCCGGCGAAGAATGAATTGTATCTGGTGGAGGGAGACTCTGCGGGAGGTTCTGCAAAACAGGGAAGAGACCGGAAATTCCAAGCCGTGCTGCCCCTTCGCGGAAAGGTCATCAACACAGAGAAAGCAAAGCTTGCAGACATCTTCAAAAATGAAGAAATCAATACGATTATTCATGCGATCGGAGGCGGTGTCGGCGCAGATTTTGAGATAGACGACATCAATTATGACAAGATCATCATCATGACGGACGCGGATACCGACGGCGCGCACATTCAAGTCTTGCTGTTAACATTTTTCTACCGCTATATGAAACCTTTAATCGAGCACGGAAAAGTCTTCATCGCCCTTCCGCCTCTTTACAAAGTGAGCAAAGGAAGCGGTAAGAAAGAGATTATTGAATATGCTTGGTCCGACGAAGAAATGGACGGCGTTTTAAAGAAAGTCGGCAAAGGGTATACCATCCAGCGCTATAAAGGGTTGGGAGAAATGAACGCAGACCAGCTCTGGGAAACGACGATGAATCCCGAATCGCGAACGCTCGTCAGAGTCAAGATCGACGATGCGGCACGGGTAGAACGCCGTGTAACGACATTAATGGGAGACAAAGTAGAACCGAGAAGAAAATGGATTGAAAAAAATGTTGCCTTCGGATTAGATGAGGAAAGCAATATTTTAGAAAATGAAAACTTGTCGGTCGCTGAGGAGGTTTAATAGTGGCACAGCCAGAATTATTTCATGATTTACCGTTAGAAGAAGTAATCGGCGACCGTTTCGGACGCTACAGTAAATACATTATTCAAGACAGGGCGCTGCCCGACGCTCGTGACGGTTTAAAGCCGGTGCAGCGGAGAATTTTATACGCCATGCACGCGGACGGAAATACATTCGATAAAAATTTCCGTAAAGCGGCGAAAACGGTCGGAAACGTTATCGGTAATTATCATCCGCACGGTGACAGCTCTGTTTATGAAGCGATGGTGCGGATGAGCCAGGATTGGAAAGTGCGGAATGTGCTGATTGAGATGCACGGCAACAATGGAAGCATTGACGGTGATCCGCCGGCTGCCATGCGTTATACGGAAGCGAGATTATCTTCTATCGCGTCAGAGCTTTTGCGTGACATCGATAAAAATACGGTTGAATTCGTTCCGAACTTTGATGACACTAGTAAAGAACCGGTTGTTTTGCCCGCCATGTTCCCTAACTTGCTTGTCAACGGATCAACCGGGATTTCAGCGGGCTATGCGACTGATATTCCCCCTCATCATCTGGGTGAGGTCATTGATGCCGTCATTAAACGGATTGAATCTCCGGATTGCACCGTCGATGACTTGATGCAGGTGATTAAAGGGCCTGACTTTCCGACAGGAGGCATTATTCAAGGAGTCGACGGCATTCGGAAGGCTTATGAAACCGGGAAAGGCAAAATTATTATCCGCGGCAAGGCTGAAGTGGAATCCGTAAGAGGTGGACGGGAGCAGATCGTCATTACAGAAATTCCGTTTGAAGTAAACAAAGCCAATCTCGTAAAGAAAATGGACGAATACCGCATAGACAAAAAAGTCGAAGGCATTTCTGAAGTCCGGGATGAAACTGACCGCACGGGGCTTCGGGTCGTCGTTGAGTTAAAGAAAGAAGCCGATGCAAAAGGCATTTTGAATTTCTTATATAAAAACACTGATCTGCAGACAACTTATAACTTTAATATGGTCGCCATACATAACCGCCGGCCGATGCTGATGAGTCTTACGGCCATCCTGGATGCGTATATTTCCCATCAGAAGGAAGTGGTGACAAACCGCTCCGTCTTTGAATTGCAAAAAGCAAAAGAGCGGCACCACATCGTTGAAGGACTGATGAAGGCACTGTCTGTGTTAGATGAGGTCATAGCCGTCATCCGGGCAAGCAGCGACAAGAAAGATGCGAAACAAAACGTAATGTCTAAATTCACATTTACGGAGCCGCAGGCCGAAGCGATCGTATCCTTGCAGCTGTATCGTCTGACAAACACGGATATTACGGCGCTAAAAGAGGAAGCGGAAGAGCTCAGCAAGAAAATTCAGGAGCTCGAAGCCATTTTAAGTCATGATAAAAAGCTGTTAAAAGTCATTACAAGCAGCCTGAAAAAATTGAAAAAGACCTATGCTGACAGCAGACGGTCTGTCATTGAAGAAAAGATTGAGGAAATTAAAATCAATCTTGAAGTCATGGTTGCCTCTGAGGACGTATATGTGACAGTCACAAAAGACGGCTATGTAAAACGAACAAGTCAGCGGTCATTTGCCGCTTCTAACGGCCAGGATTTCGGTATGAAGGATACTGACAGGCTGATTCACCAATTTGAAATGAATACAACGGATGTTCTCCTGCTCTTTACCAATAAGGGAAGCTATGTTTATTGTCCGGTTCACCAGCTTCCCGATATCAGGTGGAAAGACATGGGGCAGCACGTAACGAACATCATCACGATTGACCGTGATGAAACCATCGTGAAAGCTATACCGGTAAAAGAATTTGATCCATCTTCATATTTATTGTTTATGACGAAAAACGGCATGGTGAAAAGAACTGAAATGACGCATTACAAAGCGCAGCGTTACTCGAAAGCGCTTGTTGCCCTTAACCTTAAAGGGGACGACGAGCTGATTGATGTTCATGTCACAGACGGCGGCAGCCAGCTGTTTATCGCCACCCGTCTCGGGTACGGTTTATGGTTCGGTGAAGATGAAGTAAATGTAGTCGGTGCCCGTGCGGCCGGCGTAAAGGGCATAAATGTAAAAGACGGTGATACCGTCGTATCAGGACAAATCCTGCATGAGACAGATTCGCTTGTCCTTGTCACACAGCGGGGAGCAATCAAGCGGATGAACCTATCTGAATTCGAAAAAACATCCAGGGCGAAGCGCGGTGTCATCATGCTGCGTGAGCTTAAAAAGAACCCGCATCGCGCAGTCGGCGTATTCGCGTGCGCTTTAGCCGACATGATCGCTGCGGAAACAGAAAAAGGCGAGAGAATCGAAATCGCCGTGAAGTCCTTGCGGGCGAATGACCGATACAGCAACGGCTCCTTCTTTACCGATGAAGATGAGACAGGGCCGGTAACAGACGTATGGCGTATCCCCGCGTCTGATGTTTAAGAGTAAAATTAAAATAAAAAACCTCCGCTCATTGAGCGGAGGTTTTACTATTTAGCTTTCATGGTTGCCGAATAAGTCAGTGATAGCGTGAACGACTTCGATTCCCTGCCATACAAATAAATTCAATGCAGTGAATGAAAATAACCCTAAAATCACCATTCGTAAGATAAACAACATGTTTAACAACCTCCTCATTTTATGTTACATAGATAGGCGATGTTGAACATGAAGCTCATCGAAATAAGAGGACTGATAAAATTTAGCGATTAAAAAGCTTTTCTTTCGCTGTCTTCTCCGGGAAGCGGGGCGTCTCCTGTCTGATATCACGATCAGTGAGACAGAAGCGGCAAAAAGCGCCGTCAAGATATATGAGCCCGTCAGCGATTTTTTCTCATCATCAGCATTTTGGCCGGCCTTCATTTCGTGCATTTCCTGCTGGTCGGCTACCGCTTTAAAATGATGAGCAGTATCAAACGCATGGGGAATGGAGAGCAAATGAAAGCTTGCAATCGCTAAAAATAAAATAGAAGCTTTTAAAAACAAGATTTTTTTCAAATGTTCTCCCCCCTTCATAAGTCTGAATATTTTTATTATAATACCCTAATTTAAATGTAAAGTAAACATATTTATTAAATTTAAAAAATTATTATCCTGGTTAAGTATATACCATTCCATTCATCTTTTCATCTCTTTTTTCTTAAAGACCTATTTGTTATGATATGCACGCATTCCTTATGACGTGAAAACATTTTTCGGGCAGTAAGATAAAAAACGGGGCATGACAGCAAAAGACGTGATGAAGAAACCGAAACATTTTCTTAAAAAAACTTCTCAACCACTGTTGTTGTGATATAATAATACTCGTTGTGTTAAAAGATCTAACATATGCAGCAAAAATGACAGTAAAAGATATGTAAAAGGGAGGTTAAACATGGAGGCTTTCATCAGTGAAATCATAAATGTTCCAAATGATTTTATTTGGAAGTATCTTGTTTATATTTTAGTCGGGATCGGATTGTACTTTACGTTCCGTTTTCGCTTTATTCAATTCCAATACTTTATTGAAATGTTTAGAATCGTCGGGGAGAAGCCGCAAGGAAATAAAGGAGTGTCTTCAATGCAGGCATTCTTTATCTCAGCCGCTTCTCGTGTCGGAACCGGAAACTTGACCGGCGTCGCGCTGGCGATTGCAACAGGCGGTCCCGGCGCAGTATTTTGGATGTGGATCGTAGCGATTGTCGGTATGGCTTCCAGCTTTGTGGAAAGCACCTTGGCGCAGCTGTATAAAGTGCGTTCCGGTGACGAATTCCGCGGCGGTCCGGCATATTACATGGCTAAGGGACTGGGCGCCCGCTGGCTCGGTATTTTATTCGCGGTATTGATTACCGTTTCTTTCGGACTTATCTTTAACGCCGTGCAGTCAAATACGATTTCTGTGGCGTTTGACGAAGCATTCCATGTGAATAAAACAGTTATCGCAATCATTTTAGCTGTATTAACGGCTTTCATTATATTCGGCGGTCTGAAACGTGTTGTATCCGTTTCGCAATTTATCGTTCCGGTCATGGCGGGTATGTATATTCTGATCGCGTTGTATGTTGTAATTGTGAATATTACCGCGGTACCTGAATTGCTTATGACGATTGTGAAAAATGCGTTTGGTCTTGAGCAGATCGTCGGCGGAAGCTTAGGAAGCATCATTATTATCGGTGCGCAGCGCGGCCTGTTTTCAAACGAAGCGGGTATGGGAAGCGCGCCGAATGCCGCAGCGGCTGCACATGTGTCGCATCCGGCTAAGCAGGGATTAATTCAGACGCTCGGCGTGTTTTTTGATACATTTATTGTTTGTACATCGACTGCCTTTATCATTTTATTGTACAGCTTTACGCCTAAAGGCGACGGCATCCAAGTGACACAAGCCGCATTGCAGCACCACCTCGGCGGATGGGCGCCGACATTTATTGCGATTGCGATGTTTTTATTCGCATTCAGCTCTGTCGTCGGCAACTATTACTATGGTGAAACGAATATTGAATTTATTAAAACAAGCAAAACATGGCTTAATATTTACCGCGTATTCGTTGTAGTGATGGTGGTGTACGGATGTTTGGCTGACTTCCAGATCGTCTGGGACATGGCAAACTTGTTTATGGGACTCTTGGCTCTCATTAACTTAGTGGCAATCTTACTGCTGAGTAATGTAGCCTACAAGATCTATAAGGATTATGCCGCTCAGCGCAAAAAAGGTCTTGATCCTGTATTCAAAGCCGAGAATACCCCGGAGCTCAAGCATATTGAAACATGGGCGGAAGAAGAAGGTACAAGCCCCGAACGTAAGACTGCTAACTGAGGAAACATGCATACAATTTTCAAAAAACCCCTTACATTTTGTTGTGAGGGGTTTTTTCATGTGAAAAATCGGGTTATTTTTACTGAAAACAGATTTTTTTGAAATTATTGTATTTTTCTCTTGCGTGTGTAAGGGTTTTCATATAAAGTTTTACTAAACCGGTTTACCAAACCGATTTAGTCTTCAAAGAAAGGAGTATTGATGTGGCTTCTGATTATGGCATTTTTACGATCGGTGATGCGATGATCACCTTAAATCCCGCAAGCACAGGACCTTTGCGTTTTGTTACCCATTTTGAACGAAAAGCAGGAGGAGCTGAACTGAATTTTGCGATTGCATGCGCCAGATTGAATCTGCACTCAAAGTGGGTCAGCAGACTGGGGAAGGATGAGTTCGGCAGAGTGATTTATCAGTTTGCCAGAGGAGAAGGAATTGATGTGACTGACGTCTCCTATGTTGAAGGCTTTCCTACATCTTTAAATGTCAAAGAGATCAGAAATGACGGTTCAGGCAAAACGTTTTATTATCGTTTCAATTCACCAATTCTGACTCTTGCACCGGAAGATATAACAGAGAATATGTTTGACGGCATTCACATCGTTCATCTTACCGGTGTGTTCCTCGCGCTTGATAAGAAAAATCTTGAAATTGCTGAAAGGGTGCTTTCCATCGCCAAAGCAAGAAAGATTCCCGTATCTTTTGATCCGAATATCAGGCTGAAGCTGTGGACGATTGAGGAGGCGCGTGCGGCATTTCATCAAATCTTTCCGCATACTGATATTCTTCTGGCGGGCCGGGACGAAATGAAACAGCTGACAGGTATAGGGGAAAATGAAGCATTAGCCCGGTTTGCAGAGACCTATTCAATCAGTCAGCTCGTCATAAAAGACGGTGAATCAGGTTCTGCGCTGTATCATGATCATAAGTGGATTCACAAAGAGGCTTTCCCGGTTGCGCCTGTTGACACGGTAGGAGCGGGTGACGGCTTTAATGCCGGCTACCTGTACAGTTATCTGCATGGTTTTGAACCGGAAAAACGTCTGGAGTTTGCCAATGCGGTCGGTGCGCTCGTCACCACAGTTTCCGGTGACAATGAAGGGCTTCCCTATCTAGAAGAGGTTCTGTCATTCGTAAACAAAGAGACTGTGATTGAACGGTAGCAAGCACAACATAAAAAGCGGGTGAGAAAATGAAAGCGGTTCTAGTACGGAAAGCATTTGATCTGGTGGTGACGGAATGTGAGAAAACGTCTGTTGTCCACGCGGATGATGTTCTTGTCAAGGTGAAGCGGGTCGGAATTTGCGGATCAGATTTGCATATTTATCATGGGACAAATCCGTTAGCGTCCCTGCCGAGAGTAATCGGACATGAAGTTACAGGGGAAGTCGCAAATACCGGTTCTCATGTTCGGCGTTTCAAGCCGGGTGACCGCGTAGTGGTTGAACCGATATCTTATTGCGGAACATGCTATGCCTGCCGGAAAGGACGTCCGAACGTCTGCAAAGCGCTTTCGGTGTTCGGCGTTCATGAAGATGGCGGGATGCGGGAATATATCGTGGTTCCGGAAAAGCAGCTGCATGCCGTTTCCCCCGATCTGCCCTGGGAGGAAGCGGTCATGGCAGAACCATATACGATCGGCGCCCAGGCCGTTTGGAGAGGCCGTGTCGAGAAGGAAGATACCGTTTTGATTCATGGGGCGGGACCGATCGGAATCTGCATATTAAAAATGGCAAAGTTCAAAGGCGCTTCCGTCATGATAACCGACTTGAATGATGAACGCTTGGCATTCGCTGAAAAAAACGGTGCGGACGTTACCGTCAACGCGCAAAAAGAAGATCCCGTTTTGCGGGTGAACGAATGGACAAAAAAAGAAGGCGCCAATGTCGTCATTGATGCCGTCTGTCTCCCGTCAACGTTTGAAACGTCCATTGACGCGGTGTCTCCGGCCGGTCATGTGGTTGTGCTTGGTTTTGATGAGAGGACTGTCGGCATTTCTCAGCTTCCGATCACAAAAAAGGAAGTCACGATAACCGGTTCAAGATTGCAGACGAATCAGTTTCCGTACATTACAGACTTACTGAATAAAGGCCTGTTAACGCACGGCGGTCTTATTACACATACATTTTCAGCAGATGACGTCCATCAAGCATTTCAGTTGATCGAACAGCACCCGGGCAAGGTGGGAAAAGCAATCATTACGTTTGATTAAAGGAGGAGCGAGAATGCTGCCTAAGTACGCCATTTACGAAAAACTTCTGCATGCACAAGTGGTGGCTGTCATAAGGGGACAAAACAGCCAAGAGGCGCTTGAAGTTTCAAAAGCGGCCATTTCAGGAGGTATCAGCGCCATTGAGCTTACATACACAACTCCTGAAGTGGAAGATGTCTTTAAGGAACTCCGGCATCAAGATATTCTTCTTGGAGCCGGTTCTGTAATGGATACAGAAACGGCGAGACACGCCATTTTATCAGGTGCCTCATTTATCGTCAGCTCTCATTTTGTAAAAGAGATAGCATCTCTATGCAACCAGTACAGCGTACCGTATCTTCCGGGATGCATGAGCGTGTCTGATATGGCTTTGGCGCTCGAAGCCGGATGTGATGTGGTAAAGCTGTTCCCCGCTAATTCGTTTGACCCTTCATTTATCAAGTCGGTCAACGGTCCTTTGCCGAATGTCCGCATTATGCCGACCGGGGGTATCTCATTAAACAGCATGAATGACTGGCTCTCTGCCGGAGCGGTCGCGGTCGGTGTGGGAAGCGACTTGACAAAAGCTTATCAAAAGGGCGGCTATGAAGCTGCCGTATCCCTCAGCAAAGAATACGTCTGCCGAAAAAACGAATATACGGGGGTGTAACATGAATATCACGTTTCGCTGGTACGGCCAAGGTAATGATACGGTGACTCTTGAACATGTCAGACAAATTCCCGGGGTCAAAGGCATCGTCTGGGCTCTTCACCAGAAGCCCGCGGGCGAAGTATGGGAAAAGGAGGACATTGAAGCGGAAGTCAGATTCATTCAATCCTATGGGTTTCATGCAGAGGTCGTGGAAAGCGTGAATGTTCATGAAGCCATTAAACTAGGTCATGAAGAACGCGGACAATATATTGAGCACTATAAACAGACCATTCGCAATCTGTCCGAATTCGGCGTGAAAGTCATCTGTTACAATTTCATGCCGATATTTGACTGGACGCGTACCGATATGTTCCGCGCGCTGGAGGATGGGTCAACCGCTTTGTTTTTTGAAAAAGCGAAAGTGGAAAGTCTCCCTCCTGAGGAACTCATCCGCACGGTTGAAGAATCTTCTGATTTGACGCTTCCCGGGTGGGAGCCGGAGAAAATGGCCCGGATCAAGGAACTGTTTGAGGCCTATCAAACGGTTGAAGAAAAACAGCTTTGGGCCAATCTAGAATTCTTTTTACATGAAATCCTTCCTGTAGCGGAGGAACACGGCATTCAAATGGCCATTCATCCGGATGATCCGCCCTGGTCAATTTTTGGCCTGCCCCGTATTATCACCGGTGAGAAAAGTTATGAAAAGCTGCGAGAGATTTCAGATTCACCCGCCAACTGTATTACGTTATGCACGGGTTCGATGGGAGCGGATCCCGCCAATGATATGGTGAAGATCACCAAACACTATGCGGGAGCTGCGCCGTTTGCCCATATACGAAATGTGAAAATCTGCGATAACGGTGATTTTACGGAAACTTCGCATCTTACCAGTGATGGGTCCATTGATATTACCGGTGTTGTAAAAGAATTGCACGGCCAAGACTATAAAGGATATGTACGGCCTGATCACGGCCGTCATATCTGGGGCGAACAATGCCGGCCGGGTTATGGTTTATATGATCGTGCATTAGGAATTATGTATTTGAACGGGCTGTGGGATGCGTTCTCGTCTCATGAGAAAGGGGTGAAGAGATGAAACCGATTCATGAACGTTTATCAGGAAGAACCGCTGTCATAACAGGCGGGAGCGGTGTTCTCTGTTCAGCAATGGCAAAGGAGCTTTCACGGCAGGGGATGAAAATTGCGATCGTCAGCCGGAATACTGATAAAGCAGAGCGTGCGGCGGGCGAGATTGCTGACGCTGGAGGAACCGCGGTTTCTGTACCGGCTGATGTTTCAGCCCGTGATTCGCTCGAAAAGGCAAAAGACGAGATTATCAGCCGGTTCGGTTCTGTCAATCTTTTAATTAACGGAGCCGGGGGAAACCACCCTGATGCGATCACTGCCAGCGAGACGTATGAAGAGGATGAGCAGGGCACATCCTTTTTTGATATGGACGAAACGGGGTTTTCCAGCGTATTTTCAACCAACTTTACCGGTGCATTTCTGGCATCGCAAGTGTTTGGAAAAGACCTTTTGAAGGCGGAATGTCCCGCGATTATTAATATTTCTTCTATGAGTGCGTATACACCGATGACAAAGGTGCCCGCCTACAGCGCGGCCAAGGCGGCGCTTCAGAATTTTACGATGTGGATGGCTGTTCATTTCGCAAAAAAAGGGCTGCGGGTGAATGCCATCGCCCCGGGTTTCTTTTTGACTGCGCAAAACCGTGGGTTGTTATTACAGGAAGATGGAAGTCTGACAGACCGATCCAATAAGATTATGGCACATACACCGATGAAACGTTTCGGGAAACCGGAAGACCTTCTGGGAACGCTCCTGTGGCTTTCGGATGATTCATGCTCAGGCTTTGTCACCGGGGTCACCGTTCCCGTCGACGGAGGTTTTATGGCTTATTCCGGAGTGTGACAGAATCCATGTCCCTGTCAGATTGTAAACTATTTACTTCTGACTTATACTAGTGAAAAATGAAGACAGACGGGGATGAGTCTATGAAAACCATTACAATTTCTGATGTGGCAAAATATGCAAACGTATCTAAAAGCACCGTATCTCAATTTTTAAATCAGCGCTATGACTATATGAGCGAGAAAACGAAACAAAAAATAGAAGCGGCCATTCAAGAGCTGAACTATCAGCCGAATTTCGTCGCCCGCAGCTTAAAACAGAAATCAACATTTACGGTAGGTGTGGTGGTGGCTAATATTCTTCACACCTTTTCCACTCAGGTCATCAGGGCGGTGGAAGACTATTTTCATGAACAAGGATTTCATATTATTGTCTGCAATGCGGATGATGAACCGGAAAAAGAAAAGAAATATATTGAAATGCTGCGGGCTAAGCAGGTGGACGGAATTATTATTTTTCCGACGGGCGAAAATCTCTCTTTATATGAAAAGATGAAACGCGATACGTTTCCGGTCGTGTTTATGGACAGAACCATTGAAGAACTCGGGATTCCGACAGTGATGCTTGATAACCATCATGCAGCCGGTCTTGCCGTTGACCGATTTATCGAAAGCGGCATTAAGAGAATCGCGATTATTACGACGTCTATTATTCGGGAAATCAGTCCGAGGGTAGAAAGGATTGAAGGGTATAAAAAGGCGCTTGACCGCCACGGAATGATGGTGCGGGACGAATATATCAAAACAGCCGATGCGGCTGATATTTCCAATGTTTTGTCAGAGCTGTTCTCACTTGAGGAGCCTCCGAAAGCGATATTGGCGGCAAACGATATCGTTCTTGTTGAGGTGCTGAAGTATATGAAGGAGCATGATATGACAATTCCGGATAAGGCAGCCGTCATCGGAATTGATGAAGTTCCTTTTGCGGGTTTTTTTACTCCCCCGATTACGACGATCGTCCAGCCTGCGGCAGAAATGGCGCGAAAAGCGGGAAGCCTTCTTCTTCGCCAGATACAAGAAAAAGATGGCGGTGAAAAACGGATTCACCGCTATAAACCGGTGCTGCTCGCAAGGCAATCCGGATAACCGGTTTCATTGCATAAACCGGTTTACTCCGGCAATTTAAATGTCTGAATATTATGAAATGAGAGGGGGATTTTATGTTCTCAAAGGATAGATTCCCTATTATTCTTCTTTTATTTTCAGCCGGGGTGATTAACTATTTAGACCGCTCAGCGCTGTCTATTGCAGCGCCGTTCATACAGCAGGATCTCACATTGTCTGCAACCCAAATGGGGCTGATTTTCAGCAGTTTTTCTGTCGGATACGCTGTGTTTAACTTTCTCGGCGGTGTTGCATCTGACCGGTACGGGGCTAAATTGACATTGTGTACGGCGATGATCGTTTGGTCTCTTTTCAGCGGAGCGGTTGCGCTTGCTTTCGGATTTGTAAGTCTTTTGATTATCCGTGTTTTATTCGGTATGGGGGAGGGGCCGCTGTCGGCTGCCATAAGCAAAATGGTCAACAATTGGTTTCCTCCGTCTCAGCGCGCCACGGTCATCGGCCTGACAAACAGCGGCACGCCGCTCGGCGGGGCGATTTCCGGCCCGATTGTCGGGATGATTGCTGTGGCGTTCAGCTGGAAGGTTTCCTTTGTCCTGATCATGATCATCGGTTTAGTCTGGACGGTCATCTGGTTTAAATTTGTAAAAGAACGGCCGGCGCCGACGGAAGACGCCCCGGCAATGAAAGCGGAGATTCAATCGCATGAGCAGCATATCCCGATGACCTTTTATTTGAAACAAAAAACGGTTCTCTTCACGGCTTTTGCCTTTTTCGCCTACAATTACATCTTATTTTTCTTCTTAACATGGTTTCCGAGCTATCTGGTGAAAGAACGCGGTTTAAGTGTTGAATTTATGAGCGTGGTGACTGTTATTCCCTGGATTCTTGGATTTATCGGTTTGGCGGCAGGCGGAATGATTTCTGATTATGTATTCAAAAAAACCGCCGGAAAAGGGGTTTTGTTCTCACGGAAAGTCATTCTTGTCACTTGTCTGTTCGCTTCCGCTGTCCTGATCGGATTGGCCGGACTTGTTACCACTACCGTAAGTGCCGTTATTCTCGTTGCTTTATCAGTCTTCTTTTTATATATAACGGGCTCTATCTATTGGGCGGTGATTCATGATGTGGTTGATCAAAGGAATGTCGGATCAGTCGGCGGCTTTATGCATTTTCTTGCAAACACGGCCGGTATTATCGGGCCTGCTTTAACCGGCTTTATCGCCGACAAAAGCGGATCATTCTCCGGGGCGTTTTTGCTTGCAGGCGGATTAGCCGTTTTGGCCTCGGCTGCGGTAATCCGTTTCGTGCGCCCGATTATCATTCAAACCGCTTCTGAAGATAAAAAAGACACGATACCTTATTGATAAGTTATCAAAGCCACTGAGGCTGTCCTGCAGATAACGGGATGGCCTTTTCGTTCTGCCGCTTGATCTGTTCCTATGATAATATAGGAATTTTTTACAAAAGAAGGGAAGAGGAGGGGACATGAAGCAGAAGCCGATATATGTCGAAATCAATATTGCATCTGATATAGAAACGCTTTGGGAATATACGCAAAACCCGCATCTTCATAAGGAATGGGATCTGCGTTTTTCTGACATTACATATCTTCATAGGCTGCCAGATGAACCGCAGAGATTTCTATATGAAACACGAATCGGTTTTGGGCTGAAGGTATCCGGCACGGGCGAATCAATAGGTGACATAAGGCCTCGCTCGTCAGAAAGAGTGTCTTCGCTCGCTTTTGCCTCTGATCATCCGCTGTCACTTATAAAAGAAGGCAGGGGCTACTGGAAGTATATAGAGCGGGATAACGGACAAACCGCATTTTTGACTCAATATCAATATGAAACGGCCCGCGGTCTGCCGGGAAGTTGGATAGACCGGTTTTTATTTCGTCCTCTGCTAAGCTGGGCTACCGCATGGAGCTTTGATGCGTTGCGGCTTTGGATAGAACAAAACAGACATCCGAAGATATCATTCCGTTTCGGGTTTGTCTATGTCTTTATGTGTCTCGTATTCAGTCTGTATTGGTTTTTTCAAGGCTTTCATGATGGCTGTGCCGATGCAGAGATCGTGAGGGGAGCGCTGGAGACGGGGTTAGGGGTATTATGGCTGCTTCCCATGCGGAGAAAGTGGCTGATTCACACCGGGCAGTCAGTCTTCTTTTGTGTAACGGCACTGCTATATTCGGGCGGCGGATTCGTGATCTCATTAGGGGTGCTTACGATAGCCGCAATGATTCTTAAGCCCAAGCTGCCGAGCGCCTGGCATACAAAACGAAAGAGAGAAGTGAAATGACGGATTCAATGTATGAAAAAGCGATTACTCATTATCAATCACTGCACCCGATGCTGCAGAAACGGTACAGATTTCTTTAAAAGCAAAACGCGTTTTTTTGATGCCGTCATGGAATATGATGAGCGGGAAAACAGAATTCTTGATTACTTCGGCAAACCCCGCATCCTACTGTCTGAACTGCATTTAGAAGCGTCTTCAGACGGAGGGCTTGTTATTACATCCGGAAGGCAGTGGCTCCTGATAGGCGGAAAGAAAATCCCGCTTCCGGCATGGCTGTGCGGCAGTTCAACCGTTTATGAGGCTTATGATGAGGAAATGAATTGCTTCAGCATAAAGGTTCATGTGAAAAATCGGATACTCGGCACGCTTTTCTCTTACCGGGGGACTTTCCGGGAAACAGAGGGAGAAACATGCTGAAGCGTCATCTCATGGTATGCGTGATTTGCTTTTTGGGATTTGCGGCGGCTGAAGCTCCGCATATATCAACTGCTGAGACGTTTGTTTTATTTTCCGTACTTTTTTTCGTTCCCGCTGTATTCGATTTTGCTTTTCGGCCGTCAAACACCTTAGAGAATGTGTTATTACGGAGTTATCCTGTTGCCGCTTTATGTGCGGTGCTTGCGCTTGTCACAGACTTCAGTTTTTTTGCCGTTGTATGGCTCGTTTATACGCTTGGGCTGGCACTGTATGCTGTCCGGCGGCTGATGAAAACAAATATTCATAGAACAGAAGAGATGTCTGTTATGGCGGGTTTCATTTATTTGGCCGGGGGCGGATTCTGGTTCTTCGCATATGTCCTTGAGATTCCCGTCATGAATTTCGGCCCGCTTATCGTTCTGCTGACGGCGGTGCACTTTCACTATTCCGCTTTCCTCATTCCGATCTTTAACGGATTGCTCGGCAGGATCATACGGGAGAAACGGGTTCTTTACAGATGGAGCACGGTCATTATTTTGATTTCGCCGATCCTTATTGCCCTGGGGATTACATTTTCAAAGACACTTGATGTGATTGCTGTCGCTCTGTATCTGGCGGGTCTGTATGTAAATGCTTATCTCGTCTTTACGGCGCCGTTTGTTACGAAAACAGGCAGGATCTTGATCAGGAGTTCTTCGGCTGTGTTAATGATCACAATTGCTTTTTCTTTGATATATTCGTACGGTGTCTACCGCGAGGAGGCAACGCTCACGATCAGCCAGATGATTTGGATTCACGGGGCCGTCAATGCATTCGGCGTTATCCTGCCGGCTTTGGCGGGGTGGAGGTTGGAAAATCCGAGACCGTTTGATGAGGGCAGTGAAAGAACGTTCAGCCGTATTTACGGGAAGAGAACGATAGGCAAAGAATTTTTGACTGATATTCATGCAGCAAATGACACCCATTATACCGGCCTTCTGGATCAGATGAGAGAACTGCATTCTGAAGACTTTTCAACTGAAAAACTGGCGCCGGCCGTTAATTCCTTTTATGAAGAGACAATTGATTATGACATCATGGCAAAAGTGACGTGGAGCAGATGGTTTCGTCCGTTCGCGCGCGTGTACGAGCCGTTCAGCAGAAGAGCGGGGCAGATTCACCTGTCCATGAATCCGGATTGGTATATCATGCACAGTGATATTATAGGAGTTGACTCTGACAAAGACGGCAGAAAAAATGTCCGTGCGTGGATCAGAACAAATGAAAAGCAGGAAACCGTTTTTACTGCGCTGTATTCAGCGTACAGGGCAAAAGGGGAAGGATACATGAATATCTCTCTTCCGCTGCCGTACGGCCAAATGACGGGCATTTTAAAACCTTATGCGCGTAAGCAAAATCTTGTTTTGACAAGCAGACGGCGAAAAAGCGGAGCGGGTGATGAAGGGATTTATCTGCAGACGAAATGGGGGACGTGTCATCTTCCGCTGGCAGAGACATTTCTTATTTCAGCCCAGAGCGAAACCAGCCTGAAGGCCGTTCATCATATGTGGCTGTTCGGACTGAAATTTTTAACTGTGCATTATCGGATCACTCATGCTTCCGCAGGTAACCGAAGCAAATAACTAGCTGCAGCGCCGTCTGTTCATCAGGCGGCTTTTTCTCATCTACTTTATTTGCGAGCTATTTTGCGGCGGATGACACGAAAGGAGTCATGCGCTGGATCTCATTTATTCTCGTGTTAGCTCAGCTGTCAGGGATGAGCATGAGCGGTTATGTTGTCAGTGAATGGGGATGGCACGCGGCATTTTGGATCGGGAGCGGCCTCGGTCTTTGCCTGTCTTTCATGATTCGCGAAATGAAAATGACAGCAATGTTTGGCTTCACAATGGCGAGAAAGAAATCAGCTTGTTGTCTTTTCGTTTATGACTAAGCACGCACTGGCTCTGCTAGTGATAGGAACATTAGTTCGCAGGTGCGGAAACGGGTAACATTAAAGCTGTTTTACTTACTCGCAGCCGTTTTTATTTTTATCATTCCTTTTACCGTCAGCCCGATGGCGCTTTATCTGGTCCAGGTTTTAATAGGTTTTTCACTCGGGCATTATTTTTCCTTTGCTGCTTGGAATGTCGATTGAGTCTGTTCCGGAAGACATGAGAGCAACATCGATGGGGGTGTACCAGGCGCTTTGTGCACTCGGTATTTTCGGAGAACCTTTAGCCGAGGGATTTTTAATGATTGGCTGGGGCTCAGAGCCGGATTTTATTTTGCGGGGGTGCTCGGGCTGGCGGCTGTCATACTTGCTCATATGTGGGGAGCCGATGCGAAAAAATCGCCGGAAAAATGCAGGGAAGATGCGGCAAAGTATTACCAGACCTGATTTTATTTTTGTGTACGCTTTCAAAAAAGAAGAGATCTTATTCGGATAAAATTCATTCCAATATATGTATTTTCAGTGAAAGTAAGTATCCGATCTACAAAATATGACAAATTCCCTTTGTTCAAGATGGTAAAATCAGATTACCTGCTAAGTGAGAAAGCAGCAGGCAATAAATCATAAGGGGGCAATATTAATGTTAAAAAGTAAAATTAAAAAAATAGCCGGTGCGGCTGTAATTGCTGGAGCATTATTGGTTTCCGTGTCGCCAGCAAAAGCAGAAACTCTTCCGGGATTGATCTGGGTCATGGACAAATATACTGACGCTTTTAAATTCGACATGTTTATTAAAAACGGAAATGAAAAATGGGTTTATGTTTACACAAGATTATCCGATGGCAAAGTTGATGTGGAAGAAGTAAAGTGTGAAACAATTTATAAAGATCGATGCTATGTAAAGCAGTAAGAAATAAATACAAATCGTAAAACATCCTATTTTTTAATTCTGTCTCATCAACTAAGTATACTTAAGATAACGAGACAGGATTTTCATTGAAGATTTTACTTCCTAGAATATATATTATGTAAACTAGGAATGATGAAGAGAATATAAAAGTGGATCCATATTCTAAGAGCATCCCCTTTTTATAAGGTAATATTAAAAAACCTCTACGACCTTAATAAATTAAATTGGTCATAAAGGTTTTTCAGTTTGAGTATTTTAATCGGTTATGTCACTTGTTGCTGGTCTTCTTGATCAAGTCCACGCCATCGTATGCAAGACTTTCCACACTTGCAGCCTTCTGCAGTATGTAATGATCAAAAAAGTTCTTCGTATAGTCTGTAACAAGATTTCGCATCTCCATGGCATCCCGTTCGCCTCTAAGTTCCTCATTCACACTGGTAAACACGATGTCGCAGTAATCTAAATGCGCAGCACGATCAACAGAGAAATAATAGGTATCCATGCTATTGTTAGCGCCAATGATCGCATTCATGTTATAGTTCGGTTCAGAAAACAGCAGCAAAAAGGGTTTCTTAAGGTCGCTGCCCTGAAGGCCGAACGCACCGCTATCCAAGCCAATCCCGCAGGCGAACCGTTCGTCGTCCCGGCAAACAATCGCCGTCGTAGCCCCTCCATAAGAATGTCCGACTATGCCCATACCGATGTCAAGCAACAATCTGTCCTTAAAGATGGAATTCAGCTCTCCAGAGTCCAATTTGACAAGATAATCGGCTACATACCTTACATCTTCTGCCTGTAATTCACTATACTCTGTTAACTTGTCAAGTATCGGCAGTGTAAGCACGTTTTGGCACATCTCAATGGCAGTTTCATCGTCGGGCCGCATCTCCATCTTACCAGCCAAAGCCAGCATCTCCGGATCTTCAGAAAACGCCATAATGACACCCGAAAAATCCTTTGATACATTAAACAGGCGCCCATCTTTACGCTTATACATCGTGCTATTTTGATGGCCGATGCTTACTAGAACATATCCCATGCTTGCCAAGTCTGTACAGATCACTGTACCCCATTCTGGAGAACCGCCCCCGCCGCAAACATAGAATAACACCGGATAGCGTTTTTCCTTCCCGGAGAGAGCAAGGTCGTCGTAACATTGGGTCTTGATATCTATAGAGTAAGCATCTTTCAACGCAGAGAGAAGCGGCTGCTCATCAAGCATTTCGCAGACTTCAGGAAACATGTACGTTGATGTAGTCTTCCCTTCGCTGCTGTCGGACGGATAATACACAAACGCCGTCAGTTCTCTTTTTGTATGATCTGATGCCGTGTACTCAAAATCCATCTGGGTTCGGCCGACAGTATAGCCGCCAATTGGCTCCGGAAACGCGTCATACTTTTTCATTCTCTTGTTCCCCCTTACGTAATAAAAGTGGCGGATGTGAAATACACACATTGCGCTATAAACGCTTTTCAAAACTGTGAAACGATTACATCATATGTTCAGTGAATCATATCTACTCCTTGGCTTTCTTGAGATTGCTAACAACATTTGTACAGGCCCATATACTGTTTCAGAGTTTCATCCGCCACGTAAACCTCCTTGTATTGCTGTTTAAGATGACAAAAGCGGACATCGTTGCTAATGTCCGCCTAAAGCTTAACTAATTGGGTTCTGATCCCCAAATCAGTTTTCCTTGATGATGTAATGTGATTTTTTTCGTTGTTTTAAACGTATTTGATTGGAAAAAGGAATAATCGCCGCTTTGTGCATAATTGCTCCAGTCATCATTGTGAAGACGAAGCTGAATATTCCCTGTGCTTGCTCCCGGTGACAGCGTTCCTGTTTTAAACCCCAGTTCCAGATAGGTATCTGCACCTTGCTTAGGTTTATGCAGCGTCACAAACTTGTGGGTCAGATTGCCGCATCCCATCTGCGCGTAGTCACAGTCAAAGTTTTGGCCTTTGTTTTTCACGTTATACCAGTAACGGGCAGTAACATCTTTTAAATCAACCGTCGCATTGCCGTTATTTTTTATGTGAAGCTGCGGGCGGATTTGATTGCTGTTCACACGCCCATCCCCTGCTTTGTATTGTACAGAAACGCCTTTTTCCTGTGTGGGGTTATCTTGTGCTGGCGTTTCAGGGCCGTCCTTCGTTGAATCTTTAGTGCCGCGAATGTTTTCTCTTACGAATGTTCCTGAAGCAGTTAAATCTGTAAGCGGCCAGCCGCCTGTTTTAGATGCTCCGGGCTTTAAAGCCGAGGATGATTCCTGCTTATCAGAAAGATTCCAGTTCACCCAGCTGATGGTCTTGCTATCGAGATATTTCAGCCATTCCCGCGATTGGTCAAGGAATACACCGCCATTTCCAGACGCATCGCTTGTTCCCCATTCCGTCACGAAAATAGGCGCTCCTTTGCTGAGTGCGTAGTTTGCTTTATCCCGTAAAAATTGGCCGTGTGTGCCGGCATAAAAATGAAGCGCGTACATGACGTTTGCATCTTTTAGCTGATCATCTGCAGCATCATTCACATCCTGGCTCCATGTACCGGTTCCGACAATGATGATGTTGTCTGGATCATTTTTGCGGATAACGGAAATCACTTCTTCTGCATACGGTTTAATATCACGCTTCCAGTTCACGTCACCGTTTGGTTCATTTGCAATTTCATAAATGACGTTTGGCGTGTTTCCGTAAAGACTTGACATCTCCTTGAAAAATTCTTTTGCCTTCTCTTTATTTTGGTTTGGGTTGCCGTCATTTAAGATATGCCAGTCAATGATGACATATATCCCAAGTTCTTTTGCCGCTTCAACCGCTTCTTTTACTTTGTTTTTCACGGACGGGTTGTCAATATAACCGCCATCTGCCGTATACATCGCCGCGCGGAAAACGGTGATGCCCCAATCGTCTCTCAGCCACTTTAAGCTGTCTTTATTGACAAAATCGCCATACCATTGCAATCCATGTGAACTGATCCCTTTCAATTGTACCGCTTTGCCGTCTCGGTTTACGAGCTGTGTACCTTTTAGGGTAAGCTGACCATTCTTGGCTACTGGCGTTTTTGTCCCTGCTGCTGATCCCGGCGAAGGCAGCAAGCCGCCCATTGTCAATACCGCAATCAATAAACACGTAATAAAAATAGAAATTGACCGTTTCATATCTGATCTTTTCCTCCTTCGCATCATTTTGGCTCTTTCTTATGAGCTCGAACTCATTGTAAAAATCTTTCTCATGATTGTCTATCAACCTAATTTCTTGTTTTTGGGAGGTGTAAAAGCCTGTTAATTTGCTCTATCTCTATTGAATAAGACACACCTGACACATATAGAACAAAGAAAACCGGACTGAATCGGGACTATACACGTCATTTTTCAATCGAATCGAAAAATTAAATGTATTTCCAACGCAGTCAAGCTGAATGTGATGAGTCTCAATACGGCATTGAATCTTATGATTGCTGTAAGAAGACGAGCCCTTGCCCGTCCTGTTAATTTAAGGTTGATGTAAGGTTCGGATTAATACGGGTTAAGGTTGGAGTTGTACAATAAGATTGTACTTCAGTGAGGGATTCAGCCAGAAGAATTCCCCCTTCAATAAATCATAGAGGTGAAAAGGTTTGAGAGAAAATAAAATTTTGTCTTCATTATGTTACTTCAGTATATTTTTTGCGCCGTTTCTGTTTCCGATTATCGTCTATTTCTTAGGCCAGGACGATGTGAAATATCATGCGAAAAAATCTTTGTGGACGCATCTGATTCCTTATTTGATTTTTGGAATTGGCATCATCGCTTCAGGTTTACTTGGTATGAATGACATCAAGCACGCCGGGCCTTTCCTGCTTGCGACGTATGCTGTAACATTCCTTGTGGCGATCTATTTTTTCATTTGGAACATTGTCAAAGGAATCAAAGTGTTTTCGGAACAATAGGAAAAAACGGTTCTGTTATTAATCAACAGAACCGTTTTTTGTATAGCCATTATCATAATTGTATATCTATCGTTGTCCCTTCTCCCGCGGTGCTGTGAATGGTGATGTCCCCTCCGTGCTTTTGGATAATATCCTTTGCTATGGCCATTCCAAGACCAGAGCCTGCATGCGTCGTTTCTGTATTTGTGCCCCTGTAATAGCGATCAAACACTTTTTCCAGCTCCTCTTCTTCTATCCCTTTGCCGTTGTCCTTAATTGTCACATGAGTCCGTTCTTTTTGTTCAAGCTGTACAACGATCTTCACATCAGGATCATTGTGAACGAGGGCATTTAAAATGAGATTCGTGACCGCTCTCCTAATCAATATCGCATCAAGGTTCAGCATCAGCTTTTCCACGTTCGTTTGAAGCTCAATGGACTTATCCGCATATCTAGAATCGTTTAACATATCAATTAACGTTTCCCGCAGCAGCGATACAAGGTTTACCCGTTCTGTATGTAACATCACATCGTTGTTTTTCAGCCTTGTCGTTAAATTTAAATCTTCCATCACATCTTTCATATAGAGGGATTTACTCTCAATGATCTGGGCGTACTCTCTGATCTGTTCGGCTGTTAGATGGTAATTTGGATCTTGGATGATTTCTGCATAGCCTTGAATAGATGCTAATGGTGTTTTAATGTCATGAGAAATATGACTGATCCACTCTTCACGCATTTGCTCTAATTTATCTTTTTCTTTTTTGCTTGAAGATAGTTGTTCCGATAAATGATTGACATTATAGAAGACATCTTTATAAATGCCTTTGGATTTCATTTTGATCGTATAATCTCCATTAGCTAACCGCTGGATTCCTTGAATGACACGGCCGAGCGGTTTTGTGAGCTGCCGGCTGAATAGATAGCCAATGAGTAACGCGATCAATGCATCTATTGATAATAATATGATGGTTCCTGCATTGAACTTCGTCACAAATTCCTTGGTATCATATGAGAGGACATATTTTCCGAGAGAGGGATTTTTAAACCCTATAAAGTAACTGTACTCCTTGCCGTTTACTTTTTTTCCGCCGGCGTAAATGGTTGATAATAATCGTTCATCCTTATATTTATGTAAATTTACAATTTCAATAGGCGTATATTTTTTCTTCAGTCCTTTAGGTTCTCTATCATGATAAACATCCTGTCCGTTTTCATCTAATATTTGAATCCATGCATTCTGCTCTTTTAAAGCTTTTTGGCCCTCTTTGTTTACTGTGATACCATTGTTCGATAACGTGACATATTGTCGGAATGATCTTGTGAAAGTTTCCGGTGTACTTTCTTCGTCATGTTGGCTGTTCGCCTGGAAAACGAGCCAAAACATAAAAATAAATAAATTAATGAAAACTGTAATGATGGTCACGATAATGACAGAGACCATATATCTGCCTGTTAATCGCCAATTCATCCTTACGCATCCTTTACAACAAATTTGTAGCCTAACCCTTTCACAGTGACGAGAAAGTCTGGTTTTGATGGGGTGTTTTCTATTTTCTCACGGAGCCTGCGTATATGAACCATCACCGTGTTGTCAGAACCGAAGAAATCTTCTCCCCATACAGCTTGATAGAGTGTTTCTTTACTGATCACCCGATTGGGATGCTGCAGAAAATAGGTCATAAGCATAAGTTCTTTAGGTGTTAACTCAATAGCCGCTTCATTTTTGGTGAGCTCGGCTTGTTGTTGGTTTAACTCAAATGGCCCTTTTTTTATTATGGTTCCGGTTTGAGAAGGCTGTAAGTAAGAGACCCGTCTCAGCTGCGCTTTGACTCGATATGCAACTTCCTTAGGGCTGAAGGGTTTTGTAATGTAGTCGTCCCCGCCGATGGCAAGCCCTACAATTTTATCCGTTTCCTCCCCCTTTGCAGACAAAAAGATAATAGGAACGTGTGAAATGTCTCTTATTTGCTTGCAGATATCATAGCCTTCACCGTCTGGCAGCATGATATCCAATATCACCAGATCGGGATTTTCTTGATGAAATTGAGCCAATCCGTCACGGGCAGTCGAAGCGGTCACTACGCGATCAATGCCTTCTCTTATTAATACGGTTTTGATCAGTTCCAAAATTTCTTTTTCGTCGTCTATGATTAATACTTTGCTGTGAAGCCGTGACATATATTGATCACTCCTTGAAGTCATTGTCATTATTATACCCAATGTCTGTGTATCGTTAAAAAAATCAACACTTCTCTCCCACAGAAAATAAGCCAATTTTCTTTTTTGAGTAAGAAAATTGGCTTATTGCGATGCTGATGCCTTTAACGCTTTACAACAAATGTTGTCACGCTTTGAGCCGGCAGATGGGCCCAAAAATGATTGTCCGTTACTTTGAGATCCGTTCCAGGTTGAAGATTGCTGCTGCTGCTCGTGATCCATCTGGATACTTGCGAAGCAGTTCCATTCTGCAATACGAAGTTTTGGTTGACCCCTGTGTTATTTTTATTAATGGCAACAATCACGACCTTATTGTCTCCTTTATAGGCTGACACGTAAACATTCGGTTCAGGATTTTTCGTTGCATCAATCCTTACATAGCCAGGGCGCACAAATTTTGAGAAATGAGCCATATTGTATCCGCGTTTGCTGATCATCCCATCTTCTTTCATAGGGCCGTATGATCTGCGGATGTACCACCACACGTAAGCTTGAAAATCTCCCTCTACCATTGAATGATGAATATGCTCTGAAACACCTAAAGCCTCAGGCCAGCGATCCGCTGAATTGTTGTCACTATTCGGATAGTATACCTCCGTCATCCATAGCTCTTTCCCTCCTCCTTTTTGTTTGAAAAGAGGATAAGGAAACTGACTGACCTGAGTGCCGTACAGGTGGGTTCCGAGGATATCCATATTCCTAAGCGCCTGCGGATCGTTCAAAATGGGGTCCGATATATTTTTCAGGTATTGAAATGATTCCGGCGCAATCACACGAGCATTAATGGAACCGGCATTCTCTCTCATGAAACGCAGGATTTCTTGGGGCGTCCACCATGTCCATTCGTGAGCGTAATCAGGCTCGTTTTGCATAGAAATCGCATACAGATTCACACCATTACTTTTCATGAAATTAACGAAATCGTTAAGATGCTGCGCGTATGCGGCGTACTTATCGTATCTCAGCCGCTTAGCTGTTGTGTCACCATTATGATTGAAAGTCTCAACCATATCGTTTGGCGGATTCCAAGGGGAAGCAAAAACGATTGCTCCATGTTTGATCGCACTCTTTGCAGTCTCCACTTCCTTGTACCAATTATTTCTATTTTCATCTACATGAATTCTTAAGACCGAAAAACCTAACTGATTCTGTCCATTGCCAAAAGCGGTCTCCCGTTGAGCCGCAGTCAAGTCTCCAATCCAAGCCGGGTGGTTCATTCCTCCAAAACCGCGAATCACTTGTCTTTCTGCAGATATATTAACTGTTGCATCACTTGCTGCTGAAACTTCAGTAACTCCCGGTCCTAAGAGCATGACGGACAGCATTGTGAAACATACCAATAATACACAAATTGTTTTTTTTACGCTCGACATCATTTTTTCCTCTCCTTCATATGTCGTTTATGGACTTAGAAAACGTACCTTTGTCTCCCTTTGCTTATCTTTGTGTAAACTGCCAGTAATCAAAATTAAACAAGTTTCCTGTACCAGTTCCGGTAAATACAAAGAATACGTTGTGAACACCGGATGCGCCGCTTACCGCAGTTTCTATTTCTCTCCAAGATTGCGTTCCGCCTGTGGAAGGGACATTCAAGGTTCCGACAAGCTTACCGTTTGCACTGTCTAGCCGCACTTCTATTTTCCCGCCAAGAGCGGACGCTACATTTGCTTTAAACGTCCTGGCACCGCCTGAGCCGAAGTCTGCATTTCCAACAGCAATCCAGTCTCCGTTATGAATGTTTGTGACATGTTGATTATTGACCGGGCCGCCGGGTGCTGAGGATGCCTCTGTCAAAATCCGTCCGTTCCAGGCAAACGTTTCCGCTTCTACGCGGTGATATGGATTCAAATTGGATAGCTGTTTGACACCTGCAAAATTTGCCGCTACCTCTTGCAGGGAGCCATCTGGATTATGCACAAGCTTATTAATATGGGGAGAACGGTAACCTTTGCCGGCCCCGTAAAGAGCGGAGCTGACAGTTTGAGTATGATACACCACATACCACTCGTTTTTAAAATTGAAAACAGCATGATGATTGTTCCCGCCGCCTCCGAAAAATGCTCCCGGATTTTTCAGAAAGTGCCCTCTATACGAAAAAGAATCCATAGGACTTGAGCTGGTCATATAACCGATCTCACCTGGAGGTTTATCGGCCGGGTGCGCGCCCCCGAAATTGATACAATAGGAATAGTAATATTTTCCGTTATACTTATGCATTCCCGAATCTTCAAACATAAAAGGCGCATCAATCGTAGACGCATTTCCGGCAACACTGGTCATATCAGGACCTAATTTCATGACTCTTGCTGTTTTAGGATTGGCCCATTGCCCCTGTGCGGGATTTGAACCGCCCGGAACGCCTCCGCCGGCATATAGGTAACCGGTACCGTCATCATCTACGAATACTGCCGGATCAAAAAGCCATACAACACCGGACATTCCTGGCGTATTTGGCGTTACCAGCGCTTTTCCGATCGGATCTGTCCATGGGCCGGTCGGGCTGTCTGCGGTGAGAACCCCGATACCTCCGCCGCCGTTTGCGAAATAAAGGAAAAATTTATCCTTACCATTGATCTTTTTCACCGCGGCTGACGGGGCCCATGATGCTCCTGCCCATTTGGCAATCCCCCGGCCGCCATTCAGCCCATTGGCACCCGCTGCGGGAATCGTTCCGTGATCTGTCCAGTTCACCATATTCGCTGAAGATATGACGGATATTTTATTCAAATTGGCAAATGAATTATCCTTAATCGTGCCGTCGCTATTATATTCATAGTCATCGCTTGACATATAGATGTAGACTCTTCCATTATAGGTCAGCGCAAACGGATCTGCGCCCAAATGATGGTCGATAAGCGGATTTGAATTCCCAACATGTTTTGCAATTGGAGTGCTGGCAGCATACGCAGACTTCCCAGTGAAGCAACTCAATAATAAAGCAAGGACCCATAGGCATACCCAACATTTTTTACACATAACTTAACGCTCCTCCTTTTTTTAAAAATTTAGGCAACTTTTACCATTTGGGAACAAATTGCAGTACCGGCAGTAAAAAGCAGACTCCGCAGTTAAGCAACTCAATAATAGAGCTAGTACCCATAAACATACGCTACACTTTTTTCTAATAACTTGACATCCTCCTTTTTCCTTAAAATGTATGATGATTTTTTTACCATTTGATGACAACTGGTCATGGAGAACGGCTCTGGAGTAAACCTTGCGAACACAGGAGTATGACTCTCGCCTTTTTAATAAAAACGCCGCTGAGTGCCAGGCCAGCGGCGTTTTACACTTGATCATTTACATTTTGTCAAACTTTGCGTCCCCCGCAAACGATCCCATTGACAGTTGTTCTTCAAGAACAAGTCCGTGATGATGCCGTTCTTCAATCCTTTTGATAATAGATCGAATTGTATCCGTATTTTCTTCAATATTGTGAGGGTCAAAGATCGTCACATGGTCTCCTTTTAATTTGTACTCAAGGTAATGCTGTGCGGTTGATTGCTTCCATCCTCTATCGGTCAACTCGCCGCATAGAAAATGATGAATGTTGGCGTTCACCGCGCCGGAATTGATCAGTTTATTGTGATATGTGAGATAGCTTCTGATTTTATCCTTAATGGAAGGAATGGTTAATAATTCTCTATAATAATCCGGAATGATATCCAGATTCCGATGAATGATCTCTTCGGTTTCCTCTTCCGAAAAATAATTCACCGAAACGGCTCTTTTAGAATCAAGCATCATAATGTCCGATACGATGCGTCCGCGCTTCTCCAAGGCTTTGGCAACCTCAAAAGCCAAATTCGACCCCGAGGAGTAACCAAGTAAAACAAAGGGCCCTTGTTCCTGAATGCCTATCATGCTTTCTGCATACCGGTCAACGATCTCTTTTTCGTAAGACGGCTCTTCTAGGAAATCAGCGGCATAGACGGTGCAGCGGCCGTCAAGTCTTTTCGCCATTTCATTATAGACCAGCCCGTATCCGATTAAAGGCGGGAAACAGAACACAGGGATTGAACCGTTCTGATTCATCTTGACGAATACGTTATCCGTCTTGGACTCGAAAACTGCCGCTTGAATGGCGCGTGCCATTGTTTCGATGGTAGGAAAATCGTATACGGCTTGATAATGCATTTTGATTCCCATACGGTCGTTGATTTGATGAATAACTTGCAATACTTTGAGCGAATGGCCGCCAACGTCAAAGAAGTTATCTTTAATTCCCGGGTCGCTGAGAGCTAAAATGTTCTTCCATATCTCGGCCAGCTGCTTTTCAATTAACGTTCCGGGCGCTTCGTATTCGGTTCCGGTGAGCCTATTTCCCTCAGGGGCCGGCAAAGCTTTTCGATCGATTTTTCCATTTGCGGTTATCGGCATCTTCTCCATTTGTACAAAGTAAGCCGGTATCATATAAGCGGGCAGTTTGTTCAGTAAATGATGCTTCAGCTGCGCCGTATTTAATGAATCGTCTCCTGACAAGTAGGCGCACAGCTGCTTTGAGCCCTCTTCTTCAATTGCGATGACGACCGCTTCTTTGACAGATTCCAGTTGCAATAAAGCCGCTTCGACCTCGCCAATTTCAATCCGGTAGCCCCGTATTTTCACCTGATGATCAATTCTTCCCAAATACTCGATATTGCCGTCCGGCAGCCACCGGGCGACATCTCCCGTTTTGTACATTTTTTCGCCTGCGGCAAACGGGTGTTCAACAAATTTCTCGCCCGTTAATTCAGGTCGGTTCAAATATCCTCTGGCCAGTCCCTCTCCTGCCACATAGAGCTCGCCCGGTATGCCCATTACCTGAATGCGCTGATATTCGTCCAAAATATACGCTTGCAGAGTAGGAATAGGTTGTCCGATGTTGCTTCTGCCTTCGTCGATTTCCCGTTCCGTGATTTCTTTATATGTGACATGAACGGTGGTTTCGGTGATGCCGTACATATTGATTAATTGGGTTAAAGGATATTTAAGCTTCCAGTCTTTCAAGAAGGATGGATTTAACGCCTCTCCGCCAAATATGATCTTTCGGATGTTTAAATTGGATTCGGGATCTGCTCTCTCCTCCTGCATCAGTTGATAGAAATAACTCGGCGTTTGATTTAAAATAGTCACAGCTTCCGATTTTAACAATTGCAAATACCTTTCCGGGTTTTTTGCTATTTGTTTCGGAATAATCACTAATTTGCCCCCATACAGCAACGCTCCGTACATTTCCCATACTGAAAAATCAAAGCAGAAGGAATGAAACAAAGTCCATGTGTCCGATGCATTAAAATCAAAAACATTTTTGTTGTTAAATAACAGACGAACCACGTTTTTATGTTCAATGAGCGTGCCTTTCGGATTCCCCGTTGTTCCTGATGTATAAATAACGTAGGCTAATTGATTTGGCATCACGTTCAGTTTGAGATTAGATGCTTCGGCGCCGTATGATGACGGATCGTCAAGGAAGACAGTATGACTTTGATAATCGGTACCTTCCAGAAGATGATGCTGCAATAATAAGATAGAGACGTTAGAATCCTCAAGCATATAATGGATGCGTTCTTTCGGGTAATCCGGATCGATCGGTACGTAAACGCCCCCAGCTTTCAAAATAGCAAGGATGCCTATCACCATCTCCGGTGAACGTTCCGCCATAATGCCGACAAGCTCCTCGGCCTGAAGTCCTTTGGCAACCAAGGTTCGGGCCAGCTGATTGGCGCGTTCATTTACTATCCGATACGTCATCTTCTTATCTTCAAAAACAATCGCTGCTTGCTCCGGCGTTCGCTCCGCTTGTTCTTCAAACAATTGATGAATCGTCTTTTCCTTCGGATACTCAGCCGCCGTATCGTTGAACTTATCTATCAGGAGCGATCGCTCATCCGCTGTTACGATATCGAGGTCTTGAACGCGAATTTCCTGATCGTCCGCCATTTGCTTCATAATTTGCATGAAATGCGTCTGCATCCGTTCGACACTTGCTTGGTCATAAACATCTCGATTGTATACAAAACGAATGTCAATTTCTCCATCCGGCATCACTATAAAAGTAAAATCGTAATGAGTATGTTCTTCCATATGAAAATCGAGAATGTCTAATGCGTTGTCATCCTGCTTCATATGTTCTATTTGTTTTTCAACCGGGTAATTCTCAAATACCATAATATGATTGATCAACTGCTGCTTTTGCTCAGTTTGAGCCTGAATGTCATACAACGGAAATGTATCATATTTTTGAGAAGCCAGTGCCCGCTCCTGGTTCATTTTCAATACTTGTGCAGCTGTCATTTCAGGCTGCGTATGAATACGTACGGGAATGGTATTGATAAATAAACCGACCATGGTTTCAATTCCCGGAATTTCTGCCGGTCTGCCGGATACGACAGTGCCGAAGACGACATCCTGACTCCCGTTGTATCTTTGCAGCAATAAGCCCCATGCGGTTTGTATCCATGTATTGACGGTGACTTGCTGGCGGCTTGCGGCCCGTTTTATTTCGTCTGTGAGCCGCTTTCCTAAACGAAACTCATGCTCACCTTTTTCGTATCCTTTCGCCCGGTCGGAAGATTGTTCTTGTAACAAAACAGTCTGCCCTTCATAACCTTCTAAATAGTTACGCCAATAGGCTGACGCCTGCTTGTGATCTTGTTGATCCAGCCATTCGATATATCGGCTGTATGGGGTGACGGCTCCCCGCTTCGGCTGTCTTTGCTCAAGTATCGCATAATAGGTTTCAAACACTTCTTTCGTAACAAGAGGCAAACACCAGCCATCCATTAAAATATGATGAAAGCTCCAAATCAATCGCGCTTGGTCTTCTTCTGTCCGCAGGATCGATACGCGCATTAAAGCATCCCGGGTGAGATTGAATCCCCGCGCCTTATCTCTTCTTGCAAAATCGGCAATAAACTCGCTGCGCTGATGACTGTTCATGCTGCGAATATCTTCAACGGCCGTTTCAATCGGCTTTTGCCGGAATACAATCTGCAAAGGCTGATCTTTCCATTCTGTATAAAAAAGAGTCCGAAGAATGTCATATTTTTCGGCCAGATGCGCCAAACTCATCTTGAATGCATCGATATCCAAGAAACCTTTCAGATCAAAAGCGGCTTGTTCAAAGTAAGCTTCGGAGGCCGAATCGATCAAGCTGTGGAACAACATTCCTTTCTGCATCGGGGTTAATGGGTATATATTTTCAATGTCACCGAGATGACTCGTTTGCTGCACAAATTGATCCAGTTCACCGATCGTTATACCTTTTAACGAAATATCGCTTGGCGTCAGGTGAATTTGATCTTGAGCATCACAATGTGCGATGACTTGCTGCAGGCTGCTTTTTAAGAGATCGGCACAGGCTTCCATTGTTTCTCTTTGATATTGTTTACCGCAATAGCTGATGGCCAGCGACAATCGGCCGTCTGAAATCATGCCGTTGATATCAAGTGTATAGGTCAAGGGACGATTGTCACTGGCTGTTTTCCCGCTTGAGTAAGGGGATACCTCCATCTTGCCGTTCCGGACATCTTGATCAAATTGACCCAAATAATTGAAACGTATTTCCGGATGTCCGGTCCATTCATGTGCCTTCGGGTGATCGGACAAATATTTGATCAGGCCGTAACCTATTCCTTTTTGGGGGATCTGACGCAAATTTTCTTTCACTGTTTTAATCCGCTGCGGGATATCCTGATCAGCCTTGATTTGAAGCGAAACCGGATATAGGCTTGTGAACCATCCCACCGTACGCGAAATATCGAGATCCGGAATGATAGACTCTCTGCCGTGTCCTTCAAGATCAATGAGAATGTCTTCATATCCGGTCCAACGATGAATAGCAGTTCCCAGACCGGTCAGTAATAAATCGTTCATATCGGTCGAATAAGCCCGGTGAGCGTTTTTTAATAAACGTTCGGTTTCCTCAACGGTCCATTGAACGATGACCGTTTCCCGGTCTTTGGCCAGACCGGTCTCCTGTTCATTGTCCTTTGGCAATGTAAGTTGCGGATTATGTTTCTGTCTGAACCAGTATTGATTTTCCGCTTCGAATTCCTGACTTTCTGCATAACGATTCAACTGTTCAGCCCATAACAGGTAAGAGTCCGTTTTCTTCGGAAGCCGGATCGCTTCGCCGTTTTGAAGCTGCTCATAAGCTGCCGCTATATCCTCAAGTAAAATCCTCCACGATACGCCGTCGATGACCAGATGATGAACCGCAATCAGCAAATGATCTCCCTCTTGACACCGGAACAATCCCAGTTTCATGAGCGGTCCTTCGGGTAAATGAATGGATTGCTGAATCTCATTAGAAATGGTTTCTATCGTCTGGGACACATTTTTTTCTTCGCGTAATGAGATCACTTCAAGGCTGAACAGATCACCTTCATCGATCCCGCGATTTCGGGCTTCATATCCATCTTCTGTCGGAACATAGACCATGCGCAAAGCATCGTGATGCTCTGTGATCTTCTTCATGACGTCCCGAAGCTTTGATTCATCCAGTTCCTCTTTCCAATAAAGCATAACCGCTTGATTGTAATGGTGTAATTCCGGGTATTTCTGGTCAAAAAACCAATGCTGTATCGGGGTCAGCAGCGCCCGGCCTTTGATTTCTCCTTGTTCTGCGATTCGGGTTACCGGCTCTACGTATGGAACAAGCTCGGAGATCGTTGGGTATTTAAACAAGTGTTTGATTTCAAACTTATACCCGGCTTGGTATAATCTTGAGGACACTTGAATCGACTTAATGGAATCGCCCCCCAATTCGAAGAAATGATCTGAGATTCCGACCCGTTCTAAGCCTAAGACCGCCTCCCACACCGCGGCCAGTATTTTTTCCAGTTCTGTTCGAGGAGCTTCATAGTTCATGCCTGTAAGATTCTCTCTTGGAGAAGGAAGGGATTTACGGTCTATTTTCCCGTTGAAAGTAAGCGGCATCTCTTCCAGCTGAACGAAATACGCAGGTATCATATAGGATGGAAGCTGGCGGGACAGCTCTTCACGGAGCTCGCCTGCAGTTAAAGCATGTTGTGCGGTATAATAGGCGCACAAGGATGTTTCCCCATCGATTTCCCGGGCGATAATGATGGCTTCTTTGATCGCCGGCAGCTGAAAAAAAGCGCCTTCGACTTCGCCGATTTCAATGCGGTAACCGCGGATTTTCACCTGGTGATCAATCCGGCCCAAATACTCGATATTGCCGTCCGGCAGCCATCTTGCCAAGTCTCCCGTCCGGTATATCCGTTCTCCTGATGCAATCGGATGGTTTACAAACTTCTCGGCCGTCAGTTCGGGACGATTCAAGTAGCCCCTTGCAAGCCCATCGCCCGCTATGCACAGTTCTCCCGCCACACCGATCGGCTGCATATGTTCCAAATCAGCATGTAATATATACAATTGAATGTTGGAAATCGGTTTGCCTATCGGAATCGATGCATACGTTTCTTCCGTCTGGCAATCAAAGTATGATACATCAATTGTTGCCTCAGTCGGTCCGTACAAGTTGATGATTTGAGCCTGGCTCACCGACGTTATGATGCGTTTGAAGCCTGCGACATGTACAGGCTTCAAAGCCTCACCGCTTGCAAACACATGTCTTAATGACGCTAATTTTTGTTTCAACATCCCGCTTGGCTTCTGATCCATGGATTCCAGGAAGGCATGCAGCATCGCCGGTACAAAATGCATTGTGCTGACACCTTTTTGTGCAATTGTATCTAAAATCAGCTCGGGATTCTTTTCTCCTCCGTTTGGCAACAGAACCAATCTGGAACCTGATATCGTCCACCAGAACAGTTCCCACACTGATACATCAAAGGTGATCGCAGTTTTTTGCAGAATCGCATCCCGCTCATCGAGAGGGTATTTTTCCTGCATCCACACCAGCCGATTGATGACCGACCGGTGCTCAACCATAACCCCTTTCGGCTTGCCCGTTGAACCCGATGTATAAATAACATAGGCCAGATGATCCGGGCCAGCAGCCGGCTCTACATTCGACCCGTCTTCACAAAAGTTTTGCGGATCTTTCATATCCAGCACTTTTCCCGTAAAAGGTACTCTCTCTTGCGATTGATTCTGCACGAGCAACAACTTCGTATCCGAATCCTCCAATATGTATCGAACCCGTTCCTCGGGATAGCCCGGGTCAATCGGTACATACGCCCCGCCGGCTTTCAAGATCCCGAAGATCCCTACAATCATATCCAGGGAGCGTTCGGCCATAATCCCGACCGGCTGATCCGGCTGCACGCCTTCAGATTGCAGTGTCCGAGCGAGTTGATTCGCCCTTTCATTCAATTCCCGGTACGTCAGACGGCTATCCTCGTAGACAACAGCCGTTTGATCAGGGGTACGTTCCGCTTGTTCCTCCAAAAATTGATGAATCGTTTTTTCTCTTGGATACTCTGCAGCCGTTTGATTATAGGCGATGAGTTGATTTGTCTCTGAGTCTGACAGAATATTAAGCTGGCGGATCATAAGGTCGGGTTGGAATAACAAAATCGAAAAAATCCGGTTTACATGTTCGATCACTTGCATCATATACTGACGATCATAAGCTTGTTCATTATAAGTTAACTTTAAATGAATCGAATCATTTTCTATGGAAAACTGAAATAATGTATCAGCAGCAGCCGTTTCTATAAAACGAATGGGGTGCAGCTGATCTAGTGATACGATCGTATGGATCATTGGCAAATGATTTGAATCGTAGTTCAGATTTAATGGACCGGCCATTTTATCGAAAGGAACGTGCTGATGTAAGATGGCTCCGTTCAGCTTGTGTTTGAATTCATTAAATATGGATTTAAATGTGCTGTCCGCATTTATGTTTTGTTTGATTAACATGACTTGATCTAAACGAAGGTCTTCATCGGTTTCGTCTTCAAAGGTCGGAACACCTACAACAACGCCCTCTTCCCCCGTATATTTGTACAAAAGACACTCGATTCCGACCAGGAGAACCATATAAACGGCCATTGGCGATTTATTCGTCATCTTCATGATGCGCAGGGATACATCGGAACTCAATGAACTGTGAATACGGTTGGGTGCACTCGACGCATCGTGCTCTATTGTTGAGTCCGACATTTGAAACGAAGGGATTGCACTGGGACGATCTTCCGCATCGAACATGCTGCTCCAGAACAACTCCTGTTGCTTAAATTCTGACATTAATATCCCTCCAAGTAAGTTTTAGCCGGCTGACCGCTGTCCCCGTAAAAACATCATGCCGGGGACAGCCGGTTTGGGCCGTTTTTAGAAATTCAATTCGATTTCGCTTGCAAAGTGTTCACTTTTGTTTACTTTCTCACTTAATTGAATTTCTTTTAAAGGAATCGATGGGTCTTTTATGATCGCCGACAGAATCATGGCGTAATCCTTGCTCAGCGTAGCGATGGTTTTCTGTTTAAACAGCTTCGTGCAATACTCAAAGCTTCCTTGAATCTCGTGCGGATTCATCACGAAGGTCAGCTGCAAATCAAATTTGGCCGCCGTATTTGTTTGTTCATATGGTCTGACCGCGAGAGAGTCCAATTCGATATCCGTTTGTTCCGTATTTTGCAGAACAAACATCGTATCGAATAACGGATTACGGCTTAAGTCCCGTTTCACTCCCAGTTTCTCAACTAATTCTTCAAAAGGATACTCTTGATTTTCATAAGCTTTCAGCATCGTTTCTTTTGTTTCCGTTACATAGTCCATAAAAGTCTTTTCTCCAGCCGGGGCCGTACGGATGGCCAGCGTATTCACAAACATCCCGATAATATGCTGTAAATCTCCATGCATTCTTCCCGCAATAGGCGTACCGACGACGATATCTTCCTGACCGCTGTATTTGGCCAGCAGTATGTTATAGGCTGACAGCAAGATCATGTAAGCGGTCGATCCGGTCAATTCTTCCATCTGTTTTATACCCTGGACCACGTTCTCATCGAGAGCGAAATTGTATTGCTTTCCTTCAAAGCTTCGAATTCGCGGTCTGGCAAAATCTTTCGGCAGCTCAAATGGCGGGAGTTCCTCATGAAATACGTTCAGCCAATAGTTCTCCTGCCTCTTGATGCGTTCCCTCTGCTCCGCCTGCTGCTGCCATACAGTGTAATCTTTGTATTGAATCCGAAGCGGGGTTAATTCTTTGCCGTCATACAATTGAATCAGTTCTTCAACAAAAATATTCATAGAAGCGCCGTCTGAAACGATATGATGCATGTCAAACATGAAAACATGTCTGTCCTGTTCTAATTCGATGAGTCCGGCCCGAAGCAATGGAGCCTGACTGAGATCGAAAGGCCGCACGAAATTGCGGAACAGCTCCTCGACCTCTTCATCAGCTGCTTTGTACCTTTCTATAGAGAAATCCGCCTGCGGCTTGATCACTTGCACCAGCTCTCCCCGCATCATTTCAAATCCGGTTCGTAGTGATTCATGGCGCTGGATCAGACTTTGGAACGCAGATTGTAAACGATTCATGTCCATCCTGCCTTCCAATGTCAAAATCCCCGGCATGTTGTAACTTAGTTCTCCGCCTTCAATTTGTGTAGACAGGTAAACCATCTTTTGCACAGAAGATACAGGATAAATATCTTTGGCTTCTGCAACAGGGATTTCATCCGGTCCGCTGGTTTCCGCGCCTGCAATGACCCTCGCCATTTCTTCAATCGTCGGGTATTGAAACACTTCTCTCAATGAAATGCTTTTGTCGAATTGCTTATGGATCTTGGTAACGAGCGTCATCCCCCGTAACGAATGCCCGCCGAGATCGAAAAAGTTATCTTTCACGCCGACTTGTTCTACCTTCAATACTTCTTTCCAGATGTGAACCAGCTGCTCTTCCGGTCTTGTCCTTGGAGCAACATAGTCAATCCCGGTCTGCAAGCCTGCTTCAGGCAGCGGTAACGCGCTGCGATTCACTTTTCCATTGGAGGTTAACGGCATTTGCTCCAGTTGCATCAAGTATGAAGGAACCATATAGCCTGGTATTTGATCGGAGAGTTTTTCTTTAAGCTGATTGATCGGCAGTGACTTCTCCCCTGTAAAATAGGCATACAAATCGCTTTGCCCCTCTGCATTTTCTCTGGCCAGGATCACCGCTTCTTGTACATGCTCGATGTTGAGAAGAGCGGCTTCCACCTCGCCAAGTTCGATCCGGTAACCGCGAATTTTGACCTGGTGATCCTTTCTTCCGGCATATTCAATGTTTCCATCCGGCAGGTAACGGGCAAGGTCGCCTGTTTTATACATCCGCTCTCCGATTACAAACGGATCGGCCACAAACTTTACGCCCGTTAATTCAGGCAAGTTCAGATACCCCCGTCCTACTCCGTCTCCGGCGATGCACAGCTCACCTTTTACACCTATAGGCAGCATCCGATCATGGGAATCAACAATATACACACGGTTGTTGCCCAGCGGCTTGCCGATCGGCACGTAACCGCCGTCGTCAGCGGATGCCAATGTCTCCGGTACGATATGAAAGACCGATGCATCCACACAGGTTTCCGTCGGACCGTATACATTGGTTATGAGCGGCATTGATGACCCGTTCGAAGCGAACAATTCAAGCAATTGCGCCACCGTCGCCTGCGGGAGCGCCTCTCCTCCAATAAGCATGTGCCGGATCGTTACCCCATGAAGGCTGTCTGCAGCGATAAGCAATTGCAAATGTGACGGTGTTCCGTCTGTTACGTCAATGCGGTGGGTGCGATAATAGTTTGACAAGGCATAACCGTCTGATACTGACGCTTTAGGGACGATATACAGTGCATGTCCCCCTAACAGTGCCGCGAAAATTTGCTTGACCGATGCGTCGAAATAGTACGGTGCCAACAAAGACACACGCAATCCCGAATCATAAGCACCGTACACTTGTCCGCGGAGCCCCTCCATCAAATGAAGGACCTGGCGATGCTCAATCAGCGTGCCTTTTGGCTTGCCGGTTGTGCCTGATGTGTAAATCACATACGCCAAGTGATCCGGTCCGGCTGCCGTCACCAGATTCGAGCCGTCCCCGCTGTTCATTCGTTCGTCATTCAGCAGTAAAATCTCTCCGGCAAAGGATACACGATCTTGTAAATGGGGCTGTGCCAGCAGAACCTTTGCTCCTGAATCCTCCAGAATATAGCGGATGCGTTCCTGCGGGCTGTCCGGATCCATCGGCACATACGCGCCCCCGGCTTTCAGGATCGCCATAATCCCCACGATCATTTCCAGAGAACGTTCTGCCAGAATACCCACAGGCTGGTCAGGCTGCACGCCTTCGCTTCTTAAAATCCGCGCCAGGCGGTTGGCCCGCTCATTCAGCTCACGGTATGTGAATCGGCTTTTCTCGTAAACTGCGGCTGTATGTTCCGGCGTGCGCTCCGCCTGCTCCTCGAACAATTGGTGAATTGTTTTGTCCCTTGGGCAGTCTATCGCCGGTTGGCCCCATCTCTCCACAATCTGCTCTTTCTCCTTCGCGGTGATCATCTCCAGCGATGAAAGCGGCGTCTGCGGGTCATTCGCAATCGCCTCGATCAATTGGATAAAGTGCTTTGCCATGCGTTCCGCAGTTTCCTGCTTGTACAGCGCTGCCGCGTAACTGATCATACCTGTAATTCCGTCTTCATTTTCTGCCGCTTGGAACGTCAGGTCGAACTTCGCCATCGCATGGTTGTCCGGATAAGGGGTAAAACGCACATCATCGAGGCTCAATTCTCCCCGTTCTGTGTTTTGCCATATGAACATCGTGTCAAACAGCGGATGGCGGCTGAAATCCCGGGACACATTCAGCTTGTCCACCAGTTCGTCGAATGGATACTCCTGGTTTTCGTACGCTTTTAATGTATGCTCTTTGACTTCCTGCACGTACTCCCGGAATGTTTTTTCCCCGACCGGATTCGTTCGTATCGCCAGTGTGCCCACGAACATGCCGATTAAGCTTTCCAAATCCGAATGGGTTCTTCCGGCAATCGGGCTGCCTACTACGATGTCTTCTTGCCCGCTGTATTTGGCCAGCATGGTCGTATAAGCAGCCAGCAGCACCATGTACAGCGTGCTTTCGCTCTTCACCGCCAAGCCTTTCAGCTGTTCCGTCAACTCCGGTCCGATGACAAACTCGATTTGCCCTCCTTCAAAGCTCCGCGCAGCCGGTCTTCCGTAGTCGGTTGGCATATCCAGCACCGGAACCTCTCCGCTGAACACATCCAGCCAGTACGCTTCCTGTTTCTTCATCCGTTCGCTTTGCATATCCGACAGCTGCCACGCCGCATAATCTTTATACTGAACCCTTAATGGCGGCAATTCTTTTCCTTCATATAATGAAACGAACTCTTCAATCAAATTCTTGATAGATACGCCATCGGAAATGATATGATGCATGTCAAACAGCAGCAAATGGCGGTCTTTTGCAAGCTCGATCAGTCCTACCCGCAGCAGCGGCGCTTTCTCCAAGTCAAATGCCCGCACAAACCCATGAACGAGGGCTTCCGCCTGTTCTTCTTTCGCTTGAGTGAATTCCACTGCAAATGGGACGTCGTCATAGATCCGCTGCACCGGTTCTCCGTCTATCAGTTCAAAGCCGGTACGCAGCGTTTCATGGCGCTGAATCAGCTTGCGGATCGCCTTCTCGACAAGTTTCCGATCCAGAGCTCCATCGGCTCTCATGACACTCGGCATGTTGTAGCTCAGTTCTCCGCCTTTCAGCTGATTCAAAATGTACAGCCGTTTCTGCGCCGAGGAGACGGCATAGTATTCTTTTGCTTCAACGGTCGGGATAGATGTATATGCTGTGTGTTTCATTCCGGTAATCGTTTCTGCCATTTCTTCAATTGTTGGCGATCGGAACACTTCCCGCAGCGGCAGGCTGACCCCCATCTCTTTGTGCAGTTTCGCTGTCAGAGTCGTTGCCCGCAGCGAGTGACCGCCGATGTCGAAGAAATTGTCTTTCACGCCGATACGCGGAAGTCCAAGCACCTCTTGCCAGATATGCGCCAGCTGCGCTTCCGCCGCTGTACGGGGAGCAACGTATTCGATCCCTGTTTGCACGCCTCCTTCTGGTTCTGGCAATGCTTTGCGGTCGACTTTTCCGTTTGCCGTGAGCGGAATCGATTCAACAAAAGCCCATTTCACAGGAATCATATAGTCAGGAAGGTTTTTGGCCAGATCTTTCCGTAATGCTGAAGGATCAGTCGCTTTTGAGACGCTGCAGTACGCACACAATTCATTTTCACCCAAAGCGTTTTTTTGAATAAGGACCGCTGCTTCTCTCACCGCCGGGTGATTGGCCAATATGACCTCAACTTCTTTCGGTTCGATCCGGTAGCCCCTTATTTTCGCCTGATCATCAATGCGGCCGATGTATTCGATTTGCCCGTCCTCACGCAGCCTTGCCAAATCTCCGGTGCGGTACATAACGGCTCCCTCTCTGAACGGATCAGGTAAAAATTTCTCTCCCGTTAAAGCCGGGTTATTCACATAGCCTCTCCCGGTATTTGCTCCGGAAATATACAGTTCTCCCGCAATGCCGAAGGGCTGAAGCTGTTTGTTCTTGTTGATGACATACATATTGTTATGGCATATCGGTTTGCCGATCGGCGGATATTCAGGAATATCATCTCCCGGTTGAATGGTATACGTCGACACTACATGAGTTTCTGACGGACCGTAATGATTGTGCAAATGCAAGCCGTGTGTGCGGAGCACTTGCTGAAATAAACGGGATACTGTCAATTGTTCTCCTGCTGTAATCAAATGCTTCACACAGCGCGGAAATGAATATGCATAGCTCTCTTCGTTAAAAAGCATTTTGGCAAAAGCAGTCGGGAAAAAGACGATGTCCGTCTGATGTTTATTAATAAACGAAAACAGCTGAGCCGCGTCCCGCTTTATTGATTCAGGCACGATGTGGAGTGTGCCGCCGCTGAGCAGGGCTGAAAACAGCTCTTGATAGCAGACGTCAAATGCCGGAGATGCGTATTGAAGCACATTGGTTTTGAAATCGATGCCTGAGTTTGTAAATTGGTCATACAGCAAATTGGCCATATTTCTATGTTCAAGCAGCACACCCTTCGGTTTCCCCGTCGTTCCTGATGTATAAATAACGTAAAGCAGATCCTCCGCCGTGTTTATCGTCTGCACATTGCTCCCGTCCGGTTCTGTCTCCGCTTCTTCTATGAATGTGACAATCTGCGTTGCTGCCTCGGGGACTGACCGGTCTTTCTCTGTCACAACATGAGTGCAGCTGCTGTTTTCAATGATATAGCGGATTCGTTCGGCAGGATGGCTCGGATCAATCGGAACAATGGCACCGCCCGCTTTTAAAATGCCTAAAACAGCAATCGCTAATGATGGTGAACGCCCGGCGATCACAGCCACCGGCTCCTGATGCTTCACACCTCGCTTACGGAGAATCCGCGCCAGTTTATTGGCCGTTTCGTTCAGCTCTTTGTAAGAAATCTCCGCCCCTTCGTATTGAATTGCGATTTCTTGCGGCGTTTGTGCCGCCTGGCGTTCAAACATAGTATGAATCGTTTCGTATTCAGGCTTCTCTGTTCCCCCGGAAAGCGGAGTGAGCAGCTGTTCTTTTTCTTGCTGCGTCAGAAGTTCCATTTCTTCTATTTTGACAGACGGCTGCTGCAAAATTTGGTGAATGAGCTGTTCAAAATGTCCGCGAATCCGCTCTGCCTCTGATTGTCCATATTCATTTTGGTTGAAATCAAAATGAATGGTGAGTTGTTCGCCAGGGATGACAACTACATTAAAATCGTAATGGGTATGTTCTTCTATATGGAAATTCACGATATTTAAATCCGCAGCATCATGACCCTTTTCGACTTGCTGCCCTATCGGATAATTTTCAAAGATCATGATATGATCAATTAAGTTTTGCTTTTGTTCCGTTTGGGCCTGAATTTCGTATAAAGGATAGGTATCGTACGATTGGGAAGCCAGCGCGTTTTGTTGAACCATTTGCATCGTATCAGCAAAAGTGCTGTCCTCATCGCAGCGGATGCGAACCGGAATCGTATTGATGAACAGGCCGATCATCTGTTCCACATCAGGAATTTCCGCCGGCCTTCCCGACACGACACTGCCGAAGACAACGTCTGCGGACCCGCTGTATTTCTGTAATAATACTCCCCATAACGTTTGGATCAACGTATTTAACGTAACCTGATGCTGATTTGCGATTTGCTGTAATTGTTTTGTCTGTTCGTGATCAAATCGGCAGATCACATTGGCATAGGCGTATTCTTTTTGTTCATGCTGCGCTATTTTATGAAGAAGCGTGGTTTCACCTTTATATCCTTCAAGATACCCGCTCCAGTACCGCTTTGCCGCTCCCTGATCTTGGCGGTCAAGCCACTCGATATAGTCGCTGTAAGGAGCTGCCGATGGCGGTTCTGGTTCCCTGCCTTCCTCTAAGGCGCTATAATGATCAAACACTTCCTTCGTGATAAGAGACAGGCACCAGCCATCCATCACAATATGATGGAAGCTCCAAATCAAATGATATTTGCGGTCTTCCATACGGAAAATCGCTATGCGCATCAGCGGATCCCGAGCCAAGTCAAATCCTTTTGCCTTGTCTTCTCTTTGATAGGCTGCGATTGCATCCTCTCTCAGGTGCTCCTCTCTATCACGCAAATCTGCAAAATGAATTTGCGGTGTTTGCGTTTTATAGACAATTTGTAAAGGAGTATCGTTCCAGCCGCTGTAAAAACGGGTTCTGAGCACGGCGTATGTTTCAAATAATCGTTCAAGGCTTGCTTTAAACCAATCAATCTTTAACTCTCCCTGCAAATCGAACGATGCTTGTTCAAAATAAGAACTTGAGGCCTCGTCCAGCAGGCTGTGGAAGAGCATTCCTTTCTGCATCGGAGTGAGCGGATACACGTTTTCAACCTCACCTGCATGCGGCAGTTGAATGAGGAGCTGATCCAATTCGTCAATGGATATGCCTTTTAACAAAATATCGCTTGGCGTCAGTTCCGATTGTTCTTTATGAACGCAATGCGTAATGATTGTCCGCAGGCGGCTTTGAATCGTTTCCGATAACCGCATGATCGTTTCTTTTGCGTATTGTTTGCTGCTGTAGCTGATCGTAAGCTTCAGCCGGCCCTCGGTGATCATTCCGTTTATATTCAATACATACGGTCTTTCTTGATTTCCGCTTGAGTCTGAACCGCAAGAATAAGAAGATAATTGAACCCCATGCTGCTGTAAATCTTGGTCAAACTGTCCCAGGTAGTTAAAGCTGATCTCGGGATTTAGTTTCGATGGCATTCCGCCGCTTAAGTACCTCGCTATTCCATATCCGATCCCTTTATGCGGAATTTGACGCAATCCTTCTTTGGTCGTCTTGATATAATCAGAGATTTCTTTGCCCGGCTGCGCGTGCAGCACAACCGGATACAGACTTGTAAACCACCCGACCGTGCGGGAGATATCTATATCTTGTATAATCTGTTCGCGGCCGTGTCCCTCTAAATGAATCGGAATTTGTTCCAGTCCTGACCAATGCGATATGGAAAGACTCAGAGAAGTTAAAAGCAAATCGTTTATTTCCGTGTGATAAGCGCGATTCGCTTGTTTTAATAAGAGCTCCGTTTCCTCTTTCGTCCATTCCACAGCTGCTGTTTCGCTGTCTTTTGCAGTTGTATGGGTTTCATGAAAATCTTTAGGCAGCGGTTTGACTTCGGTTTGTTCGATTTTTGTCCAATATTCCTGTTCTTGTTTTATGGTTTCACTTTGCGCATATTCTGACAGTCTCTTAGCCCATAATTGGAAAGAGTCTGTTTTTTGCGGGAACTGGATCGTTTGTCCGCGTTCTGCCTGCTCATATCCGCTTGCAAAATCTTCGAGTAAAATACGCCAGGATACTCCGTCAATCAGCAAATGATGGATGGCAATGAGCAGATGATCTCCATTTGCGCATTGAAACAACCCGGCTTTCATTAACGGCCCATCACTTAAACGCATACTGCTTTGTATCTCATCAGCCTTGGCTTCAATTGTACGTCCCGGATCGGGATCTTCTTTCAGATTCATGACTTCTAGGTGGTACAGCCCGCTTTGGGCGATTTCTTCATTCTGTGCCTCACAGCCATTTTCTGTAGTCCGGAACGTCATGCGGAGCGCATCGTGATGTTCAGCAAGCTTTTGCAGGGTTTGACGAAGCTGCGTTTCTTGAAAACCTTCCGACGCATGCAGCATGACGGCTTGATTGTAATAATGCTGATCTGTCGTTATATGATCAAAGAACCAATGCTGAATAGGAGTCAGGCTGACTTTTCCTTTGACCTCACCTTGATCGGCTATACGCAGATTCTGCTTGATATGCGGACTCAATTCTGCAATTGTTGCATATTGAAACAAGTCTTTGATTTCCATTTTGTATCCTTGCTGATTTAATCTGGAGGATACTTGAATGGATTTAATGGAATCTCCGCCAAGGTCAAAGAAATTATCAAGAATACTGACGTTTTCAGCGCCTAATACCGATTCCCAGGCAGAAACTAATATTTCTTCCGCTTTTGATCGGGGAGCTTTATACTCTGCTCTGTCCTGCAGCTCGAAATCCGGAGCCGGCAGCCCTTTTCTGTTTATTTTTCCGTTAGAAGTTAAAGGCATTTCATCAAGTTCGATAAAATAAGCCGGAACCATATAACCCGCCAGGCTGTGTGACAATTGTTTCCGGAGCCGGGCTGCCGTTGTTTGCCCGCCGCTCACGTAATATGCACACAATTGTTTAAACCCGTGGACATCCTCTCTGGCTGTAACGACAGCTTCCTTGATCGCTTCTTCTTGAAGCAGTGCCGCCTCGATCTCGCCTAATTCGATACGATAGCCTCTGATTTTCACTTGTTCATCTATTCTGCCCGCATATTCAATGTTTCCGTCCGCCAGCCACTTCGCCAAATCTCCGGTCTTATACATCTTCGCTCCGGGTTCAAACGGGTCATCGACAAATTTCTCCGCCGTTAATTCGGGACGGTTCAAATATCCTCTTGCCACACCGGCGCCGCTGATATAGATCTCTCCCGGGACACCGATCGGCGCGGGTTTCATATTCTCATCAAGAACGTAAATGCTCGTGTTTGCCGCAGCGGTTCCGATCGGTACCGATTCCCGCCTGTCCTTTGCGGCATCGTAACGGTAAATCATGCAGCCGACAACGGTTTCCGTCGGTCCGTACTCATTGCATATTTCAATCCGGCCTTCGAACTGTTCATGAATGCTGCGGGCTAACCGGGTGCTTAAGTTTTCCCCGCCCACAATCATTCTTCGGACAGCCGTTTGATCGGCAATGTTCATTTCTTTCAAGACCTGCAAATGGGCCGGGGTCAATTTAATGATATCCACCCTCGGGTCCCGCACAATCGATTCAAGCAGAGCTGTTTTATCCTCTCCGTCATAGACGATGATTGCATTGCCTGTGACAAGCGGCGTGAAAATAGAAGTCACCGTCAGATCAAAAGAAATTGACGAATACAATGGGAAGTTGGCTTTCTCGCCTTTTACATAAACCTCTTTCGCCCACCAAATATAATTGGTCAAGCCTCGGTGCTCGATTAGTACGCCTTTTGGCCGGCCTGTGGAACCTGACGTATAAATGACATATGCCAAATGGCTCGCATCATTTATCGGAGCAAGGTCAGAGCCATCTTGGTGATAAGAACCTTCATCATCAAGTAAAACCGTGACGCCTTCATAGGCAAGCTGTTTCCTGACGTCCCGCTGCATTAAAACGATTCCGGCTTGGGAGTCATCCAGCATATACCGAATGCGGTCTTGCGGATATTCCGGATCTATAGGGACATAGGCTCCGCCTGATTTTAAAACGGCAAGGATTCCGACCACCGATTCGATGCTGTTTCTTGTGATGATGGCTACAGGCTGATCCGTCTGCACTCCTTTCGCTCTTAACGTTCGCGCCAGGCGGTTGGCCCGCTTATTGAGCTCTCCGTACGTGAGCTGCCTGTCCTTATCAATGACGGCTGCTTGATCGGGCGTACGCTGCGATTGCTCTTCAAATAATTGATGAACCGGCGTCTGCGGAAACGGCGCGGCCGTGTCGTTAAGCGTCTGCAGAAGGGTTCTTCTTTCGCCTTCCGTTAACAATTCCGCTTGATCCACCCGGATATCCGCATCTGTCACGACTTGATGCAGGATTTGCATGAAATGTTCCCGAACCCGCTCTATGCTTGCCCGATCATACACATTTGCATTGTATTCAAAAGAGATGTTCATCTCGTCGCCCGGTATAACGGTCAAATTAAAATCGTAGTTGGTCTGTTCTTCCATTTGTACGTTGGAAATCGTGATGGATGTTCCGTTTTGGCGGCCTATACTTTCCATATACTGATCAACCGGATAATTTTCGAATATCATTAAATGTGTAATTAAATCTTGCTTTTGCGTTGTACGCGCTTGAATATCGTACAGCGGGTGTGTCTCAAATTGTTGAGACGCTACAGCCCTTTCCTGCGCCTCTTTCATAAGCTCAGCAAACGTTGTCCCGGCTTCACATCGGAACCGGACGGGAATGGTGTTAATGAATAAGCCGATCATGGTTTCCACGTTTGGAATTCCAGCAGGTCTTCCGGATACAACACTTCCAAACACAACGTCCCGGCTGCGGTTATATTTCTGCAGCAAAACCGCCCATGCCGTCTGCAGCAGCGTGTTCAGCGTGACATGATGCTTGCCTGCCGTCCGCTTCATTTTCGAAGTGAGATCGGAGCTTATGTCACACGTCACTTTTTCAGGAACGTATCGTCCGTCTTCCGCTGCATGGTGATCCTTAGGAAGGCCGGTTTGCTCCTCATATCCCTCCAAGTACTGATCCCAATAAGCCGTGGCCTCTTTCGCATCTTGCCGGCCGAGCCATTCAATATATTGACTGTACGGAGTAATTGACGATTGTTCAGGCTGCTTTTGCTGAAGCAAAGCAAAGTAATTCTCGAAAATTTCTTTTGTAATCAGCGGCAGACACCAGCCGTCCATCAAAATATGGTGGAAACTCCAGATAAAACGGTATGTCTTTTCATCCGTACGAAGGATGAATAACCGCATTAACGCGCCTTTTTCTAAGTCGAACCCCCGCATCTTATCTTCTCTGGCATACTGCTGAATCATCGCTTCTTTTTGAGATTCCTTCATCTCTCGTAAGTCATTGAATTGAAAACCGATTTTTTTCGTTTTGAATATGATTTGGAGCGGCTGATCCTTCCAGCCTCTGTAAAAATTCGTGCGGAAAATATCATATTTTTGCGATAAGCCGTCCAAGCTTTTTGAAAATGAATCAATTTCCAGATCTCCATGCAGATCAAACATCGTTTGCTGAAAATAAGCACCAGAATTCGGATCAAATAAGCTGTGAAACAGCATGCCCTTCTGCATCGGCGTTAATGGATAAATATTTTCCGCTTCGCCTAATTCACGCGTCTGCTCCAAAAGCTGTTCCAGTTCGTCGATTGAGATGTCTTTTAAAAGGATGTCACTTGGTGTGAGAGAAGTCTGCTGCCGGCTTACGCAATGTGCAATGACTTCTTGCAGACTTTCTTTCAACCCCCGGGCAAATTGCGCCATAGTAGATCTTTCGTATTGTTTGCTGCTGTAGCTCAGAGTCAGTGATAATGTCCCTTCGGCAATCATGCCGTTCAAGTCAAGCACGGCCGTTCTCTCTTGGTTTTCGTTCATTGATAACCCTGTGGAAAAAGGCGAGATGCGCAAAGCCTGATGCTTCAGGTCTTGGTCAAATTGTCCCAAATAGTTAAACGATATCTCCGGATTCAGCTGCAGGCTGTCGGCTTCCGAGTGCCCGGATATATATTTGATGATGCTGTAATTCATTCCTTTGTCAGGGATACGGCGCAGCCCTTCTTTTACGATCTTGATCCGCTGCGACAGGTTTTTTCCGGCTTCCATCCTCAGGACGACAGGGTACTGGCTTGTGAACCATCCTATCGTGCGGGAAATGTCAGCATCCGGAATAATCGGTTCTCTCCCGTGGCCTTCCAAATTCACGACAATGTCTTCCGTGCCTGTCCACTTATGAACAGCCAGCCCTAACGAAGTCAGCAGCAGATCGTTGATATCCGTGTTGTAGGCGCGGTTCGCTTGTTTTAATAATTGCTCCGTTTCCTCTTTTGTCCATTGAATCGTCACTTCTTCGCTGTCTCTTAATAACGATCCTTCGCTGATAGTGTCCTTAGGCAATGGCTGAGGCTTTATACTTGAAAGCTCAGTCCAATACGCAATCTCCTCTTCCATATCGGTTTCCGCCGCATATTTGGACAATTGATCGGCCCAGGATGGAAACGAGTCTGTTTTTTGCGGGAGCTGGATCGTTTGTCCGCGTTCTGCCTGCTCATAACCGCTTGCAAAATCTTCGAGCAAAATACGCCAGGATACACCGTCAATCAGCAAATGATGAATTGCAATCAGCAAATGATCTCCGTCCGGACATTGGAACAAACCGAGCTTCATCAATGGCCCTTTGTCTAATACCATGCTGCTTTGAATCTCATTCGCTTTATCGGCAATCGCTTGAGCCGGATCGGTTTCCCCTTTATAATTCATCACTTCCAGATGGAATAGTTCACTTTCATCTGTTCCTGTAATTCGCGGAGCGTATCCATCCGGCGTTTTTTCAAAAATCATCCTCAAGGCATCGTGATGCGACGCGATCCGTTCCATCGTCCGGCGAAGCGGGCCCTCTTTAAAGCCTTCCGCCGAATATAACATGACGGCCTGATTGTAATGGTGTGCATGCGGCATTTTTTGCTCAAAAAACCAATGCTGTATCGGGGTCAGCTTGGTTCCGCCATTCACTTCTCCTTGATCAGCCACCCTGCTGACCGGTGCTACAAACTGACTAAGTTCAGCAATCGAGGGGTGTTTAAACAAATGCTTCATATCAACCTTGTATCCGGCTTGGTACAATCTGGATGACACCTGAATTGATTTAATCGAATCTCCGCCAAAATCAAAGAAATTATCCAAAATTCCTATACGTTCTGCCCCTAATACTTCTTGCCAGATAGACGCCAGCAGTTCTTCTATTGTGTTCCGCGGGGCTATGTATTCGTTTTCCGCCCGCGTATTTTCGTCAGCAGCAGGCAAAGCTTTCAGATCAATCTTTCCATTGGAAGTGAGCGGAATGCGTTCCAAAGGGATAAAGCGGGAGGGAATCATATAATTCGGCAGTTCCCGGGATAATTCTTCTCTGAACTGCGCAGCGGTCAAAGAAGGCTCGCCGACATAATAGGCATACAATTGTTTGGCCCCGTCTGCGTCTTCCCGCGCGACGACTGCGGCTTCACGAACGTTTTCCAGATTGAACATGGCTGCCTCTACCTCGCCGATCTCAATCCGGTAGCCGCGAATTTTCACTTGATGATCAATCCGCCCTAAATATTCGATTCTTCCATCCGGCAGCCATCTGGCGAGATCCCCCGTTTTATACATCTTTTGACCAGGGACATGCAGATGCTCCACAAATTTTTCCTCCGTCAATTCAGGCCGATTGAGGTAGCCGCGGGCCACTCCCGCTCCTCCGACATACAGCTCTCCCGGTACGCCGATCGGCTGGATTTGATGGTGCGCTCCTAAAATATAAGCTTGATGGTTGGCCACCGGGCTGCCGATTGTGATCTGTTCATCAGCGGACTGAACAGGGTGAAATGTAGATACCACGCTGTTTTCTGTCGGTCCGTATTCATTATTGATCCGAATGCGAGGCTGCAGAGAATGCAGCTTCTCAACTGTATCTGCTTCCAGCTGCTCACCGCCTACAACAACATGCTGAACATGGATGAAATCCTCTCTGTTCATCTGTTCGATCATCGTTTTCAGAAGACGGGGAGAAGTTGAAAAATGGGTAATTCTTTCTTGTTTTATGGCATTTTGAATGGCGAAAGTTTCTTTATTCTCTTCATTAGGCAGAAGGTGCAAAGTTGCTCCTGAGATGAGCGGGCCGAAGAAATTTAAAATGAACGCATCAAAAACATACGGGTACAAGACAAGTACGCGATCCGCCGGAGAATGCTTGAAAAACGCCTTCTTCCACTGAAGCGAGTTCACAATGCCGCCGTGTTCAACCATGACCCCTTTCGGCTTTCCTGTTGTACCCGACGTATAAATGACATAGGCTAAATGGCTGTGTCCCGCTACTGGTGATAACAATGAGCAATCGGCATGGTATGATGTTTCATCATTCAAATCAATCACCGGGCCGTCAAAGGCGAGGCTGTTTTTTAAATGATGCTGAACAAGGAGAACGTCTGCATCCGCATCATGAAGCAAATATTGAAGCCGCTCTTTTGGATATTCAGGATCCAGGGGCACATAAGCGCCCCCTGCCTTCCAAACAGCTATAATGGATACGATCATCTCTAATGAACGATCAGCGAGAATGGCGACTAACGTATCGGGTTGAACCCCGCAATTACGCAATGTTCTTGCCAAACGATTCGCCTTCTCATTCAGTTCCCTGTACGTCAAATGGTCGTTTTTAAACTTGACGGCCGTATGCTCAGGCGTTCTTTCTGCCTGCTCTTCAAATAATTGATAGACTGTTCTGCTCCCGGAGAAATCTCTGACGGTGTCGTTAAAATCAAACAATAGCTTCTGTTTTTCCGCTTCCGGTAAGATCTCTGCCGTATGGATCGCGGCTTGAGGCTGAAACAGAATCACAGACAGCAGCTGATCCAAATGGGATACAATTTGATTGATATAGCGCTCATCGTACAGATTGCCGTTATAAAAAAGTTTCAAATGAATCCCGTTGTTCTCCAAATCAAAGTGAAACAGCGTATCGGTTGCAGTATCTTCTTTACATTGCAAGGAATGAATTTCGTTAAGCGAAACGACGGTATGAATCAAAGGCATATGCTCGTCATTGTATTGCACGCTCAGATGCCGGACCATTTTTCTAAACGGCAGGTTTTGATTTTTCAGAGAATCATTAACAGCTTCTTTCAGCTGCCCGAATACGGTTTTAAATGTGCTCTCGTTTGAAAGCGTATTTTTTAAGAGGACAATGTTGTTAACGGCTGACTGGCCAGCTTTTTGCTTCGATACCGTTGGAATGCCAAGAATCAGGCTCGTTCGATCCGTATATTTATATAACAAGCATTCAATACCCGCCAATAAAATCAGATAGGCCGCCATATCGGAATGATTCGCCATTGTCATGATTCTTTGAGATACTTCCGGAGATAAGGAACGGCAGATGCATTTTTCCTGGTAGCCGGTACGGGCCAACGACGCTTTATCCGCTGCTTTAAAGTAAGGGAATGCGCTTAGGCCGTCTTCTTCATCAAACAGGTTTTCCCAGTACGTTTCTTGGTTTTTAAATACCGACATTGGAGCACCTCATTTTATATATTTTAAAGAAATAATGCTTTTCCCTAAAAGTTCAATTGAATAGAATCAAGCGCGTTCTCTTCTTCCTCATTGCTGCCGCTCAATCCGATATGTTCGATTAGAATGCTTGGCTGTTCCAAAATCGCCGATAGGATGTGTAAGTAGTCGTTTGATAAAACCTCGATTCTGCTTTTCTTAAACAGTTTTTTCGAATATTCAAACAGTCCGTAATAGTTGTCGCGGTCCGCCTGAATCGACAAGGTCAAATCGAATTTGGCAACCGAATGATGAAATGGATACGGCTTGAGTTGAAGGGAATCGAAAGTCAATTCAGCATGATCAAGATTTTGCAGCACAAACATCGTATCGAATAAAGGATTGCGGCTTGAATCTTTTGGAAGATGCAGATGCTGAATTAATTCTTCCAACGGATAGTCTTGATTTTTATAGGCGTTCAGCATGTTTTCTTTTACTTCATTTAAGTAGGCATCAAATGTTTTACGGCCCGCCGGGTGATTGCGAATGACTAACGTATTGACGAACATTCCCACGACCGGCTCTACATCTAAATGAGTCCGCCCGGCAGACGGCGTTCCTACGATAATATCTTCTTGTCCGCTGTATTTGGATAAAAGAATCGTATAGGATGCCAATAAAATCATATACAGTGTTGCTCCTGTGTCTTCTTCCATTTGGCTTAAACGCTGTTTCAAGTGTTCGGGTATAAGAAATTCAAATGATTCGCCTTCGTAATCGCGTATGGCAGGTCGCTCATAATCCGCAGGCATATCCAGTACAGGAATATCACCGTGAAACTGATCCAGCCAATACGCTTCCTGGTTCTTGATGTTCCGTTTCTGAATGTCCGATTGCTGCCAAACTGCAAAGTCTTTATATTGAATAGAGAGCGGGTCCGGTTCGTTCCCCTCGTAGATTCGGCTTAAATCTTTCATCAGAATATTGACGGACACGCCGTCAGAAATGATATGATGCATATCCACCACAAGCACGTGCCGCGCAGGTTCAATTTCAATCAGTCCGGCCCGCATCAGCGGCGGTTTGGCTAAGTCAAACGCTTTGATGAAATCAAGCACACGGTCTTCCGCTTCTTCTTCGCTAGCTTGAATTCGTTCTATCGTAAAGTCGACGTTCTGATGAATACGCTGTGCCGGCTCGCCTTCATATAAATCAAAGCTGGTACGCAACGCTTCATGACGCGCGATTAATTTTCGGAAAGCGGCGTTTAACCGTTCGGGATCGATCGTCCCTTCCACATTCATGGCACCCGTCATATTGTAAGTCAGCTCGCCGCCTTCTGTGTGACTTAACAAATACATCCGCCTCTGAGCTGAAGAAACCGGATAATATGGCATTTTCTTTGCAACCGGAATCGGTACATATCGATTTTTGTCCATGTGTAACGCCTTGTCAGCCAATTGTTCAATGGTAGGAAACTTGAATATGTCTTTGAGAGACAGATTCACATCCAGCTCTTTGTGAATTCTGGCGGCTAAGGCAGCCGCTCGAATGGAGTTGCCTCCGAGATCAAAGAAATTATGTTTGATCCCCGCATGGCTTATTCCGAGCACTTCCTTCCATAAATCTGTCAGTTTGGACTCCGTCTCATTACCCGGCGGAACATATTCAGCTGTCTGCTGCAGACTCGCTTCCGGTGCAGGCAGTGCCTTACGGTTTATTTTCCCGTTGGATGTTAACGGCATATGCTCCAGACGGACAAAATAGGACGGAACCATGTAGTCCGGAAGCCCCGATGACAATTGTTCCCTAAGCTGCGCAGCCGCTATAGGCTTGTCGCTTACGTAATACGCGCATAATTGTTTTAAGCCGTCTTCTTCTTCTTTCACTGTAACCGCGGCTTTTTGCACCGCTTCCGCGTTATGCATCGCTGCTTCAATTTCACCAAGCTCGATTCGGTGTCCCCTGATTTTGACTTGTTCATCAACGCGCCCAATATATACAAGATTTCCGTCCTTCAATCGCTTAGCCAAATCCCCTGATTTGTACATCTTCGCTCCCGGGACATACGGGTTTTCAACAAATTTCTCTGCCGTTAAATCCGGGCGGTTCCAATACCCTCTGGCAACACCCGGTCCGCTGATATATATTTCGCCGATTACCCCGATCGGAACCAGGTTTCTGCTTGCATCGGCCACATAAATATCCGTGTTGGCAGCCGGAGTGCCGATCGGTACAAATTCCCGCTTGTCCCGTTCTGCGTCGAACTGATAAATCATACATCCGACGACAGCTTCCGTCGGTCCGTATTCATTGAAAATGTCCAGCCGGCCTTTAAACTGCTCGCTGACACTTTTGGCCAGACGGGTGCTTAAATTTTCTCCGCCGACAATCATTTTCCGTATTGCGGTGCCGCCAGCGATATTCATCTCCTTGATGACGTGCAGATGTGCCGGGGTCAATTTAATCATGTCTATTCTTGAGTCCCGCATAATCTCAGAAAGCACAGCGCTTTTGTCTTCGCCGTCAAAGACAATGATGGTATTTCCCGTAACCAGCGGTGTAAATATCGAGGTCACAGTCAGATCGAAAGAGATGGAAGAGTATAATGGAAAGTTGGTTTTCTCACCTCTTACATAAACCTCTTTCGCCCACCAAATATAATCAGCCAGCCCCTGATGCTCAATGAGTACACCTTTTGGATTTCCCGTGGAACCTGACGTATAGATCATGTAGGCCAAATCATGCGCATCGCTGTCCGATTCAAGATTCGAGTGCTCCTCATGGTATGAGTTTTCCTCATCCAAAAGCACAACGTCACCATCATACGGTAATTGATCCAGCAGGCTGCGCTGTGTCAACACAACCTCCGCTCTTGAATCTCTCAGCATATATTGGATCCGATCTTCCGGATATTCAGGATCAATGGGCACGTATGCGCCGCCGGCTTTCAGAACAGCCAAAATTCCGACAATCAGCTCGATCCGATGCGGGCAGATGATGGCAACGAATTGATCCGCTTGTACGCCTTTTGTCCGTAACGTCCGCGCCAATCGGTTCGCCCGTTCATTGAGCTGTCTGTACGTATACCGCTCATTGCCAAAAATAACGGCTTCATGATCGGGACTCTGTTCAGCCTGCATTTCAAACCACCGATATACCGTTTCCTTATGCGGATACGGCGTCTTTGTGCCATTACACTCCGTCAGCAGTTGATGCCGTTCGGTTTCAGACAGCATAGGAACGGAAGACAATGTCATCTCCGGCTGCTCAACAAGGCTGTTTAAAATGGCGGTATAGTGTCTGGTAATCTGTTCAATGGTGTCTTTTGTGAATTGTCCCGGTTTATAATCAAAATGCATCTCTATCTGTTGACCGGCATCTTCGATCGTGAGCATCAAATCATACAAAGAGACTCCTGGATTTCGTTCTTTCACTTTAAATGTACATTCATTGTGCCGGATTTCATGAAATTCAATGTTTTGAAACACAAACATCGTGTTAAACAAAGACTTTCCGGTTGTTTCCCGCTGCACATTTAATTTCTCCACAAGCCGGTCGAATGGATAGTCTTGGTTTTCGAAAGCGTCAAGCGTCTGCCGCTTTACTTCTTCCAGATAATCCGTAAACGTTCTATTGGCGTGCGGCTTCGTCCGGATTCCGATGGTTTGTATGAAAATACCGATGATCTTTTCGATATCCGGATGATTTCTTCCTGATGCAGGCGTGCCAACGACAATGTCTTCTTGTCCCGTATATTTATGAAGCAGCACATTATAGGCGGCCAGAAGCACTGTATAGAGAGTCGTTTCCGCCTTTTGCGCCAAGTCTTGAAGCGAACGGATGACATCCGGCTGTAAGGAGCATGTCACACGCTGTCCCTCAGAAGACCGTTCTGCCGCTTTTGAACCGTCTGTCGGCAGGTCAAGGATGGGAATTTCGTCTTGAAATTGTTCCAGCCAATATGTCTCCTGCCGCTTCATGGCATCGTCATTCAGCCGTTGGTTTTGCCATTCTGCGAAATCTTTATATTCAAATTCAATGTCCGGTAATGGTTTCTGATGATATAAAGCCAGCAATTCATTTGTAAGGATGTTGACGGAATAACCGTCCGAAATGATATGATGCATATCGATGAGCAGTTCGGCCTGCTCGTTTTCAATCTTGATCAGCTCCGCACGAACTAACGGAGCTTGATCAAGGCGGAACGGTTTTACAAACCGGTCTGAATAGGCATCAAATTCGTCCCGGCTCATTGTCCGGACATGAACGTTAAAATCAACTTCGTTCTCAAGTTTCTGAACGATATCGCCATCTATAATGTCGAAATACGTGCGAAACGCTTCGTGCCGCTGCATCACTTGTTGAAGAGATGAGATCAGGGCCTGCTCATCGTACTTCCCTGTTATTGATATGTGGCCGAACATATTTTGCGCCAGCTGATCCGGTTCCAGTTGGTGCAGGAAATATACTCTTTGCTGTGCCGGCGATGTCGGGTAATACGCTTTTTTCTCGGCAGCCTTCATCGGGAGGTGCACGACTTTCGTTTCGTTCTGAATGAAACCTGCTAATTCCTTAACAGTCTGGTGATTGAAAAATTGTCCGATGGAAACCTTTTGATGAAATGTCTTCTGAACTTTGGAAAGCATAAGCGTTGCCTGGAGTGAGTTTCCCCCCAGAGCCAGGAAGCGATCTGATCTGCCAACCCGTTCAAGGCCGAAAAGTTCCTCCCAAATCCGCGCCAGCTGCCGTTCCGTTTCATTTACCGGCGCCTCATAGGCTTCAGTAAAATTTGCCGTATTGCTTCCTATTGAAGAGATCCGCTTCTGGTGTTCGGCGTAAAGTGCTTGTAAATCATGCTGTTCTTCATCGGAAAACATCATCATGGCGTTAAGAGGGATTGAATCTCCCTCAACCATTTTTTGCAGCAATTTTGTAAAACCCGTTCCCCACTTTTTCATGATTTCCGGACTGATGACGTTCGTATTAAAGTCGAAATCAAGAACATATTCTTGATGCGCGTCTGTTATGTTCAGAAATAAATCGTACAGGGTGCATTTTACCGGGTATGCAACGGGCTCCGCCTCCGCCTTTCCGAAATGCAGCTTTCGAAAAGGCCTGTCTAAATTAAAGATAATACGCATATCCGGCACTTGATCGTGCGGAAGCTCTCTGGCCACCAGTGTCATCGGGACGGCTTGGTGCCGCATTGCAAGATTCACGCTTTCTTTCATACTGCCAAGATAACCGGATAAAGTGCTTTCTGAAGAAGACGTGTTCTTCACCGGAATCATATTGACGCAATTTCCAATCAGATCATGCTGTTTCATATGCGATTGACCTGCTGCGGGGACCCCAATCACAAGGCCTGACAGTTTGGTAAGCCGGTGCAGAAAAAGATGAAATGCACCCAGCATCGTCACAAATACGCTATTTTTCATCTGAATGCTTAATGACCTTAAAGCCTCGCTCAATGGCCGTCCAAGCCTGACGGTACACCGGTCTCCCTCATACCCGTTCGGATAACGGACAGAAGCTGTGCTTGGCAGAATTGGCTGCTGTATCGGTTCAGAGAAATGACGCCGCCAATAACGGACCCCTTCTTCATAATGGCCGCTGTCAATCTGTGCCTGCTGCCAGTCTAAGTATTGGCGAAACGAAACATCTGCCTCTTTCGGTGAAATCGGTTTTCCTTGTACTATTGCCGCGTAGTTGCTCTCCAGTTCTTGAACAAAAACGGCGATTGACCATCCATCGGCAATGATATGATGGAACGTGAGCACAATCAGATGTTCATTGTGAGCCGATGTAAGCACATGGATTCTAAACAAAGGCTTTTGTTCATGGAAATGAAACGGCCGCTTGGCATCTTCTGTCAGCCATTTTTGGATTTCCGGCTCCCGATGTTCATGCGGGTGACCGGTAAAATCAATGACAGGTATATCTATATTCATCCGTTCCAGCACTTGCTGTACCTCGTCATCGGGATGAATCACCGTACGTAAAGCTTCATGACGGTCAACGATATGCCGGACGGCTTGTTTTAATGATGTATACTGCAGTTCGCCCTTCACTTTCAGCATAATGGACTGGTTTAAAGCGGCGGAAGCTTCATTCCCGTAATGGGATGCCATAACCAACTGCTTTTGTTCAGGTGAAAGCTCGCGCGTCCCGGACTTTTTACGGCCTCCGCCATCAGGGGAATCCGGGCCTTCCGGAATAAATCCGCCTCGGCGAAGATCCTCCACCGTGTCTTTCACCGCTTGAATAATATTTTCGATATCATCCGCGGTATGCGCCGCAGACAAGAAGCAGTTGCGTCCCTCCCACACATAGACCCCTTTATAGTTGAGATGGTAAAAGAACAAGTCATTATCAAGCGATGAGACAAACCGGAATAAAGAACCGAATCGAACCATGCGGATAGGCACTTGCGCTTGTTCGAAGCAGCGATTCAGCTCATCGACCAGGTAGGCTGTTTTTTGATTAAGCTGCTCATACAGATGCTCTCCTTCGGTTTGTAAATGGCGAAGGACGGCCAATGACATCCTCATGGTAAGCGGGTGAGTATTGAAGGTGCCGGCCACAAACGTGCGTTTCGCCTCGTCTTGCGGGTAGGAATCGTCCCCATACTGCCAGGTACCCCCGTCGATCGCATTCATGAACTCAGCTTTTCCGGCAACTACCCCTAACGGCTGTCCGCCGCCGATGATTTTTCCGTAGGTCACTAAATCAGCCTGAATGCCGAACCATTCCTGTGCGCCGCCAAGACCGATCCGAAATCCGGTAATAATTTCATCCATAATCAGAGCTGTTCCGGATTGCTGCGTGATCGCCCGCAATTCTTTCAAAAATGCCTGCGGCTGCAAATCCGGTCTGCGGCTTTGTACCGGTTCCACCAGTACGGCTGCCAATTCATCACCAAGACTGCGGATCACGTCCAGCGAATCGGGATTGTTGTAATGTAAAATAATCAAATCATCCATAAAGCTCTGCAGTATGCCCGGAGCCAGCGGATTCGCAGACGCAGCCCCGCCTTTTGTGCCGGCAACCCCTAATACGCCGTCAAACGTGCCGTGATAAGATCCCGAGAACGCCACAACTTTCTTTCTTCCTGTTGCCGCCCGCGCCAAACGCAGGGCAACCATGACGGCCTCTGTTCCGGAATTATAGAAAGCGACCCTTTCCACTCCGGTACATGTGCGGATCCGGTCGGCAACTTCACCGGCGACATCTGACATCGGGCCGAGCGGAGGCAATGATGAACGGGTTGAATCATCGATAACCTGTGTAATAAAGGAAGGATGATGCCCGAACAGGTTAACCCCGAATCCCATGGTGATATCGATATATTCATTTCCGTCAATATCCCACATTTTAGAACCGTCAGAACGTTCGGCGATAATCGGGTATACGATTTCCTTCCAATACGAACGGAAGCTGGACAAATTGCGGTTGTTTGCATGAGCAAATCGGGTGTTGTCCGTATATTGTTTGGAACCTTTCGTTTTATCGGCGTATTTCTTGATGAAATCTTCTAAGTATTGTTTTTGCCGTGCGGTATAGTGCCCCTGATCATTCAGGTTCTGAGGCTGAAAAGGAACATAGGGTTTCGCTTCTTGAGCCGCTTTCTTTTCTGCAGTGACGGTCGGATGCCCCTGCTTGACAGAAGGAATTGATTTCTCTTGCGCTTTAGCGTATTCTTTCTCATCGGAATGATGTCCGCTGTTTCTCAACAAATTAAAGCTATTTAATTGAGCTTGCAAGGTATCCTGAATTAATTGATTCTGAGAAGCGATTATTTTTTCGAGCATATGCTCTTGATGACCTTCTCTGCGATCCGATTCAGACTGCGCTTCTGAAATGACCTGTATTTCCTGCGCCGGAACATTCTCTTGAGGCGGAGCGGATGCAAAGGACGATGGAACGGTCTCAGCCAAGTAATCTATGACACTTTGAAGGTTGTTCATCGTATCAAAAAAACGATCCATCGGGATGTCTACCCCAAATTCGTCCGCAATGGCTTTTTTGACCTGTGACAGCATGATAGAATCCATTCCGAGCCCGATAAAATGAGCATTCAGATCGAGTTCCTCCGCTCTGATCCCTGAAGCATTGCTGATTACAGTTTTCAGGAAGGATTCAATGTGCGCTTTCGATTGATTGATATTCAATGCTGCTCCTCCTTTCTTTTCGCCCTCGTTTAAGCGCAATTGGTCAGCTTCAGCCCAGCATCGGCTCCGTTCAAACGGATACAGGGGCAATGGCGTCTTTTGTACAGTTTCACCGGAATAAAGCGCGCGCCAATCGATAACGGCTCCTTGCACAAATAATTCGGCTGCGCGATTCAGCCATGTGATCCGTTCATCTTGCGTACGTAAACGCTGCTTAATCAGAGCGGCTGCTTGTTGATTCAGCTCTTCTTTATGAGCAGGCAGCATTTCCTTCATATTCTTGTAACCGATGTATACACCGGGAAGGTTTCTGTCTCCCTGAATCAGGCGGGTCAGCTTATCCGATAGTTCTTGTTTACCGGATACAATCATGGCAATGCCATGATCCAAATGAGCCCTGCCCGTACTGGCTGTATAGCAAATGGACTTTAATGAGGCTTGGCTGTCATCCGATACATATTGCCGGTACTGCTGTGCGAGTTCATAGAGTGATTTTTCAGTATGAGCGGATAAAACAAATAGGTGCGGCCCATGTTCATCCTCGGGCGCATACTCACTTTGAGAAATATATTCTTCCAATACCACATGAGCGTTCGTTCCGCTAAAGCCAAATGAGCTGACTCCGCCTCGCAGCGGCTCATCACCGGATGTGAACTCCGCAGCTTCCTGATTCACATAAAATGGTGATGAGTGAAAATGAATGAGCGGATTAGGTTCATTAAAGTGCGCTAACGGCGGATTTTTCTTGTGATTCAGCATGAGGACAGATTTGATCAGCCCGACGATGCCTGCCGCTTCAAACAAATGACCGATGTTCGATTTAACAGAACCAATCGCACAAAATTGTTTTTTTGCCGTATACTTTTCAAACGCTTTACAAAGTCCGTTAAATTCAACCGGATCACCGAGCTTCGTTCCGGTGCCATGCGCTTCGATGAAAGACAGTGTTTCAGGGGCAATGCCCGCGTCTTTCCAAGCCGTCTCAATGACCTCAGTCTGAGCTGCCGGATTCGGTGCTGTAATCCCGGCGGTTGTTCCGTCTTGATTCATCGCGCTTCCCTTGATTACGCCGTAAATATGGTCTCCGTCGCGAACAGCATCCTGCAAAGGTTTTAGCAGGACTGCGGCCGCGCCTTCACCTGTGCCCGTGCCGTCTGAATCTTTGCTGAACGTTTTCGTGTACCCGTCCGAAGATTCCATATCAAGCCCGATACAGATCGGCAAGAGCGATGTCCGGATACCGCCGGCAAGAGCCATTTCACAATCGCCGGATATTAAAGATTTGCATGCCATATGAACGGCGGCAAGCGATGAGGAGCATGCCGTATCCACTGTGACCGCCGGCCCTTTTAAATTTAAGAAATAAGCGATTCGGCTGGCTAGCACGGAAGGGAGATTGCCCACGATATATTGATGAAGTTCCTCCGGATAATTCGCAGAAAGGAGACGTTCATAATCGTAGCCCACCTTCGAGTACCCCGCATATACCCCGACACGGCTCCCGTTCATGCTGCCGCCGGCATAGCCCGCATCTTCAATCGCATGCCATGCAGACTGCAAAAACAGTCTTTGGTTAGGGTCCATAAACTGAGCCGCTTTAGGAGCTAAACCGAAGAACGAATAATCAAAGCGGTCGATTTCATCTAAATAGCCGCCCTTCACAAACTGACTCTCATTGAACTCGCTTTGGATGGACTTTAAATAATCCGCCGCATCTTTCAGCCGGGATTCGGGGTATTCTCGAATGCTGTGCTCACCTTTTTCAAGCAGATTCCAAAAATCACTTTTCGTTGACGCTCCCGGGACATTGAGCGACATCCCGATAATGGCGATATCTTTCGGTGTCACATGGCTTGGTTTCGCTGCCGCGTCCTGTTTGATTTCAGCCCGGCTTTCAGACAGATATGCCGCTAAATCAGTGATAGAAGGATACGTAAAGAGATCTGAAACGGCAAGCTCGCATCCGAATTTCTGTTCTATGCGCTCGGCAATCTGCGATAACTGTAATGAATTTGCTCCCATATCAAAATAACTGTCAGCGAGGTGAACCTTTTTCCCGTTGAGCACTTCGGAAAAGATAGACAGCAATTCCGTTTCTATCTCATGAATGGGTGTCTGTCCGGATGTTTCCGGGCTGCTCTCCAAACATTCATTGATAGCGGCAGACTCTGTTGAAAAATTCCCTGCCTCATACTGTCTGGCAAGTTCGTAGCGTTTAACCTTTCCGCTGGTTGTTTTAGGGAGTTTTCGGATCGGAAGGACTTCTTTTATGCTCCAGCCGCCCCGCTTGTACAAATGCTTTTTTATCTCTTTGACAAGCGGTGCGAATTTTTCAGGTGATTTTTTGTAAACAACAAAGAGCACGATTTCTCCGCTTTGTGTCTTTTGATCATATACACCGCAGGCGGCAACCCTTCCTAAGTCAACCTCTTCCATTTCAATCGCGACCCGTTCAATATCGTGCGGGTAGATATTTTTTCCGTTCACGAAAATAATGTCCTTTTCTCTTCCGGTTACGACTAAGTTACCACTTTCACTAATGAATCCGAGGTCTCCCGTTTTTACCCAGCCGTCAGAAGTCAGCGCTTTTTCCGTACTCTCTGGGTTGTTATAATACCCTTGCGTCACATTGTCTCCTTTGATGTGGATATGGCCGATGATTCCGTCTTCTACTCTTTCATTTGTTTCATCGGAGATCCGAAGCTGACAATAGTCAATAGGTTGTCCCACCTCGACGAATGAAGCGCAATTTTGGTCCTCTTTGCTGACTTTTACAGCTCTTTCACCAAGATTTAAATAGTCACGATGCAAATAAACGGGAACGAATTCTTTACCTATTTTAGAGAACGCTGCGCCAACCGAAGCTTCCGCTAAACCGTAAACATTCAAAATGGCGGATCTTTTCAGATTGAATGCTGCGCATCTTTTCAAAAATTCGTCACACAGCTCCGGTAATATCGGTTCTGCACCGTTTGCGATGACCTTGATGTGGGATAAATCCCAGTCTGGTTCGTTTTTCAGAAATTTAAGGAAATAGTTGTACCCGAAATTAGGAGATGATAGAATACTGGCTTTGTGTTCATGAGCTTTTTTCATCCAAAGAATAGGTCTGCGAATAAATAACTCTGTAGGCATTAGATTTTGATTGATTCCGGTTATGAAGGGAACAAGGTGGCAGGCGATGAGCCCCATATCATGCGTTAAAGGCATCCATGATAAGAAAGAGTCTTTCGAATGAACGTGTAGGGCATTCCCAATGGCGCACGTGTTATGTATTAAGTTGTGATGCGTTAACATGACTCCTTTTGGATCTCCTGTCGATCCGGAAGAAAATTGGATAAAGGCGAGTTCATCCGCATCAGGTTCATAAAACGAAGCGGGGTAATCGTAGATTTGATCTTGAATGACGTCAGATTTTTCGTTTAATTGATGATGGAAATCCTGTAAATCGTGTTCTGCAGCGTATTTCTTTATTTTGTCCAATACTTTTTCAGAGGCAATCAGAAACGGATGATTTAATATATTCCAAATGCGCCAGACCTTCAGTTTATGGTCATCATCTTCTCCGATACTGACCGGAACCGGGATCATTCCTCCTAATATACAAGCCCAAAAAGCAACGACAAATGATTTGTTTTCTTGGATTTGAAATACAATTTCCTGCTTCGGCTTAATGCCGAGATGCTGTAAATAGCCAAGATACCCTTGCGCCTCTTCAAACAATTGGCGATAAGAGACAACCGTCTCGTTTTTATCGGATTCGATAAAACGGATCCCGCGATCAGAGATATTGCTTCTTTCCCGAATGACGTCTACTAAGGTTTGGAATTGACTGGTATACATAGGTCCCCTCCTGGGCGCTTTATTTTAAAATCCGCAATTCTTCCCAAGCCGGAAGCTGTTTAGCTTCACAAATTAATTTGCATAAATGGATCGAATGTTCGAGTTCTTGTTCTGAAAGCACGTCTTCATGCCTTTTCATTCTCTCTTTCAGCTCTTGGATTTGCGTAAATAATGGCGTCGTCATATTGGAATAAGCCGCTGAATCCTTGTTGTAATTTCGCGCTATGACGGATTGAATCATCAATTTATTCAGTTGTTTTTTGCGTAAATGGACAATATGTTTCTTTCTTTCCGCTGAATTGGAAAGCGGGGGAACATCAGATGTCTGTCCTAAGGGATAAGGTACAATGTGATTCGTTGTTTTTCTCAGCAGACCGGCTAAGACATTGTTCGGACCCATTTCGATGACTTCTGTGACTCCATGTAAAAGCAAGTAATGCATCGATTCTGTCCATCTAACCGGCATCGTCATGTGCTGCTTGAGATGTTCGCTGATCGAATTTCCGCTGCTGTAAGGGCGCGCGGTGACATTTGAAATAATCGGCCATGCGGCATCCCGGAAAGAATACTGGTGTAATACAGTCTGGAATTGTTCGGAGGCTGATCGTATCATCGAACTGTGAAAAGGCGCACTGACATTCAAATAAGTGTATGCCGCACCCTTTTCCTCCGCCATCTTGATGACACGTTCCACAGCTTGCCGGTGTCCGGAAATCACATGCTGCTGTTCTGAATTCATGCAGGCTACACCTGCCGGAAAGTCTTCCGTCGATATTTTCGAACATATTTCCTGCAACGTTTGAAGAGAGAGGTGAGTCACGGCGGCCATCGCCCCCTGCTGCTGGGGATCTGCATTTTGCATAAGAATTCCCCGCTCCCTTACAAGTGTAACGGCATCCCGAAAAGAAAGGGCGCCGGCACAGACAAGCGCTGAATATTCGCCTAAGCTATGGCCTGCCAGGAAGCGGGGCTTCACCCCTATTTCCTGCATATACACTTGAAAAGCAATCACACTGACCGTTAAAATAGCGGGCTGCGCGTTCATTGTCTTTGTCAATTCATTCATATCTCCGTTAAAACACAGTTTTTTTACATCCAAGGAGATCGCATCGCTCGCTTCTTCAAACAATCTCTTTGCGAGCACAAAATCATTCCAAAATTGTTTGCCCATTCCTACAAATTGAGACCCTTGTCCAGGAAATAAAAAGGCAAGATTGTTCATGAGATTCCTCCGATCATATTGAACAGGGGATACAATATCCTACAAAATATCCCTTTATCTAACATCCTAGCATGATTATAACAAATGTGTATAGAATACTTTCGGAGGAGTTATTGTTCGTTTTCACAAACGAATTAGATATATTTATTCATAAAATAAAACATGGGGGTTTCACCGAAAATCAGTCTTAAAGAGAGATGATGAAAGCCGGGGTGGAGCCTGTTACCGGCTCTTCTTCACTTCGGACACGCTCTTCATGTTTCATATGTTTTAGGGCTATTGGCATTATTGTGTCAGAAATTACATATTTTCTGTTTATTGTAAAAAATCATTTGTATATCTGTGAAGGATTGTAAACTGATTGCGCTTGTTTATAAATGTGGCGCAAGAGATGGATCTGGATGGGGAAAATCCGCAAGGACGAAATACGCCGCAGAACATGCGAATGACCCTGCCCGGATACCGATTGACGCAGTAAATCGGCCTATTGAGTGAGCAAGGTTTTCAGGCATAAAAAAACAGCCGTTCAGAGCGGCTGTTTTTTTAAAAAGTATAAGAACTATTGAGCGGTATACCCGCCATCCATGACTACGGCCTGACCTGTGACCCCTTTTGCTTTGTCGCTGGCCAAAAATACGGCGTAATCAGCGATTTCCTTCACTGACAGCAGCCGTTTTTGGGGAACGAGCGGAAAGATGACGTCCTCAAGCACCCGTTCGTACGGTACATTCCTTGTTGCGGAAATGTCCTTTAACTGATTGCGGACAAGCTGAGTGTCCACATATCCCGGACAAAGCGCATTGACGGTAATGCCGTCAGCCGCGCCTTCAAGTGCGCCGACTTTCGTTAAACCGATGACGCCGTGCTTGGCGCTGTTATATGCCGCTTTCCCGTGAAAACCGATCAGTCCGTTGACAGACGCCATATTAATGATTCGACCGAATTGCTGTTTTTTCATAATGGGAAATGCATGCTTCATTGCGATAAATGGCGCAGTCAGCATGAGACGAATGAGCCGTTCAAACTGTTCGGTGGGAAATTCCTCGATGGGCGCGACATGCTGAATGCCCGCATTATTCACAAGGACATCGAGACGTCCGAATTGTTTCTCGACCGTCTGGAGCATGTCGGCCACTTGCTTTTCATTTGTTACATCGCATGTGATGCTGACTGCTTCACAGCCTTCATCTGTCAGTTTTGCCGCCGCTTCTTTCCCCGCTTGTTCGTTTACATCAGAGATGATGACGGCTGCTCCTTCACGGGCGAATTCTTTTGCGATTTCGAGCCCGATTCCTCCTGCTGCACCTGTTACAACGGCTGTTTTTTCAATAAGCAATGAATGCATGACGGCACCTCCTCATTTTGGTCTGATCCCGTTTTTTAACGACTGGCTGACAGTAAAATGACCTTCTGTTTTCTCAAAGACCTCCTCCATTGTTACACCTTCCTGCAGTTCGGTGAGCGTCATACGGCCATCATGAAAATCGAATACAGCCAAATCTGTGATCAGCCGATCGACCACCTGCCTGCCGGTTAAAGGCAGCGTACATTCCGTTCTCACTTTAGATTCCCCATATTTATTAACGTGCTCCATAATGACAATAATCCGTTTTGCTCCGTGAACTAGGTCCATTGCGCCGCCCATTCCTTTGATCATTTTTCCGGGGATCATCCAGTTCGCCAAATCTCCCCGTTCGGACACTTCCATCCCGCCGAGGATCGCTACATCAATGTGGCCGCCGCGAATCATGGCAAAGGATTCGGCACTGTCAAAATACGAGGCTCCCTTTACTTCGGTGATGGTTTCTTTTCCCGCGTTGATCAGATCGGGGTCCTCCGTTCCTTCCGCCGGATAAGGCCCGATCCCGAGCAAGCCGTTTTCAGACTGAAGCAGGACGTTATAATCATTCGGTATCTCATTGGCTACAAGCGTCGGCATCCCTATCCCCAAGTTCACATTCATTCCGTCCTTAATTTCCTTTACAGCCCGTTTGATCATTCGTTTTCTGCTATCTCTCATTCTGTCAGCCTCCTTTATCATGCTTGCCGGACGGTGCGGCGTTCAATCCGTTTTTCATGAATCCCGCCGAGCAGCACGTGCTGCACAAAAATACCCGGCGTATGAATTTGATCCGGATCAAGCTCTCCGGCATCGACGATTTCTTCAGCCTCTGCAATCGTCACTTTGCCTGCCATTGCAGCGAGCGGATTGAAATTTCTCGCCGTCTTTCTGAACATCAGGTTGCCCAGAGGATCGGCTTTCCAGGCCTTTACGATGGCGGCGTTCCCTGTAATCCCTTTCTCCAGAAGATAGGTGCGTCCGTCAAATGTCTTATGTTCTTTTCCCTCGGCTACTGATGTTCCGACGCCCGCAGGTGTGTAAAACGCCGGAATGCCCGCCCCTCCCGCGCGAATTCTTTCTGCGAGCGTTCCTTGGGGCACCAATTCGACTTCCAGCTCCCCGCTTAAAAACTGCCGTTCAAAGGTTTTGTTTTCTCCCACATAGGATGCGACCATTTTTTTGATCTGCCGGTTTGCAAGCAAGAGGCCTAACCCCCAATCATCAACACCGCAGTTATTACTGACAACGGTCAAGTTTTTTACGCCGCTGTCCCTGATCGCGAGAATTAATTGTTCCGGAATGCCGCACAGGCCGAAGCCTCCTGCGATGAGGGTGTCTCCGTCCTTGATCAGTGCAGCAGCATCTTGATAAGAGTCCATCACTTTTCCTTTTCCCATATTCGTTTCCCCTTTCTGTTTTGGCTACACAAGGCCCGTCAGACTGTAAATGGCGATGATGACAAACACAGCGGCTGTTTTAATGACGGTAATGGCAAAGATATCCCTGTAGGATTGGCGGTGGGTCAACCCGGTGACCGCGAGCAGCGTAATGACGGCGCCATTATGCGGAAGAGTGTCCATCCCGCCGGAGGCCATCGAGATCACCCGGTGCATGACCTCCGGCGGGATGTGGAATGTATTGATTGCTTCTGTATACGCTGCTGACATCGTGCTTAAAGCGATGCCCATTCCTCCTGATGCCGATCCTGTAATCCCGGCAAGCGCAGTGGTCGTCACCGCTCCGTTGACGAGCGGATCTGTAAACGTCTGCGATATGCCGCTGCTGACCATTTTAAAGCCGGGAAGCGCCGCAATGATGCCGCCAAATCCGTATTCGGCTCCTGTATTCATCGACGCCAGCAAGGCGCCCCCGATGCCCTCATTCAGTCCTTCTTTCAAATTGAAGAGGACTTTTTTCCAATCGAACAAAATCGTTGTCATGATTCCGATGAACAGTGCGAGTTCTACTGACCAGATCGCAGTGACGGAGGAAAGGTCAATCTTCCCGAACGCTTCTAGCCCGAGCGGCGCAAAATCAAATCCGTCAGGGTACCAATGCGGGAGCCACATCGTGAAGCATTTGTTCATGACTCCCACAAGGATAAGCGGAACAAAGGCGAGCACTTGCCGCGCGGGGCTGGGTTGCGGTAAAACAGGCGTATGTGTTTCATTAGCCAGACTAGAGGATTCCTCTGCAGCGGAAACTTCAGGTTGAAATCCAGCATAGCCTTCTCCGGCATTGGCCGCTTTTTTGCGCCGGGATTCTAAATAAATCATTCCGGCCGTAAGCACAAATGCTGCACCAATCAGTCCGAGCCAGGGAGCGGCATAAATGTTTGTTTTAAAAAAAGCGGTCGGAATGACATTTTGAATTTGCGGTGTGCCGGGAAGCGCATCCATTGTAAATGTAAAGGCGCCCAATGCAATCGTACCGGGTATCAGACGCTTGGGAATATCAGCTTTAATAAATAGGTTTTTAGCAAACGGATAAATGGCAAACACCGCTACGAAGAGACTGACGCCGCTGTACGTTAAAATCGCACCCATTAAGACGATGGCGAGAATGGCTCTTTTTGCTCCCACAAGTCTGACGATTGTTTTTGCAATCGACTCGGCGAGCCCGGATATTTCAACAACCTTGCCAAAAACGGCCCCTAAAAGAAATACGGGAAAATACAGCTTAATAAATCCTACCATCTTCTCCATAAATATATTCGAGAAGAAAGGAAGTACGAAGCTTGGATCTGTCAGGAGCACGGCAAACAGCGCACAAATCGGGGCGAATAAAATGACTGAAAAGCCCCGGTAAGCCGCAAACATCAGCATGCCTAATGCCAATAAAATAATAACAATGTCCACAAATCCCCCTCTTTTCTGCTTAATATTAGTAAGCGCTTACAAAAAATCGAGAAAATAAAGCAAAAAACATGCCGGTTTTGCACAGTTTCTGAGGCTGAAAAAATGTGCATCATGATGAATGTTCCGTTTTGGCGAAAGAAAGGGAGACTCTTGCTGTATTAGATTGATTGGCTGAGCAGTGAGTTTTTTTAGGGATAGTGAGATGGATCAGAGAGGATTTTTGCTTTATAAATATGTATTCTTTTTTCTTTCATTTATTTCCTGCAAGAGGAACCGATAAAATCCGGCCCTCCTGCATGGTCATTCAGCCAATGACAACCGGGAGCTCTTTGAGCGACCTAAAACCAATGAGCTTGCGGTATTCAAGGCGGTGTGCAGCCAGCCGAAGCTTAGGCATCCGCTCAAACAGTGTGAGAATTGCAATTTGTGCTTCGATGCGCGCTAATGAGGAGCCTATGCAAAAATGGGCGTTCCTTCCGAATGCAAGATGCGGATTCGGTTTTCTTTGGATATCCATTTTGTGAGGTTGATCGAATATGCTTGGATCGCGATTGGCTGCCCCTAAAAGGATATATACCTGCTCTCCTTTTTTTATGGTCTTCCCATTTATTTCGCAGTCTTCTGAGGCGGTGCGTGCCGTCAGCTGCGCGGGGCTGTCGTAGCGCAGACATTCCTCAACTGCAGTTTCAATAAGCGAGGGGTTTTCTCTCAGTGCGCTAAGCTGTTCAGGGTGTTTCAATAAAGTAAACACACCGTTGCTTATGAGGTTTACCGTCGTCTCGTGTCCGGCTATGACAAGTAAGATACATGTCGCGAGCACTTCCTCTTTTGAAAGCTGTTCCTCCATAATAAACCTGCTGATCAAGTCTTGCTGAGGGTGCGCTTCCCGCTTGTGAATCAAATCTCTGAAATATGACGTCAGCCTGCCTGCGGTGTCGCTTGCTCTGACTAACGTCTTTCTTGATCGGGTAAGATCAATGGCCTGAATGACGTCTGCCGTCCATTGTCTGAATTGATATCTCTCCTCTTTCGGCACTCCGAGTATCTCCGCAATGATAAGGCTTGCCAATGGAAAGGCAAACTCTGAAACAAGGTCCGCGGTTTTTTTGATTTGGACTTGATCCAACAAGTCATGAACCGTTTCTTTTATACAAGGGCGAAGTGATTCCGCCGTCTTTGCGGTAAATTCTTTACCGATAAGCATCCGCATCCGCTTATGGTCTGATTGATTTTTAAATAACAGCATATCGTGCTGGATATGCGATAGATTTTGATATTTCGTTGAAGCTTCCGGAAGAGGAATGCGGTTTTTAAACCGAATGTCTTTCAGAATCGCTGCCGCTTCTTTGTACCCGGTGACATACCAGCCCGGATATTTTAATACGGTTCCTTTATAAACAGGATCAATGGATCGCAGTTTGTCATAAAACGGGTAAGGGTCATTCCAAAAACCCGAATCCGCATGGAGAGACGGATGTGCAATCGATAGGTCCGCCGTCATCTTATACCTCCGTATTGCAGGCGGATTGCAGGCCGGCTTTCATTTCTTCAACGGATTCGACTTCAAAACCTAAATCATGGAGCATTTGATGATCCTCTGTTTCTTGCTGCCCTGCTGTCGTTAAGTAATCTCCGACGAAAATCGAATTTGCGGCGTAAAGTCCCAGCGGCTGCAGCGAACGAAGGTTGACTTCCCGGCCTCCTGAGATACGGATTTCTTTTGACGGATTGATAAAACGGAACAAGGCGAGCACTTTCAGGCAATACACCGGATGTAATTCGCTTACCCCTTCTAACGGAGTTCCGTCAATCGCATGCAGAAAATTAACCGGGATGCTGTCGGCGTCAAGCGCTTTTAAGCTGTTCGCCATATCAATGACGTCCTGTTTCGTCTCTTTCATGCCGACGATGACACCAGAACAAGGTGACATCCCCGATTGTTTCGCCGTTTCCACTGTATTGACCCTGTCGTCATACGTGTGGGAGGTCGTAATGTTTGAGTGATTTCTTTGGGATGTATTGATGTTATGATTGTACCGGTCTACTCCTGCCTGTTTCAGCCGCTCTGCCTGTTCCGGCTTCAGCAGACCGAGGCATGCGCAGATTTTTAAACCGTACGTTTCTTTAATTTCTTTGACAGCATCAACAACTTGATCCACTTCTCTGTTTGACGGTCCCCGGCCGCTGGCGACGATACAGTATGTCCCTATATTCAGGTCGTGGGCGCGTTTTGCCCCTTTAAGCAATATATGCTTATCCACCATCCGATAAGACTCAATCGGCGCTTTTGATATTGAAGATTGTGAACAGTACCCGCAATTTTCCGGACACAGGCCTGATTTTGCATTCATAATCATATTCAGCTTTACTTTTTTTCCGTAAAATCGTTTTCTGATATGAAAAGCGGCATGCATCAGCAATAAAAGATCCTCATCAGGACAATTTAAAATGGCCAGCGCTTCTTGATTCGTTACTTCCGCCCCGTCCAGCACTCTCTCTGCAAGATCCATCCATTGATTCATGTTTATCTCCCCATTTGTGTCAGATTCATGAAAGAGGAAACATCTATATGTTTCTCAATCATGTGTTGAATGTTTTCCGATGAAACGTGATCCAGCTTCGGTGTGATTCCCAAAATCGGAACTTTGCATAATGTTTCAATCATGCTCGGGTTTGTCTTTTCGTCCAGCCCCGGCCTGCTCCTTACGCCGTTGATAATAATGCCGAGAACCTCTATCCCCATGTTTTTCGCATATTCAACGGTTAAATATGTGTGGTTGATGGTTCCGAGATCAGGCCTGGTGACAATCACTGCCGGTAATTCCATGGCTTTTATCAGATCACTGACTAAATAATTTTCACCAAGCGGGACGGAAATGCCGCCTGCCCCCTCAACGATGAAACACTCATGACGATTTTTGATCTTACTCCAGTGGGCCATGACATCCGCCATGCTCACGGATTTCCCCTCAAGCATGGCGGCCGTGTACGGGGCAAGCGGCTCTTTCCATTCAAATGGCGTGATTTCTTCATGAGACAGTGCGGTTTGTGACATGTCTTTCAAGAGCGAGGTGTCACTTTCCGGATGAGTCCGAGGCACGCCGCTTAAAAACGGCTTAAACACTCCGATATCCGCCTGTTTCTGCCGGAATGCCGCGGCAAGTCCGCAAGAAACGATGGTTTTTCCGACGCCGGTATCTGTTCCTGTAACAAAAAAACTTCTCATTTGTTTATATTCAGCTCTTTTCTAATGGAATCAAATGCTTCTGTCAGCTCGTCTATATCCTGTAAGCTGCGATCCGCCGTAACGGTCAGCCTGATTCTGCTTTCGCCTTCCGGAACGGCGGGCGGGCGGATGGCCGGGGCGCAGATTCCCTTTTTCTCCAGCAGTGCAGCGGCTGAAACCGCTGTTTTTGCATCACCGATGATAACGGGGATAATCGGTGTATCTCCGCCTCTTACGGTAAAGCCCATATCGGCCAGACGCGTTTTTATCATTTTGACAGACGACTGCAGCTCACGGCGCGTATCGTGCATATCTGATATGATGTCAAATGCCGTATGCGAAGCCGCACAAATTGACGGCGGGAGGGCCGTCTGAAAAATAAACGTCCGCGCCTGATTCAGCAAAAAATCAATGAAAATGTTTGATCCCGCGGCAAAACCGCCTTCCGTTCCTACAGCTTTGCTTAATGTGCCGATGACAACATCAGGACAAACACCGAAATAGTCACTGGTTCCCCCGCCGTTTTCCCCGAGTACACCGGTTGCATGCGCGTCATCTGCTATCACAAATGCCTGGTACTGCTTTGCAAGCGCCATTATGCGGTCAAGAGGCGCGATGGTGCCGTCCATGCTGAAGACGCCGTCTGTGACGATGAAGCGGCGGTTCCGAGCCTGGACGGAGGCAAGTTTTTTCTCAAGATCAGCCATATCAATATGGCGGTACACGATGGTTTCCGCTTTTGATAAACGGCAGCCGTCAACAATGCTCGCATGGTTCAGTTGATCGCTTAAAATGACATCGCCTTTTTGAGGCAGTGAGGCAAGCACGCCGATATTTGCCAAGTAACCGCTTGAAAACAATAAAGCCGCTTCCGTCTGTTTAAAATCCGCGATTGTGTGTTCAAGTTTTTCGTGCCACACAGTATTTCCTGTCGTTAACCGTGAGCCGCCGCTTCCCGCTCCGAACCGGCTCATCGCCGTTTGCGCGGCTGTGATCAGCCGCTCATCTTTTGACAGGCCTAAATAGTCATTGGACGCCCAGGTCTGCCGCTTTTGCCCTTTGGTTTTGAGAGCGGTTTCCTGTGTTCGCAGCGTCCGATACAGCCCGTCTCTTTTCACCGCATCGAGCCTTCCGAGGAGCCATCCGTCAAAATCCACGGCCGGTCACCTCGGCTATCGCTTCTTTCATAATGGAGATCATGGCTTGTAACTGATCGGTTGTGCTGGCAAGCGGCGGCAGAAAGGCGATGACGTCTCCGAGCGGCCGTGTCAGCATACCAAGCTCTCTCATTTTCAAGGACACCTTGTATCCCATCCGCTTTTCAGGCGGATAAGGCTGTTTTGTCCCCTTATCCTGCACAAGCTCTATGCCGCACATGAAACCGAGCTGGCGGACATCGCCGACATGAGGAAGCTGCTTCAGATCATGAAGAAATTTCGCTGCCGTTTTTGATTTTTCGGCGACTTGTTCAACGATGCGCTCTGATTCGAATAAACGCAGATTTTCAATTGCCGCGGCACAGCCAAGCTGATTTCCTGTATAGGAATGGCCGTGGAAAAATGTTTTCATTTTGTCGTAGTCATCGTAGAAGGCTTCATAAATGGCTTCTGTGGCAAACGTCACAGCGATCGGCAAATAGCCTCCCGTAATGCCTTTCCCTGCCGCCATCAAGTCCGGCTGGACATTTTCATGCTCACAGGCAAACATTTTTCCGGTGCGGCCGAACCCCGTCGCCACTTCGTCAACGATCATTAACACATCATATGCCGTACACAGCTTTCGTACGCCTGCCAGAAAGCCTTCAGGCATGACGATCATCCCGGATGCGCCTTGCACCATCGATTCGATCGTAAGTGCGGCAATCTCTTCGTGATGCTTTGCAAGCAGCTGTTCGAGCGCGTGAAGGCATTCATCCCGGCACTGTACGGGGTCGCCGCTTTCAGATCTGTATACATACGGAATCGGGGCTTTGTAGCTTTCAAACATCAGCGGGCCGTACACATGGTGGAAGAGTTCAATGGAGCCGACGCTGACGGCTCCGATCGTATCGCCGTGATAGCCGTTCTGCATAGAAATAAACGTCTGTTTCTCGGGTCTCCCTATGTTTTTCCAGTATTGAAAGGCCATTTTCAGAGCGATTTCCATTGCTTCCGCTCCGCTGTCGGAGTAAAAAACGCGTGTCAGCTTTTCCGGTGTGATGCCTGTCAGCATCTCGGCAAGTTCTGTTGCGGGAACGTTCGTCATACCCAGTAAGGTCGAATGAGCGATTTTTTCAAGCTGTTTTTGAATCGCTTCATCCATTTCTTTTTTGCGGTGGCCGTGTACATTGAGCCATACTGAAGAAAAGCCGTCATAATATTCTTTGCCGCTGATGTCTTTCAGCATGATCCCATTTCCGCTTTCAATGATTAACGGATCTTCATCGTAATCTTTCATTTGTGTGAAAGGCAGCCAAAGATGCTGTTTGCTTTTTTCAATCATTGATTGTTTCATATGTTCTCCTCCCGCTGAATGAATACAGGTTGCTTCTCCAAAAAATGGATACAACTCTCCGTATCTATGGAGCCATCTGTAAAGAAAATCCGGCATCCGCTTTCATCTCCGGCATTCTTCATCTTGGCAATCCGCTGATATCCCAGCTTCTTTGCGGCAACGTAGCCTGTTATGTAATCAGGGTCATCCGACCAGCACAATTCAGCAATAATCCCCGGATGTGCGCAAACTTTTGCCGCGATGGCATGTGCTTCTTTTATTCGTGAATTTTCCGGCATGTTGTGCGTAAAAGCCCATTTTTGAAAATCATGTGACGGCCAATCCATTCGGGATACCCGCACACCTCTATTTCCTCTGCCGTCAATGCGTTCTCCTGCCCGGATATCAAACAGGACCGCTCCTCTTGCTTCTGCATATTCCGCAATGTTTTCGTACGCTTTCTCTATCATGTGCGGGGGAATCCCCGCCTTTTGCAGAAGCTTGCGGGCGATTGCTTGTCCTTTTTCCGGCGTGTCTGATTGATGGAAAGCAACCGGCAAAGGGCGGATCGTTTCGATCGGTTCATTAATGCTTTCAAGCTGAATCTGCATAAAATCAGGTATCCCTCTTGAGTGCGAGAAGCCTTTATGTAATAAGCCATCTACCGCTTCCTGTAAACCGCTGTAAGTGATGAGCCGTTCTCCGCCGGAAATGTGTTTTCCGCCCTGCTCATGGGGGGCGTTTCGGGAAGCTCTCATTCTGACGCTGTAATAGGTTTCTTCCCGCATATATTCCCCTCCTTTCTCTTACTTTGAAAATTAATGTTAACCAAAATAAATTTTAGGTTAACACTTATACAGAATATTAGTGCCCTTCTCGGAATATGTCAACCTAAACTATCAAAATGTTAACTGAATGAGTTTTGCAAAGCCTCATTACGTTTTCATGTTTTGTTCATATTTTAGTAATTGTTTATTCAACACTGTCCGCTAAAGTAATCCATATCAACAAATATGACAGCCATCTGATTTTTTTATGAAGGGAGGTCAAAACCGGATGCCGTTATGCTGAAAGAAAAAGTAAAGACAGCAGGCCGTTTTTGCACTGTAGGCGTCGGCAATACGCTGATCGATTTTGGTGTCTTCTTTCTTCTCGCCGCTTGTCATGTCCCCTATCTTCCGGCGCAGATCTGCTCCTATTCGGCAGGGATCATCAACAGCTATGTATGGAACCGGAAGTGGACGTTTCGTGTAAAACGCAAGGCTGACGGGAAAGAGATCATGCGATTTGTCATGATTAATCTTGCCGCGTCGGGAATCACCTTTTTGCTGCTTTACGCGTTTCAAAAAGGCGGCTGTTCGCTATTGGTGAGTAAGTTCGCCGCCACTATCGGCGGGATGATGATGAATTTTATCGGAAACCGAATCTGGGTATTTGGAGATTCGCTGAAAAACATACAGGATCAGGAGTGAAGATGAATGAGAAAAAAAGTGAGAAAAGCGGTCATTCCCGCAGCAGGTTTAGGAACGAGATTTCTGCCGGCGACAAAGGCGCAGCCTAAAGAAATGCTGCCGATTGTCGACAAACCGGCCATCCAATATATTGTCGAAGAGGCCGCAGCGGCAGGAATTGAAGATATATTGATTATTACAGGGAGAAACAAACGCTCGATTGAAGATCATTTTGACCGGTCGGCGGAATTGGAATTCAATCTTGAGGAAAAAGGCAAGACGGAGACGCTGAAGGAGATGCAGCGGATTGCCGATTTGGCCAATATTCATTACCTCCGTCAGAAAGAACCGCTCGGACTAGGACATGCGGTGCTGTGTGCGGAGCATTTTATCGGAGATGAGCCTTTTGCCGTTCTCTTAGGTGATGATATTATGGTATCTGACACTCCCGCTCTTTCACAGCTCATAGACGTCTATAACCAACACGGCACAGAAACGGTCGGCGTACAGCCCGTCGATCCTGCTGATGTCAGCAAATATGGTATTATACAGACGGGGCGGCAGGGCGGTCATGTGTACCAGGTTGAGGATCTGATTGAGAAACCGGCTGTTGAAAAGGCGCCCTCTCATATTGCCGTGATGGGCCGCTACATATTAACCCCTGCTATTTTTAAAACGCTGAAGACGATCGGAAGAGGCGCGGGCAACGAAATCCAATTGACAGACGCGCTGCGCGAAGTGTGCCGCACCCGAAGCATTTACGCGCGGGAGCTTGAAGGAAGCCGGTTTGATATAGGAGATAAGTTCGGCTGTTTTAAGGCCGGCACGGAGATCGGGCTTCTGCGGGAAGAAATGAGACCGAAACTTTTAGCTTATTTAGAAGAGGTGTTAAAAAGAGAATCTGAAGAAATCGTGCGTTAAAAAATAATTTGTAACCATTTTGCTTGTCAATCAGTCATATAATTGGGTAAAAAGATAAAGAGGTTGTGAACAGTGTGGGCAATTTTATTAGTGAAATATTATCCTGGCTGACAAGTATGGGCTATTTAGGGATTGCGCTCGGATTAATGATCGAAATCATTCCGAGTGAAATCGTTCTGGCTTACGGAGGATATATGGTGTCAGAAGGCACGATCAGCTTTATCGGCGCCATTGTCGCCGGTGTGATCGGGGGAACGATCGCGCAGTGCTTTATTTACTGGATCGCCCGTTATGGGGGACGGCCGTTTTTGGACAAGTACGGCAAGTACTTACTTCTGAAAAAGCATCATGTTGATGTTGCGGAAAACTGGTTTCGCCGTTACGGCGCCGGCGTTGTGTTCTCGGCGCGGTTTATCCCGGTCGTCAGACATGCGATCTCCATCCCGGCCGGCCTTGCGAAAATGCCTCTTTCCAAGTTTGTCATATTGACGACACTCGCCATTATTCCGTGGTCTGTCATTTTCGTTTATCTCGGGTATCAGCTCGGGGGACAGTGGAAAGACGTAGACAGCTATGCCGGAATGTATACAACTCCGATCATTATATTGGCTCTCGTATTTATTGTTGTTTATTTCGTTGTGAAGAAAATGAGATCAAGACTGTGAAAAAAGACTGCATAAGAACGGCTGCGAGCCGGATCTATGCAGTCTTTTTTTTATTTATACCGGGTATACGGGGTGTTTCCGGTGTGTGAATGTCAGTTGTTTGGACATGTAAGCAGTGAGGCGTTTATTGAGTTCTTCCCGCAAGGAATCAGCAGGAACAATGCCGTCAATCACCATTTCAGAGGCAAGCCGGTAAAGGTTAATGTCTTCCTTATATTCATCACGCTTTTCTTGAATAAAAGCCGGCCTTTCTTCAGGGGCTAGCTCGCTGATTTTGTTTGCGTAGACCGCATTCACCGCTGCTTCAGGACCCATTACGGCAATTTGCGCAGTCGGAAGCGCTAAACAGCAGTCCGGTTCAAAAGCAGGCCCCGCCATCGCGTATAATCCGGCACCGTAGGCTTTTCTGACGATAACGGAAAGCTTCGGAACAGTCGCTTCCGCCATTGCGGAGATCATTTTTGCGCCATGCCTGATGATGCCCGCCTGCTCAACCTTCGTTCCGATCATGAATCCGGGAATGTCTGCTAAAAACAGAAGCGGAATATGGAATGCGTCGCACAAAGCGATAAATTTTGCGGCTTTATCCGCCGAATCGAGAAATAAAACCCCGCCTTTGACACGCGGCTGATTGGCGATAATGCCGACCGGCTGTCCGTGAATCCGCGCAAGCCCCGTTATTAATTCCTGCGCAAATAACGGTTTAATCTCAAAAAATGAGTCTTCATCAATGACACGTTCAATTAAATCCATCATGTTGAACGGTGCGTTTTGATGTGCCGGGATGACATCTGAGAGCGGTTTTTCAAAAGCTTTCGGGTTCTTAGATTTGTTGACGGGCGCTTTTTCAGTATAATTTGACGGAAAATAGCTGAGGTATGTCTGCGCCATCATGATTGCCTCCTGTTCCGTCGGGGCGAGGAGATCACCGCAGCCTGATACGGAACAATGCATACGGGCGCCGCCCATTTCTTCAAGCGATACTTTCTCGCCAATCACCATTTCTGCCATACGCGGGGAACCTAAGTACATGGATGCGTTGCCTTCGACCATAATGACAATGTCGCAAAAGGCCGGAATGTAAGCGCCGCCCGCAGCGGAAGGGCCGAACAATAAACAGATTTGCGGAATGCGGCCCGATAGCTTTACTTGATTATAAAAGATGCGGCCGGCTCCCCTTCTGCCCGGGAACATGTCGACCTGATCCGTAATTCTCGCACCTGCGGAATCGACTAAGTACAAGAGCGGACACTGAAGCTTTTCCGCCGTCTCCTGAATGCGGATGATTTTTTCCACCGTTTTCGCGCCCCACGAGCCCGCCTTTACGGTTGAGTCGTTTGCCATCACACAAACGGTTCTGCCGCCGATGGTTCCGATTCCGGTAACGACCCCGTCAGCCGGAAGTCCGTCTGACATGCACTCGGCGAAAAAAGCGTCTTCAACGGATATGCCGTCATCGAATAAAAGCTTCAGCCTGTCTCTTACAAAAAGTTTTCCCTTCTTTTCGTTGCTTGCGTGATATTTCGCGGCTCCTCCCTTTTCAATCGTTTTGCTGCGTGTCTGCCGTTCTTTTTCGTAATCCATCCGAGTCCCTCCATGTTTTATTTTCCTTTGTATTCAGGGGGTCTTTTTTCTTTAAAAGCGCGCAGGCCCTCTTCTCTGTCAAGTGTGGGAATGACTTGTTCATATGCTTTTCGTTCGATTTCGAGCCCTGTATTGAGATCTGTCTCCAGACCCTTGTTTATCGCGGATTTTGCTTGTCTGACGGCGATCGGCCCATTAGCGGCGATGCGGCCGGCCAGTGCTTTTGCTTTTTCCATAAGTTCATCGGCTTCACAAACATGCTCGATCAGCTTCATGTCTTTTCCCTCTTCTGCAGAAAGTCTTCGGCCGGTATAGATCAATTCTTTTGCCGCGCCGGGGCCGATAAGCCGGGGCAGTCTCTGCGTTCCGCCCGCTCCGGGAATGATCGCAAGCCCTGTTTCAGGAAGGCCGAGGCCCGCCCGGCTGACGGCTGTTCTGATATCGCAGGCGAGAGCGAGTTCAAGGCCTCCTCCGACAGCGGTTCCGTTCAGCGCTGCAATGACCGGCTGCGGGAGAGCTTCAATGGATGCGGCCGTTTCACCGATACGCCTGACGCTTTGCTTAACTTGTTCATGATTCATCCCCGCTCTTTCTTTTAAATCAGCACCGGCGCAAAATGTGTTCCCGGTGCCGGTGAGAATGACACAACGAATGGATGGCGAGTTTTTGATGTCTTCAATCACACGCTGTAAATGATCAATCATTTCTGAAGACAGCGAGTTGGCCGCATGCGGGCGGTTCAGCGTGATCAGACCGATTGTTTCTTGACAGACGGAATACAAAACGCAATCTCCCATGGCTTCTCCTTTCTCATTTCGTTCTGAATGCCTGCAGGTTTCTGCTTGGCAGGTCTTTGCCTATTTTATCCGCGATCCAGCCGGCGGCATAAAGAAGTTTATTCATGTCCGTCCCGGTATCAATCCCCATTTGTTCGAGCATATAAATGACGTCTTCTGTGGCAGCGTTTCCTGCTGATCCAGGGGCGTACGGGCAGCCGCCAAGCCCCCCTGAGGAAGTATCAAAGGATGTGATGCCCATATCAAGAGCGGGAATGATATTCGCTAGAGCCGTTCCTCTTGTATCATGGAAATGGAGTGCGATTTTTATGGCGGGAATTCTCGGCAAAAGGGCTTCAAGCACGGCTATGACCTGCAAGGGGTTTGCCGCGCCGATTGTGTCGCCGAGCGATATTTCATCAACACCCATTTCGAGCAGGGTGTCTGACAGGCGGATGACTTGTTCGATCGGCACGTTCTGTTCGTACGGACAGCCGAACACAGTGGACAGATAAGCTCTCGTCGCCATTTTTTCAGCTTTTGCTTCAGTAATAACCCGCCTGAGCTCTTGAACGGTCCGGTCAATCGGTTTGTTTACGTTTTTTTGGTTATGGGTTTCGCTTGCAGATAAAAATACACATGCCTGATCGATTCCGCCTTCTGCCGCATGCTCCAGTCCGATGAGGTTCGGAACGAGAGCCGCGTAGACCGTATGTTCAGATCTGGCAATGCCTTTTGCGACGTCCAGGCTGTCACGAAGAGCCGGAATCCATCTCGGATGCACGAATGATGTCACTTCGATATAGGGAAGGCCTGTTTTTGACAGCATATTGATCCACTCAATCTTATCTTCTGTATCCACCCACGCCGATTCATTCTGCAAGCCGTCACGCGGTCCTACTTCATTGATGCGGACATGTTTCGGACAGTTCATGCTGCACCTCCCGTTTTATTGAAGTTCAATCAGGACCTCTCCTTCATCAGTGAAATCACCTTCTGATTTTTTCACTTCTTTCACCGTACCCGCTGCATCAGCGATAATCGGAATTTCCATTTTCATAGATTCCAAGATGGCCACTTCCTGTCCTTCTTCAATGACATCACCCGGCTTCACATGAATTTTCCACAGGTTTCCCGCCATCTGAATTTTTATGACGCTCATTTTGACGCCCCCTCGTTCATTGTTTGTAAAAAACCGGTTGTTGCCTCGCCCTTTTCAAACACTTCTGAATGGGCAATTTTTGTCAGCAGCGGAATGTTGGTTTTAATCCCTTCTACATGATATTCGCCAAGGGCGGTTTTCAGTTGTTCAATGGCTTGTTTTCTCGTATTCGCCGTGACGACCATTTTGGCAATCATCGGATCGTAAAACGGAGAAATGACGCTTCCCTTTTCGACGGCGCATTCGTGTCGCACTGACGGGTGTCTTAAAACGGAAAAAGACGAGATGGTACCGGGAGACGGGTAAAAGGTGACCGGATCTTCCGCATAGATCCGCACTTCTATCGCATGACCGCGGTGGTTGATATCTTTCTGCGAGAAAGGCAGCGCCTGCCCAGCGGCAATTTTCAGCTGTTCTTCCACAAGATCCAGTCCTGTAATTTCTTCTGTCACCGGATGCTCCACCTGCAGTCTGGTGTTCATCTCTAAAAAATAGATTTGTTTCTTTTCGTCGACGAGAAATTCTATTGTGCCTGCATTTTGGTAGCCGATCGATTTTGCGGCTTTAATGGCGGTTTCACCGAGTCTTTGTCTTAATTCATCGTCAACAAACGGCGACGGCGCTTCTTCTATCACTTTTTGGTGGCGCCTTTGTACTGAACAGTCACGTTCAAACAGATGAACGGTGTTGCCGAAAGAATCTGCGAGTATCTGAATTTCAATATGACGGGCATTTTCAATGACCTTTTCCATATACATTGCGCCGTCTCCAAAAAAGGAGGCGGCCCGCTTTTGATTGCCTTCAAACGCTTTGGCCAGCTCTTCTTCTGAATGTACGATCTGCATGCCGATTCCGCCTCCTCCTGCGGACGCTTTCAGCATGACCGGAAAACCGATGGCACGGGCTTCGGCTAAGGCGGAGTGAACATCGGGCAATGGCTCTGAAACACCGGGAACGATCGGGACCTTTGCTTTTTGCATCGTTTTTCGGGCTTCTATCTTGCTGCCCATCTTGGCGATGATATCACCGGGCGGACCGATAAATGTGATTTGTTCTTTTCGGCAGCGTTCGGCGAACAGGCTGTTTTCTGACAGAAGCCCGTAGCCCGGATGAATGGCGTCCGCTCCGGCGGATTTGGCGGCTTCTATGATTCTGTCGATATGTAAATAGCTTTCATTTACTCTCGATTTACCGATCGGATAGGCCTCATCAGCCGCTTTTACATGCAGCGCGTCCCGGTCGGCTTCTGAATACACAGCTGCCGAGGGGATGCCGAGACGTTTGCAGGTGCGGATAATTCGTAAGGCGATTTCTCCTCTGTTGGCAATCAGGACTTTTTTAAACAAATGTGAAGCACTCCTTTTTCATTAAGTTAACTTGAGCTCTTCAATCGTTTTTTCCCGCAGCTTGAATTTCTGAATTTTTCCTGAGGCTGTCATTGGATATTCATCTGTAAACAAAACGTACCTGGGGACTTTATAGCGGGCGATATGTTCTTTGCAAAAGGTTCTGATGTCTTCTGCGGAAGCGGTTTGTCCGTCTTTGAGCCTGACCCACGCCGCGGCCTCTTCTCCGTATTTCGGATCAGGAACGCCGACGACCTGAACGTCTGCTACCGCGGGATGCCGATATAACATTTCCTCAATCTCGCGCGGATAGATATTTTCGCCGCCCCTGATCAGCATGTCTTTCAGACGGCCCGTGATTTTGCAGTACCCGTCCTCGTCCATGACCGCCAAATCACCGGTATGCAGCCAGCCGTCTTTGTCTATCGCTTCTTCGGTCGCTTCTTGATTTTTATAATAGCCTTTCATGACATGATATCCGCGGGTGCAGAGCTCTCCTTGTTCGCCCCGGGCGGCTTCTCCGGATGTTCCGGGCCGAACGATTCTGACTTCGATATGGGGAAGCGCGCGCCCCGCTGTTTCCACTCTTCTTTCAAATGAATCATCCGTTCTTGTCTGCGTAATAACAGGTGATGCTTCGGTCTGTCCGTAGGCAATTGTAATGTCAGTCATCCCCATTTTGCCGATCACTTCTCTCATGACTTCCGCCGGGCATGGCGAGCCTGCCATAATCCCGGTTCGGACGTGGGAAAGATCATATTCAGAAAAACGGCTGTCATTTAGGAGGGCGATAAACATCGTCGGTACACCGTGCAGAGCCGTACAGGCTTCTTGCTCCACCGTTTTCAGAACGGCCGGCGGAGAAAACTGTTCGATCGGAATCATCGCCGCACCCGCGGAAACACATGCCAGCACGCCGAGCACACACCCGAAGCAGTGGAAAAACGGCACGGGAATACATAAACGGTCACTTGAAGTAAGCTTCATGCATTCTGCGATATTGGCCGCGTTATTTACGATATTAAAATGTGAGAGCATGACGCCCTTCGGAAATCCGGTCGTACCTGATGTATATTGCATATGAATGCAATCATCCTTTTTCAGGCTGTCCATCCTTCCGTCAAGCGTCGCATCCGTTACAGCTTCGGCATTATCCAGCAATGAATCCCAACGGTGCATCCCGGGCGGGCTTTTATCACCGATATATAACACCGTCCGTAAAAATGGATAACGTTTCGAACGCAGCCTGCCGCGCTCACAAGTTTTCAGCTCCGGAATCAGCTTATTCACGATTTCAACATAAGATGTCTGCCGGTAGGAATCCATGATTATCAAGGCCGAGACGTCTGAATGTGCCAGCAGGTAATCGAGCTCTGCGATTTGAAAATTGGTATTAATGGTGACCAGAACGGCGCCGATTTTCGCTGTTGCAAATTGCGCCGCGAGCCATTCCGGAATGTTGGATGCCCATATGGCCACATGATCTCCTTTTTCAACTCCCAGCTTCATCAGCCCTTTTGCGGTTTGCCGGCATAACCGGTCAAACTCGGCATACGTATAACGAAGGCCGCGCTCAGGGTAAACAACCGCTTCACGATCCGGAAAAAGCTCCGCGGTCCGCTCAAGCAGCTTTCCGGCTGTTAAATGGATAAGTTCAGCCATATGACCTGCCCCCCTTCCATCCCTGTCTTAGTAAACGTTTTCATTTCACTTCAAAAGCTGTCTTGCGATGACCATTCTTTGAATTTCTGACGTTCCTTCGCCAATCTCCATCAGCTTTGCGTCACGAAGCATACGTTCGACACCGCATTCCTTCATATAACCGGAACCGCCATGAATTTGGATGGCCTGAAGGCACGTTCTGACGGCCATTTCAGAAGCATAGAGCTTAGCGAATGCAGCTTCTTTCGTAAATGGCAGGTTTTGATCCTTCAGCCATGCCGCTTTAAGCACCATCTGTCTGGCAAGGTCAATTTCCATCGCCATATCGGCCAGCTTAAATTGAATGGCTTGAAATGACGATATCGGACTGCCGAACTGCTTGCGTTCCTTCGCATATGACAGCGACGCCTCCAGTGCGCCTTGAGCGATACCGACAGCCAGTGCCGCAATCGAGATCCGCCCGCCGTCTAATGTATATAAAAATTGTTTAAAACCTTTTTCAGGATCACCGAGCAGGTTATCGGCAGGCACCCTGACATCCTCCAGCACAAGCTCGGCCGTATCCGACCCTCTCACACCCATCTTGTCGTACGGATTTGTGATCGTAAATCCCGGTGTGTCTGTCGGGACGATGAGAGCTGAAATGATCGGTTTTCCGGCGGAGTTCTTTCCCGTAACGGCGGTGACAATGACCGTGCGGGCGTAATTTGCGTTTGTGATCCAGCATTTCTCTCCGTTTATCACATAGTCACCGCCCTTTTTCTCGGCTTTTGTCTGGGTTCCGCCGGCATCTGAACCGGCATTCGGCTCCGTCAGCCCGAATGATCCGAGCGCTTTTCCCGAAGCAAGCGGAATAAGATGTTCTTGCTTTTGCTGTTCAGTACCGAAATAGTATAATGGGCTTGCACCGAGTGACACGGCTGCCGCGTAGCTCAGCCCCGTGCTGCCGCAGGCTTTTCCGATTTCTTCGACCGCTGCTGCATATGAAATGGTGTCACCGCCCGCCCCGCCGTATTCTTCCGGAAACGGAATTCCGAGCAGCCCGAGTTCGCCTATTTTTTTAAATGTGTCTATCGGGAAGACGGCTGATTGATCAACCTCATGGGCTTTCGGGGCAATTTCATTTTTGGCGAAATCTCTGACCATTTCGCGCACCATCTGCTGTTCTTTTGTCAGTTGAAAATTCATTAACCTTCCTCCTTCTGCTGCTTTCTACATTTTATTAATGGGGGTCTTTATTCATTCCATCCAAATGAAGTCTGAACATTCGGACTCATCCGCTACAAAAAAACTGACAGCGCCGCAACTGTCAGTTTTATTAATAATGCTATTTAACCGTCCGTTTTGCGGAGGGATGGCTCTCATGGTGAAGCCTGTCAACGGAAGTAACGATATAGGTGCAGGCTCCTTTCGCCCGAGTATCAGTATCTGAAAATGTCTGCGTCCGTGACGATGTTTTTCTGACTGTATCCACTAAATAAGGCTGCTTTCCCTTTTCTGCGCGGTAAATGGCGTAATAAGCCGTTTTTTTACCGTTGGATTTCGCATCTTCAATATAGAGTGTATGGCCTGAAGCATTCTTCTCCGCCCGTTTGACAGACGGTTTTTTTAAAGCGGAATGTCCGAGCCAAGGCATCTCGGGAATTATCGCGGGCTGGCTGTACATGTCCTTGATCAAACGGTTTTTCACATCGAGCGGATTACGGTTTAAATCCTTTAAACTGAAATGCAAGCTGCCTTTTATCCATGCTGATCCCCTGTTTAGAGTAATCTGTCCTCCGTATTCCCCCGGGTCGGCCCAGGCAGGATCAGCGTTGTTGTTGATTTTATAAGCTGCCTGCCCGATATATAAATGCACCGGCCGATTGTTCACTTCTTTTCCCCACCAATCCGCTAAGACGTCATATGCCGCCGCTTTAAATCCGATGCTCCAGTAAATTTGCGGTGCGATGTAATCAATGTATCCTTTTTGGATCCATTCTCTCGTATCAGCATATAAATCATCATAGTTCCGCACCCCTGCGGCCGTTTCGGAGCCTGTCGGGTCATCTGCGGCATTTCTCCATACGCCGAACGGGCTGATTCCGAATTTGACATAAGGTTTTTCTCGTTTGATGGTTTGGTTGATTTCTTTTACAAGCCGGTTGACGTTATCCCTGCGCCAGTCATCAATTGATGCAAAGTGAGCTTTTCCGTACCGTTCGTATTCCGCCTGATCGGGGAATTCCTGTCCGGCAATTTTATAAGGATAAAAATAATCATCCATATGAACCGCATCAATGTCATAACGGCTGACCACCTCTTTGATTCCATCCGTTATAAATTGTCTTACTTCCGGAATGCCCGGATTATAGTACAGCTGTTTTCCGTATGCAGCGACCCAGTCCGGATGCGAACGCGCGGGATGATCATCTGAAAGCGCATTCAAATTTGTGTGATTCATCGTGATCCGGTAAGGATTGAACCAAGCGTGAAATTCAAGATTCCGTTTATGTGTCTCTTCAACTAAAAAAGCAAGCGGATCGTAGCCGGGATTTTTGCCTTGTGTTCCTGTCAGATACTCTGACCAAGGCCCGTAATCTGATGGATAAAAAGCATCAGCCGCAGGCTTAATTTGGACGATAACGGCGTTCATTCCCATCTCCTGAACGTCATCCAGCAGCTTGCTGTATTCTCTTTTTTGCTCTTCCGGTGACAGCCCTTTTTTAGAGGGCCAGTCGATATTGGTGACAGACGCGATCCATACGGCTCTCATTTCTCTCTTCGGCTGAGTGCCGCTTGCTTGTGCGGATGCTGAGAATGTAAAGATGCCGGCTGTCAGTACAACGGCCAAAAACCATATCATGCTAAAACGGCAGCTTTTCATGTTTTTCCCCCTCTCTGCTTTACGGTATTCCGAAGCATTCCGGGCGGTGAATCAGAAAGCCTGCTTTGCTCCTCTCAGCCTAAAAGGGAAAGAAAAAAGTCCTAAAGCGAATCAAAACGCTTCAGGACTTTTTATGTTTCATGGCGGCGAGCACGTCAATGACCTTCGTTCCGACGCCGACACACGTTTCAAGAATGGCCTGCGCTCCGGCGATGGACAAAATGAAAATAACCGGATGTGCATAGCGGGGCCAGACCAAGTAGCAGATGCCGATCAATATGGCGCACCAGACGCCCGCACACCAATAACATTGCAGCATATAACCGAATGCGGAGGAAGGGACTTTTTTTTGGACGGCGCGCCCGTTTTGATCGACGGTTTTTTCTTGCTTTATAAAGGGTTTTCTTATGAATTCCGTAATCTTATCAAATACGATCAAATGGGTCAGCCGGTAGCTGGCAAGAATGATCATTACATACGTAAGCCAAGATAGGTTCGTCATGTCAAAGCCTCCAAAAAACTGGTTTGATTCCCCTATCTTGCCCTCTGTCATCCTGAACCATTCTGCCGGATGTTACAGATTCCGCGCCAAGCGTCTTCCGCTGTTTGCAATGATGTCGAGTATGACCTCAGCATTTTGATGTGCAAAGGCGGGTTCAAACATATCTTTATGGGCGCCCCCGCCTTGATATTCCTGATAGAGTCCCGTTGTGGCGCCTTCCCATTTCATCGGCTCGGTCTTATCACTGTGCTCTTCCTTTATACCGGCCTCGATAAAATGGAGGTTTGCCGCAATTTGGCCATCATTTATCAGTTCCGCCCAGTACGTTTGATAGCGCTCTGTCTTTTTGATGACCGCTTCTCTGACGGCTTCCGGGACATTTTCGGCTGTTGCGTTTGTTGGCTGCGGCGGCAGTGCGTCAAGCTTTCTGTACGCGTCTGCGATAATGACGTCGCTGATTTCTAAGCCGCGCTTTTCCATCGCTTTTGCCGCCTCGAATGCCGTATTGCCGCCCGCTGAATATCCGAAGAGGATATAAGGGCCTTCCGGCTGTATTTCCAGCATTTTATCAATGTATTGTTCCATTCTGCTGTCTTCTTCAATAAAGTTAAAACCGTACACAGCAGCCCGTCCGTTTAATGCCGCCGCAAGATCTTTAAAGAAAATGCCGAAACCTGAGATAGGCGGAAAACAGAATAGATTGCGGCCTTTCGGCTGGTTCAGTCTGCTGATATGCTGCTCTGCAGCTTCTGACAGTGTGTTTGAATACAGCTTTTCAGCCAATTGTTCAATTGTCGGATATTCAAATATCATTTCAATCGGCACATCCATCTGCTGCCTGGTCTTCAGCTGATGAATCACTTGCAATGCTTTCAAAGAATGGCCGCCCAGCTCAAAGAAGTCATCCTGTATGCCCAGCTCCCCGCAGCCGAGGATCGGCGTCCAAATGTCGATCAGCTCACGCTCTACCCAGTTTCGTGGCGGAACGGCTTTTGATGACGTTTTTTTCCGTTCTGGCGCAGGCAGCCCGCGGCGGTCCACTTTGCCGTTTGCAGTAAGCGGCATACGGTCAAGCTTCATCACATACTGCGGAATCATATAGTCGGGAAGCGACCTGGCCAGCAGGGATTGAATGGCTCTTTCTTCAGCATGCGCGCCCGTATAATACGCACAAAGGGTTGCTTCTTGTCCTTCGTCTGACACGATGACTGCCGCTTCCCTGATTCCATCGATTTCAGTCAAGCGCGCTTCGATTTCGGCCGGCTCAATCCGCTTCCCGCGAATCTTGAATTGACGGTCGATACGGCTGATGTATCCGATGCTTCCATCAGGCAGCCAGTGTGCCAAGTCGCCTGTTTTGTAGATCTTTTCTTCAGGATGAACCGGGTGGCTGACAAACGCTTCACTTGTTAAGTCAGGCCTGTTTAAATAGCCTTTGGCAACCCCGTCACCGCCGACACAAAGCTCACCGGGCACGCCGATCGGCGCAAGTCCGCCATTTTTATCAATGATATACGCGGTTGAATTGCTGATCGGTTTTCCGATTGGGATCGGCTGAGAAAAATCGTGCCTGATTTCGTAAAAGGTAGAAAATGTCGTATTTTCTGTCGGTCCGTATATGTTATAAAGGCTGAGATTCGGACAGCGGTGTCTGACCTTATTGATGAGCGCCGGGGACAATGCTTCTCCGCCGACATATAAGGTGTGCAACCCAGAAAACATCTCCGGATCTGCCTGGGCGAACTGGTTAAAGAGTGCCGTCGTCAAAAACAGAATCGTAATACGGTTGGAAGAAAGATAATTGCCGAACCTCTCAGGGGCAAGCATTGTCGAGCGGTCAACCACATGAAGACATGCTCCGTTCAAAAGTGCTCCGAAGATTTCAAACGTCACTGCGTCAAAACCGATGGACCCTGTCAGAATGAGACGGTCCGACATGCCAGCCGACGTGTAATTGCTGTTTGACACGAGCGATACGACGTTTCGGTTGGAAATCATCACGCCCTTCGGTTTTCCTGTTGAACCGGATGTATACATAATATAGGCAAGGTCATCAGGTGCTGTATCGGTATTCAGTTTTCCCGCATCAGGTGTTTGTTTTTCAGCTGCAGCCGGGATAGAGATGATGTGAGAAAAGTCAATGTCAGTCTCAATTCCTTTTTGCACCGTTAACAGCTGTGCTCCGCTCTCAGTGAGCATATCGGCGATCCTGTCGGTTGGCAGTTCTGCATCAAGAGGAAGGTACGTCCCTCCCGCTTTCAATACAGCGAGAACAGCGATGATAAATTCCGGTGAGCGTTCGGCCAGAATCCCGGCAATTCCCTTTGGCGCCAAACCGTTTTCCAGCAGGGTGCGGGCGAATGCAGTTGACCGTTCATCGAGCTCCCGGTACGTCATCGTCAGCCCGCCGGCGTGAAGCGCCTGATGGTCCGGGGTTTTCTTTACCTGTCGGCTGAACAGGCTGATGATGCTTTCATCTCTTTCATAAGTTGTTTTCGTGTCATTAAATTCGCCGATTATTCTTGATTTTTCCTTTTGTCCGAGCATCGGAAGCCGATCAGCCGGAAAATCGGGATTGAAGGCGGCGCCGCGCAGAGCTTCTTCCAAGTGTCCTTTTACGCTCTCTATCCATACTTCGTCATAAACGTTCGCATTGTAGCTGAATTTGATGAGCAGCTCATCGCCAGGCGCTATGATGAGGTTAAAATCGTAACCCGATTGTTCCGAAACGTTGACATTCCCGATCCGGAACGGTGCATCCGATTCCTTTTCCGCGTCTTTCATCTGCTGCTGAATCGGATAATTTTCAAACACGATGATATGGTCGATTAAATCCTGTTTCAGCTCAGTCTGAGATTGGATGTCAGCAAGCGGATGATAGCTGAACGCCTCTGAATCAAGCATTTCTTTCTGCAAGCGGCCCAGCAGTTCTCTAAAGCTTTCGTCACCCGTTTTAATGCGTACCGGCACGGTATTGATAAACAACCCGATCATGCTTTCCACGCCGTCAATGACGGAAGGCCGCCCTGATACGACGGCGCCGAATACGGCATCATCCGTCCGGTTGTAGCGCTGCAGCATCAGGCCCCATACAGTCTGCATAAGAACCGCGAGCGTAGCGCCCTCTTCTTTGGCGATGGTTTTCAGCTTGTCCGTCAGGTTTTGATCTATAGAAAACAGCAGCTCTTTCTTACGGTAGCCTTTTTCCTGGGGACGGGCCGATATTTTCGGGAGTCCTGAGGGTGTCTCACAGCCTGCTAAATATCCTTTCCAATACTCAGAAGCCGCGTCTTTGTCCTGATCCGTCAGCCATGTAATATAAGTGCTGTAAGGCTTTGCGGGCGCCAGTGTGACGGGTGAGCCTGTTTCAATCGCCCGGTACATATGCATGAATTCCTGAAGGACGATGCCGAGGCACCAGCCGTCCATAAGGATGTGATGGTGGCTCCAGACGCATACATATTTTTCGTCAGCCGTTTTAAACAAAGAAACACGCATCAGCATATCCTTTTGCAAGTCAAAGCCTTTTAAGCGGTCACGTTCCTTAAATCGCTGTAAATAGATGCTCTGTTCCGGTTCGTCCAAATGTGTAAGATCTTCGCGGTGCAGCCGGAATTCCCGCTCACGCAGCACAACTTGGCGGGGGCCGTTCAGCTGAGCGACATGAGGTAAAAAAACCGTTCTGAAAATATCGTGGCGTCTGATGACAGACTGTACGCTTTGCTCAAACAATTCCGGACGAAGCCGGCCTTTTATGGTGAAGACGGATTGCTCGATATATGCAGCCCCCTCCTTTTGCAGAAAGGAATGAAAAAGCATTCCTTCCTGCATTCGGCTGAGGGGATAAATATTTTGGATATTTTTTGTTTTGTCCATGTGTTCCTCCCGCTCGGTTTAGTGGAAGCTGAGTAAGTCGGCAATATCCTGCAATGCTTCCTCAGTCAGCTCCCGATCATCAAAGTCACTGACGGTCTTCTCCGTATCGGTTTTGCTGAGGCAGTGTTCCGACAGTTTCAGGAGATAATACCGGCAGCTTTCGGACAGCCGTTCGATCGTATCTTGCCGGAAGCGCTCCGTTTCATAGGAAATGCTGACGGTCATCCGGCCTTTTGCCGCAATCGCGCTGATTTCAAGTGACTGCTCCCGTTTCCATGTATCTGTCACATCATCTCCGCCTCCCAAAGGAGAAAACTGAAACGCGTCAGGCTGTTCCGTTTCTGCCGGGTTCCCGCCGGGCGCATCGAATTGCCCGAGATAATTAAAGCTGATCTCCGGTGCTTTCCCGAAAGTCATCCCGGCAAGCTTCGGCGGTGTTAAATATTTGAGGACACCGTATCCGTTCCCTTTATCCGGAATGCGCCGCAATGTGTCTTTGACGGTTTTCAATGTGCGAATTTCATATTCTTCAAGAGGTTCATAAGCTCCGCTCCGGAAAAGCACCGGGTAAATGGAAGTGAACCACCCCACTGTCCTGCTGATGTCCGCACCTGCCTGCTCCGATTGGCGTCCGTGTCCTTCAAGGGCGATTTTCAAAGCGTGCCGCGGCGACCATTTTTGAACAGCGAGCACGGCGGAAGCCAAAAGCACATCTTGCGTATCCGTATTGTAGGCGCTGTGCACATCTTTCAACAGGGCGTCCGTTTCACTTTCTGTCAGAGTGAAGGATACCGTGTTCCGTTTTTTTGCAGGAGTTTGAGATAAATCTGCCTGTTCGTAAGGAAGACTTTCTGTTTCATAGTGTTCAATCTCCCGCCAATACTCCGCCTGCTGAAGAAGCTGTTTACTTTCGGCATAATCGGCCAGCTGCTCCGTATATGTTTTGAATGACATGGTTTTCGGAGGGAGTTTGATTTCCTGTCCAGAGATGGCCTGTTCATAAGCAGAAGCCAAGTCTTCCAATAAAATCCGCCATGATATCCCGTCGACAGCGAGATGATGGACCGTCAGAAACAAGTAATCTTCTGCTTCAGAGCGGAACAGCCCCGCCTGTACCAGCGGCCCGTTCTCTAAATCCATGTTTCTCTGAAGCTCTGCGACGCGGCGTTTTACAAAACGTTCCTTCTCATGCTCATCGCCTTCCATTTCTAATATGGTCAGGCTGTAAAGCTGCTCATCTGCGAGGTCAGCCGGTCTGTTGAAGAGGAGAAGACCTTTCTCTTCGTCTTTTATGCAGACAAGGCGCAAGGCATCATGATGTACGGTAATGGCTTTTAACGTTTTCCTCAGAGCCTCTTCATCTATTGAATTTGCTCTCGTCAGCATGACGGACTGGTTAAAATGATTTGCTTCCTTCGTGTCTTGTGTGAAGAACCATTTGTGAATCGGCGACCACTTCACTTCTCCTTCTGCAGGAGCTTGGCTGACCGGCTGCCGCTCTGTACGGACATAAGGCGCCAGCTCCCTAATTGTCGGCCGGCTGAAAATATCTTTTACGGCGATCTGTTTTCCTGCCTGATGTAATCGGGCTGATACTTGCAGGGCTTTGATGGAATCGCCGCCCAGTTCAAAAAATGATTTATCCGCGGCAATGTTTTCAGTTCCGAGCACTTCGCTCCAAATCGCGGACAGCTCTTTTTCCATGTCGCTTTCAGGCTCGGTAAATGCCTGTCCGGTGTGCGCTTTTTTCCGCGGCTCAGGAAGCGCGCGGCGGTCAAGCTTCCCGTTCGGTGTGACAGGCAGGGCTTCAAGTGTTTCAAAGAACGCCGGCACCATATAAGCGGGCATTTCATTTCTGAGTGCCTGCTGCACGGTTTCACTTTCTGTTCCTTCTTCTGTCACGATATAAGCGCATAGTTCCGTTTGGCCTGCTGATGCGGTATGAGCGGTGACGGCTGCTTCTTTGACACCTTTTATGCCTGTTAAGGCGGATTCAATTTCTTTCAGTTCCACCCGGTAGCCTCTGATTTTGACTTGCTCGTCTATTCGGCCGATATATTGCAGCGTGCCGTCCGGCAGCCATTTTGCCAGGTCGCCCGTGCGGTACATGCGCCGGTTCTTCTGGAACGGGTCTTGGACAAAGGCTTGGGCCGTTTGCTTAGGAAGATTGCGGTACCCTCTTGCAAGGCCGGAACCCGAGATGCAAAGTTCTCCCGTTACACCGATCGGCTGCGGATGATCTCCGTTTAAAATATAAACGTGTGAATGCTCAATCGGACGGCCGATCGTAATGTTCTCACTTTGTTCTATATGTCTTGCCGCTGTAGTGGCGACGCTGTTTTCCGTCGGGCCGTACTCATTGGCAAGCTCCGTGTGTGGACAAACTGATAAACTGCGGCTGATAATGTTTTGGTCGACAGCTTCTCCGGCTAATGTGACAATTCTGAGAGACTCTGCATCCCCCGGCTCCAGTACGTCAAGCAGTGTACGGTACAGTACGGGAACAATGATCATGTGAGTGATGCGGTAAGATGCAAGATAGTGTTTAATAGCAAGAATATCTCTTGCTTCATCTTCGGCTAAAACGGCCGCTTTCGCACCGGAAATCAGCGGTGTGAACATGCTTGTTACAAACCCGTCAAATGAAAATGAAAAGAGCTGAAGAATCGTATCTTTCTCATTCAGATCATAAAATCCGCTTCGCCATTGAAGGGTTTGGCTGACGGATCGATGTTCGACCATAACCCCTTTCGGCCTGCCTGTCGTTCCCGATGTATAAATGATGTAAGCCAAATCTTCCGGTGCTGATAATGACTGGACCGGCGAAGCATCCTGTTCTTGGATATCCTCCAGTGCGAGCACTTCACCGTTAAAACGATCAGGCACTTGTTCTATCGCACCGTGTGCGGTAAGGAGAAGCGCTGTGCCGCTGTCTGAGATGATATATTGCTTGCGTTCCTCCGGATATTCAGGATCTATCGGGACGTAGGCTCCTCCGGCTTTCCAAACCCCGAAGACTGCCGCTACTTGTTCCGGCGATCTTGGTATCACAATGCCGACGGCTGCATCAGGTCCGATCTGCCGTTTTTGCAGGGCTCTGGCGATTTTATTCGACCAGTCATCTAATTCTTTGTATGTGATCAATGTTTCCCCGCTGATAAGGGCCGCGGCATCAGGTGTTTTTCGCGCCTGGGTGATGAACAGTTCGTGAACTGTTTTTTCAGGCAGCTGTTGATCCGTCATGCCGTTAAAGTCCGAAAGAATCCGGTTCCGTTCCGGAGCAGTCAGCATGCTGATCGCTTGTAAAGAAGTTTCCGGTTCACGGACAATGTGTTCAAGCATCGTCATAAAGTGGGAAGCCCAGCGCTGCATCGTTTCTTTTCGGAATAAAGACGCCGCATATTCAAACAGAAAATGAATCTGTCCCCCGCCTTCAGAAGCCTGCAAAGTGACATCAAATTTGGAAACCGGACGGGACACGTCCGCATTCTGAATATGCAAACCGTCCAACAGCAGTTCCTCATGCTCTATATTCTGGACGACAAGCATGGCGTCAAACAGCGGATTGCGGCTTGTGTCCCGCTGCACGCCGAGCCGCTCCACTAGCTCTTCAAACGGGTAGTCCTGATGCTCATACGCTTCAAGCGCGGCCTGGCGGACTTCCGCCAAGTAATCGGTGAACCGTTTGTCTCCTTTCGGCTCCGTTCTGATGGCCAGCGTGTTGACGAACATGCCGAGAATCGGTTCAAGGTCTTTGTGCGGACGCCCGGCAATCGGCGAGCCGACGATGATGTCTTCCTGCCCGCTCAATTTCGCGAGTAACGTATTGTACGCGGCGAGAAGCACCATATACAAAGTGGAGCCGTGATCCCGGGCAATGCGGTGAAGGCCGGATGCCGTTTCAGCGTCAAGCGTGCACGATACGCTGCCGCCCGCAAAGCTTCTGACAGCCGGACGGGGCTTGTCAGCCGGAAGCTCAAGCACCGGAAGCTCTCCTTCTAGCCGCTTCAGCCAGTAGGCTTCCTGCTTCTGGTACCCTTCTTTCTCCTGAAACGACCGCTGCCAGACGGCATAGTCTTTATATTGAAGGCGCATCGGCGCAAGCGAACGGCCTGCGTACAGCTCGCCGAATTCTTTAATCAAGGTGTTGACGGACACACCGTCAGAAATAATATGATGCATATCCGTTAATAAAAGATGACGTTCGTCCGATTCTTTCACGAGGGCCGCACGGAAGAGCGGCGCTTCCTCCAGACAAAACGGCCGGACGAATGCGTCAGCTGACCCGGCCTCATCCAGCTGAAACGGTACGCTGTCATGGATGCGCTGCACCGGTTCGCCGTCAGGCCCCGTTTCAAAGGACGTTCTGAGCGACTCATGCCGCTCAACAAGCTGCCGGAACGTCTCCTCCAGCCGGCCGCGGTCAAGCGGGCCCGTCAGTTCCAGCACAGCCGGCATATTGTAGCCGACACCGCCGTCTTCAAGCTGTTGGAGCACATACATCCGTTTCTGCGCCGAAGACACCGGGTAGGTGTCCTGTTTTTTCGCAGGCTGAATCGCTTCATACGAGCTTTCTTCCAAGTCCTGAATAACCGAAGCGAGCTCTTCCACCGTCGGCCGGGCGAAGATGTCCTGTAACGGCACCTGAACACCGAACTCTTTGGCGATGCGGGAGACAAGAGCTGTCGCTTTTAACGAATGGCCTCCCCGCTCAAAAAAGTGATCCCGGATGCCGACGGGGCCGTTTTTCAGCACCTCTTCCCAAAGGGCGCAAAGCTTCATTTCCGTGACGTTCCGCGGGGCGGTGTACGCCTGTCTGTCTGCCGCTCCGCCGGGAGTCGGCAGCGCGCGGCGGTCAAGCTTTCCGCTCGGCGTGACCGGCCATTCGCTCATCTTTATGAACTGAGCCGGCATCATGTAGGCCGGAAGGCGTGTCGCAAGCTCTGCCCGCACGTCATCGCTTTCCCGTCCTTCGATATAGGCGTAAAGCGCGGTTTCGCCGTGTTCGGTCCGGGCGGTGACCGCCGCCTCACGAATGCCGTCGATGCGCCGGATCGCCGCTTCGATCTCTCCCGGTTCAATCCGGTAGCCGCGGACTTTCACCTGTCCGTCTGAACGTCCGAGCCATTCGACTAGGCCCTCTTCTGTCCAGCGTGCGATATCGCCCGTCTGATACATGCGCTCTCCCGGATAAAACGGATCATCGAGAAAACGCTCCTCCGTCAGCTCGGGCCGGTTCAGATACCCCCGGGCCACCCCTGTCCCCGCGATGTACAGCTCTCCGATACAGCCCGGCGGCAGAAGCCGTTTCTTTTGATTTAAAATATACAGCCGCATGTTATGCCCGGAAATGCCGATCGGAACATTGTGAAATTCTTTTCCTTGCGGCAAATCAAAGTACGCCGCTTCTACTGTCGCTTCCGTCGGACCGTAGGAATTTGTCAATTCCGTTCCCGGCAGAAGGTCATAAAAACGGGAAACCAGGTGCGGGCCCAATTGTTCGCCGCCGGCAAAAACCCTTTTTAAACAGGTCTTTTTGATCGGCTGTTTTCTGGAATTTATATATTCCAAGAAAGCATGAAGCATGGATGGCACAAAATGAGCCGCCGTTATGCGGTTATTCTCCAATGCGTTCAGTATCATTTCAGGGTCTTTCTCGCCGCCTTGCGGAAGGAGGAAAACAGAAGCTCCCGCGATCGGCCACCAAAACAGCTCCCAAATCGAAGCGTCGAAAGAGTATGATGTTTTATGCAAAATGATGTCAGAATCACTTAATCCATAACGCGTTTGCAGTGAGTATAAAAAGTTTACGGCTGACCGATGTTCAACCTGCACGCCTTTTGGGCGTCCTGTAGAACCGGATGTATAGATGATATAAGCCAATGAATCAGGTTTTACCGGAACGTTAGGGTTGGCCGCAGATTCAGGGTTTCCTGTTTGTCCGCTTTTCAGAGAGATCGTTTCTCCCTCAAAAAGATCTGGTGCGAAAAGTTCTGGTTCTGCCAGTAAGAATTTCACGCCGCTGTCTTTCAGTAAAAAGCGAATCCGCTCTTCCGGGTAATCCGGATCAATCGGCAGATATGCACCGCCTGCTTTTAAGACAGCGTAAATGCCGATCAGCATGTCAGGAGAACGCCGGCCCATAATGGCAGTTTTATCCTCCAGCCTTATCCCGCGCTTGATCAGCTGATGCGCAAGCTCGTTTGCCCTTTCGTTCAGTTCCTGATACGTAATCGAAATGTCATCAGTTAAAATTGCCGGACGGTCCGGCGTTTTTTCCGCCTGCTGTTCCAGCAGATCATGAAGAGACTGATGAAGCGGAAACGCTGTTTTCTGAAAGGGGCTGAAATCTTGAAGCAGAGACACTTCTTCTTTTTCTGTCAAAACAGAAATATCGTCTAATTCCAAGCCCGGATCAGCCGCGGCGTTTTCGGCAAGTGTCGTAAAAAATCCCGCCCATTTTTGAATCGTTTTTCTCTTAAACAAATCGGTGCTGTATTCAAACTGGCAGTATAATTCACCGGCGTTTTCAGAGATGTACAGTGATAAGTCAAATTTAGAAATCGGCAGGCTGACGTCTGCCGGCTGCAGTTCAAGTCCGGCTGCCCTAAGCTTCTGCTGTTCCATATTTTGCAGCGCAAATGTTGTGTCAAACAGCGGATTTCGGGACATGTCCCGCGGCACACCGAGCTTATCGACGAGCTCTTCTAACGGGTAATCCTGATGTTCGTAAGCCTCAAGCGCTGTTTGGCGAATCTCCTTTAAATATTCTTTGAATGTCATGCTTCCGTCGGGACGCGTCCTGAAAGCAAGCGTATTGACAAACATGCCCAGAACGGCGTCAAGGTCGGCATGTGGCCTTCCTGCAATCGGAGACCCGACGATCATATCTTCCTGTCCGCTTAAACGGGCTAACAGAACTGTGTACACACCGAGCAACGTCATATACAGTGTGCATTTGTTTTCTTTCGCCAGCTTTTTCAACTGTGCTGTATGTTTTTCATTGATGACAAATGACACCCGGTCACCGGAAAAGCTCCGCACCGGGGGACGCGGCTTATCAGCCGGCAATTCAAGCACGGGAATCTCACCGGCAAGCCGGTTCAGCCAGTACTCCTCTTGTTTCCGATATGCGGCGCCCGCCATAAATGATTGCTGCCAGACGGCATAATCTTTGTATTGAATCCGTAACGGCGGCAGACTTCTCTCAGCATACAGCTCACTGAATTCACGTATCAAAAGATTGACGGATACGCCGTCTGAAATAATATGATGCATGTCAGCTAAAAGCAGATGCCGGTCTTTTTCTATTTGGACAAATCCCGCCCGGAAAAGGGGCGCTTTGCCGAGATCGAACGGCCGGATAAACGCTTCGGCTGATTGTTCTTTTGTAAATGCAAACGGCACGTCGTCATGAATCCTCTGCACGGGCAGGCCGTTTTTTTCTTCAAAGGACGTTCTGAGCGGTTCGTGCCGCCGGATCAGTTCCTTGAACACGGCTTCCATCCTGTCTCGGTCAAACGGCCCCTTCACCTCTAAAACGGCTGGAATGTTATAGCTGACACCGCCATTTTCAAGCTGGTGAAGGACGTACATCCGTTTTTGGGCGGATGAGACAGGATATGTTTCTTTCATTTCTGTCTTTTCTATGGATGCGAACGGGTTCTCTTCTGCTTCACTGATGATTTTGGCGAGTTCTTCTACAGTCGGATGGCTGAAGACATCGCTCAGCGGGATTTGCACACTGCACTCTTTAGCTATTTTTGCAACGAGTGCCGTCGCCTTTAATGAATGGCCGCCAAGCTCGAAAAAGTGATCGTGAACGCCGATCGGGCCGCTTTGAAGCACTTCTTCCCATATGCGGGTAAGCTTCAGCTCCGTCACGTTCCGGGGAGCTGTATATTGACGGCCTGCGGCGTATGCCGAAGCTTCCGGAAGGGCCCGCTGATCGACTTTTCCGTTCGCAGTGAGCGGAATCGAGTCAACAAAAGCCCATTTGACCGGAATCATATAATCAGGCAGCTCTTTAGCCAAATCACTTCGCAGCTGAGAAGGATCAGTCGCTTGTGAGACGCTGCAGTAGGCGCATAATTCATTTTCGCCCGACTCATTCGTTTGAATCAGAACAGCAGCTTCTTTCACGGCATGATGATTTGCCAGGACGGTTTCAATTTCCTTCGGTTCAATCCGGTACCCTCTGATCTTCACTTGATCATCTGTCCGGCCGATGTATTCAATTTGGCCGTCCGCACGCAGTCTTGCCAAATCTCCGGTCCGGTACATGACGGCGTCCGTTCTGAACGGATCCGGCAAAAATTTCTCTTCGGTCAGCGCCGGATTGTTCACATAGCCTCTTCCTGTATTCGCCCCGGAAATATACAATTCTCCCGCAATTCCGAGAGGCTGAAGCTGCCTATTTTTGCTGAGAATATACATCTTGTTATGATGGATCGGTTTCCCGATCGGCGGATGTTCAGGTATGTCATCTCCCGCAGAAATCGTATACGTTGAAACCACATGAGTTTCTGACGGGCCGTAATGATTATGCAGATGCATACCGTGTAAACGGAGCGTCTGCCTGAACAAACGCGAAACGGTCAGCTGCTCCCCGGCCGTAATGACATGCTTCACACAGCGGGGAAAAGACTGTGCATAACCTTCTTCATTGAAAAGCATTTTGACAAACGCAGTCGGGAAAAACACAACTTCCGTGTTGTGCTGATCAATAAACGAAAACAGCTGAGAAACATCCCGTTTGATTGATTCCGGCACGATACAAAGGGTGCCGCCGCTCAAGAGTACTGAAAATAACTCCTGATAGCAGACGTCAAACGCCACAGATGCGTACTGCAGCACATTTGTGCAAAAATCAATGTCTGTGTTCGTCAATTGGTGAGAAAGCAGGTTGGCCATATTTTTATGTTCGAGCAGCACGCCCTTCGGTTTCCCTGTCGTACCGGATGTATAAATCATATAAAGGAGGTCGTCTGCCGTATTAATGGATTGCACATTGCTTCCGTCCGCTTCCGTCCCGGCGTCTTCTATGTATGTAACTTGCAGCGTTTGTTCCGCGGGCACTGACTGATGCCGCTCTGTTACAACATGGACGCAGCCGCTGTTTTCAATGACATATCGGATACGCTCCTTTGGACTGCCCGGATCTATCGGGACAAAGGCGCCGCCCGCTTTTAAAATACCGAGAACAGCCGCCGCTAAAGAAGGGGAACGGCCGAGCATGACGCCTACCGGTTCCTCCCGCTTTAATCCGCGCTTTTGCAGCAGGCGGGCCAGCTTATTAGCCGATTCGTTCAGCTCTTTGTACGTTACTGACTCGCCTTCATACCGAATCGCGATTTGATCCGGCGTTTTTGCGGCCTGCCGTTCAAACATCGCATGAACCGTGTCATATTCAGGCTTTTCGGTCTCTTCAGAAATCGGTGCGAGCAGCTGCGCTTTTTCCTCCGGGGTTATGATTTCAAGCTTGTCCGGCGTGATGTCCGGTTTGTCGAGAACTTGGGAGACGATATGTGCCAAATGGCCTTTGATATTTTCGATGAATTGGCGGTCATACACGCTTGAATCGTATCTCATTTTCAAATGAATCTCGTCACCCGGCGCCACCATCAGGTAAAAACTGTAGTTGGTTTCGTCTTCCATGCTGAAATCATGGATGTGAAAAAGGTCTTTCGTGTCCCCCTTGCTGTTCAGCACATCAAGCTCCTGTTCAACCGGATAATTCTCAAAGACAAGAATATGATCAATTAAGCCTTGTTTTACCTGTGAATTCGCCTGTATGTCATAAAGCGGGTGATAGCTGTAAGCCTGTCCTTTCAAAGCGTCCTTTTGCACGTTTTTGATCAGCTTTTGAAACGGGATGTTTGCCCCGCTGATCCGGACAGGCACGGTATTAATAAACAGGCCGATCATTCGCTCGATGCCTTCGATTTCAGACGGCCTTCCGGAAATGACAGAACCAAAAACCGCATCTTCTGTCTGGTTATACGCCTGAAGCAAAATGCCCCAGAGCGTGTGGAAAATGGTGCTCAGCGTGACCTCTTCTTTTACGGCCAGCTCTTTCAGCTTAGCCGTGTCCTCTTTTGAAAAGGAAAACGTCACTTCCTCTTGTCTGCTTTCGCCGGCTTTTTTCTGCTTCGGCAGAACAGTCTGCTGTTCAAAGCCTTCAAGGTATCGCTCCCAGTACGAAGCAGCTTTTTCTTTATCTTGCTCCATCAGCCACTTGATGTAGGTCCCGTACGGCACAGCGGGCTCAAGCGTTAACGGTGTCCGGCGGAGCCGCGAGGCGTATATCTGGAAGAACTCTTTCAGCACGATTCCGAGACACCAGCCATCCATAATGATGTGATGGAAACTCCATATGCACGTATATTCACATTCACCGGTTTGAAGCAGCGTCACCCGCATCAGCATGTCTTTTTGCAGATGAAACCCTTTCTTACGGTCTCTTCGTTTGGCTTCTTCAATATGCTTGATTTGATCAGCCTTGTTTAAATTGGTGAGATTTTCCTCAATGATGCTGACGTTCCGCTCTTTTAATACGACCTGCTGCGGCACTGACACGTTCTGGCTGATAAAGATCGTTCTGAAAATATCATGTCTTTCGAAAAGGGCATGAACGCTCTCTTCAAACACGCGGGTGTCAACCTTCCCCGTTATTGAAAAGGAGGCCTGCTCGGCGTAAGCCTGTGATTCCTTTTGCAGGAGGGAATGAAAAAGCATTCCTTCCTGCATATAAGACAGCGGATAAATATCCTGAATTGCATTCTTTTTTGTCATGTTATAATCTCCCCGTCGCCTTTTTCTACAGTTCCTCGACAAAACTCGCTATGCTGTCCAAATCATCAGATGTTAACGTTTTGCTGCTAAAATCACTAACGGTTTTTTCTGCTTCCTCTTTGCCTGTGCAGTGCGCCATAATATCACGCAAATATTGCTGTAAAGTTTGCAGCAGCTGTTCCATTGTTTCTTTGCGGAAGCGGCTCGGCGGATAGCTCAAACTGAAGTGAAGTTTGTTTTGTGCGGCCATCGCGCTCATTTCCACCGCTTGTTCCCGCTGCCATGTCGGCGTGATGTCGTGCCCGCTTGCAAGACCGGACAGACTGAACGTGTGCTGATCTTCTGTATCATTGAATTGCCCTAAATAGTTAAAGCTGATTTCAGGCGCTTGTCTGAAGCGGATTGTTTTTTGTTCAGGCGGTGTCATGTATTTTAAAATGCCGTAGCCTATTCCTTTATCCGGTATTCTTCCGAGTGTGTCTTTGACCGTTTTTACCGCCGTTCCAAGCTCAGCGCCTGCTGTGTTCAAGTCAATGAGCACCGGATACATGGAGGTAAACCAGCCTACGGTGCGGCTGATGTCGAGCTCCGGCATGATGTGCTCTCTCCCGTGCCCTTCCATCGCGATGCGCAGTCTGCCGCCCCCTGTCCAGTCCCGTAAAGCCAAAGCTGCGGCAGTCAGAAGAATATCTTGCGTATCGGTATGGTAGGCCCGGTTGACCTGCTGAAGCAAAACGGACGTTTCTTCTTCTGTAAGCGTAAAGCTTACCGTTTGCCGAATGCTGTCGGCTCCCGTCTGATGCTGCGGTTTTTCATAAGGAAGTTCGGCGGCTGTTTCTTCTTCAATAAAACGCCAATATTCTTCTTCACGCATCAGCTTGCTGCTTTTTGCGTATTCTGAAAGCCTTTCAGCGTATTGCTTAAACGAATCGGTCTTTGGCGGAAGCTGGACCGGCTGACCTTTTACGGCTTGAGTGTAAGCGGCAGATAAATCCTCCAGCAAAATACGCCATGACACTCCGTCAACCGCCAGGTGATGTACGGTGATGAATAAATAATCTCCGGACCGGGTTTTGAACCAGCCGGCTTTTAATAACGGGCCTTTTTCAATATCCATCCGCTGTTGGAGCGCAGCGACTTCACTTTCTATTTCTTTTTCCCAAGTATCTGTCTCAGACAGATCCCAAATGTCCAAGCTGTACAGTTCATCTTTTTGAATACCGTGATTGATTTGTCTGAAACTTTCGTTTTCTGCACTGACGGTTATCCGGAGTGCATCATGATGAATGACAAGATGCTCTAAGACTTCTTTGAGCGGCTGTTTATGCAATGCGTCAGAGCTGAACATCATGACGGACTGATTGAAATGATTTCTGTTTTCCATCCGCTGTGATAAAAACCAGTGCTGAACGGGTGTCCAAGGTATGTCTCCTTCCACCGGCCGCTGATCGATGACTCTTTCCGCTTTCCGGATAAGTGGCGCGAGCTCCTTAATGGACGGATGCCGGAATAAGTCGCTTGCCGTCATTTTCCACCCATAGCGTCCGAGCCGTGCGGAAACTTGCAGCGCTTTGATTGAATCGCCGCCCAACTCAAAAAATGAGTCCTCAATCCCGACTTGTTTTGTGCCGAGCACTTCCTGCCAGATCACGGAAAGCTGTTCTTCAAGCTCATTGCGGGGAGCTGTGTACGCGGTTTGAAGCGCGAGCTCCGGTTCGGGCAGATTTTTCCGATCCAATTTACCGTTCGGCGTAAGCGGCAGCTTCTCAAGTTCCATCATATAGGCCGGAACCATGTAATTCGGCAGTTGCTTAGACAGTAAAGAACGCACTTTTTCTGTATCCATGTCCGCCTGCAGACTCATATATGCGATCAGTTCTTTATTGCCGGACTGCCCGGTTCTGACTGACACGGCAGCTTCTTTCACGCCGTCCAGGCTCCTCAGTGCGGCTTCAATCTCTCCCAGCTCGACCCGATAACCGCGGATTTTCACTTGATCATCCATCCGCCCGGCATATTCGATCGTTCCGTCCGGCAGCCAGCGGGCTAAATCTCCGGTGCGGTACATCCGTTCTCCGGGAACAAAAGGATTAGGGACAAATTTTTCTTCCGTCAGCTCAGGGCGGCCGAAATATCCTCTTGCCACACCGTCTCCGCCTGTGCATAATTCGCCGATGACTCCGATCGGCTGCGGTGTTCCCCTGCTGTTTATGATATATGCGGTTGAATTTCCGACAGGGCGGCCGATCGGGATTGAATGATCGTATGATTGTTCAATCAAAAAGTAAGTCGAGAACGTCGTGTTTTCAGTCGGTCCGTATCCATTCCATACTGAGAGATGCGGCAGCGCATTCCGAACCCGGTTTACATGGCTTGGGGACAGTGCTTCCCCGCCGATAATCAATCGGGATAATCCGGAAAACACGTGTTCATTTTGTTCTGATAAATGGTTGAACAGAGACGATGTCAGCCACAGTGTCGTAATGCCGTTTTGCTGTATAAATGTTTCCAAAACATCAGAGTCGAGATAGGTTTCCTGGTCACTTACATATAAAGAAGCGCCGTTTAAAAGCGGACCGAATATTTCAAATGTTGTAACGTCAAATCCTAATGATGAAGTAAATAACAGTCTATCTTCCGGCGTAAAATCAATATAATTGCTGTTTTTCACAAGGCGGATCACGCTTCGCTGTTCAATCATGACGCCTTTTGGCGCACCTGTTGATCCGGACGTATAAATCATGTAGGCCAATGATTCAGGTCCGCCGAGCGGTTCGGGATTTTCCGAACTCAATCCGGCCTTTGTTTGAATATCCTCTATGAATAAACGTTTTCCTGAAAGCGGCAGACCGTCAAGTTTATCAGATTGGAGAAGAATATCAGCTTTACAGTCTTTAAGCATCCATTCAGCCCGTTCCCGCGGCACATCGTCACCGATAGGCAAGTAGGCGCCTCCCGCTTTTAATATTCCGAGGATTCCGGAAGCAAGCTCTGTTGTGCGGCCGGTTAATAATGCGACAACGCTTTCCGGACCGACGCTATTTGATCGGAGAGCCGCCGCTATTCTGTTAGCCCGTTCGTTCAGCTCACGGTATGTCAAGATTTGTCCATCATATACAACTGCCCGGGCATCGGGGGTTTCTTTTGCCTGCCGCTCAAATAAACGGCTGATGGTTTCGTGTCTTGGGTAATCGCTTTTCGTCTGATTAAACTGATAAATGACGCGATTTGTTTCAGCATCATCCAGTACGTGAATGTCACCAAGCGGTATCGCTTGGTTTTCAATTACTTTTGTAAGAATACGGGTAAAATAAGAAAGCCATTTTTCAATTGTCTGTTTTTGATAGACATCTGTATTGAATTCAAAATCAAAGCTGATGGAACCGTCAGACCCTTCTGACGCGTAAAGCGTGGCATCAAACTTTGCGGTTTTATGACTTGTATCCGCAGCTTGAGCCAAATGCAGCTTATTTAACACCAGGGATTCACGCTCCATATTTTGGAGCACAAACATCACATCAAACAGCGGATTTCGGCTCATGTCCCGCTGCACACCGAGCCGTTCCACTAGCTCTTCAAACGGATAGTCCTGATGCTCATACGCCTCAAGCGCGGCCTGGCGGACTTCCGCCAAGTAATCGGTAAACCGTTTGTCTCCTTTCGGCTCCGTTCTGATGGCGAGCGTGTTGACGAACATGCCGAGAATCGGTTCAAGGTCTTTGTGCGGACGCCCGGCAATCGGCGAGCCGACGATGATGTCTTCCTGCCCGCTCAGGCGCGCGAGTAACGTATTGTACGCGGCGAGAAGCACCATATACAAAGTGGAGCCGTGATCCCGGGCAATGCGGTGAAGGCCGGATGCCGTTTCAGCGTCAAGCGTGCACGATACGCTGCCGCCCGCAAAGCTTCTGACAGCCGGACGGGGCTTGTCAGCCGGAAGTTCAAGCACCGGAAGCTCTCCTTCTAGCCGCTTCAGCCAGTAGGCTTCCTGCTTCTGGTACCCTTCTTTCTCCTGAAACGACCGCTGCCAGACGGCATAGTCTTTATATTGAAGGCGCATTGGCGCAAGCGAACGGCCTGCGTACAGCTCGCCGAATTCTTTAATCAAGGTGTTGACGGACACACCGTCAGAAATAATATGATGCATATCCGTTAATAAAAGATGACGTTCGTCCGATTCTTTCACGAGGGCCGCACGGAAGAGCGGCGCTTCCTCCAGACAAAACGGCCGGACGAATGCGTCAGCTGACCCGGCCTCATCCAGCTGAAACGGTACGCTGTCATGGATGCGCTGCACCGGTTCGCCGTCAGGCCCCGTTTCAAAGGACGTTCTGAGCGACTCATGCCGCTCAACAAGCTGCCGGAACGTCTCCTCCAGCCGGCCGCGGTCAAGCGGGCCCGTCAGTTCCAGCACAGCCGGCATATTGTAGCCGACACCGCCGTCTTCAAGCTGCTGGAGCACATACATCCGTTTCTGCGCCGAAGACACCGGGTAGGTGTCCTGTGTTTGCGCAGGCTGAATCGCTTCATACGGGCTCTCTTCCAAGTCCTGAATGACCGAAGCGAGCTCTTCCACCGTCGGCCGGGCGAAGATGTCTTGTAACGGCACCTGAACACCGAACTCTTTGGCGATGCGGGAGACGAGAGCCGTCGCTTTTAACGAATGGCCGCCCCGCTCAAAAAAGTGATCCCGGATGCCGACGGGGCCGTTTTTCAGCACCTCTTCCCAAAGGGCGCAAAGCTTCATTTCCGTGACGTTCCGCGGGGCGGTGTACGCCTGTCTGTCTGCCGCTCCGCCGGGAGCCGGCAGCGCGCGGCGGTCAAGCTTTCCGCTCGGTGTGACCGGCCATTCGGTCATCTTTATGAACTGAGCTGGCATCATGTAAGCCGGAAGGCGTGTCGCAAGCTCCGCCCGCACGTCATCGCTTTCCCGTCCTTCAATATAGGCGTAAAGCGCGGTTTCGCCGTGTTCGTTCCGGGCGGTGACCGCCGCCTCACGAATGCCGTCGATGCGCCGGATCGCCGCTTCGATCTCTCCCGGTTCAATCCGGTAGCCGCGGACTTTCACCTGTCCGTCTGAACGTCCTAGCCATTCGACAAGGCCGTCTTCTGTCCAGCGTGCGATATCGCCCGTCTGATACATGCGCTCTCCCGGATAAAACGGATCATCGAGAAAACGCTCCTCCGTCAGCTCAGGCCGGTTCAGATAGCCCCGGGCCACCCCTGTCCCCGCGATGTACAGCTCTCCTGCCACGCCCGCAGGCTGGATGGTTCCTCCGCTATCTAATACATACAGACGGGCACCCGGAACGGGTTTTCCGATCGGAAGCCGCGTCCGTCCGCTGTCCCGTTTTCGGTCACAGACGTAAAACGCCGCATCAACCGTCGCTTCCGTCGGCCCGTAGCCGTGAATAAGCACGGTCTCCGGCAGAAGATCGGCAAACCGGGCAGCCGTAAGCGGTGAAAGAGCTTCCCCTCCGGCAAACACGCGTGTCAAGGTTCTGCCGAGGCGTGTTCTTGTTTCCGCAGGCTCTGTTTCCAGCGCGTCTAAAAAGCTGTTGACCATCGCCGGAATAAAATGCGCGGTCGTCACCTTTTCTGAGGCAAACGCTTCAATCATCCGCACAGGATCTTTCTCCCAGCCGGCCGGAAGCAGATACACGGAGGCGCCGGACATCGTCCACCAAAACAATTGCCAGATGGAGGCGTCGAAAGAAAAGGATGATTTCAGCACGATAATATCCTCTTCTGTCAACGGGAACTGCCCTTGCATCCCTGATAAAAAGGCGGCGGCCTGACGGTGTTCAACAGCTACTCCCTTCGGTGTTCCCGTCGAACCGGACGTATAAATGATATAAGCGAGCGAATCAGCATCCGCTTCTTCAGAGACAGCCCCTGTCTCCGCCTCACTTGTCAGAGCAGAAAGAGACACTTCTAGCGTTTCTCCGGAAAAACCGGAAACGGATAACCCCGGCTGTGCGAGCAGAAGACAAGCGCCGCAGTCGTCGAGCATATAGCGCAGCCTGTCCTCAGGATACTCCGGGTCAAGCGGCACGTAGGCGCCGCCCGCTTTTAACACGGCAAGCACAGAAACCACCATCTCCGGCGAGCGTTCAGCGAGTACGCCGACCATGCTTTCTTTGCGGACGCCTTTTTGGCGGAGCCGAACAGCGAGTCTGTCTGTGTACTGGTCAAGCTCGGCGTACGTCAGCATGCCGCCCGGAAAACGGAGCGCCGGACGATGCGGCGAAAGCGCGGCACGGCGGGCAAACAGCCCGTGAAGCGTCGGAGCCGGCGGTTCAACCGTTTCTGTACGGTTAAACGCATCAAGCATACTTCTGGCTTCACACGCATCAAGCAATGCGATCTCGGAGGCGCAAATTTCAGGATCGGAGATGACTGAATTCATCATATGCCGTAAAAATGTTTCAATATTCTTCATAAAAATACGATCGTATATACCGGTATCAAAGTTTAAGCGGATATAAAGAGAATTTCCCGGAATCACCTTTATGCTGCATCCGTAGTTTGTGACTTCCTCCATCGTGAAATCTTCTACCGCAAAATCAAATGAACCGGCCTGACTCACATTTTCAATTTCACGCTGGGCCGGCACATTTTCAAACACGATAATGTGGTCAAACAGCGCTTGCTTCAAAGGGCTTTGCGCCTGAATGTCATACAGCGGATAATAGCTGTACGCTTCTGCTTGCAGCGTCTCCTGCTGCAAATGCCTGACGAGCTCCAGAAAAGAAAATGAACCGCTTTTCACCCGCACGGGAATCGTATTAATAAACAGCCCCACCATTTTTTCCACGCCTGTGAGATCCGACGGCCGGCCGGAAACGACAGAACCGAAAACGGCGTCATCACAGCGGCTGACACGCTGGAGCAAAATGCCCCACAGTGCCTGGAACACTGTATTCAGCGTTGCTCCCGCCCTTGCCGCAATGTTCTTCAGCTCATTTGTCTGCTCTTCAGAAATGGTGAAAACCGCCTGCTCAAGTTCGCCATTTGGTTCCGCGGATTTTTTCGGAAGAGACGCCGATTGCTCAAGATCGGCAAGTCTCGTTTTCCAAAAAATCTCGGCTTCTTTACGATCCTGCTTCATGAGCCATTTAATATACTTACCATATGGCTGAACAGGCTCGAGAGACGGGAGCCACCCGTCTCCGAGAGATTGATAGATCATCAGAAATTCCTTCATGACAATCCCGAAGCACCAGCCGTCCATGACGATATGATGATGGCTCCATATACAAACATAGCGTTCAGGCCCTTTTTTCAAAATGGAGACTCTCATGAGAGGGTCTGATTGCAAATCAAAGCCTTTATCTTTATCTTCCTTTCTGAATCGGTCGGCATATTTATCTTGTGCCTTCTCGTCCAAATGAGAAATATCATGAAACTGAACGCGGCTCGGCCTGTTTTTCAACACGACTTGGCGGGGCTTCGCCACATTCTTATGAATAAATGTCGTACGGAAAATATCGTATCGTTCAAAAACAGCATCTATACTTTTTTGGAATCGTTCCCGGTCAAGCTGTCCGCTGATCGTAAACACCGCTTGTTCGAAGTAGGCTCTTGAGTCATGATCCAACAGAGAATGAAAAAGCATGCCCTCCTGCATAAAAGATAAAGGATATATATCTTGTATTTCCGGTTGCTGCCCCATTGCGCCACTCCTTTTCTATAGTTTGTTGACGGCTCCCATAATGTCACTCAGATCTTCCAGCGTTAACTCCTCGTCACTGAAATCAGCGGCGCTCCATTCACGCTCCTCTTTGCCTGTGCAATGCGAGATGATCTGCTTGAGAAAGGCATGAAAATATCCCGTCAAAACTTCAATCGTTTCTTTTTGATACTGAAAACGGTTGTACACGACATGCATGCTGAGACATTCCGACGATACGGAGCCGCTGATATCAAGTGTGTACGGACGTTCCCAGTCTGGGCTGACTTCATTTCCCGCTTTTACGGGAGAAACACCAAAGCCGCTGGAACGGATTTCACGGTCAAACTGTCCCAGATAGTTAAAACTGATTTCAGGAGAATCGGATTCCGTCTCTTCCCAGAGTTTGCTTATATATTTCAGCACTCCGTATCCCGCTCCTTTATGCGGAATGCGGCGCATCATGTCTTTTGTCCGCTTAATGTGATAGCCAAGCCGCTCGCCGTCATCAGCCTGATCTTGAAAACTTGCGTCAACCAATACCGGATAAATTGACGTAAACCAACCGATGGTTCTGCTGATATCAAGATGCTCCAAGTGCTCTTCCCTTCCGTGGCCTTCCATGCTGATTTTGAATGTCTCGTTTCCGGTCCATCTGTTCAGCGCAAGGCTTAACGCGGCAAGCAATAATTCACCCGTCTCTGTTGTGTATGCTCTGTTCGCTTCCGTTAACAGCTGCTCAGTCTCCTGTTTTGTCAATTTAACGGTCATCACATCTGTATCTTTCAGAAGATTGGAAGAGATGCGGGCATCTTTCGGAAGCGGTTCGACCGCCATTTTTTCTCTTTCGGACCAGTAGTCTGCTTCCTGTAACAGCCGGCGGCTTTTTGCATAATCAGAGATTTGCTTCGCGTAAGTCTGATAGGAATCGGTTTTTGCCGGAAGCGCGGTTTCTTTTCCTTCGAGCGCCTGCCTGTAGCACGCGGTGAGATCTTCAAATAAAATCCGCCATGATACACCGTCAATGACAAGGTGATGAATGGAAAGCAGCAGATGATCGCCATCATTAGCGTGAAATAATCCGACAGCTACGAGCGGCCCCGTCTCCAGCCGAATGGAAGTTTGAATACGGGCGGCCGCCTGTTCAATTGCGACGTGCTCCTCTTGTAATGACCCTTTCCCTCTCACGTCATGCGTTTCAAACGTAAAGAGTTCTTCTTCAGAAAGGTTTTCCGCTCTGTTGTATTGAGTCACCGATCCGTTTTGCGTGCCGCATACGATCCGTAATGCGTCATGATGAACCGCGAGCTGTGCCAGCGCTTTTCTCATAGCAGATTCATTGATTCTGTCCGCACTGCGGAGCATTACGGACTGATTAAAATGATCATGCGGCAATGATTGCGACAAGAACCAGTGCTGGATCGGCGTCAGCGGCACGTCTCCCGTGACGGGAGCCTGATCAATCACGCGGCGGACTTTCCGGAGCCGCATCGATACTTCTCCCAGTGTCTGATGCTCGAACAGCTCGCGGACGGTCGTTTCATAGCCCTGCTGTTTCAGCCTCGCACATACTTGCAGCGCTTTAATCGAATCCCCGCCGAGATGGAAGAAATGAGCATTGGGGCCGAGGCCTTCAACACCTAAGAGTTCTTCCCAAATGTCAGCCATCATTTCTTCAGTTTCATTTCTCAGGCTGATATCATCTCCAAGGCTATCATTTAATTCAGGCTGCGGGAGCGCCTTCTCGTCCAGCTTCCCATTCGCCGTCAAAGGCAGTTCATCAAGCGCTATCAAGCGGGCGGGAATCATATATTCCGGCAGAAAAGCTCTGAGAGAGGCCTGAATCTCTGCTTCTTTTATCTTTTCGTTCCCGTGTAAGACCGCGTATGCGTAAATGGAGTGCTGACCGTGCTGATCAGCACGTGTGATCACGGCGGCCTCTTTCACGGAGGAAAGCTCTTGCAGCGCTGATTTAATTTCTCCCAGCTCAATTCTGTGGCCTCTGACTTTTACTTGCGCATCTTTCCGCCCGACATATTCCAGTTCGCCATTTAAGAGCCTTTTGGCGATATCACCCGTCCGGTAGAGCCGCATGCCGGAAACGTGCGGATTCGTGATGAAACGGGAGGCGGTTAAATCATCCCTGTTTACATATCCCCTCGCGACGCCTTCCCCGCCGATATAAAGCTCACCGGGAATTCCGATCGGCTGCGGATTCATATAGGCGTCCATAACAAAAGCATGAAGGGTTTCCAGCGGTCTGCCGATATTGCTTTTGTTTCTCTCAATATCATCCATATTCAGTTTTTTGCATGTGACGTGAACCGTGGTTTCCGTAATACCGTACATATTAACAAGCTCCGTCTCCGGGTACTTTTCTTTCCAGCTTTTCAGCATGCCTGGCTGAAGCGCTTCTCCGCCGAAAATGACATATCGAAGCTTCAGCTTGTCCGTATGCCCGGCCTCTTCATGAATGAGTCCGGAAAAAGCCGTCGGCGTTTGGTTCAGCACCGTTACGCCTTCACTTTGCAGCAGCTGCCGGTACAAATGCGGATCACGGGCTGTGTCTTTCGGCACGATAACCACCTTTCCGCCGTATAAGAGCGCGCCGAATATTTCCCATACAGAAAAATCAAAGCAATAGGAGTGGAACAGCGTCCAGACGTCTTCAGAGCCGAAATCAAACGGCAGTCCTTTATGTGTGATAAGGCTGATGACATTGCGGTGTTCCGTCATAACGCCTTTCGGTTTTCCGGTTGTGCCCGATGTGTAAATCACGTAAGCCGGCTGTTCAGGCGTTATCATTTCTTTCGTTCTGTCTGCTGAAACGGATTCAGGCTTATCGATGTATAAAACCGGCAGCCCATCCATTCCGGATATCCCAAGACCCGATTGCGTCAACAGAGCACGCGCGCCGCTGTCAGTCAGCATAAATGAAATCCGCTCGTCCGGATAGTCAGGATCAATCGGCAGATAAGCTCCTCCCGCTTTTAAAATACCGAGAATCCCAATCAGCATATCCGGAGATCGTTCGGTCATAATTCCGACAATCTGTCCGGAGCGGATGCCGTTTTCCGACAGCATATCGGCGATTCGATCCGCCTTTTCATTGAGCTCGCGGTAGGTGAGACGCTCATGAGACATGACGGCTGCAATTTGATTCGGCATTTTTTCCGCCTGTGCTTCGAATAAACTGACAATCGTTTCATGCCTCGGATACTCCGCCGTTTGATTTTCCGCTTGAAGAAGCATCTGCCGCTCGTTTATGCCCAGCAAATGAATGTCAGACAGCTTCCGTTCGTAATCCGATGCGATTTGTCCTAAAAGCTCTTTAAAATGACCGGCCCACCGTTCGATCGTATCTTTTTCAAACAACGCGGTACTGTATTCAAAATGAAAATCCAGTGAGCCATCCGGCCGTTCCTCGGCATGAAGCGTCAAGTCGAATTTTGAAATGTCATGCTTCACTGCATGTGAAGAAACGGATAAGCCCGGAAGGTTCACTTCGAAATCATCACTGTTTTGCAAAACGAGCATGGCATCAAACAGCGGATTGCGATTGACTTCCCGGTGTGTATCAAGCTTTTGGGCAAGTTCTTCAAACGGGAAGTCCTGATGTTCGGCCGCGCCGAGGGCGAGCATTTTCACCTCTTCTAAATAAGCGCGGAATGTCTTATCCCCTTTCGGCCTGCTTCTCATTGCCACGGTATTTACAAACATGCCGATGACCCCGTCAAGCTCAGCGCGGCTTCTGCCGGCCGCAGGTGAACCGACGACAATGTCTTCCTGCCCGCTCAATTTAGAAAGGAACAAGGAGTAGCTTGCCAAAAGAATCATATACAGTGTCGAACCCGTCTCATCCATGAGTTGGCGCAAGTTCTCCGCCGTTTCCTTTTGAAGGCGCGTTCGAACAACGGACCCGCTGAAATCAGGAAGCGGCGGGCGCTTTTTATCGAGCGGCAGATCAAGTACGGGAATGTTTTCCCCGATCGTCTCCAGCCAATAACGCTCATGTCTTTTGAATTCTTCAGCGGCAAACCGCTCATGCTGCCAGACGGAAAAATCTTTGTACTGGAGTTTTAACGGCCGCAACTCTTTTCCTCTGTACAAATCCGTCAATTCTTGAATCAGAACGCTCATTGACACACCGTCTGCGATAAGATGATGCATATCAAGCAGCAGAAAATGACGTTCTTCAGTAACTTTGGCTAAAGTCACTCTCAAAAGCGGCGCTTTTTCCACGTCAAACGGTTTGACGAAAGTTTCCATCACCTCTTGAAGAAGGTTCCCGGATGGCATGTGAATCTCTGTGAGGTCAAGATCGACATGTGCATGTATGTGCTGCATCGGCTCCCCGTTTCGTAAAACAAATGATGTGCGTAACGCTTCATGCCTTTGTAACAGCGCTGAAAAGGCTTCGTGCAGACGATCCCGGTTGAGTCTGCCGCTCAGTTCCAGACAAGCGGGCATATGATAGCCCGTACTGTCCGCTGCCAGCTGATGAAGGGCATAGAGCCTTTTTTGCGCAAAAGATAGCGGGTACAAGTCCTTTGCCACAGCAGGCGTGATTTCTGCATATTCTCCTCTTTTCCTCTGTTCAAGGAAGCGGGCCATGCTCTCGATGGTCGGATGTTCAAAAACATGGCGGACGGCAAGTTCAATTTGCAGCCGTTTATGTATGTTTGAAACAAGCGACGCGGCTTTCAGCGACTGTCCGCCGATTTGGAAGAAATCATCTCTCATACTGATGTGTTCCCGTTTCAGCACTTCTTGCCAAATAGACAGCAGCTCAGTCTCAAGCATTGTGCGCGGAGCTTGATAATCACCGGTTCTCTCGGCTTCTTTCGGCTCAGGAAGTGCGGCCCGATCAAGTTTTCCGCTCACAGACAGCGGCATTTCCGTTAATTTGGTAAAGCTTCCCGGTATCATATAAGCAGGTAATCTCCCGGCCAATTCAGCGTGCGGTTTAAATGTCACACCCGCATTTTCCAGTACGACATAAGCTGCAAGCTCCTGTTCCCCGTCCGCCATTTTGCGCACGGTGACTGCCGCCTCTTTTACCCCGGACAGACTTCTGAGTGCCGTTTCGATTTCTCCTAATTCAATTCTGTAACCTCTTACCTTCACCTGATCGTCAAAGCGTCCCATATATTCAATCGTTCCGTCCGGTAAAAATCGGGCTGCATCTCCCGTTCTGTACAGCCGTTCACCTTCACGAAACGGATGAGGGGTAAAGACTTTGTCCGTCAGCTCTTTTTGCTGAAAATATCCGTCCGCCAGACCTTTTCCGGAAATACACAGTTCACCGACGGCTCCGACCGGCTGCAGCCGATCTCCATGCATAATATAGACAGAAGTGTTGGCAATCGGGCGCCCGATCGTAATCCGGCTGCTTTTTTGCAGGTTGCGCAGAATCGTCGTGGCCACACTGTTTTCCGTCGGCCCGTATTCATTCAGCAGCTCGGCATTCGGGCATATGCCGCGGCTCGCTTCCACGATATCAGGAGTGGCCGCTTCCCCGGCAAATGTCACCGCCCGAAGCGTCTGCGCATCCTTTTTCGTCAGCGAATCAAGCAGAACGCGATACAGAGACGGAACGATCAGAAGATGGCTCACTCCGTGGCGGGTGATTTTCTGTTTTATTGAAAGGACGTCTTTCGCATCATCTTCATCAGTTAACAATACACAGGCGCCCGACAGAAGCGGAGTGAAAAGACTCGTTAATGACCCGTCAAATACGTATGAAAAAAGATGAAGCGCTATGTCCCCTTCTGTCATCCCGTATTCTTCACGCCGCCATTGCAATGTATTGCTGATCGCTTTGTGTTGTACAAGCACCCCTTTCGGCCGGCCTGTCGTTCCGGAGGTGTAAATGACATACGCCCAATTTCCGCTGTCAGATACCGGCGGAAGCGGTGCAGTCTGCTGGGAAACCGTTTCCTCCATGATGACGACGCTGCCCTTGAAATGCGGCGGAATGAGGGGGAGCAGGTCCTTTTCGGTCACGAGCAGTGAGGCTTCACTGTCTCTCAGTAAAAATGAAATCCGTTCAGGCGGAAATTCCGCATCAATCGGCATATAGGCGCTGCCCGACTTCCAAATTCCGAGCAGAGCGGCAACCGTACTCATTGATCGGCGCAGCATAACAGCGGTGATCTGGTCGGGGCGTGCGCCTTTTTCCCTTAACGCATGCGCAATCTGATTCGCCCGCTGATTTAATTTCTTGTAGCTCCAGCTTACCCCGTTATATCTCAACGCCTCTTGGTCAGGCGTTTTTGCCGCCTGTTCTTCAAACAGCCCATGAACGGTTGTCTCAGGGTACGGACGGTTCGTTTCGTTAAACGAATGAATCAAGGCTTCTTCCTCTGGAGGCACGAGACTGATGCTTGATAAAAGCCTGTCCGGATCTTCCGTTACACAGGAGATGACCTCCAGAATATGCCCTTTGATCCGTTTCATGTCTTCCCGATCGTAGATGCCCGCATTGTAGCTGAATTTCACATAAAACTCTTCTCCCGGAACGATGACGACGTTAAGATCGTAATTGGTTTCTTCCGCCATCGAAAAGTTTTCAAGTGAGAGCGCACTGCTTTCGGTTTGCTTCCAGCCGTTTACCGCAGTCTGCATCTGAACCGGATAATTCTCAAAAACCAGGATGTGGTTCAAGAGATCTTTTTGCAGGCCGCTCTCGTTTTGGATGTCATAAAGCGGATAATAGCTGTGCTCTTCTGCAGCGAGTGACTCTTTTTGCACCTTTTTGAGAAGAGAAGAAAAAGTCATATCCCCCGCCGCGCGCACCCTTACCGGCACGGTATTGATAAACAGTCCGGCCATTGATTCGATGCCGGCGATAGCTGACGGCCTGCCGGAAACAACTGAACCGAATACCGCATCTTCAGTGCCGTTGTAACGGTGGAGAAGCAGTCCCCAAATGCTCGTAAATAAAGTATTCAGCGTGACCCCGGTGCTTCGGGCAATGTCTGTCAGTTTTTGCACGGTTTCAGACTCAAGGGAAAATTGAAAATGCTCAGATGCATAACCGTTTTGCGCCGGCTTATTCTTCGTTTGCGGAACGGAAACGACTTCTCCGTAATCTTCCAAGCAGCGCGACCAGAACGCTGACGTTTCTTCTTTATTCCGGCTTCGGAGCCATTTGATATAAGAACTGTAAGGAGCCGGACTGCCGAGGTTTACAGGCCGCCCGTTTCGGATCGCATAATACATGCTGAAGAAATCTTTCAGCACAATGCCCAAGCTCCAGCCGTCCATCATAATGTGATGATGAGTCCAAACGCATGTATGGCGGTTTTCTCCCGTTTGAAAAAGAGCCAGGCGCATTAAGGGGCCTTTTTGCAGATCAAACCCCTTATGCCGGTCGGTTTCCTTGAATTCCTCAATGATGCTTTGCTGCCGTTCTTCCGAATAATCTGAAATGTTCTCAGTCTGTACGGCTGTGTCACGGCGTGAAAGGACAACCTGCTGCGGACCTTCAAGGTCAGGCACTTCTTTTATGAAAATCGTTCTGAAAATATCATAGCGGCTGACAAGCATATCCAGACTTTTTTGGAATGTATCAATGCATAAATCCCCGCTGACTGTAAACGAAATCTGCTCGACATATGCGTTTGATCCGGAATCCAGAAGCGAATGAAACAGCATGCCTTCCTGCATATATGATAAAGGGTAAATATCTTGAATTTCTGTCGCTTGTGTCACGAATGCCACACACCTTTTTATGAAATTAAAGTCCTTTTACGAGATCTTCAATACTTGATAGTGCTTGAGCGGTCAATTCTGTATGGCTGTAATCCGTTAATGTTTTTTCCCGCTCTTTCTTGCCGGAACAGTGGGCGATGATGTCCTCGAGGTGAGTATGGAAACGATTCATGAAGAACTCGATTGCCCCCGGTGCAAATACATCGGTATAAACGGCTTTTACCTCCAGTTGCCCGGCCGCCACCATCGCGTTAATATCCAGATCAAACTCGCGGATGCGCCCGGCCGCTATATCATGCTGTGGCTTGAACGGTGACATCTTCAGCGTTCCCTCAAGACCGTCAAACGCACCGAGATAGTTAAAGCTTATTTCTGGGTCTTTATAAAGAATGTTTCGCGAATACCTCAGCAGCCCGTAGCCGGTTCCGTGATGAGGAACCCGTCTCATCATGTCTTTTACCGTCTTTATGCTGTGAGCGGTTTTTTCGCCTGTGCCGTCCGGCACTCTCATATCCAAAAGCACCGGGTAAACAGATGTAAACCATCCTGCCGTTCTTGACATATCAATGTCAGGCATATGCCCCTGGCGCCCGTGCCCCTCAGTGCTGATAAGGATCTGTTCAGAACCCGTCCACTCATGAAGCGCCATTCCAAGCGCCGTTAAAAGCAATTCATGAACATCCGTTCCGTATGCCTGCTGTGTTTCCAACAGCAGCTGTTTCGTGACTTCGCTGCTTAATATCCACGATGCCGTGCGCGCGTTTTCCTGCAATCGTCCGGCGTTTTCATCAGTTATTTTCGGCAGCGGCGCTGTTTCACTAGACATCACGCTGTCCCAGTATGCGGCTTCCTCCAGCAATGCTTTACTCTTGGAAATGTCAAAAAGCTCTTCGGCATACTTTATATAAGAATCGCTTTTCGGCGGCAGTTTGATTTGTTTGCCTTCCAATGCCTGCTGATAAGCTGTCTGCAGATCTTCAAGCAATATCCTCCATGACACGCCGTCCACGATAAGATGATGAATCGTTATAAGAAGATGGTCGGCTTCCTTCTGCCGGAACACTCCGAGATGAAGCAGAGGCCCTTGATCAAGACGCATAGCCTGCTGTATTTCTTTTTCCTCAGCGGCTATCCGTTTTTCGGGCTGCGTTTCTTCTGAAATATCTATGACGTTAAGCGTAAAGATTTCTTCATACTGCTTTGTGATTCCGCGATTATATTGAACCGTTTCCCCATGCTCATTTTCAGTGAAAGTCATTCGCAGCGCATCATGATGTTCTGTCAGCGCGCAAACCGCCTGATACAGCGCATCTATTTCGAGGCTGTCTTCACTGCACAGCATGACCGCTTGGTTATAATGAAGCTCAAACGCACCCGGCTCCTCAAAAAATCTCTGCTGGATCGGTGTCAGCGGAGCGCTTCCTTCTATCGGCCCCTGATCAGCCGTTGCAACAGCCGGCGTGAGGTGCTTCGCGAGTTCTGCAATCGTCGGGAACTGAAACAAATCGCGGATCGACATGTTCCAGCCTTCTCCGGCGAGTCGGGCTGACACTTGAAGCGCCTTAATGGAATCTCCCCCAAGCTCAAAGAAAGAGTGATGAATTCCCGCTTTCTGAATATGAAGCACATCTTCCCAAATCCGGCATAACATCGCCTGTTTTTCATCGCCGGGCGCGACAAATGCCTGTGATGAATGTATCTCTTCTGCCGGCAATGCCGATTTATCAAGTTTGCCGTTCAGTGTCAGGGGCATGCTGTCTAAACCGATAATATGGGACGGCATCATATAAGCCGGGAGCTCCTGCATAAGAGACTGGCGAAGTGATGAGGTATCGGCCTCTTTAGGAACGATGTATGCCGCTAATCGGGCTTGTCCTTCAGCATCTTTTATCACGGTAACAGCCGCTTCTTTGACTTGATCGTGTTTCAAAAGCACACTTTCTATTTCTCCCGTCTCAATTCTGTATCCTCTGATCTTCACCTGCTTATCGATCCGCCCTTGAAAACGAAGAGTTCCATCTGGCAGCCAGCAAGCCTGATCTCCGGTTCTGTAAAGCGTTTCTCCCATTTGTAACGGGTCACTGAATGCGCCCTCTGTCAGCTCAGGCTGTCCCCAATATCCTTTGGCGACGCCGGCGCCTCCGATATACAGCTCTCCGAAAACGCCGATCGGCTGGACCTGTTTGTCTTTGTTTAAGACGTACATTTGCACATTCGGAAGCGGAACACCGATCGGCACATCATCTTCCCGCGGCTCTTCGCTCATTTCGGCTTCATAATACGAAGAATCAATTGTCGCTTCTGTTACACCGTAGCTGTTAATGATCCGCATTTCTTTTCCGAAGCGTTCATGAAGCGTATAAAAATCCTGCGACTTGATCATATCTGAACCCAGTACCAGTATTTTTACACTTTGCAGCGCGAGCTTCCGGCGATATATATATTCCATAAACGGAACTACCAGCGCGGGTGTCGACTCCATAAACGTGATACGGTGCTGATCAATGAGCCGATAAAGCTGTTGTGGCTCAAGCCGGACGTCATCCGGACAAATGACAAGCGTTCCCCCGTTTAGCAGGGCGCGTGCAAGATCCCCAGAAAATACATCAAATGAGAAACTCGCCATCTGCAACACTCTGACCGGTATAAGATCAAGCTCATAAATCCTGCGCCATGCAAGTGCTGCATGCGTAAAGCTGCGATTTCTGACTTCGACTCCCTTCGGCGTTCCCGTTGTTCCCGAAGTATATATGATATATGCAGTATCATCCGGTGACGCTGACGGCTGAATATTCTTTGCACAAATATCGTATTGATCTTCAAGATCAAGCTGAATGAGAAATAAATTGTGATCCGTCAGCTGTGAAGCAAGTTCTTTGTATTCTGACTGCACCATTAAGACGGATGCCGCGCTGTCTTTTAATAAATAGCGAATCCGTTCCTCGGGATAATGGGAGTCAACCGGTATATACGCCCCTCCCGATTTCATGACGGCAAGAACACTGACGATCGCTTCAATCGAGCGGTTTGCCAATATAGCTGCTCTTTTTCCCGGACCGAATCCATTTTTGTGTAATGTTCGCGCAAGCCGATTTGCCCGCTCATTAAGCTGCGAATAGCTGATCTGTTGTGCTCCTTCAATAACAGCGGTCTGATGAGGCGTTTCTTCTGCTTTCTCTTCAAACAACTGGTGAAACAGTTTGTGTTTTTCCATGAATTCGGTTTGTGTGTTATTAAACTCAATCAGTAACTTTTGTTTTTCTTCTTCATCCAAAATGTCAGCTTTCGATAGTGTGATTTCCGGTTCGGCGGCAACATGGCGCAAGAGATTCAGTAAGTGGCCCATCCAGCGTTCAATCGTTTCTTTCATAAAAAGCTCGGTGCTGAATTCCATTTCAAAGCGGATGTTTCCATCGGATTCAGCCGCTGATAAGGTCAGGTCAAAACTTGATACATCATGTTCGGTATGTTCTGATCGTGACGCCTTCAGACCGGCCAGATTTATCTCTTCTCGCTCCATATTCAGAAGAATAAACATCGCATCAAACAGCGGATTGCGGCTCATGTCCCGCTGCACACCGAGCCGTTCCACTAGCTCTTCAAACGGATAGTCCTGATGCTCATACGCCTCAAGCGCGGCCTGGCGGACTTCCGCCAAGTAATCGGTAAACCGTTTGTCTCCTTTCGGCTCCGTTCTGATGGCGAGCGTGTTGACGAACATGCCGAGAATCGGTTCAAGGTCTTTGTGCGGACGCCCGGCAATCGGCGAGCCGACGATGATGTCTTCCTGCCCGCTCAGGCGCGCGAGTAACGTATTGTACGCGGCGAGAAGCACCATATACAAAGTGGAGCCGTGATCCCGGGCAATGCGGTGAAGGCCGGATGCCGTTTCAGCGTCAAGCGTGCACGATACGCTGCCGCCCGCAAAGCTTCTGACAGCCGGACGGGGCTTGTCAGCCGGAAGTTCAAGCACCGGAAGCTCTCCTTCTAGCCGCTTCAGCCAGTAGGCTTCCTGCTTCTGGTACCCTTCTTTCTCCTGAAACGACCGCTGCCAGACGGCATAGTCTTTATATTGAAGGCGCATTGGCGCAAGCGAACGGCCTGCGTACAGCTCGCCGAATTCTTTAATCAAGGTGTTGACGGACACACCGTCAGAAATAATATGATGCATATCCGTTAATAAAAGATGACGTTCGTCCGATTCTTTCACGAGGGCCGCACGGAAGAGCGGCGCTTCCTCCAGACAAAACGGCCGGACGAATGCGTCAGCTGACCCGGCCTCATCCAGCTGAAACGGTACGCTGTCATGGATGCGCTGCACCGGTTCGCCGTCAGGCCCCGTTTCAAAGGACGTTCTGAGCGACTCATGCCGCTCAACAAGCTGCCGGAACGTCTCCTCCAGCCGGCCGCGGTCAAGCGGGCCCGTCAGTTCCAGCACAGCCGGCATATTGTAGCCGACACCGCCGTCTTCAAGCTGCTGGAGCACATACATCCGTTTCTGCGCCGAAGACACCGGGTAGGTGTCCTGTGTTTGCGCAGGCTGAATCGCTTCATACGGGCTCTCTTCCAAGTCCTGAATGACCGAAGCGAGCTCTTCCACCGTCGGCCGGGCGAAGATGTCTTGTAACGGCACCTGAACACCGAACTCTTTGGCGATGCGGGAGACGAGAGCCGTCGCTTTTAACGAATGGCCGCCCCGCTCAAAAAAGTGATCCCGGATGCCGACGGGGCCGTTTTTCAGCACCTCTTCCCAAAGGGCGCAAAGCTTCATTTCCGTGACGTTCCGCGGGGCGGTGTACGCCTGTCTGTCTGCCGCTCCGCCGGGAGCCGGCAGCGCGCGGCGGTCAAGCTTTCCGCTCGGTGTGACCGGCCATTCGGTCATCTTTATGAACTGAGCTGGCATCATGTAAGCCGGAAGGCGTGTCGCAAGCTCCGCCCGCACGTCATCGCTTTCCCGTCCTTCAATATAGGCGTAAAGCGCGGTTTCGCCGTGTTCGTTCCGGGCGGTGACCGCCGCCTCACGAATGCCGTCGATGCGCCGGATCGCCGCTTCGATCTCTCCCGGTTCAATCCGGTAGCCGCGGACTTTCACCTGTCCGTCTGAACGTCCTAGCCATTCGACAAGGCCGTCTTCTGTCCAGCGTGCGATATCGCCCGTCTGATACATGCGCTCTCCCGGATAAAACGGATCATCGAGAAAACGCTCCTCCGTCAGCTCAGGCCGGTTCAGATAGCCCCGGGCCACCCCTGTCCCCGCGATGTACAGCTCTCCTGCCACGCCCGCAGGCTGGATGGTTCCTCCGCTATCTAATACATACAGACGGGCACCCGGAACGGGTTTTCCGATCGGAAGCCGCGTCCGTCCGCTGTCACGTTTTCGGTCACAGACGTAAAACGCCGCATCCACCGTCGCTTCCGTCGGCCCGTAGCCGTGAATAAGCACGGTCTCCGGCAGAAGATCGGCAAACCGGGCAGCCGTAAGCGGGGAAAGAGCTTCCCCTCCGGCAAACACGCGTGTCAAGGTTCTGCCGAGGCGTGTTCTTGTTTCCGCAGGCTCCGTTTCCAGCGCGTCTAAAAAGCTGTTGACCATCGCCGGAATAAAATGCGCGGTCGTCACCTTTTCTGAGGCAAACGCTTTAATCATCCGCACAGGATCTTTCTCCCAGCCGGCAGGAAGCAGATACACGGAGGCGCCGGACATCGTCCACCAAAACAATTGCCAGATAGAGGCATCGAATGAAAAGGATGATTTCAGCACGATAACATCCTCTTCCGTTAACGGAAACTGCCCTTGCATCCCTGATAAAAAGGCGGCGGCCTGACGGTGTTCAACAGCCACTCCCTTCGGTGTTCCCGTCGAACCGGACGTATAAATGATATAAGCGAGCGAATTGCTATCCGCTTCTTCAGAGACAGCCCCTGTCTCCGTCTCACCTGTCAGAGCAGAAAGAGACACTTCAAGCGTTTCTCCGGAAAAACCAGAAACGGATAATCCCGGCTGTGCAAGCAGGAGACAAGCGCCGCAGTCATCGAGCATATAGCGCAGCCTGTCCTCAGGATACTCCGGGTCAAGCGGCACGTAGGCGCCGCCCGCTTTTAACACGGCAAGCACAGAAACCACCATCTCCGGCGAGCGTTCAGCGAGCACGCCGACCATGCTTTCTTTGCGGACGCCTTTTTGTCGGAGCCGAGCGGCGAGCCTGTCTGTGTACTGGTCAAGCTCGGCGTACGTCAGCATACCGCCCGGAAAACGAAGCGCCGGACGATGCGGCGAAAGCGCGGCACGGCGGGTGAACAGCCCGTGAAGCGTCGGAGCCGGCGGTTCAACCGCTTCTGTACGGTTAAACGCAGTTAACACCCGTTTCTTTTCATTTTCATCCGCCATATCAATATGCCGAATCAGCCGGTCTGGATTTCGAACGGCATTTTCAACGATCGTCAGCAAATGAGTTTGAATGCGTTTAATTGATGTTTCAGTAAATAAAGCGGATTGGTAATCAAAATTCAGCTCAATCAATCCCGTATCTGTCCGCTCCTTAATTAAAATGGACAGCTCATTTGCCGTATGCCCGCTGAAAAACATCGCCGTTTCATAATCGAAACCTTCTGCCTGACGCCACGCGAGAGGCTGGTATTGCATCGAAATCCCGATGATATTTTGCAGGTCGTGATGAATCTGCCTTAATTCATTGACAAAAAGATTGTAAGGATATTTCTGGTGCCGCATAACAGACAGCTGCTCTTTTCCTACGCTGCGGACAAAGGACAGGAACTCCGCATCAGGATCTGCCGTCATTCTGATCGGCAGTGTGCTGACGAACATGCCGAGCATATCCTTTTCGAGCCTGGAGCCCCGGTTTCCGTAATAAGTGCCGATGGCAATATCCTTTTTAGCCGTCAGACGGCTGATGCATATGTATAACGAAGCCATAAACAGAGAGATGATGCTGATATTATTTTCTTTGCAAAAACGCCGGATAGATTGTTCTAAGGAGTGAGAAAGAGTGATAGTATCTCTGGAAGCCGCAGTGCTTTGTCTAAGATGAGAGGTTCGTTCCGCCAGTGAAAGGTGTTCCGGAACGGTTCGGTATGTTTCAGTCCAAAATGAACGGTCTTTTTGAAAACGGGAAGACTGTAAGTATTGCTGTTCTTTTTCCATGTAGCTGAGATAGGAAGGCCTGTGATGTTCAGCTAAATCCTCGCTCCGCATGATCTTTTGGTAGATATCAATGAGCTGGTTGCCGAGCAGGTTGAGCGAGATGCCGTCCATGATAATATGGTGAAATTTTGAATAAAGCCAAACTTCTTCGTCTGACATGACAAGCAGAGTAAAGTGATACAGAGGTGAATGAAACAGCTTGAACGGAACACGGGTCTGCGTGTCAATCCATGCGTCCCGCTCTGCCTGATCAGTATGAGTAAAATCAACAGTCTCTAGAGAAATCGGCCGATGCCCCGCCAGATACAGCTGGGGTTCTGATCCGTCCCCTTCTGTCAGTTGAAACCTGAGCGAATCATTTTGCGAGATAGAAAAATCTAAAGCATGGCGCAGTACGTCAAAATCGATGTCCCCCCTGAATTTGACGCATGCCGCGAGATTGCAGATACTTGTGCCCGGTTCGAGCAGCTCCGTAAACCACACTCTTCTTTGGGCGTGAGTTAAAGAATAAACAGTGTTCTTCAATGGAATCCCTCCATTTCAATTTAAGAGGATAAGAAAGTGAAATAATTACAATTAAATTTCGACAGCATATGACTAAATCATCCATATAAGCATTATTTTAAAACATATTTTAGAAATCACAATAAAAAATTAAATTTTCTCTAACATTTTTTAGAATATAGTATATATTCCTCACTTCATTTCTTCATTTCTATAATCTTTATACCATGTAAAACGGTATGTATGCACACTGTAAACTGGTTCTTAAACACTATAATAAGGAATAAAATGTATAATTAATTGCGCTTTTAAAAAGGTTTTGCCTTCTGAAAAGAAGTTTTATGTTAGAAAATGAAAAATTGGTGAACAAGTAAGAAAGTAGCATGTAAAAAAAAGGAAGTATATTACCGATATTACTTTTTGAAAAGATTGATTCATAATCGCAATATAATGTTTTACAGACATCATAAAAAGCCGAATCCTCTAAGGATTCGGCCCTTCTTATTGATTTGCCAGCACGACTGCAATTTTGTCTTCAATGTCTTTTCCGTCATCTTCGTCAAGCAGCCCATTTTGAAGCACGGAAAAAATAAGCGTATCTCCTGTTTTTGTGTCTGCATAGCCGGCAATCGAACTGACTGATGTTAGTGATCCGGTTTTCGCTTTAATCTTTCCCTCCGCCGGGGTGCCCTTCAGCCGATTCCGAAGGGTTCCTCCCGTCATTCTGTCACTTGCACCGGCGACAGGAAGCGAACGAAGGAAAGCCGGGTACCACTTTTCTTTCTGAACCGCATACAAAAGCTCTCCGATTTGGCCGGCGGATACGCCGTTAATATGAGAAACGCCTGATCCGTCTCTTGCAATCAATTCATCCGGATTCAGCCCGAACGATTTGAGCTCTGATTTCATCACGTCCAAGCCCTTTTCCCAGCTGCCCTCCCCTTTTTTCACTTTTCCCATTTCCTTGATCAGAATTTCGGCGTGCCCGTTGTTGCTCAGTTTCATAAACGGGATCAATAATTCTGAAAGAGGCATGGATGTCCGTGATGTGACAAGCTGGGTGCGGTGCGGCATTCGCCCTGTTCTGATTTTCCCTTTTACAGTTATACCCTGTTTAGTAAGCGCTTGTTTCCATAAATCTAAAGCATAGGACGACGGATCCCACACTGCCGCCCATTCTCTTGCCTGTGCCGAGCCGGCAGGTATGGTTCCCTTTATCGTAATCACATTGCCACCGTGCTCCCGTTCAACCGTCAAATCTTTCTTTTCATCAGAAGCGACGGTTTTCACTTCATTTTTCACACGAACGACGTCCGTATGGGGAGAAATCGAAATGCGCGGCTTTTTACCGGGCTGTTTCGCCGGGCTGATTTCCGCAATCACCGTTCCGGTATCATAATCCTCATTTGGTGAAGCGGTAAGAGCTGATACTTGCGCGCCATAATATTGGCCTTCATCGCTCCACGGAAGATCAACTGAATACCTGGTATCGTCATACCACGAATCATCCCCGACCAGATCTCCTTTAATGACATGGATGCCCCTGGCTTTGACCTGTTTAGCCATCTTCTCAAAATCAGAAACCAATAGGGTCGGATCGCCTTTTCCCCTGAGATAAAGGTTTCCGCGCAGCTGTTTTCCTTTTACGGCGCCGTCTGCCCGTACTTCTGTCTTAAAGGTGTAATCTTCTCCGAGAACGGAAAGCGCTGCAGATGCCGTCAGCAGCTTCATCAGTGATGCAGGCCGCAGCCGCATATCTTCCCGGCTGCCGAACAGCACCTCCCCTGTTTTTGCTGACCGGACACTGACGCCCGCTGAAGCTCCCTTTAAAGTTGGTTCTTCATCCAGAATGTGTTCCAGCTCTTTTTGCAAAGTATTTTTTTGTTCAGCCGCCTTAGCCGCATCATCAATATAAGGAACTGCGGCAATGATCAAAAGCAGAATCACCGCGCTCAAGCGTTTCACATATGTTTTCAATGTTATCCCGCCTCTTTCCTATTCTTCGTCATGCAAAATGGTGATCCTGGATGACGCAGCCGCTTCTTCGCCCGGTTTCAGAATCTGAAGCCCTGTCAGTGATGCAGGCTGATTCAGATTAAATGCATCTGTAACGGAAGTATAAGGCTCAAGACTGACAAACCCCTGCTTTCCGTCACCGTTATATACCACCCAATGCTTGAAAGACGTGTCTGCCTGATACAAAACGGATAATTGCTCATCCGGATGATAAATAACAGCTTCATTATTGCCGCCATTCCGTCCGGAAGAAAGAAAAACATCGTCAAACTGTTTATTTTTCAAAGACATCCCATGACGGAACGCTTCTTTATCAGGAACATCCAATAAACGGCCCGTCGGCACGAAACGTTCATTTAATTCCCACATGCGGTCAGCCGTCAAAAATAGACGGGATCGCTCTTCATTGAAAACAAAAGTTGAATGATAGCCGAGCCCCCAAGGAAAAGCCTCCGTTCCCTTGTTGATAATCAGCGCCCGCTGCGTAAACACATTGTCTTTTAATGTATAGGTCATCCGGACAACGACATCGTGCGGAAATTGTTTATGAACACGGGGAATCTTTGAAAGATCAATTTCTGTTTCGACTGTCATTCCATCCCCCTCTTCTTTCGCTGCCGCCGCTTTCCAATGCTGATTATGAAGAAAGCCGTGAATATGATTATGTTTATCCTCTTCGTTTATCTCAAATTGATACGCGCGGCCGTCAAAACGAAACGTCCCGTCCGTAATCCGGTTCGGCGGGAATAAAACGGGAATGCCGTACAGCATCGGTTTTGCGCGGAATTGCTCCGCAGTTTCCGGTTCTCTCAGAAGCCGCATACCGGTTCTTTTATCCCGAAGCGATATGACATTTGATCCCCACTCCGGCACAATGATGCATTCAGCCTGATCAGTCTCCGCTTTTATGGCTGAAACCCCTAAATAAGTCGTATGTTCAATCGTCATAAGCACCTGCCCTTTCCTTGTTTTCTAGCATGTATAGGAATTCCATTTTCTAAACTCATTTTCCTTCTCTAAAAAAACATCGCCCGTATGAACTGAGCGATGTGCGGTAAAACCTTATTGAATCAGCCGGGTGATCTGTTTTTTCTTCCATACAAACCGGTAATATCCGTATTGCAGCAGCAGGCTGACGACAAAAGCCGCCGGATAACCGACCCAAATGCCGAGAATGCCGAGATTCGTATAATGAGAAAGAATAAAGGCCACAGGCACTTCAATTCCCCAAATCGCAAAAATGCTGATAATCGTCGGCCATAACACCGTACCGCTCGCCCGCATCGTTGCTGAAACGATCTGAGCATGACCGAAAATCAAATAGCTCCAAAGGGTAATCATAATCAGATTGCGGGCAATGTGGAGCGTGTCCTGATCTGTTAAAAACAAAGCAAGTATCTGCCGGGAGAAGGTATAAATCAGCACAATCAAAACCCCGCCGATCAAATAATTCAGGCCGATGCCGACTTTGATGACCTGTTTCAGCCGGCCGAATTGATTGGCGCCAATGGATTGGGCGGCAAAAATGGAAACGGCGATACCGAGGCTTACCGCCGGCATCTGCACATAACTCGCCACTTGGTTGACGACCCCGTAAGCAGCCGTCGCGTTTGATCCGTAATGATTGACAAATGAAATGACCGCAATTTCAGAAAGTGACACGAGAATCATATTGATGCTCGACGGAATACCGAGACGGAGTAAAAGCGCGAGCAGCTTTTTGTCCATTTTAAGAGAACGGAGCGCAGTCCGATCAAATGCCAATGGATGTTTCCTTTTCCGCAAATAAACCATGAGTACGATAAATGTCACGATGTTTGAAATCACGGTTGCATACGCCGAACCGTAAATGCCGAACTTCGGAAGTCCGAAAAGCCCGAGAATCAATAAGGGCAAAAGCCCGATGTTTATGACTGTACTGACGATTAACGTATAAAACGGAGTCTTTGAATCTCCCGTTCCGCGTAAAAATGTCGTATACGCAAAATATAAAAACATCAGCGGCATTGCGCAAAACAAAATGCGCGCATATCGGACACTGACATCTATTACGTTTTCCGGCGTTCCCATCAGCCGCAGAATATCAAGCGTAAACACACTGCCGACAACTGCCAGAACAACACCGAGCATAAAGGTAAAAGTCAGTGTAGTGCCGACAATCGCCTTCATCCTCTCTTCGTTTTTCGCGCCGTAAGCCTGCCCGATCAGAATGGAACTTCCCGAACCGATTCCGATCGTAAAGGAGATCAGCAGAAAAAACAGCGGAAAAAAAGACGATACGGCGGCAAGCGCATCGACTCCGAGCCACCTTCCGACAAATACCATTCCGACCAATTGGCCGACAGATTGCAATACATTGCTTAAAAGCAGCGGCACTAAAAACAGTGACATCGATCGCCAGACTGACTGGCCGCGGCCTTCCGCTGTTTCTAAATGATCTTGTACTTCCATATGTAGGACTCCTTTTTTGATTTTCTTCCATTTTATTATTCAGCAGACAGCTTGTAAAAACCTTTTGTTCAATGAAACTCTTTATCTTTTTCTCACGTCTTGCATGGAAATAAACCATAAAAATAAAAAGTCCGGAAAATATTTCTGAAAAGGTATTGTAATCTTACCGTAATTATTGTAACATTTGTAACATAAGAGAAAGAGATTGATTGAAGGAGAGATTATATCATGAAAAAATGGCTATTATTCCTCACTACTATTACATTGATTCTGTCATTGGGCACTGCGGCGACTGCAAAAAATGCACCTAATGGCCTTACACAAAAACAAGCACTTCAGCTGGCCCTGTCAGCGAGAGAACATTTCTGGAATACAATGAGCGGCGGTGCGCTTAAATCAAACGCAAATTGCACATCTGAACCGTTTGAATATCAAAATCTGCAATATGTATTTATGTGCAAAGACCTCGGAACAAAAGCGAAAGCCGTAAAATATCTGACACCCGCTTTTACAAAGCAAGCGATTGACAAAGGGCTCAAAGATTACCACTTCACTGTAAAAGACGGCAAATTGGCTGTTCCGGTCGGCGACGGAGATAACCTCCTGAATTGGAAAAAAGCAAAAATGACCCTTCTTTCTAAAAAAGGAAGCGTCCAAACATACCGCTTCACTGTACCGACTCTTGACGGTTCTCCGTCAGCAAAACGCAATGTAACATTCGTAAAAGAAAACAACGTTTGGAAAGTCAATCAATTTGATGCTGTCATATAAGAAAAAGCCCGCTTGCTTACAGCGGGCTTTTTTCACATCATTTCCACCAGGTTTTCACAAAATATTCAACTCAAAACCCCCTTGTATAACAAGGGGGTTTTTGTTTTGCCGACATTATTAATCTGCACCTATCTTATGCTGGAAACGCTCTAGGAGAGATTCGAACTCCCGACCTGCAGTTTAGGAAACTGCTGCACTATCCGCTGTGCTACTAGAGCCTGCTTCTATTATAGTAACGCTGGCGGCTGTTTTTTTCAAGTCTACAGCCCTCCGAACACTTTATAGGCGGCTCTCGTCGTATCTTCATCTATTCCGATATAACGCATTGTAATCGACGGAGAAGAATGATTTAAAATCCTCTGCAGTTCAGCAATGTCTTTTGTCCTCTGATAAAAATGATACCCGAACGTCTTTCTAAGCGTGTGCGTTCCGATTTCCTCCAACCCGCAAGCGGCAGCCGCTTCCTTTAATATTCTGTATGCCTGAATCCGGGATATGGGCTTATTCGTCCGTTTCGATTTAAACAAATAGTCATCCTCTTTCATGTCTTTTGTATAAGCGTATATGTCGGCCTTTAAAGACTCCAGTATCAGAATTTTTCTTTTCTTTCTCGTTTTGCTTTCGGTTGCCCACACATGGTCTTTGTTCCTGACATCCCTCACGCGAAGCGGCAGAACATCAGAAATCCGCAGTGCGCTGTTCATGCCAAAAATAAATAAAAAATAATCACGATCACTTTTCTTCATTAAATACTGTTTGACTTCCTGGATCTTCTCCAAACTTCGGATCGGCTGTACGATATGCATCAAAAAACCCCTTATAATTGGTAAAGTAACATATTGAGCATTATGTTACTATTGTAGCCGAAACCCGTTGAATGATAAAGGATAAAGGGTCTTATGTAACATAATATACATAGTGTTACATAAGGTGAATCAGATACGCAGTTTCAATAAATTCCTCAAAAACATCATTTTCAGACCGGTGACAAGCTTTTAAACAAATAGAGACCCAAGGCATTAAAAAATGAAAACAACGTCCTTAAAAGGAAATCTGAGCATCCGTTTTTTTGTGAGCAACCGAAAAAAATGCAAAAAAAAGACACAATATGAAATTGTGTCCTAATCTTCATCTTTTACATCAATGTCTTCAGGAAGCGGCTCATTTAAAAACTCTTGAATCATTTCCTTATATTTTTCCAGCTGTTCGAGATGGGTTTGAAATTGTTCCTTGTTGATTAAATATTGCTGTCCGTCATGGACGGCCCTTATTTTATTCGTCAAAACAAGATTGTGCACATATTCTTCAGGAAGACTGGTAAACTCAGCTGTCTCTTTGATCGTTAAATACATGGCTCACGTTCCTTTCATATGTCATGTGAGTGAATTCTGTTTTGTTTATTGTAGCTTATTTTTTGTCTTTATGCTTGTTTCACAGCTTTTTCAGTCCGGTTTCCCATTTAGCCTATTTGCGACTGATTACATTCACACAGAAACTCCGGCTTTTTACGCACCGGACTATTCCGTTTGTCACTTGTGAAAACAGCACATTTTACTTACTCTATAATTGTAAGCGGAAAACAAAGGAGGCAGACTATGAAAAAGAAAAAGTTTATGAATCTCTGTTTTATCGTTCTGCTCAGTACGTTGCTCGCGGCCGGAAGCATCCCTTATCATGCTCAGGCTAAGAAACACCCGTTTTCCTATGACGACTACAAACAGGTAGATGTCGGCAAAGACGGCATGGTTGCCACCGCCCATCCTCTCGCTTCGCAAATCGGTGCAGACGTGCTGAAAAAAGGCGGCAATGCAATTGACGCCGCGGTTGCCATTCAATTCGCATTAAACGTAACTGAACCTATGATGTCGGGAATCGGCGGCGGCGGATTTATGATGGTTTATGATGCGAAGACGAAAGACACCACCATTATCGACAGCCGGGAACGCGCACCGGCAGGCGCAACACCGGATATGTTCCTTGACGAAAACGGCAAAGCCATTCCTTTCTCCGAACGCGTTACGAAAGGGACTGCAGTCGGTGTTCCGGGAACATTAAAAGGACTAGAAAAAGCGCTCGACAAATGGGGCACACGCTCCATGAAACAACTCATCACCCCTTCCATTAAACTTGCCTCAAAAGGCTTTCCGATCGATTCGGTTTTAGCTGATGCCATCTCAGATTATAAAGACAAGTTATCACACACTGCTGCAAAAGACGTGTTTCTTCCGGACGGAGAACCTCTGAAAGAAGGAGACACACTCATCCAAAAAGACTTAGCCAAAACATTTACAGCTATTAAGTACAAAGGCACAAAAGCATTCTATGACGGAGCATTCTCCAAAAAGCTTGCGGAAACAGTGCAGGAATTCGGCGGCTCAATGACAGAAAAAGACATTAAAAACTTCAATGTGACGATTGACGAACCGATCTGGGGAGATTACCAGGGCTATCATATCGCAACTGCTCCTCCTCCAAGCTCGGGCGGTGTTTTCCTGTTGCAAATGCTGAACCTCTTGGATGATTTTAAGCTTTCTCAATATGATATCCGTTCTTGGCAAAAATATCAGCTTCTCGCAGAAACGATGCATTTGGCTTATGCTGACCGCGCCGCATTTGCCGGGGACCCAGAATTCGTCAACATCCCTCTCAAAGGCCTCTTGAATCCAGATTATATCAATGCCCGCAGACAGCTGATAGATATTGATAAAGTCAATAAAAAACCGAAAGCCGGCGACCCTTGGGCCTATCAGGAAGGTTCTGCAAACTATAAACAAGTGGAGCAGCCGACTGACAAACAAGAAGGCCAAACGACTCACTTCACTGTAACTGATCGCTTCGGCAATGTCGTATCTTATACGACAACAATTGAACAGCTGTTCGGTTCCGGCATTATGGTTCCCGGATACGGCGTTGTGTTGAATAATGAGTTAACAGACTTCGATGCGGTGCCTGGCGGCGCAAATGAAGTGCAGCCGAATAAACGTCCGCTCAGCAGCATGACTCCGACTATTTTATTTAAAAATAACGAACCTGTCCTGACTGTCGGCTCCCCCGGCGGAGCAACGATTATTTCTTCCGTCCTGCAAACGATCCTGAACAAAGTTGAGTACGGCATGGATCTGAAAGCGGCGGTCGAAGAGCCGAGAATTTACACAAACAGCATGACATCCTATCGATATGAAAAAGGAGTGCCGGAAGAAGCCCGCACAAAACTGAACGAAATGGGGCATAAATTCGGCAGCAGCCCGGTTGATATCGGGAATGTGCAAAGCATCCTGATTGACCGTGAAAACGGCACCTTCACCGGAGTTGCCGACTCAAGCCGAAACGGAGCCGCAATCGGCGTAAACTTGAAAAAATGCGAAAAATGACAAGGTGAAAAGCCTCGTTTCTCAAGCTGAGAAACGAGGCTTTTGTTTATTCTGCACTGTATTCAGATGAGGTTTTTTCAGATGTTAACGACGCAAGTGAAAGCACGCCGCACATCGCGATGACAACACCCGCTGCTCCGATCCATGTAACAGACGCAAGAGACAGATGGGTGACAACAATGCCCCCGATGCCCGCTCCGGCCGCCATAGCCAGCTGCATCACAGACTGGTTGAGGCCAAGTAATACACCCGATGATTCAGGCTCCATCGTTGCCAAATGATACTGCTGAGCAGGCCCAGATGACCAGGCGGCGAAGGACCAAAAAATAAGCACTGCCGCCGCTCCGAAAGCAGAATGTGTGACAAACGGCAATAACATGAGCATGATAGCATGAAGCGCCATTCCGCCGGTTAATGTCATACGCGCCCCCCATTTGTCTGCGCTGAAACCGCCTGCTTTAGAACCGGCAAGACTTGCAACACCGAAAATAAGCAGCAATGTACTCAGTATTCCGCTGCCGATATGAGTGACGTTCAGTAAATACGGAGAAAGGTACGTATACGCAACCGAATAGCCTCCGAGCCAAAAAAACGTAATGGCCAGCCCGGCAGCCACCTTTCGTTTCTTCAAAAGAGAAAATTGCTGAATGAGCGGCACCGGTTTATCTCCTTTTATCTCAGGCAACGCGAAACGTATAATAAGCATGGCAATGATTCCGATTGCCGCAATTCCGGCGAAAACCACCTTCCAGCCAAAAGCTTCAGACACGGTTCTTCCGATCGGAACACCGATAATGAGCGCCGCCGTAAACCCCATAATGACGGTTGCGAGAGAACTTGCCTGTTTTCCCGGGGGAGCGATTTTTGCTGCGATCGTAAGCGCGGTGACCACCACAGTTCCTGCTCCAAGCGCCATGATCACCCGCGCTCCCGCAAATAAGCCGAATCCCTGCACAAGGAAAGAAATGATATTCCCGATAACAAACAGCCCCAGAGCATAGATCATGAGCTTCCTTCTGTCCAGTTTTGCTGTAAGGGCCATTATGACAGGCGTTCCGATTGCATAAACAAGCGAAAAAATCGTAATCAGCTGCCCTGCCGCTGCCACAGTAACTCCCAAGGAACCTGCAATTTTATCAAGCATCCCTGATATCACATATTCAGACGTCCCCACTAAAAAACTGATAATTGCCAAAATGTAAATCTTCCAGGTATTTTGCACCTGACACACTCCTTCATTGATGATTTATATAAAGATATATTGTGATATATCGATATAAAGAGTTGAACAAACAGAAACAAATCGCAATATGTCGATGTGTAGTCGGGAAAAAGAAACTGAATCCCTCTTCTAAAGGATTCAGCCCTACATTTCGCGCTGAAAATAATCGGCCATCGCCTTTATCGCGTCTTCATCTCTTTTATAATAGGTGTATTTGCCAATCCGTTTTGTTTGGATAAGGCCCGCCCGCTGAAGGATGGAAAGATATTGAGACGCCGTTGACTGTGTCATCTGAAGCTTATCGGTGATCTGGCTGACACACACTCCGATCTCATTCATATCAATGCCATCATGCGGGGCGAAGTGACGGTCCGGCTCTTTCAGCCATTGCAAAATCTCAAGCCGTGACTCATTAGACAACGCTTTAAAAACATCAATAGGTTTCATACGCTTTATTATATCGTGATTTTACGATATGTCAATATTGTTTTTCTTGAATCTCTATTTTTTGTTTTGCCTCTCTTATGATCCGGGAAATAAAATCACTCACATTCTCTTCAAATGTGTTTTCCCGCCCGTATTGCCGTACATGTACAGATTGATGGCAGCACTCTCGATCTCCCACAACAGCAATATACGGTATTTTTTTCATTTGTGCTTCTCTGATTTTATAGCCGAGTTTTTCATCGCGCTGATCAAGCTCAGCCCGGATACCCGCTTTCTTTTGAGAAAACCGGAACGAAAAAATTGGCGTACACAGCTGTCCTGTTTTCTCATCTTCCGTTCGGTAATGCTTTTAATCCATTCAGCAGTTCTTCAAACGCCGATGTCAAAAATAAATCACTCTGGTAGATGAATGATATATTCATATCCCGAAACTGTTCAGGAAGCTCATGAAGAAAAAGATTTTTCCTGTTTTGAAAATAACGGACGGCTGATGCAGGCAGAAAGGAAACCCCCATCCCCGCCTGCACCGCCCCAATAATGGCTTCCAACGTACCGAATTCAATGATTTTATGTGCGGGTACTGCTTCTTCTTTCAGTATGTTTTTTATTTTGCGGCGGTGCGAACAGCCCGCGGCAAAATACAGAATCGGCTCTCGCAACAAGTCTTGCAAACTGCCTTCCCGCTTATTTGAAGCCAAGACCAATTCTTCTTGAAATACAGCGACTTGCTCAAGATCTTCGTATTCGACCGGACCATAAACAAAAGCGCCGTCCAGCTCATAGTGTAAGATGTGCTGCACTAAGGTATGTGTATCACCGGTTGACAGAGACAGCTGTACTTTCGGGTAGCGGCTGCAATACTCTGTGAAAAATTGAGGGAGATGGACGGCTGCCGCCGTTTCAAGAGAACCGATTCGAAGCGGGCCGTTCGGATCGCCTGCCTCTTGCGCCGTTTTTTGCGCCTCATGCAGCAATTGAAGGATTCTGTCTGCGTCTTTCAATAAGTTTTCACCTGCAGGCGTCAGCGTCATCCCCCGATTTGTGCGGTAAAAAAGCTGTGTTTGCAATTGCCGTTCCAGCTGCTGAATCCTGTTTGTCACATTTGATTGAACATAATGCAGGCTTTCTGCCGCCTTTGAAATACTTCCTTTGCGGGCGACAGCCTGAAAAATCTTTAAGTCTCCGCTTTCCATGTAAGGGCACCTTCTTGCTATGATTTTTATTGATAGCCGGCTATCAATTTTCATTTATTTACTGCAGCTGATACAGCCTGTAAAATCTTTCTCATCAATCATAAAGGAGAGAAGAATGATGAATGCCCTTATCATACACGAAAATGGCTTTGATTTCAGGCAGGCACCTGACAAAAGGCCGGGAAACGGCGAAGTAAAAATAAAGCTGAAAACAGCCGGATTAAACCATCGTGATTTGTTTTTAATGAAAAACCACGAAACCGGAAACCATGAATTTACTCTCGGTTCAGACGGCGCGGGAATCGTAACCGAAATAGGACACGGCGTCCGGTCTCATTTACTGCATGCAGAAGTCATCATCAACCCGGTGCTGAATTGGAAGACTGTTGAGGACGTACCGGCCGTCCCTGACATTTTAGGCGGTCCGAGCGACGGAACATTTTCACCTTATGTCATCGTTCCTGAGGAAAATGCCGTTTTAAAACCCGAACACCTGACTTGGGAGGAAGCGGGCGTGCTGCCGTTATCAGCATTAACCGCTTATCGCGCCTTATTTACAAAAGGACAATTAAAAAAAGGCGAACATCTTATCCTTCCGGGCATCGGAAGCGGCGTGGCAACATACGCCTTATTAATGGCAAAAGCTATCGGAGCGACAGTCAGCGTCACCTCCCGCAGTGAAAACAAAAAACAAACCGCACTGTCATACGGTGCAGACCGGGCGATTGACAGCTACGGTGACTGGAATGAGGCGCTGAATGGCGAAAAAGCAGATATCATACTTGACGGTGTAGGCCCCGCCTTATTTCAACACTATCTTGACATTATGAAACCGAATGGCCGGATCGTAACATTCGGCGCCAGTTCAGGCGATCAGCTCGGATTTCCTATTCGCTCGCTGTTTTTTCCGCAGATTCATATTCTCGGTACATCAATGGGAAGCAATGAGGAATTTGCGGATATGCTGGAATTGGTAAACCGCTGCGGCATCCGTCCCATTATCGACCGCATGTACCCTCTCAGTGAAGCAGCTGCCGCTTTTAACAGAATGCGGGAAGGACGGCAGTTCGGCAATATCGGCTTTCGTTTGGATGTCTAAAAAAGAGGAGCGGACGCGTCCGTTCCTTATTTGTTTATAAGCGTTTCCGCTTGAAATTCAATATGTTTTTCTTCATCAATTAAAATCTGCCCCCAAATCGACTGCAGACACACAGAGCCCGTCAGCAGCACCGTGATCGACTGCTCAAGGCTTGCAAATCGTCTCAGTCTGCGGAAGAAAACAATCTCTCCACTCTGTAAAACAAAATTCCATATGTTATCTTCCACGTTACCCTTATATGACCAATAAAGGAAGAAGGAGGTTTCATTTCAATACGAAAAACCGGCTGATCCCAGCCGGTTTTATAAATAAACCCCTTTATTTACGGTAAAACAGTGCTCCCCATTAAATAACTGTCGACTTCGCGCGCTGCTTCCCGGCCTTCATTAATCGCCCATACAATCAGGCTTTGGCCCCTTCTCGCATCCCCTGCGGCGAAAACACCGTCAACATTCGTTTTATAATCCCCATATGCCGCCTGAATTTTATGATTTGCCGAATCGACACCGAACTGTTTCAATAATGGCTGTTCCGTCCCTTCAAAACCGATGGCGATGAACACCAGCTGAGCAGGCCAGACTTTTTCTGTTCCGGGCAGTTCATGAAATTCATACTTTCCGAATTCGTTTCTGACTTTTTCCATTTGAATGGTGTGAATCTCTTGTAAGCGGCCCTGCTTATCGGCCACCATTTTTGTCGTCTGAATTGAATATTCTCTCGGGTCTTTGCCGAACTTTGCCTGCGCTTCTTCATAGGCGTATTCAAGGGTAAAGACGTGCGGCTGTTCAGGCCACATATTGTCGTTCGTGCGCGTTTGCGGAAGTTTAGGATGTTTCCCGAACTGGTGCACGCTGCGCGCTTTTTGGCGCAGCGCGGTTGCCACGCAGTCAGCTCCTGTGTCTCCTCCGCCGATTACGATGACGTCTTTCCCTTTAGCGTCTATATATTGTTTGTCTTTGAAGTTGGAATCTAAATAGCTTTTCGTCGCCAGTGTTAAATAGTCCATCGCATAATGGACGCCTTTTGCTTCCCGGCCTTCAATCAGCAGATTGCGCTGCTTTTGGGCGCCTGTGCACAAAATGACGGCATCAAATTGATCTTTCAGCTCATCTGCCGTTATGTCAACGCCGATTTCGGTATTTGTTACAAAATCTATACCTTCCTGCGTCAAAAGTTTAATACGGCGTTCGACGACACTTTTCTCAAGCTTCATGCTCGGAATGCCGTACATCAGCAGACCGCCGGCTCTGTCAGCACGCTCATAGACCGTTACGGAATGACCGGCTTGGTTCAGCTGATCAGCGCTTGCCAGACCTGCCGGGCCTGAACCGACGACAGCGACTTTTTTACCTGTGCGTTTCGCTGGAATTCTCGGCTGAATCCATCCGTTCTCAAAACCTTTGTCAATGATCGTCCGCTCGATGTTTTTAATTGAAACAGCCGGATCTGAAATAGCCAGCGTACAAGATCCTTCACAAGGAGCGGGACAGACCCGCCCTGTGAATTCAGGAAAGTTATTCGTTTTCAGAAGGCGCTCCAAGGCTTCTTTCCAGCGCCCCCGATAGACGAGGTCATTCCACTCCGGTATCAGATTATAAATCGGGCATCCGGAGGTAAAACCGTTGATATCAGCGCCGATTTGGCAAAACGGTGTGCCGCAATCCATACACCGCGCCCCCTGCCGCTTTGACGCTTCATCTGAAAACGGAGCCGAATACTCTTTCCAATCCTTTAAGCGAGTGAGAGGGTCCCGCTCAGCCGGTTTTTCTCGTTTTTCTTCCATGAATCCAGTTGGTTTCCCCATGTTCCTCTCCCCTTTCTTACTGTACTACCGCTTGTTTATGGTCTTTGGCAGACGTTTGGTGAACCTTTGTATTGGCTTCAAAAGCATACATAATTGCGTCTTCTTCTGATAAACCCGCCGCTTTTTGTTCTTCGATGCTGAGGAGCATTTGTTTATAGTTTTTCGGAATGACTTTGATAAAGGTTTCTGCGGCTTTTTCCCAATTGTCCAGGAGATCTGCGGCTTTTTTGCTGTTTGTCAGCGCCGCATGCCGTTTGACCATTTCTTGCACTTCTTTGATCTCCGCCTCATCCGTCAGCTTTTCAAATGAAATCATTTCCATGTTGCATTTGCGTTTAAATGCTTTGGCATCATCACTCAGGACGTATGCGATACCGCCTGACATTCCCGCCCCGAAGTTTTTGCCGACTTCGCCGAGGACAACAACCCGGCCGCCTGTCATGTATTCACAGCCGTGGTCTCCGATACCTTCTACAACGACATTGACTCCGCTGTTACGGACTGCAAAACGTTCACCTGCGCGCCCGTTAATGTACGCTTCCCCGCTTGTTGCTCCGTAAAATGCGACGTTCCCGATAATAACGTTATCGTGTGTTTCACAATTGAAGGCATCAGGCGCTTTCACGATGATTTTTCCGCCTGAAAGCCCTTTGCCTACGTAGTCATTTGAATCCCCGTTCAAATGAAGCGTCATCCCCTTAGGGACAAATGCTCCGAAACTCTGTCCGGCTGATCCGGTAAAATGAAGTCTGATCGTATCATCCGGCAGGCCTTCCGCTCCGTAGCGTTTAGAAATTTCACTTCCCGTCACGGTTCCGGCTACGCGATTTGTATTATTGATCTTGATTTCAGCTTCCGCTTCCTGTCCGGCTTCAATTGCAGCCTGCACCGCCGGAAGAATAACCGTCATATCAAGCGACTGGTCGATTTTATGGTTTTGCGCCGTACGGAAAGTGCGGACGCCTTCAGGCTGATACAGCAGTGTGGATAAATCAAGCTGGCCCGCTTTCCAATGCGCTTTTGCACGTTCACTGACATGAAGAACGTCCGTGCGTCCGATCATTTCATCAAGCGTCTTAAAGCCTAACTGCGCCATATATTCACGCACTTCTTCTGCGACAAACAGCATGTAATTTACGATATGGTCAGGATCGCCCATGAATTTTTTGCGAAGCTCCGGGTTTTGCGTCGCGACACCAACAGGACATGTATCTAAATGGCAGGCGCGCATCATGACGCAGCCGAGAACGACAAGCGGCGCTGTAGCAAAGCCGAATTCCTCCGCACCGAGCAAGGCGGCCATTACGACATCCCGGCCTGTCATCAGCTTACCGTCCGTTTCCAATACCACGCGATCCCGTAAACCGTTCAGCATCAGCGTTTGGTGAGCTTCTGCAAGACCAAGCTCCCACGGAAGACCCGTATGTTTAATACTTGTTTTCGGCGACGCGCCCGTTCCGCCGTCGTAGCCGCTGATGACGATGACATCCGCAGTGCCTTTTGCCACACCGGCCGCAATCGTGCCGACGCCGGCTTTTGACACGAGCTTGACGCTGATTCGCGCGCTTCGATTAGCATTTTTCAAATCATGAATCAGCTGCGCCAAATCTTCAATTGAATAAATATCATGGTGAGGAGGCGGTGAGATCAGCCCTACACCTGGTGTAGAACCGCGGACATCCGCGACCCAAGGATATACCTTGTTGCCCGGAAGCTGACCGCCTTCTCCCGGCTTCGCCCCTTGCGCCATTTTGATCTGCAATTCATCCGCATTGACGAGATAATGGCTCTTTACGCCGAAACGGCCGGAAGCAATCTGTTTAATCGCACTTCTTCTGTCGTCGCCATTTTCATCCGGAACGAAACGTTTCGGGTCCTCGCCGCCTTCTCCGCTGTTGCTTTTTCCGCCAAGCCTGTTCATCGCTATCGCTAAAGCCTCATGGGCTTCCTTGCTTAATGAACCGAATGACATCGCTCCTGTTTTAAAACGTTTCACGATGGAAGCAGCTGATTCAACTTCCTCTAATTTTAAAGGCTTGCGGTCTTCTTTGAAGGCGAACAGATTGCGTAAAAATCCGATTCGTTCTTCATCCGCTGCATGAGAATACTGCTTAAACAGGCTGTAATCATTTTTGCGGCAGGCCCATTGCAGCGTATGGATGGTTTTCGGGTTGAAAGCGTGGTGCTCTCCTCCGTTCCGCCATTGGAATTCACTTCCCGGATCAAGGGTTTGGCTGTAATCATCCTTGTACGCCGCTTGATGGCGCTGTTTCGCTTCTTGCGCAATCGTCTCGATATCGATTCCGCCAAGCTGAGATGCAGTACCGGTAAAGTATTTAGCAATAACGTCTTCACCGATGCCGACCGCTTCAAAAATTTGGGCGCCCCTGTAACTTTGCACAGTTGAAATCCCCATTTTTGACATCACTTTCACGACGCCTTCTGTTACGCTCTTTCCGTATTTGCTGACAGCTTCTTCATACGGAATATCAAGCCGGCCTTCATCGATTTCCTGCTTATACGTAGCGTAAGTCAAATACGGATTGACAGCATCTGCACCATACCCGATGAGAGCCGCAAAGTGATGAACTTCACGCGCTTCCCCGGATTCAACGATAATGCTTGCTTTTGTTCGCAGGCCTTGACGGATCAAATGCTGATGCAGCGCACTGACGGCCAAAAGCGGCGGAATCGGCGTCAATTCCTTACTCATTGCCCTGTCAGATAAAATTAACAGAGATACGCCTTCCTTGATCGCTTTTTCCGCCTGCTGAAACAAATCCTTCAGGCCTTTTTCTAGGTCATCGGAAAACAGCGTGCGGATGTTCTGGCTCTTAATGTCAGGATGCACAAGTGTTTTCAGCGCATAAAACTGTTCGTTTGATAATACAGGAGTATACAATTTTATGCGGCGTGCATTTCTTTCACTCGGATGCAGCAGATCGCCTTCAGCTCCAAGCCAGGTCACCGTAGAGGTCACAAGCTGCTCGCGGATCGCATCAATCGGCGGGTTTGTGACTTGCGCGAACAGCTGTTTAAAGTAATGAAACAGTGATTGGGCGCGATCGGATAAAACGGCGAGCGGCGAATCATTTCCCATAGAGCCGAGCGGGTCCTTGCCTTCTTTAATAACAGGAATTAAATACTTCTGAATATCTTCATACGTATAGCCAAACGCTTTTTGACGGACGAGAAGATCATCGAATTGTTCCTCTTCCCGGATTTCCGGGTCAGGATTCACTTGAACCAATTCTTCTTCAAGCCATTTTTGATAAGGGAATTCATTGGCAATTTCTGTTTTCACTTCTTCATCTGAAATAATCCGGCCTTCTTCTAAGTCAATGAGCAGCATTTTTCCGGGCTCCAGACGTTTTTTATGAAGAATGTTCTCCTGCTCTACTTCAATAACGCCGACCTCAGATGAGAAAATAATATGGTCATCTTTTGTCACATAGTAACGTGCCGGACGCAGGCCGTTACGGTCAAGGATGGCGCCGATCTGTTTTCCGTCCGTAAACGAAATGGCGGTCGGCCCGTCCCACGGCTCCATTAAAGAGCTGTGATATTCATAAAAAGCCCGTTTCGCTTTAGACATGTGAGTGTTTTCCGTCCATGGTTCCGGAATCAGCATCATTGCCGTATGTGCCGGTTTCCGCCCTGCCATCACGAAAAATTCAAACGCATTATCAAGAATGGATGAGTCACTGCCCTCAGCATTTAGAATCGGCAGCACTTTGTGAAGATCGTCTCCGAAGCTTTCTGAAACGAACTGCTGCTCCCTCGCTCTCATCCAATTGATATTGCCCCGGAGCGTATTGATTTCTCCGTTATGAATCAGATAGCGGTTCGGATGGGCACGTTCCCAAGTAGGAAAGGTATTTGTGCTGAACCTTGAATGCACGAGTGAAAATGCAGATACGAAGGTTTCATCCTGCAAATCCAAATAAAAAGCGTCAACCTGCTCAGGCGTTAACAAACCTTTATAAACAATAGTCTGGCTTGACAGGCTTGCGAAGTAAAAATCAAGCTGTTCTTGAACGCCCCAATTTTCCGCCTGCTTCCGGATGACATACAGTTTGCGTTCAAAAGCAAGGCTGTCTTTCAAATCGTTTGCGGCGCCGATGAATACTTGACGCACATATGGGCAAGTGCCTTGTGCCACTGTTCCGATTTTTCCGACATTTACAGGGACGGTTCTCCAGCCGAGAACGATCTGTCCTTCCTGCTCAATGAATGCATTCACCTGTTTTTCGATCTTTTTTCTTTCCTCTTCATTTTGCGAGAAAAAGACCATTCCTACCCCGTAACGGCCTTTTTCCGGCAGTCTCATTTCTCCGCACTCTTTCTTAAAAAAAGCATCAGGGATCTGAACCATCAGGCCGGCGCCGTCACCCGTATTCGGATCACTGCCCTGTCCTCCTCTGTGATCCAGCTGGCAAAGCATCTGCAGTCCTTTTTTGACAATGTCATGTGAAGGTTTCCCTTTTAAATGGGCATACAAGCCGATTCCGCATGCATCGTGCTCAAATTCCGGACGGTAGAGACCTTGTGCTTTCGGCATTTGATTGTAAGTCATAATTCCTCTCCCCCGATCAGTTTCCGTTAATTATCGGTCATAAAATCTGACAACTTTAAATTAATTGTAAGTTTTCAAAACAATATAAACAATATATAATTTAGATCAAATACATCTCAAAATGAGATAGATAGGTGTGAACGCAATGGAATTACGCCAGCTTCGGTATTTTATGGAGGTAGCAGAACGGGAACATGTGTCAGAAGCGGCTGATCATCTGCATGTCGCACAATCCGCCATCAGCCGGCAGATTGCAAATCTTGAAGAAGAGCTGAAAGTCACTTTATTTGAACGGGAAGGCAGAAATATTAAATTAACGCCGATCGGCAAACAATTTTTAGAACATGTTAAAACGGCGATGAAAGCAATTGATTACGCGAAGGAACAAATTGATGAATATCTTGATCCGAATCGCGGAACCGTCAAAATAGGATTTCCGACGAGCCTTGCAAGCCAGCTTTTGCCGACGGTGATTTCGGCATTTAAAGAGGAATACCCGAACGTTGAGTTTTTGCTCCGCCAAGGTTCTTATAAGTTTTTAATTGAAGCCGTAAGAAACAGGGATATAGATGCTGCGCTGCTCGGCCCCGTTCCGACGGAATTCCCCGACATAACAGGCAATATCTTATTCACAGAAAAGATTTACGCGCTTGTTCCGCTTCATCATCCGCTTGCCAAACAGAAAAATATTCATTTAATTGATCTGCGCGGCGACCAATTTGTTTTATTTCCTGAAGGGTTTATTCTCCGTAACATGGCGATTGACGCTTGCAGACAGGCCGGCTTTGCGCCGCTTGTATCGACGGAAGGCGAGGATTTAGATGCCATTAAAGGATTAGTCTCCGCGGGGATGGGAGTTACTTTATTACCTGAAAGCACCTTTGCAGAAACCACACCCCGGTTCACGGTCAAAATTCCGATTGAATTTCCTCAAGTGAAGCGCACTGTAGGCATTATTAAACCAAAAGGAAGGGAACTTGCTCCGTCTGCAAATGATTTCTATCATTTTGTCATTCAATTTTTCTCCAAACTTGAACAATATCAATAAAAAACAAACCCGAGCTTCAAAACGAAGCCTCGGGCTTTTTCATATTTTTATAGATCTTTCTCAGCCGATCGGAATGGATAGTTCAACGTGGCAGACAAACGCTTCCGGATCAATGACTGATTGATCGGTCTGTTTGGGCGGCGTTTCTTTAAAAGTCTTCAGCTGGGCTGAGGAATAGTTGACGATGCCGAGTCCGAGCTCTTCTCCCTGCTGATCAAGCAGCCTGACAACCGCTCCGCTGCTGAATCTGCCCTTAATCTGCTCGATGTCCTGCGGTGACAGCTCCATATTTCCGTTCGCGACATCGCGGCTGCTTTCTTTTTCCATCACAATTTCGCCTTCGGGGCCGGAATTAAATGCAAGCCATTGTTCTTTGTGGTTTAACGGCAGGGTTCCTTCCGCTTCAAAATAAGTTCCTTCAGCCGCCTCATCTACCGCTTGAAGCAGAATGTCCGGAATGTTAGCCTGCCCGAGAAAGCCTTTAATACCGGAGGCCATCACAATTTTAAAAGCATCCAGTTTCGAACGCATTCCGCCGGTTCCCATTTCACTCCCGGCATCTCCCGCGCTTGCTTCTATTTCCGGAGTGATGTCACTTACATGTCTGATTCTTTTCGCTTTCGGGTTGCTGCGCGGATTATCATCATATAAACCGTCAATGTCTGATAAAATCACAAGCATGTCGGCATCAATTAAACCTGCCACCTTCGCTGCGAGTGTATCGTTATCTCCGAATCTCAGCCGGTTGACTGTGACCGTGTCATTTTCATTAATAATCGGAATAATGCCCCGTTCCAAAAGGACGTTCATCGTATTGCGCACATTATGGTAGCGGTATTCATCGGAAAAGTCGCTTCTTGTAATTAAAATTTGTGATGCGACATAACCGTGCGCTAAAAACAGCTTTGAATAAGCCTCCATTAATAATCCCTGCCCGATGGAAGCAGAAGCCTGTTTTTCAGGGAGGCTTTCCGGTTTCTGAATAAATCCGAGCTTCCGATAACCTGCCGCCACTGCGCCGGAAGATACTAAAATCACTTCATAGCCGCTGTCTTTCAGCTGTGCGATTTGATCCACCAATGCTTCCAGCTTTCTTCTGCTGATTTCCCCGTGCAGGCTCGTCAGTGAGCTGCTGCCGATTTTCACGGCGACTCTTTTGATCTTCGTCCGAGACGTCACTGTATCACTCCTGTTTTTTAACGATTATAGTGCTGCCGTTTTTTCAATTGTTTTGCTGATCTCAATAGAACGTTCGGTCGCGTGTTTAATGGCTTTGGCAATGGCTTCTCCGCCGCCTTCTGACCTGAGCGCATCGAGGCCGGCTTCCGTCGTGCCGTTTGGAGAGGTGATGTTTTCCCGAAGCACATCCGGTTTTTCACCCGTTTCCATCAGCATTTTAGCGGCGCCCAATAACGTTTGCGCACCGATTTTGCGGGACAGCCGTTTGTCTAAGCCGGCTTCTTCACCTGCTTTTTCAATAAACTCCATTAAATAATAAAAGTACGCCGGTCCGCTGCCTGCGATGCCGGTGAAAATGTCCATCTGATCTTCCTTGATCACGTACACTTCCCCGAGGCATTCCAAAAGGGATACCGCGGTTTTTGCTGAACCGTAAGAGACATGGTCTCCGAAAGCCGCAGCTGTTGCCGATTCGCCGATCATGCTGGATGTGTTCGGCATCACTCTTACAACCGGCTGATTATCATGTAATGATTGTTGTATAAATGAGGTTGTTATGCCTGCCAGAACAGACAGGATGATTTGATGAGGTTGAATACGCCGTTTCAGCGCAGCCAGAGCGATTTCAGCATCCTTCGGTTTCATGGCTAAAATAAAGACATCAATGTCTTCGGTTTTCATGCTGTCAAAAGCAATGCCCTGAATACCGTATTGATGTTCCAATTCAGCGAGTCGCTCTGTATTGCGGCGGTTTGTCACGCAGATGTTTTGGTTGGGAATTTTTTTTGCGCGGACCATGCCTGATATCATTCCTTCAGCCATTGATCCTGCTCCGATAAAAGCAACTTTCTTTTGATCTAAGATCGGTAACATCTCCCTTGTTCGTATTTTGTTCGTATTTTTCACACGTTTTTTATGTTACCACTTCAAGAGTCGATGTCAAGTTTGAAGGTTTTATTGATATGTATTGTTCCGAGCCTGCTATTATGTATAATGAATCACAGAACATACCTTACAAACCTTTTGAGCCCGGGAGGCCGGGTGCGTTCCGGCCGGATTTAAAAGTTATCTGAAATGGCTTTTTCTATCAGCTTTTTGCAGCGGTCAAGCTCTGTCTTCAGCTGTTTTTTGTAAAGCTTCGCAGCTTCATAGTCTTTAAATTGATAGAGAACGACTTCCTGGAGTTTGGCTCCCTCTTTTTTCACTTTTACTTGCTTTAAAATCCCGTCATCCAATAGTTCGTGAAGTGAACGGTACACCTCGGTATGATTCGGCTTAAAACCGATGGGTTTAAATTCCGAACGCAGCACCTCGAGAAGCTTCAGTCCGTAAAGCCGTTCCTGCTCTGTCATTGTAATCATGTAAAGCTTTAAAAAAGCTCTTTGTTTCACTAAAAAACCGGTTGAACTTCTTTTTTCTTCTTTCAATATGTGCACACCCTTTCCTCTAACAAATAATTCCATGTACTAAATATTCTCTATAGATGCCCTTTTCCCTTTTTATATGCTGTATCAGTTTTATTTGTATCTTGTTGTTTTTATGGATAGAGGGAAAAATTGAATAAATGAACATTTGGTACATAGTTTATTTAGTATAACTATAACATGTTTGTGCCGATATTTCATTCTTCCGTTCAGGGGTAGTACCACATCACTATCAAGTTAAAAAACAAAATACCCCCTAAAATGAAAAAATACTGTAAAGTAATAATAAAGATTTGATATTATAATCAAATTATCGAAATGTTTATTTGGAGGTTTTATTAATGAACATTTTAAGTTCGTGGTTATATAACATGAAAATCATAAAATACTTATTGGGAAGGAGTTGATAATTTAAAACTAAAGGAGAGATATTAATGATATATAGAAAAGCAAATCAGAAAGATTATGATACAATTTTGAATATATGGGAAGAGTCGATTTTAGCTACTCATCATTTTTTAAGAGATACCGATAGAGAAGAGTTTAAAAAAGAAATACCCTCATATTTCCCACATCTTAATATCCAGTTATGGTATGAGAAAGAAGATTTAATTGGCTTTTCTGCTATAAATAAACAACACTTAGAAATGTTATTCTTAAAACCTAATAAAATAGGTAAAGGATACGGTAAAGCTATTATTAATTCTTTAATTAAAGACTTTGATATTACAACAGTTGATGTAAATAAAGACAATAAGAGTGCAACTAAATTCTATATTAATAATGGCTTTTTTATAGTAAGTGAAACGGAAACAGATTCTTCTGGACGTCCATACCCTATACTAGAGCTAAAGTTAAAATAAGGTAAAGGTGAAAATCCTCCCTTACCTTTGATTTTTGCACTAAACTGCGCGTTAGTCCAATAAGAATTAAACAACTTTATTGCCACTTAACAAATACGCTATTCTTTTCGTAGAATCATAGGAAAGGATGGCGTTTTTGTATGTCTATTTCTATATCTGATGAATTACAATTATTTGCTCAAGAAATTCAAAGGTTTTTATCTCCAAACGCCTTACAGAATCTTGCTAGGGATGTTGGGTTTGTTCAGCAATTGAGTAAGTACCAAGCAAAGGATTTAATCGCTTTATGTGTGTGGATGAGCCAAAAAGTTGCTACGACTTCTTTAACTCAGCTATCTAGCTGTTTAGAAGCATCAACTGATGTGCTTATCAGTCCTGAGGGACTGAATCAACGATTTAATCAGGAAGCTGTTCATTTTTTGCAACAGATATAGCCAAACTACTAAACCAAAAATTAGCTTCATCTGTATCGTTTTCTTCTCCCTATACTTCTGTTTTCAAACGTATTCGTATTCTAGATTCAACTGCATTTCAACTACCTAATTCCTTTTCAAGCGTTTATCCAGGTGCTGGTTTTTGTGAATTGATAGCTTTTAATCTTGGCAAAAGCTACTTCCCTTGACCGTGACTGTCTACACATACACAGCTTTTAAAGCTGTATGGTACCTACTGACCTATATAGGTTATTTCTTACGTAACCTGGGTAAAATAAATTAAAGATTTTGAAATAATAAAAAACAAATATCCTATAAATTCTTATAAAAATCTTTAAAAATGCATATTTCACACAAAGAAAGCTGCTTAAAATGAAACCGTATTATAAATCTTTGTTATTGACTAACATGCTGCTTAATCGATTTTAAAGTATTTGTTAGCAAAGAAGGAGAAGATAGAATGGAAAAATTAGTTGGGAAAGTAGCCGTTATTACAGGAGCTGGCGGCGGATTAGGTAAATATATTGCACTTCGCTTCGCAGAAGAAGGTGCTAAACTAGCATTATGTGATATCAATGCAGAAGGGCTTAACGAAACAGCTGAATTATGTAAAAGCATAGGTGCAGATGTATTTGCAAAAGCATTTGATGCTACTGATATTAAGCAGTCAACAGAATTTATTTCGGATACGGTTGTACAATATCAAACCGTAGATATTTTAGTAAATTTAGCGATGGCGATTGAGCCACCTCATTCATTTTTGGATCATACAAGAGAGACACTTGATAGAAGTTACCAGACTGGTCTCGTTACAACATGGGATTTTATGAAACTGTGCTATCCATACCTTAAAGAAAATGGTGGTAAAATCATTAACTTTGGCTCTGGAAGTGGTATTGAAGGACAGGAGGGCTATGCAGCTTATGCAGCGATCAAAGAAGCGATTCGCGGTCTTTCTAGAGTAGCTGCTCGTGAATGGGGTCCTGACAATATTAATGTAAATGTAGTAAATCCAGGAGCAATTACAGATGCTATACAAGCGTACATCAACCATTTGCCTGAAGGTCAGCGTGACCCATTATACTTAGGCTTTAAGCAAACTTCGTTAAGACGATTTGGCACGCCATATGAAGATATTGCACCTGCCGTACTGTTTTTAGCGAGTGATGATTCTAGACATATTACTGGGCAAACATTAAATGTAGATGGCGGTGTCATTATTAACGCTTAATGCCATAAATGAAGTAGATTATACATATTGCAATCTATGTAGGAAAATGTTAATTGAATCTGTTGAACAATTAAATATGTCTAATAAGAAAAAACTGCTAATACGTAATGGATTAGCAGTGTTTTTCGTGAAGAATAAATTAATGAATGAGTGGATTTTTTCGGTATTGATTTGGTGTTATGCCAGTATAGTCTTTAAATATGCTTGAAAAGTGGCTTTGGTTATTAAAGTGAAGCAGCATACAAATGTCGGCTACAGAATAGTCAGTTTGGATAAGTAATTTTTGTGCCTCTTTTATTTTTTCTTCTTGAATATATTTTCCAAGGGGTTTGTTTGTTTCTTTTTTAAAGAGCTGAGACAAGTAAACAGGATTTAAATGGACTAGGTCTGCTAAATCCTTTATCGAAATTTGCTCAAAAATATGATTGAATATATAGTTTTTACAAACATTCACAGCTTTAGAATGCGTGTTTTCCCTGTTTTCATTCATACGGTCAACTAATGAAAATAATAAGTCATCACCAATTAATAAAATTTTTTGTAAGTCGAAAGTTTCTTCTACTTTTTGAATGCTAATATGGCTCATTGTATAGGCAATTTCAGGATAAAGACCGCCTTCAATAGCTGCTCTCGTACCAAGTGCAATATAAATAATTACTTGATTTTTAATGTTACGAAGGTGGCTTTTTTTCGAAAGTTGACTCATGCCCTCCATTTTAATGCTTTCCAAATGCTGCAACAGCTTTTCTTTCTTCCCTTCACTTACATATTGCCATATTTTCTGTTCAATTCGGTGATCCATATGAAAAGAAGCCTCAAGACGATGATGCCGTATTAGTTGCTCAGTATGAGCCGGTTCAATTTCGTCAAAATTCATTAATTGGGATCTCACTAATTCTTCTTCAAGAGGCTCTTGGCAGATTAAAAAATACGTGAGCGAGCAAAGCGATACAATTTGTTTTTGGTTTAACAGCTCTAATTGACTGTAATAATGGTATAACTCTTGCTGATAACTAGAGGGAATATGATAGTCATGCATAATACCATTTACGCTGTTTTCGGTCATTTCAAAGGAAGTGAAAGGTCCGATTATTACTGTTTCTATGGAAGATAGATGGAATACGATAAATATTTCTAAATAGTTTGTTATTCTAATCAAAGGAACGTTATATTGATCGTCTGGTTGAATGAGCCTGTTTATAGATGTTTCTACTGAATCAAAAAGAGGATGTTTCAGCTGTTCGCCACTGCTAGTTAGGGAATGACATTTTTCATTGGAAATAAAAAGAGGGATATTGTATGCGTCATAAATCAATTGAGAGATATATTCTAAGTTGTTTTTCATTTTGCCACTCCTGATATATCAAATTTATAAAGCGCCTTCATTTTTGAATTAAAAATAAAGATGTCCCTGGATTGATGAGAGACCTTCCCTATATAGCGTCTTTTGGGAACTTTATTTGCTTAACGTTGTAAATCCGCATTTTTCTGACGCTACCCCAATTATAACTTATTTTAATCTTGATATTTCCTTATTTCGGGTTGTGACAGCTTCGCTGGTACTCCCCCGTTCACGGAAATTCAGAAGATGAATCTTTTGATCTATTAACATCCCCTTCAAAAGATAATCAGAAGAGCCGATGGACCGTTTCGAATGGAATAAAAAAGACCCGTCATGAAGACAGGTCCCCTTTTGTTTAAGGATTAGTTGACCACAAACCGGCAGTTTTGATGAAAATGCGCGGATGTAATTTCAATTGAGCAACCATATATTCTGCAAGATCCTCAGGTTGCATGACTTTTTCCGGATTGCCGTCTGTCAGATTTAATTCAATAGACATGTCGCTGGCAACCGTGCTCGGAGTCATTGCGCTGACACGGATATTGTGTTTTCTGACTTCCTGCATGAGAGATTCAGTCAGACCGAGAACGGCAAATTTAGAAGCGCTGTACGCACTTGTCGCCGCGGCGCCTCTTTGGCCCGCCGTAGAAGAAATATTAATGATATCTCCTGATTTTCTCTCAATCATTTCAGGTAGAACGGCGCGTGTCACGTGGTATACACCCATTACATTCACTTGAATGATGTCTTCCCACTCTTCAGGCGTAAGATCCAAAAATCCGCCGAATTTGCTGATTCCGGCATTATTAATCAAGATGTCAATCTCACCGAGTTCTTCTTTAATAGAGGAGACGGCTTGCTCTACCTCTTTTTGGTTTTTTACATCGGCAGCAGCGAATGATGCCTTTACACCAAGGGCTTTCACTTCTTCCGCAACCTTTTCGACATTTGCTTCTGTGCGGCCGATTAAACCGATATTGACTCCTTCTTTGGCTAAAGCGATAGCGGCGGCGCGGCCGATTCCTCTGCCCGCACCCGTGATAAGAGCCGTTTTGTTTTGTAAACTTTCCACGTCTTTCACCCTTTCTGAATGTCCTTATGTACGATTTCACATTATAAGCAGAAAAAAAACAATTAGCAAATAAAATGATTCAACACGATCCGTAAAGGGTATCAACTGAAAAAAAGGAGTGAAAAGCAGATGATCATCATTTTGTATATCAGTGCTGCCGTTGCGGCTGCCGCATTAATTTATGCAGCCGTATCCGCCGTGCATTTTAAAAGAAACACAGCGCCTGATATAAAGAAGATTAACGCCGCGACAGCGTCCATGCAGACGGCCGTTGATGAAATCAAAACAGAAACCGATCTGTTATCGCAAAAGCAGAAAGAGCTGAAAGAAGATTTTCTCACTAAAAAAACAGCCGTGCAAACGACGGCGGCCGAAGTTAAAGGAACGCCTCACGTCCTGAAGATGCTCTGGAACGCCGGTAAAAGTGATGTATGAGCCTGCATGTCATCCGACGTTTTTGATGACACTAAGAGAAACCGACGGATTCAAGGAGGCATAACATGATTTGCGATCGTGAGCGGCTTGCGCATTTTTTGCAGCAGCTTAAAGCACTATCTTCTTCGGTAGGGTTTACAAAATCGGATTTGCTGACTCCGGCTTTCCATTTAGCTAAGGACGGAGATCTGGATTTGTATTATTCGCCTCATAATGAATATATTAACCCTTATGCAGTCGTTGCCATTTCCGGAATCACACCCGGTTTTTTTCAAATGCAGCTGGCTTACAAAAAAGCGGCACAGCTTTTAAAAGATGGCGAAACTCTTGAAACGATAGCCTATGAAACAAAAAAAGCGGCCGGACTTTCCGGTTCAATGAGGCAGAACATCATCGAAATGCTTAATGAATGCGGTCTGCCGGCCGCGCTTCACGTTGAGGATTCATCCCGGTTATTTGATTCAAAACGGGAGCTTCTTCATACAACGTCCGTTATCAAACACCCTGTTTTTTATAAACAGAAAAACTATACGGGACATCGGCCGGCAATCAGCAGGTCAGCTCTTCTCAGCCGTTACGCGCTGACATGTTTTCCGGATGAAATAGAAATGATGAAAAAGGACATTCTGCTTATCCCTCTCGGCAAAGCAGCAGAATCAGCCTGCCGCATGCTGAAGAAGAACGGCAGAATGGGTCATGCGGTCATTCTGGAAGGCTTCCCGCATCCGTCCGGAGCAAACGGACATCGTTTCAAACAATTTCACGAAAACAAACAATCGTTACGTGAACAAATTCAGCGCTTTGCCGGGTTTCTTCAGCAGCTGTAAAAAAACGCCCCGAATTTTCGGGGCGGTGCTGTTAAGAAGCGTATTCAGGCAATGCTTTATTGTGTTTTGCCGTTTTCTCTTCAGGTATTTTGATTTGATTTGTCAAGATTGCACTTACGAAATAGAGCGCTGCGAAAATCCATACAACGCCTTGTGCGCCGACAAGCCCGATGAACGCCCAGGCAAGCGCGGGGCCGACAAATGCCGACAGGCCCGCAGCCAGATTTAACACAGACATGGCAGCACCTTTATCGCTGCCGGCCGCCGTCGGCACGATAGCCCCGATCGGAACGAATCCGGCGAGGAGCCCTCCCCATATAAAACCGACAATGCTGACGAAAAGCAAGTTCCCATGTGATACAACAGGAGCATAATATAATAAAAGAGTAAAAATGCCGCAGCCCACTCCCCCGAACCACATGACAGTCTTCTTCCAGCCGAATGCATCGCCGACTGCGCCGAAGATTAAGTTAAAGACGATATTTCCGAGAAAGATCGTTCCCCAAATTTGAAGCCATACATTTGTAGAAATGCCGTGCTGCGCCATATGCATCGGAAGAAATACCGGAAATCCGTATGTACCAATGCTGTTAATGATCCGAATGATCCCCCCAGAGAGCACGCGCGGATTTTCAGCAAGGATGGTGATTCCCTTCATTAATTCCTGCGCCTTTTCCCGCTTATCTGCCTTTTTCTTTTCAAAGCGGTCCCTATTTAAAATCAAAGCAAAAAACGCGCCGAGGCAGACCCAGAAAATTGAACTCCACAGTGTATTCAAATAGCCGAAGGATTTGATGGCCCAGCTTGAATACCAAGCACCGAATACAAACATCCCGCAGCAATATGCAATCCAGAACCAGCCGACCGCCGTACTGAGCCTGTTTTTCGGCGACCGGTAAATCACCCATGTCAAAAAAGAATAGGCAAACAGCGGATAACCCAGCCCTTTAATAAAATACGTGACATACATCACCGACAAATTAAGATTTTCAAATCCGTATGCGATAAACGCGGCTGTTCCGATAACGTAAAACAACAGCCCCATAAACATCGTCCGCTTTGCGCCGAAGGCTTCGAGGCAGACCCCTGAAAACCAAGACGCCACAGCGAGAGAAATACCGTAAACCGTAAACAGGGATGCTGATTGCTGTACCGTCAAGCCGTTTTCAACTAAAAACGGGCTGAGCCAGCCTTGTTCAAGGCCGTCCCCCATCATAAACAGCACGACTCCCAAAAATCCCCATGCGAGCTGTTTCGGAATTCCTATTTTATTAAGCATTTTTGTTCCTCCTCAGCAATCTTTCATGTTGTCATCTCATCCCCAAGTCAGGCTTTCACCGCCGGCTGAAAATGAGTAAATAATTTTTGCGTATATTTCCATTCTTCATATAGGAAGAGATCCGTCTGATCCGCTTCCGGCTCAATTACCTTTGTGCGGCTCGAAAGCTCTGCTGTCACACCGAGAGCTTCGTTGCAAATCATCGCCGCTCCCATTGCGGATGCCTGGCTGAACCCCTCTCTCTTATAGATTTTCTTTTGGAGAAGGTTAGCAAGAAACTGCGTCAAAGCATCACTTTGGAAACCGCCGCCGCACACCTTCACATCATCTTGTGAAAAGGAAGACACCTCTGTTAACGCCTCATAGTTCCATTTGATTGAAAAAGCGATTTCCAGCAGTGCGGCTTTGACAAAATGGGCTCTGCTTAAGTTTTGGGACAGCGGAGCGTCAAAAATAAATCCGCCTTTTGCCAGTGCGTTTTTCTCAGGCGATAAATAGGAGCCTAACGCAGAAATACAAGCATGATCATGTTTCTGCAGACTTGCGATTTCCCGTTCCATAACGCCGTAGGATTCATTCGGATAAAAAATGGATTTTAATTTTTGATAATTGAGTCCTGTTACACCCGGATTCGTTTCAAGAAGCCATTGACCTTCTTCTGTATGGCAATTCAGCCATGCATTCTCTAAACTTTCGGTTCCGGTCTCCGCTGTTATCTTTGTAATCGGCGTCGTCGTGCCGGATACGATGACGATATCTCCCGGCTTTGCATCTGCACTTTTGATGGCAAGCTGTGTGTCTCCCCCGCCTGCAATCACAGGCACTCTTTCAGATAGACCGAGAACCGCCGCTTTCTTAAACGTTAACATTCCGACAACCGTCCCAGATCGGACGAGTGAAGGAAGAATGGCAGAAGGCACACCGAAGATGTTGCATAATTTCTCTGACCACGCCTTTTTCCTTACGTCAAACAGCAGTGTTTCAGCAGCCTGTGACGGTTCATAGCTTAAAATACCGCTCAGCTCAAATGTCACCCAGTCACTGATGCTTGTGATGTACTTCACTTCTTTCCATAAAGACGGCTGTCTAGCTTTTAATCCGACAAGTTTCATGGCGGAAAATAAAGCGCTCGGAAGACGTCCGGTTTGCTGATGCACTTCTTCTTTTGTCTCAATCCCGTCTTCCCATTCACGGCCTCTGTTATCAATGTTGGGCAGACCGAGAAATGCCTTTTTATCTTTATTGATCAGAACAATTCCCTGCCTCTGGCTTGTTGAGGTGATTCCGATTAATGTAATATGAGGGCTTTTGCCAATAACTTTCCTTGCCATAGCGCTGATTTGCTTCCATAACCCTTCCGGTGAGAAATATCGTCCGTCCGGATAAAGCGGATCCGTCACATATTCAATGTCTTCCCTTTCAAGCGCGGTCACTTCGCCGCCGGCAGTCACGACCGCGACTCGCGCATTCCCCGTCCCGATGTCAAATACAAGGTAGCCTTTTTGTTCAGCCATTACAGCCTCCTCCTTCCGTTTCAAGTTCTCTTTTGTTATAAAGTTCACGTATTGAGCAGGTTTGATCTTGTTTCCATTTGAAAAGCGCTTCATTTAAAATCTTCACATGATGATCTTCCACTTCAAATGTTGCGCCCGCTAAATGGGGAGTCGCTAACACATTCGGCAAAGAGATCAATTCATAATCAGAAGATTCAGGCGGTTCGTGATAAAACACGTCAAGGATCGCTCCCTTAATCCGCCGTTCTTTCAGCACCCGCAGCAGCTCTTCCCTGTCTGTAACCGCCGCTCTTGACGTATTGACAAAAACAGCTTCCTGTTTCATCAATTGAAAGTGCCGGGCGCCGATAAGGCCGATGGTTTCTTCTGTGCGCGGCAAGTGAACGGAAACAATATCACTTTCAGAAAATACCCGTTCAATCGTCGTTTTTTCATACTCCCGGTTTTCATGACGGACAAATGGGTCATAGTAAAGCACCTTGCAGTCAAAGGCGGCCAATAGCCGGGCGATTCTCTGTCCGACAGCTCCGAAACCGATAAGGCCGACTGTTTTCCCTGTCAGCTCATTTCCTCTGAATTTGACGTAAGCCTGCAAATAATCACCATTCCACTTCCCGTCCTTCAGCCACTGATGGGAAGAATACGTATGACGCAAAAATGAAATCACATTTCCGATAAACATTTCAGCAACAGCCTGGGCATTGCGGGCCGGTGTAAAGAAAACGGGGATTTTTCTTTTAGTCGCCGCCGCAATATCCACGTTAGACGGCATTCCTCTGCAGACACCGATAAAAGCGGAATCGGGCAATATGTCAATAACACGCTCAGACACCTCATCAAGTTCAGTAATAAGCCCCGACGCGTTTGTCTCTTGAATCATTCGGATTAATTCATCTTCCCGATAGGCCCGGCCGTGCTTCTTCCACGGCCGGTGCACAGTCCGGCCGAACAGCTCCGTCAGCTCCTTCAGCCCCTCGTCGTGATATGGTGCGGTAATTAAAACCGTCATGGTGCAAAACATCCTTTTCACATAAATTTTTTCATAAAAAAATCTCTTTCCCCAAAGAAGGAAAGAGATTCATATACCGTCTTTATGCACTTGAAGCGCACAAATATGTATAGATCATTCTTTCCTATCTTTCAAGCATACGCTTGCTGGAATTGGCACAATAAATGTTGCCGAGGTTTCGTAGGGCCAGTCCCTCCACCTCTCTGGATAGAAAATAAAATGATGAAATTGTCAGGCTGTTTAAAAGAATAAACTCATCATAGAAAAGTCTTTCCGTGATGTCAACACTTTTTTTCTGAATTGACGTTCGATTTTGAAATGTTATAATGCTTACAATATAAACAAAGAGGAGAAATGGGCTATGAATTCTGCTGCAAAACAGCCGAACGGGGTCTTTAAGTCGGTATGCTCACTAGACTGTCCCGATCAATGCGGCTTGCTTGTGACAAAAAAAGACGGAAAAATCGTTAACATTCAGGGAGACCCCGATCACCCGGTCACATCAGGGAATATTTGCAACAAAGTCAGACACATGGCTGAGCGCATTTATGATGAAAAGCGCGTAACCGTTCCGTTAAAACGGATCGGTAAAAAAGGTGAAGCCGCGTTTGCGCCTATTTCCTGGGAGGAAGCGATCAATACGATCAGTGCGCGCTGGAAAGAGCTTATTGCCGAAGAAGGAGCGGAAAGCATTCTTCCGTACAGCTTTTACGGCAATATGGGAAAACTGGCGGCAGAGGGAATGGACCGCCGTTTTTTCCATCGTCTCGGAGCGAGTCATCTCGAACGGACGATCTGCAGCAAAGCCGGATCTGAAGGCTATAACTATACAATGGGTGAAGGAGCGGGTACTGATCCGGAGGAGACCATACATGCAAAGCTCTTTATTTTTTGGGGAATCAATGCCGTCAGCACGAATATGCACCAAGTCATGATTGCTCAAAAAGCCCGGAAAAAAGGGGCTAAAATTGTCGTTATCGATGTACATAAGAACCAAACCGGCCGGCTTGCCGATTGGTTTATTCCCATTCGCCCCGGCACAGATGCCGCACTCGCCCTCGGTATCATGCATGTCTTATTCGACGAAAACCTTCACGATGAAGCATTTCTCACAGAATACACCGAAGGCAGTGACGAATTAAAAGCGCATGTCAAACACTATGATCCGGAAACGGTTTCTGCTATTACAGGCGTTAAAGCCGACGATATCAGACGCCTTGCGAGAATGTACGGAGAAACCTCCCCTTCCCTTATCAGGATCGGAAACGGCATTCAGCACCATGACAATGGCGGAATGATCGTCCGCACCGTTGCCTGCCTTCCGGCTGTTACAGGACAGTGGCTCAACACCGGAGGAGGCGCAATCAAGCACAACAGCGCGGTATTAAACTATAACAGACAAGCGCTCCAGCGGCCTGATCTGCTTTACGGCAGGAAGCCGCGATCATTTAATATGAACAGGCTCGGAAGCGTTCTTTTAGAAACAAAACCGCCCGTGCGCTCCCTGTTTATTTACGGTACGAATCCCGCAGTGGTTGCGCCGGAAGCGAATAAAGTCAGAAAAGGCCTGATGCGGGAGGATTTATTTACAGTCGTTCACGATCTGTTTTTAACGGAAACCGCCAAATATGCGGATATCGTGCTCCCTGCTGCATCCGCTTTTGAAAACACGGATTTTTACACGTCTTACTGGCATCATTTTATTCAGCTGCAAAAACCGGTGATCGAACCCTACGGGGACAGCAAATCGAATACGGAATTGTTCCGTTTGCTTGCCGGAGCAATGGGATTTACCGAGCAGGAGCTTCAGGATTCCGATGAAGAATTGATCAGACAGGCGCTGGACTTTCCCGACAATCCGTATATCGAGGATATTGATTACGAAGCGCTCTCACGCCATTCCTTCATGAAAGCCAAACGGAAAAAACCGCTTTTTCCGGGACAGCTCAAGACACCGAGCGGAAAAATTGAATTATATTCGGAAAAGATGAAACAAGACGGTTATCCGGCGCTGCCGACACACATCCCTCTTGAGAGCGATGGCGATTTTCCGCTTTTATTTGTCCCGGGACCGAATCATAATTTTTTAAATTCGACATTTTCGAATAATGAAAAACACGTAAAACTGGAAAAAGCGCCAAAGCTTTTTATTCATACAGAAGATGCTGTACGCCGGAACATAGAAGACGGGGAAACCGTTAGAGTTTGGAATCACCGCGGCGAGTGTGAATTAACAGCTTCGGTCGGCGAACAGGTGCTTCCCGGCGTTGCAGTCAGCCAAGGTCTTTGGGCCGATATGGATGATAAAAAACAGCTCGTCAATTCGCTCACGCCCGATCGGCTGGCGGATATGGGCGGAGGCGCTGTTTTCTTCTCCGGAAAGGTGCAGGTGGAAAAGCTCAGCAATTAAAACCGTCCGCAATAAACGCCGAGCGGTTTTGATGAAGGCTGAATCCTTTCGGCCGGCTTCACCGTATAAAAAGTGATAACGTTTATTGGAGGTTTGCTGTATGGATATCATTACGATATTTCATCGGAGACGGATTGAAAAACTTTAAATCACCTGATCCTCATGAACACACTGACCACATTCTCATTAAAGAAAAAGATCTGCACTTCTATATCGGTTATTATTTAGGAGTTACCAAGGAAGAAGCGAAACAAATCGTGCCCGACACCTCTGACATTCCGCATATCACGAGAAACGGAAAGCGGTATGTACAGAAAACTGCATTAAGAGAATGGCTGACTTCCATGCTGGAAAAAGAATAACAGCTGCCATGAAAAGCGGGAAGGGTTTTTCTCTTCCCGTTCATCAAGATTCGCCGCCCTGCCTCTCTTCAACCCCAAACATACGATGGATATCGTTCTTACGTAACGAAACATCCCCTTCTTTTGATTTCAAATAAAACCCTTTCATATATAACCGTATGACTTCCTCATATGTAAGCTCATGACGAAGGAGCGCCATTAAACGCCCGTCTTTTTCATCTTGTTTATTGAACCATTCATACTGTTCTGACCAGTTCACTTTCTGCATGTCAAACACCTTCTCACTTTGGATTAATGCCCTTTTCGCATTCTTTTACTTATTACCCCTTCTGTAAACATTCCGATTACCTGTGACATTTTTGAAAACAGCCGTAACCCCTCCCATTAGTCACCATGTTGACTTGTTTCCCATTTCGTTGTATATTGTAATTGTCAACATGGTGACAATTTAGATGGGAGATATTATGGATATTAATTTATTAATGAAGGAACTGCATGTTATGCAACAAAGTTACGCATCATTATTTTCGGTTGTCAATAAAGTGCAGGCTCGGGGGGACGAATACTTAGAAATGTTGACTTCCCGACAGCACATGACTCTTATTGCTATTGCCCATTTACCGACGGAAGATACCACACTTATGAATATCGCTAAAAAGCTGGGCACAACAAAACAAACCGCTAACAAATTAATTTCAAGCCTCGCGAAAAAAGGATATGTTCACACTGTGCCAAGCAAACTGGATAAACGTGCAATCAATATTGAGATTACCCCTGAAGGAAAAAAAGCGTTAATTTCCTGTTCAGAAAAATCCACCTATTTTTTAGCGGATATGTTTCATGACTTCACAACTGATGAAATTGAAACATTCTGGAGGCTATTGCAAAAACTTTATCGTTTTGATGGTGAAGAACAGGATGGTTTTGAAGAAAAAGCACATTTGAAAGTTGAAGATCAGGCACAATTCATCTCAGATGACTATGAAGAAAAAATCATGGCTGAATTTTCAAAACGGCGATATGGGAGTGCAGACGATGAATAATATGCTTTATCGAAAAGTAAAAGAAACAGAGGATAAAATGAAGGAAAAATGCTATGAGCTGAAAGATAAAATTGATCAATTTATTTCTCATGCCAAATATAAAATTCATTGCAAACATAAACTGGACCGAGCCGGCAATTATATATCAATTGCCATTGGACTCTTTATCCTAACTGCCTCATGGCTGACCGCAACACAATGGCTGCTTTGGATAGGCGCGGCGAGTATTTTGAGTAATGCCTGTTTGCTCATTATAAAGCCTGTTAAAAATTGAAAATCTAAAAAAGGCTCTCTAATAGAGAGCTTTCTTTTATTAATCGTCCCAGTCTGCATCTTCTTCCCAGTTTTCTTTCATCTCATGAAGTCTTTCATAAAAGAACTTTATAAAATGGGCAGAATTAAGTTCTTTATAGCCACCGAATTCACTCCAAATAACAACTGGACATTCTCCTTCACTGTTGATTTTATTGGTATCTAAACAATACCCAAAAAAATCAACATGTTCTATGACTACTAAGCCACTTGGCAATCCCCTATATTCATGATATTCCCTGGTTGTTTCTACAACTGAAGCACCGCCAAAATCATAGCCTAATAAATCGATTCCATAAACCCCGCCAGAACCATATTTTCTAAGAAACCATTTGTAGCTATCTGGCAACGTGACTTGAAGATCTTGCTCAATTTTTAAAATTTTATCTTCTCCAATCCCACCCGTAAAATCTTTTTCTTTTGCATTATCAGCTATGAATTCTTTTACTTTTAAATAAAAATCCATGGTTTATAACCCCTTATTCTTTCTCATATTGTTTTGCTCTCCACTTCCAATACCTTGTCTTAAAGTTATCGTACTGTTTCTCCAGGTAAACATCATTCCGGAAGCTTTCTCCATTACCTTTAAGGCCATGTATTACGTCGCTATACTTTGTATGTAAACTATTAGGTATCTCAAGCAACGGTCCACTTTCTTCTTGTATGAGGTGATGTAAGTTAATCTGTGTTCCGTCTTTAGCATAAGGAGACTTACCATCTTTCATTAATTCCAGGTTGGTTTTTCCTTTTGGAGTTTTTTGATTAATATCAATGTCCTTTAAGGTATAGACTCTACGGCTTACATCTCTAATTTGTCCTTTAACTTTTACTTTGCCGTCTATTTCAACAGCACCATACTTTTCTTTATTTAACCAAGGAAGGTTTATTTCTTGACCAGTAAACGGCTTTCTCGTTCCATCCGGGATTTTCTTTGCATTGGTCAAAAGTTCATTTTTAAGGTTTTGGCTGTCAACCACATTGTATGGTACGTCACCCGACAGAGCAAGATCATATTTAGAGTTATAAGGAAGGAGTTCTGGAAGTTTAACGTCCTTAATTTTCTTCCCTGCCTGCCCTGCCTTGTTTATGACTTTCCCCGCCGCATCAGCTTTGTTAACGGCTCCTGCGCCTTTCGTTCCGACGACAGCCACAGCTGCTGAACCGACCGCATATGTCACCCATCTTGATCTGGAATACGCATCTCCATTTACCATATCTTTTTGATACGATTCCTCAATAGCTGTTGAAATGGCATTATACGTGTTAATTGGATGAGCAACTGCCCCTATGATACCTTCAACAACTTCATCAGGTTTAGTGATTAGTTGCCATAACCCGCTAACCGTGTCTTTCCCGACATCATATAAACCAACGCCGGCTCCTTTTAATATATCCCAAGTCACTTCTCCGGCTTCTTCCAGCTGTTTTGCTTGTTCAAGCTGAATGACATATTGCTGCTGGGAAGGTTCAAGGTTTTCATAGCCGATCTTCTTCGCAATTTCTAAATATTCATCTGGATCGGTCACACCGTCGGCGAGTTTTTTCTTCAGATCCTTGATTTCCCGCTCTTTCGCTTCTTCCTTTTTAAACGTTAAATATGTGTCTGAGTGTCTTGCAATCTCGTCTTTTTTCTTATGGATGTCGCTTTCTCGGTATGCCTTGGCGTTATAGTGAAGCGGAGTGGCGTTTTTCCCTTTTCCCGTAGCGTTTTGGAGCTGTTGAAAATCTGCCTGAATGAAATGTTCATTTGCCTCGGTTTCTGCGTATTCTTTCGTTAGATCGTGATCAAGCTTTCCGAGTTTATGTATGGTATCGTTCCTTTTTTTATCTGCTGACTCAAGCTTTTGATCGACATCTTCTGTCGAGAAAACATCAAGATGAATGATATCGCTGATTTCATCAAGGATACCTTTCATTTCATTGCGCTGCTCCTGCATGATGGCTTGTGATGTATTCTTCGCATGAGTCAGCTCGTGTTCTAAAAATGACTCTTCCACAAACGAATCGGCCAATCCGGCATCAGATACTTTTCCAGAAATACTGTTAAGAAACGCGATTTTCATATCGATCAGATTAAGCCAGCTGTCTGTGACACCGGCGTGATCTTGAAAGAATGCTTTAATGTTGTCGGCGCCTTTGCCTGAAAACTCACTGTCATCTAAATCAGCCATTCCCTGAAATGCTTTTCTGAGATTGATAAATTGTTCTCTAATCTGATCGTATTGTTTTGCCCGCTTTTCTGCGGCTGAAATGAACGAGGCTGCTTCAAATACCTTCATTTACGGCTCCTTTCTGCTTCTTTCCGTCTAAATTTTACCATAGGATATAAGATTAGATGAATCTCTTGCATTTGTCGAACTGCTTTATTCAAGATCATAAAATTTCAAAGAAAACCTTACACGAAGGAATCTGGGATCGGCAAAACAAAGCCAGATATAACATATATTAAAAAATCTCTTGCATTTCTACACCCGCCATGCTATATTGATATAGCGATGAGCTGAATTGTGTAAGCCGATGCACATGCCCTTGCGGCACACACGAATGTGGCGTGTGGTGTATCGCCTCAATACGCAAAAGACGTTTGCTTCTGCAAACGTCTTTTTTTATTATCCGATTTTCGTTCCGTTCGGTACTGTCTGCTCTGGCGTAAGCAGGACAACGTCTCCTTTTTCCGGGATGCCGCCGAGAACGAGAACTTCTGACTTAAATCCGGCGATCCGCCGCGGCGGAAAGTTGACAATAGCTGTCACCTGTCTGCCCGTCAGATCACCCGGTTCGTACCGTTTTGTAATCTGGGCGCTTGATTGTTTCATGCCGATCTCTTCGCCGAAATCTATTGTCATCTTAATGGCCGGCACCTTTGCTTCCGGAAATACTTCCGCTTTTACGACCGTTCCTATTCTGAGATCAAGCTTGATAAAATCTTCAATGACTGCCATATCAAAAACTCCTTTTTTACAATCATGTTACCAAAAAAAGAAGCAGTTTATTTAACCGATTTTCAGGATTATTTATCAGATTGAAAGGTGTTTCGGAAGACACGCGGCGTTATTCCCTTATGTCTGACAAACCATCTGGTAAAGGAAGACAAATTTTGAAAGCCGACCTCCTGACTGATGTCTGTCAGCCGGCATTTTGTTTCAATAAGCATTTGTTCCGCTTTCTTCATACGGAGCTCAGCAATATAAGCTTGCGGGCTTTTCCCCGTCTGCTTTTTAAACCAGTCGGAATAATACGCCGGGTGGTAATGTTCCATTGCGGCAAGCTCTTTAATTGTAAAAGTCTTTGAGAGATTTCGGCGGATATACGCAATTGAATCATTTGTACGGTTTTCTTGTATCTTTTCAGCAATATATTCTGCAAGCAGACTCAATGAATGAGCCGATTGCTGCTTTGTCTCTTCTGTCAGCAGAAACCGAATCGATGTCCAAAAAGGATCAAGCTTATTCAGAACGCCGGGGGCAAATGAACCTTTGAAAAAATATGCCGGTATGTCGAGAACGAGACATTCATTTCGCTCCAAAGAACGGAACCGATGTTCATGCCCAGGCGGAATATACAACATTTGATCAGGTTTTAATCTGATTTTACGTCTTTCTGTCTCCAGGTCCAGCTGTCCTTCGAGCGGAAAGAGCATTTGACAGTATGTGTGTGCATGAGAATCAAAAATATGTGAATAGGTGCGCCGCTCACAAATGATATGTTGTAATGAATCCATTTGTCCCTCCTTTTACATGATACGTCTTTTTATTTAGTTTACATAATAATATTATTGTTCCCTCTCCTGCAAACCTCTTAGAAAAGCAACAACTGCAAACTTCCGGCTTTCCTTAATTGATTCGGTTAATTCAAATGCACTCTGTTTTCTCAACACGGCAAATCCGTGAAGAAGGCTCCTCAGTCCTCTCGCAGCATGAATCGCAGTGTCAGACTGTGCATATCCGTTAGCTGTCAGCTGCCTGACAACAAGCTCTACAAGCAGGCTTGACAGATTCTCAATCCGGCCATCTTTTATCTTTTGAAATGTTGCGTCATATAATCCGGGATTGGCTTCGGCGAAATTGATATAGGCATCGGCGAGAGCAAGCAAAGCCGTTTCGCCCGTCAGTCCTTCTGCAGAGGCCGCCATTTTTTCATATAACATAGTTAAACCGGAGACAGCCAGCTCTGTTTTAATTCCTTGAAGGCCATTGACAAAATTGTAAAGGGAAGGCGGTTTTACGTTTAAGGACTTTGCAACAGCCGCAAGCGTCACTTCGTTCAGCCCTTTTTCGTCAGCGATGCCTGCTGCAGCTCTCAATATCATGTCAAGGCTCATTCCGACTCTCGGTGACATTATGATCGGCCTCCCGGCAGGCTTCGTTCGGCTTCCTCAACAGCCTCAGCCATCATTTCAACGGGATTGCAGAGAACATTTCCATGTCCGGCGGCCAGACTGCTTGGTTGATGAGCGATAAGTGTTCTTGCTGTTTTTACAGCTTCTTCTTTATTCCACGTAGCAAAAGCCGGAAACGGAAATTTCCATTTCAGCTTCCCAGAAACAGCAAGGCCGCCCCGTACTTGAAAGGCATCTCCGACGATCAGCATATCATTTCTCATATCTTTAAAAGCGAGGCTTCCCGGCGTATGACCGGGAGCGGGAATGACAAGTAAAGATCCGATCCGCTCGCCGCCTTTCAGCAGGCGATCAGGTTCGGTCTGAACATTTTTCGGCACTCCCCCCTTTATCGGCGTTTGTGCTTCATGCTCAAATAATGAAGTGTCACCTTTCAGCAAGAAAGAATCCCGCTCAGAAATACAGACGGAAGCATCCGGAAATTCCGCAGCTAATGAGTCAAGCGAACCGATGTGATCCCCGTGCGCGTGGGTGAGTAATATGTCATTCAGCGGCTTCCCAAGCTGCCGCAATGCTTGTTTGATTCCTTTATGACTGTTAGGCAGTCCGGCGTCAATCAGGGTTACTCCTTCTTCTTCTTCAACCAAATAACAATTCACCGGGAAAAGCGCTGGAAAAAAAGTCAGCTGCCAAACACTTCCGTATTGTAAGATTCTCATCAACATCCCCCTAAAACTAATATCATTAGTTTTATTATAACTAATACCGTTAGTTTTTCAAGAGTTTTATGTTTAAATCCTGAAAAAGGCGCGGGCGCTTCTCTTATGCAAAAAAAAGAAACGTGCATAATGTGATAAAAGATGCTTTCAGCCTGCGAATAAATCAGACTACTAAAACCAGCCGGATAAGCATACACTACTCAACGGAGGGAGAGTTCCACACCATGCATATCACACTTCAAAGCATCTGCCCTGTCTTAATGATTGCCTTTTTTTTGTATAAAAAGGTGAAACGGTCCGTCGGCTTCCAGCCTTTGAAACCCCGCTGGCTTTATACAAGAATGATTTTGTTTTCATTGCTGGCCGCAGCTCTGGCGTTTTTCAGCATCACACACCCGGCTTTATACGGCCATCTTATATTCGGCACTTTTTGCGGCTGGCTTCTGGTCCTGTTTGCTAAACGGAACATTTCATTTGAAGAACGCCGCGGAAAAATGTATTTTCGCACTCACCTGTGGATTGAACTTATTCTATTAACGTTATTCCTATCGAGATTTGTTTATCGCGTTATTGAAATTTACCGGGTCACAGCGGACTTTACCCATCCGGAGGCATACAGCCAAACGGTCGGCGCCGATCCGCTGACCATCAGTATCTTTTATTTCATCGCAGTGTATTACAGCGGCTTCTCTTTTTATGTTTTAAAAACGAGCAGAGACCAAACCAATAACAGTCAGTACGGCTGACATCCCTGTCTAAAAAGCAGGGATGTTTTTTAATCGTGCCGCGTATGGTGAATCATTTGCTGAAGCACATCTAACACATGTTCATCCTCAGGAGAATAATAGATGGATGTTCCTTCTCTGCGTGATTTGACGAGGCGCAGATTTTTAAGAAAACGCAGCTGATGAGAAACGGTAGACTGCAGCAAATTCAGCTTTTCTGCGATATCATTTACCGCGTGCTCACCCTGTGACAGCAAATGGAGAATTCTGATTCTGGTCGGATCAGACAACGCCTTAAAAGTCTGGGCAACCAAAAATAAAGTTTCCTCATCTAAATCGACAGCGGGGTCATTTTTGTTTCCGGATTCGTGAAATTCAGTCATATACCTCACCCTTCTTTTCTCAAGTAGCCCAATTATACCAAATGTCAATTGATGCAGATACATCCTGCGCCTGACAAAAGAACCGTTATTTTAAATTTATGTTTCAAATACGGGTTTCCGCTTGGTTTCGCGCATTCATCTGTGTCATAATGAAAAAGTCATAATGCTCCTGAAATTGAGGGTGAAACACAGTGGAGAAAAAGAAAAAAGGCTGTTTCGCTGCCGCGGGTCTTATGATGATATGTGTTTTTGTCATGGTTTCCTTCTTCCTCATTCTGCTATTTTCAAATAATGAATGGCTCAAAAGTCTTCCGTTTGATGTCAAGCCGATCGTCCTTGAACGGCTGACAGATTACAAACCGCTTGTTGAAGACGAACTGGATGAAAAAGGACTCACCAAATATACATCGCTTGTACTCGGCATGATATATCAGGAGTCAAAAGGAAGAGGAAATGATCCCATGCAGTCTTCAGAATCTCTGGGTTTAAAGCGAAATGAGATTAAAAACCCTCAAACCAGTATCAAACAGGGAATCAAACAATTCACTCTCATGTACCAAACAGGCAAGAAAAAAGGCGTAGACTTGGATACGATTATACAAAGCTACAACATGGGAGCCGGCTATATTGATTTTGTGGCTGAACATGGAGGATCGCATACTGAGGAACTGGCAAAACAATACTCCGAGCAGCAGGTCAAAAAGAATCCGAAACTTTACACTTGCGGAGGGAACAAAGACAATTTCCGTTATCCCTACTGCTATGGTGATTACACGTACGCAGAAAAAGTAAAAGCAAAAACAAAAACCGTTGAACAATCCTTAAATGTAACAACACTTGAAACGCTTGAAGAGTAAAAGGCGCCCTGATGAGGCGCCTTTTTCAATCAATAGAAAAAAGCCGCGCAGAGCACGGCTTTTTTTAATAATACGGTGAGATCATTAAGTATACAATGACACCCGTCAGACTGACATACAGCCAGAGCGGCATCGTCCATCTCGCGATTTTTTTGTGGCGCTCCACTTGCATGCTGAATCCTCTGATCAGCGTAAACAGCGCAAGCGGCACGATAACGGCGGAAAGACAGATGTGCGTAATTAAAATAAAGAAATAAATCCCCCGAATGATACCGTGGCCGCCGAATAAAGTATTTTCAGCCACAGAGTGGTATACGACATAGCAGATCAAAAACAGCAAAGTCGTCGTAAACGCCGCCAAAATAAAACGTTTATGCGCTTGAATATTTTTTTGCTTAATCATAAAGAGCGCTGCCAGCAAAAAGATAAAAGTAAAGCTGTTAAAAATGGCATTTAACATCGGCAGAATATGAATATTGGCAATGCTGACCTGTCCCGATTTCGGCATAAAAAACAGCACCGCAATTAACCCGTTGATCAGAACGGTCAATGTCAGCACGATACCGGTATAACTTTTAGGTTTGTTTTCTGTCTGATTCATCTTATGACCTCTCTCAATTTTACTGACTATCCAAATGGTATGAGAATTCAGCTTTGATGTCAACGGTTTCGCCCGCTTCGTCAGAAATTAGACAAACTTAAGCCCTAAAAAGACCGGGTGTTTGAGACCCGGCCTTTCGTCATATTATGCTTCCTTCAACAGTTCTTCTATCACCTTATGTTCGTTTTCATTCAACAGATTTTTTGGAATGATCCGATCTATCGGTTTATTCATATGCTGATCGAGAATATCGGCTGTTTCTTTGTCCCCTGCGATTACGAGACGCTCCCATTGGTGTGAAGCGGCCTTTTGATCAAGGTTTGAAGCCAATCGTTTATACAGCCTGTTTTGGTTTTCTTCGACGTGGGCTTTGGCAGCGTCTTCGTCCATCGACGCGGAGGAGCTTCCGCTTACATCCTGCGGTTTCCACGATTCATTGATGACGTCGTAATGATAATGCTCCACCCCTTCAATTTTTCCGAGTACGGTTTCTATGATCTTCACTTCATTCTGCTGGGTGAGAATAAAAGCCGTGCTCGGAAATTGTTCACGAAGAAGTTCTAATTGATCAAGGACAGCCGCTTCCTCCCAATAAAATCGTGTTTCGACAGGCACCTGCAATTGAATCGTCTCCCAAATACCGCCTTCTCCCGATGCAAAAAATACAAGACTTCGCGGCATCTCTTTACCAAGCCCCTCGATATATTGATAGACACGTTCCATGATGCGGACGAGAGATTTTTTTTCTTCCGGATCACTGGCAGACAGATACTCTTTTAATCTCCGAAAACCGGTTTTCAAGGCGATTTTCCACTCTCCCCCCTGCTGATCCGGATTTCTCATATCCGTATTTACATATAAGGAAAGCATTTTATCAGGAGATTCCGTCATTACGTACTTCAATTTGCCGATGAGTGAGTCAATTGCCATTATAGATTCCTCCTTTTTCCGCTGCTCACTGTTCCTTTCCCTATCCGCACCGCCTTAAAAACGTCAATCCACATATAAACGGCAGACTTTTCTAAAAAAGTTTTTGCAAAACCCATTTACAAACCAAGACATCATTTACTACAATGGATACTTGTGTTTAACTAAGACTTTTACGCTGTGAAAGGAGTATGATTTTGTTTACTGCAGAAGAAAGAGATCAGAAAGAGCTGGAAAAAGAGCTTCATAAACTTGAATTTCAGATTTTCAGAATGCGGGAAAATCTGATAGATGTATCAAAAGACGCGCGAGTGCTTGGTATTGATCAATCGAACAATGACGATTGGATCATTGTTTCCTCGATTGATGATGGCCAAACATGTAAGATTATGCTGACTGATTGTGAGTCAGCCTACCGGGGAAGAGGCTGTTTTTCACTGATCGCCTCTTATTATGACAATGCCATTCATATCGGGGACATTAAAGGCCCGCCGAACCACGGCTACGGCTCGATCTGCATGAAATTTTTAAAACATATCGCCAGAGAGCAGAATATCCCGAAAGTGACGGGCGACATCGCTAAGCGTGATTGGGATCATGTCGACAGACTCGTTCATTTTTATGAAAAGCATCACTTTGATGTTTGGATTGACAATGATACGCAATCAGGCGGCATTAAATGGGTCGACCTGTAAAAAATATAGATAAACCCTCGTTAATATGGTGTAATAGATTAAACCATTTAAGGAGGGTTTTTTTTGTATCCGGAAAAATTGAAAAAAGGTGACGGCATTCGTATTGTGTCTCCGGCCACAAGCATGTCCGTTATGTCAGATGAAAATATAAATGCCGCGAAGACAAAATTGGAGGAGCTGGGCTTTTGTGTCTCTTTTTCAGAGAATGCGAAAGAAATAAATGAATTTGATTCATCATCCATTGAATCGCGTGTACGGGATCTGCACGAGGCTTTCGCTGACCCTGACATCAAAGCGATTTTGACGACACTCGGCGGGTTCCAATCAAATCAGCTGCTCCGCTATCTTGATTATGAAAACATCAAGCGGCATCCGAAAATCCTTTGCGGCTATTCAGATATTACCGCTCTCGGCCATGCCATATATCAAAAAACCGGCCTTATTACATATTCCGGTCCCCATTTTTCTTCATTTGCCATGAAAAAAGGGCTGGACTATACCATTAACTCTTTCTTGGCCTGCTGTGCTTCTGACAGCCCGTATGAGGTAAAGCCTTCATCCGAGTGGAGTGATGATAAATGGTATTTGAACCAGGAGGACAGACGTTTTTATCGGAATCCGGGACCGCTCGTTATTCAACCCGGATATGCGGAAGGAACACTGATCGGAGGAAATCTATGCACGCTGAATCTTCTGCAGGGCACCGAATACTTTCCGGAGATGGAACAAGTGATTCTGTTTATAGAAGATGATCATATGTCGGACATTCATATGTTTGACCGGGATTTGCAGTCACTCATCCATCTTCCCGCTTTTTCAGCCGTGAAGGGAATTGTCATCGGACGTTTCCAGCATGCTTCAAATGTGTCTGAGGAGGCTCTGCGTGCCGTCATCCGTACAAAAGAAGAACTGTCATCCATGCCTGTTATCGCAAATGCTGATTTCGGCCACACCTCCCCTTTGATGACATTCCCGATCGGAGGAACATGCAGGATAGAAGCCGGCTCAGAAGGCGGACGGATATGGATCGATCGGCATTAATACATAAAGACGGGAAAACCGCCCCGTCTTTTTATTTTGACGCCTTATGCCGCGGCGTGCGCAAAGCGATCATAATTTGTCCGCCAGCCGCTGCCGTTACCCATACGGAAGCTCCTTCATAAAAATGGCTGATCTCTTCATTATATACGGCGTGTGTCAGTTCACGTTTATCATGCGTTCCGTCTTGGTTTTTTACGTTTAAAATAAGCACAAGCTCGTGCCTGCCATTCTTCATCACGCCAGTACGTCTCACCTTTTCAATAACGGCTGGCCTTCCTCTCCCTCTGTCAAGCGCCTGAAACAGCCTGACAGCAGGCATAGACAGTCCGATAACGAGCACAATGGCGAAAGCAGTGCATATACCTGCTTGAAACACCGGTGATTCTGTGAAGGCATTCCATAAACATATAAATTCCGGCTCCATCAGTTTCATACACCCCTTCAGATTCCGTTTTCACATCCATTCCTTATTATATTAGAGAAACGCTTTTTCTTTTTCCGCATATAACGATTATATACAGTCAAAAAAGGGAAGAAAAAAAGAACACAAAGCATTTCGCCTTGTGTTCTTCATCTCTATATGAAACTAGTCTAATACTTTAACATTTACTGTTCTGACGCCCCAGTTGTTAGCGTCACTTTTCTTTGCAACAAATACGTCAATTTTATTTCCTTTAATTGCGCCGCCTGTATCTGCTGCTGTTGCCACTCCGTAACCTTCAACATAAACCTTAGAGCCAAGCGGAATGACACTAGGGTCTACCGCGATGACTTTTGCATCAGGGTTTTTGTTTAAGTCAACACCGGTTGCCGTTACACCGGAAATGCCGCCGTCGTTAGCAGAGTAAGCAGTTGCAGTCATTGTCAGCTGCTTTTTAGGCTCTTGTTGGTTTGTATTTGATTGAACAGGCTGCTGTTTTGCTTCGACAGCCTTCGCTTCTTGTTTAGGTTGTTGTTCTTGAACAGGTTCTTGTTTAGGCTGCTCGTTTTTGACAGCTTCTTGTTTCGGCTGTTCTGTCTCGGCAGCTGGTTTTTGTTCAGTTTGCGGATGGCTGGCTTCTTGAGCCGGCTGTGCAGCCTGAGCCTGACCTTTCACATTTAACGTTGTGCCTGCGTAAATTATATCTGATTGCAAGTTATTCAAGCTTTTCAGATTGCCGACTGATGTTCCGAATTTCTGAGCAATTTTCCAGAGGCTGTCGCCCTGCTTCACTGTGTACTGCCCAGATGTGGTTGTTTCTACTGAAGAAATAGTCAGTTTCTCTCCTTCAATGATTAAATCAGAAGATAACTGATTCCATTCTTTTAAGTCCTTTAGGTTCACTCCGTTTTTTTGCGAGATCCCCCAGAGCGTGTCACCCTTTTGCACCGTGATTTCTTTAGCAGAAGCGTGAGCTCCAAATGCAGTTGTTGAAATTGCTGCAACTGCGACAAAGGACATAATCGTCTTCTTCATAAGTAAATCCTCCCTTGTTAGCTTTTTATTGGCGGCTAACAGGTGATATCGTAACATATGAAAATGTCAGTTCAATAACAAAACGATTTGAATTAGATTACAGTTCCTTTACATGAAACATTTCTCTCGCTTGGTAAGTCTTGCTGAAACCTTGATACAGCAAGGGTTTTCAAGCTTCTGATTTTTCCGGCGCGAATGAAAAACACAATGTGCAAATTTCTAAAAAAACTTTTTTTCACTCTGTTTCTCTTACATAATTTCGGATTTCTTCTAAAAAAACCGCTCCGTATTTCAATCTTTTTTGTTCCCCGACCCCTTTTACGGAAAGAAGATCCTGATCTGTTTTCGGAAGTTTCGCCGACATTTCTTTTAACGTCTGATCTGAGAACACGACAAATGGAGGCACGCCCTGTTCAGCTGCAATCTCTTTGCGGAGACGCCGGAGAAGCTCAAATAATTCATCATTTTCGGTAACGGCGGCGGCCTGTAAGGCTTCTTTTCTCGCGACTGCGCTTTTTCCAAGCAAAACATCCCTGCCTTTTTGGGTGACCATAAGCGTCGGAAATGTGCCGTCCGCCATTCTGATATATTCATCTGAAATAAGGAATTCGATAAAATCACTGATTTCCGCTGCGGATTGATGCTTCATAATGCCGTAAGTGGACAGGCTGCTGAAGCCGTTTTCCAGCACTTTTTTATTTTTTGACCCGCTAAGCACCTGCGCCACCATCGTTTTTCCGAAGCGCTCATTCATTCTGATGATGCATGACAATACCATCTGCGCTTCTTTTGTGACGTCATGGGCGGTCCTTGTATCAGTGCAATTGCCGCATGCTCCGCAAGCTTCCGCCTCATTCTCGCCGAAATACTTCAGAATAAACCGCTGCAGGCAATCTTCCGTATGACAGTAATCCACCATCTGTCTCAGTTTTTTGAGATCCTGCTTTTGTTTTTCTTCTCCGGCGGCCGATTGGTCTATTAAAAAACGCTGCACCATAATATCCTGCGGCGAAAACAAGAGCACACACTCGCTGTTAAGACCATCGCGCCCGGCCCGTCCGGCTTCTTGGTAATAGCTCTCCATATCTTTCGGAATCTGCGCGTGCAAAACGAATCTGATGTTGCTCTTATCGATTCCCATTCCGAAAGCGGACGTAGCTACCATCACTTGTATCTGATCGTTAAGAAACCGCTCCTGCTGGTCTTTTCTGTCATCATCCGCCAATCCGCCGTGATAACGGCCGGCATTGATGCCGCTGCGTTTTAATTTATCATATAAACGGTCGGTTTCTTTTCTTGTCGCTGTATATATAATGCCGGCTTCGTGTTTATTTTTTTCCAGGTACCGCTCGATAAACCGGTCTTTGTTTTCGCCCTTTACTACTTTAAACGTTAAATTCTCTCTGGCAAAACCGGTATATACAGTTTGTTCTTTCTTAATATGAAGCTGTTTGCAGATGTCATCATGAACCTCAGGCGTAGCCGTCGCCGTTAATGCGATGATGACGGGCGGTTCTTTTAATTCATTAAAAAGGATTTCGATATTCCGGTAACTCGGCCTGAAATCATGTCCCCATTGCGATATACAGTGAGCTTCGTCAATGGCGACAAGAGGAACCGTAATATTCTGCAGGATGTGAATGAATTCAGAAGAAGTCAAACGCTCCGGTGTGATGTAAAAGAGCCGGTAAGCCCCTTGTTTCAAACCGGTCAGGCGCTCATGAATGTCACGGCTTGTCTGGGTGCTGTTAATATAAGCTGCCGCGATACCCGCTTCTTCAAGCGCGTCGACTTGATCTTTCATTAAGGAAATAAGAGGGGAAATAACGATTGTGGTTCCTTCAAACAGCAGTGCGGGAATCTGATAGCAGATTGATTTTCCGCCCCCTGTCGGCATAATGCAGACCGTGTTTTTTCTTTTCTCTGCAACTGATTGTATCGCCTGCTTTTGGCCCGCGCGAAGACTGTCGTAGCCAAAATAATGCGCCAGAAGGGATTGGGCTTTCTCCAGCATATGTTGTAAAACCTCACTTTGTCTTTGATTCTTTCATTTTATCATACTGATAAAGTACGCTGCTCAATGGCAATTCAAAATAAAAAGCCATCTCCGCAAGGGAAATGGCTTTCGCTACGTATGCCGTACGCAAGTAAGAAAGTTTTAAACCACCACTCCTCAAAGTGGGTGTTTGCAGAAGCTTTCCTGTCGTCCTCTGCAATGGAGGCATGACATTCCGGCTTCGATATAAAACTCCCTATTACAGCTTAAAGGTTAAAACTTAATTAACAATACGAACAATGTAGCTTCTCTTATATCCTACACCATCAGTCGTATTTTGGCAAGAGGGTTAATTCTTTTACAGAAAACCTTTTTTCTTTGTGAAAAATGCTTTATTCTACATAAAAATTGTTTTTTCGACAAAATATCAATATATCAATATAAGATCAGATCGAAAGCTGCCGCCAGTTTCTTCTATAATAGAAAAAACTCTCACACCCTGTATGGGCGCAAGAGTTAATGAAAATTAGAATTTTGCAGCCAGATCTTTCGCTTCTTGCAGTCCTTTTTCAATGATCGCTTGAGCGTTATCCGGTGCAGCATTATGGCCTTCAACGACAACAGTGTGAAGATCTTGGACACCCCAGAAACCGAGAACGGTTTTCATGAAGTTTAATGACATTTCAAGAGATGCCATCGGTCCTTCAGAATATACGCCGCCGCGTGCGTTTAAGAGCGCTACTTTTTTATCTCCCATCAGACCTTTAGGGCCTTCAGGCGTGTATGTGAAAGTAACTCCTGCACGAGACAGGTAATCAACATAAGTATGAAGCACAGCAGGCACTGTGAAGTTCCAAAGCGGGAATGCAAACACGACTTTGTCAGCTTTGACAAATTGATTTAAGTAAATGTCAGCAGTTGACGCTTGTTTTTTCTCTTCGTCTGTCATTTCAATTCCTTTTGAAGCTTTGAATGTTCCGTTAATCATATCTCTTCCGAGGTAAGGAAGGTTTTCTTTATGAAGATCAAGTTCGATCACTTCATCATTCGGATTGTTTTCTTTATAAGCAGCCAGAAACGCTTCGTATAATTTTACGGATACGCCTTCTTCAGCCGTACGGTCACTTGATTTCACAAATAATACTTGAGACATTCTAAATTCCTCCCGGTAATCTTTTAATATTTACTTACAAATAGTATGTTACTTTCTTTTTTATATAAAGTCAATGATTTTATTTCGATTTTGAGATTTTTTATGGAATAAAAAAACAGGTACATATGAATGTACCTGCTGCTATTATTGTGAATCCTGCTCACGATCCAGGATTTCGTATGTTTGTGAGCTTTTTTGATCAACGGTTTCTTTATTTGAGAGGTCTTTCACCTGCTCGTGAAATTCCCTTTCATATGACGGAGCGTCTGTTTTCACATCCCCTTCTGTTTCTCGCTGCGCTTCGACGGTCATTCTGGCGTACGGCACGGCTTCAAGTCTTTCATAAGGAATTTCTTTTCCCGTTTTCTCGCAAATCCCGTATGTTCCTTTTTCCATTCGTTTAAGCGCGGCGTTCACCTCATCTAAAAGATTCTGATCGACACCGTCCAGCGTCTGATTCGTGACCCTGTCCAAATAAATGCTTCCGTGATCAGCTAAGTGATTATCTACTCCGTTCGACAGTTCTCCTGTGTCTTCACTCATTGAATGATTTTCTTTTGATTCTCCCTGAAGACTTTCCTTTAAATCGATTAATTTATGATAAAGGCTGTCCTGCTGTACTTTTGATAATGACATATTCATCATCTCCTTTTTCGTCTGTATTCTTCGCTGCATCTGTTAATACATACCCTCGAAAAAGGAGGCTGAAACAACGGGGTCAATGCTTTCTCCCCCTGATGGTGACATTGGGTGTCTGCTGCTTTGTCTGTCTTTTTTCTTTCGCAGCATCATTTTGCCGGTTGTCCCGAAATTCTTCAGCGCAGGCTTGTTTGAGCCTGTGCGCCGGTGTATGGTAAGTGGCGCCGATATTCAGCATACCGCTCAGCTCTTCTATACTCAGCTTTTCAAAATCAATATTGTACTCAACCTTGTCCACTTTGACGTGCTCAATATGGACATATGTTTTTTCCCCTTCCACCGTTTGCGGCTCAAAATGACACTTATCCTGAAGCTCATCAAGCTGTTGTTCCACTTTCTTAAGCCGGTCTAATTCTTCTTCACACACTTTTTTGAAAATCTCTTTCATTATTTTTTTCAAAGAAAATCACTTCTTTCCCCGTCACTCTTGGAAAGTTCTATGCGTCTCGCATTGCGAATATATAAACATGATATACAAAAAGGAGGCGAATCATGATGTTTTTTCCATCCGTTATCAACTTTGAGTATATAAAAATGAACGGAATCAGCGGCGGAGCAACTTTTAACACCGGCTCTTCCGTTATGGTGAGAAACACAGCAGCCAATAAAAGAAATGAAGGGTACGGTGAACAAAACGGTGATTGCACTGTTGTCGTCATCCCTATCATGAGTATCGATGATTCAGATCTGATAGATGGCACAGCAAACAAGATCAGCCTTCGATAATGATCTGGCTTGCATCCCCCAGATGTTTAGCAATCGATATATATAAAATCCCGTCTTTGAATACCGCCTGCATTCCCTTCGTTCCCTGAGCGGAATGCGGAAGGTCGAGTTTTTTTTCAAAATCGCCGTATTTTCCGGTCTTCTGTTTAAAATCCTGTTCATTAAAAAAGGATTTTCTCGTGCCTTTTACGACGATATATTCTCCGTAGGACAGCAGCTGAACATCTTGTTTCCGGTAGCCGGGCAGATACAGTAAAAATTGGAGCTCATCATGGGTTTCCACAATATCTATAAGAGGAAAAGCATCCTCATTTCTTCTCATTTGCCCATCTCCCTGTTGAAAGGGAAAATGAGAATGGCCGTTTTGAAATGATTTCAGTTGTTCATCATCAAAAACGTTTTTCCAAAAGTCGCCGCCGGACATGTTTTGCGCCATTTCCATCCACTGCTTCATCTTATCGAAATCCATTTTTATCGCCCCCTGTCTAAGCATACGGTCATAACAGCCGGCATACACCTGTATTAAAGGAGGTTTGCCTGTGGTTCAACCAACTCCATATATCAATATTAATATTTTCATGTTGAAAATTAATTCCTTTGAAAATGCTTCAGCGGTGAATGTCGGACAAAATTTACTGGCGGAATGGCAGAATTCTGATAAAAAGAATCAGGGATACGGACAGAACTTCGGAGATGCAAGCGGCTTCATCGGCACGAACGGCAAAGTGGATGATCGGGATCAAATTGATTCTCCATCTACCTTTGAGTCTGCATGCGATAAAATCCCTGCCGGAAAAGGAGGCCCATTATGATGTTTTCGCCGGTTTTGGTAAATGTAGGAGGCTTTAAAGTAAATGCAGTCGACCGGGGTTCTTCCATTACGATCGGCCCGTATCAGCAAATCGATTATTTTTTATCCAATAAGATCAACTACGGATTCGGTGAAGAAAATGGTGATTTGGCGCCGATTTATATCCCCATCAGTTCTATTGCTGATCCGGATCTCATTGATTCGAACTCCGGAAAAACAAGCATTATATAATAAAAAGGCCATCCGCATGCATTCGGATGGCTTTTATGTGATATTTAACTGCATAAGTATTTTGTTAAGATGGCTTGAACCTCAGTCAAGTCCGTTTCTTTTGCAAATTCCAATTCGAAAGTTTTTCCCCTTGTCATTAATACAAGCCCGGTATCGGGATCAAACATCCCCGCTTCTTGAATGGCGAAGCTTTCAATTGTTTTATATGGAAGAAATACGCGCACTTTCTTTTTGGAGAACATTTTATTATCAAAGAAAATCACTCGTTTATTCGTAAAGCATATTTGGTCAACCCGCAGTTTATAAATCGTTTCGATCCGTTCTCCCTCAACGAGCAAAGCCTCCAGCTTTTTTGTGTCGGTTGATCTGCTGACAGAAAAAATTCCCAATGAAGAACCCCACTTTCTGCTTCTATACTATTGTTTTATTACAATCATAAAAAAATAAGTTCTTTATCCCTATATAAGAATACGACATAGACGGCATTTAAACCATTACGAACAGATTACATTTTTAGAACGTTCATCAAAAAAGCCCTTCGCGAAAGGTGCCGCTGTTATGAAGTAATACGGTTCAACAGAAGAAAAGGTTTCAAGAAAACGGTATTTTTTTCGAAAAGTCAGTTTTTTATTTTCACCATAAAAAACCGCGGCTTCTCCAATGCCGCGGTTTCAACAAAACATCAACGATCCGTATCTTCAATCGTTCCTTCTTTATAGGTATCTGAAATTTGTTCCATCGTCGTGTCGGTGCCTTCTTCAGGTTGCACTTGCTGAAGCTGATCTGATGTTTTATTTTGTTTGTCTTGCTCTGTTTTTTTCATTTTGCAGCCACCTTTTATATGTAGTCTTTTTTAGTATGGCTCAGGCAAAATGAATTCATTCAGCTTTAAACTTCTTCAAAATACTCTTTGTAGAAGCCTCCGACTTTGTTTGTATTGTCTACAACAAAAATGAATTCTTCTGTTTCATTTTTGACTTCATACTCTTTACCCGGCGTCAGCACATTTTTGACAATGTATTTTTTCGCATCTGTATGTACGCATTTGACCTTTTTGACGCTTTCTTTTGTCTGCCAATTATTATGAATCATTTATAAAACTCCTTTTCTTAATCGATAAGCTTATTGTAGCCGTTTTTTCTTGTGAATTGCAATAACGGTTATCGATTGATTTTACCGGAGGTGTTATTATAAAATGACTGTATGCGCTTACTTCGCGCGGACATCAAGATGCTCAAAACAGACCATAAAAAAATTTCGGGAGGTTTGTTACGAATGAGTTCTTTAACGATGCAGATCACAAAAAGGCTGGAAACATTTTTACAGGGTACGAAGAAACTTTATATTGACGGAAAATTTGTTCCGAGCACTTCAGGATCAACATTTGTCACACCGAATCCGGCAACCGGAGAAACGCTGATGACGCTTTACGAGGCACAGTCAGAAGACATTGACAGTGCAGTGAAAGCGGCACGCAAAGCCTTTGATCACGGCGAATGGCGCACTATGCCGGCCGCTTCCAGAAGCAGGCTGATGTATAAGCTTGCCGATTTAATGGAAGAGCACAAAACGGAACTCGCGCAGCTTGAAACACTTGATAACGGAAAACCGATTAATGAAACAACAAATGGGGATATCCCGCTCGCAATTGAGCATATGCGTTATTATGCCGGGTGGTCTACAAAGATAACCGGACAAACGATTCCGGTCGCCGGCTCATATTTTAATTACACCCGCCATGAGCCTGTCGGCGTCGTGGGGCAGATCATCCCTTGGAACTTCCCGCTCCTTATGGCGATGTGGAAAATGGGCGCCGCCCTTGCCACAGGCTGCACAATCGTTTTGAAACCGGCGGAACAGACACCGCTGACCGCCCTCTATTTAGCGGAGTTAATAGATCAGGCGGGCTTCCCTGACGGCGTCATCAATATTGTCCCAGGGTTCGGCGAGACGGCCGGGGAAGCGCTGACCAACCATGACGATGTCGATAAACTCGCTTTTACCGGTTCTACAGAAATCGGCAAAAAAATCATGGAAAAAGCCGCAAAAAAAATTAAACGCGTGACACTGGAGCTTGGCGGAAAGTCACCTAACATCATTTTGCCTGACGCCAATTTGAAGAAAGCCATTCCCGGCGCTTTAAACGGGGTCATGTTTAATCAGGGGCAGGTATGCTGCGCAGGCTCCCGTGTCTTCATTCACAAAGACAAATATGATGAGGTCGTCAGCGAAATGGTTTCATATGCGAAATCGCTTCAGCAAGGCGCCGGCCTTCACCAAGATACACAAATCGGCCCGCTCGTCAGTCAGGAACAGCATGAGCGCGTGCTTTCATATATTGAAAAAGGAAAAGCGGAAGGAGCCAAAGCTGTCGCGGGCGGCAGCTGCCCGTTTGAAGAAGGGTATTTTGTCTCCCCGACTGTATTTGCGGATGTGGATGACAGCATGACCATCGCAAAAGAAGAAATTTTCGGCCCTGTTTTAGCCGCCATTCCGTATGATACGGTAGATGAAGTCATTGAGCGGGCGAACCGCTCGGAATACGGCCTTGCAGCCGGACTTTGGACTGAGAATGTGAAAAACGCCCATTACATTGCTGACCGTCTCCAAGCCGGCACCGTTTGGGTCAACTGCTACAATGTTTTCGATGCGGCATCTCCTTTCGGCGGCTATAAGCAATCCGGCCTCGGGCGGGAAATGGGCTCTTACGCGCTGAATAATTATACAGAAGTGAAAAGCGTCTGGATCAATCTGGAAGATTAAATCAAACAAGAAACTGCTGCCTGTCAGCAGTTTCTTTCTTTTGTCATGCCGCCTTTTACATATGAATATATATGCTTCTGAAGGAGTTGAGCGAGTGTGAGCACAATTCATGAAAATGTCAGAAGCCGCCAAAAGAAAACCATCTCCCTATTAAGAGAAACGCAAAATGCGGACGGCTCATGGTCATTTTGTTTTGAAGGACCGATTTTGACAAACGCCTTTCTGATCCTCCTTCTCACTTCTCTTGGAGACAATGATAAAGAACTGATCGCTGAGCTTGCAGAAGGCATTCGCGCTAAACAGCGCCCGGACGGAACTTTTGCCAACTATCCTGATGACCGGAAAGGAAATGTGACCGCTACTGTACAGGGCTATGCCGGCTTGCTGGCTTCCGGTTTATATAGCCGTTCTGAGGCGCATATGATTCAGGCCGAACGCTTTATCATCTCAAATGGCGGCTTGCGCAACGTACACTTTATGACAAAGTGGATGCTTGCGGCAAACGGCCTTTATCCATGGCCCGCGCTGCATCTGCCATTATCTTTCTTAGTCATTCCCCCAACCTTCCCGCTGCATTTTTACCAGTTCAGTACATACGCCCGTATTCATTTTGTACCGATGGCCGTGACGCTTAACAAAAGATTTTCGCTGAAAAATCCCAATGTTTCGTCTCTCGCGCATTTAGATCGGCATATGACTAAAAATCCGTTTACATGGCTTCGTTCCGATCAGGATGAGAACAGAGACCTCTCTTCTCTTTTCGCGCACTGGAAGCGGCTTTTGCAGATTCCTGCCGCTTTTCACCAGCTCGGTCTGCGTACGGCCAAAACGTATATGCTTGACCGGATTGAAGAAGACGGCACATTATACAGCTATGCGAGCGCCACTATTTTTATGGTGTACGGCCTGCTCGCTCTCGGTGTATCGCGCCACTCCCCCGTTCTCAGAAAAGCACTTGCCGGCACGAAAGCTTTGCTCACGTCTTGCGGCAATATACCGTACCTGGAAAATTCAACGTCGACCGTTTGGGATACGGCGCTTCTCAACTATGCGCTTATGAAAAGCGGCATCTCAGATAACGATCAGATGATAACCAGCGCCGCCCGGTTTCTGCGTGAACGGCAGCAGAAGAAAGTCGCTGATTGGGCCGTTCACAACCCGCATGCTGAACCGGGAGGATGGGGTTTTTCAAACATCAATACAAATAATCCTGATTGTGATGACACAGCCGCAGTACTCAAAGCCATTCCGCGAAAACTTTATCCCGCCTCATGGGAACGCGGACTGAGCTGGCTTTTGTCCATGCAAAACAGTGACGGCGGCTTCTCTGCTTTTGAGAAAAATGTCAATCATCCGCTGGTCCGCCTGCTGCCGCTGGAATCGGCTGAGGAAGCTGCCATCGATCCCTCAACAAGCGACTTAACCGGACGGGTGCTGCACTGTTTAGGAGAAGCGGGGCTTTCTTCTGATCACCCTCAGATTGAAAAGGCCGTCCAATGGCTGATCCGCCATCAAGAAGAGGACGGATCGTGGTACGGCAGATGGGGTGTCTGCTATATTTACGGCACATGGGCAGCGCTGACAGGGATGAAGGCTTGCGGCGTGAGCCAAAACCACCCGGCCGTGAAAAAAGCGATCCGCTGGCTGAAGTCCATTCAAAACGAGGACGGAAGCTGGGGGGAATCCTGTAAAAGCGCAGAAGAGAAAACCTATGTTCCGCTTTCTTACGGGACGCTTGTACAGACGGCTTGGGCGGCCGAAGCTTTGCTGCAATACGAAAAAACTCATCATCAAGCCGTCACAAAAGGCATATCTTTTCTTATTGAAAACCGGCATTACGAAGGAGCCGCTTTCAGCTATCCGACCGGAATCGGCCTGCCGAAGCAGTTTTACATCAGGTATCACAGCTACCCGTATGTGTTTTCTTTGCTTGCGCTCAGCACTTTTATGAAAATGAGTGAAAAGGAGGAAGAAAAATGAAACGGCACGCTTATCAAACCGAGATGCTGAATTGGTGTGAAACCTTGAAGGAACAAGTTATTCAGCAAGGTCGGTTCGATCGCTTCGCGGCACAAATCGACCGGATTTTTCACACCCTTCAGGATGATGGATTTACGGAGGCGGAATGGTACGAACAGGCATCGGCACTTTACCGGGACATTACTGAACCCGAAGAGCCGGATGAGCGCAGAGCTTATGTGCCGATCGGCAAGCATGTCCTCCCTAAACTGCCTTACAGTTATTCCGCACTGGAACCGTATATTTCAAGAGAGATTATGAAACTTCACCATACAAAACACCATCAGAGCTATGTTGACGGTCTGAATAAAGCAGAACTGGAGCTCAAAAAAGCGAGACAGACGAAACAGTACGACTTAGTGGCGCATTGGGAGCGGCAATTGGCGTTTCACGGCGCGGGCCATTATTTGCACAGTATTTTCTGGTTTTCGATGAATCCAAACGGAAAAAGACGGCCGACGGGGGCGCTCTTTCAAATGATTGATGCGTCATTCGGAAGCTATTCCGCTTTTAAAGAGCAATTTTCTCAAGCGGCGAAAAAAGTCGAAGGAGTCGGCTGGGCTATCCTAGTCTGGGCGCCGCGCGCCGGGCGGCTGGAGATTTTGGCCGCTGAGAAGCATCAGCTCTACAGCCAGTGGGACGTCATTCCTTTGCTTCCGCTGGATGTGTGGGAACACGCTTATTACTTACAATATAAAAACGACCGAGCGGCTTACGTGGATCAATGGTGGAATGTCGTTGATTGGCGGGAGGCGGAGAAACGGTTCGAGCAAGCGCACCGCGTAATATGGCCGCTTTATTAAAAAAGCCCCCGTCTTGAACGGGGGCCTGCTTCTTTTGGTTTAAAAAATACCAAGGACGTGCAGAAAAACGATAATAATGGCTACAGGAGCCACATAACGGATTAATAGGAGCCAGACTGCAAACCATTTTCGTTTTATACCGGAACCGCTTTTCAGTTCGTCAAACAGCATCTGTTTCGGGATTTTCAACGGTACGAAAACGGCAATTAAAAGCGCGCCCAGCGGCATTAAGACATTGCTGACCAGAAAATCCGCAGCGTCAAAAATACTGCGGTGAAAAATAGAAACATCACTCAAGATTCCGTACGACAGCGCCGAAGGGACCCCGACAATAAATATAGCAAGTCCCCCGATCCATGCATACCGCTTCCGTTTTGCCGAATCGCCTTTTGACAAAACAGCAACTAAAATTTCAAGCATTGAAAAAGCCGATGTCAGCGTCGCAAATAAAAACAGCAGCAAAAAGGCGAGTAAAAACACGATGCCCAACGGCATTTGATTAAAGACGGTCGGCAGCACGTTAAATAAAAGCTGCGGGCCTTGATCCGGCTTGAGGCCGAATGCAAACACCGCCGGAAAAATCGCCACTCCCGCCATCACAGCAACAAGGACATTTAATACCGTCACCGATACGGCGGATTGAACAATATTTTCTTCTTTTTCTAAATATGCGCTGTATGTAACCATTACGGACACTCCGACGCTTAACGAGAAAAATGATTGTCCCATCGCATATAAAATAGTATTGGCATCCATCGCGCCAAAATCAGGCATAAAAAAGAATTTTAATCCTTTTGCTGCATCATGCAGCGTAACGGAGCGGATCATTAAGAGAATAAACAGAATAAACAGAGCCGGCATCAACACCTGGCTCACTTTTTCAATGCCGCTGCTCACCCCTTTTGCCACAACTAAAATCGTCAGCACGATAAACAGCAGCTGGCCGAAAACGGCTGCATAAGGATTTGAAATGGTATCGATAAATAACGTATCAAATCCCGAAGAAAGCGATAAGCCGCCTGTAAAGCCTTTTATAATGTAGATTAATATCCATCCCCCCACTACGCTGTAGAAGGATAATAGAATAAAACACGTAATGATTCCGAGATATCCGATCCAGTGCCACTTTTTCCCCGGCGCGAGCGCCTTATAGGATTCAACGGCGTTTTTTTGTGTTTTTCTGCCGATAATAAATTCAGCAAGCAAAAGCGGCAGTCCGATTAAAACAGTAAATAAAATAAAAATAAGCAGAAAAGCGCCGCCTCCGCTGGTTCCCGCTACGTAAGGGAACTTCCATATTGCGCCGAGCCCGATTGCAGAGCCGGCCGTAGCTAAAATAAATCCCAGCTTAGATGACCATTGATTAGCTTCTTTCACTTCAGCACTCCCAATTCATTTCAGTATAAAAATCAATTGTAAGAATATATGTCTGAATAGTCAAGAAGATGTTAGTTTACATAATAATTTTATTGAAAACTTATATTTAATATTGAATTATTCAGAACATTATTTATAATGGAATACAGAAAAGTCAGTCATATTTTCTGACTGATTGATTGAATGTAAAAGGAGCTGTGTTTATGGAATGGCTGAAAAAAATAAGCGGGTTTGCGGGCCAAACCTTTGGCTTGTGGGTTATCGTCTTTGGCGGTTTAGGATTCGCCTGCCCTGATTTGTTTTCTTGGATCAGTTCTTATATGACGATTTTCCTTGGTATTATTATGTTTGGGATGGGGCTTACTCTTCAAGCAGACGATTTTAAAGAATTAATCAGAAAGCCTTGGCATGTCGTAATCGGAGTCGCTGCCCAGTTTACGATTATGCCGCTTACGGCTTTCTGTTTATCAATCGGGCTCCGCCTCCCCGCAGAAATCGCCGCGGGCGTCATTCTGGTCGGATGCTGTCCGGGCGGTACGGCATCAAACGTCATGACGTTTTTGGCGAAAGGCAATACGGCGCTTTCTGTTGCGGTCACCACGATCTCAACATTGCTTGCTCCTATTGTAACGCCGGCACTTATTATGCTGTTTGCGAAAGAGTGGCTCCCCGTTTCTTTCGGCTCACTGTTTGTTTCCATTATGCAAGCCGTGCTTTTGCCGATCGTTCTCGGGGTGATTGTGAAGCTGTTCTTCAAAAAACAGGTCGGACAAGCCGTGCACGCGCTTCCTCTCGTGTCGGTAATCGGCATCGTAGCGATTGTATCCTCTGTCGTCAGCGTAAATCGTGAGCATCTGCTTCAATCAGGACTGCTGATTGTGTCTGTCGTCATCTTACATAACGGAATCGGATATTTGTTAGGATTCCTGACTGCAAAGCTGTTCAAAATGGATTATGCTTCACAAAAAGCGATTGCGATCGAAGTCGGAATGCAAAACTCCGGACTGGGCGCAGCGATTGCGACAGCGCATTTCTCCCCTTTGTCAGCCGTGCCGAGCGCAATTTTCAGCATATGGCACAATCTGTCGGGGTCTGTTCTTGCCACCTACTGGTCTAAGAAAAAAGAGAAAAACAGCGCCGAAGAAGAAGAAGAAACGGCAAAGATTCCGTTTTCATAACTGAACAAGGATAGGATAGGCTGCTGCCGCTCCTATCCTTGTTTATTCTGCAGATCACGAAACAGGCGCAAAAGCGCTTTTTTTACATCCCCCTGAAATAAACCTCCATGATAACAAATCAATTGGCGGATATCGTAATCGAGCAGCCGCTGCACAGAACGGACCGCATCATCCATATGTAACGTATAGCCGGGATTAGCAAGGTTCAGCTTTCCGTCTTCAATGACGACCGCATCACCTGTGACCATAGTTTTTTCGGCAGGCAGATAAAGACTGATATGGCCGGGTGTATGACCCGGCGTGGCTACAACGCGAATGCCTCCGCACCAAGGCAGCAGCTCGCCGTCAGTAACTGTCCGGTGAACTGGAGCCGATTCGACTGATTGAAGCGAGCGGATGAACTGTTTTGCATAAGGCTTTGCATCCTCCGGCAATGAACAAAACGTTGATTCAGCCTGCTCAAGCCGTAAAGATTTTTTAGAGCCGTCAATATACGGCGCTTCACGCTCATGTACTGTCACGCTGACATCCGGATGTAAACGGTATAATGCAGCGAGTGAGCCGATATGGTCTATGTCGTGATGCGTTACAATGATTTTTGTCAATGAATGAAGCGACATTCCATGCCGGGCAGCGGCATGTTGAAGATGGTTTGTAAAACCGGGATATCCGCAGTCTATTAATATCGTGTCATGTTCGTCTTGCAGAAGAACCGGAGTGATAGAATGCAATTCTTCATTATATTCAAATTCGATCTCAAGCGGATGACAGCTTTTCATATAAATTCTCCCCTTCTCTCAATAAAAAAAGTACACTGCTTGTAAGGGCAGTGTACTTTTTGTCTGTCTCAAATTATCCTTCCAGCAACAGCTGTTCCGGATCTTCAAGCAGGTTTTTAATGGTGACAAGGAATCCGACCGCTTCTTTACCATCTACAATTCTGTGATCGTATGATAAAGCGATGTACATCATCGGACGGTTTTCAGAGCGCTCCGCATCAATCGCTACTGGGCGCAGCTGAATTTTGTGCATACCTAAGATCCCAACCTGAGGGCTGTTTAGGATCGGTGTTGACATAAGCGATCCGAATGTACCTCCGTTTGTGATCGTGAAGGAGCCTCCTTGCAGCTCACCTAATGTTAATTTATTGTTTCGCGCTTTCTTCGCAAGTTCGCCGATCTCTCTTTCAATGCCGGCAAACGTCAGGCGGTCAGCGTCACGCACGACTGGGACGACAAGCCCTTCTTCAGCCGCGACAGCAATACCGATGTCATAGAATTTTTTCACGATCAGCTCATCGCCTTGAATTTCAGCGTTAAGGAGCGGGAATTTTTTCAATGCAGCCACGACGGCTTTTGTAAAGAACGACATGAAACCGAGTTTTACATCGTTTTGCTCAAGGAATTGGTCTTTGCGGCGTTTTCTTAGATTCATAACGGCCGTCATGTCAACTTCGTTAAATGTAGTCAGCATCGCAGAAGTCTGCTGCACTTCAACCAATCGTTTCGCGATCGTCTGTCTGCGGCGGGACATTTTTTGCACTTCGACAGGTTTGTCAAAGCTTTGCTGTGTTTTTTGAGCCTGCTGTTTCGGCTGTGCCGCAGGTTTTGAAGCCGGTTTTTCATAAGCTTCCACATCTTGTTTGCGCACGCGGCCGAGCGGGTCCCCCGTCGGAATTTGTGATAGATCAATTCCTTTTTCCCTTGCCAGCTTGCGTGCAGCCGGAGACGCTACCGTTCTGGATTTCGCTTCTGATTGTGCTTCCTGGCTGACTTCTTGTGCAGCAGGTTCAGCTTTTGCTTCCTCTTTCGTTTGTTCATTGGCTGGAGCACTTTCTGAAGGGGCGGGTGCAGAACTTTCGCCAGCGCCTTCTGTAATGGTACCGATAATTTCTCCTACTTGGACGGTATCACCCGAATCTTTCAATACCTCTTTTAGAACACCCGATTCTTCTGCTGTCAATTCAACATTTACTTTGTCCGTCTCCAGTTCAAGCAAGTACTCACCCTGTTCTACATAATCACCGGGCTGCTTTAACCATTGGGCTATCGTTCCTTCTGAGATTGATTCTGCTAATTCAGGTACCTTAATTTCCGCCATTTTTTCATTTCCCCCTTAGTTTTTGCGAGTCAAGCTATCAGATACAATGCGTTCCTGTTCTTTTTTGTGGACTGTCGGATCTCCTTCTGCGGGACTGGATCGTCTTCTTCGGCCGATGTATTGGACATTTACTCCTTTTGGCGCGATTTCCGACAGATACGGGCTGATATAACTCCATGCCCCCATGTTCTGCGGCTCTTCCTGAACCCAAACGATCTCTTGCAGGTTCGGCAGTTTGGCGAAAAGCTCCTTCGTATCTTTTGCCGGGAACGGATACAGCTGTTCGATTCTGGCAATATGAAGCCAATCCTTATCGCCTTCCATTTTGTTGAAGTGATCGCTGATATCAATTGACACTTTTCCGCTTGATAATACGACGCGAGTCACTTTTTCGTAAGCATGGGAAAGACCGGACTGCTCATAGACAGGCTTGAATCGGCTTTCGCTCAGTTCCTGCACTTCAGATACCGTATTCGGGTTGCGCAGCAGGCTCTTCGGCGTCATGATCACAAGCGGGCGGATTTCCTCACGAAGCAGCATTTTCGCTTGTCTTCTTAAAATGTGGAAATACTGAGCCGCACTTGTCAGGTTGGCCACCGTCCAGTTGTTTTCCGCCGCCAGCTGCAGGAACCGCTCGACGCGGCCGCTGGAGTGTTCAGGGCCCTGCCCTTCGTAACCGTGAGGCAGCAGCATGACCAGTCCTGATTTTTGTCCCCATTTTGCCCGTCCTGCAGATATGAATTGATCAAAATAGACTTGAGCCGCATTAGCAAAGTCCCCGTACTGCGCCTCCCACATCACAAGCGTTTCAGGCGAATACACGTTGTATCCATATTCAAAGCCGAGAACCGATCCTTCAGAGAGCGGGCTGTTATGCACCGTAAATGAAGCAGCGCAGTCGTCTAAGTGATGGAGGGCAACAAATTCTTCTCCTGTTTCGCTGTCATGCAGCACAAGGTTTCTTTGAGCGAACGTTCCGCGCTCTGAATCCTGTCCGGTCAGCCGGATCGGCGTGCCGTCTTTCAAAATGGAAGCAAACGCAAGCGATTCAGCCAATGACCATTCAACTTTACGGTCATCATCAAACGCTTTTGCACGTCTTTCCAGGATTCTTTTCAGCTTGCCGAACACGTTAAAAGATTCCGGCCAGTTGATAAGTTCGCCGTTCAGCTTGCGGAGAACATCAAAGTCAATGGCTGTGTCAACGTCTGGAAAACCGTTGGACACCGGTTCCGGCAATTCAATTTCCCGTACGGCGTCTTCTTTTTTGGCGGGCACCTTTTTATAGGCGTCTTCAATTCGTTTTGTCACTGCCGTTTCGATGTTTTGCGCTTTTTCCTCGCTGATCAGACCTTCACTTACGAGTTTTTCCGCAAAGATCCGCTTGACAGTCGGGTGTTTTCTGACGGCGTCATACAGCATCGGCTGTGTCGTTGACGGCTCATCCATTTCATTGTGGCCGTACCGTCTGTACCCGATTAAATCGATTAAGAAATCTTTATTGAACCGCTTCCGGTATTCAACCGCAAATTTAACGGCTGACAGGCATGCTTCCGGATCATCCGCGTTGACGTGAACGATCGGAATTTCATAGCCCTTCGCCAAATCACTGGCATATTTCGTGGATCGTGATTCATCGCTTTCAGTTGTAAAGCCGATCATATTATTGGCGATGATATGAATGGCCCCGCCGACCTGATAGCCTTTCAGAGAGCTTAAGTTCAGCGTCTCGGCGACAATGCCTTCTCCCGGAAACGCTGCGTCACCGTGAATTAAAATGGCGAGCGATTTTGTTTCGTCTTGAACCGGGTACCCCTTTTGCGTTCTTGTTTCCTGTGCCGCCCGCGTGCTTCCTTCCACAATCGGATTGATGAATTCCAAGTGGCTCGGGTTATTTGCAAGCGTAATCCGCGCACTTTTGGTTTCAGCATCCTGAAGCTGTCTGTCTGCACCGAGGTGGTATTTTACATCGCCCGTCCAGCCGTAGCTGATGCCGGTCGATCCTTCAGACGGCACAAGGTCTTTATTCGGCGCATGCTGGAATTCTGAGAAAATAATCTCATACGGTTTGCCGAGCACATGCGCAAGCACATTTAAACGGCCTCTGTGCGCCATCCCGATATTGACATTGGTTGTGCCCGCTTTCACAGACTGGGCGATAATGTCGTCAAGAACCGGCACAAGCGCGTCTAATCCCTCAATTGAGAAACGCTTCTGACCGACGAATGTCCGGTGTAAAAATTGTTCAAATCCTTCTACTTCCGTCAGTCTTTCTAAAACGGCTGACAGTTTTTCCGGTGAATTTTTCCGGAACAGTTCTCCGGATTCGACCATTTTTGTAATCCATGCGCGCTCTTCGAAATCATGCACATGGTCAAACTCGAAGGAGATGGTTCTTTTATAGGTATTGCGTAAATGCTGGATGGCTTCTAAGCCGTTTGTTATATTGGCAGGTGCGTCTTTACAGATGACAGACGCGGGTATTGCTTTCATTTCTTCTTCTGTAAGCCCGTAATCGGATAACGGAAAGAGCTCGCTCTTTTTCGGATCCTTTCTGAGCGGATTGACGGAAGCGTTCAGATGGCCATAGGTTCGAATATCTTCTGCAAGTTTAACTGCTGCTGCGATCTTTTGAATCAGATCTGCGGTGACGCGTCCCTGTTCCTTTGTTCCCGATGCCTCTTTTATTTGGCTTGGCGGAGCGCCGAGTTCGTCAAACATGTCTTTCAGATCCGGATCAATGCTGTCTGGATCTTCAGCATATTGGTCGTACAGCTCCAGTGCGTAGCCGAGGTTCGGTCCGTAAAAATCTTCCCAATTCATTCTTTGTTTCATATTATTTTGAAACATTTGAATATTACCCCCAACCTAGATAATCAAGTGATCAATTCACTATCTTGAAATAACTTTTGAACGCTGTGCCCAAAATTATGTAATAAAAACGCTTCCAAGGATATTTTACCACTGATTGCGTTTGGATTCTACCTTGATTGTTCACAAAATAGTAAAAAAAACAGATCAATACCGAAAAAATTAAATCATTTTAAAATAAAAAGCGAAAAAGCATAGGAAAAAGCCTATCCTATGCTTTTATGAAGCAGTTTTTTCAAGAGCGGATACAGCACATCGGGCAGCTGATCGACATCCGGAACAAAAATACTGTACTTTCCGTACATATCCTGAATGGTTTTCATCTGTGATTCCTCTATTGCAGTATTGGACAGAAAAACATTTATGACTTCTATCCCTTTTTTTCTCGCTTCGATGACAGCCTCGCTCGTATCGACGATGCCGTTTTGTTCGTATCCGAATGCTGCCGGCTCTCCGTCTGAAAACACGATTAAAAATTTTTGCGCCTCACTCCGCCGCATCAGCTGTTTCGTCATTTGTCTGATGGCGTATCCGTCTCTGTTATCTTCTTCAGGCGCAAGCTGCATGATCAGCGGACCCGCCGCCTGCAGCAGCGACTCTTCAAACGGAATGACGGTATTGAAGAAATTCGGCTGGCTCGTTTCGGTCGCTTCGTTTGTATCCTCCCAAAATCCGACGATCTGGTGCGGTACGGACACTGATTTCAAGGCTTCATGAAAAAGAACGATCCCTCTTTTTGTTTCATCCATTTTGTCGAACATGCTGGCCGAACAATCGACAAGCAATGTAAAAACGGCGTCAATGTCTGAAGACGGGTCCTGCTTTTTAAAGAAAAGGCGCGGGTTCCGCTCCGTAAAATAGCGGATCAGTTTGCGATTCAGCCGGCCTGCGTGAAGGTCGGTCCGCGGGAGCGTTTTTTTGTGCTCAAGTGTTTTTTGTATCATCTGCTTCAGGCGTTTTTGATATGATTCTATCGTTTTTGCCTGTTCTTTATAAGACTGCTCCTCTTCAGGAGACGCTTTATGAGGCGTTTGATAAACCGGGAAGGCAAATTTGTTTTCTTTTCCGTCAGCCAGCCCCGCGCCCTCATGTTCATCCTGAATGGATTCAAGCGCTTCCAGTTTGGAGTAATCCTCTCTTTTCGTCTGACGTGCGGAACCTTGAACGGAGCCGAGCGCCTGGTCACCGTCATCGCCTTCTCTGGCCGCGTCTTTCCCAAGATCTGATTTCGCGCCGTGCTCAATATCAAATTGAAGGAAACTTTTTGACGGCGCTTCGGTTTCCCGGTGCCACGTATTCATTTTCTCTTCAAGGATTTCTTCATCTCCGTCGGAAGACTCAGGGAGCGTGAGATCGTCACTTAACGAAGGCGCTTTTTTTACACTTTCGAATAAAGGCTCTTCAGCCGCTTTTTCGTAATCAAGTTCCGGCAGAAAAAAGTACGTGTTCAGCATATCTTTCTCAAGCACTTCATCAAGGCCTTCCATGAGGTCTTCCGTTATTTTTGCGATTTGTTCCGTAGAATCCGCCTCATACACCCGGATGAGCTGACGTTCAATATACGGTATCATCATATCAATATGTTCATGCATGGAAGGAATGCCTTCAAGCGGAGACTCAGCCGTCAGCTTGACAAACATCGCGCAATACAAAGCGTCGGTGAAAATGCTCCGTTCTAAATTCAATGTCAGCTGCGTCGTGAAATATTTCCTGTACATCTCCCTCCGCTTCTGAAAAACACGTTTCGTTCCCGGCCGTTCTTTTTTGATCAGCTCTTCAATTCTGATATCCTCAAGCAGCATAAACAGCTGCTTGGCAAAGCTTTGGCGGGTGAAATGCCGGTGAACGTCATTTAAAAACCCCGCAAATTCCCGAAATGAGCTGCTGCGTGTTCCGACAGCGCGCAAATAGACATCGCTTTTCAGGCCGGCTTCCATATCCCCGGCTGATCGGTCTTTCCAAAAGTGGCTCATGTAAATTTTCTTTTCAAAGGGATTGTAGTAAGACTGCACGCCGTATTCCACTTCAACTTCACTGCTTCTGGTCAGTGTTTTGGCCAGATCAGTCAGCATCATGAACAAAAACGAATCAATCGTGCTGTCGTTAAATTTGATAAACTTCATTGTATATCCCTCATTCGAACAGCGTTTCTGCAATATTTCTGACAGCGGCTTTTTCCCTGTCATCGTCAAGTTTTTCTACGATGCCTCTTTCAATCGCCCGTTTCGGCGGGATGTACGCAGCCAAGTCGCACGTATCAATGAGAGCCCTGATGGACGCCGCTTCTTCTGACACTTGTCCGTTATGCGCTTGTGCGATTAAATCAGAAGACAGCGTCATAAAGCGCTCAATTAATTTCTCATCTTTTAAGACAGACTGAGAGGTCAGCACCTGCTTCAGGAGGCTTCCTTTAATATACGGAACATCAATGATGACAAAACGGTTTTTAAGGGCTTCGTTCAGCGGAACGGTGCCGACGTATCCTTCATTAATCGCGGCGATAACACCGAATCCTTCGCTTGCCTTAATCACTTCTCCTGTAAAGGGATTTGTCATCATTTTTCTGTAATCTAGCACGCCGTTTAGAATCGGAAGGGTTTCAGGCTTTGCCATATTGATTTCGTCAATGTATAAAAAATGTCCCTCGTTCATTGCGGTTGTTACAGGTCCGGGAACGAATTCAATTGTCGCCTGTCCCTGTTCATTTTCAATCGTTTTATAGCCGACAAGCGCTTCTGCATCGAGGTCTACGGAGCAGTTGACGCTGTGCATCGGTTTATGAAAATAGTTCGAAAGCGTTTCCGCCAATTTTGTTTTCCCTGAACCCGTCGGTCCTTTTAATAAGATATTTTTTCCCATAGTCAAAGCAATGACGGCATCGAATACAATCGCTTTATCTTCGGCCTCATAGCCTGATGATCCGATTAAATCCCGGAATTCTTGGGAAACGGGATGATTTTGATAAGCCTGCAGTTTGTTTTGTATATCTTCCGGAAGTGATAGGTGCTGTAATTCTGAAGTCATAGGTGATGTTTCCTTTCCATTTGTATTCCATAACCGAGTATACTAAAAAAGCCCTTGTATACTCAATACAAAAGGGCTCATTCCCTGCGGGCGCTTTTTGTCAGGGGAGCGCAGGCGATTCTGGCTCCGGAATTTCCGCTCGGGTTTGTCAAATAATCGTCCGTATGTTCATGAATGACGAACGCGCTTCCGTCCCGGTCGAGCAGGCTGAGTCTGCTCCCTTCTTTTAATGAAGTTTGCGGCGCGTTCATAATGACATCCACTTTACCATCAGCCCCCACTTCAAGATTGGGGAGATCCCCGGCGTGATGACCCATCGGATTGTTGAAGCCGTGTTCTTTGTTCAAAGGGTTGAACGGACCGCCGGCTGATTCGAAATCAGGTGCCTGACATGTCCCTTTTTCATAAATATGAAACCCGAGAGAAGTGCCGGGCGGCAGATGCCCCGCTGATATATGAATGTCTGACCCTTCATCATCAGATTCCCTCACTTCGATATATCCGATCGTTTTTCCGTTTTGATTGATGAGTCCGGCATGCTCACGGTATGCAGATGCTTCCAATGCGCGGCTTTCCCCATGTTTTTTGGGCGGAACAGGAGCGGGTCTCCCCCCGCAGCCGCAAAGCGTAATTGATACGAGCATGAGAAAAAGCAAGAGACGATTCATGCTTCCTCCCCCTTATTTTTTACCCATCAGTCTTGTCAAAACGTAAAAATGGTAAACAAAAAAAGCCCCGAAAGGCTTTTTTAAAAATAACTGCGCGCTCCTAAATAAGCTTTTTTCCAATACGGATTGCTTAAGTTTGAAACTTCAACCCCGGAGGAGCTTGCGTGAATAAAATCTCCTCCGCCTAAATACATTCCCATATGAGAAGGGCCCGCTTTATATGTCGTAAAGAAGACAAAGTCGCCTGCTGACGGCTGGCTGATATGTTTCATCGTATTCCAATATCCGGCCGTGCTCAGACGGGAAACAGAGCTTACCTTATTTAAAAGGTAATAGATGTAACCGCTGCAATCGAAGCCCGCAGGCGTATTGCCTCCCCAGCGGTAAGGAACGCCGACATGTTTTTTCGCCTCGCCTATCATTCTGTCAATCTTTGACCCTGTCACCGGAGGTTCGGGAGTATTCGGCTTGTTTGGCTTTACCGGTTTGTTATCCGGCTGACGCACAGGATCTTCTGTTTTTCCCGTTCCGTTAATCACCAGAACTTGTCCGATTTGAAGCACATCAGTTGTCAATTTATTTTTTTCTCTGATGAGCTGAGCGGTGATGCCGAACCGATTAGCTATTTTCCAGAGGGAATCGCCTGCTTTTACTTTGTAAGTGGATGGCTTCTCAGAAGGATTTGAATGAGATGGCGGTGTTGTGCCGCTGTTTCCGCTATGTGAAGAACCTTTGATCTTTAACACTTGATTCGGATACAGCATGTCTGATGTTAATTGATTCAGCTTTTTCAGTTCGGCGATGGTGATCCCGGTTTGATTGGCGATTTTCCACAGCGAGTCACCCGGCTTCACAGTGTAAGTCCCTAATGCGCCTTTATCAGGCTTTGTCTGTCTGCCGCCTCCGTCCGTGCCGCCGGCAGACCCTTTAATTTTCAGTTTCTGGCCGGGATAGATGACATCTGAACTCAAACGGTTCAGGCTTCTCAGCTCAGAAACGCTCATTTTGTATTTTTTTGCGATCACCCATAACGAGTCTCCGTATGTAACTGTGTAGGCACCCGTGCTTCGTTTTCCCTTTTGCCCCGTTTTATGTGTGCCGCTGCCGTCGGGAATGTGCAGCCGCTGTCCTGGGTGGAGTATCGTTGATTTCAGTTTATTTTCCGCCTGCAGGGCTGAAATACTTGTATGATATTGCCGGGAAAGCTTCCAAAGAGAGTCGCCGCTTTTTACTTGAATGGTTTTTGCTTCAGCGGGATGCACGGCGAAGGTTGAAGTCATTACTGCAGATACAGCCAGTCCGGCTGCGATTTTTTTCTTCATATAACGAAAAACCTCCTATTTATCATTGCTGAAAGGGACGTTCCTTTTCTTTGGACGCCGCCTGTTATGCAGGATTCATTCAGAAGTCGACATTAATTCCGATTCATTTGGCCTTAGATCATCACCAATGCCACACATTTTACATAAATTGAGAACATTTCACAAAAGACTTTGGAATCATTTTCATAACATGGCTTTTTTCCGCGACATTCCACCTTTCTTGTCTGTTTTTCATACAATTCTCTTTACGGCGTGAAAAATCCTCCCGAAAAACAATCAAAAAAAGCCCGCTTCCTTTAAAGGAAGGGGGTGAGGGCTGATTACAGAACCCGGGTCTCGGCAGTTTTCACGTCTTCTGCTATCAATTCCGCTGCACGCTGTGCTCCGCCGGCCGCTTTCAGGGATTCTCCGATTTCAGAAGCTTTTGTCTGATATTCAGGATTTTCGCTCAATTCTTTTATTGCTTCAGTAAGCAGTTCCGCTGTTACATCTTCTTTTTTAAACATTTTGCCCGCGCCCGTGTTTTCCACTTGGCTTCCGACGGCGAACTGATCTGCGCCCATCGGAATGACGATCATCGGGGTTTTGTAGTAAAGCCCTTCGCTCGTACTGTTCATTCCGCCGTGAGTGATAAATAAGTCCGCTCTCTTCAGGATCTCAAGCTGCGGAACATAAGGCTTGACAATGACATTCTCAGGAATTTCATCAAGCTCCGCAGGATCAAGATGTTTGCCGATTGACATGACGGCTTTTCCGTTAAAGTTTCTGACCGCTTTTAAGCATTTATTAAACAATTCCTTCTGATTGTTAAAAATCGTGCCCATTGAAATAAACAGGACTTTTTCTCCTTCAAGCTGTTCAAACGGGAAATCTTGAGCCGCCGCCCTTTCGGTTATGGACGGACCGACAAAGAGATAAGAATCGCCAAACTCTTCTTCTTTCGGCTGAAACGCTCTTGAAGTAAATACGATGGTTTTTCTGCCGTCATTTGAGAAAATATCATACGGCGTTTTAATGTCTGCGCTGAATTCTTCATTGAGCCGGCTGACCGCTTCGGTATAAGCCGGATAATGAGATGATTCCTCTGATACAAGGTTTGTATTTGAAAACACTTCTTTAATAAATGCTTCATTCATTGCAAATGTCGTACAAAGTGAATATGCCGGCAGTTTCAGCTGGTTTCTCACGAGCCTTCCTGCCAGAAAATGATGATCATACAGGATGTAGTCGTAGGATTCATCTTTTACTTCCTCAAGAATACGGAGTGCGGCTTTTTTGGAAGTCTCAATCATTAATAGCAAAAACTCGGTAGCGTCCCGCTGTTCATCACCCGTTGCGTTTTTTCCGAATTCATCTTTACGGAAATCTTCATATTCACGGAATTCCGCTCCGCTTGACGCGATTTTGTTCTCATATTCCTTCACGCCGTAATATACGACATGTTCCCCTTTTGCCTTCAGTTCTTTTACGACGCCTAAAGACGGATTGATATGGCCTTCTCCCGGAAAGCCGATCATCAATACATTTGCCATCTTTCCACTCCCTATTCTTTTAAATTTTATGTATATTTAAACGATAACATCAATACAGAAAAAGGTAAAGATGTTCACCTTATTAATATTAAATGGGTACAATATTCCCATTTTCTTATTATTTCGTATGAAGCGCCCGCGGCGAAACAAGCGGATACAGTCCGCCGTCTTTAGCAAAGGACATTTTTCCCGTTTCTTCTGAAACAACGAGCACGAGTGCATCAGTCACGGCCGAAAGTCCCATCGCGGCCCTGTGGCGCGTCCCGTATTTGAGATCGACATGTTTTGTTGTGAGCGGGAGCACATTGGCTGCTGATACAACCCGGTTTTCTCTGACCAATACGGCTCCGTCATGAAGCGGATTGCCGGGATAAAAAATACTCTCAATTAAAGCTGCACTGATCTCGGCATGCAGGCTGGTCCCTTTTTGTATCATTCCGTCCAGCGGATCTGCACGTTCAATCACAATCAGCGCTCCGTGTTTTTCTTCCGCCAGATGCTGCACGGCCCTCGCCAGCTCTGTATAGGAAGGCGTAAAGTGTTCGATATATGACTGCAGGTAAAACGACGAAGCGACAGCCTGCATTTCCTGAAACGTATGTCCCAGTTCATCTAATTCGCAAAGAAGGCATTGGTCTTTTTCATCCAATGTCCGCAGTATCATTCCGGCATCCTCCGTAATTTGTTTCAAATACGTTTGAACGGCAGCGGTAAACGCGCTTTCCGTCATTTGAGTGTGGCGCATGTCACATCAGCTCCTTTCCCTTATTTTCTGCATCGTGCGCATGGATATGCGCCGCTGTGTGCACCATAATCATGAAAGGAGGCGCACATCATATGGAATTCGCACGACTGATGCAATATATCTGCACCTTTTTAGGGGTCATTTCACTTTCATTCATTTATGCCAAGATGTTTAAAAAGCCGAAACCGGATAAAAAAGAGTAGGCCGGCTTTCATTGCTTTTTATACATAAAATGTTATAATTTCTCTCGTTAAAATAAAGAAACGGGGAACCTAACTTGAGAGAAACGAACACGATCGGCCAAAAGGTCAGACAGCTGTTACATATCTTCATTCCGATTTTAATCACACAGGCGGGCCTTTCCCTGATCACCTTTTTGGATACGGTGATGTCAGGGAAAGTGAGCGCTGCCGATTTAGCCGGGGTTGCAATCGGTTCAAGCCTGTGGACGCCGGTTTATACGGGCCTTGCAGGAATATTAATGGCCGTTACGCCCGTTGTTTCGCAGCTGTTTGGAGCCGGCAGACAAAAGGAAGTGCCGTTTTCCGTCATCCAGGCCGTTTATGTAGCGGCCGTTCTCAGTGCGGCGGTTATCCTGATCGGCTTTTTCACCGTTGATATGATCTTGGGACATTGGGGGCTGGAACCTCGTGTCCGGACGATCGCCAAACACTTTTTAGGCTTTTTATCCCTCGGTATTTTTCCTTTGTTTGTGTACACCGTTTTGCGCTCGTTTATTGATGCACTCGGCAAAACGCGAGTCACAATGCTTATTACGCTTTGCTCATTGCCTATTAATTTTGTTTTAAATTATGTATTTATTTTCGGGAAATTCAACATGCCGGCATTGGGAGGAGTCGGGGCGGGGCTCGCTTCCGCCCTGACTTACTGTTGTATTTGCGCCATCAGCTTTTTTATCGTCTGCAGATTTGAGCCGTTTGCCGGGTACTCTGTATTTCGGAAACTGTACCGTTTTTCTCCGTCTGAATGCAGAAAGCTTTTGAAAATCGGATTGCCTATCGGTTTTGCGGTATTTTTTGAAACGAGCATTTTTGCGGCTGTCACACTGCTTATGAGCCATTTTCAGACGGTGACGATTGCAGCCCACCAAGCGGCAATGAATTTTGCTTCTCTCTTGTATATGCTGCCGCTCAGCGTATCCATGGCCATGACCATTTTGGTCGGCTTTGAAGCAGGCGCAAATCGCTATAGAGATGCCCGCTCATACAGCTATATCGGGATCGTGATGGCGCTTAGTTTTTCTTTATGCACGGCGGCTTTCATTTTACTGTTCAGACCGCAAATCGCCGGAATGTATACATCAGATCCGGCTGTGCTCATGTTGACACAGCACTTTTTAATCTATGCGCTGTTTTTCCAGCTTTCTGATGCCGTAGCAGCTCCGATACAAGGCGCTCTGAGAGGATATAAGGATGTCAACTATACACTCGGCGCGGCTTTTGTGTCGTATTGGATTATCGGGCTTCCGGTCGGTTACGCAGTCGGCACTTATACGGGCCTCGGGGCATACGGCTACTGGATCGGGTTAATTGCAGGACTTGCCGCAGGAGCTGTCGGTTTATTCTTCAGACTGATGAAACTGCAAAAACATTATGTGAAAAAAATGATTTCATAAAGGAGGAGCAGCAATGCCAAAACATAAACTGCTGTACGATTATTTAACTGAACGGGCGGAGGACATCAGTCAGACATGGTTTGATACCCTTCATGATACGGATCCTGATTCTGTTTATGCTTCTACTGACCCGGCTGTACTCACGAATCTGAAAAAACAAAATCTGGCGTTTAATTATCAGCTCAATCGGATTTTTTCTGAAGAGAAGGAAGTATATACAGCGGCATTGGAAAAGTGGGCGTTCGAAGCCGCACGGGATGAAGAACATTTAAAAACTCCCATCCATTATATTATTCGCGAGTTTATAAGAGTTCGTGATTTGTATGTCGGCCATGTCAAGCAGTTTACCAGACTTCATGCGGACACCGTGACAGAAGAAGATGCCGAAGATATATTCCATACGCTGATTAAATCGTTTGATGTGGTCATTCATATTTTCATAGAAGAAATGTATAAAAACACAAACATTCAGCTTGAAGCGCAAAAAGAATTGATTACCGAGCTAAGCTCGCCGGTAATTGTGCTTTTTGACAATGTCGGACTGCTGCCGCTGATCGGGGATATTGACACGGCAAGAGCAAAAATGATCTTGGAGAATACGCTGCACCAGTGTTCAGAGAAGCGCATCACGCAGCTGTACATTGATTTATCAGGTGTAGCCATGATTGATACGATGGTTGCCCAACAGCTTTTCACCTTAATTGAATCACTCGGAATGCTCGGCGTGAAAGCGACATTATCCGGAATCCGTCCTGAAATCGCCCAAACCGCGGTGCAGCTGGGACTGAGTTTTTCAAATTTATCAATAAGGTCTTCGCTTGCAGAAGCGATCGCTTCCGATCTGACACAAAAAAAGGGATAAGGCATTTCAGCCTTATCCCTTTTTTTATCAGTCTTTCCACGGATATGTCCAATACACTTCTTCTTCAAACCATGTCTGAAGAACCGGCTCGTTATTTTTTATTTTTTCTTCCAGCTCTCTCAGCATGCCTTCCGTTTGGGTGCGGTGCGCTTTTAAGGCATTCATTTTAATATCGGCAACCTCTTTAATATCAAGAATGACATCAGGCTTGCCGACGGCTTCCTCCCTGTTGCGGGTGATTGCCATGCAAAGCGTGCGCGGGCGGTCCTCTTTTTTCTTTCTGTAAAGCGCTCTGATAACCGCTTCGCCGCATGCATCATGATCCGGATGGACGCCGTGCTCCGGGTAGAATGTGACAATCAGACTCGGTTTTACATCGTCGATAATCTCTTCCATCATATCCGCGAGCCACTCGTCATCTTCAAATTCAAGTGTTTTATCACGAAGCCCGAGCATTCTCAGGTCAGTAACGTCCATTGCTTTGCATGCGTCGATCAGCTCTTGTTTTCTTAACAGCGGCAGTGTTTCACGGTTCGCGAAAAAAGGATCTCCCATGTTCCGGCCCATTTCGCCAAGCGTTGCGCATGCATACGTAACGGGAATATCTTTTTGTCTGTGTAAAGCAATCAGCCCTGCCACTCCGTATGATTCATCATCAGGGTGAGGCAGGATGACGAGTACATGTTCTTTCATGATTTTCACCCTTTTCTTTAAACTGTAAACGGCTTTTCGCTGATTTGAAGCGAAATCGCCAATTTTCCGCCCGGCAGATGCCCTGCCATTAACAAGCGGTCTTCGTCATCTACTGTATACTCAGTCAGACCTTCTGCGTAAATCCAGCCTTCTTCCGTTTTCAAACCGACGCGGTACGGGCCGTTTCCTTTGATTTTCGCCTGATGGTACGTCACTTTTGCATTGCGTATATAGGCTACAACCGTCATGTTTTTCTCATTCAGATGCGCTGAATAAGAACCGGTCGTTGTTTCCAAATGGATATATACAGGACGATCGGCATATCGCTCTAAAGAAGTTTGCACATCTTCTTTTATGATCGCTTTCATAGCTGCTCCCCTCTTTCTTCTTTTAAAAATTGCAAACGCTTCGTATGTAGTTCAACCAATTCATATTTCTCAATCGGCCGCAGCCGGGAATCTACAATTCGCTGCACCGCCAGAGCAAACTTTTCCTCGGGTGACTTCCGGAGCCTCGGATGTGTTCTTTGATCAAGCAGTTCAAGATCAATTGCCTTCTCCGCTTCTTCAAGAGTTGAAGCCGGGAGAGTGCGGTTATTCCACAGTGCCTGATAGGCTTTTGCTATGTCTTTATCAGTGCCCATTGTACAGCTCCTTTACATACTCGTAATGATTATACATAATTTAAGCTATCGCTGGAAAGCGAAAGGCTTAGCGGCTTTTTATCGGCCGCTTCCATTTTATCTGTGAAAAGGTAAACAAAAGCAATGCTGCCCATATACAAATGAAGGTAAACGCTTTTTGCCCGGAAAACGGTTCATGATACACAAATACGCCGAGCATAAGGGTAATGGTCGGCGCTATATATTGCAAAATGCCGACTTGATACAGCGGCAGACGCTTTGCCCCCTCTGCAAACAGCAACAGCGGCAGGGCCGTAAATACGCCTGCGAAAAATAGGAGCGCCCATGTTCCTGCCCCCAAGGACCCGGAAGTGCTCCCGTCAGCTGTATATCCTAAATAAATAAGTGCAGCCGGGGTAATCAAAAGCGTCTCCAGCGTCAGTCCGATCGTGCTGGACATGCGGGTTCTTTTTTTACATAAGCCGTACAGGCCGAAGCTGAATGCAAGCAGCAATGCGATATAAGGAACCGCGCCATATTGAAACGCAGATATGATCACGGCCGCCCCGGCAATAGAAACGGCTGCTGTTTGCATCTTGTTAAGCTTTTCTTTTAAGAATAGGATGCCCAAAAGAACGGAAACGAGCGGATTAATGTAGTACCCGAGACTTGCTTCAAGCAAAAAGCCGTGATTGACGGCCCATATGTACACAAACCAATTAACGGAAATTAAAACGGAAGCGAAAAAAAGCGCCAGCAGGCCCCCTTCCGATTTCAAAAGACGCAGTTCACGCCATCCGGTTTTCCACTTCTTAAGCACAGTTAAAAGCACACACATGAAAACAAATGACCATAAAATCCGGTGAGCTAAAATGTCCAATGCGGGTATTTGTTCAAGAAGTTTCCAGTAGACCGGAAACAGCCCCCACATGGCGAAAGAACAAGCGGTATAAATGATTCCTTTTCTTGCGTTATTCCCTTGCACGGCCTTCCCCTTCCTTTCTGTAAACAGATTATATTATATCACGGGAAGCTTCCGGCGGGCATATACTATGTTGTCCGTTAAGAAAGGGTGAGATGCCGTGTTTGATTGGAACAAATATTTTCCCTTCCAAAATCAGTTCTCTAAAGAAACGTTTAAAAATGCTGATCCGAAAGATGTCGAGACATATGTCAACCGAGTGATGGAAAGCGTATTCGGCGCCGGTTATGCCGGACAATTCCCTTTTCGCGATCCCATGTCCAAAAATGCCGAGCCGGTCGAAGCGGAACCGCCCAAGCCGGAAATTGACCTGTTTGAAACATCCGATCATGTTTTTGCGAAAATTCCCGCCGAACAAGAGGAACTCGACCGTATCAGGATTAAGCATACATCACACAGCCTCGTTGTAGAGAACAGCAGTCTGGGAGAAGGAAAAAAAGAAATCGTCCTTCCGAGCCTCGTCAAACGGAAAGGAACAAAAGCAGTCTATAAAGACGGGATGATTGAAGTTATGTTTTCAAAACAGGAAGACTACAATCTATCGGAAGTGGAGATTTTAAGATAAAAAAAACGGCCCGCGCGATGCAGGCCGTTTTTTCTTTAATAAAATGGCGGATAACCGCCGGCTCCCGGCCCGAAACCGCCGTATGGGACGCCTCCGTATCCGTAACCGGCGAACCCGTACGGATAGCGGGGTCTTGTGAAACCTGTGGCAATCACGCCTCCGAGAAGACCGCCTAAAAATCCGCCGAATAAAGGAGCGCCGAACAAAAAAGGACTTCTCGCCGGAAATCCGGCAGGACCGAAATTCCCGCGATACAATGCATGACGAGGGTACATGTTTTTCCTCCTTTATGTCTGCCTATTCTTAAGCGTATTCATAAAATGAGGAAATTGATTGGGCGATTGTAACAACATGTGCCTTTCTATGATATTGCATTAATGTATAAATATTTTGGTTATAATTTGATTACATTTTGATTAACTGTTATACTTTTTTACAAGTTGCGACATGATAAAAAACCATCAGGGGGAATAAAATATGCCATTACTTCGTTTTGACGTTATTGAAGGCCGGGATGACGCAGCATTAAAAAAATTACTGGATACCGCCCATTACGCCATGGTTAAAGCTTTTGACGTCCCTGTAACGGACCGTTATCAGATCGTTCACCAGCATCGGCCTCATGAGCTTATCATTGAAGATACCGGGCTCGGTTTCAAAAGAAGCAAAGATCTTGTCATCATCAGCATTGTCAGCAAAGCGCGCACCGAACATCAAAAAGAAACGTTATATCAACTGATGGCTGATCAGCTTAAAACAGAATGCGGCATATCACCCGAGGACGTCATGATTTCCATTACAGAAAACGGGAACGCCGATTGGAGCTTCGGGCTTGGTGAGGCTCAGTTTTTAACCGGGAAACTGTAAAAGGCCTCCCCGCTTGTTCTGAATGATTGCAAACTGAATAAAAGAGGGATGTATGTTGGTTAGTGAGTTGTACCCTTGTTTGATATGCGGATTTAAAGGATTAGAGACAAGTCCCGTTTATAACGGCGAATATCAAAAAACATTTGATATTTGTCCCTGCTGCGGGTTTGAATTCGGCTACAGCGAGGACCATGACGTAAGCTTAGGGTTTATTGTAACGCCTGATCATTTAATTGAAGCGGCATTTCAGTTATACCGGAAACAGTGGATTGAGGGAGGAATGAAACTATTTTCTCCAAATGATGTCCCGGCGGAATGTAAAAATGATCATTTCCTTACATTCGATGCTTTATTAAAGCAATTAAAAGGCTTGAACCTCAATCTGAACAATTTTGATATTAATGGTTTTTATGACGAGTAAACATTGTCATTAAGAAAAGGCTGCCTTGGGCAGCCTTTGTTATTCATCACATGTGTCGTTGGCAGATCCCCCGGGCTCGCAAAAACTGTCTGCCCATTTTTGCATTTCCTGAAAAACGGCTTGCAGGGCCAAGCCTTTATCAGTCAGTTTATAAATGACTTTGACAGGTGTTTCAGGCAGCACCTGACGCTCGACAATTTCATTTTGTTCCAGCTCTTTGAGCCGCTCCGCGAGCATTTTTTGGCTGATTGTCGGTATCGTTTCGGTCATATCTTTAAATCGTTTCGGCCCGTCCATCAGTACATGGATAATGAGGCCGTTCCAGCGCTTTCCCAAAAGAGAAAAAGCGGATTCCATTTTAGGACACATTGTATATCCCACGTGAGTTCATCCCTTCATCTATGAATTGACAAGTTTTTTGTGATCCATTAAAATTAGTTTTCGAGTTACATTTAGTAAGCTTCTAACTTTTCTATTATGATAACACGTTTATCCGAAGGAGGAAACATGATGACATCCGTATTAGACGTTTTAAAAGAACGCGCATCTGTTAAAGAATACGATAAAGACGCGGTCATTACAAAAGAGGAATTAACAGAACTCCTTGAAATCACAACGCAAGCGCCTTCCGCCTGGAACCTTCAGCATTGGCATTTTCAAGTCTTTCACAGTGATGAAGCAAAAGCTGCCCTGCTTCCGGTTGCTTTTAATCAAAAACAGATTATTGATTCATCAGCAGTTATTGCCGTTTTAGGCGACTTAAAAGCAAATGAAAATGGTGAAGACGTTTATGCTGAACTGGCTGAGCAAGGCAATATCACAGAAGAGATTAAACAAACGCTTTTAGGCCAGATTAACGGTGCATACCAAAATGATCAGTTTGCCCGTGATTCAGCATTTTCAAACGCTTCTTTAGCAGCAATGCAGCTGATGCTTGCCGCTAAAGCAAAAGGCTACGACACTTGCGCGATCGGCGGATTCAATAAAGAGCAATTCGTTAAGGAATTCGACGTGAGCGAGCGTTTCGTGCCCGTCATGCTGATTTCAATCGGTAAAGCCGTTAAGCCGGCGCATAAAAGCAACCGGCTGCCTGTATCTAAAGTGTCAACTTGGCTGTAAGATGAAAGAAACCCTTAGTCCGCTTAAGCAGACTAAGGGTTTTTTATAGGAATCGCTCACTGTACCAGGTTCGTGCCTGCTCTGCTTCCTGCTGTGTGAGCTGATGACCGCCCTCCTGCCAAACAAGCGAAACGGATGCATGGGCATCTGTCAGATACTGATAAAGCTCCTCCGATTCTTCTTTTGTACATAGAGGATCGCGTTTTCCCGCACCGATAAACACAGGCATCCCTTCCATATCAGGCAGCTTCACTCCGCGTATCGGCACCATCGGATGATGCAGAACCGCTCCTTTCAGTACATCTTTATAATGAAACAAAAGACTTGCTGCAATATTGGCGCCGTTTGAATAGCCGGCAGCAATCACGTTTTCTCTGCTGAATCCGTACATTTGCGCCGCTTCATCAATAAAATTCTTTAATTCTTCCGTCCGTTCAATTAAATCTTTCTCGTCAAATACGCCTTCTTTCAGCCGCTTAAAAAAACGGGGCATGCCGTTTTCCGACACTGATCCTCTGACCCCGAGCAGACTTGCGTTCGGATCGATAAAACGTCCGAGCGACAGAAGATCATGTTCATTTCCTCCCGTTCCGTGCAAAAGCAGCAGAACATTTTCTGACGTTCCCTGTTCAAACACATGTTTCATCATCATTCTCCTTTCTCCATTTTGGGCAGAACAGCTGTAATCTGGCTGCGATGCTCTTCCAGCCATTCCGGAAGCTTCAGCTCTGTTCCGAGATTTTCAAAGGATTCATCCGTCATAAAGCCCGGTTCATCGGTTGCCATTTCAAATAAAATGCCGCCGCTTTCCCTGAAATAGATTGATGTAAAGTAAGACCTGTCAAGAATATCAGATGAAGCAAGATGAGAATCAGCAAGAATATCCTTCCATTCCGCCTGCTCTTTTTCGCTAGTGCGGAAAGCGACATGATGAACCGTCCCGTAACCGCCGATACCTGCTTCTTTCGGCGCGAGATCAACATCTATAATATGTCCGATCCGCGCCTCCGATTGCAGCCTGACAATCTGATGTTCTTCTCCTGTCTTTGAATAACCGAAGCGTTCTATGAGAAATTTAATGGTTGCTTCAGGACGGTACGAGTACAGAAGAACACCTCTCATGCCTGTGATCGCATCTTTTTCAGTAATGCCCGCAGGCGTCCATTCACTCTGTCCGCTTCTTTCATCTTCCATTATGGCAAGCGGCAGGTCTTCTGTATCATTAAAGAGAAGCACTTGTTCAGACAGCATGATCTGTTCTTTTACAGACAAGCCGTTTTCTTCAAGCCGGCGCTTCCAAAACGCGAGTGCTCCTTTCGGCACGGAGAAATAAATTCTTCCGGCCTGCCCTTTTCCCACGGTTCCCGGGCGGCTTCCCTGAAAAGGAAAAAATGTAATGATCGTGCCCGGCTCTCCGTTTTGGTTGCCGAAATAAAAGTGATAAGTGGCCGGGTCGTCAAAATTAACGGTTTTTTTAACGAGCCGCAAACCCAGCACTTCAGTATAAAACCGAAGATTTTCAGCAGGATCTTTTGCAAATGCGGTAACATGGTGCAATCCTTGCGTATTCAATGTATTCACTCCTAAATATCTTGATTTCGAGATATTAACTATTTTAATTTAATATGAATGAAGATGCAACTAAAGTGTTTCAGTTAAAAAAGTAATAGAATTCTTTTTTTTCTGAAAAATATCTTGTGATCTTATCTGACACCTGCTATGATAAGGAGCATTATCAAGTTTCAGGAGGAAAGTAAATGGTCAGAAAAGCACTAATTTTCGTTCTCATCTTAATCCCTTTCAGCCAGCTGGCCCTGCTGTCAGTCGCTAATCGGGTTCATCCGATCATTATCGGGCTGCCTTTTTTTCATTTCTGGCTGCTTTTATGGATCGCAGTCACTCCATTATGTTCGTTTCTTATTTATAGGCTGCAGAAGAAACAAGGAGGACTGGACTGATGCCCGCAAATATAACAGCATTGATCATTACAGCCGTCATCGTTTTAACCGTTGTCTGTATCGGCTTTATAGCCGGGAGAGACAAATCATCACGCACTTCTGTTGAGGAATGGTCTGTCGGCGGCAGACGGTTCGGGGGGCTCCTCGTCTGGTTTTTAGTCGGCGCGGATCTCTATACGGCTTATACGTTTTTAGGCTTAACAAGCACAGCCTACACAGGGGGAAGCGTTGCTTTTTTTGCAATCCCGTATTCTGTTTTGGCGTATTTTATCGCTTATTTCTTTTTGCCGAAGCTGTGGAAAGTGGCAAAAATACACAAATTAACGACGCTTGCCGATTATGCCCGTGAGCGTTTTGACAGTAAACTTTTGGCCAGTCTTGTCGCCATTGTCGGCGTTCTTATGCTCATTCCTTATATTTGTCTCCAGCTGAGCGGAATTCAAGATACGCTTCAGGTGGCCGGAACGGGTGTCATTAATGTCAATATGGTCGTCATCATCTCTTTTATTCTTGTAGCGCTGTATACTTTTTTCAGCGGAATTAAAGGGCCGACGTTTACGGCGATTATTAAAGACATTCTCGTGTGGGTGATTATGCTGTTTATGGTCGTATCACTCCCGCTGATCCATTTTCACGGCTGGACGCCGATGATTCACACTTTGGCTGAAAAAGCGCCGCAAATGCTGACGATACCGGACTCGGGGCCGAAAGGAATTCCTTGGTTTATCACAGCTTCCATCGTATCTGCGCTGGCGCTCTTTATGTGGGCGCATGCGGCAACCGGCGTATTTACGGCAAAAAGCGCAGATGCCGTCCGCAAAAACAGCATGTTTCTGCCGCTTTATAATATTGTTTTGATTCTTGTTATTTTTCTCGGCTTTATCGCGTTTCTTGTCCTGCCGGAAGATACCAATCCGCGGCTTGCTTTATTGAAGCTGATTCAAACGTCTTACGGCGGAGTCGCGCAGGGCTTTGCTTACTCCACGATTGCCCTTGCGTCATTGATTCCCTGCTCTATCATGGCCATCGGAGCATCAAACTTATTTGCGAATAACTTATATCGGGATTTGATTCACCCGAATGTGTCACCAAGCAAGCTGACGATGATCACCCGTTCAATGGTATTTGTCGTCATCGGACTCGCGCTTTTATTCGGCATGCTGTTCCCGACTGCGCTCGTTACCCTTCAGCTTCTCGGTGTTTCCGGCATGGTTCAGATCTTTCCGGCTATCGCCGTCAGTCTGTTTTGGAAGAATCAAACGAAAGAAGCGACAATTATCGGTCTTCTCGTCGGTCTTATCGTGACATTCACGGTAAATATCACCCAATCCGCCCACGGTATATATGAAGGCTTTTGGGGTTTGACCGCTAACATGGCAGCCGTTATTATCCTTAACCCGTTTTTTGTAAAAAAAGCGGCTTCAAACGCCGTCAAAGACGGTTTATTCAATAAAGCGCCTTCTGATCAACTGAACCAAAAAGGCGCTTAACAGAAAGAAGCCGGCACGTAAATGTGCCGGTTTTTTACTTTTTTCACTTCCATTTGTAGGTAGCCACGGTTTTAGCCGGGATGACAGCTTCAAACTGCCGATTTTCTGAAACGACATGGAATTTTTGATCGGCGGATGTCTGGTTGATTATGACTGTCACAATGGATTGATCAGGATTAAGGAACGATACATTCGAGACTGTGTTTTTGGAGCCGTAATTACTTTCTATCCGCTTTGCTCCCCGTTCGATAAATTTTGAAAAGTTGCCTGTCATATGAAAGATCGGGATATTCCAATAGCGGTCAGGGTTTTTAGCATCCTGAATAAACAGCGTTGGGTCTGGGGTGCCTATCCAATGATGCGTCTTGATTTGACTGTCGAGCATCGTCACCCACGCATTGTAGCTCGACGCGCCATTGCGGAAATACTGCGCGATCCGGTCCGCCCCTGCCGTCCCCCAGACAGACCGCTCCGTTAAGTGAATAGATTTATCAGGATATCTCTTTCCGATTTCTGACATGACGGAAAGGTCACCGTCATAATCGTGAAAAGCGATGCCGTCTGCCGCCCGGTTTCCTTTTTTATCATCTAAAATCGGCGGAATATAGTTCCACGCCCCGCTCGCATTGTGATCATAAATCCAAATTTTCGTGTCAATTACATGTTTTTTCATTTCTTTTTTTAAGGCCAGTGCCAGTTTACGCTGCTGAGACGGCGGCATATACATGCTTGGATAGTCGATTTCCAGCAAAGGTTCATTTTGAAGGGTCATCGCATAAATCGGAATTCCCTGCTTTTCGTACGCCTCAATAAATTTGCGGAAGTAAACGGCCAGTGCGCCGATATATTTATCTTTCAGCTTTCCCCGCTTGAGGTTTTCATTCGTTTTCATCCAAGCCGGCGGACTCCACGGTGAGGCAATGATTTTCAGTTCCGGATTTATCGCCAGCGCTTCCTTGATGGTTGCTGTAATGTGTAAATCAATATCCTTTTGAATCGAGAAATGATGGAGCTTAGGATCTGTTTGGCCTTCAGGCATATCGTCATACGTATAAAATTCCTGTGCCGTAAAATCAGATGTCCCGATCGTTATGCGCATAACGTCCATTCCGATACCATCTTTGGGATCAACCAGTTTTTTCAGCACTTCTTTTCTTTTTGCGGGTGTCATTTTTGATAAATTATGGATTGTGGATTCTTCCAGGGACGATCCTACACCTAACACACTTTGATAGCGGCGCGACGGATCAATATACACAGCGGCGGAGTCAGAAGCCTTCTTTTTTGTCAATGCAAGCGGTGTTTGTTCGTCTAAGGCGTATTTCACTTCTAGCGGCCCGTCATACCACGTACGGGAAGCCGGATCTTTTTCAGAACTGAACCACACCCTTACTTTGTTTTTGTCTGAAGCCTTCCGATCAGCCGCATACACTTCGGTTTCCATGCTGCTTGATATGAAAAAGAAAAACATAAGAAAAACCAGCGTCATGTGCAGACCTTTTTTCAAAAACATGAACCACCATCCCTTTCATTATTTTTATAAGCGATTCTAAATGAAAAGCCGGACAGTCACCTCCTTCCCGCTTAAATGAATACGCTTTCAAAATTACTGATAAAAAGCCGGCTTCACACAACGGTGAAGCCTTCCCTTTTTACACCTTTAGGATACATATGAGCCGTTTGTTTCAATCACTTTTTTATACCATTCAAATGAGTCTTTCTTAAGCCGCCTCATTGAACCGTTGCCTTCATTATCCCGATCAACATAAATCATGCCGTAGCGTTTTTTCATTTCTCCGGTTGTAAATGACACGATATCAATAATTCCCCATGGTGTATAGCCCATTACATCCACACCATCATATGTGATTGCTTTTTTCAAAGCTTTTATATGTGACGATAAATATTCAATTCTTGAAGTGTCATGAATTGAACCGTCCTCTTCTAATGTGTCGATGGCGCCGAATCCGTTTTCCACGATAAATAATGGAATCTGGTAGCGGTCGTATAAGCGGTTTAATGTGTACCGTAAACCGGTCGGGTCAATCGCCCAGCCCCAATCACTCGCTGTAATATAAGGATTTTCCACGCCGTTTGGCAATCCTCCGTTTACGACATCCCCGGTATTATCGTTTGATACATCACTTTTTACGGTTGTAGACATGTAATAGCTGAATCCGAGGTAGTCCACTCGGCCGTTTTTCAAAATCTCTTCATCACCGTCTTCAAAGTGTATCTGATAGCCTTCTCTTTCAAACTCTTTTAACGCATAGCTTGGATAATATCCGCGAACCTGCACGTCCGGGAAGAAAAAACGTTGTCTCATCGTTTCTTCAGCCAGCATCACATCGTCGGGGTGAGATGAGTACGGGTAAATCGGAACATGTGATACCATCGCGCCGATCCTGAACTCAGGATTGATGTCTCTTCCCTTCGAAACAGCCAATGCGCTTGCCAGCAGTTCGTGATGGCCGGCCTGATACATGACTTCTTTTGCGTTTTCGTTTTCTTTGACGGCGACGCCCGAGTTCGTCCATAAAAAGATCGGATTATTCACATCCATCTTATTATTGATTTCGTTAAACGTCATCCAATACTTCACCTTATGTTTATAGCGTTCAAAACACACTTCAGCGAATTTTACAAAAAATCCGACTGTTTTTCTGTTTCTGAAACCGCCGTATTCTCTCGCCAAATGCAGCGGCATCTCAAAATGTGACAGCGTGATTACCGGTTCAATCCCATGTTTCAGCAATTCATCAAACACCCGGTCGTAAAAAGCCAATCCTTCCTCATTGGGCTCGGCTTCATCACCTTTAGGAAAAATTCTGCTCCAGCCGATGGACGTTCTTAAACATTTCAGACCCAGCTCGCTGAATAATGCGATGTCCTCTTTATAACGATGATAAAAATCAATCGCTTCATGATTCGGATAAAATTCCCGCTCTTCAATTGTATCTGTTATTTTCCGGGGCACACCATGCGCGCCTGCCGTCATGACGTCCACTACACTCGGCCCCTTGCCGCCTTTATTCCATCCCCCTTCAAATTGGTGGGCGGCCAGAGCGCCTCCCCATAAAAAATCTTTTGGCAATGTCCCCATCGTTTATATCCTCCTTTATTTGACTGCCGCTTGCATGCCGAATAAATGCACTGCAGCCGCTACAAGCATCCGCTTCGCAAGTGCAGAAGAATTCCTGCCTTTATTTTCATATTATACGTTTACATTATAATTGTACCGGTATAATTTATCAATACATAAACAATTATAGTTAATTTACGAAATGGCTTTTAAAAACGATTATGCTATAATTCTGAAAGAAGCGGGACAATAAATGAATGAGGAATGTATATGTTAAAATACCAGCAAATCGCGATAGATATTGAAAAATACATAGAAGAACATCAGCTGCAGCAAGGGGATAAACTGCCTGTGCTGCAAACCTTAATGAGCCGGTTTAACGTGAGCAAAAGCACGATCACCAAGTCCTTAGATTTATTAGAAAAAAAGGGGATTGTGTTTCAAGTGAGGGGAAGCGGCATTTTTGTCAGACGGAATAAAAGAAAAGGGTATATCAGTCTGCTTTCTAATCAGGGATTTAAAGAATCACTTGAAGATTTTAATGTCACTTCCAAATTATTAGCGCTGGAAGTGAGAAAACCCACGCCTGAGGCTGCCCAAAATCTGAATATGCCGCCTGACGGCGACGTGTATTATGTCAAGCGAATCCGATATATTGACGGGCTGACATTGTGTATCGAAGAGTCATTTTACAACAAATCGATTATTACGTATTTGAATAAAGAGATCGTGGCAGAATCAATATTTGATTATATTCGAGAAGGTCTCGGGTTAAAGCGCGGTTTTTCAGATTTATATCTGTACGCGGGGATGTTAAATGAGGAAGAAGCGGAGTACTTAGGTCTATTTACAGGAGCGCCTAAGCTATGCGTTGAAACGATTTTTCATTTAACCAACGGCCAGCCGTTTGACTTCTCAAAAGTCACCTATCACTATGAGCAATCACAGTTTTTCATTCAGGCGAACAGCCACCTTTTTGAACAGGAAACGACATAAGATGGGCTTTTCGCAAACAAAAAACACCCAATGCGCGAGCGGCGCATCGGGTGTTTTTTACTATTTCATATTCTTATTTAGTGTTTCAACGGCTTTTTTCATTTGTGTATCGTTGTCCGCAAGCTGTTTTTGCAGATCCGTCATCAATTTTGCCGTTGTGTCACCCGTTATAATGCCTGTTTGTTTCAGTTTCTCTTTTGCTTGGAATTGTTTAACGGCTTGTTCAAATGCTTTATCATACGTGCCGTTTACTTTCACGCTGTACCCCAGCGCTTTCAGCATTTTTTGCGCATTGGTGACGGTGGTTCCGGAATCCCCGTATTTGTATGTTTTTTTCGCATCTAAATACGGCAGGTTCGCATATTCAGGAAGCTTAACCTGATATTGCGGTTTGATGCCTTTTTTATGAATCCACTCTCCGTCCGCTGTCAGCCATTTAGCGATTGTCAGTTTAACGGTAGAACCGTCGCTGTAATCTTTTGCCGTCTGCACGGTTCCTTTTCCGAACGTTTTCTCGCCGATCAGCGGAATGCCCGATGATTCATGCAGCGCAGCCGACATGATTTCCGCGGCGCTCGCGGTGCCGTCATTGACGAGGACGACTGTCGGTTTTGTCACTTTTCGCTCTTTCGTCGCTTTCATGACCTCTTTCGTGCCGTCTTTGTATTCGACCTGCATGATATTTTTCCCTTTATCGATAAACATGTTGCTCATTTTGATGGCTTCATCCATCAGTCCGCCCGGGTTGCCCCTTAAATCGAGAATGTATCCTTTCGCTCCTTGTTTTTCGAGGCTGTCAATGGCTGAATTCAGCTCTTTTGCCGTCGATTCGGAGAAGGATGTGATTTGGATTTCGCCGATGTCTCCTTTTTTCATTTCAGAGTACACCGTTTCAACCGGGATGGTGTCACGTTTGATCGACAGGTTCAGATCGCCGACACCCGCTCTGTGCAGCACAAGCTTGACGTTTGTTCCCTTTTTGCCGCGGATTAATGCGACGGCTTCGTTTACATTAAGGCCTTTAACGCTTTTGCCGTTGACCTTCAAGATCTGGTCATTCGGTTTAACCCCCGCTTTTTCCGCGGGTGACCCTTTAATCGGCGATACGATCAGGATACTGCCGTCCTTTTCTTCCACTTGTGCGCCGATGCCTTCAAACGAAGCGGAAATGGTTTCTTCAAAAGACTTTCCTTCCTGCGGGTCCATATAAGAAGAATATGGATCATCCAGGGAACTGATCATGCCTTTTATCGCTCCGTCTACTAATTTGCTGTCATCTGTTTTTTGATAGTAATCACTTTTAATCTGCTCGTAGGCTTTATTGAATTTCTCAAATTTGCTGTTCGTCAAAGCAGCCGAGCCTTGTCCGAAAATGGTCGTATTGCCCGTGATAAACAGCGTAAGCGACGAGGCTGCGACCGCAGTGATCAATATAATAAAAAACAGTTTAAATTGCCGCTTCAAGAAAACACCACCTTTTTATTCTTACATTATTATCATAGACGAACGCTCATTCGTCAACTTCAAACGTGAGGCGCCCTTCTTTCCCGTTTACCCAAACCTATGCTTTTCTCTCAACATATGCTGAGGAAAAAAGGAGGATTCGGCCTTTGAGCAAATATTTAGAAATGCTGTCCTTATTCGGAGTCGGAGGGGCTCACCCCGGCGGGCTCGCTTTTTCCAAAGCCGTTCTCACAAAAGCGGCTCCTCCTCCTGGCGAACCGATTCTTGACGCCGGCTGCGGAACGGGACAGACGGCCGCTTATCTCGGCCACCTGCTGTACCCCGTCACCTGTGTTGATAAGGATCCCCTTATGCTTGAAAAAGCAGCAAAACGATTTGCCGCTGAAGGCTTAACCATTCCGGGCTATTTGGCGGAGCTTGAGCGGCTTCCGTTTGCTGAAAATCAATTTTCCGCCGTTCTTTCCGAATCAGTTCTCACCTTTTCAAATCTTGATTCATCGCTGTCTGAAATCCTGCGGGTCCTTAAACCCGGGGGTATGCTGATCGGCATTGAAGCTGCTTTACAAAAGCCCATGCCGGAAAACGCCATCACGCAGATAAAAGACTTCTACGGTTTTACCGTATTGCAGGATGAAACGGCATGGAAACAGAGATTGCTTCAGCAAGGCTTTCAGAAAGCGGATTTCATTCCCGCTGCCTTTGAAAACAATGCGCAGGAGCCGACTACAGAAATGGATTTATCGCCCGTTATTCAGCCGGTTCACTACGATACGCTGACGGCTCATTACGAGCTTATGCAGACGTACCGTGAATATATGGGACACTGCGCTTTTGTCGCTCACAAGTAAAACGGCGATTGTCCTCCTGTTTTAGTCCAACCTTTTTACCGCACTCTATCATAAGCTGACATAGAAAGATAGGTTGGATAGGAGGAGAAAAGATGCAAAACTATTATCATCTTTGCCGGCAGCACCAGGGAAAAGTAGCAAGAATTACAGAACGAAACGGCAGAGTCCACGTCGGAAGAATCGTACGGGTGACTAACAGCAAAGTGTATATCGCCCCTGTCGGCGGCCGTCACAGAGGATACGGGTTCGGCTATTGGGGAGGCTGGGGAGGCTGGGGAGCAGCCTACGGTATCGGCCTTGGTTTCATTACCGGATTTGCGCTTGGAGGTTTACTCTTCTGGTAATAAAGAAAGCCCGCTTTCTATTTTTCAAGCGGGCTTCTTCTTATTACACTTTCTTTACTTCATTAAAATATTCTTCAAGTGTTAATTGATGGTCATGGATGGCTTTTGCCGCTTTTTTGCCTACATAGCGTAAATGCCATGGTTCATACTCATACTTTGTGACATTTTCTTTTCCTTTAGGATAGCGGATGATAAAGCCGTATTCATACGCATGGTCTTTCACCCATTTGCCGTCCGCCGTGTTTCCGAACGCTTCATTCAGCTCATATCCGTTGCTTTTGCTGGAAATGTCCATGGCAAGCCCCGTCTGGTGTTCGCTTTGCCCCGGATATGCGACGGCTTCTTTCGCCTTTTTTTCACCTTTCAGACTGACTTCATTATCGAAAATAACTTTCTGTCTGTCATAAGAGCGGTATCCTGAAACGGCAACCAGGTCATAACCTTCTTTTTTCCCGGCGCTGAATAGTTCCGCCAAAGCATCGGCGGCAGGTTTGCGGATATATCGTTTCTCGATTTTCTCAGTAAAAGAAAATTCGACTTTCGGGATCACGAGATCATTCGGTTTATAATCTCCCGGCAGCGTGTATGTCTTATTCACGAGCGCAAGTGTATTTGTCGGGTTTTGAATGGTCTCAAGCCCGTTCACTTCTTTAATATCATTAAAATATTTGCTCTCCAATACAAAATCGCTGTTTTCTGCCTTCGTTGTTTTTTTGCTTGATGTGTCATCTGATTGTTTTGTTTCAGCTGCTGTTTTTGTGTCCTTGTGGCTGTCGCCGCCTGAAATGCTGCAGCCGGTTCCCACGATTGCGGTTACGCTGAGAGCGGCAGCGAGCGAGAACCATTTAGTGGATTTCTTCATTTTACACTTACCTTTCTTTTTTTGAATCAGGGCGATGCATAAAGAAGAGGGCTGCTTTAATCAGCATAACCCTCATCTCAAGTTTACGATACAGTATGCAGCGCCAGTTTAATCATATCATGAAAAGTCGTTTGACGCTCTTCTGCCGTTGTTTCTTCTCCCGTTAATACGTGATCGCTTACAGTCAGGATAGACAGCGCTTTTTTGCCGTATTTAGCGGCAAGCGTATATAAAGCAGTCGTTTCCATCTCTACGCCGAGAACGCCGTATCTGGCAAGCTTTTCGATTTGGGAGTCTTCATTGTAAAACTGATCGGCAGTGAATACGCTTCCGACCGCTACGGGAAGATTGTTTTTTTGCGCTTCCTGGTACGCTTTATTAAGCAGTTCGAAGTCTGCGCAAGGAGCATAATCTACACTGCCGAAGGCGACACGGTTCATCTGTGAATCAGTTGAAGACGTCATAGCCAAAATCACGTCACGCACCTTCACGTCATTACGGATGGCTCCGCATGAGCCGACTCTGATTAAGTTTTGAACATCATAGCTTTGAATCAGTTCATTCACATAAATAGAGATAGACGGAACACCCATGCCGGTGCCTTGGACTGATACTTTTTTGCCGTTATATGTACCCGTAAATCCGTACATTCCTCTGACTTCATTATAGCATTCCACATTTTCAAGATAAGTTTCCGCAATAAATTTCGCTCGGAGCGGATCTCCCGGCAAAAGCACTGTATCCGCAATTTGGCCTTTTTCTGCGTTTATATGTACACTCATTTCCTTTTCCTCCTGCCTATTCAAACTCCCACCCATTGTACACTGAATAACGGTAAGAGACAATCATCAGCATGACTGGGGCGATCTTGGGCAGAATATGCGGGATGACAAGCCTAAAGAAAAAGGAGTGAACATAATGGGCAAAAAACAGCGCAACCGGGTAACCGGCCAGAAAAAGAACAATCACGTGCCCGTTTCAGACGTCATTGCAGCTGATGAAGCGCATGGAAAAGAGCATTCCGCCGCTAAACGGAAGCCTTAACACTGTCTTTCCCAGACAATACGGAAGCCGGCTGAAGATTCAGCCGGCCCCGTCTTACCTCGGCTGGACGAGCAGCCGGTTAATTTTGCTCCATCCCGCAGGGTTAAGCCTGTAATAGGTCTTTCCTTTTCTTCCTTCGTCTATGAGTATGACATCTCCGGTCGCTATGAATCTGGCTTGATAGTCGTTTGGGACCGTATCAGGCACATTAAAAACAGAAAATGCCCTTTCCAGTGCGTCTTGATGATTGTCAGCGGCCAGCTCTGTCCGATAGACGACCCTGTATCCCTTTTTCTCGCCGTAGCGGGGTGTTTGAAAAATCGTCACATCATAGGCGCAAATCTTTTTTTTAAACACGGGCAGCGATAACAGCATCAAGATCCCTCCCTCTTATTTCTTAATAGTATTAGCGTTTTTTCTCATTTTTCCTGTCTCTATTTTTGTCGAAACGGATGATACTTTTCGTCAAAGAGCGCAAAAAGCGAAACGAGGCAAAGTCCGAGACTGAATCCGGCAAGCACATCCGTCGGAAAATGCGCGCCCAAATAAATTCTGCTGAATCCGATCAGAATGACGAGAACCCCGGTAAAGACGGTGACGGCCCGTTTTCTTTTCGTGAAAAACGGAACATGCTTGATCAAAAAGTAACCGATGACGGGATACATCACTGCCGAATTCATGGAGTGGCCGCTCGGAAAACTGTATGAGGTTTCATGGACGAGCGGTTCAAAAGCGGGTCTGGCTCTTTCAATCAATTCTTTTATTTTTATGTTTACAATCCGTTCAATGAGAAAGAGAAGCGGCAAAAAAACAACATCCGGCGTTTTTTTGTACATATACAGAGCCGCGCCTGTCAAAAGAAGAAGCGGCAAAAGCACCGCGGTCGTGCCGAGCTCCGTTATCCATAACATCAATTCATTCAGCCAGGCAGCCCTGATCCTGACAGCCGCTTCTATGACACGCTCATCAAAAACCCGGACGGCTTCTATCCGGATCGCTGCTGCGAGCAGAATAAACAATGCGAAAAGACTTGCTGGCTTGTACAACGTTTTCCCCCCATGTTTCATTCTCCCGAGCTGATTGAAAAAACCGAAGCTTTTTCACTTCGGTTCCGCAGTTTCAGTCTTCATCAAGCTCTTCGTCTATCATACATTTTTCTAATAAATAATCAAAGGTGATGTCGGCTATTTCGAAGATTTCCTCTTCACTCGGTATGTACCCGCGCATAGCAAGCTGACTGTAAAAATAATCAGCTATTTCTTCTGTGTCAATCACAAGATCTATTTCTTTCATGCAAACACCGCCTCCTTTTTTATGTTTTATGAAAAAACCGTTCAAATTATACCCGAAAGTTCTAAACGTTTTGTCCGCTCATATACTTTTAAAAAACAAGCCCCGGAGGGAGAAAAGATGATGACGAAAATGATGGCTTTATTGGACGGAGATGGATTTGATATCGTATTGGAAAAAGTGCTGAAAGGAATGTCGTTTGTAATCTTTGCCGGCTGTCTGCCCTGGTTTTTATATGTCACCGTCCGTTTTTTTGCCGGCTAGCTGAAATGCTCCCGCAGGCTTTCCAGCACAAAATTCATCATATCTTTATATTCTTCGTCACCGAACAAATGATAAAGAATCTTATAATCGTTATAAATATCAAGCAGCTCATCTACAATCGATACCGCCAGCACATGCAGGGCATCGGGATCATCAGCATCGCCTTCAAACTGAAGAAGAGCAGACGCGACGGTATCCTCGCCGATCTCATGAGATGCTTCCCCAACATAGTGGACAAACAGCAGCTGATGCACAAACTGATCCATTTCATATTTTCTCAGAACCAGCGTGAGATCCTCTTCCTCCGTTTCAAGCCACTCTCCGTCTTTCAGCCGAGTCAGCTCATAAATAATATCCTCCCAGCCATCCTCTAAATATCTCCATATTTCAGTTCTGTGGCCGATGACACGGAATAATTCCTTTCCGTAGTCCTTTACATATACGACGTCGCCGATCAGAAATTCATATTCAATATCCAATTTTTCCATATCGACGATCACGCCCTCATAATCTTTATAAAGCTGGATGGACGATTCAAAATAAAGCACTTCATTATGATTGACTTCGTAAAGATAATGTTTATCAATTTGATGAACCTTCGTAATGGTGCCGACGGTTCCGTACATCACGACGACCACGATGTCTCCCACTTGAAATTTCGGTTTATCTGGCTTCATGCTGTCTCCCCCTTGCCGCGGACTGTCATACGCTATCGTATGCCGGCCGCCATCATTTCGCATGGGCATGAAAACCACAGGAAATATCTATTTCTGTACCTGTTCAAAATGGCAAAAACCGCAACATGCTTGTGCGTTTTTTCACTTACCGTAACAGAAGCGTCCGAAGACATTCCGCTCTCGATCGAATGAGCAGTAACAATGCTGAGACAAAAAGCTTCTATTTTTTATGAGTCTTTGTTTTTTTCTCTATGACGCAAAGGTAAATACCCGGCCCGAAGGCATGTTGACAATATCACCGCCGTGATGTTCAAGATTTGCCGTGAAACAAATCATCGAAGGTGTAGGGAGATCCAATTCCGGCTGCATATTTGCAATGGCTTGTTTATCATGAACAACCAAACTCGTTTCGGCTTTCAATGAAGGCACAACTTCAATCCGCTTCAACCTTGTCACATAAAATCCCCTTTTCCGTCCAAACGTCAGTGCCTCATCAGGCTTACCTGATGGATCATTTGATTCCCCTCACTTCATTTAAATGTTTGATTATTTCTCCGTGAAAAGCGGTTCCTTACACGGGACCCCGCCGGCAGCAGGCCTGATCCGGTGAACTCTGCAGCTATACATTCTACTGCCTTATGATACGTGCCGTCAGGAAGATGTGTTTACGTGCTGATCAAAACGGACGGCGTTGCGGGATTTGATCATACGGCACCTCATAAGCGAGTCATTTCAACAGAAAAAAACCGCACAATGTGCGGTTTTTCGTCAGGCGTGATGCACCTCGGTCTCATATTTTTCCCAAGCTTCATCAAATGTCGCCATCGTTTCTAAATAGTCGGCGCTCAGTTCTAAATAAGAACTGAGCTCGTGATAATCGCTTGACGTTTTCGGAAAGCCGTGATCTTCGTATGCCTGATTCGCAAACTGGCTGATTGCGTCCTGCGGCTTGGGATGCCTGTATTTCATCAAATAGTGATAAAAGGATTTCATGGGTTTCCCCTCCTGATGACTGTCTTTTGTTGTACTATTATACAATTCAAGTGTGAAATTACAACAAAAGAAGACTAGGAGAAGTCAAAATAATTCCGTTTCAAGATCCGTTCTGTCTCCATCAGCTCTTGATATGTGAGTGTTTCCGGTAATTTTTTTGCATTGACTAAAAAAAGCTGATTTTCGATTTCCGCTATGACCGCTTCCTCCTGATAAGTCATGCCGCAGGAGGAACAGGCGAATGCGGGTGTTTCTGTAATTTCTATGGCCCTCGTACCGTCAGGAAGCTCCCAGTACACAGCCGCCTGACAAGCTGATGCCTTCTGATTGCCGCACCACTCGCATGGCTTCACGGCGACTCACCTCCGACTTCCGATCCTGCTTTTTGCTCTTTCTTTTGCTGTGCAATAAATTTCTTTTCTTTCAATTCATCTCTCTTTTCCCTGCGGTCTTTCAGCGTTTCATGATCAGGGTTTGATGTAAACGTTTTCCTCCTGTCGATCCTCGATACATTTTCCGGTGTGAACGAAACCTCTTTGTCCGCGAAAATGGCGCTCAGTCCGACCGGCTCGCGTTTGGCCATCGTTCCCGGAAAAACAGATTCAAAATAGTCGTCGGCTTGATTCGGGATATAGTTTTCCGGCTCGGGATAAGATGTAATCACCCCTTCGAAGTTTCTGATCACAACTTTCTCCGGACTTTGGGAGAGCAAGTAGTTCGGCTGCAGGGCGATTTTACCGCCTCCGCCCGGGGCGTCGACGACAAAGGTCGGCACGGCAAAGCCCGTTGTGTGGCCCCTCAGTCCTTCAATGATTTCCAGCCCTTTTGACACAGGCGCTCTGAAATGGCCGATTCCCTCTGACAAATCACATTGATAAATATAATACGGACGCACACGGATTTTCACTAAATCATGCATGAGTTTTTTCATAATCGGCACCGAATCGTTAATGCCTGCTAAAATAACGGCCTGGTTACCGACCGGAACACCTGCGTTAACGAGCTTTTCACACGCCGCAACCGATTCTTCCGTCAGTTCGATGCTCGTATTAAAATGAGTGTTCAGCCAGACCGGATGATATTTTTTCAAAATCTCACAAAGGTTATCCGTTATCCGCTGCGGAAATACAACGGGCGCTCTCGTTCCGATCCGGATAATTTCAAGATGGGGAATGTCACGCAGGTTTTTCAAAATATATTCCAGAATCTGATCGTTGATTAAAAGCCCGTCTCCGCCGGAAATCAGGCAGTCACGGATTTCCGGCGTTTCCCGGATGTAAGCGATTGCCGCATCGAGCTGTTTTTTCGGCACCCCCATTCCGATCTGTCCGGAAAAACGCCTTCTGGTGCAATATCGGCAATACATCGAGCATTGATTTGTCACCAGAAAAAGAACGCGGTCGGGATATCGGTGCGTAAGACCGGGAACCGGTGAATCTTCATCTTCAAACAGCGGATCTTCAAGGTCATATTTCGTTTTGTGCATTTCTTCTGACAGCGGCACGGACTGCATGCGGATCGGACATCTCGGGTTATCGGGATCCATTAAAGAAGCATAATAAGGCGTAATGTTCAGGGGAATGGTTTTTACAGACATCCTGACGCCTTCTTCTTCCTCTTCGGTCAAATGAATGACTTTTTTCAGGTCATCGACGGTTCTTACAGTATGGGTGAGCTGCCACAGCCAATCATTCCACTTGTCTTCCGGCACATCTTTCCACAATTCAATCTCCTTCCAATGACGCTTCGGCTGAAACCATTTGTTTGTCAAACGAATTCCTCCTTATGAATGGCCAAACGTAAAGTCTTGCACCATATATTCATATTTTCGAGCCCTTCTGAAATGCGGCAGTTGTTCACAAGCCTGCCTCTGTAGCCGTATCCGGCATGATACAAAACGGCATTCATCCCGTAAGACGCTGCACGGGCCAAGGAAAAAAGATGGATGATTCCCCGGCCCGCGAGTTCCTGCTCCAACGCTTTAAACAAGTGTGCCGTTACGGAGTTCCCCCTGTAATCTGACAGAACCGCGCAATCGGTCATTTCAGCGTGCCCCAATACCGGATTGATATCTGCGCTTGCCGCCCCAATGAGAAGATCCTGATCGAATGCGGCATAATAGATGGTGTTTTCTCTCATTGTTTTTTTAATATAAAGGGGATTAAAGACAGGAGTCGGATAGGTAAGAAAAACATGTTTATATAAGTGCGTTAAACGGTCTGCATCATCTTCGTCCGCTTTTCTGAACATCAGCGTGTTTTCTGTCTGAGTCAGTCCCCGCCGCGGTGTCTCATATAAACGGTCAACAGTCGAATCTTCTGATACATATGAATCTGACCGTCTCCGTTCCTCTGATAAATAGCGCACCATCACAACAGCCTCATGCCCGTTGTAATACCCGTCTATGACACCCTCAACAATAAAAAGATGCTTGACAAATTCCGGCTCATCGCCGCGCTTGGCAAAGAAAATTACCTTTTGGGCTCCTTCTTGCTTTGCTTCTGCCAAAACGGCCGGAATAAGCGCCGTGATCTGTCCGTCATAACGAATGACTCTGAGCCGCTCATTGAAACGGTCTGCATCAATCTCGGCCGCTCCCTTTTCAGCCCTCAGTTCCTTTATCAGCTCCGTCACCCCCATCTGCCACCCCGCACCATTCCATGATAAAAAGAGAAATGATTTTGACGGCATCGATTAACGCCCGGATTTCAATGTATTCATTCGCCTGATGCGCCGCCTTGACTTCTCCCGGCCCGAAGACGATGACCGGCGTCTGTCCCGCGTGCTGCAAAAGCCCTCCGTCCGTTCCCCACGGGGACGCTTCACGAACCGGTTTTGCCCCTTTCATTTTCTCAAAAGAAGATTCCAGAGCGGAAATCAGCGGATGCTCATCCGGGAGATCATTCGGAAGCCACTGAGCGCCAAACCATTCTATTTCCGCCGGGTGGTGTTTAAACCACTCATCCCGGTACTCCAAATCTTTCAGCCAGCTTGCGAGCTCTTCTTTTACTGCTTCGGGCGTTTCATCCGGAGCTATTCCGCACCTGCCTTCTATCACCACACGGTCAGCTACCGATGATGGCCACGTTCCCCCTTGGACGGTGCCGATATTAATGGGAACCGGGATCGGAACGTCCCGATAAAGCGGGTCTGTGATACGGGCGTTGCGGACGTGTTCAAGCTCTTTAAGGGCTGTGATGACATGCAGGCTTTTTTCAATGGCGCTCACCCCTTCATAGCGGGTGCCGCCGTGTGCGGACAATCCCCTTACCGTAATGCGGAACCACATAGAGCCTTGCTGCTTAACAAACAGCTTTAGATTAGTCGGTTCGGGAATAAGCGCCCCGTCAGCCTTGTAGCCCCTCATAACAGCCGACAGCGTTCCCGCGCCGCCGCACTCTTCATCTACGACACTTTGAAACAGGACATCTCCTTTTAACGTAATCCCGCAGGCTTCAAGCGCTTCTAACGCAAACAAGAGGGCTGTATTGCCGCCTTTCATATCCGTTGACCCGCGGCCGTAAACTTTGCCGTCCTTTTCAACAGCGGTAAACGGTTCATACGTCCATGCGGCGGGATTTCCTTCCGGGACAACATCAATATGTCCGTTCAGTATCAGTGATCTTCCGCCCCCGGCCCCTTTCTTTACGGCTGTGATATTCGGGCTTTCATGGAAGTCTTCGCGTTCAGATACGAAATAAGGATGCTCTTTCAAATGTTTGACACTCGGCTCCCATACATCAATATCCATGTCAAACTGTCTCAGTTTTTCTAAAACGACTGCCTGTGCGTTAAATTCATGGCCGAACGTGCTTTTTTCCCCGATCAGCCGTTTCAGCAAGCTTACCGCTTTTGCTGTGTTTTCTTCCGCCCACTCAGTGACTTTCTCTTCTAATTGATCCATGGACAGACCCCCTTTTAAGAAAACATTCTCCCAATCTGATTTCGGCATCCGTTGTTTGAATGACATCGTCTATGGTCGTGCCATTCAGCAGTTCCTCAAGAACAAAAGCCCCATCATCTATGCTGATGACGGCTTTCTCTGTAATGATGAGATCTGCACAGCCCGCTGCTGTAAGCGGCAATGAACAGCTTTCGACCAGCTTCGGCCGGCCTTTCTGATCGGTGTGGCTCATGACGACAACTACTTTTTTCGCGCCTTGGGCAAGCTCCATCGCCCCGCCCATTCCGGGCACTTTTTTTCCCGGCACGAGCCAATTGGCGAGATCACCTGTCCTGCTGACTTGGAGCGCGCCTAAAATGGTAATATCTATCAGCCCTTTTCTGATCATGGCAAAAGACAGAGCTGAATCAAAATAGGAAGCACCCTTAACTGTACTGACAGGAAACCCGGCCGCATTGCATAAAAGCTCATCCTCCTCTCCGCGCTCCGGACTGCCGCCGATCCCGAGGACGCCGTTTTCCGCCTGCAGCATGACCTCCATGCCGGCAGGCAGAAAGTTCGGCACTAAAGAAGGAATGCCGATCCCCAGGTTGACAATCATACCTGAGGTAACTTCACTGGCGGCCCGCCTCGCGATACTCTCTCTTTCCGCTATTCCCAAGCCCATCTCCACTTCACTCCTTCACTTTGCACGACACCCTCCACGAAAACGCCCGGCGTTACAATATGCTCGCTGTCAAGTTCGCCGGCAGGCACAATCTCTGCTGCCTCAGCAAATGTTCTTTCGGCCGCCGCAGCCATCAGAGGGTTCATGTTGCGCGCCGTTTTGTCAAACGTCAGATTCCCGAATTCATCAGCAGTATGTGCAGACACAAAAGCGAAATCAGCAGTCAGCGCTTTTTCAACTAAATAGGACTTTCCGTCAATCGTTACGGTTTCTTTGTTTTCACAAACGGTTGCGTTATCAATGCCGATATCAGTTAAAATACCGCCTAGCCCCGCTCCGCCTGCGCGAATCCGTTCAGCAAGCGTCCCTTGCGGCGAAAATTCCACCTCAAGCGCTCCGTCAGTCATTTGTCTGCCCGCGACAGGATTTGAGCCGATATGGGAAGCGATCAGCCTTTTTACCCGTTTATGAACGATAAGCGGGCCGATGCCGATTTCCGGAAATCCGGCATCATTGCAGATGACGGTCAGCTCTTTAACGCCGCTTTCCAAAATCGCTTCTATTAATGACGGAGGTGAACCCACTCCCCCAAAACCGCCGAACATGATGACAGATTCGTCCTTGACATCGGCAATTGCTTCATGAATATCGATTTTTTTATGAAAAATAGACATATCAGCTCAATCCTTCTTCATCATTTTTTCAACTTCTTCTGCGGCCTGGGAAAATAGATCTGACAGCTCATCCAGCTCGGCATATGAGATCGTGAACGGCGGGGCGATGATGACGGCGTCTCCTTCTCCGCTGTCAATGCCGGGCTTTGCAGGGTAAATAAGCAGGCCCCGTTTTTTTGCCGCTTTAATGATTTTTTCGGTGAAGGCCTGTTTTTTCGAAAAAACGTCCTTCGTCGTTTTATCCTTAACGAATTCAACCCCGATCAGGAGGCCTTTACCGCGGACATCCCCAATCACCCCGCTGCGCTCTTTGATTTCTTCTAATTTCCGCTTCAGCATTACGCCTTTCTCCTCTGACTGCCGGAGCAGCTCGTGTTTCTTAACATAGCGAAGCACTTCAAGCGCCGCTCTTGCACAGTATGGGTTGGCACTGTACGTATGTCCGCTCATAATGACCCCGGAGCCCCGCTTGATCGTTTCAATGATGTCATCAGACGCAACGGCTGCCGCAATCGGAGCGTAACCGGCGCCTAACCCTTTTCCGAGCACCGCGATATCAGGTGCGATCCCCCAATGCTCAGAAGCAAGCATCCGCCCTGTTCTCCCGAGCCCCGTCATGACTTCATCCGCGATAAACAAAATACCGTGCCGGCGGCAGACATCCTCAAGCGCTTCATAATAACCTGCCGGCGGAGTGATGGCCGCCCCGGCTGCTCCGACAATCGGTTCTGCGACAAATCCCGCGATAAATGAGGAACCGATCCGTTGAACAGCCGTTTCCAGTTCAGCCGCCGCAGCTTTCACAAATTCCTCTCCCTGCAGCTCTGAACGATACATATTAGGAGCTGAAACGGCCGGAAACCGTTCGAGCAACTGGGTGAAGCGGTATCTCCGTTCGTAAAACCCCGATAATGAAAGCGCTCCCAAAGTAATGCCGTGGTAACTGCCCCATCTTGATAGGAAGACGGATTTTTGGTATTGCCCTTTTTCCTGCCAATATTGAACGGCTATTTTCATCGCTGTTTCGACTGCCTCTGAGCCGCTGTTTACAAAAAATGACCAATTCAGCCCGCCCGGCAGATGATCGGCCAGAAATAAAGCCAGTTCTTCTGCCGGAGTACTGGTGAATTGCGAGCGATACACAAACGAAACGGAGTCAAGCTGCTCTTTTAAAGCTTGTATAATATCCTCCGTGCCGTGGCCGATATTGCAAGTGACCGCCCCCGATGCTCCGTCAAGATACTTGTTCCCCTCCTGATCATACACATATGATCCCTTTCCATGACTGACTGACGGATAATTCCCGTCAAGCTCCGGTTTGATTAAATAGCTCCCCATATCTTTCCACCTCTAAAACCCATTTGCTTCATTGTATGAACAGATGAATAACCGCATTCTTATCCTTCAGAAAGTTTTTTGCAGAAAATACTTTTCTGTAAAACAGGCTGCCGGAGATGTCCCGACAGCCTGAAGAGCGTTCTGGAATTCTATTCCTATTGTTGATTTTATTCTTTGCTCAGCTCATCATCACATCATTTTTGATCTGAATCAGTATAAGCAGAAGGCGGAAAATTCCCGTCTTCTTTACTGTATGGGAATCAATTTTTCACACAAATGATGATTCACCTTTTGTAAAGTATACCTTTCGATAATGGGCTGTTCTCTGATTGATAAATTATTTTTTTCGATCTCAGAAAAAACAGTGTTCCAAAATCCACTGACTGCCTCTTTTGTATGATCAAGCAAGAAAACAGCGTACTTCCCTCCGGAAAATGTACCGATCCGGGCTGGTTCAGGCACATGGTCTTGATTGATAACAAGACAAACATCCTAGCGGCATTTCTCTTTAGGAGTACGATTCGGATGATCTTGCGGAATTCCTAAAATGACAGAATGACAAAGCAGACCATTCAATTGCGCCCAGTTTTTAAATGACCTCCATCAGTTCTTTGTTTTGCTTTCCGCCATACTCTCCGATGTTTCGGAAATAAGCAATTTTTGATTCAGGTAATTCTTCAATCGTTATGTTCACATTTTCGCCCCCTTCTCCAGAAAGGTAGTATGTATTAAAATGTTTTTCAAGCTGATTTTTCAGCATGGAAATAACAAAAAGCCTGCAGAAAGTGATGTTCTCTGCAGGCTGATTTTCATTATAGGATTTTTTTCAGTCTAACAAATAAAAGCCGCACCGACGATGATTAATAAAATAAACAATACCACGATCAGCACAAAAGTGCTGGTTCCGCCTCCGCAGCCGCCGTGCCCGTAACCATAGCCAAAACTGCCGCAACCGTAGCCATATCCGTATCCGTACATACGCAAATCATCCTTTCTTCTTACGATATACGGCATTGTATGCGGGCCAACTCCCAATTGGTTTATGCGAATGCCCAACTATGTAAGAAAATAATGAAAAATTGTATGCACGCGCCGAAATCTTTTGAAGCCGAGTTTTTCATAAAAGCGGTTTACACCGTCCATCCCGGACGTCACAAGGTATACGGTATCCATGCCGTTCAGCTTTGCCGCCGCCATCAGCTCATTCATCAATATCGATCCGTAGCCTTTTCGTTGGAATTGATCCAGAATTGCGACTTCTTCTATTTTTGCGGTTTTATCTGCTTTGTTGATGAAAAGCTCTCCGCAGCCGATCGGAATCGTTTGCGAGGCGTCGCTGTAGCACACGACAAGCATAATCGTTCCGTCCTTATACAAAGGATATTTCCGCTCAAGCTTTTGTTCGGCCGCCGCCTCGCCAATGTAAAGGGCATCATAGATGTTCATAATAGACGCCCCGTCGGCGAGGCTTTTTTCCGTCCCCCAAGCAGTGAGCGGGTGTCCGGCCTGCAGGTCCCCATTTTCCAGTTTCCTTGCAAAAAACAGCTCATCTTCCACTACGCAGCCCTGCTTTACCAGAGTTTGTTTCAGAAGAAGCGGAAACGCATGCTCCGGAGCCGCTTTCACATGAATATAATTGGCTTGAAGCATGCCCGGAACGGACGAAAAAAACGGCAGGAGTTTGTCTAACGGAAATGTACGGTGCAGCTGAACAAAGTTATGCGAAAAAATCTGCGGCAAAAAAGGGTCCGTATATACACTGAAATGCTCGAACCTCTGAATGCCGGAAGTAAGCTCTATATACTGCTTCTCGGTTTTATCAAATTGATCGGTCATAAAAGCTCTCCTTTTCCTTACACATCCAACTGCATCTCTCAACCTTTTGTTATATTGAGATTTCTCATAATTTCATCGTACACCGGATAGAACGGCATTCCAATTGGTAATTGTTTAATTTGCTGAAAGGAAATGGGTATCGCCTTCTGATTCGCAAAAAAGCGTTTCGCTACGTCATGACTGATCGGATGGAGAACCCCTCTCAAATAAACATAAAATTCCTGTTCAATGCGAAACAGCATTCTCCCGGGCAGATGTTGAATACACCCCGATGTCCCCCTGCTGATCGGCGGACCGTCCGGAAGCGCTTGTATTTCGTCCCGTTCTAATGCCGGGATGTCATGCCGTTTAAATCGGTAAAAGCGAAATGCGCTATGATCAACCAGCCTTTTCTCCCCGTCTTCTATAAAATAAACATGAAACTGATCCCTGACGAGCTGAAAATTCGGAATACTGACGGAGTTCTCTTCCTCATATTGAAATAAAAACGGATCCGGAATGACGACGGTTCGCCCTTCATATAACGTATGCCAGCGCTCGTTTACAGGCTTCCTTTTATTTCGGTCAAGCTGATATACTTTCTGATCCGTCCCCTTTACAAAGGATCCGTCGATCAGGACAGACGGAAGCGATTGATACGTGTTCTGAAATGAGTGGGGTGTTTTATAGGTCGTATCCAACACTTCTTTTATCGGCAGAAATGATGTAAATGTGTTGATCCTGCTCCAAAAAACAGAGTCTCCGTGATTCCAATGCATAACATCTTCGTCCCAAAAGCTGCCGAACTTCTCTTTCACACGCTCAAGCAATGATCTCCGGTGCATCACTGAACAGTGATCAACGAGAAAAGCGGCCTGATCTAGCACCTCTTCAGCAAAACGATAGAAGTGGAATTGTTCTGTTCCGCGCCCGTTTACATGTATCACCTTCTGGCTGGAATAGACGGCATCAAACTCGCTGTATTGATTAAGCGCTTCCGCCATGCGGCTGAGCCTATCCGGATGAAATACGGTGTCGTCTGTCAAATAAGTGATGTATTCGCCTTTAGCCCGTGAAAGCGCATCATTAATCAAAACGGCATACCGGGTCGACTTCAGCCGTTCGGCAGGATTGATAAAACTGTTGTCATAATATATGCGAGGATCTTTTATATACGTACTGATGGCAGCCGAGGTTTCTTCATTTGAATGATCATCCATTACAAACAGCTCCCAATTTCTGTAGGTCTGATGCAAAACACTTTCAATCGCCTGTTTCACAAGATCCGGTTTGTTGTAACTCGTTAAGATAATTGAGATCTTCTTTTCCATCCCATCACCCCTTCTGTAAAACATAAAAAACGGCTCCGAAAGAGACAGAGCCTGATATCCGTTATTAAAAAGCACCCCAGCTGACGATGCTTGAAATCGCGACGTTTGATCTCGTATGATTGAGCGGATTTTGAAAAACGGCCAAATCTGACAGCACTTCTTTGACAATTACGTTTTGCAGTGTGCTGCCGTTAATCAGATTGACGCGTGATACAGGAACCCCAAGCTCTTTTGCCATTACAAGCTGACGCCGCAAATCTGAATGATCTCCGGACGGCTGACGGGATAACAAAAGAAGAAGAAGCAGTACGAGCTGAAATTCCTCCTCAAAACCCCCGTGTTTTACAGTTTCTTCTGAATCCAAAGTATTCCTCTCCTTCATCTTTTAATCTATACAACGTATGTCATACTCTTACAATCCGCATAGGCAAACAAAGCCTGATTCGAAAATTCAGCTGTTTGATTAAATATTGAAAAAAACACAAGCAAAACGGCATTCGACTTATACCAATCTCTTCAATCAGGAATATGAATAAACGTGAGGTTGAAATTGTTAAAGGAGGTGTATGTCCGCATGAGCGAAGATCGTTTGGAGCTTAAAAAGAACTTATTGAAAACTCTTTTAGCCCCTGTATTTGACAACAGCGCTTTATCTGGCGGTACAGATGGAGGAGATAACGTGAAAAACAGCGTAAAAGAATTATTGGAAGCGGCAATTGATGCAAAAGTAGATGAAGCAGCGGTGAAAGACAGTCTCAGCGCACAATCTGTATTGGGAAGCGGTATTTCATTAGCGGCGAGATGGATTTTTGCAAGAATTCAGCCCGGCACTGTCATCAGCATTGTGATGGATTCAGGAGACATGATCGGCCCGGTTCAATTTGTTGCCTTTGACGAAATTCACGGAATCGTTTTTGTTACGCAGGAAAATTCCGTTACACCGGCAGGCTCTGCTACAACATTGCTTGACGTCGACAAAGTTGAAAGTGTCACGTTCACTTCGTAACAGCATATGAACGTTTTATATATCCGTTCAGGATATAAAGGCATATACACGTATTTTGACCGCTGGATCGAGGAAGGCTTTTTACAGTCTTCCGTCCGCTTTTTTTCTGTTTCTGAGTTTGAGGAAGATACCATCCGCAGTATACGGGCATTCAAACCAGACATCAGTCTGATGATGACGGGAGACCGTATTCCGTCTGAATGGCTTCAATGGCTGAAGACAGAACAGATTCCCGTTTATCTATGGATGACGGAAGATCCTTTTTATTTCGATGTGAGCATGTCAATCGCCCCTTTCGCCGATGCCGTTTTAACGATAGAACAAAACGCGCTTGATGCTTACCGGCAAATGGGCTTACAGCACGTATATTATGTCCCGATCCCCGTTAATCAGCGGCTTTTTAAGAAACAACCTGCTGAAGCTTCTCTTCACACAAATCTGCTTCTGATCGGATACCCGTACCCGAACCGCGTTGAACTGGTGAAAGCAGCGGCGAAGCTTCCGTATACGCTTCGTATCATCGGGAAGGGATGGCGCAGACATCTGCCTAAAAAAATCGCCAGGCAGCAAAATGTGCTCGTAATGGATGAATGGATTGCACCCGAACGTGCCGCATTATATTACAACAGCGCAGACGTGGTCTTAAACCCTCACCGTTCTTATCGGTTTGCGCTCAATCAGAACGGACGCGGCATCGAAAATATCAGTTTAAATACGAGAAGCTTAGACATTGCGGCTTGTCAGGCCTTTCAGCTGACAGACCTTTCTCCCGCGCCCCCATTTTCATCCTTTGTTTCTTACAGCGGCCTTGCGGATTTTGCGGATAAGATCCATTTTTATATGACAAACCCGGGTGAACGTAAACAAATCGCGGCGCTTAATTACCAAGAGACAGTACCGGCGTACACGTATGACCGGCTGCCGGCTGTGCTTTCGGCTATCCGTTCCAAGACTTTCTCATGAAACGCTCTTCACATCAAAAAGCAGCTTGGATAAGCTGCTTTTTTTATGTTTATTTTCCGCTTCTGTCAGTCAGTTTTCTCGGGTCAACCTGTTTATTGACCTGCGGGTGAAAGCCGATTTTATCAGCGATTCTTTCCCAAGGCACCATTTTAAAATTTTGATTGGCCTTTTGGCCGTGATCTATATTTTCTCCGTCCTGTGCGACAAAAAGGCCGAACGGATATTCAGGTCCCAGCCCGAAACCCAGAACGTCAATTCCGTCTGTATCGCTTGTGCCGTCTGTCTCAGGCCCGTCTGTTATCTGAAAGTCCGCAACATATTTGTTCTGTCCCTGTCTTTCATAAATCGCGTAGCTGCTGTTACCCTGGCTTGATGCAAGCAAATAACCTTTCCCGTCAGCAGCGTAGTAAATCGTCAGTCCTTCAATATCAGGGGTTAAATGCCTGCCGTCGGCACGATCGATAACCGTTCCGTTACTGCCGCCGTCCGGCTCAGCGCTGAACTTCCAGATGGCCTCATCTTCTTCTGCGATATAAAGACTGCCGTATTCATCGTCTGCTGCCATCCCTTCTGTCTGAGAATTCATTTTAAACGCCCTTACCTTTTTGCCGGATATGTATCCATTTTTATCAGCATTTAATTCGTATTGTTCAAGTTCGCCTTCTTTCCCTGTCACCATCGCGTAATATTTTCCTGTTTTTTGACTGTGGTACAAGCTGAAACCGTATACTTCATCAATTGCTGACGCAATCGGGCGGTCTGGGTTCGTAATGCTTTGTAATGTGCCGTTTTTCCCGTCAATGGCGTAAATCTCAATGGTATTCTTTCCTTCAGACCGATTGGATGCCGCCGCAATATCGACTTTTTTTCCGTTCAACGGAAAATCATAGCGGATATCAACATTGTTCAGCTTCCCGGTAGGATAGGAATGAAGCATCTTTCCCTCTAGGCTGTACACGACTAAGCCTGATTTTTTATTGGTTGTGATCAATTTGCTGTTCAGAGGATTCTTGGGGTCCAGCCAAATCGCAGGATCATCAGCTGCATCACCTGCTGTATCAACCGGTTCCGTTTCCGCCGCCGCATTCACGGTAAAATGATAAGGATCAGACAGCTTATGCTTGGCCTGGGAAGAAACCGCACCGCATGTGAGCATCAATCCGGCTGCCGCGGTTAACAAAAGTGTTTTTGAATGATTCATTTTCCTTCCTCCTTTTATGAAAGTGTACTTTAATTGTAAAATACATACAGGAATGTCAGTGTTAAGTTTTTGTGAAGATTGTCCGCATGTGAGAATTTATGAAGAGAAAGAATTGACGTGAGCAAATATTTAAAATGAACATTTAGTACAATGTTTTATTTGTGATTTCTATTCTATTAATCGGGTAAAGCGATATGAAAGCGCATCAGATTAATGTTTTTCTCTAATTTTTGATTTATTGGTTTCTTTCATTAACTCGCTGAAATTGTTCAACATATGATGCATGGTAGAGAAACGAGAGTTGGAGGATAAGCCATGCCTAAACAGCAAGCAGTAGAGCTACAACCGTTTTTTCACGATAAAACTGTTCTCGTCACAGGCGGGACAGGATCAATCGGAAGCCAAATAGTAAAACGCCTTTTGCTCTTAACCCCTAAAGAAGTCATTGTGTTCAGCAAAGATGACAGCAAACAATATGTGATGAAACAAAAATACGCGGATGAACAAAGACTGTCGTTTGTGCTCGGCGATGTTCGTGACTACAGAAGAGTCAACCAAGTGATGAAAGGTGTTGATATTGTCTTTCACACAGCTGCGCTGAAGCAGGTTCCGACATGTGAGGATAATCCCTTTGAAGCCATTCAAACCAACCTTATCGGCGGACAAAATGTCGCAGAAGCCGCTTTGCTGCAAGAGGTGACGCATGTGATTAATATCAGTACCGATAAAGCCGTTTATTAAGATACTTACTACAAACAAATCAAAAAAAGAAGCTTACTCTGCACTCCTTTCCAAAGCAGCCTCCAATAAATGCTGAGCAAATTGTTTATAAAATTCATCTAAGTCATTACTGGCTTCATCCTGTTCTATATAGCGGATACTGTAATTATCTTTATGGACAACCTTTATTGTTTTCTTCTTCAATTCCTCATAACGTTGGTAAGGTTCCAAAACTACACCCCCGCTTTCACAGGAGTATTATATGTATGTAATGGTTCGTCTCTTGACTGTTCTTCTTTATCAAAGCCTCGCAAGCTTGTTCAAATGTATGGTTAACTTTTTTCTTTATCCAGCGTTCAGTACCGATCTCTTCGCATATGAATACGGGAATGCTGGTTTTATTCAAGGTGCCCAGTAATTCAAAAATGTGTTCTTGGCATGTGCCTTCTCTGCACCTGAGTCAACAATCGTCAAATAAATCCCGGGGTAGGAATAAGCCACCGCGAATGAGGTAAGGTTAGAAGACATTATTTCTGTTCAATATGCCGCTTCAGTTTTTTCAGCGGTATTCCTAGGAATTACAGAATATGTACTAAATACTTTCAAACTTTGAGATGTTTGTTTTTGGCGGTGAAGATTCATTTAATTTTTTATACCAAATACGAATTTTTTGTCCTTTGCTCAAGTCATCTTTATTGTTAAGTTGACTAAGTCCCAGTAAAACTATATCCGATCTATACTTCTCAATAATCTCTTTTTCACTAAGATTTTTAAAGTCTTTAGCATCAGCTTTTTCATTAGGTATGAGAATTGCTTGATTCTCTCTTTTTAAAATGACATAGCCGACCATAGTTTGCTTAGCCTCCATAAAATGTTTGTTATGTTGGTTTTGACACCCTAATGTTATACATAACAAAATTAACAGCATTATAAACACTCTATACAAGTTCAAACCGCCCTTCTTGCATATTTGTAACAAGAATAAAACACTGTTTTAGGAAATGACAGACTAAAACGCCTCATGTTTATGAATTTAAACAAATTCCCCCCTAGACAAATGGAACACGGCGAGGTCTTCACCATTATAGAACCGCACAATTGCATCATGAAATATTCAATTGACTGATCAACCACATCACCTTCTTTAAGCGATCTAATGTTTATATTATAAGGTCCTATAAGTCTATACAGCCTTTCCGCTTAAACATTTTGCTTATCTATAAGCAGTTTACATTAACTAAGGGTATGTACAGTTTTTCAGACATGTTCAGCTTGTCCTTGAAATGCCGGATTGCTTTATCTTGTTCTTGACGTAAAATGTTTATCATTTAATCATGCTGACTTAATATAATGTTTAAGTGTTTTTATATGGGGGGGATATGTGTAAGGGTTTGAAAAACAATCAGAAAATAACACTTGACTCTTCTTTTGCGTTATCCACTCTTATTGTCTTACTTATTGCATTGTACCCATCCTATTCTTCTTGGTTTGTCACAATATTCTTTTTAGGATTTGCACTGATATACACATTTGAAAAAAAGAGCAAATCTTTAAAACTAATTGCTGTTATCTCTTATCCATTATTTATTGTTGCGTTTGTTTACAGCATAATAAACAGCATGTCATGATCCACTCTAAATTTGTTCTTAAAATTACGATTTTAAGTTAAGTTTAAACTGCATTATGTTGAGAATATCACCTTTAATTGGTAAGCTGACATCTAAGGTCATACTTATACAAAGCAGGTGATATATTGAACAAAATAATCGGAATGACCGGATTAATTATCTCCTTACTTGTGCAAGGGTTCTCAGCAAGTGATTCATTGACTCATAAGATCGCCATGGCTTGTCTATTTTTGTTCTTATTGGTTTATAATTTCAACCATACTAAGGAGTTCTCTAAAAAGTCTCTGGCGATTATAGGCGCTTCCTTTATTGTGCTAATGCTTGGAATTTATCAATTGCTCTTTTTTACCGATGATTACTTTGAAAGTCGCGGTTTAAATTTTGGATTTATCCTCTTACTTGAAATTGTTTTAGTTATTGGATTAGTGACTGCTGCGCTGAATTTAATTAAGCATATTGCAGACCGCTTAAGGAAAACACCTGATGGTAAAGAGCGTTGACTCTTTGCCTTTTTTTAGCTAACCATTTCTTTTTATGCCGTCTTTCTATGTACAAAATCAAACGCAATATCGACTTTTGCCGGCTCTCTTCTATCAAATGATGAATTGACTCCAGACATTCCATCTTAATGGACTCTTCTTCATTTTTCACCAGAATTTCTCGATCAATTACCTTTTTGACAATTTACAAAAGATCCAGTCGCATTGCTCTCTTTGATAAGAGCTCTACATTTCTAATAGCAAGATTGAACATTGTTTGTTAATACACTTGGCCCCAACTTTTGCGTCTTAGAATTTGAAAGGCGCACTTGCACTTTAACATTTGTCATTTCAGCTGATATGGAATCAACCCTTCCAGCCCAATTAGGGCTCTCTTCCTCGGGAGTCGGATATAGTTTAAATCGCCAACTGACCTCTCCTGTTTTGGAGGCAAATCCTTCATAACCGTCGTAGCTTCCATAAGAAGATGGCTGAGGAAGGTGGACAGCAAGAATACTCATATTCGTTCTTGCAGCACTTGGCGGGTATAACTGCACTTTATAGATTAGTGCCGCACCCTTCGCATTTTTCAGTTTTTGATTCACCGGTTCGAGTACTGCACTACAAGGCATTGGACTTGCTTTCATTTGAGTTGGAGAGGCAATAACAGCAGACAATAACGGTATAACCAAGATAAATCGTTTCATCTAAGTTTTTTTGTTAATTTCCCTTACTCCCGCCTTGAATATTCATCACTTTTGAATGGTTAGCTTTCAACAAGTTTTCTCAGGAACATTAGATGAATGGCTAGCTTCACCAAAAGCAACAGCAAACTGATCACGTACCCTTCTCTAACAAGGAGGATTCTATCGCATTCCATACCGAATTGAGAAATTAAGAAAAAACACCCTTCCCAACATATTACATTATGATAAAATATTACATAATCAGACGAAATGCTAGGAGGGTGATTTTTTTGGAGCAATTGATCTCTTCTTCAAAAGTTGGCTTAAAAATCAATGAATGGTACAAATACATAAGATTGTTCAGTGTTGCAGATGCAGAAATTCTAAAGGATGAAGTTGAACAAGAAATAGAGCATATGGAAGAAGATCAAGACTTATTGTTGTACTATTCGCTCATGTGTTTTAGACATCAATTAATGCTTGATTATCTTGAACCAAAAACCATGAATGAAGAACGCCCAAAAGTTTCAGACTTATTAGAAAAGATCGAAAGTAAACAAAGTGATCTAAAAGGAATTCTTGAATATTATTTTAACTTTTTTCATGGGATGTATGAATTTGAACAATACGAATATCTTAAGGCAATAAGTTTTTACAACCGAGCTGAAAAGAAGTTAGCCGTTGTCCCCGATGAAATAGAGCGAGCTGAATTTCACTATAAGGTAGCTGAAGTGTACTATCACATGAAGCAAACCCACATGTCTATGCATCATATCGTTCAAGCAATAGAAACCTACAAAGCGCACGAAACGTACTCAATAAGAGTAATCCAATGTTCATTCGTCATCGGTCTGAATTATTTAGACATGGAGTATCCAGAAAAAGCAATACCGCATTTCATGAATGCATTAAAACAAGCACAAGAAATTGATATGCCACGGTTAATAGGTTCTTCTTTGTACAATCTCGGTTTATGCTCATTTACAACAGGAAATATGGAGAAAGCATTGGAGTATTTTAAAGAAGGCGTCTCAATTTATCAAAGTAATTCTCTTCACAATTCTAGCCGACTACTAGACATACTTCTAATGTTGGCAAAAACGCACTTTAAATTGTTCAACACGGTTGAGGGAAAACAGGTTTGTAAACAAGGTCTCACGCTATCAAAGGCGTTGAACGATGACGTATTAGGAAAAATGTTTGATTTTCTTATGGGTTTATTCGTTGAGAATGACAAAGACCGACTTTTTAAAATCTTAGATTACTTAGAATCAAAAGCTATGCTTTCAGATGTGGAAGACCTAGCGACTGATGCAGCAATGTATTATAATGTAAATGAAGACCATAAAGTAGCTACCGCCTTTTATGAGAAAGTGCTTTATGCCCGAAAACAAATTCAGAGAGGGGATTGTCTTTATGAAATTTAAATTTGCATCAGCTTTTATCTTTTTAGTTATCTTACTTGGCATTGTTGGACATCACTTTCTTGACGACCACAAGGTTTTAAAGGAAGCTCGAAGAGGCCACACAGCCAGTGTCCAAATTGCTCTTGATCACCATAGTGACTTCTCAGTGGAACGTAGAGGGCAAACCGCATAAATGTTTTGGTACCCCCTTATGGGGTATTTTTTATGACTTATGTCCACCAGTCAAACCTGCTCTATGCAATGCTGTTCCACCAGGTGTATATGAAACAGCTCGTAAGATCGCTTTAGATCCGTATTTATTTCTTATCCCGTCCATAACAAATCCAAGCTTCCTTCTCTTCTCATTATCCTTTTCAAACAGACTTAATTGCTGATTCACATCGTCTTCAATATTGGATAAAGTAACTGAAATACTTCTTACTGTTTTTCCTGTATAGAACTTATCAAACAAAATCAAGCAGTATCGATAAATGTCCATTGTTATATTCGTGGGAAGATCAATTGTTTTAGATCGGTGAAATCCACCGCCAAGCTCATCTTTACTGTAACCAATTCCCAAACTGATTGTTCGACCAACTTTATTATGTGCACGTGCCCTTCTTGCGACTTCTTCGCAAATCTCCAGAAGAACAGCCTTAATCTCTTCTCTCCTTGTGTAATCCCTCAGTAAAATCTGACTCTTACCAAAACTAATCTGCCCTTGCATTAACGGAGCTCCTATTTCAGATAAATCAATTCCATGTGCATGATAATACAACTGGTTCCCCATTATGCCGAACTTCTTCTCAAGCAACTCTAAAGAGAACTTAGCTAACTGCCCTACAGTTGACATAAGTTAGTGTACTCAGTTGCATTGAAGAGAAAACTTGAACAGAGACAAGGGATTGGTCCTTGTCACACGATTGGAAGACCAGCTTTCTGCCACTGGGAAATTCCACCATCCAATTTCAATACTTGTTTAAAATCGTTATTAGCTTGGAGGATGCTGGCACCAATAGCAGACCTAGCTCCGGAAAGACATTGAACAAGAATCGGTTTGTCACTTTTGATTTCATTTAGCCGTCCTTGAAGCGTTCCTAGCATGATATGTTGTGCGTTCGGAATGTGACCTTCTTGCCATTCAGTCAGATTGCGAACATCAACCACTTGTACGAGTCCGTTCTCCACCGCATTTGCTATTTCTAACGATGTTACCTCCGTGTATGATTCGAGCGAAAACATACCGCTTGCAATGATTTTTCCACTGTCCATGAATCCTGCCACATTTTCTATACCTATGGAGTGAAGTGCTTTCAGAAGTTTATCTGCTTCATGCGGGTTCGTAATAAAATACACAGGGCGATTGTAATCAATAATCCAACCCGCCCAGTTAGAAAAAGCTTTGTTAAATGGGATGTTTATTGCACCTTTCACATGCCCTTTAGCAAATTCTTGAGAGGGACGGGTATCTACAATTTGTTCGCTATCCAGCAAGCCTCTCACTTGTTCCATTGAGGTGATCTCTGACACTACAGGTAAATCTTTAAGCAACGCAGGGCCTTTTTTATTAATTTGTTTCATCACAGAGAAATATTTTGGCGGTTCTGGTTGCCCTTCAAGCAAGGCTTTTACAAAATCTTTTTCGTTGGTGTAAGTCATTGACCAGTTGAATAGCTTTTCGTAACCAACAGTGGAAGAAGGAATCGCCCCCAATGCCTTACCACAAGAGCTTCCTGCACCATGAGCCGGCCAGACCTGCAGATAATCTGGCAGTTGTTTGAATTTCAATAGGGACTTGAACATTGCTCTTGCGCCACAATCTGCCGTACCCTTGATGCCAGCCGCTTTCTCCAGCAAGTCGGGTCTTCCGACGTCGCTTACAAAGACAAAATCTCCTGTAAAGATGCCGATTGGACGATCCGCATTACTTCCGCGATCCGTCAACAGAAAGGAAATGCTCTCCGGGGTATGGCCGGGGGTATGCATAACCTCAAAAATCAACTTTCCGATGGAAAAGCGATCACCGTCTTTCACAAGTTGATGTTTTATTTCATCGACATATTGATACTTCCAATCTGCATCACCTTCATCGGAAAGAAACAGCTTTGCTTGATGCGTAACGCCGATTTCGCGAGCACCGGAAACAAAATCGGCATGAATATGAGTTTCTGCAGCCGCTACGATGTTTAGTCCTTCTTCTTTTGCAAATTGCAAATATGGTTTTATATTGCGGCTGGGATCAATCACAATTGCGTCTCCCGTTTTCTGGCAACCAACAAGATAGGATGCATGGGCCAGCTTTTCATCGTAAAAGTAGCGCAATAACATGTTGTTTCCTCCTCTTACATCATTACATATTCCACAAAAAGTTTATCGGATAGAGAAGCGAGTTTAAGCGGAATATGTTTAGGATTTTCGAACTTTTTATCATACATATCAATCTATATATTTACCAAAACCTTTGTCCTTGTCTTCCTGACCTCTCCTTACATCAATCCTTTTAACATGCCATTCCAATATATGATGGGAAGCAACCTTCTTTTCAACAAGTACATGCTGAATCTTTCTTTTGACTGATCAAACGGAAATGTTTCTTGCGGATCCTTGTTATAGTCAAACTCAGCAAGCACCACTTTGTTGTACCCTGTTACCAGCGGACAAGAGGAATAACCATTATACTTCGCACCTAGTGACGAGCCAGTCATCAAAGAAATCAAATTTTTAGCCACTACCGGAGCTTGTTTGCGAATGGCTGCTCCTGTTTTAGAAGTTGGCAAGTTTGCGCAGTCCCCGATTCCAAAAACATTGTTAAACTTTTTATGCTTTAAAGTGTACGGATCAACGTCCACCCATCCGCTGTCATCCGCCAATGTACTCTCTTTAATAAATTTTGGAGCTATCATCGGAGGAGTAACATGAAGAATATCGTATTTCATGATCTCCAGCTCCTTGGTCTCCAGATTCTTGACCACGGCTTCTCTTGAATTCGGTCGAATTTCGGTCAGGTTTCTTTTATACATTGTTTGGATGCCCTTGCGCTGGACGACTTTCTCGAGCGAACTAGCATATTTCGCGACATCAAAAATAGTTGATTTTGCGGAGGCAAATATGATTTCGGATTGATTGCGTACATTCGACTTACGGAAATAATCGTCTGCTAAGTACATGATTTTCTGTGGAGCTCCCCCGCATTTCACAGGAGAATCCGGATGAGTAAAAATGGCGGTTCCGCCTTTAAAGTTGCGGATGTTTTCCCAAGTACTGTCTACCGTATGATACGAGTAGTTGCTGCAAACGCCATTCTTTCCGACAGTGTTCTTCAAGCCTTTTACCCCATCCCAATCGATTTGCAAACCGGCTGATACAACGAGATAATCATAGGAAACGGTCGTTCCTTGTTTTGTAAGGAGCGTGTTCTGACTCGGCCGAAACACCGTTACAGCATCGCTAATCAAATCAACCCCAGCAGGAATCAGTGAAGCTAGATCACGCTCCGACTCTTCCTTCTTCGCTGCGCCAGCTCCAACTAGCGTCCACAAAGGCTGATAGTAATGCTTGGACTTTGGGTCGATGATAGCAACTTGTCCTTTGAGGTTTTTGGAAGTTCGGACGAGACGTGCAGCTACAGAAACACCAGCAGTTCCAGCTCCTACAATTACAATGGAATAATGAACTTGTTTTGCCATAGATATCCCCTTTTTCTTTTTAAAAATTTGTTGTTTTTTTATAGAGGAGTAGCTCTATTTTTAAGTTTAGTTTCATATCAATTTTTCTAAATAGGGGGACTCCCCTATTTTTCTGAAATCCAGTTCTTTTCAAAAAAAATCCCATGAGTTTATGATAGGCAGTTCATGGAACAGTGCGTTACAATGTAAGATCCAGATAGTTGTTATTGATCGCATATTGAATCAATTCATGTTTCGAATCCAGTTCTAACTTCTGTGCATAATATTCGTCTTATGGTTTTCCACGGTTTTGAAGCTAATCGATAGCTCATTAGCAATCTCTTTATTTGTATAGCCCAGTACTATTAATCTAACAATCTCCTTTTCTCGAACTGTTAAAACAGAAAAAATCTTTTTAGATTCTGATGTCATCCATTGAGAGAGAATCTCTTGTGATACAGATGTCTTGTAAAAGAGTTTCCCTAAGGAAACCTCGACTATCGCTTTATAAAGCAGTTCGTAATGGCTGTTCTTTAAAATGTATCCATAAGCCCCTACTTCGATTGCTTTTTGGACAAATATCTCTTCATCATACATAGTTAAAATGATGATTTTAACCGGTAGACTCAATTTAAGGATTTCACTGCTTGCTGTAAATCCATCCAATCCAGTTGGCATCGACAAATCCATCAACACCACATCCGGTTTCAACTGTCTTGTCTTAAGGATCGCATCATTCCCATTATGGCTTTCCCCAACAATTTTGATTTCAGGATAGCCTTCCAAAAGCACACGGAGACCCTTTCGAATCATTGTATGGTCATCGACCAACAATACCCTAATCACTCTCCTTCCCCTCCTTATACTGTACTTCCACTTTAATAGACGTACCTTTATAAGGAACGGAGTGAATTCGAAGACTTCCTTCCATTTGATCTACTCTCTCTTTCATATGTTTGAGCCCCAGACCTTCCGCTATTAGGTCACGATCAAAACCAATGCCGTTGTCCCGAATCATCAAAGTTAGCTTATTGGCTTCTTTTTGCAATATGACTTCAATAAATGTCGCTTGCGAATATTTCAGAGCATTATGCAGCGCCTCCTGAATGATGCGATATAAATTGATTTCCAAAACTGGGTGCATGCGATCGCTGACATTGCTGCAGGTAAACGTAATAGAAAAATCCTTATGAGTTTTATTCAAGCTAGAAACTAAGTACTTAGCAGTAGGGACCAGCCCCAACCGATCGAGACTATGCGGACGCAACTGAAGAGTATAGAGCTTGATGTCTTGTATCGCATTTTCCAGTTCATCAACGATCTCCTGCATGTATTCTTTAAATTTTTCCTCCTGATGAATACGAGATTGAATTGCTTGAATGCCTACTGAAATTGAATAAAGCGATTGTCCTACTCCATCGTGGAGTTCTTGAGCCAATCGTTTGTGTTCGTTTTCCTGTGCCTCCAATGTTTTTTGCAGAACCAGCTTGGAGATCCTAGCTTCCTCTTCTGCTTTCTTTATTGTTATATCTTTCAGAACCAAAAGTACTTCTTGTTTCTTTTGTTCGTCGTTTTCATATATAACAGCCGTGCTCATCTCCATGTCGACGAATCGTCCCTCATAGGTCGGCATTGCAGAAAGAAAATAAGGGACTTCACGCTTGGCCAACAAGTAACAACGCTCTTCTCCCGCTTCCAGTTTTCTCTTTTGACAGTAGGAACAGTATGGAACCTTATCATCTAATTTCCATCCCGTCATTTTCTCTGCGGACGGATTCATCACCAAAATTCTACGTTCCTGATCCATAATAATGATTCCATCCTGCAAATAGTAGAAGATTTGCCTTAAATAGCCGCTTTCCATTGACTTTTCTTCTTTATGCCGTTCAAAAAAAGTTGGGTTTTGACACATAATGCACCCTCCAACATAATGATTTTAAGACAGCTATCCTATAGAAATTAAAGAGTTGAGATTCGAAGGTCTTATAATTCCTCACACAATTGATAGACTTAACTTCTATTCAATCTGTTCAAATCGAAAAACATGTGCTACTCTTAGAAACCAGTTTCCTTAATAAACAAAAAAAGCACGGAACTGAGAAAACCTTCCCCTCCACTATGTCAGCATTTATGTATTCCATTTTGATCCTTGGAAATCGAGCCAACAGTACTTTCTAAGCAGCGTGACATACCGTGCATTGATACCTTGATATATATAACTTAATTTATGATCGTTTATGAATTTCCAATTGGAACCAGTGAAGTTAGCTCTGCAACCTCTTTCATCTAATTCCTCCTTCAAAGCGGATTTTTTGATTTCTCTAAAAATTATGTCTTAATATAGAACATCTTCAACAATTAATGTAAGATATCAAACCAAATTTTTACTGTTGTAATCAAAATAACGAATATCAAAATACCTTGAAGAATGTTAGCATTCATTTTCTTGCCAATTAAAACACCTATCGGAGATGCAATCAGGCTGGCAGCCACTATTACTAAAGCTGGCATAAAAGGCACCTGTCCAATTACGAGCTTTGTAACTGTTGTTCCAATCGATGAAATAAATGTAACTGCGAGTGATGTTGCGATTGTGATTTTTGTAGGGATTTTTAAAACGACTAACATTAGTGGAAAAAGTAGAAAAGCGCCGCCAGCACCGACTATACCTGAAGCCAAACCGATAACAAAAGTCATTATTGAGGTCAATATCTTTGGAGGGCGAATGTGATCACTTTGATTATCTTCTGTTCCTGTCTTTGGAATAAACATCATGACTGCGGCAATTATCACCAATATTCCGTAGACCAGGTTTATGATATCTTCAGAGAAAAAATGTGACCCATAACCACCCATTAGACTTCCAATCAAAATACTTAATCCCATGATGGTGATAAGCTCTTTATTTAAGTAACCACCTTTCCGGTAAGCCCATACACCGGATAATGTTGCAAAAAAAACCTGGACTGTCTGGGATGCTTGGTGTTGGGGGAGCAATTATTAATTATCCTTTGTTATTATACATACCTGTTTTATTTGGGTTTACAGGCTTTAATGCTCACCAGGTTTCAGGTATTGTGGAGAATTGCTTTCCTTTAATTTACCCTTTTTTAATCCCAAACTTTAATATACCATTTTCTTCTGTATCTTTAAGCAACTCATGACACTTGACTTCCAATAAAAGTGGGGAACAGAAAAATGCAACCTGATTTCTTTAGATTTCTCCTTGAAACTCAATTTTGGCATCAGCTTTTTTTAATAAATTTCTTACAGTGCATCCTTATCAGCTGCTGTACTACTATTAGCGTAAATACCAAAACTTGATAATCCAAGGGCTGTTACCACTAAGATTGTCCTCGGATAAACTTCTTCATCAAATCCTCTCCCGTTTTCTCATTTTCTCTTTGACTTAGATTTCTTTATAAGCAATTCTAAAGCCTCTTCATGTTGATTGTCCTTCATAACGTCCTAAGATAATCAAAGTAAGACCACTTGCTCTATCTTAATAATCTTTCCCTTTTAAGCTTTGTGCATTTTACATATATTTGTCAATAATAAAGAACGAAGGAAATGAAAAGTAACTTCAAGAAGAAAAAGATGATCAATAAAAAACAGTGTCCAACTTTTATTAAGCTGGGCATTGTTTTCATTATTTAAATAGAATTTTTATAAGCATTAATAGCTTCGTTTCGCAATAGCATATTATCTTTATTAACCATGCCTAAGTTATAAGCTTTTTTAATAATATCTAATACCTGCGAATCTAGCGCAGAAAGATTGCCTCCTGGTTCCAATAATCTAAAGACTTATTTTGATCAAGTGAGCTTTTTTGGTTCTCGGGTTTGACTACTTCATTTTTCTCAAGCTTATCACAGAATTCACTAAAACTAATTGATGAAGGAGTAGGATTACCCCCTCCAATCCTTCTGTACCCAAGCTGCAAAATGCTAAGAATTTTGGATCTTAAATAAGATCGCTTGAGTTTATTTTCACCACCAATAATCACATAATCACAATCCTCTCAGAGCTTTTTATAATTGTAGCACCTTTTCCATTTTTACACGTGTTAAATATCGACAATCACCCAAATGATTTAATAACAGAATACAAAAAAAGAACCTGCATTTTGCAAGTTCCTTTCACGTTGCCGATATATTGTGAATTTTTAACGGCAAGGTCATTTACGTATAGTATAGTATTTCCTGTACAGTAAGTTTTGCTCACTCGAGGGAGTCTTGCTCATCCCCTAATGAAAGGGGGTGATGCTATGTCAACATTCCAGGCATTAATGCTAATGCTTGCATTCGGGTCGTTTATAATTGCCCTGTTGACGTATATAAATAAAAAATAGACCTCCCTTGAGCCTCAGAACCTGAAGGGATAGGTCTACCTAGAAACCACATCGAGCAAGCCCTTTGATGGGCAACTTTTTGTACAGAGCCGGGGTGTTGGTAGCACCCCGGCCTTTTTTATTTTATGCATTTCTCATTAAAGAAATACGCTATAACCAATCAAATGTCTTACAGTTCTGATTATAACACATTAAGTAAAACGATTGAAATAATTTGCAAAACTTTTGTTTTATGGATAAAACCATTATTTTATTTTGATTGCGAATGCTTACTTTTGCATCATCTCATACAATTGCAATACTTTTGCTTAACTGTTTAATAAATCATCATCTAGCTCAATAGATAAAATACCATCGTCTTCATCGTCCTCATCTGCTGTCTCTTCTATAAACAGACTTTGAATGAAGTCAGAGAAAGAATTTGCCACCAAAAACGTGTCTTTTACTCCATTTGTCAATTCATGATCCCAAAAATAAACTTTCCCTGCTGCCTCCCCTTTCACACCAAGACAAATTTGATCTCCTCCGTCACCATCAGCAATCGGTATAATCCAGTCCGGCATTTGTTCTGAAAGATCCTCTTTTAATTTGATAATATTAGCATCATTGTTATTAAGACCGTAGAAATATCCCAACCGGAGATTACCGTTATCTGCTAGTGGATTGTCCTCTAAAACAGGAAAAAACACATTATCTTCCTCTATCCAGCATTCCCCGTATAAATTGAGAAACTCTTTATAATCATCTGATATGTCGAAAGAATTTTCGTCCTCAAACTTTTTAAGAACTTGATGAGAATTTATGTTCTTATCAAGTCTTATATCTAAATTAAATTCACTCATTTTTTTCTTGATTACCTGTAAGCCCATTTAAAATCCTCCTCTTAAATCAGATGCTGAACCCACGTGTGGTATATTACCATGTAAATCCATAGGGATTAATTGGATGGTGTTATTGTCTAAATGATGCGGTGTTAATCTAACTACTTCTTTCAGCCATTTTTCAGCTTCTTTTTGGGTTTTAAAGCCTTTCATTTTTTGAATACGTTTATAAACTGCTGGAAAATCCTTTTTAGTACCTTTCAGTTCTCCTGGTTTAAACTTAATCGTCCCTTTGCTCCACGGTGTAAAAATCGGTCTGCCATCTATAAAAGTGACTGGTTCTCCTTTAGTAACTGCATTAACGTCTGGTCTATCTGAGTGCCATTTACCGTTACCAGGAGTCCCTTCCCATTTCCCATGATTTCTGGGCAACCTTGTTCTAGGATTGGCTGACTTTATTAATTGAAGTAGACGATTCTTTAAATTTTCACTGTTAACTACATTATAAGGAACTCCTCCAGCCGGAACAACATCATAACGAGGATTATATGGCAATAAATCAGCAATTGAGACATCTTTCAGCTTCTGGCTTGCTTTACTGACTTTAGAGGTGACTTTTCCTGCTACATCTGCTTTTGTAAGTGAACCGGCTCCCTTTGTGCCTACTACAGAGGTAACTACTGTACCTATCGCATATGTCACCCATCTTGATCTGGAATACGCATCTCCATTTACCATATCCTTTTGATACGATTCCTCAATAGCTGTTGAAATGGAATTATACGTGTTAATTGGATGAGCAACTGCCCCTATGATACCTTCGACAACTTCATCAGGTTTGCTGATCAGCTGCCATAAACCGGTTACCGTGTCTTTCCCGACATCATATAGACCGACGCCGGCTCAAAAGTCAGTTGCAACACATCAATCCGAGACACATAAATCGAACTCAAGCGGTTCAGCATCAAGCAGCTCTTCTAACTCTGCTCAAGCCTCCCCTTCTGCTGGAGGAACAGAACACTTTGCAAACTGCACAGAGCTGAGAAAGAAATATCCGCATGGTGTACCAAGCACTCACCCTGCTTATACATCTAAAATGGATCGGGATAATGACAACTTTGCATGTGAGAAGAATTAACTATTTTGAAGTCCTCTGAGGCTTCTTTTTTATTTGGGTATTTTCTCAGGCTAACAAAAAACATAGAGCGTATGAGGGAGCTCTTTAGCCCAACACTTAAAGAATACAGCCCCTACAATATTTATTAGGTTATTTTCGTGTTCAATGTCAGACAGAATATTGTACGAATACTACTGTTTTTACAGTAAATACAATAAAGAGGAGGTGCTGTTTTTTTGGAATTAAAAAACATCGTTCATTCTTACAACATTACAAATATTTTGGGTTATCTTAGACGCTCTCGTCAGGATATGGAGCGAGAAAAAAGAACAGGCGAAGATACGCTAACAGAACAAAAAGAACTCATGAATAAAATACTGAAGTCGATTGAAATCCCCTATGAATTAAAAATGGAAATCGGGTCAGGAGAAAGCATTGAGGGCCGCCCTGTTTTTAAAGAATGTCTTAAAGACCTCGAGGAAGGTAAGTACCAGGCAATTGCTGTTAAAGAAATAACAAGACTCAGCCGCGGGAGCTACAGTGATGCGGGACAAATTGTTAACCTTCTTCAAAGCAAGCGATTGATTATCATTACACCATATAAAGTTTATGACCCTCGAAATCCTGCAGACATGCGTCAGATTCGTTTTGAATTGTTTATGGCCAGAGAAGAATTTGAAATGACCAGAGAGCGTATGACAGGCGCTAAATACACATATGCGGCACAAGGGAAATGGATTTCCGGACTAGCGCCTTATGGATACCGGTTAAACAAAAAAACATCCAAACTAGTCCCAGTCGAAGAAAAAGCAAAAGTCGTTCAATTCATCTTTAACATCTTTTTAAATGGGTTGAATGGAAAAGATTATAGTTATACAGCGATTGCTTCTCACTTAACAAAATTACAAATACCGACTCCATCAGGAAAAAAGCGCTGGAATCAATACACAATTAAAGCAATTCTGCAAAACGAAGCGTATATCGGAACTGTTAAATATAAGGTTAGGGAAAAAACAAAAGACGGTAAACGAACAATTAGACCTGAAAAGGAACAAATTGTAGTATCGGATGCACATGCCCCTATAATAGATCAAGAACAATTTCAACAATCACAAGATAAAATTGCAAACAAAGTCCCCCTGCTGCCTAATAAAAATGCATTGGAATTAAGTGAATTGGCAGGCGTATGCACTTGTTCTAAGTGCGGTGAACCATTATCTAAATACGAAACTAGACGAACGCGAGAAAACAAAAACGGCACGAAAAGTGTGTATCACGTTAAATCACTCACTTGCAAAAAGAATAAATGCACTTATGTAAGATATAACGATGTTGAAAATGCCATTTTGGATTACCTCTCTTCTTTAAGCAACTTAGATAATAAGACTTTAACAAAACATATCATTTCAATGATTTCTAAATACGAAGACATAAATAGTAATGTGAAAACAAAAAAGCAAATGTCTGAACATCTTTCACAAAAAGAACAAGAGTTAAAAAACAAAGAGAATTTTATCTTCGAGAAATATGAGAGCGGCATTTACACTGATGAACTTTTTTTGAAAAGAAAAGCTGTTTTAGATGAAGAATTTAAAGAACTCCAGATTGCCAAGTATGAGCTCAATGGAACCCAAGAAGCGCAATCAGAAATAGACAGTAATACAGTCAGAAACAACATAAATAAGATAATTGATCAATATCACAATGAATCAAGCACAGAGAAAAAGAACGCGCTATTAAGAATGGTCTTCAAAGAAGTTATCGTTACGATGACACAAAAAAGAAAAGGGCCAATTCCGGCTCAGTTTGAAATTACCCCTATCCTAAGGTTTAATTTTTCGTTTTCGACCTCACCGTCACTGATAGTCCCTCAAAATGCAGTAAATATCTTAAAAAACCGATAAAGCCGTTTCCCCGGTAAACACAATGGGAGCTACGAAGCTGTTGTCCGAAAAGCTGTTTCATCAGGCGAATCATCATGTTCAAAACCGCGGTACGGTATTTTGTTCGGTCCGCTTCGGCAATGTTCTAGGTTCACGCGGTTCCGTTATTCCTATTTTATTTGAGCAGTTAATGGCTGGCGGCCCGCTCACCATTACGGATAAAAACATGACGAGGTTTTTTATGTCGATTGATGATGCCGCAACGCTCACCCTGCAATCTGCGGCGATTACAAAGGGCGGAGAAACGTTTATTTTTAAAATGGAGTCCCTGAGGCTTGAAGAACTGCTTCACGGATTTGAAGAATATGCGTTCCGGCACGGACTGCCGCGGCCAGCCGCTGTTGAAGTGGGAAAACGCCCCGGTGAGAAGCTTCATGAAGAACTGACCTCTCCTCATGAGACGGAATCTTTATATGAATGGGGCAATCTTTACGCAATATTGCCGGAACCCGCCAAACATCCGGAATTTCGGAAGGTCAATCTCCCCAGATATCAATCCGATCAGGCGCCGCTCATCACAAAAGACACAATCGTAAAGATTATTGAACGATTACATGAAGAAAAAAAAACATAGAAAAAAGGCCTGTCTGATAGGCAGGCCTCATTGCTGAGCTCTATTTTTCAAATAAATGCAGGCAGGCTTCATAGCCCTCTTCCTTCAGCTTGTCTTTCGGAATAAACCGGAGTGCCGCAGAGTTAATGCAATAACGGAGACCGCTTGGCCCCGGACCGTCATTAAATACGTGGCCTAAGTGGGAATCAGCTGTTTTGCTTCTCACTTCCGTCCGGATCATCCCGTGGCTTGTGTCCAGTTTTTCGTCAACCTCTTCTTCCTCAATCGGTTTTGTAAAACTGGGCCAGCCGCAATGAGAATCGAATTTATCCAGAGAAGTAAACAAGGGCTTTCCCGATACGATATCAACATACAGCCCCTCTTCTTTGTGATCCCAGAATTCATTTTGAAACGGCGGCTCCGTTCCGTTATTTTGTGTGACTTCATATTGCATGCGGTTTAATGATTTGATTTTTTCTTCTTTATTAAAAGCCATCTTATCTGTCCCTCCAATGCTCATCCAGAAAGCCTTGACGTCCGGAACCTACACGGTAGCGCCCGTAGTGATCAGGATTTTTCTTATAAAAGTGCTGATGATAGCCTTCCGCTTCATAAAAAGGCTCAGCCTTCAAGATGTCTGTCACGATCGGCTTTTTAAATATGCCGCTTTCTTCAAGCTGTTTTTTTGAGGCTTCAGCGATTTGTTTTTGTTCATCATTATGGTAATATATCGCCGCCCGATATGAACTTCCGCGGTCTGCAAACTGGCCGCCTGCATCAGTCGGGTCGATCTGCTGCCAAAACAGCTCGACAAGCTTTTCATACGGATAAATGTCAGGTTGAAATGTGATTTGAACGGCTTCTCTGTGTCCGGTCGTTTCACTGCACACTTCTTCGTAAGTCGGATTCTCAGTATGACCTCCTGTATAGCCGGACACCACCTTTTCAATCCCGGGCTGTTCGTCAAACGGCTTCACCATGCACCAAAAACAGCCGCCTGCAAATGTGGCGATTTCTTTTTTTTCTGACATACGGGTGCCCTCCTTTGTTCATACGTGGTATTATTATATTATAGCATGTATAAACAGAATAAAAATAATTCTGCTTTCAGGGGAAGCTAAACGAATGCCACGCTGACTACATATTGGAGGTTCATGATTTGAAAGTAAGGACACAAATGATGTATGATATGGAAGCTTTGCTTCGAAAAGTGTTTAAACAAATCAGAAATGAAGTTAATGAAATTCTAGATAAAGAGCTGTCCAGGAATGAATTTATCATTTTGCGGATTCTCAGTGAACAAGGACCTAAAAAAGTAACGGAATTCGCCCCCATTCTTGAGGTCTCCGCAAGCCACATTACCGCAGTGACCGACGCTTTAGTAGAAAAGGAATGGATCACCCGCATCCGTTCCAAAGAGGACAGACGAATTATCAGAATCCATATTACGGAAGCCGGGGAGAAAATTGTCGATCATTTCAACCAGAAAAAAACAGAATACTTTTTTAAACGGTTTGACTGCTACTCTGATGAAGAGCTCGCAACGTTAATCAAACTGTTCAGCAAGCTGGATAAAAAACGCTGACACGAAAAAACACAAATCCCTGAAAGGATCTGTGTTTTTTTTATGAAAACTTATTGTTTCGGATGATAATAGGAAAATTCAATTTCATCCGTGTCGAGATTGATTTTATCCGCTTTTACATACATGCCGTTGTCTAAAGGCATTTCCGACAGACGGATCTCGATGCTTTTATCCCCGGAATGAACGTGCACAAATGACGGGAGTTCATAAAAGCTGTCCATATAATTCAGCACAAAGCTGATCGGCAGGCTTAATTCGCCTAATGAAAACTTCGTCACTTTCAACATCACATCTCCGTTCTCCTGTACGGACGGTTCAAATGTGACGACCGCGTTAATGGAGGTTGAGAATGCTTTGATTTTACCTGCCACGTGCACATCGTTATTGATGTCCACTTTGTAGTCAAGCTGATTCGATGCCTTCTCTTTTAAGTACGCATTCACAAACCTGGCAAGAGATTCTTTCGAGCTCGTGATATGAAAGCCGTACTCACTTTTTGTCTGATCTTGTATTTTCGCCTGCTCTCCCGGCATAACCAATAATGTCACAATTACCGCGGCGGCAATCACATTGAGTGCGAGAAGAACAAAAAACAGCGATTTCCACTTTTTCATCATTTCACCCTATTCTGCTGGTAACCCTTGTTTTTCAATGATGCCGTACAATCGATCGGCGATGAGTGCATACCCTTTTGCGTTCGGATGAAAATCATCATCCTTTGAAATCCGTCTGCTGCCGCTTTTTTGACTGAACAAGTCTTCAACATTCACCGCAGCGGCGTGGGGATCTTTTTCCAGCTCTTTTGCGGCGATCTTGTTCCAATCCGTCACAACCCCATTAATTTCTTTTAATTCAGGCAGCGTAAACGTGAATGGATTATACATGCTGACATACACCAGCTCTGCGTTTTCATTATATTTGCGGATTTTTGAAACGATCGCCTTGAATCGTTTTTCAAAAGGTTTCTCTTCCTTTTGGAACGGCTGAACCGTCAGCTGCATCATATTCTGGCGGAGCACCTTCATTAAGTCATTACCGCCGATGGTAAAAAAGATATAGTCGGCGCTCTTTAATGATTTCTGAACTTTTTTATTATCAAGCTTTTCCAGCAGGTCCGACGTTTTGTCACCCTGCACCGCATAATTTTTAATATCTACCGTTTTCACATGTCCCTTTTTCTTAAGAGACTCCGCTGCCCTGCCGACGTATCCTGAACCGTCAGGATCTCCTACTCCTTCAGTCAATGAATCACCGACCGCAGCTATGACAATATGATCTTTCGTTTTCGGTTCTTCAGCGTCAGAACCGGTGCGCTGGACAGAACAAGCTGATAAAAGCAAAGCCAGTCCGGCGATCAATGAGAACATTCGCAGCTTCAATCTGGTTGCTCCTTCCCCTTCTACTAGTGGAAAGTGTAACATGTTTTTTCAGATTTGAAAATGTCTAATCTGCCAGTTTACTTGAGCTCCTCAGCCGCTCTGACATCTGAGAGGATGTCATCATACGGAACTTTCTGCACGCCGTCATAATCTTTAAGCACCTTGCCATCAGGTCCGACTAAATAAAAAGAGGTTTGATGTATGACCTGGTCCTCTCCCTCCGGCTTTTTGACGATTGCTTTAAAGCTGTTCAGCGCAAAATCTTCAATGTCCTTTTGGCTGTAACCGGTCAGAAAATCCCAGTTGCGAAGTGAGAGCGGGTATTTGGCAGCAAATGCTTTCAGCTGTTTCGGCGTATCCTTTTCAGGATCTACACTGAACGACACAATCCGCACGTCCAGATTCTCAGCCTTCAGTTTTTTTTGCAGTTCGGTCATGTGGGCCGTCATCGGCGGACAGACCGTATTACAATTTGTAAACATAAAGTCGGCAATCCAGACATGCCCCTTCAGGCTATTCAGTGACACTGTTTTCCCGTCTTGGTTCTGGTATGAAAACGGTTCAATCTGATAGTTCAGCGGGTCTTTTATCGTTTTCCCCCCGCAGGCGCACAAGAGCAGCAAACAAAAGACGGCAGCGAAGATTTTCATTTTTTTCATTTCCATTCCCCCCATGGATAAAACGCTTACAGCATTCATCATAAAAAAATTCCCGCACCCTCCCTTATCAAAAGGAAGGCGCTAAGGAATATGCACCGTTATGCGTTATGTTTTAAAATCTCTTGGTTGAAAACGGCCTCGTAATCTTTCCACTTCATACGGCGCTTGACATATTGTCGGAATGAATACACTGTTCTCACACTTTGTGAAGCAAAAACCTCTCTCAAATAAAGCTCAAGGTGCTGATGAATTTGAAAAAAATAATGTTCACCTTCCGTGACAACCGGTATTTCTGTCACTTTTACCTGAATCCCGTCCTGTCGTTTGAACTCTAGGCTTTTGAGTAACAAGATATCAATCCTTCTTTTTCGATTGTTTTCTTTTTATTATATACAATCTGAGAAAGCGTGTCTGTCATTTTGCGCGTCGTTCTAAAAAAAGTCAGATTAACAGGTGGAACAGATCCTGATCTTTATTCACCTCTACGTAATGAAATCCTTTTTGATTCATCCGGGCAATGAGCGCGCCGTAATCTTCCCGATGCTTAAGCTCAATGCCGACCAATGCGGGGCCGCTGCTTTTGTTATTTTTTTTCGTGTATTCAAACCGGGTGATGTCATCATCAGGCCCAAGCACTTCATCTAGGTATTCGCGAAGCGCTCCCGCCCTTTGCGGGAAATTAACGATAAAATAATGCTGCAGCCCCTCATAAATCATGGAGCGCTCCTTCATCTCCTGCATTCTGCCGATGTCGTTATTCCCTCCGCTGACCATGCAGATGACGTTTTTCCCTTTAATCTCTTCCTTATACAAATCAAGTGCTGACACGGACAATGCCCCCGCCGGCTCCGCTACGATGGCGCATTGATTATATAATTCGAGAATCGTGCTGCACACTTTTCCTTCCGGGACAAGCACAACGTCATCGACGACGGTTTCGAGCGTTTGAAAGGTTTCCGCGCCGATTTTTTTTACGGCCGCCCCATCGACAAATTTATCGATTTTCTCAAGTTCAACCACTTGTCCGGCTTTTTTCGATTCAAAATAGGAGGCTGCGCCCTTCGGCTCTACCGCTATGATTTTTGTATCCGGCGAGATGTTTTTCATGTACGTGCCGAGCCCGGACAGGAGTCCACCTCCCCCTACGCTTGCAAAAAGAAAATGCGGTTCAACGTCAATGTCATTTAAAATTTCGATGGCAGCCGTTCCCTGTCCGGCCATGACATCGGGATCGTCAAACGGATGAATAAACGTGCGGTTTTCTTTTTCACAGCATTCCGCAGAACTCTTATACGCATCATCGAAAGTGTCACCCGTCAATATGATTTCAACAAATTCTTTTCCGAACAGTTCCACTTGGGATACTTTCTGTCTCGGTGTGGTTGACGGCATAAAAATCTTGCCGTGAATGCCGAGGTGTTTGCATGAAAACGCAACCCCCTGCGCATGGTTTCCCGCACTTGCGCATACAATTCCGTTTTCAGTCTGCTCTTTTGAGAGCTGCCTCATTTTATTATAAGCCCCTCTGAGCTTAAATGATCTGACCACCTGCAGGTCTTCTCTTTTCAAATAGATATTGCAGCCATACCTCTCAGAAAGTCTGTCATTCCTCTGCAAAGGCGTATGTATCACAACGTCCTTTACATTTTGGTGCGCTTTTAAAATGTCTTTTACCTGGATGAGAGAGTCTTCTTTAAGCAACGGTTTCATTTACAGAGTCCTTTCTTATTTAAATCCCTATTTAATATGCCATTATAACATGAATATTCAAATAATAAGACAATTATTTTAATTTTGTAAATAAAATTAAATGAACCGATACAAGAGAAAAAGATATTTTCGATCGCATAAACGTGTTATACTTAAACCAATTAGAACCAAAAGGAGCCAATTCATGAGTGTAATTGAACAAACTGATCCTTTTTATCAGCTGGCCGGCGAACACCACACCTTTTCAGAAGCGAAACGATTGGCCTCGCAATTTGCCTTATCTGATTTGCCGGTCTTCATAACGGGTGAAGTCGGAACCGGAAAAAAACAAATGGCCAAAGCGATTCACCATAAATCCCGCAGAAACAGCGAACTATTTATTACCGTTCACTGCAGCCAAAGCGAAGAGCGGCTCGAATATGAACTGTTCGGCGCTGAAGGCGCATTAAACAGGGCCAGCCGCGGAACATTATTCTTATATGAAATCGGAGACATGCCGCTCTCGGTACAGGCCCGCCTTCTTTCCAAGCTGGATGCCGGGCTTTCCGCCCGCATCATTGCAAGCAGCACGGCGGATCTTGGCGATACCGGCGCAGAAAATACGTTCAGCCAAGATTTATTTTACAGGCTTCACGTGTTATGCCTTCCGCTCCCTGCTTTATCTGAACGAAAAAGCGATATACCGCTTCTTCTGCAGCATATGCTGACAGCCTCGGGGCAGCATATTCATATCGATCCGTCCGTTTATCCGCTGTTTGAGCGGCACACCTTTAACGGCAACATCAGAGAACTTCAAAATGCGGCGTACTATATGGCCGCGGCAGCATCCGGCAGCACGATTTATCCCGATGATGTCCCGCTGTATATCAAAAACAGCCAGAAAGCGAAAACAGCTAAGAAAAAAGAAAAACGGCTGACATTGATGGAGAAAGAAGAGTTTTTGTTTATTTTGGAATCAATTAAAGACTTAAATACAAAAGGCGAACCCGCCAGCAGACGGAGCATATCCGAATTAAGCGAAAACAGCACAATGACATTATCGCCCCAGCAGGTCAGAAACAGGCTTGATTACTTAGAAAAGATGAACTATGTGACAAAAGGCCGAGGACGCGCTGGAACAAAAATTACATTAGAAGGGTTGAGCTTTTTGCAGTCACTGCAAAAACAAATCCTTTAAAAAGGAGGACATTTGATTGTTCACAATAAAAGAAGAAATCGCAAATGCCGTCACACACGGAATCGGTGTATTGCTGTCGATTCCGGCGCTTATTTTTCTCATTATCTTCGCGGTGAAATACGGCTCGCCGACAGACATCGTCAGCTTTTCAATCTTCGGCGCTTCAATGCTGCTGCTGTATCTCAGCTCGACTCTTTTGCACAGCATTCAGCATAAAAAAACGAAAGACATTCTTGAGATTGTGGATCATTCCGCGATATACGTATTAATAGCCGGAACATATACGCCATTTTTATTAGGACCCCTTAAAGGGGCGCTCGGTCTGACCCTTTTAATTATTGTTTGGTCGCTTGCCATCGGAGGCATCGTGTTTAAAATCTTTTTCGTGAAGCGGTTTATCATTTTTTCAACGCTTGTCTATTTAATGATGGGCTGGCTGATCATCGTCGCCATTAAACCGCTGTACGCTTCGCTGTCAGGCCCCGGTTTCGGCCTTCTTCTTTTCGGCGGCTTATTGTATTCCGCCGGCACAATATTTTATATTTGGAGAAAGGTTCCGTATCATCACGCCATTTGGCACAGTTTTGTTTTAGGCGGCAGCGCCTCGATGTTTTTCTGTATTTTATTTTATTGCGTCAAAGTCCCCTTTATCTGAAATAAAAAAGCACAGCCTCTCTATAGAGACTGTGCTTTTTTTATGCACGGAGCCGTTTCTGACCGGCCGGATAATAAGCGGGCTTTATATGTAATTCAATGTCAGCCGGTTTCAGCCGTTTCAGTAATCTGCCCCGCAGCAGCCGGTCTGTTCCCGAAGTGCTGACAGGCACAATCGGGAGATCGAAACGAAGGGCCAGTTCCTCCGGATTGATTTTTCCGTCTTCGGACAGAATCAGGCTTTGCCCTTTTTGCAGACGGACTTCTGCCTCCTGAAACACGGCATCCCGGCTGTCTCCGTCACAAATGACACCCATCAGCCGCAGCCAATTTCCGAGAAACGGCATCCGGAAAGCTTTCTCGCCAGCGATAAAACCAGCCGGCTCTTCAAGATGTCCCGCAAGCAGCAGAAGATCAGCCGGGCGCAATCTGGGATGCACATACAATACGGGGCCGTCCGGTATCGGCTGATCATGATGAATGCCGATTACCGATCCCGACACGTCAATGCAGCCTCTCATAAAGGCTTTCGGCCGCTCATACACCAGCCTCATCTGTTTTTGAAAAGAAAGCCGCGGGTCAAGCTCTTTTTGATTGATATATTCCTGAATATTTTTCATGAACATAAATACAACGTACATCACAAGGCAGCCGTAACGAATCAATTCTTGTCCCCCTGCTTAAACTCAATTCTTTTTCTCGTATACAAGGTACTCATAATCGTAAGGGTTTTTTTCATCTTTTACTCCCTGTTTGCGGGATGTCAATTCCCATTCAGCTTCATTAAATTCCGGAAAAAAACGGTCTCCTTCAAAGACATGGTGAATTTTTGTCATGTAGAGTCTGTCCGCGTAAGGAAAGAGCGCACTGTACAGCTGGGCGCCGCCGATTACAAAGCATTCTTCATCCGCCGGGATCAGCTTGAGCACTTCCTCAGCCGAGTCAGCGGTAATACAGCCCGGGAATGAAGATTCGTCCCGTGAGGTTACAACGATGTTACGCCGGTTCGGAAGCGGGCGTCCGATTGATTCAAACGTTTTCCGCCCCATTACAATGGTGTGGCCTGTCGTCACTTTTTTGAAATATGCGAGATCATCGGGAAGGTGCCAAGGCAGATCGTTATCTTTTCCGATCAGCCGGTTTTCATCCATCGCAAAAATAAACGAAATCATACGCTGACAGCTCCTTTTATGTGCGGATGCGGGTCATAATCCTCAATGATAAAGTCTTCAAACGTAAAATCAAAAATAGAATCAACATTTCGCGCAAACCGCAGTTTCGGCAGCGGACGGACATCCCTTGTCAGCTGCAAATTCACCTGCTCCACATGGTTTTGGTAAATGTGGACGTCTCCGAATGTATGAACAAACTCACCCGGTTCAAGCCCCGTCACATGCGCGATCATCATTGTTAAAAGCGCATAAGACGCAATATTAAACGGCACGCCGAGAAAGACATCCGCTGAGCGCTGATAAAGCTGACACGAGAGTTTTCCGTCCGCGACATAAAACTGAAACAGGCAGTGGCAAGGCGGAAGCGCCATATGATCAATTTCGCCGACATTCCAGGCGCTGACGATTAAACGTCTGGAATTCGGGTTTGTCTTGATGTCATGAATCAGTCGGGAGATTTGATCAATGGTCTCGCCGTCCGCTCCGCGCCATGAACGCCATTGAGAACCGTAAACCGGTCCGAGTTCTCCGTTTTCATCCGCCCATTCGTTCCAGATGCGGACTCCGTTTTCCTGAAGGTAGCGGACATTCGTATCTCCTTTTAAAAACCAAAGCAGCTCATGCGCGATGGATTTAAAATGGAGCTTTTTCGTCGTAAGCATCGGGAAACCTTCCTGAAGGTTAAACCGCATTTGGTAGCCGAACGTGCTGATCGTACCCGTTCCCGTACGGTCTCCTTTTTTTTCTCCGTTTTCTAACACATGACGGCACAAATCTTTATATTGTTTCATTTTTTTCATCCTTTTAAAGTAGTCTTTTAGTAGTGTAACACAATAAAAAATCATTTCTGCAAAATTTCTCAGAAATGATTTTTTTATTTCTTCTCGCTATTACACGCTCATCCAGTCAGGCGGCGTATTGCGGTCCCAGTAAATGCTGCCGAGCTCATGATGTGATTGAAATCCGTCTTCAGCGGTATGGTAATGAAAATTAAACCAGTAGCCGTCTTGCGGAGGATGATCCCGGCGGACGTGGAACCTTAAAAGATCTTCACCCGTCAGCCTGTTATACACATGAAAAATTTTTTCAGTTTTTCCGGCCGACGGTTTGCTGGAAATAACCACATCCTGATACGCTTCATCATCTTGAAACTTGGCTAAATGTCCTGTGATCACATCTTCGATTTTCGGCAGAATTTCACTTCTGTAGTCATCTTCAATGACCGGAGAGATTTTGCTGCCGAATTTTAAAAATGATTGATTTTCAGCATCACCGAGAAGCTGCTGCTGATACGATTGAAACAGTAATTCAGGCTCCCGCCCTGCCTTCTCTTCTCCCGGGAGGGCGTGTTCATCATAAAAAGCGGTGTAATCATTCTGCTCAAGACTGCTCGACTGTCCTGAAGGCTTGTCTGTCATCAAAGCAGCCGGAGGAGACACGAGTCCGAACGTTACAATGGTAAACAGAACCACAAGGGTCTTTTTCATCCACAATTTCATGACAGATTGTTCCCCTCTGTTTTATTGTCCTCTTTTCCTTTATTTTAGCATAGATGAAAGCGCGGCGTCATGTCCGGCAGCGTATTATCATGCAATATGGGAAATTGGTAACTGTGACTGAGCGGATAAACCGCTTACAATAAGAAGGAGAAAAAGGAGGGGATGAGATGATTAACGCTTTATTTGCGACTGTATCACTTCTCACGCTGCTTTATTTTGTCGTTATGGAAATCACTGATTAACGAAAAAGAAGCCCATGATATCATGAGCTCACATGGATGACACCGAAGTGGAAAAGCGCCGTCTTTCTTTTCAGCACCTTGAAGCCGTATCGTTCAAACCGCGGGCTTTTCCAATGGTCTTTAAGCACTACGCATTTTTTCGCCGCGCGGACGGCTTGCGTGATGCACTCTTCGTTAAAACCCTCTTCTGCCAGCGCGCGGAGCGGTGCAATGCCGTCTGACATTTCAACAGGTTCGTGAAACATCGGGTCAAAATAAATGACATCTACCGATGAATCAGGAAGCTCCAGCAAATAATCGGCGCAGTCAGCATGTTTGACCTGAATGCGTTTCATGGCGGTTTGGAGCTGCTCCATTCCGGTTTCCCACGTTTGAAGTCCTGTTTCAACAAGCAATGAGACAAGCTTGTTTTTCTCCAGGCCGATGACTTGTCCGCTTTTTCCGACTGCCAGGCTTGCCAAAATCGCATCGGATGCCAGGCCGAGCGTACAATCTAAAAAGGAATCCCCTTCGCGTAATCCGGCTGCTTTTAACAACGGCTCGGCTTCCCCTCTCAAAAACCGCTTAGCGCGGAACATCGCTGTATTCGGGTGAAAAAAGAACTTCTCCCCTTGCTTCGTGTAAAGTTCGAACCGTTCCTTTCCGATGACTAAAAGATCGCTAGCCGCTCGTTCCAGCATTTTTTCAATGGGCTGTTTATTGCGGCTGCAGTAAGTGTCACCCAGCTTGACACTGAGCGACTGCGCTGTGTGTATCGTATATTCGCTTGGTCGGTAACTCGTTGTGATCATTTTTTCTCCAAAAAGAAAATGCCCGGAATTCGGGCATTTCAGCAGTGCGCATCGAAGGCATCCGTCAGATTTTTCATAATTTCCTCCATGTCATGCCCTTCGATTTCGTGGCGGGGAATAAAATGAACGACCTCTTTCCCTTTTAACAGCGCCATTGAAGGCGAGGAAGGTTCCTGCCCCGTAAAATATTCACGCATTTTTGCCGTTGCGTCTTTATCTTGACCGGCAAATACGGTAACCGTATGATCAGGCGCTTTTTCATGCTGTAAAACAGCCTGAGTCGCAGCCGGACGGGCAAGACCGGCTGCACAGCCGCACACGGAGTTGACAACGACCAATGTCGTGCCCTCTGCCTGTTCCATAAAGCTTTCTACTTCTTCAGCAGTCGTTAATTCCTGAAAACCCGCACCCGTCAGCTCACGGCGCATCGGCACGACCAGCTGTCGCATATATTCTTCATAAGCCATTGACATAAAAAAGCCCCCTCTAAAATCCTTATATGAAGTCAAGGATACTATAGAGGGGGCCGGAATTCAATTGTTCAGGCCTCTGTTTTATATTTTCATGATTCCGCCCGTATTGGCGCTTGTTACGAGTTTGGAATACCGGGCTAGATATCCTGTTTTTACTTTCGGCTCGAAGCCTTTCCATTCGGCCTTGCGTTTTTCCCATTCTTCTTCAGGCACTTGTACGTCCAAAATCCGTTTTTCTATGTCAACGATGACATGGTCGCCGTTTTCTACGAATGCGAGCGGGCCGCCTTCAGCCGCTTCAGGCGATACGTGCCCGATTGAAAGGCCCCGGGACGCTCCTGAAAAACGGCCGTCTGTAATAAGCGCCACTTTCGGGCCAAGCCCCATTCCGACAATCTGAGACGTCGGAGCGAGCATCTCCGGCATGCCCGGGCCGCCCTTTGGCCCTTCATAACGGATAATGACAACATCTCCTTCTTTTACTTTGCGGTTTATAATGCCTTCAAGCGCGGCATCCTGGGAATCAAAGACGACAGCGGGACCTTCATGTCTTGTAATCCCGTCCTGCACGCCGCCTGTTTTGATAATGGCGCCGTCCGGAGCCAGATTCCCAAACAGGACGGCCAAACCGCCTTTTTCGGTAAACGGATTGTCAAGCGGATGAATCACGTCATAATCCTTTACTTCATGACCCGCAATTGTTTCTCCGAGTGTGCGGCCTGTTACAGTCAGCGCGTCAAGATGAAGCGCCCCTTCTTTTTTCGCTAATTCATTAAGGGCCGCCGAGACTCCGCCCGCTTCGTGCAGATCTTCAATGAAGACGTCCGAGGCCGGCGCCAATTTCGATAAGTGAGGCACTCGTTCAGCCACTTCGTTAATGCGTTCTAAAGAGTACTCAACCCCAGCTTCATTGGCAAGCGCAAGCGTATGTAGCACTGTGTTGGTTGAGCCGCCGAGAGCCATGTCTAACGCAAATGCGTTGTCAATCGCTTTTTCGGTGACGATATCGCGCGGCTTAATGTCTTTTTTGATGGTCTCCATCAATTGGGCCGCTGATTTTCTCACAAACTCTCTTCTTTCCGGTGAAGTTGCAAGAATTGTTCCGTTGCCCGGAAGCGCCAGACCGAGCGCTTCAGACAGACAGTTCATGGAGTTTGCCGTAAACATGCCCGAACAAGATCCGCACGTCGGGCAGCCGAACTGTTCCAGCTCCTGCAGGTCGCTTTCACCGATTTTCCCGGCTTGATATGCGCCGACGCCTTCAAATACTGAAGAAAGCGAAATTTTGCGGCCGTCGCTTGTACGGCCGGCTGCCATCGGCCCCCCGCTGACAAAAATGGTCGGAATATTAATCCGCATAGCCGCCATCAGCATTCCCGGCGTAATTTTGTCGCAGTTCGGAATGCAGACCATTCCGTCAAACCAGTGCGCCGAGACGACCGTTTCAACTGAATCGGCAATGATTTCGCGGCTCGGCAGCGAATATCTCATGCCGATATGCCCCATCGCGATTCCGTCATCTACTCCGATCGTGTTAAATTCAAAAGGCACACCGCCCGCTTCCCTGATTGCTTCTTTTACGATTTTTCCAAATTCCTGCAGGTGAACATGCCCGGGAACGATATCGATGTATGAATTACAGACCGCGATAAACGGCTTGCCGAAGTCTTCTTCTTTTACGCCGGCAGCGCGAAGAAGGCTGCGGTGCGGCGCTCTGTCAATTCCCTGTGTGATCATGTTGCTGCGTAATTCTGCCATGGTGATCCCCCTACTGTTTTTAGACTGTGCACTATTTTTAAAATTTTCAGTTTATTCTAGGGCGTGTTCTGCAAATTTTACAGTGTCTTTGCCCTGTCTCGCTTTTCTATTCTTTCTGTATTTCGATAAAAACCCTCCAACAATTAATATTGTACTTACTATATAGAGTTTTGAATCATTTTTCAACAATATTCTAAATAATTTTTATAAAAAGTGAATTCAAATAAAAAAGGTGCATGGCGCACCTTTTTGTTATAACTGTTCTTTTTTTCTGCTTTCAGTCATCTGTTTCCAGACTGAACCTTTCGCCTCTTCTCCGTGCTCAATCCGTTCAATCGCCATTTTGACTTGCAGGCTGACTTCGAATTCCGGATCGTCTTCCGCCGCTTTTAATGCTTCCAGCGCGCTTTCATCGCCGACTTCATATAAAAACATGGCCGCGCGCCAGCGCACGAGCTTGCTTGAGTCACTGAGCGATTTCATCATGGCCGGGATGGCGCTCGCATCGCCGAGATCCGACAGACAGTCACCCGCCGTCCTTCTGACCGTCACCGTTTTGTCTTCAAGCGCTTTGTATAACAGCGGAAGCACAGACGGCTTTTCGATCATTCCCAAATAAACGACGGCTTGTCTTCTGATCGAAGTCTTCGGATCATGCAGCGCCTTTTCCAATACTGGTAAATCGTCTTCACCCGGATCCATTTGCTCAAGATGGGCATAGCGCTGTTTCCAGTCTTCATCATCAAGCATGTCCAGTGTCACTTTATAAGCTTTCCGCTGCACTGCCGGTCTGGCCTCACCCTTTTGCTGTGCGGCTGCTTCTGTCAGACGTTTGAGCCGCTCATCACTGTAGGCGGCCTGAAGCTCTTCTGTGACATCGTGTCCGATTTCGGTAAAATCCCCGAAGCGCACGCCTTGTTCTTTCCAAGTCCGCTCAAATACAACATTTGAAGCTTCGGAACGCAGCTTTAAAATGGCTTCTTGGAAACGTTCCGGAAGGCCGAAGCGTTCTTCACGTTCGCCGTCCGTCAATTTGACCTGCATCGGGATTCCGCTGAACATTTGTACGAAAACCTTCACTTCACCGAACGATTCCTGTTCAGAACGGCTCTCAGACTGCTCCGTATGTTCCATTCCGAAAGCGGAACGGACCTGAGGCAGAATTTCCTTCCAGTCAAAACGTGCGTTTCTCTCCACAGCCAGGAAATCGGCAACGTGATAAACGCCCTTTACTCCTTCAATGTTTAAAATATCACGTACGACAACCGGAGCATCATCTGCCTGATCGGGCTTGTAATTGTTGCTTTTCCCTGCCGGAAGCTCTTCAGTCAAAATCACTTTCATCGTGTTCGGACTCGGCGTCGGTTCTATTGATTTAATCTTCATATTGGTCCTCCTATGCGCAATCTGACACTTATTCTAACATAGTCGGCACAAGCGTTCTATTGCGCCGCTTAGCTTTTGCAAATGCCGGCCTCTTTTTGGATACGGGCGGCGAACTGTAAAAGAAATTGATGCCGCTCCTCTGCTAAACCGGCCCCCGCTTTTGTATTCATTAAGCCTTTAAGCTTGATTAATTTATCCTCTATATGGGCCAGCACACTTGTTTGAGCACCGTACATCGGATGACCCTTCGCCCCGGCAAACATAAAAGCCCTGCCGATGCCCGCTGCGCCGATCGCATCAAGCATGTCTGCATCCTGAACAACTTTCCCCTCCAATGAAAGCGGCCGCTTTATCAGCAGTTCCCTGTGTCTGAATGACATTCTCGTGATAATATCCGTGATCTCCTGAATGGAGTCAGCCGCGATGTTGAAAGCAGCCAGCCGTTCTGTCACTTCGCCCGCCGTCAGCCTTTCGCTTTTTTCGAGCTTGGCGTCAATTAGATCATGAACCAGCGCGGCCGTCTCAGTGATAAATAAGTCGGCGCCTTCTTCTTTTGCCATATAAACAGAAAGTGTTGCGACCCGGGAAATATGAAGCCAGTCATGGCCCGTTCGTTCATTGATAAGCTTTTCTTTGACCCAATTCCTGACGCTTTCCAGCTGCTCTTTTTCGTTCACCGTATCACCTCTTATCGGCCAAAAGCCTCTGTACCGTATCTTCAAGCTCTTTTGGGTTGACGTTCGGTGAAAAACGCCCGGTGACTTTACCGTTTCGGTCCACGATAAACTTAGTGAAATTCCATTTGACCGCTTTTGTGCCGAGCATCCCCTTCGCCTGTTCCGTCAGATATGTGAAGAGAGGATGAGCGTCTGCTCCATTGACATCAACTTTCGCAAACATCGGGAATGTGACTCCGTAGTTTTTCACACAGAACTCTTGAATTTCCGCTTCGTTTCCAGGTTCTTGGTTCATGAATTGGTTGCAGGGAAATCCCAATATTTCAAGACCTTCCTCCCGATATGTATCATAGAGCTCCTGAAGCTGCTTGAGCTGGGATGTGAATCCGCATTTGCTTGCTGTATTCACAATGATCATCACCTTGCCTCTGTAAGCCGATAGCGTCATGTCTTCGCCTGTTATGGTCCGTACGTTTATATCGTAAATTGTCATCTGCGGCCCTCCTTTTTACATTCTTCATTTATTTTACCTGTTTTACACTGCAAAACAAACGGCAACCGCTTTTTCCTTCCACTTAACGGAAAACGTTTTTTTCGAGGAACCAAACGGCTCTTTACCCGTCATAATAAAGAGCCGCTCCGAATTTATGCCCATTTGCCGCTTTTATCCCTGTCATTATGCGTTAAATGCGGTTTATTACGCCGGGATGGATTGAAAAATGGCTTAAAAATTTCTATAATGAAGAAAATTAACGGGGAATAACGGAGGTGGCATGTTGCCTATTAATATACCAAATCACCTGCCCGCTAAGCAGGTGCTTGAAAGTGAACACATCTTTGTAATGGATGAAAGCCGGGCTTTTCATCAGGATATCCGGCCGCAGAAGATCGTGATTTTAAATCTGATGCCGAAAAAAATCCAAACGGAAACCCAGCTCCTCAGGATGCTTGGGAATTCACCTTTACAAGTTCACTTTACGTTCTTAATTCCGAGCACACATACTCCAAAAAATACGGCAAGGCAGCATCTGGATGAGTTTTATACGGATTTTTCCAGCATCCGCCACAAACGGTTTGACGGAATGATTATTACCGGGGCTCCGATTGAGCACCTGCCGTTTGAAGATGTTTCTTACTGGGAAGAATTGAAGGAAATCATGGAATGGAGCAAAACGAATGTCACTTCAACCCTCCATATCTGCTGGGGCGCTCAAGCCGGTTTATACTATCATTACGGCATTGAGAAAGTGGAGCTGCCGAAAAAAATCTTCGGTGTGTTTGAGCATACCGTTCTTAAAAAACATGAGAGATTGGTAAGAGGATTTGACGAGCTATACTATGTGCCCCACTCACGGCATACAGATATTAATACGGAGCAGCTGCAATCGGCTTCGGATCTGGATGTGCTCAGCGTTTCAGAGGAAGCGGGGGTCTGTTTAATCGTTTCAAAAGACGAAAAACAGATTTTCTTAACGGGTCATCCGGAATATGATACCGATACGCTACTTCAGGAGTATGAGAGAGACATAGAGAGAAATCTTTCAAACGTAGAAGCTCCTAAGCACTATTTTGCGCCCGGCGGGAAAGAACCTGTTAACCGCTGGAAAGCTCATGCAACGTTATTGTTTATGAATTGGCTGAATTATTACGTATATCAGGAAACCCCGTATGAATGGGATTAATTTTTGTTTTGAGTGATACGGTGACAAAAATATGATAAAATACTCTTGATTCAGTATGCGTATAACAAAACTTTAAAATAATGGAACATATCAATTAAATTTAGTTTAAATATGTTGCCGCACTTATTATAAAATGATGCACTTGTGTTATGTTTATCTATAGACAATAACTCCTTACGATGCATGAAGCTTGCTTGTTGTTGATTACATTGAGGTGAATTTACTTGAATACCAATAAAAAAGTATTAATTTTGACTGCAAATTACGGAAACGGGCATGTTCAAGTGGCCAAAACGCTCTACGAACAGTGTCTGCGTCTCGGCTTAGATGTGACGGTTTCCAATTTGTATCAAGAGTCAAATCCGATTGTTTCAGAGGTTACTCAATACCTTTATTTAAAAAGCTTCTCAATCGGGAAACAGTTTTATCGTTTGTTTTATTACGGAGTTGACAAAATCTATAATAAACGCAAATTCAATATTTATTTTAAAATGGGAAATAAACGTTTAGGCCAGCTCGTTGAAGAGCATAAGCCGGACATTATTATCAATACATTTCCGATGATTGTCGTACCGGAATACAGACGGAGAACCGGAAAAGTGATCCCGACGTTCAACGTTATGACCGATTTCTGCCTTCACAAAATCTGGGTTCATGAAAATGTTGATAAATATTATGTCGCCACAGATTACGTGAAGGAAAAACTGATTGAAATCGGCACTCACCCGAACAACGTAAAGATCACGGGCATTCCCATCAGACCTCAATTCGAGGAATCGATGCCGAAAGAGCCGATTTATAAAAAATACAATCTCTCTCCCGACAAAAAAGTTCTTCTTATTATGGCGGGAGCGCATGGTGTGCTGAAAAACGTAAAAGAACTGTGCGAAAATCTCGTTCATGACGATCAGGTGCAGGTTGTGGTGGTATGCGGCAAAAACAGCTCGCTGAAAGAATCCCTCAGCAGCTTAGAAGGTGACAATGCCGACCGGCTGAAAGTTCTGGGCTATGTAGAAAGAATTGACGAGCTGTTCCGTATTACGGACTGCATGATCACGAAACCGGGCGGCATCACACTGACGGAAGCGACGGCGATCGGAGTACCCGTTATTTTGTACAAACCGGTTCCCGGGCAGGAAAAAGAAAACGCCATTTTCTTTGAAGATCGCGGTGCGGCTGTCGTGGTCAACCGCCACGAAGAAATTTTAGAGTCTGTCACCTCCCTTCTTGCGGATGAGGAGAAGCTGAACCGGATGAAGGACAATATTAAAAGCCTTCACCTCCCCAACTCTTCTGAGGTCATTTTGCAGGACATTATAAAAGAATCTGAAATGATGGCCGGGAAGGCGGATATGGCATTATCGTAAAAGAAAAGCACACGAACGATTCGTGTGCTTTTTGTTTTTTTCGGTTAAGCTTTGTGACTGGAAAAATAAAGATAAAAAATAGGGAGCGGCCGCTTGACGTCCGCTCCCATATGGTGTATAGTTGAACCATCATTTAACAACGTTTACATACGTACGGTTGGATGATGACAAAATTTTTTTTAGCACGAAGGTGCTACAGTACTAGGAGGAATTAAGCAATATGCAAAACGGTAAAGTAAAATGGTTCAATAACGAAAAAGGATTCGGCTTCATCGAAGTTGAAGGCGGAGACGACGTATTTGTTCACTTCACTGCTATCGAAGGAGAAGGATACAAATCATTAGAAGAAGGACAAGAAGTTTCTTTTGAAATTGTCGAAGGTAATCGTGGACCTCAAGCTTCTAATGTTGTAAAACTCTAAACTCAATACATGTTGATCAGATGACAAATAGAGGAGAGGCGTATGCCTCTCCTATTTGATTGCCGTCTGAATCTCAATTGCGACAAGATTCTGCTTGCAGCGCTGCTCGATTTCTTCAATTTGTTTCTCCATTGACGGCATTCCTTTTTTTGCCATTTCCGCTAAACTTCCCAAATCACCGTATATCTCTTTAAATGTCTGCTGAAGGATTGTTTTTAAATCTTTATCATTCACGGCTGGTTTTTCCCTTCTCTCCCAAGATACCCTGAATAATAGTAAATAAGCCCTAATTAATCAGGTTCAATAGTTATATCGGCTTATTTTCTATATTTTTTTCTATTTTCCGTACATATTTCTAAAAAAAAATCTCCAAACTATTTGCGGAGGTGTTTTTTAATGGACTCTGAATTTTTTCCAAACGGACTGACGGATAAACGCCAGCTTGAATTAGCAGTGGAAACAGCCCAGAAAACAACGGGAGCGGCTACCCGAAGCCAAAATTCAACTTTGGTGGAATCTGCATACCAGGCGATTCAGGATGCCAGAACGATGTCACAATCCAGTGAACTGCAAGCTCTCGACCAGGATTTTCTGCAAAAGCAGCGAATGCTTCTCGACGATTGCCAGCATCAGCTTGATGAATTCGAAAAATAAAACCGCAGAAGCTGCGGTTTTATTTTTTATTGATTTGTCAGCACCTTGCCGTAGGCTTTCAGCTTCTCCCCCACCGTGCATTGGTTGATGCAGAAAGAATGAGCGTGCGTTTTTCCAAACTCTTTGCGGAAATGCTTTTTTACGAAACAGTCTTTGCAATATTCATCCTGAAGCTCTGTCAATTCTTTATAAATGCTTTTTTTATCCAATATCAGTCATCTCCGTTACCTTCTAATGTTATGCGGCTTTCAATCTGCCGGTCCGAGAGAATTTTTCTGGCAAGGTCATCCGCTTCTTGATTTTCCTTTCGGTTTACGGCTTCATATGTCGGTGTCAGCTTTAAGGATTCGAGCAGCGCTTCAATTTTATCCAGCCATTCGTTTTGCGTTTCATCATAACACGGCCAGCTGCCGTCAAGCTGATGCAAAACGACGAGGGAATCCCCTCTTATCGTGATTGAATTTCTGCTTGCGCCAAGTTCCTGCACTTCCTTAAGCGCTTCGTATAAAGCGGCATATTCGGCCTCATTGTTCGTCTGAAGCGTTAAGCTTTTGTTTTTCCGTATGCGGTGCCGCTTGCCGCCGAGAGAATAATACACGACAATTCCGAGTCCGGCGCGTCCGCTTGTTTTGTCAAAGCCGCCGTCGAAATACACTGTAATGTCGTCAGGTTCGTGCGCAAGCTCTTCAGTAAGCTTTTCTAATTCTTTAAGCGTCCAGCTCACGCCTTTTTCATCCTCAAAATAAATGTCTTTTATATAAGGAAAGCGGCTGACTTCTCTTGCAAGCATGCGCGCTTTCGGAACGGTCAGCCAATCTTCGGAAAAAAATGCGACAGGGCCTGTTCCTTTTGCTTCTATTTCGATATACGGCTTAAGATTCATTGAAATCACCTTACCATTCATTAGTTGACGGGCGTGTGCTATAATCAAACCATTCTCAAATTGAAAGGAAGTCAGCAGGTTTTGTTTAACGATGTGTTATGGATCTTATTTGCGGTCATTCATTTTATCATTGTTCTTCTGTTTTATAAAGGATTTGGCAAAACGGGCCTATTCGTATGGATCGGTTTCGCCACGGTGTGCGCCAACTTGCAGGTTGTCAAAACAGTCGAGCTGTTCGGGCTTACGGCGACACTGGGAAATATCATGTACGGCACCGTTTTCTTCGCAACGGATGTGCTGAATGAAAAATACGGTCCCAGAGAAGCGCGCAAAGCCGTCTGGCTCGGGTTTTCCACTCTGCTCGCTTTGACATGCGCCATGCAGGGAGCTCTTTTATATAAACCGGCTGCGTCAGATATCGCACAGCCGGCCCTTGAGACGATTTTCGGTTTTCTGCCGCGTGTTGCGCTCGGAAGCCTCTTGGCTTTTATTTTCAGCCAAACGATAGATGTTTATGTATATTCAGCCATTCGGAGAATCTTTCCTTCAGACAGGCTTCTCTGGCTCAGAAACAGCGGAAGCACGGCGCTCAGCCAACTGCTGGATACATTTATCTTCACTGCCGTGGCCTTTATCGGCGTTTATTCCGCGGGAGTATGGTTCAGCATCTTCATTTCAACTTACCTGATTAAATTTGCGGTATCACTCATTTCTGTCCCTTATGCGTATGCGGCAAAACGAATGACACCGAATGGAGAGTGACGGATGATGCCCGCTGAAATTTATGTAGACGGTGCAAGCGCCGGAAACCCGGGCCCGTCCGGTATCGGTATTTTTATTAAACATGACGGGAAAACAGAATCTTTCTCAATTCCGATCGGCGACCATTCAAATCAGGAAGCTGAATTTCTCGCTTTAATTGAAGGAATGAAGCTGTGTGCCGCCCGCGGATTTGAGTCCGTGTCATTCCGGACGGATTCGGATATCGTGGAGCGGGCCGCAGATCTTGAAGCGGTTAAAAACAAGGCTTTCCAGCCGTTTGTGGACGAAATCATCCAGTTAAAGGCCGGATTTCCATTGTTTTTCATTAAGTGGATTCCCGGCAGACAAAACCAAACAGCCGATCAGCTCGCAAAAAAAGCGATTCGGCTGAATAAATAACCGGAATGAAATTGCGTCTCACTGTTCATCCTACAAATGAGGTGAACAGCTATGAGAAAAGAAAATAAAGGCAGGCTGACCGGGGGCGTGAATCCTCAGGGAAATATGGAAGGAAATGCGCACAAAGACCCGAAATCAGCCCTTGAAAACAACGCAAAAAAAAGCAATACAAAACGCTAGAGGGATCAGCTGATCTCTCTGGCGTTCAGCTTTTCGAGCATCCTTTCAATTCCTTTTATCTGATGGCGTCTGAGCATTAATGCCGCCTCTTCCATCTTCAATGAAAAAAGCGCTTCTTCAAGCGTACAGACTAACGGCACCTCGCAATGTATTTCAGCAAGCTGCCTTGACAGCTCCAATTCTTTCAAGCTTTGCTGAATTTTCGTTTGCTGGCCCTTCGGCAAGAGAGCGAGGCTTTCTAATAACCGGTCTATGTTTTGGTATTCACGGATCAGCTTGTACGCCGTTTTTTCCCCGATCCCTTTAACGCCGGGATAGTTATCGCTCGTGTCTCCCATCAGCGCCTTAATGTCAATCAGCGCTTTTGGCGGAACTCCCGTTTCTTCTCTAAATATCTCATCTGTATATACCTTATAATTGCCGATACCCTTTTGCAGCAGCGCTACTTGAACTTGATGATTCAGCAATTGAAGCAGATCTTTATCACCCGTTACAATCGTAATTTCCGCTTCCCCGGAATATAGGGCAGAAAGCGTACCGATACAGTCATCCGCCTCATAGCCTTTTATGCCGATGTTTAAAAAACCGAGCTCTCGCGCTGCTTCTTTCGCTAGATCAAATTGCGGAATCAGCTCTAGCGGCGGTTCACTTCTGTTGGCCTTATAATCTTGAAACAAATCATTGCGGTACGTTTTGCTTCCCATATCCCAGCAGCAGACGACATGTGTGGGCTGAAACGTATCAACCGCCGTAATAAGATGCTTTAAAAAACCGTTGACGCCGTTTGTGGGAATTCCGTTTTCATTTATCATAAAATTGCGATGAACGGCCGTCGCGAAAAACGAGCGGAACAAAAGCGCCATGCCGTCAACGAGCAGTAATTTATTATTCATATATCGAAACTCCTTTTTATTCAATGTTCCTATTTTACCAAAGAAGGCGGTAAAAAAACAGCATCCCCCCATTTGGAAGATGCTGCCGTCACGTTTATTCACCGTGTCTTTTATTGCTTGCCATCAGCTTTTCAGCTTCACGGCCGGCATAAGAATCAAATTTCTGTCCGAAGCCGTTTTTCTTTTTGGCATTGTTATTCTGCTGAGCATTTCTGTTTCCCAGTTTTGTTCTGCCCATGGTCATATCCCCCTTTAGAGAAGATACGGATAGTATGTACAGCAAGCGCTGATGACACACGCGGCAGGTTCATCCATTACTGTCTGCTGACGAATTCTTTCACCATCTCTTCACTTACGAATCGTCTTTGCGGCACGATGCCCTTTTTCGCCAGCTGGTTCATTTTTGCGGTGATGCCATTGATGGCATCTGTCGTGAACGGTTTATTCTGTCTGCATTTTACAATGGCTTCTTCAATGGCCTGTTCACGCTCATAATCAAGCTGTACAAATGTTTTGACATGCTGATGCTGTTTTGCGGAATGTGCTGAAATTGCTTTATGGACTTCTGACATAAAAGGTTTCATCTCGCTTTTTTTCATTTTAGTCTACCACGACTGTTATCTGCCCGCCAACCGGATTTTTAAATTTTCAGCATTTCATCTTTCTTTTTCCATGCTTTTTCGGCTTCGTAAAGGTGTTCAATTTCCCTTGCACTCGTATTTTCCGCAAGACCTTGTAAATAAGTGTCCCGCTGCTCGCGGATCTGGGACAGGCTTTTATCCGCCATGTCTTCTTGCAGACGGCGCACCTGCTCAGCATATCGCTCTGAAAGGCTTTCTTTCTCCTGCTCAAGCCACTTTTCTGTCACTTTTTGCAGGCTGAGCCTGAGCCCTTCTACAAACGCTGCTTTTCCGTTCTGTTCAAAAAACTGCTTCGGTGATTTAACTTCCTTTACGTGATGTGAGAATGCCGTGACGTCAATGACCGGAGCGACCTCTTTCAGCTGAACGGCAAATTCGTTTTCACCGCTGACATAAATGGAGAAATCTCCGTCTTCCATAAGCTTCTTCTGACAGTTTTCCATCCATTCCTCAGTCATATGGCGCTCAATAAAACCGGTCATTCGGATATCGAGCGTTTTCAGCTCTTGAATATATTCAAAACGGAATTCCTTGAGCGCTTCATTCAGCGCCGCTGATATATTTTGTTTCCAATCACCGTTTTGAAGACCCGGATGGAAGGCGGTTTTCAGCATATCATTCGCATAAAACGTCAGGCGATGTTTAATGTGATAGAGCTGTTCTTCTGTATCTTTCATCACTTTTCGAATGATGACCTCAGACGTACGGCGCTTTGAAATGTCAGCGAGAGCTTTTTCATAGGAAGACTCCAGACGCTGTTTCTTTTTCTCTTTTTCTTCTGCCGACTGGTGAAGAGATTCGTGAAGCTGTTCCACCATATCGCACAATTTGTCCGCCTCTGTTTTCAGCTGGGCGCAGCTGGCCCTCATTACATCTTCCTCAATAAAGTGCTCAAGCCCGGTTCTTACATCAGAGAACCTGTTATAAAAAGCTTCTTTTTTACCCGCAAGCTCTTCTTTACTTGAGACATGATATAATTTCGGCCGGTTAATTCCCTCTTTTGAGAGTTCTGAGCGGACATAGTCTTTGACGGTTTCCAGCTCGCTTTCGGTTTTGGCCAGATCGGCGGCGTTAATGACAAAAAACATTTTATCCATGCCGAATGTTTCTTTGACGAGGCCGAGTTTCTTCAGAAAAGACCTGTCTCCTTTTGAAAAAGAATGCTGATAGTACGTCATATAAAAGAACGCGTCAGCATCTTTTATATATTGAAAGGCAAGTTCCGTATGACGCTTGTTTATACTGCTTGCTCCCGGCGTATCAACAATGGTGATGCCTTTTTGCGTGAGAGGCGAATCATAATACACGGTGACTTCTTTTACGCAGCAGGCCGTTTTTTCTTCGGCTGCGTACGGTTTTAAATCTTCAATCGGCACCGTCAGTGTCAGCCTTTGACGGATCTGTTCTTCATACGTATCAAACGCCTGCAGCATCGTCTGAATCACCGGGATGAGTTCATCCGGAATTTTTCCCTTTTTAATGGCATAATTCCATCTCTCTTTCAGTGAACGCCCCTTTACATCAGCATCTTTCAGCTCAGTCAGCTGAAGCATTTCAGCGTCCAGCTCCTCCTCCGTTTTAAAAACGATCTCCGCAGATTTATGCGGTTTGCCGTCTTGCGGTTTCGTTATTTTGTTGATCGTAGCCGTTGTGGGCGTCGGTGATGATGGAAGCACGAATTCACCGACAAGCGCATTTGCAAATGATGATTTACCGGAACTGAATCCGCCGAATAACGCCAAGGTAAACTGGCGGTTTTCAAGCCGCTCAATCCTGCTTCGAAAGGCTTCTGCCTGTTTTCCTAATATGCTCGAGGATTCAAGAATCCCGGCAAGCTCATAGAACCGATCAGTCTGCTCTTTTATAGGAAGTTCCTTCATCGCATTTTTTTCGGGCTTGCTTACTTCATGCTGTACAGCCTCTTTTGGTTTCTTTTGGACGGGCGCTTTTGCAAGGCGTTTTTTTCGCGTATACCAGTCGCCGCTTCCCGTATCACAGGTCAATTCTTCTTCCCACAAAGCGCGGACGCGGGCTGCTTTTTCCAAGGCATTGCGTTCTTCTTTGGCCGATTGCGCGAGCTCATCCCTTATTTTCTTTTCTTTTTCGAGCCGGTTTTTCAAGTTCTCAATGAGCGGTCCGTTTTTTGTCTGAACATAAGCGGTCAGCTCCTCAATGAGTTCCGCTGTCTGTCTTTTGGCTTCCCTTCTGATCATTTCAGCGAGGTCTTTCGTATAAGTTAATACGTATTCAGATGAAAAGGCCGCTCCCTGCTTAAGGGCCTGAGCGGTGATATCATCAGAAAGCGGTGTGCGGTACGCCTGGATTTTCTTGATCAGTTCGTCCGAATCCGCTTCATACCGCTTGGCCGCTTTCGTAAATGTGTCGATAATATGCCAATCCGCTTCCCCTTCCGTTCTTTTTTTAATATCGGCAAAAAATTCAGCATGCCTTCTTTCTTTTTCCAAAGCTGTTTTCGCTTTTGAAAAGAATAATCCGGTTTTAAATGAGGGCTGCTGTGATTCAATATAAGCAGATGCAAGCTCCCTCATCTCAAAGGGTGTCAGATTAGCGTTTTGCAGTATGTTCTGCACGTCTTTTCTGATGTCTTTCTCTGCTGTTTCAGCCTGTTGAACGGCTTTTTTAAGCTCACCTTCAACAGAACGGACAAGTGCTTCTTGTTTGTCAAACTGCTCTCCGCTGCCGTTTTTATCATCTTTTACGAGCATCTCTGTATGCTCTTTGACTAAGTGTGCAACTTTTCTCTCCGTTAAGGACCATAAATTTGTTTTTGCCTGCTGTTTCAGCTTCTGCAAATGTTTTTTCAGCTGTTCCATGCCGTTTAAAGGATGGTCAGGCTCAGTGACAGACGTAAAGAAAAGCGATTCTTTCGGTATTCCCGCGCCTTCAAGCATGTCTTCCACCTGCCTGCGGTACTCTTCAAACTTCGTTTCAGTTTCATTATGTCTGTCAATTTGGTTGACGATCAGAAACAAATTCGAAATACGGTCTTTGATGGAGCTGAGAAACAGCATATTTTCTTCTGAATGGACGTGATTATAATGAACGACGTAAAATAAAGCGTCAGCCTGATGCAGAACCGAAGCGGCTGATAAAAAATGCGCTTCGTCCGTCGAATCAATTCCCGGTGTGTCGATGTAGGCCGCATAGGGCTCTGACTCCTTAAAGCCGGCATAGACTTCCACCGTTTCAATTTGCTCACCGTCTTTACAGAATTGCTGCACTTGTTCTTTATCGTAACTTCCTTTAATTTCTGCATAAGCCCCGTCCGTCGTATGAAGCACGACTTTATCTGCACCGTGCCGGATGACGACGAGGTTGGCGCTTGTGGGAATCGGGCTTGTCGGCAGTATGTCTTCACCGAGCAATGTGTTTAATAAAGAGGACTTTCCGGCCGAATAATGCCCGGTAAACGCGATATAAACCTCTTCATCAGCCGCTTTTTTCATAATAGCCGCGAGCTGATCGGCCCGTTTTTCATCCTGATGATCCAAAAATTGTGCGTATAAGGCACCCGTTCTGCTGAAAATCTCCCTGTTATGGCGTTCTTCTTCTGTCATGTGTCTTTACCCCTTTGTGTCTGTCGCATCAAATGACGTTTTTCATTTTTAGAAAGCTCTGAAAAAAACCTCTCCCCCATTTTACACAAGAATGGCTCACTTTTCTTCAGGAAACGCAAAAAAGCCGCCGATATCGGCAGCTGATAAAGAAAAAACACCCGCGGCAGGAAAAACCGCAGATGTTTAAGAAGACATCGATTTATTCGAAACTTTTTTCAATACGAAACCAATTAAAACACTGTATGTACAAACGGCTGCAAATAAAAATAACATTGTCATTTTCGGCACCACCTTGAATGAGAATCATTTTCATATTTATATCTTATCATGATTGAGAATGATTTTCAATCTCTATTTTGCGGTGTTTTCTTCTAGCGCTTTCTCTTCGGCGCGAATCCTCACAGTGAGCATGCAGGCATTGAGAATCGAAAAGAGAAACAGTGTCCAATACGCTCCGTATAACAGCGGCAGAAAAATAAATTCTAAGATGACGACCGCGTAGTTCGGGTGCTTCATCCACCTGTACGGCCCCTTTCTGACAAGCTCCGCATCCGGCACGACAAGAATTTTCGTATTCCAATACCGCCCTAATGATAATAGCGCCCAATACCTGATCCCCTGTACAAATAAAATAATACATATAATGGCGGCCCACCTTGGAGAAAGCGTTTTTTGAAACGCCGCCACCTCAGCTGTAAGAGAGACAAAAAAGAGCACGTGCATCAGGACGAGAAAGGGATAATGTCCTTCTCCGTATTCGACTGCGCCTTGCTTTTTCACCTTTTGCTCATTGCGCCGGGCCACGATCATCTCCGCAATCCGCTGGGCCGCAAGCAGCATGATAAACAGCCAAAACATTAAGAAGCCCCCTTTTCCCAGCTGAACAGCAAAAGCTCAGACGAAAATCCCGGCCCGAGAGCGCCGATCAGCCCTTTTTCGTTTTCCTTCTGCCGTCCGTGGAGCAACTGTTCTTTTATCACATGAAAAATAGTTGCGGAAGACATGTTCCCGTGTTTTTGCAGCACCTTCCGAGATGCCGCAAGCTGACCGGTGTCCATTGAAAGACTCGTTAAATAGGCGTCAATGACCTTTTTCCCGCCTGGATGGGCAAGAAAGGTTTTAATGTCGTGAGGACTGATACCATATGCAAATAAAAATTCATCAACATTGTCCTTCAGCCACTGTGAAACCAGGGTGGGAATATCTCTTGAAAAAATGACTTGAAAACCGCTGTCCGTGAATTCCCAGCCCATCACATCTTCCGCATCCGGCATCATCACCGATTGGGTGGCGAATATCCGCGGAAGAAGCGGCTGTTTGACATCGTTTCGGTTCGCCTTTTCTCCTCCGATTAGTACTGCGGCAATTCCGTCCGCAAACAGGGAAGTTCCGATTAAGTTGCTTTTTGACTTGTCGTTCGGCTGAAACGTTAAGCTGCAGAGTTCAGCCGCGATGACAAGCACGTATGCTTCAGGATACGCGCGGCAGTATTCGTACGCCCTGGACAGGCCGGCCGCTCCGCCCGCGCATCCTAAACCCCAGATCGGTATCCGTTTTGTTTTCGCAGAAAACGGAAGCTGATTCATCACTTTCGCTTCAATGCTGGGTGTCGAAAGCCCGGTGCTGGAAATAAAAAAGATCGCATCGACTTTTTCATATGGAAAGGGATTTGTTAAACAATCCGGGTTTGTTAAACAATCAAGTGCCGCATCCGCACTGTGCTTGACGGTTTCTTCCGTATACAGCCGGTTTTTTTCTGAAAAACCCCGTGCCGTTTTATACCATTCAATCGGCCGGACAAACTGCCTTGATTCAATTTCGCCGTTTTGAAAGGCTTTTAACAGCCGGTCAATATCCTTAAATGAATCGGCAAACATCCCTCTCGCAAAATCCGCCGCCGTTTCTTGCGAGACATGATACTTCGGAATGCTGGTTCCGACAGATAACACATATGCCATACCCATCACCTCTTTACATAAGTTTCCGCTTTTTTCCTGAATGTATGCATAAATTCGGGCTGGGCATTTGCCTGACCCGCCATTTTAATAGGAAATTGGCCCTTTTGAATAAGAAACCATTCGGCTATACTTGACCCATTCATAAAAAAAGGTTGTGATTGGGATGCTGACACCTGTCATTCTTAAAGGGTCACTCGTTCAGTTAGAGCTGCTGACGATTGATCACTCTCAGGCACTTTGCGAAGCAGCTTCAGAAAATAGGACGACTTACGCTTACACCCATGTCCCTGACGGAATCGAAGAAACAAAGCGTTATATTGAGCGCGCGCTTTCCGATTATGAAAAAGGACTTGCATTGCCTTTTGCAGTACGGAGTCTTGAAACAGACCGAATCGTCGGAAGCACGCGGTTTATGGATGCGGAAGTGTTTACGCGGCCGGCGGACGCAGCTCCGGAAGTGTGTGAGATCGGCAGCACATGGTATGCCTCTGCCGTGCAGCGGACCGGTGTCAATACGGAATGTAAACTTCTGATGCTGACTCATGCGTTTGACGTGTGGCAAGCTGTCAGGGTGACGCTGAAAACCGACGTTCGCAACCAGCGCTCACGGACTGCGATTTTGCGGATCGGAGCCCAATTTGAAGGGATCCGCCGCGCACACATTCCGGCTGTCGACGGCGGTCTCAGAGATACCGCCTACTACTCCATCCTTCGGGAGGAATGGCCTTATATACGGCAAAACCTTTCTGGCCGGCTCAAAGCATATAACTGAAAAACCTGCCGGTATATGGCAGGTTTTTCACATATTCGGATCATGGACGTATAAATTGAGATCGATCCGTCCGTCTGACGTGACCGCTACCCCCTCAGCTTCAAGAGACAGCTTCTGTACAGAAAACATCTCTTCGTCTCTCAATCCGATTTCGCCCTTTGCATTGATGACCCTGTGCCAAGGAAGACGATGCTTTTTACTCATGGAGTGAAGAATCCTCACAACCTGCCTCGCTCCCCGCGGACTTCCCGCAAGATCGGCAATTTGACCATACGTCATCACTTTTCCTTCAGGAATCTGTTTGATAATGGCTACCGCCCGTTCCGTAAATGTCATGCAACTCCTCATTTCGACTAAAAATGATTTCCCTAGTATCATACAACAGTTTTGACGTCATATGATGATGCCTTACTCTGGAGTCATAAAATAAGATGGTACGAGTTAATAAAACTCATGGGGGAAAATACTTTCTTATATTCACAAAAAGTTAACATAAGTTTATATGGACAAATTTTACATACAGTTATATAATACAGTTGTATCAAATAAAAAAGGGAGTGTTTTAAATGAAATTTAAAAAAGTTTTAACCGGTTCAGCTCTATCGCTTGCTTTACTTGTTTCTGCTGCTCCTGCTTTTGCAGCAAGCCCGGCTGCAGATGGCGGGAGTCATAAAACTGCAGCTCCTCAGGCAGTGTTAAAAACTATATATATCAATGCTAATACACGTGGAGAACTTCTTAATGTAACAGTATTTGCTGGAGTTAAATACTATTTAAAAGATGCCAAGCAGAACAGTGATGGTACATGGACTGGTGAATACCAAGGTTGGTTTTAAGATTATCTAAGGGATAAGAGATTTTTCTCTCATCCCTTTTTTCATAGTTGTTTTCCCTACTAACCTCCTAAAAACCATGATCAACGAAGAGCGTTGTGCGGCGATCCCAAGCAACCGTATGTCAAGCTCTGTCTCAGCAGCAGACCGTTGTTCCTCAATGCATTTTAGCAGAATGTCTCAGTATGCATCCTTTTTTGTTCCCAACCATGCCGCTTTTCCTATGACTTAATTGTGTTAATTGACAACTCGTATTTCTTGGCAAGGTTCTTCTATTTCTGCCTTACGCACTCCTTATACTCCTTGGTTTGCTTTTCAGCCACCAATATTCACCGCCGCCTCTTGTATTGGAGATTCCGAAATGAATTCACCCTCGCAGAATAGTTTCTCCAGTTAGGAAAACACCTAAAATGAATAAAATTAAATGTAAGGGCAATAATTTTTCGTGAGCAAGTACACATAAAACCTCTTACTTGCTCTTTTATTTTTGATAAAACACAATCCAGGGTGATAACATGAGATTTGCTTGGGAAGAATTAATTATAATTGCATTCGGAATGATTTTACTGAGAATTTCAGGGAGAAAATCCATTGCACAAATGACCATTGCACAGACAATGGTCATGATTTCAATCGGTACGATTATCGTTCACCCCATTTTAGAAACCAGTTTATTGAAAACATTAATCGCTGCGTCTATCCTTTTTAGCGCTTTGATTTTAATGGAGTGGTTTCAAGTAAAAGTAAACTGGATTGAATCTTTTTTAACCGGAAAATCTAAATTCGTTATAGAAGACGGCCAACTCAATATAGAAAACTTAAAGAAGCTGAGGCTGACAGCAGATCAACTCGAAATGCGTTTAAGGCTTCTTGGCATTTCAAATATAAACACAATTAAATATGCCACTTTAGAAGCTAATGGACAATTAGGCTACGAATTAAAAGATGATTGTAAGCCTTTAACCATCAAAGATCTTAAAAATGTGATCGATCCAAAATGTCTTAACAAAGAGCCTCAGCCTCAAAAAGATGATCAAGCCAATATATTCGAGGAAATCAAAAAACACCAGACTCAGCACAAGCCAAAAAATCTTGAATAATTCGCTGATTAGTAAAACCTTTTGTTATTCAAAACCGAAGCCGAAATCAGACCGTTAACCGCCAATCATTTTTTACCGAAACCGGTTTACAAGAAACAAAAAAAGCATCTGAAGCAGATGCCTTTTTTCACTCGATATTGCGACGATGAAAAGAGTCGGCAACCCCGTATTTTCCGACGAGGCCCTTGTATGCGCCTGAATATGCTTTTCAGCCGCCTATACCCATCGCCGGCCTTAGCCATAATGTTAATCAGTTTGTTTTTATAAAATCGTTGATTAATTGATCAGTCGTTAATATTGTGGCAAATTCATCATGCAACGTAGCCAGAGATATATTGTGAATAGTCTCTGCATCATAATATGTATCATTTTGGTCTCTCATTCCGAAGGCTGCTGTTGCATCTGAAATCAGATATGTATCAAATCCTAAATTACCGCTCATCCTTGTGGTTGTTGAAACACAGTGCGGCGTAGTCAAGCCAGTGATTACGACAGTTGTTATATCATTTGCTTTTAAAAGCTCTTCTAGATTAGTCCCAATAAAGCTGCTGTTTACTTTTTTGGTTATAATGACTTCTTTTTCCATAGGTTTAACGATTTCCTTTATAGCAACCCCCTCATTTTTTGGATAAAATAAAGAACCAGGTTTATCAGAAGTATGTTGTATGTATATGACTGTCCATCCTTTTTCTCTCCATAATTTCAGTATTTTGCTGATATTTTCTTCCGCCTTTACGTTATTTCGTTCTCCCCACTTTTTATCATCAAAGGCTTTTTGTACATCCACAATGATTAAAGCTTTTTTCTTTTCTGCCATCAGATAACCTCCTATATTGAAAATTCGTATTTATAACATTTTAAATAAAGATTTTACTTTTGTACAATTGTTTCAGTGTTAAATTTCATATCGCACCTTCCCCGTTGGAAAAGCGCTGGAATAGCTAAAGCAAACACTGACTAAAAGGCTGCAGCTCACCAGAAGCCAGCAATATTCAACTCTTTTTCTCTATAAACTTATCAATATTCTGAAATAAGCCGCAACAGTGAATGAAAGCATCGCTCCTATCGCCATCCACTCCCCTAACTAAATTCGCTCACAAAATATTAACAAAAAAACCCTTGGTTATTTTTGTATTGTATGTAATAATACAATTGTATTAAAAAAACAAAGGAGTGTTAAAAATGAAATTAAAAAAAGTTTTAACTGGTTCTGCCTTGTCTCTCGCTTTACTCGTTTCCGCTGCCCCTGCTTTTGCATCTAGCCCTGGTAATACAAATATCGACTCAACTCAAACAAAAATTTCGACACAAGCGACCAAAGATTCTTTTACAATGGATTACCTTCATAGATGGGATATCCCAAATACAACTGTTAAGAATGGTGTTACATATTACCTTAAGAAAGTAGAGATAATCGAAGGGTTCTATCGCGCAACTTTTGAAGGATGGATTAATTAAAAGAAGGGGCTTTCCCTTCTTTTCACTCTCATTTGTAAGGATCCGTGCACAAGATACTCGTTCACGTACATATAGTCCGGGACGGTTTTTCGGCGAAATAAGGCGGATGCCTCATCACTCAATTTGTTTCTTTTCAAACAATGAAACTAATAAAAAAAGAGGATGCCTCACAAAAAGTTCAGCAACTTTCGGAAGCATCCTCGATCTGGATAAAATAAGATGTTATTTTAAAGAAAACGGATAACTAACCCTCTTGAACCCTTGTTACATCAAGGGTTTTTTTCGTTTTAGGAATCATATTATAAATAATGTTCAAAAGCACGGCGGTAAAGCTTCCGGCGACGATTCCGTTTGTGGTCAGCAGATTTAAGTAAGACGGCAGGTGCTTAAACATATCGGGAACGACGGTTACACCGAGTCCCAATCCGACCGAACACGCGACAATCAGAAGGTTTTCCTGCTTTTTAAAGTCAATTTGACTGAGCATTTTAATGCCGTAGGAGATGACCATGCCGAACATGGCCACCATCGCGCCTCCCAGTACGGAAGACGGGATGATGGTCGTGAAGGCTGCGATTTTCGGAAAAAGGCCGAAGAGCATTAAAAGTGCGCCCGTGACACCGATAACCGCGTTTTTCTTAATTCCTGTCAGCTGCACGAGGCCGACGTTTTGGGAATAAGCCGTGTACGGAAAAGCATTAAAAATGCCGCTGATGAATACCGCCAGGCCTTCCGCGCGGTAGCCTTTTGCTAAATCACGTTCAGACAGGCGCCGGTTTGTCAGGTCACCGAGAGCGAAATAGACGCCGGTTGACTCAACAAGGCTGACAATGGCAACGATGGACATCGTAATAATCGGTGCCGCATGAAATGTCGGCGTCCCGAAGTAAAACGGTTTAATCATTTGAATTGCGTCAGCATTCGCCACATTGTCAAATTGCACTTTTCCCATAAAATATGCGATGGCCGTCCCGATGACAATGCCGATTAAAATCGAAATGGATTTCAAAAATCCTTTTGTAAACCGATAAAGCAGCACGATGATGACGAGCACCGTAAATCCGAGGGCAAGGTTAGCCGGATCACCGAAATCCTTGCTGCCTTCCCCGCCGGCAATATGATTCATCGCGACCGGCATTAAGGTCATCCCGATAATCGTCACGACAGATCCGGTTACGACAGGCGGGAAAAAGGATACGAGCTTGCCGAAGAAAAACGACAGCAGAATGACAAGCAGACCCGATGCCAAAATGCTTCCGTAAATGGCTGAAATCCCGTACTCCTTACCGATGGAAATAATCGGCGCTACCGCGGTGAACGTACAGCCGAGCACAACGGGCAAGCCGATGCCGAAACATTTATTCCTCCATACTTGAAGCAGCGTAGCCGCCCCGCACATAAAAATGTCAATTGATACGAGATATGTCAGCTGTTCTGCGTTCAGTCCCAATGCCGCTCCTACAATTAAGGGAACGACGACGGCGCCGGCATACATGGCAAGCACGTGCTGGATACCGAGGGAAAGTGTTTTGGCATAGCCGTTTTTCATGAACGGACCTCCTGTACAAATGTCACTTTTCCGTCTTCAAGCGATTGGATTCTCGCCAGTGATTCGACCCGGCATCCTTTTTTCACCAGCTCATCTCTTCCCGGCTGAAATGACTTTTCAATGACGATTCCGATCCCGCAAACCGCTGCACCTGCTTGTTTTACGATGGATAAAAGTCCTTCTGCCGCCTGTCCGTTCGCTAAAAAGTCGTCAATGATTAACACGCGGTCATCTTTCGACAGATGATTTCCGGAGATTGCAATCTGACTTTCTGTTTTTTTCGTGAAAGAATAGACGGATGCCGTCAGCAGATCATCCGTTAATGTGAGAGACTTCCTTTTTCTCGCAAAGATGACGGGAACGCCGAGTTCAAGGCCGGCCATCACCGCAGGGGCAATGCCGGAAGATTCAATTGTGACGATTTTGGTTATCTCGTCTTTTTCAAAACGGCGCGCAAATTCCCGGCCGATCTGCTGCATGAGAACCGGATCAATTTGATGGTTTAAAAAAGAATCCACTTTCAGCACTTGATCAGAAAGAACGATTCCGTCTTCTGCTATTTTTCGTTTTAACGCTTCCACAATGATTACCCCCGCTTATAAAAAATAAAAAAAGCATCGCCCGCTCTCCAAAAAAAGAGCAAGCAATGCCGAATGATCTACACGTAACGGCCGAATAAAGCCGTTCCATTGCTCACTCATAGTCGGACATTTACGGTGACCGGTAGAAACTTGCGTGCCATATCCACGCGATTATATGAGTGTTCGTATGATATTAATCAAATTATAACAAGATACACTTCTTTTGCATAGTGAAATTTGAATATTTCCGAACTTTTACAAAGAATCGGTTTCGATTATTCGTGTTTTTAGAATTTTTAGAAAAACGCCCGGTGTATGCCGGGCGTTTCGTTTATAAATATAAATTTGAATATTTGCCGACGAGATACTCAATGAGATATTGAACGTTCAGCTCTTCTCCCGTTGCATCTTTTATGATGTCAAGCGGCATTTTGCGTCTTCCGTGCTGATGAACCTTTTCTGTCAGCCATTGTTTAATCGGCTCAAAATCGCCCCGTTCTATTAATTGGTCAAATTCAGGCAGATCGTCAAGCATGGTATGCTTCAGCTGTGCCGCATACATATATCCGAGCGCATAGGAAGGGAAATAGCCGAAATCGCCGCCCGCCCAATGTACGTCCTGCAAAATGCCTTTTGCGTCAGATGGCGGCGTAATGCCTAAATAATCATGATATTTTTGATTCCACAATGCAGGCAGTTCTTCCACTGTCACTTCATTGCTGAAAATCGCTTTTTCAATTTCATAACGGATAATAATGTGAAGCGGATATGTCAGCTCATCGGCTTCAATTCGGATAAAGGTTGGTTTCGCCTCATTTACGGCGCGTACAAAGTCCTCTCTTTTCACATCTTGAAATTGATCAGGTGAAGCCTCAACCATTTTTTCATAATAGGCGGTCCAGAAATGTTGATTTCTGGCGATAAAGTTTTCATAAAATAACGATTGGGATTCATGAATTCCCATGGATGCACCGTCAGATAAGTTCGTTCCGCTCAACGCTTCGTCAATATTCTGCTCGTAGATCGCATGCCCGCATTCATGAATCGTTCCGAAAATCGCCGTGCGGAAATCGTTTTCGTCATATCTGGTCGTTACCCGCACATCGCCCCGGTTGATTGTCGTCGCAAACGGATGCACCGTCTCGTCCAGGCGGCCGCCGTCAAAATCATACCCGAACTCTTTTAAGAAATACAAGGAGAGGGCTCTTTGTTGTTCTTTCGAAAACGTTTTCGTTATAAAGGAAGTGTCCGGTTTATTGCCGGATTCCGTCACTTTTTTGATAAGCGGAATAATCGCTTCCTTCAATTCAGAAAACAGCTGATCCAGCACCTTTACCGTAACACCCGGTTCGAAAATATCGAGCAATGCGTTGTATGGATGATCTTCATAGCCCCAATACGAAATAAACCGCTTATTAAAATCAATCAGCTTCTCAAGGTACGGAGCAAACATAGAAAAATCAGAGGCAGCCTTTGCATCCTCCCAAGCCGTTTCAGCTTTCGATGTTAAAATGACATATTCTTTATACTCATCTTCAGGAATTTTTTTATTATGATCATAATCTTTTTTCGCAAGTTCCGCCGCTTTCACTGTATCTTCAGGCAGCTCTTCTGCATGCGCGAGAAGGATGTCGATCAGCTCTTTCATCCGGTCGGATGTCTGGATTTGAAAAACGTCAGCCGACAGCTGTCCGATGCTTTCCGCCCGGTCATCAGAGCCTTTTTTTGGGGCTCCCGTTCTTAAGTCCCAATGCATAAGTGCAATGGCTTCGACATAGTGGGATACTCTTTTTAACAGATCAAAAAACTCTTTTTCATATGTATGTAAATCCATATCCGTTCCCCTCCCTTTTCACTATCAATTACAGGCTAATGGAATGCCGTGATAAAGTCAACTTCCCGGATTTAAAAAAGCCGCAGGATAAGAATCCTGCAGCTTTTGTTTTTATACGATTTTCGGTGTAACAGGCAAGATCTTTTTGACTTCGGCCAAGACCCGTTCACTTTCTCCGCCCGCATAAATGGATATGGTTCCGCTGTCCTGATTAGAACGGATGAGGCGGCCGATTCCCTGCCGGACTCTCAAGAGCATGTACGGAAGATCAACTTCCTCAAACGGATCTTTTTTCGCTCCGTTCCGCTTTGCGGTAAACACGGGATCATGAGGCGGATACGGCAACGCCCAAATGGTCACATTCCGGAGCGAGTCACCGGGAATGTCAAGACCTTCCCATAAGTGGACGGAACAAAGCACGGATTCTTCATCCCGCTGGAATTTTTCGACCAGACTGGAGATCTCTTCGTCACCTTCGTAGTATATCGGATACGGCAGCTCCCACGCGGCAGCCTGTTCTTTAAATTCCTTCATGTCTTCAAAGGAAGGGAAAAGAACGAGGGTGCGTCCTTCATTCTTCTTAATGGTTTCAATCGTTTCGGCTGTTTTCTGCTCAGACGTCATGTCACCGTGAAGCGCAACAGACATTTGCTCCTCGTAATCGTACGGAGATTCAACGGTGAATGATAAAGGATCACGGATTCCGAGGCTGTCAGCGATATAATCAAATGAACCGCCCTCAGAAAGAGTGGCCGATGAGAAGATATAAGGAATCTTTTTAGAAAAGACCTTTTCTCCCAAAACTTCGGCTACAGTTCTCGGCATAACAACAAACGTTGAGTCTGTATCCCTCGTTTCAAGCCAGCTGATGGCATCCTTTTGATACAGCGACAGCGAATATGCCATTTGTTCGACGTATTCTTCTACAACTGACAGCTCGTACTTATCGATCGTATACATTTCCGATTCAAATACGAGCGCCTCGCCGATTTTATCGAGCAGACGGCACAGTTCGTCAGCCGCACGCTTAACACGCTGATCGTTTTGGATGTCCAATCGGTGAGAGCCTGCGATTTCCTTCGATTCCTCTGACAGCACATAGAAAAACTCATCGTTTGCGGCAAGGGCATCTTCAATCAGTTCGGCGAATTCCTCTCTGATATCATTTTGAAGCAGACGCTCTAAAAACAGCTCAAGCGTCGACTGCTTCACGCGATACGTTAACGCTTTTTGCGCGGCGAATTCCAGCAGATGTCCTTCATCAAACACGACGGCGCTGTGATCAGGCAAAAGCGGCAGCTGTCCTTCCCTTTTGCGTGATTCTTCCGTCCATACATGCTCCATGTAGAAATCATGGGAGCAAACAATCAGATCCGTTGATTTTCTGTAATGATCTCTCGAAAGTGTTAAACCGCATCTATGTCTCATATCACAAGTTAAACAATCTTGGAAGGAATCATAGCTGACGCCTGCCCACTCTTCATTCGTCAAATCAGCGTACTGTTTGCGGTCACCGTACGGATAAAAGCGCTGCATCGCTTGTGATTCGTGTACGAATGAAGGCAGCGACTCATAAAGATCCAGCCACTTTTCATCATCAGAACGCTGCATCGTTTTCTCAAGCTTTTTCAGACACAGATACTGCTCATGGGATTTGGACAGCCGTGTATCAATCTGCAGATCCAAATGTTCTGTCAGCTTGGAAATGTCGCCTTCTTTTTTGACAAGCTGTTCAATTAACGTTTCATCGGCGCATGCGATAATGGCCGGTTTACCCGTATATCTGGCATAGCTGATGGCAAACAGCAGATACACCAGCGTTTTCCCCGTACCGACTCCTGCCTCAGCGAACATGACTTTTTTCTCTTTAAATGCCCGTTCAAGCTGAAACGCCATAAATACCTGCTCATCCCGAAGGTCAAAGCCTTTCTCGGGAAGGATATCGTAAAACACGTCACCAATCCAATTGTTCAATTCTTCGTAAAAATTCTTTTCTTTTGTTAAAGCAAAAGGCAAACGTGATGTTGTCACCCAACTCCAACCCCTAACTATTCGGCATTCAGACCATCTATAATATCATTTAACCCTTTTCAATACAACAAAAAAACTTGGCCTCGCCAAGTTTTTGCCATTATCATTTCCGGTTAATGATATGTGTACATAGGAACGGATGGTCTGTTGAATGTGTATGTTTTACCGCATTTTCAAGTTCTTCCTGTGCGTGTGTCATGGCGGAAGGACCGAACTCCGCTCCGGCTTCCTCCAGCCGGAAAGCAGTTGCGTCTAACGCCTTTTGTATTTTACTGAAGTGCTCGCTGTTCAGCATAAAATAGATCACCTCTCAAATAGAAATAATCATCATTCTATGCCGATGCTTCACTTTCTATACATGCCATTCTGAATGATCCGCACCTGACCTGCACAAACTACAACAGATATTCGATCGAATATCCATCTGCACAAAATTATTCTATCCGGGAGTGATGGTTACATGAGTTATAAAGATCGATTAGATCAGCATTCTGAATTGTTTCATCACAATTGGACGCGGCCGAAACGCTCTAAATCGCAAGTGAACGGCCACACCGAAATGTCCCAGACCAACATTATTTTACGGAGCAACGCAAAAGCGCACCGCTGGTAATGGCAGAATAAAACGTAAAGATGCTTACAGGCTGTCGAATATCGACAGCCTGTTAAAATTATATCTACAGAAAAATTTTTCTGACTATTTTCTTTTCTCTACATAAATAGTTTTGGATTGAACTGCGTCTTTCATTTTCCCGCCTTTGTATAACTCAACATTAACCTGCCATCTCTCTTTAAATGTAGGTTTTAGTAGTTTACTGAAATAAAACTTTTTAACAGGTGTTTTATTCGAGAATGAACCCTTATGGGAAAAATTTCCGATGTTGTATTCCCCATCTAAGGTGGTAACACCCATTCGATAGTTCAATGTCCCACATTTTCCGTTTGTTTGAGCATATACATCAATAGAAGTAGCTTTTCTTGTATATGTTGTTGCATCAGTCCAAACCCTAGCTTCACAACCTTTAATTCCTTGAACTGTTTGCCATGAACTCATTGCTGCTTCTGCTTTAGGACTGCAAATAAATGTAGAGCCTGCTATCAGTAATGCAGAAGCACCCATCAAGATTTTCGAAGTTTTCTTCATTAATTCCAACTCCTTCATATTTTTACATAAAATATTATAAATCGATATAATATATATATCAAGACTAGTAGGTAAATTTTATAAAATTATTAATCTATGGCTACTTAATATAAAAGGCGAATTCGTTAAGAATTTGCATTTATTAAGAGAAATTTACGTATGTATAATAAATCGTTCATAAAAACTTTATTCCCCAATATACTCCAAAGATATTTATACTAAATAGCCGAAAAACAGGAACTTAAGTCCCTGTTTTTCGGCTCCAACTTGAAAATCTATTCATAGCCTATTTTCAAAATCAATATTACCACAAAAATCCACTATAAAAGGTACTATATTTTTGAAATTGTTTTTTTCTTTTTAGCCCAGTACTGATAATAATCCGTTTTGATAAAACCGTTAAAGAGCTTCCGTTTTTTGGTTGCTTTTCTTCCGTAGACCTCTTCAAATTGTTCATTTGACGTTAACATGTAGACAGACCATGTATCAAGAGATTCAAATGCCCGGCCCATTTCTTTATACATCTGCTCGACTTCCCTTTTTTCGCCGAGCCGTTCGCCGTACGGAGGGTTTCCGACGATTACGCCGTATTCGAGCTTCGTCGTAAAATCCTGCACCCGCATTTGCTTGCATTCGATCAGGTCACCAAGTCCCGCTTCTTCTGCGTTTTCTTTGGCGATGTTTACCATCCGGTGATCTACGTCACTGGCAAAGATCTGCAGCGGCTGATCATAGTTCGCCTTTTCTTCCACTTCAAGACGCGCCTTGTCCCACAGTTCTTTTCCGATCCATTCCCAGTCTTCTGAAACAAAATCACGGTTAAAACCGGGAGCAATGTTTTGTCCGATTAAAGCGGCTTCAATGGCGATCGTGCCGGAACCGCAGAACGGATCGACGAACGGACGGTCAGGCGTCCAGTTGGTTAACTGAATTAACGCGGCAGCGAGCGTCTCTTTAATCGGAGCTCCTCCCTGATCAACCCTGTATCCCCGTTTGTGAAGGCCTGTTCCTGATGAATCCAGTGTAAGCACGGCTTTATCTTTTAAAAGGGAAATCTCCACCTTATACTCGGGGCCCGTTTCTTCAATCCATTCATTTTGTTTTCCTGATTGCAGTTTCAGCTTTTCCGCTATCGCCTTTTTGACGATCCGCTGGCAGTCAGGCACACTGGCAAGCACTGATTTCACGGACTTTCCGATAACGGGGAACTTTGCGTTTTCCGGAATGTACGCGCGCCAGTCAATCGCTTTTGTTTTTTCAAACAGCTCATCAAACGTTTTCGCCTGAAACTCGGCGACCTGTACTTTAATGCGGTCAGCCGTCCGCAGCCATAAGTTAGCGCGGCAGATCGCAAGCGCATCTCCTTCAAAAATGACTTTTCCGTTGTCTACTTTGCATTCATAACCTAAATCACGCACTTCTTTGGCGACGATCGCTTCGATTCCCATCGGCGCCGTCGCTATTAGTGTGTACTTCTTCATCGTATCACCCTGTCTCTTTTAAGCTTTCGTTTCATTCAAGATAAAAGCTCCCCTTTAAAGGAGAGCTCTAATTTGTCATATCAATAATGTTTAACGTTCTGTAAGCCATGTTTTGTTCCGTCGTACTGCAATCGGCTCATCACCTCGTACTCAGGCGGCAATCATCTATCTACAGAAAGCATTCTGTCCTTCTATCTGTTCAATTCCTTCAAGAAGGTTCCCCTACCAAAATTTGGGTTTCTCGCTCGAGGGGTTTACCGCGTTCCACTCTCACCATTTCTGATGAGACTTCGTCACTGTGGCACTTTCAAGGATACTCAGCCATATCCGGAGACGTAGGCTTTTTTCCTGCCGTCAGCCTATCAAGGCTGCCCTAGCTTATTTCTTCGCTAGGCACGAACACTACGGGCATCTCAGCACCGTGCGAGCATGGACTTTCCTCTACAGATTCAAAGATCTGCAGCGATTACCCGAACGTTAAGAACACTTGTTCATTATAAAGCAACTTGTCTCATTTGACAAGTGCATCTGCCCTATTCGTCATAAAGTTTGCTGCCGAATACATGTTTCTCAAGGTTGGACAGCCTTTTCAGAATGTCAAAGTTGGTCGTATTGGACTGCACCGGCTGTTTTTTGCTTGCTTCTTCAAGCTGTTTTTTCAGCTGCAGATTTTCTTGCTGCAATTCTTCAATTTCTTGATGAAAGGTTTCATAATCCTTAATAATCATATCTAAAAATTTGTCAACGTCTTCTTGTCTGTAACCTCTAACGCCTGTTTTAAATTCTTTTTCCAAAATGTCTTTCGCAGAAAGCTTTACTTTATCAGCAAGCATCTTTTTCACCTCATATCGTGAATCATCATGTTATATTTTATTCAGAAACACGTCCCGTTGTCAAATATTCTCTGACGTGTTATGTAAAGAAATCTTCTTCTTCAACGGCGGCACGGAGATCATCCATCGTGATCGAATAAATTGGATATCCGTCTGTTTCACGGCGTTTTTCTGCCTGCTGCAGCATATATTTCGGCGATCCTTCCATTTCAGGATCATATAAAAGCAAAAGCGCATCTGACTTTTCAATAAAGAACGCGTTTTTCTGCCGGAATTGGAGCGGACTTTCGTACGGCCGATGCGTCAGGCTCTCCTCATAATCTGCCTGAGCAAGCACCGCTTCATACATTTCTTTATTCGGTTCCTTCCACTTTTCCTCCTGGCCGTAGAAAGGCGTGATAACGGCAACCTTTAATTCCGGATACTCTTCTCTGAGATCGTACGCCGTTTCTGCCGCCCAAAGCTCAGTCCCCAGCTGTCCGGATATGAGAATCCATTCCAAGCCTTCGTCAATAAAGCTTCTGAGTCTGGTTTCTATCGCCTTTTTTATATAAACAAGGGCCTGGTCATCCTGTTTAAAAATTCCGAGTTCAAACGGCTTGTATCCTGTTACGGCTAATACTTTCAATTGATCACCTGCTTAAAAAATGGGGCTCCCCATCGGGCCCCATTTTGATTTGCTGATATCCTAACCGATCTTGCTTAAGCGTTCAATACTAATGATCGCAGCAAGGGCTTCCGCACTGAAAATGCTGGTGAGTTGTCGGGTCAACATTTGAAAAAGTGTGCGGATAGTAATGAACGTGCTCAAAGTTGTGGTGATTTACGTTAGTTGTATGTTGCGGATGAATATGCGGCACAACTGTGTTAGAAAAACAATGGTGTTCACAGCAATGAGTCGGATGGACAATCGGCGGCATCACGTTTGGTCTGCAACAATGATGATGAAACATGCTAAATCCCCTCTCCATTAACTTTTATTACACTGTTAGGTTATGAAGAAAAGAGGGTGCATGTTCTAATTCAATCACCCAATTTAAAAGTGCGTCAGCAAGCTGTCTTTAAAATTCGAAAATACAAACGCAATCAAAAAAACCACGACAAAGAACAAGTAAAAAACACCTTTATACATACCAACTCTCCCCTATAAATAACTAACGCTATTTTACAAGATGCGGCACCATTCTACAACAAAATCGATGCGGATTCAGAAAAAAATATTTTTGGCGAAACAGCTCGGCTTTTGCGCTTTCCCGGGCAATATTTCAAGAGGAATATTTCCTCTTAAGCCGGGCAATTCTCACATGGAGCTTCTCAGCTTCTTTTTCCGAAATTTCCCCGTCTTCTGCCGCCTGCTGCGCGGCCTGCAGAGCTTTTTTGTAATCTTTTGCGTGATGCTCAAAATAGATCGCCAGCTCTACCGCTGATTGGTGTCTGCATATGTGAAGATCAGAGCCCGTCAGTTTCTCCCAAAGGGGCACGGCGTCTTGCCTGCGGTTTTGTTTTTTATAAAGCATTGCTAAGTCAAAAAGGGCCCGATCTGAATCTTCAAAGGCTTTGCCTTGCAGCGCTTCCAGCTGTGAAACAGCCCGATCGGTTTCTTTATGAGCGATAAACCATTTCGCCATGGCGTATGCTTCCTGACGTTCTGACGTCTGATCAGAAGATGCAAAAATCTTTTTTGACATATGGATGTAAAGAGCGATGAGGGAAAGCACATCTTGTTCATTATGCGAGAGCACTCCCTTTAAAAGAGCCGGATCCTCCGCCTTTAAAAATTGAAAATACAGCATCGGCGCCAAATAACCAGGGGTGTCTTCGTCCCTTTTAAAAGCAAGCTCTTCATTTTCAACCGCCGAAAGCGATACACGCTCTAATTTATGTTTCCAAAGCCGTCTCGCCCCGTGCAGAAGATCAAAGTGACCGAAGTCAGGAAGTTTCGGAAGCCTGTCCCGGAGCAATGTATGCCTAGTTTTTACCTGCGGCCAGTCAAAGGCTTTTCCGTTATACGTAACAAGAGACGTAATGTCAACCTCACTTAAAAAGCTTTTGTAAAGAGCCGTCTCGTTTCCCGGTTTAGGAAGCAGATGCTGTTTAACCGCGACACGGTCTTCATACACTCTTGCATGACCGAGCAAAAAGATCATATTGCCGGCCCCGCCGCCGAGGCCGGTCGTTTCAGTATCAAAGAAGAACAGCTGGCTTTTTTCGTATCCTTCTGCTGATAAAGTATGTGTCAAACCGCCTTTATTCCATAATGCCATGACGTCATCAAGCTCACTGAAGCTGTACCGTCCGTGGCGGTGCGAAAGCGGATAGACGGTTTCGCGGATAAGACAGTATTCATCCTCAAAAAAGAAAGGCTTCACTCCGAATGCCTCCCATTCTTCTCTAAATGGGACTTGAATATCCGGGACCGAAAGTTGTGAAGCTGCCGGCTTTTTTTCAGCTTCCGGCACATTCAGGTGGTTTTTCATCCGCTTTAATTTATTTTTCAAGGACATCTTTCGTCCCCCTTTTCTTTTACACGTAATTCAAGAGCCGGAGTATCGCTTTCTTTGCATCTATTCCTTCTATTTCGGAGCCGATGCAGGAAGGACATCCGTCTTGACATGGACATTGTCTGATCAGGCGCTCAGCCCCTTCATTGATTTCATCAAATCGCTTATATACTTCATCGGCAAGTCCGATTCCGCCCGGATAATGATCATACAGAAAGATTGTCGGAAGTCCGGTATGTGCGGCTTTGATTTGCGGCACGACATGCACGTCATTTCGGTCGCACATGACGTATACAGGCACGATATGCTGCAGGACGTGGGCAATGCCTAAAAGCAGCTGTTCAAGCGTTTTTTCGCCGATCTCCGAATCCGTCTCTTTCAATTCAAGCCAGGCAGCACTGGTATGCAGTTCTTCTTCTGGAAGATGAATCGGCCCTGATCCTATATTTTCAAATGTCGTCATTTTAATTTTTTTAAATATTGTCGGAAGTGCGTTCACGGTTACATCGCCGAAATGTAAGGCTGTTTTCTTTCTGCTGTCCGTTCTGTCAATGTCCAGCACTTTCAGCTGCACCGCTAAATTGGCATCTGTATAATATTCGACATCGACCTTTCGCACGTACGCTTTTTTATGGTCCCAATCAAGCTTTTCAACCTGGTACTGCACCCCTTCATGAAGATAAATCGCTTCATCATGAAGAAGCGTCATCGCGCTGAAGCGGTCCATTTCTCCGATGATTTTTACATCAGCCGTCTCTGACCGGTCAACGATGACCACGTTTTCCTGTGACGCCGAACGGAGACTGATGTTGGAGGCGGGAAAAGATTCGCTTGCCCAGTGATAGCGTTCGCGGTTTTCGTGAAGCACCCCTTCTTCTTCTAAATACTCGAGAATGTCTCTTGCATCATTTTCTCCGAATGTTTCATCGGCTCTGAAAGGCAGCTCATACGCGGCGCATTTCAGGTGATCGACCAATATAATGAGATTATCAGGATTAATCCTTGCAGATTCAGGCGAGCGTTTAAAGAAATAATCAGGATGGCGGACAATATATTGGTCAATCGGATCAGAGTTCGCCACCATCACGATAAGCGCCTCTCCCTGCCGCCGCCCGGCCCGGCCCGCCTGCTGCCATGCGCTCGCGACACTGCCCGGGTACCCCGTCATCACGCAGACCTGAAGCTGGCCGATATCAACGCCGAGCTCCAGCGCGTTTGTGCTGACAACGCCGAGAATGCTTCCGTCTCTTAACCCCCGCTCTATTTCTCTTCTTTCTTTCGGAAGATATCCGCCGCGATAGCCTCTGACAGACTTCGACCCGATTTCTTTTTTTACGATCTCCTGAATGTGGCTTAAAATAATTTCAACCCGGACACGGCTTCTGGCAAAAACAATCGTCTGGATCTTATTTTTTAAAAAAGTTTTGGCAAGTTCGTTCACTTCCACGGTGGCGCTTTTTCGAATATGCAGCGGTTTATTTACAATCGGAGGATTGTAAAAAGCAAAGTGCTTTCTTCCGGCCGGGGCGCCGTTATCGTCAATCAGGCGCACTGATTTTCCCGTCAGCTGCTCCGCCAATTCCCTCGGATTGGCGATTGTGGCGGATGTACAGATAAATGACGGCGTACTTCCGTAAAAAGCGCAGATTCTCATTAAACGGCGGATGACGTTCGCCACATGGCTGCCGAATACGCCGCGGTACGTATGTAATTCATCAATGACGATATATTTCAGGTTTTCAAACAGACTCACCCATTTTGTATGGTGGGGAAGAATAGCTGAATGAAGCATATCGGGATTTGTGATCACAATATGCCCGGCTTTTCTGACTTTCTGCCTGATGGCCGGAGACGTATCTCCGTCATAGGTGAAGCTTTTAATGTCCATGCCCGTCTCGTCTATGATTTCGTTCAGCTCGCTTTTTTGATCCTGCGCGAGCGCCTTTGTCGGAAATAAATAAAGCGCGCGGCTTGAGGCATCTTCCGCGATAGACTGAAGAACCGGAAGATTATAGCACAGTGTTTTTCCGGAGGCCGTCGGTGTGACAGCCACAATGCTTTCTCCGTTTTGAACCGTCTGAAAAGCGGAGTATTGATGTGTAAAGAGCCGCTCGATCCCCCTCTTTTCGAGAGCCGCCCGAATGTTCGGATCTACTTGCTCCGGCATCGGCATGGTTTTCGCCTCCCGCGGTTCCTCTTCATGCCAATGCACAATATTTTCATGATTTTTTAATTCCTGAATCAGTTCGCTCAGTGATTTTTTCTTCATCGTTCACACCTCTTTATGAGGTACAGTTTACCGAATATTTGTTTGCCTGGCTAGATGAAAATCCTGCACAAGAAAAAAAGCAGGGAATCAGCCCCTGCCTACTTCATTTTTATCGTAAAAAGCTCTGTTTGTCCTTTTTTCGCTTCATTTGCGCCTGCAAATTGCAAAGGTTCTGCGGCATCGCCATTCATAATCACCATAGGGATGACGGTGCTGCTTGCTTTTTCTTTTATTAAATCCAGCCGGCACGTTAAAAGCAGATCGCCTGTTTTCACTTTGTCTCCTTCTTTTACATGCGCTTCAAAGCCTTCGCCGTTCATATTGACGGTATCCAAACCGACATGTATCAAAAGTTCCGCTCCGGAAAGGGTGCGGATGCCGACAGCATGTTTTGTATGGAACAGCTGAATCACTTCTCCCTCAACCGGTGAAACAATGTCTCCGTTTGCAGGCTCGACGGCGATCCCGTCCCCCATCATTTTTTGTGAAAATACGGGATCCGGCACTGAAGCCAAATCCATCACCGCTCCGTCAGCCGGAGAAAAAATCACTTCCTCGGCCGGCTTTTTCCGGCTGTCTCCCAATCCGAATAATTTTTTCAGCAATGTGTTGTGCTCCCCTTCCTAAATGTGAATCCGTTACCAGTTTATTCTCCACTATTTAACCATACTTTCTTTTTTCCTTCAATTCTTAACCATACGGCATAACATCGCATAGTCTGTTTGTAAAAAGGCGGTGGTCATATGGATCAATCACAAAACGATAAACTTGAACCGCAAAGAAATGAGGACATCATCAGCCATGCGATGGACCAATTTTTTCACTCAGGTCCCTTCGCAGAATTGATGCAGGGTTTTCAGCACCTTGTCAATTCGGCTTTTACTGAAGCGCAAGTGACGATTGACGTCAGAGAAGAGCCGACGGGCCTCGCGGTTGATATCAGCGTTCCCGAGACATTCCGTGACGGTGATATGCTGGTGGAAACGAAGGGGTGCTACCTTCACGTTACAATCCGCTACGATCATAAACAGGCTCATTCATCCCATGTGTCTTCAAGCATGACAAGAACCGTTGTCCTCCCGTATAAGGTGAGTGAAGAAGATATGGAAACATCCTGGAATGAACAGACGCTTACCCTCTTTTTCCCTAAAAAATAAGCATGAATGATGGATATCATTCATGCTTTTTATTTGAAGATACTGGTGAAGCCTTTCACCAGCGATCCGACCTGATTTACGGCGCTTACCATCTGCCCCGTTGTATCTATCATTTTATTAAAGTCAAACTGTCCGTTCGTTTTTTTAAACTGGGAGAGTATGCCTGAGAATTGGGAAGACTGCTGCTGATTCGGTCTGGGAACGGGGTAAGGATTCACAAACCCCGGCTGCCCCCCGGGCATGCCTGCCTGAGGAGGAGAGGGAGCAAACGGCGGCTGCATATGACCGTATTCCTGATTCGGATAAAATTGCTGCGGGTACTGCCCTTGCTGATGATATGGCGGCTGCTGCAATGGCTGTATCTGCTGCGGATACGGCTGCTGTAATGGCTGTATCTGCTGCGGGTAGAAATATCCCGCCGGCTGCTGGTACATATTTTGATATGGCTCTGCTCTCCATTGCATATGACATTCCCCCTTGTCTCTCACTAAGTTTCTGCTATATATGTATGAATTCCGCCTTGGTTATGTGCTTTCGGTGATTCTGATCTTTGTCAAATGCTGTCGAAAGTCTTAATTTTTTAAAAACAGAAAAAAGTCGAATCGTTATGTTACCATAATCTCAACATACATGAGAGGGGATGCACCATTATGAACGTATCATACTTAAGAAAGCGTTTTGCTGAAGTGAAAAAATATGAAACAGATTGTGCAGATAAACTGATGGACTTTGCAAAATTCCTCTATATTCAAGGCCATCTCACCGCAACCGAATTTCGAAACAGTATGAAGGTTCTCGAAGCAAGTGGAGCAGAAAACCCGGCGTATGAATAACATACCCGACCCCTTTATATAAAAGAAGGCAGCCGTTTTCAGCTGCCTTCTTTTTCAATTTCATCCCTTAATATACGAAGCGTATATAAAACAGATTCAGTTAAATCCCTGTATCTTTTTTTATGAATATGATGAACATATGATTGGAGCATCAGCTCTCCGAAATTTTCTGTAACGGCCTGAATTTGTGCGTGATGAACATATTTCGGACGGTTTTCCTGAATAAACGCAAGCGCTGCTTCTGTCCAAAGCGCGCAAAGCCGGTCTCTTTTTTCAACATCGGGTTTAATAATCTCAAAAAAATCATATGAACGGCCTGACTCTTTTCCATCCTGATACCTTTTTTCGGCTTCCAGAACCGCCTCTATCATTTGTTCTGTCAGCTCCAATAACGACTGTGTCTGCAAACGGACTCACCTCAGTACATATGGTACCAAAGTTTTTGCATAAAATCAGCTGATCCGGCAGGCTCTCGGCAAATCCTTTTTACGTCGGTCAGTCAAAAACAGGTCATCAATACAAACATGAAGCTCCCGCGCCTCTTCCTCAAGGCGGAAAAGTTTCTCCTGTCTGATTTCTTCAGCTTCCGCCTGACAGGATCTGACTGCTTGGGTAAGCGTCTTTTCAGCAGCAGAAATCCGGAATTCGATATCAGAAAGCAGACGGAGAATATCAGCCTTGCTCGTGTAAACAGACATTCATGTTCCTCCCTTTTATCACTTGCGTTTCTTTAGAATATAATTCTCGTTTTCATACCGCTCTCCTTTGCACATGACAAAACTAGAAGCAGTTCGGCAAACAAACAGAGATTATCCTAAAAGGCGTGCCTTTCGACAAAAAAGTGCCGCAAACTTTGTATGAACCGGCACGTTAATGCAAACGATACAGTTGAGGAGGTGCCGTATGAAAACGAGACCGAAAAATGCAGGTAAACAGCAAAAAACCGAAGCAAAAACGACTGATACGCTTGATAAAAAATTAGGCGGCCCAAACCGCCCTTCCACGTAACACATCAGCAGCCCGAAACCCCAGCGAACGGTTTCGGGCTTTTTCATTTCTTCAGCCACTCTTTAACCGCGAAGAGCGCATGGAGCTCCCGTCTTTTCTGGAAGTACCAGTCCGTCAGTTCAAGCTGTTTCGGCATTTTCTCCTGTAAGAAAGCCCCTTTTCTTAACCTTTTTTGAAACCAATCCGCCCTTTCGCCGTCTAATGGGTGGGCAACAATGGGATAGGTTGTCCTCAGCATCGGTGATGTTCTTTTTTTGATGCCGATCATTTTCTCCATATCAAAGCGTGAACCGGTATGAGGAACGGTATCAAGAAAACGGTAAAAAGAAGCGTGAAGATCAGGGCTGAACAGTAGGCGGGCCAGCTGTTTTCCGAGCGTAATTCTCTCTTCGGTTTTTGAAAACCGTTTGACGGAAATTCCGTATAAATGTCCGTCAAATGAAGGGAATATCACCGTATTAAAGTGAAACCAATCACTTAAATAAAAAGGAATCGTGCCAAAAACATTCTTTTTAAACGAAGGATTTTGTATAATAGGTGCTTGGATAGTGTTTTGTTCATTTATAATAAGAGCATACATGAGCCGTTCCGTATCTCCGTCACGCCAAAAGCGGAACCATTCTTCCTGCATAAAAGCCGAGACGCGGAAATAAGGAAGATGACGGAAAAGAGGTTCGCCGATTTGTTTTGACCACTGGTAGACCAGAAGCTGAGGATAGGCATCAGAAAAAATCAGCCAATTCGCCCTTTCATACGAAAGGAAAAACCAGTTTTTCTGACTGCTGTCAAGGCCCTCCTGATAAAGGACGCCTCTTAAATCAGTCATCGACCAGCCCGCATTGCGGGACACAAACGATGCCAAAAGCGGCCACTTGATCTCAGGATGGCGGTCATAATATGCTTTATAGGCATTCGTCCGGGAAATATTATCGGCATTTTTTATTTTCGTCTCTTTTTCGATCAGGCGAAGAATGGCGGTTACGGTCTGTCGTTTATGCACGTTCATTCACTTCCGTCACTATTAGTTTGATAAGGAGGATGGAAAAAGTGATTCGGTACCCGAATGGAAAAACTTTTCAGCCGAACAAAACGGTTTCATCCCAAAACAGCCAGAAACGGTCTCATTCATACAGTAATCGCGGCATGACCCTCGAAGACGACCTGAATGAAACGAATAAGTATTATCTGGCTAACCAAATTGCTGTCATTCACAAAAAGCCGACACCCGTCCAGATTGTAAACGTCCACTATCCGAAAAGAAGCGCCGCAGTCATTAAGGAAGCTTATTTTAAACAGTCTTCCACAACTGACTACAACGGCATTTATAAAGGGCGCTACATTGATTTTGAGGCAAAAGAAACAAAAAACAAAACGGCATTTCCCCTGCAGAATTTTCATGATCATCAAATTGAGCATATGAAGCAGGTGGTCAGACAAGACGGCATTTGTTTTGTTATTATATCCGCTTTCGGAAAGGTTTATTTCCTCGAAGCCGACAAGCTGTTTGTCTTTTGGGAGAGAAAGGAGAACAATGGCAGAAAATCAATTCGCAAAGACGAATTAGAAGATGCTTCCTTTCCGATTTCCCTTGGATACTCACCGAGAATTGATTATATTAGTATTATTGAACAGCTTTATTTTTCGCAGGAACAGTAGACTGAGCGAAAGGTTGATAAACGAAAGGTTGAGATGTTATGTCAGATCAATTTACGAGCCGTGAAGAACGCCGTAAGGCAAGGCAGACGAAAAGCACTAAGCCCTCTTCACCGAAAAAAGGCAAGAAACAGCGTAAAGGCGGTTTATTCAAAAAGATTGTGCTGTCCTTGGTTATTCTGTTTGTCCTTGGCATAGTCGGCGGAGCGGCGGCATTTGCCGTTTTGGTTTCCGGCGCGCCGTCTTTGGACGAAGCCAAGCTGAAAACGCCTTACTCTTCAACGATTTACGATAAAAACGGCAAAGAAATCGCGGAAGTGGGCGGTGAAAAACGAACCTACGTCCCGATTAAGGATATACCCGATGTTGTGAAAGAAGCATTTATCGCAACTGAAGACGCCCGTTTTTATAAGCACCACGGTATAGACCCGATCCGGATCGGAGGCGCCTTGGTCGCCAACTTTACGGATGGATTCGGTTCAGAGGGAGGAAGCACAATCACCCAGCAGGTTGTGAAAAACTCGCTTTTGACCCATCAGAAAACGATTAAACGGAAAGCACAGGAAGTGTGGCTTTCACTGCAGCTGGAGCGCCATTATTCTAAAGATGAAATCTTAGAAATGTATTTAAACAGAATTTATTTCTCACCGCGCGCCTACGGCGTCGGTAAAGCGGCTGAAGAATTCTTCGGCGTAAAAGACTTGAGCAAGCTTACGGTTGAACAGGCGGCAACGCTTGCCGGAATGCCGCAAAGCCCGACCGGATATAACCCGGTTAAAAATCCGAAGGCTTCCGAAAAACGCCGGAACATTGTTCTCAGTTTAATGGAAAAACAAGGATTCATTTCAAATTCTGACTACCAAAAAGCAAAGAAAGTGTCCATGAAAGATGAAGGCGTCGTCAGCCAAAAGGAATACGATAAAAAGGACACAAATAAATACAGCGCTTTTGTCGAAGAAGTTATGAAAGAAATTGAGACAAAAGAAAAGAAAGACGTCAATATTTCAACTGACGGACTGAAAATTTACACGACTCTTGATACGAAGGCACAAGATTATCTAGATCAATTGATGAACGGAGACACGGTCGGCTTTTCGGAAGGCATGCAGGGAGGCGTCACGCTCCTTGATACGACAAACGGGGAAATCCGCGCCATCGGACCGGGACGGAATAGAACTGCAGGCGGGTTTAACTACGCGACAGATACTCAACGCCAGCCAGGTTCGACGATTAAACCGATTCTTGATTACGGGCCTGTCATTGAAAACAAAAAATGGTCGACGTATGAGCAGATTGACGATTCCGCTTACACGTACTCTGATGGCACTCCGATACATGATTGGGACAATAAATACAGAAATATGATATCAATGCGAGAGGCCCTCGCGGACTCACGTAATATTCCTGCTTTAAAAGCATACCAAGCAGCAGGGAAAGATAATGCCGTCGACTTCGCAAATGACTTAGGATTGGGATTAAACAAAGATAGTGTAACGGAATCTTATTCGATCGGCGGTTTTGGAGCTGATAATCCGGGGGTTTCTCCAATGACAATGGCGGGCGCCTACAGTGCTTTCGGAAATAACGGTACGTACAATGAACCGCACGCGGTCACATCGATTGAATTTAATGACGGCACTAAGCTTGATTTAACACCAAAGCCGAAAAGTGCTATGAGCGACTACACGGCGTTCATGGTTACAGATATGCTCAAATCAGCTGTCGAATCAGGAACAGGTAAACTGGCCCAAGTACCGAACGTGGAAGTGGCCGGTAAAACGGGTACGACCAACTTTACTAAAGGTGATATTCAAAAATATAATATCGCACAAGGCGGAGTCCCAGACTCATGGTTTGTCGGATACACCCCTCAATATACTGCGGCGGTTTGGACTGGTGTAGAATCTGGTAATAAAGCAGGTAAAAAATCATTATCTTATGCAGACCAGCAAGTCGCAAAACGGATTTTTCAAAAGCTGATCTCATACGTTGATGACGGTAAAGGAAGCTTTAAGCAGCCTGACAGCGTCGTAAAAGAAACAGTTGAGAAAGGCTCAAATCCTGCCGCTTTAGCCGGACCAAATACGCCGGATGATAAAAAAGTGACGGAGTACTTCGTGAAAGGAACGCAGCCAACTGCCGTTTCTAAAACGTACACGAAAGAAAAAGCCGATAAACCGACAGGATTGCAAGTGAAATACGACAAAGATAAAAAATCATTAACCTTAAGCTGGAATTATGACGGTGATGCAACATTCAATGTCAAACAATCCGTTGACGGCGGAAGCTACAGTGACATTCAAAACAGTTCGGCAAAAGAAGCCGTCGTCTCAGATGTCACACCAGGCTCCACATACAGCTTCCAGGTGACAGCGGAAAACGATGACGGAAAAAGCGATACGGCATCAGCATCTTTCAAAGTCCCGAAAGATGAAGAAGACGATGCGGATAAAGATAAAGCGACTGACGATGAACAGAAGTCTGATGAAGATAAAGACAAAGACAAGACGCAAACCGATGATTCAAACACAGATGACAATCAAACAGATACGTCTGACGGATCGGATCAAACACCAACTGATGACCCGGATAAAAATCAGGATCAATCCGATAAGGATCAAACAGATAACAACAATCAGAATCAGCCCGGTAACGGGACCGATAACAATGGACAGCAAGATAACGGCTCTGATAATGATTCCGATTCCGGTTCAGACGGCTCAAATAAACCTGACAGCGGTCAAACGGACAAAAACCAAGACTCATCTTCAAATATCAACGGGCAGTCCAATTCGTCAACCATCCAGTCAAATCCCGCTCATTAGCGGACGAAATCCTTCACCTCAAACAGGTGAAGGATTTTTTTCATACAAAAAAACCTCCTTATGAGAAAAGGAGGTTCTTAACATTTGTTCATGGCTTCATATTTATGATATTGTTTCTTCATCTCCGTCATCAATTCATCCAGCTGAATAAACGAGTGAAATTGAGTCGGTTTCGTTAAAATAAACGCCATTCGCTCCGCCCAATTGATCGGTTCGGCGGGAAAATGCTTTGTTTCAAGCACAGTCCAGTCGAGTGATGTAACCCGCTCCCCTGCCGTCCAGTGAAAAGCGGCAATCAGACAGGCAATTCCCTTCAGCATGTCATTTTGATCACATCTCGATTTTCTTGTTTGAAAAACGGGAAGCAGCGTTTCTTTCGTTTCGTTCCAAATCTGAAACAGAAACGGGACATATTCGCCCCTTTCCCTCCATGGCTGCACGGTTGGCTGACCGCTGAAATCCATATACAGCGGATGGCGGCGCAGCGCCGTTTTGATCTCGAGGCTTTCCAAGTCCGTAAGGCTGCGCAGGTATGTTTCATAGCCTGCCAGAATGTCAATCGCCGTCACCGTTTCACCAGCCCTTTTTTGTCACGCTTCTGCCCTTCTCTGCACAGCGGAAGCAAAGGACATTCCGCACAGCGGGGAGATTGCGCTTTACAATGATACCTGCCGAAAAATATTAATCTGTGATGCGTAACAGACCAATCCTCTTTCGGCACTTTTTTCATTAATGTTTTCTCTACTTCCAAAACAGAGTCCTTCCAGCGGCAGATACCGAGCCGTTTAGAGACCCGCTCCACATGAGTGTCTACTGCAATCGCAGGTACGCCGAAAGCAACAGACACGACCACATTTGCCGTTTTCCGTCCGACACCCGGCAGATTCACAAGCTCATCCCGGTCTTTCGGCACTTCTCCGCCGTACTCTTCGATGATCATTTTGCTCAGCTTTTGAATATTTTTGGCTTTATTACGGTACAGGCCGATTGATTTAATATCCTGCTGGAGTTCTTCCAGCGATACGGCAAGATAATCTTCGGGCCGTTTATATTTTTGAAATAGCGTTTTTGTCACTCTGTTGACGAGAGCATCCGTACATTGCGCGGATAATGCGACTGCCACAACCAATTCGAAAGGATTTGAATGGACAAGTTCACATTCTGCGTGCGGAAACATATCGCCGATTTTTTCAAGACAATATTCAATCTGCTTTAAATTTAACACGTTTCTCCCCTTCTCATGTTATTGTTCCAGCCAATTGTAAAAAGGCACCTGCCTCGTATACTCTTTTTGCGGATCATTTTGTTTTGTTTGAACACGCCGGAATTTTTGGCTGTGCGCCTTCGCCTGTTCAACCGTTTTGAAGCCGTTCTTTTTCCATTCAAATAAAATCCGGTCAATATAGCGAAAACTGAGTTTTCCCGATAAAACGGCTTCTTTTAAGGCGTGTTTAATCAGAATCGCATCATGCTGATCCTGGTCCTGCCATATGGCCAGCGTCTCGCATTCAAGCGGCGACAGCGGTCTTCCGAACTCTTCTTCAAAGATGGTATACAGGCTTTTTTGTTCTCTTTCTGACGTTCTTTCCTGCGTTTCGTTTTGTGAATGCTGCATGTAATCATACAGCTTCGCCCATAACGGCTGCAGAGAATATTTTTCAAACTTTATGCCGTTATGGTCTTCACATTCTTCAATAAACAGAAAACCTTTTTGAATAAACATTCTCAGGCAGCTTGTACATTCTTCAGCAGAGATGGACATGCCTGACTGAAGTTCAAACGGCGTCGGAAAATAAGAGCCCTTTTCCAAATGCATTTTAATCTTCAAAAGCAGGATCAATTCGGTTTCATTCAGCCCAAGCTGCCGGTAATGTGTCAGCAGCAGGTTTGGAATGCTTGAAATGCCGAGTTCCTGCATATCTATAAATTGCTGTTTTTTCATCCTTACACCTCTTACTGTAAAAGGTTATCTCCGGGAGCTTTCCCCTTTACTTAGAAAAAGTCTCCCTTGCAGGAGACTTCGTTTTTTAAAACTATTACGGATACAGACGGTTCAGAAGTCTCGGGAACGGAATTGTTTCACGCACGTGAGGCGCTCCGCTGATCCAAGCCACTGTCCGCTCAAGTCCGAGGCCGAAGCCGGAGTGCGGAACAGAACCGTATTGTCTGAGTTCAGCATACCATTTGTAAGCATCTGAATCCAGACCGTGTTCTTTTAATCTTTCTTCCAATAAATCCATATCATGAACGCGTTCTGAACCGCCGATGATTTCCCCGTAGCCTTCCGGAGCGATTAAGTCGGCACATAACACGACATCGTCACGATCTTTGGCAGGCTGCATATAAAACGGTTTTAATGACGTCGGGTAATGAGTGATAAACACCGGTTTGTCATAGCTTTCTGCGATCGCTGTTTCATGCGGCGCACCGAAGTCATCTCCCCACTCAATATCGTCAAAGCCTTTTTCTTTCAGGAATTCGATCGCTTTATCGTACGTAATGCGCGGGAATGGCGCTTTGATTTGCTCAAGCTTCGATGTGTCTCTCCCTAATGTGTTCAGCTCGATCTTACAATGTTCCAGCACACTTTGTACGATGTATGCAACATAATTCTCCTGAACTTCAAGGTTTTCTTCAAATTCAACAAATGCCATTTCAGGCTCAATCATCCAGAATTCGATGAGATGGCGTTTCGTTTTCGATTTTTCCGCTCTGAACGTCGGTCCGAAAGAGAATACTTTTCCGAGCGCCATTGCAGCTGCTTCCATATACAGCTGGCCGCTTTGAGACAAGAAGGCGTCTTCATCAAAATATTTCGTCGCGAACAGCTCAGTCGTGCCTTCCGGAGCGCTTCCCGTCAAAATCGGCGGATCAACTTTCACGAAGCCTTCTTTGTTGAAAAATTCATAAGTCGCACGGATGATTTCGTTGCGGATTTTCATAATTGCGTGCTGGCGTTTCGAACGGAGCCATAAATGTCTGTGATCCATTAAGAATTCCGTACCGTGCTCTTTAGGCGTAATCGGATAATCAGTCGCTTCGTGAATGACTTCAATGGATGTAACAGCAAGCTCATAGCCAAGCGGTGAACGCTCGTCCTCTTTCACAATTCCTTTTACATAAAGTGACGTTTCCTGCGTCACTGATTTCGCGATTTGGAAGATGTCTTCTTCTACTTCAGCTTTGACGACAACTCCCTGAATGAAGCCGGTACCGTCTCTCAGCTGTAAAAATGCGATTTTACCGCTTGAGCGTTTATTAGCGACCCAAGCTCCAATCATTACTTCCTCGCCTGTGTGTTTATACACTTGGTTGATTGTTGTTTTCAAACTCTTTCCCTCCAGAACAAGAAAGACATTCAGGAATCTGCCTGAATCTCTTTTTTCATCACTTTATTATACCCGTTCTACTCTAACGGGGTCAATGCAAGTGAAAAGCGGCTTTAAAAGCCGCTTTTTCAGAATCAGCTGTGTTTTTCCGTGAAGCGGCGGATTCTTTCGACCGCTTCTTCTAAAAGATCGAGTGACGTTGCGTAAGATAAGCGGACGTTGTCCGGTGAACCGAAACCCGAGCCCGGCACGACGGCGACTTTTTCTTCTTCCAGAAGCGCCTTGACGTATTCATCGACATCTTTGAATCCACAGTTTTCTGCGGCCGCTTTGGCGTTAGGGAACAAGTAAAACGCCCCTTCAGGCTTGACACAGGTGAATCCGGGAATCTCACTGAGCTGAGCGTAAATGGTGTTCAGTCTGTGCTCAAATGCCTGTCTCATCTCTTCCAGCGGCTCAGCCGGCCCGTTATAGGCCGCAATAGCGCCGTATTGAGCGATGGACGTCGGATTTGATGTGCTGTGGCTCGCAAGGCTCGTCATCGCTTTAATAATCGTCTCCGAACCCGCCGCATAGCCGATCCTCCAGCCCGTCATGCTGTGAGATTTCGACACGCCGTTAATGATGATCGTCTGCTCTTTCAATTCACCTGAAAGCTGTGCGATTGAGACGTGTTTTTTTCCTCCGTATGTAAGCTTCTCATAAATCTCGTCAGAAACGATCAGAATGCCATGCTCCAGACACACTTTTCCGAGTTCCGCAAGCTCTTCTTTCGTATACATAACACCTGTCGGGTTGCTCGGTGAATTGATAATGAGCGCTTTTGTTTTCTCCGTGATAGCCTGCTTCAGCTGCTCCGGTGAAATTTTAAACTGATTGGATTCCAGCCCTTCTGCATAGACGGGACGCCCCCCTGCCAGTTTCACCTGCTCAGGGTAGCTGACCCAGTAAGGAGTCGGTATAATCACTTCGTCCCCTTCATCGAGAATAACCTGAAATAATGTATACAGAGCGTGTTTCGCTCCGGTGCAGACAATGATTTCTGACGGCTTATATTCAATCCCCTGGTCGTTTTTGAATTTTTTTGCGATACTGTCTTTCAGCGCCGGCAGACCGCCTGAAGGCGTATATTTCGTATGGCCTTCATTCATGGAACGCACCGCGGCATCTATAATGTGCTGAGGCGTATTAAAATCCGGTTCTCCTGCTCCGAGGCCGATGACATCATGGCCTTCTGCTTTCAGCTCTTTCGCTTTTGCAGTAATTGCAAGTGTTGCAGACGGTGTTAATGCGGATACTCTTTTTGCCAATTTCAACTTGAACTCCCCCTAATACGTCTCACGGTGTGATGTTTTTGAGAATCTTGCCGCTTGTAAAGTCCACATAGCTAAAGCTATACTGCCCGCTTTTGTTGATATAGGTCACTTCCCATAACGGAACATTGTTTTCTCTCGCCGGGTGAACACCATTCAGCTTGGAAACAAGCCCTTCGTCCCGAACGATCTTGGCAGCCTTGCCGCTTGAAATGCCGTCACTGGCTTTTTTTGAGAGAATTTTTGCTTTTTTGTCGGCAGGAACCCATACATACATATATTTTCCATGTTTATCCGTTCCGGTAACAACATAATATTTCTGTTTGCCGACAAAGGTCTCCACTTTCTCAGCATCTGTCAGATCCGTTTTTTCTTTAGCGGCTGCGGCAGCTGTTTCGTGGCCTTCTTCTTTTTGGGCCATTGCAGATTTAAAAATGCTGGCCGAAAATAAAAGAACTGCTAAAAAAATAATACCAAATACGGCTGTAAATATTAATGCTTTTTTTCTCATCTTTTTCACCTATGTGCGATAAATGGTGAAGACCGCTTCATTTTGATTTTCTTCGTCGAGCGCAAGGCCGAACATCAGATTGTCCCGTTTCAAAGTCCGGTTTAATGTATCGACGATTTTATATAAATCATCTGAATGCTCCACATTAATCGTTGACAGAATTTCAATTTTGCTTTCCATTTTTATACCCTCCATCGGTCGAACAAATTTTGTTAGTCATAACGGGATGCGCCCGCGGCATAATAAAATCACAAGGCGGCATGAACCCGCTTTTACTATAAAAACAATTCCTCATCCCACACCACGAAAGCCGCGTTTATGCGGCTTTTATTCCGTTTGGCTGACATAAGCCCCGAGTTCGGCATCCGTCAGCTCCAAAAGGGATGAAGTCGGGAGCGCTTCAAGAAACAGCCGTCCGTATCCCGCCGTCTTTACACGCTGATCTAAAAGAACGATTGTTCCCTTGTCTCCCGCCGTACGGAGCAGGCGCCCGATCCCCTGTCTTAACGTTAACACAGCCTCAGGCAGGGAAATCGTCTGAAACGGATTTTTCCCCTGCTTCTTGGCAAATTCGCATTTTGCGGCATGAAGCGGATTGTCAGGCGCCCTGAAAGGAAGTCTTGCGATCATGACGGTTGACAATTCATCCCCCGGAAAATCAACGCCTTCCCAGAAATGATTCGTCCCAAGCAAAATCGCCCGGCTTGCCGTTTTAAAGGTTTTCATTAATTTACCGGGACTCCCGCCCGAAATACCTTGGGCGAGAAGCTGAATGCCTGATATCTCCATACTGAGTTTCAGTTCCTGATACACTTTTTTCAGCATATCATGAGACGTAAACAGGACAAGGATCTTCGGCTGTTTTCCCTTTGACATGATTTCTGCATACTTGGCAATATGCTCAATGACTTCCCGCTCTCCGTCATATTTAACGGATTTCATCTCTTTCGGAATGATGACGTTCATCTGATCATCATAAGAAAAAGGAGACGGGATGCTTTTGGTGCGCGGATAAAAATCCGCAAGTCCAAGCCTTTCAATCATAAATTGAAAAGAATGCTCCACCATTAAGGTCGCTGATGTGAGCACAACGCTTTTTTTGCGGGCGAAAAACTGGTCTGCCAGCATTTCACCGGGCTCCAAAGGCTGCGCATAGATACTGACGGCATTTTTTGCGCCCTTCGCGTCAATTTCAACCCAAACGGCTTCTTTCTCATCATTTTCAAACAGCAGCCTGCTGAACGTATCGCGATATTCTTTCAGCCCCCTGATACACTTTACATATTCGGCCGCTAAAAAAGCCGCTCCGCTTTTCATCTGATCAAGCTTTTGATGTAACAGTTTCTCCTGTACTGAAAACATGTCAAGCAGCTGATCCAGCATCGCACAAAGCCGCTCCGCTCCGTCCGTTATCATGTGAAACCCTTTATCCTGGCTTTTATGATTGAGACTATAAACGAGACGGTTCAGATCGTCTTTAGGTTTTCTTCGTTTGACAAAAGAATGCACTGAACTGAAAAATGCGTCGCTTTCCGATTGAATATGCTTCATCCACTCATCGGCGTCAAAAAAACTTTCCGCCGGCAGTTCATACGTATAAAACAGTTTTCTCATCCGCTTTAACAGTCCGTGTTCCTTTAAGGTTCCGATTCGGCTGAGCTTTGTGTGCAGTCCGATGTATGAAGCTCTCTTCCCCAGGTGCTCGCTGGCGGCGCGTTCGAAATGATGCGCTTCATCAATGATGATTGTTCCGCTTGCAGGCAGTTTTTTCGTTTCACTGCTTTGATCTGAAAACAGCAAAGCATGGTTTGTGATAATCAGATCTGCGGCCTGCGCTTTTTCTTTAGCCCGTTCATAAAACCCGGCAGCCGAGTCCTTCCCTTTTTTAAAAAAAGAATTCTCATCGTAAGCCATGCGCTCCCACAGCAATCTGCCGCCTGATGGAAGATTCAGCTCAGCGGCGTCGCCCGTTTCAGTCTCCGTCAGCCAGACGAGAAGCTGCGCTTTCGTCAAAACCGCATCATAGTTGTCATCTTCCTCATGCAGAATATGTTCAAACTTAGGCAGGCACAGATAATGTGATTTCCCTTTTAAAATAGCGGCTTTGACCGGCCAAGGAAACATACGCTCCAAAAGCGGAAGATCTTTAGACATGATCTGCTGCTGCAAAAGAGTAGAGTACGTGCTGATAATGACGGGAGTCTGCTCCGCTTTGGCAAATAAAACAGCCGGAACGAGATAACCGATCGTTTTTCCGATGCCGGGTGCCGCTTCAATCAGCGCATGCTCCCGATTGCGGAAGGCGCCAAGCACTTCATCCATCATCGAAAGCTGCCCTTTCCGCTTTTCATAGCGGGGGATGATGCCGGATAAGATCTGTTCTTTTTCTTCGTTCCACTTTTCAAGGTCAATGGCCGCATTCACCGGACGGGAAACCGGAATGTGATCGGGCTCTTTAATTGAAAAAGAGGCGTATGGAATGCAGCTTTTTTCTTCCGCCGGCCTGCTTTCATGTATAAAAGAATCCAAAAGCAGCGTCAAATCGCTGATAAAATGCTGTGAAAGCCTTCTAAGCTGCTTTAATGTCGGTAAAGGCAAATGTTTCAGTTTATGTAAAATGTCTAAAAAGACCAGTCCCGTAACCTCCGCATCGCTGTCTGCGCGGTGAGGGCGGTCATGAACAATATTCAGCTCCGCACACAACTCACCGAGCTTATATCCTTCAAACCCCGGGAAAACAATACGCGAAAGCTCAACCGTATCAAGCACTTCACAATCCGGCAGCTCATAGCCCGCTTCGCTCAGTTCATGCCGGACAAATCCGAGGTCGAAATGAATATTGTGGGCAACAAAATACGCGCCGTCAAGCAGATGAAAAATCTCCTCCGCGACCGCTTCAAACGGCAGTTCATTTTCAACCATTCCGGACGATATTCCGGTCAGCTGTTCAATAAACGGCGGGATGGCCTGATTCGGATTGATATATTTTGAAAACCGCTCAGTTATTTGTCCATTTTCAATGACAACCGCTGCGATTTGAATGATTTTATCGCCCTTTTTCGGCGAATTTCCTGTTGTTTCGACATCTATGACAACGAACCGTTGTTTGTTCATTAAAATGGACACCTCAATTCTTGCATACGAGAAAAGTGTAACACGTTTTGTTGAGAAATGGAGCGGAAAAACAGCTTTTGCCCCTAAATCTTAAAAGAAAACCCCCATGAAGGGGGCTCTTTTACAAAATCGTGTGTGCCGGCTCCTGGCCCAGCATCTGCTCGATTTTATTCTGATCATCCAGAACGGCCACCTTCGGCTGATGGCTTTTTGCTTCCTGATCAGACATCATTTGATAAGAAATAATAATGACTTTATCTCCTTCTTGGACGAGACGGGCGGCTGCTCCGTTTAAACAGATGACGCCGCTCCCCCGCTTACCGGGAATAATATACGTTTCAAGTCTCGCTCCGTTATTATTATTCACAATCTGAACTTTTTCATTAGCGAGCATTCCGACGGCATCTAAAAGATCTTCATCAATCGTAATGCTGCCGACATAGTTTAAATTGGCTTCCGTCACGGTAGCGCGGTGCAGTTTTCCGGCCATCATAGTGCGGTACATATTATGATCTCTCCCATTCATCAATATCAATAATGATATTATCAATCAGTCTGGCTTTAGAAAATTGGACGGCACAGGCCAGAATGACCTTGCCGTTTAATGTTTTAAGCGGAGTCAGCTCCGGATAAGCGTACAGTTCGGCATAATCAATGACGCCGCTTGTGTTTTCGATGATATCGGTGACGGTTTTTATAACGGTTTCCGGATTTCTTTCACCGTCTCTAATCAGTTCGGCACCTTGCTGCAATGCTTTATAGATCATCGGCGCTTCTTTGCGTTCCTGCTCAGTCAGATAGACGTTGCGAGAGCTTTTGGCAAGTCCGTCTTCTTCTCTGACCGTGTCCACTGCAACCAATTCGATATCCATAAAGAAATCCTCAATCAATCCGTCCACAACCGCTGCCTGCTGGGCATCTTTCAGGCCGAAGTAGGCGCGGGTCGGTTTAACGAGATTGAAAAACTTCGTCAGCACAGTGGCCACTCCGTCAAAATGGCCGACGCGGGAGGCGCCGCACAACACGTCAGTTCTCCTTTTCACTTGCACGGCAACATTTTGCTCGCCTTTGTACATATCACTTGGAGACGGCGTAAACAAAACATCTGCCCCCGCCTGTTCTGCAAGCCGGGCATCGCGCTTTAAATCTCGCGGATATGCTTCGTAATCCTCGCCCGGTCCGAATTGAGTCGGATTGACAAAGATGCTCATCACGACAATATCGTTTTCTTTGCTTGCTTTTTCAACCAGCGTCAGATGTCCTTCATGAAGAAAACCCATTGTCGGGACGAATCCGATCGTCCGGCCTTCTGAGCGGTATTGTGCAATCAATTCTTTCAGCTGTTGAGTTTCTGTCAGTTGTTTCATCGCTTACTTTCCTCCGTACAAGCCTTGCAGCACAGTTTGGTTTATCTGAAAGGAATGCTTTTCTTCCGGGAAAACCCGTTCTTTCACATCACGGACATAACCGCTGAGGGCCGACTCAATCGTGCCGTCGATTTTGGCGTATTGCTTCACGAACTTCGGGGTTCTGTCCACGCCGTGGCCGACGACGTCATGATAGACAAGGACTTGGCCGTCCGCTTTTGAACCGGCTCCGATTCCGATGACGGGAATAGATACTTCTTCTTTTATTTTAGCAGTCAGTTCAGCAGGCACGCATTCAAGCACGAGCATCATCGCTCCCGCCTGCTCGCATTTGATGCTGTCTTCAATGAGCTTTTTCGCGCTTTGCTCATCTTTTCCCTGTACTTTATATCCGCCTAATACGCCGACAGACTGCGGTGTGAGGCCTAAATGGCTGACGACGGGAATTCCGCCGAGAGTCAGCGCGCGGATGGATTCGAAAACGCCGTCTCCGCCTTCCAGCTTTAACGCGTCCGCGCCGCTTTCCTGAATAATGGCCGCGGCGTTTTTCAATGTATCCTCTTTTGAAAGGTGGTAAGACATAAACGGCATGTCAGTTACGATAAACGTATTTTTCGCACCGCGTTTTACCGCTTTTGTATGGTGAATCATGTCACTGACCGTTACGCCGACTGTTGAATCGAGTCCGAGCACGACCATTCCGAGCGAATCCCCGACTAAAATCATGTCGACTCCCGCCTGCTCCGCAAGCTTTGCCTGCGGATAATCGTAAGCGGTCAGCATTACGATCGGCTCTCCGTTTTCCTTCATTTTCACGAAATCCAGTTTTGTTTTCATTCTGTTTCTCCTCCTCTAAACGGTGAGGAGATGAGCCGCCAATTCTTCGCAAGCAAAAAAGCCTTCTGTAAAATAAGAAGGATTCCCACTTGTTTAACGTTCGGCGAATGTCATCCCTCTGTCCCAGTCCTTTTTTGGATCAAGGCAGACTTTTCGTAATCTCTGTTCTGCTGATCGGGTGCAGTTCATTATGATACTGCCCATAGGAAGTATACCAAATTCACGAGGCTTGTACCAACTAAGATTAATTGAGCTCAATATCGGCAGAATAGATCTTCTTTATACCATCTCTCGTTTCCAAGAGAAGAACTCCCTCATCATCAATGCCGAGCGATTTCCCGTAAAACGTCCCTTGCAGCGTTCTCGCTCTGAGCTCGTTCCCCAGTCCGACCGCATAGCTTTCCCATAGCAGCTTGATCGGTGTAAAGCCGTGGTTCAAGTAATCCTGATAGCGTTTTTCAAAAGTCAGCAGAATCTCTTGTATCAGACCCGCTCTGTCAATTTTCTCGCCGGCTTCCATGCTGAGGCTTGTCGCAATGTCCTGAAGCTCGCCGGGAAAATCGGTTTCCTGCTGGTTCACGTTGATGCCGATCCCGAGAATAACCGAACGGACACGGTCTTCTTCTGCCTGCAGCTCAGTTAAAATCCCGACGGCTTTTTTGCCGTGAATCATTAAATCATTCGGCCATTTAATGGCGGGCTGTACACCTGTAAAAGCCTCGATGGCCTGAACGACCGCAACGGCAGATAACAGGGTGAGCTGCGGCGTTTTTTGCAAAGGAACGTCGGGTCTCAGAATGAGGCTCATCCAAATCCCGTTTCCCTCCTGTGAATGCCATACTCTGGCCATTCTTCCTCTGCCTGCCGTTTGTTTATCGGCGACTACGAGCGTCCCTTCCGGCGCGCCGTCATTGGCAAGTTCATGAGCGGTTTTTTGGGTGGACGGCAGGACGTCCCGGTAATGAAGCTGTTTGCCCAAAACCTCTGTTTTCAGCCCGAAACGGATTTCGGATTCACTGAGTTTCCCCGGTTTTTTAATGAGCCTGTACCCTTTTCGCCTGACCGCCTCAACCTCATAGCCCTCTTTGCGGAGCTCCTCTATATGTTTCCAAACGGCGGTTCTCGAGCAGCCGAGCGCGTCACTTATTTTCTGCCCGGAGATAAAGCCGTCACCCGCCTCAGAAAATAAATCAATTAATCGGGTTCTTAATGTTGATCCCATGATGCGAGCCACTCCTTTATGTCATGTTTTCGGTTAGGGAGCTTCCCTGCCAATACCGCTTCTTCGATCCGGCGAAGTTCTTCGGCCACCCATTTACCCGCGCGGCGGTTTCTGAGCTCCATCAGATCAGCGCCTGAAATGTCGAGGTCTCGAAGGCTTTTGATCGGCAGCTGCTCATACAGGCTCTGAACCTCTTTCAGCTTTTGTTCATCAATCGTCTTATGCTTTTTCAGCATCCCGATTTTAACGGCTGAAAACAGCGCCTCTCCCGCCCGGTACATCGCTTCCGCTTCCAGCTGCGCCGGATAAACGCTTATGATCTGCATCGCTTTTTTTATGACTTTTCCCGGCAGTTTCCATTGTTTTAAAAACGCCTCGGCGCTTTTCGGACAAAGACCGAGAAACAATAACAGCGCTGCCCAGCGTTCTTCGCGTGCATCTAAAGAAGAAAACGGAAAGCCGCTCGCTTCCAGCATTTGCTGCTCATAACCGGAAAGGCCGGGCAGCTCTTGTATCAAACCTGTTTGCACCATCGTTTGAATCGCTTCTTGTGAGGAAGCGCCCTGCAGCAGCTTTTCAAACTCGACGGTCTTTCGTTCTACTGATACATGTGCCAAAAGCTCCCTGTCTTTTATGACGGCCTCTCTTGTTTCTTTTTCTAACAGAAAGCCGAGCTGACTCATAAAGCGGACGGCTCTCATCATCCGCAGAGCGTCTTCCCGAAAACGGTCTTCAGGGTTACCCACCGTACGGATCAGCTTTTGTCCGATATCATGCGCGCCTCCGAAATAATCAAGCAGCTCTCCTTCGGCAGACATCGCCATCGCATTAATCGTTAAGTCTCTCCGCTTTAAGTCTTCTGATAAAGAAGTAATGAACCGCACAGCTTCAGGGCGCCGGTAGTCCTTATATTCTGATTCGGCACGAAAAGTGGTGACTTCATAGGTTTCATCTTCCCACAGGACGATGACGGTGCCGTGCTCTTTTCCTACATCGACAGTCCGCTTAAAGAGACGCTCCACCTCATTCGGCGAAGCGCTGGTTGCGATGTCCACATCACCTATTTTTCGTTTCATATAGCTGTCTCTGACGGCTCCCCCGACAAAGTACGCCTGATGGCCCGCCTTCATCAGGTGATGAAGGATGGGGAGGGCTTTGACAAATTCCTGTTCCATAAGATCACTCCGGTCCTGCCAATTCGTCATAAATCCGTTCATACTGACTGACGATTCTTTGCGAAGAAAAGGCGGTCTCCACCATTTTCAGCGCATGATCAGTCAATCGTTTGCTGAGCTGTGTATCTTCTAAAACGGCAAGCGCTTTTTCAGATGCCGCCTGAATATCGCCGACTTCCACCAGAAAACCGCTTACTTGATCTTTAATCACTTCCGGTATTCCGCCGATATTTGTTCCGATGCACGGCACGCCGCAGGCCATCGCCTCCAGAAGTACGAGTCCGAAACTTTCTTTTTCAGAAAGAAGGAGCTTAAGGTCACTGATGGAATACAGCTCTTCCACCCTGTCCTGGTTTCCGAGGAGCAGCACTTGATCCTGCAGACCGTATTTTTCGACAAGCTGCCAAGCGACGCACTTTTCCGGCCCGTCGCCGACAAGCAGGAGCTTCGCCTTTGTGTTGGCTGCGATATTACGGAAAACGCGGATGACATCTTTAACACGTTTTACCTTTCTGAAGTTCGAGACATGGATGACGACTTTTTCATCCGGCAAAATGCCATGTTTCTCTTTTATACTCTCTGTATTTTTCTTAAGATAAACACGTTCATCAATAAAGTTGTAGATGGTCTCAATTTTTTTATCCGGCTTGATTAAGTCATATGTTTCTCCGGCAAGCGCGGTTGATACCGCCGTCACTCTGTCGGACGCTTCGATGGCAAAACGGATTAAATCTTTTAATGACGGATCATATCCTAAAACGGTGATGTCCGTACCGTGAAGCGTCGTCACGATGCCGATGTCGCGTTTGAGCATCTGTTTGGCAAGATAAGCGCATACCGCATGCGGCAGCGCATAATGCGCGTGAATGATATCAAGATTTTCCCTCGCGGCAACCTCGGCGATTTTGCTCGCCAGCGTAAGGTCATAAGGCGGATATTTAAATACCGCGTATTGGTTGACTTCCACCTCATGAAAATGAATATTCGGATGATATGTATTTAATCTGAACGGGATGCTTGATGTGATGAAATGAACCTGGTGCCCTTTTTCCGCAAGCAGCTTGCCGAGTTCCGTCGCAATAATACCCGAGCCTCCGACACTCGGGTAGCATGTAATCCCTATTTTTAATGGTCTCATTGTCCGCCCCCAAAAACATCATCATTCAAAACGGGAAGCTGTTTTGAAAAGAAACCCTCGGCATACCCCGTCCCGGCTTCTTTGCCATACAGTCTTTCCCGCGCTTCCACCATTTCGATATAACCGTTGGTCAGCGGTGTGTTCACTGACTGCGCCGTAGGAATAAACTGGCTTTGATAGGCGTGCAGGCTTTCTTTTTTCAGATCGATGGTTTCCGTTATGTCGATTACAAAGTCCGGACGGTGAAACCCGTTGATCATATAATAGTATACGCGCTGAGCCTTATGAGCCGGCAGTTCCTGGTGATCTCTGTATTTATGAATTCCCGCCGAGAACACCGCTTCTTCGACCAAAGCCGCCGCATTGCCGTGGTCAGGATGGCGGTCTTTCGGATAAGGCATGAAAACGGTTTTCGGCCGGCAGGCTCTGATGACACTGACAATCCGGCGGATGCCGTCCTCACTTTTCAAAAGCCCGCGGTCGGGAAGCGTAAGCTGGATTCTCTCTTTTACGCCGAGAATTCGTGCCGCCTCTGCCGCTTCTTCTTTTCTTATCCCTACCGTTCCGTTAGATGATAGTTCGGCCTGGGTCAAATCGCATATCACCGCGGTTTTCCCTTGAGCCGTAAATTTTGCGATCGTGCCGCCCATACCGATCTCGACATCATCACTATGGGCGCCGAACGCCAGAATATCAACGTGTTCAGACATTCGGCTCTCCTCCGCGCACAAGATTGCGGAAATCAAATGCCCCGCCGTCCAGCGTCCGGACGAGGATTTCCGCTGTCCCCATATTTGTGGCGAGCGGGATCGCGTATACGTCACACAGCCGGATCAGCGCCGAGACATCCGGTTCGTGAGGCTGCGCAGTTAACGGATCGCGCAGAAAAATGACGAGATCCAGGGCATTTGCCGCAATCAATGCGCCGATTTGCTGATCTCCGCCGAGCGGGCCGGATTGAAAACGTTCAACAGACAATCCGGTCGCTTCCTGGATTTTCAGGCCTGTCGTACCTGTCGCGTATAACTCGTGATGGCTCAGTATATCTTTATATGCGGTCGTAAACTGAACCATATCCTGCTTTTTCTTATCGTGAGCAATCAAAGCGATTTTCATTTGATGTTCTCCCCCTTGCCGATTCAGTCGATAATATTTTCGAGTCCGTATACAAGCTGGTCGATTTTCATCACTTGCTCCACTGACAGCTTTACTCCTGACATAAAGGAAGCCCGGTTATAGGAGTCATGGCGCAGTTTCAGCGTCTGGCCGTCCATGCCGAACATGACTTCCTGGTGGGCGATAAGGCCCGGCAGACGCACGCTGTGAAGGCGGATGCCGTTTAATTCAGCACCGCGGGCGCCTGGCAGAATTTCTTTTTCATCAGGATGGCCCTGCTGCTTTTCTGTACGGACGCTTGAGATCATTTCCGCTGTTTTCAGCGCCGTTCCGCTCGGGGCATCCAGCTTTTGATCATGATGAAGTTCAATGATTTCTACATCTTCAAAATAGTTGGCGGCCATTTGTGAGAACTTCATCATCAGCACCGCGCCCAATGCAAAGTTCGGAGCGATGATGGCGCCGATTCCTTTTTCTTCAGTCAAGGCTTGAAGCTCCTCTAAATCCGCTTCAGAAAATCCGGTCGTTCCCACAACGGGGCGGACGCCGTGTTCAAGAGCGGCTTTCGTATGTTTTTTGCCGATTTCAGGCGTTGTCAAATCGATCAGCACATCCGGTTTTGTTTCTTGGAAACATGCGCGGATATCCGTATAAATAAGAGCGTCTGAATCAGCTGACATCACTTCCCGCAATGTTTGCTGATCGTATGTATGGTCAATGGCGCCGACAAGCTCAAAATGAGGCGTGCGGACGGCAAGTTTTACGGCCTCCTGGCCCATTCTGCCTCTCGGTCCGGCAATGACGACTTTAATGGTTTCATTTGACATGGTTTCTCCTACTTTCCTTCTTCTTTTCTAGTCCAGCGGTCTTTATCACGTGTATTAAATTTATGCATGACGCGGTTATGAGCTTCCTCCAATGAAATATCAAGGGAGTTGGCGAGGCAGATCAGGACGAACAGCACATCGCCCATTTCCTCTTCCATGCTTTTCTCATTTTCCGTCGTTTTCTTCGGCTTTTCCCCATAATAATGGTTGACTTCTCTTGCAAGTTCGCCCAGCTCTTCCGTGAGACGGGCCATCATGGCAAGCGGGCTGAAATAGCCTTCTTTGAATTGGCCGATATATTCATCGACCTCAGCTTGTAAGTCTTTCATCGTTTTGTCACTCACTGTGCGAATACCTCCTGTCATCTCTTCCATGTTAGCTAATTCAAGTACATTTGACAAATGTTAAAAACGGCAGTTTGCTGTTTTCTTTTGTATCCACTATAATATTTACGCAATCTTATGGAAGGAAAAGGGGTTTGATGCAATGCTTGGAGAAATCAGAATCAAAAACATTTGCTTTATTTTAATCGGCGCCGCTGTTTTTTCATTCGGACTGGTTCACTTTAATATGCAGAACAATTTGGCGGAAGGCGGATTTACCGGCATTACGCTGCTTTTATATGCGTTATTCCACATCAGCCCTTCTATTTCCAACCTGGTATTGAACATTCCTATCTTTTTCATCGGCTGGCGTATGCTCGGCCGGACGATGTTTGTCTATACCCTGATCGGCACCGTCTCTCTTTCTGTTTTTCTGAGTGTTTTTCAGCGTTACGAAATTCATATGCCGCTGTCGCATGATTTAGCGCTGGCCGCCTTATTCGCCGGTGTATTTATCGGCGCGGGTCTCGGCATTATTTTTAAATACGGCGGCACGACGGGCGGGGTCGATATCATCGCCAGGCTGATCAACAAATTTTTCGGAATCCCGATGGGCCGGACGATGTTTGCCTTTGACGCCTGTGTCATTTTGCTTTCTTTGTTTACGTATCTTTCTTACAAGGAAGCAATGTACACGCTTGTAGCCGTTTTTGTCGCTGCGAGATTGATTGATTTTATACAGGAAGGCGGCTATGCCGCAAAAGGGGCAACGATTATTTCTTCGAAAAACGATTTGATCCAGCAAAAAATCATTGAAGAGATGGAGCGCGGCGTCACTGTTTTAAAAGGACAGGGATCCTATACAAAAGAAGACAGGGACGTTCTTTACTGCGTCGTTCCGAAAAACGAAATTGTGCTTTTGAAAAGCGTCATCACTTCCGTTGACCCGCACGCCTTTGTTGCAGTAAGCGACGTTCATGATGTGCTCGGCGAAGGATTTACGCTTGATGAAAATAAAAATCCGATCAGACGATAATAAAAAGGCGGCTTTTGCCGCCTTTACTGTTTGTGTTTCCATTTGACAACCGGTGATTTTTTCTTTTTCAATCGGCGGGCGAATGCCGGACTGACATTGAGCGTCTGTTCGACGAAGCGCTGCGGCGTCAGTGCCAGCCATTGGTTTAAGGAGACGTCTTCGAAACGGTCGCTTTTGAAAATTTCCAGAAAGCGAAGTACGGTGTCACCGGTATTCTGAACATAATGTCCCATTGCAATAGGAACATATCCTACGTCACTTGCTTGATAGTTAAATGTCCGCGCTCTTCCCTCCGCCGCAAACACCGTCATTTTCGCTTCTCCTGAAAGATAATACTGCCACTCGTCCGTATTCGGATGCCAATGCAATTCTCTCATGCCTCCGGGTTCGACTTCCACGAGAGCTGCGGCAATCGTTTTTGACACCTTAAACGTTTTTGAATCGACAATCTTTACTCTTCCCCCGCTGGTAACAAGAGGCTCCTGCCGGGAAAGCTTGTAGCTGAACGGCTCCAAAACGGTGCCTTCCGGGGAAGAAACTGCTGCCCGCTCAATCGGGGGAGGCGGTTCCAGCTGGAACATGTAACGCTCTTTCTTGTGAATGTAGGCCAAGTCATATCCGGAAACACCGAAGTTCGCCTCCAGCACGCTGCGCGGGGTATGGGCAAACCAGTCCGTTACTGAAAAGGTGCTGTTTTCTGAAAAAGAGCCGTCATCAAAGACGAGCAAAAACTCACTGCCCTGCTCTAATCCTTGAATGGAATGAGGAATGCCGGAAGGAAAATACCACAGATCCCCTTCACTTACGTTGTCAATAAAATTCCTTCCATTTTGATCGACCGCAGTTAAACGGACTCCTCCGTTAATCACATATCCCCATTCGGCTTCTTTATGCCAATGAAGCTCCCGCACAGCTCCCGGCTTCAGTCTCATGTTCACCGCCGCGATGTTTTTGGATACCGGCAGTTCCCTGACCGTCACCTCTCTGGACCATCCGCCGTCTTCAAGCCTCATATGCGTATCAGAAAATGAGAATTTCAAGTTTTGAACCGTTCCTGCATCCGTTGAAGGCGGAACGAGCATGTCAGGATTCTGGAAGTCACGCGCGAGGTTTCGCGGTCCTTCGTCAGTCGCCCCTTTTCTGCCTCTGATCGGCTGCGGGAGGTGTTTTGAAGCCAATTGCTGGATGAGTTTTTTCACTGCCTTAGCTCCTTTACAGCAATTTGTGTTTATTTAGACTTAGGATACTCACGCTTTTTCTCTTTCTTTTTTTCCGCTCTGTATTTTCGGTAGCCGACATATGTCAGCGCAGTAATAATGATACCGCCTGTTGTCAGAATGACCCAGAGCAGCGAAGGGTCAGCGTCATCCCGCTCCACCTTGTCAAAAACCCGCTTTAAATCCTGCTGCAGGAGCGTCAGACGCTCAAGCTTTGTTCCTTTTGTCATCTGCTGAAACCCGTCCTGCTCAATCACCTCGATATGTTTCGCCACCGTATCAAGCTGGCCGGCCGACACATCCATTGTCAGGCTGGGATAAATTAAATCATATAATGATATAAATTCATTCCACTTTTCATTGAAATTTTCACTTCCGTTTCCGCTGACATCTTCTTTTAAGGCGCTGAATGTCGCCATAATCGGTCTTTCAAGCGAACCCCACAGCGGATCGGAGTGGTCTTCCATCGCATCCATTACCAACCTGAACTGGGCGGCTGCCCGGATTTTTTCGGTATCTGAGGCGTCTGCCTGTTTCAGAACGCGCACTAAATCATTGAAACCCAGAGTCACCTGCCTGACTTCGGCGCCGCTCAGTGAGTTTACGTGTGTCATTTTTTTCTTAAAGTAGCCAAGCACTTGCAGAGCCTCATCATACTGCGAATGCCGCGTCATTTGGAAAACGGTATCCGAAAGGTCGTTCAGTTCCTTGAGACCGCCCTCATCTTCAGCTTTGGCAGTTGTGATGAAACACATAAGAGCAAGTAAAAGACAGATCGTCAGCTTTCGTTTCATAGAGGTCCCTCCCACTCCTTCTCTTTACAGAATATGAGGAGCGGGACAAGGTTAGACCAAGATTCTATCAGTGTAAGTCAAGCTTTATCCGTCTTTTAGAAATCACCAAATAGTATGCAAGGCCGAGTGAAAATATGCTCAGCCAGAATGTAGCATAGCCGATCTCTTGCATATAGTCATTGAGCATTGAGTAGCGGGGCATCATGCCGAAAAGATAATCAATGACATCATTATGAAGCGTCCAAACAGCGGCAACGGCAAGATGCCTTAACCGGAACCGAAAATACGGGCTGTATAAAACGCCTTGAACGGCCATGGCAAAATGTGAAGCAATCAGCATGTACCCTTCCCAAGGCATCTGCCCCATTTTGACCAGCACAAAGACATTCATTCCGACCGCCCACAGCCCGTATTTTACAAGGGTTACAAGAGCCAGCGCTTCAAACAGCGGCGCGTTTCTTCCCATGAGAAATGCCAGAAGCACGAACAGGAAGAAAAACGTCGCCGTCGGGCTGTCAGGCACAAATATCAGAAATCGGAACGGCGTGTCCGCAAGCTGAGGCACATACCAATAATAGCCGTACACCGTACCGATAAAATTAACGGCAAGAACAAGCAGAAGCATGCCGCGCAACCCTAAAAGATAAGAAATCCACCTCATACCATCAACTCTCAGTCCGTAAAAAGTATGTATCATGCAAAAAAAGCTGACATCCGGTCAGCTCTTTTCATAAAAGTATATCCTGCTATTGTCTACTTCACAATACGTTATTTCGCTGTCGTTTCAGAAATGAACTTCGCCAGCTGATCAAGCTGTTTGTCATTCCCTTTAAAAATACCGGCTGGCATCTGCCCTTTCCCTTTGACGGCGATTTTTTTAATTTCTTCCGGGCTCAGCCCGTTATCGACCAGGGACGGACCGGCGCTTCCGCCTTGAAGATTATCCCCGTGACAGGAAATACAGCCTTGTTCTTTAAATACCTTATAACCGTCTGATTCAGTATCAATGGCGGCTTCTTTTTTGATTTTCCCTTGCTCCTCCGCCTTCGCCCAGTCATGCGTCGCGACTGACTGCCACGTTAAAAAGACCGTAGCGCAAAGCGCCAAAAGCATCATGCCGACCGCAACCGGACGCTTCCACGGCCTTCTTTCAGACCCCCTGTCGAGAAACGGAGCCAAAAGCAGCGACCCGAAGGCAAGACCCGGTATAATCATCGCGCCGATAACGGTGTAGCTCCCTGCGGCATATTCATATTTTAATAGCTGGTATAAAAATAGAAAATACCAATCCGGCAGCGGAATATACCCTGTATCCGTCGGGTCCGCCACCCGTTCCAAAGGCGGCTCGTGCACAATCGTTAAAACGAGAAATCCGACGAGGAAAACGGCCCCGACCATCCATTCTTTCAGCAGGAAGTTCGGCCAAAACGCCTCTGTCTTTCCAGGATACTCTGAATAGTCTTTCGGTATATTCGGTTTTTTTTCAGCCGGTATCCTTGAATCTCCTACAAACTTCATTCCTTTCCCCCGGTGCATGTCATCCCCTCCCTTTTATATCAGATTTGTATTAAAGCGGTCCTGAAATTCCCTGCTTGCGGATCATGACAAAGTGGGCGCCCATGAGCGCAAACAAAGCGGCAGGGAGAAAAAATACGTGAATCGCAAAAAATCTCGTCAGCGTTTGTGCGCCGACAATATCGTGGTGGCCGGCAAGAAGAGTTTTCACCTGCGCTCCGATCAATGGCGTCGCCTCCGCAATCTGAAGACCTACCTTTGTCGCAAACAGCGCCTTCATATCCCATGGAAGCAGATACCCTGTAAAACCGAGACCGAGCATCACAAAAAAGATCAGAACACCGACGATCCAGTTCAATTCCCGAGGCTTTTTATAAGCTCCCTGAAAGAAAACCCGCAGCGTATGTAAAAACATCATCACAATGACTAAACTTGCGCCCCAATGGTGCATCCCCCTTACAATCTGCCCGAAAGCGACTTCATTCTGCAAATAATACACAGATTCCCACGCGTTTTTTATATCCGGCACATAATACATCGTTAAAAACATCCCGGACAACACTTGGATAACGGTTACAAAAAACGTCAAACCGCCGAAACAATAGACAAAAGCCGAGAAATGGTGAGCGGGATTTACATGTTCCGGCACTTCATGGTCGGCGATATCCCGCCACATCGGCGTAATATCGAGACGTTCATCCACCCAGTCATAAATTTTGTTCAGCATGTCACCCTTCCCCCCTAGGCTTTGCTTTTCCAAGATACAAAAAGCCGTCCTTTACTTTTTGCTCATAACGGTCAAGAGGCGCGAGCGGCGGCGTGCCCGGAACGTTCGTGCCGTCTTTTTCATACAGCCCGTAATGGCAGGGACAAAAGAACTTGTTCGGATTTTTAGGATCATTGTTCCAGTTTACAGTGCAGCCCAAATGCTTACAGATCGGAGAAAGCGCTATAATTTCATCCCCATGCTTGTAAACCCAGGCTGACCTGGATTCTTCCGATTCGTACCAGGCGTCGACTTGATGAATTTTAAAGTCAAACCGCTTCGGCTCCTTCGTCAGCTCATCCACACTGACAACCTGCACCATTTTTTGATCTCCCGTCGGTTTTAATACCGGGTCCAGCGCAAAACGGACCATGGGCATAAGCGCACTGGCGGCCATAAATCCCCCCACGCCGGTGAGCGCATAGTTTAAAAATTGTCTTCTTGATATATCTTGTTTTCCGCCCATCTCTTCCCCCCCTAAAGATTGACCAAAAATTAACTAAAATAGAAAATAATTCTGAGATTTGACACCCTCATAATATATGAATCTTTCAGCAAGGTCAACAGAGGCAAAACGGGTGTTTTGCGGGATGCCTGCAGTTTTTATGAATTGTTCCACTTCTGTAACAAAACGTTCAAAATTTCTCCGCACTTGTCATCCGCAATTTTTCTCTTTAAAGAGTCTTTCATATGTTCAAACGGAACGGCAGGTATGTATATGACATCAGAACCTATTTCAGAATCCTTCCATTTTTCGTCTGCCGTCAGGAACAAGACGTGCCGAAAGTTGGTCATCACCTCGTCTTTGAGTTTTTGAAGCAGGGCGATTTGTGATTGGTCTATATCAACATATGTATAAGAGGGGAATAAATATACCCGTCCCTTCAATTGGCGCTCAAGCTCTTCAGAAAGCAATTGGGTGCTTTCCCCCTGTTCAACGGCCTCTTTTAAGCCTCCTGAAGATGTTATGGAAATTAACGGAATGACAGCGGTATCAATGTAATCCGCAGATTGTAAATAGGCATCGGCATCAGCGGCCCTCCATCTCATGTCTCGTTCCTCCTCTTTACGCAACAAGCCTTGCATATTCTGCAAGGCTGTCATTTATGTGAGCTGATTCAATTGGCGGGAAAGCTTTTCAAATGTTTCTTTGTCGTGGCGGTCCAGCGCCTCGTCGATATCTTTAAGCAGCTTTTCCCGCTGGAAAGTGGAAATGGCGTGTTCTAATATTTTTTCGGCCATCCCCTGATCCTGTTTATTTTCAAACAGGTCTTTCGGCAGATGCGGATTTGATTCAAGAACAGCGGCATATTCCGGTGAGCTGTAGGCCGAACGGAAATTCAGCTGGATAAATAAATCCTGCTGTTTATTTAACCGGATGTCGTGAAAAGATTTTTCCGCGTCCGTAGTCATGACATTTTCTTTGTAAAACCTAAACGGCACCTCATCAACGCAATGAGTAGACATGATAATGCCTCGCGGGCAAAATTCGGCTTGTTCTACAAAATGGACTTTTTCCATTAAAGAATCATGACTCATTAAATAATTTAAAATCCAGACGCACTCCCGGCGTTTAAGCTGATAATGATTTAAAAACCAACGGATAAAATCCTTTTTTTCATTGACAGAAACAGGGGTCTGCATGTAATTCCCTCCTCTATCGATCGTATAATCTGACATCACTTATACATTCAGCAAGCATGGTCCAAAATCCTGCTTATCTTAAAAATTCATCCTCTATCCGTAAGATTGTTTCTTCAAGCTCTTCGTTTGTTCCATCCATTGAAAGCACTTGTTTTAAAAGCGGCAGCGCTTCTTTCTGGAGACCCTCTTCCAATAAGAAGTGAGCGTATTCATATAAGAAATCCCGATCATCCTGATAATGGAGATACGCAGCTTCGAAGCTTTTTTTCGCTTCAGCGTATTGCTCAAGGCCTGTATAAGCACCCGCCAAATACCAATTGTATTTCGGATCTTCTTCTCCGTAGCCGCGGACTTCCTGAATCAGATCAATAATCTCTTCAAAGCTTTCTTCTTTATGATAGACGGCTAAAAGCGTATGGAGCGCTTCCACGTAACCCGGATCGAGCGCCAGCGCTTCCTGAAGAAGCTTTTTGCCTTCCTCTTCGCTGCCGAGCTTTAACGCCATTTTCGCCGCATAGAGAAAAAGCTCTTTATTGTATTCATCGTAAGTAATACCTTCTTTAGCGGTTTTTAATGCATCTTCATACATGCCTTCTGCCTCGTAGCTTTTTGCAAGCGGCATATAAAGCGATGAATAGGAAGGATCAAGCCCTTTTAAATCAGACAGCTGCTTGATGGCTGTTTTGACCATTCCCGCCTGATAGGCTGTGAACCCGTACCCGAAAATCGTATTCGGTTCTGTATGTTCTGCCGCCGCTTTTTCATACCATGAAATCGCTTCCTCAAATTCACCCGCCGCGCTCAATGACTCAGCAAGCCTCTGATGAACATTTACGCCGCCGATTTCGTGCCGTTCTTTTGCCGTCTCTTCATAGTAAGGTACGGCTTTTGCGTATGATCCCTGAGTGAAGTATAATTCCCCCAGAGCGAAATCAATAACAGGTTCATCTTGTAACATCGATTTCGCCTGTAACAGCTTTTGCTCACTTACTTCAAATAAGCCCTGCATCTGATACAGATCAGCCATTAAAAGAAGGCTTTCCGCGTAAGACGGGTCTTCCGGAGAAATCGTCTCCAGCACCTCTAGAGCTTTTTCTTCTTCATCAATATCTATTAACAATTCGGCGTAAAAATTCGTCAGCTCAGACTCATCCGGATAAAGGTCATGCAGATCACTGATCAGCGCTAACGCTTTTTCGGCGTTTCCCCATTCATAGTAGAGCTGGGCTGCAATGGCTTTGTCTTCGTCATGAAGCTGCGTTTCAGCTTTTGAAAGCGCTTTGAGTCCCTTTTCGGTTTCACCTGCTTCAACTAATTTTATGGCTTCTTGGATCAATGTATTCAAATCAGACCGGTCCTTTCTTTTCCTATACCTCATCAACCAATGAAAAGGGTTTTTATTCGGGTTATTCTTATCATAATTCAGACAGGGCCTGCCCGCAAATAAGATGCTTCACCCGGCATTATAGTTTATCAGAAAATAGTTAAGAGGAAAACGGCAAAAAAGGGGACGGCATCTTTATACGCAAACAGCGCAATTTGTTCCGGCTGTTTCTGTAACGAAAACGCATTCCCCCTTTCTGTTATTTTCTGTTTAAGACAAGCTATGTCAAAGCCCAAAGTTTTATGACACATGAAGAAAAAAGCCCGAAGAATCTCTTCAGGCTTTTTTGGCTAATTGATCTAAATGCTCAAAAAATGTCGGATATGAGACATGGATTGCCTCAGTATCACGGATGTCAATCGGCTCTTCTGTCAGGCATGAAGCGACACCAAGCATCATGCCGATGCGGTGGTCACCGTGGCTTGACACATCGGCTCCGCCCGCAAGCGTTTTTTTGCCGTGTATTTTCATGCCGTCTTCAGTCGGTTCAATGTCTGCGCCGATTTTCCGGAGCTCTGATACGACGGTGTCGATCCGGTTCGTTTCCTTCACCTTCAGCTCCGCAGCGTCTTTAATGACAGTTGTGCCTTCAGCCTGCGTTGCCAAAAGGGCGATAATCGGGATCTCGTCAATTAAACGGGGAATGATTTCTCCGCCGATTTCTGCCGCTTTCAGAGCTGAGGTTTCAATAACCAGGTCTCCGTAAGGCTCTGCGCTGTCCGCTTCTGAAGGAATCACTTCAAGTGAAGCCCCCATTTGCTTTAAGACATCAATCATTCCCGTGCGTGTCGGGTTCAGGCCGACGTTTTTCAGCACAATCCGGCTTCCGGGAACGACAGCGCCTGCCGCGAGGAAAAAGGCCGCTGAAGAAATATCGCCGGGCACGAAAATATCAGCTCCCCGGAGCTTCTGACCGCCCGTTACGGAAGCGCTCGTCTCCGTTTCCGCAAGCTCGGCGCCAAAAGCGTTCAGCATCCGTTCCGTATGGTCTCTTGATTTATGAGGCTCAGTGACGGTCGTCGTCCCTTCAGCCTGCAATCCGGCAAGCAGCACGGCGGATTTGATCTGCGCGCTTGCAACAGGGGAGACGTAATCAATGCCTTTCAATTGTCCGCCTCTTACGGATAAAGGCGTAAATCCTCCGTCCGCTCTTCCGTCAATCGCGGCTCCCATCTGTTTTAAAGGCTCCGTCACCCTCTTCATCGGGCGCTTTGCAATACTTTCGTCGCCCGCTACCGTACTGTGAAATGGGCGTCCGGCTAAAATGCCGAGCATCAGACGGATGGTCGTGCCGGAATTTCCGACATCAAGAAGGCTGTCAGGCTCACAAAGTGCGTCAATGCCCTTCCCGTATATCGTTACATCACTTCCGTTTTGTTCAATGGAGACACCCATTTTTCTGAAGCAGGCAATGGTGCTCAGACAATCGGCTCCGGGCAAAAAGTTTTTTACCGTTGTGGTTCCTTCCGCAAGCGCTCCGAACATAACAGAACGGTGGGAGATGGATTTATCCCCCGGAATATGAATTTCACCGTTTAAAGACGTCACTTTTTCTCTTTTCAATGTTTTCCACCTCAGTCAGCGTAAAATGTGTCATATTTGGCGCGGGATTGAATGCAGGTTTCCGCACGCTTCCGGTCATCATCAGTCTGGAAACTGATTCTGAGAATTCCGTTAATATCTTCTCTTGTTTCGATAATGCGGATGTTGGTGATACTGATTTTTTCTTCTGCCAATATCGCCGTAATTTCCGAAATGACCCCCGGATGATCGGGAACATCGACATAAAGATCATAAAAGGACGGGATCGCTCCTTTTTGACGGAGCGGCAGACCGTCGCGATAATCTTTCGCTTTTTTAAAATATCCGAACAGGCTGTCCGCATCTTCATTTTCTACATAAGATTCGATCGTGTCAATCTCCCGTTTCCATTCTTTGAAGCGGTCAAGCAGTTTATCTTTGTTATGAAGAAGTATGTCCCTCCACATCGCCGGACTGCTTGAGGCGATCCTGGTGATGTCCCGAAAACCGCCGGCTGCAAAACGTTTCAAAAACGGATAATCTTCTTCAGCATGATGAGCCTGATGTACGAGGCTTGCAGCAACGATATGAGGGAAATGGCTGATGACGCTCGTTACGCCGTCATGCTCCTCGGGAGTCATCTCCACAAAGTGGGCGTTTGCCGCTTTCAAGAGTTCCTTCAGATGCATTACTGACTCTTTAGAAGTTGATTTTCCGGGTGTTAAAATGTAAAACGCATTTTCGAATAAAAATTCTTTCGCGGCAGCGGCCCCGGATTTATGAGATCCCGCCATCGGATGGCCGCCGACAAATTGATAGTGAGCCGGAAGCACTTTGTCGGCGTAGCTGACGACTTTCTGTTTCGTGCTGCCCACATCCGTAATCAGGAGTTCATGGGTGATGTCTGATGCGGCCAGCACATCGAGCATTTTCAGCGTTTGGGCGACAGGCGTGGCGATAATGACAACAGACGCTTGCTGCACACCTTCCGTAAATGAGCCGGCCCGCTCGTCAATAATTCCGAGCTTCAGCGCGGCAGTGAGCTGTTCTTCCGAAATATCCACACCGATAATCCGTTTATGCGGATGCTCCTTTTTGATGGCCAGTGCGATCGATCCGCCGATCAGCCCGATCCCCGCAAGCAATATAGTATCCTTCATTTCACTCATTTCCTTTTTCAACTATTTTAATAGAGCAAAGAGGTGATGCCTGATCACCTCTTATAATATTTCAGCTAAAATTGTGAGAATTTCCTCATTCTGCTCTTTCGTACCGACCGTAATCCTTAACGCTGTCGGAAATCCGAGCGCCTGTCCTGAGCGGACGATATATCCTTTTTCCAACAGGGCTTGGAACAGTTCATCCGCCGGGCGGTTAAAATCAATGAGCACAAAGTTGGTTTGTGAAGGATAACAAGTTAATCCGTGAGTTTCTGCAAAATCATAATACTGCTTAAGGCCTGCTTTATTTTTCTCGACGCATTCCTGAATAAATGTCTGGTCATCAAGCGCTGCCAGTGCCGAAGCCTGACCGATTCTGCTCGTATTGAACGGCTCTCTCGCCGGTTCAATCTGGCGGATCAGCGCTTCGTCCGCAATGCCGTATCCGACGCGCAGCGCGGCAAGTCCGTACGCTTTAGAGAAGGTGCGGAGGATCATAACATTCGGATATTGCTTTAAAAGCGGAATGCTTTCTGGGTAATCTTCCGCCGTAACATACTCGTAGTACGCTTCATCAAGTACAACGAGTATATGCTCGGGAACTCTGTTTAAAAAGGCAATTAGCTCTTGCTCAGAAGTATATGTCCCCGTCGGATTATTGGGGTTGCATACCCATATGATTTTCGTCTCGCCGTCAATTGCTTCCAGCATCCGGTCCAAATCATGAGCGCCGTCACTGCGGAGCGGAACCTCGCGCACCTCAGCGCCTTCAATCACCGCATTGTGTCTGTATTGCGGGAAAGTCGGGGCGGCGGTAATCGTGTTTGCCTGATCATTTAATAAAGAACGGCAGATAATCTGCACAAGCTCATCAGAGCCGTTGCCGAAAATGATCGAAGATTCACTGACCTGCAGATGCTCACTGAGCCGTGTTCTCAAAGCGGCACTGTAACCGTCGGGATACAGCGCAAGCTGCTCAATCTCCTGATGCAGCGCATCTTTAGCGGCCTGTGAACAGCCGAACGGATTTTCGTTAGAAGCGAGTTTTACTACTTTCTCAAGCCCGTATTCCATTTTCACTTCTTCTATTGGTTTGCCCGGCTGATACGGTTTCAGCTGCCGCAGCTGTTCTTTAATCTGCAAATCCAGTCACCTCATTTTACACTGTACAGTCGTCCGAACGTCTTTGCGTATTCTTCAAATTCAAGAAGCGCATCAGCTCTTGTTCCGGGATTCACAAGCTTTGTTTTAAGCTCTTCAATTTTTTTGACAAGCGCGCTGCCGACAACGACACCGTCAGATATTTCATTCATCCCGTCAACCTGTTTGCGGTTTGAAATGCCAAAACCGACCGCCACCGGAACAGAGCTGAATTCTTTCACCTTACGTATGAAAGAGTATACAGACGGATCGAATTCGCTGCGTACGCCCGTCACTCCTAAAGAGGATACACAATACACAAAGCCGCAGGCCTGTTCAGTAATTATTTTCAAACGGTCTTCACTTGTCGGCGCAACCAGTGAGATATAAGCGATGTTCTCCTTTTTGCATGTCATTTGCAAAAGGGCGCTTTCCTCTAATGGAAGGTCGGGTACAAGCAGACCGTCTATGTCGTTTTCCCGCAGTAAAGCGAAAAAGTATTCTTTTTCTAATTGTAACACAGGATTATAATACGTAAAGAGGATAATTGGAATATGAACGCCGTTTTTTTTCATTTTGCCGCCAAGTTCAATTGCTTTTACGATATTCATTCCGTTTTCCAGAGCCCGTTTTGAAGCCCGTTGTATGACGGGTCCGTCCGCAAGCGGATCTGTGTAAGGAACGCCGATTTCAAGGGCAGAGGCGCCTGCATTCTGCAATGATATTGCCAGCTCAACAGAAATGTCAGGAAGCGGATCGCCAGCCGTAATAAAAGGGATAAATAATTTTTCAGAATCTCGCAGATTAAACATGTGTCCCCACCCCGTTTTCCAAAACATTCATCAGCGTATGAACATCTTTATCTCCTCTTCCCGACAAACTGACGAGAATGATTTTGTCTTTATCCATGTCTTTTGCCATTTCAAACGCTTTGGCCAGAGCGTGGGCAGATTCAATAGCCGGAAGAATACCTTCTGTTTCAGAAAGCAGACGTAACGCGGCAATCGCTTCATCGTCTGTCACGCTTTCGTACGTTACACGGCCGCTTTTATGCAGATAGGCATGCTCAGGACCGATCCCCGGGTAATCAAGGCCTGCTGAAATGGAATACGGTTCGATAATCTGCCCGTATTGATCTTGTATTAAATAGGTCATTGAACCGTGAATCACCCCGAGCGTCCCTTTTGCGATCGTTGCCGCATGCAGCGGTGTATCAATTCCTTTTCCGGCAGCCTCGGCGCCGATCAGCTCAGTATCTTCGTCTAAAAAGGCCTGAAAAATGCCCATCGCATTGCTTCCGCCGCCGACACATGCAACAACCTTGTCCGGGAGTGTTCCTTCAACCCGGCGGAGCTGTTCTTTCGCTTCCTCGCCGATGATTTTCTGAAATTCGCGAACGATATACGGATACGGATGCGGCCCCACTACAGAACCGATAAGGTAGAAATGATCTTCACAATGCTGGACCCAATACCTGATCGCCTCATTCGTCGCATCTTTCAGCGTGCCGTTGCCGCTTGTGACCGGCACCACTTCCGCGCCGAGCAGTTTCATCCGGAATACGTTCAGCGACTGACGCGCAACGTCTTCTTCACCCATAAAAACCGTACACTTAAAACCGAATTTTGCAGCGGCTGTTGCGGCAGCCACACCGTGCTGTCCCGCACCGGTTTCGGCGATGATTTTCGTTTTGCCCATCTTTTTGGCAAGCAGAATCTGGCCTAACGCGTTGTTAATTTTATGAGAGCCGGTATGGTTTAAATCTTCTCTTTTCAGATAGATTTTCGCCCCTCCCAAATACTCTGACACCCTGTCTGCGAACGTTAATGCGGTCGGTCTTCCGGAGTAATCAAACAATAGCTTTTTATATTCGGCATGAAAAACGGGATCATTCTTTAATTCTTTGAAAGCCGTTTCGATTTCCTCAAGGGGCCGCATCAATGTTTCAGGGACAAATTTGCCGCCGAATTCGCCGTATCTTCCGATTTCATTTGGATATGGATACATAGTGGTTCATCCTTTCTTCTAAAAGCCGGATCAGTGTTTGATCCTTTTGTCCGTTTTTTTCAATTCCGCTGGCAAGATCTATACCGCACGGACGCGATCTCAGTAAGCCGGTAATCGTTTCAGGATTAACGCCGCCCGCGATAAAACAGCGCTTGTTTGCATTTTGAGCCTGCTTTCGGTACAAGGGGACACGAGCCCATGAAAACGCGATTCCCGTGCCGCCTCTCATTCCTTTTACTGAAGAATCAATGACATAGCCGTCGACAGCAGGTGCAAATTGAGCCATCTGACGAAGCGTCCCTTCCCCGTGATGGAGCGCTTTCCATATTTCCGAGCGCACAAGCGGACGGAGGCGGCGGGCATCCTCAGGCGATTCATCACCGTGAAGCTGGATGACGTCAAGTGCCAGATCAGAGGCGATTTGCGCGATGTTTTCTATCGTTTCATTTACAAATACACCGACATGTTTCTTGTCTGTCAGGACCTTCTCTTTCCATTTCCTGACCTCACCCGGCGTTACTCTCCGTTTGCTTGCGGCAAAAATAAATCCCAGATAATCCGCTCCTGAAGCTGCCGCAAGTTCGTAATCACGCTTCGATCGTATTCCGCAGTACTTTACCTCAGGCTTTTTCATATCGTCACTCCCCGAACAGTCCGCGGATCGCCTTTTGCTGCGAATCCTCTCTCATTAAGGATTCTCCGACCAATACAGCCTGCGCCCCGTGCTTGTTGACGAATTGCAGGTCAGCCAAAGAACCGATGCCGCTTTCGCTGACCAGCAGACAGCCGTCCGGTACAAGCTGCGCTATTTTTTCCGTTTGCGAAACAGAAGTACGGAACGTTTTTAAGTCCCGGTTGTTTATGCCGAGAATGTCCGGCTGAAACACTTGTAAAATCCGTTCAAGCACAGTTTCATCATGGACTTCAACGAGAACGTCCATGCCCTTCTCGCGGGCTTCCAGATAAAGCTCATGAAGCTCTGAAGGTTCCAGCGCTTCCCCGATCAGCAAAATGGCATCGGCGCCGATCCTGAACGATTCCTCCACCTGAAGGGAATCAATAATAAAATCTTTTCTCAGCACGGGAAGAGACACGGTTTGTTTAACATCTGTCAGAAATTGATTTCTCCCCTGAAAAAAACGGGTATCCGTGAGAACTGAAAGGGCGTCGGCTTTAGCCGCTTCATAATCCGCCGCAATCGTTTCCGGAACAAAATGCTCTTTAATCAATCCTTTAGACGGCGAAGCTTTTTTCACTTCGGCAATCAGCCCGATAAAACGGTTCGGGTTCTGGAGCGCTTTTTTAAAGGATCTCCGTTCAATTTGACAGGTTTCCGGCAGCACGATGGATTTGATTTCTTCTTTTTTCTGCTGAATGATTTGATCAAGCATACATTTCTTCCTCTTTCTGTTTCAGACGTTCGAGCTGCCTTTTGGCATCTCCGTTTTGAATCGCTTCTAAGGCGGTTTTCGTTCCTTCTTTCAGATCGTTTGCAAGACCTGCCGTATAAATGGCCGCGCCCGCATTTAAGGCGGTAATATGCAGAGCGGATGACGGAGCTTTATTTGCAAAAATATTCTGAATGAGGAGCGCGCTTTCTTCCGATGAACTCACTTGAATATCCTTTAGTGAACCTTCTGCAAAACCGAATTGTTCAGGTGAAACGGAATATTCCAGACGTTCACCGTTTTTCAGTTCAATAATATCGGTCGGTGCTGTGATGGACAGTTCATCTAATCCGTCACGGGCCGACACAAGCATGACGTGTCTGACATCAAATTGTTCCAACGCGCTTGCCATCAGGCGCGCTTTATCAAATGAATAGACGCCGATCACCTGCCGCTTCACCTGCAGCGGGTTGCTGAGCGGGCCCAGCAGATTAAATACGGTTCGGAAGCCAAGCTCTTTTCTTGCGGCGGCGACGTGCTTCATTGACGAATGAAACAGCGGCGCAAACAAAAACCCCATTTGTTTCATTTCAATGCTGCGTTTAACGCTTTCTGGAGTGGCTTGAATGGAAACCCCCAGTTTTTCCAGCACATCCGCGCTGCCGCTTTTAGACGAAACGGAGCGATTTCCGTGCTTGGCAACTTTAGCTCCGGCAGCAGAAGCTGTAATCGCCGCTGCCGTGGATATGTTAAACGTAGAAATCCCGTCTCCGCCTGTTCCGCACGTATCAACGACATCCGCCAAGCCACCTGATGTCTGTGCCCGCGCCCGCATCACTTTTACAAATCCGGCAAGCTCCTCCGCCGTTTCACCTCGGTGGGCTAACACCGATAAAATCCCGCCGATCTCAGACTGCGACATGTCCCCGTTCATCATCATCTCCATCAGCTTTTCGGCTTCTCCGGTTTTCAGCGTACGGCCATTAACGCACGATTGCAGAAATTTGTTCATCCGTCTTCTCCTCCCCGCCAGAAAAGATGTCTTCTGCGATTTGAATCGTTTTTAAAAGCGCCCCCGCTTTGTTACAGCTTTCTTCATATTCGGCTTCCGGGACGGAATCGGCGACTATTCCCGCGCCCGCCTGCACCGATGCCGTACCGTTTTTGACACTCATGGTGCGGATGGTAATACACGAATCAATTGACCCGTCAAATCCGATATAAGCGATACATCCGCCGTAGGTTTCTCTGGAAGTCGGTTCTAATTCATTTAAAAGCTGCATCGCGCGGATTTTCGGAGCGCCCGTGAGTGTTCCTGCCGGGAATGCCGACATCAGCGCGTCAACGGGATGGATGCCCTGCTTTAAACGGCCGGTTACAACAGAGATGATGTGCATCACATGTGAAAAAGAAACGACCTTTGTGAATTCCGGAACGGCTACGGAACCGTACTCCGCAACTCTGCCGATGTCATTGCGCGCAAGATCGACGAGCATGTAATGTTCAGCTTTTTCTTTTTCGTCATTCATCAGCTCTTTTTTCAGGCGTTCGTCCTCTTCTTTTCCGGCGCCCCTTCTTCTCGTTCCGGCAATCGGATGAATTTCCAGGTGCCTGTCATGCACGCGGATCAGACGTTCAGGCGAACTCCCGACAATGTCTCTGTCAGGCAGTTTGATATAGTACATATAAGGTGAAGGATTGACGATGCGGAGCACCCTGTACAGCTCAAATGAATGTCTGGATACCGGAATGTCAAACTTTTGCGAAAGCACCCCTTGAAAAATGTCTCCCGCTTTTATATATTCTTTCAGTTTATTAACGCCGGCCATAAACTCTTCTTTCGTATAATTTGATGTCACAGCGGCAAAACTTGGCGTGTCAAACGTTTCTTTAGAAAAAAACGGCTCTTTCATATCTTTCGATTCTGTCAAAATACCGATAAGCTTACGAAGCTCCGCGCAATTTTCTTTAAAAACGGCCCGCTTTTCTTCCTCCGTCTCCCGGCCGTTAAGCTCCGCATATTGAATGAAATGCACTTGTTTCGTTTCGTGGTCGTACGCGATGATTTTCCGGCAGACAAACAGCATGCATTTTTCGAAATCTGTTACTTTCGCGTGGCTTGGCACGGAAGGCTCAATCAAAGGAATCATGTCATAGCTCAGATAACCGACCGCCCCTCCCGAAAATGGGATATCAAGCTCGGGTGTTTTAATGCGGAAGCTCTCATTCATCCAGTCAAGCACGGCTTTTAATTCTCCGGCTTCAAACAGCGTATGCCCGTTTGGATCAGCGGCAGTGAATGTGTTATGACTCTCTTTAATCGTGATAAAAGGATCGAGGCCGATAAAAGAGTATCTCGACCAGCTTGACGACTCATCCTTGCTTTCTAAAAGATACGTAATGTTTCTGTCCAGTTTTTCAACCATCTGAATGGGTGTGATCGTGTCGACCGTAAAAGTCTCTGCGATTGGAATGGTGCGGTGTGTCAGACTGTCCTTTAAAAATAAAGAAACATCCGATTGTAAATTCATGATTCTCCTCCTTACGGTAAGGAGAATGAGATGAAGAGTGAGAGGAGTCTTGCGTATAAGAAATAAACCCAAAAGAAAGGCTTCTTTTGGGCAGAATAAAAACGTGTTTATCTCAGCTCAGCTAAACTCATTCTCTGCTACCCTATTCTAAACTCAACTGTTCAATATCTTACTTACCAGCTCTATACACACTCTTGTGTATTTCTAAGCTTTGTTTATCGTATTACATGTCAGTATTTTTTGTCAATGATAAATCCGGCCTTAACACAACGGCTTTTTCTAAATAGACATGCTTGATTTCATCCTGAGGCGTATCCGTCTGAACCGTCATCAGGACACGGATACACTTTTGCAGAGCGCCGGTGACATCCATTTCCTGCATGCACGTCACCGGGACGTACTGCCACCCGGAAAGGCGGCGGACCGCTTTTGCCGGAAATACGGAATGGATATCAGGCGTGGCGGATAACAGGATCTGTACAACGTCTTCCGGCTTGCATCCATTTTGTTCAATGATTTTTTCAAGCAGCTGCTGTGTTTTTTCTAAAATTTCTTGTTCGGTGTCTTGTTCCACCGTTGTTGCTCCGCGAATGCCGCGTATCATCATGCTGTTTCCTCCATTCGCCATTTGTTCAGCAAATTTTCGAGCTCATCTTTTGAAAGCATGCAGTCCCGCGCTTCGCCTAATTCCTTTAACACGATGAACTGTGTCATGCCTCCGCGCGTTTTTTTATCATTCATCATCCGGGCGGAGAGAACCGGCGTTTCAATATCTTGTCTGATGCTTCCCGGGTAGCCGAGCCCAATCAGCCATTGTGTGAGTTCTTTCCTGTTCATCTTGCAACGTGCAACCTGTTCACTCACGTAAAGGGCAAACTGCATGCCGAGGGCGACCGCATCTCCATGTGTAATCCGTCCGTAGCCGTATTCCGCCTCAACGGCATGGCCGAGCGTATGGCCGAAATTCAGAAAAGCTCTTATCCCCTCTTCCTTTTCGTCCTCACGCACGACGGCCGATTTGATTGAAATTCCTTTATAAATCATTTCATTCAGCTCAGCGCTTGTCAGTCCTTGCAACGTGTCAAACGTGAGAAGTTTTTCTAAAAAAGCATGATCGGCGATAAACGCGTGTTTGATCACTTCAGCCATGCCCGATCTCAGCTCTTGTTCCGGCAGGGTTTTCAGAAGCTCCGTATCGTAAATCACCGCTTTCGGCTGATAAAACGCGCCGATTAAGTTCTTTCCGAGTTTATGGTTGACGGCCACCTTGCCGCCGACCGCGCTGTCATGGGCAAGCAGTGTTGTCGGCATTTGAATGAAATCAATTCCGCGCATAAAAGTTGCTGCGCAAAAGCCGGCCAAATCACCCGTCACGCCGCCTCCGAAGGCGATCATACATGAGGAGCGGTCCATATGGAAAGCGATCGCTTCCGTTTGAATCCGTTCATACTCTTTTAGAGATTTCGCTTCTTCTCCGCTTGGAACGATCACTTTTTTCACGGGCCATGTTTCGTTTAAAAGCCGGAACATCTCATCACCGTAAAGCCGGTCAACTTCAGCATCGATGATGAGAAGGATCTTTGTCAGCGGCCTGTTCAGTGAAGACAAAAGGGCAGCGGCCTGTTTCCTTATACCTTCACCGATATACACGGGATATGCGGAGGAAGCTGTCCGAACCTCAAGCTCTTTCATCAGAATTCCCTCGATAATTTTTTCATGTTTTCAACATTTTCTTTAATTCGGTCGATCTGGTCAAGCCCGAATTGTTCTACGACGGCATTTGCGATTTCCCAGGCCACTGCTGCTTCAGCCACTACACTTGCTGCCGGAACCGCACAGCTGTCTGAACGTTCAATGCTCGCTGTAAACGGTTCTTTCGTTTCAATGTCGACGCTTTTCAGCGGCTTGTACAAAGTAGGGATCGGTTTCATAACGCCGCGGACGACAATCGGCATTCCCGTCGTCATACCGCCTTCTAATCCTCCGAGCCTGTTTGTGGCGCGTGTATAGCCTTTCTCTTCATCCCATACGATTTCATCATGAACTTCACTGCCGTTTTTGCCGGCCGCTTCAAAACCGATGCCGAACTCTACGCCTTTAAACGCGTTAATCGACAGAACGGCAGCAGCGAGCTTGCTGTCCAGCTTACGGTCATAGTGGACATAGCTTCCGACACCGACCGGCATACCTTCGACGATCACTTCAACGATTCCGCCGATCGAGTCGCCGTTTGCCTTCGCTTCATCAATGGCTGCCATCATTTGACGGCCTGCTTCTTCATCGTAGCATCTGACCGGTGATTCTTCCGTTACCCGTTTGAGATCCTCAATGGATGTGTAATCGGTTTTCTCTGCTTTTACGCTGCCGATTTGCAGGACATGTCCGGCGACTTTAATGCCAAGCTCAGCTAAAATCTTTTTAGCGACGGCTCCGGCAGCCACGCGAACCGTTGTCTCACGCGCGGAAGATCGTTCTAACACATTTCTCATATCACGGTGATTATACTTAATAGCACCGTTCAAATCTGCGTGTCCCGGTCTCGGTCTTGAAATCTGGCGTTTCATTTCACTTTCTTCTTCTTCTGTAATCGGTGCGGCGCCCATGATTTTTGTCCAGTGAGTCCAGTCTTTATTTTCTACAACGAGCGCGATCGGTGAACCGAGTGTCCGGGCATGCCGCACGCCGCTTGTGATCTTCGCTCTGTCCGTTTCAATCTGCATGCGGCGTCCGCGGCCGTGCCCTTTTTGACGTCTGGCAAGCTCAAAATTAATGTCTTCTTCAGTTATATAAAGCCCCGCAGGCACACCTTCTATAATTGTCGTCAGCTGCGGACCGTGTGATTCTCCGGCTGTTAAGTATCTCATTTCTTTCTTCTCCCTTCATCGCATTAACGCTTTTAAGTAAAACTATACCACAAGTTTTCATTAAATGTCTTCTATCTTTTTTGATAAAAAAATGTATCAGTGCTCTCAAGGCCGAATTTTTCCGGGCTGAAAATTTGTTCTGTACTGCCGACAAACAGAATTCCGTTCTTTTTCAGACTGCCCGCCATTTTCACATACAGCTCTTCTTTTGCTTTTTCAGTAAAATAAATAAAGACGTTGCGGCAGACGATCAGATCAAAATCCTGTTCATAGCTGTCGGCAAGCAGGTTGTGCCGCTTAAACCGGATGTTGTTCTGAATCTCTTGTTTTACTTGATAACTGTTGTCAGCCTGCTTAGTGAAATAACGGCTTTTCACGGAAGCCGGCACCTCTTGAAGCGAGCGTTCCTGATAGATGCCCCGCTTGGCTTTGCTCAGCGCCTTTTCATCAATATCTGTCGCCAATATATCAAATCCGGCCAGTCCCGTCTGCTGATTGAGAATCATCGCCAAAGTATAGGGCTCCTCTCCCGTTGAACAGGCCGCACTCCATATTTTTAACGGTTTGTTATGCTTTATTAATGGGAGAATTGAGGTTTCAAGAACTTCCCACCGTTTATAATTTCGGTAAAATTCAGAAACATTGATCGTCATTCTGTCCAATGTTTCATTTAATAAAAGCTTGTCCTTTTCCAAAGCGGCGGCAAATTCCTGAAAATCTCTGAACCCCTTCTTTTCATAAAGGGACGTCAGCCGCCTTTTCATCTGTGCTTCTTTGTATAAAGATAAATCAACGCCGGTTATTTGTTTCCACTTGGTGATAAAAATGTCGTAAGGCTCCATTGCTTCTCTCCCAATCTCGCTGTCTTTTGTCCTAGTATAGCCTGTTTTCTGTCGAAATTGTACGATTTCAATAAAAAAATCAGCCCGCGGGCTGATTTGTGAGAAACGAAAAGACAGGGCAGCGCAGCCTCTGTCTTTCATAAATGATGTAAACCTTTTCATAATACGAGAAAAAGAAAGGCTGACGGCTTAGTACACCCAGTCGGCCATTAATTTTTGATACGGTACAAGCTCTTCCTGTTTAAAGAAAATGTGAATTTCCCGCTCAGCGCTTTCTAAGGAGTCTGAACCGTGAATGATATTTTTGCCGACAAACATGCCGTAGTCACCGCGGATTGTGCCCGGCAGTGCATCTTTCGGGTTCGTTTTTCCGATCAGCTGTCTTGTGATCTCTACTACATTTTCCCCTTCCCATACCATTGCAAATACGGGTCCTGATGTAATGAATTCCACAAGCTCGCCGAAAAACGGCTTCCCTTTATGTTCAGCATAATGGGTTTCAGCCATCTGTTCTGAAACTTGCATTAGCTTGGCTCCTGCCAATTGTAAGCCCTTACGCTCAAATCTGGATAAAATCTCTCCGATCAGCTGGCGCTGTACGCCGTCCGGTTTTACCATGATAAAAGTTTTTTCCATAAGATTCTCCACCCCATCATTATGTATAGGCTTTCAAGTTGCACACCGAAATCGTAACATCTTTCTGACAATTAATCAATCCAGGGCGGAGAATGTTCACATCTTGTTCGTAAAAAGGAATTTAAAATTTCCGTTTGCCGATATATTTGGCGATGGCGGCCAATGATGAGCGCGCACGTCCTCTCGGCAGTGTATTCAGTTTTTCAAACGCTTTTTTTAAGTACCTGTCACTGACGGCCATTGATTTTTCAATCGCGTCTGTGCGTTTAATATTTTCAATAATGGGGGCGAGCTGCTCCTGTGTTGTTTCACTGTTAATTAATTTCAGCTGATTTTTCAATTCAGGCTGACGGAGCGCGTACAAAACGGGCAGAGTGACATTTCCTTGCAGCAGATCCCCTCCGACCGGTTTTCCCAGTTCCTCTTCCGTTGAAGTGAAATCAAGAATGTCGTCAATAATCTGATAGGACATGCCCACGTAATAACCGAACCAATATAATGCTTTGTGAATCTTCTCATCAGCTCCCGAAGCGATGGCGCCGAGCTGGCAGCTGACGGCAATGAGAAGAGCCGTTTTCCGTTTGATGCGGCGCAAATAGGTTCTGAGGTTTTGTTCCATATTGTATTTATCTCTGATCTGTTCAATTTCTCCGAGGCATACTTCTACGATGGTTTTGGACAGGATCCGGTGGGCTTTCGGCTCATCCAATCTCGTCATCATCTCAAGTGAGCCCGCAAGCATATAATCACCGGTATACATGGCGATGCGGTTGTCCCACTTGGCTTTGATGGTCGGTTTTCCCCTCCGCAGCTCGGCGTCATCAATGACGTCGTCATGCACGAGGGACGCCATATGAATCATTTCCAGCGTCACCGCAACATATTTTATTTTATTAATGTCATAGTCGCCGAACATGCCGGAAAGCAATACGAAAACAGGGCGGATCCGCTTGCCGCCCGCCTGGAGCAGATGGAGCCCGGCTTCACTCAGCAAAGGATAGTCTGACCGCACCGTTTGCTCAAGCTCCCTTTCGATCACATCAATATCGTCATTTAAAAAAGAATAGGCCATTTTAAATTTCATATCATTCACCCAAACATCTGTATATTCATCATTTCCAACCGATATGCGTAGCGGCCACTCCGCCGGTAAACGAATGGTATTTGACATTCGTCAGGCCCGCTTCTTCAAACAGACGCGCAAGCTCTTTCATACCGGGAAATTCTCTTGCCGATTCTTGAAGCCAAGAATATTCTTTATAGCTCTTCGCAAACATTTTTCCGAAGAAAGGCATGATGTATTTAAAATAAAGAAAATATGCCTGTCTGAATCCGAACATTTCCGGCTGGGATGTTTCCAGACATACAACCTGCCCGCCCGGTTTGACGACCCGCCGCATTTCTTTCAGCACGGTCAGATAGTCGGGAACGTTCCGCAGCCCGAAGCCGATGGTGACAAAATCAAAAGAATCATCAGCGAAAGGAAGCTCCATCGCATTTCCGTGCAAAAGCTCAATTTGGCTGTAACCGCCCTCTTTCACTTTTTTCTCACCGATGCTCAGCATATTTTTGCTGAAATCCAGTCCTTTGATTTCGCCGCTTTTTCCGGCCGCTTCTGCGAGGGCAATCGTCCAGTCAGCCGTTCCGCAGCAGACATCAAGCGCTTTTGCGCCTTCTTTTACATTCATGATCTGCATCGTTTTATCGCGCCATTTTTTATGCTGCTGAAAACTGATAACAGAGTTCATTTGGTCATAATTTTTATAGATTTTTTCAAACACGCCGTGTACGCGCTGTTCTTTTGACTCCTGCATGTTGATTACCCTTCTTCCACTTTCTGATGATATGTTTTGTCCTGGCTGATCGCTTTAAGCCGGTTCAGCATTAGGTTTTGGATTGGTGAATTGAGCGGCAGCAGCGTTTCAATGCTTTGCTTTGCCTTTCGGAAGCTATCTTCCATTATGTCAGCCTTTGATTTCCCTGACTTTACAATATTGCCGATGACATCGAGAAATATAGCATTGCCGTTCATCAGCCGCTTATATACAAAAAAATCACTCGCCAGCTCTTTCCAGCGCGGAAGATTAAAGTGGTCTGACACTCTGTGAAACAGGGCCGCTTCCACAATCGCCATGCTTTCGATCAATTGATTCAAGTCATTAACAGACCGATCGTACAGACGGATTTTATGCTCATTGATTTCTTTAATTGCCGTAGCGAGCGTCCGAATCATATAGATATCCTTCATTTCAGATAAAAGCGAATAATACAGTCCGCTGAAATAGTCGCCGGCAAGCACGGTGAGCTGCCGGTTTTTATTTTCGTCTCGCTTTAACGCTCTGGCTGTTGTCACTTCATCGTGGGTATCAAGGGCGCTTTGGACAAGCATCGCAGTTACTATGTAATTTTCTCTGTCGTTGTTCTTAATGTCCGCCTCTTCAAACAAAGCGTGAAAAAGAAGAAGCTTATCCTCATCGATTTTAGGCGCAGAAATATGTTTCGCTAAATAAGGATGAGACAGCTTTTGTTTTAATTTCATATTTAGATTCGCTAAAGTTCCGTAGATGTCTTGCAAAAATATCACCCTTGTCCCCAAATTCACATTTATTCTAATATGTATGAGATTTACTCGTCATTATTATACGCAGGTATCATTATAGCATAAAAAAAAGAAATTGGCTGTATTCTCCCGCCGTTTGCGGGCATTTGGCAAAAGCGGGAAACAGCCGGCTTATTTTTTTTCGCTGTTCATTTCTCCGTAAGCGGTCTGGATGAGGGCGTTGCCTCTCACTTTGATGGCAGAGGTATGCTCAGTAAACTGAGCGATAATCACTTCGCCTTTGTCCAGTTTTTCGGAATGGTGAAATTTCGTATCCGTTCCTCTCGTTAAACCGATGACGTTCACGCCGTCCTCGACCGCTTTAATGACGACAAAATCACTTGAATGCTTTGAATTCATATCTGCACCCTCTATCATTATTAATCCGCACGTTTAATATGTTCTAACACTTCGGAACGCGCCGCTGCGTCATCTTTAAAAATACCTCTTACAGCGGAAGTCACTGTTTTTGCACCCGGCTTTCTTACGCCCCTCATCGTCATGCACATATGCTCAGCTTCGACGACAACCATGACGCCGTGGGGATCTAAGGTCTCTACGATGCTTTCTGCAATCGTTGAAGTGATGCGCTCCTGCAGCTGCGGGCGTTTTGAGACGGCTTCCACCGCCCGCGCCAATTTACTCAGGCCCGTCACTTTTCCGCCGCGCGGAATGTAGGCAATATGCGCTTTTCCGTAAAAAGGAACAAGGTGATGTTCACACATGGAATGAAACGCGATATCTTTTACAAGAACAAGCTCCTCATGGTCTTCTCCGAAAACGGTTTTAAAGTGTTCTTTCGGGTCTTCATTTAATCCCGAGAATACTTCCGCGTACATTTTTGCCACGCGTTTCGGCGTATCTAAAAGCCCTTCCCGGTCCGGGTCTTCTCCAATCGCCTCTAAAATCTGGCGAACCGCCTGTTCAATCTGTTCTTTATTAACTTCTTTCATTGTCTGTGTCCTCCACCATTGAATACATTTAATTTCGATTCTAGCACATTTGCCGCGCCAAAAGCAAAACGAAAGTCCTGCCCGGTGACCGAGGCTGCTTAAATATGAAAAGCCCCTTTATCAAGGGGCTTTTCTGTGAAGAAACAAAGTGTATGTATCAGATGCATACACGATCTATATTCACAATTATTTTCCTGCAACAGCGTCTTTAAGAGCTTTACCTGGTTTGAAAGCAGGTACCTTGCTTGCAGGGATTTCGATTTCTTCACCTGTTTGCGGGTTACGTCCTTTACGTGCAGAGCGCTCGCGCACCTCAAAGTTACCGAAACCGATCAGTTGGATTTTATCACCGTTTTTAAGTGCATCTAAAATCGTATCAAAAACAGAATCAACTGCTTTTGTAGCGTCTTTTTTAGACAATTCGCTTGCTTCAGCAACCGCATTGATTAGTTCTGTCTTGTTCATGCCTTTCACCTCCTCCCAAAAGGGTATCAAATCAGCAGTTTATTATCATTTCTTCACAGTTCAGCCTGATTCTAAACCTGTCTGATAAAAAATCAAAGCAGGGAAGAACAGACAAGTAAACGGCTTTTCAAAAGAAAACAGACACTTTGAGGAATGTTTGTCCAACAAAGTGAAGATTTTCTGTATGTAGAGTAACACATATAAAAAGCCATATCAAGCATTTTAAAGCCTCAATCCCTTGCTCGTCAAGGTTTTCACGTGTTTTACCGAACAAATATTCCTTTTTTTGCTTTTTTCCTCCTAATCCTTGATTGATTTCCAGTATCTAAAAAGAATAAAAAAAGACCCCCCGTTTCAGGAAGAGGTCCTTCAGCTTACAAAATAATGGCGATCAGGCCGCCTGAGCCTTCGTTAATAATTCTCTCCAGCGTTTCTTTCAGTTTATATCTCGCATTTTCCGGCATGAGTGACAGTTTTGCGGAGATTCCTTCTCTTACGATAGAGCTCAATGATCTGCCGAAAATATCGGAGTTCCAGATAGAAAGCGGATCATCTTCAAAGTCCTGCATTAAGTAACGGACAAGTTCTTCACTTTGTTTTTCCGTCCCGATGATCGGCGCGAATTCACTTTCCACATCCACTTTGATCATATGAATGGACGGAGCGACCGCTTTGAGCCTTACTCCGAACCTTGATCCCTGTCTGATGATTTCCGGTTCATCAAGGCTCATATCGGCTAAGGCCGGGGCGGCAATGCCGTAGCCGGTCTGTTTCACCATTTTCAGCGCATCTGATACCTGATCATATTCTTTTTTCGCGTGGGCGAAGTCCTGCATTAATTCAAGCAGGTGGTCTTTCCCGCGGATTTCAACACCGACAACTTCTTTTAAAATCTGGTCATATAAATGATCCGGCGCATACAAATCAATTTCTGCGACACCCTGGCCAAGTTCGATTCCGGCCAGACCGGCGCTTTCAATAAACTCAAATTCACTGAAGTGGCCGACAACCCGGTCGACATCGCGCAGGCGTTTAATATCTTTTACGGTTTCTTTCACTGATTCCTGGTAGCTCTCTCTGAGCCAGTGATTTTCTTTCAGCACCATGACCCAGCTCGGAAGGTTGACATTGACTTCCAGCACAGGGAACTCGTAAAGCGCTTCTCTGAGGACGCTTAACACATCTGTTTCCCGCATGCTTTCAACACTCATGGCGAGGACGGGAATATCATATTTCGCGCTTAATTCAGCTCTGAGCGCTTCTGTTTCCGGGTGGTACGGTTTTACCGAGTTGATGACCATAATAAACGGTTTGCCGACTTCCTTCAGCTCGTCGATGACTCTTTCTTCCGCTTCCACGTAATCGCCCCGCGCAATATCGCCGATTGAGCCGTCTGTCGTAATGACGACCCCGATTGTGGAGTGTTCCTGGATGACTTTTCTCGTACCGATTTCCGCTGCCTCATGAAAGGGAATCGGTTCTTCGTACCAAGGTGTATTGATCATTCTCGGGCCGTTTTCATCCTCATATCCCTTCGCCCCGGGAACCGTATATCCCACACAATCCACAAGACGGATGTTGACATCAAGTCCTTCCGCGACATGAACGGACATGGCTTGATTCGGGACAAATTTTGGTTCTGTGGTCATTATCGTTTTTCCTGCTGCGCTTTGCGGAAGCTCATCCTGCGCCCGCGCTCGATCGGCCTCATTGCTGATATTCGGGAGCACCACGAGCTCCATAAATTTTTTAATGAATGTAGATTTCCCTGTACGGACAGCGCCAACGACTCCTAAGTATATATCGCCCCCTGTTCGTTCAGCGATATCCTTGAAAATATCGACCTTTTCCAAGTGATCCCCTCCCGGACTTCCTATCCTTATCATTTTTCATTCACCATTCTCCAATCAAATACAGGACACTATATGTGTATGACGTTGTCCTATTTCAATATGACATCTTTAGAAAATTTTCAGGCAGTCTTTTCTATCAAAATCAAAAAAACCTTTCTCCCTATTTGTATGCGCGGGAAAAAGGTTCATTCCTGTTTCGTTTGACTTTCTAAAAAAACGGGTTCCTGTTTTTCATTTACGGTGTATGTGACTGAAAAGGCCGGGACGAAAGGAGTCTCTTTCCATAAAATATCTTGAATTTCCGCGCCCGGTTTGATTTTCTTTTTGTTTTCCTTCAGGCAGCGGGCGAGATCGACGCGATAGTCGGCATAGATTTCTCCGTCAGCACCGATTAAAAGCGGCAGAGACGTGCCTGAAACCGGACTTTTGACTGAAGGAGAGTCTTTCATGCCGAGCTTTTTTTTATTTAAAGTGAACAGCCCTTTTGAAACGGCGTCCTCATAGGGAGGATATGTATGCTTTTCCTGATACATTTTGACACGCAGCTTCATGTCGCGGATTGCTTCCGCCATTTGGAGATCGACCAGCTTGACGGTCGGCTTATGTTCCACATCGACAAGCACGTATTGGTACATTCCCCCGCTTTCATAAGCTGAGGCCGGCGGCTCCTCTATGTATCTGGGCGCGAGCCGCTTAAAATCTATCGGATATTTTTGATAGAGCGGTGTTTTCATATCTTTTGTCTGAATCGGCAGAAGTCCGCCGTTCGCCTTTTTAAATTCATCCACTGCCGCTTGCACCTGCTGAAGCTGATGTTTGTAAGATACTTTATTTTCAGTTTTTTCCGCTTCAGGGTACAGACAGCCGGACAGCAGGAGCACCGCCATTGCCGTTATGACGGCCATTTTTAACTTATGCATTCCGCGCCCCCTTTTTGCTTTATTCATTGACAGGCCCGCTGAAAACGACCATTAACACGATCAATCCCGAGATGACCATGCAGGCATAAGCGAGTGAAGAAACCGCTGCTTTTATCAGTTTGTTTTTCACTTTGTACCTGCTGACATAAATAGAGGCCACCGCAACAAACATTAATCCCATAGCACCAAGCGCAAACCACATTTTCATCAATGCCACACTCACGTTCGTGCCCCCCGTCCCATCATTGTAAGCGTTATATTTCATTTTAATATACAAATGTTGAAAAGATCAACAGGTTTTCCATCTATTGAAAAAACAAAAAAAAACTGAAGCAAAGAGGGGGACTTTGCTTCAGTCAAGTTGACTATATTCACCTGTACGTCTGAGATACACTCTCTTGGACTTCGATGCTATAGTATGCGCAGATGCATACGTCTGCATCCTCTTCTGCCTAAATCAGCAAATGTTTTAAGCGATTTCAGCCGGAGAGTTCTGCGTTTTGGACTTTCGTCACTTCAGAATATGCTGACGGCATGTTATTGTCACTTCACCCGGTTTTCGAATGTGTTGACCAAGTCTTCCATCTCATGGGTTTTCACTCTGGCCATTAAGGATTCTACGGCCGTTTCTACCTTCTGCCCGTTAAATAATACTTGGTGAAGCGCCTCTGTGATCGGCATTTTCACTTGGTATTTTTGAGACAGCTGATACGCAGCTTTCGTCGTCCGCACGCCTTCAACAACCATCCCCATCTTATCCAGGACAGCTTCCAGCTTATATCCTTTGCCGAGCAGGTTGCCGGCGCGCCAGTTTCGGGAATGAACGCTTGTACACGTCACGATTAAATCGCCTACGCCGGTCAGGCCGGAAAAGGTGAGCGGATTTCCGCCCATCTTTGTGCCGAGTCTGGCGATTTCAGCAAGACCTCGGGTGATTAAGGCCGCTTTTGCATTATCTCCGTATCCCAATCCGTCTGTAATCCCCGCTGCAAGAGCGATGATATTCTTTAACGCTCCCCCTATTTCCACACCGATCATATCCGGATTGGTATAGACGCGGAAATGCTGGTTCATGAATAAATCCTGAACCGCTTCTGCAGCCTTGATATTTTTTGAAGATGATGTAACAGTCGTCGGGTGTCTTAATCCGACTTCCTCAGCGTGGCTCGGCCCTGAAAGCACGACGATGTCTTTTCTGTACTCCTCAGGCAGCTCCTCTTCCATTAATTCTGAAATACGGAGAAGCGAATCCGGCTCAATTCCCTTGCTGACATGAACAAAAATCGATTGTTTCGGGATGTACGGCAGAGCCTTTTTCAGCACTTCCCGAATGGCTTTTGTCGGAACTGCCACAATGATGAAGTCAGCTCCTTTTAAAGCCTCGCTTAAATCAGCTGTACCGATGATAGAACTTGATAGCTCCACCCCCGGCAGGTAATCTTTGTTTTCATGCAGTTCGTTGATTTGATCGATCAATTCGGCACGGTGTCCCCACATCATGACTTGATGTCCGTTATCAGCCAGCACTAAAGAAAGTGCAGTGCCCCAGCTTCCCGCTCCAAGCATTGCCACTTTTTTCATCTCTGTATCACACCTTTTTATTTTCTTGCTCTTGCAAATATTTTAATTGGCGTACCTTCAAATCCGAAAGCGTCCCGGATTCGGTTTTCTAAAAAGCGTTCATAAGAAAAATGCATCAGTTCCGGATCGTTGACAAAAACAACGAAGCTCGGCGGCTTAACAGCGACTTGAGTCGCATAATAAATTTTCAGACGGGAGCCGTTGTGCGTCGGAGTTGGATTCATGGCGACCGCATCCATAATGACATCATTTAAGACATTTGTCTGCACGCGGAGAGAGTGGTTTTCACTCGCTTTAATAATCGCAGGCATGAGTGTATGAATCCGCTTTGTCGTCAGTGCCGACATAAACAGCACCGGCGCGTAATCGAGAAATTGGAAATGTTCCCGAATATTCTGTTCAAATTCTTTCATCGTGCGCTCGTCTTTATCAACGGCATCCCATTTGTTTACGATAATGACGACGGCTTTCCCGGCTTCATGGGCGTATCCGGCGATCCGCTTGTCCTGCTCAAGGATGCCTTCTTCTGCATTCAGCACAACGCCGACGACGTCTGAGCGGTCAATGGCTTTTAACGCCCGAAGCACACTGTATTTTTCTGTTGTTTCATATACTTTACCCTTTTTTCTCATTCCCGCCGTGTCAACGATTACAAATTCCTGCTGATTGTAGGTGAACGCCGTATCCACAGCGTCTCTAGTCGTTCCGGCTACGTTGCTCACGATAACCCGCTCTTCGCCGAGCATCGCATTGACAAGGGATGATTTTCCGACATTCGGGCGGCCGATCAGGCAGAATTGAACGACATCATCACTGTACTTCGTCTCCGGAATGTTTTTAAAATGCTCGGCACAAGCATCGAGCAAATCTCCCAATCCTAAACCGTGTGTGCCCGAAATCGGATACGGTTCTCCAAAGCCGAGCGCATAAAAGTCATAGATGTTCGCTCTCATTTCGGTATTATCTAATTTATTAACGGCTAATACGACCGGTTTTTTCGTCCGGTACAGTATTTTCGCCACTTCTTCATCCGCAGACGTAACACCTTCGCGGCCGTTCACCATAAAGATGATCACATCAGCCTCGTCCATGGCGATTTCAGCCTGCTGGCGGATCTGTGTCAGAAACGGTTCGTCTCCGATATCAATTCCGCCCGTATCAATCAGGTTAAAATCATAATTCAGCCATTCCGCCGAACTGTATATCCGGTCCCGCGTCACTCCGGGGGTATCTTCTACTATTGAAATTCTTTCACCCGCAATCCGGTTAAAGATTGTGGATTTTCCCACATTCGGTCTTCCGACAATGGCTACGACAGGTTTACCCATAGTACCCTTCCTTTCAATCCAGCCGCTTACATTTTCACAAAAAATTGTTCAACCGGTTATTAAAAATCATCTTCGCTATGAAAAGAACCCTTCAAACAGAAGGGCTTAACTCATTTATTATATCAGTTTTCACTGAGATCACAATGTATTCTTCAAAATGTTTCGCATTCATGTAACAGTCTCCGTCTGTTTTCAAGACATTTTTGTCGCTCCTTTGCCCTGCTTTTTGCTTTTTTGGCTGATGCGCGCCGCAAGCTGTTCATATGTAGTCAGCCCGACGAGAAGAATCACTCCCGCCGAACAGCCTGAAAGCCATTTATAATCCCCGACGGCTGCAGCACCCGCAATATTGCGGATGACCGCAGCATACAATAGCTCCCCCTGGCACATGCCGAGAACAAAAAGACAAAGCCTCTCAGGGAACCGCCCCTCAACGGAAAGCGTAATAACGGTAAGCAGTATAACCGCCGCCCATTCAGGTTTTATGATAAACCAAACAGGATCATATAATGCAAAAAGAAAAATAAAGCCGTACGCCGCAGCCGCCGTCAGATGAATCACAATATTACGGAGCCGTTTATGCATGCCGAGGCTTCCCGCATAAACAAATGCCGCAGCAAAAAACATGACATATGCCGCATTCAGCGTAAAATAAGCCGTAATCTGATGTATGCTTGCCATCATATTAGTCAAAATAAAGACTGATACGTAAAAACGGCTTTTCGTTTTGGCAAAAATAAAAGTCGCAAGTATCCATAAAAACCACATTGACCAGTAATAATAAAACGGTTCCATAATCGCTCCTCCTCTGATCAGTATGGAGCGGGAACGCATTTTTTAAACCAATTATGCCTGAAAGGAGCGGATAAGGATGGGAAAAGACAGACAGGAGAAAAAACTGAAAGCCTCCCGCCGGGTGGAATCTGATCGCGATGATTCGATTCACCATAAAGGAGCGACAAGCCTTGAGCAAAACGGGGAATTCCGAAAAAGAAAATCGTAAAAAACAGAAAAAGGCATGCGGGTTCGCATGCCTTTTAACGTCTGCTGAAACGGGATGTGTCAATTCCCCGTTCAGAAAGCCAGTGATGTGTGTCACCTTTTATGACCAAAGGCGCCTTTTGCAGTTGGGAAACCGATTGGCATCCGAGGGCGGTCATAATCATTTTCAGCTCTTGCAAAAGCGCCGTCATCTCGTCAAACAGGCCCTCTTCTCCTTTAGAGGTGAGAGCTTTCAGGAAAGTGCCCGCCATTCCCGCGCCGGAAGCGCCGAGGGCAATCGATTTGGCGACATCCAGGGCACTTTGCAGCCCGCCGGATGCGATAATTGATTGATCAGCGGAGAGCGAGTGGATTTCCGCTAAGCTTGCGGCAGTGGAAATTCCCCACGTATTAAAAAATTGAAGCGCCTTCTCTCTGCGCATATTTTCGATCTTAGAGAAATTTGTACCGCCGTATCCGCCGGCATCAACTGCTGCTGCGCCAGCATCAAATAACTGCCGTGCCGATTCCCTGCTCATTCCGAAGCCGACTTCTTTGACAAAAACGGGAACTCCCGCTTCCGCCGCAATCCGCTCAATACGGCCGAGAGCGCCAGTAAAGCTTCTGTCACCCTCTGGCATGACGATCTCCTGAATCACATTTAAATGAATCTGGAGGGCGTCTGCTTGAATCATATCAACTGCCATTTTCGCCTGCTCGGCATCCGCCTCGCTGCCTAAATTGGCAAATATCAGCCCGTCCGGATTCTCTTTTCTGACGATCTCATAAGAACACCGTTCGGAGGGATCTTTTAAAGCTGACATTTGCGAACCGACAGCCAGCGGCATGCCGGCTTTGCGCGCAGCTCTTGCCAGCGATCTGTTAATTTCGTATGTAAGCTGTCCGCCGCCGCCTGTCATCGCATTGATAAAAATCGGCGAACTGCTTGTGAGTCCGCCGATTTTCGTTGATATATCCACTTTTTCCAATGCTAGGTTCGGTAGGCTGACATGAACAAACGTAATATCATCAAGCCCCGTTTCCCGGTTTTGGCCGGTAGACAGCGCATGATTTATATGTTCTCTTTTTCGTTCTGCTCGTGTCACGTTTTATCACCAATTTATTTTAATTTATTAAGCTTGTCTCCGATTAAATCGCCAAGCTGGAAGCCGGTGCTCGGCTCTTCTTTCGCCTGGTATTGGCGGAAGTCCTCCTGATCGGCTTTCGGCGCTTCTTCAAGCTCACGCATGCTTAAGGAAATGCGCTCTTCGCTTTCGTTCACGTCAAGCACTTTCACTTTAACAGTCTGTCCTTCTTCAAGCACTTCATGCGGCGTTCCGATATGTTTATTGGAAATTTGCGAAATGTGCACAAGTCCTTCCACGCCCGGAAGAATTTCAACGAAGGCGCCGAAGCTTACAAGGCGCTGCACTTTTCCTTCAAGCACATCTCCCTGTTTTACCTTTTCGCCGACCTGGCTCCAAGGTCCCGGCAGCGTTTCTTTAATAGATAAAGAAATACGTTCGTTATCGCGGTCTACGGACAGTACTTTCACTTTTACGTCCTGACCTTCTTCCACCACGTCAGACGGTTTTTCGACGTGTGAATGAGACAGCTGCGAAATATGAACAAGCCCGTCAATTCCGCCGATGTCGACAAATGCGCCGAAATCAGTCAGACGCTGCACTTTTCCTTCAAGCACGCTTCCAACCTCAAGCGTTTGGAGAAAATCATGCTTTTTGGCTGTCTGTTCTTTTTCCACTACAGCCCGGTGTGACAGAATCACCCGGTTTTTATCACGGTCGAGTTCAACGACGATAAGAGAGAGGGTTTTCCCTTTATAGTCAGTGAAATCCTCGACGAAATGAGCTTCGACAAGTGATGCGGGAATGAAGCCGCGAACGCCGATATCAACGACGAGACCGCCTTTCACCACATCTTTCACTTCAGCTTCAAACACTTCTTTTGTGTCGAATTTTTTTTCAAGGTCTTCCCAAGCGCGGTCAGCATCAACGGCACGTTTAGATAAAATCAAAGCATCGTCTTCCACTTTTGTTACTTTCAGGTCAAGCTCGTCGTCAACTTTTACGACATCCGATGCTTTCTCTACATGAAGACTTGATAATTCACTGATTGGAATGATTCCGGACTGTTTGACATTGACAATTTCGACATCTACATGCTTGTCCTCTACCTTTGTCACAATCCCTTTTACTACATCTCCAACCTCTGGCACTTGAACATCAATTTGATTCATTTCCTCTGTCATTTGAATAACCTCCTTGGTCCAAACCTACACAGCTTAATTAATACGGTTTGAAAGCTGAACATGTGCATGTCCGCTTTTCAGCCGAATATGTATTAAAGAATCATCCAAAAAAGATTTTGAATGATCAATAAAAAGTTTTATTAGTATTAACTTCTAATAAATGGACTGGTTTGTCAAGCAATAACATCTTGTCTTTCGAAAAAAATTATAAAGCGCTCGACCCGAAGTTAACGTGATTTCTGTTCGACGATCTCCAGAATTTTTCCCGCGACTTCGGCAATGCTGAGTGACGTCGTATCGATTTCAATCGCGTCTTCCGCTTTGCGCAGCGGGGAAACTTCCCTCTCTGAATCGAGTTTGTCGCGTCTGGCAATTTCTTCAATGAGCGTCTCGTAATTCACGTCATAGCCTTTTTTCTTATTCTCTTCATATCGGCGCTTCGCTCTTTCCTCTACGGACGCGAGCAGAAAAATTTTCACTTCGGCATCAGGCAGCACGTGAGTACCGATATCACGGCCGTCCATGACGACACCGCCTTTTTGTCCGAGCTGCTGCTGTCTTTTGACCATTTCTTCTCTGACACCTTTATGCTTGGCGGCGATTGATACTTGGTTGCTGACTTCGTCTTTACGGATTTCTTCTGTCACATCTTCTCCGTTTACCAGAACGATTTGTCCTTCCGGAACGGATACAAGCTCAATTTCCGTACGCTTCAGCAGCTCTGTAAGCGCGGCTTCATCAGTTAAATCGGCATTCTGCTTGAGCGCCGTATATGTAATGGCACGATACATCGCTCCTGTATCAATGTACACATATGATTTTTTCTCAGCCACTATTTTAGCAACGGTGCTTTTTCCGGCAGCGGCCGGCCCGTCGATCGCAATTGATAATTTCTTGTCCATAATCTCTCTCCTTGCTCTTTTCTCCTCTATGGATTGTATCATGAACTGCCGGAAAAGGGGCGAAAAAATTGAGCTGATTTACCGCTTTACCGTTTCAATCCATTCTTTTTTCTCCATTTTATCAACTCCCTCATATTTCACAGCTTTCGAAATATAAGGTTCAATAGGCTGATAATGAAGCAAAAATTGCACCGCGCCCAAAATGATAAGCTGAATGCAGACCAATTTGACCAGCAGACGTTCAAACGTTTTCATACACGCGCACCTCCATTAGGATTAGTATGGAAAAGTGCGCTGCTGTTTATTCCGACAGACTGTTTCTTCTCTGCTGCAGCTGCGCGCGCATACAATATTGGAGTAAAAGCTGCTGTGATGCGGGATCGATTTCTGCAAATTCAAGCGTCATTTTTTGTTTATCCGCCTTTTCATCATAAAAAATCCGCTGGGTAACAGCCTCGGCCGTAATATCGGCTGTATTTTCCTTGCCGGGAAGAGAAAATGAGACATACAGCTTTTCACCTGGTTCCGCGGAAATATGCTCAGGCATCACAACAGCGATTCCGCCGGCGCTGATATTAGAGGAAACCGTTTGAAAAGCGGTTTTTTCCGCTTCCATTTTGACGGATACATCCAATACTGCGTCTGCACGGACGTATCGGCGTCTTTGAATCCGCTACATTTCCTCCTGAGGGGGGATGTCCAATCCGATCATCGGGATGGGGTCTTTTTTCTTTCCTTTGATTATGCTTTTAAATTGATACGGCACTTGGCCATCCCCCATAAATTCCGCTGTTATTTCCAATCCTTTATGCAAAAAGACCGTCCGTCCCGAATCCAGATCGACGGGATATGAGATGTGCAGTTCGCCGTTTTCAACGCTTACTGCTTTGCTCCTTGCTTTTTTGGGCTCATTGTTCTCTATGTATTCAATCCAAATATAATCTCCGACAGCTATCATGGGCCTTCACTCTTTCATTATTTATGCTTTTATTAAAGCATGTAACGAAAAAAAGGAAAAGACTTTTAGTCCTTTCCTCCTTTATTTTTATAGGTCTTTATATATAGGTTCTGCACTTTTTAACTTTTCTATTTTTTCCTCTTTTCCGTCGTCCGCATTAATGAACATTTGATACGTGTCTTTCCCGATCGTCCCGAGCATTTCGTAGCAAAGCACTTCCTGACCGAGCTCATTCGTGATCAGCGCCTGCCGGGTCTCCCGCACTTCAACATTTTTATTCAGCTTCGCTTTCGCTTCATCAGCTGACAAAGCGGGAGCCGGAATCGTTCTCGTGCGGTGCGCGGCCAGGTAATCACGCGCGGAAAAACCGACGACTTCACCATCATCCAGCGCCACTTTCATTCGGATGGCTTCCGGATAAATGCGGACATTTTTCTCCACGGGGATAAAAGAAAAGACGCCGATGTTATTATATTGCGCGCTTTCATCAATTTCGAGGCCTTTTGTTTCATATCCATTTTTCTTTAAAAACGCGACGGCCCGGTTAGATGCTTCATTGAGGCTGATCTTTTGTTTCTTCACGGCCCGTTTTTGAATCAAATAGACCGGATGTCCGCCTTTTTGGGTAATATCCATATAGATAAAAGACTTGTTGTCCGCGTCTTTCATGCGGATGCTGTATACGTCCCGATTCGTTTTCCTGCCGCTTTTGACCACTTTAATTGAATAATTATGATCAGGCGCAAACCGTTGTGCGATTTTGACCGCTTCTTTTTCCGTAATTTGTTTTCCTTTCAGATGCGTAAAACCTTTTCGTTCTGTATTTGCTCCCGTAAATGTGGGGCTGATGCTGTCTTCAGAAAAAGCGCCTACATTTTTTTCGACTGTTTTAAAGCTGTCGACGATCGTATTATCGCTTTGTTTTTTGTCAGAGGCGAGCGCCATCTCAACATCCATCCACCGTAAATTTTTGCTCATGACGAGATGCTGAACGCTGCGGAGCTGGTTTTGAATGTTCTCCGCCTGTTTGTACAGGCTGTTCAGTGTTGTATATTCTTTCTTATCAAGCGGTTTTTGGTCTAAATCCCGGACGGATGTTTTATAGCTGAAATCTCCTATGTTGGATAAAAACTCCTCCGTCTTATTAAAAGGCATGAGAGTCAGGGGCAGCTGGCTCACATTGTTATGAGCTTCAGATGTTATTCTCCATACATCAATGAGCGCCGGAGACAGAGATTTTTTACTGTTCATCGCAAGCGTCGTCCCGATTTTGTCGTGAAGCTGATCTACATGGTACGTCAATTCATGAAAAGCCCTCTGATAATTATTTTCCGCATGCAGAAGGACCGCATCTTTTTCCTGATGCTCTTTATATCCCCAGTATCCGGTTGCGGCGATCGCGACACCGAGAACAGCGATAATGATTCCTCTAATCATGTTAACACCTCATTTTGCGTACTTTTACTCACAGAAAATGTGCTTTCCGATTCTTTTAATCTGCGGACGTCCCCAAATCCATTTGCTTGTCGCCGTATCAGGATTGAAATAATAAATGGCGTTTTCAGAAGGATCCCAGCCGTTGATCGCATCAAGAACCGCTTCTTTTGCTCTTTCATTCGGCTGCATATATATTTGGCCGTCGGCAACGGCGGTAAACGCGAGCGGTTCGAAAATGACGCCGGCCACCGTATTCGGAAATAACGGGCTTTTAATACGGTTTAAAATAACCGCGGCGATGGCAACCTGCCCTTCAAACGGCTCACCGCGCGCTTCCCCGTACACAGCCTGTGCCAGAAGATTGATGTCGTTGTTTGAGAAACCGCCAGGCATATTGGCCGCTGTCGTATTTTGCTTTTGATTTGACTGACCGCCTGTTTTGTTTTGCGGCTTTTGAGCAGGCTTATTCGTTCCCGCCGGCTTCTGCGTTCCGGCTCTCGGTTTTGTTTGGTTTTTCAATGGGACGTTGCCATAATGAGTGAACGTATTCCCTTTTTGGATCTGCTCCATTACATATTCACGGTAATATTTTGATTTAGAAATCAGCACCTGTTTGGTTTTCGCGCCGACGAGGCCGTCAACCGGCTTCATGCCGAATTTCTCCTGAAAATTTCTCACGGCCCAGTATGTGGTCCAGCCGTAAACACCATCGATTTTCCCGTTATAAAATCCGTTATATTGAAGACGGGCCTGCAATTCTATAACATCATCACCCGTCGCGCCTCTTTGAATCACTTGATTTGAAAACGCATGAACCGTTTCATGATGATCGAAGAAAGCAGCGGCGAAAGAAAATAGAATGAGACATGCCATAAAGGCTCCTTTGCACTTCATCTCTTCAAGCCTCCTACTGCAAAATTTAAAGTGTACCCGTATTGTCTGTCACGAGGTTATTTTTATGCACGTTTCCTTCTTATCCCCTGTCAAGGCATAAAAAAGAAACCGCACGCGACGCGCGGTTTCTTCACACTTGGATCATATTGACGGAGCGTGCTTTTTTTGCCTTTCGCAGCCCGAACCACCATAAAAACAGCATAAACGGCAGCATATAATATACCCAATGATTGAGGGCGGTAAGAATAAAATCGTAAGAACCGTGCAGACATGAAGGCACGGCCAGCGAAATCACAAACCATTTGACACGGGCTTTTTTCTGCGAAAAGCGGGCTTTTCCGAGATAAAATCCCATAATTACTCCGATCAGCGCATGGCAGGAGACCGGCAGAAGCGCCCTGATGAAAGCATGCTCAACGCCGTGGCCGAATAAATACAGAATATTTTCAAGCGTGGCAAATCCTAAAGACACACTGGCCCCGTAAACGATTCCGTCATAATGCTCATCAAAATGAGCATGCGGATACACACTGATCATCAGAACGAACCATTTCACCGATTCTTCCAGAAATCCCGAAGACAAAAACGAAACGAAAAAGCTTCCTCCCCCCACATGCTCTTTTTCAAGAACATATTGGATAAACATGGTCGGAAACACAAGGACAACCCCGAGAAAAAAAGACCTCAGCACCATATGTACGGGTTCATTGTCATACTGATCTTTTAAATAAAAATAGCTTAACAGCGCAATGCCGGGAGCAATTCCTGCAGAGATGATTGCAAACATCAGGCAACCTCTTTCCTTTATATTCCTATATCTATCGTACCATGTTGTTCATATTTTTACATCTTTCAATTTTTTTAAAAAAGAGCATATGAATGATCATATGCTCTCTGCACCCAGCCGTTTTGATATTTCATTTGCGATCAAGCCGCCGTGAAAACGGCCGTTCTCGATAAAAATTTCGTTGGCGTTATTTCCAGCCGCAATGACTCCGGCGATAAAAACACCGTCAACATTTGTTTCCATCGTTTCTTCCCGGAAAAACGGCCGGCCTGATTCCGCATCAATCCGCACACCGATTTTTTCGAGGAAACCGTGATCGGGATGGTATCCCGTCATGGCAAATACGAAATCGTTTTTCAGCCGGACCGTCTCATTTCGGCCGGAGCGGAAAATGATTTCATCTTCCGTCACTTCTTCAAGACAAGCGCCGAATTCCATCCGGATTGTGCCGTTTCTGACGAGGGCCTCAAACTCAGGCAGAATCCACGGCTTGATGCTCGGGGAGTACTCATGTCCTCTGTAGAGCACCGTGACTCGCGCACCGGACTTCACCAGTTCCAAAGCCGCGTCCACACTTGAGTTTTTCCCGCCGATCACAGCAACATCTTTATCAAAATAAGGATGGCCTTCTTTAAAGTAATGAAATACCTTAGGAAGCCCTTCACCCGGTATGTTCATATAATTCGGATGATCATAATATCCTGTCGCAATGATACAAAACGGAGTGAGGTAGCGGTCTTTTGATGTTTCTACAAGAAAACGGCCGTCTTCCTGTTTCGTTACGCGCTCCACCGTTTCAAAGGCGTTTACGCGCAGCTCTTTTCTTCTGACAACCTCTCTGTAGTAAGAGAGAGCCTGTATTCGGACCGGTTTTCTGTTTTCCGTAATAAAGGCGACATCGCCGATCTCCAATTTTTCACTTGAACTGAAAAAAGTTTGGTGGGTCGGATAGTTATAAATGCTGTTTACGACATTCCCTTTTTCGATCACAAGCGCGTTCACGCCAATTTGCTTCAGATGTATAGCCGCCGATAATCCGCAAGGACCTCCGCCTATTATAATTGCTTTTTCTTCTGTCATGTCCTTCAACTCCTGCGATTGGCATTTCCATCATAAGTTTCCACTCATATAAAAAATCTCCTATATTATCATAGGAGATTTTTTTTGTTTATGCAAACGATTGGTTTATATCCAGCCTCTGAAACGCGAAGCCTCCGCCATTTTCCGCACGCCGACCATGTAAGCCGCAAGCCTCATGTCAATCCGGCGGTTTTGGGACATTTCATAAATATTATTAAACGATTTTATCATCATATTTTCCAGTTTTTCCTCGACTTCTTCTTCACTCCAGTAGAAGCCTTGGTTGTTTTGAACCCATTCGAAATAAGAAACCGTTACACCGCCGGCGCTCGCCAGAACATCGGGAACCAGCAGCGTTCCTTTGTCTGTCAGGATTTTCGTTCCTTCCAGTGTCGTCGGTCCGTTTGCCGCTTCTACAACGATTTTCGCTTTGATGCGGTCAGCGTTTTCTTCTGTAATTTGGTTTTCGATCGCCGCCGGGACAAGTATATCACAGTCCAGCTCAAGCAGCTCCTGATTCGTAATGGTGTCATTGAAAAGCTTGGTCACCGTACCGAAGCTGTCTCTGCGGTCAAGCAGATAATCAATATCAAGACCGTCCGGATCGTAAAGGCCTCCGTACGCGTCAGAAATTCCGACAACTTTCGCGCCGGCGTCATGCATAAACTTGGCCAGATAGCTGCCCGCGTTTCCGAAACCTTGTACGACGACGCGCGCGTTCTGAATATCGAGACCTTTTTTCTTGGCCGCTTCTTTTATGCAGATGGTGACGCCTTTTGCCGTCGCTGATTCCCTGCCGTGGGATCCGCCGAGTACAAGCGGTTTTCCCGTAATAAAGCCGGGTGAGTTAAATTCATCAATTCTTGAATATTCATCCATCATCCAAGCCATAATCTGTGAGTTTGTAAATACGTCAGGCGCCGGGACGTCTTTAGTCGGTCCGACAATCTGACTGATTGCTCTGACATATCCCCTGCTCAGTCTTTCAAGCTCTCTGAATGACATATTTCTCGGATCACAAACAATTCCGCCTTTACCACCGCCATAAGGAAGATCAATAATTCCGCATTTTAAACTCATCCAGATGGAAAGTGCTTTCACCTCTTTTTCAGTTACATTCGGGTGAAAACGAATGCCGCCTTTTGTCGGACCTACGGAATCATTGTGCTGCGCACGATAGCCTGTAAATATTTTCACAGACCCGTCATCCATCCGAACAGGAATTTTAACCGTTAATAATCTGAGCGGCTCTTTCAGCAGTTCATACACTTCTTCTGGATACCCCAATTTTTCCAGAGCTTTATGTATTACGGTTTGGGTTGATTTTAATACATCATGTTTGTCTTCTTCATTATGACCGGTGAATCGATCGGCTGCCATTTGAGTTAACCTCCTAAAATCTTCTGTTTCTCTCATGCTCCCTTTCAGTGACTAGTATACACCTTCAATATCTCCGTGCATAGAAGAAAGACAATGATTTTTCCATTATTTCGCCTAAAAAAAGACGGCCGCTGAAAACAGCTGCCGTTTCAAATCTTTTTTATGAAAAATGTTTGTGGATGGTCTCCACAGCATTGCCGTCCATGATGAGTTTTCCGTACTCATGGAGCCTGTAAATCGTAATCGTCGCCGGGTGTCCGTATTCAGCCAGCACCGCGATGACGCCTTCGGCGGACCGGGAGCCGAGGTCTTCAAGGCTTACATAGTATTGGTTCTCATAGTGGTAGACGGTGCCGCCGGTAATCCCGATTCGGTGAAGGCTTCCGGCAAGCTGAATGATATCTTCAAACGAATGGAACTGATAAATAATATCCGGGCTTTCGTCAAGTTTGACCTGCATCTCGATGTAATCATCGTCATATTCGTCATCTTCTGCGTCCGCGTCATGATTTTTCGTTACAATCACAACCATGCCTTGTGCCTGAAGAGAATATACTTCCACCGCGATCGGACCATTCGCTTCAAAGCCGAGCTCTGTATTTGCTTCATTCATCATATCTTTAAATAACTGGTGGACTTTAAACGAGTCCTTCCAGAGGTCTTCTTTTGTCAGTCCCCGATCAGTCAGATCGTCGAGGGTTAAAAAGATTTTAATCTTATTATAGTTCAGACGCTCAAGCCGCATAATGTTCCCTCCTGCCTCTTCTTGCACACAAATCATATAACACAGTATATGAATAAATGAGTCATAGGTTCTTAATTTGTTATCAGTTTACACCGTGTACAGCGGGAAGACAAGCAGAATGCCGTTTTTTATCACCGCGGCCGGGTTTGTTTCAGGAAGACGGCTCATCCGGTCCGCACAGCGTAATCATATGCGTCTCCGGTTTCGCCCCGAGCCTCAGCGGAACTTTTGTCGTCCCGTAGCCGTTGCTGATCAGGTAATGCGCTTTTTTTACCGTTCCCGTCCCGCCCAATTCGTACGGCCCGAACCGTCCGAAACGGATTTGGCCGCCATGCGTATGGCCGCTGAACACAGCGTCAATCCCGTCTGACTCCCTCATCTGCTCATGGATGTCCGGGTTATGGCAAAGCAGGAGGTTTACTTTGTCAGCATCCGTATATCTGATTGCAGATTCGTAATCATCCATCATCATCCTGATATCATCCACCCCGCAGATCGTAACGGTTTCCCCTTTATAAGCAAACTGAACCGATTCATTTCTCAGCGGGATCACTTTATATGCCCGTAAAAGAGAGAGCAGTTTTTGCTGGCTGACCTCGTAATCATTATTTCCCCACACATACATGACAGGCGCAAGAGCCGTAAGACGTTTAATGTTTTCTTCAATTCTGGCGTAAGGAACTCCGCCCTCCGCCAAATCACCGCCGAGCAAAACGGCATCCGGCTTATAACCTGCCGCTTCGCGGAGAAGCTTTTCATCAATTAAACGGCGGTGCACGTCAGATATAAAAAAGATGGTGAGCGGCTTCATCCCCTTCATTTTATCAAGCGTAAATGTATGTGTTTTCAGATGGCTGCCGTTTGCCGTTTTGTACATAACGGCCGCCATAACCGCAGCCGCTCCCGCCAATGAGCCGAGAATTCCCGCTGTAAGCTTCATAAACGCACTCTCCATTCTGTCATTGTCTTATATTAGACGGACAAACAAAAAAAGACGTTTCTATCCTTTCCGGAAAACGCCTCATTTTATTTGCTTTCAAAATAAAGATTGATATCATACCGATGTTTCATCAAGTGAAAAACAGATTCTCTCGCCCTCCATTTTTCAGGCTGGGGCCATAAATCCGTGCTTTTTTGGATAATTTCACATCTCAGTTTATGAAATTCACCCTCAGCTTTTTCTTCCTTTTTTTTAAAATAATAAGAAGTGCAATACGCAAAAGCGGAAGCCATAATCCAGCACAAGTAAACCGTATGGCCTAATATTTCCTGCAGAATCAGCTGCGGAGAGGCTTGGGGGGCATTAAAGCTTTTAAACATCAGCAGTATGCACATCAGGGAAAAACAAACGAGGGACGCCCACTGCCATCTTCGGCATTGTACGGCATAATTTTCGTATTTTAATTTCCGTTTCACCAGCGCCTGAAGCATTTGTTTCGTCGGTCCGTCAGCAAATCGGTCTAATTGCTTCCATAAAGAATCCATGCGCTTCACACCTTGTCCGTTTTCATTGGTACACTATATGAAAAACGCGGTGAAAACATGCATTTATTTTAATCAGACAGCGGAATGTTCAGAACCTGGCCGGTGTACACGTCGTTTCCGTTTAATCCGTTGTAGCTGCGGATTTTTTCTTCGCCCGCCCGGCTTTTATAGTATTTCATTGAAATGCGGTAAAGCGTTTCTTTCGGCTGTACAGTATGCTGTACGGTCCGCACTTTTTTTGGGACAGTCCCGGCTTGATCACTCACCTCAGCCGGAGCCGCTTTTTCACGGACAGCCGGCGGAGACTGCTGTTTTGTCTCCGCGTATTCGGTGTCTGTCGGCTTTACTTGTTTTTCTGAGGGCGTTTCCGTTTTTTCACTTGGTTTTTCTTTCGTTTTTTCAGGTGCAGCCGCTTCTTTCTTATCTTTGTCGTCAGACTTTTTTTTCGGTTGTTCTAAAAGAGCGGTTTCTGACGTTTCTTTCTGAGCGCCTTTCGGAATAACGGCAGGCGCGCTTTCACTGTGGTCTATAAAGACATCTTCATAGTCCTTCGGGTCAAATCTGCTGCTGTTCGTCATATAAAGAAGACCGAAAAAGACACCGATTGTTACGATAATGAACAGGACGGTCAGAAAAGTGAACAGCGGCGTTTTTGTTTTGGTTTTTTCCTTCACCTGCTCTTCCTTTTTTTTACGCTCCTCTTTTACAGATTGTCTTGTCGGGAGGCTGTCTTCAAGATATTCAATTTGTTCATCCGCGGCCGCGGCAACCTGCTGCTCGGCACGCAGCTGAGCTTTTCTTCTTTCAACTCTTGACATTTCCGTCATGCAAACCCCTCCTAACATATTGAAAACGGATCTGACAGGCAAATACCGCATCAATAATAAAATGCGCTGTAACCGGAACGAATAAATTGCCGGTCCATTCATAGATAAGCCCCAGCAAAAGACTGATGCCCGCAACCATCATAAACAGAAGCCACTTCGCCAAGTATCTGAAATGAAGCACGGTAAAAATGAAGCTGGCGGCCCATAAGCCGATATGTGTTTGCAGAACGCCTCTGAACAAAATCTCTTCGCTGAACGAAATGAGAAGCGTCAAAAACAAAATGTGCAGAACCGGCCTGTTCTTAAAAAGCAATACATTAATGCCGCCGTCATCATATAAATGCGAAGGACACCATTTCATCACCGCCAGATCGGCAAAAATGACAAGGACGGCAAGAGTTACACCGTACCATATGATATTATCGTCACGTATATGCCACAGTTTTAAAAAATCGTGAATGTCGGTAAAAAAGAAAAAGCCGATAACAGCTGAAACCGCCAATATGAGCAATTGGGTGGCGTACAGCTGCATCACAATCTCCCGGTCTGAGAGCTGCCGGATCAATTCGCTTTGCCGTCTCAGCTGAACTCACCCGCAGACTCTGATCCGAAAATCCGGCCTAATTCCAGCTTCCAATCTTCAAACCGTTCCATATTTTTACGTTCTCCTTTTTGCTCGTACGGAGCCAGATCAAGTCCGCAGCTGCTGCAGCATTGTCCGGTTTGACCATCAGGCTCATACGGTTCATCAAAATAAGACAGCAGCGCTTCTCTTATACATTCTTTCCGCTCTAATAACGCCGAAAAACGATTCATTTTACGCAGCTTCTTTTCCACGCGGTATGTCAGTTCTTCCTGCAGCTGCTCTTTTGTGGTTTTTCCTTGCAGATACAGATGGACGGCCGTTCGCGCCTGTGTTTCCTGGACGCCTTTATTGATCAGAACGTCCCGAAGCTTTCGTTCATCACCCGTACCGGCATCCCGTATGATAGCCAAAATGCCTTCCAGGTCATAATCAGACAGGCTTTCTGTCTGAATAATCTGCTGCTGAAGCTCGGTATCGCCGGGCGCCCTCAGCAAAATACTGACACTCGGGCTGCCGTCGCGTCCCGCTCTGCCGATTTCCTGCATAAAGGCCTCGGCCGTTTGGGGAGGATAAAAGTGAATGACAAAGCGGATATCTGACTTATCCACACCCATGCCGAACGCATTGGTGCAGCAGATGCAATCAAGCTGGTTATGGATAAATTGCTGCTGGATTAAAATCCTGTCGCCTGTATCCATTCCGCCGTGATAATAATCCGTCCGCTTTCCCGTTTTTTCGTTCAGCTCAGCCGCAAGCTCTTCCGCCCATTTTCTGGTCGGACAATATATGATACCCGGGCCTTCAAGCTTTTCGGCAAGCTCCGTGAGCCTGCTTATTTTTTCGGCATTATCCGCCAAATGTTCTGCCGCCAGGAGAATATTCGGCCGGTTGACTGAATAAAGATGACGCACCGCATGCTCAAGTCCGAGCACATCCGTCACGTCTCTGAGCGTTTCTTTTGTCGCTGTTGCGGTCAGCGCCAATACAGGCGGCTTTCCGAGTGCCTGCCTGAAAGGTCCGAGCTTCGAGTAATCAGGCCTGAAATCATGTCCCCATTCTGATATGCAATGAGCCTCATCAATAACAAATAAACTGACCGGGACATTTTTCAAACGGTTCAGCACATAAGGTGAAGAAAGGGCTTCAGGAGACATATAGAGAAATTTATACCGGCTGATGTTGCTGAGGATAAAATGCCGCTCTGCGGAATTCAGCATGCTGTTTAATGCCGCAACCCGCTTTTCTCCTTTCGCTTTCAGCTGCTGCACCTGATCTTCCATTAATGAAAGGAGCGGCGAAATAATCAGCACCAGCCCGTCCATCATGTAACCCGGGAGCTGATAGCATAATGATTTTCCCCCGCCGGTCGGAAGCATGGCGATCGTATCCTTTTTTTGGAGCACGCTAGTCATAATCTCTTCCTGCCCTTTTTTAAAGGAATGCAAACCAAAATACTTGGATAAAGCTTTATGCAGCTCAGTCATGCTGATTCACCGTCTTTGCCAGCGCCAGCCTGATCTGGAAATAGCTGAAGCGCATCTGCATTCCTTCGCGAATCTGTTTAATTTTATTCGTTTGATGCTGTTTTGCAAATGCCGTTATCATACGCTGTTCCTCTTCAGAAAGATACTGTTCTATAAAAAATGCAGGCTGATGCAATGATATTTCTACGATATGATCTTCGATTGTGGCGGTTTTTAAATTTCTGACCGCGGCGATCCGTTCAATCGGAAACCCTTTTTCCAACAGCTCTAAGGTTTTTCTGGCAGACTGTGTCAGCGCGCTTTCCGCCTGCAGATCGGACAACAGCTCGCGCAGAGCGGGATATGCACATTGCGGAAGCGATTGAATAACATAATGTACCGCTCCCCAAAACTGGACGGACACATACCATTCATCTTCGTTCAGCTGGAGAGCAAGCTGCTTATTCGTTTTGCCGATTCTGTTGAATGAAGTTAAAGAATAGACAAAAATAAGCGCCTGCCGTTCACTTACGCCTTGCAGAAGGTGAAACAGCGTCTCATGCATTTGGACGGAGAGCTCTTTAGCGTCTCTGTTTTTGCGCATGAACCGTTTGACCCATCTCAGCGTCTGCACATCGTTTGTAACCGGGATATATTGACTGCATTGATGCTCTTTGTTTGACAGGACTTGAATGAGCAGGGAAAGCCGCCTCCACAGGGTGACGGCAGGCGTTTGATAATTCGCGCCGTGGCAGTGCTTCGGCCAAGGCCGCTCGGCAAACGCCCGTTCAAGCTTTTGAACGCCGCGCGCAGTCACTTTCCACGTTCCCTCTTCTTTTCCGGCTGTAATGTATGAGTTCTCGGTGAGTTTATGCAAAGAAGCCGCAATATCGCCGCGTTCACAATGTGAAGCCATGCCGAAATATTTAGCGATCTGAAATAAGCCGGCATCCTGAATGGTTTGAGACGACTTTTTTCCTTTTAATAAATGAAACACAGCACTCGGAGTCCGTTCGCCGTCTATTTTGTCCAGACAGTCGAGAACCACGGTATCAAAGTAGTTTATCGCCAATCTAAACACACCTACATTTCTTCTGTGACAAGTTTCGTTTTTTGGTTCTTTTTATTTTAACAGATTTTCATATAAATTTGACGTTTAAAGTCATCTTTTAGGGGGAAGTGCTAAAGAGAATCCCTTATGTGATAAGCATTCTCAATCATTTTTCTGTTGAAATTTGACACTAACATCATTACAATAAGTAAGAGGAATAGGTGTTATATTTAAAAATATATAAGGTAAACCATTTGTTCCAACACGAACAATCTGGGAGGTTTTATTCATGGCAAAGTACACAATTGTAGATAAAGATACGTGTATTGCATGCGGCGCCTGCGGAGCTGCGGCACCAGACATTTATGATTATGATGATGAAGGCATTGCGTTCGTTACGCTTGACGAAAATAAAGGCGTCGTCGAAGTTCCGGAAGTTCTGGAAGAAGATATGATTGACGCATTTGAAGGATGCCCTACTGATTCAATCAAAGTTGCGGATGAACCGTTCGAAGGCGACCCGCTGAAATACGAATAAAAAAGCCCTCCCCGTGAGAGGAGCTTTTTCGTCCTGAATAAGACTCCGGCTGTTATCGGCCGGAGTCTTATTTTTTGCGTGATCAAACAATCAAAAAAGCGCCCGGTCTGTGTTTTACAGAGCGGGCGCTTTGAAGTGGTTATTGTGTCTGGATGCTGCGTTTTTGTTCAATCCAAGGTTTCAGCTTCGTAAAGATGAACGTAAAGACGATGGTGATGATAACGCCTTTTACAATGTTAAACGGCAGGATTCCTGCGACAACCGCCGTTTTTAACTGGCTGTTTGACAGTGCCGGTGAATGTAAAAACCAAGTATACGCGGGCAGGATAAGAATATAGTTCAAAATACTCATCAGCACGGTCATCGCCGCGGTTCCGGCCAGCAGGCTCACTGCAAGCCCTTTTGCCGAATTGAGCTTTTTAAACATAAACGCCGTCGGCAGAATAAACAGCGTTCCCGCGATAAAATTGGCTGCCTGCCCGACAGGCACGCCGGCCATGCTTCCTTGAATGATATACTGCAGAATATTTTTAATCGCTTCAACCGCAACCCCCGCCGCAGGCCCGTAAACCAAAATGGCGATAATTGCAGGAACGTCACTGAAATCAATTTTCAAGTAATCCGGCAGCCCCGGAAACGGGAAATTTAACAGCATAAGCACAAAAGCAATACTGCTAAGCATACTGATGACAACTAATTTTTTTACTTTCACAATGCTCTCTCCTTTTCGATCAAATCTCTCGAAAAGAGGAAAGGTTCTTTTGCGCCCCAATAAAAAAACCGCTTTTGTTAAAAAGCGGGAGCTTACTAAGGCTTGGCAAAGAAACGTTTGATATAAGCATCAAAACGTCTGCTGAACCTCCATCTTCTCCCATCCAGACTATACTGTCGGCTCCGGAATCTCACCGGATCCTGCCGCCGAAGCAGCTCGCGGGCTTAGAGCATGATGCTCATCACCGCCGGTAGGGAATTTCACCCTGCCCCGAAGATTGATCTTATGAATTTATTCACATTATATATGATCAAATTGCAATTGTATAGAGAACTGCTCAAATTTAAATAAAATATTGGGGAAGCCCAATTTAAGCTGATTCAGCGGTTTCCTTTTCTCCTTTACTGCGTCAATACACATTGACACTCTATTGAGAATATGATAAATTATCAGATATTTAGTCAGCTAAACTAGGAGGAAATCTAACAATGTTTCGAGTTTTGGTCTCAGATAAGATGAGCAATGACGGCTTAAAGCCGCTGATGGAATCAGACTTTATAGAAATTGTTCAAAAAAACGTCGCGGATGCAGAAGATGAATTACATACCTTTGATGCCCTGTTAGTCCGCAGTGCCACGAAAGTAACCGAAGAATTGTTTAAAAAAATGACCTCTTTAAAAATCGTCGGCAGAGCCGGTGTCGGCGTAGACAACATCGACATTGATGAGGCCACAAAACATGGGGTTATCGTGATAAACGCGCCGAATGGAAACACCATTTCAACGGCAGAGCATACATTCGCGATGATTTCTTCATTAATGAGACACATTCCGCAAGCCAATATCTCAGTAAAATCAAGAGAATGGAACCGGACGGCTTTTGTCGGGGCGGAGCTCTACGGAAAGACTTTAGGCATTGTCGGTCTGGGCCGGATCGGAAGCGAGATTGCCCAGCGCGCCAGAGCGTTCGGTATGACGGTTCATGTATTCGATCCTTTCTTAACCGAAGAGAGAGCCGGCAAAATCGGCGTAAACAGCCGGACATTCGAAGAAGTGCTTGAAAGCGCGGATATCATTACCGTCCACACGCCTTTAACAAAGGAAACAAAAGGACTGCTTAACAGAGAAACCATTGCCAAAACGAAAAAAGGCGTCCGTCTTATCAACTGCGCAAGAGGCGGCATTATTGATGAAGCGGCGCTTTTGGAAGCGCTGGAAAGCGGCCATGTCGCAGGCGCTGCCCTTGACGTGTTTGAAGTGGAACCGCCAGTTGAATCAAAGCTTCCCGACCACCCGCTGGTGATCGCCACACCTCACTTAGGCGCTTCAACGAAAGAAGCACAGCTGAATGTCGCGGCACAGGTTTCTGAAGAAGTGCTGCAGTTTGCAAAAGGTCTGCCTGTCATGTCAGCGATCAATCTGCCTGCGATGACAAAAGATGAATTCAAAAAAATCCAGCCTTATCACCAAATTGCTGATAAAATCGGAAGTCTCGTATCACAATGTATGAAGGAACCCGTCAAAGATGTTGCGATTCAATATGAAGGCACCATCGCCAAACTTGAAACATCATTTATTACAAAAAGCCTGCTGTCCGGTTTCTTAAAACCGCGTGTAGACTCAACGGTCAATGAAGTGAACGCCGGCGGTGTAGCAAAAGAACGCGGAATCAGCTTCAGCGAGAAGATTTCCTCCAATGAATCAGGATATGATAACTGCATCAGCGTAAAAGTAACCGGAGACCGGAGCACATTTACGTTAACGGCTACGTATATCCCTCACTTCGGTGAACGAATCGTTGAACTGAACGGCTTTAATATTGACTTAAATCCTGCCGGCCACCTCGTTTATATCCAGCACCAGGATACGACTGGTGTAATCGGACGCGTAGGACGCATCCTCGGCGATAATGATATCAATATCGCTACCATGCAGGTAGGCCGTAAAGAAAAAGGCGGAGAAGCCATTATGATGCTTTCTTTTGATAAACATTTAGATGATAAAGTCGTCAATGAGTTGACTTCAATTCAGGATATTGTTTCCGTTAAACTGATTGATCTTCCGTAACCAACAAAAAACCCAAAACATTCATATGTTTTGGGTTTTTTTACGTTTAATGGCTTGGAAGCGGATTAGGCGCGGCAGGGACAGCGATAGGTTTTGTCACATCATAATTACCGATTTTCTTTGTATGCGCATGTGTGAACAGCACCTCAGAATAACCGAATTCCTTCGCCGTTAACAGAAGCCCTTCGATCATTAAAATCCCTTCCAGCGAATTTTCAACCTTATGTTTTTCGGACAATTGAATCCGCAGCTGCTCGCCGTCTTCCCTTTCCGATACCGATGCAATCGCATCTGCTTCTATAATGCTCGCAGTCTGTGAGCCTCCGTCTGTTGTCTTCATCCCGTCAATAGCCTGATATACTGAATAATAGGTTTGTTCAGACGGGATGAGATACTCTTGTCCCAGACTGTCGCTGTAAGAAAAATACGCCCGGTTTGTCTGTTTATGTACGGACATCTCAGCGGAAATGCCGTAAGATTTATAAAAATCCTGTCCGGCTCCGTTTTGAACCTTTTTCAATTTAATCCGCTCGTAAGGACTCCATGTCAAAGTCTCTTTCAGCATCTTTTTCAATAAGTCAGCATCGGCAACTGATTCGATAGAGAGCCGTCCGTTTACCTGCACAAGCAAATCCTTCTTATCCGCCGTTACCTGCACACCTTCCAAAAGGTTCGGCACAGACAGGAAGGATTCGGGCACTTCTAGGTTTTCCGCTTCGGATAAAGCCTCTGAAACCGATTCATCCGGCTTCTTTTTTTCAAAACTGACCGGTATGACGGCGGATGTTTCTGAATCGGCAAATGCCAAAGTAATGTAATTGTTTTTGTTTTGGTTTGAGACGACGAACGTCTTCTGATCCGGCGGCTTGACAGAAGCTGACTGACTGGCTTTTTCTGTCTGGCGGCTGTCAGCGGTAAGATCACCGGAAGATTTGTTTGTCATCAGGTGAGGAGATATAATCAGAGCGATGCACAATGCGCAGATGCCGGCTGCGGCGGGGCCGATCCAGCTTCGGGCCGGTTTTTTCCTGTACGGTTTACCCGTTTCAATATTCCGGTAAATGGCCTCGGGTGAACGATGATCTCTAACCGCCGGAAGTTGTCTTAACAACTCCTCTACTCTTTCTTCGTTCCAATATGACTTCATCATCCATTAGCTCCTCCCTCAAAAGCTCCATCTGTTTCCGAAGTATTTTGAGCCCTCTGTGTTGGGTCGTTTTGACTTTGCTTTCCGAGAAGCGGAGAGCGGCGGCTGTTTCTTGAATGGAATATCCCTGAATAAATCTCAAGATAATAACAGCTCTTTGATCAATGGTGCAATGATCAAGCGCGGTATAAATTTCCCGGACGTTTTCATGCTGTACGGCGAGTTCGTCCGGAAGCAAATGCTGATCTCTGACATCTTGTGTATCCCAATCAAACGTACCCATAATACGCTGTCTGATCGTCTGCTGCTTGCGGAACCAGTCAATCGCCACATGGCGTGCGATGGATAACAGCCATGTTTTTTCACTGCTTCTTCCTTCAAATGTATGATAGGAATTCAAGACGCGGATATACACTTCCTGCGTCAAATCTTCAGCCTGCGACTTATCTTTTACCATATAAAATAAAAATTGATATAAATCTTGATGGTATGCATCATATAATATCTGAAAGGTTTCTTCCATGGGAAACCCCTCCGTTCACTTTTTTGTCGTAAAAATGCGTTGAAAAGTTACATTACAACTATATTACGAGAAACTGGAATTTGGAAGGGAATTTATATTAACATATTCTTAAATTTTTAAAGGAGAAACAAATAAAAAACACCCGCAGAACATGCGGGTGTTTCGTATGGAACAAGATTGTTCGTCAATTTCAGACGTCATCCTGCGCTTTTGTCGGAATATAAAATGTAAACGTCGTCCCTTTGTCGATGCTGCTGTGAACCGCAATTGAGCCGCCGTGGGCTTCCACGATATTTTTTACGATGGCGAGTCCGAGTCCGGTTCCCGCCCTGCCTCTTGTTCTTGCTTTGTCTGCTTTATAAAAACGTTCAAAAATAAAAGGCAGGTCCTCTTCCGGTATTCCAGAGCCGGAATCTTTGATATCGATTTTCAGTCCGTCTTTTACGATCTGAGCCGCGATATGAACGCTTCCGCCTGACTCCGTATGGCGCAGCGCATTATCTATAAGGTTGGTAAACACCTGTTCCATTTTGTCTTCATCAAAGACACACTCCGGCTGAGACACTGAGATGTCCTCTGTGAGCGAAACGCCTTTTTCCTTCGCTACCCCGGAAAATTTGCGGGAGATCTTCTCCAGAAATTCATGCAGGTTTACCGTTTCATAGTGCAGGCCCGTATGTCCGGATTCCATTCTGGCCAAATCCAGCAAATCATTGACGAGCCGGCCCATGCGAAGAGATTCATCATAAATGATCTGTGCGATTTCTTTTTTCTCCTCTTCGGTGCTTGCAATGTCGTCCACTATTGCTTCGCTGTATCCCTGCAGCATAGAAATCGGGGTTCTGAGCTCATGACTGACATTGGCAATGAAGTCTTCACGCAATTTATCCAGCCTGCGCTCTTCGGTCATATCACGGAGCACGGCCACGGCGCCGCGGACGTGTGATTCCGCATAAAGAGGCGACATCAATAAAACCCATGACCTTCCTTGAAGCGTCATTTCAATCATTTGCTCTTTTTCCGTGTTCACTGCATTTTGAAATAGCTCTTTTGCTTCAGGGGGAAGGTTGTCTCCTTCTTTAATGTTCATGTTCTGCTCATAATACCATGCCTGCAGAAAACGTTCGGCCGGCGGGTTGGTCACCAAAATGGTGCCGTCGATATTAATGGTGATGACCCCGTCTGCCATACTGCTTAAAATATTGGACAGCTGTTCTTTTTCCTGATTCAGCGCGTTAATATGAAAATTGAGCTGCCGTCCCATCTGATTAAAGGCAATGGCCAGTTCCCCGATTTCATCTTGGGTCAGAATCGGAATTTTTGTATCAAACTTTCCTTTCGCCAAGTCTTGGGCGCCTTCCCGCATTTTTCGAAGGGGATATGTCACCCTGCTGGATAAAAAGAACGCGAAAAACGTTGTCAAGACGATGGCAATGCCCGCCGCAAGAAAAATATACCGTGTCGTATGTTTCGTCGTATCTTTGACGGCAAGCAGCGATTGGGATAAAAAGACCATGCCTTTTTTGCCGTCTTTTTCATACGGCACTCCGACGATCAGCCGTTCGTTATCCGAACCGGCATTGTTGGGCACCGCGCGTTTGCTTACTTTTTTGCGGTCTGTCAGCGCCTTGTGCAGATCCCGGTCATGTTTGATCTGCTCTAATGTAATAGAGGATAAATGATTATCGTCATTGGGCGAATACCAGACATGCTTATCATCCTGAATGATCGCGATGCTCGTTAAATTGTCCGCCAGTTCCCACGTGATGGATCTGGCAAGCGGCTGGTCTTCATGATTTTCTATTATGACCGCAATTTTGTCGGCAAGCTGCGTTAAATCTTTTTCCGCTTCTTCAACGTGGTAATTTTCTATAAATTCCAGAAGCAGCACCGTTAAAATAAATAAAACAATTAACACGAGTGAAAGAATGGTAAACCAAAGCTTTCCTACTACGCTTTTCCAAAACTTCATTCAGCGCCTACCTCAAATTTGTATCCGACTCCCCATACGGTGACGATTTTTTTCGCCGCTCCCGGGGACACTTTATTTAATTTTTCACGGAGCCGTTTGACATGGGTGTCCACCGTTCTGAGGTCTCCGAAAAATTCATACTGCCACACTTCTTTTAAAAGCTTTTCCCTGTCGTACACTTTGTCCGGTGTTTTCGCCAGGAAGTACAGCAGTTCATATTCCTTCGGCGTCAGGCTCACCTCCGTGCCGTCCGCAGTCACCCTGTGAGCATCGTGATCAATGGATAGATGCGAAAAGACGAGCACATTTTTTGTCGGGGTATTGGCTGTCAGATAAGATGTTTGGGAAGCCCTTCTTAAAAGCGCCTTTACCCGAAGCACCACTTCTCTCGGGCTGAAAGGCTTGACGATATAATCGTCCGTACCCGCTTCAAACCCCTGAACGCGGTTGGCTTCTTCCCCTTTTGCCGTCAGCATGATAATCGGCGTCGCTTTTTTTTCTCTGAGCTGCCGGCATACTTCGATTCCGTCCGTTCCCGGCATCATTAAATCCAAGAGCACCAGATCATAATCTGATGCCAGCCCCATTTTAATGGCCTCGTCGCCGTTTTCCGCTTCTTCAATCACATAGTTTTCCCGTTCAAGGTACATTCTTAAAAGGCGTCGAATTCTGGCTTCATCATCTACTACTAATATTTTAGTTTCATTTGTTTGATCCATCGTTTTCCCCCTGCTTTCCTTCTGTTACTTTCATTTTAACAAACTGTGCGGCAGCTTGAGAACTGTATCGGCTTTTTGCATCTATGCGTACGAATGAAGTCCGGCAAGCACGAGATTCACAAAAATTAAGTTAAACATAATAATGGCGAAGCCGATGACGGCAAGCCACGCGGACTTTTCGCCATGCCAGCCTCTTGACAGCCGCAAGTGCAAATACGCTGCGTAAAATAAAAAGGTAATCAGCGCCCATACTTCCTTCGGGTCCCAGCCCCAAAAACGCGTCCATGCAAGCTGCGCCCAAATCATCGCAAACACAAGCGCGCCGAGTGTGAATACCGGAAAACCGATGGAAACAGCGCGGTAGCCGACTTCATCGACCAAGTCCAGATTCACATTTTTGACGAGCGGGCTGATAAGAGCGCTGATTCTCTTTCTGAATATCAGCCTGAGCGCACCGTATAAAACGAGGCCTGCGCCAAACGACCAGATCACCGTATTGACCTTTCTGCCTGAAAAAATGGCCGGAAGCTCAATAAGCGGCTTCATTGCGCCTTCCGTAAGCAGTTCTCCCTCATGCGGGCCGACAAGCGCAGGCATATCATATATCATGACGCTTTTGGCTTCTTTTTTATCCACCCAATTAAATTCAGCTTTGTAGTCCGCCATCCGGAATGCCGACGTGACGGCGATAAATGCCACGGTCGTCACGAGTATAAACATGATGACTTCGAGCCAGAACGTTTTTTTACCCGGTCTAGATTGGTCGACGTGCTTTAACAGGAAAATGACGCCGGCTACAAAACTGATCGCAAGAATCGCCTGCCCGAGCGCCGCCGTCGTGACGTGAATGTACAGCCAATTGCTCTGCAGTGACGGAATAAGCGGCGTAATGTCTGTCGGAAACATGCTTGCATATGCGATAAGCAAAAGCGCGATAGACAATGTGAACATGCCTAATGAAGGCAGTCTGTAAATAAAGTAAATAATAATAAAAGCTAGAACAAGCATCATGCCGAATGACGTCGTAAATTCAAACATATTGCTGACAGGCGCATGTCCGCTTGCCGACCATCTCGCAATGAAGTAGCCGAGATGACAAAGAAATCCGAAAATGGTTAACGTGATTCCGATAGCCGACCAGCGGCCCTTACCGTCCTTAGCACCTTTTGTTCCCCGGATGGCGCCGCCGAAAACCGGGACGGCAATTAAATAAATCAAAAAGGCAGCATAAAGAAAATTTGCGCTCAGCTCCGCCATGACACCACTCCTTTTTCACTAGGCCTGATTTTTGGCCAATTCTTTTTGATCGGCCGGCTCTTGAATCCCGGTCTCGCTAAGAACAAATTCGATATCTTTTTTCAGACCGAACCAGTTTTTGTTCGTATGTCCCGCCACAAGCACTTCATGATCACCTGTTTTGATCCAGATCCTTCTGTGCTGCCAGTACATTCCTTGAATGACGCCGATCATAAAGATCGCGCCGCCGACGGCAAGCACCCATAAGGTTAAGTCTTTTCTGACGGTGAGTCCTGTAATGTTTTTCGTTTCCACATGGTCGAATTTTAATTTGTACTTGTTACTTTCGGAACCTTCAACAGTCTGCTGAATCGCAACAAAACTTTTCTCCCCTTTCGGCTTGTCAGGAGCCGTGATTTTAAAGACAAAAGCCGGATTGTTAGGAACCTTCGTTTTCGTGCTCGGTTCTCCGTCCTTGTTAAAATAAAAATCAGGAAGATAACTGGCGATCTGCACTTTGTAACCGTTACCAAGATCATAGTCCGTGTCGGGATCAAGAAGATTGATCTTCAGTTTGCCGAATGACTGTTTTGTTTTTTGGTCGATCAGCTGAAATACCATCTGATCGAGCTGGTTTTCTTTATAGTCCACCTGATACACAGAATAGGAGTCAAAGCGCAGCGGTTCATTGACGCGGATATTGTTTTCTTTGACTCTTTTAAGCTTCGGCTTTTCACCGAATACAATGTCGCCTTCCCTCTTGTACAAAACCGCGTCCGTTGTGAAGGATTTGGCGACTTTGCCGTTTCCGGCTCTGTCAATGGCGTCGGCGAATACTTTTTTCTCAGTGTCTTTGTTATATGTCTGCATCGTGAACCGGTTGTTTTTTAAGTAATACTTGCCGTCAGTGCCGGGGATCTGGGCGGTTTCGCCTTCACGGACCCAGAGCGTTTCATCGACATACATACCGGGTACAAATCTCAGCATGGCTCCGATCAGAAAAATGATCAGGCCGATATGATTGACGTAGGGCCCCCATCTTGAAAAACGGCCTTTTTCCGCCAGAATGCTTCCCTCTTGTTCTCGCACTCTATAATGCTTTTTTTTCAATCGTGTTCTGATGCTATCAGCCGCATCCCCGCTCAGCTCGATTTCTGTCCGGCTGTATAGACGCTGCCTCTTCAAAAAGACCGGATTCCGCCGTACTCCTTGATTTTTCAGCGCCCTGTACAAAGGAATCACCCGATCCAGGCTGCAGATGACCAGTGATATGCCAATGGATGCGATCAGGAGCATATACCACCATGAGCCGTACAGGTGATGAAACCCCAGCAGATAATACAGTTGGCCGATTATGCCGTACTGCTGTTCATAATATGTATCCGGCTGGGCGCCCGGCGGCAGATAAGCTTCCTGCGGAAAAACCGTACCGAAAGCAGACGCCGCCAGAGTAATGACGATCAGCCATATTCCGACTTTTACGGAAGAAAAGAAGTTCCATACCTTATCTACGATTGTTTTGTTATATGTTTGCGAACGCCTTGCGCTGCCGTCGTACCGCATATCGGCAAGCGGCGATTTTTGATCATCAAGCGGCTTCCCGCACGACTCGCACAAAACCGTCCCGGCTGGATTCACGTGCCCGCATTCACATTTGACCTTTTTCATGAAGACGCCTCCGGCTTAATTAAATTCATATAGTCATGAACCATGCGTTCTGTCATCGTGCCGGTCACCACTTTCACGACTTTTCCGTCGGGATTGATCAAAAATGTCGTCGGAATAGGTGATACGCCGTACGCGTCCAGCACTTGCCGGTCAGTATCGAGCGCAACCGGGAAATTGACGCCGTATGTTTTCATAAAATTATGTACTGCAATTTTTGATTCGCCGACATTTACCGCAACCACCTCGACACCGAGGTCTTTAAAATGCTTGTATTGATTCTCCATATAGGGAAATTCCTGCTTGCACGGCTCACACCACGTTCCCCAGAAATTCAGAAAAACACCTTTTCCTTTTAACTGACTCAGTTCTATGAGTCTGCCCTCTGTATCTTTCAGCGCGAAATTCGGGGCTTTGGACCCCTCAGATATACGCTCACCGTTTGTATATACGGCATTATAGATGGTATATCCGAGCGCGCAGAGTAAGATGAGAAGGATGCCGGTCCGAATGAATAAACGCCGCCGTTTTTTGTTCATTGTACACTGCTCCCCTCCCCTGCCTGCAAATCCATTCAATTATATCATCAACACGTTTTGTAATTTTTGAAGGTTATGTGAAAATTAGAAAGCGTTTTTACCGTGTTCAGCTAAAGCCCGCAGCCTTTTCACCTCATGCGGCGACAATTCTCTTGCGTCTCCTGTGCGCAGGCCTCTTAAATCTAAAAATGCGTATTCTTCACGTTTTAGTTTCAGCACGTCATGACCGATCGCCTCGAACATGCGGCGGACCTGTCTGTTTCGGCCTTCATGAATCGTCAGCTGAATGATGCTCGTCTGCTTTCTTTTGTCCAGGGAAAGCAATTTCGCTCTGGCCGGCGCCGTCTTGCCTTCTTCAAGCTGAATGCCGCGCTCAAGCTTTCTCAGAAGTTCCTTGGAAGGAATCCCCTTCACTTTGGCGACGTACGTCTTATCAATTTCGTATTTCGGATGCATGAGTTTGTTGGCAAACTCGCCGTCATTTGTCAGCAATAAAAGTCCGCTCGTATCATAATCAAGCCTGCCGATCGGATAAATGCGCTGCGGCACTTCTTTGAAAAAGTCGGTCACCACTTTCCGCCCTTTGTCGTCATCAGCTGCTGAGATCACTCCTCTCGGTTTATAAAGCAGAAAGTACACGGGTTCTTCCCGCTCCACCTTTAATCCGTTTACTTCAATCTGATCAGAACCGGTCACTTTTACGCCGAGCTCTGTTATTACTTTTCCATTCACCTTTACTTTTCCTTCTTTTATCAGCTCTTCCGCCTTTCTGCGTGATGCCACGCCGGCATGAGCAATAACTTTTTGCAGTCTTTCCATGTCGTTCACCTCAAGTATAATCTTACTTTTTTCCCCTTGAACAAACAAGCTTTTTCAAGGAGAGTTATTTTGATATATAAAAAGCGCCTGATTTCAGGCGCTTCCAAATAATAACGTAACTATGATGATTGATGCAACCACCCCGATCAAATCAGCAAGAAGACCAACCTTTAAAGCATCCCCCATTTTTTTGATGCCGACCGCCCCGAAATACACCGTCAGGACATACAGCGTCGTGTCAGTCGATCCCTGCATGACCGAAGCCAGCCTGCCGATAAATGAATCAGGCCCGTACACGGCGATCAGATCTGTCGTCATGCCGAGCGCCGCCGTCCCCGAAATCGGGCGGATCAGAGCAAGCGGCACGACTTCTGCGGGAATGCCGAGCGCTGTAAAGAAAGGCTTGCACAGCCCCATGACAAAATCCAGCGCGCCCGAGGCCCGGAATACGGTAATCGCCACCAGCATCCCGACCAAATACGGAATGATGGAAAACGCAATCTCAATTCCTTCTTTTCCGCCTTCAACGAATGATTCATACGTCGGCACTTTTTTGATCGTGCCGTATATCAATATACCGGCGATAATAATCGGAATCATGGCTAAAGACAGCCAATTCACCATTTCCATTCGCTTACCTCCCTTTTCTTTTGCGGCGGTACCAGAAGTAGCGGTCAATGAAAATCGCGCCGATTCCCGAAATTAAAGTCGCTAAGATGGTCGGCCCGACGATATCGGTCGGTGATTTCGCCGAGTAAGCCATGCGCACGGCAATGACGGTTGTCGGTATCAATGTAATACTCGAAGTATTTACCGCCAAAAAGGTAATCATGGAACGGCTGGCCTCAGACTTACCTCCATTCAGCTTTTTCATCTGCTCCATGGCTTTAATGCCGAGCGGTGTCGCCGCATTTCCCAGTCCGAAAAAGTTTGCCATGAGATTTGATAAGATGTATCCCATCGCCGGATGATCAGGGGGAATATCGGGAAACAGCTTAGAAATAAACGGGCGGCACATTCTGCTGAATATATCCAAAAGGCCGGACTGCTCGGCTATTTTCATCAGGCCGAGCCAGAACACGAGAACGCTCATTAATCCGAACGAGATCGTAACCGCTTCTTTTGCTCCTTTAAAAACGGCTTCATTCACATCCTGCAAGGTACCGTTAAACATCGCAAAGACAAGTCCGATTACCGTCAGACATACCCAGATTAAATTGACCATGACGAACCGCCCGCCGCGCTCATAAACAGGCTCGTAAACGTCTCAATGAAATGCTTTTTCGGTTTTTTATGGCGCTCATTTTCATAATAGACGGGGATCTTGGCGATCACTTTCCCATCATGCATAACAGTCATCCGGCCGACGACATCAGGAATGAGAGAGGCGTCCTTTTTCCAGGCTTTTTTCGGTTTTATTAAGGTTGTGCGGATTTTCACATCGTCTATTTCATCCTCTTTTAACAAATATTTGACATCCCGGGCAATAAAAGCACGCTTTCCGTAAAACGTCTTTTTCAGCTTCGGGATGCCGCCTTTTTTAGCGACGACATAGGTTTTATAGTGCTCAAAGACATAATTAAACATATTCATATGATCATCCCAATCATCCGGATCATTTATAGTGACCGCGATGAGATCCGTTCCGTCTTTTGAGGCCGTCGAGACGAGCGTCCGTTTCGCGATTTTTGTGTAACCTGTTTTTCCGCCTGTGCTGTAACGGTAGAGCCCGGTCAGAAGCTTGTTTTTATTTTTCCATACCCGGTCCATCGTTTCCGCCTTATACACTTTTGTGCCTGAAACGGTCCGGTATTCCTTGATTTTCATCGCGTATTTAGTCAAAAGCGCCATATCATACGCCGTTGAATATAAATTTTCATGGTCGTCCAGCCCGTGCGGATTTTGAAATTTTGTATTTTCCATCCCGATTTGCTCGGCTTTTTTGTTCATCATAAATACAAAACCGTCAAGGCTTCCGCCGACATATTCCGCTATTGCCGCAGCGGCGTCATTTCCTGACCTTAACATAAGCCCGTATACGAGATCTTTCAGCTTTACTTTTTGTCCCGGCTGAAGATAAATGGCTGAGCCTTCCGTTTTTACGGCATTCGGGGAAACCGTCACGGTCTCTTCCATCTTCCCTGATTCAATCGCCAGCACCGCCGTCATGATTTTCGTAATGCTTGCAATCCGCCGCTTATGATGTTCATCCTTGGCGAATAACACCCTGCCAGATGCTCCGTCGATTATAATCGCGCTTTTTGCGCTGACATGTATTTGGGCATGTGCCGTATTGCCGTCTGTAATGGAAAAAAGAATAACAAAAGTCAAAAGAAATACGGCAGCTTTTTTGAGAAAGCGCATGAATGCTCACGTCCTTGTTGTGGGTTTGTACAAGTTTATGCGCATGTCCATGACTTATGAATACCAATTGCATCACTTTCACATAAAAAAACTCTCCCAAAAGGAAGAGTTTTTATCTGACTGATGCCATATTTGAGCCTGATGCTTCATATTGCGCCAATTCTTCCCGCATGCGCAGAAATTCACTGCTGAGCGAAAGCAGAAGGCTCCGCAGCGAGTCCGGCACTTGCTGGTAGAATTCAATCGCGCTTTGGCCTGTATAAGCGGCGCGGCTGTTTTCGTACCATGTATCCTTTTTCGGCATGAAAAACTCTTCCACGCACTGATGATATACTTTATACAGCGTTTTTTCCGCTCTCGCCTCATGAAACGGCTCCTGCATTAAAAGCCGCCTGCAGGCTTCCTGGGCGCCTTCGCAAAAAACGGTCATCCTCCTCAGCACACTGAGCACGTCGCGGCAGTATGCCTCATCCGCCTCTCCTTGAGCCCGCATCTCCGGCAAAGTTGTATGATTTAAATAGCTGCTGACCATCGTGACAACCTCGGCTAAAAATTCACCAGTTTCTTCAGTATGGGCCCTCACAATCGAATTTCCCATTTCCGTCCGTTTCCTTCCTCTCTTGTACGTCGTCATTTGCGTCATTCATCAATGGCCTTTCCCTACTATCGTATGATGAAAAACGATTATTATTTAATATCCTCAAAAGTTTGGTTGAAGTTTTCAAAGAATAAATCGGCTTCCTCCTGGAGAACGTCTTCCTCCGCATTTTCAGGAAGCGGCGGGAGCTCCTCCAATGTTTTTAAGCCGAATTGTTCAAGAAATACCGGTGTCGTGCCGTATAAAATCGCCCGGCCGGGACCGTCGGCGCGGCCCACCTCACACAGCAGCGCTTTTGACACGAGGCTGTGCAGAATCCGCTCAGACTTCACACCCCGGATATCTTCAATTTCCGCCCGTGTGATCGGCTGCTTGTACGAAACGATCGCCAGCACTTCCAAAGAAGCCTGTGACAGCCCTTTTGACGGCACTTCGATTAGTTTTTTCAAATAAGGCACGAATTCTTTTTTCGTTCCAAGCATATACGTATCCGCATATTCGGTAAGCTCGATGCCTCTGTCGTCTTCCTTGTACTGAGCGGCCACTTCTTCCATGATTCCGGCCAGTTCCGCTTCTTCTATTTCAAGCACCGTCACCAATTGCTTTTTGGTCAGCCCTTCATCACCCGCCGCATACAGCAGGGCTTCCACAATCGCTTTCCAATTCACGATATCAAGCGCCATGAATGGATTCACTCCCCGTAATGTATATATCTGAAAAGTTTTCTTCCTGTTCAATGATAATCTGCTGATTTTTCATCAGTTCCAGGACTGCTAAAAACGTCACGACGAGATGGTCCTTTTGCCGAGAAGGAAAAAGCTCCGTGAAGTTTATTCTTCTCCCCGCCGTTTTTAAGCTTTTTACGATTTCGTTCATTCTGTCTTCAATCGGTATTTCCTGTCTTGTAATGGTCGTTTCTTTCGGCCGCGTGATTTTTTTACGCTGAAGCACCTTTTGAAACGCGCCGATCATGTCATAAACGGTCACCGACAGCTTCTGCTCCGTCTGTTTGATTTCTTTTGCATACTCACTTAAATCACTCGGCGGCTTTGTAAATGACTTTTGTCTTTCTTCTTCCCGCTCTTTTAAATCCTTCGCAGCGGTTTTATACTTTCTATACTCAATCAGCTTTTCAATCAGCTCGTCCCGAGGGTCTTCTTCTTCAAGCATTTCGTCTTCAAACAGCTCTTCTTCTTGTTTCGGAAGCAGCATTCTGCTTTTAATGCTGAGAAGCGTCGCCGCCATGACCAGATATTCACTGGCGACATCAAGTTCAAGCTCTTGCATTGTATGTACATATAATAAATATTGTTCAGTAATGGTTGCCACGGGTATGTCGTATATGTCGATTTCAAGACGGTTAATCAGATGAAGCAGCAGGTCCAATGGGCCTTCAAACGTATCAATTTTCACTTGATATTCTACCATTATCTCACCATTTTCAATATCACTCTCATTGCCGGAAAAACTGGCTACCCTTTAGTATAATCCACCGAAATGCTCTCGTCCAATACTTTTATACACGTCCTCCGTTATTTAGAAAATACTGAAAAAGAAGATATACGCCTATACCTTTAAAGGCGGATGCACATATGATAGCCGTGTAAACTTGAAACAAAGGGAGGCTGATTTCACATGAGCGGAGCTTGTTTCGGCGGAGGTTTTGCATTAATTGTCGTTCTGTTTATTTTGCTCGTTGTCGTAGGAGCATCTTACATCTGCTAGTTCCTCAGGCTTCAGACACCAAGCCGCTCTTTTTTTCCTTTTCATAGCGCTGTGGTACACTGGTTTTAGCATAAAAGGAGGAAGCGGCTTGTATCCTAAAGCTTATATCGGCTTTTTGGCCGAATTTCACGCATCAAGAGATTATTTTGAGTGTCATGAACTGTTAGAGGAATATTGGAAAGAAAGCCCGGCTGAAAAGCGGAGCATTCATTGGGTCGGCCTGATTCAGCTTGCCGTCGCTCTGTATCACCAGCGCAGGGGAAATGAAGCCGGGGCGAAACGGCTGATTGCCAACAGCTTACGTATTCTCCGGTCTGAAAAGCAGGCGGTCTGTTCTCTCGGTCTCAGCCACCCGAAGCTGATTGAACTGATAGAAACGCTTTCAGACGATATAGAAGCGGGCCTGCCTTATAAAAGTGTTATGCTGCCGATTACAGATGAAGCCCTGAAAGAAGCATGTCTTGCCGAATGCCGCCGAAAGGGCTATACATGGGGGCAAGACGGCGTATCAGATACCTTTCTTATTCATAAACACCGCCTGCGGGACAGGACGGATGTCATTAAGGAACGCGAACGGGAAATTGAGAGAAGAAAAAAAAGCAGAGGCTGACGGTCAGCCCTGCTTTTTCTATATCAAAACAGCTCCCGAAACCGTGAAGATTCCGGGAGCATTTGTCAGTTATTATATGAGATATCCTGATCTTTTTGATGTTGACAGCGTTCAAAAAAGCTTTGCGTTAATTCATTCGGAACGAGTGCCTCCGTTTTGAACAGACGTTTTAAGGCGTCCATCATTTGCTTTCCGATTCCTTGATGGCGGTGAGAAGGATTCACGCTGATATGCCGGATTTCAACTTCTGAGTCCTTTTTTTCGACTCCGATCGCTCCGACGATATCTTCATCCTCTTTCCAAAGAAAGAGCTGGCGGCCAGTATCCGTTTCATAGTCCTTTATTGTCTGCTGAAGCTGCTTGAGATCTTTTTCATTCGGCATAAATGACAGAAGACCCATCGCAATCTTTTCAAACGATTTTTTATAACGAATTAACATAAAAACCCCTCTATATCCAAAATGTCCATTCATGTCCTATCAAACGGATACATAAAGGCGATCCGTTTCCTCACATTATATCATTTTCGCCGCTGTTTTAAACGCTTTTCAACAAATTATTCAAATGAACGGTTTAAATTTGCCATCTCAATGGCAGATACTGCGCAATCCGCTCCCTTATTTCCGGCTTTTGTTCCGGCTCGTTCGATGGCCTGCTCAATGGTTTCAGTCGTCACGATGCCGAAGATAACCGGGACGCCCGTCGCCGTTCCCGCCTGGGCGATGCCTTTTGCCGCTTCATTGCAGACATAGTCATAATGCGTTGTCGCTCCTCTGATAACCGTGCCGAGCGTAATGACGGCATCGTATTTTTTCGTTTCCGCCATTTTCTTTGCCGCAAACGGGATTTCAAACGCTCCCGGCACCCAAGCGACGTCAATGTCGTTTGATTCTACACCGTGGCGAAGCAACGTGTCTTCCGCTCCGCTTAACAGCTTGCTCGTTATAAATTCATTAAATCTGCCGACGACGATTCCGATTTTAAGTCCTGTTCCTACTAGGTTTCCTTGTATGATATTCATATGTTATCCATCCTTTTTTGTGAGATTTGTTTTTAGAAATGAAGCAGATGTCCAAGTTTTTTCATTTTGGTCTGTAAATATTGCTTGTTATGCTCACTCGCTTCCATTTGAAGCGGCACCCGTTCTGAAATGCTGAGACCGTATCCTTCGAGGCCGGCGATCTTCCGGGGGTTATTGGTTAAAAGTTTCATATGCTGAACCCCTAAGTCGCGGAGAATCTGGGCGCCGATGCCGTAGTTGCGCAGATCAGGCAGAAAGCCGAGCGCTTCGTTCGCTTCAACCGTGTCATACCCTTGTTCCTGCAATCGGTACGCCTTCAGCTTATTGATTAAACCGATTCCTCTGCCTTCCTGGCGCAAATACAATAGAACGCCGCGGCCTTCTTCAGCAATTTGCGCAAGCGCGGCATGAAGCTGAGGTCCGCAATCACAGCGATGAGATGCAAACACATCGCCCGTCAGGCATTCTGAGTGCACTCTGACAAGAACGGGTTCGCTGTTAAACGGGACATCCCCCATGACAAAGGCGAGATGTTCTTTTCCGTCAACCTCGTTTGTATATCCGTAAACTCTAAACGTGCCGAAGTCAGTCGGCAGCGTAATATCAACTTCTCTGTTCACAAGTGTCGTAATGTTGTAACGGTACTCTATTAAGTCTTTTATCGTAATCATTTTCAGCTGGTGGCGTTCGGCGATTTCGGCTAACTCCGGCACTCTGGCCATTGTGCCGTCTTCATTCATAATTTCACAAATGACGCCCGCTCCCTGAGATCCGCAGGCTTTTGCAAGGTCAACGGCTGCTTCCGTATGGCCGGCCCGCTTCAGGACTCCTCCTTTTTTTGCGATTAAGGGGAAAATGTGGCCCGGACGCTGAAAATCGTCAGACACAGATTCTTCGTTCAACAGCGCCTGAATGGTAAAGGATCGTTCCTGCGCGCTGATGCCCGTTTTTGTCAGCCTGTGGTCAATACTGACCGTAAACGCGGTCTCATGTGAGTCCGTATTATGATCGACCATCGGGTGAAGATCCAGCCGGCCGGCGATGTCTTCAGACAGCGGCGTGCAGATCAGGCCTCTACCATGGGTCGCCATAAAATTCACCACTTCCGGCGTGGCATGCTCAGCCAACGCTACGAAATCTCCTTCGTTTTCTCTGTCTTCATCATCGACAACAATGATGACTTCACCTTTTTTCAGCGCCTCTAACGCCTCTTCTATCGGATGAAACATATCGATCTTCCTTTCTAAAAGCCGTTCTCGCTTAAAAAGGCTTCCGTGATAGTTTGATTGCTTTTCGTTTGTTCTGTTTTGTGCAAAAAGCGGTATAAGTATTTCCCGATCATGTCACACTCAATATTTACGGTCGATCCGACTGTTTTCGTCTGAAAAATCGTTTCTGAGATGGTATGCGGAATGATGGATACCGTTACGCTTTCGTCTGATAAACCGAAAATCGTCAGGCTCACGCCGTCTACCGTAATTGAACCTTTCAATACGAGCGTTTTTGTCAATTCCGGCGAAAGTTTTAAGTCGTAATAGACCGCGTTGCTTTTTTTCTCGATCCGCGTAATTTCCGCCGTTCCGTCCACATGCCCTGATACAAAGTGGCCGCCGAACCGTCCGTTGGCGGACATCGCTCTTTCCAGGTTTACTTTACTGCCTTTTGACAAGCCGTTCAGCGAAGTGGCTTTCACTGTTTCCGGCATGACATCAACCGTAAATTGATTGTCAGAAAATCCGGTTACGGTCAGGCAGATGCCGTTTACCGCAATGCTGTCGCCAAGTTTCACATCACTTATCACTTTTGAAGCGGCGATGGTTAATGCCATGGAAAGGCCTGTCTTTTTGATTGCTTGGATCGTGCCTGTTTCTTCAACGATTCCTGTAAACATCGTCACCATCCTTTCCATCTTTAGGTATGGCCGTCAGTTTTATATCCGGCCCGATTTGGGTGATTTGTGTGAATTGTAAATGGGGGACATCTTTCATTGATTGAAAACCTTCACCGGAGATCAAGCTGGGAGCAAGCGTTCCTCCGATTAATTTAGGGGCGAAATAGAAATGAAGCTCTTGGAAACAGTCTTCCTTGACAAAACTTCCGTGTACGGATGCTCCTCCTTCCACATAAACGGACATTATGCCGTTTTCAGCGAGAATACTGAGCACCTCAGGGACGTGAATGCGGTCTGTTTCCAGCGGAATAACTTTTATTCCGAGTGCGGTCAGCCGGTCTTTCTTTTGCACGTCTGCACCTTTGGCCGTAAATATCCATGTCGGCGCAGCGCCGTCAGTGAGCACATTTGCCGTTTCAGGAATGGTCAGCTTTGTATCGAGAATCACTCTGACCGGCTGCTTCACCGCATCAGGAAGCCTGCAGGTCAGGCTCGGATTATCGGCTTTGACTGTGCCTGCTCCGACAAGAATGCTTTGATGCGATTTCCTGTATTGCTGGGCATCAAGCCTTGCTGCCTCTGATGTAATCCATTTGCTGTCACCGGTTTCAGTCGCTGTTTTCCCGTCAAGGCTCGCGGCCGCTTTCAAGGTGACATACGGAAGTCCGGTCCGCATGAAGTGAAGAAACATTTTATTCAGCTCTTCTGCCTGCTGCCTGAGAAGTCCGGTTTTCACTTCGATGCCCGCTGCTTCCAGCATTCCGATGCCTTTTCCGGCTACAAGCGGATTCGGATCTTTCACAGCGATAAACACCCTTTTTATCCCCGACTTTATTATCAGTTCGGCGCATGGCGGTGTTTTTCCGTAATGGCTGCAAGGCTCCAGCGTCACATACAAATCGGCGCCTTTTGCGTGTCTGCCGGCCATATGAATCGCGTGAACCTCGGCATGCGCTTCTCCGTATTGCAAATGGGCGCCCATTCCGACGATCTGTCCGTTTTTGACGACGACAGCGCCGACAAGAGGATTGGACTGTGTCTGTCCTTCACCGCGTCTGGCAAGTTCTATTGCCGTATTCATATAATATTCTTCCATCGTTATCCCTCCCTTCTTCCACGCAATTTGGCGTCAAAAAAGCCCCGAATGTTTACACAGTTCGGGGCTTTGCCAGTTTTAATCCATAGGAAATAAGACTATACAGTAAGTTTATTTTTTGCATAGCTTCTCTCATCCTTCTCCCATCCAGACTTTCACTGTCGGCTTCAGCTTTTCACTGAATCCACCGTATACAGATGCATACGGGTCACGGGCTGTAAAGCGCAAAACGCCTTATTACCGCCGGTCGGGATTTTCACCCAGCCCCGAAGGATACAATCAATATTTTTTTGTCCTTATCCGCTATTATAACATCCTTTGCGGCAGGCGCAATGAATTTGCACCTAATTATTCAGAAAAATAAAAAGCGCCCTTTTCCCATAAAAGGCGCCTTTATTTATTCGTTCACTTTGACGACCTTCAATAAGCCGTCAATCCGGTTTGATTTGCTGAAATACGCTTTAATCTTATCTCCCTTTTTCACATCGGAGAGATCCTGCTTCAGCTTGTCGCCGTTAAAAATAATTTTTGTGCCGTTTTCTGCCGTACCGTGGTACTCAGTTCCTTCGATTTTCGTAATTTTATATGTTTTGACTGTATATTCTTCTTTTTCCTGGGACAGGGTTTGTCCGATTGCAGTCGGCACGTCTTTCAGTTCAATATCGTTTATGACCATATAACCGCCCGCTAATAACAGCAGTAGTACAAGTAAAATGGCTGCTTTTGTTTTAATTCTTCCCATTTTTCTACCTCCAGCCCGTATCAATCTATTCATTACTATGTCATATTCCTTTTTTTCATGAATAGAAAACCGTTCTTCCCTGCGTGAGTTATTCATATAACGTTTCATAAAGGGAAGATGTTTCATGTATCTGTAAAACTTTCTATCTATTAAATAGATATACGAATTTATGTTCTGTTTTTGAGGGTGGAAAGATAAATTTATATAAAAAAGCAGTTTTCCTCATGAAGAAAACTGCCTGTACGGTTTATTTCGTCTTGCGAATTTCATTAAACGGGAAGAAGACGAATTTTGATGTGCCCGCTATTTGTTTTTTCGTAAAAAGACCGAGGCCGTTGCGGCTGTCCATAGATTCTCTGCGGTTATCACCCATGACGAAATATTTGTCGTCCGGCACCTTCACCGGGCCGAAGTCTTCTGTCAGCCGGTCATAGCCGTCTTGCTTCGCCTTGTGCTTATTTGCCGCTAAATACGGTTCGGACACTTTTTTGCCGTTGATGTACAGCTGGTCGTTTTTCATTTGTACCGTGTCGCCGGGAAGTCCGATAATCCGCTTGACATAGTGCTCGTTTTCTCCGTTCAGAACGACGATCTGGCCGCGTTTGAAGTCGCTTATGTATTTGACCGTCATATTGACAAAGATTCTCTCGCGGTCATGCAGCGTCGGATCCATTGATCTTCCATCAACGAGATAAGGGGCAAATAAAAAGTTTCGGATGAGCAGTGCCAGAACGACAGCGATGATAATGGCTTTCGCCCAATCAAGTACGGCGCTTTTTTTAGAAGTTTTTTCTTTTTCTGATTTCAAGTGATTTCCTCCCATTAGCCATGGTCGTTTTTATTTTACCATGAATCCCTGCACAGAGGGCAAATAAGCCCCGCACCTCATCCATTTTTTTCATTTTATAAGCCGGATCTGCTGATTTTACGGTATTTCACGAAGCTTCCGATCCGCCAAATGCACAAATACACAAAAGCAAGTTCCATCGTTAAAACGGCGAATTCCGCCGCGTCAATGTTTTTGAAATATTGGCTGAGCGCGATACGGATCGCAATAATCGCGATAATGACATATTTAAAGTTTTTATTCCGCTTGGAGTAGACAAAGCCGTCTTCCCGGATTTCATAGGCGGTTTGCGACAGCATGATGACGCCGAATACCGCGCCTAACAGTCCGGCGATGGCGAGCTCCCAAAGAGCGGGAAAATGAAACGGCTTTCCCGGGATATTCATGAGCTGGCTGATGCTGAATGTAAAAATGACGGCGATAATCAAAAGCGGGAGAATGATGCCGAAGCCGCCGCCTTTAATCGGCCTGTTCCCCTTTTTCACCCTGAACCAAATTATAAGTGCGAGAATGATAATGACAAATAAAACGGTTGCCAATTGAACCAACGTTTCTACCTCTTTTCATTGTTGTAATCGGTCTTTTTCACTATACCAGAGGAACCGCTATCGTTCATATATGTATTTTTTCATGATTTACACATGAGAATTTTCATATACATAAAAAAACCCGCCTGAAAAAGGCGGGTTTTCCGTCATTATCCTTCTACACGGATTTCTTTCATTTTGTCTCCGTTAGACATGTTTTTCGCATGCTCTAAACCGCTTGTCACTTTTCCGAATACAGTATGAACGCCGTTTAAATGCGGCTGCGGCTCATGTACGATGAAGAATTGGCTTGAACCCGTGTCTTTACCGGCATGCGCCATTGATAAAGAACCGGCTTCGTGCTTATGCGGATTGCCTTCTGTTTCACATTTGATCGTTTTTCCGCTTCCGCCCATGCCTGTCCCAGTCGGATCTCCGCCTTGGCTGACAAAGCCCGGAATCACGCGGTGGAAAATAACGCCGTCATAAAAGCCCGTATTCGCCAGGTTTTCAAAGTTAGCGACTGTATTAGGCGCTTCATTCGGATAAAGTTCAAATTCAATTCTGCTGCCGTTTTCCATTTCGATGTAACCAGTTTTCATTCTCATTCCTACTTCCATATTGTTTTTTGTCAAAGCCTTCTTCAATATGAATTTCAATTGTAAGCCGGCTTTCTTTTTGATATTCTTTTGAAGGAAGAGGCCTCTGCTCTTCTTTTCGCGGCTATTATACCACACCTTCAGCCGGAAAACGAATCTCCCCGCTTCCGCAGAAAGAAAATGAAACCAGAACAGCTTCACAGCCGTCTATGTATCGGAACTGCTTCACGCAGGCCCTCACAAACCGCTTCAAAACGGCATTTGTGAAAAGAAGGAGGTTAACCGCTTTGAAAAAAATGTGGATTGGATTGCTGGCGGCGGCCGTTGTATTGTGTACAATACCGAAAATCAGCCTGGCCGATGCCGCAGTCGGAGATGTCATCGTCACACTGGGGGCGGATCTGTCAAACGAAAACCGTCAGAAAGTGCTTGACGAATTAAATGTCCCTGATAACGCGATAAAAGTGACGGTCACGAATAAAGAAGAACATGAATATCTGGGAAAATATATATCGAATGCCCAAATCGGCACAAGAGCCATCTCTTCATCATCCATCACGGTGGCAAAGAAAGGATCCGGGCTTGACGTTAAGACCCATAATATCAATTCCATCACGGATGAAATGTACTTAAACGCCCTGATGACAGCAGGAGTGAAAGATGCGAAAGTATACGTGACGGCGCCGTTTGAGGTATCAGGCACCGCAGCATTAACGGGAATCATCAAGGCATATGAAGTCTCATCAGACAAAGCGATTTCAGAAGATGTAAAACAGGTCGCCAACCAAGAGCTTGTCACCACTTCAAATCTCGGGGATAAAATCGGGGATAAAAACGCCTCCGCGCTCATCGCAAACATTAAAGATGATTTCGCGAAAAACGGTGTGCCCGATACAAAAGAAGGAATCGGGAAAAAGGTCGATGATGCGGCTTCAAACCTTAACATTACACTGACTGACGCTCAAAAAGACCAGCTCGTTTCATTGTTTAATAAAATGAAAAATGCCAAGATTGATTGGGGCCAAGTCGGCAGCCAGCTTGACAAGGCAAAAGACAAAATCACGAAGTTCATTCAATCCGATGAAGGCAAAAGCTTTGTTCAAAAAGTCATTGACTTCTTCGCTTCGATTTGGAATGCGATCGTGTCTGTATTTACAGGAGACAGCGGATCAAGTTCTAACAACAGCTGAATGCAAAAAGAGACCGGACGCCATTGTTCCGGTCTCTTTTTTATTTATTGTTTGACCCCCGTCTTAAACGGCAGATCCAGTTTTACAATGTCTTCATAAGTTTCCCTTCTAATGACAAGATGCGCTTCGCCGTCTTCCACAAAAACGACGGCGGGACGCGGAATGCGGTTGTAGTTGTTAGCCATGCTGTATCCGTATGCTCCCGTGCAGAAAACGGCGAGAAGATCGCCTTCTTTCACTTCCGGAAGGTCTATATCCCAAATGAGCATATCACCGCTTTCACAGCACTTACCCGCGATGGATACCGTTTTATCGTGGTGTTCTCCGATTCTGTTTGCCGATACGGCTTCATATTTCGCCTGATACAGCGCAGGACGGATATTATCGCTCATGCCCCCGTCAACCGCTGCATATTTACGGGTGCCGGGCACTTCTTTTTGCGAACCGATGGTATAAAGCGTCGTTCCGGCGTCTCCGACGAGCGAGCGTCCCGGTTCAATCCAGATCTCCGGAATGTCAAAAGCGTGCAGCGCTGCGTTTTCTTTTACCGCTTCGATAATTTTTTCCACATAAACGGCGGGATGAAGGGGTTCATCCTCCTCCGTGTAGCGGATGCCAAAGCCGCCCCCTAAATTCAGCACTTCAGAGACAAAGCCGAATGATTCTCTCCATTCATTCAGTTTTGCGAAGATTTTTTCTGCGGCCAGCACAAAGCCCGCCGTATCAAAAATTTGCGATCCGATGTGGCAGTGAACGCCGAGAAGGCGGATATGGTCTGACTGTAATACTTGTTCAATCGCCTTTTCTATTTGCCCGTTATGCAGATCAAAACCGAATTTGGAATCTTCCTGTCCCGTTGTAATATAATCATGCGTATGCGCCTCTACCCCTGGAGTGATCCGCAGAAGCACATCCATTGTGCGCCCTGATTTGCGGCACAGTTCCGCGAGTAAGGATATTTCATAAAAATTATCAACGACAATGCAGCCGATTTGATGATCGAGCGCCATTTTCAACTCTTCTTCGCTTTTGTTATTGCCGTGAAAGTGAATCCTGTCAGCCGGAAAACCGGCCGCAACCGCCGTAAACAGCTCTCCGCCGGATACAACGTCCAATGAGAGCCCCTCCTGCTCAGCGAGCTGTATCATCGCAACGGAAGAAAACGCCTTGCTCGCGTACGCGACCTGCGCCTTTAAATCCGCGTCAATGAATGCCTGTTTAAAGCTTTTAGCGCGCTCACGTATTAAAGCCACATCGTAAACATAAAGAGGCGTGCCGTAATGCTCCGCTAAATACAGCGCGTCCACACCTCCGATTTCCAAATGACCTAGTTTGTTTTGTCTGCTTGTGCCATGTAAGAACAATGCTCATTCCCTCTTTCTGATCCGCATATGGGTGAAAAGGACAGCTTCTTTTGAGCTGTCCTTATACAAGTCCCGTATAAGTTAAGACATACAATATCATAATCTTCTGTCGGTTTCAATGCGATTATGAACCGCTTGGCTGTCTTTGACGGTCTTTCGGGTGAACAATGCTCGGTCTGACTTTGGCTCCCGGCACTGTCGTCCGGACGAGCACCTGCCACAGCGCCTTGCCGTTAAACGGTAAAAACGGCCATAAATACGGCGTGTGAAACGAGCGGATATTCGCCATTATGATCAGCAGCAATGTAAAACCTATCACAAAGCCTTTCACTTGGAAAATGGCCACGAGCACCATTAAGATGAGGCGTATCATTTTATTGGCGAGGCTGAGCTCATAGCTCGGCGTGGTAAATGATCCGATGGCGGCGATCGATACGTACAGAATCACTTCTGCTGAAAACAGCCCCACCGCTATGGCGATTTGACCGATCAGCACCGCCGCAATCAGACCCATGGCGGTGGATAAAGCGGTCGGCGTATGGATCGCGGCCATCCTGAGAAACTCAATCCCCAAATCGGCCAAAAAGATTTGCAGAATGATCGGGATGTGCGTATTTTTATTTAAACCGATAAAATCCAATCTTTCAGGCAGAAGAGACGGTTCGAGAACAAAGAGGAACCAAATCGGAAGCAGAACGGTTGAAGCAATAATACCGAAAAACCTGATCCATCTTAAAAATGTGCCCACTGAAGGCGCCTGCCTGTATTCTTCCGCATGCTGAACATGGTGAAATATCGTTGTCGGCGTTATGATCACGCTCGGTGACGTATCGACGACGATGATGACGTGCCCTTCTAAAATGTGATTGGCTGCTACATCCGGCCGCTCTGTGTATCTGACCATCGGAAACGGATTGTAACCCTGTTTGACGATGAATTCTTCCACCGTTTTATCAGCCATCGTCAATCCGTCAATGTCAATCGCATTCACTTCGTTTTCGACGATGCTGACAAGGTCCGGGTCCGCGATGTCTTCTATATACACAATCGCAAGATCGGTCTTAGAGCGCTCGCCGACTTTCGTAATTTTGACGCGGAGCCTTTCGTCCCTGATTCGTCTTCTGATCAATGCTGTATTAATGACGATATTTTCAATAAAACCGTCTCTTGCCCCGCGGACGACCTTTTCCGTATCCGGTTCTTCAGGTGTGCGTCCGGGATAACTTCTGACGTCAACGATAAAGGCGAAGCCCGCGTCTTCAACGATAACCGCCACAAGTCCGGAAAGCACTTGATCCGTTGCTTCGTCGAGCGTTTTGACTTTTTGAACCTGCTGATTGACAAGCCTGTTTTCAACAACGTCAATCGCTTCATCCGCATTCTCGTCATAATTATTGACGTCGACGAGCTGTTCCATTAAATGAATGATAAACAAAGTATCGGTTAATCCGTTGACAAAGTAAATCTGGACTTCCCGGTCTAATACTCGAACTTTGCGGACGCCGACATCATAGCTCGTTCCCATACCGACGCGGTCTTTAAAAAATTGTTCATTTTTTCTAGGATCCCGGTACACCTTGATCATGTTTTCCGGTTTTTCCGGCATGGCTTTCGCTCCTTTCTAAAATGAATTCGACCGCCTTCATCGTGATCGGCGAGCCTTTGGATATGTCATCTTTTCTTCCCATCTTACCTATGTCGCCGATGCCCACAATGAGGGGAACGTCCAATTTATCCAGACAATACACCGTATCTCCATTCATTCTGTGCTCGTCCATTTCTCTCATTCCGGTTTTATCGACGCCAAACTCCGTCACTTCTCCATCACGGTCAATGGAGACATCGACTTTCGTCCATTCAGCCTGATGGGTCTTAGAAGCGACCGCAATCACCCCCAGCACTTCAATGTCCTGATGTGAGGCGACATATTTCAGCGCCGTTTCGCCCGGCCCTTCCCCTTGCAGGCCTGAATCGTCAAACATGACAAACACCGGGTCATTCGGCGCGGCTTTAATCAGCTGAACAAGTTCGGGGCCGCTTCTCGTTGACGGATTGCCTTTTGATTGGGAAATACACCGTCCGCCTGCTTTTTCCGCGGCATATTCAATTGTTTTGGCGGCGTATACGTCCCCGTCTGTCACAAGAATGACCTTCCGTTTCGTCATCAGGCATTATCCTTTCGGTTTAAAAATAACGGCTACAAGAAATGCGAATAAAATCGCTGAAGATATACCGGCGGAAGTAAGTTCAAAAATCCCCATGGCGATCCCGATAAATCCATGCTCGTGAGCTTGATGCATGGCGCCGTGCAATAAGCTGTGACCGAAGCTGACGATGGGAACCGTCGCGCCCGCGCCCGCGAATTCGATAAATTTGTCATAAATTCCGAACCCATCTAACAAGGCGCCGATGACGACAAAAGTTGTCATCACATGGGCGGGTGTCAGTTTAAAAATGTCAAGCAGCAGCTGACCGATAATGCATATGATTCCCCCGCAAACAAAAGCCAACAGATATTCCATTTATGATGCACCTCCCGCCCGCTCAAATACCACACCGTGCGCGATGGTCGGAATGGTTTCCTTCTGCTGGATCATTGTCGGACTTAAAAGCGCCCCTGTCGCGACAACGAGTACCCTGTTTAGAGTCCCCGCTTTTAATTGATTAAAAATATGTGTGTACGTAACAAGCGCAGAGCAGGCGCAGCCGCTTCCGCCCGCAAACACCTGCTGGTCCGGCGTATAGATGAGAAGACCGCAGTCATCGTGTTTCGTTCCCACGGGATAGCCTTCTTCTTTGAGCAAATCTTTCACGATCGGCGAGCCGACGCCTGAAAGGTCTCCCGTTAAAATCAGATCATAATCATCCGCCGTGCGGTTCAAGTCCTGCAGGTGCTGTTTGATTGTGTCGGCGGCAGCGGGCGCCATGGCGGATCCCATATCGAACGGATCTGTTATTCCGAGGTCGCTTACTTTTCCTACTGTTGCGCTTGTAATCTTGATATCAGAAGGGTTTTGGCTGATGATGACCGCCCCGCCCCCCGTGACCGTTGAAGTGGCGGTATCCGGTTTTTGCCCGCCATACTCCGTCGGATTGCGGAATTGCCGTTCTGCCGTCGCGTTATGGCTGCTCGTGGCTGCGATCGCCCGGTTCGCAAAACCGCCGTCAATGAGCGCAGATGCGACAGCAATCGTTTCCATTGATGTCGAACAGGCGCCGAACAGACAGAGGAACGGAATTTTCAGATGTCTGGCGACGTAGTTGGCGGTCACATTTTGATTTAAAAGATCCCCCGCGAGTAACAAATCAATATCGCTCTTTTTCAAGTTCTGTTTTTGCAAAGCGGAGTTGATGGCATCTTCCATTAACTGACGTTCCGCCATTTCCCAGTTTTTCTGATTGCAATGCATTTCATCGTATGTCTTATCAAACAGCGAACCGATCGGGCCGTCTTTTTCTTTCGGTCCGGCTGCCGTCCCCGCCGCATTTACAAATAACGGGTTTTCAAACACCCAGGTTTGCTTTCCGGTCAATTTCATTTTTTCTCCTCCTACGAAAACAGTTTTTCACAAGCAAACCGTATCAGGCCTACAATATAGGCTGCCACGACGCCGAATACAATGACGTTTCCTGCCAATTTAAACATGTTTGTCGCTACCCCGAGCACGAGTCCTTCACTTCTGTGTTCGAGAGCGGCGCTTGTCATACTGTTTGCAAAACCCGTCACCGGCACGGCTGAACCCGCTCCGGCAAACTGCCCGAGTCTGTCATAAATGCCGAATCCGGTCAAAAGGGCCGAAATTAAAATAAGAGTGGCGGCCGTCGGGTTGCCCGCTGTTTTTTCATTAAAATTAAAAAAGTGGATGTAAAAGTCTTGAAGAGCCTGCCCGATCAGACAGATCAAACCGCCGATCAGAAAGGCTTTGACGCAATTCCAAACATATGGCGGTTTCGGCTGATAGTCTTTCACTTTTGTTTTGTAATTTTCTTTTAAGTTTGTCATGTCGGTTCCTCCTTATGAATGATGGATAAAATACAGCCAATGAAATAAAGAGCCGGCTATCTTGCCGAACACAATGGCCATCAGCAATATGATGATTTTGCTGCCGAAGCCGATCCGTTTGGCAAGAATGGGAAGCACATTCAGCACTTCTGTAAGCGCGGCGGCCAGCATGCCGACAAACATGCCGGCCAAAAGTCCGACCGGAACGGCCAGCCATTCAGATAAAAAAAAATGATTCATATTTAAGGTTTCCCAGCCGCCGAACACAGCTCCTGAAATAACAGCTCCTTCGTAGGCCTGTACAAAGCGCATTGTTTTTGTCAGCTGCATAAGGCGGGGGATGATTCCCATAACGGTTAAAAAAGCCACAAAGCCCGCTCCCACGGTCAGCCCTCCGCCAAGCCCGACAAACATAACGAAAAGAATGCTAACGATCATGCAGATCTTTCATCGTCTCTTCATTTTCGTGCATTGCGACATAATGATCGAGATCAAGCTGATAATTAAACATCTCGACTTCCAGCGGGCTTGGCTCTTCATTCAGGCGTTTTTTGAAGATGTGATTAAAAAAGACGATCATACCGAGACCGAGGCCGATGCTGTACGGAATCTGAAGCAGATACGGGTATTCATTCCGTTCGCCCGTTATGATTTCATATAAGGCGATATGAACTTCTCTCATACTGACATCTTCATGAAAATTCATAATGGCAAGACATGAACCGATAAAAAGCAGGAGCCAGACACCGACGAATAAAACGGCTGACAGCTGCTTTTTCTGGTAATGGATTTCCACTATCGTTTCAGCGCCGCCGACGGTCTGTACATCAAGCGCGGGAAAAGCGGTATGAATGGTTTTCAGCACTTTTATAATGTCCAGCACGACGATATTTTTGTCTTTTTTCGTGACCTTATACAGCGGCAGTGCCGACAGTTTTTTTTTCAGCTTTTGCTGTCCCGCAATCTGCGCGGCGTCGCCGATTGTGATGATATCTCCGGTATGAGCCTTCACGCGGTGGCGAAGTCTGAGAAATATTCGTCTTTCCATCTTGCATCACCATCTTTCGGGTGGTTATATATGTAGTATGCGGTTCACTTTTGTTCTCATTCATCAGCGGCAAAAGACCATAAATTACCACCGATGCACAAATAAAAAAAGCCGGCCCGTAAAAGGTCAGCTTTCCGTATGATCCATCTGCACTTTAATCTGCTTTAATATTTTTTTCTCCAGCCTCGATACCTGGACTTGGGAAATCCCGAGCCGTTCGGCTACTTCCGACTGTGTCTGATCTTTATAATATCTCAGATAGACAATGAGTTTTTCCCGTTCTTCCAAATCACTGATCGCCTCCTTGAGGGCGATTTTGTCAAACCACTTCTCTTCTGAATGATCGGCGATCTGATCAAGCAGGGTGATCGGGTCTCCGTCATTTTCATACACGGTCTCATGAATGGATGAAGGCGCCCGCACCGCTTCCTGCGCAAGCACCACATCCTCCGCATCAATTTCTAAATGGTCCGCGATTTCCTGGACGGTCGGCACTCTTCCGTATGTTTTTGACAGTTCATCTTTCGCCCGGCGTATTTTATTGCCGAGCTCTTTTAAAGATCTTGAAACTTTGACGGTTCCGTCATCGCGGATGAAGCGCTGGATTTCTCCGATAATCATCGGCACGGCATAAGTTGAAAAACGGACATCATAGGACAAATCGAATTTATCAACGGATTTTAACAATCCGATACAGCCGATCTGAAACAGATCATCCGGCTCATAGCCTCTGTTTAAGAACCTTTGAACGACGGACCACACAAGACGCATGTTTTTTTCTATGAGGAGGTCTCTTGCCTGCTGGTCGCCCTCTTGGCTCTTTTTGATTAATTCTTTGACTTCATGGTCCTTGAGCTGCGCGTTTTTGCTGTTTTTCTTAACCTCCACATCCATAACAAATCTCCTTAATTACAAAGCGCTTTGCTTTTTGATAGGTGTTTTGTTAAGCGTATCGTCGTTCCCATCTCCGGCGAGGAATCAATCGTGACATCATCCATGAAGTTTTCCATAATGGTAAAGCCCATTCCGGAGCGTTCAAGCTCGGGTTTTGTCGTAAAGAGCGGCTGGCGCGCTTCCTCAAGATCCGTGATCCCGATGCCTTCATCACGTATGGTCAGATAGACGACATGATCCTCCAGCGTAACGGAGATGTACACCTTTCCGTCGCAGTTTTCTTCATAGCCGTGGATGATCGCGTTTGTTACCGCTTCTGATACGACGGTCTTGATTTCCGTCAGCTCATCCATCGTCGGGTCGAGCTGTGCGATAAAAGAAGCAACTGTTACGCGCGCAAACGATTCGTTCTGACTGAGGGCTGAAAATTCAAGATGCATCTCGTTTTTCATGATGCCACCCCCAACGTTAAAAGCGCTTTTTGTTCTGATTGTTCGAACCTGATGATTTTAAACAGGCCGGACATGTCAAACAGACGTCTCACCGCGGGTGAAATCGCGCACACGACCATTTCTCCGCCGAGCTGTTTAATTTGTTTATAACGCCCTAAAATCACGCCGAGGCCGGAGCTGTCCATGAAGGTAAGATCTTCAAGGTTCAGCACGATGTGACGGATGCCGTCAGCCTCCAGCGATTCAGTAACCTTTTGTTTTAATGATTCTGCCGTATGATGGTCGAGTTCACCTGTTAATCGAATACAAAGCACGGATTCTTTGACATGAAAGTCAATTCCAAGGCTCATGCTCATTCCTCCTTGATATGATCGGATAATGAGTGTTTCGATTTTCGGGAAAGCAATTCCTTCACTATGACAAAACTAGTGCCCGTTCGCCACGATTATTTAAATTTAGTCCAATCTCCCATCGTCCGCTTCAGAAAAGTGAGAAAACCCGCTTTTTCCATGTCGTCTTTTGCCGTGACTGGGCTTTCAACGAGCACCTTTCCGTCTTTTTTCAGAACGAGGCTGCCGAGCACTTCTCCTTTTTTAACCGGAGCCGTTACATTGCCGTTGATTTTCACTTCTTTTTTTACTTTGTCCATGTTCTCTCCCTTTTTGGCCAGAAGAGAAATCGGCTCAGATGTGGTCAGCTTGATCAGTTTCTGTTTTCCTTTTTTTACTTTTACCGTTCCGACGATTTGATCCCGTTTGTACAGCGGGTGTGTTTTGAACTGGCTGAAGGCGTAATCAAGCATTTTGGTCACTTGGGCATTTCTTTCTTTTGGGGTGCTGGCTCCGAAAACAACAGCAATGACCCTCATATTTCCTTTTTTAGCGGTGGCGGTTAAACAATACTTCGCTTCGCCTGTAAAGCCCGTCTTCACGCCGTCTACACCCGGATAAAATTTGATCAGCCGGTTTGTATTGACGAGCCAGAACTTTTTGTCTGTATTTTCTCTTAAATAATCCTCATACGTTCCCGTAAATTGAGTGATTTTATCATACTTTAATAATTCCTTCGCCATTTTCGCCATGTCATAAGCAGAGCTGTAATGGTCTTTTTCAGGCAGTCCCGTCGGGTTTTTGAAGGAGGTATCTTTCAATCCCAATTCTTTTGCTTTTTTGTTCATCCGGCTGACGAAATCCTCTTCTGAACCGGCGATATACTCCGCCATTGCGACAGATGCGTCATTTCCGGAAGCTATCGCAATTCCTTTGAGCATTTCTTTTACCGTCATTTCTTCTCCGGGTTCAAGGAAAATCTGTGATCCGCCCATGGACGCGGCATGTTCACTCGTCCTGACTTTATCGCTCATCTTTATTTTCCCTTTGTCAAGCGCTTCCATGATTAAAAGCATGGTCATGATTTTTGTCATGCTTGCCGGCGCCAGACGCTCCCGGCTGTTCTTGTTATAAAGAATGCTTCCCGTATCGCGTTCAATCAGCACGGCGCTTTTGGCTTCATGAGCGAGCTCCGATGTATGTTTTCCGTCCGGCTTTGCAAAAGCGGACGGTGCTGATGCCGTTAATAAAATGCCAATCAACAAAGTGGATATAAGACGTTTCATCTCCAAAGCCCTCCATTTCATAATCCTTTTTATTTTTTCCAAATCCGGTGGTTTTATACGCCTCATCTGGAAAATGTTTCGTGTTGAGGGCACAAAAAAACAGCTGCTTCCGAAGAAACAGCTGACTTATGCTGACTTATTTTTGAGATCGTGCGACTACGGCTTTTACAAGCTTCAAAAAGCCGCCTTTTACTTTTTCCGTCATTTCCATTACTTCTTCATGGGATAACGGCTGGTCAAGAATACCTGCCGCCGCGTTGGAAATGCATGAGATGCCGAGCACGCGCATCCCCGCGTGGTTGGCGACGATGACTTCCGGCACGGTCGACATGCCGACAGCGTCAGAACCCATCGTTCTTAAAAACCGAACCTCAGCAGGCGTTTCGTAAGACGGCCCCGTAACAGCTGTATACACCCCTTTTTGAACAGGAATGCCCAGCTCATCGGCCGTTTTTTCAGCCAAGCCTGACAGCTCTTTGTCATAGGCTTCTGACATGTCCGGGAATCTCGGTCCGAATTCAGCTTCGTTCGGCCCGATTAACGGGTTGGTGCCCGTAAAGTTGATGTGGTCTGTAATAATCATCAGATCGCCGGCCCGGAATTCAGTGTTGATACCGCCGGCTGCATTCGTCACGACGAGAGATTCAACGCCGAGCGCCTTCATCACGCGGACGGGAAATGTGACCTGATCCATTGAGTAGCCTTCATAGTAATGAAAGCGGCCCTGCATCGCGATGACCTGCACACCTTCAAGCGTTCCCATCACAAGCTGGCCGGCATGGCCTTCTACCGTTGAGACCGGAAAATCAGGGATCGTTTCATATGTAAGCTTGACAGCTCCTTCAATTTCATCGGCCAATACGCCGAGCCCTGACCCTAAAATCAGACCGATCTTTGGTGTTTCTTTCACGTGTTCTTTAATAAATGCAGCAGCACGTTCGATCTTTTGTTTCAAAAAAAGTCCCCCTACTGTAATCTTGATAAAAAGCTTTTTCCGTATTTCGGCTTTTCCGTTTTGAAATTATCCGCAATGGTTGCGCCGATATCGGCAAATGTATCCGCAAGCGGCAGCTGTTCAGTGTGTTTGTGCTTTTTGCTGTACACAAGAAGCGGCACATACTCCCTCGTGTGATCCGTGCCGTGATGGACAGGATCATTGCCGTGATCCGCAGTGATGATAAGCAGATCGTCTTCTTTCATTTTCTCAAACACTTCCGGAAGCCTCGCGTCGAATTCCTCGAGCGCTTTTCCGTACCCTTCCGGATCGCGGCGGTGTCCGTACAGCGCGTCAAAATCAACGAGATTGGCAAAGCTCAGGCCCGTAAACTCTTCACCGAGCGTTTCAATCACTTTGTCCATGCCGTCCATATTAGATACCGTGCGGCGGGAAGATGTAATGCCTTCTCCGTCATAAATATCAGAAATTTTGCCGATAGAAATGACGTCTAATCCGCTGTCTTTCATTCCGTTCATTACCGTGCGGCCGAACGGTTTGAGCGCATAATCATGACGGTTCGGCGTGCGTTTGAAGCTGCCCGGTTCTCCGACGAACGGTCTTGCGATAATCCGGCCGACCATGTATTTCGGATCAAGCGTCAGTTCTCTGGCCGTTTCACAGATGCTGTACAGTTCGTCAAGCGGAACGACATCTTCGTGAGCCGCAATCTGCAGCACGGAATCTGCTGATGTATAAACGATCAGCGCACCCGTTTCCATATGTTCTTTTCCGAGCTCGTCCAGAATCGCCGTGCCTGAAGCCGGCTTATTTCCGATGATTTTCCGTCCTGAACGCCGCTCAAGTTCCTGAAGAAGTTCATCCGGAAATCCTTCCGGGAACACTTTAAACGGTTTTTCAATGTAGAGGCCCATAATCTCCCAGTGCCCCGTCATCGTATCTTTCCCGTTTGACGCCTCCTGCATTTTTCCGTAGTACGCAAGAGGGTGCTCCGTTTTTTCCACGCCCTTAATGTCTCCGATCAGTCCGAGACCGAGCTGCGCCAAATGGGGCATATGTAAGCCGTTCATGTGCTCTGCGATGTGTCCGAGCGTATTTGCGCCTATATCATTAAAATCGGCGGCGTCCGGCGCTTCACCGATTCCGACAGAATCCATTACGATCAAAAATACCCGGTTATATTTGTATTCAGACATCATAAAAGCCTCCTTTTCTTCCATCTGTCCATTGTAGCTTACAGAGGTCAGACAACTCAAGTATAAACCGTTTACATTCTTGTTGACAATGCCGATTCAAATAATTAGAACCTTCTCTGTATTCCGCCAATCCGGCAAAAAAGCCGCGGCCCCTCTGGCAGCGGCTCCTAAGCGCGCGGATGATACTGTTTGTACACGTCCTTCAGCCTTGTTTTCGTCACATGCGTATAAATTTGCGTGGTGGAAATATCGGCATGTCCGAGCATCTCCTGCACGGCGCGCAGATCCGCCCCGTTTTCGAGCAGGTGCGTTGCAAAGGAGTGCCGGAGCGTGTGCGGTGTCAGCTCTTTTTTAATCCCCGCTTCAAGTGCGATTTTTTTTAGGTTTTTCCAGAATCCCTGACGGCTGATCTGCCTGCCGTGATGATTCAGAAAAAGCGCTTCGGTTACGTTTTTCTTTAATAATTTCCCTCTGGCTTTTTCAATGTATGCTTCTATCGCATGAGAAGCGGCTTCACCAATCGGCACAATCCGCTCTTTCCGCCCTTTTCCGAAGCAGCGGACAAATCCCATCGTCAAATGGACGTCGGATAATTTCAGCTCGATCATCTCGCTGACCCTGATGCCGGTCGCGTACAGCAGTTCAAGCATGGCTTTATCCCTGAGGCCGAACGGGCTGTCAAGCTTAGGCGTGTCCAATAACCGCTCAACTTCGTGAAGCGCCAATACTTTCGGAAGCGTCCGCTCTGTTTTTTGTGTTTCAATATGTACCGAAGGATCTTTATCCGCGGCTTTTTCCCTTAACAGAAATTGATGAAAAGACCGGATTGACGCCAAATGCCTCGCAGACGTCTTGCCTGATTTCCCGGAGTCCTTTATATGCTTTAAATATTGAATAATATGAAGACGGGTCACATCATTCCATGAAGTGATCTGAAGGGTTTCAGTTAAGAAGAGAGAATAACTTTTCAGATCACGCTCATAGGACATCATCGTATTTTGGGACAGCCCTCTTTCAACCCTCACATAATGGATGAAATCCTTAATTTGATCCTTCACTCTTGATCTACTCCCCGTTTTGGTAAAAAAAGATCAATCGGCCGAACCAGCCGTCTTTCTCCTCATGTTCCGTTTTGGCCACTTTGACGGCGGAGCCTTCCGGTTTATCGTACCGATGATAGTTTTCATACTCTGAATTCACCCATATCATAGCATAATAGAACAGCGCGGTAAAACCTGTGAACAGAATAAACACTTTGATCGTATCCGCGGCTGTTTTTAGGAATCTGCCCATCTTTCGATCGACCCTTTCTTTTGGCGGCTGTTAGTACACCTTATGCCAATTTCAAAGGCTTTTATACATAAAAACAGCAAAAAACCCTTTCCTGGCAGAAAAGGTTCGTAGGCTTTTACTCTGTTTCATCCCCGCGGCAGCGGTGGCAGATTCCGTGAAAAGTCAATCTATGATCTTTAATTTTAAATTTCCAATCACGTTCAATCACTTCTTCAACGTCTTCAAGCAGATCTTCTTCAATTTCATCGACGGCTCCGCACTCCATGCACACCAAATGGTGATGAAAGTGAGCCGCGCCTTCTTTGCGAAGGTCGTAGCGGGATACGCCGTCCCCGAAGTTAATTTTATCAACGACTTTTAATTCTGTTAATAATTCTAATGTACGGTATACTGTAGCGAGACCAATTTCAGGAGATTTCTCTTTTACGAGGAGGTATACATCTTCTGCGCTTAAATGGTCTTCTTCGTTTTCAAGCAGCACTCTTACCGTTGCTTCCCGCTGTGGCGTAAGCTTGTAGCTTGACGAGTGCAGCTGCTTTTTAATTCGATCAATACGGTTTTCCATGTCTTTCCCTCCTACGCCGCATTCCATGACTCATTATAACAAAATACGCGCAGAGTTCCAACTATAATTATTATAAACTGATAAATAAAAGTGTTATTTTGTGATAATCATTCTAAAATATGCGTGATGACAGCTTTTCCATAAACAGCGGAGACACGTACGCCTCGAGCAGCGAGGCGATGACCGAGAAGAAAACGATGAGAATCAGCACGAAGGCGTAGCGTCCGAACCATTGGATCGGCGCGTCATGAAGGCTGCGTTTGACAAACAGCTGCCGGATCAGTTTCAGTGAAAAAGCGATGGAGCATGTCCCCATGATAAGATACGCCGGAATGAGAACGATGTTTTGCGGCAGAACCGAAATAAATGACAGGAAAAACCCGTTCATCCCCATTTGATTCACTAAAAAACCGACCGTGAAGCCGACGACGATTCCTTTTAAGAACACCATAATGAAAATAACCGGAAGACCGATCACGGAAATACCGAGGATCCACATCAGCCCCAAATATTTTACATCATGAAAGACGGCCTGCCAAAACATTTCTGAAGCGCCGGCATGTTTTCCGTCAGACAGCTGTCCGAAAAACTTGCTTAAATAGTAATACAAATCTTCTTTCTGCGTGATGGTCATGCTGTTGACGATGATCGCCCCGAAAATGACTCCCATCAAAAACAAGACGAACACAAATATATAAAGTGACAGATGATCCTTTACATGGCGAAAAAACAGTTCTTTGTACGATTGTTTTCTCATACCGCTTTCCTCCCGCTAATCTATTGACTTGATTTAGTAGATTGTATGAAAGAAAAGAGAAAACATGACAGAGAAATCATAGAAAGGCGCGAGATTCGGGCATAAAAAAAGAACCCCCGTCATCACTCCGGTGATCATAGGGGTTCCTTTTTTTATGCTTTATTCTTTCAAGCCTGTCTTTTTTGGTTTTCGTCACTCTTTCATGGGTGCTGAAAGACGGCGCCGTCCCCCTTGACAGGACTGCGTCACGCATCCCGTTTCTTTTGAGATGCTCCCGCATTTTTTTCGTTTTGCTCTTCGCCATGTGCCAACCGCTCCTTTTTCCCTTTTCTTAATCATAACAAAAAAATCCAGATGTGTTCATGAATACGGCTCATGTTTCGACCGGTAAGCGCGCAGAGACGTTTTGGCAGATGAATAGCTCCCCATTGCGGCGTATCCGTAAAAAAACCCCATAAAAATCCCCGCATACACGTGTTCATGATGACCGAAAACGATAGACACAACATTTCCGGCAGCAAGGGCAATCGTGGGAACGAATATGCCCGGAACCCGGCAGAACACTTTGATCAGCTGTGTGACGCATAAGACGACCGGCACGCCGATCACAGCATCCCAAATATTTGTATGGATCAGCGGAAAATAATCCACATCGACACCTCTTTATTCCGTCTTTTGCTATCTGTTAGCCTGCCTAAGAATTCCGCTTCCTATTCATGATAAAAAAACAGCACCGGCACATGTCCGGTACTGTAAGAGTTGTTTATTTTCCTGCCGCAGCCCGTTCTACGGCTGCTGATACGGCTTGATGCACGTCCGCATCCAAAGGCTGAGGCACGAGATCGCCGTGTTTTGTGCAAGAGGCGATGGCTTCTGCGGCCGCCACAAGCATTTCATGGTCGATTTTCTTGCTTTTGGCGTTCAGCGCGCCGCGGAAAATCCCCGGGAAGCCGAGAACATTATTGACCGAACGGCCGTCAGCTGCATAAGCGGCTCCGGCTTGTAATGCCTCTTCCGGTTCAATCTCCGGCTTCGGATTAGATAAAGCCAGAATGACGTGTCCTTTTCTGACATCCTCTTTTTTAATGAGACCCGGAACTCCTGTGGTGCTGATCACAATGTCACACGTGTCCATTAATTCTTTGATGCTTCCAAGCGGCTGACCTCCGTACTGAGCGAGGCGGTTCATTGCGTCTTCTGACTTGTCCGTTCCGCAGACCGCTTTGACTCCGTATGCCATAAACATGCGGCAGATGGCGACGCCTGCCGCGCCGAGACCGATCTGACCGACCTTCGCTTCTTTTAAATCAAGACCGGCGCTTTTACAAGCGGAAATGGCGGCGGCGAGCGTGACGACCGCCGTGCCGTGCTGGTCATCGTGCATAACCGGAATGTCCAGTTCTTCTTTCAGGCGGTCTTCAATGTCAAAGCAGTGGGGCGAACCGATATCTTCAAGCAGAATTCCGCTGAACCCCGGAGAAATATGTTTTACCGTGCGAATGATTTCTTCCGGATCAGAAGTATCGAGCAAAATCGGAATTCCGCTGATACCCGCCAGCTGGTCAAAAAGCGCGGCTTTCCCTTCCATTACGGGCATTCCGGCGACAGAGCCGATATTGCCGAGGCCGAGAATCGCCGTTCCGTCGGTGACAATGGCGACAGAATTGCTGATTGTCGTATAGATGGACGCTTTTTCAGGCTCGTTTTCAATCAGTCTGCACACATCGGCGACACCCGGCGTATAAACACGCCCAAGCTCAGCCAGTGTCCGGATCGGCATTTTGCTTTTCATCTGAATTTTGCCGCCTTCATGAGCAGAGAGCACTTCATCTGAGACTGTATGAAGCCGGATGCCTTCACCGAGAGCTTCAATGGCTTGAATGATTTCCTGCAGCTGCTCTTCATTTTCGGCCTGCACCGTAATGTTGCGCATTGTGTAGTTCGGGCCGACTTTAACGGTTTCAACTTCCCCGATATCTCCGCCCATCACTCCGATGGCGGTTGCCACTTTTCCGAGATTTCCGGGAACAGTCGGCGTTTCAATCATTAACGTCCGAATCATATGCTTTGTAATCATGAAATGAACCTCCTAACCCAATTTTTGAGATTGCAAGGATTTTTCTTTCGTGTACCAAATGAATTTCCCCGTGTATCCGTACAATATTGCCAGTCCGATAGATACAAAACTGAGCCACATGAACGGCAGATAAGAAAATGTGGATACGCCGAGAATGCCGGCCATATAGATGCCGTTATCAGACCACGGCACCATCCCTGAAGTAAGCGTGCCGCCCACCTCTGCGTTCCGGGATAAAACTCTTCTGTCAAGTTTCAGTTTATCATAACTGTTCTCCATGATTTTCGGCGTCAGGATCAATGACACGTACATCGCACAGCCGAAAATGTTTCCTAAAAGGGCGACGATCAATGTCGAAAGCGTCACATTTCCCGGTGTGGTCAGCTTTTTCTCAAAAGTTGAGACAATCACTTTTAATACGCCGAGCTTCTCAAGAATTCCTCCAAAACCAAGACCGAACAGGATAACGACTAACGTATCCAGCATACCGGTAATGCCTCCGCGGTTTAACAGGCCGTTTAAAAATTCGACGTCCGTTTTAATGGAAAAACCATTATAAGCAGTCGCGATGGCACTGGCAAAATTCATTCCCTGAAAGACGGAAGCCCAGATTGCGCCAAGCAAAGCACCGATGACGATAACGGGCATAGACGGCTTTTTCAAAATCAGAAGGACAACGACGACAACAGCCGGAATGAGCATCCATATATGAATGTCAAACGTTTTCTGCAATGAAGATTTTAAAAATTCCACTTTGCCAAGATCAATATTTTTTCCGCCGTATATAAATCCCGTTACGGTAAACAGAATGGCCGTAATAATATAGGACGGAATTGACAGATACATCATCGCTCTGACGTGTGACAGCACATCCACCTTAGAAAGCGTGGAGGCAAGCACCGTACTGTCAGACAGCGGTGAAAGCTTGTCTCCGAAGTAAGCGCCGGACAAAACGGCTCCCGCCACGATCGGAAGCGGTATACCCATTCCTTCTCCGATGGCAACCATGGCGATCCCCGCGGTCCCCACGGTTCCCCACGACGTTCCGGTCGCAACGGACATAACGGAACAAATCACCAATGTAGCAAGCAGGAAAACATGAGGATTAATAAACTCTAAACCATAATAAATTAACGTCGGCACAACGCCGCCGGCAATCCATGTCCCGATAAGCGCACCGACCGAAACAAGAATCAAAACCGCTTCAAGACCGTTTGATATCCCGGTGACAATCGAAGCCTGCAAGTCTTTATATGAATGTCCCAGCCTGACTCCGAGAATAATAGCGATAAACCAGGATATAAATAGAGCAAGCTGGATCGGCAGGTCTAAAAACACTGTGAATGATAAGACAAGCGCTAAAAACCCGAATAATAAGATAATAATTTCCAATAAATTTGGCAATCTGACCTCTTTCACAAGAAAATCCCCCTAGAAGAAAAAAGCTAAAACGCTTTCATCAAATGATATAACAAATTATACTATACTGCCTCATCCCTTTGTATGGCAACCGCCTATTCACTAAAAAACGTGAAAAGGCGGCTGTTGTTGCTTTAAAATTTATTTTTCTAATAGATCTTTTCCGGCAATCCCCGGTTTTGTCATTTCATACGGATTCAAAATGATATCCAATTCTTCTTCTGTCAGTACATCATTTTGAAGGCAAAGATCTCTTACAGATTGCCCTGTCATGATTGCTTCACGTGCAATTCGCGCAGCCGCTTCATACCCGAGGTGCGGATTGACCGCCGTAATGACGCCGACGCTTTTTTCCACGTATTGCTTCAGACGTTTTTCGTTCGCTTCAATTCCCGCCAGACAATGATCGGTAAATGAACGGAACCCGTTATTCATGATGCTGATGGATTGAAGCAGGTTAAATACGAGTACCGGCTCCATTACGTTAAGCTCCAGCTGGCCCGCTTCTGAAGCGAGGCAGATCGTATTGTCATTCCCGATGACCTGGAAGGCGATTTGGTTGATCAGCTCTGCCATTACAGGGTTGACTTTCCCAGGCATAATGGATGATCCCGGCTGACGGGCGGGCAGTGAAATTTCCGCAAGTCCCGCGCGCGGACCTGAAGCCATTAAGCGCAGATCGTTGGCGATTTTAGACATGTTCATCATGCATACTTTCAACGCGGCTGAAACTTCCGTATACGCATCAGTGTTTTGTGTGGCGTCAACCAAATGGCCGGCGCCGACAAGCGGCAGTCCGCTGATGTCAGCCAGGTGCTTCACAACCTGTTCTATGTAGCGCGGATCGGCGTTAAGTCCCGTACCTACGGCCGTTGCCCCCATGTTTACTTCATACAGATGCTGGCGGGATTGTTTAATTCGCTTTATGTCACGCTCAAGCACGCGGCTGTATGCTTCAAATTCCTGTCCGAGACGGATCGGCACAGCGTCCTGAAGGTGTGTGCGCCCCATTTTAATGACAGAATCAAATTGTTTCGCTTTATCTTTAAAGACACTGAGCATATGCGCCATCGTATCAAGGAGCTTATCCAAAAGTTTCAAGGTTGAAATATGGATTGCCGTCGGGAACACGTCGTTCGTCGATTGTGACATGTTGACGTGTGTGTTCGGGCTGAGGTGAATGTATTCACCTTTTTTATGCCCCATGATTTCAAGAGCCCTGTTGCCGATTACTTCGTTGGCATTCATGTTCATGGACGTTCCGGCTCCCCCTTGGATCGGATCGACGATAAATTGGTCATGCCATTTTCCCTCAAGAATTTCATCTGCGGCCTGTACAATCGCATTTCCGATTCCTTCATACAGCCGTTTTACATCCATGTTGGCAAGCGCCGCCGCTTTTTTGACGATGGCGAGCGCATTAATCATTTCTTCGTGGATGCGGTAGCCGGTAATCGGAAAGTTTTCTTTCGCGCGCAGCGTTTGTATTCCGTAATACACATCAGCTTCAATTTGTTTTTCTCCGAGGAAATCTTTTTCCTGACGATATTCTTTTTGCGCGTTTGTCATGCTAAAACCCTACTTTCTCTTTGTGGTAGTCATGTTTTTACAGTACAACGTCGTCTGCGATCGGTGTCTCCATAATGTTTTTGACTTCAGCCAAGTTGTGAGACTGGCCGAGCGCCCACATTAATTTCGGCACGATGGCTTCCGTGTTCATATTTCTGGAGCGGATAATGAGATCTTGATTGACTCTTCGGCCGACTTCATAGACGCTCATGTCCTCTCCTTCTTCAAGACATTGTGTCGTAATGACGACGACAATGCCGCTTTCAATCATTTCATTGACTTTGGCGAGAATGTCTCTTCCTTCAAACGGCACGCCGCCGCTGCCGTAGCTTTCAATGACGATTCCTTTGTACATGCCCTTTAATGCGTCAAACATTTCCGGTTTCAGCCCCGGGTGGAGCTTGAGCAGGCACACGTCCGTGCAAAGTGAAGTATTGACCGTAAAAGCATCGTCTTTTGGCATGTGCACTTGTTTGTTGTATTCAATTCCGTTTTCGGTAATAAACGCGATATACGGATAGTTAATGCTCTCAAATGCATCATAGCTTTTCGTTCTTAATTTAATGGCGCGTGTGCCTTGAATGACTCTGCCGTCAAATACGACGTATACGCCGCCCACCCCTTCACATGCGAAGCGGATCGCGTCCGTGATATTTTTTTTGGCATCGGTTTTTTGAAATGTAATCGGGATTTGCGAACCCGTAATGACGATCGGTTTATCAGCATGCTGAAGCATATAAGACAGTGCCGCTGATGTATAGGCCATTGTGTCTGTTCCGTGCGTAATGACGAACCCGTCATATGCGTCATATTTTTCTTTGACAGCATTTGCGATTTCGGCCCAGTATTCAGGCTGCATATTTGTGCTGTCGATGTTCATTAACGAATGGGTTTCCATCGTGTAATCGTTATCAAGTTTTGATACGTAGGTTAACAATTCGTCTGCTTTCACCCCGGGTGCAAGCCCGTTTTCTCCTTCGACTGAGGCGATTGTTCCTCCGGTTGTTAACAGCAATAATTTTTTCATACCCTGCACCTCTTCATCCATTTCTCAAGATGTGTTAAGCATTCGCTTTTCGCATACTTTTAATCAAATTATAGACAGACGAATGAAATTAATCAAGTGATTATTATTCAATTCGCGTACACTTTTGCATATCGATATGATATAATTTGCTCAAGTGAAAAGGAGCGGTTTTGAATATGAATTTAGATCGTTTAACTGAACTGAGAAAAAAGAAAAATTGGTCTCTTCAATATACGGCTGACCGTCTCGGCATCGCCAAAAGCACGTACGCCGGGTATGAATCAGGGTACCGGCGGCCGTCATTCGAGGCGCTGGGCACGCTTGCCGATCTGTTTGACACGACGTGCGACGATTTACTGGGGCGCACTGAAAAAAAGGCGGAGGCGTTTACCCAGACCATCGAATTAACAAACGCCGCACAAGGCCGCGGCATACTGACCGTTGACGGACAGCCGCTTAACCAGGATGAAATCATCGAATTGATTGCGTTTGTCCGCACGAAAAAGAAGGTGCAGGAGGAGCTCCGCTAAAAATCGGCTTTTACGGCTTGATTCTGCCGTACGTCCCTCCGCCCCCGGCCTCAAGGACGAGCTGCCCGGTGCGCGCTTTATGAATGACAGCCGCTATTTTAGGCTGGACGACACGCGCCAATTCCTCTTCTTGCGCCTGATGTAGAATCGCCATCTCCGTCCCGAAAGCCCGCTTCAGTTTTTCTAACGTTTTCGGCCCGACCCCGGGAATGAACTGCAGCGGGATTTGATGAATATACGGCGGCCGCGGCACGCGGCTTTTTTTCGGACCGCTCAGTTCCTCCAGCCGTTCACTGACCCCTTTTGTCATTGTTTTCCCCCCGCACTCCGGACATACGGTAGCTCCTTTTTCAACCGGGCGGCCGCAGCGGTCGCAAGCCGTCCGGTAATACTTCCCGAGCTTCGGGTTCAGCCCGTAATTCGCCGTGATTTTTCTTCCGTCCTTCCCTTTTAAAGCCAGCGAAAATTCCGTGAAATTCGCTTCTTTAAGAAGCATTTCATTATATTCTCTGCCGATTTTTCCTAAGGAATGCGCATCAGAATTTGTTAAAAATGTATACGGATCAAGTTCTGCTACCCGCGAAGCCATGTCGGTGTCACAGCTTAATCCGAGTTCCGCCGCGTCAATGAGCGACGGGTCGAAAACCTCTGTCAAAGAAGATCTAACCCCTTTTCCGTACAGGCTTTTATGCGGGGTGAACATATGGGCGGGAATAAACAGCCCGCCCAATTCCTTTGTTTTCCTTTGAAGATTCAAACCGGTTTCATAAATGCGCTGGGAACTGAGATGGATATTTTTAAGCCTTTTTGCAAGCCACTCAGAAAACATCTTCATTTCGGCAAGAGACGGCATAAAGACGAGAACGTGAATCGGCCCGCGGCATGTGTGATCATAGATTTCAAGCTCACTGCCCAACAGAAGCGTCGTATTCCGATACCGGATGCCGCCTTCTTTCAGCTCACGGTATCTGCCTTCATCAATTCCGCGCTCGATTTCTTCTATGACTTCCGGGGAATGGCAGTCGATAATGCCCAATAGTTCAATTCCCTTCCCCTCACTGGCTTCTTCTAAAATCCGGTGCAGCGTCAACGTTTTGGCCCCGGTGATTTTGACCGGTTTTCCCGTATAGGTGCGGCCGATATGAATATGCAGATCCGCATAGATGGTTTTCATCATTTTTCCTTCAGCGCTTCTTTCAGCTGGAGATACTGAATCGCGTACGCCGTTTTTGCGTCATACACCCTGCGGGATTCAATCAGCTTCACGGCCTCTTCAAGCGTGACCTGCATGACTTCGACAAATTCATCCTCATCCAGCTCTCGTTTTTCTTCCAGCGGCGAAAGCCCTTCCGCAAGAAAGAGATGCACGATTTCATCAGCAAACCCGGGTGATGTATAAAAAGCGGTGATTTTCGTCAAGGTTTCCGCCGTATATCCCGTTTCTTCCTCGAGCTCTCTTAACGCCGTATGTTCCGGCTCTTCCCCCTTTTCAAGCTTCCCGGCCGGAATTTCAACGATTGTCCGTTCCAGCGGCTTTCTGAACTGGTTCACCAAAATGATTTTTCCTTCTTCGGTTACCGCAAGTACGGCCACCGCTCCCGGATGTTTGACGATTTCCCGCTTGCTTGTTTTTCCGTTCGGGAGCTCTACATCCTCTAAGTAAAGATCTATGACTTTCCCGTCATACAGTTTTTTTTTCGCAAGTGTTTTTTCTTCTAAATGTTTCATCATGTCATCTCCCGTTCTGTCTCTCTATTATGCCTCATATATTTTATCATACATGCATGAGAGGGAGGTGCTTTTCGATTGAAGGTGTACCGGAAGGATAAGAGTATCGTATTGGTCGGAAAGGCGTGGGAAGTGCGGGCTAAACTGAAAGAATACGGACGGACATTCCGCTATGTCGGAGATTGGATCACCGGGCCTTAACAGTTGAAAACTTCGCGCCTTTATATTACGGTCAATAAAAGACTATAAAAAGGAGCGAAACGATGAGAAAACGCACACTGGGACATTCTGATTTAGAAATAAGCGAAATCGGGCTCGGCTGTATGTCGCTGGGCACGGATAAAGCTAAAGCGCTGTCTATTTTGGATGAAGCGATCGAGCTTGGAATCAATTATTTAGATACCGCTGATCTTTATGATTTCGGCAGAAATGAGGAAATTGTCGGGGAGGCCGTCAAAAACCGCAGGCACGACATCATTTTAGCCACGAAAGCCGGAAACCGCTGGAATGATGATAAAGACGGCTGGCATTGGGACGCTTCCAAAGGATACATAAAAGAAGCGGTCAAAAACAGCCTGCGCCGGCTGAAAACGGACTATATCGACCTTTATCAGCTGCATGGCGGCACGATGGAAGACCATATTGACGAAACGATCGAAGCATTTGAAGACTTAAAACAGGAAGGTGTCATCCGGTATTACGGCATTTCCTCGATTCGTCCGAATGTTATTAAAGAATATGTGAAAAAATCAAATATCACCAGCGTTATGATGCAATACAGCCTGCTGGACCGGCGTCCCGAGGAGTGGCTTCCCCTTTTAGAGGAGAACGGAATCAGCGTAGTCGCAAGAGGGCCTGTCGCTAAAGGGCTTCTTACGGAAAAACCGCTTGATCAAGCGGCCGCAAGCGTAAAAGAGAACGGCTATTTAACATATTCTTTTGCAGAACTGGAAGAAACCAAAAAAGCGATCAGCGCTGCCGCACCTGACTTGAGCATGACGGAGCTTTCTCTTCAATACTTGCTGTCACAGCCGGCCGTCGCTTCTGTCATCACCGGAGCCAGCTCACTTGAGCAGCTGAGAGAAAACTGTTCGGCTGCAGAGGCCAGGCGTTTAAGCAGCCAGGAAATCAAAGCCCTGCAATACCATACAAAACGGGACGTATACGAAGCCCATCGTTCTTAAATAATAAAACCGGCACCTTTTCGGATGCCGGTTTATTTATATTTGTGCCAATCGAGACTGCTTTCATTCAGCAGCTCTTCAAAGCTTTTATGTTTTTCTTTTTCTTTTCGTTTTCTGATTTGTTCCGCCTTTTGCTGCGCCTGTTTTTTCTCGTCTTCTTCCTTCAGCTCACTTTTCATTTGCAAAAGCCTGGCCTTCAGATCTTCCTCCAGATCGTCTTTTAAGCTGTGTTTTTCTTTAGGCAGCTGCTTTTTCATCATTACGCCCCCCGTATCTGAATATGGTGAAGCAAGTGTACCACGGAGCGCCGGAGGCCGGCAACGTTCACGGTCCTGAAAAGCCGGAGGAAGGATTTTTCATATGAAAGGAGGTGCCTGTGTGAAAAAATGGCTGGCGGTGTTCGGTTCGGCTTGCGCAGTCTTTTTGGCTGCCGGATTCGCTTTTACGAATCTGATTATGTTTATGAAGAAAAAGACGGATGAAGATATCATGAAAAAAGAAACGGCGGACGGGCATGATAGATTTGATTCCTTTCAGGCCATGGAAAAAGAAGAGGCCGTCATCCTGTCACGCCACGGGTATGAGATCAAAGGCTTTTACGTCGCCCCGCATCATACGGCAAACACCATGATTATTTGTCACGGCGTTACCGTAAATTCGTTCAATTCATTGAAATACATGGATTTATTTTTAGATTTAGGATGGAATGTGCTCGTATATGACCACCGCGGGCACGGAAAAAGCGGCGGCAGAACGACGAGCTACGGCTATTTTGAAAAAGATGATTTGGAAGAAGCCGTGAATTGGGTGAGACACAAAACCGGAGACGGCGGTCAAATCGGCATCCACGGGGAATCGATGGGAGCGGTGACGGCCTTATTATACGCGGGCGGGCATCAGGATGAAAACGGCGCTGATTTTTATATTGCGGACTGTCCGTTCGCAAGCTTTCGCGATCAGCTCGCCTACAGGCTGAAGCGGGAGTTCCGGCTGCCTCCGTGGCCGCTTCTGCCTTTGGCTGATTTCTTTTTGCGGATGAGAGAAGGATACCGTATCCGTGATGTATCGCCTTTATCGGTTATCAGCCGAATCCGGCAGCCCGTGCTGTTTATTCACAGTAAGGAAGATGATTATATACCCTCCGCTTGTTCCGAATTGCTGCACCGCAGAAAACGCGGCCCTAAGATGCTCTATCTGGCCGAATCGGGAGGGCATGCCATGTCGTACACCAAAAATCCGGAGAGCTACCGTAAAGCCGTTCAAACCTTTTTAGATACCATGACGCAAACGTAAAAAAGCGAAAGAACGTATGCTGGTTCTTTCGCTTTCCCGTCATAAAACGTCGGTAATCCCGTCCATATTTTCTCCGATCCAATCAATGGCGAGGTCGATTGTCGTAAACTCCTGCGCTTTGAAGGTCATCTCATCCTGAAGCAGCCAGACATCCTTCTGAACGGATTCAGCGCCTCCGATGGACCAGTGCAGCAGACTGTACGGGTGGTTGTTGTTCAGAAAGGATACCCACGTTTTATGCTGTGCCGTCTGTTTAATGGCTTTCAGCTTTTGATTCACTTTCCGTTTCTCCCTGCTTTACTAATATGCTCATTCTCGGGCTCAGCATCTCTGCCGGGCTTTTTAAGACGAGCGTTTTTGCCTTTTCATTGTAATCGATTGTCATTTCCTCGTCAAAAAACACTGTTTGTGAGGTCTGGATGTAAAGCGGAAGTCCGTTGGTTTCAATGGCTTCGCATTGTCCCGTTAATTCGTCCGCCAGCCAGATGGTCGGCACGCCGCTCACCGCGCACCCGCAGCCTTCTGCGTCATAGCGGAGCTGCGCTTTTTTCCCCGGGTTGGCGTCCATTGCCTGCTGAAGTGTGTGTTTCGCCGCATCCGTCACATGTATTTGCATAGATGATCCTCCGTTTTTCATTTTCGCCATTGTAGCATACCGAGCCGCTGTATGCATTGTTTCTGCTTTCTTTACAGCAGCCTGCTCTCCTTAGTCCTTTGCCTCTTGTTCAGCCGCCTTGATCCAGTCATTTTTCCCTTCACTATACTTTGCCATATCGTATGGGTATGTCTTAGCGAGGTGCCGTTTCAGTTCCATGTATTGAGCCGCTTTTTCAGGCTTTGCGGTGAGGTAATCCCGGAACAGCAGATGACGCTTCACGTCCGGATGCCCTGTTTCGTATATGTGAACGTGGTGTGTGCGCCTGTTGCCGCCTTTTTGAAAGAAACGCCGGCCCTCTATCCCGTTTTCCCCTTTTGCCTCATAGCCGAGTGCTTCCAGCTGCGGACTGAATCGGTCAGCGTCCGAAATATCTTTAACCTCCGCCAGTATATCGATGACGGGTTTGGCGGCCATCCCCGGGATAGAGGTGCTGCCGATGTGGCTGACAGAATGAAGTGCTGGGCCGAAGATTCGGATCAAGTCCGCCTTCTCTCTTTCAAACATTTCTTTCCATTCCGGCTTGTACGGAACAACTTCCGCTTTCCTCTTCGGATAAAGATGAAAAAACGAGAGGGTCAGCCCTTCCGGCGTCTCTATCTGTCCGGCTTCTGTGAACCCGGTTTTTAAATAGAGAGAGACTGCCGGAACGTTTTGGCTGGCGGTAGCCGCCTCTATTTTTTGGGCGTCCCGGTTTTGATCTATCACAAATTGAATAAGCGCCCGTCCGATTCCTTTCCGAAAGCCGGACGGGTGCACCGTCAGCCTGCATATGACAAGGTCATATCCCTTTTTTTCATACGAAATGACGCCTGCAAGCTGATCTTTTTCCTTGAAACCGGCAAACGTCTCCCGTGACCGCTGTATATCATCGGGTGTTTCATGCAGGGCGGGAATGCCGAAAAAGCCGATCAGCTCGGCTTCTTTTTGATAAGCGCAGCGCTGAACCGCCGCAATTTCCCGCGCGGTCTGTCCTTGTGTATGCTGTAAAAATGTAATCAATCTTCCGCCCCTTTTGACGCAAACATCCGCTGTGACTCCGTCTTCGTAATGCGGACCGCGTACGCTTCATACCAGGCGCTTTTTCCTTTTTGTTTTGCCGCCTGGTGGTCAGTATGATCTTTCCACCTTTTAATCGCTTCCAGGCTGTCCCAGTAGGAAACCGTGATGCCGCAGCCGTTTTCCTCCCGAACGCTTTCCGCGCCTAAAAAGCCCGGCTGTCCGCCTGCCAAATTCATCATGCGCTCTGCCGTATGTTCATATTCCTCATCATATTTTCCCTTTATTGATGAAAAAATGACCGCATAATAGGGCGGTTTGGGCGTGTCAGCTAAAAAACCCATATTCATCCCCCTCTACATATATTTCACAAACAGAATCCGGTCTTCTCCCGGACCGTCATAATTCGCAAAAACAGGGATTCCGTTTACGGTTTTGGTTCCTTTTTCAGCTTCAAATCCTAATTTTGTATGATAAGCGATTGATACTTTATTGACAGGCGCCGTCACGCAATTGACTTTCGTGCAGCCCCTTTTCTTCACCGTCTCCATAAATCGGTCGTAGAGCTGTTTTCCAATTTGCATTTTTCTGAAATCCGGATGCACACCGGAAAAATGAATGTAGGCTGTCTCAGGGTCTGATTGTGACTGAAAACCGATTAAAAAACCGGTCATTCCCTCCGGCCCGTACGTGATAAAGCTTGTGTCCTGAAAATGTTCAAAAAACAAGCGCGGCAGTTTGTCTTTCATCTGCCTGCCGCCCCACCATTCATTCAAAACAGACGTAACCATTTCATAGTCTTCAGAGGTAATTGTTCGAATATCCATTATCGATTGACTCTCCTTTTCGTCCGGCAAAATGAATGTCAGCTCTTCTCATTGGAATATAAAAAATTATATGTGGGTTGTTTGCAATTGTAAATGATTTCTTTTCAAGCAAACGAATCAGCACGTCTTCCAGCCGGGGAATGATTTACCAGTATAAACGTGATCATTGTTCGGGTACAATGAAAAACAGAACAAATGTTCCCGGAGGTTTTTTTATGGCTGATATTCTTCTTGTAGATATGCAATCGTTTTATGCGTCTGTGGAAAAAGCGGAAGCGCCTCATCTCAAAAGCCGGCCCGTGATTGTCTCGGGAGATCCCGAAAGACGCAGCGGCGTCGTGCTTGCGGCTTGTCCGCTCGCCAAACGATACGGCGTAAAAAATGCCGAACGGCTGTGGGAAGCGCAGGCCAAATGTCCCGATGCCGTTATTGTCCGTCCGCGGATGCAGCGGTATATTGATGTATCCGTCATGATTACCGAACTGTTTGAACGGTATACCGATCTTGTAGAACCCTACTCCATCGATGAGCAGTTTCTCGACGTGACCGGAAGCAGGCGGCTGTTCGGTGATCCTTTTACAATTGCCAAAAGCATTCAGCAAGCGATTATGCGTGAATTCGGCATTTATGCCCGTGTCGGCATCGGGCCGAATAAGGCGCTCTCGAAAATGGCTTGCGACCATTTTGCCAAAAAAAACGCATCCGGCATCCACAGATTGGATATGTCAAATATCAGGCAGGATCTGTGGCCGCTGCCGGTCGGAAAATTATTCGGCATCGGAAAACGGATGGAGCATCATTTAAGACGGATGGGCATCAGCACAATCGGCGGGCTTGCCGGACACCCCGCCGAATTGCTGAAAAAACGCTGGGGCATTAACGGCGAATTGCTTCAGCGGACAGCCCGCGGCATCGATCCCTCTCCGGTCACCGTCAACACGCACAGCCGGCAAAAAGCGATCGGCCATAACATGACCCTCCCGAGAGACTACAGCCGCTTTGAGGATATCAAAGTCGTGCTGCTGGAGTTAAGCGAAGAAGTGGCCCGCCGCGCCCGTTTCAAACAATACATCGGCCATACGGTTTCGGTCAGCATCAGAGGCGCTGATTTTGAATTCCCTTCAGATTTTCACAGACAGAGAAAGCTGGTGTCTCCGACTAATTTCGGAATGGATATTTTTAAAACGGCGGTCAAGCTCTTCAAAGAGCATTGGAACGGTGAGCCCGTCCGCAGCGCCGGCGTCTCCCTTTCCCAGCTGGAGCCTTGTGATTATGTTCAGCTGAGCCTGTTCGATGCCCAGGAAAAAAAGATCAGTCTCGGCAAAGTATTGGATGATATTCATGAGCGGTACGGCCCTGCGTCGCTCCTCCATGCCGCTTCACTGACAGAGGCCGGCCAAGCCTTTCACCGGGCTGAAAAAATCGGCGGGCATTACAAATAATTTGAGGTGATATACATGAATCCGAACAAATTAACACCCGGGTATAATGTCATGTGGGAATCAAGCCGGATGATGCTGCCCGAACATCGGGAGCAGCTGCTTGCAAAAAAACGAAAAGAACGGGAATTCCGGCCTCCGGAACTGAGCGAAGAGCAACTGAACGACGTGAACCGCATCATTGCGGCGTCGATTGAAGAAGACAGGGCCATCTCGGTCACCTATGCTTCAGCACACGGTCCCCGCCGCTTTTGGGGCTGGGTAAAACAAGTGATGCATGACGAAAAGCGTTTAAAAATCATAAACGATGAAGATGCGTTAACGCTGCCGTTTCATCGTATTCTCTCAGCTGAATTGGAATAAAAATCCTACCCCGGCCTGACAGAAAATATGATAGAAGAGTGGGAGGATCACATGATATTTAGTAGAATAAAGATGAATGACAAGAATAGGAGAATATATGATGGATCAATTTATAGAAAAAATGCTGGGACAAGCCCTCCGCCAGTATGGACGGAATGTGTCGACAGATCCGCTGAGCCCCTATGAAAAACAGAGTTTAAAAAAAGCTTTAGAAGAAAGAAGGAATGAAGAACCCGATGAGGATCTCCATGCCCATGTAGAAGATATTATCTACGATTACGTCACCAATCAGGGGCAGTTTTCCTGACACGACGTTTATGCACCGGGCGATAAGGGAAATGTCCGAGAGTAAACCCTTAAAGATTGCGTGGTGCAGGATATGCCTGTCGGGCCTTATTTCAGGATCGGCTATGCCGTTCTTCTGTTATTTCTCATCATTTATCTCGGAACATTAATAGACTTTTTGTTCCAGCCTGTTGTGATTACGGTTAAAACCTTATTTCCGCCCATTGTATTATCGGGCGTCCTTTATTATTTGTGCCGCCCGCTCGTCAGACTGCTGCATGCGAAATTAAAGCTGCCCGAAGGAATCGCGATTTTAGCGATTTATGCGGGAACAGCCGGCCTTTTTGTCCTCTTCCTTTATACGGCGGGCCCTGCCGTTCAAAAACAGTTTACAGCCTTCACAGATCATATTCCGGAGCTTTCCGCAAAAGCTGAAAATTGGATCGGGCATCTCCAGGACAGCAAATGGTTTTCCCGGCTTCAGCATGGGGATTCCTTTAAAAAATTAGCAGACAAAGCTGCAAATTATTCCGGTTCAATCGCTGATTCTCTCAGCAGCCTGGCCGGTACGGCTGCCAATGCAGCCATCACCGCAGCCATTATTCCGTTTGCGCTGTATTACATGTTAAAAGAAGGAAACAAAGCCCCTCGGCGACTGCTGCAGCTTCTTCCGGAAAAACATCAAAAAGAAGGAAAACAAATCCTTCGGGACATGGATGAAGCTCTCAGTTCATACATACAAGGACAGCTGCTCGTCAGTTTCTGTGTCGGCGTTCTCGTCACGATCGGCTATTTTATAATCGGGCTCGATTATCCGCTCGTTCTGGGCGCGTTCGCCATGGTGACAAACCTGATTCCGTTTATCGGGCCTTGGATCGGCACATTTCCCGGAGTCATTGTCGGATTGTTCGATTCACCGACCGAGGCGGTGCTGGTGATTACGGTCGTCGTCATTGTCCAGCAGCTTGAAAGCCAGCTGATTTCCCCGCAAATTATGGGACGGAAGCTGGACATTCACCCGCTGACCATTATTTTTCTTCTGCTTGCCGCCGGCAAATTCTCAGGAATTGCCGGGATGCTTCTGGCCATTCCGGGATATGCGGCCGCAAAAGTGGTCATAAGCCACATGCAGAAACTATTCATTCTCAGAAAAAAAACAAAGCTAGGAGAGAAATGATTCATCCCCCATGTCTTCACATCGGTCAAAATGAAAAAACGGCGGGCTGAAGAAGCCCGCCGCACACGGAGGTAAAAAAGATGAACATCGGTGATGTCATTTTTCAATTGATTTCATTTATTGCAGCCGCATTTTTCCTGTTTGCCGTGATATACGTATTCAGAAGCTTGAACAAGCGCCGCATACAATTGGACAGAATCGAAAAGAAACTCGACGCGCTGCGCGAAGAAAAAAACGAAAAGTTATAGTTCATTCAGAAGCAGGCGCAACGAGCTCCACTTTTATCCGATCCGGGTCCTCCGTGTATACGGCGTAATGCGTGCTTCCGCCTGCATATGGATGGCGGTCCCTGTAAAGCACGGGGCATCCTCTGGCAAGCAGCTTTTCTGTCATCTCGTCAACCTGCTCTCTTGATGCAGCATGAAAAGCCAGATGGTTCAGCCCGACCCGGCATCTGTGGTACTCCGGTGTTAAAAAACGCTCCTCTGTCTGTACAAGCACAACATAAAATCCTGCGTTTTTCCAGCTGATGCCGGAGTCCCAATTTTGAAATTCCCTATAACCGAGCTCACCTAAAAACCATCCCCAAAACCGGGCGGAGGCTTTCAAGTCAGATACATACAACTCAATATGATGCATCATAATATTCGCTTCCTCCTCACATCACACCCGCCTTACCAGCACCTCTTCAACTTTATGGCCATCACCTTTTCTCAAAATCAAATCCGATCTGAATTTTGTCGGCAGGATATTTTCATACAGATTCGGACGGTTGACGCTCTCCCAAATGGAGGCGGCCATGGTATCCGCTTCTGCATCAGACAAATCCTTAAATTTATGAAAATAAGAAGCCGGATCCTGAAAAGCGGTTTCTCTTAAGAGGCGGAAACGCTCCAAATACCACGTGAAAATCCGGCTTTCTTCGGCATCCACATAGATCGAAAAATCAAAGAAATCCGATACAAAAATCCGCGGATCTTCCCTGTCGTCCTCTAAGGTCGGCGACTGCAGGACATTGATTCCTTCGATAATAACGATATCCGCACCTTCGACAACCTCGACGGCGCCCTCTTCCCTGTCATACGTAAGATGGGAATATACGGGCGCCTCCACTCTCTCTTTCCCTGACTTTATATCGTTCAGAAATTCAAGCAGCGCTTTCACGTCGTAGCTTTCCGGGAATCCCTTTCTGGACAGAAGGTTTTTCCTTTTTAATTCCGCCGTCGGATACAAGAAACCGTCGGTTGTCACCAGGCTCACCTTCGGCCTGTCCGGCAGACGGGAAAGAAGCTTTTGCAAAATTCTCGCCGTCGTGCTTTTGCCGACGGCGACGCTGCCCGCGATTCCGATGATAAACGGGATTTTCGCTGAATGCGGATGCTTCAGAAACACATTGACATGCTGATTCCGTCTTGCGGCAGACGTGACATGAAGATGGAGCAGGCGCACAAGCGGAATGTAAATCGTTTCTACTTCTTCCACCGACAGGTAGTCATTCAGCCCCTCTACGGCCTTGGCTTCTTCCTCTGAAACGGCAATGGAAAGATGGCCGCCGAATCCGGCCCACGACTCGCGGCTGTGCTGCGTATACAATGTATGTAAGTTCAATTCTTTACTTTTCACAATTCACACCAATCTCTCTGTATGGCTTTCCGATAAAAAAACAAACGCTTACAAAGATTGTAACGGAAAACCGCTTCACTGTCTGCCCATTTTTTTCAAAAATGAGGAACCGATCCGGCTGTACTCTTCCATTTCCTCCTCCGGAACCATGCTTCCGCCGGTGCTCCACACAAGGTGCACGGCATTTTCCATCTCAAGCCCCCGCTCTTTTATATAACGGTTTCCGGCTTCGGTCTGAACGACCTTGACGGCTCCGGCCAGTCCGGCGAGTGCAGAGGGTTCAAGGCTCTTATTCTCGGCCGCCCTTAATTGATAAAGCAGCGAAAAAAGCGTGCCGTCATCGGCGGTATAACAACCGCTTAGTATAGGTTCCATCAGAGGGCCGGCCAGTCCGGACGGCCTTCCCACCGCGAGTCCGTCGGCGGCCGTTTGATTATCAAGACCGATATCCTGCACGCTGATTCCGTCATGCAAGCCGGAAAACAGTCCTAACAGCATACACGGTGAATGCGTCGGCTCACCGAAAAAAATATGGACATGCTCGCCATAGATCAGCTTTAGCGCAAGCGCGACGCCGCCCGGGCCTCCTCCGACCCCGCATGGCAAATAAACGAAAAGCGGTTCATCTGCATCAGGCTTTATGTTCATTTGATCGAGCTGCTTTTTCACACGGCTTCCCGCAACGGCATACCCCAAAAACAGATCCCGGGAATGCTCATCATCAATAAAATAACAATAAGGGTCCTGCTTCGCCTGCATGCGCCCCTCTTTGACAGCCAGACTGTAGTCTGCTTCATATTCGATGACGCGAACCCCCTTTTCCCGGAGCAGCTCCTTTTTCCACTGCTTTGCGTCACTGGACATATGAACGGTCACACAAAAGCCGAGCTTCGCGCCGATTATGCCGATACTCAGGCCTAAATTGCCCGTAGAGCCGACGGCTATAGAGTATTTTGAGAAAAAAGCGGTAAACCGTTCTTCAGTCAATATGCTGTAATCGTCGTCTGCTGAGAGCATTCCCGCTTTTACCGCGAGATCTTCGGCAAGCTTCAGCACTTCGTAAATCCCGCCGCGCGCTTTAATGGAACCGGAAATCGGAAGTTCGTCGTCGCATTTCAAAAGCAGACGCCCGGGGAAAGCCTGAGCGGCGCTGTGTTCCAGATGCTTCTTCATTTCATTAATCAAGACAAGCGGAGATTCAATGAGGCCTCCCTCCGCTTCCGTCTCCGGAAAAGCCGACGCGATATAAGGCGCAAACCGGCGCAGCCTTTCTTCCGCTTCGGCAATCTCCTTTTTCCATTCAGCGCCATGCTTTACTGGATCATCGGTTTTATGCGGATTGATCCAAAATACTTCACGCGCCTCCGCCATTTGCCTGACTAGAGGCTCTGCCATCAATGCCTTGTGTATATCCCGGTCGGACATTCCTTTTTCCCCCTTGTTACTTTTTCTTTAATGCGCGGCCGGCCAGTTTTTCTGTAAACGATGGGAAAAGCTGATACAGCTTCGTCCCGAGGCTCATCCATCGCGGAAGATTCATTTCCCGTTTATCCGTCAGAATCACGGATGTAATGCGCTCTGCCACATGGTCGGCATCAAGCATCCATCTGCCGACGCTTTTCACATAACCGCCCTCTTTATCTGCAATTGTAAAGAAGTCTGTTTTGATCGGACCGGGATTAACCGTTGTCACAGCTACACCCGTACCGGCCAGCTCAAGCCGCAGCGCATTGGAATACCCTAACACGGCGTGCTTCGTTGCAGAATAAAGGCTTGATTTCGGCGTCGCCAATTTGCCGGCCTGTGAGGCGATATTGATAATATGGCCGCTTTTCGCATGAAGCATCACAGGAAGACAGGCCTTCGTACAGGCGATTAATCCGAAGACGTTGACTTCAAACATTGCCTTCATATCATCCAAAGATGAATCAGCGGCCGTTTCAAAAATGCCGAAGCCGGCGTTGTTGATTAATACGTCAACATGACCGATCAAACGCCTTACGTTTTCAGCCTCTTCTGCATACCGGACGTCAAACGGAACGACATCACACTGTCCGCCGCACGCGGTAATCGTCTTTTTCACTTCCTGCAAGCGGTCCTCCCGCCTGGCGGATAAAAAAACATGAGCCCCTTCTGCCGCGCAAGAATATGCAAGCCGTTCTCCGAGTCCGCCGGATGCTCCGGTGATCCAAATCCGCTTATCCGTTAATCTGCTCATTTCCTTCACCCCTTCACAGCTTTAAACTTCAGAGTGTTCCCCGACTGAAAGGATACAGCCTTCCCTTCGGCGGCCAGCACGTCAAGATGGCCGATCGTTTCTGACATCGTTAAAAACAATTCATTTTCATACACAGCCGGAAACAGCCGCCGGCATACCTGGAAAGCCGTCAGTGTTTCCTCTGACAACAGGCGCAGCACATATTCCGACCGATTTCTCTGTTTTTCAAGCCGCCTGTCAAAAGCAGGCTTTACGTCTGTCAGCAGATCGCCGTGTCCCGGATATAAAAAGGACGGGTTTACGTCATACAGCCGCTTCATTGAGTTCAAGTAGTCGAGCATCGGGGCCGCGCGCACGCCCTTTTCCGGAGCTTCCAGAATCGGATTGGTGGAGCTGTTGGACAAAAGCAGATCGCCGCTGAACATTTCACCGCTTTTTTCATGGTAGAGCGCAATGTGAGAAGCGGCATGACCCGGGATTTCGAGCACCGTCCAGCCGTTAAGCCCGTCAATTTTTCCGCCTTCCCTCACTGTTTTCGTTAACGGACGGTTTGCAGAAAATAAGTATGACAGCTTAACTGTTTTATGTATGTCTTCGGGCGTCAGAGGAACGCCCATTTCTGTCATAAGCGACAGAAAAAAATCCTCCTGCCGGGCGATATACGACTGGTTCTGAGTAATGTACCTGTCATTCAGCGGATGTCCGATCACTTCCGTATCCTCAGAAAAAAGGTGCAGCAGACCTGAATGATCTGCGTGATGATGAGTGAGCACCACCTGTTCTATATCCGCCGCAGAAACCCCGTGTTCCTTAAGCTGCAATGAGAGCGATTCAGCCGCTTCCTTTGTATTCGGGCCGCAATCAATAAGGGTTAGGGCTTCATCTTTTACTAAATAAACGATAACGTCGCCGACTGCAAACGGAGTCGGCACACGTATCGGAATGATCTTTCTCGCTGCCATGTTTACGCTCCTTCGTTCTTTTCATTCCTGAATAATCATATTTTAGCGTTTTCTTTTCACTGTGTCATTATTGCCGCATATCGGAAAAAAAGATTGACATCCCGCTCTTGCGCATAGCATAATGAACAACAAACTAGAAAACACGGAACGCGATGACGAGGAACTAGTATATAAACAACGGCAGCAGAGAGCAATGTCCCCGGCTGAAAGACATTGCGGCCCTCTTGTTTACAGAACCTGCCCTCAGAGCGGTTAGGAAAACCTAAACGTATCCCCTCGTTACGGGATTTGAGCTGAGCACGGCTGATTCGTGCTAATGTAAGGTGGTACCGCGAAACCTTTTCGTCCTTTTTGACGGGAAGGTTTTTTTGTGTTTTGGAAAGAAGGAGGATTTATATGAAGAAAATCGGTTTTATCGGGGCCGGATCAATGGCGGAAGCAATGGTGAACGGACTGCTGCAAAGCGGGATGACAGCCCCCGGACATATATATATGACAAACCGGTCAAATGACAGCCGGCTTGAAGAGCTCCAAAAAACGTACGGAGTGAAACCGTGCCGGGATAAAGAAGAGTTTTTCAGCAATACCGACATTATCGTTCTCGCCTTTAAACCGAAAGATGCGGCAGAAAGCATTGAGAACATTCGCGAATACGTGAAAGATCAGCTTGTGATTTCTGTCATCGCAGGGCTGACGATTCACACGATTCAGCAATATTTCGGCAGAAAGCTCACCATCATCCGGGCGATGCCGAATACATCCGCGGCCATTCAGCAATCGGCGACCGGTTTTTCCGCAAGCTCCGAGGCGAGTGAAGCTGAAATCCGGACGGCAAAAGAGCTTCTGGAAACAATCGGAGAAGCGACGCGCTTTGAAGAAAAACACCTTGACGCCGTCACAGCCATTGCCGGAAGCGGTCCCGCCTATGTGTACCGGTATGTCGAAGCAATGGAAAAGGCCGCCCTTCAAGCCGGCCTGCCGGAAGAAACGGCAAAAGAGCTGATTTTACAAACCATGGCCGGGGCGACGGAAATGCTCAGAACAAGCAGCAAACGGCCTGAACGCCTGCGCAAGGAAATCACAAGCCCGGGCGGCACTACTGAAGCAGGCCTTCGCGCATTAGAAGAGCGCCGCTTTGAAGAAGCCATCATGCACTGCATCGCAGAAACCGCAGCCCGGAGCGCCGAAATTAAAGAACAATTCGCAGGCTCCGTTCTGCAAAAGACGGACCAGTGATAAAGCATGGGGCTTCCCATGCTTTTTTCATTCTGTTTAACTGCCGTATAAGCGGCTGATTCTCTCTTTTACTTCAGGAAGATGGAATGTGGCTTCGTGCATGTTCACCTCTTCCTCAACCGCTTTTGTCAGCTCTCTTTTGATCCGTGCCGTCACATTGGTTTTCAGCGCAACCAGTGAGGCTCTCGGTTTATCCGCCAGCAGCCGGGCTAATTCGCGGCCTCTTTGAAGGACATCTTTTTTCGGCAGCACTTCAAACGGAACTCCCCGTTTTTCCAGAGCGGCGCCGCTGAAATTCGCGGCAGTAAACAGCATTTCTTCCCCGAGGACAATTCCCAGTTTTTCAGGCACAATATACGTCGCGCCCATTCCCGGTGTAAATCCGTACTTCATATAATTACAAGAATAAAAACTCTCTCTGCTTAAAATCACAAAATCCGAGCTCAGACCGATCGTAAAGCCGGCTCCGATCGCATGCCCCTGCATGGCGGAAATCACAGGGATCCTGCAATCCAATAAAAGACTGTGAAGCTTTAAATCTGTAAATTGGAGCTTTCCGCTCTGAATGGTCAAAAGCCCCTCCTGCGTTCCTCCCGTGCAGAAATAATTTCCGTAACCCGTCAGAAGGACGGTTTTATAGGACGGATGGGCATTGATGTCTTGGAATACCCGGTGCAGCTCTCTGACAAACTCTTCTGACAGCCCGTTTTTCCCGGCCGTCTCCTGCATTGTGACCTGCACAATGCCCGGTTCTGTTTCCTGTACATCAATCATTGGATTCATGTTTATTCTCCGTTTCTTTAAAAATACTCAAGCCTTTCCGGCTCTGAGTGTTTCTGATACTAGGTCGTCCATTCATACTTTCTGTGAAACTCTTTTATTTCAGTCAGCACCAATCGCGTTTTTCCTTGATGCGCATTCAGGATGTCTGCTGCGGGCGCGGCATTTCTTGTGCCGAATTTTACGATGCCGCTGTCTTGGAGCAGCCGGTCATAATCAGCCATCGATAAACGGACGCGTTCATCCAAATGCCGGCTGATCTGAAATTGATTCTGCCGCGTCCGGCTTTGCGGCATAACGACACCGCTGTAAAATTCAGAGCAGCAGCCCGAACCGTATGAAAAACAGCCGACGCGTTTCGGCGTTTCAAAAGAGCCGTTATCAATCGTGCTGGCAAGAGATAAAAATACGGTGGCCCCCATGATGTTGCCGACGCGCTGACAGTATTGAACCCCAGGCAGCACGCGTTGCTGAAAATCCGCTTCAATGTCTTGCGGCTTAGCCTTTGCCAATTTTCTCATCATCGTCCGATGCGCTCCTTTTACCATTCCGCCAAACGGAGTATGAAAAGAAAGGTATTGAAATGTATTCTTATAATCCGCCCCGCTCACACGCTTTCGGTATTCCTGAAATGATTTTTCACAGCAGTCCAAATAAGACATGAGCGACAGATCAGCATCCCCCGCTTCACTATCCGGAATCGGGCGGCAGGTATCCATGACTTCATACCCGTAATACCCGCTTGCGCCTTGATCAAGCAAAAAGACATGAGGGGTGCTGCTGACTAAAAGCGCCACAGCTCCCGCCCCCGCACTCGGTTCGGCATAGGACCATTCCTCCGTCAACGCGTCACCGCCTTCAGCCACTAAAAAGCGGGAAATATCCGTTCCGATGATGAGCGCTTTCGCTCCCGGCGATGTTTGCGATAAGATGAAATTCACGCCCATTTGAAACCCGGCCGTTAAAGAATAGCAAGCCTGTTTCACCTCAAATAACCGGCAATTCCGCTTCAGCTGCAAATAATCATGGACGTATGTACTGATGGATTTGCCAAAATCAATCCCGGATTCCGTACAGGTGATGACCATTTCAATCTGATTCCGTTCCTCTTCTGACAGAGAGTCGATAATTGGTTTTGCGGCATTTACGGCGAACGTAATCGGATCTTCAAACGGAAGCGCCACTACTTTTTCTTTCATCAGCAGGTTCTCAAACCTTTTTTTATCCAAGTTCCGATGTTCCGCAAGCTCCATGACGTCTACATACGCGGTTCCGCCAAACACGTTCATTGCTTCGATTCCTACATTCATTTCTCCAAGCCCCCAGAGTAAAGAGGCTTCCTGTGGAAGCCTCTTTTATTTTTCCGTTCAAAACTCAACAAGCAGCCTGTCAACGCCGTGAAATACAGGGCTCGGAACCAGATTCGGCTCTTGATCCTCAGTAAAACGCCATGCGGACATCTGTTCAAAAAAGTGGGAAAGCGCGATTTTCGCTTCAAGCCGGGCCAGCGGCGCTCCTAAACAATAATGGCTGCCCTGACCGAATGACAGATGCTGATTCGGCTTTCGTCCCAAGTCAATCTGATCGGCATTTTCAAACTTCTTTTCATCTCTGTTCGCCGATCCAATCCACGCATACACTTTTTCTCCGGCCGGAATCGTTTTTCCGCCAATCTCGCTCTCAACCGCAGTGTAGCGGGTTACCCGCTGAATGGAAGGTCTGAGGCGGATGACTTCCTCAATAAAGTCAGGAAGGAGCGCCTTGTTTTCAAGCAGCCGGGGCAGAATGTGCGGGAACTCCTTGAGACTGAGAAATGAATTTCCGATCACATTTTCCGTCGTTACGTGCCCCGCGACGATCAACAAGCCGCAAAAACCGATTAATTGCTTGTCTGACAGCGGCTCTCCGTCTAAATCAGCTGAAATTAAATGGCTGATTAAATCATTTTGCGGCTGTTTTCTCCGCTGTAAAATAAACTGCATGAAGTATCCGATCATCTGCTTTTGCACTTCATTCATTTTCTTTTCATCTTTTACATTCTGGCTTTGGTCGACCCAGCTTTTAAAGATATCTCTGTCTTTCGGAGGGAATCCTAAAAGCTCTGCGATCACGATAATCGGAAGCGGAAATGCGTAATCTTCAATAATGTCCATCCTGCCTTTTGAACGGACGGCCTGAAGCAGGTCATCAGCGATAGCGGCTATACGCGGTTCAAGAGACTCAACCGATTTCGGCATGAACGGCTGATTGACCAATTTTCTGAAGACGGTGTGTTCGGGCGGGTCCATTTTCAAAAGGCTGTCTTTGTTAATATGCCGGATCATTTTTTCCTGTTTGTCCGCACTTAAGTATTTATGATCGGAAGAAAAATGACTGTAGTCAGAAATCACCCGCTTCACTTCATCATAGGTGAAGATTTCCCAGCAATCTTCCTTTTCATTGTAATGAACGGGAGAGGTTTCTCTCATCGTTTGGTACCACTTGTACGGCTGCTGCTGTCTGATTTTTGTTAAACTGGTCATTTTCATTCCTCCAAGATGTGATCAAGATTTGAAATGACCCGCCAAAGCTTACGAGTAAACCCGGCGGGCGGATATGTGAAATTACGGTCTTGTTTTGGCGGGCTGCTTCAGCATCTCACCATGCACATTCAGTATCTTTTCCTGCAGCTGCAGAAAGCTGTATTCTGTCATTCCGTCTGCCGAATATAAAACGCCGCAAAATTCAGAAATCGTTTCGGCTGTGCTGTCTTCTGCCAATAACGTCATATGGTTGGATACCGCCACATCCATGATGGCGATGTTTGTCATATGCTCTTCCCACTGGCTCCAATAGTTGACGAAATCAGCGGATAAAATATCAGCCCTGATCGTAAAATACGGATCAAGCTCACCCAAGAAAATACCGTTTTTATTTCGGAAATAATAGCATGTCACCCCGTTCGGATCCGGAAGCGGCAGGAGTTCGTAATCAGTGATTTCGTAAGCGTCCTGAACGTTTATATTCTGCCTGATCAGATTTTTCACCAACGCGTCCGTCTTCGTTAACCCCCGCTGTTTGGCTTTTGCGATTAATTGCTCTAAAAATATGTCTTCATGAAGATCGGCATTCAGTTCATCACGATGAATCAAGGTTTCAGAAATGCGTTCCGGATGTTGATAGATTGGTGCAAATAAAGCCATGTTCACCGTCTGCAGCATCATATTTTTATCAAATAATTCATCAGGAATGTTTATTTCCCGCGCACCCGCCGAGTCAAAGGAGTCGAGCATGACGATTGACTCAACGGTTTCTCCAGCCAGCTGCAATTGCCGGGTGACTTCATAAGCGAGCATGCCCCCTAATGAATAGCCGCCTACATCGTAAGGACCCCGGGGCTGCACGGTACGTATGAGCTTAACGTAATATTCGGCCATGTTTTTAATGCCGCGGATCGGTTCCCGGTCTGTCATCCACCCTCTTGCCTGAATTCCGTAAAAAGGACGCCCGGTCCGTTCGGCAACAGGCTGGTACAGCTCCACTGCCCCCAGCGCGGAATGAAACCAGAAAATCGGTCTTCCCTTTCCACCCGGGTTAAGACAGATCAGCTCGGGCGGTTCTTGATCATCTGTCTCTTCTGATATATCGTTTTGTTTCGTATGTTCCCCATGTACTTCCTCGGTGTCTTTTTGGACAGAACCGGTCAGATACCCGGCTAATGTTGCGATTGTCGGATATTCATAGACCAGATTTGCCGTAATAGACGCTTGATAGGTTTTATTAATGGACTGAACCCATTCCACACCGATAATAGAATCCAGCCCCATCTCAATGAATGCCTCATGCTCATCAATATCTTCCGGCTTCAGAAACAGGATGTCCGCAAGGCTATCTTTGAGCTCTTTGCGCAAAGTGCCGTCAGAGATGCCGGCAAGGGGAGTTTCTGCTTCCGGGATTTGCGGACGTACAGCTGTTTCCTCCGCTTCAGCATACTCGGGTTTCTTTATTTGTCCCGCTATATATTCCGCAAGCTCTTCAAGCGTCGGGTGTTCATACACCTTATTGGCAGTAACCTCAGTGTGGTACGTTTTATTTACTGATTGTATCCATTCAACCCCGATAATGGAGTCAAGCCCCATGTCGATGAAAGGCTCATCAGCATCAATATCTTCCGGTGACAAAAATAAAATATCTGCCAGGCTTGTCCTCAATTCTTCAAGCAATGTTCTATTGTCTTCGGAAACGGCTTTTTCTGGCTGCTGGACAGAAACAGTACAATCCAAAGGCTGTAACACGATCGGTTTTTGCAATGTCTCCGGTTCAAACGCTGTCATTTCGATCTCAGTTAAAGGACTCAGAGAAATCAGCCCTTCATGTTCAGGCTGCGGCGAAGACGGGAGAACGGTTTGCGTTTCAGACTTTTTCATGGCTTGGCCTGGTAAAGAACTGTTTACATCAGCCGCCCAATACCTTTCTTTTAAAAACGGGTAGGCAGGCAGCGGCGTTTTATAATATTGTCCTCCGTCAAAAAGCCGTGTAAAAGGAAGATCATACCCTCTGCAAAAAAGGTCAGCGATATGTGCCAGGTTTTCTCTGTACTGTGCGGGCGAAGCCGCCGAGCGGCACTGTTCAATGCATTCCATTCCGAATGTTTTCATTCCGGCTTCTTCTGCCGGCTTCTGATCCTTCAAATTGGACACAAACACACCCGGAAGCTCTCTTTTTACAAGCCACTCCGATAATACCCGCTTCAGTTCGTCCGCACTGCTTACGATACAGGCAAACCGGTGATGTAGATGCTTTCTGCCGAGCAGGAGCGTATAACTTATATTTCCCAGATCGCTGTCTTTGTTCTTGCTGAGTGAATCCAGCAGGCGTTCTGCCTGAATTTCCAGCTGACGCTCCGTCCGCGCAGATAAAGGAATGAGGCAGACTGGTTTTGCCGGCGACCGGCGCACGGTTTGCGGCGCCTCTTCAATCACAAGATGGGCATTTGTTCCGCTGAATCCGAATGAACTGATGGCGGCTCTGCGCGGTGCATCCGGATTCCGTTCCCACGGTATCAGCTTTTCATTCACAAAAAACGGGCTGTCCGCAAATTGAATATGCTGATTGGCTTGATGAAAATGCAGGGAAGCCGGAATCTGCCGATGCTTCAGCGACAGCAGGATTTTAAACAGTCCGGCCATCCCCGCGGCCGCAGCGGCATGTCCGAGATTGGTTTTCACAGAGCCGATGGCGCAATATCCTTTTTTATCCGTATAGCGGCGGAAAGCGCGCGTTAAGGCGCCGAATTCGATCGGGTCGCCCAGTGCAGTGCCCGTTCCGTGAGCTTCCACCATTTGAATGGTTTCCGGATCAATGTGAAAAGTATCATAGACATGACGTTCCAATCGTTCTTGAGAAAGCGCGCTTGGAGCGGTGATTCCGTTTGTAGCGCCGTCCTGATTCATTGCAGATCCTTTTATGACGCCGTACACATGATCTCCGTCACTAACGGCGTCGCTAAGACGTTTCAGCACCACCGCTCCCACGCCTTCACCAGGCACGAACCCGTCCGCGCTTTGATCAAACGTATGGCAGCGTCCGGTCGGTGACAGCATATTCGCCTTATTTGACGACTGATAAAAAGCGGGGGTGGATTGAATGAAAACCCCGCCCGCCACCGCCATTTCCGTTTCTTTCGTCCAGAGCCCCTGACATGCCAAATGAATGGCTGTCAGCGAACTGGAACATGCCGTATCAACAGTGATCGCCGGACCTTGTAAATTAAGGTGATAGGCGATCCTTGCCGGAGTGACGGAATTATGATTGCCCCAAAACGCCTGCGCGGGCCCCTGCTGTTTAAAAATGGCCTGGTAATCTCCGCCGCAGGAGCCGGCATACACGCCGCATTCCCGGCCTCTTACCGAGTCTCCCGCATATCCCGCATCTTCAAGCGCTTTCCATGATTCTTCCAAAAACAGCCGCTGCTGAGGGTCCATATAGGTCGCTTCACGTCCCGATATATGAAAGAAAACGGGGTCAAAACATTCAATGTCCTCTATAAAACTGCCATACTGGCATTGGCTGTCAGAGACATCCCATCTGTCTGCTTTTTTAATCAGATCCCGTCCGGCGGCTAAGTGTTCCCAAAACTCATGGAGATTCTCCGATTCAGCAAACCGCCCGCTCATCCCGATAATCGCGATCGGTTCTTTTTCAGGTAACACAGCTGCTGATTTTACTGTATCGGCCGGATCCTTTTGTTCGGGGCGGTACGTCATTTGATACGGCTCAGAAACGCTGATGACGATTTTCCCGATATTTCCGCGGTCATCCAGACAGTGATACGCTTCTTTTATGTCTTCAAAGGAAAAGATTTTTGAGATGACAGGCTGAATGACTCCCTCTTCCGCCAGCCGCTGCAGTTCCAATTGATAGTCCTTGACCTGATCCGGATTTTGAAGGGACAGCTTCCGCAAATCCACGCTGTGAAACGATTGATTGTTATGAAGGACGGACAAGTCGACTGATTTAGCGGATTTCAGCGCAGTCATGGCAATTTCGATATATCTTCCGCCCGGCGCCAGGCAATTCATTCCTTTTTGCATGGCATCACCGGCCAGGGTATTAATGACAACATCCACCCCCCGGCCGCCGGTCATTCGCATGATTTCCGTTTCAAAATCTTCTTCTAAATAGCAAATGGTATTGCGGACCCCGAGCGAATGCAAATACTCAATTTTTTTCTGTGATCCGGCCGTGGCATATATTTCCGCGCCGATATGCCGGGCCATTTGCACCGCGATCAGCCCCGTTCCTCCCGTCGCGGTCTGAATTAATATTTTTTCGCCTTTTTTAAGTCCGGCTTTCCGGAAGGCGTCTATCATGGTCACCGCCACGGTGGGAAGAGCGCATGCTTCTTCAAAGGTCAGCCGGGCCGGTTTATGATAGACTTGATGTTCTTTACATGTGATGAGATTCGCCTGAGATCCAAATTCCTCTCCCATGCCGACAATCACTTCATCACCTGGAATGACGGATGTTACATGCCTCCCTGTCTTGATCACGACGCCGCTTGCTTCAAATCCCGGAGTGAACGGATAAGGCGGCATCGTCGGGTACAGCCCTCTGACACAAAGCAAGTCTCCGAAGTTTAAAGAAAAGGCGCGGACGGCTATTTGAACCTCGTCATCTTTTGTCTCGGGCACTTCACTGCGGGCAATCGTCAGATCTTCAATGCCGCCCGGACGGTCAATCACAACCCGGAACATTCCCGAGTCATCGGACTTTGCGAAAGAAGGCGGCATACGTTCTTGTTTCGGTTTCTGATAACCGTTTTCCTTTCTTTCCGTCTGCAGAGGTTTTTCAGCAGGCCGTTCTTCCTGAAGCGCCGGGCGGATTTTCGCTCTTTCGGCCTTCAGAGACGAGGCTATGATGGTTTCGTATTCTTCCGAGATATAACCGGTCAGCAGTTTCACATGATAGTAATCAAATAAAATCGTTGTCTGCAGTGTAAGATTCAATCGCTTATTAATCTCGTTAATCACATTGACGGCCAGAATGGAATCAATGCCGTATTCAGAGAAATTCAGTTCTTCCTGAATATCCTCTTCTTTCATTTTTAATACATCGGCAATACTTGTTTTGATGACTGAGCGGACATGGGAAGCGACCGATTCCCCATCAGCCTTAACAGCTTGATGCTCCTCTGGCGCGCGGCTGCGGGAAACAGGCTGCGCGGGCTTTCGGAAAACTTCGGCCGGGGCGGCGTATGGCTTTCTGCCGTCTCTGATCCCTTGCATCCGGACGAGTCCGTCACTCTCAGCTGCGATAATCTGCTGGCCTAAATTATGAGCCGTTTCAGCAGCGAAACAAACCGCTCTGTATCCTTCCGAATGCAGCACACGTTCCCACGATTTTGGATATAAGCCGGGACTTCCCGGAATCCGAAGCTCAGCATCCTCATAGGACCACCAGCCGTCAAGCAGCCCGAAGGTTAAATGGGTAAAAACAGAACGATCGCTGATTTCGTTTATCAAAATCATCCCGTTGTATTTCAGGAGCGCTTTCAGGCGGCGCAGTGTCAAACCGATATTTTTTGTGGCGTGAAGCACATTGGCGGCGATGACAATATCGTAAACACCCGTTTTGATATTTTGTGATTCGCAAGGCTCCTCCGCATTAAACAAGGCTGTTGTCAAATACGGCACATCAGGTCCGTATTCCTGTTCGGCATGCATTAAAAAAGCTTTAGAAACGTCCGTATAACAATATTCCGCAATCTGTTTTGCAAATGGTTTCAGTTTTGCAAACAGCATGGCGCTCGTTCCGCCCGTCCCGGCCCCTACTTCTATCAGCCTGATGCGGGCATCGGGGTGTTCTGTAAGATAGGCTTTCAGGTAAGCGGCCGCGGAATCTGCTAACACTTCATTAAAATAATCCGCGACAGGATTATGCTTATAAACACCTTCAACGAGCCGCATTGATGAATCGGGAAATACGATATCCGTAGCCGGACGTTCTCCTTTTAAAATGGAAGGCATCGCTTTTATCGTCGCCTCGGCCAATTCAGCTTGCGCAAGCTCCCCATTGGGAAGCAGGCGTTTATGGGCATTCCACTCATTCCAGACTGTGCGGCCGTCCGGACGCTGATCCGTGAGGAGGGTGATCGTGTATCCGTCATACGCGATATATCCGTTTTCTTTTAATAGATTCAGGCTTTCTTCCAGCCATCTGCCGTATGTGCCGATCACGCCGGCGCTCCGCATGGATGCTGCAGGTGTAGTGACAGGCTCGCTGAAAAACCCGATTGACTGTAATTGGTAAAAGAGCAGTTTGCAAAGAAGTCTGTTCATATGCGCAACTCCATTTCTCGTTTTAAAGTCTCAAGCCGTTCATTCCGATCCGGATTTTGCCGCTTGACGCTTTCCATAAATGAAGGCTTCGGGCCGGATACAACCGATATTGCATCTTGATCCGTCAGCGCGGCTAAGCCGTGCGGAGCAGCTTTGATGAATGCCGCTTGGCTGAACGGTTCTGATAGTAAGACTTCCAGCGCCTCCATTGCTTCATCGGGTTCAATAGAACCGATCCCTGACGCCTCCATCCGTTTTCTGTAAGACGGGTCTGATACAACACCCAGACTGCCCCAATATCCCCAATTCATGACTTTCACTTCACAATCAAGCAAGGAAGCGATATGGCGGGCAAAGGCGTCTTGAAATGTACACCCTGCCGCATAGTTGCTTTGCCCGGCATTTTTTGTGAAAGAATTAACGGATGAGAAAAACAGCACAAAATCAAGCGGTTCTCCCTTAAAAGCTTCGATCATTCGGACGCTCGTATTCACCTTAGCTGAATAAGCGTTTCTGAAAGAAGCTTCATCCATATTCGCCATACTTTTGTCGGCAAGCGTTATCGCGGAATGGATGACTCCCGTTATATTGCCGTATTGCTCTCTTACGGAACGGACGGCCGCTTTAAGCGCTGCGGCATCTTGAGCATCAGCCTGTATATAATGCGGCGCGGGGCCTGATAGCGCCAGCCTGTCTATTTTGCTCTGAATCTCCTGATCCTTCGGCCGCCTGCCGATCCATATCATCCGTGCCTTGTAACGGGTGATCATGTATTTGCTCCATGCTTCTCCGATGCCGCCCGCTCCGCCGATGACAGCATAAACGCCGCCTTCTCTGTACGACATACGCGGAGCGGAACTTGTCAGCACCCGGACTGTTTTTTGCTTGTGCCAAGCTCCGTTACGGTACGCGGCAGCATTTCCGTCCGGATCTGGAGGGAGGCGCCAGATGTCTTTCATTTCAGACGAATCACTGCCTTCTTCTGCATCAATCAGCCTGATGTCCCAGTTCGGATATTCTTTTGCCAATGAACCGATCAAACCGTGTACGCCTGCATGCTCAGGCTGCGGCAGATCACCCGGATACACGGACTGTGTCTGCCGGGTCACCGCCGTAAAGCTGATGTTTCGGTTTCCATACCCGAGTGACAGCAGCGCTTTGATGAAACGGAAACATTGAATCACCCCATTCTCCTGCTCATCAAGCATTTCCTGACTGACGGATGCGGGTGCGAAACGATCCGGCGCAATCCATAAGAAATGGCGGATATCCTGATACCCGGCTGTCAATTCACGTAATGTTTGCTCGCTTGAATGATCCGGCGTCTCCGCCAGATGGGCGCGGGGCCACATTTTTGCCGCATCCTTTATGGTATTTCCCGGCTTTCCGATGATCAGCAATTGTTCCTGATCAACCGCTCGATTTTCTTCCAGAGAAAAGAAAGTTTTGTCCCAAACAGGGGCAAGCATCGCCGTCTGAACTTCCTGCCGTTTGCTTTCGGTTTGGTTTGTCTGCCGGACAGCCCGGCAGGAAAATCCTGTTAATCTCATACAAACAGCGCCGTTTTCATCACATAAATCAATATCCAGCGTCAGCGCTCCGTTATCTGACCGATCGCTCTGTTTGCGGACAAGCGCCCACATCGTTTTCTGAGTCGGCAGAAATATTTCTGCCTGCCTCAGGGAAAACGGCAGCATCGGAGTGTCTCCGGCAGTATCTGAACCGGCACCCAGTGACGCCTGAAACGCGGCATCTAAAAGACTCGGATGGATGACAAACTGATCGGCGGTACTGTCTGCCGTTTCCGGCAGCGACAGCCGGGCTGCAGCACCCCTCTCTCCGATCATCAGCTGATCAATTCCTTGATGGCTCGGCCCGTATATCATACCCGCATGCCGGAAAGCCTGATAAACCTCATCAGACGTCATAACCGATTGGCTGCAGCCGGACAGCCAGCCCTCTAAGTGAACTGACGGAACCGCTGCTATCTCTCCTGATACCGCGGTGCCTTTACTGTATATAATCCGTTCTCCCCCGGGTTCTTCCGATAGGCTGTAAATCGTAAATTCAATGTCTTCATTTCCCTTAAGGATAAGACTGATATGGACTTCTACATCCGTCCCCTTATGAACGACAGGCCTCATCCATATGAGATCTTTCAAATACATTCCTTTACGTCCGTCCGGCACAGCGTATGCGGCACGCTCAACGGCCGCCCGGGCCATTTCGATCACGGCGGCTCCCGGGAGCACCTTCTCCCCATTGACTGTGTGGTCAGTGAAAAAGAATTCCCGTCCGGTAAAAACGGATGTGAATTTCAGCTCCCACAGATCGGATGTGTTTTCATGAAGCAGCGGATGGATCACCGTTTTGCCGTCATTCCGTTTTGAAACCGCCTCGGCTTCATCTTGAATCCAGCATCTGACCTTTGCAAACGGATAGGCGGGAAGGCTGATTCTCCGGGGTTTTTGTCCCGAATATAACAAGTTCCAGTCCACATCGACTCCCTGCACCCACATGTTCAGCAAATGACCGTACTTTCTCTTTTTCAGCCATTTGACCATGGCTTCCTGCAAATCTTCATCAGATTCAAACACAGCCACTGTCTCATGATTTCGCTTCGCCCGCCCCCTGTAAAGATGCGGTGCGTTTTCATTTTCCAAGTACGATCTGAGCTTGTCCTCCAGCTCCTTAAGAGAGTCCGCAATGAAAGCCAGCCGCTCATCCATCGCTTCCCGCCCCGCTTGTAAAGTGTATGCGACATCAAATAAGTCCGGCTTATCCGTATGCTTCTTTTGAAGAAAAGCAAGAAGGCGCTCCGTGTATTCTGTCAGACGCTCCCCATTTTTCGCAGACAGCAGAATGACAGCCGGCTCTTGGCTGCTGATTGCTTGTTTGACAGGAGCCTCATATTCTTCAATAATGATATGCGCGTTAGAACCGCCCGCACCAAAGCTGCTGATCCCCGCCCTGAGCGGCTGTTCTGCTCCGTCTGCTGCAATCCGTTTCCAATCTGTTAATTCCCGGCAGACGGAAAACGGTCCTTCATCAAATTGGATATTCGGATTTAAAACATCTGCATGCAAAGATGGGGCGATTTGTTTGTGCTTCATCTGCAGCAGCACTTTTGTGACAGCGGCGATGCCTGCTGCAGATTCCCCATGTCCGATATTTGATTTGACAGACCCGATGAGACATGTTTCAGGAACATCACCGAATGCATCGGTTAAAGCCCGGATTTCAATCGGATCGCCTAATTTCGTCCCTGTCCCGTGCGCTTCCACATAGCTGATCTGGCCCGGAGATACCCCCGCCTCCTGTAAAGCTTGAGAAATGACTTCGCTTTGCGCCTTGGGGTTCGGTACGGTGTAACCGCTCGCTCTCCCGCCATGATTAATGGCAGCTCCTTTAATGACGCCGTAAATCCGATCTCCGTCTTGTACGGCGTCTTCTAAACGTTTAAGAAGCAGCACCCCGACCCCTTCTGCCGGAATATAGCCGTCACCCCCGGCGCCGAAACTCCCGCAGTGTCCTTTAGATGAGATGAACTGCCCCTGGCTCAGCATGAAGTACTTGTTAGGATGAACGGTGAGATTCACTCCGCCGGCAAGCGCCGCGCGAATCCGATGATCCCGCAGATCCCGGCACGCCATGTACAATGAAGTCAGCGAACCCGAACACATCGTATCGACCGAAATGCTCGGCCCTTGAAAATCACAAAAATAGGAGACACGGTTAGCAATGGATGAAATCCCGCCGGGGAGCCCGATATGCCGTCCTTTCACTCCTGCTTCAGCCGCGAATAGCGGGTATTCCTGATACATGACACCGGCATACACACCTACCTGACGGCCCAGTTCAGGTGATGTCCTCGTATATCCCGCATCCTCCATGGCCATCCACGCATGCATTAAAAACAGCCGTTCCTGAGGATCAAGGTGTTCCGCTTCACGGGGGGAAATCTTAAAGAACTCAGGATCAAAATCGGCGATCCCGTCAATGAATCCGCCCCATTTGCTGTAGATCGCTCCCGGCGCCGTCCGGTCCTCGGAAAAGTAATGTTCCCATTTCCAGCGGTCTTTCGGAATTTCGGTAATACAATCCTTTCCTTGTTTGAGATTTTCCCAAAACGCATTGATATCATCGGCCTGCGGATACTTGCCGGAAATCCCGACAATGGCAATATCCAGCGGTTTTCCTTTCGTTTTCGGACGGTTTTGATTCCCGGACGGGGCAAAAGACGCATTTTCAAGCCGATTTGGCTGAAGCACTTCTTTCACAGACGCGTTTTTCAATTCCGCCAGCTGTTCCCCGGTATGACTGAGGACTGCGGCATCAAATGAGAGAAATCCGTCTTTTTTATGTTTGATTGTATTCACCACATAAACGGTATCAGACATGACAGGTCCGTAAAGCGTCAGCCTCTCAATCATGAGCGGGACGTGAATCCGCTTTTTCAGCTGCAACTCTTCTTCACCGAGCGACATATAACAAGAATTCAATATAAGCGGGTCAAATGCAAAGTGACGCAGATCGCCTTTTTCTTTTTTTCCTGATAAGTCCAGCTGCAATAAAAAGGAGCTCTCACTCATTTTGTATCCCGCCGTTACCGTTTTCAGCATCGGGCCTATCATGAAGCCGGCAACCGAATCGTACAGACGGGAAATAACATCCGGCGCTACCTTTTCTGCATGCGCCTTCATTTGTTCAACGTCATATGATTTTTTTACGGGTGCCTCTATACCTCTGCTTATTTCTCCTTCGGCACACGTCTTCCGGCTTTCTTTACCGGAGACAGTGCAGCTTGCGGTAAAGCGTTCGGCACTCTTTTCTGCCGCAAATGAAATGTCAATCTGTGCGGCCTCTCCCGGCTCCAGCGTGACGGGCCCGCCCGTAAAGCGGATATCTTTCAGCTCGGCGGGATACGTGCCGGAATGAGACGCTCCGGATGCTTCAAGCACCAGACACGGATACACTACACCCATCAGTGCCGGTTTGCCGAAAACCAGATGATCCTGAAGGAATGCTTCATGTTCATAGAAAGTAAATGTCTGACTGACTGATTGCGTTTCAGAGACCGGTGCTGCATCCGCGACAAGGCCGGAAGATTCACCTGTTCCTTTTGTTTTTATGTCTTCAAGCAGTTCGGATATGCTGCTGCACTCAAATAAAAGAGTCGGATTCAGCCGCAGATCAAACGCCCCTTCGATGTCTTTAATAATGGCCAGAAGCTGTGACGATTCAAGGCCTAATTCAAAAAATACGGTGTGCGCATCATTTCTTGTGACAGGACGGCCTACGTATGTTGAAAAAATGCGGTATAAGGTTTCCTCCATCTGCTGAACGCCTGGTATCAGCTGCCGGTCTGTCCGCACCTTTTTGGCTGTCAGGCCGAGCAGTGAAGCAATATGCGCACCGCTGAGGTTGTAAAAGTCAATATCCATTTTCACCATTTCAGAAGGCGTGCCGGATTTTTTCGAAATCACCGCGTAACAGCGCTCCGTAACGGTTTCAGCGGCAATAAACGAATCATAATAAATCGGTAAAAACAAACCGGCGCCTGCAGCTGTCTGCAATACGCCGGAGGCCATGGCGGCACCGTCCATCAGCGCGGGGTGAAAGAGAGCGCCGGGGAGATTTTCCTGGCATGAATCAGACTGCCGAATATCAAGGAAACATTCCTCTTCATTTGCATAGATCTCTCCCTCCGGCTTCATCAGCCCGTCATGCGACAGTCCGCGGCTTCTCGCGTCTTCGTAAACCGTATGCAAGGAGACTGATGGAAGCGCAACTTGTTTTTTCTCTTCCGCGTCAAGGCGCTTATCTGATAGGAAAACCCCTTCATGCACCTCCGCTGATAAGAAAACCGTCCCGGAATCCGCCCCGCAAATCGAGGCAGTCCAGAACTCCTTTTCTTTACTGAATATGACACTCACATCAAGCCGCTCTGACCGTTTCACTGATAAAGGATGATAAATGGTCACCCGTTTCAGACAGATGGAACGGAATGAAAGATCAAGGCTTTGCTTTGCCAGCTGATACAGCATATCAATATAGGCCAGACCGGGCATGACAGATTCTCCGTGAACAAGATGGTTTTTCATAATGGGATGTTCTGCCGTCAGGCGCAGATTCACTGTTTTTTTCATGGTTAGTCCCCTTTTAAAAACGTCACGTTGTCACCTGCCAAAACGAGTCTGCAGGTGCAGTGCTTGTCTCTGCTTTTTTCTCATATTTCTTTAAAATATCCGCAATGTCTGTTTTTTCATTACTTGTTTTTTCCGCTTCATTCTCCGTGCTGTTCCAGCCGCCCAAAAGCGGGTAGTGTTTTTTTCTGAATTCCGGCGGCTGAGACGCCCGGTGATGTTCCCGCTGCCTTTCACCTCTGTATTCTTCAACGAGGATATGAGCATTTGTCCCGCCGTCAGGAAATGAACTCTGAGCTGCGACGCGGGGTTTCTTCTCTGAATGCCAATCAACGGGTTCACGATTAAAATGAATACGCGACGCTTCAAAGTCATAATGTTCAAATGGCTCACGCGCTGATAAGAAAGGCGGAATCCGCTTATGATAGACGCTCAGCACACATCGGATGAAGCCCGCAAGACCTGAAGACAGAAGCAAATGCCCCACATTCGGTTTCACCGATCCGATCCGGCAGGGCAGAAGCGTTTTCCGGTTCAGCTGATAGACATCTGAGAGTGCCTTGATTTCCACCGAATCAACGATTGGGGAACCGCCTCCGTTCACTTCTATATATCCAATGTCTTCGGGCGACTTTTCCGCCATGTCAAGCGCAGTTTGAATGGCGTCTCTCTGCGCTCTTATATTCGGTGAACCGGGACCGAGCGTCCGGCCGTCATTGTTTACCGAGACGGCTTTTATGACGCCGTAAATACGGTCTCCGTCCCGCACCGCATCGCTCAATCGTTTGATAAAAACCGCCCCCGCTCCTTCTCCGAGCACTTCTCCCGCTGATTCACGGTCGAATATATGAAACACGCCGTTCTCATTTAAAATATGGCGCGCTCCGAATAACCGGTGCGCGGACGGAGATAAGAGCAGACTCACCGAACCGACTAAGGCCGCGTCAATCCTTCCGGCCAAAAGGGCGTCTTTTGCAAAGGACAGCCCGATCAGCCCTGAGGAACATGCTGTATCCACGACAAGGCTCGGCCCTGTGACATTCAAAAATCGTGAAATGTTGGCCGCTAAATAGTTTTGCCCCGCCCCCAAAATCGGGTTAGGCGCCTGCAGGATATGTTCCATACCGGCTGAAGGCTGCGCCCTGCCGCCGATGTACACGCCGACTTTCCGGCCCGATAAATCCTTTTGGCCGTACCCGGCATCATAAACGGAATGAACCGCTTCTTCTAATATGATCCGCGCCTGCGGGTCCATAATTGCCGCGTCTTTTTCAGAGATGCCGAAAAAGCCCGCATCAAACATGTCGATATCATCAATCCACCCCGCATAATCCTTTGCATTTGCTGTTGCATGCCAGCGCGTTGCGGGGACAGGCCGGATGGCGGTGTTTCCCTTCATCAGCAGCTCCCAAAAAGCATCCGTTCCGCCCGCCCCCGGAAAACGGCAGGACATGCCGACGACGGCAATATCGTCTTCAGTATCCGCTTTCGGCTCCATGAATGTTCTCTCTTCAGCGTCAGCGATTAAATCAGGCTCTACGTCCCTGTCTTGAACGAAACCATTTTCTTTTGTCACAAAATCGGCTTCATGATGCACTGCGAAATAGTCAACCATTTCTGTAATCGTTTGATATTGAAGCATTAAGGATGGTGTTAACTTTATGCTGATCCGTTTTTGCAATGATTGAACCAATTCCGCAAAGAGTATTGAGTCAATCCCGTATTCATCAAACGGCATATCATCTTTTATCTGCTCATCCGTCATTTTCAGTTCTTCGCTGAAAACGGTGCGCACCCATTGACGAATCATGTCCTTCACCTTTTGGTCACCGGCAGTGCTTTTTTTCATGGGAGCTTCAGATTTCTTCACCTTCAGAAGATCACCAAAATCAGGCTCACTGTCTTCGGGAACACAAGGAATTCCGCAGCTTTGTCCGTTTAATATGATGTAATCTAAAAACTTCAGTCCGTCTTCGGCAGACAGCCTGGAAAGTCCTGATTTTTGATAAGCAGGTGTTTCCGGCAGGCCTTCAGCCATGCCGGTTTCTTTCCAGACGGGCCATTGAACGGCTTTAACAAACACGTTTCCTTTACCTGCTTGATGATTTGCAAAAGAGTCCATAAATGAATTAGCCATCGCGTAGTCACTTTGCCCCGCAGCAAGCGAAGGGATCAGGCCCGAAACGGATGAGAACAAAATAAAAAACGACAGCGGCTCATTCTGAACAGCTTCATAGAGACCGCGAAGCCCTGTTACTTTCGGCTTGCAAACGCTTTCTATTTCAGTTTCGGTTTTGTTATAAAAAGCGGGGTGTTCTCCCATTGCGCCCGCGCAATGAAAAACGCCGGTAATCGGTCCCATCGTGCCGCGGATGCTGTCCGTCATTTTCCGGATCCCCTTTTGATCCGTAAGAGAAACGCTGTAATAACGGATCTCCGCGCCCCGCTCGGCTAACCTCTGCATCCGCTCGGCTTTTTCCGGGAGAATGCCGTCCTTTTTCATGTCTGCCCACTCTGAGGAATCGGGAAGCGGCTCCCGCCCCATGATGACCAGTTTCCTGCATCCGCGTGAAACGGCATGCTCCGCCGCAATTGCGCCGATCCCGCGCGATCCGCCCGTTATTAACAGCACATCATCAGACGAATAGGAAAGCTCAGGCGCCGCCGAAACATTCATACCCTGCTTCAGAAACGGCACATAACGGCGATTCAGCCTGTAGCAGCATTCACTGACGCTTTTGGCCCGCGGCTGTAAAAATTCAGTCTCAATCTGTCTGCTTAATTCTTCTGTATGCTCAATCTCACAATCGCTATCTATCGTAAAAGAATGAATGTTGGCATACTCAGCGCCCAGCATCCGGTACAGCCCCGCCGTTTTCGCCCCTTGCATCAGAGGTTTACTTTCCTTGAAAGGCTGGAGGCGGTGTGTCACTTGGCTGAACACAGCGCCGCTATGACGGAGTGATTCCAGAGCCTGCTGTAAAAAGGCAAGCTTTCCGTGTTCTATCTCTTCCTGCCGTTCATATTCCGCGTCATATGCGGTTATGTCGACGACCCCGAGTATCTGTTTGTTTTGAAGAGACTCCCGCACTCTGCCGTAAAGGTTTCGCCCCGATGCGGCGGCGTAATAATCGGCGCCGTCTTTTGCCTGATGGATGAAGCAGATCGTTTCAATATGACCGTTTCCTTTAAAAAGAGCATCGGCCAATCGGCTCGTCTTATCAGTTGCAAGTATCATTACTGTTCCTGATAATGCTTCAGACTCCGCCGGATCTTGCTGCTTCCAGTCTTTTTGAAGAATGATCTTTTGGTTTTCCGCCGGTTCGTCTGTCTGTTTCCGGATATCCGCAGGCACAGGCACCCAATACCGCTCCTTCGCGAACGGATATACAGGAAGGCTGACCCGTTTCGGCTTCTCTCCTTCGTATAACAGGCTCCAGTCAACGGCGGCTCCTTTTGCCCACTCAGTGAGCAATCTGGAATATTGCTTGTTTTTCAGCAGCTCGGCCATTCCACTTGATGAAATATCATCTTGAGCACGTCCGCGGAAACATCCTTCAATTTCTGTTTTCCGTTCAAGCACATCCTTCAGTTTCGCTTGCAGGCCGCAAACGGATGTAACGATAAATGCCAGCCGTTCAGGCATCGCTTCTCTGCCAGCTTGAAGCGTGTAGGCCAGGTCTTTAAGGTTGACTTCTTTTTCCCGTAAAAAGCGGTCATACCGTTTGACATATTCTAATAGGCGATCTTCATTTTTTGCCGAAAGCAGAAACAGAACCGGCTCGTCTTCCCGTATATTTACCGATTTCTTTTCAGCCTGCGGCGGCAGATATTCTTCTATGACAAAATGGGCATTGCTCCCGCTGGCGCCAAAAGAACTTAAACCCGCTCTTCTCGGCTGGTCAGGATGTGACGGCCGTTCCCATTCTTCCAGCCGGTCCGCCACATAAAACGGCGTGTCCGGAAACGGAATATGGGGATTCAGCGTGTCCGCGTGCAATGACGGAAAGATTTCTCCATGCTTCAGCTGCAAAAGCACCTTTGTTAATCCGGCGATCCCGGCTGCTCCTTCTAAATGGCCGATATTTGATTTGGCAGAGCCGATGGCGCAAAACCGCTTCTTGTTTGTCCATTTGCGGAAAGCGCGGCTCAGCCCTTCAATTTCAATCGGATCACCCAGAGACGTACCCGTTCCGTGAGCTTCAATATAACTCAATGTCTCCGGATCAATGCCGGCACTCTGAAAGGAATCTGTAATGACTTCCGCCTGTGATGCCGGATCAGGCACGGTCAAACCGGATGTTTTTCCGACATGGTTTAAAGCGGAGCCTTTTATGACGCCATATATCGGACAGCCCATTCTTTCCGCTTCTTGAACGGTTGTCAGTAACACCGCGCCGACGCCTTCTCCCGGCACATAACCGTCACCGCCGTCGGCGAAGCTTTTGCAGACGCCTTCTGAAGACAGAAATCCGGCATTCGCCAAAAACGCATATTTATGCGGGTGTGTGACCGCATTCACACCGCCGGCAATGGCGAATTCGCACTCCCCTCTTTTAATGCTTTCACATGCCAAATGTATGGATGTGAGCGAAGAAGAGCACATCGTATCAACAGCCATTGACGGCCCTGTAAAGTTCAGGCAGTGAGACACGATATTCGGAACAGAGGCAGGCGTCACGCCCATAGACAGCGGTGTGCCCCGCTGTGTGATTTCAGCGCCGAACAGCTCATAATGGCTCCAAAACACACCTGCGAATACCCCGACGCGTTTTCTTTTTTGTGAAGATGGCCCGCGCGCCGTTCTGTCCTGATAAAAACCGGCATCTTCACAAGCTTCCCAAGCCGTCTCTAAAAACAGCCGCGCCTGTGGGTCCATCATTTCAGCCTGGCGAGGAGTCAGATTGAAAAACAGCGGATCAAAGCTGTCTATACGATCTAAAAATCCTCCGTAACGGTAGAACTGATCTGCTTCATATGAGAAAGGATAACCTTTCCATCTGTCTTTCGGCATTGTTGTGATGCAATCTTTCCCTGAGCGCAGATTTTGGTAAAATTCATCAATGCTTCCCGCCTGCGGGTATCTTCCCGCCAATCCGATTACCGCAATATCGTGCTCTTCTGTATGTCTCTCTTGTTTTCGGCTCCTTCTCTTTACAGCTGCATGGGACAATGAAGAGCGGTTCTTGTCTGCCATCGGAACCAATCGGGCCATGCTTTCAGTTACAGCCGGCTCCTTCCCGTATAAAATAACAGATTGCAGCTTGCCGAGACGCAGCATATATTCAAGTGAAGCCATCCCTTCCCCGGCCGGAAGCGGGCTGGTGCCCGTTGCATCATTCATGATCTCTTTCATCAAGCTGTCAACCTGCATGCCGCCATCTTCCCAAAGCGGCCAGTTGATCGTCATAGAAGCCCCGGTCCGTTCGCCTTTTTTTGCTCTGCAATCGCGATATTTCATATATTCATCCATAAAAGCGTTCGCTGCGGCATAATCTGTTTGGCCCGCATTTCCGGCCAACGCCGAGAATGAGGAAAATACGGCGAAAAACTCAAGCGGTTCATGCCGTGAAGCTTCGTCCGCATGAATCAGGCCGCTGATTTTCGGCAGGAACACCCGCTTCAAGTCAGAACTGTCTTTTTGGATGATAAATTGATCTTTTAAAACACCGGCGCAATGAAAAATGCCCGTCAGCCGGCCGAAGGTTTCTGTAATCTGAGCAAATGCCCGCTCTGTTTCGGCTTTGCTGCCGATGTCCGCTTGAACGTAAAGAACTTCTGCGCCCAATGCTTTCAGTCTGCTGATCTTCTCAGACTGTTCCGGCGAACGGCCGATGAGTGCGAGCTTCACCTTTTCTTTTTCTGCAAGGTGACGGGCAAGCAGAAATCCAAGACCGCCGAGACCTCCTGTAATGATATATACGCCGTTTTGTTTCCAGGGAGACTGTGTCTGCCCGTCCAGTTTCTCAATACGTTCGAACAATCTGATCTGCCGTATATTGTCTTTATACCGAATATCTGTGCAGCCTGCATGAGAGCAGTCTGCTTCTGTTCTTATCATTGCGGCCGTTTCACTTGGCAATCTCTCATTCTTGTCACAGAAGGTGATCACCTGAGTGCGAAGAACCGGATTTTCCAGATGTGCCGTTTTCAGCATAGCCCCGAGAGCGGAAGACAATGCCGCTCCATTCTCAACGGCGCATACAAGCTGAATCAATGTATGTTCTTTCGGATGGTCTGTCAGTTCCCGTTTGAGCATACGAAATATGCGCTCGGCATCTGCTTCAAACTGCTCATCTGCAGCCTCATGCTCCCTTTTCAGTTCTATCACTTCCGCTTCCGGGCAATATGTGCCGAGTTCACCGGTGAGACGGGGTCCTGCATCGGCAGCGATAATGAGATGACGGGTTTGTTTTTGCCCGTTCTGCACCGCCGTTTCCAGCGGATGATCTTTCCAGGCGGGTTCAAAAAACAGAACCTCATCAGCAATGTCAGTGTCTGATGTATGCCGGTCTTCGGCCGAATCTTTCAGCACACAGCCCGCTTCATTGATAAGGTAATCCGCAAGGCGGCGGACAGATGAATATTCAAAAAGCAGTGTCGGATAAAACTGCTGCTGAAAAGTCTGCTCTAATATCTTTACAAGCTTCAGCAAATGCGCCGAGTCAAGCCCCATATCATAAAAGCCTTTCCGCACATCAATATCCTGTGCCGGACGATTGATCAACCTGGCGATTTCCGACTTTATGTAAGTCACCATGTTTTGTTCCGGCGTTTGCTGTTCAGACACGTCTTCTGCGGCCACAGAATTTTCCGACTCACCACGGCCGCTTCTGTTCTGCTGAGGCGGCTTCTCTTTGTCTATCAAATGGGTAATCATATTCGCTTGTCTGACCCTTTTTACTGTCAGTTTCTCACATTCGGCCAATACGTTCCCTGCCCTGTCGTAAATCGTGAAATCGGCCGAATAAACATCAGGTTCGCTATCTGATACGCCGCTTTCAGTGCGGCTGTTTTTCGCAGAATAAGTGTAAATCGTTTTCGGAAACGGCTGATACATGCAAAAACGATCGATCATAAAAGGAATATAAGGCGTGTCATTCTGCTTTTGGGCCGACAATGCAAAGGAAGAGCCGGCAAGGGTGGACGCATCTAAAAAAGCCGGATGCGCCTTAAATTTCTCCCGGAATCCTTCAGCCAAATCACTTAGAGTGAGCTCCATTAATTCTTCTTTATCCTGAAGCTGATAAACGGCCCCTTCATTTTTCATAAACTCGCCATGCTCAATATGGCTTCTTCTTGCAATTCCGTAAATGTCATGCATGTCCCATTTTCGGCTTGCGTTTTTCATGAACGCTTCAATATTCAGTTCTTTTGCCCGGGGAGCGTCTTCTTGCAAATAAAGCTGGCATTCCATATTCTCATCCCGGTTTCCGCCAAGCGGTGTGCCGTTTTTTGCTTTTTCGCTAGTGATCTCAACTTTCCAGCTGTCACGCGCCGGCGTAAAGGTCACATACAGGTGTTTATCAAACTCTTCAGATGTTACAACAGGCTGCTTAAAAATAATCTGTCTTAATTCTATAGGCCGTTCACCGAGATACCCGGCGGCGAGCCGATACAGCATATCTATTAAAGTCACGCCCGGGAGGACGCGGATTTGATGAACGCGATGATCCCGGACGATATAATTCGTATGGCTGATTTTCTGCAGGAACGTTTTGACTTGATCGGTGGCAACTGCCAATCTATCACACCTCGCTTATTTCAAACATTGCTTCTGTGCCCGCCTCATTTTCTTCCGCTTCGGGCAACTGTGCTTTTTCAGGCCAATACCGCTGTTTTCGGTATACTGTCTGGCCGCCTTTCGGTTCCATGGCCGCTTTTCGCTCTTTCGGTATTCCTTCGTTGCTGACAATGATATGGGCATTATTCCCGCCCAAACCGAACGCGCTGACCCCGGCCCTGAGTATCTCTTTTTTTCCGTCCCACCGCTTCAGCTCAAGCACAGGATAAAGCGGCGAATCATTAAATTGAAAGCGGGGATTCGGTTTATGGCAATGCAAAGTCGGCGGCAGTTCTTCATTGGCAATCGCCAGCAAAACTTTGATGATTCCCGCCGCGCCCGCCGCACTCAGCAAGTGGCCGATATTGCTTTTGACGCTTCCTACACCGCAAAATTGTTTTTCATCGGAATAAGCAGACAAGACATTGGTTAATCCTTTTAGTTCAATCGGGTCGCCGATCAATGTACCGGTTCCGTGCGTCTCTACGTATGTCATGGTGTCCGGCTCGATTTCCGCTGATTGAACCGCCTGCTCAATCAAGTCCTGCTGCGCCCGGGGATTCGGCGTCGTCACGCCCATTGTGCTGCCGTCATTATTAATCGCAGAGCCGTCAATAACGCCGTATATTTTATCTTCGTCTTCTATCGCTTTTTCAAGCGGCTTCAGCATCAGCACTCCGCAACCCTCTCCGATTCCTGTTCCGTCCGCATCGGCATCGAAAGATTTTGAACGGCCATTTGGCGATAAGATTCTCGCCGCGCTCATTGTGAGAAAAGGTTTTTCATCAAGCAAAATGTCAACCCCGCCCGCAAAGGCCGCTTCCGCTTCTCCATTTTGAATGGCCTGTACGGCCAAATGAATAGCCGTAAGCGAACTGGAGCAGGCCGTATCCACGACCAGGTTAGGCCCTGTAAAGTTATAAATGTGCGCCATGTGTGCGGTAATAAAATTTTGCCCCGCGCCAATAATCGCATCTTTTTTCAAATATTGGAATTTATGATGAAACGCACCTGCCCTTGCACCGGCAAAAACGCCGATACGGCGGCCCCAGAGATCCTCTTTTTGATAACCGGCATCGGCCAAAGCTTCCGCGCTCACTTCGAGCCACTGCCTTTGCAGCGGGTCTATCATCGGTGCCAGCGTTTCTGAAATATTGAAATACTCCGGGTCAAATTGATCAATATCGTGAATAAAACCGCCCCATTTACTGATGCTTTTTCCTTCTTGATATTCACCCGGCTGATAGTGTTCCCCGGCGTTCCATCTGTCCGGCGGAACTTCAGTGACGGCATCCGTTCCGCTGCGGAGATTCTTCCAAAATTCTTTTATATCCCCCGCTTTCGGAAAATGGCAGGCCATGCCGATGATCGCAACCTTTCCCCGTTTCCCAGGCTTATCTGCCTTTTTTTTGCTCCGTTTCGGCGTCTTCTGCAAAGGGACCTTCTCCGCGGGAACTGCTGCATCTGCCGAAAAAGCTTCCGGACAATGAGCGGCTAAATAATCCGCGAGCTGTTCTATGGTAGGGTGTTCCAGAAGGACAGTCGGATCAATTGAAACGGACGGCAGTTTTTGATCGATCTTTGTCAGCACTTGCGCCAGAAAGATAGAATCCATTCCGTATTCCTGAAAAGGCACATCGATATCCATATGCGTTTCATCGATACTCAGCTCTTTTGCCAAAAGCGACCTCAGCCAAGATTGAATATCAATCCGGTTATGTTCCCGTTTTTTTGTTTCAGGAGGTTTGGAAGCTGTTCTCATTCCTTTATGGGCGGCTGGCTTGGCATTTTCCAGCGCTTTGGCGTCCCAATCATGTTTCACTTGTGCCGGCAGCACGACAGCTCCGGGTCTTTCTCTTAAAATGTAATCAAGCATCTTGAGACCTTGCGCGTCAGAGTGCCGCAGCAATCCCGTTTGCTCATAAATCCCGCTTTTTGTATCCCTGCTCATGCCCGTCTCATCCCATGCCGGCCATTGTATGCTAATGATGCCGCTCTCATTGTTTTCTGCAAAATAGTCCATGTAAGAATTAGCCATCGCATAATCGCTCTGTCCCGCCGCAAGAATCGGGACGGCTGCTGAGACAGATGAAAACAGGACGAAAAATGCCGGCGCATCATCCTTTACACTCTCATACAGACTGTGGAGGCCGTCTGCTTTCGGGGCGAGCACCCGCGCGATACTGTCTTTGGATTTGCGGAGAAAAGCAGGGTTTTCACGGTCCGCAATTCCCGCGCAATGCAGAATGCCTCCGACAGGTCCGAGCGTTGTGGTTACCTCTTTTATAAGCCGTCCGACGGCCTGCTTATCCGTCAGATCAACTGCTGAGACGCACACTTTTACGCCTTGTGATTCCAGCTGCCGGATAAGCTGTATTTTTTCCGAAACGACAGGGTCTGTTTGCTCAAGATCCCACTCGGTTTTCGGCGGCAGCTCCTTTCTGCCTGTCAGAAGCAGTTTCTTCACACCGTATGCGGAAACGAAATGCTTGGCGCATAAAGCGCCGAGTCCGCGCGTTCCTCCGGTTATCATCAGGACGGCGTCTTTTGGAAACGCAGTCCGGTCTGTTTGCACAGCTTCTGGTTCAATCTGATCAGTCTGCTGAAGAACATAGCTGAAGCGCATGCCGTCCCTATAGCAAACAGCAGACTCCGTTAAGTCTGATTCAATTTCTTGTTTAATAAAAGCGGCTGTCTGCTCCAGCGGCTCTTCAGGATCAATATCGGCGTGACAGGTGAGAATTTGGCTGTATTCATGCCGCAGCATGCGATAAAGCCCCGCTTTTTCAATACCATGCATAACGGCAGCCTTATTTTTGAAGGCTTCAAGCCCTTTTGTAAGATAAAGCATTTTCATGTTTTCTTGTCCGCGGCCGTATTCAATCAGCTGCTGCAGCGATGCCACCCAGCTGATGTCCTGCCGCTTTTGTCGGGAGCCGCAGCCGGTGAAGTCAATAAACCCGGAATAGATGGCCGCGTTCGGACCCTGTAAGAAAGAGATGAGCTGATTTTCCTGCACAATGTCAGCATCATTCAGCTGTTTTTTCACCTCGGCGGCAAGGTCTTTTGTATCTTCAGAGACGATGAGCGCTATTTTGTTGTTGAACGGCTCGGATGAAGACAATGCCTCGCACGGTTCCCATGTTTTTTGCAATAATACTGTTTTTTGATTCGAAAGCGGCAGCTGCTCCCGTTTCGGCACCCAATAGCGGTCTGCTCTGAACGGATAGGAGGGCAGGCTGATGCGGCGCGGCTTACTGTCCGTATACAGCTGCTCCCAATCCGTGTCAAATCCGTTTGCCCAGAGCCGCAGCACTTTCCTGTATTTCTTTTTCTCAAGCCAGGCGCTGACGAGGTCAGCAGCGTCTTCATCGTCTGAGAACATGGAAATCGTGTTATTCTCGCGTTTTTTACGGCCGCTGATGATATCTTCGCTGTTTTTTCCCAACAGAAACGCGTTCAGTTTTTCAGTCAGTTCCTCTGCGGAGCCTGCAATGATTCCCAGCCTCGCTTCCATCGCGTCCCGTCCGGTCTGCAGTGTGTATGCGGCATCTGCAAGATCGATATCGCGGGATGATCCGTTCTGGATAAAATCCCGAAGGAGACGCGCTCTTTCTTTCAGCCGCTCTTCATTTTTAGCTGACAAAACAAAAAGAGATGACGCTTTCTCACGGGTTTCCTGCTGTTCCGTCTCACTTTTGCCCATGTATTCTTCGATAACGATATGCGCATTGACACCTCCGAAACCGAATGAGCTTACACCCGCCCGGCGGGGCAGGACCCGGCCGTTTTCATCACACAGCGCTTCCCACTCCTTTGTTTCTGTCACAATGTAAAACGGACTGTCCTTCAATTTGATATGGGGATTGATGTTCTCGCAATGCAGACTTTTGGCGAGCGTCCGATGTTTCAGCTGCATCAATACTTTGATAACGCCCGCAATACCTGCTGCGAGCTCCAAATGTCCGATATTTGTCTTCACTGAGCCTATCCCGCAATATCCGCCCGGCGCCCCGTCTGTTTGGAAAGCTTTTTTCAATGCATTGATCTCAATCGGATCTCCGAGTGCCGTTCCTGTTCCGTGCGCTTCTATATAAGTGATGGTTGACGGGTGAATACCGGCTTTTTGATAAGCGCTTTTCAGCACATCCGTCTGAGCCTGCGGATTCGGCGCGGTAAGTGACGCTGAGCGTCCGCCGTGATTTTCCGCTGTACCGCGGATGAGGCCGTAGATGTGATCCCTGTCACGCTCAGCCTCTGAAAGCTTTTTCAAGACAATCATCCCGGCACCCTCTCCTCTGACATAACCGTCAGCCTGATCGGAAAATGTTTTGCAGCGCCCGTCTTCACTGAGCATGCCTGCTTTTTGAAAACCGATATGCCCTTCAGGCGTGACGATCGTGTTGACGCCCCCTGCGACCGCCATATCACAATCTCCCGTTTCAATGGCTTTTACCGCGCGGTGAATGGCGACTAAAGAGCTTGAACAAGCGGTTTCTACCGGCTCGCTCGGCCCGTGGATATCAAGAAAATAACTCATTCGGTTCGGCCCGACGGACGGCACGATTCCGGTCATCGTATACCCCTCGACAGGAAGACCCGCCTTATTGATTAAAGTTTGATATCCGCTTCCCAGTGTGCCGGTGAAAATGCCGGTTTTTGTTCCGGCAATCCGTTTTGCTGAGTACCCCGCGTCTTCAATGGCTTTCCACACATACATCATTAATAGACGCTGCTGAGGATCCATCATTTCAGCTTCTTTCGGAGATATCCCGAAAAACAGCGGGTCAAACTCGGCGATTCCATCTATAAAACCGCCCCATTTAATTGACGTTTTATTTGCATCCGCTGCCGGATCGCCGTAATATTCGCGCCAATCCCAGCGATCTCGTGGAATTTCTGTGATGCAATGCTCTCCTTTTTGTAAACGTGTCCAGAATTCATCTATGTCTTTCGCTTGCGGAAAAATACCGCTGATTCCGATAATGGCTATCGGTTCGGTTTTTTCTTCTGATCTTCCTTTTACGGATACGGGCGTTTCCCGCTTGACATGAACGGCCGCCGGAGCTTCAGCTTTTCTTATTCCGGCTTTTGGAGCGGTTTTTAAACGCTCTCCTTCTAAGCCGCTGAATGCTTCTTTCCATTCAGATATCAAATGGCCGCTCAGTTTGCGCAATGTCGGAAATTCAAAGAAGATAGTCGGGCTGAGCTCAAGCTGATAAGACCGATTTAATAGATTTGTAAATTCAGTGAAGATGATCGAATCAAATCCGTATTCCGTCAGTTCGCTGTCAGCCTCAATATCTTTCATGCTTACCTTTAAAAGATCTGATACATGCCGCTTTAGTTTCTCTTGAACCTGATCTTTCAGATCTCTTGCATCTGCCACTGCCGGAGCTTTTCCGGCGGCGCTTTGTTCTTCGCCCAGATCGAAAATATGGCTGCGAATCCGTTTTTCGTCGCCTTCTGCCACCATGACCTGGTGTTCTCCGGAGGCAAAAGCGGCGTAAAGCGCTTGGATGCCTGAGGCCGATCGCATGGCTTTCATCCCGGTCTGTTCGTACATCATCCGTTCTGTCTCTTTGTCCACGCGCATACCGCCTTCTTCCCAAAGCGGCCAGTTGACGGACAGAGTCTGCCCGCTCCGCTCGTTGTCCCGCACGAGACGGTTCCGGCGGGCTGCATAAACATCCATAAATGCGTTGGCTGCCGCATAACCGGCCTGCCCCGGATTTCCCATACCTCCCGCCAAGGAAGAAAACAGAATGAAAAAGTCCAGCCGCACATCTTTCGCTGCTTCATCAAGATTGATAAGCCCTTTCACCTTCGGCGCCATGACGGTCTTCCGTTCGTTTTCTGTCTGGTTCAGAATGTAGTTGTCAGCGATCACGCCTGCACCGTGAATGATCCCGTCGAGTGTTCCGTGCTCCTCCTGTATGCCGCGGACGAGGGCGATGACCGCCGCCCTGTCTGTCACGTCTACCGGTTGATACAATACGCGGGCGCCCGACGCTTCCAAGCGCCGTAAGCGGGCGGAGCGGTCTTTATCAAGCGCTTCCGCCCTTCCCGTTAATACGAGAACGGCGTTTTTGACGCGGAAGGCTATTTCTTCAGCGACAATCAGGCCGATGCCGCCCGCTCCCCCGGTGAGGAGGTAGACCCCTTCGTCTTTCCACGGAACGGCGCAGCTTTGAGGCGCCGGCAGATGACGCCAGTTTCTGACGAGACGTTTGCCGTTTTCATAACGGATTTCCGCTTGTTCAGGATGCGCCCGGTTTTCTTTCAGCTTGGCAAGAAGCGATGAGGCTGACTCGTCCGGATCGGCTTGGATGACTTGGCCGTACAGCTTCGGATGTTCAAGGTGAGCCGTTTTCAGAAAAGCGGCCAGCCCCGCCAATACATTGTCTTCCCCCCTGTCGGGGACAAGAAGCTGGATCAGCGTTTTTTTCTTCTGTTTTTCTTTGATAAGACGCGTGACGATCGCTGACAGCTCCGCCGCGCAGGCGTCATAACGGTCTTCAATCGGACCTTCGCCGTCAGCCGCACATACGGCGCCGCTTATGTCCTCAGCGTTCATTCCGCCATACAGCGTCACGTATCTGAAAGACTTTTCTTGTCCGCCGCCTTCATCCGGCGGTGATTCCTGCCACTTTGGCTGAAACAAGAGCGGTTTTTCCTCCGTTTCCTCTTCCAGAAAACGGGCGGTGAGCCCCGTCAATCGGACACATACCGCGCCGTTTTCATCACACAGCTCAATATGATAGGCGCCGTCCGCTGAGGAAAGCACCGCCCACATCGTCTCCCGGCACGCAGAAAACACCTGCATATCCTGGAGGGCAAACGGCAGAAACGGCCGTCCGGACGCGGAACCGTCTGAGAGCACAAGACCGATAGAAGCCTGAAGGGCGGCGTCCAGCATGCTCGGATGCAGGATGAACGGCTCCTTTTCCTCGCGGGCGGACGGCGGAAGAGTGAGCTTTGCGAGCACTTCTCCGCTTCCGGCATAGACGGCGTCAAGCGCCTGATGAGACGGTCCGTAGGTGATGCCGAGGCTGTCGAACGCTTCATAGCACTCAGCCTTTGACATACGCCGGCCGCCGCAGCGCGCCTGAACCGCTTCTACATCGAGTACAGGAGCACGTTCCGTCTCTTCGAGCACGGCCTTTCCCTGGAAAAAGACAAGCGGCTCTTCTCCTTCGGCATACGCTTCAAAAGCGATGTCTCCGTTTTCTTCCGGCTGAAGCTTTACATGAAGCGTCACTCCTTCAGAAAGCGCCGTCACCGGACGGAGCCAAACGATCTGTTTGAGCCTTACACCCGTTTTCCCGCCCGGCAAGTCTTCAGCAGCCAGCGTAACGGCGGCCCGGGCCATTTCTAAAGCAGCCGCGCCCGGAAGCACCGGTTTTCCATTGACGATATGATCCGCAAAAAACGGTTCATGTCCTGAAAAAACAGAAGTAAAGCGCTGGGCGGTAAAGGTCGATGTATTCGCATGGAGCAGCGGGTGAAGCTTTTCACGTTCAGCTGAATTCCGGCTTTCAAGTTCTCTCTGAAGACGATCGGACGCCCAATACGTCTGCCTGGCAAACGGGTAGCCCGGCAGATTACCGATTCGCGGCAAAGGTCCGCCATAAAGCAAGTCCCCTTCGATTTCATAACCTTGACAATAAAAATCTGCCAGCACGCATAACAGCTCCTGATATTTTCTATGGTCAGAATATGAGGCGCTGCACTTGTCGAGCACTTCTATTATGTGCTCCTGAATATGCTGACGCCCTGCAAAGTGCTGCGGTACTTTTCCCGAAAACACATAAGGATGATGTTCATTAAGCTTTGCCTGCTTCCAAACATACACTGCGTCATCAGCATCTTGCACTACTATGGCGGCGCGATGGTTAAAGTGATGCCGTCCTTTTAACAACGTATAGCTGAGCTGGGCTAGATCATTTTCTTTCAGTCCGCCATTTTCCGCCCATGTGATCATATCTTCGATTTTTTCCTGAAGGGCATCCTCTGTTTTTGCTGATAAAGTCAATAAATATGCAGGGGCATCCGGATGAGGTGAAGCGCTGCGCTTATAGCTTTCCATAACGACATGGGCGTTTGTTCCGCTCATCCCGAATGCGCTGACTGCCCCCATTCGGTTTTTACCCGGCAGAGAAGGCCACGGTTTACCCGTTTTATTCACATAAAAAGGACTCTTCTCCCAGTTGATATAGCGGTTTTCCCCGCTGCAATGCAGACTGGCGGGAATCATTTCACGGGAGAACGCCTGTAAAAGACTGATCAAACTGACAATGCCTGACGCGGCAAACGTGTGGCCGATATTGGTTTTAATTGATGTGAGCGCGCAAAAAGCTTCTTCGTTTGTATAGGCAGAAAATGCGTCATAAAGCGCGTTAATTTCCACCGGATCACCGAGTTTTGTACCTGTGCCGTGTGTGACGATATATTCGATATCTTCAGGGTTGATACGGCCCCGGTCATAAACGGAAGTAAGCAGCCGGGTCTGCGCGACGCCGCTCGGAGCGGTAATTCCGTTTGTTTTCCCATCATAATTGATGCCGCTCGCCCGAATCACCCCGTAAATCGGATCACCATCTTTTTCCGCCTCTCTCAGCGGCTTCAGAACAACCGCTGCGGCCGCTTCCCCCGGAACCATGCCGTCAGCCCTTTTATCAAACGCGAAGCATTTCCCGTTTTCCGACAGCATTCCGGCTTTATCTATCGTTTCAAAAAAGTCCGGGGTATTCATGATATTCACCCCGGCCGCAACAGCTGTTGTGCACTCTTTATTCTGCAGGCTTAATACCGCCTGATGGACAGAAACGAGCCCCGAAGAACATGCTGTATTTATCGCCATCACAGGACCTGATAAATTCAAGTGATAAGCCAGCCGCGCCGCCAAAATACCGTTATGATGAGACGTGACATTGCCTTTGTCCCGTGTTAAAAGGTGATAATCTCCTTCTTCCGCCCCCACAAACATACCGATCGTCTGCTGCCTGATGTGACTGGCGCCGTAGCCGGCGTCCTCAAGGGCCCTCCACGCTTCCTGAAGAAGCAGCCGCTGTTTCGGATCCATCGTTTCAGCTTCCCTCGGCGATATTTCAAAAAATAAAGGGTCGAATTCGTCCGCCCCCGGTACAGCGCCGAGTTTCCATTTTGAACTTGTGAAGCCTTTTTTTGCGACCGGTGCGACAACATCCTTTTCCTGAAACAGAATGTCCCACAGCTCGTCCGCCGTGCGCGCCTGAGGAAATCGGCCGCTCATGCCGATAATGGCAATGGAATCAGCTGCCTGACTGCCCTCGGTTCCGGCGTTCAGCTTATTTCTTCCCCTCTGCTTCTTTCGCTTTTTCGTTCCTGCCTTTTCAAAGACAGATTGATCTGCGGATTCAGGTTTCTTTTCTTCATAGACATGCTCCATGACGGACTTGTGTTCCGTCAGAAAATAGCGGACGACCTTCTCCAGTGTGGAATGTCCGAAAAACAGGGCCGGTGTCACTTCAATTCCGTAATGAGCGGACAAAGAAGAGGCGAATTCCGCCAAACTGATAGAATCAAAGCCGAAATCAGCCAGATTGTCAGCGTCCGTCAGTCTGTTCTTGTCTATTTTCAAAAGCCCCGCCGCCAGTTCTTTCACATCCCAGCTTACGCATTCTTCCAGTGTAAAGCCTTTCATTTCACTCCGCCTTCCTGAAAACGGGACGTTCCTGTTTACAGAACCCGAAATCGGCCGTTCGCCTTGATCTATCTGCAGGAAGCGTTTGGCCCTCGACGGAAAACCGGCCAGGACGAGATACTGGCTGGACGGCTGGACTAACAATGTTTCAAAAGCTTCGAGTCCTTCCTCAGTGTATAAATAACGCTGTCCGCTTGATTTTAAATACATATCGGTGCTTTCCGCCGTGCCGACATGCATCCCCCCTTCTTTCCAAAGCGGCCAATTGATTGCAAGTGACTTGCCGCTTCTGAGTCCGAGGCTCACAAGTTTATCCCGGTGACGAACAAAAGCCATTTGGAAGCGGTTCCCCATCGCGTAGTCACAAGAACCGAAGTCTCCTAAAATCGCTGAAGAAGAAGAGAAACAACAGAAGAAGTCAAGCGGCTCCCGTGACAGAACCTGATCTAACACCGCGGTGCCGTCCGCTTTTGGCGATAAGACTTGCTGAAAGGTTTGCAGATCTTTCTCCAGAATGCTTTCAGTGCCTTGAAGACCTGCAGCGTGAATGACACCGTGAATCGGCCCGCATCCTTTCTCTTTCACTTCTTGCAAACCTTTCTCCATCTGAGCCTGATCTGCGGCATCCGCCTGCACGTAAAACACCTTGGCGCCTGATTCTTCCAATCTCTTTATCTTGTTCAGCACCGAGCCATCTGCCGCTGATCTCCCCGTCAAAATGAGCGTAACCGGTCCTTTTCCAGAAAAATATCCGGCAAATAACAAGCCTAATCCCCCGCATCCGCCGGTAATCAAGTACGTTTTTCCGCTCTTTATCACACGCTTCTCAACAGGGGCGATATCCGTCTGCTTCATTTCCATGACGTGGCGGATTTCCTCACTGTACATGACACTGCGGAACCACTCGCTGTGAAGTTCTTCACATACGTTATGGATCAGTTTTTCAAACGGTCCTTTTTGTTCAAAATAAACCGCGGCCGTATCCGTCTCCGGCAAGATCAGTTTCAGCGACCGTTCCAGCCCGATCCATGACTCAGCGTAACTGATATCGGTATCGGTCCCGCACTGAGCGGAAAGAAGAATTCGCCTCGGTTTAGAACGCAAAGAAGCAGCTGCGCGGATCACATGATACAGAATGGAATAGTCTTTCACGGCCTTTTCATCTTCAAGCGGCCATCCATATAAAACGGCATCCGCTTTGCCTGCAGCCGTTTCAATATGCCGAAACGTTTCTTGATATGCTTGTCCGTCAGTGATTTTAATTTGATAATGCGTGTTTGAAAGCTTTTGAGTTTCCTCACCCTGTGAAATAAAAAACACGCCGGATTCCGGATAAAGGGATTGTAAAGACTGATAAGCATGCTTTCTGGCAGCTTCTCCCGTAAGAAAACAGATGACCGTTTTCAGCTCTTCATGAATGGATTTCTTCAGAGGCTGCTGAGTCCACATTTCTTCAAATATCATCATCTCGGATTGTTCCTTTTGCCCGTGATCCTGCTGAGACGGCTGTCTCATTCTCACCCCTTTGATTTCTGCGCAGACAATGCCGGTTTCGTCACAAAATTGAATGTCACAGCCGGTTTGATTCTTTTTATTAATATACATCCACATGCCGGATGAGCACGGACGCATGACGCGCAGTTCTTCAACCGCTTCAGGCACGATATGGACTGACGGCTCCGTTTTTGCCAGGACATGAAAAGCTGCGTCCAGAAATTCCGGCGGTATATGATATCCCGGATTACGGCCGCTTTCATCTGTGAGAGCAAGCTTCGCCCAAACCGCACTTTCTCCCGCATAAAGCTTTTCAACGGTGCGGAACTCCTTACTGATCGTTACACCTGATGTGCCTGGTGTTTCATAATCGAATGACAGCGGGCGGCAGTCTTTTTGTAAGGAGGCAATATCAAGCACGCGGGATGGCTGTATGTTCCCTTGTCCGATGATTCCATAATGATGCAGCTTCTCTTCGTCACTGTATATTTCATAATGGATGCCTTCCTCGTCTTCAGACAGAAGGGAGAGATTGACGCCCGCACCGTGATGTCCGCTGGTAATCGGGTCAGTCCATGCCGCCGTTCGGATCCATATCTCTTTTTCTTCAGAGCTGTCTGCCGCATGATGAAAAGCCGCAAGCGCCATTTCTAAATAAACGGCTGCCGACAGAACCCGCTCCCCGCTCACATCCTGGAAAACGTGTTCCCGGCCTGTAAAAGATGTATGATAGCTTTGCTCCGCCAAGGTTGACGTATTTTCATGCAGGAAAGGATGCACATATTCAGTTGTTCCTGTTTTTGGTTCTTCCCGCTTCATCCAGTAGCTTTCTTTTGCAAATGGATAAGACGGCAGACTGATACGATGCGGCAGCGCGCCTTTATATAAAGATGCCCAATCGACGGGCGTCCCGTGAACCCAGGCATTCAAAAGACTGTCAAATTGACGTTTTTCCATCCAATCACTGACTGTGCCTTCCGTCTCTGTGCCAGCACTATCACTCCGGCCCGTAAACACCCCGCTTACAGAACCAGCATTTTTCAGAAAAGCACTCAGCTTCTGTTCCAATTCAGAAACAGAGTCCGCTGTCATCGCCAGCCGTTCTTCCATCGGGACCCTGCCGACTTGAAGGGTAAATGCCGCGTCAAGCAGGTTCGCATCTGTAATTGTTCCGTTTCCGGCGGCATCCGACAGCAACAGAGCCCGCTCGCGCAAGCGGTCTTTATCTTTTGCCGATAAAACAAAAAGCGCCGGACGGCCGGTGTCTGCCGAAGTCATTTCAGCCGGTTCATACTCTTCTATCAGCAGGTGGGCATTTGCACCGCCCGCTCCGAAAGAAGATGTACCCGCGATTCTCGGATATTCCCGTGTTACTCCTTCAGATTCTATGACCGGCCGTCTCCATTCCGCTGTTTCCTGCTGCACGATAAAAGGAGAAGTTTCAAAATCAATTTCCGGGTTCAGCTGCTTTGAATGCAGCGACGGCACCAGATATCCGTGTTTCATCTGAAGAAGAATTTTGGTGACCGCAGCAATGCCCGCCGCACTTTCCAGGTGTCCGATATTGGATTTAACAGAACCGATGGAACAAAATTGGTTTGCATCCGTATAGCGGCGGAAAGCCTTGGTTAACCCTGCGATTTCAATCGGATCTCCCAAGGAAGTGCCGGTGCCGTGGGCTTCCAGATAGCTGATTGCTCTCGGGTCAATCCCTGCCCGCTCCATCGCGTCTGCGATCACTTCTCCTTGTGCATTCGGGTTCGGAACGGTGAACCCGTTCGTTTTGCCGCCGGCGTTCAGAGCGCTTCCTTTAATGACACCGTATATATGATCATGATCTTCAACAGCCTTTTTCAACGGCTTTAACACGATACAGCCGACGCCCTCTCCGTCAACAAACCCGTCAGCCTTATCACCGAACGCTTTGCACGCGTTTGACGGTGACAGCATTCTCATAGAAGAAAGTCCGATATAATGAACCGGATCTGTAATCAGGTTTACGCCGCCGGCAATCGCGCATTCAGATGCACCTGTTCTGATGCTTTCTGCGGCGAGATGAATGGCGGTTAAGGATGAGGAGCATGCGGTATCGACCGCGATGCTCGGACCGTGAAAATCAAACACATAGGATACGCGGTTCGGGATAAAGTGATAGTGGGCCCCTGTCGGATAGTTGCCGTTCATGACACCCGCAAAGACACCAACCTTTTTACCGGCGCATAGTGAATCAGGGGTATATCCGGCATCCTCCAGGGCCGCATAAGCGGTTTCCAGAAACAGTCTCTCCTGCGGGTCCATGCGCTCCGCTTCTTTCGGGGAGATTTTAAAAAACAGCGGATCAAATTTATCAATATCTGTTAAAAAGCCGCCCCACTTCGTATACATCCGGCCTTCCTTACCTTTTGTCTCATCATAGTAGTCCCGCCAATCCCAGCGGTCTTTCGGAATTTCGGTGATTCCGTGTTCACCGGTCTTTAACCGTTCCCAGAACTCATTAACATTTTCAGCTCCGGGATACCGTCCGGCAAGACCGACAATTGCCACTTCAAGGTGTTTTGACGGCGGTTCGGAAGCGGGCGGTGCTTTTTCAGAAAAAGATGCCGCTTGGCGCTTCGTCAATCCGGCGCTTTTTTTGCGGCTTTGCTTTTTCTGTAGAATGTGCGGCGCCTTTTCGGCTTCTTTATTTGTCTTGAAAATCCCAGCCATATCATCCTGTCTTGAGCTGACGAGATATTCCGCTAATCCGCCGATTGTCGGATACTCGAAGAACAATGTGCTGCTGATATCAGGGACGTCTTCCCGCACGCGGTTGGTCAGCTGTACGATTAAGATAGAATCGATTCCGTATTCTTCAAGGGGCGTATGGACTTGAACGTCCTCAATCGGCATCTTTAAGATGGCGCTGACGATCTGTTTCAGATACTCTGTGCTTTTTTCAAGCAAAGAGCCGGATGATGCCGCTTCAGTATGACGGACTTCTTCAGAAAATTGCGCATGCAGTTCGCGCTCCTTCGTTTCAGCCAAGAATGCGGCAAGCTCTTCTATCGTCCGGTATTCAAAAAACAGCGTGCTGCTGATATCAGGGACGAGATCCCGCAGCTCATTCGTCAGCTGAACGATCAGAATAGAGTCAATGCCGTATTCATCCAGAGGAGCCAGCGGATTTATCTCTTCTGCCGGCATTTTTAATACTTTTGCCGCAGCCTTTATCAGAAAAGCCGCTGTCTTTTCCGAAAGCCCCTCTCCCGCTTGTTTGATGGGGAGCTGACGATCAGAGGATGTTTGCGGTACGTTTGATTGGCGCTTTTGCGCGGTGTAAGCTTCCCTGCTCTGCCTGATGACTCCGTTGCTTTTCGCCGTGATAATCTGCTGGGTGTGCAGACGTTCGTTTTCAGCCGGAAATTGAATGGAATGAAAACCTTCAGCCATTAAAACGGATTTCCATGTTTCCGGATAAAGACCGGGACACCCCGGAATCCGCAGCGCCTCGTCTTCGTACAGCCACCAGCCCTCTAATAAGCCGAATGTAACATGTGTAAACGGCGTATGCCCGCCCAGTTCATTAACGAGCAGCAAACCGTCCTTTTTCAATACGGCTTTTGCCGTCCTTAAAGTTTTCCGGATATTTTTGGTGGCATGCAGCACGTTTGCAGCGATAGCGATATCGTAGGTTCTCAGATGTAATCCCTGGCCCGCCGCAGGCTGCTCCACATTAAACAGCTGATACGTCAAATACGGATTGTCCGCGCCGTATTCCTTTTCGGCATGCATTAAAAAAGCTTTTGACAAGTCGGTATAACAGTATTCCTGAATATGGTTTTGATAGGGGCGGAGCTTTTTAAACAGTGTACTGCTCGTTCCGCCGGTGCCCGCTCCGATCTCCAGCAGACGGATGTTTGCCTCAGGATTGTTTTTCATTACATTTTCCACATAAATACACGCTTCATTTGCCAGCACATCGTTGTAATAATCAGCGAGAATATTATGCTTATAGATTCCTTCAACAAGCTCCATTGAAGAATCGGGAAACATCACGTCAGTGGCTTTTATTTTGCCTGTTAAAATGTCAGGCAAAGCTTGAATGACGGTATCCGCCAGCAGAACCTGCGCTTTCATATCCGGATCTTTCAGCCATTCGTTTTTCTTCTTATGCCACTCTTCCCAAACCGCGGCCGTTTCACCGCTTTTAAAATCGCTGTCTAAAAGACGGATGCTTTCTTCCAGCCAGCGTTCATATAAAGGCAGACAGGAAGCCGCCGGCGCTTCGCCGGTCAGACCCATTGAACGCAGCGTCACCCGCAGCACTTGCAGCAAAAGCCGATTCAATTCTTTCATTTGATTGCTTATTTCTGTTCTTAAGGATAACTGTGTACGGTCTTTTTGTTTGTCTCCCTTACCCAAAACCTTATCCTCCTAAGAAAATTAAATTTGCTCCGTCATTTTGACAGGCAATCAGATAGTCACAAATTCATGAGGGTTCATTCCCTCGATCGGAATCGGCTTGGTCAGCTTCATCAGCCCCATGCGGGAGATCGGCTGCGTCAGCAGCGTTTCCAGCGCCTGCATCCCTTCCGCCCGGCTGATCAGCCCGAGACCGATTGCACTCAGTCTGTCAAACTCTTCAGAAATGTGATTGTCAGCCCGCTCCCAATAACCCCAGTTCATCACTTTGACCCGGCATGACAGCCGTCCGGAAAGCTCATGGGCAAATGCGTCTTTAAATGCGCACCCCGCCGCATAATGACTTTGGTTCGGATTCTTAATATATGAAATAACCGAAGAGAAAAAGAGAATAAAGTCTAAAGAATCTTTCGCAAATACTTCGGCAATGTTGACGGAAATATCCACTTTCGCCGCAAGGCCGGCGTGAAACTGTGATTCTTCCATATCTTTTACGCTTTCATTCGCAAATACCATCGCTGAATGAACGACGCCGCTGATGGTGCCGTATGTGTTTTTAATCTGTTCATAGGCGCGCTGAAGCGATGGAAGATCAGAAGCATCTGCGGCTATATATTCGGGAGCCGGGCCTGATGGCCGGTACCGGTCTATTTTTTGGCGTATCCGGCTGTCCAGCGGCCGCCTCCCGATCCAGACGACTCGGGCTTTATACGTCGTCACTATATAATCTGTCCAAACCTCGCCGATGCCTCCCGCACCGCCGATGATGACATATACGCCTCCATAGCGGTAAGGAACACTTTCAGACGGCCCGCTTTGGACCGGAAGCAATTGAGGCCGGTACCATTCCTGATGTCTGCGCACCCATGCTTTACCCGTACGGTCGCGGGGCAGGCTGAATATGTCTTCTGCGGGGAAATCCCCCCCGTCTTCAAGATCGGCGAGACGGATGTGCCAGCTCGGATGTTCTTTAGCGAGAGACCCGACGAAACCGTGCACACTGGAATGAGCGGGACGCACCTCATCATATTGGGTAATAGGCTGTGCTTGGTGCGTAATCACCGTCATCCCGAGCTGCTCCTTTCCATACCCGAGACCGATAAGAGCTTTGGCCGCTCTGAAAATCTGCAGCACCCCGCTTTTTTGATCATGGCTGTCAGAATCAGCCGGCCGAGGGGCAAACCAGATCATATGCTGAATCTCACCGAGACGGCGGAGCCGATCAGATATCACTTCAACGGAAGCACTTTGGCCGATATCAAATCGCACAGCTTTAGGAAACAATCGTAAAACCGCGTCCGCCTGCCCGTCTGTACCGCCTATGATGACAGCTTTTGCTTCAGAAATGGAGAAGCCGGTTTGGTTGTCTATCGGTTCCGCGTCCCATACCTGCATCAGTTTGACGGCTCCGGTAAGGTTACCCGGCAGATCGTATTGCTTATTATCGGTTACGGCCGGCGCACTTTCGGCCATCCGGGCAGAAAATCCTTTTATCCTTACACACACATTGCCGCGTTCATCACATATATCAATGTCCATTCTTCGCACGGCCGGTGTTTCATGGGTCACAAATACGGCAGCCCACATGTTTGGCCTGCACGGATGAAAAACGGTCAGTTCATGCAATTCAAAAGGCATTAACGGCTGCTCAGGATAACCCGCTTTATCTTCATTCATAACGCCGATGGCCGCCTGAAAAGCGGAATCTATCAGACTCGGATGGAGCACAAACTGTTCGGCTTCATCAGAAACGGAAGCGGGGAGCACCAATTTAGCCAAAGCTTCTTTTTCCCCGCAATAAATGTAATCAATTCCTTGATGTGAAGGTCCGTATACAATTTCCGCCTTTGCAAACGCCGCATAGCAGTCTTCTTTTGACAGCACTTTTTTGCGGCATCGCGCTTTCAGCTGTTCAATATGCAAAACCGGCGCCTCAGACAGCGGCTCAATCACAGCGCTGCCTTCACAATAAATGTCTGAATCATTTTCATTGCTGTACACTTGAAATGAAACATTGCCGTTGTCCTCCAAAGAAAGCCCTGTCGTCATACGCAGAGGCTCTTTTTTATGAACGGCCTGGCGTATCCAGCTGATATACCGCAGCGAAATGCCGGTTTTAGCCGTGTATCCAGCGGCTAACGGCGCGGCAGCCAGTTCAGCCGCGGCTCTCGCCATTTCAAGATAAGCCGCCCCGGGGAGAACACGCTTGTTTCGGACGATATGATCGGCTAAGAAGAATTCATCTCCGTTCAGTATCGTACTGAATTTTTGTTCTAACAAATCTGATGTATTGCGGTGAAGCAGCGGGTGAAGCCTGCTTTCTGTATTTGCGGAAGTGACGGGATGATCGGGCTCCGGTATCCAATATCGTTCCTTTGCAAAAGGGTACGTCGGCAGACTCATCCTGCGCGGTTTCTCCTCCCGATACAGCCGCGTCCAGTCTATCTCAAATCCTTTTGACCACAGCTCCGCAAGTTTTTTGTAAGTGCCGCTGTCCGTCCATTTTCGGATCAGCTCCTCCGTATCCTGATCATCATTCAGGAAACCCCTGATTTCCGTTCCGCTATCAGACCGCCCTTGAAAGCAGCCGTCAATCTGCCGTTTTTGTTCTGTAAATTCAGTTAATTTCCTGATCAGGTCTGCTTGATCGTTCACTAAAAAAACAAGCCGTTCTTCCATTGCCAGCCGTCCCGTTTGCAGCGTATACGCCAGTGACCGCAAGGAAAAAGATTCATCAGGCTGCTTATCTAAGCCGGACTGGCCGAAAAGACCGGAAAGAATATTCTTATGTTTCTCATCGTTTGTAAGGCATTCTGCTAAAGTCCGGACGGAAGTATGCTGTATGAGATCAGTCATGTCTATTGCCAGCCCGTATTGATCCGTCATCAGCTCAGAAAACTGTGTCAGCTGCATGACATCCAAGCCGAATTCCTTCCAATCCTGTTCATCATCTACCGAACCGGACGCAACATGCAGAACTTCGGCCAGAACACCTCTCAACGCATCTTCCAGCTGATTTTGCATTGTATCTATTTTGTCATAAAGCGGACCGCTTCCTTCAGGCGCTTCATCTTTGAGAAACATCAGCAGGCGGGCAGCGTATTCCTTCAGCCGCTCCGGATTTTTCGCTGACAGAGGCACGATATACGGTCTCTCTTGATCCTCCGTAATACCGGGGTTTTTAGGCCTGTACTCTTCTAAAATGAGATGAACGTTTGAACCCGTCGCCCCGAATGAACTGATGCCTGCGCGTCTCGGGCAGGCATGTTCACGGCCGTTCTCTGTATACGCCGGCCTTTTCCATGACTCGGTTTTTTGCTGCACGTAAAATGGCGAGTCCTCTAAACGGAGATACGGATTAATCGTCTCTGAGTGCAAAGAAGGGACAAGCGTTTTGTGAAACAGCTGCAAAACCGTTTTATGAAGCCCGCTGATCCCGGCAGCTGATTCCGCATGTCCGATATTCGATTTAACGGAACCGATCGCACAAAATTGCCGATCCTCCGTAAACGTGCGGTAAGCTTTAACAAGACCTTGTATTTCAATCGGATCTCCTAAAGAAGTTCCGGTTCCGTGCGCTTCCACATAGGAAATCGTCCGGGGATCGATCCCCGTCTTTTCAAGACATTCAGCTATCATATCCCCCTGCGCCACGGGGCTCGGCACGGTAATCCCGCTGACGGTCCCCACGTGATTGACGGCGCTGCCTTTTATCACCGCATAAATATGATCCTTATCTTCTTCGGCTTTGTGGAGCGGCTTCAGCAGCACGGCTCCGATGCCGTCAGCTGAGACATAGCCTGTGCCTCCTTCGCCGAACGTGCGGCACAGCCCGTCACTCGAATGCATATCCATCAAGCCGTATGTGATATATTTTGTCGGGTGCAATGATAAATTGACGCCTCCGGCAAGAGCTGCTTCACATTCACCGCGTCTCAGACTTTCCGCCGCCATATGAACGGCCGTCAAAGATGACGAACACACCGTGTCAACCGCCATGCTCGGCCCGTGAAAATTGCAAAAATATGAAACCCGGTTTGCGATCGGCGCATAGTTCAAGGGATAAGGAAAGACCAGCCCTTTGGCCGCAGCTTCAGCGCCGGCGAGAGAATAATCCATATGCATCACCCCGGCAAACACACCGACGTTCATTCTCTTATTCGGCCCTTTCGGCTGAACAATTGTTTCCGGGGTGTAGCCCGCATCCTCAATCGTTTCCCAGCATGTTTCTAAAAACAATCGTTCTTGCGGATCTTTAGCTTCTGCCTCCCGCGGAGAAATCCGGAAAAATTTCGCGTCAAAACAATCCGGATCGTCTATAAAACCGCCCCATTTGGAAATCGGCTTGCCGGACGGCGATCGCAAATGCTCATATGTCCTCGTATCCCAGCGGGAACGAGGCACTTCCGTTACGCTGTTTTCTCCATTTTTTAAATTTGTCCAAAATTCACGAAGATTTTTGGCGCCGGGGTACCGTCCCGCCATCCCGACGATCGCAATATCTCCATTCTGCGTTCCGGCTGACGCCGATTTTTTCACGCGGATTTGGGTTGTCCTCTTTTTTTCCCGGGGCAAAGGCTCAGCACTTGAATGCCCGCTTTGAGCATGGCCGAAACCGGCTCCGTAATGTTCGCACAAATATCCCGCTAATTCCGCGATTGTCGTGTATTCAAATAACAGTGTCGGCAGTAACTGCGTTCCGATTTTTTGTTCAATTTCCTTTACCATGTCCAACAGCCCCGGAGAATCCAGCCCCATTTCATAATAGCCGATATCCGGGTCAATCTCTTTCACAGGTTTGTTCAATCGGGCGGCAAGCAATTCTTTTAAATAAAGGATGCACTGTTCAGTAAGGCCGGCGGAAGCCTCCGCACGGCGGGGCTCAGAAGGCGCCGGTTCCGGTTGCGGAGCCGGGACGGCATTCCGCCCGTCAGGTTCTTTCTTTTGCCGTTTCTGATTGATCTGTTCCGGGTCCCTCACCAGTTTATTGGCGAAGTTTTTCAGTTCGCCGACTTTTCTGCCTTCCTCATTGAAAAACTCCATTGTCACGTAAACGAGATCTTTCTTACGGGTGACGGATTCTTTTTTTATCTTGGTGATACATGTCGTCTGCAGCAATTCGGCGCAATAAAACGATTCATAAAACAGCGGCAGAAATAATTGCCCCTCCTTCCTCGTCAAAGGAGCGAGATATACATTGGAGCCGATGCTGCTCGCATCTATCAATGCGGGATGAAACATCGCCTCTTCTGCATGTTCCAGCTGATCCTTTTGCACCGACAGATCAATATAAATCTCTTTTTCAGTTTGGTAGACGCTTCCGCAGCCTTTCATCATTCCTGAGTGAACCAGTTCTTGATCCCTGCATTCCGCGTAAATGTCCTCAAGCGGTATTTCTGCCGCCGTTTGTTTTACGGCATCCATCCGGACGCTCTCTTGGAAGCCGGCGGGCTTGACGGAATGCATTTGCGCCGCGGCATATACCTTTGTCTCTGCTGCTTCGTCACCTTGTTTTTGCCCTTTCACCTCCACCTTCCACTGCCCTTCGCCGTTCTCTGTACAGTCAACGGAAAGCAGGATTGTTTCTCCCTGTTCAGGAGCTAAAGGGTGAAAAATCGATAAGTGCCTGAGTTCAAGGCCGGCATGAAAAAAACCGTTTTCTCTGAAAGTCTGATAGATCAGGTCAATATAAGCCAGACCCGGCAGCAGTTCCTTTCCATAGGCTTTATGATGTTTCAGAACGGGATGCTGATTGTTAATAAGAAGCTGCTCTTGCATATGAACTTCCTCCATATCGACGTTCAATTTTCAGCGCAATCAGTAAGTCTTCATTTGTTTCCAAAACGTATTCGGACGGGACTTATGTGCGTTTTCATGCAGGTTTTCGGCTTTGTCCGAACGAATGGGCCGGCGTTTTAATTCCTGTCTCGGCAAAGGCTTTCTAACCGGGGTATACGCCTCTTGCTCCCAAGCTTCCACTATGACATGGGCATTTGTCCCTCCGTCAGCGAAACTGCTGACGGCGGCAATCCGCGGTGAATCCGTCCATTCACGCAGAGCGTGCGAAAAATAAAACGGCGAGGCGGACAGATCGTAATGCGTCATCGGCTCTTTGCCCGAAAGGAAAGGCACACGCATTCGGCGCGAGAGCATAAGCACTGTTTTAATGAATCCGGCAATCCCTTCAGCGCATAACGGGTGTCCGATATTCGGCTTCATCGACCCCAATTCGCAAGGCGCGCTGTTTTGCATACGGTACACCGCTTCAATCGCCCTCAGTTCCAAAAGGTCTGTTACTTCAGAGCCTGAACCGTTTGCTTCAATGTAGCTGATATCCTCCGCTTTTCTGCCGCTTTTGGCAAGCGCCTTGGCCATCACTTCTTTCTGCGCCTGTATATTCGGTGTGGCAGGCCCCGCGGTTCTGCCGTCATTGTTTACGGAAATGCCTTTAATGACCGCATGAATCCGGTCCCCGTCTTTTACAGCCTGGGCCGCTGTTTTTAAATACACCATTCCGACGCCTTCGCCCAATACGATGCCGCCGGTGCGGCGGTCAAAAATATGAAACGCAGGCTCTTCGCTTAACAGATTGCGAAGTTCGAACATCCGGTGGGTTTGACCGGATTCCAGCAGACTGACTCCCCCGACCACCGCTGAGTCGATTTCACCGCAAGAAAGCGCCTGTATCGCCATATTCATACCGACAAGCGCTGAAGAACAGGCCGTATCCAAAACAAGACTCGGCCCCTTCAAATCAAAGAACTGAGAAAGATTGGCCGCTAAGTAATTCGGACCGGCGGCGACTATCGGATTTTTTGCATGCTTCAGACGGTTTTCATCAGGCATACTGCCGCCGCGTCCTCCTAAATAGACACCGGCTGACCTGCCTTTCATTTCTTGTAAAGAGTAACCGCTGTCTCTGAACAGATGAAGCGCCTCTTCTAATATAAGAAAGGACTGGATATCCATTGCCTTGATGTCTTCTTCGGGAATAAGGAAAAACTCCGGGTCAAAATGCGTTACATTTTGTAAAAGGCCCGCATAATCCGCCTTCTCCGTTTTCCAGCGCTCTTTCGGAACTCTTTGAATGGCTGACGTTCCTTCAGACAGCAGCTTCCAATAAGCTTCAATTGATTCAGCTCCCGGAAAACGGCAGGACATTCCGACAACAGCGATGTCTTGCGCCGCTGCAGCGCCAGAAGGCTGAATAACAGCGGCTGCTGTTTGTTTGGGAACGTCCGGGATTACAGGCTGAACCGGTTTTGAAACGGCAGCTTTGATTTCCGGATATGCTGTTTCAAGCCATCCGGCCAGCGCAGCAACCGTAGGATATTCATACAGCACCGCCGGGTCAAGGTCAGCTTTGATCCTCTTTCCGATCGCTCTGGACACTTGGGCAAGCATGATGGAATCGGCTCCGTAATCTTGAAACGGTGTATCAGATTCAAATCTTGACGGCTCCAGTCTTAATTCCCGGCAGCAAATGCCCGTCAGCCACTCCTCAACGCTTTCTGTATCGGCCTGTTCCTGCTGCTTTGTTTCAGTAAGACCGGATGAAAGCAGCAGACGGTCAGGCTCCCATTTTTCCGGGTGAATGACGGCCGGCATAATAACAGATCCGCAATCGCCTGCCATGATGGCATCAAACAGGCTCAGCCCTTCTCTGTCAGTGATGCTCTTTAAACCGCTTTTCTGATAGGCCCGGCTTTTTGATTCGCCCATACCCGTTTCTTTCCAGCTCGGCCACTGGATGCTCAGCACCGGAAAACCTTTTGCGGCCGCAAAATAATCCATATAGGCGTTAGCCATGGCATAATCGCTTTGTCCCGCTCCTAATTCCGGCATCACGCCGGACACTGAAGAAAACAGCGCAAAAAACCGGAGAGGCTCCTTGTGCAGCGCTTGATACAAAAGGTCCAGTCCGTCTGTTTTAGGCTCAAGCACGGGCATCATCTGTTCGCTTGTTTTGCGGATAAAGGCCGGATGATCGAGATCTACGGCTCCCGCTGCGTGTAACACGCCTCCTATCGGCCCCATTTGATCTTTCACACGGCTGACGGCCTGCTCATATTCAGGGCCGGAAGATACAGACAGCACTTCCGTTCGGATACCTTTTTGTTCGAGCTCTCTAATTCTTCTCACCTTATCGGAAAACGGGGAATTCCGTTTGATATGATCATCCCATTCCGCTTTCGGTGGCATTGTTTCTTTTCCGGTAAGCACGAGTTTCGTGACTCCGTAACGTTCGGCAAAATGCCGGGCAAATAAATATCCGAGTCCCCGGGTCCCTCCGGTGATCCAGAGCACATGGTCTTTCGGAAATGAAAATTCTTTTTCAGCTAAGCTGTTTGTTTCCTTTAACCGCGTGTGATAGCGCACACCGTTTCGGTAACACACTTCGATGTCTTCAGAATCGCGAAAAAACTCATCTGCGATCTGGTTTGCCAGCTCAGGATCTTCGGCAGTCCGTTCTGCATCCATATGCCGCGAGCGGATATCCTTATACTCACTTTGGAGCATCCGGTACAATCCGGCCTTTTTTGCACCTGAGAGATTTATCGTTTCATTTGCAAAGGGTTCAAGCCCCTTTGTCACACAAAGCAGCTGAAGCTTTCGGCCGCGGTTTCTGTTGTCAATGAGAGACTGCAGACGATGAATCCAGCCGTCATCATGATTGATTTCCGTCCCGCATCCGGTCACATCAATCAGACCGCCAAATCGGGCCGCGTCCCCGGATATTTCCGGTGATGCAGCGTCAATGATTTCAGACTCGGGGAAATAACGGGACAGCTCAACGGCTAAATTTCCTGTCTGGTGATCAGCAGCTATTCCGATGACGCCCCGCACTTCCTTAGCCGGAACACTGCTGCTTTCTGCCCAGCTTTTCTGTAAAAAGCGGATTTCACGAAATGTTTCAGAATGTGTTTCAGCATCACGAACATTGTCCGGCGCTGCATCGTCCGGCCAATACCGATCCTTTATAAATGGATAACCGGGAAGGCTGATGCGGTGCGGCAGGCTGCCGTTATAAAGCTCTGACCAATCAATCTTCAGCCCTTTCACCCAAAGTTCCAGAAGCTTCGCGAATTTTTTTCTTTTCATCCATTTACGGACGGCTTCCTGCATATCTTCATCCTTAAAAACGGCTAGAATGTCTTTATACTGTTTGCTTTTTCCCCTGAAGCAGCCGTCTGTCCCGCCGTCAATAAAACGCTGCAGTTTTTCCGCTAACTGCTCTGTCGACGTCACGATAAACGCCGCACGTTCTTCCATCGCTTCTCTTCCGGTTTGAAGGGTGTAAGCCGCATCCCGGAGGCTGCGGTCTGTGACGTCATTTTTTCTGATCGCTTGAAGAAGCTGCTGCGCCCGCTGCTTCAGGCTGGCCTCCTGTTTGGCGGATAATAAAATGACTGCGGGATCTTCATCTGTGAATGGCTCATAAATCTCCCTATCAGGTTCAATATATTCTTCTATCAATATGTGGGCATTTGCCCCGCCCGCGCCAAAAGAAGAGATGCCCGCGATTCTCGGAATCTCCTTTTGCGCTCCGTTTTCCTCAATGACCGGCCGTTTCCAGTCTGCCAATTCACGCTGCACCACAAACGGCGTCCGGTCGAATACAATATTCGGATTCAATTTCCGGCAATGTAATGAGGGAGCCAGCTTTCGTTTTTGAAGCTGGAGCAGCAGTTTCGTTACACCGGCAATGCCTGCCGCGGCTTCCAAATGCCCGATATTGGATTTAACTGAGCTGATGGCGCAAAAGCCTTTATCTGACGTTTTCGTTTGAAATGCGCGGGTCAAACCGTCAATTTCGATCGGATCTCCGAGTTCAGTACCCGTGCCGTGTGCTTCGATACAGCTGATCATCCGCGGATGTATTCCTGATTTTTCAAGCGCGCCGGAAATCACGTCAGCCTGGGCGCTCGGACTCGGCACTGTATACCCGTTTGTTCTGCCGCCGTGATTGATATGAGTGCCGCGAATCACCCCGTAAATATGGTCCTTATCAGCCATCGCTTTTGACAGCGGCTTTAACAGCACGGCCCCGACACCTTCACCGGGAACAAATCCGTCCCCGCCTTCACCGAAACTTTTGCACGTTCCGTCTTTTGAAAGCATTCGATAGGCGCTGAGCTCCGCATAAGCCGAAGGATGCGTATACACATTCACACCGCCGGCAATCGCCATGTCGCATTCGCCGCGAAGGATGTTTTCACACGCTTCATGAATTGCAGTCAGCGAAGACGAGCACATCGTGTCGACCGGCATGCTCGGCCCTTTCAGATTAAGAAAATAGGAAACTCTGTTGGCCGCTGAACTGAACGACGTTTTCGGCTGCAGGGTGCCGCCGTTTTTCCAGTACATTCCGTACCCGTTTTTCGTAATGCCCGCAAAAACGCCGACCCGGCCGTTATACAAATTCTCAAGCTGTTCCTTCGTATAACCGGCATCCTCCAGCACCTGCCAGCACATTTCAATAAAGAGACGCTCCTGCGGGTCCATATTCAAAGCATCACGGGGTGAAATTTGAAAAAACAGCGGATCAAAGAAAGCGGCATCTTTCAGAAACCCGCCCCGCTTACTGTAACTTTTCCCTTCTTTCACGGCCGCTTCAGGATCAGGGTTGTAGTACTTGTCCTTTTCCCAGCGCTCTTCGGGAATTTCCGTCACACAGTCTTTTCCGGCCGCTAAGTTATCCCAGTACTCTTCAAGTGTTTCAGCTTGCGGATAACGTCCGCTGACTCCGATAATCGCAATCCCTTCTTTTGTCTGGTTCTCATTGGAAAAAGCAGGCCGTTTCTTTCGCTTGATAAACGACGGAAGCACCGGAAAATCTTCATTTGCCAAAACCTGTTCTGATATGCCTGAACGGTGGTCATCATCATTTGTCCATTTTCGGCATTCTTTTGGATAATCCGTGACAAAGTGAGCTGCCAGAGATCCCAGTGTCTTATATTCGTAAAAAACCGTTTTGGAAAGGTCACCGAAAAGCAGAGACAATTCGCGGTTCAATTTCGTCACAGTGACTGAGTCGATTCCGTAGGTTTCCAGCGGCTCTTCAGTATCTATGTTGGAAACAGCAATTTTTGTAGTCAGGCCAAAAAGCGTTTTGAGCTGAAGAAGCGTTTGTTCATACAAACGTTCACTGCGGTGTTCGGCATTGGTTTTTCCGGGAGCGCCCGTCTTGATGACAGGCTGCAGCTTCAACCCCGACAGGGAAGCCCATATTTTCCCCTCTTCGTCACATAAATCAATATAAAAGCTCCCCGCCTTCTCTTGTATCTCGGCCCATACCTTGTCAGGACAAGGTTCATAAAACAAAAGCTCGTCCAATGAAACCGGGGCGAGCGTTTTATATTCTTTGCCGCCAAGCAGCGCGCATGCCTCTGTCACACTTTTCATCACACAGGGAGGGAGGCCGAATCGGGCGGATTCTTTTTGGTTTGTCAATGGAATTGATATGTCTGCCAGCATCCGTCCTGCTGAGGCGTAAATACGCTCAATTCCTTTCATGTGCTCACTGTATTGAACGGTATCGTTCTGAGTGATGGCTTCAATTTGCTGCTGATCCATCAGGAAGCCGCTGTTTTCCTTCAAGCGGCTGATATCCAGCATGCCAGGCGCAGCATCAACTGGCTGAATCATCCCTTGGCTGTACACATCATGATGACTGAAATCGGCAGAAAATGGATTATAAATCTCAAACCTTTTGGCTTCACCCTCTGCGGGTATCAGCCTGATTTCGATATGGAACGGCTCAGCCTCAGTCAGAATGGGCTTTGACCACACGATATGCGTCAGCCGGACAGCCTCAGTCTCCTTTACTGTCAAAACAGCCGCAGCTCTCGCCATTTCCAAAAGAAGTTCTCCGGGCATAAGCTTTTTACGCTGTAAAGAAACATCAGCGAGAAAAAATTCCCGGCCGCTGAAAGCTGCCGAGAATCCCTGTCCCGTTTCATCGGAAATATGCTGCTGAGCAAGCGGATGAAGGGAAGCCGCTTGGCGAAGTCCCATCCGCATATCATAATCGCGCAAAATGCCGATCGCATCCTGTTTTGTCATTTTTTTATTTTTGACGTCAGAAAAAACCCGGTGCAGAAACTCTTTCATATGGTTTCCTCCATTACGCTAATCCCTGTAAAAACCGATCGTTCTTTTTACAGCGGCTTCTATGCTTATTTCGTTTTTCTCCAATTCATCAAGCAGGCGCTCATAAGTCTCAAGCGGGGACGTATCAATCTCATAAGTCTCCCGGTGCCTTATATGCTGCGCACTGTGCGGTATCCAGCAATGTGTTTTCGCAAAAGGATAGACGGGCAGGCTGACTTTTTTTGGCCTTTCGTCCGGATATAATTTATTCCAGTCGACATGTAAACCTTGCACCCATAATTTTGCAAGCATTGCATATTTGCCTGCTTCAATCCATTGATCTACGGTCCCGCTCATTTCTGCGTTGTCCGTCATCTCTGTAAACAGCTGTTTCATCGCTTTGTTCCGGCCTGTAAAGAAATTCTGCCCCGTCTCCTTGCCGCTGAGGAAATCATTCAGCGCGTTCGTAAGCTGTTCTTTTGTTTCAGCAATGACGGCAAGGCGCTCTTCCATTTCATCCCGGCCAAGCTGTAGCGTATAAGCGATACCCGCAAGAGCTCCGTCAGCTGAATGTGTCTTTTCCAAATATCTGCGCAGCTGTTCCGCACGTTTCTTCAGCTGTTCCGCCGTCTTTGCCGAGAGAATGAATAAGGACGGCTGAAGTTCACCGGACGTCCATTGTTTCTCTTCAACAGGAGAAACATATTCTTCGAGCACGACATGAGCATTGACACCGCCAAATCCGAACGAGCTGACACCCGCTCTCCGCGGCAGTTCATTTCCGCTATCATCAGTCGCCGCTTTCCACGGCTGAGTGTCGCGGACGAAATAAAACGGGCTGCCGTCGAGGCTGATATACGAATTAACGGTTTCACAATGCAGACTTTTCACAAGCGTTTTGTGCTGCATCTGCAAAATAATTTTTAAAAGCCCGGCCATGCCAGCCGCAAGCTCTGTGTGGCCGATATTCGTTTTGACGGAACCGATGCCGCAATGAGGCTGATCGGGTGCCGTTACTCCGGCTTTCTGATAAAGCGCTGCAAAAGCCGCTTTGAGTCCGTTGATTTCTATCGGATCACCGAGCGCCGTTCCCGTGCCGTGGGCTTCAATATAACTCACTGTACGGGGGTCGATGTTCGCTTGCTGATAAGCTTTTATCATGACTTCTGTCTGTGCTTTCGGATTCGGCGATGTAAGGGAAGCCGCCCTTCCGCCATGATTTTCCGCCGTTCCGCGAATAACGGCATAAATACGGTCGCCGTCACGTTCCGCATCGGATAATGTTTTCAAAACAATCATGCCGGCACCTTCAGCTCTGACATACCCGTCCGCTTGATCGGAAAATGTTTTGCAGCGCCCGTCTTCACTGAGCATTCCCGCTTTATTAAAGCTGATATGCATATCCGGCGACACAATAGCATTGACGCCTCCTGCAATCGCGATGCCGCAGTCTCCGGCCTGAATTGCCCTGACCGCACGGTGAACAGCGACCAATGAGCTTGAACAGGCGGTTTCAATCGGTTCGCTCGGCCCATGTATATTCAGAAAATAGCTCATGCGGTTCGGACCGATTGACGGAACCGTACCGGCGGCGGAAGAACCCTCAATCTCTATATGGAACTTTGAAGCTTCCTGGGCGTAACCGCTGTTTGTCGTGCCTGCAAAAATGCCTGTATTTGTACCTGACAGGCTTTTGGCAGAGCAGCCTGCATCTTCAATCGCTTTCCATACATGCATCATTAAAAGTCTTTGCTGAGGATCCATCATTTCGGCTTCATGCGGAGAAATACCGAAAAATAAAGGGTCAAATTGAGCGGTTTCATCAATGAAGCCGCCCCACTTTACATTGCTCGCATTTTTATCTTTCTGCGGATCTCCGTAATACTGTCTCCAGTCCCAGCGCTCCGGCGGTATTTCAGAAATGCAGTCCTTTTCTCCGGCTAAATTCTCCCAAAACATTTCCGGATTTTCAGCCATTGGAAATGCACAGCTGATTCCGATTATCGCCACGGGCTCAGGTGCAGCTGCGGTTTTTGTTTTAGGAAGACGGGACGGAATCAAGAATGGCTCCGTCTTCATTTTTTTACGCACAACCGGTTTCTCCGTTTCTGTTTCTGCCTGTGAGCCGAATGTATCCGGATGTTCCGTCAGCAAGTATTGGGCAAAACGAAAGACTGTCGGGTATTCAAAAAACACGGCCGGTGTCAGTTCAAGCCCATACATTTTATTTAGTTCATTTGCAAACTGCGTGAATGAAACCGAATCAAAGCCATAATCTCTCATCTCTGATTCAGCATCTATCTCGTCTTCTTTCACCTTCAGAATGCCTGATATCATATGTTTGAGTTCCGCTTGTACTTTATTCGGCATATGGACGGGCGTCTTCCTTGACACATGAATGCTACGGGACGGTTCCGGCGTCTCAGGCATCAGGTTTTTTCGAATCCGTTTTTCGTCGCCCTCTGCCACCATGACCTGGTGTTCTCCGGAGGCAAAAGCGGCGTAAAGCGCTTGGATGCCTGAGGCCGATCGCATGGCTTTCATCCCGGTCTGTTCGTACATCATCCGTTCTGTCTCTTTGTCCACGCGCATACCGCCTTCTTCCCAAAGCGGCCAGTTGACAGACAGAGTCTGCCCGCTCCGCTCGTTGTCCCGCACGAGACGGTTCCGGCGGGCTGCATAAACATCCATAAATGCGTTGGCTGCCGCATAACCGGCCTGCCCCGGATTTCCCATACCTCCCGCCAAGGAAGAAAACAGAATGAAAAAGTCCAGCCGCACATCTTTCGCTGCTTCATCAAGATTGATAAGCCCTTTCACCTTCGGCGCCATGACGGTCTTCCGTTCGTTTTCTGTCTGGTTGAGAATGTAATTGTCAGCGATCACGCCTGCGCCGTGAATGATCCCGTCGAGTGTTCCGTGCTCCTCCTGTATGCCGCGGACGAGGGCGATGACCGCCGCCCTGTCTGTCACGTCTACCGGTTGATACAATACGCGGGCACCCGACGCTTCCAAGCGCCGTAAGCGGGCGGAGCGGTCTTCATCAAGCGCTTCCGCCCTCCCCGTTAATACGAGGACGGCGTTTTTGACGCGGGAGGCTATTTCTTCAGCGAAAATCAGGCCGATGCCGCCCGCTCCCCCAGTGAGGAGGTAGACTCCTTCGTCTTTCCACGGAACGGCGCCGCTTTGAGGCGCCGGCAGATGACGCCAGTTTCTGACGAGACGTTTGCCGTCTTCATAACGGATTTCCGCTTGTTCAGGATGCGCCCGGTTTTCTTTCAGCTTGGTAAGAAGCGCTGATGCTGACTCGGCCGGATCGGCTTGGATGACTTGGCCGTACAGCTTCGGATGTTCAAGGTGAGCCGTTTTCAGAAAAGCGGCCAGCCCCGCCAATACATTGTCTTCCCCCCTGTCGGGGACAAGAAGCTGGATCAGCGTTTTTTCCTTCTGTTTTTCTTTGATAAGACGCGTGACGATCGCTGACAGCTCCGCCGCGCAGGCGTCATAACGGTCTTCAATCGGACCTTCGCCGTCAGCCGCACATACGGCGCCGCTTATGTCCTCAGCATTCATTCCGCCATACAGCGTCACGTAACTGAAAGACTCTTCTTGTCCGCCGCCTTCATCCAGCGGTGATTCCTGCCACTTTGGCTGAAACAAGAGCGGTTTTTCCTCCGTTTCCTCTTCCAGAAAACGGGCGGTGAGCCCCGTCAATCGGACACATACCGCGCCGTTTTCATCACACAGCTCAATATGATAGGCGCCGTCCGCTGAGGAAAGCACCGCCCACATCGTCTCCCGGCACGCAGAAAACACCTGCATATCCTGGAGGGCAAACGGCAGAAACGGCCGTCCGGACGCGGAACCGTCTGAGAGCACGAGACCGATAGAAGCCTGAAGGGCGGCGTCCAGCATGCTCGGATGCAGGATGAACGGCTCCTTTTCCTCGCGGGCGGACGGCGGAAGAGTGAGCTTCGCGAGCACTTCTCCGTTTCCGGCATAGACGGCGTCAAGCGCCTGATGAGACGGTCCGTAGGTGATGCCGAGGCTGTCGAACGCTTTATAGCACTCAGCCTTTGACAAGTGACGGCCGCCGCAGCGCGCCTGAACCGCTTCTACATCGAGAACAGGAGCACGTTCCGTCTCTTCGAGCACGGCCTTTCCCTGGAAAAAGACAAGCGGCTCTTCTCCTTCGGCATACGCTTCAAAAGCGATGTCTCCGTTTTCTTCCGGCTGAAGCTTTACATGAAGCGTCACTCCTTCAGAAAGCGCCGTCACCGGACGGAGCCAAACGATCTGTTTGAGCCTGACACCCGTTTTCCCGCCGGGCAAGTCTTCAGCAGCCAGCGTAACGGCGGCCCGGGCCATTTCTAAAGCAGCCGCGCCCGGAAGCACCGGTTTTCCATTGACGATATGATCCGCAAAAAACGGTTCATGTCCTGAAAAAACAGAAGTAAAACGCTGGGCGGTAAAGGTCGATGTATTCGCGTGGAGCAGCGGGTGAAGTCTGGCTGCTTTCTCACTTTTCGATGAGCCTGTTTTGTCAAGTGACACATCAGCTTTTGTGACCCAATATCGGTCTTTGGCAAAAGGGTAGGCCGGGAGACTGATGCGGCCCGGGTTGCGCTGATAAAGAGCTGACCAATCGACGTCAAGCCCTTTAACCCAAAGGTCAAGCAGCTTTCCGTATTTCCCTTTTTTCAGCCAGGCATTTATGGTAAGCGCCATATCTTCATCAGAAGTGAGCGAAGCCGCCAATGAATGATGTTTGGCTGTCCTGCCCCGCCAGATATGAGCATGTTCGATACTATGATCGTTTGAGAAACTCATAAGCTTCATTTTCAGTTCTTCTATCGACTCGGCCGTAAATGCAAGCCGCTCAGCCATCGGTTCTCTTCCCGTCTGAAGCGTGTAGGCGATCTTGGCTAAATCCCCGTCAGAACGTTCTTTTCTTATGACATCATCCAGAAGCTGGCGGGCGCGCTCTGTCAATTGCTGCTCATTTCGCGCTGATAAAATGATAACAGCCGGTTTTTGCGGAGAAACGAGCACGTTTTCCATTGGTTTCAGGCTGTCAGACGGCACATATTCCTGAATGATGACATGTGCGTTTGAACCTCCTGCTCCAAACGAGGAAATGCCGGCAATTCTCGGATATTCCTTCATTTCACCCGTGATATTCAAGACAGGTCGCTTCCATTCCGTTTCTTTTTGCTGTACGAAAAACGGAGTGTGCTCAAACTCAATATTCGGATTCAATTCCGCCGCATGCAATGAAGGGGCAATCCTCTTATGTTTCAATTGCAGAAGCAGTTTGGTGATCCCCGCAATCCCGGCAGCGCTTTCTAAATGTCCGATATTTGATTTAATTGAACCGATGGAACAAAACTGCCGGTCTTCTGTTGTCAGGCGAAAAGCTTTCGTTAACCCGTCGATTTCAATCGGATCACCGAGCGCAGTGCCCGTTCCGTGGGCTTCCAAGTAACTGACCGTTCTCGGGTGAATGTCTGTCCGTTTCAACGTCTCTGCGATCAGATCAAACTGCGCTTTCGGATTCGGCACCATATAAGCGTTTGTCCTTCCTGCTGCGTTCAGCATGCTTCCTTTAATAACGCCGTAAATATGATCGCCGTCTTTCTCCGCTTGAGCAAGCGGCTTTAACACAATCGCCCCTACTCCTTCACCGTCAACAAAACCGTCCGCACTGTCTCCGAAAGATTTGCATTTTTCACCGGGAGACAGCATTGAAAAAGCGGACAGCCGCTCATAGTGGGCCGGATCAACGATAAGATTGACTCCGCCGGCAATCGCTGTTTCACTCATTCCGCTCCGCAGGCTTTCTGCGGCGAGATGGACAGCTGTTAAAGAAGAAGAGCAGGCTGTATCCACAGCCATACTCGGCCCTTGGAAATTGAACAAAAACGATACTCTGTTTGCGATAGACCAGTCGCTGGGGACTGTCGGGTAATTGCTGTTCATCACACCGACAAAGACTCCGATTTTCCGGCTGTCACAAAGCGTGGCCGGGGTGTACCCCGCATCTTCAATGCTTGAATAAGCAGTCTGCAGAAACACTCTTTCCTGCGGATCCATCCTTTCAGCTTCCGCGGGAGATATACGGAAAAACAGCGGATCAAATTTATCAATGTCCTCGAGAAAACCGCCCCATTTTGAATAAATGGACCCCCATTTTCCGCGTTCCTCGTTATAAAACGTTTTCCAGTCCCAGCGATCTTTCGGCACTTCAGTAATAGAATGCCTGCCGGCTTTTACATTTTCCCACAGTTCATCAACGTGATCGGCGCCCGGATACCGGCCTGACAGACCGATGACAGCGATATCCCGGATATAGGGATCTCCGTTCGTCCTTTCGCCTTCCTCGTTTTGAGGAATCTTGTTTTGTTTTACATTCAGGTTATCTGTGTGATCAGACAGCTGTGCCTCACGCACACCCATCGCTTTCATAAATGCTCCCCGCTGAGAAAGAAGCAGGTAATCCGCGATTTCTTCTATCGTCTGATATTCAAAAAAGAGGGTGCTGGTCATTTGGTCAAACACGTTACGAAAGGCATTTGTGAGCCTGACGACCAGAATAGAATCCAAACCGTATGCGGTTAAGGAAACCGACGGATCCATTCTCCCGCTCGGAATCTTCAGCGTTTTTCCTATTAATTCCGTCAGATATGTGATGCCCCGTTCCCTTACGTTTGGAATCGGCGCGGCGCTTTCTGCGGGAGCCTGCACCCGTCCGGCGTTTTCGGGATGAGCCCGTCCATTCCCGAATTGCCGCTCGAGCGCTTCTTTACGGGAAGACAGAAAGTAATCAGCAAGCTCATCAATGGTTTGATATTCAAAAAATAAAGTGCTGCTGACAGAACCGAAGACGTCTTTTAACGCGTTGGTCAGTCTGACGACCAGTATGGAATCCAATCCGTATGCGGTTAAAGGTTCATGGGCTAAAAGACGATGCGCCGGCACTTTAAGCGCTTCACCGATGACCTTCTTCAACAGTTCAACGCTTTTTTCTCTCAGGCTGACATGCAAAGTATCATCCGAAAGACCATCTGCGTCATACGGACGGCGCTCCGGCTTCTCTTCTGACGCCTGCGGGAGGGCAAGCCTGACCGTTCCGTCACTTTCAGCCGCTATAATCTGCTGGCCTAAGTCGTGTGCGGCTTCAGCCGGAAACAGAGGATGGACGAACCCTTCAAGCGAAAGCGCTTCCGCCCAGCCAGCCGGCTCAACCCCCGGACAGCCCGGAATCCGTAAATCATGATCCTCATACAGCCACCAGCCTTCAAGAAGGCCGAACGTCACATGGTTGAATATGGTACGGCTGTTGATCTCATTTATAAACAGCTGACCGTTTTTTTGCAGCATTGCTTTCGCATGGCGCAGCGCAGAGCGGATATTTTTTGTCGCATGAAGCACATTGGTCGCGATCACTGCGTCATACGTGCCGATGTCCGACGCTTCTGCTGATACCGGCTGCTCAGCGTTGAATATTTTATAAGTGACATAAGGATATTCCGGACCGAATATGTCTTCTGCATGTAAAAGAAATGCTTTAGAAATATCCGTGAAACAATATTCGGCAATATGCGCTTCATACGGTTTCAATTTTCTCATGACCGCAGCGCTCGTCCCGCCCGTTCCGGCTCCGATTTCTAAAATGCGGATTTTCGCCTGCGGGTCTTTTTCCAGACGTTCCTTCAAAACTGCAATCAATGTGTCAGCAAGCTTGTCATTGAAAAAATCAGAAATGATATTATTGCGGTAAATGCCTTCCACAAGACGGAAGGAGGAGTCAGGGAACATCACTTCCGTTGCCGGAAGCTTTCCGGTTAAAATGTCTGGAAGCACACGCAATGTCTCTTCTGCCAATCTGACATGCGCCCTCATGTCTTTCTGGCGCAGCCAAGTCTCTTTTTTCCGCTCCCATTCCTCCCACATCTGCCCTAAATCCGTTTTTTCCGGAGCAAGCGCTAATTCAGTCAGGAGGACAAAGCTCTCTTTCAGCCATCTGCTGTATTGTTCCGTTATGCCGGCAGCCGATTGAAATAACGGCAAAGCCTGATCAAGCCCGGCTCCCATCTCATAAAGGGTTGATACAAGCATTTTTTCAATAAGGGATTCCATCTCTCTCATGCAGCTCATGACACTTGATGCTTTTAACCGCTCAGCTTCGTCATTCTGCGTGATGTTAACCGTTAATTGTCCGAGTGCGGAAGGAATCTTTTCCGGATAAACCGTTACTTGTTCTTTCAGATCGTCTTTCATAAAAACCGGATCTGTCGTTTTGATCAGCGCCAGCTGATCATGAGGTCCGGAAAGCAGGGTTTCCAGCGTTTTCATCGCTTCGGGCGCCTCAATAGAAGCGATTCCGTCCCGTTCCATCCGTTTCCGGTATTGTTCTGAAGCGACAACGCCGACACTTCCCCAAAAGCCCCAATTGACAACTTTAACGGCATACGGCGCTTTCTGTGAGATCCGCTTAGCAAAAGCGTCTTTAAACGTGCACCCGGCGGCATAATTGCTCTGTCCCGGCGCTTTTTGAAACGACATCATCGAAGAGAAAAACAGCAAGAAATCCAAGGGTTCCCCTTCAGCTACCCGGGCAATCTGCAAGCTGACATCAGTTTTTGCAGAAAGTGAAGCGCGGAACTGCTCCTCTTCCATATTGGCAAAACTTCGGTCTGATAACACGATGGCGGAGTGAATGATTCCGCGGACCTTTCCATTTTCCTTCACAATGGTGTCATACGCCCGTTTGAGAGAGTCATAATCCGCAGCATCCGCGCTGAAATATTGCGGTGCGGGACCTAAAGCTGCGAGTCTTTTCAGCTTTCTTTCAATCTGTGTATCTTTTTTCCGTCTCCCGATCCAGATAATTTTCGCCTGATAGGTCTGAATCATATATTCAGTCCATACTTCTCCTATTCCGCCTGCTCCGCCGATAATCACATAAACCCCGCCGTGCCGGTATAATGAAGGCTCATCTGCATGAGGCCGGCAGACGGCCAATTGCTGGCGGTGCCACTGACCTGCACGAAAGACCCACGGATTTCCCTCGAGGTCCGCCGGTAAAGAGAAGACATCGGGAAGATGCCGGTTTCCCCTTTGAGATTCCAAATCAAGAAGCCGGATGCTCCAATTGCTGTATTCTTTTGCGAGCGAACCCGCTAATCCGTGTATGCTTGCATGACTCGGATTGACCTCATCATGTTCATGAATCGGCTGTGCTTGAAACGTGCAGATTGTCAATGATAGTTGTTCCGTGTCAAAATTCAGAAGCAGAAGCGCTTTTACCAGCCGGAAAAGCTGCATGACCCCGTGCTCCTGTCCGTCGGCCGTATCCGCATCATAAACGGATGGAATGGGATGATCCGGCGCCGCCCATATCATGTGTTGAAAAGAGCCTTGCGCTTTCAATGTTTCAGCCATTTGTTCCGCGCTGTCCAAAGAAGTGATGTCCGGAAAACGGACATCGGAATACATCTCTTTCAAAGCCTGCTGAAAATCCGGCCCGGCCCCGATGACGATTATTTTTTCTTCACGCATGAAAGACATGCCGGTTTCCGGAATGGTGACGGTGTTCCAAACCGGTGTCATAAGCAATTCCGTTTCACGGCTTTTCTTCGGCGTGACGCCGGCTTTTTGGTTAAACCCGGCGCTTTCCTGCACCTCTTTTATGATAAAATCTTTCACTGCCGCCAACAGCACGCCGCGCTCATCACAAATATGCAGATCAAATTGGTGAACGGAGGCCGCTTTTACCTCCGCATGCACAAATACGGTTTTCGCTAACGGTTCAAGCAGCTGTATTTCTCCGAAGGAAAACGGTACGATAAGCGCAGGCTCTTTTTGAAATTGCAGCACATGCGCCATTGCAGTTTGAACAGCGCCATCCATTAAGGACGGATGTAGGATGTACTGTTTAAAATCGGCTTCCAAGTGTGACGGGAGCGTTAATTTGGCCAGTGCTTTCCTTTCTGTATAAGAGAATTCGCGGATGACCTGAAAACTGTCCTTTTGCACGATTCCCGCCTCAGAGAACGAGTGATAGATGTCTTCCGGCTCCGTTCTCTGCACAAATGGCGCCGGGAGCTGAAAGGCCGGGGCCTCAAAAGACGCTCCTTTTTCTTTACAAATCACTTCTCCTTGCGAAAAGAGGGTGCCGTCTGCTCCTTTTTCTTTAATGACATAGCTTATACGCTCTTTTTCTGCTTCAAACTCTATCATGACGGATCTTGGGTCTGTCCCTGTCACAATCGGCTCCATGTACCACACACTTTGAAGAGAGACGACCGGGCGTTCTCCCCACAATCCCGCGCCGTATGCCGCCATTTCCAGATGACAGACTCCGGGAAGCACATATTTTTCGTTCACTAAATGATCTTTAAAGAAATATTCATCCTTGGAAAATATCTTTTGAAACGTCCCTTTCCGGGCGGATGAAATATTCTTATCAAGCAGAGGATGCAGCGCTTCACGCCTTTTGATATTTTGGGGCTTTTTTGTATACCGCTTTTTTTGATCGGTCAGCCAGGACGTTTCCTTTAAGAACGGATACGTAGGAAGCGGAACTTTCTGATACGGCGTTTCCGGCTTTTTGCAACCTTGAAGGCCTTTCACCCACAGCGCGGCAAATTTCTCAGGATCTGAAACGGATTGGCCTGAAACGTCCGACCGCCCGTGTGACGCTTTTCCGAAGTACATATACCTGCCGTCGCTGTGACCGCTTACAAATCCGTCCAATCGCTGTTTCAGCTTAGAAAGGGATGATGCAATGACAGCAAGCCGGAAGGAGAAAGGCTCTCTGCCTGACAATAAGGTGGCAGCGATATTTTCCAGACTGTATCCGCCGGCAGAAGGCAGGTTTTCCAATCGGGCAAGAAAGGAGCTTAATTTCCCGGCATATTCTTTCAGCTGCTGTTCGGAATGTGCGCTTAATACGACGGCATGCGGTTTTTGCTCAGTATTCTTGTCCGCTTGCCGTTTTGGGTGATAAGCACCTACGATCAGATGGGCATTAGAGCCTCCTGCGCCGAATGAACTGATTGCGGCGATTCTCGGTTTATCTCCTTCAGCCGGCCACGGCCGGTTGTTTCGGACGACATAAAATGGCGAATCAGAAAAAGAAATCTTGCGGTTCAGTTCCTCGGAGTGCAGACTGGCGGGAAGCGTTTCATATTTCATGCTTAAAAGCACCTTGATTAAACCGGCGATCCCTGCAGCCGCTTCCAAATGACCGATATTGGATTTCACCGAGCCGATTCCGCAGTAGTTTTTCTCATCGGTCTGTTTATCAAATGCCATAGACAGGCCGCGTATCTCAATCGGATCGCCGAGTGCCGTGCCGGTTCCGTGAGCTTCAATGTAGCTGATATCCGCCGGACTTACCGCGGCTCTGTTTAGAGCGGATAAAATCAGGTCCCGGTGCGCTTCCGGATTAGGCACCGTATACCCGGTCGTTTTGCCGCCGTGATTAGTGGCGGACCCCTTAATGACACCGTAGATGTGGTCTTTGTCCGCAATCGCTTTTTTCAATGGTTTTAACAAAACGGCTCCCGCGCCTTCGCCGGGCACGTAACCGTCTCCGCCTTCACCGAAACTGCGGCATTTTCCTTCAGAAGACAGAAAATGCGATTGGCTTAAAAACATGTATTTTTGCGGATGTAAGCTGAGGTTGACGCCTCCGGCCAGCGCCATTTCACAGTCGCCCGACATAATGGCCTGACAAGCCTGATGGACGGCGACAAGCGATGAAGAACACGCCGTATCAACAGCGATGCTCGGACCATGGAGATCAAGGAAATAAGAAACCCGGTTCGGAATGCCCCAATATAAGGAGCCGGGGCCTTTGTACTGATCTTTGAGGAAACCTTCTTCGTGTGCAATTAATGAATATTCATTCCAGGTCACTCCGGCGAATACACCGATTTGATCCGTCGGCCTCGCCGCCGGATTCCCGTAACCGGCATCCTCCATCGCTTCCCAGCAGCACGTGACATACAATTTTTGCTGAGGGTCCATTAAATCAGCTTCCCACGGGGAAACAGAAAAAAACAGCGGGTCAAATTGATCCGGATGATCAATAAAACCTCCCCATTTACTGTATGACGCGTATTCTGCCGTTTTCTCTTCCGAGTAATAAGAGCTGTCCCATCTGTCCTCTGGGATTTCAGAGACACAATCTTTATTTTCCATTAAATTGTTCCAAAAATCATGCTGGTTTTCCGCTTTCGGAAACATCCCGCTCATTCCGATAACCGCAATATCAGAGCTCCCGTCCGTTTCCCGTAGCACCTTTTCAGCCGCCTGTACAGGAAGCAATTCTTCTTCCTGCCGGCTTCCCGTATCAGGCTCCGTTTCTTTGAATTCAAGAACGCTTTCGGGATTTCGTTTCTGCGCACTTAAAAACTCACTCAATTTCTCAATGTTCGGATATTCAAACAGCAGCGTTTCAGAAAGGCCGGTAAATTCTTTATGCAATATGGTCATGATTTCTTCACTGATGAGAGACGTCACGCCAAGAGTAAAAAAAGCGGTTTTATCTTCCGCTTCGGTTACCTCGGCACCCAGCTTTTCCGCTATTACCGTTCTTAAAAATTCGTTAATACATTTCATGAGGATACCATCCCTTGTACAAAAGAATTTTTCTGTGCTTTAACAAGTTAATCCGCCGTCTATTGCCATTGTCTGTCCGGTCATAAAGGACGATTCAGGAGAAAGCAGGAAACGAACGAGTCCGGTCATATCGTCTGTTTCGCCTAAACGTCCCATCGGTGTCCTTCTGATAATCTGCGATTTTTGTTTTTCCGGCATATTTTTCGTCATATCGGTGTCCACAAAACCGGGCGCAAGTGAATTGACACGGATTCCTTTAGACCCGAGCTCCCTGGCCAGGCTTCGCGTCAAGCCGTCAAGAGCCGCTTTGGATGCGCTGTAGACTGAAGTGCCTTTAAATCCTCTTGAGCCGATAATGGAGCTTATGTTAACGATTGATCCGGAATTTTGTTTCAGCATGACCCGGGAAACGTTTCGGGTCAGCTTGATGACTGAACCGATATTCAGATTGAGGATGCGGTCAATGTCTTCATCATTGGTCAGGGGCAGCAGCTGATCAAGGTTCAAACCGGCGTTATTGACCAAGCCGTCTATTCTGGAAAACTTGCGGTATACTTGAAGAACAAACTGTTTCATGGCGGCATCATCCGCCGCATCCGCCGCATCCCAATAAAAGCGGCCGCGGTACTTTTCACTCTCTCTCAATGTGTTAATAAAATCAGATTCACTGCGGCTGAAAGCGGCTACTTTGTAATCCTCATCCAAAAGCGTCTGTACAATCGCTTTTCCCAGGCCCCGGCTTCCTCCGCTGACGACCGCTACTTTTCCGTTATTCATATTTGCCTCCTGTTTTACACGTTTCTTATTTTTTTAAATCGGTCATTAGACAGTTTCCGATCTGTAACAGAGATGATCTGCGGTATCTGATATGGCTGCAGCTTTTGTTTGCAATGAGCTACGGCCCGCTTTCTGAAAGATTTGATATCTTCCTCTTTTTCAAGCACGGCCTCCGCCGCAACAATCTCGCCCGTAATCGGATTTTTTCTGCCCGTTATGAGAACATCCCGGACATTCGGTATCTCCAGAAAGACGCTTTCCACCTCTGCGGGAAACACTTTCTCTCCGCCCACATTAATGATTTCACTCTTTCTTCCAAGGATTCTTATATATTCGCCGTCTGTTTCCACCTGGTCACCGGTGTCATACCAGCCGTCTTCATCGAAAGGTGACGGTGCGTTTAAATAGCCGAGCATCGCGGACTCAGAACGGACCCAAAGCGTGCCTCCGGTAATTTTGGTCTCTGTTCCGGCACCGCCCACTTTCATCCAAGTGGATTGGCTGTCTTTTGATTTCGTTGAGAATATACCCAGTTCAGTTAATCCGTATGTTTGTTTCAGCCGTACATCCGGAAACAGCCGGTGAATGCCGCGCAGCGTTGATTGGGGCATCGGTTCTGTGCCGTAAGTGATCAGCTTGAGTGATGAAAGGTTATAGCCGGCATCCGCCTTGGACATCAGCAGCATGTTTAAAAAGGTCGGGGTGGCGGGGAGCACTTGGACAGCATGCTTGTCGACCGCCTGATAAACGGACTCCGGCGTTCTGCTGTCTGATGTGACGATGGTTCCCCCGTTAAACAGAATCGCAAACAGCGTATTAATGCCGCCGATATGATCCAATTTCAGAAAAATGAGCGTACGCAGCGGTTTTCTCTTCGCCGTTTTATATTTTTCAAGCAGCCGGCCGGCGCTTAACACGGATGCTTTGCTTTTGCCGGAAGTTCCCGATGTGAAAATAATAATGCCTGACTCCCCTCTCTCGCGCAGGTCATCAAGCAGAGGGTGAGAGGCGCTTTCAGAACCTCCACGAAGCGTCCAGCTGTCATTTTCATTTATTTCAATGATTTGATTCACTTTCGCGTCTTCAAACATATCGAGATGCTTTTCCCTTGATTCATTGCTGAGAGGGACAACGATATTTCGGTTTAACAAAAGCGCCATCAGCAAAAAAATGGCGTTCGGGGAATAATCCCCGATAAGCGCCACACATTCTCCTTCACGTATTCCGTTTTGTTCAAGTTCTTTCTGAAAAAAGCTAATTCGTGCCAGCAAATCATCATACGTAAAAGTCTGCCCTTTAAAAATGAGAAACTCACTGTCTTGCGTTTCCCTAAGCTTATCAGTCACCCAGCTGATATCTCCCCCGCTTTCTGTTTTCATGATTGAGCACTGTCCATATATTTTTGATAAATATCACAAATGCTGCCGACGGTTGTAATGCTGGAAATTGTTTCTCCTTGGGAAAAAGGATCTACTCCGGTTTCCATCTCCATCTGTGCGACTAATTGAGCGATATCCAATGATGAGAAGCCCAGATCCTCTATGACTCTCACATCATCCCCCGCTTCGACGGCCCGATATGACTGCTGTTCTTGAATATCCTGAATGATTTGAGCGATGATCTGCTTCATTTCCTTGGTTTGTTCCATTTGCTTTCAGCTCCATTCTTCATTTTATAAACTTCTGATGACCCGCTTATAATCCGGAATATGATCTTGTGAAGAGGTCGGCACCGCCAGCAGTTTGTCCACCTTGGAAATGGCCAGCAATGTATGATTTCTTTTCATATAGACTTCAATCTGATAGCTGATTTTCGCCACTGAGATCATACCGAGGGACTCACCGTGAAAGTCGGGATCGCATTCTTCAATGTGTCCCGTCATATAAATATCAAGCTCTTCATCTGCAAAACAATTTCCGTAATAATACGTCTCTCTTTCAAGCAAAAATAAATGCCGCGCGATTGAAAGCGGAAAACCCGGCTTCGACCGGCGCGTCATCCATTCAAATTCCGCCGCATCCATTATCTTGCTGAATTTCGCAAACACCATGGCATGCCCGGGCGCAGCATCCTGATCAACAGGAACCCGATATGAAACGGGGTCTGCTGTTTTGAGATTGCCCGGCTTCATACCGAAGGCGTCCGTTCTGATTTTCTTTGACCGCATCAGGGCGTAAGGCGGCTTGGCTAGCTTAGAAAGTTCCGCAATGCATTCAGCCTTAGGCGCTGAGACTTTGCGCGTCGAACCTTCTGTTTGTGTGACGTCGACGACAATTAAACTATTGGCTTTCATAGAAGGAAACCGTCCCCGGTCCCACTCGCTTTTATCAGAGCTGACCGCTCCTTTCGGCCCGAACAAATAATCAGATTCTAATATGGTTTCTCCAAACCGGGAGATATCGACTCCGACGGAAACCTCGTCCCATAATCGGTACTGATCAAGAGGCTGATCTGAAGGAACTTTGAGATGTGTCATAAAATAAGCCGGATACAAAATCAGCCCTTGGTGATCGGCCATCTGATCAGGCCGGAATCCCGTTCCGTCCGTTAAATGGTGACTGTGTGCGTTGCCGAATAACAGCAGCAGCGCGTACTCATTCAAATTCCCTAACCCGACATGGCTCATCGTTAATTCCTGATTTTCAATCAGCATGGTCTGTCCTCCGCAGAAAAAATGTAATGGCTGGTCATACTCAGCCTGTAATCGATACCAGCCTTTGCGCAAGAAGGCCGGCTGTTTCTTCCATGAGCTGTTTGCCGATCAGATCGACATGCCTGTTTCTCCAATTTTCAAGCGGGGTTCCTTTCACCCATTGATTAAACGCGCCGAGCGCAGGGCCGCAATGAATTTGGTAATCTATTTTACTTTCGCTTTTTCCTTCCAGAGCGAGCCTTGTCGTATGAGAAAAATACCATTTAAATACCATCGCCATTTTGTGTTTCGGATTCTGTTCGGCTTTGGCGATCTGCTCAGGAGATTTATCACGTTTCAACTGCTCATACACTTCTTCAAAACTGCGCTGGAAATACTTTTCTTCAATTAATGTTTTCGTTTTTTCATCTATTTCATCTAAAGAATTGTATTGTCTGTACAAGTCAAAGAGTTTATTGGCTCTTGCCGGGAAAAACAGGCCTTTTTTCAGCACCTGCACCCTTGCTCCCGCTTCAAACATATCTCCCGCGGGAGCGTATGACGTATCCTGAACGTTCGCTTCCTGAAGCAGATCTTTCACTGAATCACTTGTCCCGGCTTCGACCGTGCATTGATTAATAGAACCGGTTCCGATAAATTCGGCGCCGAGCAGAAACGCGGCAGCAGCCGCTTCCGGAGTGCCGATGCCGCCCGCTGCGCCGATTCTTACTTTTTTCGCATAACCGTGCTTCTCCATCATGCGGTCTCTGAGTCTGATCATGGCAGGCATTAATGTATACGGAATCCCTTGGTCGGTATGCCCTCCTGAATCCGCTTCAACGCAAATGTCATCAGCCATCGGAATTTCTTTTGCAAGCGCCGCTTCCCCGGCTGTCAGCCGATTGTCAGACACAAGTCTTTCCAGCACATGAGCCGGAGCCGGATTCAGAAAGGCCTCAGCGACTTCAGGCCGGGATACTTTCGCGATGATTTTGTTTTGAACTGACACCGACCCGTCATGATTCCTGCTTAATCCCTTTGCCCTGTATATAACAAGAGCGGGGGTTATGCCCATAAATGCCGATGCTTCAATAAGATGAATGCCGTTTTTCAAATATAAATCTATCATTCTGACTTCCTTGTCAGGTGACATCATATGATGAAGAAGATTCATTCCGAATGTTTCCCCTTGCCGCAGTGCAGACCGGATGGTTCCGATGGCCTGTCCGATCCGTTCGATACTCAATCCGCCCGTTCCGAAAAAGCCCAGCATTCCCGCTTTTGCCGCTTTAATGACCATCTGTTCCGAAGCAATTCCCCTGTACATGGAGCCCGTCATGTAAGCATATTGGATGTTATAATCTTTTTTAAAATCTTCGTTCCCTAATCTCATTCCCGCCGTTTTTTGCGGATCAGCTGCCGATGCTTTAACATCAGCAGTATCAGACTCTTCTTTCGGCATAGGTAATGGGACGGCATCTTTTTTAATCTGACGCGTCAGTTTTGTCAGCACTTCCCCGGGCCCGACTTCTGCAATTTCATTATTTTCAAGTCCCATCAGACGGCGTATCGTGTCCGTCCACTTTACCTGATTGGTCATTTGCAAAGTCAGATTTGTTTTGATTTCATCATTCTTATAAGGTGCGGCATGAAGATTTGAGATCACCGGAAAACGAAGAGGCAAAAACGCCGTTTCTTCTAAATAATCTGCAAACTCTTTTTCAGCATCTTTCATATAGCGGGAATGGAAGGCGCCGCTCACATTTAAAGGAAGGTACATTCTCACGCCGGCTTTTTCAAAGACGGGGCCCGCTTTTTCAATGTCTTGTTTCGTTCCGGCGATCACAATTTGCGAAGGTGAATTGTGGTTAGCGATATCAATGCCGGTCAGATGATAATCGGATAGAACCTCTTTTACTTGTTCAGCGGTAAACCCCAAAACCGCCGCCATGCCTCCGGGAGCTGCCTTGCTCATGAGCTCCCCTCTTTTTTTCACAAGCTGCAAACCGGTCTCAAAATCAAAGCAGCCGGCCGCAAATAACGCATTATATTCTCCTAAACTGTGCCCTGCGGCGTAATCAGGCTCTCTGCCGGACTCTTTCATTTTCTTTAAATAACTGAGTGCACTCACCGTATATAACGCCGGCTGGGTAAATTGCGTTTTCCCCAGCTGATGATTCGGATCCTCCAGACACAATTCTTCTATAGAGTAGCCTAATATGTCATCAGCCTGACGTGTCAGATCTTGAAATTCATCAAACAGTCCGGCTCCCATTCCTTTAAATTGAGAACCCTGCCCCGGGAACACAAACGTAAGCATCTTATCCTCATCCTTTCCGCATCGCCAATTTTGTATATCACATGTGGATCTCCATACAAAAACGTCTCTTATTTCATATATTGACTGGTGTAAACACCGGCATAAAAATAAAAACACAAACGCGTTTGCGATTCAGCACAGGTTTAAAAATCGCAAACGCATTGTGTTTTCCTTTTCTAACATAATTTATATAAAGACATCTTGCTTGTTTACTGAATGTTTCGCATGACAAGTTGCAGTGCCAATATGCCCGAAAACAGCCATGACGGCACACTTCTCCCTTATCATGTATATGTAGATATATACACTACAATCATTTTTATAATCCCTATTTCCTCTTCAACGTGCCGAAACAGCGATTGAAATTTAATAGGTGCTTTACATCAATTTAATAAATTTAACAAATAGTTGCTATTTAAAGAGAATAATATCAATTTATAGATAATAATGTCAAGGTTTTATTTCGTTATTTTCTGACATTTATTCCACAGTTTTATGTTCGGTGGACAGTCGGCATAATTGTTTCGGGATAAATGTCAGATAATTCCCTGAACCCTATTCATGTCAAAGAAAATTCATCGCTTCTCTGTCAATTGGGTCTATACTTATTTTTCATTTTCATATATTATGTAAAAAAAAGACGAATTAGAAAAATTTTTAATCACTTTAAATACTATCCATTAAATACTTTCTTTGTATAATAATTTCTTATTATTCTAAGGAGGACCCAGTCATGAAATGGTACGCACTTTTTGTAGAGTCCGGAAAAGAAGAAACAGTTCAAAAATTTCTGCGTCTGCAGTTTGATGAGCAGGCTCTCTACTCAATCATACCCAAGAAAAAAGTCACAGAACGAAAAGCCGGAATCAAATACGAGGCACTCAAAAAGATGTTTCCGGGATATGTGCTGTTTAAAACGAAGATGACAGAGCGGACATTTCATAAAATCAAAGAACTCCCCATTTCATGCAGAATCGTGAATAACGGCGCATATTATTCCAAAGAGCGTAAAACCTATTTCACGACAATTAAGGATGAAGAAATCCTCCCTATTATCAGGCTGATCGGAGAAGGAGACACTGTAGATTATTCAAAAGTCTATATTGAAAATTCAAAAGTAACCGTTGCCTCAGGGCCTCTTAAAGGAATGGAAGGCATTATTAAAAAGATCGATAAAAGGAAAAGACGCGCCAAAATCTGCCTGTCTTTTATGGGACTGGACAAAATGGTCAACGTCGGAATTGAAGTGCTCTCCAAACCCTAGCATATCAAAAAAAGCATCAACAGCATGTGCCGTTGATGCTTTTTTTATATAAACAGACGAAAGCCCGACACCAAAATAACCCCGCTCACCACCGTCACGGTCAGACTTTTTGTTTTCAAGGCATAGTTGACCTGAAGCCGGGCTGCGTCCATGAAGCAAAATCACATTTAGGGGAAGATACATTTTTATCAAAAGCGGTGAATTGACGGTTGAGCTTCATGACGAAAAGCATGTGCTGACTTCGGGCGATGCCGCACAGTTATTTTAATTCCACGGATGAACCGGTGACATATTTTATGCTGGTCTATTATCCTGAACCGGCTTAAACGCACATCAGGCTTCTTCAGACAGAAGCCTGATGGACCGCAACCCATTCTTGTATGCATTGAATCAGTTTCTGGACAGAAGGTGTCTGCGTCTCCTTTGCATGAGCTGTCAAAATGCCGAGCTGCCTGGAGACATACCGGTCGAACCGTTTGATGAGCACATCACAATCATTCACCAAAAGCTGCGGCAAGATGCTGATCCCCAGATTGTTCCGCACCATTGCAATAATCGCTTCATCCCCTCTGATTTGATAAGCGACCCGCGGCGTAATCTTTTCTTCCTTCAGCACTTTCAGCACATCAAAATGTGTCTCCGGATAAGGCACGATACATTTGACCGACTCCATGACATGTAACGGAACCGTTTCACATTGCGCCAATTCATGCTGCGGGCTCATCACCGCTACAATCGGATCCTCTGCCAACGGGTAAAAATGCCACTTCTCGCTGTGGGATGTCCCAATCGCCGCATCAATCCGATCATCTTTCAGCCATTCTTCCAGTTCAGTAGAATTTCCTTCAAACAAATGCACCTTAATGGAAGGATACAGCTCATTAAATTCCCTCAAAATTTTCGGCAGCCATTTTACCGCCACGCTCGTAACAGTGCCGAGCCGGACTTCCCCTCTTTCTAACCCATTAATATTATCAACGGTTTCAGACAGTTTTTCATAGTTTTTTTGAATTTCCTTCATAATATGTAACACTTTCAAGCCATTTGCGGTGGGCCTCACTCCATGCCGCTGTCTGATCAAAAGCGGAAAACCGTACTCTTCCTCTAATTTACTGATCATTTGGCTGATGTTCGGCTGTGTGTAATTCAATATGGCAGCGGCTTGGGTCAGGCTGCCGCTTTCAACCGTTTTAATAAAGGCTAAATGCTTCTTTAAATCCAACCGGCTTCATCTCCCAGATATCATTCTTTATTATCCAATGCATTAGTTATATTTAGTTTACTTATACATCAATCGAAAATAAAATGGCAATGTCTCCATCATTATACTTGATAACAAACAGAAGGTGAGCGTTTCAGCATGAGTTTTCTCATTCAATTTTTTATCGGCGGCACCGTTATGGTGGCCGCCGCGTATTTAAGCAAATCGAAATACTTATTTTTATCAGGCGTTATTACATTGCTGCCGATCATGACGTTACTGAATATTCACTTGCAGCTGAAAAATATGAGCTCCGACGATTTCAGAGCCGCTCAAAAAAACGGAATATTCGGTGCCTTCGGCGCAGTGATCTTCATCAGCAGTATTTTCATCCTGACAAACTGGTTCAAAGGAGGCCACGCAGTCATCGGTGCGTTTCTCATCTATATTTGCTATATGATCGGCTGTAAATGCCTGTTATGAAGATACGGCCACGCTGTGTATAAAAAATTCCCGTCCAGAACAATAAGAACGATGTGTTCAGTTGTGAGCAGTTTATATGACTGAATGATCATGAGTTGTTATAATCAATGTCTAAAAACATTCCGGGAGGCGAAATAAATGGCCAGAAAATTATTCACACCATGGACCGTTAAAGATGTAACGATCAAAAACCGTATTGTTATGGCACCGATGTGCATGTATTCCTCACATGAGAAGGACGGAAAACTGCAGCCTTTTCATATGGCGCACTACATATCGCGTGCAATCGGACAGGTCGGCCTGATTATCGTGGAAGCGACAGCCGTTAATCCTCAAGGGCGCATTTCCGATCAGGATTTGGGCATTTGGAGCGATGATCATATCGAAGGTTTTGCCAAACTGACGGAACAAGTGAAAGCGCAAGGATCTAAAATCGGCATTCAGCTTGCACACGCCGGACGTAAAGCTGAGCTTGAGGGAGACATTTACGCTCCGTCAGCCATTCCGTTCGATGAGCAGTCCAAAACACCGGCTGAAATGACGACAGAACAAATTAAAGAAACCATTCAGGAATTCAAACAGGCAGCGGCGCGCGCGAAAGAAGCCGGCTTTGACATTATTGAACTTCATGCGGCACACGGCTACTTAATGCACGAATTTTTGTCCCCTCTGTCCAATCACCGTACAGACGAATACGGAGGCTCACATGAAAATCGCTACCGCTTCTTAGGCGAGACCATTGAAGCCGTCAAGGAAGTCTGGGACGGCCCGTTATTTGTCCGTATTTCTGCATCGGATTATACAGACAAAGGGCTGGACATTGCAGATCATATCGGTTTTGCGAAGTGGATGAAAGAACAGGGAGTCGACCTCATTGATTGCAGCTCAGGCGCACTCGTTCAAGCTGATATTAATGTCTTCCCAGGCTACCAAGTGAGCTTCGCAGAGAAAATCCGTGAACAGGCCGAAATCGCAACAGGCGCCGTCGGTTTGATAACGACGGGAACAATGGCGGAAGAAATTCTGCAAAACAACCGCGCTGACCTTATTTTTGTCGCAAGAGAACTTCTGCGCGATCCGCACTTTGCAAGGAGTGCAGCGAAGCAGCTGAATACTGAAATACCGTCACCGGTTCAATACGACAGAGCATGGTGATGAAATGACAGCCAGAGTTTTTCGATCCGGCTGTCTCTTTTTTTATTTTTTGAGAAACGATTGCCGAAGCTTCTCCGTCTTCCCTATAGAACCAATTAGAGGGGATGACTCCAATGAAAGCAGCATGGATGGAAAGGACATATCTGATTGACGGGTGTCCGTTTTATACGAAACACCGTAAAGGCGCCGGCGAAGTGACGATCGTCTTTGAAGCCGGCTACGGCACTTCTTCTGAAACATGGACATCATTACTCGCTGACATAGATGAAGAATTTGGGGTTTTCACATATGACAGAGCCGGAATCGGCAAAAGCGGACAAAGCCGAAACAAGAGAACGGCGGACCACATGGTACAGGAATTAAACGCTCTTCTTCTGAAGGCCGGCGTCAAGCCTCCTTATCTTGTCGTCTCGCATTCATACGGCGCGATTATCAGCAGACTATGGGCGAGCCGGAACCGCCGGGATATTCTCGGGATGGTGATGCTTGATCCGGTTTCTGAGGATCAGGAGACGAAAGTGCTTCCGCTTCTTCCCGAAGAAATGAAAGCCGCCTATTTGAAACAGTTCATATTGGAAGGATCACACGCGGAATTTTTGACGAGCCTTCGTCAGATCAAGCATCAGCAGATTCATTTCGGCGATATGCCGCTGTTGATTTTATCATCGGGAGAGCGGGATGAGCGTTTAAAGCACGCTCATGAACAATGGGTGAAACTGCACAGAAGCATGCTTGATGTCTCTTATCAAAGCGGATGGATTCAGGCCAAAAACAGTTCTCATGCCATTCACCACGATGAACCGCACATCGTCCACCTTGCCATTTATGATGTTTGGTGCGCGGTACGCCAGCAAATGAATGCTCCTGCCTATCAGGCGGTAAACTGATAAAACAAAAGCCATTGTGCAACGGCACAATGGCTTTTGTTATCGTGATCTATTTTGTCTCACGATGCAACGTATACTTTTTCAACCGGGGGGAATACTTTTTCATTTCTAACCGGTCCGGATTCGTCCGTTTGTTCTTCGTCGTAATATAATTTCTGTCCCCTGTCTCTGTACAGGCCAATGTAACATTCACACGCATCATTTTCACCCCTTGCACAAATCGTAATTATTACGTTTTATTATATCTCACCAGAAAAAAATGTCAAGCGTCCATTTTTTAAGACCTCTCCACAGTGACCTCCATGAAGTCAAATGCGATCTTACTGTTTTCAAATACCGCTTTCGCCTCATGTTCGAGACGCTCTATCGGCGATTCACCCTGATACCTTGCGCTGATATGAGTTAAGATCAGCTGTTTGGCGCCTGCTTTTTTTGCCGTTTGCGCAGCCTGTTCTGTCGTCGCGTGATAATAATTATGTGCGAGCTTTGCATCTTCCTTTGCAAATGTTGCTTCATGAACAAGCACATCCGCATTGCGCGCCAGCTCCGTTACCCGCTCTGATGCCCTCGTATCCCCGGAAAAAGCGACGATTCTCCCTTTTTTCGGGGGTTCCAAAAAATCCCGCCCGTTAATGATTCTGCCATCGTCAAGTGTGACCGTTTCGCCTTTTTTGATTTTCTGATAGACGGGTCCGGGCGGGATATTCATTTCTTTTAATCTGCCGGCCTGCAATGCGCCGGGAATATCCTTTTCCTGAACCCGGTAGCCGAACGCTTCCACGCCGTGAATGACGGATGCTGCGGTAACAATGAATTGCTCATCTTCAAAAACCGTCCCCTCTTCGATTTCATGTACGGTAAGAGGATACGTCAGATGAGTCGCCGTCACGTTCAGGCTTGTTTCGATAAAGGCTTTAATGCCTTTTGGCCCGTAAATCGTCAGCTCTTCTTCACCGCCCTGAAATGAACGGCTCCCCAACAGACCCGGAAGACCGTAAACATGGTCGCCGTGAAGGTGGGTGATGAAAATCTTCTCAATTTTCCTCGGTTTGATTGTTGTATGTAATATCTGATGCTGAGTGGCTTCTCCGCAATCAAACAGCCATACGGAACGCCTTTCTTCAAGAAGCTTCAGCGCGACGGACGTTACGTTTCTCGTCTTTGCCGGCATGCCGGCCCCCGTCCCTAAAAATAATAATTCCACAATGCTTCCTCCTAGATCTTTGTACTACTAAGGATACAGGATCAGGCTGAAAATGTGAATTCACCCGGGCCTTCTCCGGCCTGATTAATTTTTTTCCGCAAACCGCAAAAAACAGGCTGAAATGTTTGCTTTCAACGAATTTTAGATTTAAAATGAAGGAAATATGCGGGGTTTTAAACCATGCTTCAGATAAAGTGAGGTACTCTAAGTGAAAACAAACGACAAACCAAAAGCAGTAATTGTAATATTTGGTGCCACAGGGGATTTGGCAAAACGAAAACTTTACCCATCCATTCACCGTTTATATAAAAATGGTCAAATTGGTGAAGAGTTTGCAGTTGTAGGTGTTGGAAGAAGACCTTGGTCAAACGAGGACCTCCGGGAAACCGTTAAAACGTCTGTTTCTTCTGCCGGGCAAAAAGACATAGACGATTTCACATCTCATTTTTATTACCATCCGTTTGATGTAACGAATCCGGGTTCCTATCAGGAGCTGAATGTCCTGCTTGATCAGCTTGAACATACATATGAAATCCCGAACAACAGAATGTTTTACTTGGCGATGGCTCCTGAGTTTTTCGGCACTATCGCAAAATCACTTAAAAACGAAGGTGTCACAGCGACAAATGGCTGGTCCCGTCTCGTCATTGAAAAACCGTTCGGCCATGACCTGCCGAGTGCGAAAGAGCTTAACAAAGAAATACGCGAAGCTTTCACGGAAGATCAAATTTACCGGATCGACCATTACTTAGGTAAACAAATGGTTCAAAATATCGAAGTCATCCGGTTTGCGAATGCGCTGTTTGAGCCGCTGTGGAATAACCGCTACATCTCAAACATCCAGATTACGTCAAGTGAGGATCTCGGCGTTGAGGATCGTGCGAGATATTACGAGAAATCAGGTGCACTCCGTGACATGGTTCAAAACCATATTTTACAAATGGTCGCTCTCTTGGCGATGGAACCGCCGATTAAACTGAACACGGAAGAAATCCGCAGCGAAAAAGTGAAGGTGCTGAGAGCTCTCCGCCCTGTCGCTCCAAACGAAGTGAGTGACTTCTTCGTCCGCGGACAATACCAAGCGGGAACGATTGACGGAAACGCTGTACCGAGCTATACAGATGAACAAAATGTAGCACCGGATTCCAATACGGAAACATTCGTGTCCGGAAAGCTGTTAATCGATAACTTCCGCTGGGCCGGCGTTCCGTTTTATATCCGCACAGGGAAACGGATGAAAGAAAAATCAACGAAAATCGTCGTTCAATTTAAAGACATTCCGATGAACCTTTATTACGGCAATGAAACGAATGTAAATCCGAACCTGCTTGTCATCCATATTCAGCCGGATGAAGGCATCACACTATATCTGAACGCTAAAAAATTAGGCGGAGCCGCTCATGCTCAGCCGATTAAGCTGGATTACTGCAGCAACTGCAGTGACGAAATGAACACACCGGAAGCCTATGAAAAATTAATCCATGACTGTCTGCTCGGTGATGCGACAAACTTTGCCCATTGGGACGAAGTGGCGCTTTCCTGGAATTTCGTCGATGCGATTTCCGAAACGTGGGCAGCCGACAAAACCCTTTCTCCGAATTATGAAGCCGGGTCAATGGGACCGAAAGCTTCGGACGATCTTCTTGAAAAAGACGGTCTCCACTGGTGGAATATATAAGAAAACATTAAAAACCGCGGCGCCGTTCATGACGGCCCGCGGTTTTTAATATCAGAAAAGCCCCCGCAATAACTGCGGGGGCTTCTTCATTACTTCATCCATTCAGTATGGAAAATGCCTTCTTTATCTGTGCGTTCATACGTATGCGCGCCGAAGTAATCACGCTGCGCTTGAATCAAGTTTGCAGGAAGCACTGCCGTACGGTAGCTGTCGTAATACGCAAGTGCGCTTGAGAACGAAGGTACCGGCACGCCTTGGGCTACGGCAAGTGAAATCACTTGGCGAAGGGCGCCTTGGTAGCTTTCTGCAATGTTTTTGAAGTAGCTGTCTAACAGCAGGTTGTCAAGCTCCGGTTCACGGTCATATGCGTCTTTGATCTTTTGCAGGAACGCCGCGCGGATGATACAGCCGCCGCGGAAAATCATCGCGATTTCACCGTATTTCAGATCCCAGTTATATTCTTCAGACGCGGCTTTCATTTGGGCGAAGCCTTGTGCGTAAGAACAGATTTTACTCATGAAGAGCGCTTTTCTGACCGCTTCAATCAGCTCTTCTTTATTTTCAGTGACCGGCTTAACGTCTGGCCCGGACAGAAGGCTGCTTGCTTTCACACGCTCTTCTTTCATTGCGGAAATGAAACGCGCAAAAACAGATTCAGTGATAATCGGAAGCGGCACGCCTAAGTCAAGAGCGCTTTGGCTTGTCCACTTACCCGTTCCTTTTTGGCCTGCTTTATCAAGGATCACGTCAACAAGCGGTTTGCCCGTTTCTTCATCTTTTTTAGTGAAAATGTCAGCCGTGATTTCGATCAGATAGCTGTCAAGCTCTCCTTTGTTCCACTCAGCGAATACTTCGTGAAGCTCTTCGGCAGACAATCCGAGCACCTGTTTCAAAATGAAATATGACTCAGAGATCAGCTGCATGTCACCGTATTCGATACCGTTGTGCACCATTTTTACATAGTGCCCCGCTCCGTCCGGGCCGATGTATGTCGTACAAGCTTCTCCGTCCACTTTAGCAGAAATGGCTTCTAGAATCGGTTTCACGAGTTCGTGCGCTTCCTTTTGGCCGCCCGGCATAATAGAAGGCCCTTTCAGCGCTCCCTCTTCACCGCCTGATACACCCGTTCCGATAAAGTGAATGCCGCTTTCGGCAAGCTCTTTGTTCCGGCGCTGTGTATCTTTATAGTATGTATTTCCGCCGTCAATCAAAATATCGTCTTTTTCCAGATGAGGAAGAAGAGATTGAATCGTCGCATCCGTTGCAGTTCCCGCTTTAACCATTAATAAAATTTTACGGGGTGTTTCAAGAGACTGGACAAACTCCTCAATGCTGTATGTACCGACAACATTTTTGCCTTTTGCCTCTTCTAAAAACTCTTCCGTTTTGCTGCTTGATCTGTTGTATACAGACACAGAAAATCCCCGGCTTTCGATGTTAAGAGCCAGATTTTTACCCATTACCGCAAGACCGATAACTCCGATTTGTTGTTTTGACATATTCTAACGTCCCTTCTTCAAACGTTTAACCATTTTAAAATTTAAATTAAAATAAAATGATATTTATACTAAAGAAATTATCATACATAACCCCTTTTTTCAAGTTATTCACCTTTTCTTTTCATCCTGAAAAAAGTCTCTGTTAAAGCTCGTTCCCCTTGTTTTGCTTTCTTCTTTTTTTATAACGGCGCCTTTTCTGATCAAGTTTTGGCCGTATTTTTCATTCAGCTCGTTCATCATCTGAAAAATCGGCTCATCCTTTGCGTCCTCCTTGAATGAAAACAGATCAAGCTGTTTATATGCCTGCTGTTTTTCAACCAGTTCCGTTCCGGTGATGCCGAGAAGCCTTACCGGATTTTGGTTCCAGTGCTTGTCAAACAGTTCCATCGCCGCTTCCATGATGTCTTTTTTCTGATCAGCCGGATTGCTGAGGGTCATGCTTCTTGTGACCGTTTTCCAATCCGCATACCGAATCATGATGAACAGCCGGCAGGCCATGACCTCCTTACGCTGGAGCCGTTCGCTCACAGACAGCGCGAGCCGGTCAAACACGCCCGTTAATTCATCCCAGTCAGCCGAATCATGCGACAGGGTGGATGAGTTGCCGACGCTTTTAAATTCATATATCCGCTCGGGATTGACTTCTGCAGGATGGATGCCGTTCGCTTTATCCTTCAGCCTCGGGCCGTTTATGCCGAGAAGCGTTTTCAGCGCATGTTCATCTCCTTTTGCCAAATCACCGATCGTTTTGATGCCGAGCGTTTTTATTTTTTCCGCAGTTTTCGTTCCTATACCGTGCATCTCTTCAATCGGAAGAGGCCATAATACGTCCGGCAGCTCTCTTTTTCTTAAAATGGTGATGCCGAGCGGTTTTTTCATGTCAGAAGCCATTTTAGCGAGAAATTTATTCGGGGCGATGCCGATGCTTGACGGAAGCAAAAGCTCTTTTTGCAGTCTCGCCTGAATGTCTTCGGCTGTCTCATACGCCCTGTGGCTGTGCGGTGTGTCCGTAATATCCATGTATCCTTCATCAATAGAAACAGGCTCGACTAAATCCGTATACTCCCTCAGAATGCTGAACATTTCTTTTGACGAACTCCGATAGCGGTCAAAATTCGGAGGCACGACGATGAGTTCCGGACAGAGACGTTTTGCCCGCCACACCGGCATGGTGGTCTTTACGCCCCGCGCTCTCGCTTCATAGCTGCAGGTGACGATGATTCCTTTCCGTTCCTTCACGTTTCCGGCAACGGCGATAGGTTTTCCTCTTAAAGACGGATCATACGCCATTTCTACGGAGGCATAAAAACTGTTCATATCGATATGAAATATAATTCTCCCTTTTCCGGCCACTCCCGGCGCCTCCTTTCCTTTCATAGACAACCTTATATATATGTAGTAAAATAAGAGCTGAATGGATGTGATAAAATGATTCTTGAGTCAATGAATGACTTTTTATTTTTAGTCGATTTTTTCACAATTATTCTTCCCGCTCTGACCGCGATCGGCATCGCTTTTCTTTTGCGTGAGCGCCGCGCAGGCGAGCATTGGAGAACGAAACGAATAGATGAACATCAAGCAGTCGTTCAGCTGAACCGAACAGACTTTCTTATTATTATATATCATCGCATTACAACTTGGATACGTAAAGTCATCCGCATGAATTCACCGGCGAATGATGATGAAGATGTCAGCTTCCTCCTTTTATAACGGCAAGTGAAGATAAAAAGGAGGAGACATAATTGTCTAAAACATATCAAAAATGGATTGCATTCGGATTGTTTTTTATCGTACTGTGCACAGGCCGCTCGGCTTTTGCAGCGACATCTCAGACTCAGACGGGAGGCCTCGGGAATATCGGGTTTTTCCACGATTACCTGATCGATCCGTTTTCGGCACTTTTAAAAGGTGTGGCGGGCCTGTTCCACGGTGAGTACGGATTGTCGATTATTCTGGTGACGATTATCGTCCGGATCGTTGTATTGCCTTTGTTTGTGAACCAATTTAAGAAACAGCGGGTGTTCCAGGAAAAAATGGCTGTGATCAAACCGCAGGTCGACAGCATTCAGGCTAAAATGAAACAAACGAAAGATGCGGAGAAACAAAAAGAACTGCAAATGGAAATGATGAAGCTTTACCGTGAGCACAATCTGAATCCGATGGCAATGGGATGTCTTCCGATGCTGGTGCAATTCCCGATTTTGATCGGTTTTTATTATGCCATCCGCTCAACGCCGGAAATCGCTTCACACTCATTTCTGTGGTTCAGCTTAGGGCATTCTGATATTCTTGTATCACTGTGCGCGGGGGCCATGTATTTCTTACAGGCTTATATTTCCCAAAAATTAAACGAGAAATATTCACCGGCTGCTCAAAATCCGGCCGCGATGCAGTCAGCAAAAATCATGGTCTTTATTTTCCCTGTCATGATGACCGTTTTTTCACTTAACGTACCGGCTGCGCTGCCGCTTTACTGGTTTACAAGCGGACTGTTTTTGACAGTGCAGAATGTACTTTTACAGCAGACGCATCATAAAAAGAAACAAGCTGCGGCTCAGGCGGAGCCCGCCAAATCATAATACTGAAACCCTGCCGGAACCTATCCGGCAGGGTTTTTTCTTGTATATGCAAGGCTTTAAGCCAATTATCATGAAGAATGAAAAAAGCACCCAATCAACTGGGTGCTTCGTTTTTAGTTGGCTGCTGTTTCGATAATGGCAACGACCATTTCCGCCGTTTTGACGAGCTCTTCAATCGGCATTTTTTCATTTTTCGTATGGATTTGTTCATAGCCTACTGACAGGTTGACTGTCGGAATGCCGTGGCCGGCAATGACGTTTGCGTCACTTCCGCCGCCGCTTGTCTGAAGTTCGCTCGGCCGGCCGATTTTTGCCGCCGCTTTTTTCGCGACTTCCACAACCTGATCGCCGTCCTGATATTTGAAACCCGGATACATGACCGCGATGTCCACTTCCGCGCGGCCTCCCATCTCAGCTGCAGCAGATTCGAAAGCTTCTTTCATTTTCTGCACTTGCGCTTCCATTTTTTCAGGCACTAATGAACGCGCTTCAGCCAGAATATCAACCTGGTCGCAGACGATATTGGTTTGCGTGCCGCCTTCGAAACGTCCGATATTAGCCGTTGTTTCTTTATCAATACGGCCGAGCGGCATTTTAGAGATTGCTTTTGATGCGATTGTAATCGCGGAGATGCCTTTTTCCGGTTCTACCCCCGCATGAGCCGTTTTCCCGAAAATGGTTGCTCTCACTTTCGCTTGTGTCGGTGCGGCTACAATAATGTTGCCGACTTTTCCGTCTGAATCAAGCGCAAAACCGTATTTCGCGGTAATGTCTGAACGATCCATTGCTTTTGCCCCGACTAATCCCGATTCTTCTCCGGCCGTGATAATGAATTCAATGGTGCCGTGCTCGATGTTTTGTTCTTTCAGCACTTTAATGGCTTCAAACATTGCGGCAAGTCCCGTCTTATCATCAGCGCCGAGAATCGTCGTGCCGTCGGATTTTACATAGCCGTCTTCCACAATCGGCTTAACGCCTTTGCCCGGGACAACCGTGTCCATGTGCGATGTGAAATAAATCGTATCCGCATCTTTTGTGCCCTTTAACGTACAGATTAAGTTGCCGGCTCCATGCCCCGTCACTTCTTTTGTATCATCTTCTTTTACGCTCAATCCTAAATCAGTGAATTTTTGTTTGAGCACCTTGCTGATTTCCGCTTCATGTTTTGTCTCTGAATCAATTTGAACGAGTTCAAGAAATTCTTCAAGCAGACGTTTTTCGTTTACCATTTTCAGTTCCCTCCGTTTAAAGCGGTATATTACCGTGCTTTTTTTTCGGTCTTTCCTCTTCCTTATGCGCAAGCATGTCAAATGCCTGAATCAATTTTTTCCTCGAGTCTTCCGGCCGGATGATATCATCCACCATTCCGCAGGCCGCCGCTTTATACGGACCGGCGTTTTCCTTTTCGTATATGGCTTTTTTTTCGCGCTTCGTTTTCTCCGGGTCGTCAGAAGCCTGTATGTCTCTGCTGTATAAAATCGACGCCGCGCCTTCCGCTCCCATCACGGCGATTTCCGCATTGGGCCAGGCGAATACAAGATCTGCCCCGAGCCCTTTCGAATTCATGGCGACATAGGCGCCTCCGTAAGCTTTTCTGATGATGAGCGTCACTTTCGGCACCGTCGCTTCGGCAAAAGCATACAGCAATTTTGCTCCGTGACGGATGATTCCCGCATGTTCCTGCTGAAAGCCCGGAAGAAATCCCGGAACATCAGCGATCGTCAATAGCGGAATATGAAACGCGTCGCAAAAACGGATGAATCTCGACGCTTTGTCAGCGGCATCAATCGTGAGGCTCCCCGCCAAGTGTTTCGGCTGGTTTGCGACAACACCGACTGTACGCCGTCCGAGTTTCAGAAAACCGACAGCAATGTTTTTGGCAAAATACGGCTGAATGTCAAAAAACGTTCCGTCATCCGCCAGCTCTTTTATTACCTGTAACACATCGTAAGGTTTCGAACTGTCCGCGGGAACGAGGGTGTTTAATAACGGTCTGGCGTCTTCCTTTTTAACGGGTGATGCCGTCTGTCCGCCGTGCGGGAGATAAGAAAGCAGGGTTTTCACAGCGGAAAGAGCCTCTTTTTCCGTTCGTGCGGAATAGTGGGCATTTCCGCTTATCACATTATGTATACCCGCACCGCCTAAACTTTCCGCGTCAATCTGTTCACCCGTAACCTGTTCAATGACTTTCGGGCCTGTAATAAACATGTGCGACGTATGTTCCGCCATAATCACAAAATCCGTCAATGCGGGTGAATAAACAGCACCGCCGGCACACGGCCCAAGGATGACAGAGATTTGCGGAATCACTCCCGAGTAAAGGACGTTGCGCCTAAAGATATGACCGTATCCATTTAATGATACCACACCCTCTTGAATTCTCGCACCACCTGAGTCGTTCAGCCCGATGATCGGAGTTTTATTTTTCGCCGCCAGATCCATTACCGCCGCGATTTTTTCCGCATGTGTCTCGCCGAGCGTCCCGCCGAGTACGGTAAAGTCATGGGCAAACAAATACACGGGCCGTCCGTCAATTGTGCCGTATCCGGTAACAACGCCGTCTCCCGGAGCATTCTGGCATCCGGGCATGCAGCTTTTGGCAAACGGCTGCAGCTCTGAAAAACTGTCTTCGTCCAATAAATAGTCAATTCTTTCTCTTGCCGTCAGCTTGCCTTTTTTGTGCTGTTTTTCATTTTTTTCCGCTCCGCCGCCGTTTGTTAAAAAGGAACGTCTTTCGTTTAAGTGTCTGATATGATCACTCATGCTCATCTTGAGTTTCTCCTTTTTCAATTGTTTCACAAAGCTCAATCAGGACCCCGTTCGCCTCTTTTGGAGAGAGAAATGCGATCTTCTTCCCGCCCGCTCCGTTTTGCGGTTCATGATGGATCAAAGTCATGCGGCATGCTTCAAGCTCCTTGATCGTTTCCTTCATATCGGCGCAGCGGAATGCCAAATGATGCAGTCCTTCACCTCTTATCTGTAAAAAAGAGCTGACGGGAGACGCGTCCGACAGCGGCTCAATCAGCTCAAGCTTTGTGCCTCCCGCTTCTAAAAAAGCAACTCTCACATTTTGGCCGCTTACTAGCTCGTCTCCCATATACGTAAGCCCGAGCATCCGTTCGTAAAATCCTCTCGCAGCTTCAATAGAGCTGACGGCAATGCCGACATGATCAAGTTTTTTCATAGCGCGGCCACCTGCTTTCCGCCATAGGATATGGCTTGTTCATACAAGCAAAACACGTTAAAATGATAGACAGTAATCTTAAGGAGTGAAACAATGTCTCAAAAATTTATGAAAAGCGCCGTCATCGTCATTTTGGGCGTATTTATACTTTCAACCCTCCTCTCAGGCATTATGATGTATTTGCGGTAAAAAAGCAGGCGCCTCATTGCAAGGGGGTTTCCTGCTTTTTTATGAGGGCTTTCCGCTCTATTGCAATGTCCTCGAATGAGCGGTTTTCTTTTGTAATCAATACTTTCGTTCCGGGAGGGATAATCCGGAAAATACGGATGACATCCCGGTTTTTCATACGGATGCAGCCGTTTGACACAAACCCCCCGATCAGCTCTTCTCTGTTTGTTCCGTGAATGCCGTATATCCTGCCGTCGGTTCCTTTCGCGTCAAAGCCGATCCAGCGGACGCCGAGCGGGTTTTCCGGCGCGCCTCCCTCTACATTTTTCTTCCGGTAATACGGATTGACGGCTTTGACCGTTACCGTAAATTCTCCTTCAGGCGTCAAATCATCCGTTTTTCCCGTCGCCACCTGATAAATGCCTTGTATTCGGTTATCCTTCACAACAGCAAGCGCATTTGTGGCTTTATTGACGATAATATAAGGGTCACCCGGCAAAGGGTTTGCGCCAAGCGGCCAAAGCGGAGACATCAGCAGGGCGGCTGACAATAAAAAAAATCGCATGGGCTCCCCTCCTTTTTTCATTAGAATGACCAATGAAAGGAGGACTCATGCGATTGATCCATATGTTTTTTACAGCTTGATGCCTTTGAAATAACTTTTAATCACGAGATATTGTTCCATCTCACCGAGGAGATGGAACAAAGCCGCCCGCGCTTCAAACTCCTCGCGCGTTGCCGGGAGCGGCATTTCTTCAAATTCCGTTCTCATTTCTGCAAGTCTTTTTAAAAATTTATGAGCGGTATTGCCGGGATGAATGGCTTCCCTTAATTCATGGATGAAATGGGCGATTATTTTGCCCTGCTCCACCGTTATTGAAATAGAGGTAATCTTCGGCAGCAGCCGTTCAATGATTTCAAATTGTTTCTGTCTCATCTTAAAATAATGATAGTAAAGATTTTCATGGCGCAAAATATGATTCTGCACGTCCCGATAGGCGAGGTTTTTCGCCTCTTGAATCATCTGATGCGTCTCCGGTATTTCCTTCCCCGACCAATCTTGCTCACCAGTTAACAAATACCGTTCGATTTCGGCGAAGATGACGGAAAAGTTGTCCTCAATTTTTTTCCGGTATGCCGCGAGTTTTCTGTCGAGGCTCGGCATATACAGATTCATTAACAGCGCGACGCCGATACCTACGGTGATCAGCTGGAACTCATTCCAGATAAACGCCATCGTAATGCCGCCGGACATATATAAATGAAGAATGATTACTGAGCTGGTGACAATTCCTTCGTTTATTTTTAAAACGACTGTAGTCGGAATGAACAGCACCAGCAATATTCCGATCGCAAACGGATAATAGCCGATCAGCCCGAAAAAGACATATGAGAAGACGATCGCCAATAAACAGGCGGCAAATCGGGCCCACGAGGCCTGAAGCGACCGCTTTTGCGTAATCTGAATGCACAATATGGTGATGATTCCTGCGGATGCGAAGTTTTGCAGATGCAACAGCTGGGCTAAATAAATGGCCAGCGCCGTTCCAAGTGCGGTCTTTAGTGTGCGGTAACCGATTTTAAACATTGCTTGCTCCATTCTGTTTGTTTCTTTCTCAAAAAAAAGAAGAAGAGCATTCTTCTTCTTTTCTTACAGTTATATTTTATAATATTTTTTCTAAAAAGTCCTGTGCTCTTTTTGACTTCGGAGAAAGAAAAAATTCTTCCGGCTGCCCGTCTTCCACGATCGTCCCTTCATCCATGAATAATACGCGGTCTGCCACTTCTTTGGCAAATCCCATTTCGTGCGTTACGATAACCATCGTCATGCCCGTCTGCGCGAGCTCTTTCATCACCTCAAGAACTTCTTTGACCATTTCCGGGTCAAGAGCCGAGGTCGGTTCATCAAACAGCATGATGTCAGGATTCATGGCAAGCGCACGCGCGATGGCGACCCGCTGCTTCTGTCCGCCTGACAAACGGTTCGGATAGTCGTTCCGTTTGTCAAGCAGTCCGACTTTTTCAAGGAGGGCGCACGCCTTTTCCTCCGCCTCGTTTTTAGACTCTTTCTTCACGCTGACCGGCGCGTATGTGATATTTTCAAGCACCGTTTTATGAGGAAACAAATGAAAATGCTGAAATACCATGCCGATATTTTCCCGCACTTTCAGTTTATTCGTTTTAGCTGCGGTAATTTCATTTTCTTTAATGGCAATCGTTCCGCCGCTCGGGGTTTCGAGCAGATTTAAGCAGCGCAGAAACGTTGATTTGCCGGAACCGGAAGGGCCGATGACAGCGACGACTTCCCCTTCTTCGATCTGTGTTGAAATGTTTTTCAGTACTTCATGTTTCCCGAATGATTTTGACAGGTTGTCGACCTTAATCATTGGCTTTCAGCTTCCTTTCTACGCCTTTTCCGATGAATGCTAAGATCAAAACGAGCACGTAATAGATTAAGCCCGCCACAATAAGAGGTTCTAAATAGTTGTATGTTGCGGCGCCGGACTGGTAGGCCCGTCTCATAATGTCGCCAAGACCGATAACTGTGACGATCGCCGATTCTTTCGTTAAGGTGATTAATTCGTTAATAATAGCCGGAGAAATGTTTTTAAACGCCTGCGGCAGCAGCAGATCTTTCATCATTTTTCCGTACGGCACGCCGAGAGCGACGGCAGCCTCTTTTTGTCCTTTGTCAATTGCGTTGATTCCCGCTCTGATAATTTCAGAGACGTAAGCGGCTGAATTGAGCGATAATGCGGTGACCGCCGCCCAAAATTGATCGATCTGAAAGCCGAGGAGCTGCGGCATACCGAAATAGATGATCATCAGCTGCAGCACGAGCGGCGTGCCGCGGAATATCGAAGTATAAAAATCCGCAATCCATTTCAGCGGACTGATCGTGCTGATTTTAAATAAGCTGAGCACGATGCCTAATACAAGACCGATGACCGCCGAAACGAGCACAATTTTCAATGTGACCGCAAGGCCTTCCAATATAAAAGGAATTTGGGGGATTGTTGCTGAGAAATCCAAATTCATACGTGTGATCTCCTTTGTCTTTATTCAAGATAAAAAGCTCAACGAAAAGTTGAGCTTTCTTTTATTTCTCGTTGGTGAACCATTTTTTCTTCAGTTTTTCGATTTCTCCGTTTTTCTCCATTTCTTTCAGCGCTTTGTTGAACTTCGCTGTCAGATCACTGTCTTTGCGGAACGCAATCGCGGAGCCCGATTCGTCTGATTTCGCATCTGCTGACGCAAAGCCCTGCAGATCTTGATTTGAACTGAAATAGCCTTGTGCTACGATGTCTTCGATAATCGCGGCATCAAAACGCCCGGATTTGATCTCTTCGGTTAAGTCTGAGATCCGGTTGCGGTCTTCGAGCTGAAAACCGTATTTCGAAGCGAGCTTCTTGCCTTTTTCCTCTTGAATGGAGCCGAGCTGAACACCGACGGTTTTGCCTTTCAGATCATTCAGGGATTTCATGCTGCTTCCCTTTTTCGTAACGATCATATTGTTAGCAGTATAATAAATATCAGAAAAATCAACTTGCTTTTTCCGTTCCGGTGTAGGTGTCATTCCAGATAAAATCATATCTACCTGCTTGGACTTCAAGGCTGTAATCAGGCTGTTGAAGTCCATGTCCTGCACCTCAACGTCATAGCCAGTCTTTTTGCCCAGAGCTTTTGCCAGATCAACGTCAAACCCGGTGATCTGATCGCCGTCTTTATATTCAAATGGTTTATAGTCAGCCGATGTACCCATAATCAGCTTGTTCTTTCCGCCCTCTGAGCCTGAATTGCCTGATCCGCAAGCGGACAGCGCAAAGGTGATACATGCGGCAGCTAATACCAACAGCCATTTCTTCATGATTCATTTCCCCCATATCTACTGATCTCTTAAATTTGAATATTTATTCGTTAACTTGTATTTTAAACACTTTTTAATTGTGATGCAATACTATTTTTGAAAAATATATTTTCCTTTCTGTGTTTATTATAGTCATTGTTTTTCAGGTTAGTGACAGCTGAACGCCGATGTATAAATATTTATATTTATACAGATGCCATATAAAAAAACCCCGCAAGCGCTTGGCTCCGGGGTTTTTCTTTCACTTATACTTCTTCACAATATTCTTCAAATGCTTCCTGCAGTTTTGTGACGACGGCCATCGGCTCATGGCCTTCAATTTCATGGCGTTCCACCATTTTCATGATTTTCCCGTCTTTTAAAATGGCAAATGACGGAGAGGACGGCGGATAGCCTTCAAAGTATTCTCTTGCTTTGGCTGTCGCTTCTTTATCCTGTCCGGCAAATACCGTCACAAGCTGATCCGGGCGTTTATCGTAATGTACGGAATGGTACGCGGCAGGCCGTGCAATACCGCCTGCGCATCCGCACACAGAGTTGACCATGACGAGTGTCGTTCCTTTTTTCGAAAGCGCTTCGTCCACTTCCTCAGCGGTTTTCAGCTCTGTATACCCGGCGGCCGTGATTTCCTGGCGGGCTTGACGCACGACATCATTCATAAATAAATTAAAATCCATATTCAACTGGGACCTCTCCTTTTTGATCATCTCTTCTTATGATAGCAAGGAACCTCCCTATCGGCAAATGACACCGCTCATATCCAATTGTTTTTTGTCCCTTTTATGTTCCCGATGTAAGTTTATGACCCTTTAAAAACGGGAAACTTGTTAAGGAGATTGTCTGAAATAAAGGAGCAGTCGTATGAGCCAACGGAAAGCAGTATTAATTTATAACGGAAACGCCGGTCAAAAACAGATTGATAAAACGCTCGGCACGGTCGTCCCCATTTTGGCCCAGTCAGCTGACGAACTTTTGATTAAACCGACCAAACATCAGGATGATGCCCGTCAGTATTGTGAAAATCTCGACAGTTCAGTTGACCATTTATATATTTTAGGCGGAGACGGCACTGTGCATCAATGCATCAACAGCATCAGCAAGCTTGATCACAGACCCGCTGTCGGCATTTTGCCGGGAGGAACGTGCAACGATTTCTCACGGGCGCTCGGCATCCCGCAAAACCTTCAAAAGGCCGCTGAAGCGCTCGCGGCCGGACATAAACGGATGATTGACGTCTGTAAAACGGATGACGGCTATTTTCTGAACTTCTGGGGCATCGGACTGATCACCGAAGCATCAAGCCATATTAATGAAACTGAAAAAGCATGGCTTGGTAAAATCAGCTACTTCACGAGCGCCTTGCGGACGATGACAAGCGCGAACCCGTTTCCTGTCAAATTGACGATTGACGGCGAGGTGAAAGAAGACGAAGCCGTAATGGTGCTTGTCATGAACGGGCATTATATCGGGACAAACAGAGTTCCCCTGCCTGATGCCAGCCTCCAGGACGGCTTAGCCGATGTGTTAATCTGCCGCAACACAAGCCTTGCCGCGTTGCGGGAGCTGATGACGATGGAGCAGGGTTCGTTTGATGATTTCAAAGGGGAGCTGTCCTATATTCAGGCCTCCAGGATTGAAATCGAAACCGGACGTGAGATGGACGCGGATACAGATGGCGAGGTATACGGAACAACACCTTGTACGATCGAAGTGAAAAAACATCATCTCACTATGATTGTTCCCGAGGATTCACAATGAAAATAAAAAAACTCCTTTTGCCGCCCGGGCAAAAGGAGTTTTTTTTAATAGACGGAAGTATGTTCATCAATGTTTTCTAAGATCTCTTTGACGCGTCCGAGGAATCGGCCGCACACGAGCCCGTCGAGCACTCTGTGATCTAAAGACAGGCAAAGATTAACCATATCACGAACGGCGATCATCCCGTTATTCATGACAACCGGACGTTTGACGATAGACTCCACCTGAAGAATCGCCGCCTGCGGATGGTTGATAATGCCCATAGATTGAACTGAGCCGAAAGATCCCGTGTTATTGACGGTAAATGTGCCGCCCTGCATATCTTCCGCGGTAAGTTTTCCGTTTCTCACTTTTTTCGCAAGGTCCGTTATTTCTCTGGCTATGCCTTTAATCGTTTTTTCATCAGCATGCTTAATAACCGGAACAAACAGCGAATCTTCCGTGGCAACGGCAATGGAGATGTTGATGTCTTTCTTTTGGACGATTTTGTCTCCCGCCCACATGCTGTTCATCTGCGGGAACTCTTTGAGAGCCTGCGCCGCCGCTTTTACAAAGAAAGCGAAAAACGTTAAATTGAAGCCTTCTTTTTGTTTAAATGAGTCTTTAATGCTGTTTCTGTACGCCGTCATATTCGTGACGTCCACTTCCATCATCGTCCAGGCATGCGGAATTTCTGTTTTGCTTTTATGCATATTGGCGGCGATGGCTTTTCTGACGCCTGTAACCGGAATTTCAATATCACCGGCTGACAGAGCTGGTGCCGGTGCTTGTTCTTGCTGTTGTTTCGGCGCTTGTTGCGTTGTTTGAACGGCAGCCGGCGCCGGTGCTTCCGACTTCTGCTTCATTCCCGAATCAATGATCTTTTGAATGTCTTTTCGCGTAATTCTTCCGCCTGCACCCGTTCCTTCAACTTCTTCAAGCTGAATGCCGTGTTCTCCCGCTAATCTGAGCACGGCCGGCGAATAACGCGCTTTATTTGACTGATCTTTACCTTGACGGTTTGCATCAGTGTCTGAAGGGCTATTCTGCTCTTCTTCCCGCTTCGGCGCCTCTTCGGTTTCCGTTTCTTCTGTTTCAATTTTGCAGATGATCTCGCCGACTGCAAGAGTCTGGCCTTCTTCTCCTACAAGTTCTCTAATCGTACCGGTAAAAGAAGACGGCACCTCCGCGTTCACTTTATCTGTCATGACCTCCGCGATGGGGTCATATTTATTCACTTGATCACCGGGGGATACCAGCCACTTGCTGATCGTCCCTTCCGTCACGCTCTCTCCGAGCTGAGGCATAGCCATTTGTTCAATCGCCATGTCAAAAACCTCCTTACGTCTTTAAAACTCCGCTAATTCTCTCATCGCGGCTTCTGCTTTGTCAGGATTCATCATGAAGTATTTTTCCATTGTCGGCGCATAAGGCATTGCCGGAACGTCAGGACCTGCAAGCCGCTTGATCGGCGCGTCTAAATCAAATAAGCAGTTTTCAGAAATAATAGCGGCGACCTCGCTCATAATACCGCCTTCTTTCGTATCTTCTGTGATCAGCAATACTTTTCCTGTTTTAGACGCGGCTTCAATGATGGCTTCTTTATCTAACGGATAAACCGTACGCAAATCTAATACGTGTGCGGAAATTCCGTCTTTTTCAAGGCGCTCGGCAGCCTGCAGAGCAAAATGGACGCATAATCCGTACGTAATAACAGTAATGTCGCTGCCTTCGCGTTTTACATCCGCCTTTCCGATCGGAAGGACGTAATCATCCGCAGGGACTTCGCCTTTAATCAGACGGTACGCTCTCTTATGTTCGAAAAACAGCACCGGATCTTCGTCACGGACTGCAGCTTTCAACAGCCCTTTTGCGTCATAAGGAGTTGAAGGCATGACAATTTTAAGGCCCGGCTGGTTGGCAAAAATGGCCTCCACAGATTGGGAATGATACAACGCGCCGTGCACGCCGCCGCCGTAAGGCGCTCTGATGACCATCGGACAGCTCCAATCATTGTTTGAACGGTAGCGTATTTTTGCCGCTTCTGAAATGATTTGGTTGACCGCAGGCAGAATGAAATCGGCAAACTGCATCTCGGCAATCGGGCGCATGCCGTACATCGCGGCGCCGATCCCTACACCGGCAATCGCTGATTCAGCAAGCGGCGTATCCATCACCCGCTCTTCTCCGAACTGTTCATAGAGACCCGCCGTGGCTTTAAACACGCCGCCTTTTCTCCCGACGTCTTCCCCGAGAACAAAAACGCGCGGATCTCTTTCCATTTCTTCTTTCATTGCTGCATTAATACTGTCAATATAAGACATTACAGACATAAGTATTCCTCCCTACTTCGCATAAACGTGATCAAGCGTTGATTCAGGAGATGCGTATGGCGCTTTCTCCGCTTCGTCTGTCGCTTCGTTTACGATAGCCATGATGTCATCCAGCATGGTCTTTTCTTCTTCTTCACCTAGAAGCCCGGCTTCTTTCAAGTATGCTTTGTATAAAAGAAGCGGATCTTGTTTCTTTGCTTCTTCTACTTCTTCGCGTTCTCTGTAGCTGCTGTCGTCGTCATCACTGGAATGCGGTGTCAAACGGTAGGAAACCGTTTCTATTAATGTAGGGCCTTCGCCTTTAGACGCCCGTTCGCGCGCTTCTTTTACGGCCCGGTAAACTTCCAGCAGGTCGTTTCCGTCAACAGTGACTCCCGGCATGCCGTAGCCTGCCGCCCGGTCGGATATTTTCTCGCACGCCACCTGTCTGTCATACGGGACAGAAATAGCATACTTATTGTTTTCACACATGAAAATGACCGGCAGTTTATACACGGCGGCAAAGTTTGCCCCTTCGTGAAAATCCCCCTGGTTGGAAGATCCTTCTCCAAAGGTAACGAAAGAGACGATATCCTTTTTATCCATGCGTCCCGCAAGCGCGATTCCGACTGCATGAGGCACCTGCGTCGTAACAGGGGATGAGCCCGTTACGATTCTGTTTTTCTTTTGCCCGAAGTGGCCCGGCATCTGCCTTCCGCCTGAGTTCGGGTCAGCTGCTTTCGCAAAACCCGACATCATCAAATCCTTTGCAGTCATACCGAATGCAAGCACAACCCCTATATCTCTGTAGTACGGAAGCACATAGTCGGTATCACGGTTTAAGGCATAGGCCGCGCCTACTTGCGCCGCTTCCTGTCCTTGACATGAAACAACGAACGGAATTTTGCCCGAGCGGTTTAAGAGCCACATTCTTTCGTCGATTTTTCTGGCTAACAGCATGGTTCTATACATTTCAACGGCTTCTTCGTCAGAGAGCCCTAATGCTTGATGGCGGTTTGTAGTCATTCAAACCCCTCCTTCTTTCCTTTTAAAAATGAATCGCGTTTCCGTCTGCGGCTAACGCAGCTTCTCCAATCGCTTCTGACAGCGACGGATGCGGATGTATGGACTGGCCGATTTCCCAAGGCGTCGCGTCGAGCACCTTGGCAAGCCCCGCTTCAGAGATCATATCGGTGACGTGCGGACCGATCATATGGACACCGAGAATATCATCTGTATTCCGATCGGCGACGATTTTGACAAAGCCATCGCTATCTCCGTATACAAGAGCCTTTCCGATTGCCATGAACGGAAACTTCCCGATCTTCAGTTCATGCCCTTTTCGAAGAGCTTCCTCTTCTGTCAGACCGACGCTCGCCGCTTCCGGATTTGAATAAATACATTTCGGCACAAGAGCGGCATCAAGCGGAGCCGGATTAAGACCCGCCATATGCTCAACGGCAATGATGCCCTCACGGGAGGCCACATGCGCAAGCTGCAGCCCGCCGACAACATCACCGATCGCATAAATGTGCGATTCCTTCGTCTGCCCGGCTTCGTTCACGATGATAGAACCGTTTTCCGCTTCAATATCCGTGTTTTCAAGCCCGATCCCTTCAATGTTCGGCTGGCGGCCGATGGAAACAAGCATTTGTTCCGCGTGATACGTTTCTTTTTTTCCATTCTTTTCAGCGGCAATTGAAACGCCGTCCGCTTTTTCCAATGTATCCGGAAGCACTTTCGCACCCGTCACGATCTTAATTCCTTTTTTCGTTAACAGTTTTTCCATCTCGCTTGAAATATCACGGTCTTCCGTCGGCAAAATGCGGTCTGCATATTCAATCACAGTGATATTGACGCCGAAATCGTTCAGCATGGATGCCCATTCAATTCCGATGACACCGCCGCCGACGATCATCATGGATTGGGGCAGACGTTCAAGCTCTAACGCTTCATCTGATGTCAGAATATATGTACCGTCTGCTTCTAAACCCGGCAGCATTTTCGGCCTTGAACCGGTTGCGATAATCAATTGTTTCGGTATCAGCATGTCGTTTTCTTCACCATTTGCGTATTCGACTGAAACCGTACCGGGAAGAGGTGAGAAGATGGAAGGGCCGAGCATACGTCCGTACCCGTTGAATACATCAATCTTCCCCTTTTTCATCAAGTGGGCGACACCGCCGGCCAGCCGGTCAACGATTCCCTGCTTTCGTTTTTGCACGCTGTCAAAGCGGAGGGAGACACCTTCCGTTTCAATGCCGAATGCTGCCGCTTCCTTTGCGGTTCGGTACACTTCCGCGCTTCTTAACAGCGCTTTACTCGGGATACATCCTTTATGCAGGCATGTTCCGCCAAGCTTTTCTTTTTCTACAACGGCCGTTTTTAAGCCGAGCTGGGCCGCTCTGATGGCGGCTACATAACCGCCCGTGCCGCCGCCCAGAATGACCACATCATACTCAGTCGCCATTTGTTTTCACTCCTTCGCCGATCTGATATTGCTTTGACTGCTCCTCACCGGCTAAAACCCGAAGCGCACCTTGCGCGAGAGATTGCAGTTCATTTTCTCCCGGGTACACCAGTACATCCGAAATCCAATCTATGTACGATCTGATGGCGGATACGAAACTTTTCCCGTACGCCAATCCGCCCGTCAGGACGATAATGTCTACTTTTCCTTTTAAAACGGCGCTTGCCGCCCCGATTTCTTTTGCTACTTGATAAGCCATGGCGTCATAAATGAGACGTGCGTTTTCATCTCCGGCCTGAATGCGTTTTTCCACCTTCACCGCGTCCGTTGTCCCCAGGTAGCCGGAGAGTCCGCCCGTGCCGACAAGTTTTTTCATCATATCGGCTTTTGAATACTTGCCGGAAAAACACATTTCTACCAAATCACCCGCCGGAACAGTTCCCGCGCGCTCCGGGCTGAAGGGTCCTTCTCCGTGAAGCCCGTTGTTAACATCCGTCACCCGTCCGCAATCATGGACACCGACTGTGGTGCCGCCGCCCATATGAGTGACGATCATCTTCATCTGTTCATACCGTTTGCCGAGGGACGCCGCCGCCTGACGGGCAACAGCTTTTTGGTTCAAAGCATGGAAAATGCTTTTCCGCTTGATTTCAGGCATTCCTGATACTTTAGCGAGCGGAGTCATCTCATCCACCACGACCGGATCGACGATATACGCGGGGATATTTAATCCGTCAGCTATTTCCCTGGCAATAATTCCGCCCAGATTAGAAGCATGCTGGCCGTTGTAGCCGTTTTTCAAATCAGTGATCATGGCGTCATTCACTTCATATGTGCCGCCCTCAATCGGTCTGAGCAGGCCGCCCCTGGCACAAACGGCATCGAACTTTGAAATGTTGATGCCCTGTTCGTGCAAAGACTCAAGAATGCTTATTTTTCGAAATTCGTATTGGTCGATGATGCTGTTAAATGTTTTTAGCTCTTCTTCGGGATGCCGCAGCGTCTTTTCAAAGATACAGCGTTCATTGTGAAAGACACCGATTTTCGTTGATGTTGAGCCTGGATTCAGAATGAGAATGCGTTTTTCCTTTTCGAACATTTTCATACCTCCAGATCAAATTCCTATCGTCTGCTTAATATACTTTGGCCGTTTTGCAGAAACTGGCTTCTTGAACGGCGCATGCGCTCAATTCGTTCCTCAGCCAGACGGTCAGCCGCTAAGTATGTCGGAATGCCGTCACGCGCGGAAATATCGAGCACCCGCTCAATGTTTGCATAAATGCCTTCAACCTTTTTCAAAGCCCGCTCAGCATTGTAGCCGTAAAGCTCATCGGCCACATTGATGACCCCGCCTGCATTGATGACATAATCCGGAGCGTACACGATTCCCATTTCATGAATGGTATCGCCGTGACGTGTTTCTTTCAGCTGGTTATTGGCCGCTCCCGCAATGACTTTCGCCTTCAGCTGTTTAATCGTGTCATCGTTAATGACGGCGCCGAGAGCACATGGGGCATAAATATCGCACGCCTGTGAGTAAATGTCGCCGGGATCAACTGCGCGGGCGCCGAAGTCCTCAACGGCACGTTTAACAGATTCTTTATTGATATCCGTTACGATTAAAGAAGCGCCTTCTTCGTGAAGGTGGCGGCATAGATTGTAAGCCACATTTCCCACGCCTTGCACGGCAATTGTTTTACCTTCCAGTGAATCAGTGCCAAACGCTGCTTTCGCTGCGGCTTTCATCCCTTTGTAGACGCCATACGCCGTAACCGGGGACGGATTTCCTGATGAACCGAATGCCGGAGAAATTCCGGTTACATAGTCTGTTTCATCATGAATGATGTCCATATCTTCAACGGTCGTGCCGACGTCTTCCGCCGTAATATACCTTCCGTTTAAGCCTTGGATGTAGCGGCCGAACGCGCGGAACATTTCTTCATTTTTATCTTTGCGCGGGTCTCCGATAATAACGGTTTTCCCGCCGCCTAAGTTTAAACCGGCAGCCGCATTTTTATAAGTCATGCCTTTTGCAAGTCTCAGTGCATCTTCAATCGCCGCTTCTTCACTGTCATATGTCCACATTCTTGTTCCGCCGAGTGCGGGGCCGAGCGTCGTATCATGAATCGCGATGATCGCTTTTAATCCGGATTGTTCATCTTGGCAGAATACCAATTGTTCGTAATCATAAGTCTCCATATATTTAAAAATTTCCATAGGTTCGTTCCTCCTACTGTTCTTGTGATGCGCAAATCGCAAGCGCAATTGAATACAGTTTATTTTCTGCGGTATCCGCTCTGCTCGTTAATGCGATCGGCGCTTTTGCACCGGCGATGACGGCAGCAACATTTGCTTTCGCAAAATAAATCATTGACTTATAAAGCATATTTCCGGCCTCGATTGAAGGAACCAAGAGAATATCCGCCTGGCCCGCTACGCTTCCGGAAATCCCTTTTTGCAGCGCAGCCGCTTGGGATACGGCATTATCCAAAGCAAGCGGTCCGTCCGCAATGCAGCCGGTAATCTGTCCTCTATTGCACATCTGGACGATCGCAGCCGCGTTCAGGGTCGCCTCCATTTTCGGATTAACCGTTTCAATAGCGGCAAGGACTGCGGCTTTCGGCATAGGGTTCCCTACTGAATGTGCAACGTGAACCGCATTTTGCAGAATATGCCCGAGCTCTTCAAGAGACGGGGCAATGTTCAGCGCTGAATCAGTCACATACATCAGCCGGTCATAGTCCGGCACCTCAAAAACGGCTACATGTGATAACACCATTTTTGAACGAAGCCCTTCATGGCGGTTTAAAACCGATTTCAGAAGAGTTGAGCTCGGGAGATTCCCTTTCATTAAAACGTCCGCCTCTTGTTCACGCACTGCGCGCACTGCTTTTGCCGCAGATTCTTCGGGTGAATCGGCGTGGATGATTTCAGCATTGAACTTCGGCTCATTTGCCAGAAGCTCTTTCAGCTTTCCGCTGTCACCCGTCAGTAAAAATCGTGCCGACAAGTGTTCTGCCGCCATTTTGACGGCCTGGATCACTTCTTTATCTGCTGCGTGGGCCACTGCAATGGTTTTTGCGTTTTTTGCCGCGGCTTTTTCAACTAGGTCTCTCAGCTTCATTTTGTACCACCTTCCTTGTGCGAATCCGCTTTTAACAATGCAAGTTCCGTGCCAAATGTGCGGGAGGGTTTATTCCGGCTTTTTTCAAGAAAGCATGCAGCTGTTTGCGCTTTCTCTGCAATTTATTGCATGCCGTCATTTGCAAGGCCGTACTTGTCCATTTTGTAGTACAGATTCCGAATGCTGACACCAAGCGCTTTTGCCGTTTTGGTTCGGTTGAATTTATGCTTTTCAAGCGTTTTTTGAATGACGTGCGCTTCAAATTTTTCAACAGCCTGAGACAGCTTTTCCCCTTCCACATCCGGAAAATCACTTTGGGTGCCGTTTTTTTCATTTAGCTCTGATTCAAAAACAGGCAGATGCTGCTGTTCGATCCGTTCCATGTGCGGCTCTAAAAATATCATTGCCCGTCCGAGAACATTTTCAAGCTCCCGGACGTTTCCCGGCCAGCTGTAGGCTGATAAAGCTCGCAGCGCGTTCGGCGTGAGCCCCTTTACATTGCGGCCGTAATCCTGATTGATTTTTTCAATGAGCCGAATGCTCAGCGCTTCAATATCTTCTTTGCGCTGCCGAAGCGGCGGGATTGAGATCGGATAGCGGTTAATCCGGTAATACAGGTCTTCACGGAACGCGCCTTCCGCCATGGCCTTTTCGATGTTGACGTTTGTCGCTGCGATAATTCTGACATTGACAGAAATCGCTTTAGCGCCGCCGACTCTGATAATTTCTTTTTCCTGCAGAACTCTGAGCAGCTTTGCCTGGGTGCTTTGGGTCAGCTCTCCGATTTCATCTAAGAAAATGCTGCCGTTATTCGCTTCCTCAAAAAGTCCTTTTTTGCCCCCGCGCCTCGCGCCCGTAAACGCGCCTTCCTCATAGCCGAAAAGCTCGGATTCTAGCAGGGATTCAGACAGGGCGGCACAATTGACCCGGATGAACTTATTGTATTTTCGGTCGCTTTCATTATGGATGGCGTGGGCGAAAAGTTCTTTTCCTGTGCCGGATTCTCCCCGCAGCAGAATCGTCGCCGGCGTTTTCGCCCCGAGCTTCGCCTGTTCAAGGGCGACCAGCATTTGTTCACTCGTGCCGATAATGTCGTCAAACGTGTATTTCGCTTCAAGCGTGCGGATGATCTGGCGCGCCCGATTCAGCTCAGCAGTCAGCGTTTTAATTTCTGACACGTCGTGGATGACGCCGACGCTACCTTTTAAAATACCGTCCACAATAACGGGGGCAACATTTACGATAACATCCTTTTTATTGGGGCCGACCTTCATTCTCACACCCCGCACGGGCCGCCTTGTCCCCAATACTTTCAGGTGCATGCTCTCCCCTTCTGAGATATCGGTGGAAGCGGGTTTTCCGATGACTTCGCTTTCTGACAGCCCGGTCATTTTTGTATACGCTTTGTTGATTAACATTCCGATGCCGTTTTCATCAACGACAGAAATGGCCTCGTCTGATGATTGTATAATCGCTTCAAGCATGGTGCGGATTTGTTTTAAGTTCGTGACCTCTTCCGCCAGTTCAACTGCGTCGGTGATATCTTTAAACACGCATAACGCGCCGAGAAGTTTTCCGCCTTCATCAATGATCGGCAGTCTTGTCGTGACAATCTGCAGGTGCTTTCCGAGAAGCTGCTTCTGGTTATATTCCGGCTCTCTCGTTTCCAGAATCCGCGGCAGCTTTGTGTTCGGCACTACATCTTTAATTTGGCGGCCGATGACATCCTCCCGTTTTTGGCCGACCATTTTTTCTGCCATCTGATTAAATAAAATGATCGTTTCGTTGACGTCTATAAAAATCATGCCGTCGTGCGTTGAATTAAAAATCCGGTCATGCTTATACGTCTGCGACTTCAGCATTTGGATAAGCTGCTGTTTTTCCTCCATCAGCTGAAACACCATGTACGCCAATTTTCCCGGCATGACGATGGTTTGTTCTTTTTTCTCATGGAGCAGCTCATCCATGACCGCTTTATCGCCTGTTGTATGGATGATAATATCTATATCTTCAGTTATGTAGGGTTTCCAATCTGATGAGGTTGCAATTCCATATCTCCGGGCTTCTTGCAGCCCTTGCGCCTCCGGATCTTGATCAACCACCGCAATAATCCGGATCAGCTTTGTTTTCATCAAAATCTGTAGGAGCGCCGTGCCTCCTTTACCAGCACCTATAATCAGCACCTTCTGCATCCCGATACCCCTTTATATGAAAAAATTTGCACACCTGTATTTCCCGTTGCAATAATTTGCACAACCCCTATGTTACCACGTTTTGATCTCTTGACAAAATATTTTTTCGATTGGACAATAAAGGAAAACATATCGTAAAGGGGTTTTCTGAATATGAGCCGGCTTGTTGCGCTTTTGATTCTGGTCCTCCCCGGCGCTGTCGCGGCGCTCGGCATTAAGCTGATGAGAGATGCATTATTCGGGCATGCGTTTTCCCCGTTTCCGTCCCTTTTTCTTCAGGGGGCGGCCGGATTGGCGTTTTTTTTGTTCGGCCTTTATGTTCTGGCCGGATTTATTCTGTACAGAGATCGGAAACGCAATCAAGTCAGCCCGCGGTTCAGGAAAAAAAAGCTGTAAAAAAAGCCCTTGCAAAAAAAGGGCTTTTTCAGTCGTCCGGCAGTATTGTTTTGGCAATGGATTGATCCAGTTCTTCATAGTCATCGTAAGCGATCGTTTCATATAGTTCTTTTCTCGTCTGCATATCCGAAAGCCCCTCTTTTTGCGAGCCTTCTTCTTTCAGAAGGCGGAAAATACGCTCAAAAGCCTTGGCCGCCGTTCTGAGTGACGTGACCGGGTAAATGACCATCTGACAGCCCATATCGGAAAATTCATCAGCACTGTAATACGGCGTTTTTCCGAATTCAGTCATGTTTGCGAGAATCGGCACACTGATTTGTTTGGAAAACGCTCTGAATTCACTTTCGGATTGGAGCGCTTCCGGAAAAACAGCGTCAGCACCCGCTTTTATATAAGCGGACGCCCTTTTTAATGCCCCCTCCAATCCTTCCTGCTGTCTGGCGTCTGTTCTCGCAACAACAAGAAGAGTCGGCGCGGCCCGCTTGACCGCTTGGATTTTTTGCGCCATTTCTTCAATCGGCACGAGCTGCTTCCCATTCAGATGTCCGCATTTTTTCGGCAGGCGCTGATCCTCCATCTGGACGGCGGCCGCGCGCGCTTCATACATTTCTTTCGCCGTCCGGGCGGCATTCAGCACTCCTCCGAAACCCGTGTCAATATCGACAAGGACGGGCAGATCAGACGAGCGGACCAGATCTTTAACCCGTTCAGCCATTTCCGCCGACGTGATGATCCCTAAATCGGGCAGCCCTCTGCTCGCCGTGTAAGCCGCGCCTGATAAATAAAGAGCCGAAAACCCCGTTTTCTTGGCGATAAGAGCGGCCATCGCATCATGGGCGCCGGGGATCTGCAGTAGATCCGGCGCTGTCATCAGCGTACGGAACCGCTCTGCAAGCTCCTCTTGAGACGACTGCTTGCTGACGATCCACGTCATGTTTGTCACCCTCCTATTTTATACGAGAAATAAGTCCATAAATTCACTGACGCTGAGCTTCTGCATTCGGCCGCTATGTTCGCAGGCCTCTTCGATTTTTCGCTGCTGCTTCAATGAAAAATGAGTGCTGATGTTTGCTGAAAACTTGGCAAGAATCTTCGGAACGGCTTCTTTTCTGCGGAACCGGTGCCCGAGCGGGTATTCACATTCAATCCGTCCCGTAGCCGTGCCGTCTGTAAAATGCACCTGTACGGCATTTGATATGGATCGCTTATTCGGGTCTAAGTAATCTTTTGAGTACGCTTTGTGTTCCGTCACCTCCATTTTGCTCCGCAATGTATCAATTCGCGGGTCAGACGCTGTTTCCTCTTCATAATGATCGGCCGTGATATCTCCGAAAAGCAGCCCGATTGCCGTAATGTACTGGAGGCAGTGATCCCGGTCAGCCGGATTGTGAAGCGGCCCTTTTTTATCGATAATCCGGATTGCCGACTCATGCGTCATAATCGTGATCCTGTCAATGTCTTCGATGCGGTCTTTCACCTCCGGATGAAGCCGGACCGCGCATTCCGCCGCTGTCTGGGCATGGAATTCAGCCGGGTAGGATACTTTAAACAGAACATTCTCCATCACATAAGACCCAAGCGGGCGGGCAAGCTTTATTTCCCGCCGGTTAAACAATACGTCTTGAAATCCCCACCCAGATGCGGTCAGAGCCGTCGGGTACCCCATTTCACCTTTGTGCGCCATAAGGGCCAAATATACCCCTCTGCTCGTCGCGTCGCCGGCCGCCCATGATTTGCGTGATCCGGTGTTCGGCGCATGACGGTACGTTCTGAGGCTTGAATTATCAATCCAGGCATGAGATACGGCGTTATTGATTTCCTCTTTTGAGCCGCCCAGCATTTGCGCGCAAACAGCCGCAGTCGCCACTTTCACAAACAGCACATGGTCAAGCCCCACTCTGTTTAAGCTGTTTTCCAAAGCGAGAATTCCTTGAATTTCGTGCGCTTTGATCATTGCGCAAAGCACATCGCGCACGGTAAGCGGTTCTTTCCCTTCTGAAATCCGCACTCTGGATATATAATCCGCACAAGCCAATATGCCTCCGAGATTGTCAGACGGATGACCCCATTCCGCAGCAAGCCACGTATCATTATAATCGAGCCACCTGTTGATACAGCCGATATTAAAAGCAGCCGTGACCGGGTCTAAAACAAAAGGCGTGCCCGGGACTCTGCTGCCGTTGGGCACGGCGGTTCCCGGGACAATCGGGCCGAGCAGCTTTGTACATTCGGGATAGCTGAGCGCCAAAATTCCGCAGCCTATCGTATCAAGAAGCACATGTCCTGCCGTAGTAAAAGCTTCTGAACTGTCAATCTCCTGATGGAGCACGTAGTCAGAAATCTCTTCGATTACAGCGTCCATTCGGCGGGGTTCTGTCATGTTTTCATCTTCCTTTCTCATCTGATTACAGGCGCGCTCCGGTATAGCGGACACGCGGGCGGAAAAGCCGGTTTCGGCTGTGCTGTTCAATGACGTGAGCGCACAGTCCGACCGTCCGTGCGCTGAAGAATATAGGCGTGTACAGCGGTATCGGGATGCCGAGCATGTAATAGACCGGCGCTGCGTAGTAATCTAAATTCGGATAAAGGCCTTTTTTCTCCCGCATGACGGTTTCGCCGGCTTCACACATATGATAAAGACGGAAATCACCTGAAAGATCAGACAGCTGTTTCAACGCTTCTTTCATCATGAGCGCCCTCGGGTCCATTTTTTTCATGTAGACACGGTGGCCGAAGCCCATGATTTTTTCTTTGTTTGCGAGTTTTTGAGTTAATAATTGTGTAAACCCGTCTGTATCCTTCGCTTCCTCAAGCATGTACATAACCGCTTCGTTCGCTCCGCCGTGAAGATTTCCCTTAAGCGAGGCGACGGCTCCGGTCAGCGCGCCGTAAATATCCGATTGCGTCGAAGCGATGACACGGGCCGTAAACGTTGAGTTCGGCAATTCATGCTCACTGTATAAAAGAAGCGACCTGTCGAAGATTTCTTCTTCCAAAGATGACGGCGTTTTTCCGGTAATCATATATAAAAAGTTTGCGCTGTATGATAAGGTTCCGACCGGAGCCAAAGGCTCCAGCCCGTTGATGACTCGATAGCTGTTGACCGTCAGATTCGGCATTTTGCCTATCAGTCCGCGTACGCGGTGCTGATTTACGGAAGATGAACGGTCATCGATGTCCTTGTCAAAGCCTCCAAGCGCAGACAAACCCGTCCTCAATCCGTCCATCGGGTGAGTATGTTCGGGCAGCAGACGGCATATGTGCAAGATTTCCTCGGGAAGGTGTCCGCCGCGCCGAACGTCTTCTTCAAGCGCTGCCTTCTCTTTCACATCAGGAAGTCTGTCTTCCAATAAGAGATGAACAATGTCCATATAGCCGGCCGTTTTAGAAAGCTCAATCAGATCGTGGCCTTTGATTAAAATACTGCCCTGCTGTGTATCCAGGAAAGAAATCCCCGTTTCCACCGCAATGATGCCATCTAAACCGGGAGAATAAGATTCCATGGTTTCGCTCCTTTGCGCACTTTTTATTGAAGAAGATACTTAGAAATAATCAGCCTTTGAATCTCATTGGTTCCTTCATAGATTTGCGTAACTTTCGCATCCCGAAATAAACGCTCCGCGGGATACTCTTTCATATAGCCGTAGCCGCCGTGAATCTGCACAGCCTCCACCGCCGCTTTCATCGCCGCATCGGACGCGAATTGCTTCGCCATAGATGCTTCTTTTCCGCACGGAAGCCCTCGCTGATACAGATCAGCAGCATGATAGACCAATAATTTGGTAGCTTCCGCATTCGTCGCCATGTCAGATAATTTAAATGAAACGGCCTGATTCGAAGCGATGGGTCTGCCGAACTGGCTGCGGGTTTTGGCGTACTCCACCGAGCAGCCGAGCGCCGCTTCGATAATCCCGAGCGCCTGAGCCGCTATGCCGATCCGTCCGACGTCAAGGTTTTTCATGGCGATTGAAAAGCCCTCGCCCTCTTCGCCGAGCCGGTTTTCAATCGGAATTTCTGCTTGGTCAAACTGCAATTCGACAGTATTGGAACCTAACAGTCCGAGCTTTTTTTCTTTTTTTCCGACAGAAAAACCGGGTGTGTTTTTTTCAACGATAAACGCTGAAATCCCCTTTCTCCCTTTACCCGGATCGGTTATGGCGAATGTCAGATACAGATCTGCCGCTCCTCCGTTTGTAATAAAGATTTTTGAACCGTTCAGAATATATGAACCGCCTTTTCGCACGGCCGTTGTTTTCAGGCCTCCCGCATCAGATCCGGATTGAGGCTCAGTAAGCGCAAAAGCCCCAATATATTCGCCCGCTGCCAGCTTCGGAATATACGTTTGTTTTTGGGCTTCTGTCCCGAAATGCAAAATCGGGATTGTCCCTACTGATGTGTGGACGGACAAAATGACGCCGACGGCCGCGCTGACTTTTGATATTTCATGAATCGCTAAAATGTAAGATGTTGTATCAGCACCCGCCCCGCCGTAAGTTTCCGGGACGGGAATACCCATCAATCCCGCTTCGCCCATTTTTTTAATCAGCCGCTCCGGAAATTCATCTGTTGATTCCATGAGCTCAACCACCGGCGCGATTTCCTTGCGGGCAAAATCACGCACCATTTTTCTCATCATGATGTGCTCTTCTGTAAAATGCATGGCTGCCGTCTCCCCTCATGATCTTTACGTCATCTGCCGTACTCATAAAAACCGCGCCCGCTTTTTTTGCCGAGCCAGCCGGCGCTGACATATTTTCTGAGCAGAGGGCATGGGCGGTATTTCGGATCTCCGAGCCCCGCATAGAGAACCTCCATAATGGAAAGGCACGTATCCAGCCCGATGAAGTCAGCTAATGTTAAAGGACCCATCGGATGCCGCATGCCGAGCTTCATCACCTCATCAATCGCTTCCTTTGAAGCTGCTCCTTCATAAAGGCAATAAACGGCTTCGTTAATCATCGGCATTAATATGCGATTAGATATAAAGCCCGGGAAGTCATTGACTTCGACAGGGGTTTTATTCATCCGGACGGCAAGCTTCTTTACTGTTTCCGCCGTTTCTTCCGATGTGGCGAGTCCTCTGATGACTTCGACAAGCTCCATGACAGGAACCGGATTCATAAAATGCATGCCGATTACTTTTTCAGGCCTTTTTGTGGCCGCGGCAAGCTCCGTAATGGGAAGAGAAGACGTATTGCTTGCCAATACGGCATGAGGGGGACAGATTTTATCTAGTGTGTCAAACAATTCTGCTTTTGCTTTTTTGTTTTCTGCAATGGCTTCAATTATAAAATCAGCATCTTCCGCTTCTGTGAGTTCTGCCGGGGAAATACGGCTGAAAACGGCATCTGTCTCCTGCCGTGACTTCCGTCCTTTTGCCTGCTCTTTCTCCAGGTTTGTCTTTATGCGGTGAAGACCTTTTGTTACCGTTTCCGGCTCCCAATCGTATAACTTGACGGCAAACCCGGCTTCTGCAGCCGTCTGCGCGATGCCTGCTCCCATCTGACCCGCACCTGCGACCATGATTGTTTTCATCTTCATCCGGCGCTCCCTCCTTTGATCAGTACACCTCAAGCAGGACGGCATCTCCTTGAGCCGCTCCGCTGCATATAGCCGCTACGCCTAAACCCCCTCCGCGACGCTTTAATTCGTATATTAAACTCATGATGATTCTCGCTCCGCTTGCGCCGATCGGGTGGCCGAACGCGATTGCCCCTCCGTTTACATTCACTTTTTCCCGGCTGAACCCGGCTATTTTTTCACTCACCAGCACGACGGACGCAAATGCTTCATTTACTTCAAACAAATCAATATCGTCAACGGACAGTCCGGTTTTTGTCAAGAGCCGGCTGATGGCCTCTCCCGGCGCGCTGGCCAGCTCGGACGCTTCCAGTCCGACTGACGCAAAGCCAAGTATCGCTGCGAGCGGCCTGACATGCTGCTTCGCGGCTTTTTCCTCTGACATCAGCACAAATGCTCCTGCCCCGTCATTTACACCGGGAGCGTTTCCGGCTGTAACCGTTCCGTCGGCTGTAAAAATTGGCTTGAGCGCTGCAAGCTGCTCAAGGCTCGTATCAGGGCGCAGCCCCTCATCCGCTTCAACGGTATGCTGTTTGCCCTTTTTGCCGGTCCAGGTGACGGGGACAATTTCTTCACGCAATTTGCCCGCCTCGGCCGCCTCAGCCGCGCGTTTCTGACTCAAAAGAGCGTAATGATCCTGTTCATCCCGGGAAATGCCGTACTTTTTGGCCGCAGTGCTTCCGTGGACAGCCATATGCACCTGGTCGAACGCACAGGTCAGCCCGTCATGAACCATTAAATCCTGAAACACCCCGTCCCCCATCCTCACACCCCAGCGGCCGGCCGGAATGGCGTACGGAATGTTGCTCATGCTTTCCATTCCGCCTGCAATCAGCACGTCCGCATCTTTCGCCCGGATCATTTGATCACAGATGGTAACGGCCCTGAGCCCTGATGCACAGACCTTATTAATGGTTTCAGCCGGAACGGACCACGGAAGCCCGGCATATCTTGCAGCCTGCCGTGCCGGAATCTGCCCGGCACCCGCCTGGACGACCATTCCCATCACCGCTCCTTCCGCTTCGCTTTCACTGATAGCGGCGCGCTTGATTGCTTCTTTTATGGCAATGCCGCCAAGCTCGGCTGCCTTTACCTCTTTTAATGCGCCGCCAAATTTTCCGAACGGCGTTCTTGCCGCACTGACGATAACCGTTTTTCCCACAATTTTGCCTCACTTTCAATAAGATAAAAGATAACGCTTACACAAAACGCCCTGTTACAATATATGAACCGGCTGACCGAGTTATGAGTGCACCGCCTTTTTCCCGCCCATAAAAAAGAAGACTGTCTGAACAGTCTTCTCAGCTGCGGCATTCTTCTTTTATAGAAACAGCCAGCTTTGGATAATCGGTAAAAATTGCGTCTGCTCCCGCTTTCATCATCTGCTTCATATCCTCAGGACGATTGACGGTGAACGGACGGAGCGCCGCTTGGTGTTTTGCAAGATGTTTGATCACTTCAGCGCTCACCGCCGGCGTACCGAGCTTCGGATGATAACCCGAAGCGGGAATGGCGGCAAGATACCGTTCAGGCCGGTACAGCACATCCATTGTCAGCACCGCCCGTTCAATTTCAGGCGCCAGGGCGTGGCAAACTGCAAGACTCTCATGATTAAATGAAGAAAAAATAACGCGCTTTTCCAGTCCGTAATATCTGACTTTTTTAATCACTTCTTCTTCCATTCCTTCGTAACGGAATACACTGTTTTTCAGCTCAATGTTTATCAGAAAATCAGCACGTTCCGCAAAACGCAGCACATCTGACAAAAGCGGAATTCTGACACCCTTAAAAGCATCTTTCCATTTTCCGGCGGCATCGGCGGTTCTGATTTTGTCATACGCCGTATCTTTCACAAATCCTTTCAAAGACGTCGTGCGGTCGAGTGTTTCATCGTGAATGACCACGATCCGGCCGTCTTTTGTCATCTGTACATCAAGTTCGATTCCGTCAGCCCCGTCCTCAATCGCTTTTTTGAACGCGGGCATCGTATTTTCAGGGCAGTCGCCCGACGCCCCCCGGTGGGCAAAAATATTCGTCATATGTGTCACCTCAGGTGTTTGTCATCGGTTTTCTCTATTATAATCGTTATGCACATAAGGAGGGCGCTATTTACACATATTTTATAATTACCGTCCGCTGTAATAGGTTTCGATTCCGTTTACAACGGCGTCCGCGGCGTGCTCTTGTCCGTTATCGCTTTTCAGCTTGTCCGCATCTTGAGGATTTGTGATAAAACCTAATTCAGCCAGCACACTCGGCATCTTTGAATATGTAATGACATAAAAAGGAGCTTCTTTTACGCCTCTGTCCTTCATCCCTAAAGACGTGACAAGCTGCTGCTGGATGTCGGAAGCAAGCCTTTCGCTGTCTGCTCCTTCATATGTCGAATTAAAATACGTTTCCGTGCCCGATGCCGTTGAGACGGCTGAATTCGTATGGAGGCTGACGAATAAATCGGATTGGCTGGCGCTTGCTTTCGCCACCCGCTCGTCCAAACGTAAAAAAGTATCGTCAGTCCTTGAAGCAACAGGTTTTGCGCCTTCTGTCTCCAATTTGGCGATCACCTTGTTTGACACCGCTAAATTGATGTTTTTCTCAAGCAGTCCATTTCCGCTGGCCCCGCTGTCTTCTCCGCCATGTCCGGCATCGATATAAATGGTTTTCCCTTGCAAAGGTTCAGCTGCATAAGCAGACGGCGCAAGCAGAAGAAGAGCGGCACCGAAGGCAGCAGCGCTTTTTGTCAGTAAACCCACGTTTTTTCCTCCCCGTTTTCACATATCTGTTTCTTTTTTCAGTTCCTCAAGCCGTAATTGTCCGTTGCTCTCTTTTTTATAGGTGATTTGCACCGCCGTATGTTCAGGCAGAGACTGACATTCAAACCGCTTAGCGAAAGGCACCTTCACCTCTTGCCTTTCTCCGTCAATTTCGACCGCGATCGTATCGTTTCCGGCCGCTTTTATAAATGTTCCTTCCTGAGTAAATGACGGCGCCGCATCAGCCTCCGCGGTATACTCGCAGCCTGATAACAGCCATGCGGTGAAGATCAGAAGTATGATAGACTTCACACAGATCACCTCACGTTTTCTCATTCGGCTTTATCTTTGAACAGAATGACCGATTTGTAAAGGGAGCCTCCATTCCTCCAGCGCTTTTCCATATTTGGAATGAAGGCTATCTGACCTGCTGTTTACCTGAACTTAGAAAGAAAACAAGCTGATCAGTCTATGAAAAAGGTTCTGTCTGAAGGCCGAATATGCAGAATTTAACGGAAACGGACGACTTTCTGTTCATTTTGAAAAAATATCAGATCGGCAAAAAAAGAGAGCCGCGTCATGCGCTCTCCCGAATAGAAACATTCATATTTATTTTGAGCTTTTCATAAAATGAACGGGACAACTTAAAAGAGCAGCGTATTGGCGGCAATGATGAGAATAATCACTCCGCTCAGCACCGTGCTGAACTGTCCGACGTGAAAAGAACCGATGCGCAATGACGCGGCTTTTTTTCCAAGCGAGCAGCCGATCCATATGGTCAAAAAGCTTCCGACCGCCGCAGTGATGGAAATGGCAGCGGGAGAAAGCCCGATCAACCCCGCGCTTAATCCGTTGGTCAGCGCATTTGCGGATACGGCCACCCCGAGAACCATGGATTCCAATATACCGATTTCTCCCGAACCGTCGGCATCCGCTGCCTCCGGATTTTGCAGCAGACCGGCAAAACGGCCTTTTTTTCCTGACGCGCCAACACGCGCTGTTTTTCTCGGCACAGCCAGCAGAATGATGCGGATACCGATGACAGATAAAATAAACGCCGCCAGCAATACAGGAAGAAAGCCCGGTAAAACGGCTGAAATCCATTTGCCGAAATAAATTCCGATATAACTGAATACAAAACAGATAAAAGCGATCATCATATTTGACGCATGCGATATTTTGATTTTTCTGATGCCGTATGACATCCCCACTCCTAAATTATCAATGCTCGAGGACACTGCCAAACCTAAAATCAATAACCAAGCCATGTTCGTTTCTCTCCATTCTTTGATGTCTTTTCAACATGTTGTGCCGTTGAATCTACACTATCCTATTCAGCAGCACAGAAAAGGTACCTATTCTGCAAAAATTATTGATTAATGATCATCATTCCGGCGGAAACGAGGTGACACCCTTGACAGAAAATAAAAATACGACACTGGGGCCCCTTTTAAAATCACTGCTTGATAAGCACTCGCTCTCCATGAGAAAACTCGGCGCCTTAACAAACATTGATACGGCCACCATCTCCCGGATTATAAACGGCAAGCAGAAGGCCAATTTAAAGCATCTTCAGGAATTTTCAAAACATCTCCGCACCCCGCTGGAGGAATTGCTTGAGGCGTCAGGCATAGACATCGGCCATGAAAAAGAAGCTGCGCCGCAAGACCCGATGCACGCGATTCAGGATATGCTGAATATGGCCGAGATGTTTGATCAGCCTTTTTCCCGGGAGCAAATTGAGCGCGAACTGACCAGATATGAACAATATGCCAAAACCCAGCAGGGCCATCGCCTGATTTGCGATGAGTTTCAAAAGAAAATGGACAATGAAGAAAGCGTCGGCCCTTTTATTGATCATTTGAAAAACATGCATCATCAGTATATGGATGAATCAACACCGGCTGAAGACCGCGCGATTCTCGGGAGCGCGCTGCTGTATTATATTTTAGCGACCGACGTCATTCCGGATTACATGTTTCCGATCGGCTACCTGGATGACGCCATCGCCGTTCAAATCGCTTTGAACCGGCTGAAAAAAAAATAAAGGCGCTTAAAAAAGCGCCCTTTTTGTGTTGAAAAATATGAAACACCGCATTACGGTTTTGTCAAAACAGAGACAGCTGTCATATGATACATCAACCTAACAAAAAGGAGGGTGTCTTCTATGGACAGCAACACAGTTGTGGCAGTGTGCGCTCTGTTAAGTGTTGTGATTCAGATCGGAACGATATTCGCCGCAGGAAAGTGGAAAAAAGAATAAATAAAAACAAATTGACGGTTTTTTCGCACAAGCGTATGCTTATAAATAACCTTGTAAAAGATAAGAAAGAAGATATGTATATGAAAAAAATCATTCTCCTCTTCGCCGCCGCTGTCATATTCAGCTCGATCGGCCATCAAATTTCAGGAGGATATAAAGATCCTGAAAAGGAACGGAGAAAACCGTTTCATTCGTTTAAATGGTTCAGCCGGTCATAACCTCAGGAAGAAGAACAAGCAAAATAATTGCACACAATTAAAACATAAGCTAGAATACGGACGAGTTAAACTCCTAAGGAAGAAGGCGAAATGATGAAGCAAACTTATAAACCGCTGTTTGAACCTTTTACGTTCGAAAGCGGCGTCACCATACCAAACCGTATTTCAGTCGCACCGATGACACACTATTCATCAAATGATGACGGAACGATTTCCGACCGTGAATTAAGCTACATTACTCCCCGTTCAAAAGAAATGGGCATGGTCATTACGGCATGTGCAAACGTAACGCCGGACGGCAAAGCGTTTCCAGGCCAGCCCGGCATCTATGATGATTCTCACATTCCCGGCTTGAAAAAACTCGCTCAGGCGATCCAGTCTCAAGGAGCGAAAGCCGTTGTGCAGATTCACCACGGAGGATTGGAATGCCCTCCTGAACTCGTGCCAAACAACGACGTCGTCAGTCCGAGCGGCTCAGAAGAAGACGGGAGACAAACGTCCCGGGCTCTCACCGAACAAGAAATTGAGCACATCGTGAAAGCATTCGGCGAAGCGACACGCAGAGCGATTGAAGCCGGCTTTGACGGTGTTGAAATTCACGGGGCAAACGGGTACCTGATTCACCAATTTTATTCACCGAAAACAAACCGGCGCACAGACCGCTGGGGCGGAAGCGATGAAAAGCGCCTTGCGTTCCCGCTTGCAGTCGTTGACGCTGTCAAACAGGCAATTGATACACACGCTGAAAATCCATTCGTTCTCGGCTACCGCCTGTCACCGGAAGAGCCGGAAACACCGGGGCTTACAATGAAAGAAACATTCATGCTCGCTGACGCGCTTGCGGAAGAGAACTTGGATTATCTGCATATTTCACTGATGGATGTCAATTCCAAAGCCCGCCGCGGGGCGGATTCTTCACGGACCCGGATGGATTTATTAAACGAACGCGTCGGCCATAAAGTGCCGCTGATGGCCGTCGGTTCCATCTATACCGCGGACGAAGCGCTTGCTGTATTAGAAAGCGGAATTCCGCTGGTGGCTCTGGGACGTGTCATTTTGATTAACCCCGAATGGGCGGTGCTGGTCAAAGAAGGCCGCGAACAGGAAATCGAAAAAGCCATTCAAGCATCTGAAATTGAGAAATACCGACTTCCTGAACCGTTATGGGAAATGATTCAGAATACAGGCGGCTGGGTGCCGTTTGAAAAGTAGACTAAAAAAACTGCCGGATGTCCGGCAGTTTTTTTTGATTTACAAGTTTTTACCGCTTTGTTTACTCCTATTTCTAATACACAGCGTACATATAGTAAATAGATTAATAGAAAGGAGACCGTATATGATGGCTGGTTTTCCTATTACGATTAACAGTCTTTCCGGAAACGGGGTTGTCAATGTCGGCGGTGCGTTTTCGATAAGTCCTTTAACCGTATCAAAAACCGTCTACGGCTCAGGTGGGGGAAATACAGGGATGGTCCTGCAAATGAATCAATCCAGTACATCTCAATCTTCAAGCTCTCAATACTCTGATCAAAATGTAACGAAAACACTATGACATCCGTATTTCCCTCCCTTTCCGGCTGGCAGCAGCCGGATTCTTTTTGCCGTTTTGTTTAATCTTATTCCATATCACAGCGTACATATAGTTAGTAGACTGTGAGAGAAAGGAGAAAAAATAGAATGAGCGGTTGCCCGATTACGATAAACAACGTATCAGGAAACGGAGTTGTCAATGTTGGCGGCGCCATATCCATCAGTCCGCTGACTGCATCAAAAACTGTTTTCGGTGCCGGAGGGGGAAATATCGGCATTGTCATTCAAAACAATGCTGTAAGCCAGTCCAAAATGTTTGAACATCAATTTTCAGATCAGAATATTGTAAAGTCAATTTAAGGGCTGCCATGCAGCCCTTTCAGCATAAATAAAGCAGACACACTGATTTCCCAAAAACTTGATTTTTAAACATCAGCGATCACCTTCCCTTGTTTTGAATGATTTCAGTTCAAGGTGAATAGAATGCAGATTGAAAGCATGAGTACTGAAACTCATTAAGGAAAGAAGGAATCGTGATGAAAAAACTTTGCCGGGAAGTTTGGATTGAAGTTGACCTTGATGCGATAAAAAAGAACGTACGGGCGATCCGCCGCCATATTCCGAATACGTCTAAAATTATGGCCGTCGTAAAAGCGAACGCTTATGGCCACGGCTCTGTGGAAGTAGCGCGGCAGGCACTGGAAAGCGGGGCGAGCGAGCTCGCTGTCGCCAGCGTCGAAGAGGGAATTGTGTTACGGAGAGCGGGAATTACGGCACCTATTCTTGTGCTCGGCTTCACAGCTCTCAGCTGTGTGAAAAAATCTGCCGTTTGGAACATAACATTATCAGCGTTTCAGGTCAGCTGGATCAAAAAAGCGAATCGGATATTGGAAAAAGAAGCAGATTCGAAACGGCTGTCCATTCATATCAATGTGGATACGGGAATGGGCCGGCTGGGTGTGCGTACGGAAGAAGATCTTTTAGCAGTGGTGAAAGCGCTCAAGTCGAGTACATATCTGTCATGGGATGGCATCTTTACACATTTTTCAACAGCGGATGAACCGGACACTGAGCTGACGATGCTGCAGCATGAAAAGTTTATCAGCTTTCTCCGCTTTTTAAAAAATCAAGACATTACGCTGCCTACCGTGCATATGTGCAATACAGCCGCCGCTATCGCATTCCCGGAATTCAGCGCCGACATGATCCGTTTAGGCATTGGGTTATATGGTTTATATCCGTCCGCCTCGATAAAGGAACTGAACCTCGTGGATCTCACACCCGCACTAAGTTTAAAGGCGCGTATCGCTTATGTGAAAGCCATGGTGACAGATCCCCGGACCGTCAGTTATGGCGCCACATATATCGCCGAACCGGGTGAAATCATCGCGACGATTCCAATCGGCTATGGTGACGGTTACTCCCGCGCCCTGTCCAACCGCGGGTTTATTCTTCACCGCGGCAGACGGGTGCCGGTGGCGGGGAGAGTGACAATGGATATGATCATGGTCAGTTTAGGTGAGAATGAAGGCAAACAAGGAGAAGAAGTCGTCATCTACGGTAAACAACAAGGAGCCGAGATTTCCGTTGATGAAATTGCCGAAATGCTCGGTACGATCAGCTACGAAGTCTTATCTGTGTTAAGCCGCCGCGTCCCCCGCTTTTATTTCAGAGACGGCAAAATCATTAAAATATCAGCTCCGGTATTATACGTGTAGACGGCATAGATCCCGCATTTATGTATAGAACAAGTACCGGCGTGAGTGATTTCCATTGTTTTCGCCAGCAAAATTTCAAAACGCCTTCTCTTCCGCGTTCATGCACGGAATAGAAGGCGCGAAAAAGACATCTAGCCAAAAGCTTGCGTTACGAAGCTTTATGCTCTAATCTCAGCTTGTCAGCAACCATCGCGATGAATTCCGAGTTGGTTGGCTTTGCTTTTGTCATGCTTACCGTATATCCGAACAGTGAAGAAATGGAATCAATATTTCCCCTGCTCCATGCGACTTCAATGGCGTGGCGGATGGCCCGTTCTACACGGCTTGCAGTCGTGTTGAATTTTTTGGCGATGTCGGGATAAAGGACTTTTGTGATGCTGCCGAGGAGTTCAATATCGTTATACACCATGGAAATGGCTTCACGCAAATAAAGATAGCCTTTGATATGGGCAGGCACACCGATCTCATGGATAATGCTTGTAATGCTGGCATCGAGATTTTTCCGCTTCGGTTCCGGCTGGCTGCGGATAATACTGCTTTGCGCGGACGGCGCACGGTGTGTGACACTGCTGACATTTCCGCTTACCTGGCGGATATGGCCGACAAGGTTTTCCATATCAAACGGCTTCAGGATGAAATAGGACGCGCCTAAATCGACGGCTTTTTTCGTAACGTCTTCCTGACCGAATGCCGTCAGCATGATGACGTTCGGCTGCTTCTCGAGCTCTGATTCCCGCAGACGCTCCAAAACCGCAAGTCCGTCCAGATGCGGCATGATAATGTCTAAAACGAGCACATCTGGATTCTTATCTTTAAACAAAGAAAGACATTCCTGTCCGTTATAAGCAACGCCGATCACTTCCATATCATCCTGTCCCTCTATATATTCACTCAACAGGCTTACAAGCTCTCGATTATCATCAGCAACACAAACTTTAATTTTCTCCACGTTTCTTCCTCCCCCAATGTATTAACAGGACGCAACCCATTTGACTGCTACATGTTACATTCGACAAAACCACTACTTCCCCTTTTAAAAAATCCATATTTACCAATAATAGTGGTATATCTTTGTTTTTCTAGCATTTTCTAGGTTTTTCGACTAAAAATTAAGTTTGACAAATCAGGAAACGTGAATTTGTCGAAAAATCTTCATGTCTTATTTTACATGAATCCAGGAAAGAAGTGAAGAACGCATCACATAAAAAAACTGCCGGATCACCCGGCAGTCAGCTTGCTTTGTCTTTCCCGTAAACATCAACACCCGCTTCAGACAGCATCCATTCGATATGAACGCCGTAGCCGCTTGTCGGATCATTGACAAATACGTGGGTTACGGCTCCGACGACCTTTCCGTTCTGGATGATCGGGCTTCCGCTCATCCCCTGAACGATTCCGCCGGTTCTTTTCAGCAGTTTCGGATCTGTCACTTTCAACACCATTCCCTTTGTCGCCGGGAATTTTTGCGGCGTGGTGCTGACGATTTCAATATCAAATTTCTCTACTTTATCGTTTTCGATAACCGTCAGCATTTGCGCAGGTCCTTTTTTTACTTCATTTGACAAAGCAATCGGAAGCGCTTTGTCGGAAATGTTGTTTTTAATCGGCTGATGCAGTGTCCCGAAGATGCCGAACGGGCTGTTGCGGTTAATATCGCCGATCGTTTTCCGTTCTGACGAAAACCTTGCCAGTTTTTCGCCGGGATTGCCGCCTTTTCCTTTTTCAATCGATGTTACAGTTGAACGGACGATTTCTCCGTCTTCTACAACAATCGGTTTTTTTGTATCCATATCAGAGATGACGTGGCCCAATGCGCCGTATTTTTTTGTTTTCGGTTCAAAAAAAGTCATGGTGCCGATGCCGGCTGCCGAATCGCGGATATAAAGGCCGATTCGATATTTCCCCTCGGCTTCGTCCTTTGTCGGAATCAGCTTTGTTTTGATTTTTTGCTTATCGCGTTTCACCAATAAATCCAAAGATTCACCGGTTTTGCCCGCTTTTTGAATAAACGGGGCGATGTCGCTCATTTTATCAATTTTATGTCCGTTCATTTTAATAATGATGTCGCCAGATTCAATTCCCGCTTGTTCTCCCGGAGACTTTTTCCCATCCTTTGTCATCACCTGGTGAAAACCGACGACCAAAACACCGACTGAATGCAGTTTTACACCGATGGACTGTCCGCCCGGAATGACCTTCAATTCTGGAAGGACACGCACTTTCGTTTTTTTAATGGGAAATCCGGCAAGATCATATACTACTTCTGACCGGCCTTTTGTTTGCCCTGTTATGTTTGCATGGCCGTGCTCTTCTTTCAGCGTAAAGGCTTCTGATAATTCGCCCTTTTCAGCGCTTATTGATGCATTAACCGGAACGGCCTGTGTCTGGTTTTCAAAAACGTTCATTTCTGACGGTATCAGTAAATATTCTTTAAATGGCTTAAAAAAGCCTACACTTAGTAAAGAAACAAGGAGAATTACACCTATTGCTTTCCTCATGTTATCGTGCATTCATTCCTTCACTCTCCTCGCTCCTATCCCACACCACTTTCTTTTTCTGCTACATCTATACTTTTGCCTTCCTGCGCTTGATTTATAACCGGCATACGAAGAAAAACATTGGATACACTGTTAGAGAAATGGAACAAAAAAATAAGCTGCCTGTATCAGCAGCTTATCCTGTCGTTTTTACCTGTCCGGCCTGTTTTAAAAGCTCTTGTGCATGCCGTTTTGTCAGATCGGTCACTTCAACGCCCGCAATCATGCGGCCGATTTCCGCTACCTTGTCCTGTTTGGAAAGCGGAGTGACATGCGTTGTCGTCCGTCCGTCTTTGAATTCTTTTGCGATCAGAAGGTGCGTATCCGCCATAGCGGCAACCTGCGGCAGGTGTGTAATGCAGAGCACCTGTGAACCGGTCGATACTTTATGGATTTTTTCCGCGATGGCTTGGGCAACCCGCCCGCTTACACCGGTGTCCACTTCGTCAAAGATGATGGAGGTGACATCCTGCTGGGAAGAAAAAATACTCTTCATCGCCAGCATCACCCTTGAAAGCTCGCCTCCGGAAGCGACCTTTGACAGCGGTTTTAAAGGCTCACCGGTGTTTGTTGAAATTAAAAACTTCACAAGGTCAATCCCCTTTTGGGTAAGCTGCACGGGCTGCCCGTTAACAACCGGTGCTTCACTGGCTGACGGATCGGTTTTCACGAGAAATTCCGTATCAAACGTGGATTTGCCCATATACAGACTTTTTAATTCCTGATGAATCGCTTCCGCCAGTTTCTTAGCCCAAGCTTTTCTGATTTTTGATAAATTGGCGGCTTCTACGGCCACATCTTTGCCGACCGACTCCAATTCCTTCTTCAGCGCTTCAAGGTGGCTGTCACGGTTCTCGATTTGATCGATTTCCTCTTCTATTTTGGAGCCGTATTCCAAAATGTCTTCTACCGTCGCTCCGTATTTGCGCTTCAGCTGTTTGATCTCATTTAAACGGGTTTCAATAAAATTCAGCCGTTCCGGGTCATATTCCAGATCATCTAACAGATTGCGCATCTGAAAGGTTGCATCCTCCAGCAGATAATAGGAACTTGACACACTTTCTGACAGCTTTTGCAGCGGTTCATTGATATCCGAAATATCTTCAAGCTGGGCAGAGGCCATTCCGACCCAGTCAAGCCCCCCCTGCTCGCTGCGGAGCGCATTATAGGCGTTTTGCAATGATTCATAAATTTTTTCAAAGTTGGATATCTGCTTCCGCTCTTCCTGAAGAAGCTCGTCTTCATTCAATTCAAGCTTCGCCGACTCGATTTCTTCAAGCTGAAATTGAATCAGGTCTAACCGATGCGCCATTTCCTGCTCACTTTCTGACAGCTTCTTCGCTTTTTTGAGCAGCTTCATATAACGCTCATAGCCTTCATGGTAAGCCTGAAGCGCGGATTCGGCCTCAGCGCCCGCAAACCTGTCCAACAGCTCTAAGTGTTTATCGTCCTCCATTAACAGCTGGTTATCATGCTGTCCGTGAATATCTAATAAAAGTCTGCCGATTTCCCTTAAAGCCGCAATCGTCACTAATTTTCCGTTGACACGGCAGACGCTTTTTCCTCCGGCATTAATGTCCCTTCTCATGACAATCATGTCGTCAGATGCGTCTATTCCCTGCTCACGGCATACTTCAAAAACGGGATGACCGCTGTCCAAAAGAAACAGTCCTTCAAGCTCGGCCTTTGTTTCACCGTAACGGACAAATTCAGACGAGCCGCGGCCGCCGACTAATAGGGAAACGGCGTCTATAATAATTGACTTGCCGGCCCCTGTTTCTCCCGTCAGGACGGTGAGCCCCCGTTCAAACGAAATCGTCAGTTCCTCTATAATGGCAAAGTTTTTTATTGATAGTTCAGCTAACAAACAGCATTCCACCTTTTATCTGATAATTACGCTACAGCAGCTCCAAAAGACGGCTTTGAACGCCCTCCGTATCTTCAGGCGTTCTGCAGATGATTAAGATCGTGTCATCTCCGCAAATCGTGCCCATGATTTCTTCCCATTCGAGATTATCCATCAGAGCGCCGATTGCCTGAGCATTCCCCGGCATCGTTTTTAATACGATCATATGGCTTGCTGAGTCAATTTTTACGAACGCATCCATTAATGAACGCTTCAGTTTTGACAGCGGATTGAACCGCTGATCCGCCGGCAGGCTGTATTTGTAGGAGCCGTTGTTCGTCGGCACCTTTACGAGATGCAGCTCTTTAATGTCTCTGGAGACAGTCGCCTGAGTTACCTTATATCCTTCTTCTCTCAGCATGTCAACTAAGTCATCCTGCGTTTCAATCTCATGGCTTGTAATAAGCTCTCTGATTTTTATATGCCTTTGGCCTTTTGTCATGTAAGCACCTCTGTTTTCAAGCTGTTCTTGTCATTATGTTAACCGCTTCTTGATAAAAAGTACATGATGGCAGAAAAAAGGAATAATAGCCCCCTATTATTCCGGTACATCTGTCTTTTTGGCTTTTAATGTCTCATGTGCTTCGCGGACGGTACGGAGAATGTCTTCTTCCGGCAATTCAGCGCCGTTTCCGTCTTCTCCGCCCCATTCCAAATGAAGCAGAAACTCAATATTGCCGTCTCCCCCTGTAATCGGTGAGAAGGACAGTCCTTTCACTGTATATCCTTCAGAAGCGGCAAATTGATTCATGCGGCGGAGAACGTCAGTATGAACGCCGGGATCTCTGACAATGCCTTTTTTTCCGACGGATTCCCGTCCGGCTTCAAATTGCGGCTTCACCAGTGCGATACAATCGCTCCCCGGTACAAGCAGCGTTTTTAAAACCGGCAGAATGAGGCGGAGTGAGATGAAAGAAACATCGATTGTCGCAAATTCCGGCAAACCCTCTGTGAAATCGGAAGGCTCGGAATAGCGGAAATTCGTCCGTTCCATGACGACGACCCTCTCGTCCTGTCTGAGCTTCCAAGCAAGCTGATTATAGCCGACATCCACTGCGTAGGACCGCTCGGCTCCGTTTTGGAGGGCGCAATCCGTGAATCCCCCTGTAGACGAGCCGATGTCAATCATCGTTTTGCCTTTTACCGAGACAGGAAACACTTCCAGAGCTTTTTCAAGCTTTAATCCGCCTCTGCTGACGTATTTAAGAGGGTTTCCTTTTACCGTTAACGGAAGATCCCGGGCGATTTTTTCACCCGGTTTGTCCAATCGGTTTTCATTTGAGTATACGATGCCCGCCATAATGGCGCGTTTCGCTTTTTCCCGCGTTTCCGCAAGGCCTTTTTCTACAAGAAGTACATCTAATCGTTCTTTTTTTGCTGTCATGATCCAATTCCTTTATGTGTCTTCGGCGGCATCAGCAGTTTGATCCGGTTCATAACCTCAGCCTTCGTGAGACCGATTTCTTCAAGCAGGGCGGTTACGCTGCCGTGTTCAATAAACCGGTCTGGGATGCCCATTCTGTCAATCGGTGTATGATACATGCCGAGGTCATGAGCGTATTCAAGAATCGTGCTGCCGAATCCGCCTTCAAGCACGGCTTCTTCTATCGTTAAAATCGGCAGACCTTCATTAAGAATGGCCTTCATCATTTGTTTATCAATCGGTTTTATGAACCGCGCATTCACGACACGCACGGACAGGCCTTCTTTTTGCAGTTCTTCAGCCGCTTCCAGCGCCATTTCAATGGTCGTACCGAATGTTAAAATGACCGCGTCTTTTCCGGGACGGAGCACTTCCCATGTTCCGATCGGAATGGTTTTCAGCTCTTTATCCATCTTTACGCCGAGCCCGTTTCCGCGCGGGAAGCGCATCGCGATCGGGCCCTCCTCATAATTAAGGGCTGTATTGACCATATGGCGGCCTTCATTTTCATCCTTCGGCATCATTAAAACGAGGTTTGGTATATGCCGCAAAAAGGCGATGTCAAAGACGCCTTGATGCGTCTCCCCGTCGGCGCCGACCAAACCGGCGCGGTCAATGCCGATAAATACATTCGCGTTTTGACGGCAGATGTCATGGACGACCTGATCGTACGCCCGCTGCAAAAAGGTCGAATAAATCGCAAGAAACGGCTTCATGCCTTGGAGCGCCATTCCAGCCGCCATCGTCGCCGCATGCTGTTCTGCGATTCCGACATCAAACATGCGTTCAGGGAATTCTTTCGCAAACCCTTCCAGTTTAGAGCCGACCGGCATGGCCGGTGTAATGGCAACAATTCTGTCATCCTCACGTGCCAGCTCCTGCACGGTGCCGCTGACAAGTCCGCTCCATGAAGGCGCCGCGGCTTTCGGCTTGACGAAATCACCCGTATTGATTTTATACGGACCCGTTCCGTGCCATGTGCCGATTGTGTCGGTCTCAGCCGGTTTATAGCCTTTGCCCTTTTTCGTGATGACATGTAACAGGACAGGGCCTTTCGTTTTTTTGGCGTATTGCAGGTTTTCAAACAGTTCGTGGTAGGAATGACCGTCAACCGGGCCTAAATACGTAAAGCCCAGCTCTTCAAAAAACATGCCTGACACAAGCATATATTTCAAACTGTCTTTTATCCGTTCAGCTGTGGCGGCCAATTTTCCGCCGACGGCCGGGATGCGCTTAAATAAATATTCAAGCTCGTCTTTTACCCATTGATATTTGCCGGCCGTGCGAAGCCGTCCAAGCATAGAATGAATCGCCCCGACATTCGGCGCAATGCTCATCTCATTATCATTCAGGATGACGATCATGTCTTTTTTCTCATCACCGATATGGTTCAGCGCTTCAAGCGCCATTCCTCCGGTTAAAGCGCCGTCTCCGATAATCGGGATGATATATTCTTTCGATCCTTTAATATCACGGGCGGCAGCCATTCCCATCGCGCCTGAGAGCGAGGTTGAGCTGTGGCCTGTTTCCCATACGTCATGTTCGCTTTCGCTGCGTTTCGGGAAACCGCAAAGCCCTTTATATTGGCGCAAGGTTTCAAACTCCTTGCCGCGTCCGGTTAACAGTTTATGAACATAGGACTGATGTCCGACATCCCATAAAAATTTATCTTTCGGACTGTCAAATTCTTTGTGAAGCGCAATTGTCAGCTCGACAACCCCGAGGTTCGGCCCGATATGGCCGCCAGAGGCAGACAGCGATGTGATGAGGAAATTGCGGATCTCCTCACTCAGCTCTTCCAGCTGTTCAATTGACATCTTTTTAAGAAATGACGGGTCCTGTATTGATAAAAGATCCAAAGCGGATCAACTCACTTTCAGCATGAATTTCTGCAAATTAAACAGTGTCTTTTTGAAAAAAGAAAAAGACTCCCTTTGTATTTTCATCGAAACTGCTTACATTTTACCATAGGAGCGGCAGCCCCTTCAAATCAGGACCGTTTTTAATGATCTCTCGCCGCGATTAAATCACAGAGGTCATGCAGCAGTTCTTTCTGAAGAGAAAGGCCGCTGATGATCTGTTTCGCCTCGCTGATATGATACGCAAGCTTTTCTTTCGCGCCTTCAAGCGTTAAAAGCGACGGATACGTTGATTTTTCATTCGACGAGTCTGAGCCGACCGGTTTGCCGATCTTCTCCTCATGCCCTTCAATATCAAGGATGTCGTCTCTGATTTGAAATCCGATGCCGATATGGCTGCTGAACAAACGGAGCTTTTCGACTTCATCCTCCGGCGCATCTGCCAAAATGGCGCCCGCCGTCACGGAAAAACCGAGGAGCTTGGCCGTTTTCCGCTCGTGGATGGATTCCAGCTCCTCAAGCGTTATCCGCTTTTGTTCCGCTTCCATGTCGGCAGCCTGTCCGCCGACCATTCCTTCCGTTCCCGCCGCGCTGATCAGCTCATCGACGAGACGGAGCCGTTTTTCTGCTGAAACCGCCTCAGACACATGAGATGTGATCAATTTAAAGCTTTCTGTCAGAAGCCCGTCTCCGGCCAATACGGCTGCCGCTTCTCCGAAGACTTTATGGTTTGTGGGCTTTCCCCGGCGCAGATCATCATCGTCCATGCAAGGCAGATCATCATGGATTAAAGAATACGTATGAATCATTTCGACAGCGCACCCGACCGGAATCCCGTCTTTTTCATCTTTTCCGTAAGCATTCAGAACGGCTAAGACGACGAGGGGGCGCAGCCTCTTTCCGCCCGCTTCCAAAGAATACAGCATAGATTTTTTGAGGGTTTCCGGCATCGCAAGCCGTTCTGTATACAAAGAAAGCTGCTGTTCAATCAGTTGTTTGCGCGATGCTAAAAATGCGTCCAGTTTATTTGTCACCTTCGTCTTCCTCCTGAACGCTGAAAGGTGCAAGTTCGCCGTTATCTTTTAAAATAAAGTCCATTTGCTTTTCGACATGCTGAAGCTTTTCATGGCACATTTTTGAAAGGGCCATCCCTTCCTGAAAATAATTAATCGCCTGCTCCAGCGGCACGTCTCCTTCTTCAAGCTTTGCCACAATGCCTTCAAGGCCTTTCATCGCCTCTTCAAATGTCAGCTCTTCACTTTTTTTGGTTTCTGTCATTATCGTTCGCCTCTCTTTTGCAATACTTCACACGTCAGAACGCCGTCTGTCATCTTTACTTCAAGCGTATCATTTTGTTCCACTTGATCAACGCTTTTGATCAGCTTTTTGTCTTTATAGGCCAGACTGTATCCTCTCTCCATCACCTGAAGGGGACTTAATGCATTCAGTTTACCAAGAACCGTCTGAAACTGCGAATGAAGCTGCTTCAGCTGGACATTCATGCTTCGGGCGAGCTGATTTGAGCGCTCCTCGTACCGTTTTTTCGCCTGTTTCAGCTGGGTTTCAGGGTGGAGCGCCGTTAATCTGTACGTATTCCGCTCCAGCTGCCTTTGTTTCCTGTCCGTAAGCCCTGTGAGCTGTGACTGGAACTGCTGATACAAAAGGTCAAACTGCTGTTCTTTTTGGGTATACAATCGTTTCGGAAAACGGAACGCGTAGGATGACTGGAGCGATTGAACCCGTTCTTTTTTCTTGCTGATATGCTGCTGCATCGCTCTTGTCAGGCGGACTTCCGCCGTTTTTGTCCGTTCCATTAAGTCCGTCGTGTGGGGGACGGCGATTTCTGCCGCTCCTGTCGGCGTTGCCGCCCGGATATCCGCGACGAAATCACTGATTGTAAAATCTGTTTCATGTCCGACGGCTGATATAATCGGAATGGCGGAAGCAAAAATCGCCCGGGCCACGATTTCTTCGTTAAATGCCCACAATTCTTCGATCGAGCCCCCTCCCCTTCCGACGATCAGGACGTCACACATTTTTTGTGCATTGGCTTCTTCAATGCGCTTCACAATCGATCTGCTGGCATTTTCACCTTGAACGAGCGCGGGAAGCACAATGACTTTCACAAGGGGGTATCTTCTTTTGAGTGTGGTAATGACGTCTCTGACGGCTGCTCCCGTCGGTGACGTGACGACCCCGATCGTGGCCGGAAAAGCGGGGATGGCCTGCTTATGCCGGTCATCAAACAACCCTTCGCCGGCAAGTTTTTTCTTTAATTCTTCATATGCTAAGTAGAGCGCCCCCACACCGTCCGGCTGCATTTCTTTCGCGTACAGCTGATAGCTTCCGCTCGGTTCATAGACGGAGATGCCGCCTCTTACGATGACCTTCATTCCGTCTTCTGGCTTAAACGCAAGCCTCGAACTTTGCCTCTGAAACATGACGGCCTGCATGCGGGCATGCTCATCTTTTAATGTAAAATAGATGTGGCCTCTCGTATGAATTTTAACATTGGAGAGCTCACCCTTAATCCAAATGTCTTCAAGATGAGGGTCCACATCGAATTTTCGTTTAATGTATTTGGTCAGCGCGGAAACCGTGACATATGCCGCTTCACTCATATCCTGCACTCCTTTCATAAAGGCTTTTTGCCCTAAACTAAGAAAACCCGCTCTGGCTGAAAGGAGCCTTAAGAAGCGGGTATCGTGCTCATTGTCACAATTTTTGTGACTGTCTCCGGTTATCTATGATAACGTACGTCTGGCAGATTTAACAGTATTATGCGCAAGCATTGTGATGGTCATCGGACCTACTCCGCCCGGCACCGGCGTAATGAAAGATGCTTTTTCTTTCGCTTCATCAAACTGAACGTCTCCGCAGAGTTTTCCGCTTTCGAGACGGTTGACGCCGACATCAATGACAATGGCGCCCTCTTTGATTTGATCAGCTTTGATGAAGTTCGCTTTACCGACCGCTACCACAAGAATATCTGCTTTTTTCGTATGCTCAGACATATTTTTCGTGCGGGAATGGCAATATGTGACGGTCGCGTTTTCGTTCAGCAGCAGCTGGCCGACCGGTTTACCGACAATATTGCTTCGTCCGACTACAACAACTTCTTTGCCGGAAAGATCTACGTTCGTCTTTTTCAATAACTCGACAATTCCGTGCGGCGTGCATGGAAGAAATGTATCTTCGCCAAGCAGCATTTTCCCGACGTTGAGAGGGTGGAAACCGTCAACATCCTTATCAGGGGAGATCCGCTCGATTACGGCTTTTTCAGAAATATGATCCGGGAGCGGCAGCTGGACGAGAATGCCGTGGAATTCCGGATTTTGATTATACTGATCAATCACTGTTAAAAGCTCCGCCTCGGTTAAGCTTGAGTCAAAGCGGTCAAGCTTAAATTTCATTCCCATTGTTTCAGCGGCTTTTTTCTTGCCTGTCACATATGAAACAGAAGCGGGATCGTCTCCGATTAAAATGACCGCCAAGCCAGGCACTACGCCTTGTGCTTTCAGCTCTTCTACTTCTTTTGCCAATTGTTCGCGTTTTTCTTTAGCCGTTTCTTTTCCGTCGATGATTGTTGCAGTCATTTTCTTTCCTCCTATGATTCGATATCAGTTTTAATGTTAGAAAGAACCCCGTTTACGAATTTTGCAGCTTTATCGTCGCCGAACCGTTTTGCCAGCTCGATTGCTTCGTTTAATGACACGTTAGCAGGAATGTCGTCAGAATAAACCATTTCATACACCGCCAGACGCAGGATCGCGCGGTCTACGTTTGCAATCCGGTCAAGCTTCCAATTGACGAGATGGCCGGAAATCATTTCATCAAGCTGAACCTGATGTTCGATCACTCCGTACACCAGCTGTTCAAAGAAGGCATCTGTTTTTTCACCATCAAGCGCGTGCTCAATGGCATCGTTCGGTGCAATATCGCTGACATCAATCTGAAAAAGTGCCTGCAAAGCTTTTTCTCTAGCTGTTCTTCTTTTCATTTTCTTTCTCCTTCAGATCCGCTTTATCCGCTTGTCGTTAAGCTTAAAGAGATCATAACATATTTTTTTCTCAATCGCATGTCGAAATTTAGGTTTTTTCACCCTAATGCCGAATATTTTCACAAACCGTATTAATTTCATTCGGATTTCACAGCATGAAGAAACTCGGCTGCCGTTTGTAAGCCGGCTTTCTTCATGCCTGAAATGACGGGAAACGTATAAAAAACCAAAGGGCTGCCCATCCCCTTGGTTTTTATACGCTCATTACATTTCTTCGTCGATTTCGACTTCTTGGGCTTTCGTGTCAAATTGAATGCCGACGATATGAATATTGATTTCATTAATGGTCAGAGACGTCATGTTTAATAAGGTTTGGCGGATATTCTCCTGAACGCTTGCCGCCACTTTCGGGATCGAGACCCCGAATTGAACGACGCAATAGACGTCGATGGTAATCCCGTCATCGGCTAAATCGACCTTTACGCCTTTGCCGTGATTGATTTTGCCGAAGCGTTCTACGACGCCCGTGGCGAAATTGCCGCGCATTTCAGCAACTCCTTCAACTTCGGAAGCGGCGATGCCGGCAATGACTTCAATGACCTCAGGAGCAATTTCAACCTTGCCTAAATGAGCCTCATCATGATCCATTTTAAGCACACTGTTGTCTTCCATTCAATTCACCTCCCGCAAAAATTATGAGCCCATTACATCATATGTTTCTAAAAACTTTGTATTAAACTCTCCGCTGACAAATGTTTCGTGTTCAAGCAGTTTCAAATGGAACGGAATCGTCGTTTCAATACCTTCAATCACGAATTCGCTCAGCGCGCGTTTCATCCGTGCGACTGCCTCATCACGCGTTGTTCCGTATGTGATGACTTTAGCAATCATACTGTCATAGTACGGCGGGATCGAATAGCCGGGATATGCGGCTGAATCCACGCGTACGCCGAGTCCGCCCGGCGGCAGGTACATGTTAATTTTACCGGGTGAAGGCATGAAGTTTTTCGCAGGATTTTCAGCGTTGATGCGGCATTCAATCGCCCAGCCGTTAAATTCAACGTCTTCCTGTCTGAGCGAAAGCTCCTGTCCGGATGCCACTTTGATCTGTTCTTTGATCAGATCCGTTCCCGTCACCATTTCTGTGACAGGATGCTCTACTTGAATACGCGTGTTCATTTCCATGAAGTAGTAGCGCTGTTCTCTGTAGTCATAGATGAATTCTACTGTGCCGGCTCCCGTGTAACCGACGGCCTTCGCTGCTTTTACCGCTGCTTCACCCATCTGCTCCCTGATTTCAGAATCAAGCGCAGGTGACGGTGACTCTTCAAGAAGTTTTTGCAGACGTCTTTGGATAGAACAGTCACGCTCTCCGAGATGGATCGTGTTTCCGTAATTATCCGCAAGCACCTGAATTTCAACATGGCGGAAATCTTCTATGTACTTCTCGATGTACACACCCGGATTTCCGAATGCCGTAGCGGCTTCCTGCTGGGTAATCTCAATGCCTTTGATCAGTTCTTCTTCTGTGCGTGCGACCCGGATGCCTTTTCCGCCTCCGCCCGCAGTGGCTTTTATAATGACAGGATACCCAATTTCACCTGCAAGCGAAACCGCTTCTTCCGTATTTTTTATGATTCCTTTTGAACCGGGCACAATCGGCACGCCCGCCAGCTGCATCGTGTCGCGCGCGATATCTTTTGTTCCCATTTTTGAAATGGCGTCAGCCGTAGGGCCGACAAACGTTACGTTTAATTCCTCGCACAGCTCGGCAAAGTCGGCGTTTTCAGCTAAAAATCCGTATCCCGGATGAATCGCATCCGTGCCGGTCAGCTTTGCGACGCTGACGATGTTCGTTACATTTAAATAGCTTTCTTTTGATGTTTTCGGCCCGATACAAAAAGCCTCATCGGCCATTTGGACATGCAGGGCGTCTTTATCTGCCTCAGAATAAACGGCTACAGTTTCAATGCCCAGCTCTTTGCAGGCCCGGATGATTCTGACGGCGATTTCTCCTCGGTTGGCGATCAATAGCTTTTTAATCATAATAGCAGGTCTCCTTACTCAGCTTTTACAAGAAATAGAGGTTGTCCGTATTCGACCAGCTGGCCGTTTTCAACTAACACTTCAACGATTTCTCCTTTTACTTCGGCTTCAATCTCGTTAAAGAGTTTCATTGCTTCTACGATACAAACAACTGTATTTTCGCTCACTTTTGAACCTTGGTTTACGTAAGGGCCGGCTTCCGGCGATGAAGAAGCATAAAACGTTCCGACCATCGGAGACGTAATTTTGTGCAGGTTTTCGTCTTGTTTCGGCGCTTCCTGAGCAGGAGCGGCTTCACTCGCTTCCGGTTTTGCAGCCTGCGGAGCAGGTGCGTAAGCGGCGGGAACGGCTTGGGCTTGTCCCGTTACATTCACTGCCGGCGCTTCATTTTTTTTCAGTTTGAGACTTACGCCTTCAATTTCGTAAACAAATTCGTCGATGGAAGATTCATCGATTCTTTTTATCAGTTCATGAATTTCGTTGATTTTTAACATCAGTTTCCACTCCTATGTATAAAAAATAGAAATTTATGGGTTGCTACTAAAAGTACATACTATGTTTATCTTACAGGAGCGCTTGTGTAAATTCAACACTGATCTAAAATGACATCAGAAAAGCCCGCAGCGGGTGCGGGCGGTTCAGGTCTCTTACTTTGTCGGTTCAAACGTGACGGCGACGTCTTTCATCGTCTTGATTTCTTTTTCCACCAGGTCAATGATAGCGGAAGCTTTTGCGTTTGAATGTTTGTCAGACATGACGGTAATGTTGATTTTGTCTCCTTCAGCATCCACGAGCGCATCTTTGTAGCCTTGTGTTTTAATCAGCGTTTCCAGCTGTTTTTCCGTCCCTTCAGCATTGCTCAGCGCCGTCATTTTATCGTAGGCTTCGCTTTTTTCCTTTGCGGTCGCATCATCGCTTGAAACAATGCTGTTTAACTGTTCCCTTTCTTTGCTTCTCGCGTCTTCAAGCTCCATGCGGTATGCTGTAAATAAGTTTTCATCAGCTGTTTCTGTGGCGACCGATCCGTCTTTGTCCGATGCTTCGGCTGATGTTTCTTTATCCTCTTTTGTGCCTTTAGAATCTTTCGTTCCTTTTGTGCCGTCTTCTTTTTCCGTGCCGCTTCCGCTCTTATCTTTCGTTTCAGGAGCAGGCGTTTTTTCAGTGGCGACTTCTCCGCTGCTTTTTTCGCTTTTCATCTGCACGGCATTTTTGCTTTCCGGCGACATAATATAATAAACACTTAATACCACGACGAGACTGAGCATTGTTAAAAGCCAAACCGTTTGTTTTTTCAGCATGATTTATGAATCCTCCTTGATTTTTTTAGGGGCAACCGCTACACGATAGCTCGGAACATCGAGCACCCTTGTGACGGCATCAATGATGGTTTTTTTTATTTGAACGTTGTCCACTCCCTGAGCGACAACGAGTACACCGCGGATATCGGGCTTTTTCGTCTGGACGACGACCGGGGTTTCCTGATCCCCGTTTCGAATCATGACAATTTGTTCTTCAGAGGTTTGATCGGTTACGCTTCTTTTGCCGCCTTCTTTATCGGTTTCTTCAGTGGTGGTGTCTTTTTTCGTTTTATTTTTCTCAAACACTTTCAAAGATGTTGCGTCTACGTTTACGACAATTGAGACATCCTCCACGCCGATAATCGTTTCAAGGATTTCTTTCAGCTGGTTTTCATAGTCTCTTTCGTAATCATCGATCGTGGTTTTTGCGCTGCCGTCTTTCGATGCCTTAAAAACGGGTGCGCTTTTTTGCCCGCTTTTGTCTTCCGTTCGGCCGGACATGACGGTCTGCGCCGCTTGGTCCTTCCCGGTTTTCTCCGGTGAAGAGAACAGCTGGCTGACCAGCATAAAAGATACCCCGAGCACAAACACGAACAGAAAGTAATGATATTTTGTCAGTTTTGGTTTTTCTCCGTCTTTCGCCTGTCCGATCATCAGCTGTTTTTTGAGTATGGTCCATAGTCCGTTTTTATTCATGGCCGTTTTTCTCCCCGCCTTCCATATAAACCGTAATTTTCTCACTGCCGATTTCCCATATATCCGCAAGTTTTTCTTTGATGTCTGCGGCCTCTTTTTTGTCGGCTGCGCCTTCCGGTTCGTATTTGCGGTCTGTGCGGATGTCGATCGGTGCGACGGTTTGCACGGTTTTTTCAGAAGATGGGGCCATATACACGCTGATCGTTTTTACATCTTCTTCTGAACGAACCTGTTCTTCCGCTGTAAGGCGGATGTCGTCTATTTTGTATTCGTCATGACTGAACATCTCCTCCGCTTTCTTTTTTAGTTGGACAGCCATTTCTTCTAAAACATATGCGCGGTTTGATGCTTGTATTTCTTTTTTTTCTGATTTAATTTGATTTTTTATATCAGCGGATTGAGATTGCTCTTGTTTTGTCAAATAATCGAAGATGATTTCCGGGTCTGTTTTGAAAAGTTTGAATATCGGGTTGAGCATGACAATGATTAACAGCAGGCTGACAACCATCTTTGCGTATTTTTGCATACTGGAGCTGGGCAGCAGCATGTCGATGACGATGGCGAATAAGATAAATAAAATAATGCTTGTCAGCCATTCTGTTAAAAAGCTCATATCCAATGGGCCTCCTTTATTTCATCATCATGGTGAGGTTGCCTGCTGTAATAATGACTGTGATGCTGAGGAAAAACATGAGAGAGACGATGGCGAGCGCCGCGAAAATATACAGTACGCTTCTGCTGATGACGCCGAGGCACGTAATGACGGGCCCGCCTCCGAGCGGCTGCAGAATAGCGGCCGCGAGCTTATAAATAAAAGCGAGCGAGAGCACTTTGATCGCCGGAAACGCGGAGATGCAGATCAAAATTCCGACTCCGAGGATTCCCACGGTGTTTTTTAATAGGAGCGAGGCGCTGATGACCGTATCCGTCGCATCCGTAAACATCCGGCCGAGTACGGGAATAAAATTGCCTGTTATAAATTTTGCAGTCCTGAGCGTAATCCCGTCCGTCACGGCAGCCGAAGCCCCCTGTACGGAGATGACGCCGAGAAACACGGTGAGAAATACGGCAAGCGCTCCGATCGCGATATTTCTGAGCAGATTGGCAAGCTGCGTGACTTTATATTGATCCGTCATCGTGCTGACGATGCTTAAAATCGCTGACAGGAAGATAAGCGGCATGACGATGTTTTGAATGAGAAGGCCGCTCGTATTCATCAGAAATAAAATAACGGGGTGAAAAAAAGCTGCGGAAACGGCTCCCCCGGAAGACGCCAAAAGCGCGAGTAAAAGCGGGATGAGCGCGAGAATGAAGCTTGTCATCGTCTGGATCGCTTCACTGGCATAATTGACGGCAACATGAAAGCTGTTTAAAGCGAGAATAATCAGCACCATGTAGACGATTGCATAAGCCACTTTGCTGACGGTGCTCTGCTGGAACGCATTTTGCAGGAGCTGCAGAATGACACAAAAAATGGTGAGAAGAATCAAAGTTCCCAGAAGCTTTCCGTTTGCGAGCACTTCATGAAACAAGTATGAAAATAAAGCCTTCAGCCATGCCTCCGGTGAGAACGTTTTTTCTCCGTTAATAAAGTCGATGATGCTTCCCTTTTGGCTTTCAGGCAGAAGACCGCCGTATTCTGTCATGATGTCGTCCCAAAACTTTCCGATGCCTTCTGTTTTCAGCGCTTCGGCCTGCTTTTTCGCCACTTCATCAGCGGATTCTTGGTGAACTGCGGTTTCCTGCGACGCACCGTCTGTTCCGGCAGCTTGTACACATTCAGTCTGAAAAAATAAGAGGATGAACAAAAAAGCTCCCGCCCACCGAAAGCGCTTCATTTTTTGTGCCCCCCTTTCCATTTTATTTATGATCAAGAAGGAATAAGTCCGAGAATCGTTTCAATAATGACGGTGAGTATCGGCACGGCCATTACCAGTATCAAAATTTTTCCGGCCAGCTCTATTTTCGAAGCAATCGCTCCCTGGCCCGCATCCTTTGTCAGCTGCGCTCCGAATTCAGCGATGTAGGCGATGCCGATAATTTTTAAAATGGTTTCCACATAGACCATATTGACATTTGCATTGACGGCTATTTTTTCTATCATTCTGATAATGTCGTAAATCTGGTCGATGAGATAAAGAAAGATCACGCAGCCGCTGAAGACGACAATCATAAACGCGAAAGTCGGTTTCTGTTCTTTTACGATCAGGGAGAGAAATGTGGCGATCAGGCCTAAACCTACAATTTGAACAATCTCAATCTGTAAGCCCCCCTATCCTTGGAATAGAAACACAGCTTTGATCTTTTTGAACAGGTCATCGACAATCGTCGCCACCATAAATAAAATATAGATAAAGCCAAGCAGCGTCACCCATTGGGCGTATTCTTTTTTTCCCATTTGGTCAAGTATGGTGTGCAGAAACGCAACCACGATACCGACTCCGGCGATTTGAAAAATGACATTTACGTCGACTCCCATTTTATGTTTGCTCCCCTCATGTTTACATCAATAGAAGAATGAGTAACAGTCCGGCTAAAAATCCTAAGCTTTTCACCATTTTTTCATTTTTCGCCTGCGCCCGTCCGGCATCCGCTTCCGCCGCTTCCAAATGTGTAAGCGCAAGCTTGATATGTTTCTGCTGAGAAACACGGTCATGGAGCCCGAGCGTCTCTCCGAATTGCTTCAGTACATCATATTCGCTTTTTTTCATCGCCATGGACGACCAGTTATTTTTCAAGCTCTGTTCCCAAGCCGTTTTGGCGGAATCGCTTCCCTGCTCTAGCCTTCTGCTGAAAGCTTGAAACAATAACGATACAGGTTTGGAAAGCTGTGCGGCAATTTGTCCCGAGGCGGTATGCAGCGGTGTATGCCCGAACATGATTTCCGCTTCAAGCGATTGGAGCGCCGCGCGCAGCTGACGGATCTGCCTCGGCCTTTCTATATACATTTTGGCGATCTCAAATCCCGTCCATGTCGTCGCTGTCAGAATAAACACGGCACCCAAAAGCTTCAGCATGTCATCACGCTTTCAGCATGCGGAACAGGTTCCCCGTCCTTTCCGTACATCCTGCTGATCGTTCCCGGACCGCGGCGCCTTGACAGTTCAACATATCGGTCAAACACGTTTTCCTCCCAAAGCATTTTCAGCGACGGCCTCTTGACCAAGTCTTTCATGTCCCACCCGTGCGCAGATACGATAACGGATACGCCCGCATGAAGCGCCTCCAGCAGCGCTTGTGAGTCTTCCATTCTCCCGATTTCATCCACAATTATGACATCAGGACTCATAGAGCGAATCATCATCATCAGCCCTTCCGCCTTCGGACAGGCATCAAGGACATCGATTCTGCGGCCGAAACTGTGCTGGGGAATGCCCCGCAGGCAGCCGGCAATTTCCGAACGTTCATCTACGATACCTGTCTTTTTTGCCGGGATGCGTTTTGATCCGGTGCTGGAAAGCCGGGCCAAATCACGAAGCAAGGTCGTTTTCCCCGTTTGCGGAGGACCGATGATCAGCGTATTCAGCCAGTTTTCTTTCCATAAGAAAGGAATGAGCGGTTCTGCGATTCCCAGCTTCTCCCGGGCGATTCGGATATTAAAAGAAGTAATATCCCGGAGTCCTTTGACGGCTCCGTTTTCGACGATGACTCTTCCGGCCAGCCCCACGCGGTGGCCTCCTCTGATTGTGATATATCCTTTTTTCAGCTCTTCTTCCAGCGTGTACATACTGTAATTGCTGAGCCGGCTGAGGATCAGCTGTGCGTCGCCGGCCGTACAGACATATGACAAATACAAAGGTTGTCCTTTTTGGATCAGTTCAACCGGCCTGTCGACGCGGATTCTGATTTCTTCTGTATCCCGCCTCGCTTCTTCGGGCACGGCGGAGATGGCATCTCTCAATAATTCAGGGAGAACCTCTGTAATCTCATTCAATAGAGTCTCCTCCTTTTTTACCGATTGGCTTCTTTAAAATGTATGATCCGGGACAGACTTTATGACACCCCGGCCCTCTATTTATGCACACCGGCCAAAATCAGCACCACTCCCGCAAAAATCAATATTAATTTTGCATATGAGAGCTGTCCGGCAATCTGATAAATGCCGATCGTCATTGTGATGATAAAGATCAGCGGGCCGACGATTGCCAAAATACTATTCACTACAACCGCTTTTCTGATGTCGTTTGTCAAAAGCATGATAATAGCGGCCGATAATTCAATGAGCGAGGACAAAACTCGTAAACCGGCCATCGTTAAAACAGTAGAATTGATTGAACCAAACAAAAATTTCATTGCAATCCCCCAACTTCAAGCATTTTGTTACACTATATGCTCTAGCTGACGGAAGTAGTCTCACTATTTTCATATAGAAGAAAGATTCAGGCAGAACGCAAAAAAAGCCTGCCCCGTAAAAGGAGCAGACTCCGAATTTCTTTGACTACGCTCTTGACACGTAAGAGCCGTCTGATGTATTTACAACCAGCGTATCGCCTTCGTTCACGAAAAACGGTACGTTTACGACAAGACCTGTTTCCGTTTTGGCAGGTTTCGTGCCGCCTGACGCCGTGTCGCCTTTAATTCCCGGCTCTGTTTCAACAACTTTCAGTTCAACTGTGTTCGGCAGTTCAATACCGAGCGTTTCAGACTGATACATCATGATGTGCACAGACATATTTTCCAGAAGATATTTTAATTCTTCTTCGATTTGGTTTTCGTTCAATTCAAGCTGTTCATATGAGCTTGTATCCATGAACACGTGCTGATCGCCGTTGGCATAAAGATACTGCATCGTTTTTGTTTCGATTTGCGCTTTCGCGACTTTTTCACCTGCACGGAATGTTTTCTCCTGAATAGCGCCCGTGCGCAGGTTACGCAATTTAGAACGGACAAATGCCGCTCCTTTTCCCGGCTTTACGTGCTGGAAGTCAACGACGCGCCAAATGCCGCCGTCTACTTCAATCGTTAGTCCTGTACGAAAATCGTTAACTGAAATCATGTTTGATGTCCTCCTATATTCCGATCACAAAATAATTAATTCTTTAGGGGAATGCGTAATTGTCCGGTTGCCGTCGTCAGTGATGATGATATCATCTTCGATTCTTGCGCCCCCAACATCCGGTATGTATATGCCCGGCTCGACCGTTACCGCCATGCCCGGCTCAAGAACGGCCGATGACCTGAAAGACAGCCCCGGTGATTCATGGACTTCCATTCCGAACCCGTGTCCTGTCGAATGGCCGAAATACTGTCCGTAGCCTTTTGCGGTGATGTGATCCCTCGTCAGGGCGTCCGCTTCTTTTCCCGTCATGCCGGGTTTAATATGCAGGACACCAAGCGCTTGGGCATCGTATACGACCTGATAAATCTCTTTCAGTTTATCACTTGGCTCTCCGACCGCGACGGTGCGTGTGATATCAGAACAATACCCTTTATAATAAGCGCCGAAATCGAGCGTGACCAAGTCTCCCTTTTCAATCAATTTGCCGCTTGCCACTCCGTGGGGAAGGCTGGATCTGACTCCCGAGGCGACGATCATATCAAAGGAAGAGCCGTCTGCTCCTTGACGTCTCATATAAAATTCAAGCTCGTTTGCAACTGAAATCTCTGAGATGCCCGGTTTGATAAACGTCAGAATATGTTCAAACGCATCATCCGCAATCTTCGCAGCTTCCTCTAATATCTTAATCTCTTCACTTGACTTAATCAAGCGCAACTTTTCAACGGAATCCGCGACGGGAACCATCTCCGCTTCCTGCAGCACCGCTTGGTAGGATGCATATGTTCCGTACGTCATGCTGTTTTGCTCGAAGCCGAGTTTTTTAATGCCGTACTCAAGAATCGTATCCGCAGCCGTTTGGATTAAGCTTCCGCCGTGCTCGATAATGTCAAAACCCTTCACTTGCGTCTTCGCCTGCTCGGTGTAACGGAAATCCGTGATAAATGCCGCACGTTCTTTCGATATGACCGCAAGGCCTGACGAACCCGTAAATCCCGTCATATACTGCAGATTGGCGGAGCTTGTCACCAACATTCCGTCTATATCCAGCTGACCGAAAAGATTTCGCAATTTCTCAAGTTTCATTCCCTTTCTCCTCCTCGCCGATTCTTGACTGCCGCCTGACAACGCGGGAGCATCCCCGCCCGGTTTTCAGCATAAAAAATGTTCACTTCTCGTGAACATTTTACCATACCGGACAGGGATTATACACTTATTCACTTGTTGCCAAGCGCCCTTGCAAGCTTGTCTGACGTAAGTTCATTGTAGTTGAAGGAAATTGAGTAGCCGACAAACAAACCGTACAGAATGTAAAGGCAAAGCGTCGTCACGATTGTATCTGATTTCAATTCAGTGACGGATTTCACATCTTCGAAAATCGGATTGAATAAGAAAAAAACCGCACACCATAAAATGACGCCGTACACCATCCCCGGCCACATGGTTTTAAAACGCTTCAGGCAGACGAAATAAATAAACGCCCCGGCAATTGAAATGAATCCGATGACAACGATGCTGACCATCGTGCCGAGCCATTGTTTTTTCCATTCTCCGATCATAAACGGCTGAAGAATCATGTTGGGGCTGATCTCTGAAAAATGAAAGACATACCCGAGATAGCCGATCAAACTCCAAAATACACCGCCGGCAAATCCGATACCGCAAATTCTGCCGGTAAATGAAACAGGCTGCTGATCATCATCCTGCTTCTTTTTTTCTTCCTGTTCTGAATGTTTTTCGCTTGTCATCATGGCACCTCCAGTCATAGACTGCCCCAAAATTGAAAAGTCATAAAAAACTGCGCCATATTTTCATTCAATGAGTAAAATCTAAAGAAACGGGGTATACTGCATGTAGAAAAAGCATTGATTTTCCGGCTGTCTAACTAGAGGTTTACCGCGGTTTCCTGTACAATAGAGTGAAAGGAAATGGTTAGTAAATCCTAAAAAAACAGGCAGGTTGATAAACAATGTCCAAACAAAAAACGCCCCCTGCTTACGGCGGGCAGGCTGTCGTTGAAGGGGTCATGTTCGGCGGCAGAAAAAATTATGTTACCGCCATCCGCAGGAATGACGGAAGCATTGATTTTTTCAAGCTTCCGAGAGTGCCGAACGCCAAGCTTTCGGCTTTAAAAAAGATTCCTTTTTTGCGGGGAATCGTCGCCATCATTGAGGCGAGCGCCAACGGCACAAAGCATTTAAACTTTTCCAGCGAACGTTACGGGCTTGATCCTCAAGATGACGCCAAGCTGGAGCAGGAAGATAAGAAGGGTTCGGGCTTATCGATGTTTTTCAGCCTGGCGGTGATCGGCGTTCTGTCGTTTTTGTTCAGCAAATTCGTTTTTACGCTCGTCCCGGTCTTCTTAGCGGAGCTTGTAAGGCCCGTATTTTCCTCAGACGCCGCGCAGATCGGAATCGAAAGTCTGTTTAAGCTTATTCTGCTTCTCGGCTACATTTATTTTTTATCAATGACGCCGTTAATTAAAAGAGTGTTTCAATATCATGGAGCCGAACATAAGGTCATAAACTGTTATGAACAGAATTTGCCAATTACAATAGAAAATGTTCAGAAGCAGTCACGGCTTCATTACCGTTGCGGTTCAAGCTTTATTTTATTTACGATCATTGTCGGCATGTTCGTCTATTTACTCGTTCCGACAGATCCGCTTTGGGTGCGGATTTTAGACAGGATTGCGCTTATACCGGTCGTTCTCGGCATCTCCTTTGAAGTGCTCCAGCTGACGAACAGAGTGCGGAATATCCCCGTTTTGAAAGTGCTCGGTTATCCCGGCCTGTGGCTGCAGCTTTTAACGACAAAGGAACCGGCGGATGACCAGGTCGAGGTTGCCATAGAAAGCTTTAACGAGCTTCTCAGACTGGAAGACATTTCAGAACAGAGCGAAAAACCGTCTCACAACGTAATCTGAACCGTTACCGTTATTATTTTGGAGGTGGGCAGTTATGAATCATCGTGTACAACCTTTTTTTGCTGTATTGATAGCGCTTGGCGCATTCGGTTTCATTTATGCGGCGGTAACCAACCCCGGGCAGATGATTTCAAGAGCGATCACCGTTATTATCGCAGGCATCATTATTTATTTTATCGTGAGGACGGTCCTGAACCGCCGCACCGGCCGTGACGGAACCGCTTTCAGAAAAGCGGCCAGACAATCGCGGCTCCGAATGAAGGAGCAAAAAGCGAAGCACCGCGCCGGACACAGAGGCCGGGTCAGCCATTTGCGGAGCGTGCCGAGCAGCAGCAGACCGAAGCCGATGATTCTTAAGAAAAAAAGCCAGACCCAGCTTACCGTCATAGAAGGCAAAAAGAATAAAAAGAAAAACAGAGCGCTTTTTTAATAGCTCCATTGCTTCAAAAATTGCTCTGTTCTGCTTTTTCCTAGCTCAATGAGAGCTAGTTTTTTTTGCGGTGTGAGATGAAACTCCGTCGCCATCACATGTTCCACCGGAATAAAAATAATATTCTGTTCGTACTTTGTCGCGATATGCCTGGCATCATGAGCGTCTTTCATCGTTTCAAACAAAGCCCCGAACAGCTCAAAAGCGTTGCGGATTGATTTTTTCGGGCGCTCTTTTTCGTTGGGCGAAAGCGAAATTCCGATGACCGGCCGTTTGCGTTCTTTTGAATACAGCCAAATCGGGAAATTGCTTAACACGCCGCCGTCAACGACCGTTGAGGTGCCTTTTTCTGTCTTCAGTTTTATCGGTTCAAAAAAATAAGGAATGCTGCAGCTCATTCTGACGGCTCTGGCAACCGGGAACATCTCCGGATTTAATCCGTAGCGGGGAAGATCGTCAGGAAGCACGATCATCGTTCCGTTCGTCAGATCTGAAGCGATGAGACGGAGCGAGCCTTTTTTCAAATCGCCGAACGCGATGATGCCCTTCGCTTTTAATTTATCCGCAATCCATTTTTCCAGCATATCGCCTCTGTATAGTCCGAGGCGCCAATATATCGACACCCACCGCAGGATTTTCAGCGGGAGGAATGAGTATCTCTGATCAAGCAATTGCCTTCCGTCAACCTCATCTATGATGGAATGAACCTCTCTGCTCGTATAGCCCGCAGCGATAAATGCGGCAATAATTGCGCCGGCGCTTGTTCCGGCGAGTCTTTCAAAGCGAAAGCCCTTTTCTTCCAGCGCTTCATAAGCGCCGGCAAGCGCCACCCCCTTTATCCCCCCGCCCGAAAATACGCCGTCAATCTGCATAGCGCGCCCTCTCCCTTCCATCTCAAGGTGTATTATTATTTTAAGAAACGGTTGGGCGAAATAGACCAAAGAATGAAGACATTAAAAAAAGGGCGCCCCATTTCGGGCTGCCCTTTATTCACCGGGATTTTCGGTTTTTTTCTGTACGGATTTCAATTCTTTTTTCCGGCTTTCGTCATCTTCGAAATACTGAACGAGGTCGCCGATGCGGTCAATGCTGTTCCAGCTCAGATGATGTTCGATTCCTTCAACATCATTGTAAATCTTCTCTTCATCAACACCAATGATTCTTAAAAACTGCTCAAGCAATTCGTGTCTGTATACGAGCCGTTTGCCGATCTTTTTGCCTTTTGACGTCAATACGAGCCCGCGATATTTTTCATAAATCAAATACTCGTCTTTATCTAGTTTTTGAACCATTTTCGTTACAGAGGAGGGGTGGACTGCCAAAGCTTCCGCGATATCAGAAACCCGTGCATATCCTTTTTCTTCTATCAGCATATAAATCTGTTCAATATAATCTTCCATACTTGGTGTTGTCATAAGTAACCCTCCCAAAAAGCACCTTAACTTTATAAACCATTACAAGTTTACACTAACGGTCATGAAAAAACAAGGATGCTTCCGGTCTGTCAAGCCTTATCAGCGCTTATAATTCCATTCATCAGACGCGTATTTCGTCTCAGCCAGCTCATTGACAAATGCAAGCTCTTCAGACGTGAGTGTGTAAGGCTCAAGATGAATGTTCAGCCCTTCCTCAAAACCGGCTTTAAAAGCGATTCTGGCCTCATCCATCGTTACCCGTTTCGGTGCTAAGGCGTTGATGGCTACCGCCTTGTTTTTGAAATTCCGCTGCATGCGCTCACGGACTCTGTCGCTCGGATATAAAAACAGATCAAACAGCTTATCCTCATCAATGTCAAGCAGGATGGAACCGTGCTGAAGAATGACGCCTTTTTGGCGTGTCTGTGCGCTTCCGGCAACTTTCCGTCCTTCGACGACCAGTTCATACCACGAAGGCGCATCAAAGCAGACGGACGAGCGCGGATTTTTCAAGCTTTCTTTTTCTTTCTCCGTTCGCGGAATCGCAAAGTTGGCATCAAGTCCAAGGTTTCTGAATCCCTGCAGAATACCTTCTGAAATCACCCGGTACGCCTCTGTCACCGTGGCCGGCATTTCCGGGTGATCCTCTGAAACGATTACGCTGTATGTCAATTCTTTATCATGCAGAACACCCCGTCCGCCTGTCGGTCTTCTGACAAACCCGAGGCCGTGTTTATGTACTGCGTCAAAGTTAATTTCCTTCTTAATATTTTGAAAATACCCGACAGACAAAGTTGCCGGATTCCAGCCGTAAAAACGGATCACCGGAGGAATTTTTTTTTGGCTGTGCCAATATAAAAGCGCTTCATCCAGCGCCATGTTAAATGCCGGGCTTTCATTCCCTGAGTCAATAAACCGCCATGTTTCTTTTTCCATACACTGAACCCTTCTTTATCGTTTTAATAAAATCAGTTTAACAAACTGCCTTGAAAATGAAAAATATTTCGTTTCATTAAGGATGACAATCGCTTCATGCTTTACTATAATAGTATTTGTCCCAAAACGTCCGGTAAGCCTTGTTTTCAGGAAGCAGGGTTTTATTTTATAAGCTAAAGGAGTAGAATCGCATTGTCTAATATGATTGCTTTAATTATTGTTGCGGCGTTTATCGTTTATATGATCGTGTCGTATTTTTACCAGCAGCGTTTAATGAAAACACTTACGGAAGAGGAATTCCGCGCGGGCTACAGAAAAGCGCAGCTGATTGACGTCCGTGAACCGAATGAATTTGAAGGCGGCCATATTCTCGGCGCGCGCAACATTCCGCTGTCACAGCTGAAACAGCGCAAAAGTGAAATCCGTCCTGATAAACCCGTTTATCTGTACTGCCAAAACAATGTCCGCAGCGGACGCGCGGCACAGACGCTCCGCAAACACGGCTGTAAAGATATTTACAACCTGAAAGGCGGATTTAAAAAATGGGGCGGAAAAATTAAAGCAAAAAACTAATCATAAAAAAGAGCTTCCGTATAAAACGGACAGCTCTTTTTTTACACCGTGTCAGCGGCTGCCGTCAAGTGTACGTTCGTATTTTAAAACGGGCTTTCTTGCCGCCTTGGTTTCATCCATTCTTTTGACAACTGTTGTATGGGGCGCTTCCTGAACGATTTCAGGCGATTCCTCCGCTTCCCGCGCAATTTGAATCATGGCATCTATAAACGCATCTAGCGTTTCCTTTGATTCCGTTTCCGTCGGTTCGATCATAATGCTTTCTTCAACATTGAGAGGAAAATACACAGTCGGCGGATGATAGCCGAAATCCAAAAGCCGTTTGGCAATATCAAGCGTTCGAACGCCGAGCTTTTTCTGCCTTCTTCCCGATAACACAAATTCATGCTTGCAATGACGGTCATACGGGAGATCATAATAAGGCGCGAGTCTTCTCATCATATAATTTGCATTTAAAACCGCGTTTTCGGTCACAGCTTTTAAGCCGTCAGGCCCCATGGAACGGATATACGTGTAGGCTCTGACATTAATGCCGAAGTTGCCGTAATAAGGTTTTACGCGCCCGATCGACTGCGGCCGATCATAGTCAAAAGTCAAACGGCCCTCTTTTTTCGTGAGAACGGGTTTCGGCAGATACGGAATGAATTCTTTTTTCACTCCGACCGGACCTGAGCCCGGTCCTCCCCCGCCGTGCGGCCCGGTAAATGTTTTATGCAGATTAAGGTGAACGACGTCAAATCCCATATCTCCCGGTCTTGCTTTACTTAAAACGGCATTTAAATTCGCTCCGTCATAATAAAGCTTTCCGCCGGCCTGATGGACGATTTCAGCCATTTCCGTAATGTTTTCCTCAAATAACCCGAGGGTGTTCGGATTCGTCAGCATCAGCGCCGCTGTTTCTTCGTTTACTGCTCTTTTCAAATCTTCAATGTCAACCAGCCCGTGCTCATTTGACTTAACGGTAATCGTTTCAAAACCGGCGACCGTGGCGGATGCCGGATTCGTACCGTGGGCTGAATCAGGGACAATCACTTTCGTCCGTCCGAAGTCTCCCCGCGCTTCGTGGTAGGCGCGGATCATCATCAGGCCGGTCCATTCGCCGTGAGCGCCCGCCGCAGGCTGCAGCGTCACCTCGTCCATGCCCGTAATCTCCTCCAAGTGTCCGCTTAAATCGTATAAAAGCTCAAGCGCCCCCTGAACCGTGTCCTCGTCCTGAAGCGGATGAATGGCGGAAAAACCTGCGATCCGGGCAATTTTTTCATTTAATTTCGGATTGTATTTCATCGTACAGGAGCCGAGCGGATAAAAGCCTGAATCAACTCCGTGGTTCCTCTTAGAAAGAGCGGTATAATGCCGCATAATATCGAGCTCTGATACTTCCGGCAGCTTTGCGTCTTCATCGCGGATATAGTCACCGGGAAGAAGGCTTTCAAGCTCTGTTTCCGGCACATCAAGCTCCGGAAGGCTGTAACCGATACGCCCTTCGCGGGACATTTCAAAAATAAGCGCCTGATCTTGATTATTCATGTTGATCCCCCAATCTCGCAATAAGCGAATCGATCTTTTCTTTTGTTCTCAGCTCTGTGACGGCAATGAGCATATGCTGATTCAGTTCCGGATACGCAAGGCCTAAGTCATATCCGCCGATTATGCCGTCTTGCAGGAGCCGCCGGTTTGCTTCCTTGACGGGAAGATTCAGCCTGACGGCAAATTCATTAAATATCGGGCCGTCAAATGCTACGTGCAAGCCGGCTTTTTCCGCTTGGCGTCTCGCGTAATCAGCTTTCAATATATTTTGGCGGGCCATGTCTTTGACGCCGTTTTTTCCGAGCGCCGTCATCGCGGCTGAAGCCGCTAAAGCATTCAGCGCCTGATTTGAACAAATGTTAGACGTGGCTTTGTCTCTTCTGATATGCTGCTCGCGCGCCTGAAGAGTGAGAACAAAACCTCTTCGCCCGTTTTCATCCTCCGTTTGGCCGACAAGCCGGCCCGGAACCTTTCTCATCAGTTTTTTCGTTACTGCAAAATAGCCGCAGTGCGGGCCGCCGAACGCCGCAGGTATGCCGAAAGGCTGCGCGTCCCCGACGACGATATCAGCTCCGTATGCCCCGGGCGGTGTCAAAATACCGAGCGCGAGCGGGTTTGAAGAAACAATCAGCTGGCTGTTTCCTTTATGTGCGAGCGGCTCAATGTCCTTTAACGGCTCGATTTGTCCGAAGAAGTTCGGATACTGGACGATCACGGCGGCCGTTTCATCACAAACGGCATGTTCCAATGCTTCAAGATCTGTGACGCCGTTTTTCGCGGGCACCTCTACAACCTCAATATATTGGCCCTTTGCGTATGTTTTCAAAACATCCCGCGATTCCGGATGAACGGCTGCGGAAATGACGATTTTTTTCTTTTTCGTATGTCCCGACGCAAGCATCGCCGCTTCCGCCAGCGCCGTTCCCCCGTCGTACATAGAGGAGTTTGCGATATCCATTCCCGTTAATTCACAGATCATCGTTTGAAATTCAAAAATCGCCTGCAGCTCTCCTTGTGAGATTTCAGGCTGGTAAGGCGTATATGCCGTGTAAAACTCTGATCGGGATATCACATGATCGACGATAACCGGCTGGTAGTGATCGTACACTCCTGCGCCCAGAAAAGATGCATATGTAACAGCGTCTTTATTTTTCGCCGCAAGCTTTGTCAGCTCTCTCGTCAGCTCTGTTTCTGATTTTGCTTTTTTAATTTGGTAGTCTTTTTGAAACCGTACATTTTCCGGAATATCGGCAAACAGTTCATCAATTGTTTCTGCGCCGATGGCTTTCAGCATTTCTTTTTTATCCTGTTCTGTCGCGGGCAAATATCGATGCTTCATATGACTCTCCTTTTTCAGCTCTGTTTTGGACGTTTATAAAACGGTGTGCGGACAATCTTCGCTTTTACCGTTTTTTTACGGATTTCCACTTCTACTTCCGTTCCGACTTCACTGAATTCCGTTTTGATTAAGGCAAGGCCGATATTTTTCTTTAAAGTCGGAGATTGCGTGCCTGTCGTGACTTCACCGATCGGAACACCGTCTTTTTTCACGGCGTATCCGTGTCTCGGAATCCCTTTTTCAATCATCTCAAGTCCGACCAGCTTTCGCGGGGCTCCTTTTTCTTTCTGTTCGCGCAATACTGATTTCCCGAAAAAATCGGAATCTTTCTTGTGTTTCACGGCAAATCCGATTCCGGCTTCAATCGGTGTAATATCTTTCGTCAATTCCTGACCGTATAAAGCAAGCTTCGCTTCAAATCTCAGCGTATCACGGGCGCCGAGACCGCACGGAACGAGGCCTTCATGCTCTCCCGCTGCAAGTATCTCCTTAAATAGATGAACCGCATCTTCATTGCGGCAATATAACTCAAATCCGTCTTCACCGGTATAGCCTGTTCTTGAAAGCAGGACTTGGCGTCCGGCAACGTCCGCCTTATCAATAAATGTAAACGGCTTTAAGGAGGACAAATCACATTCAGTCAGCTTCGCAAGAACCGACTGAGCATTCGGCCCCTGAACGGCAAGCAGTGAAATCCCGTCAGACTGATTCGTCAGCGTGACGTCGCCTTCCGTATGTTCCGTCAGCCAAGCGATGTCTTTTTCAATATTAGACGCGTTAATCACGAGCAGATAGCAGCTCTCGCTTTTCTGATAGATCAGCAAGTCATCGACCGTACCGCCGTCAGGATAACACATGGCGGTATAAAGCGCGTTTCCCGGCTTTAAATCGGCAACGTCATTTGTCATCATTTTTTGCAGAAAAGACAGGGCGTCTTTACCGGATACTTCGACTTCCCCCATATGGGACACATCAAACAGGCCCGCTTTTGTACGGACGGCTTCATGCTCCTCTTTAATAGAAGAAAATTGAACCGGCAGCTCCCATCCTCCAAAATCAATCGTTTTTCCGCCGTATTCTTTATACACGTCATAAAGCGGTGTTCGTTTCAGCATCATCTTCCCCCTTCAGTCATTGGCGCATTGTAAAAACATATAAAAAAGGACAGAGAAACACCTCATGAAAATGAAGGTTTCTCTGTCCCGGCACCTGAAAGTTTACTTTATGAACATATCATAAAGACGTCCCCTTTGGTGGTCTGCTGCTTCTAAGTGCAGACACTCTCCAGAGTTGCGTCGAGCAAGAGTTCTTTTGCCTGAGAGATTCACTCCGCAGTTTGCTCCTTCGGCGCCCGGACGCCCATCTTTCGTCCGAGTCTCTCCCCTTGCTGTCATTCGCTCATATTTACCAATTTTATGGACATACTAAAGCAATATCTTTTAGTGAAATCATTACTTATATCCTACCACCCTCATTTACGTCCGGCAACAAAAATTATGATAAATCAGTTTTTTAAAAGAAAGGCGGTTTTGTTACATATGACAGCAGAGATCATATTTGATGCAAACTGGCCGGGAGAGTTTTCTGAGCGGCTGAAAACGGACGGTCCCTGGTCAAATTGGGAGATGTACAAACTGTCGGCTGAAGTCCAGCAGACCCTTGCCATTCCTGAATTTGAAGGGTTGAGGGCTCCTTTATACCTGCCCAATTTCACTCCGCTTCCCCATCAGCTTGAGGTCGCACAGAAAGTCGTTGAAAAAATGAACGGCAAGGCGATTTTGGCTGATGAAGTAGGGCTCGGAAAAACGGTGGAAGCGGGCCTGATTTTAAAAGAATATATGATTCGCGGGCTGGCCAAAAAAATCCTGATTCTTGTGCCGGCATCACTCGTTTCCCAGTGGGTGAAAGAGCTTCAGGAGAAGTTTTTAATACCCGCTGTTGAACAGAAGAAAAGCTATGTGTGGGAACAGTGCGATATCGTCGTTTCTTCTATTGATACGGCCAAACGCTCGCCTCACAAAGACATTGTCCTTTCTATTCCGTATGATCTCGTCATTATTGACGAGGCGCACAAGCTCAAAAACAGCAAAACGAAAAATTATGAATTTGCGAGAAGTCTTGTGAAGAAATACTGCCTGCTTTTGACGGCGACGCCGATTCAAAACCGGATCGAAGAAATCTTTAATTTAGTGTCACTGTTAAAGCCCGGCCATTTAGGAAACGAAAGCGGATTTCAAGAAACCTTCAATCAGAAGGACGGGATTGACGCTCATGAGCATTTGAAAGAGCTCGTCAATAAAGTGATGATCCGCAACACGCGGAGCGACACCGGCCTTACATGGACGAAGCGCCACGTGGAAACAGTGCCGATCACCTTTTCACCGACGGAACAGGCGCTTTACGATGACATCGTCGCACTGAAAAACGGCACGGAAAAGCCCGCAAGCGCATTTTCCATTATGACGCTGCAAAGAGAATGCTGTTCAAGCAGGGAAGCCGTGTATATGACGCTCAAAAAAATGCTTGACCAAAAAGACAAACAAGCGCCCGCATTCGATGATCAGACGATCGCTAATTTAATGGACCGCATCAATCAAGTCACGCAAAACTCAAAAGCGATTCAAGTTGTTGACTTGATCCAAAAGATTAATGATAAAGTCATTATTTTTACTGAATACAGGGCGACACAGATTTACCTGCAATGGTTCCTTCAGCAGAACGGCATAAGCTCCGTTCCGTTCAGAGGCGGATTTAAACGCGGAAAAAAAGACTGGATGAAGGATCTCTTCCGCGGCAAAGTGCAGGTGCTGATCGCTACAGAAGCCGGAGGCGAAGGGATCAACCTGCAATTCTGCAACCATATTATCAATTATGACCTCCCGTGGAACCCGATGCGGCTTGAACAAAGAATCGGAAGGATTCACAGACTAGGTCAGGAAAGAGATGTCCATATCTACAATATGGCGACAAAACATACGGTGGAAGAGCATATTTTAAAACTTCTGTATGACAAAATTCATTTATTTGAAAATGTCGTCGGAGAATTAGATGACATCTTAACAAAAATCAAAGTGAGCAATTTTGAAGACCATTTGCATGATATTTTATGCCATTCGCTGACAGAGGAAGAAATGAGAATCAAAATGGACAATCTCACCTCTTTTCTGTCGTACGGTACGGAAAATCCCGCCAGAAAAAAAGGATCTTAATCTAAAAGGAGGAAGCGCGACATGAGACAGCAGGAGGTTCACGAATTTTTACTGCGCTTTTTTGAAGCGAACCACTGTCCGATTACAGAACACGGGCCGGGTTTTATGACGGTTCAGTTGACGGTCGAGATGGACAAACAAATTATGAACCGCCCGTTTTATTGGCATTGGTGTGAAAAAACGGGCGGCGAACCGAACCCGATGAAGATTACGTTCATCACTGATAAAGAAACGGCTCCGGAGGATATGGACGGCGAATTTATTTACTTTGGAGCCCCGCGCCTCTTTCAAATCTTTCAAGCAGTTAAACAAAATGGGAGATTTACAAGAATATATGAGAAAATTGTATCAGCCGGAGCCAGAGTGCCGCTTCAGCCCTGGCTTGGATTAAATGTAGTGATTTCATACCAATCCGACATGAAAAAAGACAGACTTTTGTCTTTAGGCCTGCATCTTGTTTCTGGAACAATTATAGAAGGGTTTCAGCAGAAGCTTGCACCGCTTCCGCTGACCTCGCAAATATCAGACTATTGCTTTACCATATCGCCGATGATTAAGCCGGAAAGCGGAATTAAAAGAATGGAGCATTACTTAAAAGACGCTGCCGCCAAAGAGCCGTCAGACTGGGCTGACAGCGCGATCGCCAGATGGAAAAAGGACCTCAGGCTGCTCGATCAGTTTTATGAGCAGACAGAGGAAAAACCTGAGGAATACCATTTGGAAAAACAAGCGCTGAAAGCCTTATATCAGCCGAAAATTCACATTCAGATTGAAAACGGCGGTTTATTTTTCCTGCAAAGTAATTTTTCTGGATAAGCGTTATCCATTCGACACCTTTCCCGTTTTTTCTGGAAATTCTATATTATAATAAAAGTATATAGAAAAAATTTCTGGCGTTTCGCATGCGATGAATCACTTCCAGACATGTAAAGATAAGGTCATGGGCGGATTGGCTGAAATACATAAACAAGTATTTTAGGAGGAGAAAATGCATGAAAAATGCAAAAATGGAATTTTCACAATTAGATAAGGAATGGGTTGAGCTGATATTAGAAGCCCAAAAAGCAAATATCAGCCTAGAAGAAATACGCAAATACCTGCTTTCGCATAAAAAGTCTTCTCAACATATCCAGGCAGCCAGAAGTCATACCGTAAATCCTTTCTGAATGTGCTATAATATCACAAGGAAGGTGATGACATTGATTGGCCAGCGTATTAAACAATACCGAAAAGAAAAAGGCTACTCACTATCAGAACTAGCTGAAAAAGCTGGGGTAGCGAAGTCTTATTTAAGCTCAATAGAACGAAATTTACAGACGAACCCCTCCATTCAATTTCTCGAAAAAGTCTCCGCTGTTCTGGACGTCTCGGTTCATACTTTACTTGATGAAAAACATGAAACCGAATACGATGGTCAATTAGATAGTGAATGGGAGAAATTGGTTCGCGATGCGATGACATCCGGGGTATCAAAAAAACAATTTCGTGAATTTTTAGATTATCAAAAATGGAGAAAAGCGCAAAAAGAGGAGTAGTGCCGCCATATGTGCACAACTCCTCTTTTAACTGTCCGACTTTCGGATTAGTTTTTATCCTCACTGTGAGCCTTTTCATTTTCCTTGACGTAACCGTCTTTATCCGTATGATCTTTCGTAATGGTCAAGCCGTTCCATTGCGTTGCTTCAAAAGAGAATTGAAGAGAAATCGCATTGCCTTGGAACTTGTTTTGCACACTTAATCCGTCCGCAGTTTTTGCGGTGTCATTTTTAAATTGGATTTCCATTCTCACCTGGTCATAATCAGCAGGCGTTTTCGGAACTCCGTCGTACTCAGGAGCTGTTTTGCCGTTAATGGTTGCTACATTGACTTTTCCGCTCTCACTCAGGAATTTCGGATCAATGTGCTTGCTGATCGCTTCGGCAGCTGCTTTATCCTGTTTTGTTGACATTAAGTATAAGTCTTTCAGGCTGGCCGCCTTCAAAATGATATTTTTAGGATAGCCGTTGCCCCCTTCTTTACCGACTGTCAGAACCGTAATTTCAAACTGACTGAGGAAATCCTCCGCAGATTCATTTCCTTTCTTTGCTCCTTTAAAGTCAGTAAAATTCAAAGCCATCAGCACTTCTTTAATAGCAAGTGAACCATTGTTTCTGAATTCAAAATCTTTCGTCAATTTATCACCTGGTTTTAAGTTTGACAAATTGACATTGGCTGATTGTTCTTTAGCCGATAAATCAAGTGTTCCTGACGCAAATGTAGCGTCTGTCGACTTCACATCATTAAATGCGGCCCATGTGCCTCCTCCTACTAATGCTAAACCGAGTGCGGCTGAGGCAACGCCCAAGCTTAATTTCTTTTTCATACCCATGTTTGTACTCTCCCCTTACTTTTTATTTTTGTTATCAAATCCTGTCGCCAGGTTGCAACCGTATTCATGTGGAGATGGTTCCCTTTTTCGCATGTTCTTCCAGCGCTTTCGTTTTCCGCTCAATATCGCGGAGGGCGCTGACAATGACTGTTATTGAGTAAATCAAAAGCATGACGCCGGGAACGATTAACAGAATCGCCGTTCCGATCGGCTGGCTGGCCAAATGGATGACATATCCGGCATACGGAAGCTGATATCCCGTATACTGGGCCGCCACTTTTTCAGCTTGAACGGGTGCGGCATCCGGGGCGGCATTATGGTCCCCTTTTGTCTCAAACAGCAGGTTCCCGTCCTTTTTTGTGATCCCGATTATTCTGTGTGTGACGGCTGTTCCGTCATCTTGCGTAAAGGTGATCACATCCCCTTTTTTTAAGTCATTCACGTCAGAAATTTTCTTTACCGCTATGAGCGAACCCGTCTTAAATTCCGGGTCCATTGAACCCGACAGCACGGATTTCAGCGTATAGCCGAAGATGGCCGGTTCACCCCCGGAAGCCCGGGTCGAAATCACCGTTAACGTCAGCACAATAATCAAGCTGAAGATGACGGCATACAAAATATTACTGATCAGTTTCAGCGTTTTTTTCATGTTCTTCCCCGCTTTCTTTTACCGGCTCAGCCGGCTCTTTCTCCGTTTTCTTTAGATCGGAAACGGTCGTCTGTTCCCGGCATTTGACGAGTTTTATCGGTTTTGACCACTCAAATTTTTCTTCGTCCGCCGGATACCCTTCAGGCTTGTAAACCTTGAATGCGTATATGCCCGGCTGCAAAGACCGCTTTGACTCAATTTTATAAATCGTTTTGCTTTTTTTATCAGTAATAAGCCCTTTATCCACAACATTGCCGTTTCGTAAAGGCTGCTGCTGAGAAGCAATTTTATGGAGCTCCCATTTCCAGTCAGAAACAGTCCGCTCTTTTCCCTTATTCTCCAGCTCGGCATAGAGCTGAAGCGGCGCACACACGGTGCCTGACGTATCAGTTTGATTTGTTATATGTAAATCACTTTGATCCCAGCGTTCGTCATAACGGCAATCGTCATCCGTATATTGAAAATCTCCGCACGTTTGAACCTGGAGACTGAAGCTTTTTACATCATTGAAGGAGGAACTTGTATCACCTGTGAACTGAGCACATATCGTCACGGACAGGCAAAAAATGAACGAAAGCCGTAAAAATAGCATCATCCGCCATCTCACCTTGCCCTTTTTTTCCATTCGCAACAATCGGAACATGCCTTACCCCCTGTAAAACTGTTAATAAATATGACAACCGTTCTCTTTAAAGAACTGTATGAACAAAGTATAATCAAGGATTATCGTCTTGAAAAATGTCAAAATCGGTCAAATTGTTCGTTTTTAAGAATGGTATCTTTTAAAAACAGCGTTTTGCTTCAAATTACACACCTTTTTGGAATTTTTTCTAATAAAACGTGAGAAAATAACGAGGTGCCTAGAACAAAATGGAAAGTATATACAGCGAAAGGACGAAGAATGATGATCAAACAAAGTCTGATTTGCCTTTCTCTTCTTGTTTTCGGGGTTTCAGGAACAGCTCAGGCGGAAACGGTGCCTTATTATGCTGTTCACCATAAATCAAAATGGGAAAAGTTAGCAGAAAAGGAAGCTAAAAAAAGATATCCGCTCGCCCAAACGTTATTTATTCAAAAGGTGTGGGATCGGAAAAGAACGGACGAAGCAGTCAAGCAATACCACTTGACATTGCGGGATGGCGCAAAAGAATTTGGCGTGTTTGTTACGATTTCTTTTAATCCCTACAGCCAAAAGGTAAATAAAATTGCCGTCATTGAGGAATACCAATAAGGCCCTCCTGTATCAGGAGGGCCTTTCGTGTGATTCACTTTATTTTTTCCGCTGCATCCACAGCTTAAAACTATACGGCAATATTCCGAACCAGTGCTGAGAAGCCGGCACTTTCTTTTCTTTCCGCACTTCTTTTCGCTCTCTCCGTTCCTGTTTCGGCGTATCGAAATATTTAACGAATTGCTCAGTCATATATTTTACATAATCATTTGTTTTCACGGCTCTCACCTCATAGTGCTGTCTTTACTATGAAGTGTTGTCCCGCCGCCTCTTTTTTATACTTCCGTCCATTGAATCAGCTGTTTCTTCTTCTGATCGAACAAAAGGTGAGCCTCCCGTCTCGTTCCTGTCGTTGTTTCCGCCTGAATTGTAACCTGAACCGTTTCCCGGCGATCACTCCCCGTGATGTGAAAAGAAACGGTGCCATACGGAAAACGCTGTGTACCAGTTTGGACCTTTTGTCCCTGTGTCATATGGCGGCTTGACAGCAGCACGCCGTTTTGGAGCAGATTCTCTCCGATCCAGTACTCCCCGGCCTCTTTTGCAAATGTTTTTCGGGTGATGAAATCAGACGAAGTATAGCTGATGACAAGTAAAACTGCGGCAGAAACAAACAGAACCGCGGGATATATAAAACCGTCAGATTTGTACATTTAATCACCTTTAAAAGAGCTGTAAACCGGAATGACCGCCTGATTCTTTTGACCTGTAACGCTTGAAATCTCTAATAAGAGCAGGCCGTTTTTCACATCAGCCGTTAATGATGCCGCGTTTTGCAGGATCGGCACGTGGCCTTTTCCGTTTACTCTTTTCCTTATCATCTTATGATAAATTTCAAAACGCACTTCTTCGCCTCCGGTTTTCCGGCATGCTAACGCCCGTCCGCCGTCCGCCGGCTTCACAGCCTCAGCCTGTTTACATTCGTTCATGATCTGCTGAACGGCAATTTGATGCTCCCGGCTGTCTAATCCGCCGTTATCGGCCCGGTTTGATAAAAACAGATGTAAAATCGGGCCCAAGGTGCCTGATAGGAAAAGACAGACTGCCAAGGAGAACAAAACATTAAGAAGCGTAAAGCCAGTCTGTTTTGAGAATGCTGAGGCACATTTCTTTTTCGCTGCGGTCAGCCGTACACACTTTGTAATACTCACCATCCTCCTTCCACTTCACACCGGGAGACGGCGGCTTTTTTCCGGTCATCATATAAGTGCTGATATGTTTCTGAAGAAGCTGGTACGCTTCCTGGCGATCTTCTATTTTCAGACCATCTGTCAGCATGCCCGTCCAGACCGGAATGATAGACGTCATAAGGAACAGCCAAATGGCCATTGCTGATAGTGTTTCAATAGTAGAGAACCCCTTATTTCCGTTTAGCATGGACATTTCCGCTCCCTAAGTAAACCGTGATCTCATAGGTGAACCCGGCGCTCTTCAATTGAATCTTTCCTCCCGAATTCGGATGGCCTTTTTCGTTAAATTCAAGGCTCTCCGGTAAAGTCACAAGTGTAATGTGAAGCGAGTCAAAAGAACGCTCGACAATCCTTCCGCCTGACTGCAGTTTGTATTTATGCTCTTTTGGAAGAAAAGTGATTTTTGTTCTTTTATGTTCTGCGATAGCCGTTTCCTGAGCAAGCTGAATATCTTTTTGGAGCTGTTCTGTTTTTTGCCGCACGGCAAGGTGGGTGTAGGCCGGCGGAACCGTCGTGAACAAAACCGTCAGCAGGACGGACGCCAGGCTTAACACAATCAGGCTTTCAAGAAGGGTAAACCCATTTTCTGTCCGCCTGTTATTGTTCAACTGTAACTTCTCCGCCACTAATTAAGATCTGTTTACCATTCGGGCAGGCTGTATTCTTTTTGATATACCCCTCTGATTGTAAATCGTTCATATCCGGCATTTTACCTTCATGATCGATTTCGTACGCCGTCACTTGGGCTTTCACCATATTCTGCAGTCCTTCACAGCCTTTATGCTGAATGCTTTGATTATGTTTTGTAACGTTAGGAATGGTGATTAAAAGCAGAATGGAAACGATAAATAAAACGATCAGCATTTCAATTAAAGTAAATCCATCTTGATTTTTCAGACGAAGCACTCCCTTACATTTGGTTCATCATCTGGTACATCGGCATCAGCATTGACATGTAGACAATTAAAATCATACCGGCCACAACACCGTAAATGACAGGCTGGAGAATGCCGGTATACTTCGCCGCGTTTTGTTCAAGACGCTCCATCATAAACTGGCTGTACGTATAAAGTTCGCGGTGAAGCAGGCCGTTTGCCTGTCCGTGGCTGACTGCAGCCGCAAGGTCTTTTTCATAACACGGATGCCCGGAAAGAGCGGATTCTATGGTTTCTCCGGCTTTCAGACGTGTAATGAGCATCTCTGCTTCTTCACGATAAAAAGGCAGAAAAGATTGTTCTTTAAAAGCTGTTAAGCTGTCATAGATAGATAGGCCGGATTTCAGAAGACTGCTGAGCTGTAAAGAGAAAAAGTAGCTGTTAAAAAGAACGGCCGCTTTTCCTAATAGTGGTATTTTCACAACAATCAGCATTTTATCTTGCGGGGATTTTTTTTTACATAAGAACCAAACGTACAAAAACAAGCAGAAAGCGGCGGACAGCGCCAGTGCGCAGGCTTCATGAAAATGCCGAAAAAACGCAAAGATGAAAGCAGTCGCACCGGAAGTATTCATATTCATTGATTGATAAATCCCAGCAAACTGCGGAATAATTAAACTTTGCAGGATATAAAACATGACACAGACGGAAGAAATTAAAAACATCGGATACCGGAGCATTTTTTTGATTTGATCCGTCTGCATGAGCTTTCTCTGTAATAATTCGCCGCTTTGTTTCATCGCCCCCGGCAATTCCCCGTGTTTCTCAGCGAAATAGCAGATAGAGACGGCTTCTTTGTGAAAAGACAGTGCCTCAAGCACTTGGTAAAACGCATCACCTTGCCTCAGCCGGCGGATTCCGTCCGTCAGCTCTGCAAGCTGACGTTTATGCAGCTGGAGTTGCAGCAGTCTGAGCCCTTCAATCAGACTGTATCCTTTTTCCGTCATTTCACCGAGCCTTTTCAAAAAAGCTGCTTGATCCTTCAAGGGCCAGGTTCGGTTAATCCGCTTCATGATACACCCACCGATCGTAATTGTCGGTCGTGACATAGCCGAGCGCGATTCCTTTTCTGATCAGCCTGCGGAGCGTCTGATATTGAAAATTGGCGTGCTCTCCCTTTGCTTCCTGAAAGCATTGGGTGAGGTTTTTCCCGTAGAGCAGTTCATAAATGCCCGCACGGCGTGTCTGCCTGTACATCCGGCAGTACACGGAACAGTTTTCCTCTTTGCAGAACGGACATGTTAAATCAACCAGACGCTGAGCGGCAATAGCAATGACGGTTTGTTCAATTTCTGTCATGTTCACGCCGAACTCCAGCAGCCTGTATATGGCGCCCTTAGCATCTCTTGTATGCAGGCTTGAAAGAACGAGGTGTCCCGTCATGGCCGCGCGGACTGCGATTTCAGCCGTCTCGGCATCTCTGATTTCCCCTAAGATGATCATATCGGGATCATGTCTTAGAATCGCTTTTAAACCGGCGGAATATGTGACTCCGGCTTTTTCATTCACCTGAACTTGCAACACATCCTCATCTCTTGTTTCTACGGGGTCTTCAAGCGTGACAATACGCCGGTTGAAATGCCTTTTTGCATAGTTGACAAGCGAGTAAAGAGTGGTCGTTTTTCCAGATCCGGTGGGGCCGGTAAACAGAAGCAGGCCGTGCGAATGCTTCAGAAAGGACAATAGTGCGGCGCCCGCCCCCCGAAATAAGGACAGTTTATCCAGAGGGGGAATCTGCCGCTTAGGCAAAAGCCTGATGACAAGACTTTCATCATTCATTGTCGGCAAGGTTGACATTCTTAAATGAACGGTTTCCGTCGGAAGCGGCAGAGACAATGACCCGTTTTGCGGCTTACGTCTTTCTCCTATATCCATGGCCGATAAAAACTTAAAATGAGAAATTAGCCTTACGCATTCCTCTTTTTTTAAGACTCTTTTTTTCACAAGAGCATGGCCGATGCGAAAATGAATGAAAGCATCCCTTTCTCTCGGCACAATGTGTATATCTGAAGCCCTTGCCGTATAGGCCTCGTTTATGATGTTCCTGCTGTATGTTTCAATATTTTTCACAAGACTTCCCTCCTTCCGCACGTATTGTAAATCAGATACACAGAAGCCGGCAAAGGAGAGATTATGCGTTTTACAGTGTGTAAAACGTAAAAAAATAAAAAATAAGCCCCCTGACTCTGATTTACCGAATGAACTCGGGAACCATTCGGCCATTTTCAGCCAGCCATCAAAAAAAGCAGGCGAATGCCTGCTCTCCTTAGCGTTTCTTTTCTTTCCGCAAATATTTTTTTTGATGCTCCCTCAAAATGTCCCCTGTCCAGCCTTTCTGCCGCAGATAAATATAAATCAGCAGGGTTGATACAATAATGAGCACGATGGAACAAATATACGCATATTTCCAATGAAGCTCCGGCATGTTATCAAAGTTCATCCCCCAGAGAGCTCCAAGCGCCGTCATCGGTGTAAAGAGAGTTGTAAAGATCGTCAAGGCTTTCACAATTTCATTTCCTCTTTGGGAGGTAATGACTTCCTCGGCGTGCAGCAGATTGCTCAATTCCTGATCAAACTCATTGATATATGTAATTCCTCTTTCCATCTTTTGATGAGCTCTGAGGTAATCTTTCTGCCTGTCATTTTTCGGGAGAAAAGCTTCTTTTAAAGCCATTTCCACTTTTTTAGCCCCCAGTGTAAGGCCTTTCCAAATGAACAGCTCATGGCGCAGTTTATGCACATTTTCCAAGATTCCTTTGCTGTTGTCATCATGAATCTGCCATTTCAGCGTCCGCTGCTTGACTTCAAATTCATCCAGTCCGATCAGATAGGAATTCATCAGCTCTCCCAGCAGAACAAAAAAGCCTTCAATCGGATTTTCACAGGTTTGAATCTGCTGTGTGGCATGCTTTTCTTTTACACCGCGCAGCAGCGAAAAATCAAAATTAATTGTAAAAAAGAAGTCTCTCGTAATATAAAAGTGAAATACGGTATGGTTTTTTTCATCATCTAATCCTTGATGATAGATTAAAGAACCGAAAACCGCTTCATTATTCTGATCATTTGTATCTGAGCGCAGAAAGTTTATATGATTTTCATGTTCAAACCACTTTTCGCATTGCGGCCAGTGATTGTGATGAATCATTTTTTTCGCTTCTGTTTTTTCATGCGGACCGAGCTGGTACCACAGCCAGTCCGCACCCGAATGTACCTTCATCTCTTGTCATCCTCCAGTATCGCTTTCTTGTTTTATTACCGTAAATGAAGCAGGCTAAACCAGGTTCGATGTTTGAGCAGCTTTCTACAGTGGTATTATTCCGAAAAAAGGGAGGTGCAAGCCTTCCTTCGCGGAAGGCGTTACATTGTATATCATCAAACTGTCTGCCATCGTACTATTTATTTTATTAACGGCGTGTTTTGTCGCCATAGAGTTTTCAATCGTTAAAGCAAGGCGCTCCCGCATTAATCAGCTCATTGAGGAAGATGTAAAAGGAGCAAAAGCAGCCAAGCATGTCATTACACACCTCGATGAATATTTATCGGCATGCCAATTGGGCATCACCGTCACCGCTTTGGGAATCGGCTGGCTGGGTGAACCGACAGTCAAAGCGATGCTTCAGCCGTTATTTTTAAAGACCGGAGTTCACGAAGCGGTTGCCCAAGTCCTGTCATTGATCATCGCCTTTCTGCTGGTTACATATGTGAATGTCGTTATCGGCGAACTTGCCCCGAAAAGTTTTGCTATCCAAAAAGCCGAGCGGATTACACTTTTGTCTGCCAGACCGATGATTTTGTTTTATAAGTTAATGTTTCCGTTCATCTGGCTGCTCAATCATTCCGCCCGCCTGATTACAGCCATGTTCGGCTTGAAGCCTGCTTCCGAACATGAAATGGCTTATACGGAAGAGGAATTGCGGGTGCTCCTTGCCGAAAGCTATCGAAGCGGCATGATTAAAAAAAGCGAGCTGCATTACGTAAATAACATTTTTACATTTGATAAGCGCACTGCCAAAGAAATTATGGTGCCCCGGAATGAAATGGTGAGTCTGCCGTTAGACAGCGGATCGGGACATATGCTCCGGGACATTATCAAAACAAATAAATATACCCGGTATCCCGTAGTAAAAGGAGATAAAGATCATGTAGTCGGCATCATCAATATAAAAGAAGTTTTATTCAGATTCCTGTCAGAAGGAGCGGCGTTTACAAAACACGAACTCAGCCCTTACATCCAGCCGGCGATCCATGTGATTGAGACGATTCCGATTTATCAATTATTCGTTAAAATGCAGCGGGAACACGCCCATATGGCCATTCTCATTGATGAGTACGGCGGAACCGCGGGATTAGTAACGGCGGAAGACATCATTGAAGAGATCGTCGGCGAAATCCGCGACGAATTTGATACGGATGAAACACCTTCCGTTCAAAAGCTTGGGAAGAACCGCTATCTCCTGAACGCCAAATTGCTGATCAGCGACGTCAATGATGTACTCGGAACAGAGATTACGGCTGATCAAGTCGATACACTCGGGGGCTGGTTTCTTACTCAGCATATTGACGCGAAGCCCGGGAGCACCATTGATTTTGAAGGCTACACATTTACGGTAAAAGAAATCGACAGCCATCATATCATTACGATTGAAGCTGAAAAAGCTGAATAGCTGAGGGAGACATCCCTCCCGGCCATTCAGCTTTTTATCATCTTAATGATTCTTTTACGATAAATCCGTTTTTTGCCAGCGCTTTCGCCAGACTCTGCTCCGTTTTCACCTGAGAAAAATCGATGCCGAGCTTCACGACGGTCTGCGCGATTTCCGGCCTGATGCCTGAGATTGTCGTTTCTATGCCAAGAAGTTTTGTGCTGTCAATCACTTTAAAAATCTGATAAGCGACCATCGTATCCACAATCGGCACACCTGATATATCTAAAAATAAATAAGAAAGACGGAGTGAAGAACATTGATCAAGCACCGATTCCAAAATCATTTTTGCCCGGTAGGTGTCAATTTCGCCGACGAGCGGCAAAATTCCAATACCGTCGGCAATCGGCATAATCGGCGCACTTAGTTCGTTAATCATTTCTTTTTGGGCGTTTAATTGTGTAACAGTCACTTTATAATATTCCTCTGTAAATACTTCAATCATATGGTCAATTGCTTTGTTCAGCTTCTCTCCCCATTGGAATACCGCATTCGCCCCAGGCTTCTCAGACATCGTTTCACAGCATGTCTGTATGCGGTTCCAGACCAATCTCCGGAATTCTTTAAAGCTCGTGACGCTTTCATAGACCGGTACTTCATGGACGGCCCGGTCCCTTGCAAACTGAAGCGCCCACTTTGTCAGCTCCTCTTCCCCGCCGTCTTTTTCCGATAGAATGCCGGCAACGATTTCAATTAACAGACGGTGCTGCATTTCCGCTTTCTGATCATCTGAAGGCCGCCCCGATTTTGGTATGAGCAGCCACTGGCGTGTGATTTCACCTGATTCTTCAATTAAGGTTCGAGATAATGTTTCACTCAAATGTTTCACAGGTCTCCTCCATTCAAATTCCTTTGTATGTATAAATCAGCGCCGGACGCACATACTGTAATTACATCCGATGGGCTATAGCCAAGCGGTAAGGCAATGGACTTTGACTCCGTGATCGTTGGTTCGAATCCAGCTAGCCCAGTCCCGCAACCGCAAAAAACGAAGATTAGCTGATAAATTTTGATCAGCGGATCTTCGTTTTTCTCTTATGATACAGATTGATGTACCGTTTTTTTCTTCGTCAGCTTCATCAGTTCTCCCGGATTGTATCCGATAACGAGCTTATTGCGATCGATCAGAATCGGACGCCGCAGCAGTTTCGGCTTCTCAGTCAAAAGCTTCAGCACTTCATTTACAGTCATTTCTTCAATGTTCAGGTTGAGATTTTTAAATGTTTGGCTTCTCGTCGCCAATATTTCATCAATTCCTTCAGTCGTTAATGATAAGATCTGCTTCAATTCATCAATTGTCGGTGTCTCCCTGAATAGATGGCGCTCTTGGAAGTCAACATTGTGGGCTTTTAACCAATGTTTCGTTTTTCGGCATGATGTGCAGCTCGGGTATGAATAAAAAATAAGTTCTTTCATTTTTAAAAATTCCTCCCTCGGATAATCCGTCTCTTTGTTAACATAAGTACCCTGAACTTTTTTTCATTAAACATATTTCAAAAAGATTTTTCGGATCTTTTTCAGAGAGCGGCATAAGATATAAAACACAGGGAAAGACATAAATTCCACAATAAATATAATCATGAAAATGTTTACATTTCGAGTGCCGATCTATTATAATAAACTTCAGATAGACTCTCGGGAGGGGATAAGGAATGAATCGCATGTTCCGGGTGTTAGGATTTTGGACGGGGATATTTGCAGTCATGTTTTTTTTAGGGGGCATGAAAGACGCTTCACTTTTGTTTTTTGGACAGACGATCTTTTTCGTATTTCTTTCTTATTTGAATCTGACTGAGCGGATGTATATTTATATTTTCGGAGCTTACTTAACCGTATTTTTCGCCGGATTTACATATTACTCTATTTTTATTATGACACCGGGCGGCGGAACCCACTGACAGAAAAAGACAGACCGATTATGGTCTGTCTTTTTTCATTTACAGTGAAAAACCATTGATAAACGGGTTTCGCTCCTGCTCTGTCTGAATATCCGTTTCCGGCCCGTGCCCGCTTAACACAAGTGTATATCCGGGAAGCGTGAGCAGTTTTTGATGAATGGAATCAAGCAATACGTCCTGACTTCCGCCGTGTAAATCAGTGCGGCCGATGCCTCCCTGAAAGAGCACATCACCTGAAATCACCAGATCCGCGTCCTTCACATAATAAGAAACGCTTCCCGGTGAATGTCCCGGCGTAAACAATGTCTCCAAATGGAAAGGCCCGATGTCCAATATGCCGTCGCCTTCGATGAGCCGTTCGGCGGGCCGTGCCGTTACGGCGATGCCCCGCAATATGCCCGATCCGTTTAAGGAAGAGTCCTCCAGCCACTTTTCTTCATTTTTGTGAAGATATACGGGAACATCCCATCTGTCTCTTACTTCGTCAAGCGCGCCGATATGGTCAAAATGGGCGTGCGTCAGTAAGATGGCCAGCGGCTTCAGATTGTTTTCTTTTATGTAATTGTTGATTTTGTCCGCTTCCCCGCCCGGATCAAAAATAAGACAGGACTGATCCTCACTGACAAGAAAATACGCGTTTGCCTGAATCGGACCGGCCGGCATTCGTCTCCATTTCACTTTCATCACCTCTTTATGTATATGCCCTTATTATGAAGGTTTTCTGCGGAAGATTCAATGAATGCGGCCGGGAAAACGCTATCGACAAACAAAATGAAAACGGTTAAAATGAAATGGAAAGATTTTCAGGTTTCAATGACAAAGGAGGAGCATGATGTTACTTGTTGTAATCTTCGGCCTTGTCGCATTATTAGCTGTATTAGGAGTCCTGCGGGCTGTCAGACAGAGAAATATCCTGGGATTTTTGTTAGCCGCCGCCACGCTGGGCGTGTTTGGCTGGTTTACCGTAATGACCGTTGTAACCAGCGGCTATCCGACTGCACATTAAAAGCCTGTATCCAATGGATACAGGCTTATTTTTTATTGCTGCAAATGTTTGCTGACACTTTTGATTTTGCTCTCCAGTGTCGTTTCTTTATCACGTCTGTCATCAATGCGGATATTTGTCGCCACTCTGTGCAGCCCTTTTTGGAACGGGGCTTCGTGAATGTCCTGAATGACTGCGAATAAGTCGCTCAGCTCACCTTCAATCAAAGTGTTCATCGGCGTGAGCTGAAATTTGATCTTGCCGGCAGCTTTGTACCCCTCCAAAATGTTTTGCACATCCGCTACATACTCACTGACGCTCGGTGTTTTTGTTCCGATCGGAATGATTGTCACATCTGCAATTGCCATTTGGTTCAAACTCCTTTTTCATTTGTTATGATTGGTTCTGTCATGCCTGTTTTCAGTGAAATCAGACGGTCATACGTAAAGCCGTATAAAGCGTATTCCCCGTTCGGAGAGATCTGAATCGGCTCCATTTCCGTGTTTTTGAGCACCGTCCGCTCCCGTTCGTCTCCTAAGTCAAAGCTGATCAGATTGTAAGAGCGGCCTTCAGGCTTGAATATGTAAAACCGCTTGTGTGTCTGATCGTAATCATACTCCATCGGCGCAAAGCTCTGATACTTTTCTTGGAGAGGAAAGCGGTGCGTCACGGATGCCGGCTTTTGGAAAAGGAACTCGCCGTCTCCGTCCGATTGATCCGTTTGTCTGACGGCAATCGTCATGCCCGGGCGGGAATCGGCCCAGATGACGTGATGAAGCACTCTTTTTTCTTTTTTTGTCTGCAAGTCATAAGAATATAAAGGACCCTCTTCCTCCGTTTTTCCTTGCTTGATATATTGGAATTCATCAGTGGAGGTCCAATGGACAAAAGGGGCCTGAACGGGACTCTTTTTTAAAATGCCGTTGTTCATATCGGCCGTATAGGCTGTGAAGTCCCATGTTTCAGTAAAAACGGTAATCATCATTTGATACGGGTCATACGGATTCCAAGCCGTCTCCAGCTCATAAGAGTTAAAGGCTTTGTGATAAAGTCTTTTCCCCTGCTTGTTCATAAGCACAAGCTCAGTCTGACCGCTGCTTGTCACCTGTATGAGAATCAGCTGTTTTTTCCGGCTGATCTTTACATTGACAATATTGCCCTTTGTTTCATAGAGCCGTTCGGATTTTCCGCTGAAAAGATCATATTTCATCAGCTGATGATGTGCTGTATACAGGATCGTTCTGTTATCCAGCCATCCTTCCGTTTTCTCCGCTTCCTTTTTACTGAGCGGAACGATTTTCTGTTCTGCCGATTTTGCCGAAACGCCTGTGTCTTGCTGCTGATGAGATGGTTCACAGGCCGCTAAACACAGAACGAGTGCTGACAGCAGAACACAAACCAAGTATCTCACCAGCCTTCCCTCCATTCTTTTCTATTGTCCCATATTTGTTTATGTAAACAAATGAGAAATTTCACAGATGTCTCAAAAAACAAGCGACCTCCACAAAATACCTTCCGTCGCTTGATAAATATCAGCAAACTGATGAAAAGGCAAAGGGTTTTTTCCCTTCCCGAGCTCAATGGTATAGCCCTCTTTTCCATACTGCTGTATAAACCAATCCCTAAAACCCGCATGGCTGTCAATGGTTTTAACGCCTTGATAGCGGTTTCCGCTTATCGCTTCAAACTCCCGAATCATCCGGGATGATTGCTCCGGTTCACATCCTTCGTATCCCCAATAAATCTCTTCTCCCTGCGTATGAAGCGCGATCAGCCTGTCAGGCGGCTGCTCCGTTATCAGCCGGTGCATTGCCTGCGCCTCCGGTTCAGTGAGCGGCGCCGTCCCCGGAAAATCCCGGTATGAAGGGGCTTTCGGTTTGCGCCTCTGTTCAATATCCCAATTGGATGGGAAATGTTTATTTAAATCCACACCGTTTATATTCGCCTTCCATTCGCGGAAATCCGGGCGGTGTTCATTTAATCGATTAAGAAATTCATTTTTTTCTGATAAATCTTCACATCCGTAAAGTACGAGATCAACACCGTCGGGATTTACGAGCGGAACGAATGACAATGATGTCAGGCTGAATATATCAAGCGCAGAGTGCCCGAAAACGGTTTTATTTTCGCATAATGCCGCGCAATATTCTTTACACCATTTAAGCGCGACCGAGGTGGTGATCCATTCATTGGCATGAAATGAGGCGTTTACATGGACTTTTCTTTCAGCCGTATCCGCACCTATTTTCAGCTCATAAAGCGGCTTTCCCAATACGGAACTGCCGATTTTACGGCACGTGACAAACGGAAAGACATCCGTTATTTTCTCAATTTCTTCATAAACCGATTGGGAGCCGTACACCTTTTCTTCCTTCACCCATTGATCAGCGGAAAGAATCCTTTCACAGTGCCGGATGTATCGCGAAAGCCCGCTCAGCGTCTCAAGCGGCGGACCCTCTGACTGCCCGCTCACGGCAAAGCCGGGACAAAATAATTCATCGTTTTCCGCCGTTTTATCAGCGGCTTTCAACAGTTTTTCATCAATTGAAAGCACCTTTGCAATATCTTTCATATGCTGTTTCAATTCAGGTTTGACACGAATTCCCGCCATGTTCATCCCCCTTTTTTAAAAACTATATGACTGGGGAGATAAAAAAAGAAAGCCGCCCGCGATATGGGCAGGCAGACTTTCTTCAGCAGTTTTGATGTTTGAGCCATTCATTTTTGGCAATCCACGCCCCGCCGATGACTCCGGCGTCATTTCCAAGTGCCGCAATCGAAATATCCGCTGCTTCCGCAGAACGCGGGAACGCGGTGATTTTGAAAGTCTCTTCAACTTTTGACCGCAGGATTTCACCCGCTTTAGACACGCCTCCGCCGAGCACGATTTTCGTCGGATTCATGGCGCTTGCCAGATTTCCGAGCACGAGGCCTAAATGTTTTGCGACATAATCGACGACTTCAAGCGCTGTCTTATCCTGCTGTTTAGCCGCTTCGAACACGTCACGTGCCGTCAGATCGCGCACTTGTAAGAGCGAAGAGTCGGAAACAGCCGCAAGCTTTTCTTTCGCGATGCGGACGATGCCTGTTGCGGACGCAATCGTTTCGATGCAGCCGGATTTTCCGCAGTTGCACGGAGCTCCTCCTTCCGGAATACTGCAAATATGACCGATTTCTCCGCCGGCCCCGTTTTTACCGTGAACGATTTCTCCGTTGACGATGATGCCTCCGCCGACTCCGGTTCCGAGCGTCACTAAAATGACATCTTTGGCCCCGTCACCTGCACCCTTCCACATTTCTCCGAGCGCCGCGATATTGGCATCGTTTTCAATGACGGCCGAAATACCCGTTTCCGCCTCGAGATGGTCTTTCAGCGGATAGTTTTTCCACCCCATATTTGTCGTCTCATAGACCATCCCCGTCGCCATTTCCACGGGTCCGGGCGCTCCCATTCCGATCCATTTTACGATCCGTTTCGGCTTGTTCAGTTCTTCCAGCTTCTGGTCAAGCGCTTTGGCGATCGTGACCGTAATTGTGTTTCCTGATTTATCGGTCGGAACTTCCCATTTATGCTGAATTTCACCGTACATGTTGATAAAGGCCAGCTTGATGGTTGTTCCGCCAAGATCAATCCCCGCAAACCATGTATCTTCCATAATAATCTCCTTTTCTTATTAAAATCCTGCTTTGTTATCTGCCTTTGATCCGCTCCGATTCTCTCTGAAGAACTCCGGCGGCTTTTTGCCATAATTCTCTTTCAATCACGTTTGACAAGTACATTTCCTTTAATTCATCTTTCATAAAGTCAATTTCAGCTTGTCTGTCACCGAAATAAACGATATGTCCGAATGACTTAAACAGCTGCTGCACGTCATAAAATGAATTCATCTTCTTCACCATTTCTATTCTTCTTAGTATAAGCGTATTTCATCACTGATCCGGGCGTCAAGCAAAAAACGATTGGAGAAAATATCCTTGTATTATTTTCATAAATTGTATATTCACAATTGTAAAAAAACACTCATTTATGCGTTTTTCTGTTACAATACTTTCGTGCCCAAAAGCACAAAAGGATTAAAGTTTGATGGGGTGTTGTTTTGAAACAAGAAAAAAGGCTGACGTTCATCTCAGCCATCAGTTTATTTGTCTTGATGTTAGCCGTCATTATTTCCTGCCTGTTTTTCTTTCATACAGAGCCGCATATGCCGCTGTTCTTTTGCGTCATTATTCTGTCTCTGGCAGGTTTGTGGCTCGGTTTCTCGTGGGACAGTCTTGAAAAAGGAATTGTCAGCGGATTGAAAAACGGTGTGCAGCCGATTATCGTGCTGGCTTTGATCGGTGTGCTGATCGGCGCCTGGATGTACAGCGGCGCCATTCCCACCGTCACCGTTTACGCTTTGTCAATTATACAGCCGAGTCAGCTGCTTTTGACCGCATTATTTTCCTGCATGATTATCAGCACGCTTGTCGGCTCAAGTCTGACAACTGTCAGTACAATCGGCGTCGCGCTGTTAGGGGTAGCAAGCGCGGCGGGAGTTCCGCTCGAATGGACGGCGGGAGCAGTCATTTGCGGGGCTTGTTTCGGTGATAAAATGTCACCGATGTCCGACACGACGAATTTTGCCGCCGGAATCGGCGAAATTCCGATTTTTAAGCATATTCGCCATATGATGGGCACTACCGTTCCGGCACTGCTGATCACGATTGTTCTTTTTTATATTCTCGGTTCATCGGTTTCAATAAATGCCGCTTCAACGCAAAATATTGATGCGGTCATTTCCGGAATAAAAGAGGCCGTGCACGTTACGCCTTGGTCGCTTCTTTCACCTCTGTTGGTGATCATTTTAGCTGTGAGACGGGTTTCCGTGATTCCGGTGCTTACCGCCGGTATTATTTCCGCAGGGCTTCTGACTGCTGTTTTTATTCCTGACAGCAGCATTCAAGGATTTATATCCGCCCTGCAAAGCGGGACGGCGTTTAAAACCGGCGACCAGGCTGTGGCCAGCATTATCAACAGAGGCGGGCTCCAATCGATGATGGGATCAGTCTCTCTGATCATGATCGCCTTTGCGCTCGGCGGCCTGATGGAAAAAACGGGCCTGATCGCGGCGCTGCTTCAAGGATTGATAAAAGGCGTGCATACGAAAGGACGTCTTATCATGGCGACCGTCTTCTCAAGTATAGGCGTAAACCTTGCGACAGGGGAGCAGTATTTGTCGATCTTAATTCCGGGTCAATCTTATAAAGCTTTATATGACAAGCTCAGCATTAAGCGGATTCACCTTGCGCGGTCGCTTGAGGACGGCGGAACATTGATCAACCCGCTGATTCCCTGGGGAGTAAGCGGCGCTTTTATGGCAAGCGCATTAGGGGTTTCCGTCATCGACTACCTGCCGTTTACCTTTTTCCTGTACATTTCTCCTATGATCTCAATTCTGCTCGGTTTCCTGAAAAAAAGCTGACAATACGAGAAAACCTGCCGTTTTTTACCGGCAGGTTTTCTTATGCAAAAAATCCCGCTGAAAAACGGGATTTGTTTAAAATGCCTGCTGAATGAATTTGTTTCTGATAAACGGTATTTTTAAAAAGAAATGAATGAATGACCGTCTGATCCCCGGCTGGCTGAGCACGCTGTTCATCAGACGGTAGCGGTTTTGGTAAACGGCTAAAACAGATACGGCGCATAATGAGTAGATCAACAATTTTTTCATCTTATCCCTCCTGCCCCTATCGTTTGTCAAACAGCGAGAATTATTCCGGTGCAAGAAGTTTTTTATGCGATTAAGCGATGGTTTCAGATTCAGTCACGATCATATCGACCGGAATATCGTGGGGCATACGGGGAATGCGGTCTGTCAGCTGGCAGTCAAAGAGAAGCGACACGGTACGGCCTTTATAACCGGGGAGGTACCGATCATAATATCCTCCGCCGTATCCGATTCTGAAGCCTTCCCGGTCAAAAGCCACGCCGGGCACAATCACAAGGTCAATGTCTTTTTGGGCGGCTTTTTCCGTCAGGCTCTCGATCGGTTCACTGAGGCCCGCATATACGGTTTCCAGCTGATCATACGCAGAAAATGTACGGAACTCCATCGCTCCCGTCTGCGGAAAGCATTTTGGGATACAGACTTGTTTTTTCTCTTTCCAGGCCTGTTCAATAATCGGCTGTGTCGGAATTTCCAGGCGTGTCGAGATGGTAACGGCGATCACGCGGGCCTGTTTCCATTCTTTTAAAGAAAACAGCGTTTCACGCATGCTGCGGCATTTTTTCTCCCATTCACTTTCTGTCATGTCAGAAAGCTTTGCTTTGATAGCGGTTCTGATTTGTGCTTTCACGTTTCTCAAACCTCCCTGAAAGACAAAAAAGCCAGAACTTTATTGAAAGCTCCAGCTTTTTCCGCTGTTTTAAACAGCTTATTTTGTTTCACGGTGTAACGTAGATTTTTTATCACGTGGGCAATATTTTTTAAATTCAACGCGGTCCGGATTGTTGCGTTTGTTCTTTTTAGAAATATAGTTACGCTCACCACATTCAGTGCAAGCCAAAGTAATATTAACGCGCATTATTTTCCCTCCAAACTAAATATCATTTACTTATTCAGACTTATATATAATACCACTATAATGGACGGAATGCTAGAGTGATTTACATGAAATGTTGTTTAAGTACAGAAAACATCAGTTTATGCTTCTGATCCTCTGAATGAGCTTGCGTCAGATGAAGGGAAAATATGACGAAACAGGACAAAAAAGGACTTTCTGATACGAAATCTATAGAGAAATAACCGTTTGCTCCCCGAATAAAAAAGATTTCCCGACAAAATTCCGTTTTTTTCTCTATTTCCTTTAGAATGGCGGCGTTTTATGGTATAAAAAAGAAGGGCAAATTAATAATAGAAGGTGATGAAACGTGGAAATTGCTATTATTGCGTTGTTTATCGTCAGTATAGCGCTTATTGCATTCTCATATTCTCAAAGAGATCCGATGAAAGACGTGGAACAGGAGCTTGAAACGCTTCAGCTTTCCGCCATGCAGGAAATTTACAAGCTGAAAAAGAAAATGACGGTGCTTGAAGAAGAATTGCTGGAAACCAACCTCGTGATCCGCAAAGCCAAAAGCAGCGGCATTAACCAAAAAATCGCCAAACAAATCATTTCAAAATATAACAACGGAATGTCTGCGGAAGCCATCGCAAAAGCGGAGCACGTGTCTGTCGAGGACGTCAATACCATTATTAAAGATAATGAGAAGGTGCTCGTATGACAAAACGGGGCATTCAGGCTTTTGCAGCAGGCATGATTTTAGCGACGGCCGTTCTCGCCGCTGTCTTCTATTTGACTGACCATGACCAGGCAGCCGCCGTTAAAACCGAAAAAACAGCATTGACAGAAAAAGAAGTAAACAGCTACCTCGACGATCAGCAAAAAGTCTCCGTCAACCGGGATGACTATCAAAAACTGCTTGATTCTAAAGAAAAATCGTTAAACAACGACCAAAACACAGACGCCAAAAAGAAAAAAGTAACATACAAACTGACGATTAAAGACGGAATGAGCACTGCTGATGTGTCATCCATTCTTGAAAAAGAAGGGATTATTCCTTCAGCGAAGGACTTTAATGATTACGTCATTGACGCAGGCTACCATAAAGAAATCCGCGCCGGCCATTTCAAAGTCGACTCAGATATGAGCTTTAAAAAAATCGTCAAAACATTAACCCGCTAAAAAAGCTTGCAGGCATCGTCCATTCAGATGGATACGGCCGGCAGGCTTTTTTAATAGGGAGTATAAAACGGACCCGGTCAATGGCCGGGCCCGTTTTTTTATCCGAATTTTCCGGTGATATAATCATGTGTTTTTTGATGATCCGGCTGAGAAAATATTTTGCCTGTATCCCCCCACTCTACCAGTTCGCCCATATAGAAAAACGCGGTTTGATCAGAGACCCTCGCTGCCTGCTGCATGTTGTGCGTCACAATGACGATTGTATACTTTTCTTTCAATGTCAAAATCAGCTCTTCTATTTTCCGCGTGGACACGGGATCAAGAGCAGACGTCGGTTCATCCATCAGAAGGACGTCCGGTTTTGTGGCGAGCGCCCTTGCGATGCACAGCCGCTGCTGCTGACCGCCTGACAGTGAAAGCGCCTGCTGGTGAAGGCGATCTTTCACTTCATCCCAGAGCGCAGCTGCCTTTAAAGATTCCTCGGCGATTTCAAGCAGTTTCTTTTTATTTTTTTCGCCGTGAATTCTCGGACCGTACACGACATTCTCAAATATTGACTGGGGAAACGGATTGCCTTTTTGAAACACCATACCGATCTGTTTTCTTAATTCTGCCGCATCCGTCTTTTCTTTCAGCAGATTGCGCCCGTTATAGATCATGTCGCCTGTCACTTTGACATTCGGGGCCATTTGCAGCATTAAGTTTAATGTTTTAATAAAAGTGGATTTCCCGCAGCCGGACGGACCGATGATCGCAGTTACCTTCCGCTCCTCAAAACCGATCGTAATGTCTTTTAAAGCCTGGTGGGCTCCGTACCATACGTTCATGCCGTGAATATCAAATAAATTCTGTGTGTGCACCGCTTCCTTCACAAGGCTCACAGTCCTTCCCCCTATCCGAACTTTCCGTTAATGTAGTCATCTGTCTTTTGCGCTTTAGGACTCGTGAAAATTTGTTCTGTCTGCCCGTATTCCACCACTTCCCCGTTTAAAAAGAAAGCCGTTCGGTCAGACACCCTCAGCGCCTGCTGCATGTTATGCGTAACGATAATAATCGAATAATCTTTTTTCAGTTCTGTCAAAAGCGCCTCGATTCTGGCGTTTGAAATAGGGTCCAGAGCTGAGGCCGGTTCATCTAAAAGAAGTACGGCAGGTTTCATCGCAAGCGTACGGGCGATGCAAAGACGCTGCTGCTGGCCGCCTGATAACGAAAGAGCCGATGAATGAAGCCGGTCTTTAACTTCATCCCAAAGCGCCGCCTTCGTTAAGCTTTCCTCGACCGCATCATCCAAAACGGCTTTCCTGCGTTCACCCGCATACTTCAGCGCATGTGTGATGTTATTGTAAATGGATTTCGGGAATGGATTCGGTTTTTGAAACACCATACCGATCTCCCGTCTGAGAGACACGACATTAATCGCTTCCCCCAAAATATTCAGCCCTTCATAAAGGATCTCTCCCTCGCTTCTTGCAAAAGGGATGGCATCGTTCATTCTGTTAATCTGTCTCAAAAATGTTGATTTCCCGCAGCCGGACGGACCGATCAGAGCCGTCACCGCATGTTTTTCAATATCCATGTTTACATCTTTAACCGCTTGTTTGTCACCGTAATAAATTGATAAATGCTTCACTTCCAAAATTGAAGACTCCGGCGAACGCTTTGTCTGTTCCGCTTGTTCCCTGATGATGTGATCAATCATGTTTTCGCCTCTTTCTGATTAATTTGCCGTAAGTTTTTTATAAATGACAGATCCGAGCCATCTTGCACAAAGGTTAAACAAGAGCACCGAAATCACCAGCACCGCCGAGCCGCCGTTTGCAATCGCTTCGGCGTCAGGGATGATTCCCTGCGTATTGACACTCCATATATGAACCGCCAGCGTCTCAGCCGGCCTGAAAATGTTGAAAGGAGATGATTCAGAAAACGGGTTCAAATCCGTAAAATTCAGCCGCGGCGTTGTCAGTCCCGCTGTAAATAACAATGCGGCCGCTTCTCCGAATACTCTTCCTGATGCGAGAATGGCTCCGGTTAAAATCGAAGGAATCGCACTCGGAACCAGCACCGTTTTGACGGTATGCCATCTCGATACGCCTAAAGCGAGAGAAGCTTCTTTCAGCTCCTTAGGAACTGCAGTGAGCGCGCCTTCTGTCACCCGGACCATAACGGGAAGGTTAAAGACCGTTAATGCGAGCGCGCCTCCGATAATCGTGTAGCCCCATCCGGTCAGGTTTACAAACATCAGCATGCCGAACATCCCGATGACAATGGATGGAAGCGAAGACAGCACCTCAATACACGTTCTGATAAAATCAGTGATTCTATTTTGGGGCGCATATTCAGCCATAAAGACCCCGCCCCCCACTCCAAGCGGTATCGTGATCAGCATGGTGATAAACAGAATGTAAAAGGAGTTAAAAAGCTGATCCCGTATTCCGCCGCCTGACGCAATGGCGCTCGATTTTGACGTAAGAAAATGCAAGGAGATTTCAGAGACGCCGTGAATAAGAATGTACAAAAACAATCCTGCCAAAATCGCCGCGATTACAGCGGCGCATAACCCGAATACACCGGTGGCCAATTTATCCGTTATTTTCCGGTTCATTACACTTTCCTCCTAGACGACAAGTAGCGTATGAGCAATATAAACAGAAACGACATGATGAGAAGAACGAGCCCCATAGACCATAACGTATTATTTTCAATACTGCCGTATGTGGTATGGCCCATGTTTAACGTAATAATCGTCGTTAATGTTCCCGCCGTATCAAGCAGGCTTTCCGGCAGAAGCTTTGTATTTCCGATAACCATCTGTACGGCGAGTGCTTCTCCGAACGCTCTTGCCATCCCGAGCACGACAGCGGTCAGCAATGTCGGAAACGCCGCCGGGATAAGCACCTTTCTGATTGTCTGCCACCTCGTCGCACCAAGCGCGTATGAACCGTCGCGAAGATGTTTCGGAAGTGACGCAAGCGCATCAGCGGAAATCGATGTAACAGTCGGCAGAATCATTACCGAGAGTACGATCGTCCCCGCCAGAAGGCTGTGACCCGTTCCGCTTGATTTAAAAGAGCCGATAAACGGAACCAATACTGTAAGACCTATGAATCCATAAACGACGGACGGAATGCCGACAAGCAGCTCAATTACCGGCTGCAGCACCTTTTTTCCCCAAGTCGGCGCAATTTCCGTCATAAACACGGCACCCGCAATACCGAGGGGCGCTGCGATCAGAGCGGACAGAACCGTGACCGCAAATGACCCGAAAATAAAAGGCAGCGCGCCGAACTCAGGTTTTGCCTGGGTTGGATTCCAATTCAGACTTGTTAAGAACTCAATCGGGCTTACACCATTTACAAAAAAAGATTGCAGCCCCTTTATGCCGAGAAAAATTGTGATCGCCGCTGATGCCGCAATGATAATCGCGGCACACACAGACACAATCACCCTTCCGCGGACTTCATCCATTTGCCTGTTTTGTTTTGAGCTTATTAAGCGTTCGCTTACAGACTCTTTTTCTCTGTGATTTATCATTTGTTTACACTCCTATAAAGAAGAAGAGGCGGGGAGCCCGCCCTCCCCTCAGCTTTGCTTGCCGTTTGCGTCACGTGTGACTTTCATATCAGAGATCGGAATGTAGCCTTGATCTTTTACGATACTTTTCTGTACTTCATCGCTGTTCATATAGTCAAGAAACGTTTTTGTAAGGCCTGACGCTTCACCTTTCGTATAAGAGTGCTCGTAAGCCCAAATCGGATACTCGCCTGTGACGACGTTTTTCTCTTCCGGTTTGATGCCTCCGATCGATAAAGGCGTTACTTTGTCATCGTTTATATAAGAGAATGCCAGATAACCGATTGCTCCCGGCGTTTCCGCAATGATTTTTTTGACTGTATTGGAGGAATCCTCTGTGATGCCCTCTGCAGGCTCTGCTCCGTCAAGCGCATATTTGACGAACGTAGCGCGTGTTCCTGATGAATCAGGACGGTTCACAAGTGTAATTTTTTGATCTTTACCGCCAAGCTCTTTCCAGTTTTTAATTTTGCCTGTAAAGACGTCTGTCAGCTGTTTTTTGGTTATATCCTTTACACCCGCACCGGGGTTGACCGCAGCCGCCATCGCCACTACCGCTACTCGGTGGTCTTTTAGGGCTTTTGCATCAATGCCTTCTTTTTCTTCAGCAAAGACATCTGAGTTGCCGATTTGCACTGCCCCTTCAGACACTTGCGAAAGACCTGTTCCTGAACCTCCCGCTTGCACCTGCACATCAGCATCCGGATGTTTTTCCATAAACTTTTCCGCCGCTGCCAGTACTAACGGCTGCATGGCTGATGAACCAGAAATGGTTAAAGAACCTGATGCTTTTTTATCCTCACTTGCAGATTGACTGTCTGTCTTGCCGCTTTCCTTTGCATTTCCGCATGCTGCAGCAACAATCATAACAGCAGCCATCAGAAGCATAAGCATCCATTTGTTTTTTTTCATTTCCTGAATTCCCCCTGCATTTAATGTGTAATTTGTCCTACAGGTCTAGAGTAAAGGGTTCTTGTAAAATGCGTATAAATCAAGTGTTAAGGTTTTGTAAATCCGGATGTTTTTTTGTATAAAAAAACGCTCACAAGGGGACTGACCCCATAAGATGAGACAAATAAAAACACCTTCAAGTTTGAATACGGATGATTGTTATCCGAAATTAGACTTGGAGGTGTTTTTTCTATGGGGACAAGAGTGAGTTATCCGGTTGAAGTGAAACAGAAGGCTGTAGAAATGAGATTGGCAGGCGTACCTATGAAAGAGATCCTGCAGGAGTTGAATATTAAGAATAAGACACAGGTTCAGACATGGGTTAGATGGTATAAGGTTGGTGATACACATCGATTCGAACAGCCTGTTGGAAAGCAATACACTTACGGAAAAGGCCCGGAGTATTCTTCCGATTTAGAGAAACTGCAGGCAGAGATTCGTTACCTGAGACAACAGAATGAAGTTTTAAAAAAGTACAACGAATTGGAAAGGAAGTTGATAGCGAAACGTCAGTCGAACTTGTAGAAATATTGCACAGCACAATGACCGTACAGGATATCTGTATTCATTTAGGTATCTCTCGAGCGTCTTATTATCGTTGGAAGAAGAATCTGATGAAGGATCATCCCAAGCGCCATTTGGAAAAACAAATCGGCACGTTGTGCCGAGAGCACAAGTATCGATATGGATATCGAAAAATCACAGCCATACTAAAAAAGAGAATGTGTATTAACCATAAAACGGTTCAACGTATTATGCAGAAAAATCAATGGCAGTGTCGGGTTAAGGTGAAAAAGCGCAAGAAGGATGGGCAGCCATATGCCGTGGTCGATAATATATTGGATCGGAACTTTCAGTCTGATCGTCCTCTTGAAAAACTAGTAACGGACATCACATATTTGCCTTATGGACAGAAACAATTGTACCTTTCCAGTATATTAGATTTATACAATGGAGAAGTGATTGCTTTTACTATTGGGGATAAGCAGGACACAGCCTTTGTCTTAGACACACTTGATCAGCTACTAATGCTGCCTGAGAACTGCGTGTTACATAGTGACCAAGGTTCTGTGTATACATCTTACGAGTATCAAAAAGCTGTTAAAACAAAAGGCATTACCATGAGCATGTCCCGCAAAGGGACGCCCGCTGATAATGCCTCCATCGAATCGTTTCATTCCTCGCTAAAGTCTGAAACGTTCTATCTTAACAGCATTGATCGAACTACGACTGCCATCGTAGAACGCACTGTCATAGAATACATTCATTATTATAACAATATTCGTATTCAAACCAAACTAAACAACCAATCACCGATAAACTATCGGCAATTGGCTGTTTAAAAGGTGTTTTGACCCCTGTCTCAAAAACGGGGGGCAGTCCCCAAGTTGTGAGCGTTTTTCTGTTAGTGATTTGTATTGCCGTTTTCAGCGTCTTCCTGAATTTTATCTTCGTTTTTCTGCTTCGTATTATTATCTTCTTGTTTCTTTTTCAGCTCAAAGTATTTGTCCAGAGCTGCTTCCCCAATGTCATTAGTTATTGAATACCTGTCATTATAATTTTCATAAGCCCATGGAACCACTACTGAAATAGCAACTTCAGGATGATCTGCGGGAGCATAAGCCACCAAAGTTGTGTTATAAGTAGAAGCACCAGTTCTTGATTTTATAGGTCCATCATAGAAAGCTTGTGCTGTTCCAGTTTTACCGGCAGGGTGATAACTTTTATTAGCAAAATTTGCTCTCGCAGTCCCTTGAGCTCCATTCATAACAAGTTTAAAGCCTTGTTGAACACGTTCAATTTCACTTTCCGTCATATCAAGACGGTTCATCACTTCCGGATTAACAGATTCAACGACGGCCCCGATACCTTTTTTTGAAGGTTTTCTTACTTCTTTCACGACTTGGGGCTTCATACGATAGCCGCCATTAGCAATGGTCGATACATACTGAGCCATTTGAAGCGGAGTGTATGTGTCATATTGGCCGATCGCAAAATCAAGCAAGAAACCTGACTGTCTTTTAGTTCCCACATATCCTGTAGCTTCGTTAGGCAGGTCAATTCCTGTTTTTACCCCTAAACCGAATTCACTGAAGTAATAACGAAATTTATCAAATGCGCTGTAATCAAGCGGAAGTGGATGTCCTGATATATATTTACCCTTACCAATTGCAATCGCAGTTTTGAACATATAAACGTTAGATGAACGCTCAAGTGCAGTTAAATCATTTATCGGCCCCATTACACTTACCGATTTTTTAGGAGGAGAGTCTTTAATATTTAAAACTTCATCCGTAAATATATTTCCGATTTTTATAGCACCTGTTTGATAACCTGTTAACAATGTTGCCCCTTTTACAGCTGAGCCCATGTTATAAGAGGAAGTCATTGTTCCTAGTGCATAATCATCGATTTTATATTTGCCGTCTACTTGTTTAATCTGTTTACCCGCCATTGTAAGCACTTCTCCATTACGGGGATCCATCATTACGACAAATGCTCTGTCAAGCAACTGTGTACTCGGTCTTGCCTTTGCAGCCCTTAAATTTTTCTCAATAATTTTTTCAACGTCTTTTTGCAATTCGGTATCTATAGTGAGCACTAAATCATCCCCGGCTTTACCTTTTGAAACCGTTTCTGTATCTGTTACGTTTCCAGAGGAATCTGTCACATTTCTCACTTTCTCTTTTTGGCCCTGCAGCAGATTTTCATATTGATACTCTAAATAACTTTTTCCTACTCTGTCATTCCTGCTGTAGCCAAGTGACAAATAATGCTCAAGAAGATTTGAAGGGAGTCCTTCGTTGGAGCTCGAGACACTGCCGAGAACTGATTTTAACAACCCTTTATTTGGATAAGACCGTTCCCAGTCAGACGTCACGTCAACTCCCGGCAGTTCATCTAAATGTTCGCTGACGACGGCCATTTCTTTTGCCGACACGCCTTCATTTTTGATGTATTGAGGCGTCAGGGAGTAGCCTGAATCCATCTGCCTTTTGATCGCAAGGATCTGCATGTCTTTTGAAGTGAGCTCATTCAGCTGTTTGTCTGTGATGCGTTTCAGCTGAAGCTGATATAAATCATCGTCAGACAGTTTTTTGTCTTCAGCTTTTTGCTTTTCTTCGGCCGTAATCAGTTTTTTCGCTTCATCAGGCCTCGTTAACATCCAATAGTCTTTTTTATCCCGCTCAGTCACCTTTTTGGTGCTTACCTTAATCATACCCGACAGTTTTTTTGCGATTTTTAAACGCTGCGCCTGGGTGGTTGAGGCTGAACGTGTATATGTAATCGCATTTAATGCTTTATTCGTTACGATGGGATTTAGGTTCCGGTCGTATATTTTCCCTCTCGGAACCGCCGTGCTGACATCAGACTCCTCCTGCTTATTAGCGGCGTTTTTATAATCATCACCCTGAACGATCTGCTTGATGCCAAGCTCGACGATAATCCAAGTAAAAATAAGAAACGCGGCCAAAAACAAAAAATTAAGCCGGATCGGCAGTGATTTTTTCTTTTCTTTGTTTACAGCTATTTTCTTTTTATTTCTCCTCATGACATCACCTTTTCTTATTTACAGAAAGAAATGACACCTTCTGTTCAGGTGCCATTTTTCATTCTAAAGGTTTTTTCGATATTTTTCTACAGATAACCCTTTTATCTTTCTCCTTTTATAAAATTCGGTTCCGCCGCCTGTTTTTGTCGGTCTTCTTCTACTGTTTCATCAGAAGTTTCCGTATCCAGTTTGATGTCTTTTATAAAGTAATAAATCAGCGGATGCCCGGCTCCGAGCAGCACGAGCGCCGCCGGTATCCCCACTTTTTCCTTGAACAATGTAACGATGACAAGGAAACAAAGGATGGAAACGATCCGGCCCGCATTTAAAAATAACTCCCTGAGCACAATGTATTCAATTCTGGCTTTTCTGGCAAGCCGCGCCCGTCCTATCACATCATATGTAAGCGAGACATACGGCACGAGCAGAACTGGATAGCCGATCGCAATAAACACTCCGTACAAAAGGAGCGTCGTGAAGCTCATTTTGAAAATTATGAGAAACAGGGCGCCGTACAAGATCAATCCGCCGATAAGAATCGCCTTTTTCCGCGCTCTTTTTTTGATGAGCCTTGATGCAAAATAATAGGCAAAAAAAGAAACCGCGGAATTGACGAGACCGAATGTTCCGAGCGCCAGCTCACTGTTTGTCGCAATGAATACAAATACGCTGATTAAAAAAACAAAAATCCCTTCTCTCAAGCCTTGAAAAAAGTGCGCGTTGGTAATCCGGCGCCAATTCAGATTCGTGTGGCGCTCATCAAAAACTTTTTTCAGCATAAACCGGCCTTTCGACTCCCTCCGCTTCAGAAAAAAGCTCATGACCACGGCAAGGGCAAATAAGCCGAGCGACAGGCTGAAAATGATTGTATAACCCGTATTGTTTTCAAGTCTTGAAATGACATATCCGGCCACAATCGGACCGATCATGCCCGCCGATGAAGACAAAATGCCTAAAAACCCGTTAAAAAAATCTCTCGTTTCCGGTTCCGTGATTTCGAAAGTCAGCACATTAAAAGCCAGCCAGTAAAAGCCGTATCCAACTCCGAGCACGGCCCCTATCAAAACGAGACGGGAAGCCGCAGTTTCTCCGGCAAGCAGCACACTTAAATAAAAAGCGGCCAAAAAGATAACGCCGAACCTTAGAATAAACACCCTGTCAATTTTTTTAGCCAGCCGGCCAGCCAGCAGAAAGGTAACCGGCTGCATCGTCACGACCGACAAATTGTATATGGCCAAATCAATAAATTTTCCCGACTGCTTCCACAAATACACGTTGACAAATGTATTTGACAGCGCGATGCCCAATGAGTAAAGGCCGCCAATCGTCAATAACAGCAGCAGCCCTTTATTTATTTCGATGTCGCCGATAATTTTTTTTATTTTGCTCATCATTGACTCCCCTTTACTACACATTAGTTTGTCTCACTCAAACTGAGATATGTAAAAGGAATCAAAGTCAATAAAAAAACAAGGCCTCCCGCGGGAGACCTTGTGATCATTCAACTCAATTATTTTGCTTCGCTGTAAAGACGGGCAACTTCATCCCAGTTCACAACATTCCAGAAAGCTGAAATGTAATCAGGACGGCGGTTTTGGTAGTTCAGGTAGTACGCGTGCTCCCAAACATCAAGACCGAGAACAGGTGTTTTACCTTCTGAAAGCGGTGAATCTTGGTTTGGCGTGCTTGTAATTTCAAGTTTGCCGTTGTTTACAACGAGCCAAGCCCAGCCTGAACCGAAACGGCCTGCAGCTGCGGCGGCGAATTTTTCTTTAAATTGATCGAAGCTTCCGAACGTGCTTTTGATCTCTTCAGCAAGCTCACCAGTCGGTTCGCCTCCGCCGTTCGGAGATAAAAGAGTCCAGAATAAAGAGTGGTTTGCATGTCCGCCGCCATTGTTGCGGACTGCCGTGCGGATGTCCTCCGGCACTGCGTTCAAATCAGCAACAAGCTCATCTACAGATTTCTCTGCAAGCGCTGATCCTTCGATCGCTTTGTTGAGGTTTGTCACGTATGTGTTATGGTGCTTCGTATGGTGAATCGTCATCGTTTCCTTATCGATATGAGGTTCTAAAGCATCATAAGCGTAAGGCAATTCTGGAAGTTTGTAAGCCATAATTTTTTCCTCCTTTAAATATATGTACTGAAATGCCGCTTAACGCGAACTTTTCTAATCTCAATGTAACAAAAGAAAGCGTGGTAATCAATGAAAAAGCTCACAATCCGGCGATTCCAGCAGACATATTACACTTTATCCGTTCACAGCCGAAATTAAACCTTTCTAAAGCACCGTCCATAAGAAATATCCGATCATAAAGAGCTGAATGACGCCTTTTGCCGCGACGCTTGTTAAAAAGCCGATTAACGAGCCGAGCCCCACTTTTGCCGCGGACTTGATATCCTTTTGATGAACAAACACCTCAGCGCAGAGAGCACCGATAAACGGGCCTAATATAATGCCCGCCACGGGAATAACGAAGGGCCCGATCAATAATCCGATCGTGCTTCCCCAGATTGCCGCCCTGCTTCCTCCGTACCTTTTAACGCCAAGTAAATTTGACACATAGTCAGCTGCGAATAAAACGGCCGCAAATACCGCCTCAATGAGCCAAAACAGGTAAGAATAAGGACTGAAGGAAAACAAAAACCCGTAGAGAAGAAAACCGGCCACAATAAAAATAACGCTTGGAATCACCGGATATACAAGCCCGATAAAAGCAATGACGAAGACAGCAATGATCATCAGCCAATACAAAACACTCATGACAAAAACACCCTCCTTTGTTTTGCGGGCGATCACCGCTTCCCGCATTATCTTATTATGTATGATTCCTTATCACCGCTTTAAATACTCTCACTTGTGTTCATCCCCTGTGAACGATACAATAAGCAACATATACCAGTTTAGGCTAGGAAGTGAAGATATTGAACATATTTACGGCTTTATTGAAAAGTACATATTCTCCGGCAGATATTGCAAAAACACGGTTTCAGGGGATAGGAAAAGCGATCCTTTATGTATTTTTGCTGTCTGTCCTTTTTACGCTGCCAAGCGCTTATTACCTTTGCTCCGGCACCGTAAACTCAATGAACGGTTTCAAAACCGTGTTAAAGAAAGATTTCCCTGATTTCAGCATTTCAAACGGAGAATTGCAGACGAAAGCGTCCGCCTCTAAGGAAACGGAAGCGAACGGGTTCGTCATCGTGTTTGATCCGACAGATGCTTACGGCGCGAAACAAATAGCGGCCAAACAAAATGCGATCGGCATTTTGAAAAATAAAATGGTGCTTGCTGTAGACGGACAGGCGACAGAAATGAATTATTCGCTGATGCCTGCTGATATCACAAAAAAAGAAATCATATCAGCATTAAACCAAAATAAAACAATGATCGTCACCGTCCTGTCCGTTCTGCTGTTCATCATGACAGCGGCCGGAAAATTCATTGAAGTATCATTTCTCGCCGTCATCGGCCTCATATTAAAAAATGCGCAAAGAAAGACATTGAATTACCAGCAGCTCTGGAAGCTTTCGGCTTATTCCATTACACTTTCGACCATATTCTTTACGATCATGCGCGCGCTTGTTATTACAGTGCCGAGTGAATTTTTAGTGAATTGGTTTGTAAACTTTATCATCCTTTTCCTCGTCTTAAAAGAGATACCGCCAAGAAAAACAGCTGTGTAACAAAGACTGCCCCCGGCGGTCTTCTTTTTTGTCATGAACAAAATGGGACAAGCATACAATGAAGTAAAAATGTATGCGGGAGGCGGTTGGAATGAAGCGGCTTACTTTTGTATTCGGCAGTTTATTTGTGATATTCATTATCTTTTACGATCTTAAAATCGGCACGATCCCTTCTCAAGACCTTCCAGCATACGCAGCGGCGGCACAGCCAGCCCGACAGGAATCTTCATACAGAACGGTTACGGTCAAAAAAGGCGATACGGTGATGTCGATAGTCGGCGCACATAAAGCACCAGATGATATTGCACAAGATTTTGAAGCGCTGAATCCGAATGTAAAAGCAAATGCCATTCAGGCAGGCACCGCTTATAAATTCCCCGTCTACCGCAATTAAACGTTAATTTCTTGTCAGTTCGGCAAATACACTGTTACAATATAACATGTAAATAGAAGTTGCCTGACATGTAAAAGGCTCAGCCTGCAAAAGCGGTAACTACAATTAAGGAGCGATTGACAAGTGAGTGAAATCACACATCGTACAAAAACGCGTCCCGTCAAAGTGGGACCTTTAACAATAGGCGGAAATAACGAAGTCGTCATTCAGAGTATGACGACGACCAAAACACACGACGTAGAAGCAACAGTTGCGGAAATCAACCGTTTAGCCGAAGCCGGCTGCCAAATTGTCCGGGTGGCATGTCCGGACGAACGCGCCGCTAACGCGATTGCCGACATCAAAAAACAAATTTCCATCCCTCTCGTTGTCGATATTCATTTTGACTACAAGCTTGCATTAAAAGCAATTGAGGGCGGGGCCGACAAAATCAGAATCAACCCGGGAAACATCGGCCGCCGCGAAAAAGTGGAAGCCGTCGTAAAAGCAGCGAAAGAAAAAGGAATTCCAATCCGGATCGGCGTAAACGCGGGTTCTTTGGAAAAACGCATTTTAGAAAAATACGGCTATCCGACTGCTGACGGAATGGTTGAGAGTGCGCTTCATCATATCAAAATCCTGGAAGACCTTGACTTTCACGACATCATCGTCAGCATGAAAGCGTCTGACGTCAATCTAGCCATAGAAGCATACGAAAAAGCTTCAAAAGCATTTGATTATCCGCTCCACCTCGGAATTACAGAATCGGGCACGCTGTTTGCCGGAACGGTAAAAAGCGCGGCCGGACTCGGAGCGATTTTAAGCAAAGGAATCGGAAACACGCTCCGGATCTCTCTGAGCGCCGACCCGGTTGAAGAAGTAAAAGTAGCCAGAGAACTGCTGAAATCATTCGGTCTTGCTTCAAACGCGGCTACGCTTATTTCATGCCCGACATGCGGACGGATCGAAATTGATCTCATCAGCATCGCAAATGAAGTGGAAGAATACATTTCTAAAGTCAAAGCGCCGATTAAAGTAGCGGTTCTCGGATGTGCCGTTAACGGACCGGGCGAAGCAAGAGAAGCTGATATCGGGATTGCCGGCGCGCGCGGCGAAGGACTTCTTTTCCGCAAAGGCCAAATCGTCCGCAAAGTCCCTGAAGAAACCATGGTCGAAGAGCTGAAAAAAGAAATCGACAAGCTGGCAGAAGAACACTACGCAAAGCTTGAAGCGGAAAAAGCAAAAGCAGAACAAGAAACACAAAAAGCTTGACGGATATTCCGCCAAGCTTTTTTTTGCGTTGTGTTAAAAAAACGGTGTAATGAAGATGCCGAGCACAAGGGAAACAATACCGATTCCCATCGCCCATCCGCCTAAAGCGCCTGCTCCTCTTCTTCTGGCGATATAGCCGACGATAATGCCGCATGCCCCTAATAAAACAGGGAGCACAAACAGGGAAATGATAGAAATAGCCAATGCTGCATACCCTATCCCCCGGCCTTCACTTACTCCGTCCCGATTATCATCACGGTCTGCTGCCCGGTCAGAAGCACGATATGGCTCTGAAATTTCGGCCGCTGTTTCTTCTGAATAAACATCACGCGTGATATCGGTTCCTTCCGATCCATGATCCACATAGTAGTCGTTGCCTTTTCGATTTTCGTAATCGTATGCCACCTTCAATTCCCCCTTTTTCTTTTATGAAAGGAGCTTTTTTAGTTTCCGCGTTTTTTACGAATTCATGTTTGCTAAACTTTTCTGGTATTGTTAATCGTTTATGTTACACTTGAAGGGATGAATTTATAGGAGTGTGGACATGTTACGGTTAGGTATAGATATTGACGGCACAGTTACGGCACAGGATACATTTGTCCCTTATTTAAACCGCTCATTTCATCTTTCCATTACCTTGGATGATATGACTGATTATGATCTGACGAAGCTTTTGAACATTACAGACGAGGAATTTTGGGAATGGATGAACGTTCATGAAGCAGCCATATATAAAGAAGCGAAGCTCGCGGAATTTGCCAAGCAGGCACTGGACGGACTGAAAGAAGAGCACCGTCTGATCTACATTACGGCAAGACGCGGCCACTTAGAAGATGTTACGCTGGACTGGTTTGCAAACCGGGACATTCATTACGATCACATTGAGCTTGTCGGAGGCCATCACAAAGTGGAAGCCGTCAAAAAACACGGCATTGATTTATTTTTCGAAGATCACCACGGCAATGCGACAATGATCGCAAAAGAAGCAGGCATTCCGGTTATCCTTTTTAACTCCCCATATAATCAGCTCCCCATCGATTCCAATATTATCAGGGTGCAGAATTGGCTTGAAGCCGTCGCCTGGATTAATAAAAACAAACATAGCTTTCAGCATGTCAAAAGCTGAAAAAAACCTCCTGTATAAGCAGGAGGTTTTTTATCGGCACGCCGGACAGGTGCCGTAAATTTCAAACTTATGGCCGCTGATTTCATACCCTTCCAAATCATCGTGCAGCTTATCCATCGGACAGGACTCAATTTCCTTCGTTTTCCCGCAGGTTAAACAGATAAAATGGTGATGATGATGGGTATAAGAGCATGTAAAACGGAACAGTTTTTCTCCGGAAAGCTCCGTCGTTTCCAAAATGCCGAGTTCTTCATATAACGAAAGATTTCTGTATATGGTATCAAAGCTCAGACCCGGATAGTCGTCATTTAATGCGGCAAGCACGTTTTTGGCGGTCAGATATTTATCAGAATCAGCAAAAAGCTGCAGCATGTCTTCTCGCTTACTCGTATATTTATACCCTTTTTCTTTCAGCAGGTTCAACGCTTCTTGTACGTTCATGAGGACCTCCCCTTTACAACACGGTATCGCTCCAAAAAGAAAATGGCAGCTGTCTGAACAGCAGGCCATTTTCTTATGATGTATCAAATTATACCTATAAAATGATGAAAAGTAAATGAAAGCCTAGTGAATCGCGGTTTTGAACTTACCGCCCCTCGTTTCATGGGTATTCATGATCGTAATAAAGGCGTTTTTATCAATTTCAAACACAATGGATTTCAATTTAGTCACTTCAAGCCTTGTCACGACCGCGTAAATGACTTCTTTGGTTTCATCCGTATATCCGCCTTTCCCCTGAAGTTTGGTGGTTCCCCGCCCAAGCCGGTGCAATATAGCATCTGAGATCTCAGCATATTGCTCTGCAACAATAATGACCGCTTTTGTTTCATCAAGCCCCTGGATGACGGCGTCAATCGTTTTCATGGCAATATAATAAGTCATGAAAGAATACATTGCCTGCTCCGGACCGAACACAAAACCGGCCCAAATGAAAATAAACACATTGATGAGCATAACGAATTCCCCGACTGAAAAGGGCAGCTTTTTCGTGAGAAGGATACCGAGGATTTCAGTACCGTCCATCGAGCCTCCGTTTCGGATGACAAGGCCTACCCCGAAACCGAGCAAAAGCCCGCCGAATACCGTCGCCAAAATAGGCTGGGTCGTAATGGCCTCCACATGGTGCAATGAGGATTCAATCAGCGCTAAACCGACGATTCCGATAACAGTAGAGATGAGAAATGTTTTTCCGATATATTTATATCCGAAAATCATAAATGGAATGTTGAGTAACACAACGAATAAGGCAAAATTGAGGAGGGGATTGGACATAAAGAGGTGGTCTAAAATTAATGAAACACCGATAATGCCTCCGTCGATAAAATTATTAGGGACCAGAAACAATTCAATACTTACGGCGGCTGAACCCGCCCCGATCAGAATCATAATGACCCTGAAGATAAAGTGTAAAAATGATTCTCTTTTATGCTGTTTATTTGGGGTCATAAAATCTCCTTTCCTATAATAACTATTTTAAACAGTAAGCAACTTTATTTTACCATTAAAAGCTGTAACATTTTAATGATCTGCTCAATACATTATGTCTAAAGAGGTGAAAGTATCGATGATTTTAATACAAAGAATTATTTTGCAGCGGCTCAATCAAGTCACTGCGGACGATCTGCTGAAATATTCCAAGCAATACGGGATCAGCATTACAAGAAGTCAAGCGGCTGAGGTAGCGGCTCTGATGCACGGAAAAAACATCAATATTTTTGATGAACAGGAGCGGCTGCGCCTGCTGAAAAAAGTGGAAACGATAACCTCAAAAGAAACGGCGCGGAAAGTTGACGAACTTTTCAATCAATTTTCAGGGTAAGAAAGGAGGGACACCCGCCCCTCCTTTCTTTCTTATTGAGCTGATATTTTTTCAAGAAGCTCCTTATCAAACTGCTTTTCTTTCAGCATTTCGATTTCAAAACGGTACGGCGGCTTCTTATTTTTCTTGTCTTCGCCTACATACGGTGTTTCGAGGATTTTCGGAATATCGGCAAGCTGCTCGTGATGAACGATGTACTGCAGAGCGTCAAAACCGATCTCTCCGAACCCGATATTTTCATGGCGGTCTTTCCGGGCGCCTTTAATATTTTTACTGTCGTTAACATGAAGGACTTTTATCCGATCGATGCCGACGATTTTATCAAACTCGTTAAGAACACCGTCAAAATCATTAGCGACATCATACCCGGCGTCATGGGTGTGGCAAGTGTCAAAGCAGACGGATAGATGTTCATTATGCGTGACTCCCGCAATGATCTCGGCCAGCTCTTCAAAGCTTCTTCCGCATTCTGATCCTTTGCCCGCCATTGTCTCCAGCGCAATCTGCACGTTTTGCCCGGGAACAATCACTTCGTTTAAACCTTCAATGATTTTTTTGATGCCCGTCTCAGCCCCGGCTCCGACATGCGCCCCTGGATGAAGCACGATCTGTCTCGCGCCGATCGCTGCCGTTCTTTCAATTTCAGAACGCAGAAAATCAACGCCCAGCTCAAATGTTGCCGGATTTGTCGTATTTCCAATGTTAATGATGTACGGCGCATGCACGACAATCTCATCGATGCCGTTTTCCTTCATATGGGCGCGGCCCGCTTCAATATTCAAGTCCTCAATTTTTTTGCGGCGCGTGTTTTGGGGAGCGCCCGTATAGATCATAAATGTGTTCGCCCCGTACGAAACAGCTTCCTTGCTTGCGGCAAGGAGCATATGTTTTCCGCTCATTGAGACGTGTGAACCTATTTTCAGCAACCCGATTCCCCCTACTTTCCTCTGTTAGATTGGTTTCTTCTCTGCTTCTTTTTAATTTTTTCCATTTCGTAGCTCATTTTCTTTTTATAGCCCGGCTTTACTTTTTTCGGCTTTTTTACGAGGCGTTTCGCAATTTGGTCAGCCTCATTTGCCGTCTTTTTGCGATTTTTACGGCGGTGGCGGTCATCGCCTTTCTTCCATTCCCCGTTTACAAGCTCCGCATAGTCAAACACAATGCCCATCTTTTCAAGTCTTGCGAGCGCATCTTCGTCAGAAAGCTCATAAATGGTCAGTGCTTGGCCTGATGAACCGGCGCGTGCAGTTCTTCCGACACGGTGAACATAAAAATCCAAATCGTCCGGAAGCTCGTAGTTGATGACGTGGCTTACGCCTTTAATGTCAATTCCTCTAGCCGCAAGGTCTGTCGCAATGACATAAGTGAATTCCAGATCATTAATCTGCTTCATTACCTTCTTACGCTCACGCGGCGTTAATCCCCCGTGCAGAAGACCGACTCTCATTCCTTTTTCAGTCAGGTATTTCGCAATATGGTCAGCCGTGTTTTTCGTATTTGCAAACACAATGCCCAGATAAGGGTTCAGATGAGACATCATTTCAAAAAGCAGTTTGTCTTTATCACGCTGTTTAGAAGGAACCAACACATGTTCAATCTTTTCGGCTGTGATTCTTTTCGGCTCAACATGCGCGTACTTCGGATTTTCCATATACTTTTTCAAAAACGGCTTCAGCTTTTCCGGAATCGTAGCTGAGAACACAAGCATCTGCAGTTCTTCCGGCATACGCGACCCGATGTAATCAACGTCTTCTAAAAAGCCCATATCAAGCATCAGATCAGCTTCGTCAATGACGAGAGACTGCGCTTTATAGACGTTCAATGCCTGCGCCTTAATCAGATCCGCGATCCGGCCCGGCGTTCCGACGACGAGATGAGGCTGTGTTTTCAGCTTATCAATTGATTTTTGCTTGTCCGTCCCGCCGATGAAGCATTTTGTCCGGATCGGCTCGTCTTCCGCACCCTGTGTAATTTTGAGCGCTTCCTGATGAATCTGATTGGCAAGCTCTCTCGTCGGCGCCGTGATAACGGCCTGTACCGTATCAGAACCCGGATCAATCCGATTCAAAATTGGCAATAAATAGGCGTGGGTTTTCCCCGTCCCCGTCTGGGACTGCCCGATCACGCTTTCGTTTTTCAGTACGGCAGGTATCAGACGCTTTTGAATATCTGTCGGTTCATAAAAACCAAGGCGGTGAACTGCATCTATAATAAACGGTTTTAAATTGTATCCATCAAATTTAGTTTCTTTCATTTTTCCCAGCTCCTTAAAGCGGCACATTCTGTGTCCATCATCACATTATAACCGATTTTACTTAAAAACACCATGTCTTGGGGGAATCCTGTTTTCGAGACAGAAAAGCAAATGCCCCCCCCGATGCATATTGTAATAGCAGAGAGACAGAAAGGAGGTACAAGTATGTTTCCACAGCAGCCGATGAGAAATATGGCGCAGCAGGGACGGCCGTTTATGAATCCGCGTATGATGATGGGAGGAAGACCGTCATTGCCGGGCCGGCAGCTGATGCAGCAGGGCCGGCAGCTTTTCCCTCAGCAGCAGATTGCCGGAGCGGGCCTGAGAAACGCAGGCACGGGCGGCGGAGGGGGCTTAAAAGGGATGCTTTCCCGTTTTTTACCCGGTTCAGGAGGAGGAAGCGCTGCCGCGTCGGCACCGGCGGCGGCCAGCGGAGGAGCAGGTGCAGGACTGCAGGGAATACAGAACCTGGCAAGTCCGGCATCCCTGTCGAGCATGCTCGGCAACGTTCAGAAGGTGCTCGGCGTGGCGCAGCAGGTTACGCCGATGATCCAGCAGTACGGTCCTTTAGTACGGAGTCTGCCCGCCATGATGAAGCTTTACAGCCAATTAAGCAGCAGTGATGACGAGAATGAATCTGACGAGACAAAAGAAACAGACGAACAGGACAAAAAGGATGAAGCTGAAAAAACAGATGAAACAGAAGATGAAAACAAATCAGACGCCTCATCCAAAACATCAAAGAAGACGTCTGAAAAAGCATCCGCTTCAAAAGAAAAAGACGCCGCACAGGCAGACTCAGCGGAACAGCCGCGTCCAAAAAGAACATCGGGCAGATCAAAGCCGAAATTATATATTTAACATTCTTTGATATCTCACGAAAGATTAGCTATAATGAGATCAGAAGAATGCAAGATTTGAGCCGTTTAACTACGGCTTTTTATATTGCCTCTACACTCACTTTTGATAGGAGGACATCTACATTGGACGTTATCAAAATATCGCCGCGCGGCTACTGTTACGGCGTTGTTGATGCCATGGTCATAGCCAAAAACGCGTCACTCGATAAAACACTGCCAAGACCTATATATATACTCGGAATGATTGTTCATAATAAGCATGTCACAGATGCGTTTGAGGAAGACGGCATTTACACGCTTGACGGCACAAACCGTCTGGAGATTTTAAAGCAGGTGGAAAAAGGAACCGTTATTTTCACGGCTCACGGGGTATCTCCGGAAGTAAGAAAAGCCGCTGAGGAAAAAGGGCTTGTTACGATTGACGCCACATGCCCGGACGTCACGAAAACACATGACTTAATCCGAAAAGTAAAAGCTGAAGGCTATCACGTCATATACATCGGTAAAAAAGGCCACCCCGAGCCTGAAGGAGCCGTCGGCGTCGCTCCTGAAATCGTTCATCTCGTTGAAACAGAGGAAGACGTGAGAAATCTCGATATTCAGGCTGAGAAATTAATCGTTACAAACCAAACGACAATGTCCCAGTGGGACGTCCACGATATTATGGAATCAGTCAAAGAAAAGTACCCGTACGTGGAATACCATCAGGAAATCTGCCTGGCCACACAGGTTCGTCAAGAAGCTGTATCAGAGCAGGCAAAAAAAGCGGACTTAACCATTGTTGTCGGTGATCCGAAAAGCAATAACTCCAACAGACTGGCACAAGTGTCAGAAGAAATCGCCGGAACAAAAGCCTACCGAATCGGAGACATCAGTGAACTGAAGCTCGAATGGCTGAAAGACGTCAATACCGTCGCCGTTACCGCAGGCGCATCAACACCGACACCGATTACAAAGGAAGTCATCCGCTTTTTAGAGCAGTTTGACCACAACGATGAATCGACATGGCAGCTTGAACACAGTGTGCCGCTTAAAAAAATCCTTCCGAAAGTAAAAATAAAAAACTGAGGCCCGGGGCCTCAGTTTTTTTATAAGAAAGTAAATGGGTTTGTATCTGTTTCGGAAGCGAAAATGCGCACATCATAGTTTTTCTCTCCGGCCATTGCCGTAAGCTTCTCAGCCGTGCCTTTTCTCATGATCTTTTCAGCATAATGCCCCGGGTCCACGACGTTTAATCCCATCATCATCGCATCATGCGCTACATGGAAATAAAGATCGCCCGTCACGTAAACATCTGCACCTTTCCGCTTTGCCTGATAAATATATTTATTTCCGTCACCGCCAAGAACCGCGACTTTTTTCACCTTGCTGTTTCGCTCTCCGACCATCCGGACTCCGTTAACGTCAAACTTTTCTTTCACAAACAGCGCAAACTCTTCAAGCGTCATTTCTTGCTGAAGTTTTCCGATGCGGCCGAGCCCTTTTTCAAGCGGAGACTGCTCCACCGGATAAATATCATATGCCACCTCTTCATACGGATGGCTTTTTTTCAGCGCTTTTACGACGGTTTTCTCCATACTTGCCGGAAAAACGGTCTCAAGTCTCACTTCATGGACGAGTTCCAGCTCTCCCGTCTGTCCGATAAACGGTTCTGCCCCTTCCAGCGGCTTAAAGCTGCCGATTCCCTCAGAGGAGAACGCGCAATGGCTGTAATTGCCGATATGTCCCGCTCCGGCGTTGCCAAGTGCAGTTCTTACAGCTTCTTCATAGTCTTTCGGAACATATACGGCAAGCTTTTTCAGCGGATCCGAATATGTCGGGACGAGCACTTCTGTGTCTGTCAGGCCGAGAGCTTCGGCAAGCAGATCATTCACACCGCCGTCCGCTACATCAAGATTCGTATGAGCCGCATATACGGCAATATCATGCTTTATACATTTCTCAATCAGTCTTCCGCCAGGCTGATCAGTGGTGATCTGTTTAAGCGGCCGAAAAATCGGCGGATGGTGGGCGATAATTAAGTCAACTTTTTTCTCAATGGCTTCATCTACCGTTTGTTCCAGAACATCCAGTGTCACCATGACATTTTTCACCGGCTTATTCAATGTACCGATCTGCAGGCCGATTTTATCTCCTTCCACCGCAAAAGCCTTCGGTGAAAATTGTTCAAACAGCTGGATGATTTCCTGTCCGTTCACATGTTTAAGCATGTCCGATTACCTCCTTCAGCAGAGAAATCCGCTCTTTCAATTCAGCTAATTTTTCATGATTTTCATGCTTTGCGCTGCGGCTGATCTGTTCATAAATTTGTTCAGTATGCTTAAGTTCCTGGCTCCATTTCCGAAGAAACACTTCATTCCTCTCTTTTAATAAAAACGGACCCGCGAGCATTCCGGCAGCCATCGGCACGTCCCGATACGGCGCATCACGGTCGCCAGTTTCCGCAACGAGGATTTCATAACACTTTCCGTCTTCTTCGAGAATCACTTCATCAATCAGTTCATAGCCTTCCTGATACAGCCACTCTCTTATATGAACGGCATGAATATTCGGCTGCAGAATCAGCCGTTCACGCCCCGTCAATTTCGTTTTTCCGGACTCCAAAATATGAGCGATCAGCGCTCCGCCCATGCCGGCGATTGTAATGGCGCCGGCTTCTCCTTTTTCAAGGACGCTCAGCCCGTCACCTTTCCTTACGGAGATAAGAGTGCTTAAGTCCAGTTTTTCCACCTGCTGTTTGGCGGATAGAAACGGTCCGTCTGTAATTTCACCGGCGATTGCCCGGCTTGCCAAATGATTCAAAACGGCATAGCAAGGAAGATACGCGTGGTCCGACCCGATATCAGCAACCAGGGCACCCGGAGGGATATATTCCGCCACAGACTGCAATCTTTTAGATAACTTCATTTCATTCACAATATCACAACTTTTCTCAGGTTCTTTTTCCTTTACTATCATATAAAAAAACCGCCCGGAATCCAAGCGGCGGATAGAGTTTTTCATATGTCTTTTATATAGGGACCGGTAAAGCTTTATTTAATGTCAGAAACCCATTTTGCCATGTCATCCAGCTTTTCGGCCGGCACAAGTCCCGCGGGCATCCCGTTGCCGCCTTTTTCAATTTTTGTTTTAATCTCAGCGACATCTTTTCTTTTGCCGACGCCTTTTAAGTTCGGCCCTGACACACCTTCATAGTTTTCCCCGTGACAGGTGATGCAGTTCGCTTTATAAATCTCTTCAGGTGAAGCGTTTGCAGTTTCCTTCTCGGCATTTTTGCTTTCACCGCCGCTTGCGATCTGATGCGCATCTCCATTGCCTTTTACAGCTAAAAAGAAAGTCAGCCCTATTCCCAGCACTGCAATGAGCAAAAAAGGAATCAGCGGATTCCACTTCATATCTCCATCCCCCTTTTTCATTCTCCCCCTATGTAAACACTTCTAATTCTAACTTATTTTTACAAAAAGTAAATGGTCTTGCTCAGCAATTTCATTGATTTCACAATTTATACAAAAAGCAAAAATAACTGTTTTGTTTATCACAAAATTATCTTTATTCTATTGTATAATGAATTGTATACGCTTACAATAAAGAATATAAATAAACTTATCTCATTTTCCCCCTTTCAGGACATGCCGCATTTTTTCCAAACTCATTTGCAAAACATATGCTTATCCAGTAAAATAAAGGTATATTATCCATATATCTTATACATAAAAAAGAACGGATCAAAAAGACCCGTTCCATTCTATTCGAGAAAATCCTTCAGACGTTTGCTTCTGCTCGGATGTCTCAATTTGCGAAGCGCTTTTGCTTCAATTTGGCGAATACGCTCTCTCGTTACTCCAAACACTTTGCCTACTTCTTCCAAAGTTCTTGTGCGTCCGTCATCCAGACCGAAACGGAGACGCAGCACGTTTTCTTCACGATCTGTCAACGTATCCAGCACATCTTCCAGCTGTTCTTTTAAAAGCTCATATGCCGCATGATCCGACGGAGATGTCGCTTCCTGGTCTTCGATGAAGTCACCGAGATGTGAGTCGTCTTCTTCACCGATCGGCGTTTCTAAAGAAACAGGCTCTTGAGCAATTTTTAATATTTCACGGACTTTTTCAGGTGTAAGATCCATGTCTTCAGCAATCTCTTCCGGTGTCGGCTCTCTGCCAAGATCCTGAAGAAGCTGACGCTGCACCCGGATTAATTTGTTGATGGTTTCCACCATGTGAACCGGGATACGGATTGTTCTCGCCTGGTCAGCGATGGCGCGTGTAATCGCCTGTCTGATCCACCAAGTCGCATACGTACTGAATTTATATCCTTTACGGTAGTCAAACTTCTCGACGGCTTTCATGAGACCCATGTTTCCTTCTTGGATCAAGTCTAAGAAAAGCATGCCGCGGCCGACATACCGTTTAGCAATGCTGACAACTAAACGAAGGTTTGCTTCAGCCAGTCTGCGTTTAGATTCCTCGTCACCCTCTTCAATTTTTTGAGCGTAGGTGATTTCTTCTTTAGCAGAAAGAAGATTTACCCGTCCGATTTCCTTAAGGTACATGCGGACTGGATCATTGATCTTTACGCCAGGCGGTACGCTGAGGTCATTAAGGTCAAATTCTTCTTCGGCTTTGGCAAGCTGTTGAATATTAGGATCTTCCGTTTCTTCATTTTCACTAATTAATTCAACACCTTGTTCTCCTAAAAATTCATAATACTCATCCATTTGGTCTGATTCAATTTCAAAGCTGGACATGCGTTCAGCAATTTCTTCATATGTTAAAACGCCACGTTTTTTTCCAGTTTCAGTAAGCTGCTCTTTTACCTGGTCTAATGTAAGTTCTGTTTCTGTTTCGTGGGTTTGTTTATCAGCCATTATGGATCCCTCCTTCCAAAGCTTGCAACGAATTCTAAAAGCGGTATGTTTCTTATCCGACCCGGAAGCCTTCTCTCTTTTTCAGCATGCAGGGCTGCGGATAATAAATGACAATTCATGATGAGGTTAAGCGATCTATTTGCTCCTCCGCAAGGAATCATTGCCAATCAGAACGCAAGCCTCTTTTTGGTGTTACTTTAATGATCGGTTCAATGCAACAATTTCTTGAGCCAGAGACGCAGCTTTCACGAAGTCTTTCTGCCTCTCCGCATCCGCTCTTTCTGCTTCTTTTTCCTTTATCATTGACCATTTTCGGTGATCCAACACTTTTTTTACGTAATCGGATAACTCGGCCTCTGAGAGCTCCTCGTTTACTTGGAGCATCCCTATATCTGAAAGCAGCTGGCTGATTTCCTCATCCTGCATTCTCGCCATAAGATGCTGCGGCGTCATGTCAGCGCCCTCTTCATAAACAGCGTACAGGTATGCTGCCAGCGCACGATGTCCGTCAATGTTAAATTCAAAGCCGACACGCTCAATCACTTTCTTTATGACGTTTCGGTCTCTCAGCATATGAGCGAGCAGAAGTCTTTCCGCGTTCTCATAGGCGGGACGGAGACGGCGCCGTTTCGCTTTTGTCGTCACCCGGGCCCGCCTTGTCTGCGGTTCGGCGTTTTTGTCGCCGGGGGCGTTTTGTCTGGCGTAGATGGAAAGCTGTTCCGTCAAAGATTCTACCGAAAGAGAAAATTCTGAGGCGAGCTGCTTCACATACATTTCCTGCTCAAGCGACCCGGAAAGAGCGCTGATTTCTTTCAGCACTTCTTTCATGTAAGCGAGCCGGTCTCCTTCGTCAGATAAGTTTTTCCCTTTGCGGAAATACTGCATTTTAAAAGCCATGACCGTAACGCTTGCATCAATGATATCGGTCCGGAATTTTTCTCCGCCCCGGATTCTGATATAATCATCAGGATCAAGTCCGTCAGGCAGCATGCTTACTCTTACCTTACAATCGGCTTTCTGGAGCAGGCCGGCCGCTTTCAGCGTAGCTTCGTACCCGGCTTTATCCGAATCGTAGCAGAGAATGACCTCCTGAACATTTCTCCTGAGGATTTTCACATGTTCTTCGGTGAGCGACGTCCCCATTGTGGCGATACTTTCTTTTACGCCCGAGCTGACGGCGGATATGACGTCAGCGAAGCCTTCAAACAGAACGGCTCTCTCCTCTTTCCTGATCGGCAGGCGCGCCTTATGAAAGTTATACAGCAGCTTAGATTTATGAAACAGCGGCGTTTCCGGGCTGTTCATATATTTCGGCTGCTGGCTTCCGAGCGCCCTTCCTGAAAAAGCCGCCACGGCTCCGTGGTGATCATGAATGGGAAACATAATTCTGTTTCTGAAACGGTCAAAATACCCGCTGCCGTCTTCCCTTCTGATCAGCAGACCCGCTTTTTCCATCAGTTCTTCCTCAAAACCGCGCTTTTTCAAGAATTTCGTCATGAAATCCCAGGAATCCAGCGCGTAGCCGATTTCAAACTCATCTATGAGCTCTTTCGTAAAACCCCTTGATAAAAGGTAATCTAATGCTTCCTGGCCTTCCTTTGTATTTATTAGCAAATGATGGTAAAATTTCTTCAGAAGCTCGTGGGCTTCCGCCATCTTCTGCTCTCCGGAAGATTCCGGCCTGGATGCAGAGTGAATCGTTATATCATCAGGGAAATCAATCTGATATTTATCCGCAAGGTGAGAAACAGCTTCCGTAAATGAATAACCTTCCATCTGCCGTAAGAAAGAGAAAACGTTCCCGCCCGCACCGCATCCGAAGCAATGAAAGATCTGCTTATCGCTGGAGACGGAAAACGAGGGCGTGTTTTCCCCGTGAAACGGACAGAGCCCAAAGTAGTTGCGGCCTTGCTTTTTCAATTGGACATAATCACCTATGACTTCAACAATGTCTGCTGACTGCTGCACCTGATTAACTACTTCATCTGGTATGCGGTTTCCCATCTTATAACACTCCGTCGTACATTATTCGATGTTTTGATTTGAAATCCCTTCATCATTCGACAGGATTTTTTTAAGCAGGGTAACAAATCGATTCCGATCTTCTTTATTTAATTTTTTAGGTCCTTTGGAATGAATGCCGCTTCTTCTCATTTTGCCTGACATATGACGGCTCATCAGAGCGAAGTCAATCGTGTCTTCAGTATAAGAACGGCCCCTTTCCGATAAGACGGCAATATTTCTGTTCAGCAAAAGAGAGGCTAAACCGATATCCTGCGTGACTACGACGTCTCCCGATCTCACATGGTTTGCGATATATAAGTCTGCCGCTTCTTTATGAGGATCAACGTATACCCAGTTCTCGTCTTTGCTTCTGGAAAGCTGGTAGTGTTCAAATGATGCGACGAAAATAACCCGAACGCTGACTTGCGATGCAATGAGCATTATTTCCTCTTTTACGGGGCATGCGTCTGCATCGACAAAAATCGTCTTTTCTTTTTCATTTAGAAGACTAATTCTCCATCCCTCCATCAATCTCCTGCATAAAAACAAGCGAAATCGCATATGCTCCATGACTGCGGATCTATTTTGAGCTTTGTCGAAAAATTTCCGGGAGTTATTCTTGACATCTTACCCATAATAGTTTATTCGTATCACACGAAGCTTAAACCTAAAAATAAACATTTTATCACAATTTTTTATTATAATACAAACTTCGCGAAGATGCCATCCTTTTTGTTTATTCCCTATTTGCATACCCAAAAACCCAGGATAAAGCGTCCTGAGTTATCGGCCCTTTGTTTTGAGGTGATGAATGATGTTCGCTGTTTCCTCGACCGCTTTATTCGAAACGTCAACGACTTGGCAGCCGATCCGGTCCACGATTTTCTCAAAATACTCCAGCTCTTCTTTAATTCTGTTGATATTGGCGTAAATGGCTTTGTCATTTAAGCCGAGAGATTTTAACCGTTCTTTTCGTATATGGTTCAGTTTATCAGGGCTGATTTTTAAGCCGATGCATTTTTTCGGATCAACGCTGAACAGTTCTTCCGGCGGATCGACCTCAGGAACGATCGGCACATTGGCCACTTTCAGACGCTTATGGGCAAGATATTGTGATAATGGGGTTTTAGACGTTCTGGATACTCCGAGCAGGATGATATCGGCTTTTAAAATGCCTCTTGGATCCCTGCCATCGTCATATTTGACGGCAAACTCGATCGCCTCGACCTTTTTGAAATAATCTTCATCAAGCTGGCGGACGCGGCCCGGTTCATATTTGGCGGTCAGACCGTAAGCCGATTCCATTTTATCGATGAGCGGACCGATAATATCGTAATACAGCACATTCGCTTTTTCCGCTTGTTCAACCAGGTATTTGCGCATTTCAGGAACAACGAGCGTAAAACAAATAATGCCGCCGTCCGCTTTGGCGAGAGACACGACTTCATTAATGGTGCCGATATCTTCCACATAAGGTATTCTTCTGATATGCGTATCATCGGCTGAGCCGTTAAACTGGCTGAGCGAGGCTTTTACAACGAGTTCGGCGGTTTCTCCGACTGAGTCTGATACTACATAAATGATGCGATTGTCCATGTTATCCCCCCGTTAGTTTTCAAGCTTATATGATTTCATTTTCTGATAAACTGACAAGTATCTTAGTCATATTGGTTTTGGTAAACCGGCCGATGACCTCAAAGCCTTTATCCGTATCTTTAATAACGGGCAGGGCATCGATCTGTTTTTCAATTAAATACTTGGCGATGTCCATCACATAATCGTCACGCCGGCAGACGGCGATATTCGGCATTCTTGTCATGATAATATGAACCGGTATTGAGGCAAGTTCCTGCTGGCCGATGCTCGCCCGCAGCAAATCTTTGCGTGACAGCACACCGACTAAGACAGCATCACGATCTACGACAAATAACGTGCCGACATCTTCTAAAAACATGGTGCAGATGGCATCGTATACCGAGACATTCTCATTGATGACAACAGGGATCGATTGAAAATCTTTCACTTGCAGCTTTTTCAGTTTATCCGCAAGCAGCTGATTTCCCGTTTTCCCCGTATAAAAATAACCGACCCGCGGACGGGCCTCTAAGAAGCCTGACATGGTGAGTATGGCCAAGTCCGGCCGCAGCGTGGCCCTCGTTAAATTGAGCTGTTCTGCGATATGCTCTCCGGTAATCGGGCCGTTTTCCTTTACAATCTGTAAAATTTGTTCTTGCCGTTTATTTAATTCGATCGTACTCACCACCTTAATGGAAGGGTTTCTTTATCTATGTTTTCATTCTGTGATGTTTATGTAAAAGGGGAAAAGACGATTGCCGATCACACAGCAACCGTCTTTTTCTTTATTTTACAATAAGATGATTCATATTAGCAAAAGACTTGATCACATCTGCAAGAGCGGTCATTTGCGCTAAACGGTTGGTTTTTAATGCTTCATCGTCCGCATTTACCATCGTGTGATTAAAGTAGTCTTCAATCGGCTCCTTTAATCCGCTGAGCACGGCAAGCGCCTGTTCATAGTTTTTGGAGGCAAAGCTTTCCGCGACACTGTCTTTTGTTTTTTGATAAGCGTCAAACAGCTTTTTCTCCTGTTCATTTTCAAACAGATCCGGATTGATATCGCGGCTCTCGCCTTTTTTGCTGATGGAGATGACCCGGCCGAGTGATTCAGCCGTTTCTTTAAAGCCGGGTGTGCCGAGGTGCTTCTCAAGCACTCTTGCCTTATGAACGGCTGCATATGGCTCAAGCTCTGTGCTGTCCAGAACGGCTTCAATAACGTCATGACGGATGTCTTCAGCGTTTAAGACGTATTTCAGACGCTGTGTAAAGAAATCGAGGAGCTCATTTTCTTTTTCCGTTTCTGTCAATGACAGCAGCTCTTTAAAAGAAATGCCCCAATTGCGGTCGATCAGAATGGAAACGATGCCGCTTGCCTGACGGCGCAATCCGTACGGATCCTGAGAACCTGTCGGAATTACGTCAATGCTGAAGAAGGAAGCAATCGTGTCTAGTTTATCAGCTAACGCCACGACCGCGCCGGTAAAGGTTGAAGGCACTTCTCCCCCGGCCGCTCTCGGCATATAGTGCTCATTGACAGCGGCAGCGACGGCATCATCTTCACCGAGCATGCGCGCATATTTTTCTCCCATCACGCCTTGAAGCTCTGGGAACTCATAGATCATATGTGTAACCAGGTCAAATTTAGAAATCTCTGCGGCGCGCTTCACAAGTTTTTGCGTCTGTTCATCCGCTTTCAGGCGGACGGCAAGTTTGCCCGCAATGGCGGTCACTCTTCTTACTTTATCTCCAAGGGAGCCGAGCTCTTCATGGAAAACGATATTTTCCAGTTTCTTCACATTTTCATCAATGTTCAGCTTTTGGTCTTCTTTGTAGAAGAACGCAGCATCTGAAAGCCTTGCTCTCAGCACTTTCTCGTTTCCGCGGGCAACATTTTCAATTGCATGGCTGTTCCCGTTTCTTACCGTAATAAAATGAGGAAGCAGATTCCCGTTTTCATCTTTTACCGGGAAGTAGCGCTGATGCTCTTTCATTGTTGTCACAAGCACTTCTTCAGGGATAGAAAGAAACTCGGATTCAAAAGATCCGTAAAGCGCCGTCGGGTATTCCACCAGATGGTTGACTTCGTTCAGCAGATCCTCATCGATCGGAATGTTCCATTTCTTCTCGGCTGCAAGCGCGTCCAGCTGGCTTTGGATCATTTGTTTGCGTTCTTTCGGGTCAGCAATGACGCTTTGTTCTTTCAGCAGCTTTTCGTATGATGACGGTGCATCAACAGATACTTCTTGGCCGAGAAAGCGGTGTCCCTGCGTGTTCCGGCCCGTTTCTACATTTGTGATTTTAAACGGAATGACGTCTTTTCCAAAGAGAGCGATAATCCATTTGATCGGACGGATATAGCGCAGATCCTGCGTGCCCCAGCGCATGTTTTTCGGAAAATGCATTCCGGCAATCAAATTTTCCAGCTGCGGTAAAAGTGTCTTCGTCTCTTGTCCCGCCTGGAATTTTTGAACGAAGACATATTCCGTGCCGTTTACATCTTTTATATACAGGTCATCCACTCCGGCGCCTTGGCCTTTTGAAAATCCGATAGCGGCTTTTGTCCAGTTTCCGTCAGCATCCAGAGCGATTTTTTTCGCAGGGCCTTTTGCTTCTTCCTGAATATCAGCCTGTTTTTCTGCTACGTCTTTTATATATACTGCCAGACGTCTCGGCGTATTAAAAAGTTTCACTTCGCCGTGGGCGATATTTTTTTCAGCCAGCCAGCCGGTCAGCTTTTCACCGAGCTGCACCATGCTGTCATGTAAAAACCGCGCCGGCATTTCCTCGAGTCCGATCTCTAAAAGCAAGTCTTGTTTACTCATGGGAAGAGCCCTCCTCTTTAAGCATTGGGAACCCTAATTTTTCCCGTTCTTCATAATACGTTTTTGCCACTTTTCTCGCTAAGTTGCGGACACGGCCGATATAACCCGTCCGCTCCGTCACCGAGATCGCGCCTTTTGCATCGAGCAGATTAAATGTGTGAGAGCATTTCAGCACATAATCATAGGCCGGATGCACGAGCCCGTTATCCATTTGTCTGATCGCTTCTTTTTCATAGGTGCTGAACAAATGGAAAAGCATATCCACGTCAGATGTTTCAAAAGTATAAACGGAATGCTCATATTCAGCCATCATAAATAAATCTTTCACAGTAAATCCTGACGTCCATTCAAGATCAAAGACGTTTTCTTTATCCTGAATATATGACGCGAGACGTTCAATACCATATGTGATTTCAACGGATACCGGTTTACATTCAATTCCGCCCACCTGCTGGAAGTATGTAAACTGAGTAATTTCCATCCCGTCAAGCCATACTTCCCAGCCGAGACCTGCACAGCCTAAAGACGGGTTTTCCCAGTTGTCTTCTACGAAACGGATATCATGTTCAAGCGGGTCAATGCCGAGCGCACGCAATGAATCAAGGTAAAGCTCTTGAATGTTATCAGGCGACGGCTTGATAATGACTTGGAATTGGTGATGCTGATAGAGCCTGTTCGGGTTTTCACCGTACCGTCCGTCAGCAGGCCGCCTGGACGGCTCAACGTAAGCCACTCTCCACGGTTCCGGCCCGATGCTTCGTAAAAATGTATACGGGCTCATTGTGCCTGCGCCTTTCTCCACATCATACGACTGCATGAGCACACAGCCTTCATTCGACCAGTGCTTCTGCAAGGTTAAAATCATATCTTGAATGTTCATTTCAAGCACCTCCACTTTCTCCATTCTTTTACAAGTGCGGCGGCAACCAAAAAACTCCCGTCTCTATGCTTGCCGGCCGCAAACATAGGGACGAGAGTTCTCCCGCGGTTCCACCCTAGTTGCTGAGGATGTGAATCACTCAGCCTCTTTTTAAAGGGTTGCTCGAGAATGCCTTTCGTTGCGCGCTCATCCTTAGCTTACACTGCCCTAAGGTCGCTTGTATGAGTTGGACGCAAGTACTTCTTTCTGTCACTGCAACATATTTTATAATAAATGATCATATAAAAAGATGGGCAGAATGTCAACTTTTGTTTTCATCCAAAAGGTTCTTCATGCTTTCCATCTGATCTAAAAACCGTTTTGACTTTAAATAAAGTCCTGAATATTCCTCGTAATACAGATCAATGACCCGTTTAATTTCGTTTTTGGTTTCCTGTTTTAACGAGACGCTGCCGAGCCTTCCGATATCAAAGTAATAAAAAAGCCTTAGCAGCCTTGCCGTTTGCGGCGACATCGGAACTCTGTACGGATCCTTTTCAAAGCAGCGGTGGCAGATAAACCCGTTATCTCTTATCGAAAAATGAAACGTCCCTTCCCCGCTTTTGCAGTGGACACAATGATTCAGCTCCGGATACAGCCCCATGACGCCGAGCATTTTCATCTGCACGATGAAGGTGATCACGTCCGGGTCAGTCCCGTCATTCAGCCTCTTAAAGGATTCGAGAATCAATTCGAATAAATAGGGGTTCGGTTTCTTCTCTTCCGTTCCTTTGTCAGTGAGTTCAGCGATAAAAGCGGCATACGCCGTCAAAAATAAATCTTCTCTGATCGTTCTCATGCTGAGAATCATTTCACCCTGCTGGAGCGTGCCGAGTCCGGATGTTCTTTGCATTAAAAATGACCCGTACAAAAACGGCTGGCTGACTGCTGACAGCCGGCTGGCTGACTTCCTGGCGCCCCTTGCCATGACGCCGATTTTGCCGTGTTCCCTCGTCAGCAATGTCACGATTTTATTCGTCTCCCCGTAGTCATTCGTACGGAGCACGATTCCTTCACATTTAGTCAGCATTTCCGCACCTTCCAACAATGGGAGGGGCCAAGAGGTTTACAAAATTGGAAAATCAATTCGGGCTAGCTCATCTTCCGGTTCTTCGGGTCTTTCCAGGTTCTCTTTTTCCAGTTCTTTAAAAAGAAGGTACGTATCAACACTTCCTGTTTGAGAAAATACGTTCCAGGTAAAATTCAACACAAAAAACCCACCTTTCATCATTAAACTAGCTTGCAATCCAAATTCTTACCCTTATCTTGACCTGATGTCCTCCTTTTCATGTTAAACAAATTTTGCTAACGAATCCCTGCTTCTGTGAGGTAATCTCACACCTCAGGCATGCGCCTTAGATGAATTAATATTCATCCTCTTTGAAGCCGAAATCACGCAGCTGAGACATTTTATTCCGCCAGTCCTTCTGCACCTTCACCCATAATTCCAGGTAAACGCGTGAGCCCAAAAGAGCTTCAATATCAGCCCGCGCTCTTTTGCCGACTTCTTTCAGAAGCGCTCCTTTTTTGCCGATGACGATGCCTTTTTGAGAATCCCGCTCGACCACAATGGTGGCGGCGACATGGACGGAGCCGTTTTCCTGCCCTTTAATGGACTCGATAGCGACAGCGATGCTGTGCGGCACTTCTTCCCTTGTCAGATGGAGCACCTTTTCCCTGATCAGTTCAGAAATAATGAACCGCTCGGGATGGTCAGTCACCTGATCGCTCGGATAGAACTGAGGCCCTTCCGGTAAATACGCTTCAATCTGCGCGAGAAGGGTTTCGACGTTGTTCCCTTCCAAAGCTGAGATCGGCACGATTTCCTTAAACGGATAGCGCGTACGGTACTCATCAATTAAAAGAAGCAGCTGGTCAGGATGGATCTTATCAATTTTGTTAACGATCAGAAAGACCGGTGTAGACGTCTGTCCGAGCTTTTCAATGATAAACTCGTCGCCTTTTCCGTACCCTTCTTCGGCGTTAATCATAAATAACACCAAGTCAACTTCTTTCAGCGTATTCTGCGCCACTTTCATCATAAAGTCGCCAAGCTTGTGCTTTGGTTTGTGAATGCCCGGTGTATCAATAAAAATGGTCTGCGACGTGCCGGTTGTCAGCACCCCTTGGACTTTATTTCTTGTCGTCTGGGGTTTGTCGCTCATGATGGCGATCTTTTGACCGATGACCCTGTTTAAAAAGGTAGACTTTCCTACATTCGGCCTTCCGATGATAGATACAAATCCTGATTTAAAGCTTTCGTTCGTCATGTAAATCCTCCGATGAAAATGCGCCTGGTAATAATTCTTCCGCAGTCATTTCTTTTATTTGTCCTTGTAAGTTGGTCAGAATAACAAGCATATCCTTTGAGCACAGCTCGGAAATTACTTGTCTGCAGGCTCCGCACGGCGAAACCGGTCCCGGAGTATCCGCAGCCACGGCGAGCATCGCAAATTCCGTATCCCCCTCGGAAACAGCTTTGAATATCGCCGTGCGTTCAGCACAGTTGCACATGCTGTATGCCGCATTTTCGATGTTGCAGCCTCTGTACACTTTTCCGTCTTTGGTAAGAAGAGCGGCTCCCACTCTGAAATTTGAATACGGCACATACGCTGTGTCCCGCGCTTTTAATGCTTCTGCAATCAATTCTTGTCTGTTCATGTGTACTTAATTCCTCTCTTACCTTTATCCTGTATGATACCGCTGTCACTTTTATTTTACATAATTATGATTGGTTTTTCACGCCCATTTTTGGCAATGTAAAATAATTGTAAGAATCTTCTGCTAACATATCTTCGGCAAGAAGATGAGTAAACCAATGATACACGATATCACGGCAAAGACGCAAACGGCTCCGGCGGCCGCGTCCTTTGCCGCTTTTGCGAGCGGGTGATACTGATCGGTAACTAAATCCACAACATGCTCTATCGCGGTATTTAACAGCTCCAAAGCAAGCATTCCTCCGATCAGCATCAAAACAACGGCCCATTCGGCTGTGCTCAGCCCGGTGAGAAAACCGCAAACGATAACGGCGCAGGCCGCGGTAATATGAAATTGAAAATTCCGCTCTGACCGCGCCGTTTTCCAGATTCCCCTCCATGCATGGACAAAGCTCTTCAGGAACCTGCTCCACTCGTTTTTATGATCTCGTGAGTCCATACTCATCCAGCAAATCCTTTTGCTTTGAAAACATTTCTTCCTCTTCTTCTTTTGTCATGTGATCATAGCCAAGCAAATGCAAAAAGCCGTGCACGGCCAGAAAACCGAGCTCTCTCATAAATGAATGGCCGTACTCTTCCGCCTGCTCTTTCGTTCTGTCAGCGCTGATGATAATATCTCCTAAAACAGGCGGCATGTCGGCGCCTACGATTTCAACCTCGTCTTCGCCTTCTTCTTCAAGCGCAAACGAAATGACGTCAGTCGGAGTGTCTTTTCCCCGGTAGTCTCTGTTGATTTCTCTGATTTCCTCATTTGTCACAATCGTGACCGATACTTCAGCCTGGTCCTGAACGCCTTCTTTTTCCGCCGCGAATTGAAGCAGCTTCTCCACTTCTTGGAGCGCATCAGCTGAGACGCTGTTCGTTTCATCAACAATATCTATGAGTAAACTCATTTATTTCACCTTCTTCGTAGCCTCCGGATATTCAATCCGGGAGTGGAAAATTCCTTTTAAAGTCGCACATAGTGTTTTTGCGATCGTATCCAGTTCTCGGAATGTGAGGTCACATTCTGAGAATTGTCCGTCCTGAAGCTTATCGGATATAATTCCCCGCACCAGTTTTTCGATCCGCTCGGGATTGGGATTATGCATGGAACGGACGGCGGCTTCAACGCTGTCGGCCACTGAGATAATAGCCGCTTCTTTCGATTGCGGCTTCGGCCCCGGGTAGCGGAACTCTTTCTCTGTAATCTGGTCGCCCTTTTCTTTCGCTTTATAATAAAAGAATTTTAAAAGGGACGTTCCGTGATGCTGCTCCGCGATATCCACAAGCTCTTTCGGAAACTTATAGCTTCTGAGCATATTCGCACCGTCTGTCGTATGTGCGATAATGATATTTTTACTGAGCTGCGGAGACAGCTTGTCATGCGGATTATCCATATTCATCTGATTTTCAATAAAATATTGCGGACGTTTCGTTTTGCCGAGATCGTGATAATACGCTCCGACCCGTGCTAAAAGACCGTTTGCCCCTACGGCTTCACAAGCCGCTTCCGACAGATTTGCCACCATGACGCTGTGATGATATGTACCGGGTGTTTCCGTTAAAATCTTTCGAAGCAGGGGATGATTCGGATTAGACAGTTCAATCAGCCTCATTGTTGAAAGAATGCCGAATCCCGTCTCAAAAAACGGCATCAGACCGATAATCAAAACGGATGAAGCAAGTCCCGAGACGACCCCCATCAGCATCAGCGTTCCGATTTCAACCGGTGACAGCGCCGTATTTTGTATTAATAAAAGCGACAGCACGATAATCATATTAATAAATGAGACGAACAGTCCCGTCTGCAATATTTTTGACCTCGCATTATGTTTTCCCAAAAACAGAATGCCTGAAATGCTGCTGATTAAATAGTAAATGCCGATGACGTAATTAAATGTTCCCGTCACACCCTGATTAAACATCATACTGCCGCAGATCGCCAGAATGATGCTTCCTAAAATGGCGAGCCTTTCATTGAGCAGCAGCCTGATTAAAATCGCACCGGCGGCGATCGGCACAAGATAGCCGATATTGGTGTATTCAATCTTCTGAAAGAGACTGACGACTTCCATAATGACGAGAATAAGCGTTGTAATGATAGAAAACAGCAAAAGAGATTTATTTTTCAGCTTAAGCTCCTGCTGCTGTTTCTCAAAATAGTAGACAAGCGTGGCAATAAACAGGCCGATCATCAGAAGGAGACCGCTGATCGGTTTTAACAGGTTGGAATTATTCAAAAGACCCGTCAGTTCAAGCTTCCTGTACACTTCCCGGTCAATCAGATCATTCTCTTCCACGAGAACCTGTCCCTGTTTGATCTGTACCGGCTGGACGCTGTCTGACGCTTCCTGGCGTTTTTCATCCGTCGCTTTCGGATCAAATACGTAATTCGGGATGACCGCGTATTTTCCGATTTCAGTCGCAGCCGCTAAATATTTTGACGGCACAGAAGCGCTTTTCAGCTCTTTTGCGACCTTATCCTTCGCTTCAGCAAGCTTTTCAGAAGGAATTTCACTGCTCATCACCGTATTCACCGCGGTAATGACGGAATCCCTCACAAATGAGAAATCTTCATTGTTTGCATGGAGAAGCGATTTAATGGCATCTTCCGAGACGGATTCATTGACATCCTGTGTCAGCTTGTTTTTCACCGATTTTACCAGTGATTTTTCCGAAGGTGATTTTTTGTCTTTTTCCGCATCTTTTTTCACTTCGCCGATGCTGTCAAAAATGGAAGTGATCAGGTCAAGCCGATTGTCGGTATAGCCTTTTTTCAGAGTGTATTGATCTTCCACCGCATCTTCGGCCGCCTGTTTTTTCGATTCCGTCGCCTGCTGATCTTCCACTGTGGCGGGCGCGTAAATCGTCTTATCACTGACTGCAAACAAATCCAAATTAAGTGATTCAGGTTTTACATGAATAAAGAGCAAACCAAACATGATCGCTGAAAGCAGCAGGTACAGCAGCACATGGGCTGAGCGGGCATGTCTGAAACTGCGGAACCGTTCCCGGGCGCTTTTGCCCTTTCCCTTCTTTTTCAAAACAAGAACCTCCTCCCTGAAACATCAGGAACACATCATATAAAAATGACCCGATAACGGGAGATCGGGTCATTTTTGCATTACTTTTGCTTATCATAAGCTTCAATAATTTTTGCAACAAGCGGATGCCTGACCACATCTGTCTGGTCAAGTTCAATCACGGAGATGCCGTTTACGTCCTTCAGCATATCCTTCGCCACTGCAAGTCCCGATGTGACGCCTTTCGGCAGGTCAATTTGGCTTACGTCGCCCGTAATGATCATTTTAGAGCCAAAACCCAATCTCGTCAAAAACATTTTCATTTGAGCGGGAGTGGTATTCTGGGCTTCATCAAGAATCACATACGCGTCGTCAAGCGTCCGCCCTCTCATATAGGCAAGCGGGGCGATTTCGATAACCCCTCTCTCCATAAGACGCTCCGTATGGTCGCTTCCGAGCACATCGTGGAGCGCGTCATACAGCGGGCGCAGATAAGGATCTACTTTTTCCTTTAAATCTCCGGGCAGAAAACCGAGGCTCTCGCCGGCTTCCACAGCGGGTCTTGTTAAAATGATTTTTTTAATGTGGCCGTTTTTTAAAGCATGCACCGCTTTTACGACCGCCAAATAAGTTTTGCCGGTTCCCGCCGGTCCGATGCCGAACACCATGTCGTTTTTCTTCATCGCCGCCACATATTCTCGTTGGCCGATGGTTTTGACACGGATCGGTTTGCCTTTTGCCGTTTTCGTTATTTCCTCTTCATACATGCTTTCAAAATAGTCCAGTTCATCTTTTTTTGCCATTTTTACGGCATACAGCACATCACGTTCCGAAATCTCGATCCCCTTGCGAATTAAAGTAAGGAGCGAGCCCAATAATCTGTCAGCGATCTCAAATGTTTCATCATTCCCGGAAACGTAAATGGTTTCACCGCGTGTGATGAGGCTAATGCCCAGATCCTTCTCCATTAAATGTAAAAAGGCATCTTGGCTGCCGAACAAAGAAAGTGCTTCGTCCGGGCTTTTCAGTTTGTGATTAATCGCAAGTAAATGTTCTGCCATTCTTTAGTCTCCCTGAACAATAGGTGTGGTTTGAACGATATCTTCTATAACTTGGTAGAGAATAATCAACTTTACTTTACCATTCTCAACGGATTGGTGCAAAACTTTTTCACTTTCCACCTCTCCGCTGCCGTTTAATCGCTTTTCTACATCTTGTCTTCCCATTTTGATACCGGCCTGAACCGCTTCGCCTTTCGTATAAGTCCGCACGGATGTTTCACTTTCTCTTGTCTGTTCTGAAACGTAAGAAACCGGAAGCTTCATCCCCAGAAATTGAAACGGATGCTTTTCTTCCTCTGTTTTCGGATGTTTCAGCGGCTCCTCATTAAACCCGAAGCCCCAAAAAGGCACGCCCCATGATCCGAAAGACAGCTTGTGCTTCGTCCTTACTTTACCCGTATATAGCGTAAATGATGTTTCAAGGGGCACGGTTACTTCTGACTTGTACCATGTTTCTCCGTAAATTTCCGCTTTTGAGGCGACTTTCCGGTCTTCATTTCCGATCAGTCCTGAGACGAGGAGCTGTCCTTTGTCAACATGATCGTTCACAAAAGCCATCGGCTGCCCCTTTTGCACGAACATCCTTTTGATGACCGCCTTCTTTTTGGCAACGATATGGCGGGGGCTTACGTACTTTTCTTTTGTCGGTTCGTTCTTTTCGACCACTTTCATATGAAGGGCTGTCCCGTTCAATTCCACACCGACCCACGTAATATTATCGATGCCGTTTGTTAATGATTTTTGAATTTTCTCCGGCGTCATCATTAAAAATTGCAAACGGCCTTTTTTCACACCGATTTCTTCAAGGTGCTTTACCATCTGATGCTCGGTTTCGGGCTTGGCCCCTTTAATATCAATTTCCCAAATCATGTTGGACAAAAGAAACAATATAACAAAAAATATCACAAATCCCGCAGTGAAGCCCAGATTTAATTTTGATTTGAGAAGCAGAAAGGGAAGACCCTTTCTTTTTGTAAAGCTTGCTTTGCATTCATGTTTTCTGATGACTCTTCTGAAAGCATGTACATCTTGAAGCTGAATCATCAGCAGAACACAGTCTTGCTTTTTTTTCACCGCAAAGATGGCGATTCCGTTTCTCGTACATTCATTCAGCAGCCGTTCAATCCCTTTTCCTTTGACTTCCACTTGGACTTTACCCGAAAAAAATGACAGCCATTTGTTTTTCACATTATTTCCCCCCGGCTTTATGAATCGACATATCGTACGTGATCTATCGTGCCTTCCAAAAGGATTTCCTCAGGAAGGATTGCCTTAATGACCAAGTTTTTTCCTGATATGATACACTGCCCCTGCTTGAGCATCAGCCTGACTTCTTCTTCGCTGAACAGCAGGAGGCCTCTGTGATTCTCTATGTAGATATGAAGTCTGCCGACCATCGTAATACGAGGCAGATCCATCATAACGTCCGGGGGAATTTCCAATGCTCTTGTCAGCCATGCCTTTACACGATTCTTTCTTTGCCCCATAAAAAAAGAACCCCCTTTCATCTCATATGTATGATTTGAAAAGGGGTTCTAACACTTTATTTTTTACCGATGTTCCGCATGGTCCGGTGCGGTTTTTTTGCACGGGGCGGACCCAAAACCTCACTGAATATAATGCCTTGGACCGCAGTTTCTTTATTTATTTTGAGGGCTGATTTCTTCAGAGACGCGTTTCGTGCGCGTGCGGATGTCAGCTTATGTTCGAACCCGTTAAACATCTGCTCCGTCTCCGCTAGGCGCTTTTCAGCTTCCCTTCTTTTTTGCTCAAAAGGGTTCTCTTCTGAAACGTCAGGCAATTCTTCCGCTTCCGGCTTATGCTCTTTCTGCGGCTGTTTTTGATCCTGCTTTTTTGCCTGATTTCCGGGACGTGTACCCGGCGGACGTTTTTCATCTTTGTTTTTCTTGCCGAATATTGCCGATATAATGCCGATGACGGCGGCAATGACGAGCGGATTTGTCAGAATCTCGTGCATATAGCGGCTCCCTCCTTAATAGAGAGGTTATTGTTGGTCTTCATCTTGCTGGTCATTCGTCAGCTTGCCGATAGAATCCCTCATGTCCGTATCCGCGTCGATATTTTTTATGTTCATATAGTCCATGACGCCGATGTTTCCTTCACGCAACGCTTCTGCCATCGCAAGCGGCACTTCGGCTTCTGCTTCCACGACTTTTGCACGCATTTCTTCTACGCGAGCGCGCATTTCCTGCTCTTGGGCGACCGCCATGGCGCGGCGCTCTTCGGCTTTGGCCTGCGCAATGTTTTTGTCTGCTTCTGCCTGATCCGTCTGAAGAATCGCTCCGATGTTTTTGCCGATATCAACGTCGGCGATGTCAATCGAAAGAATTTCAAATGCGGTGCCTGAATCCAGCCCTTTGCCAAGTACGGTCTGCGAAATCATATCAGGGTTTTCAAGCACTTTTTTATGATTGTGAGAAGAACCGATTGTCGAGACAATCCCTTCTCCGACACGGGCGACAACCGTCTCTTCTCCCGCTCCTCCGACAAGGCGCTCAATATTGGCTCTTACCGTGATTCTGGCTTTTGCTTTTACTTCAATTCCGTCCATGGCGACACCCGCGATAAACGGTGTTTCAATGACCTTCGGATTAACGCTCATCTGTACGGCTTCCAATACGTCACGCCCGGCCAGGTCAATGGCTGCGCAGCGTTCAAATGACAGCTCAATATTGGCGCGCTGTGCCGCAATCAGGGCATTGACCACCCTGTCGACATTACCTCCGGCCAGATAATGGCTTTCGAGCTGATTTGTTGTTGCGGACAGGCCGGCTTTGTGCGCTTTAATTAACGGATTGACAACGCGGCTTGGTATGACGCGCCGCAGCCTCATCCCGACCAAAGTGAAAATGCTGATTCTGACTCCTGCCGCAAGCGCCGAAATCCATAGCATCACCGGTACAAAGGTGAAGAATATGGCTAACACAATAATGGCAGCAGCAACTAATGCTAAAATCGCCAAACTTGACAGTTCCATCTAATTCCTCCTCAAGGTTATCATCTATATTTCTCTCACGACAATGCGTGAGCCTTCCGCTTTCACTACTTTCACCTGTCTGTCTTTCTCAGTGAATGATCCTTCCGAGACGACATCCAGACGTTCATCATCAATAATGACGGTGCCTGACGGTCTGAGGGCTGTAGCGGTAACGCCGACTTTTCCCAACAGCTCCGTCCGGTTCTGATTTGAAACATAACCGCTCTCCGTGCTTGTTGAATCAGTTAATATTAATTTTTTAAAGAATTTCATTCGTTTCCCCAACACCCTTGTTAATATGATAAAGGCTGTAATAGACACAGCAATGGCGATCAAGAGAGAAACCGCCATTACGGTAAAGCTGCCCGCAGCGAGAAAGAGGCTCGCGATGACGCCTGCAATACCGATAAGACCGATTATGCCTCCGGGCAGAAATATCTCTAAAAGGATAAAAACCAAGCCCGCGCAAAATAAGAATACGCTGTCATAGCCGGCGAATCCGGCAGCGATATGCCCGGTGAAAAACAGCAGCATGGCCGTCAGTCCGACGGCACCCGGTATCCCGAGGCCCGGCGAGAACAATTCAATGGTCAAACCAAGCAAAGCAAGCGTTAATAAGACGGGGACAACAAACGGATTTGTCAGCCATCTGCCCAGTTTGCCGACGAAACCTTCTTTTGCATGGTGAACATCCGCTTTGTCAAAACCGAGCTTTGTATATAAAGCATCAAGGTCTGAAACCGTGCCCTCCGAATATCCGACTTCCTTGGCTTTTTCAGCTGTCAGTGTCAGCAGTTTTCCCTTTGGGGCGCCCGCTTCCTTTGCATTAATGGCGGGATCTGCCATGGCCAGGGCGTATTTCGGATTTCGGTTGTTTTTAACCGCTGCGTCCTCCATTTCTGCATGCCACAGTGATTGGGCCTTTTTGTCTGCCGCGTTTCCCTTTCCGTCGATGATGGCTGCGGCACCCATTTTTCCGCCCGGCGCCATATAGATTTCATCTGCCTGAAGCGCTATATACGCTCCGGCAGAAAGCGCCCGTTTATTAACGTAAGCGGTAACAGGCACATCCGCGCGGCCGATGATATCCGCAATATCCAAGGCTGATTGAACGGCGCCTCCCGGTGTATTGATGTCAAGAATAATGTGTGACGCGCCGGACTCCTTCGCTTCTTTGAAAGAACGCGATAAAAACGAGGCGAGCCCCTGTTCGACATTTTTCTCAACCGGGATGACATAAACCGATGGGTGATCAGCTTTCGCGTTCAATTGAACCCCTAATAAAGATAATACAAATAAGCCCAATAGAGCAACAGCAATTCCGGTTTTTTTTCGGAACAAGGCAAATATACCCTCCTTCCCGTTTCGTTCTTCTTTATATACGTAACAAATGAACTTTAGTTTCATTTTTTTATGTATAAAAAAAGACATCTCTCAAGGAAAGATGTCTTTTTTCTTGTCAATTAAGATAATTGACTGCTGACAAGTCTGTTAATTACGCTGCCGTCAGCTTTACCTTTTACTTTAGGCATAATAGCACTCATCACTTTGCCCATGTCCGCTTTGGAGCTCGCACCGACTTCAGCGATGGTTTCATTTACGATTGTCTGCAGCTCTTCTTCAGAAAGCTGCTTCGGTAAATAAACTTCTAAAATGTCCAGCTCTTTTTGAACTTTATCTACTAAATCTAAACGATTAGCGTTTGAAAATTCATGGAGGGAGTCTTTACGTTGCTTAAGTTCACGAGATAGGACAGTAAGTTCCTCATCCTCGGTCAAACTGTCTTTCTTAAGCTTAATTGCTTCGTTTTGAAGTGAAGCTTTCACCATTCGAACGACAGTCAGTTTGTCTTTCTCACGGCTTTTCATATACAGCTTCATATCTTGGTTAAGTCGCTCAAGAAGACTCATAAATCCACCCTCTTTTAGAATTTGCGTTTTCTAGCAGCTTCTGACTTTTTCTTGCGCTTTACGCTAGGTTTTTCATAAAATTCGCGCTTTCTTGCTTCTTGCAAAGTACCTGTCTTTGATACACTGCGTTTGAAGCGACGAAGAGCATCTTCAAGCGATTCGTTTTTTCTAACGACCGTTTTTGACATTCTCTTTCCCTCCCTCCGAATACACCAATCGACTACCTTTAAAAAGATACATATATAAACATGTACTTTGACATTATAATATAAGCCATCAGTCAGGTCAACTAAGCGAGCTCACTTTTCCGTCATGAATAAAGCTGCTTGTCTATATAATGATGGAAAGGGGTGTTTCATTTGATGATACTGATTCTCTTTACCGCACTTATCCTGGTTTTTTTACTCGGAATGAGCCTGCTCAGGCAGGGCCTGATCGCCTTAACGTATTCAAAAATTGAGAAGAGCCTGCTCTTATTTACCGACCACCCTTTGAAAGCTTTTCTCATAAGCATCGTATTCACTGGTTTTCTTCAGAGCAGCTCAGCCTTCATGGTCATTGTCATCGGCTTTGTCAGCGCAGGCGCTTTATCTTTTAAACGGACCATTCCGATGATTCTCGGCACAAATGTCGGCTCCACGTTTACGACGGAGTTTTTAGCCATAAAGATGGATGTGCTCATTTGGGTGCTTTTTATCGGAGGCCTTGTGTTTATCCTCCTCCGTAAATATCCGTTCAGGCAGATCGGCATAAGCTTCCTCGGTCTCGGCATCATCTTTTTTTGCATCACATGCTTCAGCCGGCTCGCCGTTCCGCTGACAGAAATGAAGGCAGGGGCGGAGGTTTTGCGACATGTGAATGATTCGAGCTGGTCCGCTCTTTTTATCGGTATGATATTGACGGCAATCATTCATTCAAGCTCCGTCTGCATCGGCATTTTGATGAGTTTTATGAACGAAGGGGTGATCGGCATTGAACAAGCGGTCAGCGTCGTTCTGGGATCTAATATCGGGACATGCGTCACGGCCGTCATGGCTGCTGTTTCAGGCGGTTATGCCGCCAGACAGACCGCCGGTGCTCACGTTGTGTTTAATATTCTCGGCGTGCTGCTCGTATTTCCCTTCCTGTCCGCATCAGCAGGTTTTACGGAGCGCCTGTCTGATGATCCCGCGCAGATGATTGCGCATTTCAGCCTGTTATTTAACGTAGTCACCGCCTTATTGTTTCTGCCGTTCACACATTTGTTTTACCGGCTGATTGACAGGCTGATTCCTCCGAAACCGTAAAAAACCGATGCGGGAAGGCACCGGTTTTTTTATCTGTTATGAAGACATGCGCATGTTCCGGGTCATTTCATCCTCAACGACGCGGACGAATTGTCCTTCGTTATACGGATAGCCCGCTTTTTGAATTTTGACTTTGACAAGTTTGCCGATTACATCTTCCGTGCCTTTGAAGACGACTTTCATGTAATTGTCCGTATAGCCGACGAACATGCCCTCCTCATCAGACTCTTTAAACGCCTCTTCCGGAATGATTTCCAGAACCTCTCCTTCATAATCGGAGGCGTATTCTTTTGCAAGCTGGTCAGACAGCGCGATCAGCTTATGCACCCGTTCGTTTTTCACGTTCTCGTCAACCTGGTCTTCCATTCTGGCCGCAGGTGTTCCGGTGCGTTTGCTGTAAGGGAATACGTGAAGCTCTGAAAACTTATGTTCTTTAATGAACCGGTATGTTTCCATAAATTCTTCTTCCGTTTCTCCCGGGAAACCGACGATGACATCAGATGTGACGGCCAGACCCGGCAGCGCTTCTTTCAGCTTATTTAAACGGTCCGCGAAAAATTCCATCGTATATTTGCGTCTCATCCGTTTCAGAACGGTGTTTGATCCTGACTGAATCGGGATATGAAGGTGACGGACGATTTTATCAGACGCATCCAGCACTTCAATCACTTCATCAGTGATTTGGCTTGCTTCAATAGATGAAATTCTGATCCGCTTCAGTCCTTCTACACGCGTATCCAGCTCGCGGAGAAGCTTGGCGAAATTATAATCTTTCATATCTTCGCCGTAGCCGCCCGTATGAATCCCCGTCAGGACGATTTCTTTATAGCCGGCATCCACCAGCTGCTGCGCCTGTTTAATGACTTCTTCAGGATCGCGGGAACGAAGCAGGCCGCGCGCCCAAGGGATAATGCAGAACGTACAGAAGTTGTTGCAGCCCTCTTGGATTTTTAACGACGCTCTTGTGCGGTCAGTAAAAGCGGGAACATCCAGCTCTTCAAACACGCGTGCTTTCATAATATTGCCGACGCCGTTGATCGGCTGGCGCTCTTCCCTGTACTGCTCAATGTAACCGAGCATTTTTTCACGATCCTGCGTGCCGACGACGATGTCAACACCCGGGATGGCCATAATTTCCGCCGGAGAGGTTTGCGCATAGCACCCTGTTACGCAGATGACGCCGTCAGGATTTTGGCGGATCGCCCGTCTGATGACTTGACGGCTTTTTTTATCTCCCGTGTTTGTTACCGTACATGTATTAATGACATATACATCTGCTGTCTGTTCGAATTCTTTTCGTTCATAACCCGCATCTTTAAACAGCTGCCAGATTGCTTCTGTTTCATAATGGTTGACCTTGCAGCCAAGGGTATGAAAAGCAACAGTTGCCATTACTGATCACCTCTTAATAACTCTGTATGATAGGAAACTGCGCTTAACGCGTAAAGAGGCGCAGTTTCAGTCCGTAAAATTCTCGGTCCGAGGCCGCATAAGACGGCGCCTTTTTCTGAAAGCTGATGAACTTCAGACTCAGTCAGACCGCCTTCAGGGCCGAATACGATTAAAAGAGACGAACCTTGCGGAAGGCTTTTGAGCTCCGCAGCGAAAGCGCCCGTTTCTCCCTGCTTTGATGACTCCTCGTATGCAACGACACATTTATCGACATTCTCCGCCATTTCAAGCAGCTGCCGGAACGTATGAACGGTTTTCACTTCGGGAATTTCATTGCGGTACGATTGCTCCGCCGCTTCCTTCGCGATTTTCGCCCATCTCTCCCGCTTTTTCTTTGCCTTTTTGTCGTCTAGCTTAACGACGGATCTGGCGCCTTGAAAAGGGATGAACATACTTGCCCCCAGCTCGGTCCCTTTTTGGATAATCCATTCAAGCTTATCGCCTTTCGGGAGGCCGCTGGCGATCCTGATCTTCAGAGGCAGTTCACGGTTTTCACCCGTCCATTCAGCAATGCTGCATGATATATGATCTTTAGAAACCTCTTTAAGCAGGCATAACGCTTCATGGCCGTCTTTCGAACAGCAGATAATCCGGTCTCCCGCACTCATTCTCATGACGTTCGCTATATGGTGGACGTCTTCCCCCGTGATTTGAAAATCAGGAGTTTCGTCCATCTCCTGCTTCGTGAGCTCGATAAAATATCGTTGCATACGCTGTGACACCTACTAACTGTTATTTTTTCGCGATGATGCTGACCCAATCTTCCATAGACAGAATTTCTATGATGGTAAAGCCGGCTTTTTCCAACGCTTCTTTTACTTCCTGTTTTTTCTGGCCGATAATGCCTGAAGTAATAAAATGGCCTCCGTCTTTGAGCAGGTCGTACGCCTGTGATGTAAAGCGGAGAATCACTTCCGCCAAAATATTTGCGACAATGACATCATGTTCGCCCGTGATGCCGTCTAACAAATTGTTCTGCTTCACTTCAGCCGTATCACTCACTTTGTTCAATTTCACATTCAGACGCGCGCTTTCAACAGCGACCGGATCAAGGTCATACGCATGAACCGATTCGGCCTCAAGCATGGCGGCCGCGATGCTTAAAATTCCTGAACCGGTGCCGACATCAATGACACGGTCGCCTTTTTGAACGATACGCTCAAGCGCCTGAATGCACAGAACGGTTGTCGGATGCGTTCCCGTACCGAATGCCATACCCGGATCCATTTCGATAATCAGTTCATCTGTATGAACAGGTGTGTACGTTTCCCAAGTGGGAACGATCGTGAACTTTTCAGAAATTTTCACAGGATGATAATACTTTTTCCAAGCTGTCGCCCATTCTTCTTCATTAACTTCAGAAATGGTGATTGTGTTTCTGCCCAAATCAATGTCGTACAAAAGCAGATTATTAATCGTCTCTTTTATGCCGTCCACCGTTTCGCCGAGGAAACTGTTGATCGGCAGATACGCTTTGACAATGACACCCTCATCGGGGTAATCATTGGGGTCGAGCTGGTAGATTTCCCCGTAAACATTCTCACGCTCTTTCATTAAATCAAGCGGATCTTCGATGACAACCCCGCTCGCACCAGCTTCATGCAAAATATTTGAGATGGGTTCGACCGCTTCATGTGTTGTGTGAATGCTGATTTCGGACCATTTCAAAACTACCAACTCCTATCCAATCATTACTCGCCTTTAAATGCGCGTTTTACTTTGTCAAAGAAACTCATTTCTTGTTCATCCGGCAGGTTTCCGCTGACTTCAGCGAACTCGCGGATGATGTCTTTTTGTTTGTCTGTCAGATTCGTCGGTGTGACGACGCGGACGACAATGTGCTGGTCGCCTTGTCCGTAGCCCCGGACGTTCTGAACGCCTTTGCCTCTTAATCTGAATTTCGTGCCTGTTTGTGTGCCGGCAGGTATTTTCAATTTCACTTTTCCGTGAAGCGTCGGCACTTCCACTTCGTCTCCGAGTGCCGCTTGGGCAAACGTTAACGGCATTTCGCAATAAATATCGTCTCCGTCGCGCTCAAAGAACTCGTGGGCGCGCACATGGAATACGACAAACAGATCTCCCGCCGGCCCTCCGTTTACGCCCGGTTCACCTTGGCCCGGAACGCGCAGCTGCTGTCCGTCATCCACACCGGCAGGAATCGTGACATTGATTTTTTTCCGTTTTTTCACTTTGCCCGTGCCGCCGCAGTCAGAACACTTGTTTTTGATGATTTTTCCTGTTCCTTCACAGTGGTGGCAGACTCTTCGGTTAACCACTTTGCCAAACGGCGTGTTCTGTTCGACGTTCAGCTGGCCAGAACCTCCGCAGTGCGAGCACGTATCCGGCTTTGTTCCCGGCTTCGCGCCAGACCCTTTACATGTTTCGCAATTCTCTTCGCGCGGAATTTCAATGATCGTTTCTTTCCCGAAAGCCGCGTCTTCAAATGACAGGGTCATTGTATACTGCAGATCCGCGCCTTGCCGCGGCGCATTCGGGTCACGGCGTCTCGTGCCGCCTCCGAAGATGCTTGAGAAGATGTCATCGAAACCGAAGCCGCCGAAGTCTCCGCCGCCTCCGAAACCGCCGCCGAATCCCTGGTTAGGGTCTGTATGGCCGAATTGGTCATATTGAGCGCGTTTTTGGTCGTCTGAGAGCGCTTCGTACGCTTCTTTTACCTCTTTGAATTTTTCATCTGCTCCGGATTCTTTATTGATATCAGGATGATATTTTTTTGAAAGCTTCCGATAGGCTTTTTTGATTTCATCCTTTGAAGCGCTCTTACTTACCCCAAGCACTTCATAGTAATCACGCTTACTCATCTCGCTTCACTCTCCCGAATTTCTCACATAAATTAGATTGTATCATTTTGAATTATGTTTTTTCAATTCCTTTTATCCCGGGCAAGAAAAAAAGTCAAAGCCAAGAGATGCCTGACTTTGACTTTCTGTCTGTTGAATCAGAATATGCTGTGTGTTCTTCCGCCTATAGCCATGCGGGACAGAACTTATTTTTTCGTTTCGTCGTCTTTTACTTCTTCGTATTCCGCATCGACAACGTTGTCATCCGCTTTTTTGCCTTCAGCGTTTGCTCCGCCTTCAGCCTGCTGCGCTTTCGCCGCTTCTTCGTAAAGCTTCATAGAAAGCTCTTGAACGATTGTTTGAAGCTCATCTTTTTTCGCTTTGATGTCTTCAATTTCGTTTTTCTCGATAGCGGCTTTCAGCGCGTCTTTCGCGTCGTTTGCTTTTTTCACTTGCTCTTCGTCCACTTTGCCTTCCAGATCTTTTAATGTTTTTTCCGTTTGGAACACAAGCTGGTCAGCTTCGTTGCGGACTTCGATTTCTTCTTTTCTCTTCGCATCAGCGTCAGCGTTTTCTTCCGCTTCTTTTACCATGCGTTCGATCTCATCATCAGAAAGACCTGAAGAAGATTTGATTGTAATGTTTTGTTCTTTTCCTGTGCCTAAGTCTTTCGCTCTTACGTTTACGATACCGTTTTTGTCAATATCGAAAGAAACTTCGATTTGCGGTACGCCGCGCGGTGCAGGCGGGATATCAGTAAGCTGGAAGCGGCCGAGCGTTTTGTTGTCGGCAGACATCGGGCGCTCACCTTGAAGCACGTGAATGTCAACAGCCGTTTGGTTGTCAGCTGCAGTTGAGAATACTTGAGACTTGCTCGTCGGAATTGTCGTGTTGCGGTCGATCAGTTTCGTGAACACGCCGCCCATTGTTTCAATACCGAGAGAAAGCGGTGTAACGTCAAGAAGAACAACGTCTTTTACGTCTCCCGTGATGACGCCGCCTTGAATCGCTGCACCCAGCGCTACAACTTCATCAGGGTTTACGCCTTTATGCGCTTCTTTACCCGTTTCTTTTTTGATTGCTTCCTGTACGGCTGGAATACGTGTTGATCCGCCGACAAGGATAACTTTGTCGATTTCGCTCGCAGAAAGATCCGCATCTTGAAGAGCCTGACGGACAGGAGCCATTGTGCGCTCAACAAGGTGAGCGGAAAGCTCTTCGAATTTAGCGCGGGTCAGTGTCAGCTCAAGGTGAAGAGGACCTGCTTCTCCCGCTGTGATAAATGGTAAAGAAATTTGTGTAGATGAAACGCCGGAAAGATCTTTTTTCGCTTTCTCAGCCGCATCTTTCAAACGCTGAAGCGCCATTTTGTCTTTTGAAAGATCAATGCCGTTTTCTTTTTTGAATTCTGCTACGAGATGATCGATGATGACTTGGTCGAAGTCGTCCCCGCCAAGACGGTTGTCACCGGCAGTTGAACGGACTTCAAACACGCCGTCGCCAAGTTCAAGAACAGATACGTCAAACGTACCGCCGCCAAGGTCGTAAACAAGAATTGTTTGGTCTTCGTCCGTTTTATCAAGTCCGTATGCAAGCGCTGCTGCAGTCGGCTCGTTGATAATACGCTCTACTTCAAGACCAGCGATTTTACCGGCATCTTTTGTCGCTTGGCGCTCTGCATCGTTGAAGTATGCAGGAACCGTGATAACGGCTTTTGAAACTGTTTCGCCGAGGTAGCTTTCAGCATATGCTTTCAGATGCTGCAAGATAATAGCTGACACTTCTTGAGGCGTGTAGTCTTTTCCTTCGATTTCCACTTTATAGTCAGTACCCATATGGCGTTTGACAGACATGATTGTGTTAGGGTTTGTGATGGATTGGCGTTTTGCCACTTCCCCTACTTGGCGCTCGCCGTTTTTAAATGCAACGACTGACGGAGTCGTACGGTTTCCTTCAGCGTTGGCGATAACTGTAGGCTCTCCGCCTTCAAGCACTGCCACACATGAGTTTGTCGTACCCAAGTCAATTCCGATTACTTTACTCACTTTGAATTACCTCCTGCTATGTAGTTATTGATTCACTTTTACCATTGAAGGACGAATGACGCGATCCTTCAGTTTGTAGCCTTTTTGCAGTTCTTCGATAACAATATTGCTGCCGAAGTTTTCATCTTCCACCTGCATGACGGCTTGGTGAAGGTTCGGATCAAATTCCTGACCGACAGCTTCGATGGCTTCAACGCCTTCTTTTTCAAGTGCGTCCATCAGCTGGCGGCGGACCATTTCCATACCTTGCAGCAAGCTTTTTGTCTGCTCGCTTTCAGCTTCTACCTGTAACGCCCGTTCAAAGTTGTCGAGAGCCGGAAGGATTTCCGTTACGACGTTTTGAGAACGGTATTTCTGAGCAGCTTCCATTTCAAGGCGGCTGCGTCGTTTATAGTTTTCAAAGTCTGCTTGAACACGCAAAAGCTTGTTTTCTTTTTCATCAAGCAAACCCTGCAATTCATCAATTTGGTGCTGAAGGGCTTCTTCCTGACCTGCCGTTTCTTCATGCTGCTCTTGTGAAGCGGCTTGTTCTGCCTGTTCTGTCACTTCTTCTTGTTCTGCTGCTTCAACCTGTTCTGCGGTTTGTTTTTCTTCTGACATTGTGTTCACCTCCCTCAAATGCTGTAAAAAGATGACTGAAAATGATTGCCAAAATTCCCTTATTCATCATACAAACTTGTGAATGCTTTTGACAAGTCCGAAGTCACGTGCTGCAGCAGGCTGACGACTCTTGAATAATTCATGCGCGTCGGCCCGATAATCGCGATTGATCCGATCTGCTTCGTATCAACTGTATAGGTGGCCGTGATTAAGCTGCAGTTTTCCATTTCTTCGTAGTCGTTTTCTTTCCCGATTTTGATTGAAATCCCGGCTTTTGATGACTGAAACAGCTTCAGAACATCCTGCTCTTTTTCAATTAAAGATAAGAGCGAGCGGACCCTTTCAATATCATGGAACTCCGGCTGATTCAGCATGTTGATCTTTCCGCCGAAAAACAATTTCTCAACGTGGGCCGCCGGATGGAATGTAGAGCGGAGCGATTCAAGTATGCTGTCATAGTTGGCGATATGCTGCCTTAAATATGTGACAACCTCTTTGAAAATGCGCTCATTCAGTTCGTCCATCGGCACGCCCGCTAATCGATCGTTTAGTATATTGACCAGTTTTTCAATATCGGCCAAATCCACTTTAGCCGGGAAATTGATGGTGCGGTTTTCGACATGCCCCGTGTTCGTGACGAGGATGGCGACCGCCTTATCCGGCTGGATCGGTACGATTTGAATCTGTTTAAGATAGTTCTCGCTCAGCGTCGGCCCGAGGACAATCGATGTGTAGTTTGTCAGGTCGGACAGGATTTGCGCTGATTTTTGGACTGTTTTTTCCAGCTCGAAGATTTTTTCTTTAAATATCGAGTGAATTAAATCCAGATCGGTTTTTGTCAGCTTGACGGGTGACAGCAAATGATCGACATAATACCTGTACCCTTTTTCCGACGGAATCCGTCCTGAGGATGAATGGGTTTTTTCAATAAAGCCCAATTCCTCCAAGTCAGCCATCTCGTTTCTGATCGTTGCAGAGCTGAATGTAATCTCGTCTTTTTTTGAAAGAGTTCTTGATCCTACAGGCTGCGCTGATTGTATAAAATCATTAATAATCACTTGCAGGATCAACAGCTGACGATTTGTTAACATCATCATCACCCCTGTTAGCACTCAAGGTCAGCGAGTGCTAATTCTATATCAAAAGTAACAAACCAAAAGAAAAATGTCAATTATAACTCACCCAAAAAAGCGCCAAAAACCTCATTTCCTAATAATTTGCCCTCATGCGTTAATGCAACCGATTCTTCCGTGTCACAAATCAGGCCTTTTTCGGTTAAATCTTTGAGAACATCGGGAAACAGTTCGTCGACCGAGCGTCCGAATTTATCAAGAAAAGCTTGCTTTTGTACGCCGGACATTTTTCTGAGACCGAGGAACATTTCTTCTTCAATCTGCTCCTCACGTGTCACCTCGTGCGTGTCACGGTAAGGCAGCCCCTTTTCTTCGATGAGCTGCATGTAATGTTTCACAGGCCCGGCGTTGACGGTGCGCGTGCCGCTGATATATCCGTGAGCGCCTGCGCCAAAACCGAAATACTCTTCATTGCTCCAATACGTCAGATTATGCTGGGACTCGTATCCGGGCTTTGCAAAGTTACTGATCTCGTATTGACGGATGCCCGCTTCACTCATCTGCCTCATGACCGTTTCATACATCTCGGCCTCTTGTTCTTGCGCCGGGAGATGCAGGCGGCCTTTTTGCATTAAATTATAAAACACCGTTTTCGGCTCTACGATCAGCGAGTAAACGGAGTAGTGCTCCGCATCAAGAGACAAAGCCGTTTTGACGGAATTGTCAAGATCGGCCAGCGTCTGACCCGGCAGGCCGAACATTAAATCGAGACTGATGTTGTCGAAGCCGAGAGCCCTCGCACGTTCAAAGGAAGTGAATACGTCCTTTTGTTTATGCACTCTTCCGATTTTTTGTAAAAGCTCATCTTCAAAGGTTTGAACACCGAAGCTCAGCCGGTTGACACCGGCATTTTTCATGATTTTTAATTTTTCCGGGGACAAATCATCCGGATTCGCTTCCGCGGCAAATTCTATGAGTCCGTCAGAAGGCTTCAGCACGCGGTGAATGGAATCCATCAATTTTTCCAGCTGGACGGGTGAGAGCGATGTCGGCGTGCCTCCCCCGATAAAAATCGTGCGGAGATCAGGGCGTCCCGTCCGTTCTATTGTATTTATCATTTCCTTTTCGAGTGAGTTTAAGTACTCATCGACAGGCTGGCTCTGAATAAAATATTTATTGAAATCGCAATAGTGGCAGATATGCTCACAAAACGGAATATGAATATAAGCTGATTTCATTTTGAAACACCTTCTTCTTTACAGAAAGAAGCCGCAGCGCGGGACTGCGGCGGCTTCCGTTATTTTTTCGGGCTGTCATCCATTTTAAGAACGGCCATAAACGCTTCCTGCGGCACTTCTACTGAGCCGACCTGCTTCATCCGGCGTTTTCCTTCTTTTTGTTTTTCAAGAAGCTTCCGTTTCCGCGAGATGTCTCCTCCGTAACATTTTGCAAGGACGTTTTTCCGCATGGCCTTAATGGTTGAGCGGGCCACGATTTTCTGTCCGATCGCCGCTTGAATCGGTACTTCAAAGTGCTGGCGCGGAATAAGCTCTTTCAGTTTTTCCACAATTACTTTTCCGCGTTCGTACGCGTAATCGCGATGCACGATAAATGAAAGGGCGTCGATTTTTTCTCCGTTCAGCATAATGTCCATCTTGACAAGTTTAGACGGTTTGTAGCCGATCAGTTCGTAATCGAAAGAGGCGTACCCTTTCGTGCTGGATTTCAGCTGATCAAAAAATTCATATACGATTTCCGCAAGAGGCATCTCATATACAATGCTGACCCGGTTGGCGTCTAAGTACTGCATATCGATAAAGTTGCCCCGTTTCCCCTGACAAAGCTCCATAACCGCTCCGACGTAATCGTTCGGAACCATCATCGTCGCTTTGACATAAGGTTCTTCCACCCGCTCTATTTTTTGCGGGTCAGGCATGTTTGACGGGTTATCCACGATGATCTTTTCGCCGTCCGTCATATAAACGTCATAAATAACGCTCGGCGCGGTCGTGATAAGGTCAATTTTAAATTCCCGTTCAATCCGCTCTTGAATGATTTCCATGTGAAGCATTCCTAAAAAACCGCAGCGGAAGCCGAAGCCGAGGGCTTGTGACGTCTCCGCCTCGTATTGAAGAGATGAATCGTTCAATTCAAGTTTTTCCAGAGCCTCGCGCAAATCATTATATTTGGCTGTGTCAATCGGATAAAGTCCGCAGTATACCATCGGATTGAGTTTGCGGTAGCCCGGAAGCGCTTCTGCCGCAGGCTTAACCGCGCTCGTGATCGTATCACCGACACGGGTGTCGCCGACGTTTTTGATTGCGGCTGTCAAATAGCCTACGTCACCGACTGTCAATTCGTCAGCCGGCTGCGCTTTCGGCGTGAAGACGCCGACTTCGATGACTTCAAACTCTTTTCCGGTTGCCATCATTTTAATTTTCTGGCCCGGTTTGACTGTTCCTTCTACGACTCTGATATACGCGACGACTCCGCGGTACGCGTCATAAAGCGAGTCAAAGATGAGCGCTTTCAGCGGAGCTTCCGGATCTCCCGCGGGAGCCGGCACTTTTTCTACGATCTGTTCTAAAATGTCTTCGATGCCGATGCCCGCTTTCGCTGAAGCGAGGACGGCGTCTGAAGCGTCAAGGCCGATAACGTCCTCAACCTCTTGACGCACACGTTCTGGCTCTGCGCTCGGGAGATCGATTTTATTAATGACAGGAAGAATCTCAAGATCATTATCAAGCGCCAGATAGACGTTCGCCAATGTCTGCGCTTCTATTCCCTGAGCCGCATCAACAACGAGAATCGCGCCTTCACAGGCAGCCAGGCTTCGCGAAACTTCATATGTAAAGTCGACGTGTCCGGGCGTGTCGATGAGATGAAATATATATTCTTCTCCGTCTTTAGCTTTGTATTTCAGCTGAACGGAATTTAATTTGATGGTAATTCCCCGTTCGCGTTCAAGGTCCATTGAATCAAGCAATTGTTCTTTCATTTCCCGCTGGGTGATCGCCGATGTTTTTTCTAAAATCCGATCCGCCAAGGTCGATTTGCCGTGGTCTATGTGGGCGATGATGGAGAAATTCCGGATTCTTGACTGCCTCTCTAAACGCTTTTCTTTATCTGTCACAATCTATCACTCCTACTATTAAACGCAAAATACACTAGCTTAGATTATATCAATAGGATTGTAAACATTCAATTAAAACAAGAAAGAGAAAAGCTTCCTTTAAGGAATCATCCGCTTTTCTCTTCATCAATGCTAACGGTTCAGTTTCGAAACCCACTCATACATCGCCTGCGCCGAGTCCGTCACGGTATTTGAAAGGGTTTCTCCGGCTTTTGAAAACAGGTTGAAGGTTTCCGCCTGTTCCAGCTGTTTTTGTTTTTCTTCCAGATCTTTCGCCGTAACGGTTTGCCCCAAAATGGATGCTTCTTTTTCCTGTCCTTCTCCGCCGCCGAGCGTGAATGCTCCTTTTAAGGAGGGATCTTTGTATCCTTTCATATCAAGCATTCCGCTGTTTGCCTGCTGCATGCCGAACAAAACGCCGAAAAACATGACAATGGCGATCAGCAGGCATTTGCCGGTAAAACGGATCATTCGAATCACCTGATTTCTATTGTTTTTTCTTCTCTCCTGATTGCGAGCTGACCTTTTCTGCATCCCAGTACAGTTCGCTGAACACATCGGCCACGGCATCTGATGCACGCCTCAGTTCTTCAAGATTGTTATCCACGCCCCCGAATTCCAGCAGAAGCGACCGGTCGTTTAAATCCTGGTTGTATACTCCATTATCTCCCGGAGAGCCTTTTGATAAAACACCGACGCTTAAGCCGGGGTATTTTTTCTCCATGAGCTTATGAAGTTCACTTGCGAGTTTATAGTTTTCTTCAAAATTAGCGCTTTTTTTGCCGACGACGATGGCGACTCTGGCATAGCTTTTTCCTTTGATGTCGGCTGTCGTATTTTTCTTGCGGCGGGAATCCCGGTGAATGTCTATGGTATATTGCAGGTTTTTATTTTTGGCGAGCGCGCTTTTTACGACCGGCCTTGATTCGTCGTAGCTTCGCGCATAATTTAAGCCGTCTTTGTTCAGGCGGGCCTGAATGTCGGTTTTATCTACGGTCGCTCCTACACCTTGCGCTTCAAGCGCTTTTCCGAACATATCTCCGACAAGTGTGACATTGGCCTTCGAATGGCGGGCGTTATCCGGATTTGTTTCCCCCTTTAACAGAGGAAGATAGGATTCGGTATTATGAGTGTGGTAAATAAAAACGACTTTTTTGCTGCCTGTTGAATGTTTTGGCGGCGCCGTTTCTTCTTTTTTCGTTTTGTTTTCGATTTCTGCCAGGTTCACTTCTTTTTCTTTTTCCATCACCTTTGACGGCGGCGGAGATTCAGCCGGCATATTCGTATAATCCGTCCCCTGCCCCGCCAGAAGGATCTCCGTATCGTATTGGGCAAATCCCGGCAGCTCACGTCCCAAAAAACTCCGCGGGTCTTCCATATTAATGCTTGTCGCCAGTTTTAAGGAAAGCCGGGACAGCTGAAAAGAGTCTTTTTCAGGAAGCTCTGAGGCGAAATAATGATTTTCCATGCCGAGGAGGTGTGCAAACGCGTCACCTGGAAGTTCTCCGGCAATTCCGTGAAGAGAATCCGAAGAAAGCCTCAGTTCAGGGCGAAGCGATGTGAGCACACCCGATAATACGAAAATAACGATAAGGCTTGTCATAAACAAAAACATGCCCTTGAGCGCATTTCCACCGTTTACTGCAACGACAATTTGACGGTTTCTGCGTTTTTTTCTCATGATTTGAATCCCTCCAGCGCTTGTCTAGTAATTACTCTATGAACAAGCTAGAGGAGGTAGAACCATTTTAATGATTATAAGAACCTTTGTTATCTTGTGACACTTTTTCATGAAGGGCGGTGTTTAACCCGTTTGCAAGTACGTTCGCCATATCATCAATAAAGGTGTCAATCTCCTTCGGCGTGACCATCAGATTATGGCCGAGCGGAGAAAGCACTTCGTGAATCAGCTGGCGTTTTTCGTTTTCGTCCAGCGTGCCGACAATACCGAGAAAGGATTGGCGTTCTTTTTCTCCCGGAAGGTCTTCGTCTGTCAGCACCTTCTTTTTGCCGAAGTTCATTCCGGCGGGCACCAGAGATCTTGACGGGCTGTCATCTTTCATCTCTCTTCCGAAATGTTTTAATATATAATCCACCGTATCGCTTGCGATCGTAACCGCATCAACGACAGTCGGTACCCCGATTGCGATGACGGGAATGCCGAGCGTTTCCTTGCTTAATTCTTTTCTCTTATTGCCGACGCCTGATCCCGGGTGAATGCCCGTATCAGAAAATTGGATGGTCGTGTTCACCCTTTCAACGGCTCTGGCCGCAAGAGCGTCTACCGCGATCACAAAATCCGGCTTTGATTCTTTGATCACGCCTTGAATAATATCGCTCGTTTCAATTCCCGTTAATCCCATCACACCGGGAGCAAGCGCGCTGACCGGCCTGTACCCTTCCTGCACGTTTTCCGGCTGAAGCCTGAACAGATGCCTTGTCACAAGAAGGTTTTCGGTCACGAGAGGGCCGAGCGCATCCGGCGTCACATTCCAGTTGCCGAGACCCACGATCAAACAGCTTGCATCCTTTGGAATCTTTAATGCCGACAGATAGGCGGAAAATTCCTCGGCAAACACTTCCGTTACTTTTTCCTGCATGTCAGAGTCGTGTTCCCGAACCCCTTGAGCCTCGATCGTGACATAGCGTCCCTGCTTTTTCCCCGATAGTTCGGCGCCTTCTTTGGTAATATCGACGGTTCTGACTTTAATGCCGCCCTTGTCGCGTTCTTTTTCAATAAACCCGTTTATTTCTTTTTTCTGACCGGCTTGTCCGTCTTTTACCGCCTGTTTCGTTTCTACCGCTAAATCCGTCCGTATCAGAAATTGATTGACATCCAGTTCGTTGTTTTTCACAGGGAAGACCTCCTTCAATCATCGTGGTACATAGTGTGGCCATTTACAAAACGAATCATGCGAATTTACCCATCAACGAAAAATACTTTACATTTATATTGCAATCTAAAGTTCTGTTTGATAGAATACAATTTGTTCTATTGTGAAGAAGATTTAACCTTAAGACACTGTGCTACAGGTTGTATCTTAGGAGGTGAAACACATGCCAAACATTAAATCAGCGATTAAACGTACAAAAACAAACAACGAACGCCGCGCTCATAACGCGACAATCAAATCTGCTATGCGTACTGCAATCAAACAAGTTGAAGCTTCTGTTGCTAACAACGAAGCGGATAAAGCGAAAACTGCTCTTTCTGAAGCAGCGAAACGCATTGATAAAGCAGTGAAAACAGGTCTTGTACACAAAAATGCCGCAGCTCGATACAAATCTAGACTTGCGAAACAAGTGAACGGACTTTCTGCATAATACAAAAACGATCCCTTTAACGGGGATCGTTTTTTTCATTCAGTCCGGAGAAGCTCAAGGAGAAAGAGTTCCAGCAAGAGCTGCTTGTCCTTTTTCCCCGTTTTCATTTCATAATCCATCACCGCGAGTCTTTCTATAATACGCCGCAGCTCTTCTTCAGAAAAAAGCCTCGCCTGATCCATCGCCAGTTTTACCCGGAAGGGGTGCACCTTTAAGTTGGAAGCGATTTGCTTTTGGCCGTATCCTTGTCCCGCAAAATACTTTGTCTGCATAATCAGACGGAATTGGTTGGCGATCAGCGCCATAATTTTGATCGGTTCTTCGTTTTGTTTTAAAAGATCATAAAATATTTGAAGACTTTCCGTCCGTTTTCGGTTCACGATTTTGTTGATCAGCTCAAAAATATTCTGCTCCAAACTTCTTGCGACGAGCTCCCGGACATCTTCAAGTGTGATCTCATGTCTGTCACCGGTGTAGGCGGAGAGTTTTTGTATTTCCTGATATATGGATGACAGATGGCCGTTTGCAAGCAGAACCAAATGCTCGGCAGCTTCTGTATCGATCATTTTATTTTCGGATTTCGCCAGATTAATCGTAAAATCAGTCGTCTCCTTTGCATTCAGCTCCTTAGCTTCAATCATAAGGGCTTTTTGCTTCAGCGCTTTCGTCAGCTTTTTCCGTTCGTCCAGCTTCTCGTACGGAGCCACAATCACAAAGACCGTATAAGGCGCAGGCTCCTTCAGATAAGTCTCCAGAGCGGCTGTATTATGCTCTATTTTTTCTTTCTTTTTTTCCCCTGTTAAAAAAGACGGATTTTTTACGATGACCAGCCGCTTCTCTCCCATAAACGGAAACGTTTCCGCATCGGTTACGGCCTGGTCAAGCGGATCTTCTTCAAGATCAAAAACAGACAGGTTAAAATCCTTTGTCTCCTCATCAACGACAGCTTGTCTGATCCGGCTGACAGTTTCTTGGAGCAGATACGTTTCTTTTCCGTATAAGCAATAAACGGAGCGGACATCCCCTTTTTTCAGGGCTTTCCAAACATCAAATACCATGATCGTATGACTTCCTCTCTTTCTTGATCCCCTTCTATCCTAAATTGAGTTCGGCAAATAGTAAAGAGGAAGCTTTAAGGACAGCTTCCTCATTTATAATAAACGCCTGATTCACAAGCTCCCGGGTCTGCTTGTAAAAAGGCGATAATCACAAGAACAGAAAACGTTACCATCACTTCTAGATTTTTCAAAACAATTCCAGTATACTTAGGGAAGTCAGGAGGGATGAAATTGAATGATTTTGAAAAAAACGTTCAAAGCAAACGAAATGATGCTGTTGACTCAGCTGTCGGTTTTGTCGTGTCCTTCGGATTTTTCGCCTTTTTGTTCGTGATGGCAACAGCCATCCATCTTATCGGCTCTTAGCCGCATTCCGGGCTGCTGTCAATCGGCAGTCTTTTTTACTTCTTGCGCCCTGGTTTCTTCTATATCATATGGAGGGAAGACGGAAAACGTTCCGGCGCCTTTTTTAAATCTGTATTGAATCGTTCCGCTGATATCGGTGCGAAGCACATTTACAGAGTACGCCTTCAAACGATCCAGCACTTCTTCATGCGGATGATGGTATCGATTCTCTTTTCCTGCTGAAATCAGCGCCGCTTCCGGCTGAAGCTGCTTCAAAAAGGCTTCACTCGTTGAGCTTTTGCTGCCGTGATGACCCGCCTTCAATATATCAGCCTTCAGATTCGGATACGTTTTCAGCACTTCTGTTTCGCCGTCCGATTCTAAATCTCCCGTCAAAAGCCAGCTCACTCCGCCAAAAACCGTCCAAAGCACCAGTGACGAATCATTTTTACTCCTTCCGTCAGACGACTCCGGAGACAGCACCTGAAACTGAAGATCACCGGCTGTAATGGTGTCGCCTCGCTTTGCTTCGGCAACGGGAATGTTGTTTTCTTTCGCCATATTTAATATGTTCTGATCCTTCGGTTCTTTTACGAATCCCACGGGGACAATTAACCGTTTGACTCTATGATTTTTGATTAACACTCCGGCTTCCCCGATGTGATCTTGATCCGCATGGGTTAAAATCAGTGCATCCAGCTTTTTCACCCCTTTTCCGTTTAAAAATGGAATCAAAACCTTCTCGCCGATAGAATACGGGTGGCGTTTTTCTTTCCATGATTCTCCGGGATAAGCAATCACTCCCCCTGTATCAACCATTACGGTCCCTTTGCGGTGCGGCGCGCTTATAAACAGTGAGTCTCCCTGCCCGATATCAAGCATATCCGCTTCTCCCCATGGACTGAAATACGGACGGCATATTAAATAAGCCAAAACCGCGCAGAAAAAAAGAGCCGATTTCCTGAGTTTTAAAAAACCTCCCTTTTCCAAAGCCGCAAAAAGCGTAAAAACGGAAACCGCAAGCAGAAGAAGGGAAAGAAAGTCAGGCTTTGACACAATCATAGTAAATAAATCAACGGATGCCGCATATGTAATGAAATCATGCACAGGCTTCATCACAAGGTCAAACATACCAAACAAACATTCTCCCATCTGCCTTGAGAGTAAAAGAAGAAGGAAACCGATGACAGAAACCGGAATGACAAATAACGTATAAAATGGCACCATCACCATATTCATCGGAAAACTGACAAGTGAAATCTGCTGAAAATGATAGAGAAGAAACGGAAGTGAGCTGAGCTCTGCAATGAATGAGGCCATCGCAAGCCCGGCAAGTCTGCTTTTCCCTGCTTTCTTTAAAATGGAGGATGAAAGAATTAAAGAGGCGCTTACCGCAAAGGAAAGCTGGAAGCCCGCCTGCCAAAGGAAGTAAGGATTAAACAGCAGGAGCAGCAGATAAGACAGGGACAATGCAGCAGAGGAATGAATGCCGCGTTTAACAAGAGTTCCGGCGATATAAAATCCCAGCATGAGGGATGCGCGCAATACGGATGGGGCGGCACCGCTCAGCAGCGTATACACCGGCAAAAACAGCAGCAGCAAAATTCCTGCTTTTTCTCTTGTCAGCCCGATTCTGATCAGAGCATAAAATAATCCCGCCGTAATAAGACCGACATGCATTCCGGAAATCGCCATTAAATGAACGACTCCCAAATTTTGATATGCACTCAGTATATCGTCCTCTATAGAAAATCTTTCACCTAAGGTCAGCGCTTCAACAATTCCGGCGGAAGATTCAGGCACGTGATTCCGAATGATCGAAATCAAATTTTTTCTGATGTTCAGCAGTTTAAACAGCGGCTGTTTGGATTTTTCACACTGCTGAATGGAAGTCACGGAAAATAACCAGTGAATCTGCTGAGAGTAAAGATATTCCTTATAATCAAAACCTCCGGGAACCGTCGCATGTGCAGGCTGTTCCAGAGAGCCTGTAAATGTGCAGCGCATCCCCGGTTCAAGCTGTTCAATGAGTCTCTTTTCCTCAAGAGACCGGATTTTGTACGAAGCCGCCCATTTTTCCTTGTCATGTGTACGGATAACGGCTGACATTTTCGCTCCGTCAACCTTCGGAATATTAGTGATGACGGCCTGTTCAGTATAACTGCCGGCCTGATAGCGCGTTACATTCGCAGCGTCACAAACCGTATAAAGAAAGAAATAAACACAAAAAGAAACGAGGCAGACGATAACCGGAGCATACTGCTTTGTTTTTACAATAATAAAGAGAAGATACAGAAGAAAAAGGAGCAGAACCCAGAAGACATGAGCGGCGGCAATTCCCGCAGTTGCAGAAACCGCCGCCAGAGGCAGAAGAAGGTATTTATATTTCATTTATACGTAACTGGTAAACAGCTCATTGGCCTGTTCATGAATTTTTTTCAGTTCATCTGCCTTAACCCCCGCATCAGATAATTGCTGAATCAGACCTGCTACAAAAGACAATTTTTCGCGGTTTTTCAGATCGATGATCATTTCATCAAGTTCGACCTGCTCCACCTTGACTCCGGCTTGGCTGAACAGCTCTTTTGCATAAGGCTGTGTTTTGTAATCTTCAGCATAATAAACCGTTTTGATGCCTGCCTGGATAATTGATTTGCAGCATTGAATACAAGGATAATGCGTCACATAAATTTCGGCACCCTCCGTCGGAACACCGAACTTAGAACATTGCAGAATCGCATTCATCTCTGCATGTATGGTCCTCTGGCAATGATTATCTATTAAAAGGCATCCTTCATCAGCGCAATGGACGCCGCCGGCAATTGAGCCGTTGTATCCGCCGGCAATCATCCGCTTATCTCTGACTACGGTTGCCCCGACTGACAGTCTCGGACATGTGCTTCTCAGCGCCAGCAAATGGCTTTGCGCCATAAAATATTGATTCCATGAGATTCGTTCCACAAGTGTTCCCTCCAAAAAGTCTTGTTGCTTTTCTAAGTTTACATAGATTTAAGCAGAACCGTCAATTCACTTTACCGTAATGGAAGTTTTTATCCGCTCAAATGACTTTTCTCCAAAGCCTGATACATTCATCAAATCTTCAGCAGTCTGAAACCGTCCGTTTTCTTCTCGGTAGGCGATAATCGCTTCCGCTTTTTTCTGCCCCACCCCGGAAATCGCCTGAAGTTCGTCCAGAGATGCCATATTGATATTGACAGCTGCATTCTCCTTTTCACCCGCCGCTGTTTTCGGGCGATTCTCCTCTTCGCCTTCACTCGGAATATAAACAATCGTCCCGTCCTGCAGCTGCTCTGCTAAATTAACATTCAATTCATCCGCCTTTTTCTTCAGGCCGCCGGCTTTTTCAATGGCTTGCGTCACCCTGTCTCCCGCTTTCATTTCATACACGCCGGGATTTCGGACCGCGCCTTTCACATCAATCATAATCTTATCGGCTGCGGTGTCTTTTTTGTCCGCGACGGATGCTGAGGCTGTTTGGCCGAGCACGGACTGCTGTTTGACCGGCTCTTCCTTTTCAGAACGAAACAGCCAAATACAGATAAAAACCGCCCCTGCCGCAAGACAAGCGCCCAGAATTTTCAGGTTCCGCCGCAGCCGCTCCGTCATCATCGCTTTCGTCATATTGCATTGCCTCCCCGCATAAGGTTTAGAGGATTAAGGGAAAAAGGAGGGGAATTCATTGAAAATAGGCTTTATCGGCACCGGAAACATGGGGACGATCCTGATTGAATCGTTTATCGAATCAAACGCTGCCGATCCCTCACATATCACCATCACAAACAGAACAATCGAAAAAGCATTAAAACTAAAAGAACGTTTCAGCGGCATCCATGTCACCGAGGATCAGGAAAAGCTCGTACAGGAAAATGAAATAATATTCATTTGTGTAAAGCCGCTGGATATATATCCTTTGCTGAAAAAACTCACACCGCATTTACGGAAAGATCACATTTTAATCTCCATTACCAGTCCCGTTCAGACGGATCAGATTGAACATACGGTTCCGTGTCAGACGGCCCGCGTCATTCCGAGCATTACGAACCGCGCCTTGGCCGGCGTCTCGCTTGTTACGTTCGGCAAAAGCTGCAGCGAGTCTGCAAAAGCGGATATTCAAACGCTGTTCACTCATATCTCAAAACCTGTAGAAATCAGCAGCGGCATTACAAGAGCGGCGTCAGACATTGTCAGCTGCGGGCCCGCTTTTATGAGTTATCTCGTTCAGCGCTTTATTGACGCGGCAGTGGAAGAAACGGACATCACCAAAGAAGAAGCCGTGATTATGTCGACGGAAATGCTTGTCGGTCTCGGAAAGCTTCTGGAAACAGGGCATTACACGCTTCCCGCCTTGCAGGAAAAAGTATGCGTAAAAGGCGGCGTCACCGGGGAAGGACTGAAGGCTCTCGAAAGCGGTGTTCAGGATATGTTCAACCGTGTCTTTCAGCGTACACATGACAAATACGATGAAGATATATCGTTAGTGAAGAAGCAATTTCACGTGTAACTGAGTATGCCATAAAGTGCTTTATCTCGCCAATCGCAAAAAATGCATTTTAAAAACCATCGTTCCGTTTAAACGATGGTTTTTGGTTTGCCTGCCGTAAAGAAAAGACGTTCAGACTCTGTTGAAGGAGGCCGGTCTGTAAAATCAGCTGTCACCTTTTTCAGTTTAAATCCGGTCTCTGCAAGCATTTGTTCATATTCTTCAATGTAAAATGTTTTTTGCTCATGCGTCTCGTCATAGCGGTCATAAGATTGTCCGTTCCATACGAAAAAAGACATATCATGGATGACAGAAAGCTCTTCATCGCCGGCAAAGCTTTGCCAGATATAGCTGATCTGCTCATCCTGATCCGCATGGGTGCTGTCCGGAAAAAGCTCCGTCATTTTAAATGGGGAATGGACGTCAAACAGAAGCAGGCCGCCCTCCTTCAAAACTTGAAAAACACTTTTGAAGGTGCTTAAGACATCATTTTTCGTTTTTAAGTAATTTAGGGAATCACAGCAGATGACAACGGCATCAAACTGTTCTTCAAAACCGGAAAGCTCTCTCATATCCTGCTGGAGAAAAAGAATCGGCTTTCCCGTTTTTTTCTGCTGGGCACAGCTCAGCATATCTTCACTCAAATCAATCCCCGTGACTTCGCAGCCTTTTTCAGCAAGCCTGATGGATATTTCTCCGGTTCCGCAGGCAAGATCAAGCACCCTTCCCTTTTCCGGAAGAGACGCTTCGATCCAGCCCGCCCATTCATCATACGGCGCATGTGACATTAACTCGTCATATACGCCGGCGAAGCCTTGGTAAATCATGAGTTCAAGCCGAGTTCAAGCTCTGCGAGCGGCGCGTCGCCCCATAGCTTTTCAAGATTGTAGTAGCTTCTTTCATCTTTATGGAAAACGTGGACAATGACGTCGCCGAGATCAACTAAAATCCAGCGGGCCTCATCAAACCCTTCCATCTTTTTGACATCAATGCCGTTTTCTTCTGCCTGATCTTTAATTTCACGCGCAATTGCCTGAACCTGCTTATCAGAATTCCCGTGGCAGATTAAAAAGTAATCCGCTATAAGTGAGATTCCTTCCATGTCCAGCGCTAAAATATCTTCTGCACGTTTATCGTCGCATGCTTTTGCCGCGATTTTTAATACGGAAGCTTGATTCATTTACATATTCCTCCTGTCAATTTTGAGACACCAGCCAGTTATAGGTTGCAAACGTCTCCGGAAAGACCGGCTGGTTTTTTTTCATCAGAAATATCATTGTATTTTTCATCGCTTGTATGAGCGCTTCGTTCAGATCCGTTTCCGCCAGACGGCGCACCTCTTCCACTCCGGGAAAATGGCGGCCGGGTTCAATGTAATCCGCAACGTAAATGACTTTGTCTAAAAGGGTCATTCCCGGACGCCCTGACGTGTGATAGCGGATTGCATCCAAGATCTCAGGATCAGTGATCCCCGCTTCTTTCTCAGCCAGATACGCTCCCACAGGGGCATGCCACAGCTCGGCATTGTAATCCAAGAGCTCAGCCGGCATTTTTTCCCGCACGATGATCTGCTTCATTTCTTCTTTCGGCCGGAATTTCGCATAATCATGAAAAACAGCCGCCATTTCCGCTTTTTTCGGGTCTGCTCCGAACCGGCCTGCGAGAATAACCGCCGTATCTGTCACGCCGATTGTGTGGATGTAGCGATGCTCGGTCAGCTGCTCTTTGACGCAGGCAAGTGCTTCCTCACGATTCATATAAATCATTCTCCTCTATATACTGCCTCACTTTATCCGGCATTAAGTATTGCGTCGGCTCTTTTGCTTTGAGACGTTCTCTCAGCATCGTTGACGAAACGTCAAATTCCGGAACGTCGGCAAAAAGCAGCGGGTACGGGGTCTCAATATGATACCCCGGGCGCCGCACTCCGATAAATTGAATGAGCGTGAGCAGTTCGTCCAGTTTGTACCATTTCGGCAGATATTCAATCATATCCGCCCCGATAATAAAGAAAAGCTTGTCGTTCGGGTGCCGCTCCTTCAGTAAACGGACGGTATCATAGGTATAAGAAGGGCCTTTCCGGTCCATTTCCGCAAGCTCAAGCTTAAAGCCGGAATTAGAGCTGATGGCAAGCTTCAGCATCTCCACCCGGTGCCGGCTGTCTGTAAAGTCTTCATTCTGCTTATGCGGAGGGATTTTATTGGGCATAAACCAAATCTCATCGAGCTCCGCCTGATGAAGGACTTCATTAGCCATCAGAAGATGTCCGTTGTGCGGAGGGTCAAATGTGCCCCCGAATATTCCGATTTTCTTCATGTCAACCACCTTACGGAAGCTCGATTTGTTTATTTTCCTTTGATTCCTTATACAATACGATCGTATTTCCGATCGTCTGCACCAATTGTGAGCGGGTGCCTTTCACAAGGGCTTCTGCGACATCATTTTTATCGTCTTCGCAGTTTTGAAGCACGCTGACTTTAATCAGCTCTCTTGCTTCTAAAGCCTCGGCAATCTGTTTCACCATGTTTTCGTTGACTCCGCCTTTTCCCACTTGAAAAATAGGCGTTAAATGATGCGCTTTTGAACGCAAAAACCGTTTTTGTTTTCCTGTTAACATTGTGTTCCTCCTAGTTTTCCTACAACAATCGCTCTCATTAAGCCGCTGTCAGGCTCTTGTTCCGTCCACAGCTTGAAAGACAGTGCGGCCTGTTCCACAAACATGCCGACACCGTCAAGGGTTGTTAAACCTCTTTTTTCAGCTTCTTTTAAGAACGCCGTTTGAATCGGGTTGTATACGATATCACAAACGATGGCGCCCGTTTTGGCCCGTTCCAATGAGAGCGGCACGGCATCCGTTTTCGGATACATGCCGACAGATGTTGTATGAATAATGACGTCATATTGTTCAAGCTGATTTTCAGCTTCTTTTAAAGTAAGGGCGCGTTTCTGCTGAAAAGAGGGAGCAGCCGCAATCAGACTTTCTGCTTTTTCCGGCGTGCGGTTGCAAACGTCAAATTGTTTCGGCTCTCTGCGGACGATCGTCGTAAAAATCGCTCTTGCCGCTCCTCCCGCCCCAATCATGAGGATGGAGAGCTCTGATATCGGTTTGTCCAATACTTTGACTAAGGATTTATAAAACCCATCTCCGTCAGTATTATACCCGATGAGCCTGTCTCCCTCTCTTTTGACGGTATTTACGGCCCCGAGTACTTTCGCGCTTTCATGTATTTCATCCAGATGCTCCATGATCGCGACTTTATGCGGGACTGTGACGTTCACTCCGCAGATGCCAAGCGCCTTGATTCCGTTAACGGCGTCCTTGAGATGATGAGGTTCCACCTGAAACGCAAAATACTGCCCGTTGATGTTCTTATCTTGCAAAGCCGCGTTATGAATATCGGGTGACATTGAATGCCCGATCGGATTTCCGATTACTCCGTACAATTGTTTCATGCTCCCTCTCCCCTTCTCTCTATATTAATGAACGGCGGACAAATACGTGTACGCCTTTCGGAGCGTATGCCGTTATTTTTTTATCTGCTTGCTGCACCGTGACCCAGCCGAGCCCGGAAAAAACGATATCCGTCTTTCCTTCTTTAATCGTAAACGTGTGGGGCGTAAGCTCCGGAAATTCATCCAAATGATCTTTTCCGGGCGGGGTAAGCAGTTCTCCCGCATGCTTTTCGTATAAGTCATCAGCATTTTCAAGCTTTGTTCTGTGAATCATCAATTCATTCGGCATATAGCAGACAAACGCCGTTTTATCGCCTGATACATAGTCAAACCGGGCAAGCCCGCCGAAATAAAGCGTTTGTTTTTCATTCAGCTGAAAAGTGCGCGGCTTCAGTTCTTTTTTCGGTGTCAGCACCTTTAAGTCACGCTTGTCCACGTAATGCGCCATCTGGTGATGGTTAATGATTCCCGGCGTATCGTAAAGCGCAGATCCGTCATCGAGCGGGATTTCAATCGCGTCAAGCGTCGTGCCCGGAAATTGAGAGGTGGTAATAATATTCTCTTCCCCTGAGACCTCTTTAATAATCCGGTTGATAAATGTGGATTTGCCGACATTGGTACAGCCCACCACATACACATCGCGCCCTTCGCGGTAATGTTCAATGGCGTCAATGACTTCCTTCATCCCTTGTCCGCGGGAAGCACTGATTAAAAAGACATCAAGGGGTTTTAAGCCATATTCTTTCGCTTCGCGTTTCATCCATTGAACGAGCCGTTCCCGTTTTACGGATTTCGGCAGGATATCGGCCTTATTACCGACAAGAATGATCGGATTACCGCCGACAAAGCGGTTCAGCCCGTTTATCCAGCTTCCGTTAAAATCAAAAATATCAACGACTTTGACAATAAGAGAGTCAGTATCGCCGATTGTGTGCAAGATATTTAAAAAGTCATCATCCGTTAATGAAACATCTTGAATTTCATTGTAATTTTTCAGTCTGAAGCAGCGCTGGCAGATGACATTCTCTTTCGTGAGCGATGCCTTTGGCGCGTATCCGAGACCTTGTTTATCCTCGGTCTGGATCGTTACTCCGCAGCCGATGCAAACAACCTTTTCCATTTCTAATCCTCCCACTGAATATGGCCTTTACGTTTCAAAGAACTCAATATTCTCCGTTCAATCCGGCGGTTAAAGCGCGTCATGACTCCGTCAGAGGAAGCGACAGGCACGACGAGGATCGTATGATACCCGTTTCTGTTTCCGCCGAGAACATCAGTAAGCAGCTGATCGCCGATGACCACACAGTCTTCTTTTTTCAGATCCATGCTGCTGACGGCTCTTTTAAAGGCGCGTCCCATCGGTTTTCTTGCCTTATAAATAAACGGTATGCCAAGCGGCTCCGAGAATAATTTCACTCTTCGTTCATTATTATTGGAGACGATCGTGACTTTAATGCCGTGCTCCTTCATTTCTTCAAACCATTCGATTAATCGAGGTGTCGCACTCGGTCTGTCCCACTCCACAAGCGTGTTGTCAAGGTCTGTAATAATCCCTTTCACATTGCGTTCTTTGAGCTTTTCCGGTGTGATATGAAATATATTTTTCACAAATTCGTCAGGTAAAAAAAACTTTTTTAACAAAACCCGCACCCTTCCTTTTCTTTCTATCATCTATATGTCGAAACCTGTCAGATTTAAAAACAAAGTCGGACTCAGTAAAAAAATTTCGACAAAAATTGGGTTTCTTCACCAGTTGTGGATAAAATTACACACATTATCCACTCTTATTACATCCGGATTTATCCAGATTATAAACAAGATACTAACAAGTTATCCACTTACGAGTGTGGATAACAGGACGATTGTTCTTATTTGTATTTCATGGTAGATTAAAGATAACCTCACCATGATTGAAACGCAACCTTCCATCATATGCTTGCGTCTGATGATTGATTACAATTATAAGGAGGTGCCACTCCCATTAATTGGGTCCCCGGCATGAGAAAGCTTTCTGATGAATTACTAATAGAATCTTATTTCAAAGCCAATGAAATGAATTTGAGCCGTGAATTTATCGAGTTAATTGAAAACGAAATCAAAAGAAGATCGCTCGGACACATTATTTCCGTTTCTTCTTAAACAGAAAAAAATTCCCGGGCGAATTTCCTTTTTTTACTCAGATGACTGATATTATATCACTTCGGTTATGCGCATTACTACCACTTTCAACAAAAAACACCCCTAAAATAGAGGTGTTTAAGAGGACGGCTGCTATATATTGAACCAATACAGACCGCCCAGGACGAGAATGACGACGAGCAGCACAACAAAAAATGCGTACCAGTACCCCGCATTCACCCGAGGAGGCGGGCATACAGGATATTGCGGAGGGAAACCGCGGTTCATAGCAATCGCCTCCAAAAAGATGTTTTTTCTACAGCCTATGAAGCAGAAGCAAAACGGTTTAGGCAGCTGACGGCGTCAGCGTTCCAAAACCCGCCCATTTTTTATGCCTTCAATTAAGATTCTGGCGCCTTTTGGCGTCATATGATTTCCGGAGGGATCTATCAGTCCGGATTGGATCAGCGCCCGGTCTGTATCTTTGCCGCCGTCCGCGCGTATAAAGTGTTTCCAGTTATCCACCAGCGGCACTTTCAACTCAGCTGCAACCTGCCTCGTAACGCCGTTATAGGAATTATGCCATTTTCTCGCGCCGCCTTTTTCTTTAAAGGCTGAGGCTTTATATCTCGCATAGTAATAGAGATGATGCGTTCCGTTTCCTTCTATAACCGGGATGCACGTCATTAAAATCGGCTTTATGCCGTGATTTCTGCTTTCGTTTATGAAATAAGTCAGGTTTTCTTTAAACCGTTTCTTTGATACCCTCGGCTGATCGCCCGTCAAAATGCCCGCATCATTTGTTCCGAACATGATAAATAAATATTGGGGCTTACGGTCCAGCACGTCGCTTTGAAAGCGCAGGCGCGCATCCTCAGTCGTCTGGCCGCCTATTCCCGCATTTATAACCGTAAGACGGCCGCGTTCCGCTGTTTTTAAAATGTTTACCCACTGCTGCGCCTTCGGATAATCACGATAATCCCAGTTGGAACCGCGCGTATTGCTGTCGCCGAACGCGACAACACTTTTTTCTTCGCCCGCGGCGCATCCTGATAATAGACAGATTATCGTAATAAAAAGAACAGCAAACTTCATTTTCTCTCCCCCCAAACCTTACCTCCTATGGTACACATCTCTTTGGCGGCTTTCAACGCGGCGCTCTCTTTACTGGATATGAAAAGGGCCGGAATCCTGTCCGATCAAATCCGAAACCTTAACAAACGTGTAGCCCTGCTTTTTCAGCTTGGGAATGATTTCTTTCAAAGCCTCAACCGTCTGGCGCCGGTTTCCTCCGCCGTCATGCAGAAGAACGATATCTCCATCTCTGGCATGTGAAACAACGTGCCTGACGATTTTTCCTTTCCCGGGCCTTTTCCAGTCCCTCGGATCTTGGTTCCATGACCACATGATGATATGATAGCCCTCTTTTAAGATGCTTTTGAAAGCCGTATGATTCAGCGACCCTCCCGGCGGGCGGAATAACTTGTCCCCTTCCGGCTGCAGCGATGTGATATGATGCGCTGAGCTGTGAAGCTCTTGTAAAACGTCTTTGCGTTTCAGTCGGTGAAAATAAACATGGTTCATCGTATGGTTGCCGATTTCATGCCCTTCTTCAACGATGCGTTTTGCCGTTATGGGGTATTTGTCTATACGGCTCCCGACACAAAAAAAGGTTGCTTTAACATTGTGCTGTTTCAACACGTCTAACACAGCCTCCGTATAGACAGGATGGGGGCCGTCATCGAAGGTTAAAGATAGTTTCTTTTTTTCAGACCTTATATCCCAGTACACGTTTCCCGTCTTCTCCATGTCACTTCTTTTTAAAGATTTCGCATCGGCGGACACGGCAGTGAGACTCGTGAGGACGCATATCATGATGATCAGATGAAAGTATCTCAACGTTTACACCTCCAGTAAACACTACTGTTAACGTGTCCCCTTTTATAAAAAATGATTCTCTGCATCAAATGATGCACATCACCCGCTTCCCGCTTGTTTTGTTCAAATCCGGGTGCAGCCGTTTCTCATCAAACGGCAAATGCTGATAAACAAATACGCTTATCGGACAGCTTATTTTAATAGAAGGAGATAGATTTGTGCTGTATACTAATTGAAAAGAGGTGAACGTGCAGATGATAAAAAAGGGATTCAGTCTTGCCGTCATCATTGCTGTCGTAATGATCGGCTTTATGCAAAAAGACGTCTGGCTCAGCATGATTCGCGCGGGCGGCATGTATGCCGTGCTTATGAGTATCCTTCTGGTCGCAGCTGACGTATTTTTTCCGATTGTTCCATTCGCCATTATCGCGGCCTTAAACGGAGCGGTTTTCGGGATTGTAAACGGGGTGTGGATTACATTGTCAGGCGCGATGCTCGGAACAATGGCATTGTTTTTTCTCGTCCGGTACGGATTCAGAGACTGGGCCAGAAAAAAGCTGCTGGCTTACCCGGCCGCGGCCCAATATGAAGATTCATTTCATCAGCACGCGTTTACGGCGGTGCTTTTCGGGCGGCTGATTCCGATTATACCGTCGCTTGCCATGAATACCGTCTGCGGGCTGAGTAATATCCGATGGCCGATCTTTTTTTCTGCGTCGGTGCTCGGCAAAATTCCGAACATTGTGATCGTGACGGTCGCAGGCGCTTCATTTACAAGCAACAAACTGCTGTCTTTCGGGATTTATGGAATGTATATGCTCGTCTTAATGGCGGTCATTTATAAGAAGTTTCCCGGCCTTTTAAAAACAACGAAAAAATGAAACGCGTACCGCCCCCTATTCCGGCGGTACGGCTCCTCTCATTCTGAGAACTTTTCCGTTTAATTCTAAATTGATGCAGCTTCGTTCCGCGTTCTCTTTGCTGCTCAGTAAAGGTGCACATAACCGATTTTTTGGCTGCGGTAAAATTTGATGGAAGCTTCTAGCTGTCCGTTATGAAAAAGCAGCATAAAACCGTCGGGAAAGCATTTGATTTGGGATGACAGCCACCTGAGATATTCATCCCTATTAAAATGATCCGCCGTGCCAAAGCTGACGAAAAACGAATCCTCACGAAACGAAACGGCCGTCTCTTTATGTTTGTTTAAATTGATCCGCTTGAAATACATCAGGAGTCCTCCTTTTTGCGGCCGCAAATAAGAACGAGCATAAAACGGCTGCCAACACCAGCATAACAGCAGCGCCTGCGATGACGATGCCGCGGACGGAAGAACTGACAGAAGCTGCTCCGAAAACCGCCGTTACTACTATAATGAAGACGGCTTCGATTAATGAATAAAAGCTCCCCACTCTCCCCATGATGTCCACCGGAACATTCTTTTGATAAAACGTCAGAAAGCCTGTATTGGCAAACGCCAGAAAAAAAGCGAGAAGGAAAAATCCGAAAGCAGCCGTCCAAAAAACGTCAGAAAACGCATAAATCATATATCCGGCCGCTGTGAATAAAGAGCCCATTCCCATCAATAAAGAAGCCGGCATTTTTTTATTAAAGAACACATTGACAAGCGCCCCCGCGATAATGCCTGCCCCTGAGACACTGACGAGAAAACCGTAATCGGCATCAGTCAGCTGAAGAACCTCTTTTGCAAAAGCGGCTTCAAGCGAATCAAGCGCTGATGGCATAACGGTCATGACCAGACTGAATAAAAAATAAATGATCATGACGTTTCGCGCTGTTCGGCTGAAGCGATAGACGAGCTTCCAATCTTGTTTGTAAACTGCCAAAGAAAGCTTCTGTGCGGGAGAATGTACGTGAGGCCCATTTTCAAGGTTCGGCAGCATCATCGTGATGAAACCGGACAGCACTAAAGCCGCCGCATTCACCCAAATCGCAAAAATCGGCGTGCCGGCGATAAAAAGCAGCCCGGCCGCAGCCGGCCCGAGGAGAAAAGCCCCTGATTCCGACAAAGCCCTTAGTGAATTGAATCGTTTTCTCCTTTCAGCCGGGATAAGCATCGTCACATACGCCATGGAACACGGACGAAACATCGCATTGGCCATTTGAATCAAAAATACGATACAATAAACGGAAAATAAAGACCGTGCTGTAAACATCAGCGGCAGAACGGCAATGAATGCAGCCCGGATGAAATCAAGCGACATCATCATATTCCGTTTGTTACACCGGTCGATGATGCTGCCCGCCCACCCATTTGTCATCAAAACAGCCGCAGGCCTGATTAAATAAAGGATGGAAACCGCAAAAGCAGACCCCGTTTCTTTTAAGACAATAAGATTAAGAGACAAAAAATAGATCCATTCACCAATATTTGCTATCCCGATTCCGGTTAACAGAAGCAACGGGTACCGCCAAGACTTCAGGTTTTTCATCTCATCCCTCCCTTAGAAATAAAAAACGCCCTCAAGACAATAAAGTCTTGAGGACGGGAAACAGCCCGCTATGCCACCTCAATTCGGTTTGGTGCCGGCCTTGCCGGGTACAAAGCTTACTCGGTAACAGGAGTATCCGCCGCATCATCGTCGTGTTGCATGATTCCGATGCGAAGCTAAGAGGTTTGTTTCAACACATCCATTCATACTCCTTCACAGCTCCCGGAGCTCTCTGTCATGAATGATATCTGTCTACTCGTCTCTTCAGCGCTTTTCGGTTATATTGTTTTACCCTTACTTTTTTTAACAATATACAGGCTCAATCAGCAAAAATCAAGAGGCTGTAAGAAATAAAACCGGATTTTGATTAATTTCCCTGTACAGACACAAACAGCCCTACCGACACATACAGTTACATATAGGCGATTGCCTACATAACTTTGTGGAGGTGAGGACGGTGACAGGTGTTTTTGCAGCGCTCGGGTTTATTGTGAAAGAACTTGTGTTTTTAGTATCATACGTGAAAAATAATGCCTTTCCACAACCGCTCTCAAATAATGAGGAGAAAAAATACTTAGACCTTATGGCTGAAGGAGATGAACACGCCCGCAACATGCTGATCGAACATAATCTCCGTTTAGTCGCCCATATTGTGAAAAAATTCGAAAACACGGGAGAGGACGCGGAAGATCTGATCTCCATCGGTACAATCGGGCTGATTAAAGGAATTGAAAGCTACTCAGCCGGAAAAGGCACGAAGCTTGCCACATATGCCGCACGATGTATTGAAAATGAGATTTTAATGCATCTGCGCGCATTGAAAAAAACGAAAAAAGACGTCTCCCTTCATGATCCGATCGGCCAGGATAAAGAAGGGAATGAAATAAGCCTGATCGATGTCCTTAAGTCGGAAAGCGAAGATGTGATCGACACCATTCAGCTCAACATGGAACTTGAAAAGGTCAAAAAATATATCGATATTTTAGACGACCGCGAAAAAGAAGTCATCGTCGGCCGCTTCGGGCTTGATTTAAAAAAAGAAAAAACGCAGCGCGAGATCGCAAAGGAGCTCGGCATTTCAAGGAGTTACGTGTCGCGGATTGAAAAACGCGCATTGATGAAGATGTTCCATGAGTTTTATCGGGCGGAGAAGGAGAAGCGGAAGAAGAAGGGAAAGTGAGCGAAAAGCCGGATCTGACATCCCGGCTTTTTCTGCATTTTAGGACATTGCTCTTCAAGTATAACTTCAGGATTTAAAAATAAAACATAACAAATGAATAGAATTGGTACAATCGTTAACCTTTTTAATAATTTTTCATTGATATTTTACCCCTTCAACATAGCCCTCCCTTTTTAACAATCCATTTCATTTGGGCTACACCCCCAACATTGAATGTATTTCCTATGAAAAATGATTTTGAACCTCATAGGAACCCTTACATCACAGGGTTTTTGTTGTTTTTTCATTGTTTATCAAGACCTAAAGCAAAAGAACTTGCTAATTCTCAAATATATCCACCAAATTTTCAATGTTAGTTTGTTTTTCATACATACTAATAAAAAAATAAAACCTAGTTGAAACTTTACAAGACAAGCTGAATTGACTATAGTCTAATTAGACTAAAATATTGATGTAAAGAAGTGAAAAATTAGATGATAAAGTCTTTTTTAATGTTGGGGCAGTCGAATATGGCGGGCCGTGGATTTTTGAATGAAGTAGACCCTATCTATAATGAAAAAATAAAAATGCTGCGCAATGGACAGTGGCAGATGATGACAGAGCCGATTAATTACGACCGTCCGGTTTCCGGCGTTGGCCTGGCCGCATCTTTTGCAGATGCATGGTCGAAAGCTCATCCCGATGAAGAAATTGGCTTGATCCCGTGTGCGGAAGGTGGCAGTTCATTGAATGACTGGCATCCGGAAGGCATCCTTTTTCAGCATGCTTTGTCCGAAACCCGCTTCGCCCTCCGATCCAGTCAAATTTGCGGAATCCTTTGGCACCAAGGTGAGAGTGACAGTTATCGTTCGCTGCATGAAACTTATTACGAGAAATTAACTCTTATCATCGGGACGCTAAGAAACGAGTTGAAACTTGATGAGGTACCGTTGATTATTGGAGGGCTTGGTGACTTTCTTGGGAAGACTGGTTTTGGACAGCACGCGACTGAATTTCGACAGGTTAATGAACAATTGCTGCGTTTTGCTAATGAACAACAGAATTGTTATTTTGTTACTGCAACAGGTTTGACTGCGAATCCTGATGGCATTCATTTAGACGCAGCTTCACAACGCAAATTCGGTTACCGCTATTTCGAGGCTTTTTCGAAAAAGCACCATATCCTGAAACCCATTTCGGGAGAGGAGCAATCACTGAAAGTGAATGGTGACTATTCTAAAACAGAACAGATTTACCTTCATAGTATGGGTTTGGCTTTGGGTGAAATCACGTACGCGGAATTTGAGGCGCGGATGGCGAAGGTGATGAAACCATGATTCCCTTACTTATCCTTGGCTTGCTCATCCAAAACCCCGGAGCTCACGGCTATGAACTTCTGGCCTTAATGGAAAAACGTCATTACAAGTACATCGTTAACTTCACGAAAGGTTCATTTTATTACAATCTGCAGCAACTTGAAGAAAAGTGTTTGATTGAACAGATTCAGCAGAAATCCTCAACCGGCGGGCGTGAAATCCGTAACTTTAAAGTCACAGATTCGGGAAGGGCAGAATTCGAAAAATTAATGATCAAATACGGCACCAAATCGGAATATGTGAACCTGCAATTTTATGGGGCGTTACTCTTTGCCGATGAATTCGACAAAAATAAATTACTGGATCTGATCCAATCACAAATCGATCAGACTAAAACTCGAATCGAGCTCCTTGATGAATACCTGTCCATCACTCAAGAAATTCCCGGCACAATCAATTACTTTCGCCGTATGAACGAAAATTCCCGTTCACATCACTTGGTTAATTTAGAGTGGTTCGAAAAATTGAAAGCAGAAATAGAGTGAACTATTGCATCATAAAAAATGCAATGTTACATATATAGGAATATTAGTTACCTACATATAAAACCTGTGTCGCAGATATCGAGTAACACCATTGATACAGGTTTTATACCCCTTCTTTTAATTAAACCAGTAATGGGGTTGTCAACACTTGCCCCAAACAAGAGCAAGTGAGTCTGCTGCGTGTTCTTCTTTTTCAATCCGTATGAATAACCACTTTTTACACCTATTTAGTATTCAAGTAAGTCATAGGACATTTCAGTGGCGTATCGGTATAAAGTGAACTAATTTATTAATGTTCAACAACAGAATTTCGTCTATTGACAATAAAGAATGCACAAATCATTGCAAGAATGGCCATCGCCCACCAGAACGTTGAGATCGCCTGATCATGATCGATGATAATCAAACGAATGACAGCCGTGATGCCAATATAAATAAAGTACCGAAGCGGGAAATGAAAGTCTGATTTGAAGTATTTGATAATCAAAGCAATGAACTCAAAGTACATGAAGAATATAAGCAGTTCCCCAAGCATCTCATAATAGCTGTCCACTTTGTTGAACAGTGACTTGTATACGAATTGCACAATGTACCATGTCTCGCTGATCAGAAGTCCGCTTAAGGCTATGGCCAGGAAGAACAGGCAGACATTGAGAAGCGCTTGTAACAGGTAAGGTGCCTTTTTGAAATTGTTGGAAAATCTCATCTTGTTGTCTCCTATTTCAATATTTTCGTCGTTTTGATTCGCAGCCTACATCTTTCTGTTCCAAAATCGCAGCACGATGCAGTACTTGGAATTCTTTTGTATACTGTGAAACTGCCCCTGCATGCGGGACATCATTCGCGCAATGCTTCTTTCACCGAGTCCGTTGCTTTCCGGTGTTACATCCGCAAGTTTAATCGTATTGCTAACATGAATCTCAAATATTTCTTGATCCGATACAAACGTGATGCTGATTTCTTCTTCCGGATCTGCGTATTTAAATAAGTTTGACATCACATTATCAAATACACGACCAAGCTCCTCCAAATTCACGTTAATATAGGTTTCCGGCAGCTCGCCTGAAATATGGACCCGGAAATGCTCCTGATGAAGGATAGCAATCTGATCTGATATTAGATCGTAGATCACTTCTTTCACTGCAACGGTCTCCAGGTCGGCCCCATGTTCCTTATTCAGCAGGAAATACGCAAACAGATTGTCAGACAAGTTTTTTAATTGCAGTGCTTTACCATAAGCATTGGCTACATAACGATCTTTGCTGGTACCCGCTTCGCCTCCTTCTTTTTTGGCAAACTCCAGATTCATGATCAGCGACGTCAGCGGTGTGCGCATATCGTGCGACATTTCGGTAACCAGGCTGCGGCTCTCTGCTTGCAATTCCTCGATAGCTTTAAGTTTGTCCAAGAAAGCTTTCCGCAGATCCTCAATGCTCTTTGCAATCATCGCTAATTCATCATGCCCTTTTATCGTCATCTCGTAGTCCAGCTGGCCCCCTTCAAGAATATGAATCTCTTGGTGAAGCGTTTTAAGGTAGCGAAGACTTTGACGGATGCCCAAGAGAACAATGATTAAAAAGATGAGGGTTGCACCGAGCAAATCCAATGTAAAGGCCAGATCATAATATCGGGAAGAGTAGAAACCGTCGATAATGACTCGTCCTTCACCATCGCTGAACTTGACAGGATGTGAATGATTTTGAGCATACTGAGTCAGCTTTTCCTTTCCATAATCCGATTCGGAATAAACGGAATCATATTGCAGCTCCTGATCCTTAAATATGGTGAGGTTAATGTAATTTTCTTTTTTGACCCACTCGCCAAACGCTTTTCTATCCGATGTAGACAACCCATTTTCTGAAACGTACTGACTGAATTTTTGAATGTATCTCGCTGACTCCTTGTGATAATACTCATCCGAACTCAGATATCCCTCGATCAGATCATCTGTAATCTTTTGCAACGTCAGAAAGATCACACCGCTCACAATCGCAGCAACCATGATCAGCAAAGCCAGTTTTTTGGTTAGCGTGAATTTACGATGTGCCAAATCGATATCCTCTTCCCCATTCAGTTTTTATATAAACCGGACGTGCCGGATCATCCTCAATTTTGGAGCGCAGTTTCCGAATATGCACCATCACCGTATTGTTAGAACAGTAAAAGTAAGGCTGTCCCCACACACTCTCATATATATTTTGAGCAGAAAATATTTTGTTGCGTTTGCTCATCAGCAGTTTCAAGATACGATATTCCAGATCTGACAACTTGATTTGCTGCTCCTCTTTGTAAACCTCATTAAATTCTTCGCTCACTCTCAGGTTGCCCCCGATAAGAAATGTTTCTTCCTGTTCCTTCTTTTCCTGATAGATTGTATATCTGCGTAATTGAGCAATCACTCTAGCGTGAAGTTCCTCTTCCGAGAAGGGTTTAGTCATATAATCATCGCCGCCGGCGAGTAATCCCTCAGTTTTATCGAGTGTACTCGATCTGGCCGTCAGAAACAGAATTGGGACGTTAGAGGTTTTCCTAATGTGCTGACAGGTTTCGATTCCCGAGATGCCTGGCATCATAATATCCAAAATAACCAAATCAAGCGAGTCATTCACAAGTTGCAATGCTCGCTTTCCATCCTTGGCTGTTAACACCTCGTAGCCTGAACGCGTAAGGGATTCCTCCAAAAGATCACCAATATCCCGATCATCCTCTACGACTAATATTCGATGGGTCATGCCTTTTTCACCTCATGATTCTTGATGTTATCTCTCGTGTGACCTTACTATATATCATTCATAAGTAACACGTACGTTATAAGATACCACGTAAATCTTAACAGTTTATGAAAGCTGATGTTCGCCACAAGTTTGTCACATTTTAAAAAAAATGATGAACCTTCATAAATTGTTAAGATTCTGTCTTTATATTTATCCATTGTAAGGCTCAAATTTTTCAGATCAGCACTGCACATTGCAATGGTAAATGGGAAAGGAGTATTGATATGATTGTACAAAAAGAAGGACGCGGGCAACCAGTGAGTCTGCGGGAACGGGTTCATTTTCTGGACATCGTACGTGGATTTGCCTTGCTTGGCATTATTATTGTCAACTATTTTCTGATCGTAGATTCAGTAAAGGGATTCGAAATGGCCTCCGATGACGTCCTGCACAATCTGGTTTCCTGGTTTGCCGAAGGGAAATTCGTTACATTATTCTCCTTCTTGTTCGGAGTTGGGTTTATGATCTTTATGAATCGAGCCGCGCAGAAGGTAGATAGTCCCAACAAGCTGTTTGCCCGCAGGTTATCTATCCTGTTGGGGTTTGGCATTTTGCACATCACATTTGTTTGGGTCGGTGACATATTGACCTTTTACGCCGTAAGCGGCTTCCTGTTACTCGCCTTCTATCAACGCACGGCCAAAACGGTGCTTAGATGGATTATCGCACTTATCGTGTTTCAATTCCTGACTCCTGTTTTCACAATGTTGTACAATGTCATCAATACTGCAGGGTCAAAAAACCCGAATTTTTCAGAGTTTACTTTGTTTAGCCACACAAGCCTTACCTACATGGAATCCATCAGCACTCGGTGGACAGATATGGTCACGATGGCTGCTGGCTCTTTCTCCATGGTCTATTCCATGTTTCTCATGTTTCTGCTGGGCGTGTACTTTGTTAAGATGGAATTTTTCAAAGACATGGAAGCGAAAAAGTTCATATGGAAGCGTATCTGGATCATTAGCACAATCGCTTTTCTAATAACACAAAGCAGTATATTACTAGACATGTTTAATCTTTCTGAGAATATGCTGTGGAAGGACATTTCCTCTGTCTTGGGTCAAAATGGCGGCTTAACCGGAAGTATGTTTTATATGAGCACTTTTGCAATGCTGTTTCTGTATGTTCCTCAGCTGCGAGGCCCTATGATGATATTCACCAAAGTCGGACGGATGTCATTGACCTGTTATCTGCTTCACTCTATCATTGGAACAGTTCTGTTCCTCAGGTACGGATTCGGGCTTGCGGATCATATTCAATCCGCCGGCACGTTCATGTTCAGTCTGGCCGTGTACTTCGTGCTTATGAGCTTTAGTACATTGTGGTTGAAACGATTTAAGTACGGTCCGATGGAATTAGTATGGCGCAAGCTGACGTACGGCAAAGTAAACGGGAGTCCTAAAGCAACTCCGCTGCATTCGGAAAAATCAATACAGAAATAACCCCTTTGCACAGATTGCATGACTTCAAATTTGTTGTTGACTGAAGCGGGCATTAAACGGATAGATTTGATATATATACTAGTTATTTTTATATCATTTAGGCTTCTTTGGGCTAATAAATTCATCGGAGTTTACTCAATGTGCATTGCTCATGATCGAATCTAAATTGAATCTTTTATGCATGTTCATAGTCAAAGGCGGCCCATTCGACTATTTTTGTAACTTTTCGCAGGAAAAATTCGAGAATGATGACAAATCCCGCATACGACACTTAATACGGTAGTGAACGATAGTAAATAAGGGTTACATGCAGCTTGTTTTCCAATGAAACAAAGAAAAAATACAAAAAGACAGGAGAAAGCTTTTGAAGTATTTTAACGCCAAATTTACCGCGGAAGAAAAAGCGGCAGAGCAGCTGGAATTACACTGAACGACTGAACTCGTTATTTCAGCAACTGAAGGAGTGAGCAATCATGAAAACAAAAAAGGAACCAAAAGTTATTCTGGAACCAGCAAAGGAATCTGATCTGCCAGAATTCCAAAAAAAATTACAAGAAGCCTTTGCGATCGCCGTGATTGAAACGTTCGGTGATTGCGAAGATGGACCGATTCCATCGGACAATGATGTTCAGGAGTCTTTCGACGCTCCCGGAGCAGTCGTATATCATATTCTTCGGGATGGTGAGAAGGTAGGTGGTGCAGTAGTACGTATCAACAGCGAAACACATCATAATTCGCTAGATTTATTCTATGTATCTCCAGAACATCACAGCCAGGGGATTGGTCTTTCTGCTTGGAAAGCCATAGAAGCACAGTATCCGGATACTGTGCTTTGGGAAACCGTGACACCTTATTTTGAAAAGCGAAATATCAACTTCTATGTGAATAAGTGCGGATTCCATATCGTAGAGTTCTACAATGAACATCACTCTGATCCGCATATGCATCGCAATGGACGCGAAGATGACAAGCCCCTGCCGGATGATGATGACTTTTTCAGATTTGTAAAGATTATGAAAAAATAGCACTAAACAATTGAACACTGCGATATGCCGCAGAAAGTTGCCGGTAACTTTTTTAAAGCTATTTGTTTGGATCAAAAAAATTCTAAGTTAACCAATAATCCCCCATGTTTACAGAGTTGATTAATAAACGATACGAGGGATAAACGGATAAAGCCTTCCCCTTCTTTTTAAGGAGAAAGTATTAAAAGGCGGAAAGCCCTTCTCGTTATGAGAGGGCTTTAATTCGGTGTGAAAATGAGATGGAGAATAAAAATAAACAAAGAAATAATTAATTAGGTGATGAACGATTTATAAGAATTTTAGAGAGATACTCCAACGGAGAACTTAACGAAGAACAAATCACTTCTCTATTGTGGGATACTGCCGAAAATAAATCACTTCACAACAGAGAAACTGAAAGCGGTATAAAAAAACAGCTCCGTTAAAATGATCGGAACTGTCTTTGAATTTTGGATTTTGCAATTATCTCCATCCGTTAGTTTAATTAGAATTCAGATAATCCAAGACACGATCAACTCTTTCATTGACTGAGTAATCTCCTTCAATTTTTAACAATGGACAAGATAAATCTGCCATCCAATTTTCGTGTAAAGCTTTGCTTCTAACTTCCATTCCGGCATTATCATATAAAGAAGCCCACTCTAAAAATGTTTTTGATTGTTCATATTTACTGCCGCCGGCTAACACTTCGTTTCCATAACGCTGAAATTCCCTATGCCTTAATCTCTCAAGCCGTATATCTTGCGGAATCCATAAGAAGATGACAAGGTCAAAATAACTTTTTAGATCATCGCCCCAGCCGCACACTGCGCCAGAAAGAATCCATTTCTCATTTATTGTCAAGTCTTTTTCAAGCAACTTTCTTCTTTCAGGAATTTCTCTTTTCTTAGTGAATTTGTCTGTCCAATAGTAATCATCAGTATCAAGATGCATATGAGGCAAATGCTTTGATAATGCAACACCCAATGTTGAAGTTCCGACTCCGGAGGCTCCCAGTATGTGAATATTATTCATAGTTCCCTCTCCTTATGAAGCAACGAAACTCCCTGTCCGCTGCACAAGGTTCTTACTATAATTTTAACATAAATCCCCAAAAACCTTTACTTTGCCAGGGAAATCCAAATGCGTGTTAAAACCATACTGCTTACGAACTTCATGGTCATTTTCAAACAGAATGATTAACTTTCTCTCCGGCCTATTTTAATATCCTCATACACTTTCTCAAAAGTCTCGATTGGCAGTGAAAGCTTGGTTGTTTTCTCGTTACGATAATTGATCATAATCTCAATTTGATTATTTTTTTGTCCAAACTCAATAAGTGCATTCTCCCATTTATCTCTGATTGAAATGATACAATTTCCATTTTTCTTTTCCTTTTTCTTATAAATGTAATTCACTTTAACTCCCCTTTCATGCTTACTCCGGCCGACACAGTCGTTCTCTGCGTAATAAAAAAAGACAACTTTATCCTCTTCTTCAATATAACTGACATCAATGTCTTCATCGTCATATTTTTTGACATAAGGTTCAGCAAATTTCTCCTCTGTATATGTCCAAACATTGTCCTCAAATGAAGGGATGATTCTCCCTGAAACAACGAAAGGTTCGTTTGGTTTATTGAAGTCTTTCATATTGAATTGCGTCATTTTAGTTATCATCATAATCACCTTTCTGCATTTATTTACTTTACATCTTTTGAACTGTTGATTCGTCTGCATGTCATGGATACCGGTTTAATAACTCTAAAAAACAAAAAAGATACCAACATCGATTGGTATCATCTATTCATTCGAGCCCTTACAACAATATCCTATTTCGGAGCTTCCAAACCGAATTTAATCCATTCCTCTTTTGCCGGACCGTAAATACCCGGAACAGGTAAACCTGCTTGTCTCATAAGGACAGTCATTTGTCCTCGATGATGGTTTTGATGTTGAATTAAAAACATCAAAAGTGAACCATTTGGCAATTGCTGACCAATAAAGTTGACACATTCTTGAAGTGTATCGTCAGTCCATTGCGTTTTTAACGCCTGTACAAATGCATTACTGGCTTGATGATAACTCTCAGCAATAAACCGCGCCGATGCAGGAACAGGATAATCTTCGGCCGGAGCGTGAAACGTTAAATCTGTGTTTGAGGTAATGATGTGAATGGCAGCGACAGTATGCCATGCAATACGGCCCAAAGTCCAATGTTGTGAAGTGATTTCTTGTTTAAGTGATTCATCAGTCAGATGATTCAGCAGTTTTTGTGTCGCATCGGCTTCGAATTCCCAAGATTTCAAAAAATGGTCTAAGGTTTGAAACATAAAAATCCTCCTTATCCTTTTTTGTTTTTCTATGTATCTACAGTTCAATTATAGTGCTCCGTTTAGTTAAAAAAGAACAAAACGATAGACAGACATTTTCAACAGAAAGCCCGTTCTGACAACAACAGACAAAATATAAGAACATAACGGATAACTCTATACTTCTTTTTCTTCAATCGACAAAAAAAAGATAGCTGTTCAAACAGGATTCTTCTGTCTAATACTTTCGCTTTGCGAAAGTCCATATCGTCTTAGTAATTGAACCGGAGACAAAACAGCTCCCCGTCATCATAGCCACCCAAATGAAAAATGTCGGTTCGGCGCCTATTACAATAAACATGAATATCAAGGACAAAATGAAGACAATAACAACCGTCATCCATACTTTTTTAAAGATGAAATACCCTAATATCCCTAACAGAAAAGAAGCTGCCGGAAGAAAAATAAGAATGATATACGCGGGGCTTAACAGCGGGCTAATACAAACACCTCCCAATTTCAAAACGAGGCAGTTCCTGCTTTTTGTCTGATATGAAGTGATTTTTTTCATCTTGATATTACACCGCTTCATTCATTTTATACATATTATACCAATACCATCGAGTCAAATATAGATATTTATTCATTTTTAACATACTTTAGGAAAATCAGGAGTGAATTAAAGTCTGAGGATAGCCCGCTTTTTCTATCCCTAGTAAGTCCTGCCGCATTGATTTTAGCCCATCATTGTTTTTGCAGCGCTAATATTCTCATAATCGTGTGCATGACGCTGCTTTCCTCATTTGATTTGATGACAAAGTGCGCTGCATCTTTTATTTCGTCAATGGCATTCTTAACCGCAAAGCTGCAGGATGCCGCTTCCATCAATTCTTTGTCATTGCGGCCGTCTCCGAACGCCATTGTTTCATCAGCCGAAACCCCTAATAATCGCTGCAGTTCTTGTACTGTTGTTCCTTTATGTATTCCGATATTTGCAATGTCCATCCAGGTATCCTCTGATGCTACGATATATAATTGGTGAAAAAATTCATGCAGCTTTTCTCTCGTTTCCGGACAGTTGGCGTCGGGATCATGAACCGTAATCTTGATAAAATCATCTTTTATCTCAGTAAAATCAGTTATTTTCGTTACATGTGCATAAGAGGCATTTACATATTTCATCTCACTTTCAGACAGATTTTCTTTTACGATCGCGCCATTTTTTGTGCATGCGATAATGCTATGCCCGCAGCTGATTTTTTCTAAAGCGCCTATAATTGACAGTCCCGCTTCATTGCTGATCAAAGATTCATATACGAACTTGCCGTTCTTTTTTATACGTGTGGCACTGTCTCCTAAAATCCAAAAATCTTTCGCATCTTCTCCGAATAAAGCTTCCACTCTTTCACACTGCTTCCCGGTGCAGATGGCGAAAGCGACATGCTGTTCCTCCATTACTCGTTTTGTCTTTTCAAATAACGTTCTGTCAAAATCGCCTTGATTATTTAAAAATGTGCCGTCTAAATCCGTAATCACTAATTTAATCATCGTTCAGCACCTCCGCAGTTAAAATGTCTTTTTCAGACAAAGGGTTTTTCACATTTGAGGATGGAATCAATCGCATTTAAGACCCCTTCTTCATTGTTTGATTGCGTGATATGCGCGGCAGCCTGTTTAATGCTTTCCTGCGCATTATCCATGGCGACCCCGTATTTCACGGCGGACACCATTTCCAGATCATTGCCGCTGTCTCCGAAGGCCGCGCATTCTTCAGCATTTATCCCCCATTGTTTCTGGAGAAGCTTAATCCCGCTTGCTTTATGAAGCCCCGGTATGATCAGATCTATGTCACCGTGCCCGCTTGATACAGGCGTGACGAAAGACCCGATGGCGTTTTTTAAATGGCTCAGAAGTGCGGAACAATGTTCGGCGGGAAAGCTGATGGAAAATTTCAAAATGTCATCATCGATGTTTTCAAAATGCGGCACCCTTTTTAACACATAATAATACTTACTGGCATGCAGATATTCATCTTCACCGACATTTTCATGAATATACGCGCTTTTTTTTCCGCAGACAATGACGTTTTTCACCTCATACTGCTCTAAAGCACGGATCACTGCTTTTATAGTGTCTTCAGACATGTTACCCGCGAATAATTCTTCTCCGGCATTCACGACGAAAGCGCCATTCTCAGAAATGAAAGCGATTTCACTTTTGATTTCCGGAAAGAAGGATGTAAGCTGCGCATATTGGTTTCCGCTTGCTACGGCAAATTTAATTCCCCGCGCTTTTAATTCACGATACTGATTCATAAAACGCTCTTTATTATATGCCATTTCATCATTCAAAAACGTTCCGTCCATATCAACCGCTATCAGTTTGATACTCATATTGTCCTCCTTTTTTCGGCCGCTTTTGTCAGAGACCCTTGAAGAGATCATGCATAAAGCGTATGAACGAATTATATCCGCAGTTGTTTTGCGCCGTAAATCATTGGCTGACGTCTTGTTTTGAATGACACAAAAAGTGATTTGTCACATAAATATAACACTATGTTTCTTTTAAAAATGATATGTTACGATTAGATGTACATTCACCATTCTCATAAAAAGGAGAATCCCCCTGCATGTTCACACACGAAATGATTGCTTCATTTAACGAGCTTGAAACTTCTTTATACAACTACATCTCCCAAAACAGCGAGAAAGTCGTCTATATGCGAATCCGTGAATTGGCAAATGAAACCCATGTATCTACGGCTTCTATTTTACGTTTCTGCAAAAAAATAAACTGTGAAGGGTTTTCGGAGTTTAAGGTGAAGCTGAAAATGTATACGGAGGCAAATAAAAAAACGATTTTAAAGAGTCCCCATCATTCCGTTGCCGAGTTTTTTGAAAGAACAGTAAGCGGAGGGATGGAAGAAAAGCTGAAGGAAGCAGCAGTCCTTGCGGCCGATGCAGAAAGCGTTATTTTTATCGGAGTGGGAAGTTCAGGAATTCTCGCCGAATACGGAGCCAGATATTTTTCGTGCTTAGGGAAACTTTCAATGTATATTAAAGATCCTTACTTTCCGGCCCATTCCCATTTCCGCCATAACAGTATCACGATCGCATTATCGGTTTCAGGTGAAGGAGATTCTACGGTGACTCATCTGAATCAGCTGAAACAAGAAGGCAGCCGGGTCATCAGTATTACAAATCATAAACATTCAACCATTGCCAAAATGTCCGATGTGAATATTTCATATTACGTGACGGAAGAATGGGTTGAAAATGCGAATATCACCACCCAAATCCCCGCTATGTACATACTTGAATCAATGGCTCGGGAGATATACAAATTGAGAGAATAAATTCAGGAACGAACCACTGATACGCTGGAAATTTCGGTATTTTTGCAAAAGTGATGAGAAACCCTTCTCTGATGCTAGAGAAGGGTTTTGAGGATCACAGATGAGACACAATACAATTTGCATGGCCTGCCAGTTTATATTCTCCCAAACCGGAAGGCAGGAGAATATGATCTCCTTTTCTAAAGGGATATTCATGCCCGCCTGCAATCATTATTCCGTCTCCTTCGATCACGCTGACAAGAAGGAAGGGATGATGCTGGAATAGATTTGCTTCACCTTTTACAACCCACTTTTCGACTGAAAAATAAGGACATTCTATTAAAACAGCTGCCAGCAGATCATCTGTTTGTTTATAGTGAACGGTCGGCCGTTCACGGACAGATGGAACGTCTATCACTTCTATACTTTTTTCCAAATGGAGCTCGCGCATCCTGCCGTCCGCATCTTTTCTTCCGTAATCATACAATCTGTAAGTCGTATCTGAATTTTGCTGCGTCTCTAAAATAAGTGTGCTCTTTCCAATCGCGTGAACGGTGCCGCTTGGGACAAAGAAGAAATCTCCCGGCTTTACCTTAATTCTGTTCAGGAGCCCGTCCCATTCTCCGCGCTCAATCATGGATATCAGTTCTTCTTTTGTTGTTGCGTTGTGGCCGAAAATGATCTCCGCATCTTTTGCACAATCAATGATATACCAGCATTCGGTTTTTCCAAGTTCCCCGTTTTCATGCATTTTGGCAAAGTCATCATTCGGATGCACCTGAACGGACAGGTCTTGGTCCGCATCCAAAATTTTTGTAAGAAGAGGAAAACGATCTCCTTCAAGGTTTCCGAATAAATCTCTGTGATGCTCCCACAATTCACCGAGCGTACATCCTTTATACATGCCGTTTCGAACTGTGCTCTGTCCATTTTGATGAGCGGCGAAGGCCCAGCACTCCCCTGTCCGCTCTGACGGAATATTATAGTGAAAATCACGCAGGGCAGCGCCTCCCCAAATTCTTTCTTTGAAAACCGGATTGAAAAATATTGGTTCAGTAGACATGATCATCCCCCGCTTTATTCGATTTCTTCCAGAAGCTCATACGCCTCTTCTTTTGTCTGAACGGAGAGCAGCCTTTCCCGATAGCTGTCATCCATCAGTTTTCGGGATAACATCTGCAATATTTTCAGATGCTGATTTCCGCCGCTTTCCTTCGGTACGGCAATCATAAAAATCAGTTTTGCATCAGAACCATCAAGGCTGTTCCAGTCAACACCCGAACGTCTTATTCCGAATGCGACACCCGGCGTTTTGACGGCTTCAGACTTTCCGTGCGGAATGGCGATATTCATACCTATCGCCGTGGTTCCCTGCTGTTCCCGGCTCAAAATGGCCTGCTTAAATCCGCTGTCAGACAGCAGCATACCTTTACGGGACATTTTCGCGATCATTTCATCGATAATGTCATCCCTCGTTTCGCCGGATAAATGCGGTTCAATCAAGTCCGTACTGATAATGTCAGTCAGTTTTTTGATTTCGGTCATCCCGGCTTTTCGGCTGTCAGCCTGAGATGGTTCCTTTGTTTCTTTTGCCGCTGCAGCTTCATTTGGTGCGTCAGACGGCAGCACCTCGCCGGGCGCGGGGGATTTCGCCATATCTTTCTTCAGTACATTAACCAACAGAGCGGTGACAAGAGAGCCTGCTGTTACAGCGATAAAAAACATCAGTACATGATCTACTGCTCCAAGTACAGCAACGATGGGGCCGCCGTGTGCCACTCTGTCCCCCACATGGCCGATCATCGCTATCACCGATCCGGTCATAGAACCCGCCATAATACTCGGGATCACACGAAGGGGGTCTTGGGCCGCAAATGGAATGGCTCCTTCCGTGATACCGAAAAGGCCCATCGTAAATGATGCTTTTCCCATTTCTTTTTCTGCGGCGGCGAATTTTCTTTTTCCTAAAAACGTTGCAATCCCAAGCCCTATCGGCGGTATACAAATGGAAACGGCAATCGGGCCCATGATTTCATAATTTCCTTCTCCGATCATTGCCGATCCGAAAAGAAAGGCCACCTTGTTTACGGGTCCTCCCATATCAAAGGAGATCATCGCTCCTAAAATCAATGCCAGAAGAATTGAACTCGAACCTTTCATTCCCGCAAGCCAAACCGTTAATGATGCGAAAATATGAGCGACGGGGGCGCCGATCAGAAAGACAAACGCCAAACCGACGATCAGTGAGGCAAACACCGGAATAATAATGATCGGCATAATCGGCTGTATTGCTTTAGGAACTTTACATTTTTTGATTCCAAGCGCCGCATATCCCGCCAAAAATCCCGCAATGATTCCTCCAAGAAATCCTGCGCCGCTTGCACTGTCGTAAAAGCTGCCGGATGCCGCAATATATCCGCCGATCATTCCGGGGACAAGCCCCGGCTTATCAGCGATGCTGAACGCGATATACCCGGCTAAAATCGGGATCATGAATGAAAAAGAAGCACTGCCGATCTGTTCAATCGTCTTCCAAAAAGACTCGTCCGGAATGACTAAGCCCTTTGGTGTTTTTTCTCCTCCAAGCGTCAATGCAACCGCTATCAATAATCCGCCGACGACAATGAAAGGAACCATAAAAGAAACGCCGTTCATTAAATGACGGTAAATCGGGTTTTGTTTTTTGCCCTGCTGACTTGCGGATTCAGCTTTTGAAGCAGATTGATAGACCGGCACTTCACTGCTAAGCGCTTTTTGAATTAATTCTTCCGGTTTGCGGATGCCTTCCTGAACCCCGACGGCCAGCAGCTTTTTTCCCGCGAATCGGTCTTTGTTCACCGAACGGTCCGCCGCGATAATGATTGCGTCTGCTTCCCGGATTTCCTCTTCGGTCAGCCTATTTTCCACCCCGATTCCCCCCTGGGTTTCCACTTTGATCTCAACGCCTAATCTGCCGGCTGCTTTTTGTAAATTTTCAGCAGCCATATACGTATGGGCAATGCCGTTCGGACATGATGTAATCGCTAACAGTTTCATATAAATCCTCCTTTGCAGTCTGAATTTCAAGATCTTGTCTCAACTTTATACTGAAATCAGCCTGTGATAAGCACGTTTTTTTACCATAAGTTCCGGAAATAACGGCATTTTTCCCTATAAACAGAAAAAAAGCAGGGAGCCATTCCCTGCTTTTAATAGTTTAAATACGATAAAAACATCATCACATTTTTTTCTTCCGTCAGTTTTTGAATAAATGCCGGCTGCTCGCTAAGATAGGAAAGCTCACTGAATAATTGCTTTACCTTGTTTTGATCTTCGTGTTTGACAGCAAGCATAAAAACGACCGACACCTTTTCTGTCCCCCATTCAATCGGCTCTTTTAAGGTGGCGATTGCAATGGCTGATTGTTTGATATATTTAGAGTTCGCGTGAGGGATGGCAATACCCGCCCCGATATTTGTCGCCGACATTTTTTCTCTCATTACTGCATGAATGCCATACTCTTTTTCTACATAGCCTTTTTCATACAAAGCCTGCGCCAGCTTTTCAATGACCTGATAACGGTGCTCTGTCTCTTGCTGTAAAAAAACGAGAAACGGAGTCGTATCGTTCAGCATTTTAAACGTTTTTTGCTCCCGGCGATGTGATATATCAAGCTGTTGCAGAAATGCGCTGAGCTTCTTTTCATCAGCAGACTCCAAAAGCGGTGATACGACAATATGAGGGATCGTTACATTTCCAAGCCCTATCGTAGAAATGACGAAATCTATATCTTTATGCTTTTTGATATACTCTGTCAGCTCCGCTTTTGCGATACAGTCTTTTACCGTAATGTAATGAAATTTGCGTTCAATTTTAGTCCGCAGCAATTGTGACATGCCAATGCCCATATGGCAGACGATGATCGTCCTTTTAGGGTTATGACTGTTTCGGCGCAGCCGTTCGATCGCTGCCTGAAAATGCAGCGTCAAATAGGCCGCCTCTTCTTCAGGAATATAAAGATCAAATGTTTGATTGATGTCTTCTAAAACGTCAATGATAAGATGAAACAAATAAGGGTACATTTTTTTGATGTCGTGAAGCATGGGATTTGAAACAGAGAGATCATAGCTCAGCCGCTTCAACACCGGATCGAGATGAATGTTCAATCCGTTGATCAGTTCCTGGTCTTTATAAAAATCCAGCATTTGCAGTTCTGAAACACGATTGATCAAATGCCTGACGACTTTGGAAAGCTCAGAATCTTCAAGATCAAGCTTCTTTTCTAGCTGCGATGGATAGCGGACTTTCCCGCCTATTATATGTAAAGTTAAATAGACGGCTTCTTCCTCAGGAAACCGGATGGCAAATACCGGCTCAAGCCGTTTTAAACAAGCCAGTGTCCATTCATATTCTTTCTTCTTTTTTACCGCGTCCAGCTGTCTTGCAGAAATGGCGACCGGCTGTTTCATTTTGATACGGCGGATAGTCAGCAATGTATGCAGCAGCAAACTTTCAAATGTTTCATCCGTAAAATAGATAGAATGGTTTTTTTGTAATAACTTGATTTCTTTTCTCACAAAGTCCGCTTCATAACTTAAAAACTTACTTTTTATAAATTGGCTTGTAAATTCCGCATTATCAATCAAATCTGAAATTCGCGCCAATGCTTTTCTTTTGTTTTTTTCGTCCCCTTCAATCTTTAAGCCGAGCCGCTGTTTAGAAACCAGTATGAGATCAAATCGCTTCAGCCACTCTTCAACCGCACTTACATCCTTTTTAATGGAAGCTCTGTTTACAAAATGCTGTGCAGCAATTTCTTTTGCGGAAACGGGCTTTGAATTCATTAATAAATCATAAGCGATGTGAAGTATTCTTTCTTCATCGGTCTTGTGCCTGCACGTAAAGTGCTCATTATAAATTTGCCGGCTTAACCGTGACCTTTCCTGTTCAGATATATGTAAATAGACGCCTAATCCCGGTTTGCGGATCAGCTGAGCTTGAGCATGTTCATTCAGGAAATCTTCAATCGTTTTCAAATCATTCCTGATCGTTTTTTCAGAACAGCGGACCCTGTCTGCGAAATCTTGCACAACTAAGTAGTCATCAGGTTCAGATAACAACAGATACAAAATCTTTTTCTGCCTTGAATTCATGTATTTCATCTGTTTTTCTATCCTTCCTATCCGTTTCTGCTGGAGCAATTGTGATAGGTTAAATATACTGCGCATACGAAACCGTTTTCATTTTATAGTGAAACAAAAGAGTAAAAAGTTTTGTTTTTTACCGCAGGTTCCGGAAAAATCATGTTTTATACAGAGACAATTCACCTTTGATTGACGTCAAAACACCAACCGTTTTTAAACGATTGGTGTCGGCAGCGAAAACCTGCTGTTACAGCCAAAATGTTTCGCCAAGCGCTAATGCTTTCAGGTTTTCAGGAGGTAATGCAAGCCGATCCCACTCGCCGTGCAGTCTGCTTAATGCTTCCGGGCCTGTATCATCAGCAAGCCGGAATGCCCCGTAATGCATGGGAATGAAGCTGTCAGCCTTCAGCTCCAAAAACGCTTTCACGGCGTCTTCCGGATTGATATGTGACACTTGCATAAACCATTCCGGTTCGTATGCTCCGATCGGCATCAGAGCCGCCTTAATACGAAACCTCTCTCCGATTTCTTTAAAGCCTTCAAAATAGCCTGTATCTCCTGCAAAATAGATGGACTCGCCGTTTTTGCTTTCTATGACCCAGCCTCCCCAATGAGAGGTATCGGTATCCCAAAGCGTTCTCCGTGTCCAGTGCTGGGCCGGAACAAATGATATGTTCACCCCCCGCATCTCAAAACGATCCCACCAATTCATTTCATGAACCTTTTTGCGGCCTTTTTTGTTGAACAGCTTTTTCAATCCCGCAGGCACGTAAAAATCCGGGTTTCCTCTCAGTTTTTTTATACTCGGAAAATCAAGATGGTCATAATGCCCGTGTGAGATGAGCACGGCATCAATGTCGGGCAGTTCGCTCAATTCATATCCCGGCTCTGTCAGCCGTTTTTGAAAACCCATCCTCCGCGCCCATACAGGGTCGGTCATTATGTTAAGCCCCTGTATTTGGATCAGAAATGAAGAATGGCCGATCCATGTTATGGCGGTTTCCGTCCGATTGACGGCAACATCACGGACATCCCTTGTGACCGCTTTCGGAATGTTCTCGCTTAAGTCTTTACTTTTTTCTCTTCGTTCTTTCATCCATTTCCACATGTCCCTGAATCCATGTTCATTCTTCACGCCATTCAAGTTTTCATATCTTTTTTTCATTATCATTCTCCCTTGAAACGTGTTCTATTAGATTCATCGGACATTTATACAATGTCTGTAAATACCGCCCCGCTTGCTTCGGCTAAATCTTGAGGCGCTGCTTTCAGCTGCATTCCGATTTTCCCCGCACTGACAATCATAAACTCCAGTGTTTCAGCGGATCTATCAATAAAAGTCGGAAACCTTTTTTTCATGCCGATCGGAGAGCAGCCGCCGCGCATATAGCCGGTTACTCCCAAAAGGTCCTTCATGGCAATCATTTCTATTTTCTTCTCACCTGCCGCCTTCGCAGCTTTTTTCAGATTCAGTTCTTTTGCAACGGGAACGACAAAGACGTAATAACGATCAGTTCCTGCAGATGCCACTAAGGTTTTATAAACATATTCGGCAGCGTATCCGATTTTTTGTGAAACGGAAAGACCGTCTGCGGGCTGTCCCCCTTCTGTTTTGTAACCTAATAGCTCATAGGGAATGTTTTGCTGCTCAATGATACGGACAGCATTTGTTTTCACTGTTTTTTTCGCCATGCTTTTCCTCCGTTTTCTGTATTTCTTTCTGCTTTATTTTCAACTTCGATTTTAATAAAATGACCGCTCAGTTGCGTGCTTTGTAATACTCAAGTGCAAACTGTTTAAAACGCTCAGCAGCGGGAGAGAGAGCATGGTTTTTCAGCTGGGCTAACGCTATGGTGCGTTCGCATTGGTAATCTGCAACCGGAAGAAAAACGACCGGAAAGTATGAATGCTCCGCGGTTTTCGGCAGCACTGCAGCCCCCAGACCCGCGGCGGTCAGCCCTAATATGGTTGACACTTCCTCTCCTTCAAATGCGAGATGCGGGTGTATATTCAAATCCCGGCACATCAGATCAAACATATACCTCAGCCCGTATCCCGGTTTAAAACCCACAAAATCCTCGTCCTGCATCTCTTTCATTTGAATGCTTTTATTTCCTGCAAGCGGGTGGTTCTCAGGTAGCACCGCATAAAGAGGCTCTTTCTCCAGCACTGTCCATTGTAAAAGCTCGCTGGGAAGCGGCGGGGAGCTGAGACAGATATCCGCATCTCCCGTTTCCACCATTTTGCGAAGCGTTTCATTTGCGCCTTGATAAAGCCGGAAGGTCACGTTTGGGTATAGCTTTTTAAATTCGGCAATCAGCTGAGGCATTAAGCGCAGCCCGAGCGTATGAAGGAAAGATACAGATATTTCGCCGTGCTCCAGGCTCATATTCTTTTTCACTTGTTCAACGCCTTCATTTAAAGCTCGTCTCGCTTGTTTTGCTTTTATTAAGAACTGCTCTCCGTGCCTTGTCAGCCGGACGGCTTTTGTATCTCTGAAAAATAACGGCGCGCCTAATTCTTCTTCGAGCCTGATAATCGATCGGCTTAATGCCGGCTGAGAAATCATTCTTTCTTTTGCCGCATTTGTGAAATGCTGATGAGCTGCCGCCGCAATGAAGTTGTCAATTTGATGAAGCTCCATTTTCTCCTTCTCCCCTTTCTTCATAACCTACACGCATTAATTCTATAGTTATTATAAATTAGACACATTGAAATGAAAAGCGTACGATACATATATAACCAACAGTGAGAAAAGAGGGACATTCATGACGTTTATTCAGCCTCATACAAAGGCTTACAGAAAGGCCAGCTTGGCTCTGTTTATCAGCGGCTTTGTGACCTTCGCCACGCTTTACACGACACAACCGCTTATGCCTTTGTTTTCGGAAGAGTTTCATATTTCCGCTGCGGCTGCCAGCTTAACTTTATCCATCTCAACAGCCGTTTTGGCATTTTCATTATTGGCCGCCGCTTCGTTGTCTGACGGATTCGGCAGAAAAAAATTAATGGTGCTGTCGTTAACAGCCACTTCTGTTTTAGGTCTATTAACAGCGTTCAGTCCGGCTTTTCCGGCGCTTTTGGCGATGAGGGGGCTGCTCGGTATTTTCCTGGCAGGCGTTCCGGCTGTCGCTATGACATATGTAGGCGAGGAGTTTGATCCGCAGGGCCTCGGGAAAATGATGGGCTTGTATATCAGCGGCACAAGCATCGGGGGAATGAGCGGCAGGCTGTTAACGGGGCTTCTGACCGATGTATTCGGCTGGCGGCCGGCGCTTGCCATCATCGGCATTCTTTCTATTGTATTAAGCTATTTGTTTTGGCGTTTTCTTCCGGCTCCGCGCCATTCATCTGAGCGGCATGCGGGCGTAAAAGCGGCATGTAAGGAATACGGAGCGGTCCTGCACCGCAAACGGCTGCTTTTGTTAATACCTCTGGGATTTATATTAATGGGGAGTTTTGTGACATTATATAATTATATCGGCTTTCATTTAATGGCGGCTCCTTATCATTTGTCGCAGACTGTGATCGGTTTTATTTTTATTGTCTATCTCGCGGGAACGTTCAGCTCTGTCTATATGGGGAAAAAAGCAGATCTTTTCGGAAGCGCGAAAATGATTAAGATTGCGATTTTTGTTATGCTTGCCGGCGCAGCGGTGACACTTTTGCCCCAGCTTGCGCTTAAAATCGCGGGGATTGCCGTCTTTACCTTCGGCTTTTTCGGCGCGCATTCGATCGCAAGCGCCTGGGTCGGCCGCGCAGCCGGTGATCATCGCGCGCAAGCCTCTTCATTATATCTGCTTGCATACTATATCGGTTCAAGCGTGGCAGGGTCTTGCGGCGGTTTCTTTTGGACGCATTTTCATTGGATCGGTATCATTTCATTTATTTCGGTTTTGCTATTGCTGTCTTATCCGATTTTATTTCTGGCGGAATTCAGAAAAAAGGGACATAGCCGCCTGCATGTGAATCAATAAAAACATTAAAGATTTGTGCCTTTTGTCCGATACTAAAGATAAGGCCGGCACGATACTCCCTATAACTATTCCTTTTGATTCAGTAGATTTCAAATATCGTGCCGGCTTTCTTCAATTAAAAAACATTCTTCAGTTGTCTCACTCTTCTGTTACATACCTGCCCAAACATCTTTCGCATATCTTCCTTCCGCCTGCAGCTGTTCAAGCCAATTCAAGGAAACTTTTGAATCAGTGTTATGCACCTTTTCATACGCCTGAAGCAGTACATTTTCGACAGCCGGAGCCATTTTGCTTCCGTCACCGCATATATAGAGATGGCCGCCTTGGTCAAGAAGGGCAATAATTTGTGCAGCCTCGCGAAGCAGAACATCCTGTACATATACTTTACAGTCCTGATCTAACCTGGAATACGCCCGATGCACGGTGACAAGGCCGTTTTTCTCCGCATGGTCGAATTCATCTTTGTACAGATCGTCTTGTTCAGGATGCCGGCAGCCGAAGTATAAATGAGCTTCGCCCAGGCTGTTACCAGACATTTTTTCGGCAGCCCGCGCCTGGATAAATCCCCTGAACGGCGCAATTCCTGTGCCTGCTCCGACCATAATGAGAGGCGTTTTCGGATTTTCAGGCAATGCGAAACCCGACTGCGGCGAGCGGATGAAACAGACGGCAGAATCGCCTTTTTGTAATCCGGCTAAATAGTTCGAAGCCACGCCCCGGTATTCCCCACGGCCGCTCCATGCCGGAGCCGTCACAACGCCGACCGTGATACTGAGCTCCCCGCTGGTTGCCTTCGGTGAGCTTGAGATTGAATAATAGCGCGCCTTTAAGGACGGCAGAAGTTCTAAAAAGCGCTCAAACGGCAGTTCACATGCAGGATAATCTTCCAGCAGGTCCAGCATGGTCATTCGGTTTTTCAGCACGTTTTCTTTATATGCCGCATCATCAGAATAAAGATGCTCCAATTCTTTTTGGTGCGGCGGGCACACGGTATGTGCGGCAAGTTCGCGAAGCTGGGCTCTCGTTGCCGGCTCCTGCAGCTCTACATAGGACGCCAAAAGCTCCGGCGCATTAACCGGCCGGTCCATCGGCAGATGAGGCAGCTGCCGGCCCTTGATCTTAAAGTGCTGGTTCGGATCAAGACCGAATCGGCGAATGACACGGCTGATCAGTTCCCCGCTGTTTTGCGGAAGCACCCCGAGATGATCTCCTTCCTGATACGTTTCTGTTTCGGGGAGACGCAGCTCAATATGCCGGACTGAGCGCTTGCTGCTTTCGGTATGAAGCTCTTTGTTCGTGATGACCTCCGCCTCAAATGCTTTGTACGTTTTGGCAATCGGCGTCTCGGCTGCTTCACTTACGTATTCGATTGATAACTGTGATTTGTTTGTCTGTTTTGGAGCGGCCTCTATATGAAAAGCCTTCATGATGTCCTTCCAGAATGAGTCTTCCCAGGCTTCCTGACTGTACTCAAAATCATCGGCATTGTCGCCCTCCCCGATAGAGGTCAGCCGTTTTGCCCCTTTTTCTTCAAGCACTTTGTCTATCAGGCGGGGGATCCTTTGGTAAGTGGCGGCCCAGTTGCGGTCTCCGCAGCCGAAGACGGCGTAAGAAACACCCTTTAATTCCTGATCTTCAAGGGTTTCCATCCATTTCACAAAACCCGCCGCATTATCAGGAGGCGCCCCGTTATAAGAAGCCGTAACAATAACGACTGCGCCTTTTACAGGCAGTTTCCCGGCATAATCATCGAGCGGGCCGCTTTCAGTTGAAAATCCTTTGCTTCTTCCGATATCAGCCAGCTCTTCCGCGATTCCTTCCGCAGTTCCTAAATTTGATCCGTAAAGAATGAGAAGCGGCGTTCCGTGGGACGGGATTTCTTTCGTTTCTTCTTTGTGACCGCTTCCTTCAGCTTTATGGTTTTGCACGGGCTGATGATTGGACACGTCCTTGTTTTTCACACGGATTTTAAAATCACCGGGCTTAATGGTTAGAGCTTCTTTAATCGTAAGCTCATAATCAGTATGATCAATCAGTTCAAAATGTTTCAGGACAAGGCCGAGCACCATTGTCGCTTCCTGCAGGGCAAACTGCATCCCGATGCATGCGCGCTGTCCGTTTCCGAACGGCTTATACGCATCAGCCGGAATTGCCGCGGGATCGCTGAACCTTTCCGGACGGAATAACTCGGCATCTTCTCCCCACGCGCTTTTATCCCGGTGCAGCTGAGGAGTCAGAATCGTCACCGGCTGTCCCTTCGCAATCGGATATTTCCCGCCGAGAACCGTATCTTCCTTCGCGTACAGAGAAAATGCCGGGGCAGTCGGATACAGCCGCAAAGTCTCATTTAGCACCATGCGGATATATGTCAGCTGCTGAATCTGCTTATATTCAGGGGTCTCTCCCGTCAGCACCCGCTCGGCTTCCTGAACGGCTTTTTTCAATTTATCTTTATTTTTCAGCAGGCAGTATATCGCAAAAGAAAGCAGCCCGCTTGTGGTTTCATGCCCAGCGATCAAAAAGGTAATGATTTGATAACGGATATTTTCATCATCCAGCCTTTCCCCTGTTACAGGGTCTTTCGCTTCAAGCATCAATGCTAAAAGGTCAGACAGATTCTCATCCGGATTTTCCCTCCGCTCAGCGATGATCCGGTCTACAAGCGAATTCATCTCTTCAATATCCTGCTGGAACTGATGTCTCGTTTTGATCATCAGCTTGTCCTGCAGGCTGTGTCTTTGTGATTGGCGCATTGCCTCCTGCAGCGCACGAAGCATACTTGTGATAAAAGGATGCTGTGTGTCGCGGTAAAAGCTGTTAAAGCGGTAATGAAATCCGCACAGGCCGATTGTATCCAGCGTCAGGCGCGTCATATCTTCGGCAACGTCAATTTCTTCATTCGGATTTAATCTGCTCCACTTCTGCACGAGCTGCATGGCAATATCCAGCATCATTGAATGATAGCCTTTCATCGCCTTCTGGCTGAAGCTCGGCAATAAAATCCGATGCGCTTTCTGCCAATTCTTTTCGTGAGTCCAGCTCGTAAATAGTCCGTCACCGCCAAACTCACGGACCTTCAGCAAGGCTTTGCTGAGATTTTTGTCAAATCGCTTTTCATCACAGACTTCTGCCGCGAGCTCGCGGCCTGAGACGAAGACCCCGACAGAGCTCGGAAATTCAAAACGAAAGATCGGGCCGTATTCTTCGGCAATTTTCCAAAGCGATTGTGACAGTTTTTCTTTTTCCAAGTGAGGGAGATTTTTCAGAGGCCCGTATGTTTTCGGCTGTGGTATAGCGCTTAGCTGTTTCATATCGATCTTCCTTCCTTCGGCGAATAATTAATGAGTTCTGATGGCATCCCAAGAACATTGTTCCAATTCTTTCAGAAACGGTTTTGTTATTTCGACGCTTCCCGTCCGGACAAGCTGATAGAGTTTGAGATATGCCCCGAGCAGCAGCGCCATCAGCACATTGGACGGCAGATTGCGGAGCACGCCTTCAGACTTGCCGCGCTGAAAAAAGACGTCAAGCATCTGTGTTATTTCATCAAGAAGCTTACGGCTCGTTTCATTCAGAAAGTAGGCGTCCTTATTCGTTTCAAGAAAAAACAATGCATACTCACTTTCCTTCGTAAAATCAATCAGACAATAAAACAGGTGATGAAACCCTTCTCTAACAGATATCCCCTGAAAGTCCGTTTTGACTTTTTTCATAAAACGCTGCGCACTTTCCTGATACAGTACGTTCACAAGTGTCTCTTTACTGTCAAAGTAACGGTAAATTGTGCCGGTTCCGACATCGGCCTGAGCGGCAATCATCGGAATCGTCGTGGCGTCAAATCCTCTATCTGTAAACAAAGTAAGCGACGCTTTCATAATGAGTTCAACCTTATTTGAAGCTGTCATTTCATCCCCCTTTCTAAACGCGGAATGAATATTCATTCCGTTTGTTCAAAATATTTAAAATGTACGGTCATTTGATTACCATTGTATAAGAAAAAAACTTTTTTTAATATAAAATATATGTGAAATAACCAAAAATAAGGAAATATGCCCAATTCCACAAAAAGAGCTGCAGTGACTTAAGCAGCTCTTTTTATTTCCCAAGAAATATTCTATTTAATGGCAGTAATAAAATGGAATGAATCTCTGCTGACAACTGAAATGTCTCTGAAATGCTGATCATAGAGCACCTCAATCACATCCTTTTCACTCATCCGCGAAGGTTTCAAAACCATATAGAAACACCCGTCAATTTGAAGAACGCGGTACACTTCTTTACATGCCGTCCGGTAATCGCTGACTGTTTCAGCAGTATGTAACGAGAAGACTTTATGAAAACTGCGGTCGCAGAACGGTATGCTTTCCGGTCTCCCCTGCTGAATGTTTCCGAGCCCGGCTTTTATAACCGAACGGTTTGCGCGCTGTGTTTTCCGTATTTTACGTTTCGATGTTTCTATGCTTTTAAGACTGCCCTTTTCAAGCTGTCCGATGATTTGTTTAAACATTGAGCCGTTTCCGGTCCCGATTTCCAAAATGCGGTCGTATTCCTGTATGTCCATCAAGATTTGCTGAATGACTGACTCTGCCGGTTCTGATGCAGCAAAGTATTTCGCGCGCATTCGTTTTAATGCTGAAGATGTGTGTTGCAACATTGTATAACACCCGCTTTTCCATTCCTGTGATTTATTATTCAGAAATAATATTACCTCATATTAGTATGAGGTACTAACTAGACGCACTTCTCTTCATGAACGTTTCGATTTATTTGAAATTTATATTTGTTTTCATAAAAAAAAGACGGAAAACGTAGGTTTTCCGCCTGCTCTAGTACCAATAATACGGTGCTATATATCTTGTCTGCCGGGAAAGCGCCGCCATTCTCTGCCGGCGATACGGGTTGCCGTAGCCGTGCTTAAATGAATGGGGCATTGACGCATACCCGTGCCCGATGGATGGAATTCTGTTCTGACCGCCTTGCATGCTATCACCCGCTTACCAATTTTTCTTTCTTTACCATGGTATGCAGGCCGTCTGCGACGTGACAGCAACATCCTCGCTAAACCTGGTCCTTCTCCATTGTGTAATGATTCAGCAGTTCAATTCTGAACATGATAATCTCCTCCTTCTCCTCCGTTTTGGCCCTTCGTGTCCGTTAGTTCATATAAAAGTGTTTCAGCTGGCGTTCTTTCGCTTCATTATAAAACTCTTCGACCTGCTGTTCTCGTTCATACTCTTCCGCACTTTTAAAACGCTTTGAAATGGTCAGTGTTAAAAAGAAAAGATTAATGGTCATTATCGCTCACCCCCTTTCAATATCCGCACAAGCGAAAATAACCCGCAGCAAAGTTCATATGCGCTGCGGGCAGACTAAATCCGCAGACAAAAGAAGACGGTGCTTCTTTCCCTGCGGGGAGCTGCGAATGTCCTGATACTCCGAAATTAACGTGCTTGACGGGCAGAGGTTAAGGAAGGACACGAACTCTTCCACAGGCTGAATCGGTTCAATTGTAGATTTTGATTGCCGTTTAACGTCGTCATGTGATTCAACCTCCCTTTGCTTTTTTCTTACTTTGTAAGTATATCCATCGGCTTCCATTTTGTAAACATTTTTTTCAAGATTTGGACGGAAAATGTGCTGGCATTCCGCTTCAATTGTCCGTGTTTTCCGGCATCTTTCTTACCTCAGGAAACTCTTTTCATCCCTTGCTTTTTCTGATCTTTTTTTGAATATGCAATAAAATAAATAAGACCGACAAACACTGCCCCGCCGATGACATTCCCGATAAAGGCCGGAATGAGATTGCCAATCAGATCACCCCACGAAAAAGAGCCTGCAAATATCGCAGCCGGGATGATAAACATATTGGCTACAACGTGCTGAAAACCAATTGCGACAAACGCCATAATCGGAAACCATATACCCGCGATTTTTCCGGCTCCGTCTTCTGCGCCGAAAGAAAGCCAGACGGCCAAACAGACAAGCCAGTTACAGCCGATCGCCGAAACAATGACTTTTCCAAACGGCATATCCAATTTGCCTTGTGCGACCGCAATCGTTTTTTCCAAGTAAGGTCCTGTTTCGGTTAATCCGACAACATGTCCGAAAAAGTAAGCGACAAACAGTGCGCCGACAAGATTCATCAACGTCACGATCACCCAATTTTTCACTAATGCACCGGCGGATATTCTTCTGGAAAACAGCGCCATGGATACCGACATCATATTTCCCGTAATCAGCTCCGCGCCGGCAAGAACGACGAGCACCAATCCGATGGGAAACACGGACGCCCCGATTAAACTCGACAGGCTTCCCCATTCTTTCGGAAGGTCGCCGATGACACGGATATCAAGCAAATAACCGAGTGCGATAAACGCTCCTCCCAAAAATCCTAATACAATCAGTGCTGAAAGCGGTGAATGCACCTTTTTTACCCCTGATTCGACCGCAAGCTCCGCTATTTCGTCCGGTTTACGAAAAGCCATAATAACCCCTCCATTTATCATTTCAGCCCGCAGTTTCCAAAGACGCCTAACAAAAAAGGCAGCATTCAATTAACCCGTCTGAAAAAACGGGGTTTGAATGCTGCCTAACTTGTATGCATACCCATACAACAATATCAAGCAGAATGAAAATATGCGGTATAGAATATGTACAGATCATGCACACATTCCATAAAAAATCGTCCTTAGGCCACTGCTGGCAGTTCATATCATATCAAATGTGACAATTTCGTGTCAATTGAATATTGTCAGCTTTTGATTTCTTCTTTATGCTCTTCAATTGAGCGGTCAAAGACAAACACCGATACGGCAATATTTTCCTCTATTTTAATATCTGAAAACAGATGCACAAGCTTTGCTCCGATGAGCTCTTCCATTCCGTCAGGCGTTTGTTTTGAATACAGTTCCTGAATTAAGCTGGTTCGCGCCGCATGAACCATCTCTCTTCCTTCAGGCGTGCGTGCGATAAACTGCTCACTTGCGCTTAGATTGCCGTAAAGCGTAGATACCGCCATGTTATCCACAAAAACGGTGTGAATTCGTTCAGGCCCCTTTCCAAATAATTCTTTGCGCAATTTCCGGATAATATCGTTAAATTCATGAATTTTTTTAGACATATTGTCCCCTCCGATTTTAGCCTATGAAAGACATTCCCGGTTCCCCTTTGTGACATTTCACCTGGTTAAAGTTTTCCTTTCGTATTGTATTATAATAAATATCACCTTATAATAAAAGCAGTGAAGATGGATTTGTAATAGGAAACGTGTTATGAGTCTATCGTTTTATACAAATAGGATTGGTCTGTTAGTAAGACTTGCTAGTGAACTATTCCGCCATGCGTATTTATACCGTTCTCCGTACAGGAGGCCGGTATCTATGTGCATGGCTTTTTTTCGAGTTTAAAAGATGGAGGGGAATTGGAAGTGACAGACGTTCAGTCTATCCGTGTCAAAATTGACGGCACGGAGTATGAAGCACCAGAGGGGTCTAAGATTTTAGATATTTTAAACCAAAACGGAATTGAGATTCCGCAAATATGCCATGTACCGGAAGTGGATCCGATTCAAACATGTGACACCTGTATTGTTGAAGTAAACGGGAAATTGCAGCGCTCTTGTTCCACGGCTGCAGAAAACGGGATGTCCATCTCGCTTACGTCGGGAAGGGTAAAAGAGGCTCAGACAGAGGCCATGGACCGCCTGCTCGAGAATCACCTGCTTTACTGTACGGTATGCGATAACAACAACGGCAATTGCACACTGCATAATACAGCGGAAATGATGGGAATTGAGCATCAGAAATATCCGTATACGCCGAAAGATGATTCAAAGTGCGCGGTTGATATGTCTCACCCGTTTTACCGCTATGATCCGAACCAATGCATCGCCTGCGGCCAATGTGTGGAAGTGTGTCAAAACCTTCAGGTGAATGAGACCCTTTCGATTGATTGGGAGCGCGACCGCCCGCGGGTCATTTGGGATGAAGGCGTCGCCATTAATGAATCTTCCTGCGTCAGCTGCGGCCAGTGTGTCACTGTCTGTCCTTGTAACGCACTGATGGAAAAATCAATGCTCGGCCAAGCCGGATTTATGACAGGAATAAAAGAAGATGTCATGGAACCGATGATTGATTTAGTGAAAAATGTTGAACCCGACTATACAAGCATCTTCGCCGTGTCTGAAGTGGAAGCGGCTATGCGCGATAAACGGACGAAAAAAACGAAAACAGTCTGCACGTTCTGCGGCGTCGGATGCTCTTTTGAAGTATGGACAAAAGGACGTGACATCCTTAAAATTCAGCCTGTTTCCGATGCTCCGGTTAACGCGATTTCCACTTGTGTGAAAGGGAAATTCGGCTGGGACTTCGTGAATTCGGAAGAACGGATTACAAAACCGCTTATCCGGAAAAACGGCGCATTTGTTGAATCGTCATGGGAAGAAGCTCTTGATCTTGTCGCTTCAAGACTCGGTTCGATCAAGGCCGAACACGGAAATGGTTCTGTCGGTTTTATTTCTTCTTCTAAAATTACGAATGAAGACAACTACGTCATTCAAAAATTGGCACGCCAAGTATTTGAAACCAACAACGTGGATAACTGCTCACGCTACTGCCAGTCACCGGCAACGGACGGCTTATTCCGCACCGTCGGTATGGGCGGAGACGCCGGCACAATTAAAGATATCGCAAAAGCGGGCCTCGTGCTCATCGTCGGCGCCAATCCGGCGGAAGGACATCCGGTTCTGGCCACACGCGTGAAACGCGCCCATAAACTGCACGGCCAAAAACTGATTGTTGCCGATCTGCGCAGAAATGAAATGGCTGAACGGTCCGACCTCTTTATCAGCCCGAAACAAGGGACTGACCAGGTCTGGCTCATGGCAGTAACGAAATATATGATTGACCAAGGCTGGCACGATCAAGCGTTTATTGATGAAAATGTCAACTACTTTGATGATTATAAAGAAACGCTGGAAAAATACACATTGGACTATGCGGAGCGCATCACCGGACTTTCTCAGGATACAATCATCCGCATTGCCGAAATGATTCGTGATGCAGACGGCACTTGTGTTCTTTGGGGCATGGGCGTTACTCAAAATACAGGCGGCTCTGATACATCAGCGGCGATTTCAAACCTGCTGCTTGCCACAGGAAACTACCGCCGTCCGGGCGCCGGAGCCTATCCGCTGCGGGGACATAACAACGTTCAAGGCGCTTGCGATATGGGAACTCTTCCAGGCTGGCTTCCGGGATATCAGCATATTACCGATGATGCGGCACGCGCTAAATTCGAAAAAGCTTACGGTGTTGAAATTGACGGCAAGCCGGGTCTTGATAATATCGAAATGCTCCATGCGATTGAAGAAGGAAACATGAAAGCCATGTATCTCGTCGGTGAAGATATGGCGCTCGTCGATTCAAACGCCAACCATGTTCATGACATTTTATCCAGCCTTGATTTCTTTGTTGTGCAGGATATTTTCCTTTCAAGAACGGCGCAATACGCGGATGTCATCCTGCCTGCGGTTCCATCTCTTGAAAAAGACGGAACATTTACAAACACAGAGCGGCGTGTGCAAAGGTTGTATCAGGCGCTTCCGACACTCGGCGATGCAAAACCCGACTGGTGGATTATTCAGGAAGTCGCCAATCGTTTAGGCGCTGATTGGAATTACACGCATCCTAGCGACATTTTCTCAGAAATGGCGAGCCTTTCTCCGCTGTTCGGAAAAGCAAGCTACGACGTTCTTAGCGGCTGGAACAGCTTCCTATGGGGAAGCTTTACGGGAGAAAGCACTCCGCTTCTTTATGAAGACGGCTTTAACTTCCCGGACAAAAAAGCCCGTTTTGCGCTGAGCGATTGGGTGGAGCCTGCTGTATTCCCTGAAGAATATGACCTGCATATTAACAACGGACGGATGCTTGAACATTTCCACGAAGGAAACATGACAAACAAGTCAAAAGGCATTCAGTCTAAAGTTCCGGATGTATTTGTTGAAGTATCGCCGGAGCTCGCGGCTGAACGCGGAATTTGCGACGGGACAATGATCCGGCTCGTCTCTCCTTTTGGGGCGGTTAAATTGAACGCGCTTGTGACAGACCGCGTCCGCGCGAATGAGCTTTATCTGCCGATGAACTCTACAGATAAAGATTCTGCGATTAATTTCCTGACCGGGCCTGCGTATGATTCACGGACACATACACCTGCCTATAAGCAGACAAAAGTCCGCATGGAAGTGCTCGGTTCCTGTGATACTCCGCCGCTTCCGAAAACGAATCCGCGGAACAAAAAACGTCATCCGCAAAACGGTGTGGAAGCTCAGCGAAAATGGAACCGTCCGGGCTATGTGCACTTAACTGATTAAGGAAAGGAGGAAACATTATGGCAAGCCCAATTACTGAAATTCAAAAAGAAACGAAAACAGAGGAACAGCTAAAAGCTGAAAAACTGGAAGAACTGAAGACGCTTCTCGCAGAAAATGAAGAAGCCGTCGCGAAAACGATGTCCATCATGGCAGAGCTGAATGGCTTGGGCATTTTTGATGCCGCCGGCTATATGCTCCAGGCAAAAGAGGAGATTGCCAAAATCGCACTCGGACAGATTTCCCGGGAACCTGTCACCAATCTCCTGAATACGATGATGGCCGCGGGAGGCGCGCTGTCAAAAGCTGATCCCGAATTTATGGGCAGACTTTTAGAAAGCGCCATGGCCGGGACGGATCAGGCGCAAAGATTTTTAAAAGAGGACAGGAAAGTCAGTATGTTTGAACTGATGAAAGCCGTCGGTGATCCTGATATTAACCGCGCGCTCGGCTTCGGGCTGCAGTTTTTAAAAGGAATGGGAAAAGAATTACGCGAAACCCCGTCTGAATAAGAAACGAAAAAGCCATTGTCAAAAGACAATGGCTTTTTTTTATTCATCGGCCTCTTCCAGCCTCTTTTTATAAATAAGTGAACGGTCAACGCAGAAATAAGCGCCCGCTAAAAATACACAATCCGTTACAAACATCAGCATTTTCTGGCCCGCGGTCAGCCCTTGTCCGGGAAGAACCGCGCCGATATAAATGAAGGTGCTGACTGCAAGCAGAATAAATGCGTAATGCTTAAAATCTTCTATTAATGATTTCAGTCTTTTCTTCTCCATATAAGGTCACCTGCCAGTTTTATAGTCTACCAACATTATAATACAAGCTGACAGCCGACAGAGAATGTAAATCTATCCATTCTTTATAAAAGTGAATCAAGCGCCTGTTTCACATCCGCCGTTAAATCCTCAGTATCCTCAATACCGACTGAGATCCGCACGAGCCCGTCGGTAATGCCAAGCGCAAGCCGGCGGTCGCGCGGGATCGATGCGTGCGTCATTCTGGACGGCACGGAGATTAAGCTTTCAACCGCTCCTAAACTTTCCGCGATCGTAAACAGGTTCAATTTTTCTAAAAACGCGTCGACGCGTTCGCTGCTGCCGACATCAAAGGAAATCATTCCGCCGAAACCGGAGCTTTGCGCTTTTGTCAGCTCATGGCCCGGGTGTTTCGCTGATCCGGGATAGTAGAGCGTCTGAACGGCATCATGCGCTTCAAGCAGCCCGGCGATTTTTCCGGCGCTGTAATTGATGGCATCCATTCTGAGTCCCAGCGTTTTAATGCCTCTCATCAAAAGCCATGAATCCTGCGGTCCTAAAACGCCGCCCGTTGAGTTTTGCACATAATGAAGCTTTTCGCCCAGTTCTTTATCAGCCGTAACGACTAAGCCGCCGACGACATCACTGTGGCCGCCGAGATATTTTGTCGCGCTGTGAAGCACGATGTCCGCTCCGAAGCTCAGCGGCTGTTGGAAATACGGCGTGTAAAACGTATTATCGACGATAAGCAATACACCCGCTTCTTTTGCGATGTCAGACATCAGTTTGAGGTCAGTCACTTTCAATAGCGGGTTTGTCGGTGTTTCGATATAAATGGCTTTCGTATTCGGGCGAATGGCTTTTTGGACTTTTTCTTTGCTGCTCGTATCGACAAAGTCCGCTTCAATGCCGAAGCGGTTCAGCACGCCTGTCATCACCCGGTAAGTGCCGCCGTATACATCATCCGTCAAAATAACATGATCGCCGCTGTCAAACAGCATCATGACGGCAGTAATCGCAGCCATGCCTGAGCCGAACGCATATCCCGCCGCGCCGCCTTCAAGCTCCGCAATTAAGCTTTCAAGCGCCGTGCGCGTCGGATTGGCCGTTCTTGAATATTCATAACCCGTATGCTCGCCCGCTTTCGGCTGTTGGTACGTGCTTACTTGATAAATCGGTACGGAAACCGCTCCTGTTTTTTCATCTCCCGTAATTCCTCCGTGCACCATCAGCGTTTTTTTCTTCATCTTACTGACCTCCTTGAAAAATGTTTTTGCTTATATATCGATCGCTGCCGTCAGGGAAAATAGTGACGATATTTGATCCGGCGGGCGCTTTTTTCGCTTCTTCAAGCGCTGCATAAAGAGCCGCCCCTGAAGAGCTTCCGATTAAGAGGCCTTCTTTCTCGGCCGCTTCTCTGACAAGCGAAAACGCCGTATCGTCTTCCACCGTGTAAATGGCGTCAAAATGGTTCTCGTCCATATAATCCGGGATAAACTCCATGCCGATGCCTTCCGTTTTATGGGCATGCGGCTCTCCTCCATTCAGGATCGAGCCTTCCGGTTCAACGATCACCGTTTTGACGGCAGGATTTTTCTCCTTTAAATAAGCTGCCGTACCGGCAAAGGTGCCGCCGGAACCCGCCCCTGCGACAAAAGCATGGATATCCCCGCCGAGCGCGTTCCATATTTCGGGCCCGATCGTTTTATAGTAAGTCAATGGATTTACTCGGTTTTTAAATTGCAGAACGGCATAAGAATTATTAATCTCTCTCTCCAGTTCAAGCGCTTTTCGGATGGCTCCCTGCATGCCTTCTTCTCTCGGCGTATGCACGATGTCCGCTCCGAGAGCTTTCATAATTTGCTGCTTTTCTCTGCTGAAATGCTCCGGGACGCAAAAAACGGCGCGAAGCTGATGCTTTCTGGCGCACAGAGCGAGTCCGATCCCGGTGTTTCCGGCAGTCGCCTCAATGATAACGCCGCCCGGTTTCACCTTTCCCGTGCGAAGCGCATCTTCAATGAGCATCCCGCCCAGCCTGTCTTTAATGCTTCCGCCCGGATTCATCATCTCAAGCTTAGCATAAACCGCTGTTCCCTCCGGTATATCAAAATGCTTGAGACGGAGCAGCGGTGTATTTCCGATCAGTTCTGTAATATCTGTTATCACGTTCAATATATGTCCTCCTCCTGGAAAAGCGGAGGAGAACGAGAATCCCCCGCTTAGTGAATTCGTTTGATGACATTCAGGACAAGCTCAGTTGAATGAACGGCAGCCTGTTCTAAAAATTTATCAAATGAAACGTCAGATTCTTTTCCGGCAATATCAGATAAAGCTCTGATGACAACAAAAGGCGTTTTGAACTGGTGGCACACCTGTGCGACAGCCGCAGCTTCCATTTCAACCGCGTACAAATCCGCAAATTTGGCGCGTACGTCTTCAACCCGCTTCGGATCATTCATAAAAGAATCTCCCGTTGCGATTGTGCCTTTGGCGACTTGAATGCCGTTAAGTTCAGAAACCGCTTCCTCAGTAATACTGATCAGCTTTTCATCAGCTTTGTATGCTGCCGGAAGACCCGGCACCTGTCCGTATTCATAGTCAAACGCCGTCACATCCACGTCATGATGGCGGACATCTGTTGAGATGACGACGTCGCCTACATTCAATGTATGATGAAAACCGCCCGCTGAGCCTGTGTTAATCACATAATCAGGTTTGAAACGGTCAAGCAGAAGCGTCGTGCTGATCGCCGCGTTGACTTTCCCGATACCTGATTTCAGCAAGATGACTTCGACGCCTTCATAGCTGCCAGTTGTAAACTCACAGTGAGCGATCATCTCTTGTTTTGCGTCTTTCAGTTTGCTTCTTAAAATCGTAACTTCCTCTTCCATTGCTCCGATGACTGCCAGTTTCATTTATACACAATCCCTTCGATTTACCGTTTAATCGCCTCCATTATCCAGACAAAGTCATTTTGCTGCGTAAACCGCGCGGCAAATCCCTCTTCTGAAAAGATGTTTTTCATTGTCCCGAGTGTCGGATAATGTTCCGTCTTTAAATCGTCCGCTAATTGATGATAGCCGTTTCGGATTGCTTTTTTAATGGCTTCATCATAAGCTTCATGATCTTTAAAGACTGTATCGGCAAACACTATTTTATCATGCTTCTGAAGGATTGCGCCATACTGCTTTACAGCCGTTCGCTTTTCTTCATCGGTTAAATGATGAAAGGCGTACGAGCTGACGATGGTATCTATTTGAAAAGGCGGAGCGGGAAACTCCAGAAAATCTCCGTCACTGAACACGGCTTTGTCAGAAAGCTTGTCAGCCGCCAGTTTTCTCATTGACGGAGACGGTTCTACACCAAACACCTTTTTGTTCGCAGCGGCTAATTTCGCCGTTAAATTCCCCGTTCCCGGTCCGAACTCTAAAACGTTTGAACCTGAAAGTGCGACAATGCTGTCAAGAATGTTGTCATATCCTTTAAAAACAGCGGCATATTGTTTGTCAGCCCCGTGCACTGTGGCATCATAAGTCGCTGCCCAATCTTCAAATAAAGGAATAAATTCACGGCCCATATTTTTCACTCTCCATATTTTATAATTCCTATGAGTATAGTATGGATTAATCGTGGAACAGTTCCTATCCTATCACAAAAAAGAATGGAAGGGTACTAAAATACTTTGGGATTATTGCGCAATTACGGCAGAAAGGCTTATACTTTCATTGACTCAGAAGAAAAATCAGGAGGATCTGTACTGATGAATTTTCAATTGGATTTAATCAAAGATAAAGTAGAATTTTTCGAAGCGGCATCTTTGCAGGAGCTTGAAAAGAAAATAAACGTTCAGATTGAAAACAACCAGGCGATTATGCTTCGCGTCCGTTCCGTATCCCATCAGGTGACGGCCGTTGACGGCAGAATCCTTTACAGCGCGTCGGTGCATTTTTCAGCTGACGTATGACAGAAAAAAGCAGCTGAATAATCAGCTGCTTTTTTGCGGTTATTTTAAGGTTTCTACTTTTGTCGGCTTCCAGCCTTTTTTGTCTTTCCAAGTGATGGTGACCTGATACTTTTTGCCGTTCGTTTTGTCTAAAACTTTACCCTTCGCATCTTGCGGGCTTCCATTGTTTCCGAGCCACAGCACTGTCATATGATCTTTTGACACGCCTGTTGCGTAAGAGATGGCGTCAAGCATTTCGGACCAGTCTTCAGAGCTTGAGTCATACGTCGCCGCATGTTCTCCCGTCTGCTTTGTGCCGACCGCTTTCCATTTTGGGTTAACAATTGTTTTCTCGACATCGCTTGATGAGCCGCCCTCTGTTATTTTTGCGCCTTTAAAAGGATCGCTTGAAACAGAGTCTTTTTTGCTGCTGTCATCACTTTTCGATGAATCATCGTCTTTTTTGCTGTCAGAGTCTGAAGATGAATCAGATGTGTCCTTATCCTGTTTATCTTTTTTGTCATCGTCTGATGCCGTATCTTTTTTGCTGTCTTTTATGTCTTCATCGGATGTCTGCTTCGTCTTGCCTGATGCAGGTGTTTCCTGCTTTTGGCTCGTGTCCGCTTTTTCGCTCACGTCGCTCGACGGACTGTTGATGAAGAGGCTGACGGCAACGACGACAATAAGAATAGATACGATAGCAATTAAAATGTTAAGCACCATATTTGCTTTTCTGCGCTTATCACGGTTTTCAAAACGAGATTGTTTATTGCTCAATCATTCTGCACTCCTTTATCCCTCTTGCTCAGCATATATTTTAACATGGGCTGAGCGGTTGTTCTATGTCTGATTTATTTCATTTTCATGTACCTTTTTAACAATATCATAAAACACTGTATTTGTCAGAGCCTTATCCCCCGGCGTGTCCATGTGCAGCACCACGAGAGCGTATTTCGGCTTGTCCGCGGGAAAGTATCCCGCAAACCATTTGTGGTAAAGCGTCTGTTTATCTTTTGTGAACATTCCCGTCTGGGCCGTTCCCGATTTGCCTGCTATCTCATACGGCAGATCCTGAAACCTTCGGCCGGTTCCTTTCGGTGAGGTGACGACTTCTCTGAGAATTTTTTGAAGCTGCTGCGCCGTATATTTGTCGATGTTTTCCCCTTTTAACGGCTGATCTTTGAATGACGCCATCGTCGTTTTGTTTTTGTATTCAATTTTGTCCGCGATTTTGACTTGTTTTTTTTCACCGCCGCGCGCGATCGCCGCCATCATATTGGCGACTTCAAGAGGCGTGACTTTCACGTTTTTTTGCCCGATCGCCGTCTGTGCGACGGCTTTTTTTACGGTTTTGTCTTTGTCATCTCCCCAAATGACCCCGCTTTTTTCATTATACAGCTGCCTGAATCCGTCTTCCCGGTACAGCTTGCCTTCCCAGCCCGCCCGCTGTGTGAGACCGAGTTTTTCCGCCATGTTTTCAATAACGGAATCATCTTTTTTGATCAATTTTTCCGCAAGACTTGTAAACGTATAATTGCAGCTTTGGGCAAAGCTTTCTCCAAAACTGAGCGTGCCTTTGTCATCCCCCGGCTCTCCGTACAGGTTGAGATTGCAGTTAAAGGATGTGCCCGGCTTCACTTCGTTTTGTTCTATTGCGGCTGCGGCGATCACCGTTTTAAACACTGATCCCGGATAAATCGGCGTCAGCATGTAATTTTGCAGTGTCTGCTGCTTTGACATGTCGGCGTCAGGCTTTGATACCATTCCGAGCACACTGCTTTTTTCAATGTCTAAAAGGACGGCTCCCCCCTTTTTTAACCCGCGGTCTTTCAATACATCTTCCATTGCTTTTTGAATATTGCGGTCGATGGAGGTTTTGACTTGCAGCGGATAAAACGCGTTTGCTTCAGCCGTATATTTGACGTCCATTCCGAATAAAGGGTTTCCCCTTCCGTCGACATGATACAAAAGTTTTGTGTCCTGATCCGCCAGTAAAAACTCATCAAACGTCCGCTCCATCCCGCTTGTCCCGATCTTTGCCGTGATCGGCAGTTCCTTCCTGCCGGGGTATTTCTTTTTCAAAAGCTCAGGGTCCTGGTTTGTCGCGCCCAACAGATGAGCGGCTATGTTTGTTTCCTTGCTGTCTTTCATATATACGCCGTAAATGCCGGGATATTTCAAAGAATTGATATTTGACACGGATTGTTTCGTCAAATGTTTTATTTTTCTGCTGTTCAGGACCACCGGTTTTTTCGCTTCCGTGAGCAGCTGCCTGAGCTCCCCCTGTTTCATTCCGAGAATGTCAGATACCCGGTCAACCGGCCAATCCTGCGTCACGAGAAAGGGAAACAGTATGACGGCAGGCTGCTTTTTTCCGGTCAGTTCTTTGCCGTTCCGATCAAGAAAAGAGCCGCGTCCGTCTGAAATAAGGACTTCTTCCGTCCGCTGCTTGACGCTTTCCTGAATCAGATTAATATTGGATTTTGAAAAAGATTCTGTGAAAAACAGCTGAATTTCAGCCAGCCTCGCAAGCAGAAAGAAAAACACGAGCAGAAAACAAATCACGGCCGCTTTCAGCCTTTTTGATACGATCATAAAAAAACACCTCATCCACATTTTGGACGAGGTGTTTCATTGTTAAACGGATCTTATGAAATTTTCACAATTTTCACGAGCATTTCTCCGCCCGGCGTCTGAACTGTCACTTCTTCGTCCACTTTTCTGCCGAGCAGGCTTTTGGCGATTGGCGAGTCGTTTGAAATTTTCCCTTCAAACGGATCAGCTTCAGCGCTTCCGACAATCGTGTAAGATTCTTCTTCACCGTCCGGCAATTCGATGAATGATACGGTTTTTCCCAAACCGACTACATTTGAACCGCCGTCGTCCTCGATGATTTTCGCATTGCGGATCATGTTTTCAAGCGTCGTGATGCGCCCTTCCACAAATGCCTGTTCTTCTTTTGCAGAATCATACTCAGAGTTCTCTGACAGATCTCCGAAGCTTCTTGCGATTTTAATGCGTTCTACTACTTCTTTACGTTTAACCGTTTTCAATTGCTCTAATTCTTGTTCTAGTTTTTGTTTTCCTTCGTGAGTCATCGGAAAAACTTTTTCTTGTGCCATGTTCCTTCACTCCTTGGTGGTTGTCCCTCAACAATAACGTGTGATTATGTATGAGAGCATAAACGAAAAAATCAAGAATGAGAACACAGGGCAGTCCTCGTTCTTCTCTCCCATATAGGTACTGTTTATCTTAAACTGAATGTGTGTTTTCTGCAAATGTTTCGGTTTATAAACAGGGAAAGAAGGGAACTGTCTCATTCCCTTCCAGCCTATACATAATATGGTCTGAGTTATTTATGTCTATGCTATGGTATTACAAAATTGCATTTTGTTCAAGGATCGTTTGAATCTTCGTGACCATCAGATCAATCGCGACGTGGTTTTGTCCGCCTTCCGGAATAATGATGTCCGCGTAGCGTTTCGTCGGTTCAACAAACTGATTGTGCATCGGTCTGACGACGGACACATACTGCTCAATGACAGAATCGATCGAGCGGCCTCTTTCGTTAATATCTCTCATAATCCGTCTGATGATACGGAGATCCGCGTCCGTGTCGACATAAAGTTTCATATCCATGAGGTCGCGAAGTCTTTTATCTTCGAGAACGAGAATGCCTTCCAGAATAATGACATCCTTCGGCTCAACCGGAATGGTTTCCTCAGAACGCGTATGCAGTTTATAATCATAAATCGGCTTTTCTATCGGCCGGTAATTCAAAAGCTCTTGAATATGCTCGATTAAATAGTCATTATCAAATGCGAGCGGGTGATCATAGTTTGTGTTCAGCCTTTCTTCAAACGGAAGATGGCTTTGGTCTTTATAATAAAGGTCTTGCTGGATCATTAAAATCGAGTGTCCTTTAAACTGTTCATAGATGGAACGGGTGACGCTTGTTTTTCCTGATCCGGAACCTCCTGCGATGCCTATAACTACAGGACTCTTACCCATTGGTGATTACTTCCCCTTTCTCATCATGTTGCTCGGATAAATCTTTTTGTCTACTTTAAATGTAACGATTTGCAGGGGATGGCGGGCAGCATCAAGCTCGTTTCCGTCTTCGTCCCAAATAGTGCCGATTGTGAATGTGAAATTGTCGATTTCAGGACCGAAAAATTCCACTTCGTCACCTTGTTTAAAGAAATTGCGCTGCTGGAGCGTCACCATTTGAGTTTCCTCGTTATACGCGAGCACGAGACCGGCAAAATCAAATGTTGTTTTCTTTCCGTGTTCACCGAACATCTGCTCTTCATACCCGGGCGTGCCTTCAAAGAAAGCAGGCGCGGTATCCCGGTTTGCACATTTGTCCAGCTCATCCAGCCATTCTTTTTGAATGACAAAGTTTTCAGGATCAGCGCAGTATGCGTCGATGACTTTGCGATACACGCTGACAACCGTCGCAACGTAATGAATCGATTTCATCCGGCCTTCAATTTTCAGGCTGTCGATGCCCATCTCGATCATTTGCGGGATGGATTCAATCAATTTTAAATCTTTCGGGCTCATCGCAAACGGAGCGTCTTCTTCGTCGTAGAGCGCGACCGCGTTTGCACCGTCTGTCTGATACAGGTCATAATCCCAGCGGCAGGACTGACAGCAGCCGCCGCGGTTGGAATCCCGGGCCGTCATGTGATTGCTCAGCACGCATCGGCCTGAATAAGCGATACACATGGCGCCGTGGATAAAGGTTTCAATTTCAATATCCACCTTTTCCTTCATTTCTTTAATTTCCAGTCCGCTCGTTTCACGGGCAAGCACTACGCGGTCAAGCCCTTCTTCTTTCCAGAACTGCACCGCTTTCCAGTTGGAAAGGGACTGCTGTGTGCTGAGGTGAATTTCTACGTCCGGGGCCACTCTCCGGCATGTTTCAATAATCAGCGGATCAGCGACGATAATTCCGGCAACTTTTGCGTCTCCCAACGCTTTTAAGTATTCTTCCAGACCGTCCATATTTTCATTATGGGCGAAAATGTTTGTTGTCACATATATTTTTGCCCCGTATTTTTTGGCAAATTCTACGCCCTCTGCGATTTCTTCTATTGAGAAGTTATCCGCATTTGAGCGGAGTCCGTATTCCTGTCCTCCGATAAAAACCGCGTCCGCTCCGTAATGAACGGCAATTTTTAATTTTTCAAGGTTTCCTGCCGGAGCAAGGAGTTCAGGTTTTTTCGTAATGACGCGTTTTCCGTTTACGACTTTGGAAATGGTTTGATTTACGGCTGTCATCCGTTGCACCCTCCTTTTTAATAGACCGTTTCTTTAAAGAAGAATCCTGTATCGATGCTTCTGTTCACAGGCTGAATGCTTTCAATCCGCTCTATCCAGCTCTCTTTTTTCTCTTCGTATGTCTCTCGGCTTTCGAAGCACAAATCGATTGCTTCTCTGTACATGCGGGTCACTTCAGTTAAGTATTCAGGAGACTTCAAAACTCCGTCGATTTTGAAAGAATCGATGCCGGCGTCCATCAGGTCCTCTAATTCATCAATCATGCACACATCGTTCGGGCTCATGATGTGCGTGCCGTTTTCATCTTCAAAAATCGGGTATTTATTGCCCCGTTCCTTGTCATGCAGAAACATCCCCGCTTCTTTTTTCTTCTGTTCGATGTCCATGACTTTACCTTGGTATTCGAAGTAATGGCCCACTAAAGAACGCTTCGATTGGAACATGCACGTCATGCCGTGGATTTGAATTTCAATTTCCACTTCGGCGTTTTCTTTTATGTCAATGATGCTGTCCATATTTAATTCCTTAGCCAGCACTGCCCGCCGTGCGCCTTTGCGTCCCCAGTAATTGCAGGAATAGTAGTTGGTTCCCGTTGTTTCCGTGCTCCAATGCAGTTTAAGCTCGGGAGCCGCTTCACGCGCCGCCATTAAAACGGCCGGATCACCGAAAACAGCCGCATCAACGCCGGCCTCCTGCAAAAAGGCAAGATAGCCGTTCAGCTCGTCCACTTTTTCGTTGTGAAAAATAGCATTGACGGCGGCGTACACTTTCGCGCCTTCCTGATGAGCTGTCTTTACGGCTTCTTTTATATCTTCTCTTGAAAATTCACCGGCCAGTCTCAGGCCGTTTCTCTGTTCTCCGACTAACAGGGCCGTTGCGCCCGCTTGAATGAGCGGAAGAATATCCTGTACAGAAGTCGGAGTCACCAAAAGTTCAGGTTTTTTCATGATCCTTCACCTCTTCTTTTTACTGATGGCGATGCCGTCTCCGACCGGCAGTATGACCGTTTGATAGTCAGGCCGGTCCATCAGCCATTGGTTATATTGATCAATTTTTTCAACAAGCTTCCGTCTTCTTTTCGGCTCAATGTCCGAGTGATTTTGTGCCACCAGCCCTTTAAACAGAACATTGTCCGTAAAAATGACTCCATCCGGCGCAAGCATCGGTTCATAGAGCTCAAAAAAGTTCGTGTACTGGCCTTTGGCCGCGTCGATAAAAATGGCATCATAAGGAGCCGTGACACGGACAGACTCAGAAAGTTCCAGCGCATCCCCGTGCATTACGCGAATCCGGTTTTCCATTTCAAAGTCTTTTATATTGTTCACAGCTTCTTCATAGCGTTTGTCGTCCCGTTCAATCGTGTAAATATTCGCATCCGGAAGCTCAAGCGCCATCCGTATGGCGGAATATCCGATTGCCGCGCCGATTTCCAAAATGTTTTTCGCCTGTTGAATCGACAGCATTTGAAGCAGCACTTCAATGCCCGCTTCTTCCATAATCGGAACATGGTGCTCTTTTGCATAGGCTTCAAGCTTTTTCACTTTATCAGGCCGAGGCTTCAGCATCGCGTTTATATACTCGTTTATTTGTTCATACCGATCATTCACGGCAAACAGCCTCCGTTCTAAAAAGGAGTGCCCCTGACGAATCCGCGGGGACACTCTCTTAAGACACTTCTTTATCCATAAGTAAACAACCCGATATATTTTATCATAAAACTTTTCAGAATGGAATAAAAGGAGAGCTTTTGCCCTCCTTTTATTCGCTGTCTTTTTTGGAAATATACTTTTCCTTCGCTTTATTATGGTCTTTTAATGTTTTGGTGAAAACAACCTCGCCGTTTGATTTTGCAAGGAAATAGAGATAATCCGTTTTGTCAGGGCGGAGAGCCGCTTCCCATGATGAATCACCGGCATTTGCAATCGGTCCCGGCGGCAGCCCCTTATGTTTATACGTATTAAACGGAGAATCAATTTTCAGGTCTTTGTAGTAGACCCGGCTTTTATGCTTACCGGCCGCATATAATACCGTCGGGTCAGTCTGCAGCGGCATTTTTTCTTCGAGCCTGTTGTAAAAAACGCTGGCGATTTTGTGACGGTCGGCTTTGGCGGTGGCTTCTTCTTCAATAAGCGATGCCATCGTCAGCGCGTTATGGACGGAAAGTTTCTTTTTTTCCAATTCAGATTTATACGTTTCGATACGGGTGTTTGTTTCCTGAACCATTGCCGTCAAAATCGTGTCAAGCGATGCATCCGGATCATTAAACGGATATGTGGCCGGATACAGATAGCCTTCGAGCGGATGCTTGAGCTTCTTGTTTGAAAGTGCGTCCGTTATCGTATCAGGAAACTGTTTCTTCAGTTTGCCGATGAATGTTTTGTCATCCAGTTTCGCCATGATCTCTTCTTTTGAATATGAAGTTTCTTTTGCGATCGCCTCCGCAATCTGCGTAAGCTGTTTTCCTTCAGGAACGGATATCTGAAAGGCATATCCCGTTGATCCCGCGGTCAGTTTTTTGATAATCGCATCCGCATCCATTCCTTTATTCAGGTGGTAAAATCCCGCCTGAAACCCGGAAGCGCCTTTATACTTCACATACAGCTGAAATGCTTTTTTGCTTTTGATGACATGCTGATCCTCAAGAATTTCAGCGATTGCCGAAACGGAAGAACCGCTCGGAATATTAATATTGACTGCCGTTTTGCTGCCTTTGTCAACCGGAGACAGCAGAGATTTCCCATAGAAAAAAGCACCGCAAATGATGATAAGCAGAGCGATCACGGAGGACAGTATTATCGTCGTTTTTTTGTTTTTACGCGGAAATGAATGTTTAGTCTGATTGATATTCATACAAGTATTTTCCTCCCAACAGCTCTTATACTACATGATTCATGTGCATTCGGCAATTTATTACAAAAAAAAGCCGAAGCGCATATGCGCTCCGGCTTTTTCCGTTCATTTTATTCTTCGTCTTCTTCCGCTAAAAACGTGTTCAGCGTTTCTTCGATCATTTCCCACTCTTCATCGGTTTCAATCGGCATCAGTTCGCCGTCTTCACCATTTTCGTTCGGTTCGAAGCTTGAAGCGTGAATTTCGATTTCATCATCGTCTTGAGCATCAATCGGATAATAAAGTACGTAAGATTTGTTGAATGTGTCGTTTTCAAATGTGAACAGCACTTCGCAAAGCTGTTCGTTGCCTTGATCATCGACAATTGTAATGTGTTTTTCGCCGTGTTCCATTTTTTTCACCTCTTAGTTTAAACTGTCCAGATATCCTTGAAGGATCATGACAGCCGCCATTTTATCAATGACTTTTTTTCGTTTTTGCCTGCTGACGTCAGCCGCGATCAGCATTTTTTCAGCCGCCATCGTCGTCAGACGCTCGTCCCACAGCACAACAGGGACATTGTACGCTGTTTCAAGCAGTTTCGCAAATGTTTGGCTGGCTTCGCCTCTCGGACCGATCGTCCCGTTCATGTTTTTCGGAAAACCGAGCACGATCTTCTCTACATTATAGTCTTTCATCAGCTCGGATAAACGGTCCAGACCGTAATCTCCTTCAGCCTCGTTTATTTTTATCGTCTCAATGCCTTGAGCGGTCCAGCCCATTTCATCGCTTAAAGCTACGCCGAGTGTTTTCGTTCCAAGATCAAGTCCCAATATTCTCATGAATGTATTTACGCCTCTTTATGCTGTTCTAGATAGGATTTTACCAATTCCTCGATTAATTCGTCACGTTCCAGTTTGCGAATTAAGTTCCGGGCGTCGCGATGCCTAGGAATGTATGCAGGATCTCCAGACAGCAAGTATCCGACAATCTGGTTGATAGGATTGTACCCCTTTTCCTGAAGCGCATCATATACCGTATTCAGCACTTCTTCGACGTTTGTTTCAGCAGAATCATCGGAGAAATTAAATTTCATCGTTTTATCAAACGAGCTCACCGTTTTGCACCTCTTTCCCAAATTCGCAGGCAAAGTTCAGCCTGAGGTCCTCATCTTATCATCATTCTACACTACTTGAAAGGATTATAAAACGGATTTTATCCAATCTACCGCAGATGCGAGCGCCTCTTCCAATTTTTCAGGGTGCTTTCCGCCGGCCTGCGCCATGTCCGGACGGCCTCCGCCTCCGCCTCCGCAGACTTCAGCCGCTTGTTTGACCATTTTGCCGGCATGAAGGCCTTTTTCGATCAGGTCTTTCGTCACGCCTGCTGAAAGGTTGACTTTCTCATTTTGCACGGCGCCGAGAATGATGACCGCAGAACCGAGCTTCGCTTTCAGATCATCCACCATAGTGCGAAGGTGGTTCATGTCTTTCGCATTTACTTTTTCAGCCAGCACTTTTACGCCGCCGATGTCTTTTACTTTAGACAGAATGGCTCCGGCTTCCACATTGCCGAGTTTGCTGAGCAATGATTCATTTTCTCTTTGCGCTTCCTTCAGCTCCGCTTGAAGAGACTGAATTCGCTTCGGTACGTCTTTTACGTTTGATTTCAGCTCGTCCGCAGCATGCTGCAGAAGGCTGAGCTGGCTGTTCATTTCCTGATAAGCGCCTTTTCCTGTTACGGCTTCAATTCTTCGTGTCCCTGCGCCGATCCCTGATTCGGATACGATTTTAAACAGGCCGATTTCAGCCGTATTCGTGACATGGCATCCGCCGCAAAGCTCAAGGCTGTAATCTCCGACTTGTACGACGCGGACGATATCGCCGTATTTCTCGCCGAACAGGGCCATCGCGCCCATTTCTTTCGCTTCATTGATCGGTTTCAAATCAATCGCTACCGGAATGCTCTCCCAGATTTTTTCGTTGACGATTCCTTCAATGCGTTCAAGTTCTTCTTTCGTCACTTGACCGAAATGAGAGAAGTCAAAACGCAGACGGTTTTCGGTAACGAGTGAACCCGCTTGGTTGACATGTGTGCCGAGAACGTCTTTCAGCGCCTGGTGCAGAAGGTGGGTAGCCGTATGGTTTTTCACCACGCCGCTTCTCATTTGATCTTCAACTTCAGCCGTCACGCTTGCACCTTTTTGAATCGTGCCGCTATCCACCGTGCCTTCGTGTACATGCTGACCGTTCGGAGCTTTTTTCACGTCTTTAATGGTTACGACAGCCTGCTCGCTTCTCAGCACTCCTCTGTCACCGATCTGTCCGCCGCTTTCAGCATAGAAAGGCGTTTTGTCAAGAAGGATTTGGACGGTATCCCCTTCATGCGCCTCACTGATTAATTGCCCGTCATGAAGAAGCTCGATCACCTTCGCTTCAGCTTTTACGGCACTGTAGCCGACAAATGTGCTTTCTGCGGTAATATCGCGCAATGCGCCGCCCTGAACCTGCATGCTTCCTACATCTTGGCGCGCATTTCTCGCCCGTTCACGCTGTTTTTCCATTTCGGCTTCAAAGCCTTTATGGTCAACCGTCATTTGCTCATCTTCCGCGTATTCCTCCGTCAATTCAACCGGGAATCCGTACGTATCGTACAGTTTGAATACGTCTTTTCCGGAGATGATGCCGCTGCCTTTTTCCTTCTCTTTCTTTATCACGTCGGATAAAATGGCCAGACCTTCGTTTAATGTTTCGTGGAAGCGCTCTTCCTCCGTTTTGATGACTTTGGCGATAAACTCTTGCTTTTCTTTCACCTCCGGATAGAAAGCGTCCATAATTCCTGCAACAGTCGGTACTAGCTCGTACATAAACGGACGGCTGATACCGAGGGTTTTCGCGTATCGCACTGCCCGGCGCAAGAGGCGTCTCAGTACATACCCGCGCCCTTCGTTCGAAGGCAGCGCCCCGTCGCTTACCGCAAATGCGACCGTTCTGATATGATCGGCGATCACTTTAAAGGCCGTATCCTTCACTGCATCCTTTCCGTAAGCATCTCCGGAAATGCGCTCTGTTGCTTCAATAATCGGCATAAACAAATCAGTGTCAAAGTTTGTCGAGACATCCTGAATCACGGAGACCATCCGTTCAAGCCCCATACCCGTATCAATGTTTTTCTTCGGAAGCGGTGTGTACGTGCCGTCCGGGTTGTGGTTGAACTCTGAGAATACCAGGTTCCATACTTCAAGATAGCGATCATTTTCGCCGCCCGGATACAATTCAGAATCTGACGGGTCATTGCCGTATTTCTCGCCGCGGTCATAGAAAATTTCCGTATTCGGTCCGCTCGGGCCTTCGCCGATATCCCAGAAGTTCCCTTCCAGACGGATGATTCTTTCTTCCGGAACGCCGATTTTTTCCGCCCATAGCGTATAAGCTTCTTCATCCTCAGGGTGAACCGTTACAGACAGCAGCTCCGGATCAAAGCCGATCCACTTTTCGCTCGTTAAAAACTCCCATGCCCACGTGATCGCTTCTTCTTTAAAATAATCACCGATGGAAAAGTTTCCGAGCATCTCAAAGAACGTGTGGTGGCGCGCCGTTTTCCCCACATTTTCAATATCATTTGTTCGGATTGATTTTTGCGCGTTTACAATTCTCGGATTCTCCGGCACAACGCGGCCGTCAAAGTATTTTTTCAGCGTCGCAACGCCGCTGTTGATCCATAATAAAGACGGATCTTCATGCGGAACCAATGAGGCGCTCGGTTCAACGGCATGGCCTTTTTCTTTAAAGAAATCTAAAAACATTTGACGCACTTCAGCAGAAGTTAAGTGTTTCATCTATATTCCTCCTTATCACTACCCGAAATTCTCTTTTGCGACAGCAAAAAAGCTCTCTCCCTATGCAAACCATGCGTTCACACAGGGACGAGAGCTGTCTCGCGGTACCACCCTGATTACAGGCCGAAAAAGGCCTGTCACCTTTCATCCCGTAACGCAGGACTGCGGCAGCCTTTAACTGCACTCAGGATTAGCTTCGGCCGATCTTCTGCTGAAGCTCCTTTCAGCGTATCGGAGCTTCTCTCTTAAACAGGGCTTCGGCGTACTCATATCCGTCACTCGAGATTCGTATGTATTCTACTCGAAATTATAGACAAGCAGAACCCGAATGTCAATGTTCCGTCCTGATCCGCAAAAAGTGTATGGCCGTCACTTTTAAAACGGCTGCCGCCGGAACAGCGAGAATCATGCCGGGAATGCCCGCGAGCTCTCCTCCGGCAAGGAGCGCCAGCATGATCACGACGGGGTGCATTCTGAGACTGCGCCCGACAATAAGCGGGCTCAAAATGTTTCCTTCTATAAATTGCAGAATAAAAATCGTGACGATTACGATGATCACAGCTTTAGCAGAAATCGCCAGCGCAAGGAGCAGCGCCGGTACAGCGCCGATAAACGGACCGAAATACGGGATGACATTCGTAATCCCGATGGCAAGACCCAAAATCAGCGGATAAGGAAGCCCGAACAGCCAAAATGAAACGCCGGCTATTAGCCCGAGCAAAAAACAAACGAGAAGCTGACCGCGGATGTAATCACCGAGAGAGTCGTCCACATCCCGCAGAAATTCACTCCCCCTTTTTCTCCAGGACTTCGGCGTCAAATACCAGACTGTCTTTTTCATGACGTCTATATCCTTCACCATATAGAACACGAGAAAAGGAATCGTCGCCGCGATCAGGATATAATCAAGCACGAAACGGATGCTTCTGATCGTGCTTTCAATCGTGCCGGCAAGAAACGTTTCTGTCTGCTGAATCATTTTGTCCATTCGATGGTGCATGCCGTCAGGCCAATGATCCGTGTGATTATGCAGATGCTTCAGCATGCTGTTGTAGTTTTTGGCAAGACCGGGAATGCTCTCAGACAGATCCTGCAGCTGTTCAATTAAAACAGGAACCCCTTTATAAACCCCCCAGCCGATTCCGCCGAAAAACAGGCAATAAATCAGAAGCAGGCTTAAAGTTCTAGGCATCCCTTTTCTATGAAGCCATTCAGTAATCGGAAGTAAAAGATAAGCAATAAATACTGCGATGAATATAGGAATAAAGAGAGATTTTATAACAAGCCAAATGGGAGACCATAACATATCGAGCATGCAAAAGACATACACTGTTAACAAAACGAGCAGACATACAGCCGTCCACATTAAGAGCTGCAGCGGTTTTTGAAGCATGACGTTTCACCTCTTGCTTTATCTTTTGACAGAAAGCCGGAATTATTCCCGTTTCATAAACTCCGCCTTATGACGCAGACCTCTTGATAGAAACAATTATCAGAAATTACGAAATAATCTAAATAATATTCATAAAAATCTGTATAACCATCGTAATGTGTTAAAGGATTTCAAAAACTGTCCAGTCAATATGACTCATGTTTTTTTAAGGAGGATGGCCATGATTTCATTTCAGGATGTAAATAAGCACTACGGACATTTCCACGTGCTGAAAAACATTAATCTGCACATTAAAAAAGGGGAAGTCGTCGTTATCATCGGACCTTCAGGATCGGGAAAAAGCACGCTTCTCCGCTGCATTAATCAGCTGGAAACAGTTGATGGAGGCGCCTTAACGGTAAACGGCGTCTCCATCCATGACAAGACAACGGATATAAATAAGGTCCGCCGCAATATCGGCATGGTGTTCCAGCATTTTCATCTGTACCCGCACAAAACCGTTCTGCAAAACATCATGCTCGCACCGATCAAAGTGCTTAAGCAATCAAAAGAAGAAGCAAAAGAAACGGCCTTATACTATTTGAAAAAAGTCGGTATACCGGAAAAAGCGGACGCTTATCCTTCACAGCTTTCCGGCGGCCAGCAGCAGCGTGTCGCCATCGCCAGGGGGCTTGCGATGAAGCCCGAAATTATGCTGTTTGATGAACCCACATCCGCGCTTGATCCGGAAATGATCGGGGAAGTGCTGGATGTCATGAAAACACTCGCAAAGGAAGGCATGACCATGGCAGTCGTCACACATGAAATGGGATTCGCAAAAGAAGTGGCGGACCGCATCGTGTTTATCGACGGCGGAGCCATCTTAGAAGAAGCAGCACCGGTTGAATTTTACGAAAGCCCCCGTGAAGAGAGGGCGCGTTTATTCTTAAGCCGTATTTTAAATCACTGAAAAGAAACGGAGGAGTGCTTATGTCACGCGTAACAAAATGGTTGTCATTGGGATTGATATCACTGCTGGCCGTCTTTATGCTGGCCGCCTGCGGAGGGAAAGAAACGTCCGGAGATTCAAAAGGAACGGGAAAAGACACGTTAGCCTCTATTAAAGACAGAGACAAAATCATCTTCGGCGTCAAAACCGACACGAGGTTATTCGGGCTGAAAAACCCAAGCTCCGGTGATATTGAAGGCTTCGATATTGATATCTCAAAACAGCTCGCAAAAGATATTCTGGGGGATGAGAAGAAAGCGGAATTTAAAGAAGTGACGTCAAAAACGAGAATTCCGATGCTGCAAAACGGCGATATCGATGCCATCACCGCCACGATGACAATAACGGATGAGCGGAAAAAAGAAGTTGATTTCTCAGATGTTTATTTTGAAGCCGGGCAATCCCTGCTCGTCAAAAAAGGAAGCAGCATCAAAAGCACCGAAGACCTGGGAAAAGGCTCAAAAGTATTGGCGGTAAAAGGCTCTACTTCCTCACAAAACATCAGAGAAAAAGCGCCTGACGCCTCAGTGCTGGAATTTGAAAATTACGCCGAAGCGTTCACTGCGCTTAAAGCGGGACAGGGAGATGCGCTCACAACCGATAATGCGATTTTATACGGCATGGCAGATGAAAATAAACAATATCAGCTGACAGGCGAAACCTTCACCGATGAACCTTACGGAATCGCCGTCAAAAAAGGCCAATCCGGACTCATCAAGGAAATCAACGCCTCTTTGAAAAAAATGAAAGCCGACGGCAGGTACGAAAAAATCTATAAAAAATGGATTAAAGAAGAACCGGCAAAATAGAAAGGACCGCGGGATGAGCAGGCATGCTCATCCCCGTTTTATAAGGAGTGACATAGATGAACTTTTCAATTTTAACGGAAAACTTCGATATGTATATTGACGGTTTCCTGCACACATTGCTTGCGAGCTTCATCGCGCTGGCAGGCAGCTTTGCGCTGGGCGTTCTGATCGCAGTCATGAGAATCACGGCTTTCAAACCCCTTCAATGGATCGGCACTGCGTATGTGGAATTTATCCGCAACATCCCGCTTCTCCTCATCACATTCGTTTTTTATTTCGGACTTCCGAACGCTGGGCTGAGACTGGACGGCTTTCAGGCGGGAACGATTGCGCTGACGATTTATACGTCTGCCTTTATCGCAGAAGCCATCAGAGCCGGAATTCAGACTGTCTCAAAAGGGCAGATGGAAGCGGCCAGATCGTCAGGCTTCACATACAGTCAGGCGATGAGATACGTCATTCTTCCTCAGGCCGTAAAAATCGTGATTCCCCCGCTCGGAAACCAATTTCTCAACCTTGTCAAAAACTCATCAATACTCGGAGTGGTGGCGGGACTCGATTTGATGTATCAGGCGGATCTCGTTTCCTCAAGCACTCTTGTCGTGTTTGATGTCTATATTTTCGTCGCGCTTTTTTATTTGATAGTAACGATCCCGCTCAGCATCGGGGTTCACTATTTGGAAAGACGTCTCGGAAAGAGTTATTAGAGAAGGAGAGTGAAAAACATGGATTTTAGCGGCGCCTATACACCTGACCATCTGCTGTTTTTATGGGACGGCTTTTTGGTCACACTTTATGTTGCGCTGATCTCCATTGTCCTGAGTTTTATTTTCGGGCTTGCCGCCGGCACTTTGCGCTATGCGAAAATTCCTATCGTCTCGGGCATTATAGCGGCCATTGTGGAAACCATCCGCAACCTGCCGCTGTTATTAATCATTTTCTTTACGTTTTTTGCCCTTCCGGAAATCGGGATCAAACTGGAAATTACCGCGGCCGCCATTACGGCGCTGACGATTTTTGAATCGGCCATGCTGTCAGAAATCATCAGAAGCGGTTTGCAATCCGTTGACAAAGGACAGATTGAAGCGGCACGTTCTTCAGGACTGACGTACACGCAGACTCTTTTTCTCGTCGTCATGCCGCAGGCGCTCAGGCGTATGGTTCCTCCGATTGTGAGCCAGTTTATCTCCTTATTAAAGGATACGTCACTTGCGGTCGTCATCGCTCTGCCCGAACTGATTCATAACGCGCAGATTTTAAACGGACAAAGCGCTGACGGGGGATATTTTTTCCCGATCTTTCTGCTGGCGGCCCTGATGTATTTCGCGGTCAATTACTGCCTGTCTCTCGCAGCCAGACGGCTGGAAGCGAGACAAACGTAAAAAGGATACTTCCGGAGAAGTATCCTTTTTTCTGCTTAAAACATTTTCATGACTCGTCTTCTCATCCGTTTCATACCTTTTTTATTCAGCATATCGGACTGAGAAGCCATACGATACATAACGGCTCCAGCTCCTAAAGCCAACAGAGAGGTCATTGTTCTGCCCATCGCGCGTATCTCCTTTCAACTTTAAAAATTGATACTGCGTTCGTCTTCAGAAAACAAATCATCAAGACTGCTTAACGTGCCGTCTTCCTCTACTTGATGTGTCGCAATTTTGCCTTTGGCCACCGTCAGCTCAATGAAGCAGCCCCAGCAATAGTATTGGTTTACGCCGATTTTGCCGATATCTTTACTTTTGCAGTTCGGACATACAAGCACAGACTACACCTCTTATCCGTTCAGGACGATGCCTTCTTTCCCCGCTTCAATAAGCGTATCGGCGGCGCGGCGCACTTGGCGTCTGCCAGCCAGATCTGAAAAGAAGCCGTCCGAGAGTTCATATGCTACGATTATGCCCCTGTCCAAACAAAAGTATACATCTTCCAGCAAACCGAACATTTCACCATCAGGCGATTTCACCGGCTGCATCTTAATCTGTTCAAAGGTGAAACAGCTCTTCGGCAAAGGCTGCAAATGAGCATGACCGGCAGCTACGGCTTCTTGATCCATCTCTTTTATATCACTTGCCTCTAAAAAAAGATGGCGGTTGTGAAACAGGCGTTTCTGCTCCAGCACGAAACCGAGAAACCGGCCGTCAAGAGAGAAACATACATCCGATATCATCCCGAGACTGCGCCCGGTGTTTTCGTCATATACTGTTCGTCCTTCAGCTGCATGGCATGTTCTCAAAGTGTGATCAACCACCTTTTGTTGAACACGTATAGGTTTTGCCAAGAAGCCGGGCAGCATACTTTGAAATGACTTCCACAGGCGAAAACCCGGCGCATGTTTATGCTCCGGGTTTTATTTACGCTTTTTCTTCCATAAAGTCAAACGGCGTGATGCCTTCCATTCCGATGTTCGCATCATATACACTGAACGGCAGCTCTTTTTGCAGGGCGGCCAGTTCTGCATCCATCTCTTCAGTCTGCTCTGTGAGCCTGTTTTTAAGCGACGTCTGTCTGACGGTGGCATCATTGTTTTTGACGCCCCATTCAAGCGCTTCTTCTTCTCCGCAAAGAATCAGAAATTTTTTCGCCCTTGTTATGGCGGTATAAAGCAGATTTCTCCTGAGCATTCGATAGTAGCCTTTGACGACAGGCAGGACGACAATCGGGAATTCGCTTCCCTGCGACTTATGAATGGAACAGCAGTAAGCGTGGGTAAACTGGCTGAAATCCTTTTTCGTAAAGGTGATTTCGTTGCCGTCAAACGAGACGACGACCATGTCTTCTTTTTCCGTATTTTCTTTGGCATAAAAAATGGATACGATTTCGCCGATATCGCCGTTAAACACATTGTTTTCCGGCTGGTTGACAAGCTGTAATATTTTATCGCCCGTCCTGTAGACGACATCACCGAATTTCAGCTCCCGCCTTTTTTCTTTCGGCGGATTCATGATGTCTTGAAGAAGCATATTCAGCTCGTTAATTCCCGCTTTTCCCCTGTACATCGGGGCAAGCACTTGAATATCCCTGGAGGTATACCCCTTTTTTAACGCGTTCGAGACGACCTGATCCACGACTTCTTTAATCTGTGAAGAATTACAGCGGATAAATGAGCGGTCCTTTGTCGGCGCGGTCAGCCCCTTTGGAAGCAGTCCTTTTTTCATATCATGCGCAAGTTCCACAATGGATGATCCTTCAGCCTGACGGTAAATATCTGTCAGGCGCACGGTCGGCAGTACCTCAGAAGCCAAAAGGTCTCTGAGCACCTGCCCCGGTCCTACTGAAGGAAGCTGGTCTTCATCACCGACGACAATGAGCTGAATGTGCTTAGGAAGCGCCTTAAACAAATGGCTGGCGAGCCAGATATCGAGCATACTCGCTTCGTCTATAATGATCAGTTTCCCTTCTATCGGCTGATCTTCATTGTAGGTAAACCCTTCAGCGCCATTCCAGCCGAGCAGCCTGTGTATCGTAACAGCCGGCAGACCCGTAGATTCGCTCATCCGTTTTGCGGCTCTTCCCGTCGGCGCGGCAAGCAGCACCGGGAACGCCTCGTCTTTTTTATAATCACCGGGGTCAAGCGATACTCCGTGCAGTTCACTGTATAATTCCACGATTCCTTTAATAACGGTCGTTTTCCCCGTCCCAGGTCCTCCGGTCAGTAAAAGCATCGGTGAAGACAGCGCTTTTTGAATGGCATCCTTTTGGCTTGGTGCGTATTGAACATTCATCCGTTCTTCCAGTTCACCGAGTGCAAGCAGAAATTCCGATTCAGGAAATTGATCGGCATACTCCGTCTGAGCCGCAATGTCGAGCACGCGTTTTGCGACATTTTGTTCGGCGTAAAACAAGGACGGAAAATAGCAGCGCTCTCCTTCAATGACGATATCCTTACTCTCCCCGAGGGCGATGATGCCGTCAGCCGCATCCATTTCCGTGACGCGGCCGCCTTCAGCTGACTGATTCAGGAGCGTTTGCGTATTGATTATCAGCTGCTTTGTCTCTATGTACGTATGGCCTTCTGAAAGACAGGTCGATTCAATCGTATATAAGATTGCCGCTTTGATCCGCTCCGGGTGGTTTCCTGACAGACCCATTTTTCCGCCCAGCTCGTCAGCTTTCACAAAGCCGATGCCTTCAACGTCTTTTACAAGCTGATAAGGATTTTCCTGAATTTTCTCCAGTGTTTCCGTTTCGTAGGCCTGATATATTTTCATGGATAGCTGGGGCCCGAAACCGTATTGGTTCAGAGAGATCATAATCTGCTCAAGCCCCTGATGCCGCTGCAGCTCTCCGGCAAGCTTATCCGCTTTCTTTTTCGACATTTTCGGCACATCGTAAAGCACCGACGCATCCGTCAGAATTTTATTGAGCGCGCCGTCTCCGAGCTTTTTGACGATTTCTTCTGCCGTTTTTTTTCCGATTCCTTCAAACAGATCACTTGATAAATAGTGAATGATCCCTTCTTTTGTGGTCGGAATTTCTTTTTTAAAGTGTTCAGCCTGAAATTGCAGGCCGAACTTAGGATGCGTGGCGGTTTTTCCGTAAAATGTGTAGGTCTCATCTTCTTGCAGCAGAGGGAAGTAGCCCGTTACGGATACGACCTTGTCTTCGATCGCCTCAGACGTTTCTGCAACCTTGACTTTCAGCACTGTATACAGGTTGGTGTCATTGTGATAAATGACCGTATGAATGACGCCTTTTACATACGGCTGTTCTTCGATGTTCAGCTGATCCACGAGCCTTCCCTCCTTTTGTTATGACTGGGTGATAAGCTGTTTCGCATGAAGCGCAAGCATATGATCAGGCTGTATGCCGATTGCGCCTTCCAGCATCTCAAGCGCCTTTTCACGATTTTCTTTGTACGCGTAAGCGACCCCGGCATTATAAAATGCGTCCGCGTGGCTTGGGTCCTGCTCGATCACCGTCTCAAACTGCGCCAGAGCTTCATCCAGCATTTCTTCATTTGCGAGGCACATTCCGAACTGGAAGCGTGCTTCCGTGTCATTTTCGTTTAATTCAACGGCACGCTGCAAATATGGCAGTGCAAGCTTCGGCCGCTCTAATTTAACGAGAACGGTCCCCAGCATATAAAACAAATCTCCGTTTTCCATTCCGGAGCGAAGCGCTTTTTCAAACATATCCTTCGCTTCGGAAAACGATTCTTTCATCACATATACGTTTCCCGCACCGTAATAAGCGGCTGCCGCCGAATTGTCCAATTCAAGCGCTCTGTTATAGAATGCAAGCGCCCGTTCGAGTTCGTTCACAGAAGAAAGCAGATTTGCGAAGTTGATATACGGCACCGGATCTTGCCCGTTTTCCTCAATCGCTTTCGTAAAAGCCTCTGCCGCTTTTTCAAAATCGCCCTCCTGCATGGCGTCAATCCCGATTTTATTATAATCCATTTTTAACTTCCTTTCGCTAAAAAACCCCAACATGCGAGTTGAGGTTTTTTACATGTGTTATACGTACCACAGTTTTGTTCCGTCTTTATAAACGTCATCTATCGTTCCGCCGCCGAGGCACTCTTCTCCGTCATAAAAAACGACGGCTTGTCCCGGCGTAACGGCGCGTACCTGCCCGTCAAAAATGACTTCCGCTTCATCATCACCCGTCATTTTCACCGTTACTTTGTGATCTTCCTGACGGTAGCGGAATTTCGCCGTGCATGTCATTTCGCCGCCGTCCATCAGACCGGGACGCGTCCAGCTGACATTTGTCGCCGTGATCTTATCAGAATACAGAAGCGGATTATGGAATCCTTGATCAACATACAGAATGTTTTTTTCAAGATCTTTACCGACGGCGAACCACGGCTCGCCGCTTCCGCCGATTCCAAGACCGTGGCGCTGTCCGATAGTATAATACATCAGACCGTCATGACGCCCTTTTACTTCTCCGTCCATTGTCATCATATCGCCCGGCTGAGCGGGGAGATATTGGCTGAGAAACGTTTTGAAGTTGCGTTCGCCGATAAAGCAGATTCCCGTGCTGTCTTTTTTCGCAGCTGTCGCAAGTTCCGCTTCTTTGGCGATTTCCCGCACGCGGCTTTTTTGCAGATCACCGATCGGGAACATGACTTTGCTGAGCTGTTCCTGATTGAGCTGATTCAGAAAATAAGTCTGGTCCTTGTTTTCATCCAGACCGCGGAGCATGCGCACTGTACCTGCGCTTCTGTCCACGCGGGCGTAATGGCCCGTCGCAAGATAATCCGCGCCGAGTGACAGAGCATGATCCAAGAAAGCCTTAAACTTAATTTCTTTATTGCACATGACATCCGGATTGGGGGTTCTTCCGGCTTTATATTCATCAAGGAAATATTGAAATACCTTTTCCCAATATTGCTTCTCAAAATTGACGGCATAATACGGAATTCCGATCTGGTTGCAGACCCGGATGACGTCTTCATAATCTTCCGTCGCCGTGCAAAAACCGTTTTCGTCCGTATCATCCCAGTTTTTCATAAAGATTCCGATTACATCGTAGCCCTGCTCCTTCAGCAGAAGGGCCGCCACGGAAGAGTCCACGCCGCCGGACATGCCGACTACGACTCTTGTATCCTCCGGCCGTTTTTCCATTTGCATTCACTCCATTAAAAACGTAAGTCCGCCGTTTTAAGCAAGCCGTTTAACGACGGCGGCAAGCTTTTCGGCGGCTGTTTCGATTTGTTCCGCCGTATTGCCGAGGCCGAAGCTGAGGCGGATTGACGAAGTCAGCCTGCCGCTCTCACTTCCGAACATGGCCGTAAGCACATGGGACGGAAGAACGGATCCCGCTGTACAAGCAGATCCGCTGGAGACGGCAACGCCTTCCATGTCAAGATTGACCAGCAGCGCTTCCACCGGCACACCGGGAAAGTAAAGGTTTAAAATATGAGGCAGGCATTTCTCGGCATCTCCGTTCACCTCCGCTGTGACGCCGGATTTTTCCAGCGTGCTCATGATGATGTTCTTAAACTCCTTATACTTCGCTGTTTTCTCTTCCCTCTCACGGTTTGAAAGGACGACCGCTTCTTTTAAGCCGGCGATGCCCGGTACATTTTCCGTCCCCGCGCGGCGCTTTCGTTCCTGCTCTCCCCCGAGAAGAATCGGTGACAGCTTCACCTCTTGATTTACATATAAAAAGCCTGTCCCTTTAGGCCCGTTAAGCTTGTGACCGGAAACAGACAGCATGTCAATTCTGCTTTTTTTCACGTCAATCGGCATATAACCGAATGCCTGGACGGCATCTGTGTGAAAATAGGCCTGATGCCCGCTTAACAGCTCTCCGATTTCGTCAATCGGCTGAATGGTACCGACTTCGTTATTGCCATACATGACGGTAACAAGGATTGTATCATCACGGAGCGCTTCTTTCACCTGATTTGCACTGATCCGTCCTGAAGGGCCGGGGATGAGGTATGTCACCTCAAAGCCGTCTTCTTCCAGCTTTTCGCAGGCGTGCAATACAGCATGATGCTCAATAGCGGTCGTAATGATATGCTTTCCTTCATTCTTCCGGGCGGCAGCCGTTCCGAAAATCGCTAAATTATCAGCCTCCGTGCCGCCGCTTGTGAAAATAATTTCCTGTTCTTTCGCACTGATTTCGCGCGCGATGTCCGCTCTCGCTTCATCGACCCATTTCCGGGATTCTCTCCCGAATGAATGAATGCTTGACGGGTTGCCGAAACTGCCGAAGAAATGGGGCTTCATCTCTTCGAGCACACGCTCATCCATCGGGGAAGTCGCGGCATGATCTAAATAAATCCGTTCCATTGTCTGTACACCTCTGGTTTAAATATAGAACATATAAGCTTCCTGCTCGCCGTCCGTGTAGCTCGCAAGGTCTTCTAACGTCGTGCTGTCCAGCACGTCTTTTACAGCGTCGCGGATGCGGATCCATAACTCCCGCTTGGCAGGCTCTTCATCCTCAAGCACTTCTACCGGGCTGATCGGCCCTTCCAGCACTCTGATAATATCTCCGGCCGTTATCTCTTCAGGCTGGCCCCCGAGCACGTACCCCCCGTAAGCGCCTCTGATGCTTTTTACAAGTCCGGCGTTTCTGAGCGGTGATACAAGCTGTTCCAAGTAATGCTCAGAAAGGCTGTTTGTTTGGGCGATGCTTTTGAGCGACGTCGGACCGTCTCCGTGCTTTTTCGCCAATTCAATCATAATGGTGAGCCCGTATCTTCCCTTTGTCGATATTTTCAATATGAACACCCCAGTCAATTCTAATTGTTAATTTATACAAGTAAATGGATATGAATAATCTGTTTAGTATCTTATAGACCAACTGTTATTATAACATAACTTATCCTAATTTTCATTGAAACACGGGGCCCGCCGCAATTCGCTTTTCTAATCGTCCGTTTTCCGTTACCCTGTATATGTAAGGAGAGATGTTCATGAAACCATTGGCGTATCGGATGCGGCCTGCCAATATCGAAGACATTATCGGCCAGGAACATTTGGTCAAAGAGGATAAAATCATCGGCAGAATGGTGCGTGCAAAGCACTTATCATCCATGATCCTGTACGGACCGCCGGGCATCGGAAAAACGTCCATCGCCACAGCGATCGCAGGATCGACAAGCATCGCATTCAGGAAATTGAATGCCGTCATTCATAATAAAAAAGACATGGAGATTGTCGTACAGGAAGCGAAAATGTCAGGCCAGGTCATTTTAATCCTTGACGAAGTGCACAGGCTTGATAAGGGAAAGCAGGATTTTCTGCTGCCCTATTTAGAAAACGGCATGATTATTTTAATCGGCGCGACGACCGCCAACCCTTATCATGCCATTAACCCGGCCATCAGAAGCCGGACCCAGATATTTGAGCTTGAACCGTTAACACCCGATCTGATCAAGCAGGCATTGGAAAGAGCGCTCACAGATGAACACCGGGGGCTCGGTTCCTACAGCGTTTCGGTGGACGACGACGCGATGGATCATTTCGCGCAAGGGTGCGGAGGAGACGTCCGCTCAGCTTTGAACGCACTTGAGCTTGCCGTCCTCTCCACAAAGGAATCAAGCGACGGCACGATCCGGATTACACGGGAGACGGCGGAAGAATGTCTGCAGAAAAAAAGCTATACTCATGATAAAAACGGTGATGCGCATTATGACGTCTTATCCGCCTTCCAAAAATCGATCCGAGGCTCGGACGCAAACGCCGCCCTTCATTATCTGGCCCGTCTGATCGAAGCCGGCGACCTTGAAAGCATATCAAGAAGGCTTCTCGTGATCGCCTATGAAGATATCGGCCTCGCAAGCCCGCAGGCAGGCCCCCGGGTGCTGAGCGCGATTCAGACCGCAGAACGGATCGGCTTTCCGGAAGCGAGAATTCCGCTGGCCAATGCGGTAATCGAATTATGCCTCTCGCCAAAATCAAACTCCGCCATCTCAGCCGTTGATGAGGCGCTCAAAGACATCAGGACAGGTAAAATCGGCGATGTGCCGAAACATTTAAAAGACGCCCACTATAAAGGGGCCCAAGAGCTCGGACGCGGGATCGGCTATCAATATCCTCACGATTTCGAGAACGGATGGGTCGAACAGCAATATTTGCCTGAACCGTTAAAAAACAAGCAATACTATAAACCGAAACAAACGGGGAAATTTGAAGCCGCCATAAAGCAAGTGTATGAAAAACTGATGAAGCAGAAAAAATAACCGGACAAGGACACCCTATGTGTTCTTGTCTTTTTTGATACCGGCCAAAATCTTTCGTGTAAACGGCGGATTCAAATAAAAAAAACAGCCTTTCCTGAAGAAGGCTGTTTTTCTTTTTATTTATCTTTAACCCGTTTAATGTCGATGTCCTTTAAGAGTTCCATGACAACATGTCCGCCCATAATCAGACCGGCCACTGACGGAACCCAGGCGTTGGAAGACGGCGGCATTTGCGCTTTGCGGATTTTCGCTTCATCATTCCCGACTTCTTTTCTGACGTCTTCACGGATGACGATCGGGCTTTCATCAGAAAAAATGACCTGTACGCCTTTTTTAATGCCCTCTTTGCGAAGCCTTGTGCGGACGACTTTGGCAATCGGATCGGTATGGGTTTTTGAAATATCAGCAATCTGAAAGCGTGTCGGGTCTGTTTTATTCGCCGCTCCCATGCTTGAAATCAGCGGAACATTCCGTTTCAGACATTCTTTCATCAGATGAATTTTATAATGAATCGTATCCGACGCGTCAATGACGTAATCAAGCGGATACTCAAAGAACTGCTCATATGTCTCTTCTGTATAAAACATTTTTAAGGCGACGACATCGCAATCCGGATTAATATCCGCGATCCGCGCTTTCATCAAGTCTGTTTTCGGCTGTCCCACCGTCGACAAGAGCGCATGCAGCTGGCGGTTTACGTTTGTAATGTCAACATCATCTTTATCGACAAGCACGATCCGCCCCACTCCGGACCTCGCCAATGCTTCGGCTGCGAATGAACCGACTCCGCCGACGCCGAGAACGGCCACCGTGCTGTTTTTTAACGTGTCCAGCCCTTCTTTTCCAATCGCTAGCTCATTTCTGGAAAACTGATGTAACAAGAACCTCACTCCACATTCTGGTTTTATAAACTCGGCTTGTCAAAAAGCCGCTGGTTTTAGCGCACAAAAAATAAAGTCCCAATTGTGCCGTTGCAGCTTTCCTTCGTTTTGAACCCGCTCTCAGCAGGTGGGTGCCCTTTTTTAAATCTTGTAAGTCCTCTTAACGAATGAAAAGAGGCATGTACGCCATTTAAAAATGCGGGCTCCCAAATCAAAAAAATGTTCGGTCAAAACTAGGTGTACAACTAACACATCAGGACTTTATTTAACTTGTCAAAATCATATCACAGCAGATTTTGATTTTCAAGAAACAAACTGCTGATCTTTACTGTTTCACTTTTCTTTTGACAGAAAGGTGAAGTTCTTCAAGCTGGGCGTCGCTCACTTCGCCGGGCGCTTCCGTAAGAAGGCAGCTTGCGCTTGCCGTTTTCGGGAAAGCGATCGTATCTCTTAAGTTTGTGCGGCCCGCAAGAAGCATAACCAAACGGTCTAAGCCGAGCGCGATTCCGCCGTGCGGAGGGGCGCCGTATTCAAAGGCTTCAAGAAGGTATCCGAACTCCTCCTCCGCTTCTTCTTTTGTAAAGCCGAGAAGCCCGAACATTTTTTCCTGAACGTCTTTTTCAAAAATACGGATTGAGCCTCCGCCGAGTTCATAGCCGTTTAAGACAAGGTCGTAAGCCTGCGCTTTCATATCTTCAGGCGCCGTTTCAATCAGGTCAAGATCTTCACGGACAGGCATTGTAAACGGATGGTGAGCCGCATAGAAACGGCCTTCCTCCTCGTCATGCTCCAGTAACGGCCAGTCCACAACCCACAGGAAGTTGAAGAGGCTTTCGTCAATCAGGCCGCGTTCTTTGCCGAGCTTTAAGCGAAGCGCGCCGAGGGATTGAGCCACAACCTCAAACTTATCAGCGCCGAACAGGAGCAGATCGCCTTCAGAAGCTTCAAGCGCTTCAGCCAGTTTTGCCTGCTTCTCTTCATCAAAGAATTTCGCAATCGGGCCTTTTACGCCGTCGGCTTCAACTTTCACCCAAGCGAGACCTTTCGCGCCGTAATTTCCGGCAAAAACGCCGAGCGCATCGATATCTTTTCTGGAATAGTCGCCGGCAGCGCCTTTGACATTGATCGCTTTTACAACGCCGCCGTTTGCCACGGCTGATGAGAACACCTTAAATTCAGTATCTTTCACTATGTCTGACACGTCCGTCAGCAGCATGCCGAAGCGGGTGTCAGGCTTGTCGGAACCGTAGCTGTTCATCGCTTCTTCATATGTCATTCGCGGAAGCGGAAGCGGTACTTCAACACCTTTTGTTTCAAGCATGACTTTCGCCATCATCTCTTCCGCCAGAGCCATGATGTCCTCTTGACTCATAAAGGACATTTCGATATCAATCTGCGTAAATTCCGGCTGGCGGTCGGCACGCAAGTCTTCATCGCGGAAGCAGCGGGCCACTTGATAATACCGTTCAAAGCCCGACACCATCAGAAGCTGTTTAAAAATCTGCGGCGATTGCGGAAGGGCGTAAAATTCTCCTTCATGCACCCGGCTCGGCACTAAGTAATCACGGGCGCCTTCGGGAGAGCTTTTTGTTAAAATCGGTGTTTCAATATCAAGAAATCCGTTTTCATCCAAGAAATGGCGGATGGATTTTGTGACTTGGTGGCGCATTTGCAATGTTTGAAACATCGCCGGGCGGCGCAAATCCAAATAGCGGTGTTTTAACCGGACGTCTTCAGAAACGTCAGCCGCCTGGTCACTGATCGGAAACGGAGGCGTTTTCGCCGTACTGAGCACCGTCACCGCTTCAGCTTTGATTTCAATTTTACCGGTTTTCAGGTTGGGATTCACCGTGCCTTCTTCACGGGCAGAAACAGTGCCTTCGATATCAAGCACATATTCGTTTCTGATTGCTTCCGCTGCGGCAAGGGCTTCCTTCGATACGTCAGGGTTGAACACGACTTGCACAATACCCGAGCGGTCGCGCAAATCAATGAAAATCAAGCCGCCGAGATCGCGCCGCTTCTGCACCCATCCTTTCAGTTTGACGGTTTCGCCAATCGCTTTTTCAGTTATCTCGCCACAATAATATGTTCTTCCAAACATAGCGTTCCTCTCCTTCACTGCTTTTGATCTGCCTTTAACACTTGTATCAGCTCGTCTAACACCACTTCACGCTGCTCTCCTGTTTCCGCATCTTTTACATTGATTTTATTTTGGGCAAGCTCATCTTCCCCTAAAATCGCAATAAAACGTGCGCCGAGGCGGTCAGCCGTTTTAAATTGGCCCTTCATCTTTTTATTTTCATAATCGATTTCACTTGAGATGCCCGCTTCTCTCAGTTTGTACACGAGGGAAACGGAATAATCCTTCGCTTTTTCTCCGAGCGTCACGATGTAGCAGTCAATCCCCTGATTGACGGGAAGCTCTGTTTTCTCAGCGTCAATGGCTGCCAGCAGACGTTCGATGCTCATCGCAAATCCGATACCCGGCGCTTCAGGTCCGCCGATCTGTTCAACAAGCCCGTCATAGCGGCCCCCGCCGGCAAGGGTTGTAATCGCTCCGAATCCTTCGGCATTGCTCATAATTTCAAAAGCGGTATGGTTATAATAATCAAGCCCTCTGACAAGGTTCGGATCTATTTCGAACGGGATGCCGAGATCGTTTAAGTATTGTTTTACTTTCTCAAAATAAGCGGCTGATTCTTCATTTAAGTAATCAAGAATGGACGGAGCCGTTTTCATCAGTTCATGCTCTCTGTCTTTCTTGCAGTCAAGAATTCTGAGCGGGTTTGTGTGCAGGCGCGACTGGCAGTCTGAGCAAAACTCTCCGATGCGCGGTTCAAAATGTTTGACGAGCGCTTCCCGGTAGGATTTGCGGCTGTCCTGGTCACCAAGGCTGTTCAGCACAAGCTTGACATGTTTCAAACCGGCTTTACGGTAAATACTCATCGCAAGCGCAATGACTTCTGCATCCACGGCCGGATCTTTGGAGCCGATCGCTTCAATTCCGAATTGATAGAATTGGCGGAAACGCCCTGTCTGCGGACGTTCGTAACGGAACATCGGTCCGACATAATAAAGCTTCGTCGGCTGCACCGGGTTCGCAAATAATTTATTTTCATTGAACGCGCGGACTGCGGCGGCTGTTCCTTCCGGCCGAAGCGTCAGGCTTCTCCCTTTACGGTCTTCAAACGTGTACATTTCTTTCTGCACGATATCTGTAGACTCACCGACGCCTCTTGCGAACAATTCCGTATGCTCGAAAATCGGCGTGCGGATTTCTTTATATTGATAAGTGCGGCACGTCTCCCTCATAATTTGTTCGACGAACTGCCATCTGTCTGATTCACCCGGCAGTATGTCCTGTGTGCCTCTTGGAATGTGATATGCCATGTTACAGGCCTCCTTAATGTCTTTCTTCAAATAAAAAAACTCCCGCTCCTACTATACATGTATAGTAGGGACGAGAGTTATACCCGTGGTGCCACCCTAGTTGGAATGCCGAAGCATCCCCGCTCTGACCTTTAACGCAGGTTCACGTCCGCTGCCTAATGACTTGCAAAAGCGTTCAGCAGGGAACCTCCGGAGTGTTGTTTCGAGAAAGATGCAGTGCGGATCCGCTTTCAGCCCGGGACGGTTCCTCTCTTCTCCATGCATTCTGACCTACTCTTCTCCATTATCGGTTCAAAATCGTTATCATGACTTATGTACATCAATTTCTATTATAATAATGGGATTGCACTCCCCTGTCAAGTTTTATTCCGTCTGTTTTTCCTTGCGACCGCTTCTTTCGATAAGAGACCGAACTCCGTCGCCGTCTCTTCAAGAAAACCCGCCTTTTCGCTATCGCTCTGATCACTGAAGTGCAGATTTCCTTCCGCATCGTGCAGCGCGCGTCCCATTTTTGGTTGATATTTCATGATTTGCACACCTTTTCGCTGTATTTATGACTAGTATAAACAAACCATTTTATTTTTATTTAACATTCAGCAAGGAAAATACGATATTATACAAGAATGTATTTTAGTTAGTTCAGAAAGGAGGACAGCCATGAAGAAGAGAACTCTTGCTCTTATTTTATGCGGCGTCATCATCACAGCGCTTCTTCCGTCATTCCACACCGCAATCGCCGCAGAGGGAGAAGCGGTCATCGCGACAGACAAGATCAATGTCAGAGGCGGTCCCGGCCTGAGCTATGGAATTAAGGCTGAAGTAAAAAAAGGGGAAAGATACCCGATCGCTAAAGAAGAGGGAGACTGGGTGCAGCTTCAGCTGAGCCCCGGTAAAACCGGATGGGTCGTTTCCTGGCTGATATCAAAAACAGCCGGGGGAGCAGACCATTCATCCGCAACAAGCGGAACGGTCACTTCCACCGATCCTGACCTCCGCATCAGAAAAGGCCCGGGGACATCATATGAAGTCATCGGCAAACTTCCGCAAGGCGCACATGCATCCGTGCTGGACAAGAACAGCGGATGGGTGAACATTTCTTATCAAGGCACAACCGGATGGGTTTCTTCCGAATACGTCACCGCGGACAGCGGCGGATCGGATACGAAAGCCACTTCCGCCCGAAGCGGGTCAAAAAACGGGACTGTCGGCGTTTCTTCATTGAATGTCAGAAGTGCAGCGTCACATGATTCAGCGATTATGACTAAATTATCACGCGGAACAAAGGTTTCCATCTTAAGTGAAGACCACGGCTGGCTGAAAATTGAAGCAAACGGGCAAAAAGGCTGGGCAGCAAGCCACTACATCATAAAGGATTCTGACTCATCGGACAGCGCATCCGGCTCGGGAGACGGTTCTGCGGGCTCAGGCTCCTCGAAAAAAGCGTATATTGTTTACGGCGGCACCAACTTAAGGAGCTCGGCCTCGACTTCCGCTTCTATCGTAAAAAGAGCAGATAAAGGCGCAGCCTACCCGATTGTCGGCTCAAGCGGCAAATGGTATGAAGTCCGGCTTGAAAACGGACAAACCGCATATGTGGCAAACTGGGTCGTACAAACGTTAAAAAGCGGTGAGGAAACAGGTGAAGCACCTTCTCCCGACACGTCAGGCGGCAGCGGCTCACTTAAAAACAAAACAATCGTCGTTGATCCCGGACACGGAGGAAAAGACAGCGGAACGATCGGCTACTCCGGAAAGTTTGAGAAAAACGTAACCATTAAAACCGCTAAGCTGCTGGCCCAAAAATTGCGGGCCGCCGGTGCAAACGTGTATATCACCAGACAGGATGATACTTTTATCAGCCTGCAGGCCAGGGTTTCAACCTCTCATTACCGGAATGCGGATGCCTTTATCAGCATTCACTATGACAGCTATGCCGATACGTCAACACGGGGAAGCACGGCTTATTATTACAGTCCGTCTAAGGATCGCCAGCTTGCCTCAGACGTCCATTCTGAAGTAGTGAAGCGTTCCCCTATCCCGGATCGCGGCGTTCTGTTTGGCGATTATTACGTCCTGAGGGAAAATAAACAGCCTGCCATGCTGTATGAGCTCGGCTATCTCAGTCAACCGCAAGAAGAAACAATCATACATAGCGGCTCTTATCAGGAAAAAGTGACAGACGGAATTGAAAGCGGATTGGAACATTATTTTCAATCATAAAAAAAAGCTGCCGAACGGCAGCTTTTTTATTGTTTAGAATCCATAATCAATGTAATCGGCCCGGAATTCGTCAGCTGAACATCCATCATGGCTCCGAATATTCCGGTTTCCACTTTGACTCCTTTTTCCCGAAGGAGTTCGTTCCACTTTTCATAAAGGAGCACAGCCTGATCCGGTTTAGCCGCATTCATAAAATTCGGGCGTCTCCCTTTCTTCGTTTCGCCGTAAAGCGTAAACTGTGAAACGGATAAAATCTCCCCGCCCGTATCCAAAAGCGATAAATTCATCTTGCCGCTTTCATCATCAAAAATCCGAAGATTCACGATTTTATCCGCCAAGTAAGCGGCATCTTCTTCTGTATCTTCATGAGTGATGCCGACAAGCGCCATAATACCGGGTCCGATCCGGCCGGCGACAGCGCCCTCAACCGTCACACTCGCTTCTGTTACACGCTGAACAACTAATTTCATAGCAAGCTCCTTTTAGTTCATTACCCGGCGGACTGAATAGATGTCTCTGATCTGCTTAATCCGCTCGACCACTTTGTGCAGATGATTGATGTTTTGAATAAAAATCGCCATATGAATCGTAGCGACTTTATTGCGGTCGGATTTGCCGGAGACAGAGGAGATGTTGGTTTTCGTTTCATTTACGGCTTGGAGCACCTCATTTAAAAGCCCGAGACGGTCATACCCCAAAATCTCAATCTCAACGTTATATTCTTTGCGTCTTTGAACCTGTGATTCATGCTCCCATTCAACGGGGATCAGACGTTCCTGCGCTTCATTCGTTTTGACGTTCGGACAGTCATCCCGGTGAACAGATACACCGCGCCCTTTTGTAATAAAACCGACAATATGGTCGCCAGGCACCGGGTTGCAGCATTTCGACAAGCGGACGAGAAGGTTGTCAATGCCTTTTACGCGCACACCCGCTTCCCGTTTTCTCCCTTGCGGATAATGTTTCGGCTCGGAAGTGACTTCCTGAACGATTTTTTCCTGCTCTTCCTGGTCACGGAGCTTCCGTTCTTTTTCGGTGAGCCTGTTGGCCACCTGAAGAGCGGTAATGCCGTTATATCCGACCGCCGCGTACATATCCTCTTCATTTGAGAAATTGAACTTGTCGGCAACTTTTTGAAGATTTTCGAGTGTTAAAACATCTTTCACTTCAAAATCAAGATTTTTAATTTCTTTCTCGACAAGCTCACGGCCTTTTTCGACGTTTTCTTCACGGCGCTGTTTCTTAAAGAATTGGCGGATTTTGTGTTTCGCCTGGGACGTCTGCGCCAGTTTGACCCAGTCTTGACTCGGACCGTAAGAATGCTTGGACGTCAGAATCTCGACGATGTCGCCCGTCCGGAGCTTATGGTCAAGCGTCACCATTTTTCCGTTCACTTTCGCCCCGATTGTTTTGTTGCCGATCTCCGAGTGGATCCTGTAGGAAAAATCAATCGGCACAGAGCCTGATGGCAGTTCAATGACATCGCCTTTTGGCGTAAATACGTATACCATGTCAGAAAACAGATCGATTTTCAGCGATTCCATAAATTCTTCCGCATCGGTAGACTCGTTTTGGAATTCCAGAATTTCACGGAACCAGGACAGTTTTTTCTCAAATGTCGCTTCTTCGTTTGCAGCCTTGCCTTCTTTATATGCCCAGTGTGCGGCCACCCCGTATTCAGCGATCTCATGCATCTCAAACGTTCTGATCTGCACTTCCAGCGGATCGCCTTTAGGCCCGATTACGGTCGTATGCAGCGACTGATACATATTCGGCTTAGGCATCGCAATATAATCTTTGAATCTGCCCGGCATCGGCTTCCAGCACGTATGAATAATGCCGAGGACGGCGTAGCAGTCTTTAATGCTTCCGACAAGAATACGGACGGCAAGCAGATCATATATTTCATTGAACTGTTTATTTTGCAGCGCCATCTTGCGGTAAATGCTGTAGATATGCTTCGGACGTCCTGAAAAGTCCGCTTTGATATTCACTTCTTCGACGCGTTTTTTCACTTCATTGACAACCTCTTCGACATAAAGTTCGCGTTCCGCGCGCTTTTTCTTCATGAGGTTGACGATTCTGTAATATTGCTGAGGATTCAAATAACGGAGAGCGGTGTCTTCCAGCTCCCATTTGATTTTAGAAATCCCGAGCCGATGGGCCAGCGGAGCGAAAATTTCCAGCGTCTCATTTGAAATTCTCCGCTGCTTTTCCTGCGGAAGATGCTTTAACGTCCGCATATTGTGAAGGCGATCCGCCAGCTTGATCAATATGACTCTGATATCCTGAGCCATAGCGACAAACATTTTTCGATGGTTTTCCGCCTGCTGCTCCTCTTGAGATTTATACTTAATTTTACCGAGCTTCGTCACGCCGTCGACAAGCATCGCCACTTCTTCAGAAAATGCTTCCTTCAGGTCGTCGAGGGTGACATCCGTGTCCTCTACCACGTCATGCAGAAATCCGCCCGCAATTGTGGAAGGGTCCATTTCCAGATCGACGAGGATCCCCGCCACCTGAATCGGATGAATGATGTACGGCTCACCCGATTTGCGGTACTGTTCGCGATGCGCGTTTTGCGCATACAGGTAAGCTTTCTCAACAAACGCAATCTGCTCCTCCGGCAGATAAGTGCGCGCTTTATCTATTACTTGCTCGGCAGTCAATACTTGTTCGTTCGCCATGGAATCACCTTTTTTAAATGTAAACTGTATTAGTTTATTATCAAGAAAAAAACGAGAGATGTAAAGGGCAGAAGTTCAAAACACCTAAAGAATCTGTCAGGATGATGAAATAATAGGAAAAAAGCACCCTGACACGAGTGCTTTTTTCCATATGCGGTTAATATTTCATTAATGTTAAAATATCGTAATCGTCAAGCTTGTCTCTGCCGTCAAGGTAAGAAAGCTCGATTAAGAACGCAATACCGGCTACAACGCCGCCCAGTTCTTCGACCAGCTTAATTGTTGCTTCGATCGTGCCGCCTGTTGCAAGCAAGTCATCAGTAATCAGCACGCGCTGTCCCGGCAGAATCGCATCTTTATGAATCGTCAGTACGTCTTTTCCGTACTCCAAACCGTAATCGACTTTAATGACCTCACGCGGAAGTTTTCCTTCTTTCCGAACCGGCGCAAAGCCCACTCCGAGAGCGTATGCAACCGGACAGCCGATAATAAAGCCGCGCGCTTCAGGCCCGACAACTAAATCAATTTCTTTTTCTTTTGCATATTCAACAATTTGGTCAGTGGCGTAACGGTATACGTCGCCTTTGTCCATCAATGTCGTAATATCTTTAAATTGTACGCCTTCTTTCGGGTAATCGGGCACAATTGTTACGTATTTTTTAAGATCCATCTGTTCTATGTCCTCCTCGTACTTTCATAAGCTTCTGAACCTTGGTTCATCAGCTTATTCAGCCATTCCTTCAGCTCATGGGCTGCGGAATAATTGAGCTTCTGGTCTAATTCCATCAGCTGCTGTTTTACCTGATAGGTTTGCGAATCTGCCAGGTCGCGTTTTTTCGCGCCGCTCACGACAGACAGCACACCATCTTCTATTTTAACAAAACCGAGATCAAAAAACACCTTTGTCATGAAATTGATTGTGTCAATTGACCATCCTCTGTGTCTCGCAAGCTCTGAACCATGCTTGCCGAAGTCAAAAGCGCCCCTTTTCAAGAGAAATGCGTAAAACCACTTGAAATCATTCCGCGATGGAAATGAGGACAGGAAATGTTCTTCATGATTGATAAAAACAAAATAAATCCGTTCCGGCTTCTTTCCGTCAAGCAAATGCTGCAGACGATCCGCTGACGGCGGCACATCCAGAAAAACGGCATATTTTCCGTCAAGCTGGAGAGCTTCTGCCTCGGATTCCGAAGTGATCTCGGCAAGCTCGCCCGACAGCTCTTTTTCACGGAGCTGATGAGCGGTTTTTTCGTTAAAGCTGATGAGCACCCGTTTTTCCTTCGGCAGCGCGGTGACCGTGTCTTCCCACGTCCGCTTGCCCCTGATATCAAAAAGCTGCCATTCCGGCACCGCAGCATCTTTAATCATCAGCTGGGGTTTCTTTCTGTTGTTCCATTCATTAATGGACATCTCGCCGACAATGGAAATCGTTGATCCGGGGACAACTCCGGCTTCAAGCTCTCCTTTGTTAAAGCCGACGCAGTCAAGGACGGCGGAATCACTTTTCACCGTCATTTTCACGTGATTTTTATTCGCTCCGATCAGGCGCACATCTTCAAGCACAGCATTTTTCACCATCACATGCGGTTTAGGGTTAAGCATGCCGAACGGCGACAGCATATTCAATTCTGTAATGCTTTCAACGGTTATGTCTTCAACGCCGCAGACAAGATCAACCTCCTGAACGGGAATAAAATCCTCTTCCGTAAGGGTTTCTTCAGCCATTTGATTCAGCCTGTCCCTTAATTCCGCCACATCTTCAGCCTTCAACGTCATTCCTGCCGCCATCGGATGCCCGCCGAAATGAGGAAGAATGTCTCTGCACTGTGAAAGGCTCGTAAACAGGTTGAAGCCTCTGATGCTTCGCGCCGACCCTTTAGCGATTCCCTGCTCCTCATCTATCCCAAGCACAACAGCGGGCCGGTAAAAACGTTCAGCCAGCTTCGATGCGACAATACCGACGACTCCCGGATTCCAGCCGGCTTTTGCCACTACAATGGCAGACGGGTTTCCGCCTTGCTGCTGAACCATTTCAACAGCCTCTTCGGTCATGGTTTTCACCATTTTCTGCCGCTCTTTATTCAGCCGGTCAATATCCGAAGCCAGTTCCTCCGCTTCAAACTGATCTTCGGTCATCAGCAGATGGACGGCGGGATCGGCCTGTTCTATTCTTCCGACGGCATTGAGCCTTGGCGCGACCTGAAATCCGATCGTTTCCTCATCAGCTTGTCCGATATCTCCGCCGGAAAGCTTAATCAGGGCTTTGAGGCCCGGCCGATTTGTCGTCCGAAGCCTTTCGATTCCGAGTGACGCAATTAATCTGTTTTCGTCATGAAGAGGCACCAGATCTGCAACCGTACCGATTGCCGCCAAGTCCAGCATAGCTTCCGGCAAAGAACCCGTAAGCGCGTGGGCAAGCTTAAACGCCACACCGACGCCGGCCAATTCTTTAAACGGATAGCCGCAGCCCGGCTGCTTCGGGTGGATGATCGCAAATACGTCAGGAAGCTCGGGTCCCGGCTCATGGTGGTCGGTAATAATGACGTCTAAGCCCAGCTCTTTTGCGACTTCAGCTTCTTGGACGGCGGCGATTCCCGTATCCACTGTAATGATCAGCGAAAATCCCCGCTCTTTTATGGAGCGGAAAGCTTGTTCATTCGGGCCGTAGCCTTCTGTGAAACGGTCGGGAATATAAAAGTCAACGTCCGCCGACAGCTGTCTGAGTGCCGTCAGCATCACTGACGTGCTTGTAACGCCGTCTGCATCGTAATCTCCGTAAATCATAATCGGTTCCCCTTGAGAAACCGCCAGTTTTATCCGATCAACTGCTTCCCGCATTCCCTTTAATTCATACGGGTCATAAAAGTCTGCATCCTTTGTATGTAAAAACAGCCTTGCGCTTTCGGCAGTATCAAAACCTCTTTTTACAAGCAGTGATGCCACAAGAGGTGTTATGTCCAATTGTTCTGTGAGTGATTTGACTTTTTCCTGATCCGGCTGCTGGATTTCCCAGCGCATTTTTGACGCTAACATAAATTCACCCCTCAACCACCCTATTATACTAGAGCGGACTGAGGGGTTTCAAATGTTATTCTGATCCTTTTTTCTCTTCAAGCATTTCTTCCGGCGGCGCGGCTGTTTTTTTGCCGTCCGAATCAGCCGTCAATTCAGCCGCAGATCTGTTTTCTTTCCGCAGGATTTTAATTTCGCGCTTCAGCTTCATCACTTGAAAGATACCGGCTGAAAACACGATCAGCGCTCCCATTAACACAGAGCCTAAAATGACTAAAATCAGCGGCCATTCAGCGGTTCCGAACAGATAATCAACCTCAACCGCCCGCACGTTAATGACAGCAAAGATGGCGACAATCAAAGTAAATAGTAAAGCGAATATAATAGTCCATTGTTTATTCATGCGTCTGCCCCCAATTGTTCATTCTTATCTTTTCCCCCATTTTCCCGGGAGTAAACCCCGGTCTCAGGAAATCCGGGCCGTTAATTGCTCGCGGACCAGCTTTTTCAGTCCGCTTCTTTCTCCCGATATGACGAGGGTGTCCCCTTCTTCAATTACGGTATCAATGCCGGGGCTCAGCTGTTTTTGCCGGTTTTTCTTTACGATCGCAATAATCTGGACGTTGTAATGTTTCTTGATCTCCAAATCTCCGATTGTACGGCTGACAGCCGGTGCATGAGATTCGGCTTTAAACCACTCAATGACGAGGTCATCAAGCGCGACTTCCACAGATTCCAGCGCTTTCGGCTTATACGTCATCCCGCCTAAAATTGCGGAAATCTGCCTCGCCTCTTCGTCGTTAAATTCAACGGATGCCAAGCATTCGTCATGATCATTCTCATCGAAGTAATAGAGCTCTTTTCTGCCGTCATCATGAAGAATAATACTGATTTTATCGTGATTTTTCGTAATGACTTCTACTTTCTGTCCGATGCCCGGAAGCTCCGACTCACGAACGTTCATAAGAACCCTCCTACATGTTTTTACAATGATGATTGATTATGTAAGCGTATGTCATTATAGCAAATGCAGGTTTTAAGTTCAATGCGGCCTAAAAAAACAGGCTGCCTTCCGGAAGACAGCCTGTTCCCATTTTACTCTTCGATTGATTTTTTCCCTTTAAATTCTTTACCTTTCCATACAAGCCACAGCTGTGCGGCGATGTAAAGAGAGGAATAAACGCCCGTCAATAAACCGACCAATAAAGCGACGGAGAAGTTTGTAATTGACGATGAGCCCAAAATGAGCAGCACGACGACAACAATCACAACAGTCAAGACCGTATTGATCGAACGTGTAAAGGTTTGCTGCAAGCTCAGATTCACGATATATTCCAGATCGGCAAATGACTTCGGCTTACGTTTTTTCATCTGCTCGCGTATCCGGTCAAATGTAACGATCGTATCATTTATCGAGTAACCGATTATGGTGAGAATAGCGGCGATAAAGGTGACATCGACCTCCAGCCTTGTAATGCTGAAAAACGCGATGATAAAGAAAGCGTCATACAGCAGGGATACAATTGCGGCGACAGCCATTCTGTACTCGAAGCGGATTGACACGTAAATAATGATGCCGATTGATGCAATGGCGACAGCATATAAAGCATTACGGGCCAGTTCTTTTCCGACTGTCGGCGATACCGTGCTGACGTTTGGTTCAGACCCGTATTTGTCCTTAAAGTACGTTTTGATTTCAGCGATTTTTTCTTTAGATGGCTCTCCGACAAACCGGGCCGCGGCAACATGGTTCTCTTTACCAGAAAGCACGATGTTTTCCGGTTCCATGCCGAGAGAATCAAAATCTTTTTCAACCTGATGTGCCGTCAAAGAATGATTGCTCTGCACGTCAATCCGCGCGCCGCTTGCAAAATCGATTCCCAGGTTGAGTTTAAAGACCAGCAAGATGATAATCCCCGCAATGGTTACAGCGCTTGAGAAAATAAAGAAATATTTTCGCTTGCTCGTGAAATCCCATTTTTGGAATGCCGTATGCGGTTCAGTATTTTCGTCGGTCTTCTGAATATCCATAATGTGTTTTTTCTTGACGCCGAACCAGCTTTTTTTCCGGTCAAGCCATCTGCTTTCCACAAGAAGGGCGAGCAGGAATCTTGAAAGGAAGACAGCTGTAATAAAGCTTGTCAGAATTGACAGAATCAGCATCGTCGCAAACCCTTTTACAGAGCTTGTCCCGAAAATAAAGAGCACGACCGCTGCGATGATCGTTGTAATGTTCGCATCGAAAATCGTCGCGAATGACCGTCTGTTCCCTGAACGGAAAGCTGAGCGGACGGATTTGCCGAGTTTCAGTTCTTCTTTTATCCGTTCATAGGTGATGATGTTGGCGTCAACCGCCATCCCGACACCCAAAATGAGCGCCGCAATACCCGGAAGCGTCAGCACCGCCTGCATCCAGTCAAACACTTGAAGCGTAATATATACGTATACAGAAAGCGTAATTACCGCTATGAGTCCAGGCAGTCTGTAATAAAGCAGCATAAATAAGAAAACAATTGCAATACCGATGATGCCGGCCTCTACCGTATCATGCAAAGCCTGCTGTCCGAATTGCGCCCCTACTGAAGTAGAGTATTTTTCGGTCAGTTTCACAGGCAGCGCGCCCGCGTTTAAAATATTGGCCAAATCCTTCGCTTTTTGAACGGTAAACTGGCCTTCAATTGTGACATCCTTCGTGTTTAATTCCTGGCTCACATTCGGAGCGGATACATATTTCGGATGTTTTTTGCCGACTTCTTTTTTAAATGAATCGCCTTTTTGGTAATCAAGCCAGATCACAAGCTGATTATTAGGCGCCATTTTCTTGACTTTTTTCGTCACTTCGCCGAACTTATCCGCATCCTTCAGCTTAACGCTGACAATCGGTTCGTTCGTCGTCGGATCAAAGGTTTGCTTCGCGCCGTTTTCCACGAGATCAGAGCCGTTTAACAGCTCTTTATCATTCGTATCCCTGAACGAGAGCTGCGCTTCCGTTGACAGAATTTCGCGCGCCCTGTTCTGATTCGTGACGCCCGCCAGCTGTACGCGGATGCGGTTATTTCCTTCAATCTGAATGTTCGGCTCGCTTACGCCGAGAACGTTAGCCCGGCGGTTCAGCGCCTGCACCGTGCTGACGAGCACGTCTTTTGTGATTTTATCGCCTTTTTTGACGGGCTGCACATCGTACAGAACTTCAAACCCGCCGCGTAAATCCAATCCTAACGTAATATTATTGGCAGCCGGTTTTGTAAAATACCCCAGCCCTGTGCCGATCAATAATACGATCAGGAAAAACGCAATCAAGCGTCCTTTTTTCATTATGTATTTCCTCCTTAAACCTATGCCGTCAAATCATTATCTCAGCAGTTCATCTAAAGCTTCCTGACCCTCATCGCTTTCCAGCCAATTAGACGACTTAAAAGCTTCAACGGTTGCATAGTTCATAAAATCGCCAATTTTAACTGATAAAATATGACCGGCCAATTCATGCAGCGGCAGTTCCTTTTTCTGTTTCCACTTTTTATGTATTAAGTATGACCATAAACTCTCGTGCTCAACATCATCGTATCCGAGGATTTTGAACTCTTCAAGTTTACTGTACAAGAAAGGCCGCAAATGATCTTTGTACATTTCGGCGGGATGTTTCTCCACTGGGCGCTCGCTCCTTTTTCCATTTTTCTCGAAGACTTGTCATGCTCGGACGACATCGGCGCATATCTTTATTGTATATGATTCCAGGTAGTTTGAGAAGGCAGGGGTTTATAAAATGGCAAAACAGACTTTTTTAAGAGGCACTCTTATTCTCATCGCAGCCGGGATGATTACGAGAATGCTCGGCTTTGTCAACCGGGTGGTTATCGCCCGGTTTATCGGTGAAGAAGGGGTCGGTTTATACATGATGGCTGCCCCGACATTTTTCTTGGCCACCACTTTGACTCAATTCGGCCTCCCCGTTGCCATCAGCAAACTTGTCGCTGAAGCGAGCGCGCGGGGGGACCGGCAGAAAATGAAACACATTTTAGTGATGTCGCTTACCGTCACCGGGATATTAAGTCTCATCTTCACGCCGCTGTTTTTATGCTTTGCGCCGATTATGTCCGAAACGATGCTGACGGATCAGCGCACGGTTTACCCGCTTCTGGCGATTACGCCCGTCGTGCCGATTATCGCGATCTCCAGCGTGCTGCGCGGTTACTTTCAGGGCAGGCAGAATATGAACCCGCTGGCGTTTTCCCAAGTGCTTGAGCAGATCGTGCGGATTTCACTTGTCGCGGTCTGCACGACGGTGTTTCTGCCGTACGGGATTGAATATGCCGCAGCCGGAGCTATGATTTCGTCTGTCATCGGGGAGCTTGCCTCTCTTATTTATTTATTCATTTGTTTTAAAGCAAATAAAACAATCAGAATCAGAAAACAATTTTTCAAGTCGATTGCAAATGGAAAAGAAACCTTCCGCCAGCTGATGAGCGTGTCGCTCCCGACAACCGGAAGCCGCTTCATCGGAAATTTATCTTGGTTTTTTGAACCTATTGTCGTCGCGCAGAGCCTTGCGATTGCAGGAGTGGCCACCGCTGCCGCCACCAGCCAGTACGGGGAGCTGACCGGATTTGCCATGACGGTTTTGACGCTGCCCAGCTTTATAACCTATTCTCTGTCAACGGCGCTTGTTCCTGCGATCAGTGAAGGAATGGAGCAAAAAAAGCTGCAAGTTGTCGAATACCGTCTGGAACAGGCGATGAGGCTGTGTCTTTTAAGCGGAGGCATTTCGGTGGTTATTTTATTCTCTTTCGCTGATGAACTGATGTCCGTCATGTACGGATCAACTAATGCGGCGGTATTTGTTAAAGTGATGGCGCCGTTTTTTCTGCTTTACTATTTTCAGGGGCCCCTTCAGGCGGTGCTGCAGGCTCTCAATTTAGCCGGGGCCGCCATGATGAACAGTTTTATCGGCGCCGCTGTCAAAACTGGCCTAATTTTTGTTTTGGCGACCAGGCCTTCCTTGGGCATCATGGGCGCCGCACTTGCGATTGTAACGGGGATGGTCCTTGTCACCCTGCTGCATGCGGCCACCGTAAGCAAGGTGCTTCCGATCAGCATTAAAATAAAAGAATACGCGCTCTGTTTTGCCGTCATATTCATTTGCGGCTATGTCAGCCGCATCATCAAACACGCCGTTCATTTTTCAGGGTCAGAGGCTGTTAATCTCACAGGCTGGATTGCAATGACCGCGATTTTGTATATAGCGCTTCTTCTGTTATTCAGGCTGATTAAAAGGGAAGAGCTGATCCGGATTCCGGTCATCGGCAAGTTCGTGACGCGGTGAAACCGATTCACGGCTCCCCTTTTTCATCTTTAAGATCAATAAAAAAAGCGCCGTCCGTAAACGTGCAGAATGATATAACCGAAAGATCGCGATATCCTCTTTTTGCTAAATTTTTTTCGAGCCAGTGTTTATCTTTCCCGATTCTGTCCAGATGCTCGTTCTGAATGACCCCGTCAACGATAAGCGATGTTTCCATCTGCTTATCCTTATTGTTTTTCTTTTTGACGATCGACAGTTTGCCTGAAGACTCCAAAATGGCATATGACACGTCAGAGATTCTATCGATGTTATTCTCCCTCAGCTGCATAAGAAGATCGTCAAAATTGTAGCGCTGTGATCTCATCGCCCGTTCATCAATTTTTCCCTGTTTTATAATAATGGTGGGTTTTCCGTCAAGCAGCTGCCGTATTTTTTGGCTTTTGAGCGAAATAAAAGCAAGGCTTACTTGAATAATCATTAAAACGACAATCGGCACAATCGTATGCAAAAGCTTATCTTTTACATTTTCAATTGCCAATACGGCAATCTCGGCAATCATAATGGAGACGACAAGGTCTAAAATGCTCAGTTCTCCGATTTCCCGTTTTCCCATCAGTCTGAAAATCACAAGAATGATAAAATAAAGCACAATCGTACGAAACGTAATAATGAAAATATCTTCCATATCGCACCTCCAACGGTCATAGCATTTGCCATCGGCTCTGAATTATGTAAGAAACGGGCTGAACATCATGCATTTACGTCTAATTCGAACATTCAGAGAATACATTTAGAAAAAGACGGGCTCCGGCTTGTCATATATCAGGCCGCAGGGCGGAGAGGAGATAAAAATGGAAGAAACGAAACAAGTGGGAAGAGGCGTCTTGTACGGCTTAGTGGCTATCTTTGCGGTGATGCTTCTTACGAGTTTGGCGATTTCGCTTTTACTGACAGTTACCTCAATGGAAGAATCATCTTTCAGCTGGCTGATCACCGCGCTTTCTTTTCTTTCTTTATTTGCGGGAGGTTTTATATCGGGCGGCAAAGCGAAGGAAAAAGGCTGGATGATCGGAGCGTTAACCGCCGTCTGTTTTTCATTAATCATCTTGCTGTTTCAATATTTAGGGTTCGGAAAAACGTTTACATCCGGTCAGCTTTTGTTTCATCTCGGCTTTTTGGGAGTCAGTATGCTGGGCGGCATTTTCGGAGTGAATTTGAAAGGAAGCAGATCAGCGTAATAAAAAAAGAGCGGATTCTCCGCTCTTTTTTTGTATGTATGAGCTTCGCTGTTATTCAGCGGAAGCTTCTCTGATTGCGCGGCGGTCAAATGTTAAACGGGTGTTATCACCTGTTTTAATGACGACCTTGCTTTCATCAATTGACTCAACAGTGCCGTGCAATCCTCCGATTGTCACCACTGAATCCCCTTTTTTCAGCTCTTCCTGCATCTGGCGTACGGCCTTCTGCTGCTTTTGCTGCGGACGGATGAGCAGGAAATAAAGCACTGCAAACATTAAAATAATAGGAACGATTGTGCCTAAAGTACCCAACTGTTTCCCTCCTTTCATGAATGGTTTTATTTAGAAGCTTTTCGCATTTGGCTTATTATAGCCGTAACGCTCAAAGAACTCTTCTCGGAAATCACCAAGACGATCCTCCCGGATGGCTTGTCTGACCTGCTCCATTAAGTGTAACAGAAAATGAAGGTTATGGTAAGTTGTTAATCGAATTCCAAACGTTTCATTACAGCGGATCAAATGTCTGATGTAAGCGCGGGAGTAATTTTTGCATGTATGGCAGCTGCACTCTTCATCAATCGGACGGAAATCACGCTCATATTTGGCGTTTTTCATATTCAGACGCCCTTCATTCGTAAACACCGTGCCGTTTCGGGCAATCCGGGTCGGCAGTACGCAGTCAAACATATCCACGCCGCGGATGGCGCCGTCAATTAAGGCATCCGGTGAACCCACACCCATTAAATATCTCGGCTTGTCCTTCGGTAGAAGCGGAGTTGTAAACTCAAGCACTCGGTTCATGACGTGCTTCGGCTCGCCGACAGATAACCCGCCTATGGCATACCCCGGAAAATCAAGCGAAACCAAGTCTTTTGCACTTTGTGTCCGCAGGTCTTCGTATTCTCCGCCCTGTACGATTCCGAACAGCCCCTGCTCATCTGAGCGCCCGTGCGCCTCCAGGCAGCGTTCCGCCCAGCGGCTGGTCCGTTCCACAGAGCGTTTCATGTAATCATACTCTGCCGGATACGGCGGACACTCATCAAACGCCATCATGATATCAGAGCCGAGGGCGTTTTGAATTTCCATCGCTTTTTCCGGAGATAAAAACAGCTTGTCTCCGTTTAAGTGATTGCGGAAATGAACGCCTTCTTCTTCTATATTACGAAACTTGCTCAATGAAAAGACCTGAAAACCGCCGGAATCCGTTAAAATCGCGCGGTCCCAGTTCATAAACTTATGAAGCCCGCCCGCTTCTTTTACAATGTCATGTCCCGGGCGGAGCCATAAATGGTACGTATTGCTTAAAATAATGCCCGCATCCATAGATTTCAGCTCGTCCGGAGACATCGTCTTTACCGTAGCAAGCGTGCCGACCGGCATAAATACAGGCGTCTCAAAGGAGCCGTGGGGCGTATGGACTCTGCCCAGGCGCGCTCCCGTTTGTTTGCATTCCTTTATAAATTCATAACGTATCGGTTGTTCAGCCACTTTGTATGAGGCCTCCTGTCATTCAAATTAGATAATCAGCATGGCGTCGCCAAAGCTGAAGAAACGATATTCCTCTTCTACCGCATGACGGTAGGCGGAAAGAACATGCTCTCTGCCGGCAAGCGCAGAAACGAGCATGATAAGGGAAGATTTCGGCAGATGAAAATTGGTGATCATGCCGTCAATCGCCTTAAATTCATATCCCGGATAAATGAAGATGGACGTCCAGCCGCTTGAAGCTGTAAATTCGCCGTCATGCTCGCCGGCAATGGTTTCCAGGGTGCGCGTGGATGTCGTCCCGACCGACACAATGCGCCCTCCCGCCTTTCTGACCTCGTTTAAAGAGGCGGCGGTTTCTTCCGTCATTTCATAAAATTCCGCGTGCATGTTATGCTCTTCCACATCATCCGCACTGACCGGGCGGAATGTGCCGAGTCCCACATGAAGTGTGATAAATTCAATCCGCACACCCTTTTGCTTCAGCTCGTCCAGAATCTCTTCCGTAAAATGAAGTCCGGCCGTCGGAGCTGCCGCAGATCCGATTTCTTTTGAAAAGACGGTCTGATACCGTTCTTTATCATCAAGCTGCTCTTTAATATAAGGGGGCAGAGGCATTTCACCGAGTGATTCAAGCACTTCGTAAAAAATCCCGTCATACCGGAATTCTATTTTTCTGCCTCCGTGATCAAGCTCCTCCGTGCAGACCGCTGTCAGCCGGCCGTCGCCAAATGTCAGGACCGTTCCTTTTTTTACGCGTTTCGCCGGCTTTACGAGCGTTTCCCATGTATCATTTTCTTCCTGTTTTAATAACAGAAGCTCCACTTTCGCTCCCGTATCTTCTTTTGTGCCGAATAATCTTGCAGGCAGCACACGGGTATTGTTCAAGACGAGGCAATCCCCTTCATTAAAAAAGCTTACAATCTCTTTAAATGAACTGTCCGTCAGCCCGCCCGTCTGTTTGTCGAGCACCATCAGCCGCGATGCGTCACGCTCTTTAAGCGGCACTTGGGCAATGAGGCGTTCAGGCAGTTCAAAATCAAATAAATCGACTTTCATCATTTCACCTTAATTCTGTCTATTGTTATTTCATTCTGCCGAAAAAATTAAGCAGAATGGATAGTATCACACTGATCACAATACAAGTGACAACGGGAAAGAAAAATGTAACATTTCCCTTCTTAACGAAAATATCTCCGGGCAGCCTTCCGACAAAGTGCCAGACTGCGCCGACAATAAGCAAAACGGCACCGAGAACCATGAGAACCTTCGGAAAGTCAGTCACGGGCGGGCGCCTCCAATCGAAAATGTTCATACACAGCCGGAGTCACGACCCGTCCCCTCGGCGTCCTCTGAAGAAATCCGATCTGCAGCAGATACGGTTCGTACACATCCTCTATTGTATGCGGTTCTTCGCCGATTGTCGCGGAAATCGTATCAAGGCCGACGGGACCGCCGCTGAATTTTTCGATCATGCCCATCAGCAGCTTATGGTCGATATGGTCAAGGCCGAGCGCATCGACTTGAAGACGTTCGAGCGCGTCGTGAGCGATTTCTTCCGTGATGCGGCTGTCGCCGAGCACCTGGGCAAAATCTCTCACCCTTCTGAGAAGCCGGTTTGCAACCCGCGGCGTTCCCCTTGACCGTCTGGCGATTTCCAGAGCCGGTGCTTTTTCGATATCCACTTCAAAAACGTCAGCCGTTCTTGACACGATATCTGTCAGCTCTTCCTGCGTATAGTATTCAAGGCGCGACAGCACCCCGAACCGGTCTCTGAGCGGTGCGGTCAATAATCCGACCCTTGTCGTTGCTCCTACAAGCGTAAAAGGGGGAAGGTCGAGACGGACGGAGCGGGCGGACGGGCCTTTTCCAATGACGATATCAAGGCAGAAATCCTCCATCGCCGGGTACAGCACTTCCTCAATTGAGCGGTTCAGCCTGTGAATTTCGTCTATAAACAGCACATCCCCTGGTTCGAGCGCCGTCAAAATGGCTGCCAAATCTCCCGGTCTTTCGATGGCGGGACCTGATGTCGTCCGCATCTCCACACCCATCTCATTGGCCACGATAGACGCAAGCGTTGTTTTCCCGAGACCCGGAGGCCCGTATAAAAGAACGTGGTCCAGCGTTTCCTGCCTCATTTTCGCCGCATCGATAAACACGCGCAGATTTTCTTTCACCTTCTTTTGGCCGATATACTGGGCGAGATTCTGCGGCCTGAGGCTTTGCTCGATTATTGATTCATGGCTGTCTGCTTCACTTGAAACGAGCCGTTCATCCATGAACATCACCTTACTTTAATAATTTTTGCAATGCTTTTTTCACATATTGATCTGTTGAAAGCGCCGTTTCCTCTTTTAAGTGAGGAAGCACTTTTTTAATTTCTTTTTCGGCGTAGCCGAGAACCCGGAGCGCTTCAAGCGCCTCGTCAAGCGCCGTTTCAGCCTCTTGTTTTTCAATGCGCGCTTCATGATTGAACAGGTTGTCAATCATTTCAGGCACGACGTCGGCCAGTTTGCCTTTCAAATCAAGAATAATCTGCCGCGCCGTTTTTTTGCCCACACCCGGAAATTTCACCAAAAAGGCTTCATCTTCCTGTTCGATCGCTTCGATGACGGCTCCGGGATCACCGGAACCGAGGATGGCGAGCGCCCCTTTCGGCCCGATGCCGGTGACGTTCAGCAGCTTTGTGAAAAGCGCTTTTTCTTCCCGGGTTGAAAAACCGTACAAAGAAAAGGCATCTTCTTTTATATGATGATACGTAAAAATGGTCTCTTGATTGCTTACCTTATAAATAAACGGATTCGGAGTGAAGACCTGATAGCCGATTCCGCCGTTTTCAATCACGATGTATTGGGGAGATACATAATCAATCGTCCCCTTCACGAATTCAATCACACCTATTCACCTCTTTGACTGCTTATCATTGTAACACAAAAACAGCCAAAGTCTTATAGAAAAGTTAACGTATGTTCGCTTTGACACCTTCCATTCAGAAAAAAAAGACATGTGTCACATGTCTTGCGTCAAAGTCAGCCGCTGTAAGTCTTAATATGATCGATCACGCTCTCAAACTCCGCTTTTGTCCTGTACGGTATGCCGTGTTCCAAGTGCTTTTGCAATCGGCTTTCCAGTCTTTCTATATCAATCTGGAAGAAAGATTGAATCGGCTCGGCCAGCGATCCGGGACGGCCGTGAAAAGTGGAGATGACGCCCCCGTCCGTGACGCCGATATAACCGTTAACCTTACTGAGCGGAGAAATGTCATCAACATGCTTACGGAAAAGGACGAAGCCTTTTTTCTGCTCAACGAGCGTCCAGCCCGCATATGCGGCCCAAAAATCCTCCATCGCCAAAACGGTTTCATCCGTATGTTCGATGCCGACATCACCGTCCAGATAGACCTTTTCCAGCTGGACGTGCACCCGAAGCGGCCCGTAATGCTCGACCTCCGCCCCGTATGCGCCTTTTCCTCCGCAAATCAGGACTGCAGCCGATAAGATAAGCATAAACAATAGACGAGCACCGCAAATTCGTTTCACCAATAACACCTCTTTATTCAATCAAACTCTTGATGCTAGTTTGACCAAAGATGCCGGTGCTTAACCGTTTTCTTTCATTTGTCTGTTTCAGCCGAAAAAAGCAGCTCTCTAAATGAGGGCTGCTGCGATGATTATGCCCGGCCGGCTGAAATCAGTTTCATTTGTCCGGGCGTCAGTTTGAGCCGGTATCCCCTTACGGTCAGATACACAGTTTTTGCTCCGCGGCTTTTGTCACGCTCCGTTTTTTTCATCCCGGCCCCTCCGTTACGTTTTATTACTTTTATGTTAACACCGCAATATAAAGAGTGTTTTAAGAATATGTAAAGAAATGATGAAGCTTTATCCATAAAAATACTGCCGGATGAAATCATCCGGCAGTCCCGTTTAACGGCTGTTTCTGTTCATGTCTTGCAGCTTTGTAAAAGTAGCGTTGTCGGTAAACACTTGAATTGTACGGCCGTCCGCGAACTTTTTGGCCGCATGTTTGACATGTTTATCATCATTTTTCGTAAAAGGATGATTTGTTCTGACGGCAATGACGACTCTCGTGTCAGTCACGATGACCTGACTATCCTGTACGCCTTTTACTTTTTTCACGCGGTTTGCAACTTTTGCCGCCAACCTGATGTTTTCGGCGTTGTCATACCCATTATAAGACATTGCTGCCGGCGGCGTATTGACATTTCGGCCGTTATATGTGCCGTCCGTCGTTAACGGAACCCCGTCATTAGGCGCGTACTGGTCGGACACATTTGTCGTATTATGACGGCCGTTTCGGTTTTCCATCATTTCAGAAACGGGTCCTTGATGGTCCATTCCGTACTGGCCTCTGCCGTTACCATTATCATTCGAATAATATCCGACCGGACGTGTTGACTGATTGTAGCGTCCGTCATTCATGGCATTATTTGCTCCGCATGCCGTTAAGCTTGCCGTCACGGCTAAAACGCCCGCGATCGTCATCAGTTTTTTACCCAATGGAAAAACCCCCCGTGGATTCATCGCTGTTTGAGCGTTTTCCGCTCATGTTTAGGATGTGCGGCGGGCGGCGGGTTTAAGCTTGTCAGTTATGTCCATTCCTCAGTTGGACATAAAAAAAGGAACGACATACATCGTCCCGAAACATTAATCTTCTTCTTCTTCCGGCCGTCCGAATACTTGATTTGGACTCGGCTGATTCGGCGCGGCATTGGGATTTGCTCCGCCATAAGGCATAAAATATCCGGCACTTGCGCCCATATTCGGATACGGCTGCACAGGCATATTTGCGTGATGATGATGTGAACCATGATGATGTGAACCATGATGATGTGAACCGTGGTGATGATGGTGGTGGTGATGTGAATCATGGCAGCCGCAATCATCATCCTTATATTTTCCATCATGATGAGGCGCGTTTGCGTAATGTGACGAATATCCGCCGTAATACGGCATTTGACCGTACGGAGCACCGCCGAAACCAGATGCAGAACCATCATAATGCTCTGCATTTTCATGGGCCTGGTTTTCATATTCACCGTAACCCGCTTGCGGCCCAAATCCCGGATGATGGAATCCGTACGGTAACGGCATCGGCATGACCGGAAAGCCTCCAAAACCTCCTCCAAAACCGCCGAAACCTCCGCCTACCGGGAAGCATGGATGGCATAGTCCCGAACCCGGCAGCATCGGTGTCACCGGAACCGGACAAGGACAAGGCATGCACGGCATCGGGTAATGCATAAAAGACGGTTCAACGGCCGGCATATTCGGAAACGGGACATTCGGAATGTTTGGCATGTTCGGCAGATGATAAGCGGCGTTTTCTTCTTCCATCTTTCCGGCTTCAGGCGCCTTTGGCATATTCGGGTAATTCGCGTTTTCCATGTTGATCATTTCCTCCTGTTGTGGAATGTTATTGTCATGCTCTTTTTCTTTCGGCTCGACAAAATGTGTCACCGGTTCCTCCGGCTTAGGAGGCGACCACGGCTGAAACAGCTGATTGGACGGGTAATATTGGTTCATATCAGCTTCCGGCAGCACATTTTCATGCTTTTCAGGGATTGGCGGCACATACGGAATTGACGGCTTTGGTTCTTCCGGTATGGTGTCTTCAATGTCCACAACTGATTTCGGTTTTTCTTTGGCATATGGATGCTCATGCTTATGCGCAGACGTTCCGAAGCCGGCCTTAGGTTCTTTTCTGACCGGAACGGCTTCTGAAGGCACCTTTATCTTCATTCCAGGCATAATTAAGTCTGGATTGCTAAGCTGATGATTCAGTTTTTTTAACTCTTCAAGATCAACTCCGTATTTTTCAGCTATTTTCCAGAGCGAATCGCCTTTTTGAACGATATGAATTTTCAACGTTTTCCCCTCCTATGCACAAAACGTGAACGGTACATTTGTCATTACAATACGTTTCTTCACACTATATGCCGATGGACTGGGCATGATGATAAAAAATTTGGGAAGGAGGGGAAATTTTTATAATTACGTATGACTCAGCATTCTGTTCAAAGCACGAAGCGCTTCTGTCCGAACCGCTTCCGGAACTTTAATGACACCCTTCGGCTCGCCTTTTTCAAGCTGCTCAAGCGACCACAATAAATGCGGCAGGTCGATTCTGTTCATTGTCAGACACGGACACATATCGGGATTCAATGATTCAATCTGTTTATCCGGATGCGAGTGAATGAGGCGCTGGACAAGATTCATTTCCGTGCCGATCGCCCACTTGCTTCCCGGTTCAGCCTGTTCGATCGTATCAATAATGTATTTGGTAGACCCGCTGTCGTCACTGAGCGAGACCACTTCCCGCGAACATTCCGGATGAACGATAATGCGGATGCCGGAATCCCGCTGCCGCAGCTGAGAAATATTTTCCGCTGTAAACTTTTCGTGTACGGAGCAATGCCCTTTCCAAAGGATAACCTTAATGTTTTCCGGATGGTCAGTAAGCAATCGGTTCTGCACCGGGTCCCATACAGCCATTTCTGTCAGCGGAATGCCGAGGTCATAGGCCGTATTTCTGCCTAAATGCTGATCCGGCAAAAATAAAATTCTCTCTTTTTGTTTAAAAGCCCATTTCAGCACACTCCGGGCATTCGAAGAGGTGACGGTCGCTCCCCCGTGCCGTCCGACGAATGCTTTAATTTCCGCCGTCGAGTTAACATATGTTAACGGAATGATGGTGTTACCGTACAGTTCTTGAAGCTCTTGCCATGCTTTGTCCGTCTGCTGAATATCTGCCATATCAGCCATCGAGCATCCGGCGCGCATGTCGGGCAAAATGACGGTTTGGTTATCATCAGTCAGCATATCAGCGGTTTCCGCCATAAAATGCACGCCGCAAAACACAATATATTCCGCCTCTTTATTTTTTTCTGCCACTTGAGCAAGCTGCAGGGAGTCACCTGCCGTATCGGCGAATTGTATTACTTCGTCTTTTTGATAGTGATGCCCCGGAATGAACAGGCGCTTTCCGAAAGCCCGTTTAATGGCGGCGACCCGCTTTTCCATTTCTCCAGTGCTCATGTCTTTATAATGGCTCGGCATCATTTCGGCTGATGCAGTTAGCACGTCAAAAATAGACATCTTAAAAATCCCCCTGTTCCGCTGCCTCAACATCCATGCTGATGTCGGCGCTTTTTACTGAATGAGTCAGAAATCCGAGTGAAATATATTGGACCCCCGTTCCTTTATAAGCGGGCAACGTGTCGAGCGTTATGCCTCCGGATGCTTCCGTTTTGATATGGCCCGGTGTCATACCTGCAAAACGCCGGACGGACTCAGGCGGACAGTTGTCAAACATAATAACGTCTGCACCCGCTTCTATTGCCTCGAGCAGCTGCTGTTCGGATTCGATTTCGACTTCCACCGCAAGCATCTGCCCCGCCGTTTTTCTTGCCCGCTCCATGGCCGCCCTTATCGATCCGCAGGCGGCAATATGATTATCTTTTATCATGATGCCGTCATATAAGCCGAAGCGATGATTAAAGCCGCCTCCGACCCGAACGGCGTATTTTTCCAGCATTCTGAGCCCGGGTGTCGTTTTTCTCGTATCACAAAGCTTGATGGACGGATCATCAAGACGCCTTTTGGCCTCATCCGTCATTGTCGCAATGCCTGACATTCTTTGTATGAGATTCAGAATGACCCGCTCCCCCGTAAGAAGAGCCGCCGCCTGGCCTTCTATTTCAGCGAGCACGTCTCCTTTTTTCATCCGTTCTCCGTCTTTTTTCAGGGAGCGGATGCGGATGTCATCGTGTAAAAGCTTCCATCCTTCACGGATAACGGCTTCTCCGGCAAACACGCCGTCTGTTTTTGTGATGATTCGCGCTTTACATTGCTGATCAGAAAAAATCGCTTGTGACGTGACATCACCCGTTCCGATATCTTCCTGAAAAAAATGAGTCAGCATTTGTTTCAGCTGCAGAATGTCCATAGTTCCCCAATCCTTTCGTTTTTTCTGATAGCTGTTCCAGATGTTGAATGAATGATTTGTTTTCCGTGCCACTCTTTCTCCGTCCCGGGAAAATCAGCGCGAAAATGAGCCCCCCTGCTTTCTTCCCGAATAAGGGCTGAGGTCACAACAAGTTGCGCAGTCTTCCATAGGCAGGATAGCTCGGCTTGTTCTATTGTGATTTCCTTCACATTTATATGACGCACAGATACGTTGTTAAGCCAGGATGCCAGCGCCTGCATGTTTTCTTTTTCCCTGACAATGCCCGCTCCGGTTGTCATTTTGGCTTGGAGCACATGAAGCGTTGTGTCCGGCACTTGTAAGATGACGTCAGATTTCTTCGGGGTTTTTTTATATCTTCCGTTTAACGGTGTTTGAGTGATATGTTCAGCACATCGTTTCCCGCTTGCCAGCGCTTCCAGCAGTGAGTTGCTCGCAAGGCGGTTCGCCCCGTGCAATCCTGTGCAGGCGGTCTCGCCTATGGCGTACAAATCAGGCACGGACGTTTTCCCCCATGTATCGGCTTTTACTCCGCCCATTAAAAAATGCATTCCGGGTGCTACTGGAATCCCGCTTTCAAGATCAACACCGGCTGTTTGACAAATACCTGTTATGGTCGGAAAACGTTTCTTAAAATCGGCTATTCGGCTGCAATTTATAAAAACAGGATTTTCTTTCATCATTTCTTCATAAATCGCCCGTGAAACCACATCCCGGGGCGCCAAATCTTCAAGCGCGTGTCTGCCAGCCATGATCCTGCGCCCGAAGCGATCCGCTAAATATCCGCCTTCTCCTCTCACTGCTTCAGAAATCAGGCCGTACACAGTCCCGTTTTTCACAAGGAGGGTCGGGTGGAACTGGGTGAACTCCATATCCGTGATCTCAGCTCCCGCGCGGAAGGCAAGAGCGATGCCGTCTCCCGTTATGGCGGAATCATTTGTGTGATATTGGTACAGACTGCCGCAGCCGCCTGATGCAAGCACTACACAATCCGCTCTTCTGTAAGAAACAGCGCCTGAAGCATCCTTTACGGCAACACCTGCGCATCGTCCGTGTTCAATCAGCAGATCAACAACCGTCTCGTGTTCAATGATCCGTATGCCGTCCCTCAGCTGCTGAACCAGAAACTCAACTAACATCCGTCCGGTCGCATCTCCCCCGGCGTGCAGAATCCTCCTTTTGGAATGAGCGCCTTCCCTGCCGAGACAAAACGTTCCGTCCGACTTCGTATCAAAAGGGAAATGGCCTTCTATCAGCCTGTTTATCATGCTCTGTCCGCTTTTCAGCAAATGCCGCACGGCTGTCACGTCATTGTGTCCGCACCCCGCATACAGTGTATCGTTCACATGGGATTCTATCGAGTCATCTTTTGCGTATGAAACAGCAATCCCGCCTTGAGCATAATGCGAATTGCTGTTCGTTACGTTTCTCTTCGTGATGACGGTCACTTGGTATGACGGAGGAAATGAGGAAGCACAGGCAAGGGCCGCCGTCCCCGAACCAATGACGATAATTGTTTTTTCAGACATACATCACCCTCCTGTTATATTTACACCTGTCTTGACACCTATATTTACACAACGATAAAATAAACTCAAGCTTTTTTTAACATAAACGGATAGGAGACGGGCTGTATGATTTATCTTGATTACGCGGCGGGAGCGCCTTTAAGCAAAGAAGCCGCGAAAGTCTTTCAGCATCTCAGCACAGAGGTATACGGCAATGCAAGCAGCCTTCATGACGCCGGAGGAAGAGCGGCGGACGTGCTGGAATATTGCAGACATTCTGCAGGCAAATTGATCGGCGGAGCGGCAGACGGCATTTACTTTACAAGCGGCGGAACGGAAGCGAACATCCTGGCCGTCCAATCATTGCTGCAGGGTCTGCCCGATCACAAAAAACATTTTATTACGACCGCAATGGAACACCATTCGATCCATAATGCCGCGGCGTTTTTAGCTGACCGTGGAATTGATGTCACCATCATATATCCCGACGAAAACGGCCTTATAACCGAGGACATACTGGCGGCTCATATCCGTCCTGACACGGGGCTCGTTTCCATACAGCACGCGAATTCAGAAACCGGCCTCATCCAGCCTGTGAATCGTCTGGCCGCTTTTCTTCACCAGAGAAACATTTTGCTGCATTGCGATTGTGTTCAAAGTTTCGGCAAACTGCCGATTGATGCGGATCAGGAGGGAATCGACGCCCTTTCCGTCTCCGGTCATAAAGTATACGGCCCGAAAGGCACCGGGGCTGTTTACATTCGGCCCGGTGTCAGCTGGAACCCGGTTTATCCGCATACCGTGCATGAAAACGGGTTCAGGCCCGGTACGGTGAATGTGCCGGCCATCGGCGCTTTTACCGCTGCTGCGGAGTATGCAGTGAAACATATGGAGGAACACCGTGAGCATGCTGACAGGCTGAGGAATTATTTGTATGACCAAATTCGGCGTCAAGGCCTCCCCATTTCATTTTCAGAGGAAGAAACCGGCGGTGAATGCCTGCCCCACATTGTCGGGTGTTTTTTTCACTCCTTTGAAGGACAATATATTATGTTAGAATGTAATCGTAACGATATTTGCATCTCAACCGGGAGCGCATGTTCCGCCGGCAGCCACGGCCCTTCTTCAGCTATGAAGGCGCTGAGAAAAACCGAACGGGAAGCGCGGCAGTTTTTCCGGATCTCATTCGGAAACGAAACAACATGTGAACAGCTCGATATGCTGATACATACATTTACGGCGCTATGGGAGCAAAAGAAAGGAGAATCAGGAATTTGACAGAAGGAACGAAGCTTACTGGGGAGAAAAGACGCGACATGCTGCTTCATTGGCTGAAAGAAGCCGGCTCGCCATTAACAGGAGGCGAATTGGCCAAAAAAGCAAATGTCTCAAGACAGGTGATCGTGCAGGACATATCGCTTTTGAAAGCAAAAAACGAGCCGATTATCGCGACGAGCCAAGGCTACTTATACATCAGCATGAATGCCGGCGGCGAAAAAAATGCCGAACGGATTGTCGCCTGTCTGCACGGACCGGAGCGGACGGAAGAAGAGCTTGCACTCATTGTCGATGAAGGCGTCACCATAAAGGACGTCATAATTGAACACCCCGTATACGGCGATTTAACCGCCGCCATAAGAGTCAGTACACGGAAAGAAGTCAAACAATTCATGGATCACATTAACTCGACAAATGCCGCTTACCTTTCACAGCTGACCGGAGGCGTGCACCTCCATACGTTAAGCGCCCCGACAAAAGAGCGGATTGACCAAGCCTGCCAAGCGCTGGACGACGCGGGTATTTTAATAAAAGATTAAAAAAAAAGCCCCCTGAAGGGCTTTTTTTATATCGAATAGGATTGATATGTTCCCAGAAGCTTGACCCGGCAGCCGAGGGCTTCCATCTCTTGAACGGCACCGGGAATGAGAACCTGATCCATCGCCTGTTCAATATCAATAATAAAGAAATAGTTGCCGAGACCCGTTTTTGTCGGGCGCGATTCGATCTTTGATAAATTCAGGTTTCTCCATGAAAAAGCGGACAGCACCCTGTGCAGCGCACCTGATTGGTCATCTTGGGGAAGCGTTACCATCATCGTCGTTTTCGGCCGTGAAGACAGTTTCGCATTCACTTCGAATGAGACGTCTTTTTCAGGCGAAAGAATGACAAATCTCGTGTGGTTGTCCTGATAATCCTGAATATCCCGCTTCACGATGCTCAATCCGTATGTAGCGGCGGCCATTTCATTTGCAATCACGCCGATCGGAAGGTCCGAATGCTCACTGACATACTTGGCAGCCGCACCTGTTGACTTCGCATACTCATAAGGAACGGACGAAAAATGCCGGTGAAGAAATTTGTGGCATTGCGCAATCGCATGGGAATGAGAATAAATTTTCTCAAGCTTTTTCCACTCATTTTCTCTCGAAGGGTGAACGAGCAGATGCTGGTGAATCGGCAGCGTCATTTCCCCCACGATCGCAAGAGGCTGCTCATGAATCAAATAGTCAATCGTTAAGTTAACCGAGCCTTCCAGCGCGTTTTCCAAAGGAACAAATGCAAGATCAACTTCTCCCGCAACCGCCGCATCCATGCATGCCGGTATTGTTTGATAAGGTGCTTGTGTCACGCTGTTTTGAAAGCAGGAACTGACTGCTAGATGTGTAAATGTGGCTTCTGGCCCTAAATAACCGACTTTCATGTCTCTTCTCTCCTTACGCGCCTGACCCTAAGATCTCAACTTTTTCTATAAAATCAAATTTTCTCAGTTTATTCATTAACGTATGAATGTTTTCTTCCATTGCGGACGTACTGATTGAGAGCGTGACATTCGCCCTGCCCTGAAGCGGAATCGTCTGGTGAATGGAAAGCACGTTGCTTCCTGAGTCAGCCACCGCCTGCAAAAGCTGGGATAACGCGCCTGACCGATCCTCCAAATGAAAGAAAAGTGTGATTATTTGTTCTTTAACCATCGTGTAAAAAGGGAAAACCGCATCTCGGTATTTGTAAAAAGCGCTTCTGCTTAAATCAACTTTCTGCACGGCATCTGCAACCGATTCAGCCTTTTTTCTGTCCAGCAGCTTTTTGACTTCAAGGGTTTTCCGCATCGCATCAGGCAGAACGTCTTCACGCACTAAATAAAATGTCTCTTCTTTCACCTGCACCCCTCCCTTTTACATCAGAGAGCCTGCATTGCAAGCTCTCCGTTTTTTTAATCAATAAATTCAAATTCAAATTCCAGAAGCCGGATGATATCGCCGTCTTTAGCACCGCGTTCTCTGAGCGCTTCATCAACGCCCATACCGCGCATCTGTCTTGCAAAACGCTTGACGGATTCGTCACGGGAGAAATCAGTCATTTTAAAGAGGCGTTCCAGACTGTCACCTGAAAGCACAAACGCACCGTCCGGATCACGGGTAATGTTAAATGGAATTTCTTCGTCTTCCATCGTGTACATTACGCGGTTTTCCGCCAGTTCTTCTTCATCATACAGCGGGAATTCAGGCGTTGTTTCCAGCTGGTTGGCGACTTCAAACAGAAGATCGCGGAGCCCTTCTCTCGTCACCGCGCTGATCGGGAAGACAGGATGGTCATCCTGAAGCTTTTCTTTAAACGCTTTAAGATTTTCAGCCGCTTCGGGCATGTCCATTTTATTCGCAACGATAATTTGCGGACGCTCCGTCAGCCGCAGATTATATTCACTGAGCTCCTGATTAATGGTGACATAATCCTCATACGGATCACGGCCTTCCATCGCTGACATGTCAATGACGTGAACGATGACGCGCGTCCGTTCGATATGGCGGAGAAATTGGTGGCCTAAGCCGACTCCTTCATGCGCTCCTTCAATCAAACCGGGCAGATCCGCCATGACGAAGCTTCTTCCGTCATCCGTTTCCACCATGCCCAGATTCGGAACAAGCGTTGTAAAATGATAATCGGCGATTTTCGGCTTTGCCGATGAAACGACAGACAGAAGCGTAGATTTTCCGACGCTCGGGAAGCCGACGAGACCTACGTCTGCAAGCACTTTCAGTTCAAGCACGATATAGCGCTCTTTTCCGGGCTCTCCGTGCTCTGACAGCTGCGGTGCCGGGTTGGCCGGTGTCGCAAAGCGGGTATTTCCGCGTCCGCCGCGTCCGCCTTTTGCGATGACGGCACGCTGCCCATGCTCAGTCAGATCGGCAATGACCTGTTTTGTATCGTCATCCGTTACGACTGTGCCGGGCGGAACTTTAACAACCATATCGTCCGCATTTCTGCCGTGCTGGTTTTTAGACATGCCGTGCTCGCCGCGTATCGCTTTGAAATGCCGCTGGTACCGGAAGTCCATGAGCGTGCGCAGTCCTTCATCAACCTCAAAAACGACGTCGCCTCCATTACCTCCGTCACCGCCGGCAGGCCCGCCTTTCGGCACATATTTTTCACGGCGGAACGCAACCATTCCGTTACCGCCGTCGCCGCCTTTTACATATACTTTCACCTGATCTACAAACATAATATCCTCCGTTCTAAACCGTAAAAAACCGCTAGTTCATTCCAATTTCGGCCACACATTCATGGCCGGTCAGCTCAAATTGCATGACATCAAAGTCCTCATGCCGGGATTTGCGAAATTCATCAAACACATCTGCATTTGCAATCGTTCCATGAAAATCGAGATATACAATAAGCTGTCTGTCAGGGTGATCCGTCTGCAGCGATACGGTCAGATGATTTTCACTTTCATTATTTACCGCCAGACCGAACAGATGAAACAGTTTTCTCATCAGGTTCGACAGCTTTTGATCATATGCCGATAAATCTTTAATTTCTCCGAGCACTTCGTATTCGAGCCTCATATAACGGGACTTCCAATTAAATGTAAGAAAGTCAAACGCCAAGTGCGGGGTTTTCAGGTTTGAGAGCTTTGATTCGTGCTTTGCATCTATGACCATTTCGTCAATAATTTCAACGACCCTGTCATACTTCTGCAAACTTAAGTTTCCTTTTATCAGCTGCAGCTTATTCATCCAATCATGACGGAAATGGCCCATTAATTGGATCAGCTCATTGATCAGAGCCGCATCGCTTACAGGTTCTTCTTGTTTCTTCGATACATCCTTCATTTTCGCACTCCCAATCGTTTAATTTCTTTTTAGGAGTCTTGATAAGTGTGTACTATGAATTATAACAGAGAAGGCTTTGTTAAAAAAACACTTGTTTTTCCTGGTTCATCATGTTCCTTTTTCGGATCGCATACAATGCGGATGCCAGGCAGAAACATTTTTGGTATCACTGCTTGGGGAACATATCCAGTGGGTATGGGAAGCTGATGTCCTCATTCAAGGCGGGGTTCACTCACGCATCCTCTGCTTTTCATTCTTGATGTTACTCCGCTTACTGCAAAAAAAACTCCAGTCAACGACCGGAGTTTTTTGTGTCATTATTGAGCTACAGGATATACGCTCACTTTTTTGCGGTCACGGCCGAAACGTTCGAATTTAACAGTTCCGTCGATTTTAGCAAAAAGAGTGTCATCTCCTCCGCGGCCCACGTTTTCACCTGGGTAGATTTTCGTTCCGCGTTGACGGTAAAGGATAGATCCGCCTGTTACGAATTGACCGTCTGCACGTTTAGCGCCTAAACGTTTAGATTCAGAGTCACGTCCGTTCTTTGTAGAACCTACACCTTTTTTAGAAGCGAAAAACTGAAGATCTAATCTAAGCATGTAACTCACCTCCTATATTTGGTTTGCAGTCAACCGTAAGTGTTCACTGTAATCCCGCTCGATCGTTTCAAGAGAAACAATCATGCCTTCAATCAGCAGCTGCGCTTTTTGCAAAGCTTCCTGATCAGCGGCTTCAGGGAATTCAAAGTAGAAATAACCCCCGTCCTCGCCTATATCAAGAATCGGTTCGAGAGGAGCCAGCGCGATAACCGCATTGACCGCTCCGAAAACGACAGCCGTGACCCCGGCGCATACGAGATCTCGTCCATGTTCAGCAAAATCGGCATGTCCCGTCATTTCAAAGGACAAAATGCCCCCGTCATTCCGGGATCTTCGAATTGTTGCCTCAATCATGCTTACGCGTTGATTTTTTCGATTGTCAATTTAGTATAAGGCTGACGATGACCTTGTTTTTTATGAACATTTTTCTTTGGCTTGTAACGGAAAACAGTGATTTTTTTCGCACGGCCTTGTTTTTCAACTTTAGCTGTAACTGTCGCGCCTGCAACTGTTGGGTTGCCGACTTTCACGCTGTCTCCGCCAACAAACAATACGTCTTCAAACGTCACTGTTTCACCTGCTTCAGCAGCAAGTTTTTCGATGTAAACAGTTTGACCTTCTTCAACTTTGATTTGTTTTCCGCCTGTTTTAATGATTGCGTACATTCTCTGCACCTCCTATTAGACTAAGACTCGCCAGCAACAGGGGGCTTTAAAGCTCTTATCACCTGTCCCGAGCGGTTGTAGCATTGGTGCTACATCCATAACATTAAAAAATATATCAGAACCAAAAGGATATGTCAATCTATTTCTAGTAAGGCAGCAGCAGGTCTTCCATAGAGGAATCTGTCCGTTTATCGGCAAAATACGCATGAAGCACTTCATTTTCATCGAGCTGGCTGAGCTTTTCGCCGGCTTTTTCAACGATAATGGGGTGCTTGCATCCCCGTTTGAATTCGGCCATGACATGCTTTACTTTGGCATCGGCCGCGACCGTCAAAGGATGCAGCATGGCGACATCGCGGTTTTTGCCGTAGTATCTCTCCAAAAGAAACCTCAGCTGAATATAATGCCGCTTCCGGTATTCATCCCATAAAGAAGCGGCGAGAAAGACGAACAGCACCCATGCGCTGACCTGAAGGGGGACGGCCAGCACAATCCAGCAGCAGAGCAAAAGCGCGGAAACGGCTGATGTCTGCAGGCTGAGGAGATGCGCTTTTTGAAAAGCCATTTGTTTAGAGAAGTATAAAAACACGAACTTTCCGCCGTCAAGCGGCCAGATCGGCAAAAGATTGATGAAAAGAATGGAGAGATTATAAAAGGTAAACATCTCAAATGTCTGCTCACTTGCAAAGCCTGACATGAAAAAGAGCCAGGCTGCCGCCTGAAGCCACACATGCTGAAGCGGGCCCGCCAGAATGACCGCGAATTCCTCTTTAAGCGGCCGGTTTCCGTGCTCCTCCACCTCAACCGTCCCGCCGAAAGGGAGCAGAAAGATTCGTTTAATGCGCCACGAAAAAAACACAGCCAGAGCAGCATGCCCCAGCTCATGAACGGATACGACCAGCAAAAGACACAGCAGCGCTTTGATGTGCCCCGTCATAAGACCAAGCCCCATGATAATCCAAAGAAAAGGATGGACATGAATTTTAAAAAGGAGGATGAGCCATTTATTCATCAAATGTGATCACCTGGATCGGATCTATGAATTTATCGCCATCCTGGATCGCGAAATAGTACTGGCCTTTACTTTTATCGTTGAGCTTGATCGAACCGATCTTTTTCCCTTTATCGACAAAGTCGTACAATGAAACGTTAACATCTTTTAGCCGGCCGTAAATGCTGCTGGTATTGTCGGCGTGCTGCACCTTCACCGTCAGCCCTGTTTTTTTATCTTTGCTCACTTCCATAATGTAGCCTTCTTTTACGCTGTCAATGGCTTCGCTGGCGGTTTCGACGACGACGCCTTCTCCGTTATTTTGAAAGTCCTGCTGGATTTTCCCCGCGGCAGGAACGGCCATATCCTGACTGACCGCCACCTGACCGTCCTTCTTTTTCGTTCCCGGCGTAAGAAAAGCGAGCGGGTTTCCGAAGGAAGATACGAACCAATTGCTTACGGCAGCAAACTGAAATTCTTTTTGAAAGGTTTGTGCGATCGCCGGTTTGATCTGACTCAGCGGCTGTTTGTCAGTTTTATAGGCAATAGCGGAGATCAGTACGAGACAGGCGGCCAGCAGGCATTTTAAAATAATAGAATGAGCGCTGATCAATGGATGCCGTCCGTTAAATTCGGGCGGGTGTTCCGTTTGATATTCGTAGTCCGGAAGAAGTTTGTGCTTTTCCTGCTCCTTGACCGTCTGCCACGCGGGAAAATTCTGCGTTTGGGCGTTTTGAACGAAAGTCCGTTTTGATTCAGGCCGCTGTTTTCTTCTTTTGGCCAGTCTTTTTCTAATTTCATCAGCTCTGTGACTCATCGCCATCATCCTTTGCAATCGTTGGGTTTGTACATCCTATGTCTTGTCCATTGCAAATATGCGCTCTTGAAAAACAAAAAAGACCTGATAAGCTGGGCTTCATCAGATCTTTGTATTCTGGTATATATTATGAACGCACGCCGAAAAATGACTTGATTTTCGCCATCATCCCTTTTTGCTGCTCTTCAAGCACCTGCAAAGGAACGGATTCTCCTAAAATGCGCCGGGCGATATTGCGGTACGCAATGCTGGCGCGGTTTTTGGAATTCATGGCAATCGGTTCGCCGATATTTGAAGCCCTGATCACTTCATCATCGTCAGCAACGATTCCGAGGAGATCAATAGACAGATGATGAACAACTTCATCCACATCCATCGTGTCACCGTTTTTCATCAGGTGATTTCTGATGCGGTTCACGATAAGGCGCGGCGGTTCGATATCTTCCTGCTCCAAAAGTCCGATAATGCGGTCAGCGTCCCGCACCGCTGATATTTCCGGCGTCGTCACAACAATCGCCTTATCAGCTCCGGAGACGGCATTTTTATAGCCTTGTTCAATTCCGGCCGGACAATCAATAATGACATAATCAAATTCCTGCTTAAGCTCCTGCACAAGCGATTTGATCTGCTCAGGGACAACAGCCGTCTTGTCGCTTGTCTGGGCAGCCGGCATTAAATGAAGCAGATCATCAAAACGTTTGTCTTTGACAAGCGCCTGATGCGTCTTGCATCTGCCTTCAATTACATCTACTAAGTCGTAAATAATTCTGTTTTCAAGACCCATTACGACATCAAGGTTGCGCAGTCCGATATCTGTGTCTACCAAACAGACGCGCTTCCCTAAAATGGCTAAGGCGGTACCGAGGTTTGCAGATGTTGTTGTTTTACCTACTCCGCCTTTTCCCGAAGTTATTACGATAGCCTCACCCAATTTCACATTCCTCCCTCAAGCCTTGTTAGATCAGGTCTTAAATGAGCCAATTGCTGAAGGCGTTCAATGACCATATTTCCGTCAGTATCTAAATAAGCACATTCCATGTCGTTCCCTTTTTGAATGTGGTCTGGGGAGCGATTTAACACGTGATTGATCCTCAATTGTGTCGGCATCATTTCTGATGCGGCGATCACAGCCCGGTTATTTCCGTTATAACCCGCGTGGGCAATCCCTTTTAATGAACCGAGAACAAATATATTTCCTCCGGCTCTGATCGTACCGCCGGGATTCACATCTCCGATTAAAAGCAAATCTCCCGTCACGTGAAGCACCTGGCCCGAACGGACGATTTTGGAAACAGAAACAATTTCCTGCTCCTCTTTCATCCGCTGCGCTTCTTCTTTGGCGATGACTTCACTGTCAATTGAATGCACGACTAAATCTTTCTTTGACGCGATCAGATCAGTCAGCTTCTCTGCCTGTTCCTGATACAGATACCGATGCCCGAGTTTAATATGAACACTGATTTTTTGGCCTTTGCCATCAGTATATTGTTCAATCGACAGCATGTTTTGAAGACCATCGAGAAGCTCATCAAAAGAACACGCATCATCCAGATGCAATGTTAAGCCGTTTTTTGTTCCTTTTATTGTTACATATTGCTGCTTTTTGGTCTTCATCAATGTTCACCTCAACAACATACTCTTTTCGTCAAAAAAAGATAAAATCCTTTTTACTCATCTCTTAATTCTTTCTTCAGACTTATATAAAACAGCCTGAAGGGCAGGACTAATATAACGGCTCCCGCAATATTCAGCAAAGCGGTCGGCAAGAACCTCTGAATGACAAAATCGTTAAATGTCATTGTGCCGCTGCGGATTAACGTCTGGATGCCGTAGACGTAAAATTCAAGCACACATACGCTCAGCACCGCAACCAGAATGACCATCAGGGCGTTTGTCTGCAGCACTTTAAACGCTTTGGCCGCCAGATAGCATAAACCGGCAAAACCAAACATATAAACGCCTAAAACACCCGTATAATTGATGTCATAAAGAAATCCGAAAATCAAACCGTAGATCACCGCATGCTTTTGGTTGATATAAGCGGACATAAAAATCAGCGCAAGCAAAAGAAAATGCGGAACGACCTGCTGCTCGACGGAAACGAAAGGAAAACGCACCAGATCGGTATAGATGCTTTCCGCACAAAAGACCAAAATCATAATCAAAGGGAGAAGGAAACGTTTCACGATCCTTCCTCCCCTGTTGCTACGCTTCGGTTCACGACGATGACATGGTCAAGATCGTACAGATCGGCAGCCGGTTTCACGTAAGCGATTTTCGTCAGGCCGTAAGCATCTGATTCTACATCGGTCACTTCCCCGACCGTCAGCCCTTGAGGAAATACGCCGCCCGTTCCGGATGTCTCCACGAGGTCACCTTTTTTCACTTCACGTTTTTCATCCGGCTCAAGGATGGTCATTTTCAGAGTCTGTTTCTTTTTATCATACCCTTCAATTAAACCGTAGCCTTTGCTTCCCTTTTTGCCGGAGATTTTGGTGGCCACTCTGTTATTGCGGTCAACATCGCTCAGCAGCTGAACGGCGGATGTGAAACTGTTGAGTCCGCTGCTTTTGATCTTCCCGACCAGCGCACCCTTTTCGTTCGTGACAGCCATGTCTTTGGCCACTTTCTGCTTCGTTCCCTTATTGATCATGATCTGCTTGTACCATTGATCAGGGTTTCTGGCGATAACGGTCGCTAAAATCGGATCATAGTCGGAAATTGATTTGACATGCCCGAGTTCATCACGCAGCTTCTTGTTTTCATCTTTGAGTTCTTGGAGCTTCGCTTCATATTGTGTCTGTCCGTCCAGCTTTTGTCTTAAGCGTTCGTTTTCCTTGTACGTGTTTTTCAGGTCTTTTATGTCCCCGAAGAACCCTGCAAAATATTCGGCAGGCGTGTGAAAAATGTTTTGAAATACTCCCGTCGTATCACCGATCAGCTTTTCAGGCCAGGTGGTATTACGGCCGTTCTTCAGCGAGAATCCAATCATAGCCACCAATATGATAATACACAGAAGTAATAGCATTAACCGTTTGTTCGGCATCGTGATACACCTCTTCTATTTAACTCCTGATTATCTTGTTTTTCCTTTGAAAAGATGGATGTGCTCCAGTGCTTTTCCAGTGCCGATCGCAACACAATCCAGCGGATCTTCAGCGATAAGAACAGGCATTTTCGTTTCGTCGCTGATGACTTTGTCGAGATTGCGGAGCAGGGCGCCTCCCCCTGTTAATACAATACCTCTGTCCATAATATCAGCGGCCAGCTCAGGCGGTGTTTTTTCAAGCGTGCTCTTCACCGCGTCAACGATTGAGAGAACTGTATCACGCAGTGCATTTGCAATTTCCGTTCCCGTGATTTCGATCGTTTTCGGCAGACCTGTCAGAAGATCGCGGCCGCGGATTTCCATTGACGCATTTTCTTCACCGGTTTCTGCTGAACCGATTTCCATTTTAATAGCTTCCGCCGTACGGTCACCGATCATCAGATTATATGTTTTTCTGATATAGCTGATGATTGAGTCGTCCATTTCGTCACCGGCTACGCGGATTGACTGAGATGTGACAATGCCGCCTAAAGAAATGATCGCCACTTCAGTTGTTCCGCCGCCGATATCAACGACCATGCTGCCCGTCGGCTCCCATACCGGAAGATTCGCGCCGATTGCTGCTGCAAACGGTTCTTCAATCGGATAAGCGTCACGTGCGCCCGCTTGTCTTGTCGCGTCGATGACCGCCCGTTCTTCAACGGCCGTAATACCTGACGGCACACACACCATAACGTAAGGCTTTCTCGCAAACAATCCTTTATTTTTCACAGCCTGATTAATGTAGTATTTCATCATTGTCGCAGTTGTTTCATAGTCAGCGATAACGCCGTCTTTCATCGGACGGAGCGCGACCACGTTGCCCGGAGTTCTTCCGATCATGTTTTTCGCATCGTTACCGACCGCAACGATGGACTTCGTATCCGTTTGCAGAGCAACGACAGACGGCTCTCTCACTACGATTCCTTTTCCTTTAACAAACACAAGCGTATTCGCGGTTCCCAAATCTATACCAAGGTCTCTTGTACCAATTCCGAACATATGTATGTATCTTCCTTTCTTAAAGCAAAAATACCCTAAAGGGAAAAACTCATAAAATCTATTATATCTTAAATCAACGAAAAAAAAAGTGTTACAAATATCCTTTTTCCTTTAAACTCACAAATTTTTTGTCACCAATGACCAAATGATCCAGCAGCTCGATGCCGATTAAATTTCCGCACTCAAAAAGCCGCCTGGTTACCTCTATATCTTCCCTGCTCGGTGTAGGATCTCCTGAAGGATGATTGTGAACACAAATGAAGGACGCGGCGGATCGTTTGAAAGCTTCTTTAAACACCTCCCGCGGGTGGACAATAGATGAATTCAGACTTCCGATAAAAACGGTGCGTTTATGAATGACTTGATTTTTGGTATTTAAATATAAACAGACAAAATGCTCCTGGGATAAAAAGCGCATATCCTCCATCACATACTTCGCCCCGTCTTCCGGAGAGCGGATGACGCAATGCTCCCCGGCGGATGTCTTATGAATGCGGCTCCCCAGCTCAATTGCGGCAAGAATCTGAACGGCTTTCACCGTGCCGATTCCCGGAATGCTGGAAAGCTCCTGGGCAGAGGCGCCTTTTAACAGTCGCAGCCCGTCAAACGTCCGCAGCAGCCGGTGAGCGAGGTTCATGACGGACTCATGTTTCGTTCCCGTCCGCAGCAGGATGGCGAGCAATTCATTGTTAGAGAGATGTTCGGCTCCGAAGTGCAGAAGCCGCTCTCTCGGTTTTTCTTTTTCGGGGAAATCTCTTAATTTTAACGGCAGATCACGGATGATCAACCCCTCCTTGTTCCCCTTCCCGGTTTGAACATCAAGCTTTTATATTAAATTCTTTCAAGGCTCTCATTGTTTTAGCGACAGGAAGCCCGACGACAGAATAAAAATCACCGTCTATTTTTTTCACTAAAAGCGCGCCTTTTCCTTGGATGCCGTATGCACCTGCTTTATCCATCGGTTCTTTTGTTTCAATGTAGAGCTGTATGTCGTCTTCACTGAGCGGCCAAAACGTCACTTCCGTCGTGTCACAGAACGTTTCTTTCCGGTCATGCGTCTGAATGCTGACCGCCGTAATGACTTGATGGCTTCGGCCGGAAAGCCTCCGCAGCATGTGTGCCGCTTCTTCTCTGTCATGCGGTTTGCCGAGGCATTCGCCGTCTATGCACACCATCGTGTCAGCCCCGATAACGACTGCATCGGGATTTTCGGCCAATACAGCACCGGCTTTTTGCTCGGCCAAACATTGGACGTTTTCTTCCGGCGAAAGGTTTCGATTTAATTTTTCTTCTGTGCGGCTTGCAATAATGCTGTAAGGAATCTGAAGAAGATTAAGGAGTTCTTTTCTTCGCGGAGATTGTGATGCGAGTATTAAGCGTTTTGTCATGATTGTCATCCTTTCAGGGTTTGCTTAAGAAAAAAAGATACTTGTCTATCCTACCAAATCAAACGGGCAACCACAATTTCAGAAAAATAACTTTTTGATGACAAAATAAAAAATCCCGCCGGATGACGGGAAATGAGATACTATTTTACAACACTTAAAAGCTCTTTTTGGGCTTTCCAGCCGGATTCCGAACCCGACGTTTCCAGTTCTTTCAGCGCTTGAAGCACGGCCTCTTTCTGCTTTTTGTCAGCGGCGTCTGCACCGTCTGCCGCTTTTGCTGCTTCAGCCACTTCCGTTTTTGAAAGATCTTTGCCGGTAATCGCTTTGGCGGAGAGCTCAGATGCTTGTTTAAAAGAGTCTTCCAGTCCTGAATCGACAGCAAAGCTGAGCTCTTTTCCGCCCCAAGCCTCAAAATCATGGTCTATCAGTGTCTGACCCAATTGCTGTGATAAGCTTTTTTCCGCTGCAAGCCCGGCGATCACGTATGTGTATCCGTCTTCTTTAGCCAGAGAGACGGCCGAGTATCCTTTTTCAGTCAGCTGGTCAACAAGGGTTTGCGCTCCTTTTTCTGATGAAAATTTTCCGGCCTGCACCGCATATGTTTTATAATTTCCCTCTGAAGATTCCGCATCTCCTGTGCCGGCTGTTTCCGATTTGTCTTTAGAAACATCTCCCGCTTTCGCCGTCTGCCCTTGTGAACCTTTGTCAGCTGATGCTGGAGCGGAGGCTTCTTTACTTCCCGACATATTTAAGGCGACAAGGCCGAGCCCGGTGCCTAAAACAGCCGCAACGGCAATTGTCGTGACCGCTTTTTTAACTGGAGAAGACGGCTGCTTTTTTTTCGGAAAATGAGGGCCGTTTTTTTTCTTCTGGTATGGCGGAACGACTTTCGGGTCATCTTCAAATACCTCAGAATTCTTCTCATGATCCCAATTGAAATCTTCTTCTTTCGGATCTTCATGGGATGCGGCGGTCTCCTGCTCCGCCTTTTTTGTTTCTTCCCAATTTGAAAATGTGACGGTTTTCTCCCCGCCTTCTTTCACATCTTCTTGTCCATACATCGTTTCTTCTTGTCCGTTAATGGTTACTTTAAGGGCATTGTTTTTGGCTTTGCTGTGCTTTTTGCTCTTCCTTTTTTTCAACGTCTCTTCCCCCTTGCATTCGTCTTGGCCGTACCTTGAACTGATCATGGTTCACACTTTAGCATAGGCGAAAAAAAAAAGAACAAGACTTTTGTCGTCTTGTCCAAAAAACGTTCGCCAAATTTTTCAAGCCCCTCCTGAAGCGAGCTTGATGTAAAACGAAAACAGCTCTTCACCGTATAAATAACTCAAAGCGCTCCCGGCTGAGATGGCCGGCGCAAACGGAAATGGCTGCTTTTTACCAAGCCTGCCCCGGGCTGCGGCGCACATACCGTATACGGCTCCGATCATAACGGAAAGAAAGAATGCAATGAGCACGAGCTTTACGCCGAGCGTCAGGCCGATCACCCCAAACAGTTTCACATCACCTGCGCCGATGCCTCCTTTACTGACAAACATGATAAAAACAAGCAGAAAAAATCCGCAAACGGCTCCGGCAAACCCTGCATACCATGAATCCAGCGGAGAAAACATACGCCCGGCGATGAAAAGCGGAAGAAAAAACAGCAGAACTTTGTCAGGAATCAGCATATATTGCAGATCCGTCATAGTAACAATCATGAGCAGAGACAGAAATAACAGCGCGACTAACAGTTCTTTTGAGAAACCGAAATGAATGCCTGCAGCCGTGAATAAACATGCCGTCCAGCATTCCGCCGCCGGATACATAACCGACAGCTTCGCACGGCAGTTTCTGCATCTGCCTCTTTGCAGAATATAGGAAACGACGGGCACAAGCTCCCCCCAGGAGAGCGGCAAGCGGCAAAACGAACAGGCTGAACGCGGCGAAATAACCGAGATTCGCAGCGGGATACGGCACGCTGCTGTATAAAAAAAAGAACCGAAAATCAAGCCTAGAAAAAACAGAATCAAAAGCACTCAGACCACACCTTTACTATCAATCTGGCTCAGATTATAGCAAAGAAAAACACCATGACTAAAATGGCTGAAAATATATTTTCAGCATAAAAACACCCGGCAAAACCGGAAAATGGTCCGTCGGGCATCCGAGGGGCTGTCAGATAAGCCGCTTTCTCATTTCTGAAATAAAGTATAAGGAGCCGGTAATGATGATGACATCATCCGCACCATCTTTTTGTTCAATCCACTCTTTCACACTGTCCGGGTTCTCATCGAAGCTCTTATCCGCTAGACTGCTTGCGTTATAAAGGGCTTCGGCGCTTGAAGCACGCGGAAAGTCAAATGATACAAAGTGAATGGAATCCGCTTCGGTTTCAAGCTTTTTAATCATTTCCTGATACGGTTTGTCTTTTAATGCGCTGAATACGACATGGACGTTTTTACCGGCAAAGCGCTGGCGGATCGTTTCTGTCAGCGTTTCAACGCCCTCTTCGTTATGCGCGCCGTCCGCAAACACTAAAGGGCGGCTTTGAAGACGTTCAAACCGGCCCGGCCACGATGCTTTTTTCAGGCCGTTTCGCATCGCTTCTTCAGAAATGGCTGCGGCTCCCAGACGATTCACCCATTCAGCGGCCAATATCGCCAATGCCGCATTCTGCCTTTGGTGAATGCCGATCAGCGACGTTTGAATGTTTTCATAGCATTTCGTTTCCGTTTCCAGCGAAAAGCTTTCACCGGACGGAAGCGCCGCTTCATTAAACAGTCTGCACGTTTTATATAGTGACTGATACGGAGCCTGCTTTTTTTCGGCTTCCGCTTCAATAACGCCGAGTGCTTCCGGCTGATTGACGCCCGTAATAACCGGAATGGAATTTTTAATGATACCGGCTTTCTGCCCGGCGATCTCCTCGATGGTATTGCCTAAAATCGCCATATGGTCATGTCCGATACTTGTAATGACCGACAGGAGCGGATTCACAATATTGGTTGAATCAAATGTGCCGCCGAGCCCCGCTTCAAAAATGACAAAATCGATATCAGCCCGCTTCGCAAAATATAAAAATGCACACGCTGTAATGATTTCAAATTCTGTCACCGTTCCGGCATCGGTCTTATCAAGCTCATCGACTATCGGTTTTATGTCATTAACGAGCGTTCTCCATTCCTCATCAGAAATCGGCGTGCCGTTGACGCTGATACGCTCATTAAACGTAATAATGTAAGGCGATGTGAACGTGCCGACCGTATAACCGGATTCTTGAAGCACGGAACGGATAAAAGCGACAGTCGATCCTTTGCCGTTTGTGCCCGCCACATGAATGGCGCGAATGTTCTTTTCCGGGTGTTCCAGTTTTTCCATCAGCTTTTCCATACGGAGAAGGCCCGGCTTAACGCCGAACTTGAGTCTGCCGTGAATCCAGCTGATCGCTTCTTTGTACGTATTAAACAATGAAATCCCCTCTTTTATACGACAAGGCGGTTTCTTAGGAAACCGCCCCGCTGTTTTATCAGCCTTTCAGCTCTGCAATCCGCTGCCGGACAGCTTCGCGTTTTGCCGTGTAGTCTTTCTCTTTTCCGCGTTCTTCTTCAATGACATGCTCAGGAGCTTTTTTAATGAATCCTTCGTTGCCGAGTTTTTTCTGAACGCGTTCGACCTCTTTTGTCAGCTTGTCGAATTCTTTTTGCAGACGGGCGATCTCCTCATCAATGTTAATCAGCCCTTCAAGCGGCAGAATGACTTCCGCTCCGGTGACGACCGCTGTCATCGCTTTGTCTGCCGCAGTGATATCCGTCCCGATTTTCAGCGTGCTCGGATTCGTAAAGCGTTCAACGTAAGAACGGTTCTTCTCAAGGCGGCCGGCAATGTCTTCGGTAGATGTTTTAATGTAAAGTTCAACCTGCTTGCTCATCGGCGTGTTGACTTCGCTCCGGATATTGCGGACAGAACGGATTAATTCAACGAGCAGTTTCATATCCGCCGCTGCCTCTTTATCCGTATGCTCCGGCACCGGAACCGGCCAAGAGCTGATCGTGATTGACTCGCCTTCATGAGGAAGGTGCTGCCAGATTTCTTCCGTTAAGAATGGCATAAACGGGTGAAGAAGACGCATCGTCTGGTCAAGCACGTATGCCAGAACAGAACGGGTTGTTTTCTTCGCCGCTTCATCTTCCCCGTACAGCGGAAGCTTCGCCATTTCGATATACCAGTCGCACACATCGTCCCAGATAAAGTTGTACAGGTGGCGTCCGACTTCACCGAATTCATAACGATCCGCAAGCTGGGTTACGTCTTCTATCGTTTCATTCAGTCTTGTGAGGATCCACTTATCAGCAACTGATTTTTCACCGGACAGATCAAGCTCGTCATACGTCATGCCGTCCATGTTCATTAATGCAAAACGGGAGGCGTTCCAAATTTTATTTGCGAAATTCCATGTGGATTCCACTTTTTCATAGCTGAAACGGAGATCCTGTCCCGGTGAACTTCCGGTTGCCAGGAAATAGCGCAGGGAATCCGCTCCGTACTTGTCGATGACATCCATCGGGTCCACGCCGTTCCCAAGGGATTTACTCATTTTTCTGCCCTGCTCGTCACGGATTAAGCCGTGAATCAGCACGTCTTTGAACGGACGCTCGCCGGTAAACTCAAGACCTTGGAAAATCATCCGGGATACCCAGAAGAAAATGATGTCATATCCCGTTACAAGAACATCGGTTGAGTAATACCGCTTAAAGTCTTCAGCGTTTTCATCAGGCCAGCCCATTGTAGAAAACGGCCAAAGCGCGGAGCTGAACCATGTATCAAGCACGTCTGAATCCTGTTCCCAATTCTCACTGTCCTCAGGCGCCTCAAGGCCGACGTACACTTCTTTTGTTTCTTTATGATACCAAGCCGGGATGCGGTGGCCCCACCACAGCTGACGGGAAATACACCAATCACGGATATTTTCCATCCAATGCAGGTACGTTTTCTCGAAACGGTCTGGAACGAAGTGAACTTTCTCTTCTTTTGACTGAAGGTCAACCGCAGCATCGGCCAGCGGCTGCATTTTGACAAACCATTGTGTGGACAGGTACGGCTCAACAACGGCGCCGCTTCTCTCACTATGTCCGACAGAATGCATATGGTCTTCGATTTTAAAGAGAACACCGGATTCCTGAAGATCTTTGACGAGTTTTTTGCGGCATTCAAACCGGTCCATGCCGTTATATTGCAGCGCTTTTTCATTCATTGTTCCGTCTTCATTCATGACGAGAATCCGCTCTAAATTGTGGCGGTTTCCGAGTTCAAAATCATTCGGGTCATGGGCAGGCGTGATTTTAACGGCGCCTGATCCGAATTCCATATCAACATAATCATCGCCGACAATCGGAATTTCACGGTTTGTAATCGGCAGAATCACCGTTTTGCCGATTAAGTGCTTGTAGCGCTCATCTTCAGGATGAACCGCGACAGCCGTGTCGCCAAGCATTGTTTCCGGACGGGTGGTCGCGATTTCAATTGAGCCTGAACCGTCTGCTAACGGATAGCGCAAATGATAAAACGCGCCCTGTACGTCTTTGTAAATCACTTCAATATCGGATAAAGCCGTTTTTGTGGCAGGGTCCCAGTTGATGATATATTCGCCTCTGTAAATCAAGCCTTTTTTGTACAGCTTGACGAATACTTCCCGCACGGCTTTGTTCAGCCCTTCATCAAGAGTAAAACGTTCGCGTGAATAATCGAGTCCGAGTCCCATCTTAGCCCATTGGCTGCGGATGAAATCAGCATACTCTTCCTTCCACTTCCACGTTTCTTCTAAAAACTTTTCACGGCCGAGGTCATAACGGCTTGTGCCCTGTTCGCGGAGCTTCGCTTCGACTTTTGCCTGAGTGGCGATGCCGGCGTGGTCCATGCCCGGAAGCCAGAGCACGTCATAGCCCTGCATGCGTTTCATACGCGTAACGATATCTTGCAGCGTCGTATCCCACGCATGTCCGAGGTGCAGCCTGCCCGTCACGTTCGGCGGCGGAATGACGACAGAATACGGCTGTTTCGTTTGATCGCCGCCCGCTTCAAAATATTTTCCTTTCAGCCAAAAATCATAGCGGCCTTTTTCAATCGCAGACGGATCATATTTTGTCGGCATTGTTTGTTCATTTGTATCCATGATAACCCTCCAGCATGTTTAGAAATGGCTGAGCAACTAAAAAAGAGCCTTCATCCTGATAAAGGACGAAAAGCTCTTTCGCGGTACCACCTTTTTTCATGAACAGATTTGTTCATGCACTTAAACGGATAACGGGTGCGGCCCGAATTTCTCTACTGTATGTTCAAGAAATTATGCTCCCGGGCGACCTTCCAATGAGACGGCATAAGAAGCCTTTCAGCACAGTAGCTTCTCTCTCTTCATGCGTCTTTCTTGTACTCTTCCCGTTCAAAGCAGGTGTATTTATATCAGCTCATGATCTTATTTATTATGTTCTTTATTATAGTAAAAGTGTTTTTGATTCGTCAATCATCTTTTCCAAAAACCGCTGCCGTCATACATAAATGGGCATGCACCACGCCCTTTCCCTTACATACGATACATAGAAAGGCGAATGTGAGGAGGAATTGCCCGTGAGAAAAAAATTCAATTCTTATTCGCTCCCCCAATGGGCCAGACAGGTCCGCCTTGTATCCGTGCAAGTCATTATCCCGATTACGATCTTTCAGGGGATCAGGACGATTTTCTTTCCGACGACTTTTGATGTCCTGCTGCTTGCCATCCTGCTGTTTTTAGCGTGCGCCCTGCATTTGGAATGGATATAAAAAAACGAGTCCCGTTATGAAGAGGACTCGTTTTCCGCTTTTATTTTTTTCTCCCGCTCAATCTGATGAACCTTCATGAGAAAAGGCTCAACATTTTTCATCTGCCAAAACGCTCTTAATAATTGCGTGCACTCTTCTTTTTCAGAGCCCCTTTGGCCGGTCTGATACCGTTTCAGCACTTTGTACATGGCGGACGGATAAGCCATATAGCTGAGAAACAGGCTGATTTCCGCTTCACGGAGCGGGAATGATTTGTGATACGTATAAAACCAGTCCAGACATTCCGGGCATGCTTTCGGATAGCTTCTGAACATTCTGGAGTAAAAGCCGAGCAGGTCGTTTTGCGGAGGGCCCAGCGCAGCTTTCTCGAAATTCGTGAAAAAGCCCGATCCCGCATCATTATACAGAAAGTGGCGGCTCGATAAGCTGCCGTGGTTGATCACCGCTCTCGTCTTGTCATGATCCTTTGCCGCGTCAAACCATTCTTCCAGACGTTCCAGAGCGAAATTGACGGCGGAAACCGTTTCTGTAAGATACGTAACAGCCTGCAGTTCAAAAGGTGAAAGATACCACTCTTTTTCCGCCCGGTCGGCGAATTGTTCATAGACAAGCTTATCATTTTCCCAATCTCTTTTCGTTGCTTCATAAAAGCCGCTGATATCTTCAGTCCGGATTTGGATGTCCCGCACAGTCGCAGAATGGAGCTTCGCGACCTCTTTAAAAAGGTAAACATGTTTTTGATCCCGTTCCTCTTCCTGATCGTACTGAAGCCAAGGCATTAAATAATAAGAATTCTCCGTCTGTCTTCCCGCAAAAAAATCGCCGGCATACGTGCGGCAGATCGGCACAAATGATCGGTACCCTTTCTCCTCAATCTCAATCATAAGATCCGTAAATTCACTGCTGCGGGCCGGCTTGAGCTGTTTCAAAGCAAAAATGCCGTAGTTTGAGTAGACCTTCCAAACATGCGGGCTGACAGGCTCAATATACTCAGCCGCCAGCCCGTATTCCTGAAGCACTGATTGGACTGCTTCCATTCCATTCACCACATTTTTACGGCCTCTTTGTGCTTACGCATGGCTGTTATTATATTCAGGTATATACAGAAGCTGACCTTCTTCAAGCTCGTCATCAAACGATAAAGCATTCGTTCTGATGAGCTGCTGGGATGTTATGTCATATCGTTCACACACCCGGTCGATAGTATCTTGCTGCTGTACGATACAAATTTTCATTCTTGAAAACTTTTCTTCTTCCCTTGTAAATAATTTTGTCAAGTAATGAGAGTTGTCATTTTCCTTCTGCTCGGTTCCCGGTGCCGCTTCTTCATTCTTTCTTTCAGGCTTAAGCGGCTCAGGCTGTTCAGCTTGCGCCGGCTCCTCAGGCGGCAGTTTGGAAAACTGAAAAGACAAATCGAGAGGCTTCCCGGTTTCCTCCTCCGGCGGCGCCATCTTCCTTACCTCAATTTCGAACCCTACTTCATCCTGAGCCTCTTCTTCAAGCAGCTTAGGAGCGCTGTAAAACTCCTCTTCCTGCTGTTCCGGAACGAACTCGCGATAAACGGGCGCCTGCTCTTCTTGAAAAACCGCAGGCTCATCTTCGTCTTCTGCCGCCTCATGATCGCTCTGACGGAGAAGCGGCTCGGCCTCTGGCTGCTCTTCTTTTTGAAGGAAGGGCTGTTCCGCAATTTTTGGTTTTTCTGCATGCGGAGTCAGAGTGAACGCAGGGAAAACCGGCTCGTTATCATCTTTTGGCTCTTCCTGCACTTCTGCTGAATCATCCTCAAATACAGGTCCATTCCTCACAGCCGACATGATTGCAGGCTCCTCAGCTTCTTCCGGCTTTTCTTCGTGTTGGAAGGAAACGGGAGGAGGAGGCTCAGTAAAGGAAACAGGTTTCGGCACCTCTTCCTGCTCCCTCAGAATCGGGGCAGTCTCCTGCTCTTCTTCTTTCCGCTCCCGCAGAATCGGGGCAGTTTCCTGCTCTTCTTCTTCCCGCTCCCTCAGAATCGGGGCTGCTTCCTGCTCTTCTTCTTCCTGCTCTCTCAGAATCGGGGCAGTTTCTTCCTCTTCTTCTTTGTGCTCCCTCAAAATCGGGGCAGCTTCCTGCTCTTCTTCTTCCCGTTCCCTCAAAATCGGGGCAGTCTCCTGCTCTTCTTCTTCCCGTTCCCTCAGAATCGGGGCAGTCTCCTGCTCTTCTTCTTCCCGTTCCCTCAAAATCGGGGCAGTTTCCTGCTCTTCTTCCCGCTCCCTCAAAATCGGGGCTGCTTCCTGCTCTTCTTCCTCCAGCCTGATTAAAGGCGGGATTTCTTCCTCGTTCTTCTTGGTTTCTTGTGCTGCTTCTTCTGATACAGTCAAAGGTATTTCAGGCTCATGGCGTATCATTAATTCTGGTTCGTTTTCGTCCTCAGAATGATGTCCGGCAAGATTGATCATTTCTTCTCTGGCAAATTCAGGCGCCACGTACAAAGGGATCTCCGGCTCTTTTGGCTCGGATTCCTCAAGCAGCCCTTCAATTGCCAAATCAGCTTGAATGGTTAAGATCCTTGAATCCGTCAGCTGATAATCAAAGGCATCGATAAATACGAAAACATCATTGAGGTGGCTCACTTTATTTTTCGGAATCGTGATGTCCACCGGGAAACAATGAATGAGCTCGGCCGTGCCATCCTCCCTCGCCCTCACTTCCTCTACATGCCTCAGCTCCCTATCAAGCTCTTCAAAATGACTGCTGTGATCTATGTTGTACTCGCCAGTAAGTTCTAATGATCCTTTAATTGAGACATAATCATTTACTTCCTGCACCCTGATGTCAGGGTCTAATGAAATCGAAAGTAATTCAGAAACTTCCTGTCCTTTTTGGAAACAGATTGATTCTTCAACAGAAAATTGCAATCGGTGATTATGCGGCAAGTTCATATCCTCCTTTCATCTAATCCATACAATTAGATGTCACTAAAGGTGTATGCCGCAATCCGGAAAAATATGATAATGGAGGCATTGAAAAAAGCCGATACAAGTCTTGCTTGCATCGGCTTTTCTGTATCAGCGGCTGATCGCCTGGAACACTTTCTCAGCGGCTTGAATGGTATTTTCAATATCCTCCATTGTATGCGCAGTGGAGAGAAACAATCCTTCAAATTGAGACGGCGGCAGAAATACGCCTGCGTCAGCCATCCCTTTATAATATTTAGCGAACAGCTTTAAATCAGATGATTTGGCTGCTTCATAGTTAATGACAGGCTCATTTGTGAAAAAGAAGCCGATCATTGAACCCGCCCGGTTAAACGTGTGCGGAATGCCATGTGCTGCAGCTGCTTTTGAAATGCCTTCTTCAAGCATATCGCCTTTTTTCACAAATTCTTGGTAAGATTCAGGTGTGAGCTGCTGTAACGTCTCAAGTCCCGCTGTCATGGCAAGCGGATTTCCTGACAATGTTCCAGCCTGATAGATCGGACCGCTCGGCGCGATTCGTTCCATAATGTCAGCTTTTCCGCCATACGCACCGACAGGAAGACCGCCGCCGATGACTTTGCCGAGACACGTTAAGTCAGGCGTCACGCCGAAATACCCTTGCGCACAGTTATAATCCACGCGAAAACCGGTCATGACCTCATCAAAAATGAGCAGCGCGCCATACTGTTCCGTCATGTCGCGAAGTCCTTGTAAAAAGCCTTCCTGCGGCGGAACAACGCCCATATTGCCTGCTACCGGTTCAACAATGACCCCGGCAATATCTTCACCGTACTCCCGGAATGCGAGTGCAACGCTTTCCAAGTCGTTGTATGGAACGGTAATCGTATTCATTGCTATTCCTTCCGGCACGCCCGGGCTGTCCGGAAGGCCGAGTGTCGCCACTCCGGATCCCGCTTTGATCAGCAGTGAATCACCATGGCCGTGGTAACAGCCTTCGAATTTCAAAATTTTGTTTCGGCCGGTATATCCTCTTGCCAGACGCAGGGCGCTCATTGTCGCCTCTGTGCCGGAGCTGACCATCCGCACGATTTCAACAGACGGCACACGGTCAATGACCAATTTGGCCAGTTCGTTTTCCACTTCAGTAGATGCCCCGAAACTTGTCCCGTTCTCGGCTACTTTTTTCAGGCTTTCAACGACCCGGTCGTTCGTGTGGCCCAAAATGAGCGGCCCCCAGCTCAGGACGTAGTCGATATATTCATTGCCGTCAATATCAAAAATTTTCGATCCTTTTCCGCGCTGCATAAAGATCGGGTCCATATCGACTGATTTAAACGCGCGCACTGGGCTGTTCACTCCGCCCGGCATCAGTTTCTGCGCTTCTTTAAAAGCGGCTTTTGATTTTTCATAGCTTCTCATCTGCCTCAGCTCCCGTCAAATGAAATCGTTACTCAGCAAGCCATTTTGCTGCGTCTTTTGCATGATACGTCATAATCAGATCGGCTCCTGCACGTTTCATGCTCGTTAAAATTTCCAGCACCATTTCTTTTTCTTTAATCCAGCCGTTTTGGGCTGCCGCTTTCACCATGGAATACTCCCCGCTCACATTATATGCGACCAGCGGCAGGTGATGGCGGTTTTTCACATCACGCATAATATCTAAGTATGACATAGACGGTTTGACGATTAAAAAGTCAGCGCCTTCTGCCGCGTCTGATTCAGCCTCACGGAGCGCTTCCAAGCGGTTGGCCGGATCCATCTGATATGTTTTTCGGTCTCCGAACTGCGGCGTGCTGTCAGCCGCGTCGCGGAACGGACCGTAAAATTCACTTGAATATTTCACGGCATAAGACATGATCGGAATATTCGTGAATCCTTCTTTATCGAGCGCTTCCCTGATCACTGTGACAAAACCGTCCATCATATTTGAAGGAGCGATGATGTCAGCGCCGGCTTTGGCCTGGCTGACGGCTGTCTGCGCCAGCAGTTCAAGCGACTCGTCATTGAGGATTTCTCCGTCTTTCACGACCCCGCAATGGCCGTGATCCGTGTATTCACAGAGACACGTATCAGCGATGACGATCATTTCAGGATAATGCTTTTTAATTTCAGCAATCCCTTTCTGCACAATGCCGTGATCGTGAAAAGCCTGGGTTCCGCAGGCGTCTTTTTCTTCCGGCACGCCGAAAACGATGACCGACTTAATGCCGAGCGATATCAGCTCAGCCATTTCATCCTTTAACAAATCGAGTGATACATGATAAACCCCCGGCATGGAAGGAACTTCTTTTTTTCCTTCGAGTCCTTCAACGACAAATAACGGGTAAATAAAATCTGAGGGGTGAAGACGTGTTTCTTTTACTAAATCTCTCATCGCAGCGTTCGCGCGCAAACGGCGGTGTCTGTTAAATGTTTGATTCATCATTATCAATCCTTTCCCGACATGCTGCACATGACGTCCAGCATGCCTTCAATCGTATAAGTGTCAGGCACATGGGATGAGATCCCGTATTCCAAGAGCGCTTTCTCTGTCAAAGGGCCGATGCTGATATAGCTCGCACCGCTGTTTTCCCACGCTTTTTCTCCGTCTCCGACCGCGTGCATAAACGTATGGACCGCCGATGAGCTGGTAAACGTAATAAAATCAAAATGAGAGCGGGATGCAGCCCGTCTCAGCTCGTCCATGCCTTTTTCATCCTGAATGGTATTGTATAACACCCATTCCCTTATTTGATAGCCAAGCGGCTCAAGCTCCGCTTTTATGACATCGCGTGATAAATTGCCCTTTATCACTGAAATGGGTTCGGCAGCTGATGCGTACCGTTTTAAAGTATCAGCCAGACATTCCGCCACATACTCGTCAGGCATCGCATCCGTCCGGGCTCCCCGCTCTTTCAGGGCGCGCGCAGTCTTTTCACCGACGGCTGCGATTTTTTTCCGTCCCGAAAGCGCAAGACCGTGACGATCAAGATAGGAAAAAAAGAACCGGACACCGTTTACGCTTGTAAACACAAGCCATCCCGGCTCAGAAAGGTCTTCCCGGAGACTGTCCGCACATTCATCCGGGAGCGCTTCCTGAAAAGCGATCAGCGAAGCGGAAACAGCCGTTCCGCCGAGCGCCTCCACTTTTTTTCGGAACGGTGCGGCCTGTCTTTTGTTCCGGGTGACGAGCACGGTCTTTCCTTGTAAAGGAAGGTCATTTGCCATCCTGATCGAGCTCCTGTTTTACACTGTCGATTAATGCTTTGGCTCCTTTTTCAGACATCATCGCCGCACAGCGTTTTCCGATTTCTTCCGGATCATGTCCCGCCGCTGTTTCTTTATAAATCGTCTTTCCGTCCGGAGACGCGACAAGACCGACCAATTCAACCTCATCCCGGTCATTGACGGACGCATACCCGGCTATCGGCACTTGGCAGCCGCCTTCCATCGCGTGTAAGAAAGCCCGTTCGGCTGCCACCGTGCGCTGCGTATACTCATCGGTAAATTGCGCAAACAGCTTCAAAAGCTCCTCATCCGACTCTCTGCATTCAATGGCAAGAGCGCCTTGGCCGACCGCAGGCAGACAGCGGTCCGGTTCGAGAAATTCAGATACAACATCATCTTTCCAGCCCATTCTCGAAAGTCCCGCAGCCGCTAAAATAATAGCATCGTAATCTTCCGTTTCAAGCTTTTGAAGTCTCGTATCAATATTGCCTCTGATCCACTTAATTGTAAGATCAGGGCGTTCAGCAAGAATCTGGGCGCTTCTTCTTAAACTGCTGGTGCCGATGATGCCTCCTTCTTTTATGCCGTCCAGCTTTTGATGCCCCTTTGAAATCAGCGCATCACGCGGATCCTCACGTTTCGGTATGCAGCCTATGACAAGACCCTCAGGCAAAACGGCGGGCATGTCTTTCATGCTGTGAACCGCCATATCAATCTCCTGATGCAGCAGCGCCTGTTCAATCTCTTTGACAAACAAACCTTTGCCGCCCACTTTTGACAGTGTAACATCAAGGATGCGGTCGCCTTTTGTGACAATCTCCCGGATTTCAAAGTTATAGGAAGGGTTCAATTCCTTCAATTTGTTAATCACCCATTTTGTCTGGGTCATAGCCAGTTTGCTCCGTCTGGAACCTACCTTAATCGTTCTCATTTTCTTTCCTCCCGAATCTGTTTGGGCGCGTGCGTTAACTGAACCAATGGAATTGCGACAGGCTTCCGAGCAGGAAGTAATTAATCATCAGCACGAGAAAACATGCTGAATTCCATAACGCCGCCACTTTTCCCTGCAGTTCCTTAATCATTCTGATATATAAATAGTAGCTGTATAAAAGCAGCACAATAAACGAACCGAGCACTTTTGAATCAAACCAGTACAGCGTTTCCAGCGACACATACGCCCAGATCACGCCTAATATCAGGCTCAACAGCAGCATCGGAACCCCGATGACATTTAAAACGTAAGCCATATAATCAAGTTTTGACAAATCTTCAATTCTCAACAGCCATTTTCCCCACTTTTTCTTCTTTAATAAAGAATATTGAAACTGATAAAGAAGCGAAAAGACAAAAGAAAGGGAAAAAGCGCCGTAAGACAGAATCGCCATTGTAATATGAATGACCAAAAGCTCTGAGACCAGCTGGCCGGAAAAAGCGGCCGAATGCTGATCCGTCGGTGAAAACGTATGGATCGCAATCATCGAGAAACCGATGACATTCGTGAAAAACACGATAAAATCAACGCGCAGAATCTGCGTGACCACAAGTGAGAGCGTGACAAGCACCCACGCATAAAAGTAAAGGGCCTCTGTAATATTCAAGACCGGAAATCTGCCCGTCTGCCACATGAAATAAGAAAGATAGACGGTTTGCAGAGTCCAGACAATAGAAAGCAACCAGAAGGCCATTTTCCCAGCCTTCCGGTTGTGTTGAAGAAAATCTATAAAGTAAAAAAGGACGCTTACTGCATAAATAACAATTGTCGCTTCATTAAGTCTTGCCATTGCTGTATCAATCATACAGCCCTCACTCACTTACAAGCGGACGTAAGCCCGTTTTTGCTTCTGCCTTTTGAAACGAATGAACCGTCTGGCGGTTATCCAGGCTTTTGTCCAGCTGGCGGCCGGCCTCTTCCTCAATATCGAATATTTGCATAAACAGCTTCAGCTTTTCTTCCGAATCCGCTTCAGCCGCAAGCTCTTTCGCTTTCAGAATCGGGTCGCGCAGCATTTGGTTAATGATGCTTTTCGTATGTTTGCTGAGAAGTTTTTTCTCTCTTACCGTCAGATGAGGCAGCTTGCGCTCAATGCTCTGCATCGTATCGGACTGGATGGACAGCGCCTTTTCACGCAGCGCCGAAATGACCGGCACGACGCCGAGCGTATTAAGCCACTGCTTAAACTCAACAATTGCCGCTTCAATAAACAGCTCGACTTTTTCAGCGGTTTCACGGCGTTCTTGTAAGTTGGCTTCAACGATTCCTTCAAGGTCATCAATATCGTACAGAAAAACACCTTCAAGATCGTTCAGCGCCGGATCGAGGTCCCTCGGCACAGCGATATCCACCATAAATAACGGGCGGCCTTTCCGCTGTCTGCCCGCTCTCTCCATCATTTCTTTAGACACGACGAAATCACTTGCGCCTGTCGAACTGATTAAAATATCAGCTTCAGCAAGTGCATGTTCAAGCTGGTTTAAGCTGCGCGCTTCTCCGGAGAAACGGTCAGCAAGCGCTTTTGCCTTCAAAAACGTTCTGTTGATGACCGTTACTTTGCCGATGCCCTGACCGTGCAGGTTTTCTGCGGCGAGCTCGCCCATTTTTCCCGCACCGAGAATCAAAATGTGCTTATTTGACAATGAGCCGAAGATTTTTTTCGCGAGTTCAACGGCGGCGTAACTGACGGAAACGGCATTGGCGCCGATATCGGTTTCGGCATGCGTGCGTTTGCCGACGGTCACCGCCTGTTTAAACAGCTCATTGAAAATGGTGCCGATCGTCTTTTCTGCCTGCGCCGTTTTAAAGCTTGAGCGGACCTGGCCGAGTATTTGCGTTTCTCCGATGACCATGGAATCCAAGCCGCACGCCACACGGAATAAATGCTCGATCGCCGCGTCGCTCTCATAAAATTTCAGAAACGGAGACAGCTCTTCTTTCGGCAGCGAGAACCATTCGGATAAAAATGTCTTTATATAATAACGGCCGGTATGAAGCTGGTCGACCACCGCATATATTTCGGTGCGGTTGCAGGTTGACACGATAATGTTTTCAAGAACACTTTTTTCTCCTTTTAAACGGAGCATCGCTTCTGCAAGCTCATCCGGCTGAAAACTTATTTTTTCGCGTATTTCAATAGGGGCGGATTTATAATCTACTCCCACAACAAGAATATGCATCGCTTTCATGCACCCCCGTACATCGCAATTTATTTATAATCATTCTAACATAGAATTTATTATTTATAATGATTATAACATAGTTTCTTCGGGAAAATGTGAACAGATTTCAAAAATGTTATGCTATAGTATAAAAAGCTCGTTTCCACTGTAATCATCATACTAAAAATCCTTTACTGCGGGTAGGTGACAGGATGAAAAAAACATCAATTTTATTACCGGGACTTCTGCTTGCCGCTTCATTATTCGCATGGCTTCAGAGCGGACAGGTTCACCTGTTTGAGAATCAGGGGGAATGGCCGGTGCTCCTTATGCTTTTGGGCGCTGTGCTCTTGTATCAGGGCAAAAAGGAAGCGGCCGGGCCTCACGTCCTGATCGGCATGCTTCTTTTTGGCATAGGTTTACACTTTTTCGCCAAACCTGAGCTCTCATGGTGGCCGGGAGATTTTGAAATGATTCTCTTCGTCTTCGGATTCTCCTTATTTGCGGCAGCCAGAAAAGAATATGTATACGAAGCGGTTGCCATGATTGGTTTTTCCCTCTTTTTATACTTCTTTAAACAAATTACGGCGTGGCTGGAGTCCGTCCATATTCCGACGGAACACTTCAAAACATACTGGCCGTATGTTTTCATCGGAATCAGCCTTTTATTATTGTTTATCAAGCGGAACAAAACTATACGATAAAACCCAAAACGCACTGCGTTTTGGGTTTTTCATTACCGGCTGATCATTTTTTTTATGGCTCCCCATGCTTCATCTTTGCCTTTTTTCGTTTCAGAGGAAAATAAAATCAGCTCATCTTCAGGATCCATATCAAGCGTCTGTTTGACAACCTTTAAGTGCTTGTCCCATTTTCCTTTTGGAATCTTATCCGCTTTTGTCGCGATAACGATGACGGGAATGCCGTAATACTTCAGGAATTCATACATGTTCACGTCTTCAGCAGACGGCGCGTGCCTGAGGTCGACAATCTGCACGCAGGCTTTCAGCTCTTCGCGGGTCGTCATATAGGTTTCAATCATTCTCCCCCATGCTTCCCGCTCGCTTTTGGAAACTTTCGCAAATCCGTACCCGGGAACGTCGACAAAATGCAATTCATCATTGATGATGTAAAAGTTTAGGGTCTGTGTTTTCCCCGGTTTTGATGACGTTCTGGCCAAGTTTTTCCGATTGATTAATGAATTGATAAAAGATGACTTTCCTACATTTGATCTTCCCGCCAGCGCGATTTCCGGAAGCCCCCCATCAGGGTACTGTTCGGGTTTGACCGCGCTGATCACGATTTCTGACTTTGTGACTTTCATTTCTTCTCTCCTACTAAGGCATGTTCCAAAACGTCATCCAGGTGAGAAACGAATATAAACTTCAGTCCTTCTCTGACGCTTTCTGGAATATCCTCTATATCTTTTTCGTTATCTTTAGGCGCAATAATAGTGGTCAGGCCCGCTCTGTGCGCGCCGAGCGCCTTTTCTTTCAGTCCGCCGATCGGAAGCACGCGGCCCCGCAGCGTGATTTCTCCCGTCATACCGACTTCGCGTTTTACCGCACGGTCCGTTAATGCTGAAACGAGCGCCGTGGCCATCGTAATTCCGGCAGAAGGGCCGTCTTTCGGCACCGCTCCTTCAGGGACATGGATATGAATGTCATACTTCTCATGGAATTTCGGATCGATTCCGAACTGTTCCGCTTTCGAGCGGACATAACTGAAAGCGGCCTGCGCTGATTCCCGCATGACATCTCCAAGCTTCCCGGTCAGAATCAGCTTTCCTTTTCCCGGTGACAATGACACTTCGATTGACAGCGTATCTCCGCCGACCGTCGTATACGCGAGCCCCGTGACAACCCCGATTTGATCTTCGGTTTCCGCCTGTCCGTATCTGAATATCCGTTTTCCGAGATAGTCGGCCAGATTTTTCTCTGTAACGGTAATGCGTTTTCTCTCCTCAGACACAATGGCTTTTGCAGCCTTTCGGCAAATGGCGGCAATCTGGCGTTCAAGCGTTCTCACGCCGGCTTCCCTCGTGTAGTAGCGGATGATGTCCGTAATCGCCTGATCCCGAATCTGCAGGTTGCTCTTTGTGAGCCCGTGCTCTTTGATTTGTTTCGGAAGCAGGTGGTCCTTCACGATCTCCAGCTTTTCGTTTTCAGTGTAGCCTGACAGGCTGATAATCTCCATTCTGTCTCTGAGAGGTCCCGGTATGGAAGCAAGGTTATTCGCAGTCGCGATAAACAGCACTTTCGATAAATCGAATGTCTCTTCAATATAGTGGTCGCTGAATGTGCTGTTTTGTTCCGGATCCAGCACCTCAAGCATCGCTGAAGACGGATCGCCTCTGAAATCAGACGACATTTTATCGATCTCATCCAGGAGAAAAACCGGATTTTGTTTGCCGGCTTTTTTCATCCCCTGTATAATACGGCCAGGCATCGCTCCGACGTATGTACGCCGGTGCCCGCGGATTTCAGACTCATCGCGCACTCCGCCCAGTGAAATTCTCACAAAACGGCGCCCCATGCTCGTACTGATTGATTTTGCAAGAGATGTTTTACCGACTCCCGGAGGTCCGGCCAGACAAAGAATCGGCCCTTTCAGCGTTTTCGTCAGCTGTTTCACGGCCAAATACTCCAAAATCCGCTCTTTCACTTTCTCTAAGCCGTGGTGCTCTTTATCTAAGATTTCCCCGGCTTTTTTAATATCAAGTTTATCTTCTGTTTCATCCGACCACGGAAGGGCGATGAGCCAGTCAATATAGTTGCGGATAACAGAGCTTTCCGCTGAGCTTGACGGCACTTTTTCGTAACGGCTTAATTCCTTAAGCGCCGTTTCTTTGACACGCTCAGGCATGCCTGCTTCTTCTATCTTTTCCGTGAGCGACTGAACTTCGCCGGTTTTTCCTTCTTTGTCGCCAAGCTCCTTCTGAATGGCTTTCATCTGTTCACGCAAGTAGTATTCCTTTTGAGTGCGTTCCATCGAACGTTTGACGCGCTGACCGATTTTTTTCTCAATCTCCAGCACTTCTTTTTCATTATGAATGGAACGGATGACCTTATTCAGACGTTCTTTAATATCCGCCGTTTCTAAAATGTCCTGCTTGTCCTTTAATTTCAGCGGGAGATGAGAAGCAACGATATCCGCCATTCTGCCGGGCTCTTCAATATCAGTCACAGCCGCATACGTTTCTGCGGAGATTTTTTTAGAAATTTTTATGTACTGGTCAAAATGGTCCAGCAGCGTCCGCATAAGCGCTTCGTCTTCCACGTCTTTTGAATCATCCTCATGCATCAGCTGTATATCGACCGAAGTATAATCTTCGAGCTCGGTGTATTCAAGGATCTGCGCCCGCTGAATTCCTTCTACAAGCACTCTGATCGTACCGTTGGGCAGCTTCAGCATCTGTTTAATTTTTGTATAAGTGCCGACGGCGAAAATATCCTCTTCACCCGGTTCGTCTATCGAAATATCCTGCTGAGTGGCTAAAAAAATCATATGATCATGCATCATTGCCTGTTCAAGAGCCTGAACCGACTTGTCACGGCCTACATCTAAATGTAAAACCATTGTCGGGTATACCAATAAGCCTCTTAAAGGGAGGAGCGGGATGCTGCGTTTTGTATCTTCTGCCATGTGACTGACACCTCCGTGACTTTAGTATGAACCATTATAATACAACTTTTTCATCGTTGTACAATTCCGGGATCGGGCTTTAATCGGCTTATCCGTCTGCCCTGTATATAAAACAGTCTCTTCGTAGTATACCCTTTCTTTCTGTTCTGAAAAAGGAAAAGATGTCCTCCATAAAAAAACCCCATTATAAAAATGGGGTTTATACGGATTCTTTATTCATTTGGATATCAAACGGTTTTTGTTCTGAAGGAGGATCAACCAATATGACGTCAAGCACTTCCTGGAACGTTTTTACCGCTTTAATGGTGATTCCGTCTATTCGTTTCAGAATGGACTGCTGATTTTCATATGGGATAATGACCGTTTTTGCTCCGGCCTGTTTTGCGGCTTTAATTTTCGGAATGACGCCGCCGATCGGTTTGACAAGCCCCGTCAGGCTGATTTCTCCCGTCATCGCCACCGTATGGTCGATCGGGATGCGGTGAATCGCGGAAAAAATCCCCGCGGCCATCGCGATACCTGCTGAAGGTCCGTCAATCGGGCCTCCGCCCGGAAAATTGACGTGAATGTCATAGTCTGAAGGTTTGATGCCCATTGTGCGCAGAACCGTCAGAACATTTTCTACAGATCCCTTCGCCATACTTTTGCGGCGGATCGACTTCGATTGGCTGCCGATGCTTTCTTCCTCTGCAATTCCCGTGATATTCAGGCTTCCTTTGTCCTGCGCAGGTGTGACATTCACTTCGATTTCCAGCAATGCGCCGCTGTTCGGCCCGTAGACGGCAAGTCCGTTCACGATGCCGACTTGCGGTTCATCGGCGATTTTCTGCTCATTTTTAGGTGTAAGCTGACTGGAATGAACAACCCATTCTATATCTTCTGTCGTAATTTCTTTTCTGTCCTCAGTCACCGCCATGCCGGCGGCGATCTGGATCATATTGACGGCTTCACGTCCGTTTCTCGTATATGTGGTCAGCACACTGAGAGCTTCGTCAGAAATCTCTTTCTGAATTTTGTCGGCTGCTTTTTTCGCAACGATTTTAAGTTCATCCTTTTCCAGCTCGCGGAAAAATACTTCAAGACAGCGCGAACGGATGGCCGGCGGAATTTCATTCGGCATTCTCGTTGTCGCTCCGATCAAACGGAAATCTGCCGGAAGCCCATTTTGAAAAATATCATGAATGTGATTCGGTATTTGCGTATTTTCTTCACTGTAATACGCACTGTCTAAAAATACTTTTCGATCTTCAAGCACCTTCAGCATTTTATTCATCTGAATCGGATGAAGCTCGCCGATTTCATCAATAAACAATACCCCGCCGTGAGCATGGGTCACAGCCCCCTGTTTCGGCTGCGGAATGCCTGCTTGGCCCATCGCACCCGCTCCCTGATAAATCGGATCATGCACTGAACCGATAAGCGGATCGGCAATCCCCCGTTCATCAAACCGCGCGGTCGTCGCATCAAGTTCAACAAAAACAGCCTGCTTTTGAAACGGTGACTGTTTATGTTTTTTCGCTTCTTCCAATACCAGCCGCGCCGCAGCCGTTTTACCGACTCCCGGAGGACCGTAAATAATGACGTGCTGCGGGTTCGGTCCGCAAAGCGCTGCTTTTAACGCTTTAATTCCGTCTTCCTGGCCGACAATGTCCTGAAAGCTTTTCGGCCGCACCTTTTCTGATAAAGGTTCTGATAAACTGATGGCGCGCATTTTGCGCAGCTGTTCCATTTCTTTTTTTGATTCTTTATCTATCGTCACTTTTTGTGTACGCTGGTTTTTGAGCAGATTCCAAAAATATAATCCGATGACTATCCCGAAAAACAGCTGTACAAATAATGCGATCCCTGTCCAACTCATGCTGGTCCCTCCTGAAAAAACGATTTATGTATCCAATTCATTCCTCTGTCCGCTAGTATCTCCCAGCAAAGCCCGGAATAAACATTTTCAGAAGGGTCAGGACAAGAAAAAAACCTCCTGATCGATTCGAGTCAGGAGGTTTTGTCATGTTATGCTGATGTTTTATCTTGGCCGACAACTGTGCCGTCTTTTAATACAAGACGCGGTGCTTCACCGTCTGCGACTGTCGCTCCGGTAATGACACATTTTTCAATATCATCGCGGGACGGCAGATCAAACATGACGTCAAGCATGATGCCTTCAATGATAGAACGCAGGCCGCGTGCGCCTGTTTTACGCTCGATCGCTTTTTTCGCAATTTCAGATAATGCCTCGTCTTCAAATTCAAGCTCGACATCATCAAGTTCTAACATTTTCTTGTATTGTTTGACGAGTGCGTTTTTCGGTTTAGTCAGAATTTCAACCAGTGCCGTTTCGTCAAGCTGCTCAAGGCTTGCAATGACAGGAAGACGGCCGATGAATTCAGGAATCAGACCGAAACGGAGCAAGTCTTCCGGAAGAACTTTAGAAAGCAGTTCTTCTTTTTCAAGGTCTGCCGCTTTATTATCTGAGCCGAAACCGATGACTTTTTGTCCGAGACGGCGTTTGATAATTTGTTCAATGCCGTCAAATGCACCGCCGCAAATGAACAGAATATTCGTCGTATCGATCTGGATGAATTCCTGATGAGGATGTTTGCGTCCTCCTTGAGGCGGCACGCTTGCAACCGTTCCTTCAAGAATTTTCAGCAACGCCTGCTGAACGCCTTCGCCTGATACGTCGCGTGTAATGGATGGGTTTTCAGATTTTCGCGCTACTTTATCGATTTCATCGATATAAATAATGCCTTTTTCTGCTTTTTCCACATCATAGTCTGCTGCCTGAATCAGCTTGAGGAGGATGTTTTCTACGTCCTCACCGACATATCCGGCTTCAGTCAGAGATGTAGCGTCCGCGATCGCAAACGGCACGTTCAGAATACGCGCAAGCGTCTGGGCAAGAAGTGTTTTCCCGCTTCCAGTCGGTCCGATTAAAGAAATATTACTTTTAGAAAGCTCGACATCATCCACTTTACTGTTGGAGTTGATGCGTTTGTAATGGTTGTATACCGCAACCGCAAGTGATTTCTTCGCCTGATCCTGTCCGATGACATATTCATTCAGAATCTCACGGATTTCCTGCGGCTTCGGAACGTCTTTAAATTCGACTTCTTCTTCTGTACCGAGCTCTTCCTCTACGATTTCTGTACAGAGCTCAATACATTCGTCGCATATATATACACCCGGTCCTGCAACCAGCTTACGAACCTGATCTTGCGTTTTTCCGCAGAACGAGCATTTCAATTGTCCTTTTTCCTCGTTGAATTTAAACATTCTTTCACCCCTTAATCTTGTCTCACTTTTTCTTTTACCTGAAGGGCAAAAGAAAACGGTTCTTGCTACGATCGAGTATGTATTGCATTTTACCATACTTTCCAGTAAGACGGTAACAATGTGTTTCGCACTTGCACATTCTATATGTATGACGAAAAACAGCCCGGCAATGACTATCTTGCCCCAAGAAAAAGAGTTATATCATAATTGTACAAAACAAGGCACGAATTAATCGCGCCCTGTTTTATTATGTCTATTATTATGAACCATATTAACGGTTTTCTACAAGAAAATCAATTGCTTTTCGAACTTTTAAATCTTCTTTCATCGCGTCAGTTGAACCGATTGCCTGCTTGATGTTTTCAACCGGCATGTTGTAAGCTTCAGCCATTTTAGTCAGCTCAGCTTCAACTTCTTCGTCCGTTACTTCAAGGTTTTCAGCTTGAGCGATCGCTTCAAGAGTCAGGTTTGATTTTACGCGTTTTGCGGCATCTTCTTTCATTTGCTCTTTTAACGCGTTTTCGTCTTGGCCTGAGAATTGAGTGTAAAGCTCAAGGTTCATGCCTTGCATTTGCAGACGCTGTTCGAATTCTTTCAGCATGCGGTCAAGCTCAGTGTCGATCATCGCTTGTGGAACATCAGCTTCAGCGTTTTCAGATGCTTTCAGAACAAGCTCTTCACGCAATTTAGCGTCAGCTTCGTTTTCTTTTGCTTCTTCAAGGCGTTTTTTTGTTTTCTCAGTTAATTCAGCAAGCGTTTCAACTTCTTCGTCAATGTCTTTTGCGAATTCGTCGTTAAGCTCAGGAAGCTCTTTCGCTTTGATTTCATGAATTTTCACTTTGAAAACAGCTGGTTTTCCGGCAAGCTCTTCAGCGTGGTACTCTTCAGGGAATGTTACTTCAACATCCTTTTCAGCGCCTGCTTCAAGGCCTGTTAACTGCTCTTCGAAGCCCGGGATGAATGAACCTGATCCTACTTCAAGTGAGTAGTTCTCAGCTTTTCCGCCTTCAAACGCTTCGCCGTCAACGAAACCTTCGAAGTCAAGAACGACTGTATCCCCGTTTTCAACAGCGCCTTCTTCTTTCACGACAAGCTCAGCCTGACGCTCTTGAAGAGCTTTAAGTTCGTTTTGTACATCTTCGTCAGTAACGGCAGTGTCATCTTTTTCGATTCCTAAGCCTTTGTAGTCGCCAAGTTTCACTTCCGGTTTTACAGTCACTTTTGCAGTGAAAATCAAGCTTTCGCCTTTTTCGATTTTTTCAACATCGATTTCAGGGCGGTCTACAGGCTCAATGCCGGCTTCTTCAACCGCTTTAGGGTATTCTACAGGAAGTAAAATATCTAAAGCATCCTGGTAAAGAGCTTCAACGCCGAAACGCTGTTCGAATAAACCGCGGGGAACTTTCCCTTTGCGGAATCCAGGAATAGAAACCTGTTTTACTACTTTTTTAAATGCATCATCAAGAGCTGTTTTAAACGTATCCGCATCAACTTCAACCGTTAATACGCCTTCGTTGCCTTCTTGTTTTTCCCATTTTACAGACATGTGTTTCCCTCCAAAAATCTATTCAGGTTGTGTCGGTCTTCCATTCTAAAGCAATCCGCGGCTTTGTCAAAGAAAAAACCGCTTTGAATCAGAATCATTATGTAATGAACTGGCAGCCTGTCCAACCGTAATTCTCATTTCAGTTAAACTGCTATACATAAATACAACCACTATATTATAACATAACGCCTACCGCTTTCAACTATATGGTGTGATTTACAAATAAGAAATTTCTTCAATATCCTTAATCATCGTGCAGGCTTCTTCGAGTTCGCGGCTGTCAAACTCGTACATCATATGAAGTTCCTCCGGCTCAATGTCAATGCCGTGCATCTCGTAACCGACCTTATGAAGCGCCGCCGCCCATAAATCTGCGTTCAAAAACTTCGGCATAAAAGGGTGCAGAACGTACAGATGCCTTCTCCACAGCTCCTCGACGGCAGCGTATAATGTAGGGTTTTCATTGCCGAGCGTTTCATCAAGCACCCGGAGAACGCGATGCAAAATCGGAGCCGCATCAGGCTGAACCGTTTCACTCGGAACCGCGGTCATTGAATCGCCGAATTTTGTAATATGGACCGGCTTGCTGTAGTCATGTTCCGCCATCAGCGTCAAAATCATCGTCTTGATAAGAGGATGAGCGCCCGGATCTTGAAGAATCGTTTTTAAGAGACCCGTGTATTTTGCAATATTGCGGTCTTTGAGAGAATGAATCAGATTCATTTGTTCAGCGGGGCTGTTCAGCACTTTTTCCGCATCAAGAATGTCCTCGTATTCCTCCTCCCACGCTTCATCCTGCTGGTCGGGATCGGTCATTTTGCGGCTGAATTCGAGCAGCCGGTAGAATTGCTCCGCACTTTCTGCGGGCAGCTGGTTTTCTTCCAGCACAGCTTCAATTGTGCTTTTGACTTCTTCATATTGTTTCAGCTGAATTAAAATGGTCATGTACACCTGCAGTACGGTGAAATAATGGCCGTACCCTTCATTCAGCATTTTCTCGCAAACTTGTTTTGCTTCTTCCAATTCCCCGAGTTCCAGAAAACAAATCGCCATGCCTAAATGTACGTCGGACTCGGTATCGCCGTGGCTTACCGCCTCTGAAAACAGTTCGAGGGCCTCCTGATACTGTTTATCCTTCATGGCGGCCATCCCTTTATCAACCAAGCGTTCTTTCAGACGGGGGAAAGGAATGATATCAGCTTTTTTCTTGTCATGCGTCATACTTTATTTCCTTTCAGGCGCTATTTTTTTCAAGTGTATCAACACGCGTCAGGAAACACAAGAAAGGATGGTGCGCACGGTAAAAAAAGCCGCCGGACAGATGCCGGTCGGCTTTTTTCAGGCTTGAAGCCATGAACTTCTTTTCGATTCAAACTGCTGTATGTCGTCTTCCAGCAGAAGCGTTAATGAAATTTCATCATAGCCGTTTATCAGCATTTCCTTCCAGTGAGGATCGACTTCAAATGAAATCTCTTTTCCTTCACTGTCGTGAATGAGCTGGTTTTCCAAGTCAACCGTCATGTTAAGAGACTGATTTTCATATTGACCGGCGAGTTTTTTCCACTGATCATACGGCATACGGATGGGAAGCATACCGTTTTTAAAACAGTTTTGATGAAAAATATCGGCAAATGACGGAGCAATGATGATTTTGAAGCCGTAATCATCCAGCGCCCAAGGAGCGTGCTCACGGGATGATCCGCAGCCGAAATTCTCTCCGGCAATTAATATGGACGCGCCTTCATAGACTTTGCGGTTTAATTCAAATTCAGGATCAGGCTCACCGTTCTCAAGGTATCTCCAATCAAAAAACGCGAATCTGCCGTATCCTGTTCTTTCAATTCTTTTCAAAAACTGTTTCGGAATAATCTGGTCCGTATCGACGTTGATCCGGTTTAAGACGGCCGCTTTTCCCGTATGTGTTTTTAAAGGTTCCATCTTTTCGCGCACTCCTTACACAACTGTTTTTTCTTGATAAAACTTTCTTACATCGACGAAATGCCCGTGAATGGCTGCCATTGCCGCCATCGCCGGACTGACAAGGTGTGTTCTCGCGCCTTTTCCCTGTCTGCCTTCGAAGTTGCGGTTGGAAGTGGAAGCGCATCGTTCCCCTTCAGGCACGACATCATTGTTCATACTGAGGCACATGCTGCAGCCTGATTCTCTCCATTCAAATCCGGCCTCGAGAAACACGCGGTGCAGCCCTTCTTCTTCGGCCTGCTGTTTCACGCTTTGAGAACCCGGGACCACAATGGCTCTGACGCTGTCAGCGACTTTTCGGCCTTTGATCATATCCGCAGCCTGGCGAAGATCGGTCATCCGCGAATTTGTACAGGAGCCGATAAACACATGCTCGACTTTAATATCTTCAATTTTTTGATTCGGTGAGATTCCCATGTATTCGTACGCGCGGATGGCTTCTTTTTTACCGTCTTCAGAATCAATCGTTTCCGGCGCCGGTATTTGGGCATCGACCGGAAGAACCATGCCGGGATTGACGCCCCATGTTACCATTGGAGAAATCTCGCTGCCGTCTAACACGATGGAATGATCGTATACGGCGCCCGGATCGGTTTTTAACGCTTTCCATTCTGCGGCGGCTTTTTCAAATTCCTCGCCTTTTGGCGCGTATTTACGGTTTTTACAATATTCAATCGTCGTGTCATCCGGAGCGATCAGTCCCGCCCGCGCTCCCGCTTCTATCGACATATTGCAGACGGTCATGCGTTCGTCCATAGACATGTTTCTGAATACTTCCCCGGTGTATTCAATGACATATCCGGTACCGAATTTCACCCCGTATTTTCCGATGACCGACAAGATGACATCCTTCGCGGTCACTCCTTTTTGGAGCGTTCCGTCAACGCGGATTTCAAGCGTTTTCGGCCGCTGCTGCCACAATGTCTGAGTGGAAAGAACATGTTCCACCTCACTTGTGCCGATACCGAAGGCAAGCGCCCCGAATGCACCGTGAGTCGATGTATGGCTGTCTCCGCAAACGATCGTTTTCCCCGGAAGTGTCAGACCAAGCTCAGGCCCGACTACGTGAACGATCCCCTGGTCTGCGCTGTGAAGATCCGCAAGACGGACGCCAAACTCCTCACAATTCCGTTCAAGCGCGGTTACTTGGCGCTTTGCGACTTCATCTTTAATGTCAAAACGGTTGACGGTCGGAATATTGTGGTCCATCGTCGCGAATGTATTCTGCGGCCGTCTGACCTTTCTCCCCTTCTGTCTTAACCCTTCAAACGCCTGAGGAGACGTCACCTCATGAATGAGGTGCAGATCAATATAGAGAAGGTCGGGTTTTCCTTCACCGCTTTTTACAACATGCCGATCCCAAATCTTTTCGATGATTGTTCGAGGCATCATCTTTGTTTCCTCCCTCTACCTATGAACTAAGACCGCTTTCTTTAAAGCGTCACACTATAGATTTTGTATTCGAGCCGGCTAATGCGGCTTTTACTTTTTCAGTAATGTCATGCGTTCCGGCATATTGGCCGTCCCGGGCGATATCACGTGTACGGATGCCGTCTGCAAGCACCTTTGCGACCGCCTTTTCCACCGCCTGCGCTTCGTTTTCAAGCCCGAAAGATGTTCTCAAAAGCATCGCCGCTGATAAAATCGCCGCAAACGGATTGGCCATCCCTTTACCGGCGATGTCAGGCGCAGATCCATGCACGGGTTCAAACAAGTGAAGACCTGAACTTGATAAACTGGCTGACGGCAGCATGCCGAGCGAGCCTGTCAGCATGGAGGCTTCATCGCTTAAAATATCGCCGAACATATTCTCAGTTACGATGACGTCAAATTGGCTCGGAGCGTAGATGAGCTGCATCGCGGCATTATCGACAAGCATATGTTCAAGCGTCACGTCAGGAAATTCTTTTGCGATTTCCTCTGCGGTTTCCCGCCACAGCCTGCTTGAAGAAAGCACATTCGCCTTATCAACGGACGTCACTTTTCCTTTTCTGCCGGCAGCCATCTTAAAGGCTTCTCTGACAACGCGTTCGATTTCTTCTTTCTTATAAAAAAGGGTATCGACCGCTTCCTTTTCTCCCGCTTCATTGACATACTGTCTGCTCGGTTCTCCGAAATAGAGGCCGCCCGTCAGTTCCCTGACGATTACAAAGTCGACGCCGCTGATATATTCTTTTTTCAGCGGAGACGCCTCAGACAGGCTTTCAAATACGGTCACGGGACGCAGATTGGCAAACAGGCCGAGTTTTTTTCTGATGCCGAGCAGGCCTTTTTCCGGTCTGAGCTCCGGAGGATTTTGGTCCCATTTCGGTCCGCCGACTGCCCCGAGCAGGATGGCGTCGGATCTTTCACAAAGAGCCACCGTCTCCTCAGGAAGGGGGTTTTGATGGGCGTCAATGGCCGCTCCCCCGATCAGTCCGTTTTCAAATTCAAATTCATGTCCGAATTGTTCGGCAACGCTTTTCAATACATCTGCCGCTGATTCCGCCACTTCCGGTCCGATTCCGTCACCGGGCAGCAAAGCAATGCGTTTTTTCAAATCAAACGTTCTCCTTTCTATTACGAGCCGACCGCAGTCTGTCTCTTTAATCCGTCTAAATTGCAATCCAGCACCAGCTGCCGGTTCACGGCGTTCAGATAAGCTTTAGCAGAAGCTTCCAGAACATCCTGCGCGATTCCCCGCCCTGATGATTCTTTTCCGTTCACGGTCACTCTGACAAAAACTTGAGCCAGCGCGTCTTCGCCTTTCCGGTTGGATTGAATGCGGTAGTCTGTCAGTTCAATATTTTTATCGATGCAGCGCCCGAGCGTATTATAAACGGCTTCTACGCTGCCCGCCCCCGTTGCCGCCTCTTGCATCAGCTGTTCGTTTTCCTGATTTTTTAAAGAGACTGTTGCAGTCGGCACCTGAGACGTCCCGTAATGCACTTGCAGAGACAAAAATTCATAGCCGATTTTTTTGTCTGTCACTTTTTCTTCTAAAATAAGAGAAATCAGGTCATCATCGGTAATTTCTTTTTTCTTTTCGGTCAGTTCTTTAAACATCGTAAAATATTTATTGATTTCATCACTATCAAACTGGAATCCAAGCGTATTCAGGCGGTCTTTGAACGCGTGGCGCCCGGAATGCTTTCCGAGTACGAGCGCATCAGCAGTCACGCCGACAAGTTCCGGTGAAATGATTTCATATGTTGATTTTTCTTTCAGGAAACCGTCTTGGTGAATGCCGGACTCATGTGCGAAAGCGTTATCTCCGACGATTGCTTTATTGCGGGGAACGGCCATGCCCGTCAGTTTGCTGACAAGATCACTCGTCCGCTTCAATTCATGAAGATTAAGAGATGAATCGGCTTGATGCGCGTCATTTCTGACATGAAGCGCAACGGCGATTTCCTCTAGCGCGGCATTCCCGGCTCTTTCTCCTATGCCGTTAATGGCGCATTCAATTTGATCAGCGCCGTTCTCAATTGCCGAAAGCGAGTTGGCAACCGCCATTCCGAGATCATCGTGGCAATGGGCTGAAAGCTTTACCCGGCTGATATTCGGAACGTGTTCCTTCATATATTTAAAGATGTTTCCGTATTCATCCGGCGTCAGGTAACCTACAGTGTCCGGCAGGTTGATGACGCTCGCGCCGGCATCAATCACTTCTTCAACGATTTCAGCCAGAAACGGAAGTTCGGTGCGGCATGCGTCTTCTGCTGACCATTGAACGATCGGAAAGCGTTCTTTTGCATACTTCACCATTTCAACCGCTTTTTCCTTAACCTCTTCCCGCGTCATTTTCAGCTTATGCTTCAGATGAATGTCAGAAGTGGCGATAAAGATGTGAATCCGCGGGCTGACCCCGTCTTTCAGCGCTTCCCAGGCTGCGTCGATGTCACCTTTGACAGATCGGGCAAGCCCTGTTACCGAACAATTTTTAATCGTTCTTGCGATTTCCTGCACGGCTAAAAAATCACCTCGGGATGAAGCGGGAAATCCCGCTTCAATAATGTCCACCCCGAGTCTTTCAAGCTGCTTGGCTATCGCCAGTTTCTCCCGGGAATTGAGGTTGACCCCGGGGGATTGTTCACCGTCACGAAGGGTCGTGTCGAAAACATTAATTTTGCGCAACAGAGACCACCGCTTCCTTCTTTTTGCCTTGTTTGACAAACGGCATCATTTCACGAAGCTGTCTGCCGACCTTTTCAATCTGATGCTCGTTTTCACTTGCATTGATCGCATTGAAACGAGGACGGTTCACTTGGTTTTCCACGATCCATTCTTTCGCGAATGTACCGTTTTGAATATCCGTTAATACTTGTTTCATCGATTCTTTTACCTTCGCATCGACTACGCGCGGCCCTGAGACAAAATCTCCCCATTGAGCCGTATCAGAGATAGAGTATCTCATGCCCGCCAATCCTTCTTCATACATCAAGTCTACGATCAGCTTCAGTTCGTGCAGACACTCGAAGTATGCGAGTTCAGGCTGGTAGCCGGCTTCTGTCAGCGTTTCAAAACCCGCTTTGACAAGCGCCGTTAAACCTCCGCACAGAACAGCCTGCTCACCGAACAAATCCGTTTCCGTTTCTTCCTTAAATGTTGTTTCAAGAACGCCCGCACGCGCTCCGCCGATTCCTTTTGCATAAGCAAGAGCCGTATCTTTCGCTTCGCCTGATACATCCTGGTAGATGGCAAACAATGCCGGTACGCCCGCGCCTTGTTCATATGTTCTTCTGACAAGGTGTCCCGGTCCTTTAGGGGCGACAAGGAATACATCCACATCGGCAGGAGGCACGATCTGATGGAAATGGACGTTAAATCCGTGTGCGAATACTAATGACTTGCCCGCCGTCAATTCATCTTTGATTTCAGCTTCATATACTTTTTGCTGCTGTTCATCCGGAAGAAGAACCATAATGATATCAGCCTGGGCAGCCGCTTCTCTTACCGAAAAGACTTGATGACCGTCTTCTTGGGCCTGTGTAAATGATTTTCCTTGTCTGACGCCGACAATGACATCAATTCCGCTTTCTTTTAAGTTCAGCGCATGTGCGTGACCTTGTGAACCGTAACCGATAATCGCTACTTTTTTACCTGCCAATACGTTCTCTTTGATATCACCGTTATAATATACTTTTACCATTTTAATCTCTCCCTTTTTTGTGTTATACAATTGAAATTGTTTTATTGGATGACGTCTTCTGCTGGGTTCCCCTCGCAAAAGCCGTTGTGCCCGTTCTCGCGATTTCTTTAATGCCGTAGGGTTTGAGCAGCTCTATGAGCGCTTCGATTTTATTAGATTCGCCGGTAACCTGAACGACGACGCTGTCTCTTGAGACATCAACGACGGAAGCTCTGAACGGCTCAATGATTCCATTGATTTCCGTTCTGGCCGACGGTGCGGAAACAACTTTGATTAATGCCAGCTCACGCTGTACAATCGATTGGTTTGTAATATCCGTCACTTTCAGGACGTCAATTTGTTTGTTAAGCTGCTTTGTCAGCTGCTCTACGTCATTTTCGCCTTCCACATGGACGACAAATGTAATCCTTGAAACACCGCTTGTTTCCGTGTGGCCTACAGTGATGCTTTCGATATTATAGTGTCTTTTTGTAAACAGGCCGGTGATCCGGTTTAATACTCCCGAGCGGTTGACCACCGTTAATGTGATAATGCGTTTCAAGGTTTCACCCCCACCATTTCATGAAGTCCTTTACCCGGCGCAATCATCGGGAATACTTTCTCGCTTTTGGCGACCCGGACGTCAATAACGGCCGGTTCTTTTGATGAAAGCGCCTTTTTAAGCTCTTCTTCCGCCTCTTCCTCCGATGAAATCCGGACGCCTTTAATGCCGTAGGCTTCTGACAATTTGACAAAGTCAGGCTGCGCCGAGAATTTGGATTCAGAATAGCGCTCTTCATAGAAGATTTCCTGCCACTGTCTGACCATGCCCAGACATTCGTTGTTCAAGATAACCACTTTGACAGGAAGATTCAGCTGCCGGATGACATCTAATTCCTGAAGGGTCATCTGAAAACCGCCGTCTCCGAGGATGGCAACGACCGTGGCGTTACGATCGGCCAGCTGCGCTCCGATAGCCGCCGGAAGGCCGAAGCCCATTGTGCCGAGTCCCCCCGAGGTAACCCACTTATCAGCCTTTCGGAAAGGATAAAACTGAGCCGCCCACATCTGGTGCTGGCCGACATCCGTCGCCACAATCGCCTCACCGTTTGTGAATTGGTGAATATACTCAATCAGCTTTTGGGGTTTCAAGCCCTCTTCTCTGTTGTCTGTATACCAAAGCGGATATTCTTCTTTCCATTCTGAAAGCTGCTGTTTCCATTCCTCTGTCTGTCCCTGTTTTCCGTTTTGCTTCAATAATTCCTGAAGGACGATTTTACTGTCGCCGACCACCGGAATCTGCGTTTCAATAATTTTTCCGATTTCAGCAGGATCAATATCGATATGCGCCACTTTGGCCGATTTTGCAAAATGCTTCAGATTTCCGGTCACGCGATCATCGAACCGCGCTCCGATGCTGATCAACAAGTCACAGTGGTAAAGCGCCATATTCGCTGTGTATGTGCCGTGCATCCCCGCCATTCCCAGAAAAAGAGGATGGTCTGCCGGGAAACCGCCCAGACCGAGAAGCGTGTGCGCTACCGGTATTTGCTGCTGTTCGGCATAATTTTTTAAATCTTCTGAAGCTTTACCGTGCAAAACACCCGCTCCGGCTAAAATAACCGGCTTTTTCGCACTGCTGACAGCTTCCACGAGCTTTCGGATCTGCAGATAGTTAGGCTCTTTTACCGGCTGATAACCCGGAAGGCTGATCTCGTGATCATATCTGAACTCTCCTTCAAATGCTGCGACATCCTTCGGTATATCAATTAATACCGGGCCCGGTCTTCCCGTCGTGGCGATATGGAACGCCTCTTTAATCACACGGGGGAGATCTTCCGGACGGCGGACTTGGTAGCTGTGTTTCGTAATCGGCATCGTAATTCCTAAAATGTCGGCTTCCTGGAAAGCGTCGCTGCCGATGACCGAAGTGGCCACCTGACCGGTAAACACTACGAGCGGCAATGAATCTATCATCGCATCCGCAAGACCGGTAACTAAATTTGTCGCTCCGGGTCCGGAGGTAGCAATCACAACCCCCGGCTTTCCGGAGATTCGCGCATACCCTTCTGCCGCGTGAATCGCGCCTTGCTCGTGGCGGGGCAGGATGTGGACCAGCCCTGATTGATACAGTTTATCGTAAATCGGAAGGACGGCTCCCCCCGGATAGCCGAAGATCATCTCGACATTTTCTTTCTTTAATGATTCAATCAGCATCAGAGCCCCGTTCATTGTTTTTGTACATTCGGCAGACAAAGAATCCGCCTGTACATTTGTGCCCATTTTCAGTTCCTCCTTTTCAATGTTCCCTTCTAAAATCCAATTCATAAAACGCAGCGCCGGCTGACGCAAATAAAAAAGCCTTCCCACCCACATTCAGCCAAGCATTTCATGCGATAGCCAAAAGGGGCGAAAAGGCTTTGCTCTCCGCGGTACCACCCTTGTTTACGGTCATATGCAGACCGTCTCATGGATAATGATTATCCGTTTTGATAACGAGTAAACATTGCGTTCACTCGGCCGAGTCCTACTCTTTACATTTCAGACCGGCACTCTGAGGGGAGTTCACTTTGATTTGTTTTACCGGCTCTCAGCGTTACCGGCTCTCTGTGAAAAACTTCAGCAAAGCTACTTATCCTCTTCTGCGCTTTTTATTATGGCAGCTCTTTTATTAAAAAAGAACCTTCATTTGTTTGTTTTTTCAGTGTTTTATGATTTTTCTTTTTAGCGTGAATCATTTATTTATTTTTGTTTGAACTCATATTACGCCCGTTTGCAGACAGTGTCAACAGCATTTTTATAATTATTAGACAATTTAGATTAATCAATCTACTTTGTATACGCTTTCATTACTGGTACAAAGGGATCTGTAAATATTAAAAGTTTTTATCATTTTTTTATTAATCTCTCAAGATTACATGAAATTTTTCCGTTCATATACGAATATGTCACATTTTATTACACGATTTTTCTCTGTCCTTCCGGCATGCTTGTCAGATATTCCGTTCGATTGAACAGGCTCTTTATACAGACATACGCATACACTGTTCTTATCTCGTAAGAAATGAGTGATGTCATGAATAAGATGTTATCAGGTATGCAGGGCCTGCCTCCTGGATTTCCGCCTTTACCGGTCTTACCGCCGCAGTCTTATTATCCCCCGGCCCCGATGCATACAGCTCCATATCAAGGCGGCCCTTCTTTTCAGCAGGGATTCCCGTCATCCGGATACGGACAGCAGACCCCGCAAAGCACGCTGTCATTCGCCGGACAGCAATTCGTTCCGTACCCTTATACATCCGGGTACTACGGCCAAACCTTCAGTGACGTCGGCGGAAGCCTCGGCGCAGGGGCCCATCCCGGCGCGCTCGGGGGCGGTTTCAGCGGCCATGCCGGGGGCTTCAGCGCTCCGAGCGGATTCAGATGATACAAAAACCGGTCTCACACGGCCGGTTTCTTTTCATATTCACAGAGTATAACGGTCATTCCATTGATTCATTTCCTGCTCCGTATAGTAATCAGCCCTTGAAACCTCAACAATGATTAAACCGCATTGAGTGATTAAAAATTGTTTCAGTTCCTCAAACAGCTCGTCTTTTCCGCAAAAGATCGTTTCTATATTGTGATTTTTATATGCAAATGCGTACTTCAAAAGCTAATTCCTCCTGCTGTCTTTCTATCATTAATCGACAAAACACATGATAGAAATTAGATAATTTATCACTCAAGGGCGCCTTAAGTATCTTTATACATATATTTATTACGGTAAATATTACATTAAGTTTCATTTATATTAAAATCACTTTACAATTTTCATCAAATACGGAACTTTTGTTTCGTAAAATAAAAAATAAAATACAAAAAAACCTCAAACCCATTGTCAGGGCTTGAGGTTTTTTTAACGTCCCAGGAGAGATTCGAACTCCCGACCGACGGCTTAGAAGGCCGTTGCTCTATCCGGCTGAGCTACTGGGACATGAAAAACAAATTGTTCTGCTGATCATTTTAACATGATATCAGCGAATTGACAATATAGTCATCCGATAAAAAAGGCCAGCGGCATCAGTTTTCACTCTGATGTCACCAGCTCTTTTTCTGTACGTCCCAGGAGAGATTCGAACTCCCGACCGACGGCTTAGAAGGCCGTTGCTCTATCCAGCTGAGCTACTGGGACAGCTTTTGCTTTATGTATCAGCGACAAGATTTATTATATACAGGTTCAAATCATAAGTCAATATTTTTTTAAAAACTTTTGATGGGGAAGAATGAAATCTCCCCCATCACTTGTTAAAAACTGATTGTATTCCCAAAGTCCTTCAATTCCCGACCCGTTTCGTCGTAAAATGTCACGGCGCCTTCTCTTTCTGTAAGAGTAAGAATGGCATAGCTTTTCACATTGCGGACTCTCGGAAGGCGGATGCTGCCCGGGTTAATCAAAAGCTTGCCCCGAAGCACTTCACTCCCGGCAATATGTGAATGGCCGAAGCAGACGACATCCGCCCCAAGCTCTTCCGCCCGGTAAAAAACAGTTAAAAGTGACTGTTTAATGCCGTGAAGATGCCCGTGAACGGCCAGAATTTTCTTTGAACCTGCGTCCAGAAGAAGTTCATCCTGAAACCCGCCGCCAAAGTCGCAATTGCCTTTTACCGTGTGAAACGGCGTAAGCGCCGGATGTGCAGCGTCAAGCTCTGAATCACCGCAATGAATCATCAGATCCGCTTCCTCTTCGTGCCGCTTTGCAATCGTCTCCAGCTCGTCTTCAAGGCCGTGACTGTCACTTATTATCAGCACTTTCATTGCATACGCTCCCCCTTATGAATCAAGCAGCTTTGACAGTTTCTTGAGCGCCTCAGCCCTGTGGCTGATTTTGTTTTTCTCAGCGCTTGTCAGCTGGGCCATGGTTTTATCTTTATCTTTTACAATAAAAATGGGATCATAGCCGAACCCGTTATCCCCCTCGGGTCCTTCCGCAATATACCCTTCAACATGACCTTCGACCGTTTTTGTTTCCTGCCCCGGCATGCTGACGGCAAGGGCGCAGCGGAAACGGGCCGTGCGCTGCTCTTTTTCGATGCCTTTTAATTCTGACAGCACCTTGTCCATATTCGCCTTATCATCTTTTGCTTCTCCGGCATAACGGGCTGAATAAACGCCCGGTCTGCCTCCAAGGTTGTCCACCGATAAACCGGAGTCGTCTGCAATGACCATTTTGTTGACGGCTTTTGCCACGGCTTCCGCTTTTAAGATGGCGTTTTCTTCAAAGGTATGTCCGGTTTCTTCAATTTCTTCCGTAAATCCGATTTCCGCCAAAGAAGAGACGCTGTAGCCTTTCGGTTCGAGAATTTCCTTGAATTCTTTCACTTTTCCCTGATTGTGTGTCGCAATAATGGCTTCTTTCACGGTGATCAGGCCTCTCTTTCTTATTTCAGTTCAGGCAATGTTTCTCCCAGCACTTCTTTTTGCTTTTGAATAAGCGTCTGGATTCCTTTTTCGGCAAGGCTTAACAGTCCGTTTAAATCTTCACGGGAGAATGTGGCTTCTTCGCCCGTCCCTTGAAGCTCTACAAAACGTCCGCTTCCCGTCATGATAATATTCATGTCGACTTCAGCCGCCGAATCCTCTTCATAATTCAGATCCAAAAGAAGGCCTTCTTCTTTATCCATCCCGACAGAAATGGCCGCGAGATAATCTGTCACAGGAGATGTTTTGATAACGCCGCTTTTTACGAGTTTGCCGATCGCAATGGCCATTGCCAAGAAGGCGCCGGTAATGGAAGCCGTTCTTGTTCCGCCGTCAGCTTGAATGACGTCACAGTCGATCCAGATCGTCCGTTCGCCGAGCTTCTCCAAATCAACGACGGCCCGGAGCGCGCGCCCGATCAGCCGCTGAATTTCCATCGTTCTGCCGGAGACCTTTCCTTTTGAAGATTCTCTTATCGTTCTTTGATTCGTCGCGCGGGGAAGCATGCTGTATTCCGCTGTGATCCAGCCTTTTCCTCCGCCGCGTAAAAATGGCGGCACCCGGTCTTCCACAGATGCATTACAGATGACCTTCGTATTTCCCGCTGTAATTAAAACAGAGCCTTCCGGGTGAGTGATAAAATCCAAATCAAATGTGATAGGGCGCAGCTCATCGTGCTGTCTTCCGTCGTGTCTCATATTTTACCTCCGATTATATGTACATAAACCTTTTGTTCCGGATTGTGAATAAAGAAAGAGGCAGCCGGAACGCTAACCTCTTTTTTACTAGTATATCAAAAATCGCAAATTAAAAACTACCCGTATTCACTTGTGACGGCCTCGAAACAGGTTTTGAAAGGGATTCTCCTTTTTCATTCACCAGTTCTGATTTTCCGTTTACTTTTATAGAAACACTTTTAATCGACGGCTGTTCGGTTAACGTGAGAACGATGCTGTCCAGTACGCCCGATGATACCATTTTTGTTTTTTCGTCGGCGCTTCCGTAAATGGAGCTGTTAAAGTCCAGTGTAACCTGGCCGTCTTTTACTTTCGGCTTGCTGAGAAGCTTAACATCGTTATTAAAGTCCGTCAAAAGCCCGCTTGCTTTGCCCGGTCCGTCGGCGAGCTGTTCAACGGCAGCGGTGATGTCATCTGTTTCCGAATTGTCAATCCGCTTTGTGACAGGCACGTAGTATTCGCTCGTCTCTGTTTCCGCCAGATAATAGACAGTCAGCGGATGGGTGTCTGTCAGATCATTCACTCCGGCCGTTTCAATATTAATCCCGTCTTTTCTGCTTAAGTCGCCCGTAATCGGAGTGCCGCCCACAGGCATTTCTTTCAGTTCGTGCCCGTTGATTCTGATTTTGACTTTATCTATTGAGCTGAATTGGGTAAGCGTCCATGTAATCGATTGCAGGATTTTTTGTTCGTCTTCTTTTTTATAGTTTTTAAATTCCTTCGAAAAATCAGCGACGGCAGTGCCGTCTTTTTTAATATCGACATTTACCGTCGTATCCGCAGGGAGCACCGCTCTGAAGCCGTTCGGCAGGATTTCTGACACAGGCCCTCCCTGAACCAAATACTCAAGGGCCTGCTTTGCGGTTCCCTCACTGTTCGGAAGAGGCAGTGTCTGTGCTGCGACATAGCCGTTTTTATCAATCAGATACAGCTCTCGCATGACTGTATTGGCCGGCTGGTCGGCTTTAGAAGTGCCGTTTTTCTCTGACTGCTTTGGTTTTGCCTGAATTCCCGCTTCATCCTTTACATATGAAATGTCTTGAGGCGGGTCAATTTCCCCGGCTGTTTTATCGGATTGAAACAAACCGCATCCAGATAACACAAAAGCCGAAGTAAGACATGTTGCAGCAATGACTGCAGGTCCTTTTTTCAGCATACTTTTCCCTCCTAAGGCTGTTTGTACTATGATGTATACGAGCCCTGTCCGGGAAATAGACCGGGAAGCGCAAAAAAACCCGCCGTAAACAGCGGGTTTTTTGATTTATTTTCTGACCGGCTCTTGAAGGGAGATGCACTCGACATGGCCGATTTCGTGGCCGAACCAGTCTTCGGCAATTTTTGCGAAGCCGTTCCGCTCCCCCGTTGTAAGAAATTGATGCTCCGGTGCATGTTTCGATTGGTTTAACAAACCTTTATAAGACAAAATGGTGCTCACTTCTCTCGCCGTCTCGTCTCCGGAGGAAATGATTTTCACATGCTCTCCCATATAGTTCTGAATCGGATCTTTTAAAATCGGATAATGCGTACATCCTAAAATCAAGGTGTCAATTGATGTACCTTTTAAAGGCTCAAGCGATGCTTCAACCGCTTCCTCCGCTGATTCCTGAAGAAACCGTCCGCTTTCCACAAACGGCACGAGCAGCGGACAAGCCGTGTTCTCAACTTGAAGTTCTGCGTTTAACCCGAGCAGCGCCTGCTCATACGCTCTGCTTTTAATGGTATTGACCGTGCCGATGACGCCGATATGCTGGTTTTTCGTGACCTTTATCGCCGTTCTTGCACCCGGCTGAATGACGCCGACAACCGGAATATCCGTTTTGCGCTGAATATCCTCCAAGGCAATGGCCGTGGCCGTATTGCAGGCGATCACGAGCATTTTGATATGGTGGTTTTCCAGCAGGTAATCGGTCATTTCCCACGTGTATTGAAGAACTTCTTCTTCAGGACGCGGGCCGTACGGGCAGCGTTTTGTATCTCCCACATAGATGATATTTTCCTTCGGTAGCTGTCTCATGATTTCCTTAGCAACGGTTAACCCGCCAACCCCGGAATCAATGACTCCTATCGGCTGTTCCAACAAAATCGCCTCATTTTCTTTTCATTTCATGCTGCAGTTTCAATAATGATTTTTCGAAAGCGGCTGTTTCTTCTTCGGAAAATGTCGCAAACATATCCCGCAAATAAGCCTGTCTTTTCAAAATCACTTCTTGGATAATGCGCTCTCCTTCAGCGAGAAGATGAATTCTGACGACCCGTCTGTCAGCCGGGTCTTTCACCCGCTCGACAAGCTTATTTTTTTCCATGCGGTCTATCAGATCCGTCGTCGTGCTGCAAGCCAAATACATTTTGCCTGATAATTCGCCTATTGTCATATCCCCCAATTCATAAAGCCATTGAAGCCCCACGAATTGCGGCGGTGTAATTGCATATTGGTTAAGGATTTCTCTTCCTTTTTGTTTAATGATCGCAGCGATATGGCGGAGTGATTTTTCGATATCCGCAACATGCTCTACAGATTTTGATGTCATTTGTCCATCCCTCACTCAAGGATCTTTCTGGGCTATGCGCTCCGTGTCTATTTTCCTTCTTTTTTTAAGAAAATGCAAGACTGACGGAAAAATAGGAAAAACCGGGATTTTCACCGCATGCCCATCAGCCCGGGCGCCAACGCAAATAACCGGCTCCTTCTCGAAAAGAAGGAAAACCGGCAAGAATCAGAGCTCTAGCTCACCCATTCTAAGAAGCTCGACAACAGCTTGCGAACGCCCTTTCACACCTAACTTCTGCATGGCATTTGAAATGTGATTCCGTACAGTTTTTTCACTGATAAATAGCTCGCTTGCAATTTCCTTTGTTGTCTTGTCTTGAACGAGCAATTCGAATACTTCTCTTTCTCTTTTGGTCAGCAGCGGCTTTGATTGAAAATCTTTCTCCTTCAAGTATTGTAACCCTCCTTGCTAAGGTGAGAGCGAATCTGAAACGAATGGGTTTATATAGTCAAGATATCATATGTAAAGGGCGCTTCGGAGGTGACGTCTCTTAGAGAAATAGTTATCCGTTCAGGCGAGCAGAATGCCTTTCTCCCGCTCCGTCCAGCTGACCGCTTTGCCGCTTTTCTTCGACACTTGAACCATAACGACAGAACCCGTAAAGCACGGCAGGCCCGACTCATTTTCTCCAAGGTAATGAAGGGTGACGGACGCATTTCCGGCAGCGCTTGCTTTCACATAAATCCGCAGATTTTCATACGGCATCACCTGACGCATATAGTCGCACTGCTGGCTTGCGACGACCGTCATCGTTTCCGAGTTTTGCGCCGTTATGCCTCGCTGTTTGAAATAAGCGATCCGCGCTTCCTCAAAATAGATGAAAGGGGTTACATTATTCATATGGCCGAACATATCCGTTTCTGAAAAACGAACCGATACTTCAGTAAAGAAAGAAAACGACTGTCTCCATTCTTCAAACGGGATATCAATATATTGCGGTTGTTTCATCACCTTCAGCTCCTTATAAAAAAACCTCTCCCGTGCGGAAGAGGCTCTTTTTCTCTTTCTTATACTCTGTCGCTTCCGAAGAAATTACGGAATGCTTGTAAATTGGTATCTCTGTTCAAAGCGGCGATTGAAGTCGTAAGCGGAATGCCTTTCGGGCAGGATTGAACACAGTTTTGTGAATTCCCGCAATCTCCGAGGCCGCCGTCTGTCATTAACGCTTCTAAACGTTCTGCTTTGTTCATCGCACCCGTCGGATGGGCGTTAAACAGACGAACTTGCGACATCGGGGCAGGCCCCATGAATTTCGACTTGCTGTTGACGTTCGGGCAGGCTTCGAGGCAGACGCCGCATGTCATGCATTTAGACAATTCATATGCCCACTGGCGGCGTTTTTCCGGCATTCTCGGCCCCGGCCCCAAATCGTAAGTTCCGTCAATCGGCACCCATGCTTTCACTTTTTTCAGTGAATCAAACATTCTGCTGCGGTCAACCTGAAGGTCACGGACAACCGGGAATGTTTTCATCGGCTTCAGACGGATCGGCTGTTCCAGCTTATCAATCAGCGCCGTACATGACTGGCGCGGTCTTCCGTTGATGACCATGGAGCAGGCGCCGCATACTTCTTCAAGACAGTTCATGTCCCATGCGACCGGAGTGGTTTTCTCTCCTTTTGCATTCACGGGATTTCTGCGGATTTCCATCAGGGCGGAAATCACGTTCAGGTTCGGGCGGTAATTGATTTCGAATTCTTCATCGTATGGCGCGCTTTCGGGCGTATCCTGACGTGTAATGATAAACCGTATCTTTTTCTCACTCATGATTATTTCGCCACCTTCTTCTTCGAGTAGTCGCGTTTACGGGGCGCAATCAGTGATACATCGACATCCTGATATTCAAATTCCGGAGCTTCAAACGGACCGGCATGTTTCGCCATCGTCGTTTTGAGCCACTCATCGTCATTTCTTTCAGGGAAATCCGGTTTATAGTGCGCTCCCCGGCTTTCATTTCGGTTATATGCGCCGAGCGTGATAACTCTGGCAAGCTGAAGCATATTGGAGAACTGGCGGGTGAACATCGCCCCTTGGTTGCTCCATTTTGTCGTATCGTTGATATTGATTTTCTTAAAGCGTTCCATCAGCTCTTGGATTTTGTCATCCGTTTTCAAAAGCTTGTCGTTGTGGCGGACCACCGTGACGTTGGCCGTCATCCATTCTCCGAGCTCACGGTGAAGCACGTAGGCATTTTCGTCGCCGTCCATCTTCATAATATCGGCCCATTTTTCTTCTTCTTTTTTCACATAGGAATCAAATAATGAAGAAGACAGGTCTTCCGCTGATGTTTCAAGTCCGGAAACATATTTCACCGCATTCGGTCCGGCCACCATTCCTCCGTAGATGGCGGAAAGCAGAGAGTTCGCCCCTAAACGGTTTCCTCCGTGCATTGAATAATCACATTCACCCGCTGCGAACAGTCCGCGGATGCTTGTCATCTGATCATAATCAACCCACAGTCCGCCCATTGAATAGTGAACGGCAGGGAAAATTTTCATCGGAAGCTTGCGCGGGTCATCGCCCATGAATTTTTCATAGATTTCGATAATGCCGCCAAGCTTAACGTCGAGCTCTTTCGGATCTTTGTGCGACAGATCGAGATACACCATGTTTTCTCCGTTGATGCCGAGTTTCTGATTCACGCACACGTCAAAGATTTCACGTGTCGCAATATCCCGCGGCACGAGGTTTCCGTAAGCCGGATATTTTTCCTCAAGGAAGTACCAAGGTTTTCCGTCTTTGTACGTCCAGACTCTTCCGCCCTCGCCGCGCGCCGATTCACTCATCAAACGCAGTTTATCGTCCCCCGGGATTGCTGTCGGGTGAATTTGGATAAATTCGCCGTTTGCATAATAAGCGCCCTGCTGATAAACGATTGATGCGGCAGATCCCGTGTTGATCATGCTGTTTGTTGATTTGCCGAATACGATTCCGGGTCCTCCCGTCGCCATAATAACGGCGTCAGAACGGAATGACTCGATTTGCATATTGGTCAGATTTTGGGCTACGATACCGCGGCACGTGCGCTCATCGTCAAGAACGGCGCCGAGGAATTCCCAGCCTTCGTATTTTGTGACGAGACCCGCCACTTCATATCTGCGCACCTGCTCGTCCAGTGCGTAAAGAAGCTGCTGACCCGTCGTCGCTCCCGCGTATGCGGTTCTGTGATGCTGTGTACCCCCGAAACGGCGGAAGTCCAAGAGCCCTTCCGGCGTTCTGTTAAACATAACCCCCATGCGGTCCAATAAGTGGATAATGGACGGCGCCGCTTCACACATCGCTTTTACAGGAGGCTGGTTTGCCAAAAAGTCGCCTCCGTATACCGTGTCATCAAAATGCTCAAACGGAGAGTCTCCTTCCCCTTTTGTGTTGACAGCTCCGTTTATCCCGCCCTGCGCGCAGACCGAGTGAGAGCGTTTGACCGGAACGATGGAAAACAATTTAACGGCCGTGCCTGATTCCGCTGCTTTAATTGTCGCCATGAGGCCGGCAAGACCCCCGCCGACTACGATAATGCTTGATTGACTCATGATAGCCCCTCTCCCTCTAGTAATCTAGTTCTCTTACACAAACGCAAAAATCGCTTTTAAACCTACGTATGAAAGCGCTAAAAATATAATCAGCGTCACGTAAGTCGAAATTCTTTGAGAACGCGGCGTGACCGTGATCCCCCATGTGACCGCAAAAGACCATAAGCCGTTTGAAAAGTGAAAAATGACCGATAAAACGCCTACAATGTAAAAGCCGAGCATAAACGGCGAGCTCAAAATATTCGCCATCATATCGAAGTTGACTTCAGCGCCCATCTGCGCGGCAATCCGCGTCTGCCACACATGCCAGCTGACGAAAATAAGGGTGAGAATACCAGTGACACGTTGAAGCACAAACATCCAGTTTCTGAAATAACTGTAGTGGCCAGCGTTGTTTTTCGCAGTAAATGCTATGTACACACCGTAAACCGCATGATAAATTAAAGGTAAGAAAATAATAAAAATTTCTAACGCATACCTGAACGGCAGACTGTCCATAAAGCCGGCCGCCTTGTTAAACGCATCCGCTCCCCTTGCGGCAAATTGGTTGACGACTAAATGCTGGATCAAAAAGATGCCGACCGGAATAACACCGAGCAAGGAATGCAATCTTCGAAAATAAAACTCTCTGTTCCCAGACATTACTTTACCCCCTGTTTGATTTAAGTGCGAAATGTACTAAAATCTCTGCCCCCACTTCGTTTCAATTGTAAGCACTTTATTAAAATTTATTGACAATTTCATTTTACTCCTCCCTCAAAAGGGCGTCAAGAAAACGTGTACATAAATTATAATTTTCGGAATTGATTATCTGGAGGGATAATTTTATTTTCCTGCGATATCTTTCTCACATTTTTTCGCGTGTTTTATAGGATCATCCTGTAATCCTCCCCCCTGTTTAAGCTATAATAAACGAAGGAGAGAGGGGAATACATAATATGAAGAATAATTATGAAGCAGCTTTAGAACCTTTAGCTGAACTCGACGTCAGCGCATACGGCTACGAATTAATCCGGGAAATCGTGCTTCCGGATATCCTCGGCCCGGAGCATTCATCCATGATGTATTGGGCGGGAAAACGCCTCGCCCGCAAATTTCCTCTTCAATCGTGGGAAGAAATCCCCGCCTTTTTTGAAAAAGCCGGCTGGGGAACTTTGACAAACGCAGGATCAAAAAAACAAGAACTGGAATTTGAACTGGAAGGACCGCTCGTATCCAGCAGGCTCAAACATCAGAAAGAGCCTTGTTTTCAGCTTGAAGCCGGTTTTATAGCCGAACAGATTCAATTGATGAACGATCAGATTGCAGAATCTTATGAACAGGTAAAAAAGAGAGCGGATAAAGTCGTCCTGACTGTAAAATGGGATATGAAGGACCCTGTATAATTGAAAAAAGGCGGTGACTCCAAGTCCCGCCTTTTTGCCTGCCCGTTTACACGGCAGACGGCTGTTTAGAAAGCTCAAACGCATTATGAAGCGCTTCGACCGCTTTCACCATATCATTTTCGCTGACAACCGCTGATACTTTTATTTCAGATGTGCTCACCATTTTGACTTGTACATTTTTTTCCGCCAGTACGGCAAACATGTCCGCGGCGACGCCGGGATTTGAAACCATGCCCGACCCGACAATAGAGACTTTCGCCAGTTTTCTTTCGGTTTCAATTTTTTCATAGTCAAGCGCGTTTTTATATTCTTCAAGCACGGCGACCGTTTGCGCGGCATCTTCCGTTTTCACTGAGAAAGAAATATCCGCTTCCCCATCGTCCGACTGTGTCTGAATAATAATGTCAACATTGATGTTTCGTTTTGCCAGCGCGGTGAAGATTGTTGAAAGTGTTGTCAATCCGCTTGCAAGGCCTGTAACGGACACCCTCGTGATCTGGTCTTCAAATGCGATTCCTCTGACGATTAAATTCTGCTCCATTGATGATTCCTCCTCAATTAATGTTCCCGCTTCATGTTCCGTGCTTGACCGCACTTCCAAAGGCACTTGGTAGTTTTTCGCGAACTCAACCGCCCGCGGGTGAAGAACACCCGCTCCCAGATTTGCAAGCTCCAGCATTTCATCATAAGAAATTCCCGCCAGTTTTCTCGCTGACCGGACATACCGCGGATCTGTCGTAAATACGCCCGGAACATCTGTATAAATGTCGCATTTATCCGCTTCCAGCGCTGCGGCAAGAGCGACAGCCGTCGTATCGGAACCGCCCCGTCCGAGCGTCGTGATGCCTCCGTCTTCCGTTACGCCCTGAAAACCGGCAACGACTGTAATCCTGCCTTCTGCAAGCTGCGAACGAATCGCCGTGATATCAATATCCGTAATTCTCGCATTGCCGTGAACAGCTTCCGTGCGGACACCCGCCTGCCAGCCCGTATAAGAGACGGCGTCATATCCTTTTTCCTGAAGCGCCATGGCCAAAAGCGAAATCGTGACCTGCTCTCCCGTAGACAAAAGCATATCCATCTCGCGTCTGCTTGGTTCAGATGTGATTTCAGCCGCGAGGTTAACGAGCGCGTCGGTTGATTTTCCCATTGCCGAAACGACGACTACGACATCATGGCCTTTTTGCTTTTCAGCAATGGCGCGATTTGCGGCATTTTGAATTTTTTCGGCAGAGCCGACGGAAGTGCCTCCGAATTTTTGTACGATAAGACCCATACTAGACCACCCTTTACATTTTGGTTCGTGCGGGTGAGGAGAAAAGAGCGTTTTGTCCACAATAAAAAAAGCAATGAGAGGAATAGCTCTCATTGCTTTTTCATATCATTACGATTGATTATGAACAACGAGATAGCCCTCCAAGAAAATGAATTCTTGACAGCCTTACATTTATTTAATGCAAGGCCAGCGAATCACACCGATGGGATGTGATACACTTCGGCGACGCTCCCCTTTCAGCCTTTTTCGCAGAATCCATCATTCTCCAAAGGCTTACTATTGAAGTTCGCACCTCTATCTTCACCATATAACACGATCTTATGAAATTAGTTCACATTCTAGCAGATTTTTCAGAAAAGCACAATACTATTTTTTTAATTTTTCAAACAGCAGCTGGGCCGCCGCGGCCGGCACACCCGCTTTTTTGATATCGTCAAGGCTTGCTTCCTTCATCTTTTTGACAGATCCGAAATGTTTTAAGAGCATTTTTTTGCGTTTTTCGCCGATTCCGGGGATATCATCCAGAACGGATTGAAAGACGCTTTTTCCCCGGATCTGTCTGTGAAAGCTGATCGCAAAACGGTGAACTTCGTCCTGAATGCGCTGAAGCAGGTAAAACTCTTGGCTGTTCCGCTCCAGAAACACCGGTTCAAGCGGGTCGCCGATCAAAAGGTTGGATGTTCGGTGTTTATCATCTTTCGCCAATCCCGCTACCGGGACATCAAGGCCGAGCTCATTCTCAAGCACGTCGCGCGCCGCGTTAATCTGCCCTTTTCCGCCGTCAATGATGATTAAATCCGGCAGCGGAAGATTTTCGCGGAGCACCCTCGTGTACCTTCTTCTGACGACTTCCCTCATTGAGCCGTAATCATCCGGCCCTGTTACGGTTTTAATTTTATATTTGCGGTATTCCTTTTTATTCGGTTTTCCGTCAATAAAGACGATCATGGCCGATACGGGGTTTGTGCCTTGAATATTGGAGTTGTCAAACGCTTCAATCCGATGCGGCGTATAAATATTCAGCGCTTCGCCGAGCCGTTCGGCTGCACCGATTGACCGTTCCTCATCCCGCTCGATTAACGAGAATTTTTCCCGCAGAGCGATTTTCGCATTTTTGTGCGCAAGCAAAAGCAGCTCTTTTTTCGGGCCTTTTTTCGGCTGATGCACGGCGGTTTCCAACAGCTCGGTGATCATGTCCCTGTCAACGCTGTCAGGCACCAGAATTTCCTTAGGCAGAAAGTGATTGTTTTTAGAGTAGAACTGGCCGATGAAGGTCAGAAATTCTTCATCCGCTTCCTGATACATCGGAAACATGCTGACGTCGCGTTCGATCAGTTTTCCTTGGCGTATGAAAAAGACTTGGACGCACATCCAGCCTTTATCGTAGGCATATGCAAACACATCGCGGTCCAGAAGGTCATTCATGGTCATTTTTTGCTTCTCCATCGTCGATTCGATGTGAGCAAGCTGGTCGCGGAATTCTTTAGCCCGTTCAAATTCAAGCTTTTCCGCCGCTTCTGCCATTTTCGCTTCGAGCTCTTTTTTGATTTCGTTATGCCCTCCCTTTAAAAAACGGGTAATGTCTTCAACAATCTCGCGGTTTGTCTCCTCAGATATATCCTTTACACATGGGGCAAGGCATTGTCCGAGATGATAATAGAGACAGACGCGGTCCGGAAGCTTTGAGCATTTCCTGAGCGGGTAAAGGCGGTCCAGCAGTTTTTTCGTTTCCCGCGCCGCCTGCACATTCGGATACGGGCCGAAATAGCGTCCTTTGTCTTTTTTGACATTCCGGGTGACAATCAGCCGCGGATGGCGTTCATGGGTGATTTTAATAAAGGGATAGGTTTTATCATCTTTCAGCATGACATTGTATTTCGGATCGTATTTTTTAATCAGATTCATTTCCAAAATAAGCGCTTCAAGATTGGAGGAAGTCACGATATATTCAAAGTCCTCAATCTCCGACACAAGCCGTTGGGTTTTTGCGTCGTGAGAACCGGTGAAATAAGATCGCACCCTGTTTTTCAAGACTTTCGCTTTCCCCACGTAGATGACTGTTTTTTGACGGTCTTTCATTAAATAACAGCCCGGCTGATCGGGAAGGAGGGCCAGCTTTTCTTTCAGTTGTTTATTCATACGTTACCCTTCCTTACATTCATTTCTCGTGTCCATTCAGTGTATCACGAACATTTGTTTTTCTCCATTCTCAGCTTTTGGAAGATCAAAAAAAGGCGATTCCCTTTCAAAGGAATCGCCCTGCCGTAACGGAAGTTTTCGGCTTACAGATGTTTGTTTACAAGCTCTTCAAGAGCTTCTTTCGGTTTGAAACCGACAGATGTTTCAACGACTTCTCCGTCTTTCAATACGAGAAGTGTCGGGATGCTCATGACGCCGTATTTACCGGCAGTTTCTTGGTTTTCATCCACGTCGATTTTGACGATTTTCAGTTTGTCTCCCATTTCTTGATCAAGCTCTTCAAGAACGGGCGCGATCATTTTACAAGGTCCGCACCAAGGAGCCCAGAAATCAGCCAATACGACACCTTCACTTGTTTCAGCTGAGAACGATTGATCAGTTGCTTTTACGATAGCCATTTGTTATTCCTCCAATTGTCAAATGATGATTTTTAGTATAGCATCTCCCATTCGTTCATGCTAATTTAATGCTTATATTATTTTCTCCCGAACCCGCCGGAAATAATCTTATTTATACAGTGTATTATAACCGGGCGGCAGGCGTTCAAAACTTAAGATGGATCCGCAGGCAGCGTGATTAGTACAACCGCCATCGGAGGAAGCTCCGCCTCAAGTTTTCCGCCCTTTTGAGCAAACCCGGAAAACGGCTTCGGTTTGACGTTTTCCGGACTGCTGAATGTATTGTGGGCATTCATTTTTTCCGCGTGAAGAATCGTTCCCGAAGGCTTCCCTGTCTTTTTCATGCCCCGCAGTTCAATCTTCACATCAGCTTTTTGCAGATGATCGATATTGCAAATGCTGATATGTATGTCTCCGTTTTGCTGTTTGGACGCTGAAATGCTGACTTGCGGGAGCCGGCCGTCATTCCATTCGTACCTGGCTGCTTTTGTTTCTGTCGCCAAAAGAGAAGCGTCCTGATGCACCTTAAACATATCAAACACATGATATGTCGGCGTCAGCAGCATGTCTTTCCCTTCTGTCAGGATCATTGCCTGAAGCACATTGACGGTTTGCGCGATATTGGCCATCTGTACGCGGTCTGCATGCTGATGAAAAATGTGAAAATGCGTGGCTGCGACAAGGGCGTCGCGGATCGTATTCTGCTGATACAGAAAGCCCGGATTCGTGCCTGGCTCAGGATCAAGCCACGTGCCCCATTCATCAATGATCAGCCCGACTCTTTTTTCGGGATCGTACTGATCCATGATGGCGCTGTGCCTTGTGATCAATTCATCCATATGCGCCGCTTTTTTCATCGTGATGAACCATTCATCTTCCGTAAACTCCGTCGCTGATCCTTTCCCCTTCCAGAAATCGCCCGGTATTGTGTAATAATGAAGGCTCAGCCCGTCCATGAGATCAGCGGCTTTTTTCATTAAAGTTTCAGTCCAGCGGTAATCATCGACATTCGCGCCGCCGGCAATTTTATAGATTTCATTACCGCTGTAATTGCGGACATAGGTTTGAAAGTTTCTGTAAAGGTCGGCATAATACTCAGGATGCATGTTTCCGCCGCAGCCCCAGTTCTCATTTCCTATTCCGAAATATGTCAGCTTCCACGGTTTTTCCCGCCCGTTTTCTTTTCTCCAGTCGGACATCGGCGTGCCCGCTTCAAACGTCATGTATTCAATCCACTCAGCCATTTCTTTAACCGTTCCGCTGCCGACGTTTCCGGCGATGTATGGTTCGCAGCCAAGCAGTTCACAAAGCATCATAAACTCGTGCGTGCCGAATTCATTGGAATCAATCGTCCCGCCCCAATGGGTATTCAGCATGGTTTTGCGTTTCCCTACGCCGTTTGCCCAATGGTATTCATCAGCAAAACAGCCGCCCGGCCATCTGAGGACGGGAATCTGAAGCTGTTTGAGGGCGGCGGCGACATCCGTCCTGACCCCGCCGGTATTCGGAATATCGGAATCTTTTCCGACCCAGATGCCCTCATATATGCCTCTTCCCAGGTGTTCCGCGAAATGTCCGTATATGTTTTTATTAATGGTTCCCCGTGTGATATCAGTTTGAATGACTGCCGTATTGTGAGACAAACTTGATCATTCCTTTCCCTTAATAAGAATGAAAGCACTACAGCCGATCTATGTATCTGGAATGTATGCTGAATGGATAAGTTTGTAAGCGCTTTACAAAAGCTTATTATATTGGTTCGTACATGTCAATCTCTTATTTTATCAACCTTTAATTTGTACGAACCAATTAACACAAATTAAAACCCTCTGACAAATAAGCCAGAGGGTTTATGATTATGAATGAATATTGGCATTTTTAAATTCCTGCGTCAGAAGCGGAACCACTTCGAACAAATCGCCGACAATTCCGTAGTCCGCTATTTTAAATATTTCCGCTTCCGGGTCTTTGTTAATGGCAACGATGACCTTACTGTTTGACATGCCCGCCAAGTGCTGAATCGCTCCGGAAATTCCGCAGGCGATATACAAATCCGGCGTGACGACTTTTCCCGTCTGGCCGATTTGAAGAGAATAATCGCAATAGTCCGCGTCACACGCGCCGCGTGAAGCGCCCACCGCTGCTCCGAGCACCTCGGCAAGTTCTTTTAACGGTTCAAATCCATCTTTGCTTTTTACACCGCGGCCGCCTGCTACGATAATTTTCGCTTCTGATAAATCCACGCCGTCTGCCGTTTTTTTGACTACTTCTTCAATGACCGTCCGCAAATCTGCCGGCGGCGCCGCAAGCTCTTCAATATCACCCGTCCGGTTCGCGTCTTTTTCTAATGCCTGAATATTATTCGGACGAATTGTCGCCAAAATGAACGGATCGGTTGAAATCACCTGTTCAAAGGCTTTGCCGGAATAGATCGGTCTTGTAAAAACGATGTTGTCTCCGGTAACGCTTACATCCGTGCTGTCTGAAATCAGCCCCGTTTCAAACCGGGCCGCAAGCTTAGGTGACAAATCTTTTCCCATAGAAGTGTGGCCGAAAATAACCGCATCAGGCTTTTCATTTTCGATCAAATCCCCGAGAACCGCGGCATATCCGTCCGCCGTATACTGAGAAAGCCCCGGCGAATCGGCCGTAAATACTTTGTCGGCGCCGTACTGAATGAGTTCTGGTGCTGCATCAGCTGCGCCTTTTCCCATCAGCACGCCGATGACATTTCCTCCGCCGGAAATGGTTTTGCCTGCGGCTATGGCTTCAAAGGTGACGTTCCGTAAGGCGCCGTCACGAATTTCTCCGAGTACGATCACTTTTTTTCCCATTCTGACATCCCCCAGTTTCTTTAATATCGGTTTATACGACTTTGGCTTCTTTTCTCAGCAGTGACACAAGCTCTTTCGCCTGCTCAGCGGCTTCTCCTTCGATCAGTCTGCCCGCTTCTTTTTGCGGCGGCAGAAAACGTTCGATCGTTTTGAGCTTCGGTGCGGCATCATCTTCATCAATGTCGAGGTCATCGAGCTCAAGTTCTTCCAGCGGTTTTTTCTTCGCCTTCATAATGCCCGGAAGCGACGGATAGCGCGGCTCGTTTAAGCCTTGCTGTGCCGTGATGACTAAAGGAAGTGAGGTTTTAATGATTTCGGTATCCCCTTCATTGTCTTTCTCTGCCACAGCTTCATCACCGCTGATTGTCAGTTTTGTGATCGTTGTGACGCAAGGAATGTTCAGCAGTTCGGCAAGCCTTGGAGCCACTTGGCCTGAACCGCCGTCAATCGCGACATTTCCGCCGAGAATCAGATCATATTCCCGGTCCTTGAAATAATGATATAAGATAGTTGAAATGGAGTATTGGTCAGGATCGCTCAGATCATCTTCAATATTGATTAACACCGCCTGGTCACAGCCCATCGCAAGGGCGGTTCTCAGTTCTTTCTCCGCATCTTCTCCGCCGACGGTTACGGCGGTAACGGTTCCGCCGTGCTCTTCCTTCAGCTGAATGGCTTCTTCAATGGCGTATTCATCATACGGATTAATGATAAATTCGGCCCCGTCCTCCTGAATCTTTCCTGCTTCAATGACGATTTTCTCTTCTGTGTCAAACGTCCGTTTCATCAGTACAAATAGATTCATAATCTTATCCCCTTTATCTTCGCCCACCGAATTGAGGCTTTCTTTTTTCGAGAAATGCCTGAATGCCTTCTTTTGCGTCATCTGATGCAAATGCTTCCCCAAAACGCTTTGCTTCAAGCTTTAAGCCGCCGTCATAAGAATAGATCTTGTTTGAATAAAGGAGCTCAAGCAGAGAAGCCATCGACTGCGGGCTTTTTTCCGCAAACTTGCCCGCGAGCGTTTTCGCCTTTTTCAGCAGCTCTTCCTCATGTTCGGCGCCTACCGTGACAAGACCGAGGCTGAGCGCTTCTTCTCCGGTCACAGGTTCTGAAGTGCCGATCATTTCAAGCGCTTTCGCCGTACCGACGTACCGGGGAAGCCGCTGCGTCCCGGCAAAGCCCGGAATAATGCCGAGATTCAGCTCGGGCAGGCCGAGCTTTGCATCTAATGTAGCGATTCTGATATGGCAGGCCATGGCTAGCTCAAGACCGCCTCCGAGCGCAGCGCCGTGAATCGCTGCGATAACGGGCTTCGGAAACCCTTCAATTCTTTCCATCAGCTGCTGGCCTTTATCCGCCATGGCAGAAGATTGCTCAAGTTTTTCAAGCGACGTAAATTCCTTTATATCGGCGCCCGCCGAGAAAAATTTCCCCTCACCGCGAATGATGATGCTTCTGACGCTGTCATCTGTTTCACATCGGTCGAACAGACCGGACAACTCGTCTAAAACCGCACCGGACAGCGCGTTGGCCGGCTGATGATTAATGGTGATCACCGCAACAGATTGTTCTACCGCCATCGAAAGGCTGTTCATCCGTCAACCCCCTTTAGTTTTGATGAATTCCTGACACCAACAGCTCCAATACCTTGTCTGACAAATCCGGAAGATCATATTTTTGATCGTTCATCACCCATGTTGTCACTGTTTCATCTATCGTCCCGAATATCATCTGCCGGGCGAGGCGGACGTCGAGATTGTCTTTCCATTCCCCCGACTTGATTCCTTCGGTCAAAATGGTGTCCAGCATGTTTAAATAACCTTTTAAAATATCATTGATTTTCAGGCGCAGCTTGATATTTGACTGTCTGAGCTCAAGCTGGGTCACAATCGCGAGGTGGCGGTCATTGCCGAGCAGTGTGAAATGCTGCTTAATAACGAGGGCGAGTTTTTCTTTTGCCGTCGTTTTTTCTTTCACTTCTTCTTCCATGCGTTCAATGAACTGGCCCATCTTTTCTTTAAAAAGAGAAATGAGTATATCCTCTTTGTTTTTGAAATATAAATAGATGGTGCCGTCCGCAACGCCGGCCTGCTTGGCGATTTTGGACACCTGTGATTGGTGATAGCCGTTTTCCGCTATGACTTCTACTGCTGCATCAATAATCTGCATATACTTTGGCCGTTTTTGGTTCAATGTCATCGTTCCTTCCTTCGATAAATGAATGACTATTCATTCATAACTTCATGATAAAAAGGAATCCGGATTTTGTCAAGTTTTTCTTTTAAGGCACCTTATTTTCACAGGAAGCATCTTCCTCTTCGACTAAACGCCTTCTTAATATTTTTCCGACGGCCGTTTTCGGAAGCTCTTTTCTGAATTCGTAAAGCTTCGGGACTTTGTACGGCGCAAGCCGCTCTCTTGCAAACGCATCAAGCTCATCGGCATCTGCCTCGGCGCCTTTTTTCAAAACGATAAATGCTTTCACCGTTTCCCCTCTGTAGGAATCAGGGACGCCCGCTACGACGATTTCCTGAACGGCTTCATGCTCATAAAGCGCCTCCTCCACCTCCCGGGGGTAAATGTTGTATCCGCCGGCAATGATGATGTCTTTTTTCCTGTCGGCGATGTAGAAAAATCCTTCCTCATCCATATATCCCATATCTCCGGTAAACAGCCAGCCGTCTCTGATGACACGCGCGGTCTCCTCCTGCTTATTCCAGTATCCTTTCATGACCTGAGGGCCTTTTACGATCAGCTCGCCGTGCTCATACGGCCCCGCAAGCCCGCCTTTTTCTTCTGAATAGATTCCGGCATCGGTATTGGGCCAGGGACAGCCGATGCTACCGGGTTTATTTTTTCCCCAGATGAAGTTTGAATGGGTAACCGGTGATGCTTCGGATAATCCGTAGCCTTCCACAAGCTTTCCTCCGGTCACTTTTTCAAATTTCTGTTTGACCTCAACCGGCAGCGCCGCTGAACCGCTCGGACAGCTTTCAATGGAGGACAAATCATACTTATTCAGCTCCGGGTGATGCAACAGCCCGATGTAAATCGTCGGTGCCCCGGGAAAAACCGTCGGCTTCAGCCTGTCGATTGTTTTCAGGGTATCCAAAGGATTAAATTTAGGAAGAAGGATCATTTCACATCCCTGCATAATGGAAAAATTGAGCACGGCGGTCAATCCGTACACATGAAAAAAAGGCACGATGCCGAGCACCTTTTCGGCTCCCTTTTTCATTTTGTACATCCAGGCGGCGCACATTTCTGTATTAGCCTGAATGTTCCGGTGTGTGAGCATGACGCCTTTCGGATAGCCGGTTGTTCCGCCCGTGTATTGAAGCACGGCGATGTCATGCGCAGGGTCAATATCAAATGGCTCTGCCTCCTCCGCTCTTTCGTTTTTTAAAATATCCGCTAATTTGTGAATTTGTTCGCATCCGTCATAATCAATATGAACCTGCTGTTTTTGCGTGAGTGTATACAGCATATTTTTCGGAAACGGCAAAAAGTCTTTTATACTCGTTGTAATAATGCGTTCGACGAGTGATAACGTTTTCATTTTTATCACCTTCGGAAACAGCATATCAAGGGTGATGATCACGCGCGGCGCACTGTCTTTCAGCTGATACTCAAGCTCGTGTTCCGTGTAGAGAGGATTGGTCTGAACGACAATGCCGCCGGCAAACAATACGCCGTAAAAAGCGATGACCGACTGCGGACAATTGGGCAGCATAATGGCGGCTCTGTCACCTTTTTTCAGGCCTGTTTTGCGTAAAAAAGCGGCTAGCTTTAACGAATCTGTGAGAACGTCCTGGAATGTGAGTTTTTTTCCGAGAAAATAAATGGCGGTATGGTTCGGGAATTGGGCTGCGGAGTTTGTCAGATTGGATGGCAGGGTTTGATCGGTAAATTCAAGCTCATGCGGAATCTCTTCGGGATATTGAGAAAGCCATGGCTTTTCAGACTGCATAATACCTCTCCCTTCTGTTTTCCTATACGCTATTATTATAGCAGAAGGGTGATTGAAATTGGAAAGCGTTTCATGTGAAATTTCGAGTTTCAGGAGGTGTTGAGCTTGCTGGAAACGCTGCATTTTGAAGAGGGAGTTCCTATCCTGCGCCAGCTGCCGAAGCCGTTTACGTCGGCCGCCTTTTTGCTCCATCCCTTTGTCCGGATGCCGGATGGGTGGGAAGAGCAAAAGCGCAAACGGCCTTATGAACATATGTATCCGAGTGATGAGGAGATCATCGCGATGGGCAGACCCGTTTCCTGGCAATCCGTCATGACCGTTTGCGGATTGCGCTCTGAAAAAGAGACAGCGCTTGCGCTTATGACTGCTGTCACGGCACTTCGGGATGAATATGCACATCCTGAATCCGCCAGGCTGTTTAATCGGCTTCATCCCGATCTGTACTTGCCGAGCGACGATGTCACTTCACCATTTTTAATTCCGGGACTTTTGGATGTGTTCCGTTCAAAAGGCATAAAGCGCTGCACTTATTATGAGCCGGTCGAAGAGAAAGGCATATTTTCACTCAATCAAACGGCGCCTTCAGATGTATGCGGATTGCTGCGGGCTGACATGATCATTGCCGATGAAAAACGGCGCGCCGCTTTTATGAGCATATATGATTCTTTTACGACACTCTTTCTCATGGAAGATCAAGACATGCCGTCTGTCATCCGCGCCATGAGTTGGGAAGCCGTCATTTGCTCTGATACGGCCTGCATAAACTGGTATTCTCAATAAAAAAGGCCGCCGATTTTAGTTCGGCAGCCTTTTTTCAGTATTAAGATGTCATGACCAGATAAATAAGTCCGATGAACAGAAAAATTCCCGCTGCCGACAGCAGCACTTTCGCAAGCTTCTCCATTTTTCCCCGTCCCCTTAAATCCCGGCGGCCACCACAAATGACAGGCCGACTGAGATGACAAATGAAATAAAGCCGACAGCTCTGTTATCTTTTTCAATTTCTTTATCAATTTTAAACCGGGGCGTCAGAAATTCAAAGATAAAATAGCTGATTAAAAGCATAATAAATCCGTATACGCCCCAGCCGATCATTTGCAAAAGCGAATTATGCTGGGCGATGCTGTGCTGAAAGACATTTGCGATACCGAGAATTTTCCCTCCGGTCGCCATTGCCACCGCAAGATTGCCTTTTTGGATTTCCACCCAGTTTTTATAGGATGTCACCAATTCAAACACGGTCAGAAAAATGACGAGACACAAGACGGCTACACTGTAATAAGCCGCGATTTCAACAAGCTCATTTTCCCAAAAAGCATTCATGACGTTTACTCCCTTTTTATTTTAGTTCGACAATCGTTACGCCTGATCCTCCTTCTCCCGCTTCCCCGAACCGCGAGCTTTTCACGCTGCGGTGGTTTTTCAGAAGATCCTGCACCCCTTTTCGGAGGGCGCCCGTGCCTTTTCCGTGAATGATGGACACTCTCGGATGGCCGGCAAGCACCGCGTCATCTAAATATTTTTCGACGCGGCTGAGGGCGTTTTCGTAACGCTCTCCCCTGAGGTCAAGTTCAAGGGATACGTGATAATCCTTCCCTTTTACGGCGGTGATTGCTTTTTCTTTTTTCGGTTCAGGAGCGGACTTGAGAAACTCAAGATCTTTTTCCTTCACCTTCATTTTGAGGATGCCGATTTGGACGTTCCATTCTTTCTCGCCGGTTTTCTCAAGCAGCGCCCCTTTTTGTCCGAATGTGAGCACCTTTACTTCGTCGCCCGGCTTCAGCTCGCGTTTTTTCTCTGTTTTTCTTTCCGGCTGCTTTGATTTTTCAAAAGCCGGCATCGCGTCTCCGAGACGTTTTTTGGCGTCAATCAGCTCGTGTTCCTTAAAGGATCTGTGTTCTTGCTTGATGGACCTGAGCTCGCGGATGATCTGTTCGGCTTCATTTGCGGCGGCTTCCAGTTTTTCCGCAGCTTTCTGTTCGGCTTCTTCCATCATTTTATCTTTTTGGGCGTTCAGCTCAATGATTTGCTGCTGAAGATCTTTGTGCAGTTTTTCTGCTTCTTTTCTGATTGATTCGGTTTCAGAAAGCTCTTCATCCGCTCTTTTTTTGCTTTTTTCAAGCGATGCGATCATCAGATCGACTTCGTTATGTTCGGCGGTCATTTCTGACTTCGCCTGGCCGATGATATGCTCCGGAAGCCCAAGGCGTCTTGAGATTTCAAATGCGTTGCTTCGGCCCGGCACTCCGATCAGAAGCTTATAGGTAGGCGAAAGCGTTTCAATGTCAAATTCAACGCTGGCATTCATGACGCCTTGTCTGTTATATCCGTATGCTTTCAGTTCCGGATAATGGGTTGTCGCAAGCACTCTGGCGTTTGTCCGGTGAACTTCGTCAAGGATGCTCATGGCAAGCGCCGCTCCTTCCTGCGGATCTGTTCCGGCACCGAGTTCATCAAACAGCACAAGACTGTTTTCAGACACGTCTTTTAAAATATTGACGATATTGACCATGTGGGATGAGAACGTACTCAGACTTTGTTCGATCGACTGTTCATCGCCGATATCGGCAAACACATTGTCAAATACGGCTGCTTCCGATCCCTCATCAGCCGGTATGTGCAATCCCGCCTGCGCCATTATCGTCAGCAGCCCGAGTGTTTTTAACGTAACGGTTTTACCGCCCGTATTCGGTCCTGTGATAACGATCGTTGAGTAATCTCCGCCCAGTTCAATATCGTTGGCCACGACTTGATCTTGGGGCAGCAGCGGATGGCGCGCTTTTTTCAGCCGGATAAAACCGTCTCCGTTCATGAGTGGTTTTGTCGCCTTCATCGCTTTTGCGTATCTCGCTTTGGCGAAAATGAAATCCAGTGTCTGCAGCACTTCCACATCTTGAGCGATTTCTTGTGTGTGTTCAGCCGTATGCTCCGTCAGCATTCGGAGAATCCGTTCGATTTCCTGTTTTTCTTTTACTTTCGCCTGCTGAAGCGAGTTGTTCATATCTACGATCGCCTGCGGTTCAATAAACAGTGTCGCACCGGATGAAGATGTATCGTGGACAATTCCGCCGTAGCTTGATCTGTATTCCTGTTTGACCGGGATGACAAAGCGGTCATTCCGAATCGTAACGATGGTGTCAGACAGCATTTTAGAAGCGGAAGATGAACGCAGCATTGATTCAAGCCGGTCTCTGACTCTTGATTCAAGCGTCCTGAGCTGCGTGCGGATTCCCCTTAAAGCGGGAGACGCATGATCAAGCACTTCCCCATGGTCATCAATGCAGGAGTTAATCTCCCTTTCCAAATCGCCTAATGTAATCAGCTCTTCTGCATGGGCCTGTATCAGCGGAATGCCGACGCCGTCTTCTGTCATTTGGCTGATAAAATGCTTCATTTGTTTAACGGCATACAGCAGCCCGGACAATTCGGTAAATTCCGCCGGCGTCAGCACACTGCCGATTTCCGCCCGCCGTAAAGCGGATCTTATGTCGGTCAGGCCGCCGAACGGAGCATGGCCTCTCAAGCGCATGACCGCGGATGCTTCTTCGACTTCATCCAGCTGTTTTTGGATGTCTGAGAGATCCGTCAAAGGTTTCAGCTGCAGAAGCTTCTCCCGGCCGAGCGATGAGGCGGCATGTGCGGTAATCTGTTCTTTTACTTTATGAAATTCAAGTGATGATAACACTTTTTGCTGCACGGTTTTGTGATCCTCCTTACTTAATCATTGCGCGTCAGAAATGCTTTGACCTCGTGTAGCGGCCGGGCGTTTAACACATGTTTTGTTTCCGTCCAGCCTTTGCGCGCAGCGGTCACGCCCGTTTTCATATCATCGAGCATCTCGATATTATGGGCATCGGTATTAATGACCAGAGTCACACCTTTTTCATTTGCTTTGATCAGGTGCTCAGTCCGTAAATCGAGGCGCGCGGGGTTTGCATTCAGTTCAAGCGCCGTATTTGTTTTGGCGGCGAGTTCAATCAGCATGTCGATGTCGACTTCATAGCCGGCCCGTCTGCCGATCAGGCGTCCCGTCGGGTGGGCGATAATGTCCACGTGCTTATTCGTCAGCGCCTGTTCAAGCCGTTTCATAATGACATGTTCCGGCTGGCTGAAGCTTGAATGAATAGATGCGATGACAAGATCCATTTCAGACAGAACACTGTCATCATAATCGAGCGAACCGTCGGGGAGAATGTCCATTTCTACGCCTTTAAAAATATGAAAATTTTCAAATTCAGCATTTAACGCGTCAATTTCTTCCGCCTGTTTTTTGAGCCGTTCGGCCGTTAACCCGTTGGCTACCTTTAAATATTGGGAATGGTCGGTGATCGCCATGTACTGATAGCCTTTTGCCATACACGCTTCTGCCATTTCTCTGATGGAAAAAGCGCCGTCACTCCAGGCTGAGTGCATGTGGAGATCGCCTTTTATCGCTTTATGCTCCACAAGATCCGTTTCTTCCCGGTACGTGTCGACCTCCTGCCCGCTTTCTCTGAGCTCAGGAGGAATAAACGGCAGACCGAAGTGGGCGTAAAACGCTTCTTCGCTCGGGAATGTTTTGACGTCTCCCGTTTCTATGGTTTCTACTCCGTATTCACTGATCCGTTCACCGCGCTCTTTCGCCAGCTGGCGCATTTTAATGTTGTGATCTTTAGAACCGGTAAAATGATGCAGTGTGGTGGCAAACTGTTCCTCTGTCACAAGCCGGAAATCCACACTCATCTCATATTCAAAGGTCAGGATGAGTGATACTTTTGTATCCCCGCTCGCTATCACGTCTTTTACGTTCGGGAGGGAAAGAAGCTGTTCTCTGACAGCCTCCGGATGATCTGTAGCGATAATGTAATCGAGATCTTTTACGGTTTCCCGCGCTCTTCTGAGACTGCCGGCCCGGGAATATTTCTGAATATCCGTCAGCCGGGCCAAATGTTCTTCAATTACTGAAGCAATGCTGAGCGCATAGCCGATCGGAAACCGTTCCGGCTGTTTTCCGGCTTCTCCGAGAGCCTGGAGGATTTTCTCCTCCGTTTTTTTGCCGAAACCGGCGAGCCCCTGTACTTTTTGCTGCTCGCATGCTTCTTTCAGCGATTCCGCGTCATGAACGCCCAGTTCCTGATACAGCTTGGCGATTTTTTTGCCGCCGAGGCCCGGAAGCTTCAAAAGAGGAACCAAGCCTTCCGGAACTTCTTTCTGCAATTGGAGAAGCGTGCCGGACACACCTTCCTGCATATATTCACGAATGACGCCGTAGGTGCCTTTTCCGATTCCGGATAAAGACATCATGTCGTCGATTTCCGACAGGCTGCGGTCATCCTGCTCAAGCGCCGCTGCCGCTTTTCGGAAGGCTGATATTTTAAACGGGTTGTCCCCTTTCAGTTCCATATAGACCGCAATCGTTTCAAGCAGCCTGATGATATCTTTTTTATGCATACTGTTAACCCCCAGTCGTTTCCTGCTTTTCATCATACAAATTTTTCTCCTCCGGCACAACTGACGCAGAGCTTGAAAAAAACTTCTCCGGTCAAGAGAAGTTTTTTATGCCCCGTACTGGGCCCACAGTTCTTGCAGGAGCCCTGACAGATACGGCGTATGATGTGTGATGATATTTGCAAGCGTCGATTGTGCGAGCATATCCTGAAGCGCGCTTACCGGCAGTACGGATGCGACGTATAACAGGATAAACGCAAATAAATAGACTTCCAGAAACCCAAGCACCCCGCCCAGCAGTTTGTTGATCTGTTTAATGACCGGAATGCTGGCGATGATATTAAGCGCCGCTCCGATAATCCGGAGCAGAATCTTTGCGATGATAAACAAAATGACAAACGCGATCGCGTTGTAATAAGCCGTCTCTACGTTTCCTTTAATAAAAGACAAAGCCGCCTGCCCGCCGGAAAAATCAGGCGCGGGTATAAAGCTCAGATGCGGGGCCAGGTTTTTGTAAAAAAGCGCCGCAAACGCAATCGAGAGGATGAAACTCGTTAAATATATAAATTGGAGGATAAATCCTCTTTTTAATCCAAGCAATGTGCCCATTAAGAGCAAAACTAAGATGATGATATCTATCATATGGTGTTCATTCCTTTTCTTTAAGCTGCCGCTCCAGTATTTCATATTTTTCTTGCAGTTTCATATAATCATGCACGACATTGACCGCAGTCAATACAGCGAGCTTATTTATATCAAGATATGGATTTTTCTCATTGATTTCTCTCATTTTATCATCAACCACTCCGGCCACATGGCGCATGTGCGCTTTGCTTTCTTCCCCGATAATGGTGAAGTGCTGGCCGTAAATGTTTACTGTCGTTTTGGTTTTTTTGCCGTCAGACAACGTTTCTCCTCCATTCCGCGAGAATCCTAGTTCCTATCATACCACGATTATCGTTTGAATGGAAAGACGAGCCTCGGGCTGTTATGATACACTGGTATATACAGTGAAAAGTGCCAAAAAAGGAGATTATATCGTGTCCCATTCTGTTATAAAAGTATCCGCTTCCGCTATGGAACAAATGAAACAATCCTATGCCGGCTCCCTTACTCCCGCCGTTCCGCAGGGCGCCGTCTTCCAGGCCAAGCCTCCGGGCTGTACCATTACAGCCTACCGCTCGGGCAAGGTTCTCTTTCAAGGAAAAAACGCCGGCACAGAAGCGGCCCGCTGGGGAACGGCTGAGGCGCCGAAAGCAAAGAAAACCGTCAAAAAAGCGGCCGATCCGCTCTATGCTCCCCCGGCGGGCATTGCCTCCATGTCAGTGATCGGCTCTGATGAAGTCGGAACAGGCGATTACTTCGGGCCGATAACGGTTGCCTGCGCCTACGCAGACAAAACAAAGCTTTCTTTAATGAAAGAACTCGGTGTGAAGGATTCGAAGGATTTAAAAGATCCGCAGATTATTGAAATCGCCAAACTGTTAATTAAAACCATTCCTTACAGCCTGCTTGTGTTAAAAAACGAAAAATACAATCAGATGCAGGAAAAAGGCATGAGCCAAGGAAAAATGAAGGCGCTCCTTCATAATCAGGCGATTTCCAATCTGCTGAGAAAAATGAACGGCGTTAAACCGGAAGCGATTCTGATTGACCAATTCGCAGAGCCCGGCATTTATTTTAAGCATCTTTCCGGACGGGATATCGTAAAAGAAAAAACGTTTTTCAGCACGAAAGCGGAAAGCATACATCTTTCCGTCGCCGCAGCCTCTATCATTGCGCGATATTCTTTCTTAATTGAAATGGATAAGCTTTCCCGTGAGGCTGGGATGACGATTCCAAAAGGCGCGGGGCCGCACGTCGATGAAGCTGCCGCCAAGCTGATCATCAATAAGGGAGAAGGTGCGCTCAGAACGTTCACCAAACTTCATTTTGCCAATACGCAAAAAGCGAAACGCCTTGTTGAACGGAAGCGGTCATAATAAAAAAGCTTGCAGAGTGATCTGCAAGCTTTTTCTTTATCCTCTTAATACGGCCTGATACGTTTCTTCCAGCGCTTTCAGCACGTTTTCATGTACTTTTGTCACTTCTTCTTCTGTCAATGTTTGTTCAGGGTTAACATATTGGAGCGAGAAGGCGACGGATTTTTTGCCTTCTTCCATATGCTCACCTTCGTACACATCAAATACGGTGACTTCTTTCAGCAGCGCACCGCCGGCTTCTTTGATCACGGCTTCGAGCTGTCCGCTTGTAACGGTTTTATCTGCCACAAGCGCAATGTCGCGCGTGACAGACGGGTACTTCGGAATCGGCGTATACACGACAGGTTCTGTTTCCTCGGTCAGAAGCGCGTGCAGATCAAGCTCGAACACATACGTTTCTTTGATATCCAGCTCTTTTTCCATTGCCGGATGCACCTGGCCGATAAATCCGGCAAGCGAACCGTTCAACAGAATGTTTGCCGTCCGGCCGGGATGCATGTTTTTGCGTTCTGACTGGACAAATTCAACCCGGTCTGACACATTCAATTGATGCAGCAGGCCTTCAACGATTCCTTTGGCGACGAAGAAATCAACCGGCTTTTTCTCACCCTGCCATAAATTTTTGCGCCACAATCCGGTTACAGCTCCGGCAACCCGTTCTTTTTCAACCGGTTTTGTGTTTTCTTCTTTCGTCAGAAATACAGAACCCGTTTCATATAAAGCAACGGAATCAGTCTGTCTGGCCAGATTGTATGAAACGGCTTCAAGAAGATTCGGCACGAGGCTGTGTCTGAGAATGCTTCTTTCTTCGCTCATCGGCAGAGCAAGCATCGTGTTGAATGATTTTTCGATCGCAAAAGCGGCCGCTTTTTTATCATTCGTCAATGAATAAGTGGTCGCTTGTGAAAGACCCGCTCCTTCAAGGAAACGTCTCACTTTCCGGCGTTTTGCCTGATACGGTGTCAAGCCGCCTGTCGTGCCGGCCGTTTCCGGAAGCGTGGACGGGATATTGTCATACCCGTACAATCTCGCCGCTTCTTCAATCAGGTCTTCTTCTATTCTAATATCTCCGCGGCGCGACGGCACCGTTACGACGAGAACGTCTTCAGCTTCACCGACTGCAAACCCGAGGCGCTTGTAAATGCTGATGATTTCTTCTTTAGCGATTGTCATGCCGAGTACGGCGTTCACTTTTTCAACAGACACGTGAATGTTGTTTGCTTCGATTTTCAGATGGTTTTCTTCAACCGTGCCTGAGAGCACTTCTCCGCCGGCATATGCCTGAATGAGACTGCAGGCCCGTTCAGCCGCCAGCAAAACGCGGGCCGGATCAATGCCTTTTTCATATCTGGCGCTCGCTTCGCTTCTCAATCCGAGGTCTCTCGACGCTTTGCGGACGGTCTGTCCGTCGAAATAAGCGGCTTCCAGTAAAATCGCAGTGGTGTCTTCGCGGACTTCAGACTCAGCTCCGCCCATGACTCCCGCAACGGCTTGCGCTTTTTTTCCGTTTGTGATGACCAAATGGCTGCTTGACAGCTTGCGCTCTTGTTCATCCAGCGTTACGATGGTTTCGTTTTCCGCCGCTTTTCTGACGACGACCTCTTTTGAACCGAACCGGTCGTAATCGAAAGCGTGAAGCGGCTGTCCGTACTCAAGGAGGACGAAGTTTGTAATATCCACGACGTTATTATGCGGACGGATGCCTGCATTCATCAGTTTCGTCTGCATCCAAAGCGGAGACGGGCCGATTTTGACGTTTTTAATGATTTTTGCGGCATAATGCGGATTGGCCTGCGTATCTTCAACCTTAACGGAAACAGCATCCGCCGCTTTTTCTGCCGCTTTTTCATATGAAGCCTCCGGAAGCTTTACCTCTGCGCCGAGGATAGCCGCAACTTCATAAGCCACGCCAAGCATGTTCATCGCGTCGGCGCGGTTCGGCGTTAAGCCCAATTCTAAAATCGCATCATCAAGCTGAAGGGCCGCCATTGCGTCAGCTCCCGTTTCAGCATCATTCGGAAAAACGAAAATGCCTTCCGCATATTCTTTCGCCACGAGCTTGCTTTCAATGCCGAGCTCCTGAAGGGAACAGATCATGCCGTGAGACGCTTCGCCGCGCAGCTTGGCTTTTTTAATTTTGAAATTGCCGGGAAGCACGGCTCCGACCGTTGCAACGGCAACCTTCTGTCCTTTATCAACATTCGGGGCGCCGCAGATAATCTGCACGGGTTCCTCCGCACCAATATCAACAAGGCATTTGTTGAGTTTGTCGGCATTCGGGTGCTGTTCGCGCTCAAGCACGTGTCCGATGACAACGCCTTTTACGCCCTCCCCTTTATACTCGATACCCTCAACTTCAATACCGGCTCTCGTAATTTTTTCTGCAAGCACGGCCGGGTCGATTCCCTGCAAGTCAACGTAATCTTCTAACCATTTATAAGAAACAAACATGTGTATCCTCCTCTTACGCCTGTTTAAACTGCGAAATGAATCTGACATCATTGGTATAGAAATGGCGGATATCTTCAATGCCGTATTTCAGCATCGCGATACGTTCAACACCCATTCCGAAAGCAAAACCCTGGTATTCCTCAGGATTGAATCCGGCCATCTTCAGCACGTTCGGGTGAACCATGCCGGCGCCGAGAATTTCGATCCAGCCTGTTTTTTTGCAGACGGAGCAGCCTTGTCCGCCGCACTTAAAGCAGGTCACATCCACCTCGACAGAAGGCTCTGTGAATGGGAAAAAGCTCGGACGGAGCCTGATTTCACGGTCTTGGCCGAACATTTTTTTGGCGACCAATTCAAGCGTGCCTTTCAGGTCGCTCATGCTGATTTTGCGGTCGACGACGAGACCCTCGATCTGCATGAACTGATGGGAATGTGTCGCGTCATCGTTGTCGCGGCGATACACTTTACCGGGACAAATGATTTTGACGGGGCCTTTTCCTTTATGCTTTTCCATCGTGCGCGTCTGCACCGGTGACGTCTGCGTTCTCATCAGCATTTCTTCTGTAATGTAAAAGCTGTCCTGCATGTCGCGGGCCGGGTGTTCCTTCGGCAGGTTCAGCGCCTCAAAGTTGTAATAATCCGTTTCCACTTCTGGGCCTTCTTCGACGGTATATCCCATGCCGATAAATAAATCTTCAATTTCTTCAATAACGACCGTCAGCGGATGGCGTCCGCCGATGTTTACCTGACTGCCCGGCAATGTGACGTCAATCGTCTGGCTGCTGAGTTTTTTATTCATTTCTTCTTGTTCAAGCTGTTCATTTTTCGCCGTAATGGCTGCTGCAATGCGCTCTCTCACTTCATTGGCGAGCGCTCCCATTTTCGGGCGCTCTTCGGCGGACAGTTTGCCCATGCCGCGGAGAACTTCTGTAATCGGCCCTTTTTTTCCGAGATATTGCACCCGAATGTCGTTAACTTCTTTTAATGAACCCGCCGCTTCTACTTTTTCTGCAGCTTCCAGTTCAAGCTGTTTAAGCTTCTCTTCCATCATGCATCCTCCTTTTATGTAAACCAAACCGTTCTATGCCTTTTTCAGAAAACAAAAAAACCCGCCCCTTGAGAGAAGGGACGAGTTGTGGCCGCGGTACCACCCTTTTTAAGGCAGACTTCATCTGCCGACAGCTTCATTGACATAACGGAAACGATCGTTCCGGTTCACCTTTACGCGCGTTTGGCGCGGTCCCGGTGACAACTCGAGAGGTGAAAATCAATTTTTGTGCTGCGATAAAAATGCTTTCAGTCAGCGGCATTTTCTCCCTGGAAGGCAGTGTGTGCAAAAATTGACGTCCTCTGTCACGGTTTTTACATTATTGCTATCTATTATAGTGAAATCCAAGGCTTTTCGCAACCTATCCTCTGAGATGATAAACGAGGATGGCGGCCGCTACCGCCACATTCAGCGATTCCGCCTGCCCGTACAGCGGAACGTACAGGTTGAGATCCGTTTTTTGCAGAAGGCCGGCGTCCACTCCCGCCCCCTCGTTCCCGACGATTAACGCGAACGATTCTTCAGGCTTCACGCTTTGATAAGCCGCACCGTTTTCAAGCGCCGTGCCGTAGATCGCGACGCCTTGTGATTTCAGCTCAGCGGTAAACTCATCAAGCGGACGTTTCAAAATGGGAATATGAAAATGAGATCCTTGTGCTGAACGCAGCGTTTTTCCGTTGTACGGGTCTGCTGTTCCCTCACCAAGGACAACGGCGTCGATTCCCGCGGCATCTGCCGTTCTGATCATTGTTCCTAAATTCCCCGGGTCCTGTACGGCATCAATCAGAAGCAGCCGCTTCAGCTGATCAGGCCGCTTATCCGGCATATGGCAGACCGCGGCGATCCGCTGCGGCGTTTCCGTTTCCGTCACGGCTGAAAACGCGTCTTCGCTCAGCACGTAGCACGGAATGCTCATGTCCAGATCGGCCGGGATGGCGCTCTCATCGTTTACGAGAATTTCTTTTACCGTTCCCTTTGATTTGAGCGCTTCTTCTGCCAGATGCTCTCCTTCTATCAGAAATGTATTCGTTTTAAGTCTCTCTTTTTTTGTGTGAAGTTTTTTCCAGTCCTTCACTTTTTGGTTTTTTGCAGAGTCGATTCGTTTCACTTTATGTCTGTGCTCTCCTTTTTTCATGCATGTTGTTATTATATCTTAAGAACAGCACATAATAAACCGCGTGCGCGGTAAGAATATGCGTATCACATTCAGAAAAAAGGAGCGGTTGTAATGGACCTTAATTTACGCAACGCCGTTATTGCCAATGTAACCGGCAATAACCAGGATCAGCTGGAGCATACTATCGTTGACGCCATCCAAAGCGGTGAAGAAAAAATGCTTCCGGGCCTCGGCGTCTTATTCGAAGTTCTTTGGCAGCATGCGTCGGACTCAGAAAAAAATGAAATGCTCAAAACACTTGAAGGCGGATTAAAACCTGCGCAATAAGCATGAACCGGGTGATGGGACACCCGGTTTTTTTTGTATAATAATGGCGAGGGGGATCGCCATGCAGTTACAGCCGGAACTGGCTAAGAAATTGATTGCCGAAGTCAAACATATGTACAGCCGCGAAGTGATTATTGCCGATACAAAAGGAATGATCATCGCGGGCACCAACGAGGCGCGCGCCGGATGGTTTCATGAAGGCGCACTGATCTGCGCGCGCGAAAAACGGAATGTCATCATTACGAAAGAAGATGAAAAACGGCTCGAGGGCGTAAAAGCAGGACTGAACCTCCCCGTTTTTTCAGGCCATGAAGTGATCGGAGTATTCGGCCTGACAGGAGACCCTGACGATATCCTGCCTTTCGGAGAATTGCTCAGAAAAATGACGGAGCTGTTTATTAAAGAAACGCGCCATATGGAAGAAGCGCAGTGGCGTGCGAGAATGCTTGAATCCTTTATGGTTGATTGGCTGCAGCTGAAAGAATGGTCTCCGGGCTTTTTAGAAAAAGCAAAGCTCATCGGCGCAGACCTTCACGCATACCGCCGGATCATACTCATTCAAGGCCGTTATGAGCAATATAAAGCGGAGGAGCTCGGGCGGCTCTGGCAGTACGAATGCCCTGAAGACCTGTTTGTCCGCTGGGGAAATGAGAGAATTCTCATTAATCATGAAGCAAATTCGGCTTCCAAAACACAGCTCATTAAAAAGATCGGAGCCGTTTTTGGGCAGCCTGTCACCGCCGGCATCGGACGGATCGTTCCGGGAGAGCGCCTCACGGAATCATACGAACAGGCAGATAAAGCACTTTCAGCCGGAATCGGTGACAAGCAGGCCGTCTTTGAAGAAGATTTAAAACTGGATATGTGTCTTGCCGATATCACACCCCGCACGAGGTCGGAATTTTCACGGCGGGTTCTCGAGCATGTACTCGGCCGGGAAGAACTTCTGGATACGCTGCGCGCCTTTTTCGACCGGCAATTATCGTTAAAGCGCACCGCCGACGACATGCATATTCATATCAATACATTGCGCTACCGTCTTTCCAAACTGGAATCACTGACAAATATGAAGCTTGACCGTCCCGAAGACATAACGGCTTTTTATTTGGCGCTGCGCTTTTTAGATCAACATACAAAAAGAACGTAATCATATCATCATTTTTCATATGTTTCTCCATAGTGTGCGGAATCGTTTTTCTTTACAATTAAATGAAAACGCTTTTCTTATCAGGGAGGTTGGGAGAACATGATTTCACGAGAGGCAAAAGAAGCGTTCATCCGGACGGTCGGGAAGGAGAATTATGATGATTCAGCGGCGGGCCGTCTTGTGTATTCTTATGATGCAGCTCCTCAGCTGCAAGCCATGCCGGATGCGGTCATCGCCCCCCGCAGCGCGGATGACGTGTCCCGTATATTAACGATTTGCAGCAGGCATGACATTCCGATCGTGCCAAGGGGTTCAGGCACAAACTTATGCGGCGGCACATGTCCGTCTGAAGGCGGGCTTGTGCTTTTATTCAAACATATGAACCGCATTCTAGAAATCGATGAAGAAAATTTGACGGCAACCGTCCAGCCGGGCGTGATTACGCAAGATATGATCCGTGCGGTTGAACAAAAAGGTTTATTTTATCCGCCTGATCCGAGCAGCATGAAAATATCGACAATCGGCGGGAATATTAATGAAAATTCCGGCGGGCTGCGCGGTTTGAAGTACGGCGTCACCCGGGATTATGTCCTCGGCCTTGAAGCCGTCTTGGCTTCAGGCGATATCATCCGCACAGGAGGAAAGCTGACAAAGGATGTCGCCGGTTATGATCTGACCCGGCTTTTCGTCGGAGCAGAAGGGACGCTCGGCGTTGTGACGGAAGCGACTTTAAAGCTGGTTCCGAAGCCGGAAACGAAAAAAACGCTGCTTGCACTCTATGAACATATTGAAGCGGCTGCGGAATCGGTTTCTGCCATCATCGCTGAAAAAATCATTCCGGCGACACTCGAATTTCTGGATCAGCCGACACTGCAGGTCATTGAAGATTACGCCAAGATCGGGCTTCCGACCGACGCAAAAGCGGTGCTGCTGATCGAACAGGACGGTGACATCGAAACGGTCAGACGAGATATGGAAAAAATCGAAGCGATTTGTAAAAACGGAGCCGCCGTATCCGTCCAAACGGCTGAAACCGAGGAAGAGGCATTCGCGCTTACAGAGGCCAGACGGTCCGCATTATCAGCCCTTGCCCGGCTGAAACCGACAACGATTCTGGAAGATGCGACCGTGCCGAGATCACAAATTGCCAGCATGGTCAAAGCCATTAACGAGATTGCAGAAACATATGGCCTGTCCATCTGCACATTCGGCCATGCCGGAGACGGCAACCTCCATCCGACGTGCACCACCGATATCCGAAATACAGAGGAGATGGAACGTGTCGAAAAAGCTTTTGCCGCCATTTTTGAAAAAGCGATTGAGCTGGGCGGGACGATAACGGGTGAACACGGGGTCGGCATCGTAAAAGCGCCGTATTTAGAAATGAAACTGAAAACAGAAGGCATTACCGCCATGAAAGCGATCAAACAAGCGCTTGATCCCAAAAATCTGCTGAATCCGGGAAAAATATTCGCCAATTCATCAAGGAAACGCGTGGTGGTGATGAAATGACAACGGCTAAAGAGCAGAAACACATTCAAACAGAATTCAAAAACCGCATGGATGAAGGTGAATTGCTGAACTGTATGCGCTGCGGCTTCTGCCTTCCTTCCTGTCCGACCTATATCGAATCGGGATTTCAAGAATCCCATTCGCCGCGCGGCCGGATCGCCCTGATGAAAGCCGTCACTGACGGACTGATCGAGCCTGATGAAGATGTCGAGCGCTCACTTTCGCTGTGTCTCGGATGCCGGGCATGCGAGCCCGTTTGTCCGGCAGGGGTCAATTACGGACAGCTGCTTGAAGAAGCGAGGGATATCATTCATCAAAATAAAAAACATAAGCCGGGCGTGCGTCTCTTGCGGAAAGCCGCCTTCACCGGGCTTTTCCCTCACCAAAACCGCATGCAGACAGCCGTGAATCTTCTCGGAATATACCAAAGATCGGGACTGCAGACCGCCGTCAGAAAAACCGGTATGCTGCGCGTTTTGCCTGAACATCTGCGCACAATGGAACAAGTGCTCCCGCCCGTCCCGAAACGGAAAGACATGAAGGAAAGGCCGCGTTTTCTTCATGCCGCGGGTCCCGTCCAAAAACGGGCCGCTTTTTTCTCGGGCTGCTTAATGGATACGATGTTTTTAGCGACAAATCATGCGACAACGGCGCTTTTACAGGCGGCCGGGTGTGAAATCGCGGTTCCGGACGGCCAGGCGTGCTGCGGCGCGCTTCACGGGCACAGCGGAGAAAAAGAGATGGGAAAAGAACTGGCCAAGCGGAATATCGCGGCTTTTGAGGCGCTTGACGCTGATTATATCATTACAAACGCCGGCGGATGCGGCGCCTTTCTTCAGGAATATCCGCATTTACTGAAAGATGAACCTGGATGGGCGGAACGTGCCGAACAATTCGTCCGGAAGCTCAAAGACTTTTCATCCGTACTGGTTGATCTGAAGTTCCATCAAAAAAACCTGCGGGCGCAGTCTCCTCATATCGTCACATATCAGGACTCCTGCCATCTCCGCAATGTGATGCATACGTCAGAGGAACCGCGCACGCTTTTGAAAAGCATTAAAGGGGCTGAGTACAGAGAAATGGAAAAGGCCGACAGCTGCTGCGGGTCGGCGGGAATTTATAATATAACAGAGTCAGAGATGTCTATGAAAATATTAGACAGCAAGATGAAAGCCGCCGGAAAAACGGAGGCGGCCGTCATCGTGACAGCCAATCCCGGATGCCTTCTGCAAATGCAGCTCGGCATTTTACGCGAAGGATTAACAGGCCGTGTCCGCGCGGTTCATTTGGCGGATTACCTTTTGGAAGCGGCGGATTTGTCATAAGATGAAAGCAGAGAGACCGATCGGCTCTCTGCTTTTTTTATGATGCTGCAATGTTCGGACGGCCGCGGATTTATCCGGGTATTGAAGCTTCCAGTCTGGCACTCGGATCACGCCATACATTCGCCCATTTTTTCACAGCCGCAATGATAATCACAAGCCCGAGAATGAGCATGATAATGGATAAAACGCCATTCAGCACGTTGTATCCCGCCGCTTCGGGGTTCAAATACACATACCGCACCATCCAATAACCCGCATAGTTGACGGTCACGTACAAATAAGCGAGGGGAATCAGGCATGTCAGCATATAGCGCCGCTTATCCGCTATTTTTAATACGACGGTCGCACCGATAATTAAGCCGACAGACGCCATAAGCTGATTGGATACGCCGAACAGCGCCCAAATGGAGCTGATGTCGCCCGAATACAGAAGATAGCCCCACAGCAGGCAGGCGAGCGCGCTTGAGAAAATCGAGCCCGGCAGCCAGTCTGTTTTTTTCAGCGGCTTATAGACCTCTCCGAAAAACTCTTGAATCAAGTACCGGGCGACACGGGTTCCCGCATCAATCGCCGTTAAAATAAACACCGCTTCAAACATAATGACGAATTGAAAAAAGTATGAAGCCAAATGACTGAAAAACGGAATCTCCGTAAAGATATACGTCATTCCGACGGCAAGCGTAACAGCGCCGCCCGTTCTTCCTTCCAGACTGAGCCCGATTTCTTTACTCAATTCAGGCAGATGGACGACATTCATCCCGAGGGTGCGGAATATTTCAGGCGTGCTGTTAATAGCAAAATAGTCGGCGGGCTCAAGAGCGGCAGCTGCAATGAGCGCCATAATTCCGACGAGACATTCCACAAGCATCGCTCCGAAAGCAACCGGCTTTATATCACTCCATTTATCCAGCATTTTCGGCGTTGTGCCGGAACCGACAAATGCATGAAAGCCCGAAATGGCGCCGCAGGCAATCGTTATTGAAATAAACGGCCAGACAGGACCCGCGATCACCGGCCCTCCGCCGTGAATAAACTCCGTTACGGCCGGAAATTTAATGGCGGGATTGACGAAAAAGACGCCTGCGATCAAAGCGGCAAAAACCCCGATTTTCATAAAACTGCTTAAATAGTCACGCGGAGCCAGCAAAAGCCAAACCGGAAGCGCCGCGGCGAAAAACGCATAGACAGGAAGCGCCACTGCAAGCGTTTTCGCATCCAGTGTCAGCATGTCCCCGAGAGCCGTTGTCTGCAGCCGCGGCCCGATGACAACACCGGCCATTAACAAAAGAAACCCGACAGTTGATGCGAGTTTGAGATTGCCCGTTTTTTTATAGTAGAGGCCGACCCCCATCGCGATCGGAATCGTAATCCCCACCGCAAACGTTCCCCACGGGTTTTTCTCAAGCGCGTGCAGCACAACCATGGACAGCCCCGCCATCGTGATCGTAATGATAAACAGCATCGAGAGACCCGTGCAAAAACCCGCCACCGGGCCGAGCTCTTCTTTGGCGACTTCAGAAAGTGTTTTCCCGTTTTTCCGCATTGATGCAAACAATACGACAATATCGTGCACGGCTCCTCCGATCACCGCCCCGATTAACAGCCATAAAAGCCCGGGCAGATAGCCGAACTGAGCTGCCAGAATCGGTCCGACAAGCGGGCCGGCAGCGGCGATTGCCGCGAAGTGGTGGCCGAATGACACCCACTTATTCGTCGGCACATAATCTTTCCCATCCTCAAGCACATGGGCCGGAGTCGGTGTCTGATCATTGATTTTTAATACTTTGACCATCATAAAGGTACCGTAAAGCCGATAGGCGATCGCCAGAATACATATAGACGCTATGACGATTGTAATCGCATTCATTTAATCCCAGCCCCTTTTCTCTTTTTCTAAATATTATCACAATTATCAGATAACAGGAGATGATTTTTGCGTAAAAAAAAGCCGGCGGCGCAGCCCGGCTTTTCGGAACATTATTTGCCTGATAAACGGATGACATTCCAGGACAGCGGAGTAAAATGAGCCGTTATCCCTTCAGCATTTGCCGAAGACGTTCCGTTTGAGTGAGGCGTGACTTCTTTTCTGTTTTTTTGATTGGTCGCTTTCATATCCTGATGCTCCAGCACGATATGCTCAATAATGCGGTAATCTTCAAACCCTCTCAGCTTGATCTCCGTTTCCATCAGTTCCTTGCTTTTGTTGACGGCAAAAATGGTAAGTGCTTCATCCTCTTCATGGTAAACGGCCGCGGCATCAACATACGGCACATCCGTAAAATCCGCTGAGTCGTATTTCGGGGAGGTGACCAGCAGCTTCATTGAAGTCCCTCTCCCGTAGACAGAGGCGTGCATGTAAGGGTAAAAGATCGGCTGCCTCCATGCTTCTCCGCCCTTTTCGGTCATGATAGGCGCAATTACGTTGACAAGCTGGGCGAGACAGGCGATCTTTAGTCTGTCCGCATGCTGCAGCATGGTAATCAGCAGTGAACCGATCAACAGCGCATCTTCAAAATTGTAGATGTCTTCAAGAATCGGCCGGGCCGTAATCCATGGCTCCACTTTTTTATCCGCTTCATTTGAGTGATACCACACATTCCATTCATCTAAAGAAAGGTGAATCGTTTTTTTGCTGCGTTTTTTCGCTTTCATATAATCACATACGGCTGTGACGGATTTAATAAAATGGTCTAAATCCATCGACTTCGCCAAATAGTTCTCAAGATCATTTTCATGGTTGCCGTAATACGTATGCAGTGAGATGTAATCCACATGCTCGTACGTATGCTCAAGCACCTCGGCCTCCCACTCAATGAAGGACGGCATGCCGCTGTTTGAGCTTCCGCAAGCCACCAATTCGATCGTCGGGTCCGTCCATTTCATCACCTTTGCCGTTTCAGCTGCGAGCCGTCCGTATTCATGCGCCGTTTTATGACCGATCTGCCAAGGGCCGTCCATCTCATTTCCTAAGCACCATGTTTTGATGCCGTAAGGTTTTTCATATCCGTGCGATTTTCGTAAGTCGCTCCAGTACGACCCTTCAGGATGGTTGCAGTATTCGACGAGGTTCCGGGCGGCATCGATCCCTCTCGTCCCGAGATTGACCGCCATATTCACTTCGGCGTTCACTTTTTTCGCCCACGTTAAAAATTCATTCGTCCCTACTTCGTTCGTTTCTGTCGTCTGCCATGCCAAATCAAGCCTCCGCGGGCGGTCCTTCACCGGCCCGACGCCGTCTTCCCAATTGTAGCCCGAGAGAAAATTCCCTCCCGGATAGCGGATGAACGGCACTTGCAATTCCTTGATTAACTCCTGCACGTCTGTTCTGAAGCCGTCCTTGTCGGCTTTCGGGTGTCCGGGCTCATAAATGCCTTCATACACCGCCCGGCCCATATGTTCTATAAATGATCCGTACATCCGTTTGTCCACTTCACCGATGATATATTCTTTATCTGCTGTAATCCCCGCTTTTTTCATTATATTTCCTCCCTCTCTCTATCCCTTCACTCCGCCTACTGTGAGTCCGGAAATGAAGTATTTTTGGAAAAACAAGAATATGATGATCACCGGCAGTATCGCAAAAACGGACCCGGAAATCAGCATGTCATAGTTGTTGCCGTACGGACTCAGCAGCCCTGAAAGTCCGATTGGAAGCGTAAACATTTCTTTCGACCGAAGCACGATCAGCGGCCATAAAAAGTTATTCCAGCTGTTTAAAGATTGAAGAATGATCATTGCCCCGAATGCCGGTTTCATGAGCGGCGCCATAATTCTGAAAAAAATGCCGAATTCGGTGCAGCCGTCCATTCTCGCTGAATCAAGCAGATCCTTCGGAAGTCCGAGCGCATATTGCCGGAAAAAGAACACGGCGACAGGCGACACAATAAACGGCAGAATCACTCCCGTATAAGAATCGATCAAATGAAGACCCACCGTCAATTTGAACAACGGAAGCATCATCACTTCAAGAGGCACCATCATAATGATCAGCACAAGAACGAAAATAATATTTCTGCCTTTAAATTCGTAGACACCGAGTCCGTAGCCGATCAAAGAGGAAAAAAACAGCGTGAGAACCGTGGTGAGAACACCGAGCAGCAGGCTGTTAAAAAACCATTTGAAATAAATGCTCCCCCCGTTGAACAAATAGGTGTAGTTATCAAGGCTCATCACATCCGGATCAAGACGCAGATTCAGCCCGATACGCATCAGCTCAGATGACGGCTTTAAAGAACCGAGCAATAGACAGATCATCGGAAAGATATACAACAGGCTCAGCATGATAAAAAACAAGGTAAACGCGACTCTGTACACGGAAAACATGTGATTGTTACGCAACGCTTATCCCTCCCCTTTAAACGAACCGGACAGTTTCAGTGAAACAAGACTGACTAGTAAGATGACAAGCAAAAGGACAATTCCGATTGCGGCCCCGTACCCCATTTCGTTGTATGCAAGCCCCTGCTGATATAAATAACCGACAAGCGTGAGGCCGATATTGCCCGGGGAATTATTCTGCCAAAGCACATAGCTTTCCTCAAACATTCTGAAACCGCCGATAATACTGATCGTTAACACATAAACGGACACCGGCTTTAAAAATGGAAGGGTAATATGCCGGAACTTTTTCCACGTACTCGCCCCGTCAATTTCAGCCGCTTCATACAATTCTTTCGGCACGTTTTGCAATCCCGCCAGAAAGTAAAGAATGTTAATCCCCATCCACCTCCATGACGCAAGCAGCACCATTAAAAACATGCCGGTACCTTTGTTGTTGAGCCAGTTTTGGGGTGATGCGCCAAGCTTCATCATCAGCTCGTTTGCAAGCGACGTATTCATTTCTCCGAACATCAGACGGAAAATAATCCCCGCTACGATCGTCGATGTTAAAGCCGGTACAAACAGAGCCGATTTAAACACATTTCTGAACCTGACGAGCTTCGAATTCAGAATCACCGCCAAAAGAAGCGGCACCGGAATCAGCACGATCAGCGTCCAGAAGGTATATTCCAATGTGTTAAATAATGCCGTATAAAAGGTTGGATTAAGAAGAGCGGTATAATTGGAAAACCCGACAAATGTAATTTCTCCCGGCAGTATCCGTTGAAAGCTCATGATAAACACGCTGATAATCGGATACAAAAAGAAAACGAGAAACGAAATGATAAATGGCGCCGTAAAAAGATAAGGCGCCGCTTTTTTTGAATACAGCACATTGCGCCGGCGCGGCTTCTTCCGGACTGCAGAAACGGTTTGCGCTGTCTCTGTCTTTACAGGTCTCATAAAAGCTCCCCCGCTTTCACTGTTAAATAGGGCGGCTTCTCCTATTTCTCTAATTGCTCTGCCGCCTCGTCCAAGGCTTCCTTAGGTGTTTTTTCCTGCGTCTTCAGCGCATCGAACAGCACTTGTCTGACAACGAGATCAGCCGCTTTAGAGAAGTCTTCATGCAGATAAATCGGATTGATCTCATCTTTTATTTCAAGGAGCGAGGAAAAAATTGACGTACCGTTCCGGAAGAAATCCGTGTACTTGTTTTTCTCCTTCAATTCTTTTGAATCCCACACGTCCCAGCGGAGCGGGTCAAAGCCGAGCACCGTCCAAAGCTTTATGTTCCCTTCCTTCGAACCTTTCGCAAAACCGAGAAATTCTTTCGCGAGCTTCAGATGTTCAGCCTGCTTCGGCACGACGGTGGCCGTTCCGCCTAAACCCGCTGATCTGTCACCGCCTTCTTTCCAGGCCGGCATAGGGTAAATCGCCATTTTTCCTTTTAAATCAGGCATATAATCGATAAACCGTCCCATGTACCAAATGGGCATCAGCACTGAGGCTGCCCCGCCCTGATTCATAAAACCGTAGTATTCTTCGCTGTGATGGCCGCCGCCGGGAGCCGGCAGAAGGGTTTTATCATTTACCATGTCCTTTACATAATTCAGTGTGTCTGTATTCGTCTTGCTGTTCAGAATCAATTTTCCGTTTTTGCTGTAGTAGCCTGACCCTTGCTGTGAAATCATGGATAGGAATGTGGCGGAGTCGTTTGTTTCAACCGTTCCCATCGGTTTTCCAGCGGCTTCACGCACTTTTTTCCCTGCCCGCCGGTAATCTTCCCATGTCTTAATGGAGGCGGGATCAACGCCCGCTTTTTTCATGATATCCATGTTGTAAAACATGACGGTCGTCCCCACATGTGTATCAAGGCCGTACAATTTTCCGTTTTTGCTGTACAATGCCAGACGCGCTTCCACAAACTTATCTCGGTCTTTTTCAATCAGCGGCGTCAGATCGGCAAGCGGGATATCCTTCCCCTTCAGAAAGTTCGAGAACCGGCTTAATTCCACGTCGGCTATATCGGGAAGCCCCTCACCCGCGATCAGCGAAACCGATAAATTATCATGCATTTGTCCATAAGGATAAACAACGGTATTCAGCTTGATTTTGCGATCCGGATATTTCTGATTCCATTCTTTGACCATTTCCTGATAAAACTGTTCGTGCAGACCGTTAAACGTCCAAAACGTCAGCTCCGTTTCTCCCGGCCGGCCGGCAGTCCGTTCTTGTGAACAGCCGGCGGTAAACAAGAAGAGCATCATCAGCACCAAACATACAGCGGTCGTTTTTTTCATGTCATTACCCCTTCCACTTTAGGCCGTGCGGCTATTGATGCAAATGATGTGCAAAGAGCGCTGCATTTTCATTTATGATGGTTAAACCGGTATAACGGTCTCTCAGTGTGTGCGCATGCTTAAGCGCATCGCTGACAAGGTCCTGTTTTACACCGATCTCATCGAAACAGGCGGGACCTCCCGCAGATGCGAGCCACCCGGCAATTGTCTTGCCGTCAGGAAGCCCTTCATATGCAGATTGAATCGCCTCGCGAAAGTGCGGCGGCAGTTCAGCAAGCTTTTCGTGACAAGCCAGTTCTTTGTAAGTATCACTCAGCACCGCGCACGCACAACCGACCTTCGCACCGTGGAGAATCGGAGGCTGTTTTGCCTTCAGCATTTCCATCTCAATCCAATGCGAGATGTGATGTTCTCCTCCTGAGGCGGGGCGGGAGTGGTCAAGCGCAAGCATGACAAGACCCGAAACGATCAGCGCTTCCATCAGTATCTGAATGCCGGCCTCCGTTCCCATGGCAATGGCAGCGCGGTGATCAATGCACTGCCAAAGCGCGTCTTTCACAAGCTTCGCCCCGGCTTCTGAGTACGGCTCACCCGCAAGCCTGCGGGAAATCTCCCAATCTGCCAGCGATGTTATTTTTCCGAGCATGTCTCCGAAGCCCGCGGCTGTCATTGAACGGGGCGCTTCTTTTAATACATTCGTATCCGCAAATAAGGCGATCGGCGCTTTCGTTTGAATCGTCGTTTTGATTCCGTTTAATATGAGCGGCGCTCCCGCCGACGTAAAACCGTCGACTGACGGAGCGGTGGGGAATGAGATAAACGGCAATCCGCGCTGGTAGGCGGCAAACCGCGTAATGTCGTGAATCGTTCCTGCACCGGCCGCAATGATGACATCCGTCTCTTCCGCGAGATTGATCAGCGTATAGACCAATGTCCTCTCATCAGCAGCGGCGGCCCCGGCTTCATGCTCCGGAATAATGACTTTTGAAGCTTTGATCCCGCCTGCCCTCAATTCGTCCGCAAGCAGACGCCCCGCCGCCTCGTACGTGTTCCGGTCACAGACGATGACCGGATGATTCCAGCATTTTTTTTGCAGAAATCTGAGAAGCTCTTCTTTTGCATTCGCCCCGATCACGATATCTTCTATTTGAATCGGTGAGCGGCTGGCCCCTTCCTTGTCAAACTCGGATTGAATGTCCTCAGGAGAACGTTTCATAAAAGGATTCCCTCCTTCGCTAATTCTGTCAGGTCTTTAATAGAATCAAGGACGATGTCAGGTTCATATAGACGGGGCTCCCCAAGTTTGGCCGACCCCGTCAGAACCAATACGCTTTTCATCCCGTACAGGCTGCCCATTGCGATATCAGATTCGAGGCTGTCTCCGATAATGGCGCATTCCTCAGGGGGAAGTCCGAGCGCTTCACATGCCGCCTCAGCCATCAGCCAAGAAGGTTTGCCGATGACAAGCTCCGTTTTTGCTCCGGCGGATGCTTCAATGGCCCCGATCATTCCCGCGACATCCATGGCATGGCCGCCTTCATTCGGAAAGGAGCGGTCCCGGTTCGTGGCGATGATGCGCGCGCCGGAGGAAGCCGCCTTAAAAGCGAGATTCAGATCCTCATAGGTGACGGTTTCATGCAGGGAGATGACAAGCCAGTCTGCCGCCTGCGGGTTTTGCGCCAGGGCGACACCCGCTAAAGCGAGTTCATCAGTCAGCCCTTTCTCTCCTAACACCCACACCTTTGACAAAGGATAATGCTTCTTTAAAAATGATGCCGTCACACTGGAGGACAGCACGATGCTCCGTTCATCCGTGCGGATACCGGCACCCAGCAGTTTCTTTCGGCACATTGCTCTTGATAGGTTGCCGCGGTTGCTTAAAAAGACCACGGCTTTGCCCAGTGACTGAAGGGTATGAACGGCTTCTTTTGCGCCGTCAATCAGCTCCCGCCCCCTGAATACGGTTCCGTCTAAATCAATCAGAAACCCGGCTGCGTCAAGTTTGGCCATAATAAGCATTCGCCCCGTGTTTTCTGTAAAAATGCTTATCATGCAGCACTCTGTCGATCGGACTGAGCTGTTTGTTCAGCATAAGCGAATGGTAGGCCATTTCCGCTACCGTTTCGAGCACAACGGCGTTATGCAGGGCATTCAGCGCGTCCGTTCCCCAGCAGAACGGGCCGTGGCTGTGGACGAGGACACCCGGATTTTGTTCATACGGTTCGTTTTGAAAAGTTTCGGCTATGACTTTGCCTGTATGATATTCGTAATCTTTCACAATTTCTTCTTCATACATTTCCCTCGTGCAGGGTACAGCGCTTTCAAAGTAATCCGCGTGAGTCGTTCCGAGAGCGGGTATGTCTCTTCCGGACTGCGCCCAGCTCGTCGCCCAGCGGGAGTGCGTATGAACGATTCCGCCGATAGCCGGAAACGCTTTATACAGATAAAGATGGGTCGGCGTGTCAGAAGACGGTTTCAGCGAGCCTTCGAGAATGTCTCCGTCCTCATTCAGGACGACCAGTTTGTCAGCGGTCAGCTCACTGTAATCGACACCGCTCGGTTTAATGACGATTCTCCCGCTCTCTCTGTCGATGCCGCTGACATTCCCCCATGTAAACGTGACAAGGTTATGTTCCTCAAGCTTCAGATTGGCAGCGAGCACTTCTTCTTTTAACGCTTCAAGCATGGCGGCTTCCCCCTTTCGCAAAATCACGGTTTTTAATGGCTTTCAGGCGTTTCATGACATTGTTTTCTTTGCCGAAGTAGTGTACGAGCTCTTTATATTCAGCATATAAGCTGTCATAAATCTCAGCTCTTTCCCGGGTCGGGGCATAAAAGCCGTCTTTTAATTTCCCCATATGCGCACATGCTTCAGCAATATTGGAGTATCCCCCGTTTTCCCGTCCCGCGGCGAGCGCTCCGAAAATCGCGGAGCCCAGTGCAGGCGCCTGCGGAGAACCGGATAATTTAATGTCCATATTTGTGACGTCTGCATAAATTTGCATGATAAATGGATTTTTCTCAGCGATTCCTCCGGCTGCGTAAAGCTCTTCGACCGGAACGCCGTTTTCCCGGAACGTTTCGATAATCATCCTCGTTCCGAACGCTGTCGCTTCAATCAATGCCCTGTAGATTTCTTCCGGCTTCGTGTGCAGCGTCATGCCGAGCATCATGCCCGTCAAATCTGCGTCCACCAAGGTTGACCGGTTTCCGTTCCACCAGTCAAGCGCGAGAAGGCCGCTTTCCCCCGGAACAAGTTCAGCTGCTTTTTTGCTGAGCAGCTCGTGAATGTCTATGTGTTTATCCTCAGCTTCCTTCTCATGGTCTCTCGGAACGCACGTTTTGACGAACCATTCAAAGTGGTCGCCGACACAGGACTGTCCCGCTTCATATCCCGCATATCCGGGCAAGATGCCGTTATTGACGACCCCGCACATACCGGGGACGATATGTTCTCCCTCGCCGAGTAGCACATGGCAGGTAGACGTTCCCATAATCATCAGCATTTTCCCCGGCTCTGTAATACCGACCGCGGGCACTGACACGTGGGCGTCGACATTGGCGACGGCAACGGCCGTCCCCGGCAGAAGCCCGGTCAGCTCCGCCATTTTTTCGGTCAAACCTCCTGCCTTTTCCCCGACTGAATAAATAGTGCCGCTTAATTTGTCCTTTGTAATCGTTTTCATTAACGGGTTGAGCCTTTCGAAAAAATGATCCGGCGGATACCCCGTCTCCTCATTCCAGATTGCTTTGTAGCCGGCCGTGCAGTTGCTTCGCTTCAATGAACCGCACAATTGATAGACGATCCAGTCTGCCGCTTCCACAATCCGATCTGCCGCCTTGTATATATGCGGCGCTTCTTCCGCGATTTGCATGATTTTCGGGATCATCCATTCAGAAGAAATTTTACCGCCGTATCTTTTAAGGAATGTTTCTTTTGTGTCTTCGGCAATCGTGTTCAAACGGTCTGCATGTTTTTGAGCCGCATGATGCTTCCACAGCTTCACATAACTGTGGGGCTCCCGTTCAAATTCCGGCAGCATACAAAGCGGCTGCCCCGCGACGTCTATCGGCAAAATCGTGCAGGCGGTAAAATCAATTCCTATGCCGATCACGTCTTTTGGATCAGCGCCCGCCTCTTGAAGCAGGTTCGGAATCGCCGTTTCCAGAACTTCGATATAATCGGCAGGATGCTGAAGCGCCCAGTCCCGAGGGAGTTTTTCACCCGTCTTCGGCAGCGTGCGGTCGATGACGGCATGAGTGTATTCTTTTACCGCAGACGCGATCTCTTCGCCCGTGCGGACATTGACAAGCACCGCCCGGCCGGACAATGTGCCGAAATCAACACCAATCGTATACGCCATATCAATTCCCTCCCAACCGGTATAATACGTCATTCCATTTCAGCTCTTTTTTCAGCTCATGTATTTCGGTATTACGGGAAATAAAGATGCTTTCAATGCCTGCCATCTCAGCCCAGTCAAGCATCTGTTCAGCCGTAAGCCGGAAAGACATACAAGTATGATGGGCGCCTCCCGCCAAAATCCATGCTTCCGCAGCTGTTTTCAGCGATGGCTCCGGCTTCCATAGCACCCGCGCCACAGGGAGATTCGGCATATCATGATCAATTTCCCTGCCTTCTGCTTCATTCAGAATGAGACGGAATCGCCCGCCGATATCAATGATGCTGGCGATGATGGCTGAACCGCCGATTCCGTTAAAGACCAACCGGGCCGGATCTTCCTTCCCTCCGATTGAGAGAGGATGGACTTCGATTTTCGGCTGATCAAGGGCGATCGTCGGACATACTTCAAGCATATGTGATCCGAGAATCATCGCACGCCCCGGTTCAAAATGGTACGTATAATCTTCCATGAAGGAGGTTTGTTCTCCGTCCGCCATTATTTTCATCATTCGCACAAGGGCAGCCGTTTTCCAATCGCCTTCGCCGGCAAATCCGTACCCTTTTTCCATGAGACGCTGAACGGCAAGTCCCGGAAGCTGCTTCATTCCGTGCAAAACTTCAAAGGAGGTCGAAAACGCTGTATATCCGCCCCGTTCGAGAAAGGCCGTTAATCCGAGTTCAATTTTCGCCTGTTCTTTAATGGAAGCAACTTTTGCTTCATCTTGTTTTGTTTCGCCGCTGATGACATACAATTTGTCGTATTCCTCATAAAGCGCCTCAATTTCTGCGTCGGTGACGTTGTTCATCACCTCGGTAAGATCGCCGATTCCGTACCCGTCAACCTGCCAGCCGAATTGGATGTGGGCGCCGACTTTGTCTCCGTCAGTAACCGCTACATTCCGCATATTGTCGCCGAACCGGGCTACTTTAATATTCCTGCTTTCATTCCAGGCGGCAGCAGTGTTCATCCATTGCGAAATGTCATGTTTGACTTCCTCATCATCCCAATAGCCTGCGATGACTTTTCTCGTCTGCCCCATTCTTGACTGGATATACCCGTATTCCCGGTCTCCGTGAGCGGATTGGTTGCTGTTCATAAAGTCCATATCAATCGTTTCCCACGGGATGTCGCGGTGATATTGGGTATGCAGATGAAGCATCGGCTTTTGAAAAGCGGAAAGACCTTCAATCCACATTTTCGCAGGGGAAAATGTATGCATCCATGTCACGACCCCGGCACAGTTTTCTTGATACTGCGCTTCCCGCAAAACCTCTCTGATCGTTTCAGATGACGTGACAACCGGTTTATGCCTGATCTTGTATCTTGATGACACCCCGCTGAGGCCGTCACATATTCCCTTTGCGTGTTTATCGACAAGCTGCAGCGTTTCCTCTCCGTATAAGTGCTGGCTTCCCGTTACAAACCAAAATTCATATTCATTGTTTTGAAGCACATTCATTTCCCCTTCCCATCAAAATAAAGCGCTTGCATTTTTAAAAAATATACGTACGAATATAAACCACAAAACTTTTATCCTTTTATTTGTACGAACAATTTTATTATAGTTAAGGAGGAATCAAACTGTCAATCTTTTATTGCAAGTAAAAAAGCCGGACACACATGCCCGGCTGATCAATTAATAGGAAGGCCAGCCTGAACTCCAATCGATATCATTGATGAGCATCTTCGGAATTCCGCTGTTTTCGGCATCATACGCATGACGCACTAAAATATTCCCGTTCACAATGTCTTGACCGCCCGGGCCTTTCCAGCGGTCATTGCCGGAGTCAAGAATCGTTCCTCCGCCTTCTGACATGCTTTTCCCGCTTTTATCGAGATATGGGCCGGTGATGCTTTTGGATCTTCCATAAGCGATTTTGTACGTACTATTCACGCCTGAACAGCATTTATCAAACGACACCATTAAGTAATAGTAGCCGTTCTGGTAGGTGATGGCCGGCGCTTCCAAAGCTCCGCCGTTATTCGGTCTGGCAGCGATGGAATAAAGTGATCCCGTCGGTTTCATTGTATTTTTATCAAGCTTTGTCAGCTTAATGCCGCTCCAAAAAGAACCGAAGGCAAGCCAAGGGTTTCCGTCTTTATCAATTGTCAGCTCCGGATCAATTGCATTGTAGTTATCGGCGCTTGTTGAACGGATGACGAGCCCTTCGTCCTTCCAGTTTCCCGAACTGAGACTTGTAGATGATGCAAGACCGATCGCGGAGGTATTTTTGCCGAATGAAGAAACGGCATAATACAGCCAATACTTTCCGTTAAAATATTGAACATCGGGGGCCCATTGATTCAGCCCGTAATTCGGCACATAATTGCCCCACCATGACAGCGGAGAAGTAAAGATTGATTTCTGAACGGTCCATACGCCGCCGCTGCCCGCCTTTAAGACGCGAAGCCCCCTCTCCCCTTCCAAACCGGTTCCGAAAGCGTACCACGTGTTTCCTTCCTTCGCCATTGTCGGATCGTGCAGCAATTCATTTGATGCCCCCCAAAACGCGGCAGATGCCGGAGATGAAGACATCAGCAGCAGCCCGGCTGTAACGGCTGCGCACGAAAAGCGGATCATGCGTCTGAATCTGTTTTTCATTTGTAAACCCCCTCCTTTTTAAAGCGCTTTCAAAAACGTGTTGTCAGATTTTTCTATGTCTTCTCTTATTGTAGACGCAAGGTTCATATTTGTACAGACAAAAAAAGAATCTGCTTAAAAAAAGCAGATTCTTCCGTATCTTTATTGATAAGTAATACGGTCAACCGTTTCCCGATCTAATTTTTTAATCACTTCTGTGATCAATTTTACCGTATTCTCATAATCATCCCGATGCAAAATAGCGGCATGAGTATGAATGTAGCGCGTCGCGATCGTAATGGACAGCGCCGGCACTCCGTTTGCGGTTAAGTGAATGGAACCTGAATCCGTGCCCCCTCCGGCAATGGAATCGAATTGATACGGAATTCCCGCTTCTTCCGCCGTGTTCACGACAAGGTCACGCAGCCCTTTGTGAGATACCATTGACGCGTCATACAGAATAATTTGCGGCCCTTCGCCGATTTTGCTTTGCGCCTCTTTTTCAGAAATTCCCGGTGTATCTCCGGCAATTCCGACATCCACACCGAACGCGATATCAGGCTGAATCGTATGTGCCGCTGTTTTCGCCCCGCGAAGCCCGACTTCTTCCTGAACCGTTCCGACCCCGTATACTTCATTCGGATGATCGCTGTTTTTCAGATTTTTTAATACATCGATGGCAATCGCGCAGCCGATACGGTTGTCCCATGCCTTCGCCAATAAATGTTTTTCATTGTTCATCACTGTAAATTCAAAATACGGCACAATCTGGTCACCCGGAAGAACGCCCCATTCCATTGCTTCTTCACGGCTGGACGCCCCGATATCGATGAACATCTCTTTAATATCGGCGGCTTTTTTTCTGGCGTCAGGAGGCAGAATGTGAGGCGGTTTCGAACCGATGATCCCCGTGATGTCCCCTTTTTTTGTCACGACGGTGACGCGCTGGGCCAGCATGACCTGAGACCACCAGCCGCCGACGGTTTGAAAGCGGAGAAAGCCTTTATCAGTGATTTGCGTCACCATAAAACCGACTTCATCTAAATGCCCTGAGATCATGATTTTCGGACCGTTTTCTTTGCCCGTTTTTTTGGCGATTAAGCTTCCCAGCCGGTCTGTTGTGACATCATCGGCAAATGGTTCTATGTATGATTTCATCACTTGTCTTACTTCTCTCTCATTTCCCGGTATCCCTTTTGCATCCGTTAACGCTTTCAGCATGGTGAGCGTTTCATCTAATTTTGTCATCAATAAACCTCCTTTTTTTCACTATCCTTCTTATTATACAAAACCAATGCTGAAGCATACGATTAATTCGCCTGAAAAACGGGTAAATGTTTTTATCTATTTCTTTTAAAAAAATGAAACCTTTTGTTTTGTTTTTCGTATTACATCAGATCATGACAAAGGTGAGGAGGTGCCTTCACACATATGGCCATTACAGTATTGAGGATTGTCTTGCTTGCACTTCTTATTTATTTTATTTACATGGGCGTCAAATTCTACGCAAACCCGAAAAGAAGGCTCAGACTGGCGCAATCAAAAGAGAATTTTTATTTTATTGACGAACAGAAAAACACGCGAAAAAATCTCCAGCTTACTTATAAAGGAGTGCTCTTTGAAGGAGAAAAGCATATCCCTTCCAAAGATCATCCGCTGTTTATTCATACGATATTTGTATGGACCGAAAATCCGGAAAAGCTGAACCGCTTTTCTGCAGGTGATTTTGAAGAAGTCGAAAAAAAGGTATTGGAGCGGTATCCGAATTGCAAGATTGATTGGGACCAGCCCATCAAAAAAGCGAAAAAAGCAGGCGAGCGATAAGCTCTCCTGCTTTTTATGTTTTATACATCAAATACATCAGCACAAGGGCGGCTTCAGTGAGAAAAAGCAGCGGCACCCCGTATAAAAAGGATTTGTGTTTCGTCTTATGCCTGAAGGTGCGCATGCCGATCCATACGCCGAGTGAGCCGAACATGACGGCTGTGAGCCATATTCGTTTCTCTGATATTCTCCACCTGTGCGCCTTTGCTCTTCTTTTATCAGCGCCCATGATCCAAAAGCCGTATCCGTTTATCAACACGGCGTAAATGAGGAGAGCCATTGATTGTCACCCTTTACGTAAAAAAACCGCTCCCGGAAAGAGAGCGGCTTTTTCAACTTACTTGTCTAACTGAGCTTTAGCAGCATCAGCAAGCTGATTGAAAGCAGTAAGATCGTTTACAGCAAGATCAGCAAGCATTTTGCGGTTTACTTCGATGCCTGAAAGCTTAAGACCGTGCATTAAACGGCTGTAAGAAAGACCGTTCATACGTGCAGCAGCGTTGATACGAGTGATCCAAAGCTTACGGAAATCACGTTTTTTCTGACGGCGGTCACGGAATGCATAGTTTCCTGATTTCATGACCTGCTGGTTTGCTACTTTGTATAATCTATGTTTTGAACCGAAATAACCTTTTGCTAATTTAAGAACCTTTTTACGACGCTGACGCGACACAGTTCCGCCTTTTACTCTTGGCATTATATTTCCCTCCTAATTGTTCCTTGTCCGATTACTTGATGTTAGCAAGCTGTTGTTTGATGCGTTTGAAGTCTCCTGCGCTCACAATAGCACCCTTGCGAAGCTTACGCTTTTGCTTTTGGGATTTGTTGGCGAATAAGTGACTTGTATATGCATGAGAACGTTTTAACTTCCCAGAACCTGTCTTTTTAAAACGTTTAGCAGATCCGCGGTGAGTTTTCATTTTTGGCATGGGATTTCCTCCTTATTGCTTTTCGTTTTTCGGCGCGAGCATTAAGAACATGCTGCGGCCGTCCATTTTTGGTTTTGTTTCGACTGTCGCAACTTCCGCACATGCTTCAGAGAAACGGTCCAATACGCGCTGGCCGATTTCTTTATGAGTGATTGCGCGCCCTTTAAAGCGGATAGAAGCTTTCACTTTATCGCCTTTTTCAAGGAATTTAATCGCATTGCGCAATTTCGTGTTAAAGTCATGCTCATCGATCGTCGGACTTAATCTAACTTCTTTTAAGTTAATGATTTTTTGATTTTTGCGTGCTTCTTTGTCCTTTTTCTGCTGCTCGAATCTGAACTTACCGTAGTCCATGATGCGGCAGACAGGCGGTTTTGCATTTGCTGCAACTAACACAAGGTCAAGATTTGCGCGGCCGGCGATTTCAAGTGCTTCCTGACGGGACTTGATGCCGAGCTGATCGCCATTTTGTCCGATCAGACGAACTTCACGTGCACGGATACCCTCATTAACCAATTGATCTTTGCTAATAATGAGCCACCTCCATAGTTTCTTCGAATTGATTCACAACGCTTGTTGACTGCATTCTGCAGGCAAACAAAAAGTGCGGGCATGACAACACACCCACACTACGAACATCTGCATAAATAAAAATGTACGGTCAACCTGCCAACTACATGAATGTGTCAATCAGGTGAGAAGCGGGTGCCTCTGCTTGTGATTTATATTCAATTCAATAACTATTCTACACAATACCGGATCATTAGTCAAGAATGACTTCTCCGGATCAACTTTTTCATTTTAACACGATGCCGGGGCGAGCGCAAGGAAAAATGTGAAATTTCGTTCTTTGCCGCCCGCGGACGTGCCAACACAATAAAAAAACCCGGGTCTATGACCCGGGTTTATCCTCCGATGAGCTGAACGAATACCGGAATAACCAGCACCGTCACCACTCCTACGACGACAACCGCGATACTTGCCATTGCCGCTTCTACTTCTCCCATCTCAATACCGACCGCAACACCGAGTGCGTGTCCTGATGTGCCGAGAGCCAGTCCTTTAGAGATCGGGTGTTTCACTTTAAACAATTTTAAGAATAGAGCGCCCATAGCATAGACGATAACGGCGTTGAAAATAACGGCGAAAGCGGTGATGTCGGTGATGCCGCCGATTCCTTTTGACAGCGGAAGGGCAATTGCCGTTGTCGCCGCCTGCGGAAGCATGCTTTTCATAACGGCCGCGTCAAGATGAATGCCTTTTGCGATCAAATAGACAATCGTGACTGAGCAGATAGAGCCGACAATGATAGAAGACATGATCTGCCACCAGTATTTTTTCAGTTTGTCACGCTGTTTGTATAAAGGGATCGCAAAAGCGATCGTCGCGGGCTCCAGGAAGAATTTAATAATGTCTCCCCCGCTTTTATAATCTTCATATGAAAAACCGCCGAGCTTCAGAAAAAGGATTCCAAGCACCATCGCGACAAACAGCGGGGTGAAGAGGAAAAAGCCTCTCGTTTTTTTAAATAAATACGTGCCGATGCCAAAGGCCGCAAGTGAAACGACAATACCGAAATATGGACTCATCCGATTTCCCTCCTAATGCTGCACAAGTTCTTTTTCCTGATTGGAACGGCGCACCGTTTGTTTTTCAGGGGCTGCCTTCTGACGTTTTTGGCTGACAGACAAGATCAGCTGAGAAAAAAGGCCCGTGGCCCCTAACAGAATGATGGTGGCGAGTAAGATGACGAGTGCGATCTGCACGCCGTACTGCTGCATGACGCCAAGTGAATTCATCACGGAGATGCCCGACGGGACAAATAAAAATCCGATCAGTGACGTTAATGATGTTCCCAGCGTTTCTACTTGTTCAAGCTTAATCACTTTCAGGCATAAGAGGACAAATAATAACACCAAACCTACTACGGAAGCGGGTATAGGAATGGGGACAATCGCTGCAATCCCATTAGATATGAGCATAATTACGGCAAAAATAAATGCTTGTGTCAGAAATCCGTACACTTTTTTCGCACTCATTTTCTTCACCTCTTTCTCTTTGTTAGGTCCATTATAAAAGAGAAATCGCCTTTTAAAGCGCTTTCATAACAAACGGCTGAATATTCATTCTGAAATGCAAAAAACGGCTGCTGAAATGCAAAAGCCGCCTCATATAATATGAAGCAGCTTTTTTAAGTCCTTGGCGTATGTACGGCTGACGGGAATTTTAGAGCCGTCTTTTAAGATAAGATTGTACGTCGAATTAAACCACGGATGAATTTCCGTAATATGCTCCGTATTCACGATGAACGCGCGGTGCACTCTCAAGAAACCCGTATCAGGCAGTTTTTTCTCAATGACCGCCAAAGTTTCGTGAACGGAATAAGACGCGGCAAACGTTTTAACGGAAACGTGTCCGTCCTCCATGCCGGCGAAAATAATGTCCTTCGTATCTAAAATGACAATAGATTCACCGGCTGATACAGCCAGTTTATGCGCTCCGGCTGCGGACGGCTGCTCTGAGACGGCTCCTGCCCTGTCCCGCTTCACTCTTTTAAACTTTCTGATCGTCTGGCGCACTCTTTCTTCATCAAAAGGCTTCGTTAAATAATCGAGCGCGTCGACTTCAAAGGCTTTTAAAGCAAATTGGTCATACGCCGTCGCAAAAACGACGGCCGGCGGATTTTTCATGTTTTTCAGCCGTTTGGCAATGTCAAATCCGTTTTCTCCTGACAAATCAACGTCCAAAAACAGCAGATCCGGTTTTTGATCCATCATACTGTCAAAAGCGGATTCAATATTTTCAGCTTCGTTTATGTCACTTACTTCATTCGTCCGTTTCAGCAAATAAGCTAATTCATCTCTTGCCAGCATTTCATCATCAACGATTAACACCTTCAGCATGTTCTTCTCCTTTAGTCATCAGTTTCAAAGGCAGCTCAAATGATACGTCCGTACCTTTGCCGGGCTCACTTTCCAATCGCAGGGCTGCTTTGGGGCCGAACAGCCCGATCAGCCGCTGATTTAAATTGTAAAGCGCGGTTCCCGTCCCTTCTTTAGACGGCAGCGGACGGTTTCCGAGCACGGACAGCAATTCCGGATCAATTCCTCGCCCGTTATCTCCAACCCGCATTAAAACCGACTGACCGGCGGATACCACGCTGACATTGACGGCACAGCTGTCCTGCTTTCTTGAAAATGCATGGCGGAGCGCATTTTCGACGAGAATCTGCAGCACAAAAGGAGGAATTTCGATGTCCTCCAAACCGCGTTCGATTTCAAGACTGATTTTATATTTCCCGGGAAAACGGGCCTGCTCCAATGATAAATACGCCTGCAGATGGTTCAGTTCTTTAGAAAGCGGGATGAGCAGCTGCCTTGCCCCCTGCAGATTGGAACGGAAATAGACGCTGAGCTGCAGCAGAAGCTTTCGGGTTTTTTCCACATCCGTACGGCAAAGAGCAGAAATCGTATTGATCGCATTAAACAGAAAATGCGGATTGACCTGTGCCTGAAGCGCCTTTATTTCTGCGTCTTTCAGCAATTTGCTCTGCAGTTCCGCCTCGCCGAGTTCAAGCTGGGTGGAAAACAGCATGGCGAGTCCTTCTGCAAGCTCTTCTTCAACCCGGCTTAAACCTGACGGGCTTTTAAAGTACATTTTCAACGTCCCGATCGTTTTGCCGTTTGACGTCAGCGGCAATACGATCGCCGCATGCAGCGGACAGGGATCGTGCGTGCATTCAATTTCTTCCTTTGATGTCGCTTTCATAATATGACCCGTTTTAATGACGCGTTTTGACAATCCGGTGATCAGGCTTTCAGACGGAATATGATGGTCGGCACCCGCGCCGACGTGCGCCAAAATCTTTTCGTTATCCGTAAGCGATACCGCGTCCGTTCCTGTTTGCCTGTGAATGATGGCGGCGACGCTTTTGCATGAGCTTTCATTCAGCCCCTGGCGGAAAAACGGAAGCGTCTGGTCGGCAATCATCAGCACCCTGTGGGTTTCAAGGGCTCTCGCCCGTTCTTCCTTCCGGATAATCGACTGAATGATCGAAAGAAAAATAAAAGTCCCTGACCCGTTTACCAATATCATCGGGATGCCGATGATGCTCACAAGCGTCCAAGCATCAGAAAACGGCTTGGCCATCAAGAGGATGAGCAGCATTTGCAGCGATTCCATTCCGAGTCCGACAAGCGCGGCCACCCGCGGTGTCGGCATCGCATAGCGTTTTCTGAAATACCGTCCGATCCATCCGGACAAAATGCCCGCTAAAACGGATGAGACGGCACAGCTGACTGCGGTCGCGCCGCCGAGTGATAAACGATGCAGGCCGGCCAGTATGCCGACGCCGATCCCCACATACGGGCCGCCTAAGAGTCCGCCGATTTCAACGCCCATAATTCTTGTATTGGCAATTGAACCGGACGGATTAATTTGAAACACCCAGTCATTATTCATGATTGTATTCCGCTGAATTTCTATTCCCGTATAGTTGCTGATGATACTGAACAGCGAGAAAATTGAAATCAGCACCGCTTTGCCTTTATAGCTCTCAGGCTGCTGGAGCGCCTGTCTGAACAATCTGGTATGAGCCAGAACAAATCCCAATATGACGATAATTCCGACTCTTTCCAGCATCATGATGATCAAATGCAGCATACTTTTCACCTGTTCTTTCAAATTTTATTTTATCACGTTTTAGAGCCTGAGACAGAATCTGACACAAACCTGCCTGTTTTTTTCAAATCATCTGAAAACAAATCTTTCACAGTCTATATATCTATTGTAGAATAAACGGGAGCCTTGCGGCAGAGAGTTTCAGAATATAACAAAGAGGAGAAGATCATGAAAGCCGTATTTTTTGATTTGGACGATACACTGTTATGGGATGAAAAAAGCGTCAGAACAACATTCAGGGAAACATGTTTACAAGCGGAAAAAAAATATGGCCTTGACCCGCATACATTTGAAGATGCGGTTCGGAAAGCGGCACGGGAATTGTATATGTCATACGAAACCTATCCTTATACGGTCATGATCGGCATTAATCCGTTTGAAGGATTGTGGGCGAATTTTTCCGAGCCGGTCAGCGAAGGATTTAAACAGCTGAATCGGATTGCGCCGGAATACAGACGAAACGCCTGGACGAACGGCTTAAAAAGCGTCGGTATAGACGATGCGGCTTACGGCGAATATTTGGCGGAATTTTTCGCGGCGGAACGCAGACAGCGTCCGTACGTGTATGATGAAACGTTTGCGGTGCTTGAAAAGCTGAAAGGTGTTTATGAATTGCTTCTGCTTACAAACGGCGATCCCAGCCTGCAGAAAGAAAAACTCGCCGGCGTTCCTGAGCTCGCGCCTTATTTTAATGAAATCGTCATCTCAGGCGCTTTCGGAAAAGGGAAACCCGACGCCTCCATATTCGAACATTGCCTCGGCCTCCTGAACCTGAAAAAAGAAGACGCCATTATGGTCGGAGATAACCTCAATACTGATATATTGGGAGCGAAACGGGCAGGTATTACGACAGTCTGGGTAAACCGGACGCAAAAGAAAAATGATACGGACATTGCGCCTGATTACGTGATCAGCGATCTTCACGAGCTGTTTGCGATTATAGAGAAACAAAAAGAAAGATAATTTTATACGCAAAAAAACCCCATTCTGAATGAACGGGGTTTTTTGTATTTCCGGTTATTTTTTCGCTTCGGCTACAGCCTTTTTCACAAAATCGTCCAATGAGACGGTTTCTGATTTCTGCTCGCCGTATTTCCGGACGTTTACCGCGCCGTTTTCCGCTTCTTGGTCACCGACCACAAGCATGTACGGGATTTTTTGCATTTGCGCTTCACGGATTTTATAGCCGATTTTCTCATCCCGGCTGTCAAGCTCGACACGCAGGCCTTCACGCTGCAGGCGCTCCTGCACTTTTTTCGCATAATCAAGATGCACGGACGGTGATACAGGAATGACTTGGAATTGCACCGGCGCAAGCCATGTCGGAAGGGCGCCTTTGTGCTCTTCGATTAAGAAAGCAACGAAACGCTCCATCGTTGACACGACGCCGCGGTGAATAACGACAGGACGGTGCTGTTTGCCGTCTTCTCCGACGTAAGTGAGATCAAAGCGTTCCGGAAGAAGGAAGTCAAGCTGTACAGTTGACAATGTCTCTTCTTTGCCGATCGCCGTTTTCACCTGCACGTCAAGCTTAGGGCCGTAAAACGCCGCTTCGCCTTCCGCTTCATAGTAGTCGTGCCCCATCTCATCCATTGCCGCTTTCAGCATGGACTGCGCTTTGTTCCACATCTCATCATCATCAAAATATTTTTCCGTATCTTCAGGATCGCGGTAAGACAGGCGGAATGTGTAATCATTCAGGCCGAAGTCTTCGTATACGTCTTGAATCAAACGGACCGTGCGGATGAATTCTTCTTTAATCTGGTCAGGGCGGACGAAAATGTGCGCGTCATTTAACGTCATGCCGCGTACGCGCTGAAGACCTGAAAGCGCCCCGGACATTTCATAACGATGCATCGTTCCCAGCTCTGCGATGCGGATCGGAAGCTCGCGGTAGCTGTGAATGTCCTGTTTGTAAATCATCATATGGTGAGGACAGTTCATCGGACGGAGCACGAGTGTTTCATTGTCCATTTCCATCGGCGGGAACATCGTATCCTGATAATGATCCCAGTGCCCTGATGTTTCGTACAGGTCTTTGCTTCCGAGAACAGGCGTATAGACGTGCTCATAACCGAGGCTCAGCTCTTTATCCACAATGTAGCGCTCGATCACGCGTCGGATGGTTGCGCCTTTCGGCAGCCAGAGCGGCAGGCCTTGTCCGACTTTTTGAGAGTTGGCGAACAATTTTAATTCTTTGCCCAGTTTTCGGTGGTCACGCTCTTTCGCTTCTTCAAGCATCCGCAAATGCTCTTTCAAGTCATCCTTTTTAAAGAAGGCCGTGCCGTAAATGCGCTGAAGCATTTGGTTTTTGCTGTCGCCGCGCCAGTATGCGCCCGCAAGGCTAAGCAGCTTAAATTCTTTAATTTTGCCTGTAGACGGCACGTGCACGCCGCGGCACAGGTCAAAAAATTCGCCCTGCTCATAAATGGAGACCGTTTCGTCTTCAGGGATGGCATCCAGCAGTTCAAGCTTCAGATTATCGCCGATTTCCGCAAACATGGCTTTTGCTTCATCACGGCTCACTTCTTTTCGGATAATCGGCAGATTTTCACCGACGATGCGTTTCATTTCTTTTTCAATCTTCGGAAGGTCATCCGGCGTCAGCGCCTGCTCCATTTCAACGTCATAATAGAACCCGTTTTCAATGACGGGACCGACACCGAATTTCACATCTTTATAAATGCGTTTAATCGCCTGGGCCAATAAATGCGCCGTGCTGTGCCGCATGATGTTCAAACCTTCTTCTGTGCCTTCTGTAATGATTTCTACGGCACCATCCTCTTGAATCGGTGTTCTTAAATCAATTTCCTGTCCGTTCAGTTTTCCGGCTAAAGACTTTTTCTTTAATCCCGGACTGATGGATGCCGCGATATCTTCTGTTGTTGTTCCTTTCGGAAATTCCTTTACCGCTCCGTCCGGAAATGTGATGTTGATCATATCTGACATCTTCGTCACTCCTTTTTTTATGCAAATCAAAAACCCCGCCCCCTATGAAAGGGACGAGGTTAAATAAACGGAATCGTGGTTCCACCCTTTTTTCCGCGCGGCCGATTGTTTCGGCACCTGCGGCTCTAAACTCTGTAACGGGAGTTCCCGTCAGCTATTACTGGCGCTTCTTCCGGCGTTCACAGCTGAAGTTCAAAGGCGGTAAAGACAATGATCCATAGCTGGAAAGCTTTCAGCCTGGGCTCTCCTCTCTTATAAAGCCGGTATCAATGCTTCATGTCCTTATCAATACGTGTAGCAATCATTAATCTTTTATGTATTATAAAATGTCTGTGAGAAAAATGCAACTCGGTTTTCCGTCTGATTTCGCACAGACAGCCCTGCCGCTTACACAAGGCCGTCCGTGCGGCTATCCTTCCGTCTTCTCGGCTGCAAACGCGCCCAGCGGAAAAAGGCGCACCCTCTCCTGAAACACGTTTTGAATCGTTCTGGACATCATATGCTCCGGTTTGTCCGTATACAGTTCTACCGTCTCAGGCGCAATGGAGATCAGCGGCGCAAGGAGATGGGAATCTATATACATCGGGTGCTCCCGCACAAACCGTCTGTCTATGTATTTTTTCTGTTCCCGTTCTGACAAATAGCGCAGTTCCCACAGCGTAAAAGCCCGGTCATGTACGATGCGGACTTTCTTCATCCGCGGCGGATTGGATGTCACATAATCTCTCAGAGACTGGATAAAGTTTTGATATTCCTGTTCCATCCGGTATTCATCTATCGCAGCCTCCGCGTATTCTCTGAGCCGCTCATAATACCTGCCGAGCCGGAACGTCTGAAACGAACGCACGGAAAAAACACCCCCATCAAGTGAAATCGTCCGGAGCGCATCTGAAATAAACTGTGTGCGCGGCTCTTTCTTCGGCTCGAACGGATGATCATCAAGCTCTCCTTCCATAATGCTGTGTGCAAGCTGAAGAATTTGCTGCTGTTCATCCTGATCGGTGAAGCAGTATGCGTCCTCAATAAGCGAAAGCATATGCTCGTCTTCTTTGCATTCCAAAAAAAACCTGACAAGTATCGGCTCAATAAAGCGCTGAACGCAAAAAGCCGTTTCAGACCTTGCGATTCCGACTTTTTTTATGTCTTCACGGACAATAAAATGTCTCCGGTCGTCCGATTGCTGAATGAGATGTAAAAAAGCGGCGGTATCGTGGTCATCTTCAAAGATCACTTCAAGCATATTTGTCCCCCCTTACGGCATCTGTTACAAGTATATGGGGGATGTTTTTAAAATAGACGTAAAGGTTAGCTTTCACCGCCGAACAAATGGCGCACCTTCTTTTTAAATATAACGGGAAGCGATAAAAATACGATGTAAAGACAGATCACGCCGAGTACGGTCAGCACATTTCCGGACATAAAGCTCGCGCCGAGCACATTCAGGACGATCGTCCCCGGAATGATGCCCGCTGCGGTCGCCAAAAAATACGTCATCGGCCTGACTTTCGATAGGCCCGCGGCATAGCTGATCACATCAAAGTTAACAGGCAGAATGCGCAGGATAAAAATATAAAAGAAGCCATTGGTTTTCATCTGCTTTTGAATGGCTTCCATTTTTCCATGACGGCTTTTCTCATTAAAGGCAAACAGCCCCGCCGCAAAAAAAGACGCGGCGGCAGCGCCCATTGAGCCCGCCAGCGTATACACGGTGCCGAAAAGCGGGCCGAACGCCAATCCTCCGGCGACGGAAACGATTGATACGGGAAACAGCACAAAAGGCCTGACGATGGAAATTCCGATAAACACAAGCGGCGCAAAAACACCGAACGATAACACCCACAGCCGGATCTCCTTAGGCGACAGATTCAGATATTTGCGGTTTGCCCACAGCAAAAGGCCCGCTCCCGCCGCAGCCGCAGCCCAAGTGACAGCCTTCTTATTCCTCATTCCCTCAAATCCTTCCCATTGGACGCCGGCATCATGAACGGCGGCGGTTTTCCCCGTCAAGACGGACGGGCGAAGCCAAATATAAAATCCGCTCCATCAGTCTTGCCGCTTTTACTTCTTCCTTTTCTCCCCGCTGTGAATACGTAAAATGATGCTTCAGCTCGTCTGGTGAAAAATTAGACGAGAAGAAAGTGGGAAGCTGCTGGCTCATTCTGTGCTGAAGCACGGTGCCGATGACTTCATCTCTGACCCAGCTTGTCATTGATTCCGCTCCGATGTCATCAAGCATCAGTACGGGCGTCGTTTTCACCATATTCAGTTTCGCCTCCAACGACTGATCCTGGAGCGAGTTTTTCAGCTCTCTGACAAATTCGGGAACATATACGATCATTGATGAATACTCTTTTTCCGCCAGTTCGTTAGCAATGGCGGCTAAAATAAATGTCTTTCCGATTCCGAATTTTCCGTACAGATACAGCCCTTTGCCTTTTCCCGTTTCATTATAGCTCTTCAGAAAATCCGTCACATGCTGGAAAATGCCGACTCTGCTCGGATCGGTAATGTCGATCTGCTGAAAGGTCGCGCCGAGAAGATCCTGCTGGATATACATGCTCTTCATCAGGGACTTTTGCCTTTTCTGGCGGTCGAGCTTTCTCTTTTCCGGACATTCGTAATATTCAATATCGATGGAACGCCCGTTGATCACAAGCTTCGGATGATAGCCTTCAAGCAGGCTGTTCGTCCGGCTGTCTTTCGAACAGAAGGCGCACTGTTTGCTTTGCTGAACGAATTCGTACAGTTTATTTAACCCTCTGTCAATCATGCTTTGATTGATTACATCTTTCTGTTCCTTCAAAAAAGCCTGGACGTCTTCGTCGGCCATGACTTGCTGCTGCATTCGTTCCAGGCGTTTTTGAAAGTCAGGTCTTTTCGTCACGCCTTCTAAGGATCGGCTGATCGGTTCCATTCAATATCACCCCGCTTCTCTGTCTCAATAGGCAGAGTATTTTTTCAGTTTTTTCATTTCTTCCATCATTTTTTTCTTCTGTTCTTCAAGATCCTGCGCGGAAAGAGCCGGCTGTTCTTGTTTCTTCCCGGTTTCTTCTTCTTTCATCCAATCAGGGCGCTTTTCTTCCCGGACGGTTTTTTTACCGCGCGCCGCGCCGTTTGTTTTGCCGTCCGCCCAATCAAGATATTGCCTGTGCTCTTCTATTGCGAGCTTCATTGCTTCCCGTACCGTTTTGACTTTTTTTCTGGCCCAGTGGGCGGCGATTTTTTGGATATAGTTTTTGGACAGCTTCATATCCGTTTTCAGCATGACATAATAAATCAGCACATTGGTGACGCCGGGCTCAAGCTTTTGTTCGAACATAATATCGGCGATAATCTGCAAGTCGGCTTTTGACGGCTCGGTCCCGTCCGCAATGTCCTGAAGAAGCTTTCTCGGTGATATGGTCTCAAGCTGTGCGATGAGTTCGCCGTTCAATGAATCGTCCTTTTCCGTCCGGTTTTCTCTCAAGGTGACAGGCTGTGTTTTATCAATCAGTTCCGGAAGCTTACCGCTTCTTTCAATTTGGTACCAGTCGCTGGCCGCTTTCCTCAGCGCTTCGGCCGTTATCGTATCCTGTTCATTAATTGCGGTCATGACGACGTGCTGCATGGAGATAGGATCTATTCCGTATAAATATGAAAGCTTTTTAATGCTCTCCCGCACGTCCTGCGTGATTGATTTACGCGGTATCATCGTTTCTGACAGTCCCGCCATGAAAAGCTCAAAATCAAATACTTCCTCCGTCACCGTATAGGAAGGCGCTTGTCCGACAGACGCCGTCTCATAGTCCTCGGGGAGCTTCATCGCCTCTTCCATATCAGGCGTCATTTTCCATTCACTCGGCTGAAAAGAGGCAAAGGCGTGATTAAACGGACGGGTAATTTCCCTTGCGCCCGCGCCGACGGAAGGATGCGTGTAAAATTGTCTCAGCTGCTGGTATTTCGTTTTACCGACTCTGTTATAAAGAAAGACATTCAGCATGCCGTCTTCAAAAAAATCATTCGGTCTGAGTGGGGGCAGCAGCTCATAAATAAACATCCGCTCTTTCTGCTCGGACTCCCGGATATACACTTTCAGCAGCCCGATTCCTTCAAGCTTTCCCTGTTCATGATGAATCTTTTTTAAATTTGACTGCATCATGCCCATCAGCTGCCTGTGCGTGGATTCCGCTCCCCACAAGCGGTTCTGCTCAAGCTCCCCCCATAAGGTCATATAAAGGGAGAATGCAAAAGAACCGATCAGCGGCTGGTACAGATGTGTCAAAACCTGTCTGTCGACATCCTGAAGAAGCGAACGGCTTTTGACCGTATAAGGATCTACAGGCAATACGTCATTCCAATAGTCAGCCATGATTCTCAAACCTTCCGATATGTTTCTACTCTCATTTTACACCGTTTCTGCGATCTATCAAATGCCAATTTTGCTCATGAGAAAAGAGCCAGACACAATCTCTTAGCTCTCTCAGCGTTCTTTCTTTATTAAATCTTTCAATTCATCGATAAACACGTTTATATCCTTAAACTGCCGGTAGACGGAGGCAAAGCGGACATAAGACACCTCATCGATTTTCGCCAGACGGTCCATTACCATTTCTCCGACAAGTTCGCTTTTGACTTCAGATACACCTTGGTTTCTCAGCTCTTTTTCAATGTCAAAGCACATGTCTTCCAATGTTTTTAAAGGAACGGGCCTTTTTTCACAAGCTTTAATTAACCCGCGCAGCATTTTTTCACGGCTGAATTCTTCCCGGACGCCTTCTTTTTTCACGACGATCAGAGGCATCTCTTCAAACTTCTCAAATGTAGTGAAGCGGTAATGGCAGGCTTCGCATTCCCGCCTTCTGCGGATTGATTTCCCTTCGTCCGCAGGCCGTGAATCAAGTACGCGGGAACCGTTGTGCTGGCATGAAGGACATTTCAAATTGGATCAGCTCCCATCTGTTTCGTTGCTGTAATGCGGTTCGCAAGCTTCCGGTAAATGCCCGCCAACGTTTCTAGGATGAGCCTATTTGTTGGGAGAGCCGATAGACCGGCCTTATCTTTTCTATTTTACAAAAAAAATGCTTAAAGAAAAAGCAATGCTGTTTTTTTACATTAGAAAAGGAGCATCAGCTTCAAAGCGCGTAATGGCTTTTTCAGCTTAGCTCCCTTGTGTTTGCGTTTTGAAAATTACAGTACTTTCGCTTGTGCCTGTTTAATCTGTACAGGCCCCATTCCTCTCGGTATTTCAATGTTTTCTCTTGTATCTGCATGTAATGCGTCTGCAATGTAATCCGCAGCCACATTAGGATCCAGGTCTCCACAAGTATAAACATCAATGCTTGCATATCCGTGTTCAGGAAAACTGTGAATCGTTAAATGTGACTCAGAGATAATAACGACCCCGCTTACGCCTTGCGGTGCAAATTTGTGAAATGCGACCTCGCGCACTTCAGCTCCTGATTTCAAAGCAGCATTTACAAACGTTTTTTCAATAAAATCCATGTCATTGAGCTTATCAAAATCGCATCCCCACAGCTCGGAGATGACGTGACGCCCCATTGTTTCCATAATCATGGACCCCCCTTAACAAGAATTAAAAAAGTGAATTTCCGAGAACTGACCCGGCCATTTACCACGGGGGAAAGTTAGTCCGGAGAGGTCCTAACCCTTTAAGTAATTCCGAAGCAGTCACGAGCAAGAAGTTCACGAAAGATAGTATACTGTGTTTAAGTTTATTTTGCAAGGTGTGTTTTTTGCGAATATGCCGTTAAGGGTTTTTTTCTAACAAATGTCCATGATCTTTAGTCTACACAGCTGACGGGTGTTTCATTCGCGCGGCGACGTGACGGATAAGATCAACGACCCGGCAGGAATATCCCCATTCATTGTCATACCAGGCGAGCACCTTTACTTTTCGGTCTTCCATCACCATCGTTGTCAGACCGTCGATGATCGCAGAGTGTGAATTCGTATTATAATCCGAAGAAACGAGCGGTTCATCCGAATAATCAAGAATTCCGTACATCGACGTTTTTGCGGCTCTTTGGAAAGCGGCGTTCACTTGCTCGGCCGACACATCTGTTTTCATATCGCAGACAAGGTCCACTAATGACACATTCGGAACGGGAACACGCAAAGCGAGACCGTGAAGTTTTCCTTTCAAATGAGGAAGCACGAGCGACAGCGCTTTGGCGGCGCCTGTAGAAGTCGGAATGATGGATTCTCCGCACGCTCTCGCCCTCCGCAGATCTTTATGCGGATTGTCGATATTTTTTTGATCATTCGTGTAAGCGTGAACAGTCGTCATCAGGCCGCTTTCAATCCCGAATTCCTGATCAAGCACTTTGACGACCGGCGCAAGACAGTTTGTCGTGCAGGATGCATTTGAAATAATGACATGTTCATCGGGATTGAACTGCTCTTCATTTACTCCCATGACAATGGTAACGTCTTCATTTTTGCCCGGAGCCGTTAAAATGACTTTTTTCGCCCCTGCTTCAATATGGCTCATTGCTTTTTCTTTTGAATTAAATTTCCCCGTTGCCTCTACGACGATGTCTATTCCGCATTCTTTCCACGGAAGCTCTCTCGGATCCCGGCGATTGAACAGCATAATATGTTTTCCGTTGACGATCAGACTGTCGTCGGAGGTCTCAACTTCTTGATCGTATTTGCCGTGAATTGTGTCATACTTTATCAAATGAGCAAGCGTTTCCGGGGGATAGCTTGCATTAATGGCTGTTATTTGAATTTGATCATCTTCCATTGCTTTTCTGAACACCATTCTTCCGATTCTTCCAAACCCGTTGATTGCTACTTTTACCTTCATGCTCAGGTCACCCCTTTTTAATATGCCACTCTAATTTACCTTTATTTATATATAGTATAACACATTAAAAGAAATCCGCCAGTACAACTTGATAAAAATCCACCCTTATACCGATCAATATGTTGTTCAATCGGTTTTTTTGCATATAAAATGATCTTTCTTCCATAAAAAAAGCAGGATCAGCGTCTCAGGCTGCCTGCTTTTTTTCTTATATTTGTCCCGGTTCTTTAAATTTGTCATTTAAAATGCTGTCCTCTAAAACGGAAGACACCTCGCCGTACCGTTTAGCAATATGCATCGCGCCCCAGTCGCACAGCGCGTTTAAAATTCTTTCCAGACTGTGCCCGTATTCACTCAGCTCGTATTCCACTTTCGGCGGCACCTGATTGTACACGATCCGGTTGATGACGCCGTCAGCTTCCAGCTCCCGCAATTGCTGTGTCAGCATCTTCTGGGTGATGTCCGGCATAAGCCGCTTCAATTCGCTTGTCCGTTTTTTCCCGCGCATGAGGTGGCAGAGGATCACACACTTCCATTTTCCGCCGATCACTTCAAGCGCCGCTTCTACGGATATATTGTATTTTTTCTTCAGCAACGGTAATTCCTCCTCATCTATAGGAACTAAAAAGTGCCTATGGCACTTAAAAGTACGTTCTTTTCAATGACACTTCTATCGATCATAATGACATTTGCCGGCTGAAAAGGAATGTACTCTTATACTTATATCGTTTACCCGGCATCATTTCAACCATACATTATCGTTCAAGGAGGAAAACAGATGTCTTCACATCGCCAAAGCTATTTACCAGCGCTGCTGGCATTAGCCGTCAGCGCTTTTGCGATCGGCACAACCGAATTTATCAGCGTCGGGCTGCTGCCGCTTATATCTCAAGATCTGCATATACCTGTGACAACGGCGGGACTTACCGTTTCCATGTATGCTCTGGGCGTGACATTCGGCGCGCCGGTTTTAACGTCTCTCACATCCGGCATGTCGCGGAAAACGCTGCTGCTCTGGGTGATGTTAATTTTTATCGCCGGAAATACACTCGCAGCGAGCGCTTCCTCAATCGGCGTCTTACTGGCGGCACGGGTCATTTCGGCTTTTTCCCACGGCATTTTCATGTCAATCGGGGCAACAATCGCCGCCAATATCGTGCCGGAGCATAAAAGAGCAAGCGCGATTTCCATCATGTTCACGGGGCTGACGGTGGCTACGGTGACCGGCGTTCCGTTCGGCACCTATCTCGGCCAGCAATTCGGATGGAGAATCGCATTTGCCGTCATTGTGGCGGTAGGAATCATCGCATTCCTCACAAACGCGCTCCTCGTTCCGTCGCATTTGCGCAAAGGGACGAAAACCGCATTTTCCGAGCAGGTCAAACTCGTCACAAACGGCCGGTTATTGCTTTTATTTATCATTACCGCGTTAGGCTACGGCGGAACGTTTGTCGTGTTTACGTATTTATCTCCGCTTCTTCAGGAGGTAACCGGTTTTCAGAAAGAAACCGTCGCGGCCATCCTGCTCGTTTACGGAATTGCGATTGCCATCGGAAACATGATTGGCGGCCGTTTATCAAACCGAAATCCGCTGAAAGCCTTGTTTTATATGTTCATTGTCCAGGCTGCTGTGCTGTTTGTTCTGACTTTTACCGCGCCGTTTAAAACAGCCGGGCTGATCACCATTATTTTCATGGGGCTGTTGGCGTTTATGAATGTGCCGGGGCTTCAGGTATATGTCGTGATGCTGAGTGAACGTTTTGCGCCAAGCGCCGTTGATACAGCATCAGCCTTAAATATCGCGGCATTTAATGCCGGAATCGCGATCGGCTCGTTTGCCGGCGGAATCATTACAGACTCAATCGGAATCATTCATACCGCTTGGATCGGGGCGCTGATGGTGCTCAGCGCGGTCGTATTAACCGGATGGAGCAGGAAACTTGAAAAGCGGGATCGCACTGTCCTTGAAAGGAGGTGAGTTTTTCTTCAGCGCATTTTGATTGTTTCAACAGACAACTAATAGGAGGAATATATACATGACAACACATTTACAAGCAAAAGCAACATTGCATAACGGAGTAGAGATGCCTTGGTTCGGCATCGGAGTTTTCAAAGTAGAGGAAGGCGCGGAACTCGTCAATGCGGTGAAAACGGCATTGGTGCACGGCTATCGCAGCGTTGATACCGCCGCGATTTACGGAAATGAAGAAGGTGTCGGCGAAGGCATCCGCCAAGGGCTGCAAGAAGCGGGATTAAAACGTGAAGACATTTTTGTCACGTCAAAAGTATGGAATGCCGATTTAGGATATGAAGAAACGTTAAAAGCGTTTGACACAAGCTTAGAAAAACTCGGTTTAGATTATTTGGATTTATATTTGATCCATTGGCCTGTCGAAGGAAAGTACATCGATGCGTGGCGGGCGCTCGAAACCCTCTACCGGGATGGACGCATTAAGGCGATCGGGGTCAGCAATTTCCAAATTCACCATCTGAAACATCTCATGAAAGAGACGGAAATCAAGCCGATGATCAACCAGGTGGAGTTCCATCCTCGTCTGACACAGAAAGAACTGCTTGCTTTCTGCACTGAACAAGGCATTCAGCTTGAAGCGTGGTCGCCATTGATGCAAGGTCAGCTGCTTGATCACACCGTCTTACAGGAAATCGCTGAGAAGTACGGCAAATCAGCCGCTCAAGTGATTTTGCGCTGGGATTTGCAGAACGGTGTCATCACCATTCCGAAATCAACGAAAAAACACCGTATTGAAGAAAATGCAAATGTCTTTGATTTCGAACTGTCAGCTGACGATATGAAGCGGATTGATGATCTGAACGAAAACCTCCGTGTCGGTCCGGACCCTGACAATTTTGATTTTTAACCAGAAAAACACCGTTCGGCTTTCCGAACGGTGTTTGTTTATGCCCAGCCGCTCAATACTTCCTCAAGCTGGTGCTTTGTATATTCAAGACTGCCGCTGTTATCAATGACGGCGTCAGCTTTTTTTGTTTTATCCGTTAAAGGCATTTGTGACGTTATCCGGCTCATCGCTTCTTCTTCTGTAAGGGAATTCCGCTCCATCAGCCGTTTAAGCTGAATGTCTGCCGGTACGGTGACGACGAGCACCTTGCCGACAAGATAATCAAGCCCGCTTTCATACAAAAGCGGTATATCCAAAACGACGAACTGCTCTTTTCGCGCAACGGCTTCATCCCGCTGTTTCAGCATTTCCGCACGCACCGCCGGATGAACGATCTGATTCAGCTTCAGACGCTTCTGTTCGTCAGTGAAAACGATAGAACCGAGTTTTTTTCTGTCAATATCGCCATTTTCCAGCAGGATGTCTTTTCCGAATGCTTCCACAATTTGTCCGTAAGCCGGCATTCCTTTTTCCACCGCCTGTTTTGCGATGGCATCCGCATCAATGACTGTTATTTTTTTGTCGATCAGCATACGCGCTACCGTGCTTTTGCCGCTTGCGATGCCTCCCGTTAAACCGATGACCAAGCTCAAAAAGCCCACTCCTTCTTACATTTTCCAAATCCCGATGATAATCAGCAGGACTCCCGGCAAAAATGTCATTTTATCTATCCAATTCCATCTTGAAAGCAAATGCCCCGCGTTTATGCCGAGTGAAACAAACAGCGAGCTCATCAGCCCGACAGTCACGCTCATCATAACCGGAGAAAAGCCGAGAATGGCCGCTCCCAGCCCGGCGCCAAACGCGTCAATGGATAAGGCGATACCGAGCAGAAGCGCCTCGACTCCGTTAATGGTTCCGGATTGATCAATATCGGCGCTGGTCGGTTTTTTCAAAATATGAATGACGATGCCCAGCGATTTCACTTCAAGATTAAGTAACGTTTTTTCATGCAATAAGTAATCCGGCTCTTTAGCCGGTTTGAAAAATTGCCAGATGACCCATGCCCCGATTCCGATTAAGATCAGTCCGCCCAGTTTTTCCGTGACGGATACGGGAAAAATCTTTGTCAGAAAATGGCCGATCAGCATGGATATAAACATCACAGAGGCTGAACAGCAAGCGATCACGGCAATCGCTTTGAACGGGATTTTCATTTTTCTCAAACCATACGTAAACCCGACTGAAAAACTGTCCAAGCTGACAGCAAAAGCCAAAAGCAGCAAAGAAACAATCTCCATATCCGTTTCTCCCTTTCTCTTGATCGGCACTTGTGACATATGCCTATTGGGTGAATCACAATATATATATGGAGAAAGGTCATCAACTGTGTTAGAAAAAAGTCATTCTGCTGCCGCCTGCTTGAACCGCTTCAGTTCATGATTTTTTTTGGCAGCGGGCGCAAAAATGCGTACCCCTTCCGCCGACCACGATTTTAGAAATCATCGTGCCGCACGTTTTGCACGGTTCATCCTTTTTGCCGTATACGTAATGTTTGAGCTGAAACATTCCGATCTCCCCTTGAGAATTGATATAAGACCGGACGGTGCTCCCGCCCGCGTCAATCGCTTCCTGAAGGGTGTCTTTAATTTCTGTATGAAGCGTTTTTATCTGCCCGTCTGACAGACTGTTCGCTTTTGTCTCAGGATGAATACGCGCCCGGAATAAAGCTTCATCGACATAAATATTGCCGAGGCCGACGACCGCTTTTTGGTCGAGCAGGGCTGTTTTCACCGCGCGGTTCGTTTTTGCAAGCCGCTCTTTTAAATAAGCAGCGGTAAATGCTTCATCATCGGGTTCGGGCCCGAGCTGTGAAAGCGGTAATGCATTCTGTTCCTCTCCCGGCGCAAACAAATGCATCGTGCCGAATTTCCGGACATCCCGGTAGCGGAGCTGTGTTCCGTCCGTCATGTGAAACACGACGTGCACATGTTTATCGTCAGGCTCATCGGCCTGATGAAGACCGTATTTCCCCTCCATCCGCAGGTGGGACACCATGACATAATGATCCAGATGGAAAAGCAAAAACTTTCCCCTTCTTCCGATGGATCGGATTGTTTCTCCTGCAATCTGCCGCGCGAATTCCTCCGGCTCGGCGGGTTTTTTGATGATATTCGGCCATCTGATATCCGCCGATTCAATCGTTTTCCCCTTCACAAGACCGGTCAGAGTGCGCCGGACCGTTTCAACTTCTGGTAATTCCGGCACAATCATCACTTCCTTTTTCTCTGTTTATTTTGCATCGTACCAAGACGGCCCTGAAGCATAATCCGCCTTCAGCGGCACGTCTAATGCCAAAGCATGCTCCATCACTTCAGGAACCAGCTTCTCTAATATTTCAATTTCTTCCTTAGGCGCTTCAAAAATCAATTCATCGTGCACCTGAAGCAGCAGTCGCGCCTTCAGGTTTTTTTCTTTCAGCTCAGCTGCCATGTCAATCATGGCTTTTTTAATAATATCGGCGGCGCTTCCCTGAATCGGCGTATTCATGGCCGTCCGTTCCGCAAAGCTCCGCAGGTTGAAGTTGCGGCTGGTCAGCTCAGGAATATAGCGGCGGCGCTGCATAAGTGTCGTGACATATCCTTTTTGCTTCGCTTCCTGCACCGATTCTTCCATATACGCCTTGACGCCCGGGAAACTCTCCAAATAGCGGTCTATAAAAGCGCCCGCTTCTTTCCGGGTGATGCCGAGGTTTTGTGACAGCCCGTAATCACTGATGCCGTAAACAATGCCGAAATTGACGGCCTTTGCCTGGCGGCGCATCGCTTGTGTCACTTCATCTTCACTGACATGAAATACGTCCATGGCGGTTTTTGTGTGAATGTCCATGTCATTCGTAAACGCTTCGATCAGATTTTCATCTTTTGAAATATGCGCAAGCACCCTTAATTCAATTTGTGAATAATCGGCGGCGAAAATAAGCCAGTCCGGTTCGGACGGTACGAAAGCCTGACGGATTTTCCGCCCTTCCTCCAGCCGGATCGGAATATTTTGCAGGTTCGGATCCGTTGAGCTGAGGCGTCCGGTTTGAGTCAATGCCTGATTGAATCGTGTATGCACTTTATGAGAATCCTTGCGCGTGACTTTCAGCAGCCCTTCAATATAAGTCGATTGGAGTTTGCCGATTTGTCTGTATTGCAGAATGTGCGCGACGATATCATGTTTGTCTGCGAGCTTCTCAAGCACATCAGCTGAAGTGGAATAGCCTGTTTTTGTTTTCTTTACTGGCGGCAGGCCGAGCTTTTCAAACAGAATGACGCCGAGCTGTTTTGGTGAATTGATGTTAAACGGCTCACCGGCGATGTCATGGATTTTTTCTTCATATTCTTTCAGCTTTGCCTTGAGCTCTTCGCCCATTCGCTTCAGTCTTTCAACATCCACTTTGACGCCCATTGATTCCATTTCTCCGAGAATTAGCGCAAGCGGGAGTTCGAGATCTTCATATAATTCAAGCTGATTATTTTCTTCCAGCGCGTGCAGCAGTTTGTCACGGAGGCTGTTAACGGCAGACGCTTTCCGCGCGAGATGATCGGCAAGCTCTTTTTCAGCCGGAACGGCGCGCTTTGCGCCTTTTCCGTATACCGCTTCATCTTTTGAAACGATATTCAGCCCGTATTCTTTCGCTACGCTCGCGACATCGTCGTACGAATTGCCCGGGTTTATAATGTAGGCAGCAAGAAGCGCGTCAAATTCCGTTCCCTTCAGCTCAATTCCCTGCCAGCGCAAAGCGACGACGGAACGTTTGCTGTCGAACACCCACTTTTTCATCGATTCATCTTCAGCCCAAGATTTAAAAGTTTCAGACTGAATGGCGATTTCTTTCGGAATATAATAAAGACCTGTTTCATTCACGATGGAAAAGCCGAGGATCGGTTCTTCGTGATAGTTATCACCGATTTGTTCAACAACCAAAGCGGACGGCGAAACGAGCATATCTTCAGTGATTTCTTCTGCCGTTTCAACATTGATGTCTTCAAAATTTTCTTCCGCCGTTTCGCCGCTTTCTTCACCGAGCCGCTCAAGAAGCGTATTAAAACCGAGGTCTTTAAAAATGGCAACAACTTGTTCACGGTCAAACCCTTTGTAATCTAAATCTTCGGGCTTGACTTCAATCGGCGCATTTGTCATAATCGTCGCCAGCTCTTTGCTCATCAGGGCTTGTTCCTTATATTCTTCAAGCTTTTCTTTTAATTTTTTTCCGCTGACTTCATCAATGGAATCAAGCAGTTTCTCAACCGAATGGAACTGCTTTAAAAGCTTAATCGCGGTTTTTTCTCCGACGCCGGGGACGCCCGGTATGTTATCGGATGAATCCCCCATTAATCCCTTCATATCAATGATTTGCAAAGGGGTCAGACCGTACTTTTCTTGCACGTGCTCCGGCGTGTAATCTTCCACGTCGGTAATGCCTTTTCTCGTAATGGCAACGGTCGTTTTCCCGGTTGCAAGCTGGGTTAAGTCCTTGTCCCCCGACACTACCTTTACTTCGAAACCTTCTTTTTCAGCAGATACGGCAAGGGTGCCGATAATATCGTCCGCTTCATATTCAGGAAGCTCGTAGCGGCTGATTTTGTAGGCATCAAGGAGCTCGCGGATGAACGGCATCTGTTCTGAAAGCTCCGGCGGCGTTTTTTGTCTTCCGCCTTTATATTCTTTAAACGTACTGTGGCGGAAAGTGGTTTTTCCCGCATCAAAAGCCACCAGCATGTGGGTCGGCTTTTCATCTTCCAGCATTTTCATTAAAATCATCGCAAACCCGTATACGGCATTTGTATGGATGCCTTTTTCATTGCTTAAAAGCGGCAATGCAAAAAACGCTCGGTACGCCAGACTGTTTCCGTCGACAAGCACTAATTTTTTTCGTTCCGTCATTCAATATCCTCCTAAGAGCAAAAGCTCGTCATTCCTCTATTTTTTAATCTCACAGCTTCTCTTATTTTAACAAAGTTCAATTTGAAAGGAAAATGAGCGAACCCCGTGAAAACGCAAAAAAGGACGGGAACAAGAAAACACGTTCCCGCCGTCAAAATTGGCTCCTTGGATGAAGGGGTTCTGTTATATCCTAACAAGATAGGTTTAACAGGTCATGAAGAAATTGTTAATCCTTTGTAAAGCTGGTCACGCTTCCGGCTGCCGCTTCAGCGTCACGGTAAATACAGTCCCCTGTCCCGGCTCGCTTGTGACCTCGATTTTACCTTCATGGGCTTCTATTAAGTGCTTCACGATGGCGAGGCCGAGCCCGGTTCCTCCCGAGTTGCGGCTTCTGTCTTTATCCACGCGGTAGAATCTCTCAAATATCCGCGGGATCTCTTCCTTCTGAATGCCGATTCCCGTATCGGACACTTTGATATCGACAACGGTTTCTTTCACATGTACCGAAATCCCCACCGTCCCTTTTTCAGGCGTGTAGGTCAGGGCATTGTTCGCCAGATTCAAAAATACCTGCTTCAGCCTGTGCGCGTCACCCGTCACAAAAATCGGCTCTTCCGGGAGATCGAGCTGAAAGCTGATGCCTTTTTCCTCAGCCTTATGCCGCAAAAGCGCTTCAATTTCATGCAGAATTTTTGCGGCGTCAAAGGACTCTACGCGCATCGTAAAGTTTTGCTGCTCCATCTTGGATAAATCCAGTAAATCCTGCACGAGAGATTGGAGCCGCTCACTTTCTTTCAGAATAATAGACAGAAAGTCTGAAAGCGCCTTTTCGTCTTTCATCGCTCCGTCTAACAGTGTTTCCGTAAAGCCTTTAATCGAGGTGATCGGTGTTTTCAGTTCATGGGAGACATTGGCGACGAAGTCCTTTCTCATCTGCTCCAATTTTTTAATTTCCGTCATATCGTGAAAGACGAGGACGATGCCCTTCCATTCATCGTCAGGGCCCATGATCGGAACGCCGTCAACTTCAAAGTAGCGCCGCTCAATGTTGATGGGAAGTCTGAGCAGCTGGCATTTTTTCGTCTCCGTCATAAAAATGTCTTCGACAAGCCGAATGATCTCCTCATGTTCAAACGCATCATGGTAAAGGCGCCGAAGCAGACGTTCAGGCTTTGTATGAAACTGCTTCGTGTATGACCGGTTCACGAGATTGATAAAACCTCTCCCGTCTATTAAAATCAAACCGGATCCGATATTTTCAATGACGGTTAACAGACGATCGCGCTGCATATCCTGCGTTCTCGTCATTTCCATTAAATCGACCGCCAGACTGTTCATCGCACGCCCGAGACGGTCCGACCGCCTTGCGTAACCGCTGTAGGAGCGGGCGTCATAATTCCCCTTGGACAGCTCCGTCGCCACTTTTGTCGCGGCGTCGATTGATTTTTTGTAACGGGACGTCATGTTTGTATAAAAGAAAACGATAATGATAAAAGCGGTACAAAGACTTGCTGCCAGCATGCCCCACATTTCTCCGGTAACGCTTGAACCGCCGTTGATCTCAGAGGAAACGAGTACATACCCCGCAATTTTCCCGGCGTCATTTTTTACGGCAGTGCCGCGGATGACTTTGCTTTTCGACTGTACGGCTTCCTCGCTTTTATTGTGAGAAATGAACTCCTTTACGGCTGAATCATCAGCACGACTGCCGGAATGATATACGGCGTCACCCTTCTCGTTGAGCACGGCGACGTTTATACCGAGGGTGCGGCCGGCGTCACGAATCACCGTTTCATTGCTTTTATTGCCGATTCGGCCGGTGTCAAGAAGGCCCGCTATGTATACCGATTCCTTTTTCAGCTGATCCGCCGTTCTTTCTTCAGCGGATGAAGAAATAAGATGCTGTAAAAAAAGGCCGAGAACACTGAAAACCAATATGATACATACAACGAGTAAAGCGAACAGACGCACACGGACTTTATTCATTCATTTTTGGCTCCTCCAGTTTATACCCCAAACCTCTGATTGTTTTAATATAGATGGGTTTTTTGGTATTTGATTCGATTTTGTCGCGCAGATGGCTGATATGAACGTCAACAATCCGGGTATCCCCGGCAAAATCATAGTTCCAGACCGCGCTCAGCAGAAGATCTCTCGTCAGCACTCTTCCCTTATGTTTTCCCAAATACAGAAGCAGTTCAAATTCTTTAGGCGTCAATTCCAGCTGTTCTGACTTGAAGTACGCTTCGTAATGCTCCGGAAGAATTTTCAGCTCGCCGATGAGGATCTGCCCGTCCTTTTCCTCTTCTCTGCCTTGTGACAGCGAAGAAATGTCAGCCCTTCTTAAAATGGCTTTCACCCGCGCAGTGACTTCCCGCGGACTGAACGGCTTTGTCATGTAATCATCCGCTCCGAGCTCCAGTCCCAGCACTTTATCAAACTCCTCATCTTTTGCTGTCAGCATCAAGATTGGAACCATCATTTTCTGCTGTCTGAGCTGCTTACAGACGTCGATTCCGTCCACTTTTGGCAGCATGACATCCAGTACGATTAAATCCGGGTTTTCATTCTCTGCCAGCTCCAGAGCCTCTTCACCGTCTGATGCGGTAATGACATCATAGCCGGACCGTTCCAGATTATACTGTAAAAGAGTAACGATAGATTGTTCATCATCTACAACTAAAATTTTTTTGTTCATGCTGCGCCCTCCGCTGTCTATTTTCCCCGACATCCAATTTTCTCTATTTTATGTGCTGCATATCACTTTATGATTTCATTTTATCCAATACTGCCCGTTCAGACAATTCGCCTTTTTGATCATTTTCAGAGAAAGGATCGCTCAGGGAAAAAGAAAACGCTTTCATTAATTGTAAAAAGAGGAAGGCTTCTGATTCGGAAGCCTTCCCTTTTTTCTTATGACAATACTTTCATCACATTTTTGACAGATTCAACTGATTTACTCAGCTGCGCTTTTTCATAGTCTGTCAGTTCAAGCTCGATGATTTGCTCTAGGCCGTTTCCTCCGATAATCGTCGGTACGCCTAAGTAAATGCCTTCATGACCGTATTCGCCTTCTAAGTAAGCGATGGTCGGAAGCACGCGGCGCTGATCTTTCAAAATGGCTTCTACCATTTCAGTCAGTGATGCAGCAGGCGCGTAGTAGGCGCTTCCGTTGCCGAGAAGGTTGACGATTTCCCCGCCGCCTTTTCTTGTACGTTCTACAATCGCATCAAGACGGTCTTTCGGGATAAGCGTTTCAAGCGGAATGCCGCCCGCATAGGAATAACGGACGAGAGGAACCATGTCGTCACCGTGTCCGCCAAGAACAAAACCGGTCACATCTTTTACAGACAGGTTTAATTCTTCAGCGACGAATGTTCTGAATCGCGCAGTGTCAAGCACTCCGGATTGTCCGATGACGCGTTCTTTCGGGAAGCCTGATTCTTTGTACACCGCATATGTCATCGCATCAACAGGGTTTGTCAATACAACGATAATGCAGTCAGGAGAATATTTCACGATCTCACGTGTGACGCTTCTCATGATTTTTTCGTTTGTAGATACGAGATCATCACGGCTCATGCCCGGTTTTCTCGCAATTCCGGCTGTGATGACGACGATATCAGAACCGGCTGTGTCCTCGTAGTTGGACGTGCCTGTGATTTTCGCGTCAAATCCTTGAACCGGACTTGCTTCGAGCATGTCTAGCGCTTTTCCTTTTGTCGGGTTTTCTAATTGCGGAATATCAACGAGCACAACGTCCGCAAGCTCTTTTTGAGCTGTCAGAAAGGCTGTTGTCGCTCCCGTAAATCCTGCTCCGATAACAGAAACTTTACTGCGTGTTTTTCCCATGATTCTCTTCTCCTTTTTTGGCTTCATTAGAAGTCTGCTTTAGGTTCAGTCCATGTTTTTAATTAGCTCTTCACCAAACTCTGAACATTTCACTTCAGTTGCGCCGTCCATTAATCTAGCAAAATCGTACGTTACTACTTTTGAAGCAATCGTTTTTTCCATAGATTTAATGATCAAGTCAGCAGCCTCATTCCAGTTCAGGTGTTCAAGAAGAAGCACTCCTGAAAGGATGACGGATGACGGGTTGACTTTGTCAAGGCCGGCATATTTAGGAGCCGTTCCGTGAGTCGCTTCGAAAATCGCATGCCCTGTTTCATAGTTGATGTTCGCTCCCGGCGCGATTCCGATTCCGCCTACCTGAGCGGCAAGCGCATCAGAGATATAGTCTCCGTTTAAGTTCATTGTCGCCACGACGTCGAATTCGCTCGGACGGGTTAAGATCTGCTGAAGGAAAATATCAGCGATGCTGTCTTTGACGATGATTTTTCCTGCCGCTTCCGCATCGCTCTGCGCTTTATCAGCCGCTTCTTTTCCGTCTTTTTCGACAATGCGGTCATATTCAGCCCAAGTGAATACTTTATCTCCGTATTCTCTTTCGGCAAGCTCGTAGCCCCAGTTTTTAAATGCCCCTTCAGTGAACTTCATGATGTTTCCTTTGTGGACAAGCGTGACAGACTTACGGCCGTTTTCGATCGCATACTCAATGGCAGCTCTGACTAAGCGGCTTGTGCCTTCTTCAGAAACAGGTTTGATGCCGATTCCTGACGTTTCAGGGAAACGGATTTTGTTAACACCCATTTCATTTTGCAGGAAGCTGATCAGCTTTTCAACCTCTTCAGAACCTTTCGCATACTCAATTCCGGCGTAAATATCTTCCGTATTCTCGCGGAAAATGACCATATCCGTATCTTCAGGTCGTTTGACCGGAGAAGGCACTCCCGTGAAATATCTGACAGGGCGCAGGCACGTAAACAAATCAAGCTCCTGTCTCAGCGCCACGTTCAGAGAACGGATACCGCCGCCGACCGGTGTCGTCAGAGGACCTTTGATGGCGATGAAGTACTCTCTGATGTCTTCCAGCGTTTCGGCAGGAAGCCACTCACCTGTTTTATTATAAGCCTTTTCACCGGCATAAACTTCTTTCCACGTGATTTTTTTCTCGCCTTTATATGCTTTTTCAACAGCGGCTTCCAATACTTTAGAAGCGGCGTTCCAAATATCAGGGCCTGTGCCGTCGCCTTCAATAAACGGGATAATCGGATTATTTGGTACGTTTAATACTCCATTAGAGACTGTAATTTTTTCACCTTGTGACACAATATTACCTCCCAGTATGTAATTCATATTTAGAAAACATTTTATTTTTCTTGTATAGAAAATAAAATGACTTTTCTCAAGATTCTATCAAAATTGTAAACCAATCCGGGCTTGATTAACAAGAGGCTAACGACATGAAAATCACCAGCCTCCCGTTTGATCAGGCTCTTTCATCAATCGGAACAAAAGTCTGCTTATCCGGACCCGTGTAATCAGCGCGCGGGCGGATGAGGCGGTTGTTATCGTACTGTTCAAGAATATGGGCGATCCATCCTGACATTCTGCTGACCGCAAAGATCGGCGTGAACAGATCGTGATCAATGCCGAGACTGTGGTATACAGATGCGGAATAGAAATCAACGTTAGGCGGGAGTTTTTTCTCCGACGTTACGATTTCTTCGACACGGATTGACATCTCGTACCATTTGCTTTCACCCGTCAGATTCGTCAGGCGTTTGCTCATTTCTTTTAAGTGTTTGGCGCGCGGGTCTCCATGCTTATACACACGGTGTCCGAAGCCCATTACTTTTTCCTTTTTCTCCATTTTGCTGCGGATATAAGGCTCGGCATTTTCCACTTCGCCGATTTCTGTCAGCATTTTCATGACGGCTTCATTGGCTCCGCCGTGAAGCGGTCCTTTTAAAGCGCCGATGGCGGCAGTGATGCCTGAGTAAATATCAGATAAGGTGGCGACACATACTCTCGCCGTAAATGTTGATGCGTTCAGCTCATGATCCGCATGAAGAATGAGCGCTTTGTTAAACGCTTCCACTTCGATCGGAGAAGGCTCTTCACCGTTTAAGGTGTAAAGGAAGTTCTCCGCGATTCCGTACTCTTCCTTCGGTTCAACAGGATCAAGTCCTTTGCGGATTCTTGAGAAAGCGGCGACAATGCCCGGCACTTTCGCCTGCAGACGGATGGCTTTTCTGTAGTTCGCTTCCGGATTCATAACATCGGCTTCACTGTCAGTCAGACCGAGTAATGAAATCGCCGTCCGGAGCGCAGCCATTGGATGTACGTTATTGAGGGGATAGGATTTGAAGTGCTCAATGATTTCTTGTGGAACGGCAGCTTCTTTCGCAAGCTGTTTTTTCAGTTCAGCAAGTTCCGTTTTATTCGGCAGGCGCAGATGCCACAGCAAATAAATGATTTCTTCAAAACTTGCATTCTCTGTCAAGTCGTCAATATCGTACCCTACATATGTAAGGGTATCGTCGATAATAGAGCTTACAGATGATGTTGTTGCTACAACCCCTTCAAGACCGCGTGTTGCTGTCATATTCAACCTCTCCTTTTCAATCAAAATTCCCCTTTAAAGAGTATATAAAACATACGGCTTACTTAAAATGAGTCATGCAAACAATCCCTTTCCCCTTTAAGAAAATGCTTACATTTCACTGGTTGCGGTTACATAACCGATATGCTTATAGAGGAACATAACAAATTCTTATAAGCTTATTTAAGTTTAAGCCTATTCTTATTATAAACAATAATCTGATTAATTTGTAGACTTTTAACTAAAAATGTTTTAAAAGCCCTATATATCAAGGTTTTGCGTTGATAAATTTAATCGCTTGCTTTCAGGCGCTTTGTAAAACCATGTATTCTCATGTTTTCATTTGGGGGAGCATTTGGAGGAGACTTTAAAAAGACAGGCGCGACAACTTCACAGCAAATTTAACCCCCCTTCTTTACCGGAGAAGGGGGTTATTTTGTTTACTCGACTGAATCAATGTTCGGATCAGCTTCAGAAATCCAGGTCTTGGTTTTAGTTGGCTCCACGCACATGGACTGGAATCGTTTGACTGCATTTGCTGTTTTCGGGCTGTAAATATCCTCATCAAACCGTTCATCAATTGAAACTGACTCATTTACTGATGGAAGTGATTTTAAATAAATGGCAGAAAAACCCTCCTCATCTCGAGAAGGGCTCTGACTTATACTTTTTTTTTCTAAATCAGTCCGAAGAAACTAACTGATGCCGCTCAACTTTTCAATCGAAGGGCTTCATCGGGCTCTCCAACTATTTTCCCCTATGCTTTTCTTTTGCTTTTTGTTTTCTGATTAAATATTTTTGTTCCTTTATTTTTTCTCTTTGTTTTCTATTCAGTTGTTTTTTCTTTTCTTTTCTTGCTTCAAGCTCCTGTTTTATCGCTTTTTGTGCCTTAGTTGATATCCCGATATTTTTCATTTCTTTAGAAGCTTGCCGCTGCAATCTTTTTGGGTTTAATTTCTTAGATTTTACTTTAACACAAACCCCTTCTTGTTCAGTGCGGGAGAGAGTCTGTAAAAGTTGATTATTAACAAAATGCATTATTTCTGAATCCTTTGGCTCTTGTCCAAACAAATGACGAATTGCTCTTAATTTCCCGTCATTCACAACTTCAATGACTCCTACCCAAAACTGACCATCGTAGTAAACCGTTAATTTCATAACGATTCCCTCCTCCTAAATTTACTGAAGAATGATGGACATCCCGAGGAGGGGAAGGTTACTGACATTTTAAATCATGCATCCGGACTACCAACCGAATTGTGTTTTTTCATTCTCATTATAAATTTAACAAACTTTCAAATTGAAGGAAAGGGTCTCCGCTTATTTTAACAACACTTCAAGTTTTGCTTTGGTATCAGCGCATAAATTCCATCAGTTTTTAATCCATTCATCAATTGAAATTACTGCAATCGCTGTTTTCGCTCCATGTGCGCCGTCAATCCCGAAGTTCTTTGTTACATGGTAAGCCGCTTCATTCATCGGAATAATGCAAATGGCATTTGTCTGAACTACAAAATGCGAAGGTGCAAACTCTAATTTTCTCCATAAAAAAAGCAGCTTTACGCCGCTTTTTTACTTTACGAAGTGAATATTTTAACGATTTGCATGGCCAAGTAGGCGATTCCGGCGCCGATTAACGGGCCGACGGCGACGCCTCCGAAAAGCGCGACGGCAAGTATCGTGCCGATGACCAGCGCCGTTGTAATATGAGGGTCGTTTTCCAATAAGGTGAGACCGTTTTTGGCGATTAAGGCAACCGCGATCCCGGCACCGAGAGCGATCCACGCATAATATGATTTCATCGCTTCTCCGAGCTGTTTAAAACCGATATCACCTGTGGCAATCGGCACTAAAACGGCGATTGTAATGACGGTGACTCCCCAGTTGATGCCTTTTGATTGAATAACCGGAAATAGTTTCTGATCAAGACCGACAGCTTTTATCACAATGAGAAAGCCGACGGCAAAAAGCAATGACTGATTTTTGGCTACCAATGCGATGGCCAGCAATAATAGTAAAAATAAATTCGCCTGTGTAAACATCCTGAAAGCACCCTCTTTCATCATATCTGTATTCATATCCTTTTTTTTGACGAATAAACTAATGTAATAGGACGTGCCATCGAGAGGAGGATCGATGTGAACCCGCACTATGCAACTGTTTTTTTCCGCGCGCTGTTTGTACTCGCTGCGGCCGGCGGCGCTTTAGCGGCCGGTTACGCCTCATTTCCGTTAACTTATCCGTTTCTGATCGCCCTTATTCTGTCATCAGCGATCATTCCCGTTGTTGACTGGCTGGACAAACTGACGGGGATGCCCCGGTCAGTCAATACAGTCATTGTCTTGGTCTTCTTTTTGCTTATTCTTCTCGGCGCGGCGACATTTCTCGTTGCGGAAATCATTTCGGGAACCGCCTATCTGGCCAAAACGCTCCCTCCCCATATCAGCGCCTTTATGACGTATTGCGAAGAGCTGTTCACTTCCCGCATTCAGCCATTGTACCACGAGCTGACCGTCCTATTTAACGGACTGGAAACCAATCAGCAGGCATCCATCGTGACGCATATTCAGACCCTCGGTGATACAGCCGCTAAAAATGCGGGGCTGATGCTTTCACATCTTTTGGAGCTGGTGCCGAAATGGATTGCCTTCCTTCCCAATACAGCTGCCGTCTTCATTTTCGCAATGCTGGCGACTTTTTTTATGACAAAGGACTGGCATAAGCTGAAGGCGCTGCTTTATTCCATTCTTCCGGAACGGGTTTCGGCAAACGCCAAGGCCGTATCGGGAGAGCTGAAAAAAGCGATGGCAGGTTTCATTAAGGCGCAGGCCGTGCTCATACTTTTCACGATGATTATTGTCTTTATCGGACTTTTTCTTTTAGGGATTGAGCATGCGGCAACCATCGCCTTTTTTATCGGCCTGGTGGACCTGCTCCCGTATCTCGGCGCCGGGTCGGTCTTTGTTCCCTGGATTATGTATTTAGCCATTGCCGGTCAGCTTCCTCAAGCGATCGGTCTCGGTGTTTTATATATTGTGGTTCTCATTCAGCGCCAGCTGACGGAGCCGAAAATTTTAAGCAAGTCAATCGGACTTGATCCGCTTGCGACCTTAATCGCCCTGTTTGCCGGTTTTAAACTGTTCGGAATTTTAGGACTGGCTGCGGGGCCCGCGCTGCTCGTTTTCATTCAGGCCTTTATCACAACGGGCGCTTTAAAAGAAATATGGGCCTATATTACTGTTCAATCCAAATAAAAACAGCAGCCCTGTAAGAAGGCTGCCGTTTTTATTTGATAATGATCCGCTTGTTTTTTGACATTCCTCTCAGCCATTTGAACAAAAGCGGCTTCATGCGGTTCCGAGTGAACGGAATCAGAAGACAGGCCCCTGCAATATCGGACAGAAAACCCGGAAGCATCAAAAGCAGGCCTCCGAAAAAGACGCATATTCCGTCAAGAAGCGCTTCCCCCGGCATTTTGCCGTGCTGCAGGTCGCGCATCACCCGATGATACACATCGGTTCCCTGTCTTTTTGCCACCAAGGCGCCTAACACGCCTGTCAAAATGATGAGAAGGAAGGTCGGAAAAATACCGAGCCATTTTCCCGCCAGCAGAAACAAACCGATTTCAATTGCCGGACACACGATAAACAGTAAGAATAACACTCTCATTTTTCTGCCCTCCTGCCCTTCTAAAAGCGCGTCACCGCCCGCATGGGAATAGGAAAATCAGCCTAAAGACAAAAGAGAAGGGAGAACCCCCCTCTCTTTTTTAAAGCTGTTTAAAGAACGCTTGCGCGGCCTTCATACACAGCGCCGCGGGCAGCGTCAACTGTGATAACCTGTCCTTCTGTTAAAACTGAAGTTGCGTTCTCCAGACCGACGATAACCGGAATGCCCAAGCTTAAACCGACAACGGCTGCATGGCTTGTCAGACCGCCTTCTTCAGTGATGAGCGCTGATGCTTTTTCAAGTGAAGCGATCATGTCGCGGTCAGTGCTTGAGGCAACCAATACCGCGCCGTCTGTCATTTTTTGTTCAGCTTCTTTCGCATTTTTTGCAACAACGACCGGACCGAATGCAGATTTGCGCCCGATGCCTTGCCCTTTCGCGATAATGCTGCCGACAGTGTGGACTTTCATCAGATTTGTCGTGCCTGATTCACCGACAGAACCTGCTGTAATGACAATCAGATCACCGCGTTTCACGATGCCGCTGTCAAGTGATTTTTGAACCGCGTCTTCAAGCATTTCATCGGTTGAATTCGCGTTTTGGCCGCTTGACGGGAATACACCGAATACAAGGCCGAGTTTGCGTGACACAGACTCATTAACCGTAACGGCTACAATCGGAGCCTGCGGACGGTATTTCGCGATCATACGCGCCGTATGGCCGCTTTCTGTAGGCGTAACGATAGCTGCCGCACTCAGATTGATCGCCGTGTGCGCAACTGATTGGCCGATCGCATCGGTAATCGTCATGCCGACCTGATCTCTGCGTTTAGACAGAATTTCTTTGTAGTTCAGAGATTCTTCCGTGCGTGTGGCGATGTTAAACATTGTTTGAACCGCCTCGACAGGATATTGTCCCGCAGCCGTCTCACCGGAAAGCATGATAGCATCTGTGCCGTCGAAAATGGCGTTGGCAACGTCACTTGCTTCAGCGCGTGTCGGACGAGGGTTGCGCTGCATGCTGTCAAGCATTTGTGTCGCAGTAATAACCGGTTTGCCGAGCGCGTTGCATTTTTTGATCATTTCTTTTTGCACGAGCGGCACTTCTTCGGCCGGAATCTCTACGCCGAGGTCTCCGCGCGCTACCATTAAGCCGTCAGATACTTCCAGGATCGCATCCAGGTTGTCCACGCCTTCCTGGTTCTCGATCTTAGGAATGATTTGAATGTCAGACGCGTTATGCTCTTCAAGCAGTTCGCGGATTTCCAGGACATCCGTAGAACGGCGTACAAATGACGCAGCGATGAAATCAACGCCTTGCTCGATACCGAATACGATGTCTTTGGCGTCTTTTTCAGTAATTCCGGGAAGGTTGACGCTGACGCCGGGAACGTTTACGCCTTTTTTATTTTTCAGCGTGCCGCTGTTTAAGATTTTTGTTTTGATTTCGTGTTTTTCCGGATTTGATTCTAGCACTTCCAATCCGATTAAACCGTCATCCAACAGGATGATAGACCCTGCTGACACGTCGTCTGCCAGGCCTTCATAAGAAACTGAGAATTTTCCAAGTGTTCCCAGCACCTGTTTCGTAGAAACGATAATTTCATTTCCCGCCTGAAGCTCAAGCGCGCCGTTTTCCATATCGTGCGTGCGGATTTCCGGACCTTTCGTATCGAGGAGAATCCCCACGTTTTTGCCGAGCTTTTTGCTTGCTTCTCTGATGTTTTTGATTCTTGCGCCGTGCTCTTCGAAATCACCGTGTGAAAAATTCAGACGAGCAACGTTCATACCCGCTTCCATCAATTTTGTCAGCATTTCTACACTTTCACTGGCCGGACCGATTGTACAAACGATTTTTGTTTTTTTCAACTCGTTCACTTCCTTCTGAAATCTTCAGCTTCTTCCGCCTTAAATAGACAGTTCTTTTGAAAGCTGATACATGTTTGGTTCAACAGTATGTTTTGATTCTAAAATTTCTATAATATCATGGTCTACAAGCTTGTTGTTTTGTATACCTACGCAGCGTCCGCCTTTTCCTTTAAGCAGAAGCTCAACCGCGTAAGCGCCGAGGCGGCTTGCAAGAACCCGGTCAGAAGCGCTTGGAGATCCGCCGCGCTGGATGTGCCCTAAAACGGATACCCGTGTTTCAAGGTTCGTTTCTTCTTCGATGCGTTTTCCGAATTCAACCCCGCTGCCTACCCCTTCTGCAACGATGATGATACTGTGTTTTTTGCCGCGGTCGTGCCCTCTCTTCAAACGGCCGATAATTTCCTGCATATCGTAGTCCGCTTCAGGAATTAAAATTGATTCCGCTCCGCCTGCAAGACCTGCCCATAAAGCAATGTCGCCCGCATGGCGCCCCATCACTTCAATAACGTATGTACGCTCATGAGACGTAGCGGTGTCACGGATTTTATCAATCGCATCAATTACGGTGTTTAACGCCGTATCAAATCCGATCGTAAAATCAGTTCCCGGGATGTCATTATCTATCGTACCCGGTACACCTACACACGGAAACCCGTGTTCCGTTAATTTTTTCGCACCCATGTATGAACCGTCTCCGCCGATGACGACAAGACCTTCAATGCCGAGTTTCTTTAAATTTTCGATTCCTTTTTCACGGCCTTCAACTGTTTTGAATTCAGGACATCTGGCCGTATACAGCTTTGTTCCGCCGCGGTGGATGATGTCACCGACCGAACCAAGCTCCAGTTTCTCTATTTTTCCGCTGATTAATCCTGAATAACCGTTATAAATTCCGTACACTTCGACGTCGTGGTAGATAGCTTTCCGCACAACCGCGCGCACCGCAGCGTTCATACCCGGGGAATCCCCGCCGCTCGTTAAAACTCCTATACGCTTCATTTCCTATTCACCTCAGCAACATATATATGTTAAACATATCATGATCATTGCCCTAAAACAATGAAAAGGGACGCCTGAGCTCCCATGAAACCTTACCTATTATACAATTAAATAAATTGTTTTTAAATAAAATTTAAGGAATATCACAAAAATCACAAAAAATAAACGTGAGCCATAGGCTTCACGTCTATTCAGTTTACCCCGATATATTGATCCTCAACCGAAACTTTCCCGATTGCTTTATATTTTTCATATCGCTGTGAGATCAATTCTTCGGCGTTCAATTGAAGAAGAGATTTTAACGTTTCTTTAAGAATACCGTCAATGTAGCCCGCCTGCTGCTTGATATCATGGTGAGCTCCGCCCTTCACTTCTTTAATCATATCGTCAATAATTCCTAATTCTAATAAATCGGGCGCAGTAATCTTCATGGATTCGGCCGCTTTTTTCGCAAGGCTGGAGTCTTTCCACAAAATGGATGCGGCTCCTTCAGGAGAAATAACGGAATACGTCGAGTTCTCAAGCATCAGCATGCGGTTGCCCACACCTAATGCAAGCGCGCCTCCGCTGCCGCCTTCCCCGATGACGATACAAACGACAGGCACTGTCAGGCCGGCCATCTCGAACAGGTTCTTGGCGATGGCTTCACTTTGTCCCCGTTCCTCCGCCGCTTTACCCGGGTACGCTCCCTTCGTGTCGATGAAGCAGATAATCGGGCGGTTGAACTTATCCGCCTGCTTCATGAGACGAAGCGCTTTGCGGTAGCCCTCAGGGTGAGGCATCCCGAAATTGCGGACAAGGTTTTCTTTCGTGTCTTTTCCGCGCTGATGTCCGATAACGGTGACCGGCATGCCGTGATATTTGGCGACTCCGCCGACAATCGCCGCATCATCTCCGTATGTTCTGTCTCCGTGGCACTCAAAAAAGTCGGTAAACAGGTATTGAATGTAATCAAGCGTCGTCGGCCGGTCGGGAAGGCGTGCGATCTGCACTCTGTCCCACGGCTTCAGGTTTTTATAAATCTCATCCTGAAGCTTGCTGAGCCGTTCTTCAAGCCTTGCGATTTCAGCGCTTAAATCCATCTCCGAATCTTGGGTGAATTTTTTCAGTTCGGCGATTTTCGTCTGCAGTTCAATCACTGGTTTTTCAAATTCTAATCTTGCAGCCACTCATACTCACCTCCTGTTTGGTGCATGTCCAGCAGAAATGCGAGTTTGTCTTTCATGTCGTTTCGGTGAATCACCGCATCAAGCTGGCCGTGCTTTAATAAAAATTCCGCCGTCTGGAAATCTTCCGGCAGTTTTTCCCCGATTGTCTGTTCAATAATACGTCTTCCGGCAAATCCGATCAAGGTGCCCGGTTCAGCAAAATTATAATCACCGAGAGACGCGAAACTGGCTGATACACCGCCTGTCGTCGGATGGGTCATGACAGAAATAATCAATCCCTGCTCCTCACTGAACAGTTTTAATGCAGAGCTTGTCTTTGCCATTTGCATAAGACTTAAGACCCCCTCCTGCATACGTGCTCCGCCGGAAGCGGTAAAGATGATAAACGGGACTTTTTCCTCTTTTGCTTTTTCAATTGCAAGCGTGATTTTTTCGCCGACAACCGAACCCATGCTGCCCATTCGGAATGTTGAATCCATGATCGCGATCACGGCCGGGAATCCGCTGATGGTTCCTTTTCCGGTAACCACCGCTTCATTCAGCGATGTTTTCTCACGGTCTTTTTCGATTTTTTCTAAGTATTCCGGGAAACCGAGCGGGTTTTCAGATATCATTCCCTGGTTGAATTCTTCGAATGAATCTTCATCCAGGAGGCTTTCAATGCGCTGCTTTGCATTCATCGGGAAATGGTGCCCGCAGTTCATGCAGACGCGCAGGTTTTTATCTAACTCTTTTGTGAGCATGATTTTTTTACATTTGGGGCACTTTGTCATAATGCCTTCCGGAACATCATGTTTTGCCTGCTCAGACGGCACGGAAGCATATTTTTTCTTTTTTGTGAATATATCCTTTAACAAATGATTACCTCCCTTTTGTGAAGGGTTCTCTTCACTGCATGTCTTCCGATTAGATAGACTTAATAATAACTTTACCGAAACTATTGTACTTTTTTTGTCAAACGGTGTCATCCTCCATTCGACATTTTTTGCTTCAAAACAGACGGAAACGGACGGATTTCATACCGTAAAAAGCGTTGTTCAGCCTTATCTGTCAGCGTTTTCAAAAGAAATAAGGATTCTGCTGAAATTTTTTTAAGACCTGCCCTTAAAAAAATGCCAGCAGTCCGTATATTGAACAGCAGCGCGTTGTTTTTTTCCAACGCGCTGCCATTTCATTTTTGTGTTATTATTCGCCGATGACCGTGAGCTGTCTTGTTTTTTCAGCCACTTCCTCAGGATCGACCGTAATTCTGGCGACGCCCGTTTCCATCGCTGCTTTCGCAACAGCTTTCGCAACGGCAGGAGCCACACGTTTGTCAAATGGAGCCGGGATGACATAATCAGCGCTTAATTCTTCCTCTGTAACAAGGGAAGCAATCGCTTCAACCGCAGCAATTTTCATTTCTTCGTTGATGTGAGTCGCGCGAACGTCAAGCGCTCCGCGGAAAATTCCAGGGAATGCCAGGACGTTGTTGACCTGGTTCGGGAAATCAGAACGGCCTGTTCCGATTACGCTTGCGCCGGCTGCGCGCGCGTCTTCAGGCATGATTTCCGGATTCGGGTTGGCCATTGCGAAGATAATCGGATCTTTCGCCATGCTTTCCACCATTTCTTTCGTCAGCGCGCCTTCGACTGATACGCCGATAAAGACGTCTGCATCTTTAATGACATCCTGCAGCGAACCGTCGTTGCGGTCTTGGTTTGTAAACTTCGCCACTTCGTTTTTCACTGCGTTCATGCCGGCCGGACGCCCTTCGTAAATCGCCCCTTTAGAGTCGCACATTACGATGTCGCGTACGCCGAAATGGTAAAGAAGCTTGATGATCGCGATGCCTGCCGCTCCCGCTCCGTTTGCCACAACTTTAATGGATGACATGGATTTACCTGATAATTTCAGCGCGTTTACAAGTCCGGCAACGGTTACAATGGCAGTGCCGTGCTGATCATCGTGGAAAACCGGAATGTTTGTTTCTTTTTTCAGGCGCTCTTCGATAATGAAGCAGTTCGGCGCCGCAATATCTTCAAGGTTGACACCGCCGAATGTCGGTGCAAGCAGCTTTACAGTGTCAATGATTTTGTCCACATCGTTTGTGTCAAGCGCGATCGGGAATGCATCCACGCCCGCGAAACTTTTGAACAGCACCGCTTTCCCTTCCATGACCGGAAGTGAAGCTTCAGGCCCGATATTACCGAGACCGAGAACGGCTGATCCGTCTGTTACGACTGCTACCATGTTCCCCTTCATTGTATAATCATATACTTTGTTTTTATCGTCATAAATCTCTTTACAAGGCTCAGCTACTCCGGGAGAGTAGGCAAGGCTTAAGTCATCTGCATTTCTGACTTCTACCTTTGCTTTTGATTCCAGCTTTCCTTGATTTACTTTGTGTAAATGTAACGCTTCTTCTCTTAATGACATTCTAAACACTCCTTTTAAGTACTTTGTTACATATTCTGCCGCATAGACTGGTACAATCGCTGGAGGTGAAAAATTTCAGAATCTTTAAATAAGATAGCACAATTGTTTCAATTGTATAACAAAACGATTATTGTTACCACTATTTTAACACGACGTTTTCGCGGCCCAGCAGCTCTTTTAAACGGTATAACGCCTGATGGTCCGCCTGAATATGAAAAGTATCCGGCAGCCTGATCGTCTGCTTGTCTTTTTCATAATAAAGATAAACGCCGGTTTCCCCTTTATGCTCCAGTAAAATACGCTTCATCTTTTCCAAAAACTCCTGATTGTGCCGGCTGCCTTCGATTTTGATGTAAACAGACGGCGCTCTGTCTGCCTCCGTCTGCTCAAGAAGAGAGGCGGATGACATGATGAATTGTGTCTTCTCCTGACGCTCTTCCATTTTTCCGGCGGCGAATAAAAGCGCGCCTTCTTCTAACAGCGGAGACAGCCTTCTATATTGGTCAGGAAACACGACGGCTTCCATTTCTCCCGTTTCATCGCTTAATGTGAGAAACGCCATATGCTGACCTGTCTTTGTCCGAATCGTTTTAATGCCCGCGAGCAAAGCGCCGATTGACAGCTGACCCTTCGGCATCTGCCGCGCTGCTGTGATCGCTTGCGCCCCCCGTTTTTTCAGGAGATCCCTGAAAGCAGACAAAGGATGGCTTGAGAAATAAACACCGAGAGCTTCTTTTTCGAACCGAAGCTTGTCCACGAGCGGAAATTCCTCAGCCTCTACATATTTTGGCTTAATGGAGAACGATTCTTCCAAAAACAATCCCATTTGGTCATCGTCTGCACGAAAAAGTTCAGCGTGCTCTAAAGCCACATCAACGGAGGCCAGCAAGGCGGCGCGATTTTGATTGAATTCGTCCATGGCGCCAGAAAATATAAGGGCTTCGATGGTTTTCCGATTCACGCTTTTTGCGGGTACGCGAAAGCAGAAATCGAAAAGATCCTCGAACGGTTTATGTGTTCTTGCTTTATAAATATCTTTCACTGCCGAGACGCCTACGTTTTTAACGGCCCGCAAACTGTATCTGACGGCTCCGTTTTCCGGCGCAAACGGAAAACCGCTTTTGTTTATTGACGGCGGAAGGACTTGAATCCCGCTCCCCTTCGCTTCATGCAGATATTGCGATATTTTGTCCTCATTGCCGATGACGCTCGTCAACAGCCCGCACATAAAATATAACGGATAATGCGCTTTTAAATAGGCGAGCTGATAGCCGATCATGCTGTATGCGACAGCATGGCTTCTGTTGAATCCGTAGTTAGCGAATTTTACAATCAGATCGTAGACCTCGTTTGCAGTGACTACAGAATACTCCTTTTTTAAGCACCCTTCAACAAAATGGCTTCGCTCTCTGTCCAGAATGTCCTTTTGCTTTTTGCTGACAGCCCGTCTGAGCAGATCCGCTTCACCTAATGAAAACCCTGCCATGCGCGAGGCGATCATCATTATCTGCTCTTGATAGACGATGACGCCGTAAGTGTCACTGAGAATATTTCGTACGTCCTCGTGCGGCACTTCCACACGCGCCCGCCCGTGCTTCCGGTCGATAAATAACGGAATATTTTCCATCGGTCCCGGCCTGTAAAGCGCGTTAACCGCGACAATGTCTTCCAGTCTTGACGGCTTCAGGCGCTTCAGCACGTTTCTCATTCCTGATGATTCCAGCTGGAAAATACCCGTCGTATCACCGTTTGACAATAGCGAGAACGTTTTTTCATCCTGATAAGAAATCTCGGAAAAATCAATTTTCGTATTCGTCTCTTTTTCAATCATCGTTTTAATGGATTCAATAAGCGTCAAGTTGCGCAAACCTAAAAAGTCCATTTTTAAAAGACCGAGATCTTCCAAGTGATCCATCGCATACTGCGTTAAATACACGCCGTCATGCCCTTCTTGAAGAGGGACAACTTCAGAAAGCGGCTCTTTACTGAGAACGACCCCCGCCGCGTGTGTTGACGTGTGCCGCGGAAGACCTTCAATTTTCCTTGCGATCTGAAACACTTTATGAAGAACGGCGGATTCGGACAGCCGCCTGTTCAGCTGAGCGGACTGCCGCCTCGCTTCCTCAAGCGTCATTCCCGGTTTTGACGGAATCAGGCGGGCAAGCTGGTCGGCTTCTTTCGGGCTGATTCCGAACACTCTCCCGGTATCCCTTAACGCCGCCTTTGCGGCCAATGTCCCGAAGGTGATAATCTGGGCGACGTGCATGGCCCCGTACTTATTTTGCACATACTGAATGACCTCATCCCTTCTCGTGTCAGGGAAATCGATATCAATATCCGGCATGCTGATCCGCTCGGGATTAAGAAATCTCTCAAACAGCAGAGAATGTTTAAGCGGATCCACGTCGGTAATGAAAAGGGAGTAAGCGACAAGCGAGCCTGCCGCGGACCCTCTTCCCGGACCTGTCACAATGCCCTTTTCATGCGCGTACTTCATAAAGTCCCATACGATGAGAAAATAATCACTGAATTTCATGCGCCTGATGACGTCCAGCTCATATTCAAGCCGGCGGACAGCGCGCTCATCAGGAGTGCCGAAACGGAGGCGCAGCCCCTCATGACAGATCTCCGCCAAATAGTCATCGGCTGATTTGCCGTCCGGCGCCGGAAAAGACGGAAGCTGTGTCTGTCCGAGGCTGACATCGACCCGGCATTGCCGGGCGATACGCGCGGCTGCTTCAATCGCTTCCGGATGCCGCGTGTAAAGCTCTGCCATTTCTTCAGGCGCCCTCAAGTATAAGTCCGGCAGATTCCCGCTCTGATCCTCCCACTTCTCTCCGGCTTTAATAGCGCACAGACAGCGGTACGCATCTTGATCTTCTTTCTTGATATAACGGACATCCCCCGCAGCGCAGACAGCGATTTCCGTCTCGGCTGACAGGCGGAGAATCTCTTCTGATAACGTCTCATGTCCTTTAAAAGGCTGGTACCCTAAATAAAAACGGCCGTCTCCGAACAGCTCCCGGAATCCTTCGGCAGCCCGGACCGCTTCTTCAAACTTCCCGGTTTGAAGCAGGCTTTCAATGTACCCGTTTTCACCGGGCGTAATGGCGATCAGCCCCTCATGATAGCTCTTCATCCATTTTCGCTTCATGCCGCCCTTTGCCATGGATTGCAGCGCACTTGAGATTTTCACCAGGTTCTGATATCCGGTGTTTGTCTCTGCTAAAAGAATGAGCGGATGTGCTTCAAGCTCCGTATCGTCCGTGTATATAGAAGCCGTCAGACCGATAATCGGCTTAATTCCGTTTGATTTGCATGCTTTATAAAACTCAATGGCGCCGTACATCACATTTTCGTCCGTCAGCGCCAATGATGAATATCCGAGTTCCTTCGCTTGTGTAACAAGCTCTTTTACAGAAGCGGCGCTGTTTAACAGACTGTAGCCGCTATGTACTTGCAGGTGAACAAAAGACAATGCCGCCACTCCTTTCCCATACGTTCATTTTGCCTTTCTACATTATAAGACGGGTTTTCTTAAGAAACAAATGTTCTTTTTTGACTCATCATCATACTTGTCCGTTTCGCTCAATATGATAGAAAAGTGAGGTGGTGTATATATGGATCAGGAAGCCGGATTTATGGCGAATTTCATCAGCAGTTATTTTATCGCCCTCGGTGTGTTGCTCGGCGGCGCGCTGATCGGCGGCCTCGGAGCTTATTTATCAGGCGAGCCTCCGCTGACGGCGATCACAAAATTGGCGAACAGGCTGAAGATCTGGGCGCTTGTCGCGGCCATCGGGGGAACATTTGATGCGGTATACAGTTTCGAGCGGGGGCTGTTCGAAGGCAACACGCGCGACATCTTCAAACAGCTTCTTTTAATTATTTCAGCAATGGGCGGCGCGCAGACCGGCTGGCTGATTATTTCATGGCTGACCCAGGAGAATATGTCATCATGAGAATTCCCGAGTATTATAAAAAACCGGGATGGCAGCGTTTTTTCGCGGGAATGATGTGCGGAGCCATCGTCAGCTGGCTGTTCTTTCTGTTTACATACGGAACGTTTCAGGAAGAACAAGTGACGTTAATTGAAAAGCAGCGTGAGCACGCGCGGGATTTAAAAAACCAAATCTCCATCTATCAGAAGGATCTTCATAAATTAAATGAGGATAATAAGCAAAGACTTCTCATCCAAAGTGTTGATGTGAAGCTGATCAATGGGGAAAAATACAGAATCGCCCAGCCTGACAAGATGAAATTTGAGGAACAAGTGAAGGATAATATTTCGGAAGTCATCACAAAAGATATTGAAAGCGTGTATAAAACAAAGGAGCTTTTAAAACGGACGATCGAAAACAAAATATACACCATAAATGAGAAGGAATTTAAAGCTGAAGTAAAGGAACTGACGATTTATACGAGATTGTCTGTCGAAATTCATATTTCTTTTGCAACGTAATTATGTCATTTTTAAAAATTTTCCATAGATCTGTCGCTTTTTTCTCCGCTTTTTTATAAACTGTAGATGAGACATTTTCAATGATTCTGAAGGGAGGAAGGGCAAATGGAGGTTTTTAGTGAACGACGCTTGGCAAAAGATCATGCAGCCCGAATCAGACAAGGCTATTCCGCATATGCAGAAACAGACACACTCGCTTCCCTCATAAAAAAAGAACTCCAAATCTGTAATCTCCGCGTCTACGAAGACCTGACTGATTTCGGCTGCTGGTTCATCCCCGTGACAGATGAACACTAAGAAAGAGGGTCTCCCCTCTACTTGTGTTCGTTACATACCTCTTCCAGATCAGCAAGAATCTGATCGGTTTCATCCCAGCTGAAGATGGATGCGCCGGCCGCAAGCGGATGTCCGCCGCCATTGTATTTCCGGGCAATTCCGTTGATGACCGGACCTTTTGAACGGAACCGGACTCTGATTTGATCGTCTTCTTCTACGAAAAACACCCAAGCGCGGATACCCGAAATATTTCCGAGTGTTCCGACAAGCTGCGACGCTTCAGAAGCGGTGGTTCCATATGTCTCCAAAATGTCTTTTTTAATGAACACGGAAGCGACGCCGTTTTCAGACAGTGACACATTTTGATAAATAAAGCCGTTAAGCTTCACCACATTTAATTTTGTTTCATACAATTGATTGAACAGCTCTGACGATGAAAATGGGAACTCAATGAGCTCTCCCGCGTATTTTAATGTCTTTTTTGTGGTGTTCGGGAATAAGAAGCGCCCCGTATCACCGACGATACCCGCGTAGATCAGCTCAGCTGCTTTCGTATTCAGTTTCCAGCCGTGCTGCTTTCCTTCCAGGTACAGCTCATAGATCATTTCGCTTACGGAGCTTGCATTCGTATCGACCCATAACAGATCGCCATACGGATCTTCATTTGGATGGTGGTCTATTTTCATGAGCTTTGCGCCGGAATGGTAGCGCTGATCGTCGACCCTGCCTTGGTTTGCGGTGTCGCACACGATGACAAGAGCATCTTTATAGGTTTCGTCATCCACCTCATCGAGGGAATATAAAAAAGACAAGGACGGCTCAGGCTGTCCGACGGCAAAAATATTTTTTTCGGGATACGTTTCCCGCAGGATTTCCGTAAGGCCGCACTGTGAACCGTAGGCGTCCGGGTCAGGCCTCACATGTCTATGTAAGATAATGGTGTCATATAATGATATGGTTCTGATCAGTTCGGATTTCATCGCTTTCTCCTTTTCGTTTTTATTCATTTAATCATACTCTTTATCCATGGAAAAGGAAAATCTTTCAGCAACGGTATAAACGGTTTTGCAAACTCATATAATGGAGGATTTCATTTATGCTGGTTTTTGTTTTTCTCATCGGGCTTTCTGCCTGCTTTTACGTGTATTACAAAGTAAAAGGAATCCAGACGAAACGGGCGCTGGAGAAGGAATGTTTTTCGGCTAAATCAAGTATGGCATTAGGCGCGCTGGTGTTTTTGTACGGAGTAAACCAAATGATTCTGTTTCACTCCGTCCTGACTCTGGTCATCGGCGGCGTCTTCATTTTAATCGGAGCAGGCAGCGCATGGGCCGGGTATAGAGCCTATAAGCATTATGAGCCCATCCATGCAAAGGAAGCGGAGAGGGACCACGCATAATGAATGCCAAGGGACCCGGGTGCGTCCCTTAACTTCTCTCCATCAGCTGCACCATGAGCATCGCTTTTGAAACGATGCCGCTTTGGCTTGACACTTCCACTTCCATTTTCCCGAATTTCCGGCCCGCCTCTAAAATGCGCGGTTTCACTTCAATGACCGACTCCATCTGTACGGGCTTCAGGAAGAAAATCGTAATGCTTTCAATGACCAGCTCGCCGCGTTTGCGGGAGCGTAAAAATCGGCTGGCGGCCTGGGTTAAAATCGTCGTAAACACCCCGTAAGAAATCGTGCCGAGCTGATTGGTCATTTGCGGCGTGACTTCATATTGATAAACCGCCGGCGTTTTGTCATCTTCGTCTTCTTTAAATCCCCTTGAAACAATATCATCCAGCTTTTCCCCGACCTGAGGCTGCTTTTGAACCATTTGAAGCGCTTTTAAGACATCCTGGCGGCTGATCATTCCGATCAGTTTGTGATGCCCGTCTGTCACCGGAAGCACTTCAATTCCTTCCCAAACCATCATTTGAGCCGCTGAGGCGACAGATGTTTTCCCGATCACCGTGACAGGGTTTTTGGTCATTACTTTTTCAATCGGAACTGACCGGTCATGCCCCGCGATATCTTTCGATGTGAGGATTCCGTGGATTTTCATCTGCTGATCGATAACCGGGAAGCGGCCGTGTCCGGTTTCATAGTTTTTTTCGTACCATTTCTCCAGCTTATCCTTAGGGGACAGCGTCACTGTCCGATCTGCGGGCGTCAAAATGTCTTCCACGAGCACAATCTCTTTTTTTATGAGCTGATCATAGATCGCCCGGTTGATCATCGCGGCTACCGTAAAGGTATCGTAGCTCGTGGAGAGAATCGGAAGCTCAAGCATATCGGCCAGCTCGATAATGCTGTCGTCGGTATTAAACCCTCCCGTTACCAAAACAGCCGCGCCCGCTTCAAGCGCCTGGCGGTGGGCGTTGATTCGGTTCCCGACGATTAACAGGTTCCCCGCCGCCGTATAACGCATCATCGCGTCAAGCTCCATCGCGCCGATCACAAACTTATTCAACGTTTTATGCAGACCGGCTTTTCCGCCGAGCACCTGGCCGTCTATCACATTGACGACCTCGGCGTATGTCAGCTTTTCAATATTTTCTTTTTTCTTCTGTTCAATCCGGATGGTCCCCACACGTTCAATAGTGGAAACGAATCCTTTGTTTTCGGCTTCCTTAATGGCTCTGTAAGCCGTTCCTTCACTGACTTTCATTTCTTTCGCAATTCTTCTGACCGAAATTTTTTCACCGACAGGAAGCGAATCTATGTATGATAGGATTTGTTCATGCTTTGTTGCCAAGCGTTTCACCTCTAAGGACAGTCTTCTGCTTTTATTATAAGGGTACGGGGGATTCATTCGCAATGAGACGCCCGAAAAAAGGCGGCATCACAAAAAGACCTTCTGAATGCTTGATTCAGAAGGTCTTTGACACATATGTCAGGCAAGCTCAATGGTCTCGCCGGCCGCCATGACTTTGCCGACGCCTCCGGGCAGACTTTCGGCGAAAGCGTCAGGGTCCTGTTCAATGACGGGGAATGTATTGTAATGGACGGGAACGACCTGTTTCGCTCTCAGCCACTCAGCCGCGAGTTTCGCATCTTCAGGGCCCATGGTGAAGTTATCACCGATCGGCAGAAACGCCAGGTCAATGTGATTCAGTTCCCCGATCAGTTTCATATCAGAGAACAGCGCCGTGTCCCCGGCGTGGAAAATCGTTTTGCCGTCAATCGTCAATAAAATCCCAGCCGGCATCCCCGTGTACGTAATGGTTTTGTTTTCTTCATCAGTGACCGCCGATCCGTGGAATGCCTGTGTCAGTTTCACTTTACCGAAATCAAATTGGCGCGCCCCTCCGATATGCATCGGGTGGACCTTTAAACCTTTAAAGCCGAGATAAACGGCCAGCTCGTTCGGCGCAATAACGAGCGCATCGTTTTGTTTAGCGATCTGCTCTGTATCTCCGACATGGTCATTGTGTCCGTGAGTAAGCAGGATGACATCCGCTTTCACTTCTTCCGGTTTCAAATTTGTCAGACTGTTTCCGGTCAGAAACGGATCAAAAATAATGTTATGGGTTTTCGTTTCCACTTGAATGACAGAATGTCCGTGATAAGTCACTTTCATCGTTTTCACCTCATAAAAAATTAATATTTATCAAGTTCCCTTTTTGACAAACGAAAAAACTTACAGGGATTGATGCCTGTTAATCACATTCAGCCCGCCTGTTGCTTCAATGACCGTTCCGGTTACAAGATCGGAATCATCTTCACATAAAAAGGCGATGATTCTCGCAATGTCCTCTCCGGTTCCGGACCTGCCGATCGGCGTCTTTTCTTTGCCGATTTTCCGTCTTGCTTCCTCTATAGACGCTTCTTTCATATCTCCTACAATATCACCCGGGCAGACCATATTGGCCGTAATGCCTGATTCAGCTTCTTCAATCGCAATGGTTTTCGTTAACGAAGCCAATCCGACTTTAGCCGCTCCGAAAGCGGAACGGTGAAGCCAGCCGGGGGCATGGTCCGCTCCTTGAAAACCGTATGTAATAATCCGGCCGAACCGCTGCTGTCTCATGACCGGGATAACCGCTTTAAACAGATGGAAAACGGCGCTTAAATTCCCTTCAAGCATGTCATACCATTCGTCATCGGAGTAATCGGCAAGCTTTTTGCGTTCAAATATGTACGGCCCGGCATTGTTAATCAGTATGTCAATCCTTCCAAACCGCTGAAGGGCTGCATCGGCGATCCGCATGAGATCTTCTTTCCGGGTTACATCGCCCTTAACGAATTGCAATCTGTCATGGCACCCGGGATAATCCGCCTTCAGACAGGCGACCGCTTCTTCGTCTTGTCTGTAATTCACTGTGACAGAAAAGCCTTTTTCCAGAAGCATTTCAGTCACTTTTCGGCCCAATCCCTTTGTACCGGCAGTGATTAGAGCATGTCGCACATTGAATACCCTCCCCAGGCAACGTTGCCGCTTCAATAAAATCAAGACGTTTCTCCCTCTACTTTACTATAAACAAACGGCAATATCACTTTTTTGCACTTCGTCCGCACGAAAAAAAAGCCGTCTTTACAGACAGCTTAATTTTCTGAAGGAGCAGAGGCTTCCTCCATGCCGACATAACCGCTTTCGTATGCCTCTGAGATGAGCCTGGCCGTTTCTTCACTTTCTTTTTCATCATAGATGTAACGGTCTTGTTCTTTGCGCATTCCTTCTACCTCCCATCTTTATAGATGTAGGGTGTCTGATATGACGGGAAAATATGAAGGGAATTTCAGCAAATTAAATGCCGGCGCAGGCTTTTGCTTTTACGAGCGCCTGTTCTACCTGCTGAAAACCCGTTCCGCCGGCGCTCATTCTTTTTTCAACCGCATGATGCGGATCGAGCACGGTATAGATGTCTTCTTCAAAGAGACTGCTGGCTTGAAGGAATTCTTCAAATGCCATATCACTTAAATAGATTCCTTTTTCAATGCAGCTGTACACAAGCTTGCCGACCACTTCATGCGCTTCTCTGAACGGCATGCCTTTTTTAGCTAAATAATCGGCAAGTTCCGTCGCGTTTGAAAAATCTTGTTTTGTCGCTTGTTTCATGATGTCTTTGTTTACTTTCATCGTTTCAATCATGCCCGTGAAAATCTGAAGGCTTCCTTCAACGGTTTTCACCGTGTCAAACATGCCTTCTTTATCTTCCTGCAGGTCTTTGTTGTAAGCGAGCGGGAGCCCTTTCATAATCGTGAAAAGCCCCATCATATCACCGTATACGCGTCCGGTTTTACCGCGGATCAGCTCCGCCATGTCGGGGTTTTTCTTCTGCGGCATCATGCTGCTTCCCGTCGCATACGTATCATCCAGTTCAATGAATCTGAATTCCTGCGAGCACCATAGAATGATTTCTTCTGATAAACGCGAAAGGTGCATCATCAGCATGCTGCTGCCGCTTAAAAACTCGAGAATAAAATCTCTGTCACTGACTCCGTCAAGACTGTTCTCATAAATGGAGTCAAAACCGAGCAGCTCCGCCGAATAGTTACGGTCTATCGGAAAAGTGGTTCCGGCAAGCGCCCCGCATCCGAGCGGCGATATGTTAATCCGCTTCATAGCATCGCGAAAACGCTCTTTATCCCGTTCAAGCATCCAAAAATAAGCAAGCAGATGGTGGGCGAAAGAAATCGGCTGAGCCCGCTGCAAATGGGTGTACCCCGGCAGAATGGTCTCGACATTGGCCTCCGCTTTTTCGATCAGCGCTTTTTGGAACTGTTCAATCAGCACGATGATATGTGAGACATGATCTTTCAAATACAAATGCATGTCGGTCGCCACCTGGTCATTCCGGCTTCTGCCGGTATGGAGCTTGCCGCCTAGCGGTCCGATTTCTTCGATCAGCATTTTTTCAATATTCAAATGGATATCTTCATAATCAACAGAGAATTCAAGCGTTCCTTCCTCTGCTTTTTGCAGGAGGGTCTGCAGCCCCTGTCGGATGGCGCCTTCTTCTTCTTCCGTCAGAATGCCGCATTTTTTCAGCATTGCCGCATGAGCGAGAGACCCTGTAATATCCTCTTTGACTAAGTTTTGGTCGAATGTGATGGATGCGCCGAACTCATCGACCCACTTTTCCGGTGTTTTTTGAAAACGGCCTCCCCAAAGCTTCTTCATGCTTCAATCTGCTCCTTCTTTTTCACAATGCTGTTTACTTTTGTCGGCAGCCCCCAAAGCTCAATGAAACCGATTGCCGCGTGATGGTCAAAAGCATCGTCTTTTGTATATGTCGCAAGTTTTTCGTCGTAGAGTGAATATTCCGACTTACGTCCTTCTACAATGGCATGGCCTTTAAACAGCTTGACGCGCACGACGCCGGTGACGTGTTTTTGGGTTTCTTTCAGGAATGCAAGCAGCGCGTCTTTTAACGGCGAGAACCATAAACCGTTATAGATGATTTCAGACAGTTTTTGTTCAATTGCCGGTTTGAAATGGGCCACTTCTTTCACTAAAGTCAGATCCTCAAGCTCTTTGTGAGCCGTAATCAAAGTCATGGCGCCCGGGCACTCATAAACTTCACGGGACTTAATGCCGACCAGGCGGTTTTCCACATGGTCAATCCGGCCGATGCCGTGTTTTCCGGCAGTCTCGTTCAGCTTGAGAATTAAATCAGCGAGCGGGTAGGTTACGCCGTCGATTGAAACCGGAACACCGGCTTCAAATGCGATTTCGATGATTTCCGGAACGTCCGGCGTGTTTTCAAGAGATGCTGTCAGGTCATATGCCCCTTCAGGCGGCGCCGCCCACGGATCTTCTAATATACCGCATTCATTGGCGCGTCCCCATAGGTTCTGGTCGATGGAATACGGGCTGTCAAGATTGATCGGAATCGGTATGCCGCGGCTTGCGGCATATTCAATTTCTTCTTCACGCGACCATTGCCACTCACGGACCGGAGCAATGACCTCCAGATCAGGATTTAATGATTTAATGGATACTTCGAAACGCACCTGATCGTTGCCTTTTCCCGTGCAGCCGTGCGCTACGGCCACCGCGTTTTCCTTTTCCGCGACTTCAACGAGTTTTTTCGCGATTAACGGACGGGATAGTGCAGATACGAGCGGATACTTGCCTTCATACATTGTATGGGCCTGCATAGAAATGAGCGCGTACTCCCGGGCGAATTCTTCTTTCGCATCAATCACATAGGAATTTACGGCGCCTACTTCCAGCGCTTTTTGCTGAACGAATGCCAAATCCTTTCCTTCCCCTACGTCTAAACAGCAGGCAACAACATCGTATCCCTGTTCTTGCAGCCATTTTATCGCTACAGAAGTATCAAGACCTCCTGAGTATGCCAATACAACCTTTTTTTGTTCTGCCATGTTAAAAGCTCCCTTTTGTATAAAAATTAGTTTTAATTAATAAAAATGCATTTTGTATGTATACACTGTAACAAGTAAATTCTGTTTTTTCAAGCCTTTTATAAAAAAAACCCCACCCAATTTTTTGAGCGGAGCAGAGCCTTTTTATACATTTATAAATCTTTTCGGATTTCCCGGAGCACATGAGGCAGTTCAGGAATAATCAGTTTACTCATTGCAAGCTTTACGGCGCCTGAGGAGCCGGGCGTGCAGAAGACTGCGGTATTTTGGATCACACCCGCTGCCGCTCTGGACAAAATGGCGGCGGAACCGATGTCCTCCGTATAGCTCAGCATGCGGAACAGCTCGCCGAATCCCGGGAGTTCTTTTGAAAACAGCGGCGTGACCGCTTCAATTGTGACATCCCTTTCGGCAATGCCCGTCCCTCCGTTTAACAGCACCGCATCTGTATATTCATCCATACAGCCGGATAAAACGGCTTTCTGCAATTCATCTTTTTCATCTTTAACAATGTCATAAGCGACCGTTTCAAATCCCGCTTCCCTGAGGAAGTCCATCATGACGCGCCCGCTTTTGTCGGTTTCTTTCGTTCTCGTGTCGCTGACTGTGATCACCTTGCAGCGCACGGCTGACGGGGCTTCTTGTTTATGTTCATGCACACTCATTGCTTCACCTCATCGTTTATGTATTAAACATATCGTAACGTTTGATTCTGGGGCATTCAATAAAAAAGCACACCCTAAAGGATGTGCTTTTTTCGATCATTACTGTGCAAGGCGGACAACGTCGCGTGCGATCATGACCTCTTCGTCAGTCGGAATGATCATGACTTTGACAGGAGAGTGAGGGTAGCTGATAAACGCTTCCTCGCCGCGCACGTTGTTCAGCGCAGGATCCCAATATACACCCATGAATTCTAAGCCGCGAAGCACGCGTTCTCTGACTTCAACGCTGTTTTCACCGATACCCGCAGTGAAAATAATCGCGTCAACGCCGCTCATTCTCGCAGCGTAAGAACCGATGTATTTATGGATTCTGCTTGCAAACACTTCAAGAGCCGTTTCCGCTCTTTCGTTTCCTTCTTTTGAAGCTTCTACGATATCGCGAAGGTCGCTGGAGAAACCGGATACGCCAAGCAGTCCGCTCTTTTTATTTAACGTATTTAATACTTCATCTGCCGTCTGATCCGTTTTTTCCATAATGTACGGAATCAATGCAGGGTCGATGTTTCCTGAACGTGTTCCCATCGCAACACCCGCAAGCGGTGTGAAGCCCATTGACGTATCAATGGATTTTCCGCCTTCTACCGCCGCGATACTTGCGCCGTTACCGAGGTGGCAGGAAATCAGACGCAAATCTTCAAGCGGGCGGCCGAGAAGCTCAGCTGCGCGCTGTGTCACGTATTTATGAGATGTGCCGTGGAAACCGTATTTGCGAATGCCGTATTTCTCGTAGTATTCGTACGGTAGGCTGTACAGGTAAGATTGTTCAGGCATCGTTTGGTGGAACGCCGTATCAAACACTGCAACCGCAGGCACATTCGGAAGCACTTCTTTAAAGGCTTTAATGCCGACGATGTTAGCCGGGTTGTGAAGCGGCGCTAGTTCTGAAATCTCTTCAATCTCACGGATTGTTTCATCCGTAAGCAAAACAGAATCGCTGAATTTTTCTCCGCCGTGAACCACACGGTGGCCGATTCCGTCAATTTCATTTAGATCCTTTATAATACCGAATTCAGTCAGCTTGTGAAGCAGCATCTTCACCGCAACCGCATGATCCGGAATATCTGTCACTTCTGTATTTTTTTCGCCGTTAACAGAGATTGTGAAAACGCTGTCGGCGATACCGATCCGTTCTACTAAACCTTTTGTTAGCACCTTTTCTGAAGGCATTTCGAATAACTGAAATTTTAAAGATGAGCTTCCTGCGTTAATTGCAATAATTTTAGACATAAATGACGCTCCTATCAAAATTCTTCTTCGTTTGTTCGTTCTTTTTTCCCAGACCATAACTGCAGTCCAAAAAATATCTGACTTTTCCATTTAAACATTGTCAACTCAGCATTTCAAGTCAACATCCACATTGGTACCGCTTACAATATGAAGTCGATATTTTCTGATAAATTTTATTTGTGCCAAATGGACGGCACGGCCTTACGGAATGTTATTTTCTTTCCTTAATTTGTGTTATCGTCCTGATTTCCATTCATTTTAAAAAGCAAAAGCAGCGCGGGATTTTGCATCTCACACTGCTTTTTCGCCATTATTTTTCTTTTTGAATCCATTGATCCAATTTTGCCGTCATCTCCCGCATCGCCTGCTGGTTCGCAAAAGAAGGAAGATTCGCCAAAAGCGCTTGTTTCGGCGGCTTTGCGTCTTCGCCTTTTTTCTGCAAGATTAAAATGCTCTTTGCCTGCGCTTCGTCTTTAAACATAGTAGCCGGCAGCTGAAGAAGGGCGTTGATATACACTTTTTCCGCAAAAAACCGCTTCAGTTTATCGCTTTGCGCGCTGTCAAACAGATGGTTCGGAATCATAAAAAATAAGTATCCGCCCGGTTTTGTATGTTTGACGCTCTGCTCAATAAATAAGTGGTGTGCAAAAGAGTGGCCTTCATCCGCTTTCAGCTCAAACGCTTCAGCGCCTTCGTCATTCGGATAGTAGCCGACCGGCAAATCGCAGATGACCGCATCGGCCGGTTCGATAAATAACGGCTGAAGACTGTCCTGGCAGAACAGCTCCATTTCTTTTTCCTGCAGATTCGCCTGAGCATAAGCGATCTTCAGAAGGACATCGTCGATTTCAATGCCGAAGCTTTTTGCCGCTTTGTCAGAAAGCTGGTTTGCCGCGGTCAGCAGAAGATTTCCGGTGCCGCAGGCGGGGTCCAGCAATGTCAGGCCTTTTCGGCCGCCCGTAAATTTATTCACGAGGTAACTGATGAAAATGCCGATCGTATCAGGCGTCATCTGTCTGTTCGGATGGGACTTATCTTTCAGCCCTTTTAAAATGGCGAGCTGGAACGCCTTGCGGATCCATTCATGCTCCCATTTTCTGAAGTCTGCTTTCGCAAGCAGGCTGTTAAGCTCGCCGATTTGCTTTTCCTGAAGCGGAAGCTGGTCGGCCTTTTCAAGAAAATACATTTCTCCCGCTTCCGCAAGCCCCTCAATATAAGAAATCTGAAGGCCTTCTGCTATCACTTGGGCAGCTTCATCTAAAAGTTCATAAATCTGACCGACATGGTCGTGTTGCATGCTGTTTCCTCCTTGCCATGAAAAGAGCTCCGCGGCAGCACCCGGAGCTCTTTTTCTCTCTTTACTTGATTAACGCTTTTGCAGCTTCGATAGGCTTTTCATAATTCGGGTGGTTTGTCGCTTCGCTTACGTATTCCGCGTAAACGACTTTTCCGTCCTGATCAAGGACGAATACGGAACGCGCCAAAAGACGAAGTTCTTTGATGTGAACACCGAATGCTTCACCAAATGACATCTCTTTATGATCCGATAATGTTTCAACTTTATCAATTCCGTTCGCTCCGCACCAGCGCGCTTGTGCAAACGGAAGGTCGGCGCTGATTGTATAAACGTTCACATCACCGAGTTTTGCGGCTTCTTCGTTGAAGCGGCGTGTCTGCGCGTCACATACGCCTGTGTCAATGGAAGGAATAACGGATATGATCGTTACTTTCCCTTTCATATCTGCTAATGTCTTCTCTTCTAATCCGTTTGTCAGAACCGTGAAGTCAGGAGCTTGGTCACCCGGTTTCACTTCTTGTCCGATCAGCGTCACGGCTCCGCCTTTAAATGTAATTTCAGCCATTCTGATTCCTCCCTTTATCTATGTATAGCTCTATCATAGTCGAGTTTTATGCAAACTGCAAAGGTTATGCCGCATCGTAAAAAAAGTTAACTGCGGGCGGCAGTTAACTTTTCTGTTATAAATCGATATCCGTTCTTTTTTGGTTCCGGCCTTTTTCATTCTTTTTAAACATATGCTGGATGCGTTCAATCGTTTGAGGCGCGGAATCTAACAGTTTATCAATCAGATGGGTGTTTTCGTCTAAATGAAGCATGCGCACGCCGTTTGTTCCGACGATCAGAAACGCAATCGGCGTAATGGATACTCCGCCGCCGCTTCCGCCGCCGAACGGGAGCTTCTGCTCTTTTCTTTCATCATCATCGGTTCTTTTTTCAGCCGGCTTTCCTCCAAACTCGCTTCCGCCGGCCGCAAATCCGAAGCCGACCTTTGAAACCGTTAAGATTACGCTGCCGTCAGGCGTTTCAACAGGATCGCCGATGATTGTATTCACGTCAATCATTTCTTTTAAATTTTCCATAGCGGTTTTCATTAAACCTTGAATGGGATGGTCTGCCATATGCGCTCCTCCTTAAACTGATGAATCATTCTTTGAAGCAACCGGAACCGGCTGTTTCTTTCGTATGATAGAAAGTCCGTTCCGCCCGTATTTGAGCAATTTGAAAGCTGCACCTATAAGATGTCCAAAACGAAAAAAGAATATACACTGCAAATGCGTCTTGGATGCAGGCACTTGAAAAGACGGAATGACTTCGCACACCGGTTCATGTATGAAACGCAGATGATCATACAGCATCGCCGTAAGGCCTCCCTTTACGGCCCACAATCCGCCGGCGGCGATTCCCGTAACGGCGGCGTCCTTTATTCCGATAACCGTCACCCATTCGAACTTCGTAACACGGACTCCCGCAAGAAATGAAGCGGCGATTTGGCGCATCTGAAAGACTTGGTGCAGAATCATTTCTATTCTGTGAATGCTCTGTTTGACATCTTCATATGTGATTTTTTTCTTCTCTTTTTTCTGACCTTTCATTTCTGATTTTGTGTTCTGTTTGACATCAATTGACGCGTCTTCGCTGTTTACTTTAATGACGGGCAGCGTTTTTTTAATACGGATCAGCCCGTATAAGGCCGAGATTTTAAACGTCAGTTTGTCGTTATCTTTATCGTGAAGATATTCGAAAGTCAGGTGGATTTTCATCCTCATGAGCAGCCAGGCCAAAATGAGAATGAGAATAACAGCTGCTGCGGCATATCCCATAAGCTTCACTTCCTTAGCAGCATTATCGCCAAAATCAAAAAAAATAAACCCGGACGTTTATTCCGGGTTTACTGCTTTTATTTGCGATACAGCGCTTCGTGAATCACCGTTGTGTCGGCGATCAGATCATGAATGCCCTGCTTTTTGGGCGTAAACGCAATGACGATATAGAGAATCCAGATTTTATCGATATAACGCCCCACCGCTTCTCTGAAAATGACGGTGCTCCAAGTCAGCGGCTTTCCGGGCGTCAAAGAAGTGACCTTTAACCCGAAGACCATCTTGCCGAGTGTCTGATGAAACCATTTCGTCATGAACACAAAATAGGCGAGGTAGACGATCAGGGTTGTGACGGAATAAGCTGAGATTGTAAACATTCCGCTTGTTGCCGGGAGCTTCATCAGCGTGAAAATCGGTGAAACGATGAGATGGTTAAGTCCCCAGACCACCAGCCAATCAAGAAGAAACGCCCAAAACCTGATCCAAAAGCCCGCATATGCCTGCTCGGGCGCCCTCTGTTGCTCGGCTTCCTCTTCTTTGCCGTGAAAGCCTTCGTAAGTCGCGTCCATTCTTTCTTCCCCCCTACTTTGCATAGAGATACATCATCCGCGGCGAACCGGATTGCGAAATGAGTTCTTTCATATTCAGAAAATCAATTTCGCTTTTAAACATTTTCGCTGCGCTCATGGAAAAGAGCGAGCCTAATCCGAATCCTTCCTCGTATGTGATGACTGAAGCGTTTTTCATATTTTTATGGTCCTTTTTCATCGCGCTGATCGTGTCATCGTAAAAACCGAGGTCATCAACGAGGCCGATTTTTTTCGCTTGTCTGCCGTCGTAAACACGGCCGTCGGCAATTTTTTTCACATCCGCTTTTGACATGTGCCGGCCTTTTGAAATGACATTGACAAATCCTTCATAAGAATCGTTGACCATTGTCTGCATGATCTTTCTTTCTTCCTTCGTCATGTCGCGGGTCGGGGACATGATGTCTTTATGCGCGCCGCTTTTAATGGTTTCAAACTTGATGCCGAGTTCATCGGCGAGCTTGGAATAATTGACGCTTTCCATGATGACGCCCAGTGAACCCGTGAGCGTTTCCGGTGAAGCATAGATTTTATCGGCGGCCGTTGAAATATAGTAGCCTCCCGATGCCGCCATGGAGCCCATGGATACATAAATCGGTTTCTTCGTTTCTTTCTTTAGTTCTTCCAGTTTTTTATGTATTTCCGCGCTTTCGTACACGCCTCCGCCAGGGGAATTGATTTTCAGCACAATTCCTTTGACGCTTTTGTCTTCTTTCGCACGCTCAACCTGTTTTAAAAATGATCTGTGATCATACCCGCCTGAGCTGAGCAGGCCAGCGGACCCGCCGTTATCCTCAATCGTGCCGTCCACTTCAAGCACGGCGATTTTACTGCCGGGGCTGCCCTTATCCAGCGTCACTTCCTCTGTGTCATCTGTCAGTGATGCAAAGTCAGACCCTGTATCTCCGATATTCTTCAGCACCCCGACGGTCACACTTGCAATGACTGATACGCCGAAAATGCCGAGCGCGATGACGAGCGCAATCCATCTTTTTGCATTCATTTGTTCTCCTCCTTTTCTGTCAATATTCGTACGTTCCCCCGTAAAAAAAGATTCATTTTTTTCATGAAGCGCTTTCCCTTAACGGATAAACAGGAAACATGTTACACTATTGCCACAGGTATTTTAACACAATACCTGCTGGGAGAAAAACGTAAATATGACAGCAAAGGGGAATGGGGATATGACCGATCTTCGCCGCAATGTTTATTTTTTTCACAAACAAAACAACGAAACAAAAGAACAAGTCAGCTCTTTGAAGCAGCTTGCTGAATCGCACGGTTTTACAGTTGCGGCTCAACCGGAGGATGCGGGAATTATCGCCAGCATCGGCAGTGACGGCTCATTTCTGCAAGCCGTCAGAAAAACCGGATTCCGTGATGACTGCCTGTATGTCGGCATCGCTAAAAAAGGGAAAGCCCATTTGTACTGCGATTTTCACAGCGATGAACCTGAAAAAATGGCGGCCAGCATGACCGCGGAACAGCTTGAGGTCAGAAAATACCCGCTCATTCACGTAACGGTGGACGGCAGCAATCATTTTCACTGTTTAAACGAGGTTTCCATCCGTTCAAGCATTATTAAAACGTTTGTGATGGATGTGTTAATTGATGATCTTCATTTTGAGACGTTCAGAGGAGACGGGATGATCATTTCCACCCCGACGGGCAGCACCGCCTACAATAAATCTGTTTCAGGCGCCGTTGTTGATCCTTTGATTTCCTGCATGCAGGTATCCGAACTGGCATCGTTGAACAACAACACATACCGTACACTCGGATCTTCGTTTATTTTAAGCTCAGAACGGAAGCTGACACTGCAGGTGGTGCAAGACGGCAATGAGCATCCGATTATCGGGCTTGATAATGAAGCGCTCAGCACGCGGAATGTCAAAAAGGTTGAGATTAGACTATCCGATAAAAAAATCAAAACGGTGAAACTGAAAGACAACTCTTTCTGGGAAAAAGTAAAACGATCATTTTTATCATAAAAAAAGAGGACGGGCATCACTGCCTGTCCTCTTTTTCATATACGATACGGCCGCCGACGACGGTTTTGACAGCTTCCAATTCATGAAGCTTTTTCGGGTCCGTCCTGAACGGATCACCGCTGAGTACGGTAAAGTCGGCATCATAGCCGGGGGCGATCCGTCCGCGGCTATGTTCTTTATGGATGATGGCCGCGCTTCCCTCCGTGTAAAGCTGAATGGCTTCGTACACGGTCAGGCACTCTTTTTCATAATAGGCCGGACCTTCCGGGTGCTGTTTGCTCGTACGGAGCACAGCCGATTGAATACCCAGAAGCGGATCGGCCGGTTCTATCGGGGCATCTGAACCTCCGGCGCACAGCAGCCCTTTTGACAGCAGTGTTTTCCAGGCGAAAGCCGTTTTCATCCGCTCTTCTCCGAGCCTGTCAATCACCCACGGAAAATCACTGGCCACAAAATGCGGCTGAAGATCAAGTCCGATCGGCAGCCGGGCGGCTCTCTCAATCAATCCGTCATCTAATACTTGCGCATGAATGAGCCGGTCAAGCTGTCCGGGCTTTGCCGGGTATCTTTCGATAACATCCAGCACCTTTTCAAATGCAAGGTCGCCAATCGCGTGCACGGCGATCTCCATCCCTTTCTCTCTCGCTTTATAAACAAGAGCGGCAAGTGTTTCGTCATCATGCACCTGAACGCCGGAAACAGACGGATCATCATGGTAAGGCTTTTTCAATAGAGCGGTTCTGCCTCCGAGCGCGCCGTCAGCAAAAATTTTCATCGCTCCGTATTCCAGATAAGGTCCAGTCGATTTATCCAGAGCGCTCCAGCTGTCGACGGCTTCGTGATGTACGAGCAGATGGGCGCGAAAAGGATAAAGGCCGCTGCCGGTTAATGACTCGTACGCGGCAACGGGAACGGACGCGTCTCCGTAGTATGCCAGATCTTCTGAATGCCCGCCTGTCAGGCCTTTTGACCAGCAGTCCGTAATCGCCGTTTGAAGCGCGCGTTTGACATAGTGAAGTGAGACGGGCGGCAGGGCCTGTGTCACAAGCTCTTGGGCTTTATCCAGCAGAAGGCCTGTCGGACCGGTGCCGTCCCGGACGATAATCCCGCCGTTTGGATCAGGTGTTTCGTTTGTAATTCCCGCCGCGCGCAATGCGGCCGAATTAACCGCCGCGGCGTGCCGGCATACCCGCTTCAGCAGGACGGGGCGGTCGGGAAAGAGCGGGTCAAGGTCATGCTTCGTGACGTAATCCGGCTGTTCAAACAGATTTTCATCCCAGCCTTCGCCGATCAGCCATTCGCCATCTTCCAATTCACGCTCTGCTTCTTTTGCGGCCCGCAGTATCGCTTCTTTTGACGTCAGCTGCGACAAATCGAGGCGAAGCTGTTTTTCCCCGTGTCCGATTAAATGCATATGACTGTCCGTAAACCCCGGGAACATGACAGCCCCATGTAAATCGATTTCCTCCGTATCAGGCGAACCGTATGTTCCTTGGAGCTCCCGGAAGCTGCCCGTCTGCCTGACGACGCCTTCTTCGGTATAAATGGCTTCAGTGACATGATTCTTGTCCAGCATTGTATAGATGGTGCCGCCGTGCCAAATCGCTTTCATCCCCGCTCACCCTTTATCCTGTATTATGCTTTTTTATCAGCCTTCAGCCGTTCTTCACGCTGTCTCAGCTCCACACGTCTGATTTTTGCGGACGCCGTTTTCGGCAGGCTTTCGACAAACTCAATTTCTCTCGGATATTTGTAAGGCGCCGTAATCGTTTTTACGTGGTTTTGCAGTTCTTTGACAAGTTCGTCACTGCGCTTTTCATCGTCTTGTAAAACGACATAAGCTTTTACGATTGAACCTCTGATTTCATCCGGGCTCGCCACGACGGCACATTCTTTCACTTCCGGATGCTTCACGAGCGCGTCCTCTACTTCAAAAGGCCCGATTGTATATCCGGAGCTGACGATAATGTCATCATTGCGGCTCTCAAACCAAAAGTAGCCGTCTTCGTCTTTTTTCGCGCGGTCTCCTGTAAGAAAATAATCTCCGCGAATCTGCTTTTTCGTTCTTTCGGGATCTTTATAATATTCCTTGAATAAGGCCGGTGTGCTCAAATGCACGGCGATATCGCCCGTTTCGCCTGTTTCGCATATTTCGCCTTTATCGTTTATAATCTCCACCTGATTTCCGGGGGTCGGTTTGCCCATGCTTCCCGGCTTAATATCCATATCCTTCAGGACGCCGACTAACAGGGTGCTCTCCGTTTGGCCGTATCCGTCTCTCACTTTAATGCCAAAATGCTTCCGGAATACGTCAATGACTTCCCGGTTTAATGGCTCACCCGCAGAAACTGCGCTGTGAAGGGCAGAAAGATCATATTTGTCCAACTCCTCCACTTTTGCCATCAGGCGGTATTCCGTCGGGGTACAGCAGAAGACATTTACTTGATGGCGCTCCAGCAGCTCTAAATACGTCTTGGCGTTGAATCTGCCGTGATAAATGACTCCTGTCGCGCCGCTTCCCAGAATTGCGAGCAGCGGGCTCCACACCCATTTCTGCCAGCCGGGCGCCGCGGTGGCCCACACTGTATCGTCTTCAGAAATATCCAGCCATGCACCGGCTGATGTTTTTAAATGGGCAAAGGCCCAGCCGTGTGTATGTACAACGCCTTTAGGCTGGCCGGTCGTGCCTGAAGTATAGGACAAAAACGCCATGTCTTCTCTTGTTGTATCAGCTGTTTGAAAACTGTCTCCGTCCGCTTCAATCGTTAGGAGGTTTTTCCAGCCGACATTATTTTCACCGATTGACAATGTCACCAGCTGCTCGGTATTCACCTCGTCAAACGCGTTTATAAATGAAGGATAAACGATAGCGCCTTTCACTTCGGCGTGTTTGATCCGGTATTCAAGGTCTTTGGCGCGCAGCATTTCCGAGCAAGGAATGACGACCATCCCCGCTTTTAAGATCGCTAAATAAACGGCATACGCTTCAAGCACTCTCGGAACCATGACAATCAGCTTATCGCCTTTTTCAAATCCGAGACCTTTCAGGCGGGCTCCGATTTTATTCGTTTCTTCCATCAATTTTTCATACGTCCAGACTTTCTTTCCGCCTGTTTGATCTTCCCATATAAGCGCGTTCTTCTCTTTGGAACGGCTGAACTTTTCGATTTCATTTACAAGGTTATAGTTCTTTGGGGCGATTAAATCTTCTCGTTTTAACACGAACAACTCCTCACTTTCTTTCCCCATTATACATAAACATAGGCCATTACAATAAAAATATGCATAAATTGCTTCCCGCCTTCTATCTATACTCATGAAAAAAGAGCGGGGAATTCCCCGCTCTCTTAGCCATTATGTGAAGTTGTGATTAAAACTGCTGCTGGCTGCTTCCGCCCATGCTTTGCTGAGCAAAAGAGACAAGACGTTTTGTGATTTCTCCACCGACAGAACCGTTGGCGCGAGAAGTTGTTTCCGGTCCAAGGTTTACACCGAATTCAGAAGCGATTTCATACTTCATTTGGTCGATAGCTTGAGCAGCGCCTGGCACTAAAAGCTGGTTGCTGTTTCCGCTGTTTGATTGTTGTGACATGTGTATCACCTCCTTGTGAGTATAGAATGTGATAAAACACATGTCTTCATTCAAAAAAACTTTGGTAATTGTATACAGTTTTAAAACAGGCCGGCAAACTTATCGTGAGCTTCCTGCTCCGAGTAAACAGTGATGGTTTCGATGCCGGCAGCGGCCTCTGCAATCAGCGGTTCAAAATCAACGAAGCTTTCGAAGTGCTCGATTTTTTCTTTTTTCGGGCGTGTTTTCGGACTTGGCGGCGTAAAGATGGTGCAGCAGTCCTCAAACGGCTGAATGCTTGTTTCATAAGTGCCGATTTCTTTTGATTTCTCGATGATTTCTGTTTTGTCCATTCCGATTAAAGGGCGCAAAATCGGCGTTGCCGTCACCGCATTGATCGCATACATGCTTTCAAGCGTCTGGCTCGCTACCTGCCCGAGGCTTTCTCCCGTAATGATCGCGAGCGCTTTCCGTTCTTCTCTGATTCTGTCCGCGATTTGCAGCATAAGACGCCGCGTCGCCGTCATCGTATAGTTCTCCGGGATTTGTTTTTGGATGAGTTCCTGCGTCTTTGTAAACGGCACGATATGAAGTGTCATACTGCCGCCGAACTTCGCGAGGCATCCCGCGAGATCCATGACTTTCTGCTTTGCCCGTTCACTCGTATACGGCGGACTGAAGAAATGTACCGCTTCAACTGATAATCCCCGTTTCATCGCGTAAAAACCGGCGACCGGACTGTCAAAACCGCCGGAAAGCATCAGCATCGCTTTACCCGCGGAACCGACAGGAAGGCCTCCGGCGCCTTTTTCGTTACGAATAGTCAGGAATGTCGCTTCCTCCCTGATTTCAATCCGAAGCGGAATATCGGGATGTTTCACATCGACGGTTAATCCATCCGTGTTTTTCAAAATGTGGCCGCCGATTTCAGCGTTCATCGCATTCGTATCTAATTCAAACTGTTTGTAAGCCCGTTTGGTCTCGACCTTAAACGTATTCCCCGGTTTATATTCGCCTTCTATCGCGGCTAAAGCCGTTTTTTTAATGTCTTCCAGCTTGCTTTCGCATTTAATTGCGAGACTAAAGCTTTGAATGCCGAATATATTCTTTAATAAGGAACAAATTTCCTCCGGGTTTTCTCCATTAAGTGTAATTGACATCCGGTCCCGGTTTGAAAAGTATTTTACTTTTTTATAATCCTTTAATACCAGGCGGATATTCTGTTTTAATCTTTCAATAAAACTGCGTCTGTTTTTTCCTTTTGTGGATATTTCACCAAAACGGATTAAAATATGATCGTAATTCATATGCTACCTCATCATTTTTTTTAGTTTTTGAACAGCCGGCACCAGCGCGGCCATAAACGGCTCCGTGATGTCAGCCGTATGGCTGAAGTTCAGGCTGACTCTTATGCTGCTTGATGCAATCTGTTCGCCTTTATTCATCTGCAGGAGAACACGGCTCGGTTTGTGCTCTCTTGCCGAACATGCCGAGGTTGTGGAGACATATATTCCTTTTTCCTCAAGCATGTGCAACAGCACTTCCGCCTTCACGCCCGGAACGGAAAAATTAATGATATGCGGCGCGCTGTTTTCAGCGGGGGTGTTGATGACGACCCCGTCCGTCCCGCTCAGCCTTTCCATGAGCGCATTCTTGGCAGCCTCCACGGAAGAAAGCCGCTCGTTCATGTCACGCGCGGAAAGATTGATCGCTTTCGCAAGGGAAACGGCGCCTGCCGTGTGTTCCGTTCCGGCTCGGACGCCTTTTTGCTGCGAGCCGCCCGTGATAAGCGGAATGAGCCGCGTTCCTTTTTTGACGATAAGCGCTCCTGTCCCTTTTAAGCCGTGAAACTTATGCCCTGAAACGGTGCAAAGGTCAATGCCCGCTTCTTCTATAGACAGCGGAACTTTATGAATGCCCTGCACATGATCAACATGAAACAGAATATTCCGGTGCTGCTTCAAAAACCCGCCGATTTCCTTTACGGGCTGAATGGAGCCGACTTCGTTATTGACATGCATGACGCTGACGATTATCGTATCCGGCCTGATAGCCGATTTGACGTCTTTCAAAGAGACGAAGCCGTTTTGATCGGCCGGAAGATATGTGACTTCAAAGCCGAACAGCTCTGTCAGCTGATCAAGCGTCTCCGTCACAGAAGGATGCTCAATCGCCGAAGCAATGATATGTCTCCCTTTACTCATGTTTGCCCAGGCTGCTCCCTTTAACGCAGCGTTATTCGCTTCAGTCGCGCCTGATGTAAATACAATATCATAATTTTTTAAACGCAAGGTTTTTTTTATTTGCTGAGCGGCCGCTTCAAGGAGCTGTTCCGTCTCAGTTCCTAACCGGTGCAGAGACGAAGGATTGCCGAAATAACGGCTGCTCGTCTGTTTGTACACATCCAATACCTCTTCATACGGCTCGGTCGTTGAGCTGTTGTCTAAATATATCATTTTTTTTACTCCTTTAATGAAAACGGTACATCGTATGATATTTATGCTACCATAACAAAAGTAAATATAAATTCGCAATAAATCGAGTATTGACTTCTCTGTACATTGCCATATAATAAGTAATGTTCGTTTTGTTATATTATCTGACAATTAATTGACAGAATATTTCAACATAGTATTTAGGAGGATTTTTATGAAACACTCACTACCTGTCAAAGATACCGTTATTATCGGTTTCATGCTTTTCGCACTTTTTTTCGGGGCAGGAAATATGATATATCCGCCGGAGCTCGGGCAAGCGGCGGGGCATAATGTCTGGAAAGCGATGGGCGGTTTCTTACTGACCGGCGTAGGTCTGCCGCTTTTGGGTATTATCGCCATCGCATTAACGGGCAAAGACGCAAAAGGGCTTGCCGATAAAGCTCATCCGGTATTCGGGACTATTTTCACCGTTGTGCTTTATTTATCAATCGGGCCGCTTTTCGCGATTCCGAGAACCGGAACCGTTTCATATGAAATCGGTGCAGTTCCGTTTTTAAGCGGCATTCCGGAAAGATTATCTTTATTTGTTTTCACGTTGATCTTTTTTTCTATTACGTATTATTTAGCTCTTAATCCTTCCAAAATCGTTGACAGAGTCGGAAAGATTTTGACTCCTATTAAATTCGGTATTATTTTAATCATCGTCGTAAAAGCCATTGTCACTCCGATGGGCGGACTGGGCGCCGTACATCAGGCATATTCCGGAACGCCGGTGTTCAAAGGATTTTTGGAAGGCTATAAAACAATGGACGCGCTCGCCTCGATCGTCTTCGGCGTCGTTGTCGTCAACGCTGTTAAAAGCAGGGGCGTCACCCAGCGTAAAGCGCTCGCCGCCGCTTGTATTAAAGCGGGTCTGATTGCAGCGGCAGGTTTGACATTCATTTATTTATCTTTGGCCTATTTGGGAGCGACAAGCACGGACGCTGTGGGGCCGCTCGGCGAAGGCGCAAAGATTTTATCAGCTTCATCTGATTACCTGTTCGGTTCACTGGGAAACATCGTTCTCGGCTCTGCCATCACCGTTGCGTGTTTAACGACAAGCATCGGGCTTGTCACATCTTGCGGCGAATATTTTTCAAAATTGATTCCCGCTTTATCATACAAAATGGTGGTTACGATTGTCACGCTGTTCAGTCTGGCGATTTCAAATTTCGGACTTGCTGAGATTATTGCATTTTCAGTTCCTATTTTATCAGCCATTTACCCGCTGGCGATTGTCATTATCGTCCTTTCCTTTATTGATAAAATCTTTAAGGAAAGACGCGAAGTCTATATCGCCTGCCTGATCGGAACAGGGCTGTTCAGTATCTTGGACGGTTTGAAGGCAGCAGGCATTCCGCTCGGATCATTAGATTCATTCTTAAACGCAAATCTTCCGCTTTACAGCATGGGAATCGGCTGGGTGCTTCCGGGCATTGCCGGAGCGATCATCGGCTGCATTATCACGTTTTTTACCAGCCCGCCCATCGAATTAAATAAAGCAAAATCGTAACATTCAGCGCCTGCGGTTTGATGTATATCAGCCGCAGGCGCTTTTTATATTCCGTGAGAAACTAAAAAACTGCACCTCTGATTTCCATCAGGGTGCAGTTTTTGCTTATGCGTCTATGAAGCAGATTGATCAGCTTTAATTTTTTTCACGGCGCCGGGAGCTGCTTTTTCAACAGCATCTGCCGCCATCTCATAAGCTTCATTATAGCTGTAAGCATAAAACAGCCGTTCCGCTTCTTTCAGCTGTTCGGATAAAATATGATTCTGGCTTCGGAAGCGGTTGCCGTATTGGATGATCCGCTCAATCAGCTTCACCTGAATCACAAGATCTTCCGCCTCTTCGCTGACTTCCTCAACCACCTTTTCGGCTTCATCCAGATGTTTGGCGGCTTCCTCCATGTTCAGCGGCAGCTCTTCCAATTGGCTGACGGTTTCTTCTATATGATGATTTGCCGTCTCGAGCTTGTCCTTGACTTGTTCAGGAATTCCCGGCACGTTGCTTTTTTGCAGCATTCGGGCCGTGTCAGAAATGGTTTTCCGAAGATGCATCAGCGTTTCCCGCGCCTGCAGTTCTTCTTTTCTGAGCGCCTGCAGATTTTCACGGTATTCGGCATGTTCTTTCTGAGCCTCTTCCAGCTGCTTTTCGATGGCCTCGACTTCTTCAATCAGCAGCGAGTAAGCGACATGCTCGCCGTCAAGCTTTTCTCTCGCCTGCTCAAGGAGCCGGCCGATCGTTTCCAGCTGTTTTTCGAAGGCATGCTGTCTGCCGATTTCTCCTGCCGTCAGCTGATAGCTTTCCTTGACGAGCTCCGTTTCGGTTTTTGTGCGGTCTTTTTCTTCCTCAAGCTTTTCATACGCGATGATCAGCTCAGGCATTTTGCTTAATACGGACTGTCCGGCTTCCACTTCGCCTTCCAGCTGTTCATACATCGATTGAATGGTTTCATCAATCAGCTGAAGGATGGCGGACGCTTCGTCGACATCCAATTCTTCTAGTAGCGCGTTTTCGGCCCGTTTCACTTGATTTGTGAGTGTATCCAGCTCTTTTTCGATTTGAATATGCTCCAATTTGTAGCCTTTTTCCGTCATTTCCCGGTAGCCGTCTTTCAGCTTGGCAATTTGGTTCGGCACGGTCTGTTTACAGTCGGCGAGCAGTTTCGGAACGTCATCTATGTATGTCTGAAGCTGATCCAGTCTGCGGTCCTGTTCAAGCAGCACTTTTCTCGCTTTGATGTAATTGCCGCTTTCCGTCTCTTCTTCGAACTCTTTTATGCCGCTCCAGATTTCGTCGAGATCCGTCTCCAGGCTGTTATAAAGCTCTCCGTAGAGATGGCTGTACGCCAGAAGGTTTTTCCGCGCTTTTGAATACCGCTCACGCACCTGTTCAATCTCTCCGCGGCTTTTTTCCTCGCTCGTCACAAGGTCGCTGATCTCACGCAGTATGCCTTCTATATTTGATTCGGCTGCAGTGAGGAGGTCGTCGATGTGGACAAGCACCTGATTCGCTTTTTTAAACCGGTATTTGTCGGCGTTCTCTTCGGCATCATAAAGGAGCTCTTCTACTTTCGGCAGATGGGCTGTGACAATTTCATCCCACTCCTCGCGCCATCTTTCAAAGAACTCTTCCGTCTCTCCGGTCATTTTCAGATGTTTGATCTTGGACATTTCTTCCACTATCGAACGGTTTAAAATTTCAATCTTCCATGATTCCAGCCGGTCAATTTCCGTATAAATTTTTTTCCTGAAAAAGTAGCCCGCCGCAAAGAGCGCGAGCAGTATAACCAATAATCCGATGACTAACTCCATAATGAGCCCCCTTGTTGTTCTCTTAATCTGTCAGGGTGTTTTATGTATTCAGAAAGATTTCAATATATGTATTGAGAAAATCTGTCGTTTTCATTGTTATTATGATACCATGTAACCAACATTTTTTGACCAGAAATCAAAAACTTTTTGCATAATTTCGGCAGGATTCTGCAATTTTTTAATGGAGTGACACAAATGGAAAAACGAGACGCTCATATCCACACCCCTTTTTGCCCTCACGGCTCGAAGGATGCGCTGAAACAATATGTCGAAAAGGCCCTGGAAAGAGGCTTTGACTCGATCACATTTACAGAGCACGCCCCCCTTCCTCCGTCATTTCAAGATCCCGTACCGCTTCAGGACAGCGCGATGGATCTCAGACAGATGGAGGTTTATTTGGAGCGGCTGTCACAGCTGAAAAAGGAATACGATGGACAAATCAGCATTCTGACTGGACTTGAAACCGATTTTATCACAGGGTATGAAGAGGAAACCGCGGCGTTTCTGAACACGTACGGCCCCTCACTGGATGACGGCATTTTATCCGTTCATTTTTTGAAAACCGGCCCGTCTTATATATGCCTAGATTTTGACGAGCACGCCTTTCAGCAGCTTGCCGACCACTTCGGAAGCATTGAAGCCGTATATGAACAATACTATGAAACCGTGTATTCTTCCATTGTAACACCGCTCGGCCCCTTTAAGCCAAAACGGGTCGGCCATATCACGCTCGTCAAAAAATTCGCGCGCCTTTTCCCTTACAGCATGTCACCTCAAATAAGAGAGCTTGCGGCCCGCTGTCTTGACGCCGTGAAAGAACACGGAATGGAGCTGGATGTGAATACATCCGGGCTCAGAAAGAAGTTTGCCGGGGAAGTATACATGGAGGATTGGATGGCTGAGACGGCGAAGCAAAAAAAAATCCCGCTCATATTCGGGTCGGACGCCCATCAAGCGGAAGATGTCGGCAGTTCCTACGAAACGTACAAAAACATCATTACTTCATAAGCGCTGCATCAGGCCGTCGGAACACGCTTTCGATCCAGATCTTCACCTCTTCAAAATACCTTTTATAAAAGTACCGCTCATGAGGCTGCATATAGAGCACCTCCGTAATATATTGAGGCTGGAGATACGGCATCATCAAGAGGGATTTCAATTGCAGAATAAAATGCGGCACGGGCAGCGTCAGCCGTCTATGGCGTGACTGCCCTTCTTCAATCACCAGCTGGAAAATATATTTTTCTTTCATTAAGTAAGTAGACATAATTTCCCTGATAAGCACGGAATCAATCGTCACTTCCCGGTACACAAACCGCGTTAATTGACGGTTATTGTGCTGATAGGATAAAATATCGAAAATCACCCGCAGGATGCGTTCCTGCGCGTCTTCACCGTTCATACTGACGGCGGCTTTTTCCAGCGCTTCAGTATAGCCTTCGTAAAACTCGGAAACTAAATGTTCCATTAATCCGCCTTTCCCTTTAAAATAGTAGGAGATGTGCGCAACATTTACATCAGCTGACTTTGCGATTTCACGGACGGACGTGCCGGAATAACCTTTTTGGTTAAACAGCTGGACAGCGGCGTTAATAATTTTGTCTTTGGTGCTTACTTTCATACGGCTCACCCCTTTATGTGTAACAATTCAAGCAGAAAGGCGCCGTTCCTGTAAGAACTTCTCGACAAATGCCGGCAGAACGGCCGGAACTTTGTTTGATATTATAGAAAAAGTGAGGGTTTTCCATGTTTCATGTCGAAAAACAATCCGGAGATAAAGAAAAAAGTTATCAGCTTCTGCTTAAACAGCTCGAAGCCATGACAGAAGATGAAACGGATGCGATCGCAAATTACGCGAATGCGTCAGCGCTTTTATACCATTCATTACATGAAGTCAACTGGGCGGGGTTTTACTTCGCTAAAGAGGGCGAGCTTGTGCTCGGACCGTTTCAAGGACTTCCTGCCTGTGTGCGCATTCCGTTCGGCAGAGGCGTATGCGGCACTGCCTACTCTAATGGCGACGTGCAGCGGATTGCCGATGTGAATGCGTTCCCGGGACATATCGCCTGTGACGCGGCTTCCCAGTCAGAAATCGTCCTCCCGATCCGCGTAAACGGTGAAGTGATCGGTGTGCTGGACATTGACAGCCCCGTGAAAAACCGTTTTGATGAAACGGACGAAACCTATTTAGCAAAGTTTGTTGAAACGCTTGAAAAACGATTAGGATAAACAAAGGAGCCCGGCCGGCAGGCCGGCTCCTTTTTTATGTCGTCGTGCTGTTTTGATGGATGATCAGCCGGTTTTTGCCGTTCCGTTTGGCGATATAAAGCGCCTCATCCGCTTGCTGAACGAGCAATTTCAACGGCATCGGGCCGGTCTTTGACCAGCAGGAAACGCCGCAGGAAATCGTCACGCGCGGCTCGGTATTTTCCCGGATGGCGCGAACCAGCCTTTTAGCGATGCGTTCTCCGGATGACACGTTGATATTCGGCAGATAGACAGCCAGCTCCTCGCCCCCCCACCTCGCAGCGACATCATGCTCACGAATATGGTTCTTCATAACGGTGGCCACCTGAATCAGGATCGAATCTCCCGTTTGATGACCGTATGTATCATTAATATTTTTGAAATTATCGATATCAACGAGGATGAATACACCCCGTTTATGAATTTTCATGCTGTATTGAATTTTCTCATCCAGATAGGTTCTTGAATACAGCTCCGTCAGCTGGTCTGTCTGAACAAGATGCTCAAGCCTGTCGCGCAGCATGGAGTTCGTGACCGCCAATGTCGCATGGTGAATGAGCGCTTGAAAAAGCTTATACATTTCAAACGTAAAAGCATACAAATCCTTTTTCAATAAAATCGCGAACCCGAAGACGGTGTCATTTTCGATCATCGGCACCGCCATCAGCGAGCCGAAACCGTTTTCGCCGAATACAGTCTTTCCGCTGCCGATAAACACGCCCTTTTCTCCCTCGAACAGCTTTTCTTTCACAATGCTGATATAAGGGTTCGCACGTTCTGTCTTAAAAAAAGCGGTATGTCCCGGAAGCAGATTTTGCGTCTCAAAATGATCAATATGAAAAAAAGCCACTTCTTCCGCATGAAACGATTGGGTCATAATGGCGGCGAGCTCCCGCATCGTATCAGTGAGTCTGAGGCGCTGATTCAGCTGGCGCGATGTTTCATTAATGAGCTCCAGATTCGCAATGCTTTTTTTCGATTGCTCATAGAGCTGCGCATTTTCAAATGCTTTTCCCGCTGCGCCCGCAAGCAGCAGCATTTCACTGAGAGTACTGCACGAAAGAACGGCATCCTGCAGCCCCTCCGTCTTCAGAACCCCGTAAGTCCCCTGCTGGCCTTTGATCGGCAGATAAGCAGATGACCTGCCTTTTCTGAGCAGTCTCCCCGATAAATAAACCTTCAGGGCAGACGGATCGGCATCTTTTCCGTCCATATGTAATTCTTTTGCGGGAAGCTGTCTGTCCGTATCCTGATCCTGCGTGATAAACAGTGAAAAACGGAAAGACCGGAAAGCCGTACTCAAACTTGCCTGCAGTTTTTCCAAAACCTCATTTTGGTCCAAAAGCGAATGGAACATTTCTGTCATTCTGTGAATTTTCCGCTGATGCTTCGTTTTGTCAAACAGCCCGCTTTGTCTCACAGATTGATTAATAAACTGAGTAACGATCTCAGGCAATGATTCCGGGATCGGCAGCCCGCCTTCCGAGCACAGATAAAAGGATCTGCCGGAGGTCTGATTCCTGATCATAAAACGGCCGTCACTCTCTTTCAGCGGAGCATAATGCGGTTCATCTTCTGTTTTTATGGTGAAACGTGTTGATTCTGCCGGTGAAAGGGTCAATGAAAGAGATGTAAAGCAGGATTCTAGAGCTGAGGCCAGCCATAACAGCGAGTCGGATAATGAGACGGATTCAGATTTCGTTAAGAAAAAAGAAAGCATTTTCTGATGAAAGGCCGTCACTTCATCAATTGTTTGTTTTTTCATTTTTATCACCTAAACATGTACTACTCATTTTTGTACATTATATCATAAACCGGCACTCTTCATGGAGAAATGGTTGACGGCGGCGGAGAAAAATCATATAATGTTCTTTGTGTGAAATATTGCAGCCTTTTTGTTCAGCTTCTGTGTTTGCATTTTGTTCCTTAGCTGTAAGGTGTATCGTGTAACTCTCTGCTGCTGGAGCGAGGATACATGAAAACAAAATGTGCACGGTCGGATCGAACAGACGGTTTTTATTTTCCACAAAATAAAACCAAAGGAGGAGTCACATTATGGCTCGCTATACAGGTCCATCTTGGAAACTGTCTCGCCGTTTAGGAATCTCTCTTAGCGGTACAGGTAAAGAATTAGAAAAACGCCCTTACGCACCAGGTCCCCACGGTCCGGGACAGCGTAAAAAACTATCAGAATACGGTTTGCAATTGCAAGAAAAGCAAAAACTTCGTCACATGTACGGTGTAAACGAACGTCAATTCCGCACATTGTTTGACAAAGCTGCAAAAATGACTGGTAAACACGGTGAAAACTTCATGATTCTTTTAGATGCACGTCTTGATAACGTTGTGTACAAGCTCGGTCTTGCACGCACTCGCCGTCAAGCACGCCAATTAGTTAACCACGGTCACATCCTTGTTGACGGAAGCCGCGTTGACATTCCGTCTTACCAAGTAAAACCTGGTCAAACAATCGGTGTTCGCGAAAAATCAAGAAACCTTTCTATCATCAAAGAATCTGTAGAAGTAAACAACTTCGTTCCTGAGTACCTTACTTTCGACGCTGAAAAGCTTGAAGGTACATTCACTCGTCTTCCAGAGCGCTCTGAGCTTGCTCCGGAAATTAACGAAGCGCTTATCGTTGAGTTCTACTCCCGTTAAGTAAAACGCTCTTTAAAGAGCATTGGATTAAACCCCGGACATGTTGTGATGACAATGTTTCCGGGGTTTTTCTTTTGGGCTGTCAGAATAATGGACAGATGCTCCCTCTCTTTATTAAAAAAAGCCCCGGACAGGGGCTTTTTTTATGTGCCTACTGGCTTTTCAGCTACATGTACATTAGAAAATCCCATTTGACAAGCAGAAGCGATTTTTCACATAATGAATCATCATACCTTACAAAAAAGGAGCGACTGAATGAACAGCATTCCCTCTATCGTCAGCAAGCACAAAGCCTATTTTGCGGCGGGGCATACGAGACAGCTAGAATCGAGACTGAACATGCTGCAAAAGCTGAAACAAGCCATCAAAACACAAGAAGCCGATATAACAGCCGCTCTCTACCAGGATCTCCACAAATCCGAACAGGAGTCGTACACGACAGAAATCGGAATTGTACTGGAGGAAATCAGTTTTGTGATGAAGCGGCTGGGAAAATGGGTCAAACCGAAACGAGTCAAAACGCCTCTGACTCACCTAGGCTCGAAAAGCATCATTATCCCTGAGCCATATGGAACCGTTTTGGTGATTGCGCCTTGGAATTATCCCTTGCAACTGGCGCTTTCTCCGTTGATTGGAGCCATTGCAGCGGGGAACACGGTCGTTCTCAAACCGTCAGAATATACGCCGGCGGTTTCCGCTGTTCTTTCCAAACTCATCAGCAGCGTTTTTCCTAGTGACTATGTCGCTATGGCGGAGGGCGGGCCCGATGTCAGCACTGTGTTATTACAGCAGCCCTTTGACTATATTTTCTTCACAGGAAGCGTTGCCGTTGGAAAAATCGTCATGGAGGCCGCCGCCAAACAATTAATTCCCGTTACCTTGGAGCTCGGCGGCAAAAGTCCCTGCATTGTCCATAAGGATGCTGATATACAGCTTGCCGCCAAACGCATCGTCTTCGGGAAATTTACAAATGCAGGGCAAACCTGCATCGCACCGGATTATTTATTTGTCCACCAAGATATCAAAACGAAGCTCACAGAAGAAATGAAGCGTGCGATCAGTGAATTTTACGGCCCTCAGCCTGAACAAAATCCGCAGTACGGCAAAATCGTCAGTGAACGCCACTATCAGCGGCTGCTCAGCTTTCTGAATGATGGCATCCCGCTCACAGGCGGACAATTTAATCCTGATCACCACAAAATAGCGCCGACGATTCTAGATCAAGTGAAGGATGACTCTCCAGTGATGCAGGAGGAGATTTTCGGGCCAATTCTTCCGCTGTTTACATACGGCGATATCGATGAAGTCATCGAGAAAGTCCAATCACGCCCAAAGCCGCTCGCCCTGTATCTCTTCACCACAAACAAAGAAACTGAGCGCGCTGTTTTAGAGAACCTGTCGTTTGGCGGCGGCTGTGTCAATGATACGTTAATGCACGTCGCGACACCGTATTTGCCATTCGGCGGCGTCGGGGAAAGCGGCATCGGCAGCTATCACGGATTTGACAGCTTTAACACGTTTACGCACAAAAAAAGCGTCGTCAAACAAACGAACCGCTTCGACTTCGCTTTCCGTTATCCTTCTTCCAAAAACGGGCTGCGAATGATTCGGAAAATACTTAAATAAAAAAGCGCAGAGTATCTGCGCTTTTTATAAATCCTCTATACACCAATTAATCGGTTCGTCTCCTAAATTAAACCTATTTTAAAAGTTCAAATCGAAGTCTAATAGTAAAAATGAACCAACCCAACTGTAGGAAAGGTTAATCCTCATCACCCTGGTGAGTCCTATAATAATTTTCAGCAGTATAGATATTCCACTCCCAAAAATTTGCTCCTTGAGACATGATATACCTATCTAAAAATATCTCAAAATTAAGTTGCATTGGTTCATACTCAACAAATCCGCGGAACCATAAATAGTTTGGGTCTGTGGACATTTTGGTTTTGTCAATTAACAAATAACATCCGTCTAACAGATGTGCGACGGGAATAAACTGAGGCTTTAAAAAACCATTTTGCATATACTTTTCAATCTCTTCTACATTAAGAATATGCAAACCCCCACCCACATTCTCACCGTAAAACAACAAATCAAATATTCTGGCTCCGTTATGCAATTTTAAAAAGGTTTTATAATCTTCAGGAAGTGAGACTTTTATTTTCTTCTCAAAACTTTCAATCTCCAGATCTGTTGCACCTTTAAAGAAAATACATTCTGTTTCTAAAAGAGCTCCTTCATTCCCTAAAATTTTCAAGCGGCCTTTTTCATCAATTAATTCTTTTAGACCTTGGAGCGTTTTTTCAACAAAAACTGCCATTGAGCCACCTCTTACTTATTAATATTTATCCCACCAAGGATTTAAAAGGTTGTAATCCGTTCTGTGATTCCATTTTTCTCTTTTATCGACAGGTACAACCGGGAAATTTGCTTTAGCCGGTAAGGGCATTGTTTTTTTCTGTGAGTATTTAATATCTCTGGATACAGCATTGCTATTTTATTCGCAAGAGCAGGAGCCAATGTTCCAGTTGAAGTATCAGGAAGTGAACCATTCCAGCCGGCTACCGAAGTATGTTGGGACATAAAAAGCTTTGTCTATTTATGATACTACGACGTTGAATATGATTTACCTGCTTTAATAACCTTCCCTAAAAATTCTCTATTATGGAGAAAAACCCTTCCATATTTTCCGCTATAAGTGTTACATACGTATAACCGTTTGTTCCTCCTCCCCCCGCTTCTTTCCGGGTGCCTCCTGTTGTGGCACTTTAAACAGATCGTTTTATGATTATCAAGATTAAATGCCCCGCTTGAATCATCTCTTAATGTGATGAGATTGTGGACCGTATTTGTCTCCTATTAATCCACGACGACGGCACTCACAACACAAATAGCCGTCCCTAATCAGAACGACTTTCCTTACTCGCTTCCAGCGTGCTGTATTATAGAGTTTGTCTAATTCGTCACGTTGCCTTGCCATACTTATTCCTTTTCTGATTTACCTGAACAGACTACACACGACAAGCAGAAGAACGTGAGCGCAATAAACCATGACGTCTCAAATGGGTGCGCATAAATTGTTTCCATGCTTTATCTCCTTCCTTCACTCAACATAATAAAAGCTTCTGTGGTTAGCGGCTTTGTTGTTGGCATCCTTTCAGCCGCTCACATTCTTTCCTAATTCCTCAAAGGCTTAACTAATTGTTTTATGCAATCCCTCCAATCATATTCTTTCTAAACTGCCCCCGTACTCAGACCGTTAACCGCCAATAGTTCTCCCTGAGATTTACCGGGTTCAGTTTACAGAGAATATAAAAAGGCATCTAAGATAGATGCCCGGCCTAAAGTGAATAGCCTCAGCGCAGTTTAGGCGCCAAGACTATTTTCATTTTTTATTTTTTCTTCAAGTTCTGCCACCACACTTTCCAACACTTCCTCGTACAGTTGGGCAGATCTCGTTAATCTGTGAGTTTCTATTAATATCTTACTTGCTATCATCAGACCCATCATGAGTAGAGTTATTGCGTTAATGTAATTAATCATAGCATTACTAATAAGGTTGAATGTATTCCCATATACACTTTTTATAGTATCCATTACCTCTGGTTTCAGAATTAAACCCGATATTAATCCTAAAATCACTCCAATGGATGTGTTAGTTAAAAAGTCTTCTGCTTTTTTGGTAGTACTAGACTTATAATATATTCTTAATGTTTTAACTTTTTGTAAGGCTGTGTGCTTGTCGGTTCCAGCCCAATCATTAATTGATTCTTTGAGATTATCAACTTCTGATATAACATCATCTATATCAGAACAATCATGTAAAAATCCTTCATATTTTAGATCTCTTTCAAAAGCCCTGCTTTTTCTATATCGCAATTTATACAAAAAAGTAAGGCACCAAAATAAACATGAAAATATTAATAAATTCATGAATAAAAATACTGTATATTGTATTATTAATTCCGTGTTTTGTTTAAATATAATAGCTAAACCTATTCCTATTGCAAATTCCCATAAAAGATATTGAGCATATTTAACTGAATAATTCCGAGATGGTATAAACAAAAATTTAAAAATCTTTTTCATCCCAACCCATAAGATAGAAATTATTTTCTTTAAGATTCTCACTGTGTCCTCCTACAAATCAACTTCTAAAATTGGAGAGATAATTCAACAAAAAAACATTGGCGAAATAGTTTAACGTTTCCTCTGAAACGGTTAATCCTCTTGCTCCTTCATTTCTCTTCTTGTACCCTCTTCATTAATGTTTGAAGTGGTTTACGATCCTTTTTTTGTGCTAGAACTTTTATAAAGTAATCCTCCTCGTTCTTGTATCTGAACAAGGTTTGGACATATCTCTTTTTGTATCTCAGATTCGTATTTGATAAAAGTCTATTATATATTCTGTTACTTGATAATTTGCTGTTTTGGAAATAAAAATCATTCGTCAAAATCGTTTTAGCATCTTCGATACTATGAAAATAACTTGTTAACATTCTAAATAAAAAATAATATGTCCTATATTTAGAAAGTTCTTTTTTAGATTCGTTATCAAATGGTGAAATTCTCAATAATTCATTCAATAATTCTTCTATAAGAGCTAGTTGTTCTTGATCTTTACCAATACCAGCTATATCCTCCATAGCTTCATATCTCAATACAGCGTTGTATGCTCTTATAATCTTTGGAGAAGCAAATTTAAGATTATTTCCTATATGATCATTTATTTTATCTAATTGATTCTCTTTCTCCCATATTTGTATTACTTCACCTTTAAAATGATCTTTTCTAAAAGCTGTTTGATAGTCATAATACATATATATCTCCAATAAAATTGGAGCAAACAATTCATTATAAACTACTCTTTCACTATTCTTTCTTTCTCTTTTTAATGTCAGACGGTGTGAAAAAAATTGAGCAACACAGGCTCCCACAAATCCACCTAATAATGTGGTAGTTGCAGTTAAAGTAGCTGGTCTAAGATTTTCTGGAATCCATGAAATAATGTCTATGTCATTCACCTCCCAGATTATTATCGGTGAATGATAGTAGCAAAGAAACAGTTTGCAAAATTTGTCGAACGATTTTACCGGAAGTAGTTTACAGAGAATATAAAAAAACACCCAGTAGGGTGCAAAAAAACAACTTATCTCTTTTTAACTTTAAAAGAAGTGACCTGCTGCATATTTATTACAACGGCTGATCCATTATGTTCATATTCGTACCAATCTTTACATGCCTTAATTTCGTCGATCAGTGCTCTTGCAGATTCAGCTTCAATTCTAGTTGATCTAGAATTTTCATTATCAAAACTAAAAACAACATTAAAAGTCAATAGTTTCACCTCCCACCTTATTATCGGCAAAAGAACGTGATAATGGAGCCATTTGCGAAATTTGTCGAACAAAAGTTCCTTTCATAAATTAATCTCAACCGTAAGACAAAATGATTTTTTTCAAAATAAATGCGGTGAAAAAACACTAACTGTACCTAAATGGCTGGCGGAAGCAGCAGAAAAAGAAGGTGTAAACTTTTCGCAGCTTCTTCAATTTGCATTACGTGAGCGGCTTGGCATTAATAAAAGATCAAAAAATACAGCCTGTTTAAGCTAAACAAAAAAGGCTGGCATTTGCTCTATTTATCATTTTTAAGCGGGATCGTTCAATATTTTTTTGAACGGTTCCTTTTTTTATATTGAGTAAAGCGGCTATTTCTTCAAAAGACAAATTTTGCACAGCGTGCATGATAAAAATATCTTTCTCCCGGTCTGTCAGTACAGATAAAGCATCCTCTATTCTTTCCCTATCCCAATCACTCACCTCTCCATCAGGCTCCTGAATGATGGCATACTCTTCCGGAAGTGCATCAATTAAACGAGGATCAGATAGGATTGTCCTTTTATACACATCCCTACGATCAGCACCACGGCGGGCACCGGGTTGTCTCCCATTCTGCAGCCATTCAATTGTATATTCAAGGTCGCTAATCATGCCACCACTGATCTTTTTATCGCTTTTTTGTTCAGCGGTTAAGAGACTGTCAGCAACCTGCGATAACTGCCGGTACGTCTTTTTGACATCTTTCAATGCGTTTTTATATTCAATGATTAAATCTTGCATATGCTGTTATTTCCCCTTAAGCCGCTCCCGGATCGTTTCGGTCTTGTAACCCTTTAATCCCCAAAAGTGGGGAAAAACGCTCTGGAATGAATCCTATGCGGTTTTATCAGCATACTTTTCCAGCTCTCTCCCAAAACACAAAAAACGGACACCAACCAAAGTACAGATTTTCATCCGTACAATGATCAGTGTCCGCAGGCTTTCCGTCTTGGACGTAGATATTAAATAATTCCTAATTCCTTCCGTTTTTCTGTGAATTTTTTTGTTACATAATCATAAAGCCTTTTATCATCGTCTACTTTTGAACTTTCGTAGTTATTCATCCTAGCCATTTCATTTATTCTAATTGAAGTATCATAGAGATCATTTACCATAACTTCTAACTCAATGGGACAAAATGTCACAAAACTTTCAATAATGCCTTTAATTTTTGTAATCTGTTCGTGTGAGAGACCATCATATCCTTTTGGTGTATAAGCATCTGTCATAATTATATTATATAAAGGCGAATAAACTTTATTGAGTGCCTCCTCTAAATATCGCCCATCACGTAATTTCTTCTCTCTTTTATATTGACCTCTATTGGAAAAATAAGCTGTGACTATGGATGTAATAATTATTAATAATACTTGGTATAAAAAATTCAACAAAATAATAATCCCCTTTGTTTTTAGGATTATTATAGCAGATCAACCTCTCATAAAATAGAAAATATTCAAAATTAAGTTAAACCTATTGAGTTATCTAAACAATTCGCCTTCATCCCACTTAACACGGGTTACTTTTCCTTTACTCGTGACAATTTTTGTTTCTCCATGCTCAGGGAGCGGCGTCATTTTTGCTTCTCCATTTGAAACAATGACAGCAAAATTTTCATACTTTGCCATGTCAATTATAAGTTTATCCTTCTCTATTATAGAATCTAATTTTATTAGTCTCAAATAGTTGCCCTCCTTTTGAATCATTTAGCTTTCCGGAAGCGGAATGGCTATCAATTTCTTTTAAATATCCGGTCGTTACCGCTTACGGCAATAAAAGTCTTTATCCTAACCTGATCTTTAGTTTCTCGTATTCAAGCAAATAAGCGTTCATCCTGTCTTTAAATTTCTCTTGCAAATAAAAATTCAGCGCCTCTTCCGAATCCTGCAGCCGTACCGTTTTTTTCTCGTACACCAAAAATTCGATCAGCAGGATAAGTGAGTAATAATTGTGTCGAAGCGCTGCCTCATACCAATCTCTAATCGTCAAAACGCCGCTCCAGGTTGACAAAAAGCCCGTATTCTTTGATGAACGCCAGTGAAACAGTTCCGACCGGGCCGTTTCGCTGCTTGCCTATAATGATCTCAATAATATTTTTGCTTTCGCTTTCTTTGTCGTAATAATCATCTCGATAAAGAAACCCAATGACATCCGCGTCCTGTTCAATTTGTCCCGATTCTCTTATGTCTGACATCATCGGTCGTTTATCATGCCGCTGTTCACCGCCCCGTGAAAGCTGACTGAGTGCAATAACACTAATATGGCACTTAATTCAGCCCTTCCTTGCAAGAGAATAAAAAAAGCACCCAACCCGGGTGCTTCATACATTAAAATCATCGGCCTTCCTTCTTCAATCACACCATACTCAGCTGCGGTTCAAATAATTCATAGTGAATGGATTCCGGCGGTGTATTGAATTCAGAAATCAGCTTTTTCATTTCTTTAATGAACGACGGTGATCCGCACAGGTAAAAATCAGCATCTTTATCTGTCATCACTTCTTCTAACAGCTGTTTGTCAATCCGGCCTTCCCGAAAACGAATGTTTTCTGAACGGTCTTGTTCGGACGGCTCACTGTAAATAAAGAGGGTGTCAACGGATGAGTGTTCCGCGGCTTCTTCAGCTTCATGCCGCAACGCATGATACTCTCCGCTCCTTGCCGCATGGATAAAGAGAACGTTTCGCTGCGGCTGGGTTTTGGCAACCGTCTTTAACATGCTGATCATCGGGGTAATTCCGACACCGGCACTGATGAGAACCAGATTCTTTTTGGAATCAGGGTCTAATACGAAATCCCCGGCCGGAGCGCTGATCTCAATTGAATCCTTTTCGTGTAATTGGTCATGCAGATATGAGGAAACAATCCCTTCTTTTTTCACGGAAATCCGGTAATAATCCTTACCGGACACGTCGGATAAGCTGTATTGGCGGATATGCGTATAGCCCGTGTCCGGAATGTATACTTTTACACTGATATACTGCCCCGCTTTGAATTCGGGGAGAACTTGTCCGTCTTCCGGTTTTAAATAAAACGACGTTATCTCTTTGCTTTCTTTTACCTTTTTATCAATTTGAAACGCCTTATAGTCTTTCCAGCCGCCTTTTTGCGTTTCCGCTTGTTCATACATGTCCTTCTCAATTCCGATAAAAGCGTCTGCAATGACGCCGTATGCTTTTTCCCATGCCTGAATGACCTCAGGAGCGGCCCCGTCTTTTAGCACATCCTTTATCGCGATTAACAAGTACTTTCCAACGATTGGGTAATGCTCGGGCTTAACACCGATACTCCGGTGTTTATGGCTGATTTGTTTGACGACGGGAACGATGTTTTCCAGCCGGTCAATATTGGCTGCGGCTGCAATCACAGCATTCGACAAGGCCGTACGCTGTGTTTTTTTCTTTTGATTTGTCTGATTAAAGATATTCAGCAGCTCAGGGTGATGCTGAAACAGCAGGTCATAAAATCGTCCTGTGATTTCTTCACCATGCTCTTCTAAGACCGGCACTGTGCTTTTAATGATTTCAATCGTTTTTTCATCGAGCATTCTAAAAATCCCCCTAAAGATGTATGCATCTCGATTGACCTGAGAAAAGAATCGTTTTTGAATTCTTTTTTATAGATTTCCCCGCTCAAAAAGGGTTAGCCATTCCAATTTGAGGCGGATTCAGGAAAAATCAGAAAAACGAAATTGCAGCTGAAAAATTGTGGACTTGCCATGGTGTACTTGTCCGATGCAAAATCCTCCTTGTCAGCATTTAATAAAGTACGGGAGGTGAGATGAATGGGTAAAAAATCGAAAGTGTATTACTGTGACCCTAAGTATATTGTGACTGACAAGTATACTGACAAAGAAGTGGTTTACGTCCATCCCATCAAACACATTAACAGAGAGCATATCCGTTATGTTCCCCGCCACGTTTATAAGGAAGAAACAATTCACGAAGTCATTGATCCGGGCGATCCGGGGAAATGCGGGTGTAAAAAGCAGAAAAAAAGACGCAAAAAGTAATTGGTTCGATTTCTTGCCTTATCTCAGGTTAAACACGTAAGTTTCAGCAGACCTCCGTACCTTTTGGCTCCTCTTTTTCAGAGGGGTCTTTTTTCATAAGCAAATACGTTGTGAGGCGGGAACCTGCCTGATATTCTTGTCATATACAAATTCACAGGAGGCATGATGTATGAGCAAAAAAATCGCAGTTCTGATGACAGATCAATTTGAGGATATTGAATATACAAGCCCGGCGGAAGCATTTAAAGAAGCGGGCCACAGTGTGGTGACAATAGATTTGGAAGCAGGGAAAGAAGTAACGGGCAAGCACGGTGAGAAAGTAAAGATCGATCAAGCGATCTCAGACGCAGACGCCAAGGAATTCGATGCGTTATTGATTCCCGGAGGCTTTTCACCGGATCTTCTGCGCGGAGATGACCGCCCGGGTGAATTCACTAAAGCATTCGTGGAAAATCAGAAACCCGTTTTCGCCATCTGCCACGGCCCGCAGCTGCTGATTGATACCGACCTTCTTAAAGGAAAAGATATCACGGGATTCCGCAGCATCCGCAAAGACTTAATCAATGCCGGCGCACATTATAAAGATGAAGAAGTCGTCGTGAGCCATAACATCGTAACAAGCAGAACACCTGACGATTTGGAAGCCTTTAATCGTGAATCATTGAACCTGCTGAAATAAGAGAAAAGCACAGACCCGTTCAGTCTGTGCTTTTTTTATGGACTTTTCACCGGCTCTCAAAAAACACCATCCGTTAGACTATTCTCCGGCCCATCCATCATAAGTAAAATAAAAAGAGAATGTTTTAAAACCCGACAGGAGGTTCGCTATGTGGATGATCATTTTGCTGCTTATCATTTTAATCGGTTTTACCGGTAATATCGTCTCGCTTTTGAGAGCGCAAAAACACGCATCTCAAAGAATAATTGAGCTTTTAGAAAAGCAAAGCCGAAAATAATCTGTTAGCGCTGTGTTACCCATAATAGTAAAAATAATTCCGGCAGATTTCCTGAAATATGATTTGATGCCCTTTCTCGTTCGGATGAAGACCTTCTGACATGCACATGCTGCGGAAAGCGGGATTATACGGGTCGATGAGATCTGTATCAAACAGGTCGGCATATGGTACAGAGAGGAGTGTGCAGGCTTCTTTTTGGGCTTTCACATAGTCAGCCAGATTCAGGCCCAGTTTATTTTTATCAGTATCACGGCGGACGATTTTTCCTTTTGACATTTTGGCTTGTCTCGTTGGGGTCACCACAATGATGCTCGCGCCTTTATTTCCGCTCCGCAGCTGCTGGATCACTTGGCAGAAGCCTCCGTAAAATGTGGTGATATCCTTTTCATCTGTGCCGATGGGAATGTGGTTGCACCAATCATCATCTGTTCCCTGGACAATGATGACATCATGTCCCTTTGTTTTAAGCGCCTGCTGATAAATGTTATCGCTTCCGTTGTTGCTCATATTAACGCCGCTGACAGACAGATTGGTTATTTCAGCGTTTGTCCGGTCTTTCAGAATGTCACCAAAGCCGTATTCCGCACGCAGCCCCCGGGCGACGCTGTCACCTAAGATCGCGATTTTTGAAGCCTTCCGCAGCCTGCTTATGCTGATGAAGTCAACGCTGATATGCCCGCTGTCCGTGATATGCAAAAGCTTGCTGCTTATGTTTGGCAAAGAGACTGTCTTTCCTTCAGAGTTATAAAAATCCTCATTCAGCTTCATTCGGCGTCATCCCTTCCTTTTTATCCTCCGGCATCTTTTTTGACATAAAAAACGGACACGAACAAACAGCGCCATGTTGTCAGTTCAGTGTCCGCAGATGATGATACCGGATCTTTTATGCAGTTCTCTTGCCATTATAGCAGATCCCCGTTACTTGTAATAGAGTCTGCAGTCTGCAGTCTGCAGTCAGCATTTAAAACAGCGTTTGCGGGTACGTTTTTGATGAGACTGTCTGCTGCGGGAACGGTGTGTCCGGCGATGCGTCCGTCTTTTGCTGCGGGAACGGTGTGTCCGGTGATGCGTCCGTCTTCTGCTGCGGGAACGGTGTGTCCGGTGATGCGTCCGTCTTCTGCTGCGGGAACGGTGTGTCCGGTGATGCGTCCGTCTTCTGCTGCGAGAACGGTGTGTCCGTTTTCTGCTGCGGGAACGGCGCGAACATTTTTTAGAAACCGGTTCTTGGTATAAATACTCCCCTAAACCTTCTCTTTCCGCAACGGCAACTCCATGTTCAATTTCTTTAACAGAAATAGCGTTCAATTCTGTTCACCTCCCTTTTTCTTTACAACATAACGTATGAAATGTATCCCTCACGTGTATAAGCTTCTCACTCATATGAGCGAGAAATAGTCATTTATACAACAAAAAGACCCGTGGGAACGGGCCTTTTGCAGGCATTTTGCCGGGAACAAACGCAAACATAAGATCAATTTATTTCTTCCTCTCGCTCTCCGGCTCGGGGTGAATCATTACCTGTGCTTGTTTGAATTCATTCGTAATATCTCTTTCAATGCGGTCACACAGATCATGCACGTCTTTAATCGTCACGTGAGAGGCTACGACCATGTGAAAATCAATATACTCCTGCGGGCCGGAGCGTCTTGTACGAAAATCGTGAATTTCAATAAATTCCTGTTGAAATGTTTCAATAATCTTTAAAATTGTTTTTTCTTCCTCTTCCGACAAACGGGTATCAATCAGCGGCGGGAATGCTTCTTTCATTAACTTAAACGCTTCATATATGATATACACCGCCAGCACCATACCTATAATGGGATCAAGTATGTACCACTCCGTTACGGTAACGACCAAAAGGCTTGCCGCTACGCCTAATGATGTGTACACGTCAGTCAGTAAATGCAGGGCATTTGATTTCATTGCCACGGAATTAACCTTTTCGGCTTCTCTTTTTACGAACTTCGAAACGATCAAATTAATGAGAGCCCCCGCAAGCATCACAACAATTCCTAATACGGGCAGATGAACCGGCGCGGGATTGACCAGTTTTTGAACGCATTCATATATCATCCAAATCCCTGCCGCAAAAATCAGAATCGTCTCGATAGTCCCCGACAGATTCTCGACTTTTCCATGACCGTACGGATGCCCTGTATCAGCCGGCTTTTTTGAAATCCTGACGGAGATAAAGGCAATGAAGGCGGCGATCAAATCTAAAAAAGAATGAATGGCTTCAGAAAGTATCGCGACAGATCCGGTTATGATCCCCACCACTATTTTGAGCATGACGACCAGGGAATTGCTTATAACCGATAAAAAAGCGATTTTAGAGGTGTTTTCCACCGTGATCCTCCTCTTTTTAACTTCTTGAATTTATCGTATCAAACGGCATTCGTGTGGGTCTACGGCAACGTTTTTCACAAAAGCCATACATGTAACTCACCATAAACTAAGTTGGAAAGCGACAAAACAGGCGTTTCTTTCTTTCAGCACTCAAGTCCCATTGACAAGATCTAACCGCTTACATTATAGTAGTTTCATGAATAACCACTACGGAGGATGTTTATGGAGGATGTTCTGAAAGAATTACAGAAATTTGGATTTTCTCAATATGAATGTAAAGCATATATCGGCTTGTTGAAACACTCGCCTGTTACCGGATATGAAATCAGCAAAAGGTCAGGCGTTCCCCGCTCAATGATCTATGAGGTATTGGGGAAATTGGTTGATAAAGGCGCTGTCCATATTGTGCCGTCTGATCCGGTTACATATGCCCCGCTGGCCGGAAAGGAATTAATCGACCGGCTCCGGCATGATTTCGAGAGTTCATTCGGCTACCTTGAGGAAAAGTTATTGGCGCTGGAAAGCGAGCAGGAGATGAATGTCATCCGCCGCATCAGCACGAATGATCATGTCATCAATGAGATGAAGGATATGATTGAAAAAGCCGAGGAAGAGTTGTGGCTGTCTGTCTGGGAACAGCAGATTCCCTTTATTCAAGAAGCCGCTAACAAACGCGCCGCCGAACAATTGCCCGTCTTTTCGATTGTGTTCGGCCCTCCGGAAGTGAAGCTCGGAAATACGACAAATCATAATATGTCTCCTGAAGTGGCGGAGAAACGGATGGGCGGAAGATTAACGATAGCTGCCCGCGATAATAAAGAAGTCTTAATCGCCAATTTTTCTCCGCAGACGAATGCCTGGGCCATTAAATCAGAAGATCCCGCTCTCGTTCTCGTGGCTATGGAATATATGAGGCACGATCTGATGTTCGCGGAGCTTGTGAAAGAAGTCGGGGCTGAGAAAGTTGAAGGCCTGATGAAACAAAACCATTCGTTATTTCATGTCGTCACCGGAAATCGGTTCATATAAATGTGAACCGTATTTTCTTTGATTTTTTCATTAGTCGTTATCATTATAATCTCTATGAAAGGAGTATAAAAAATGATTAACACAGAAGTCCAAAAAACCGCCGTTTCCCGGGAAATGAACGATACGTTTTTACAGGGGGTGCGGGATTGTGTGCCTACGCTGCTGGGCTATATGAGCATCGGTTTTGCTTTCGGCATCGTTGGCGTTGCCTCTCATCTAAGCATTCTTGAAATTTGTTTGTTATCTTTGTGTGTCTATGCCGGCGCCGCCCAATTTATTATTTGCTCGCTCCTTGTTTCCGGGAGTCCGATTTCCGCCATTATTTTAACGACGTTTATCGTCAATCTGCGGCACCTTCTGCTGAGCCTGACCATCGCGCCGTATTTCACGAAATACTCTTTGGCAAAAAATATCGGCTTCGGGGCTTTGCTTACTGACGAATCTTTCGGGGTAGCGGTGAACAAAGCGGCTCAGAACGGCAGGTTATACGATAAATGGATGAACGGCCTCAATATAACCGCTTACATGTGCTGGGTTATTTCCTGCGTGATGGGCGGGCTTCTCGGACAATGGATATCTGATCCTTACGCGCTCGGCCTGGACTTTGCTTTGCCCGCTATGTTTGCGGCGCTGCTTGTGCTTCAATTGCAATCGTCCGCTTCGGAAAAGCTGAAGCACAGCCTCTCCTTAATTCTCTATATGATCATTTTTATGGTCTTGTTATCGTATTTCGTCCCGTCACACATCGCGGTCATCGTCTCAACCGTGATTGTGGCAACGATCGGGGTGGTGACGGACAAATGAGCATCAGCACACAAATGATCTGGATTATACTCGGCTGCATGATTGTTACACTTGTGCCGCGCATTGTTCCGTTTATATTTGTCCGGAACATTCAGATGCCTGAGTTGGCTTTAAAATGGCTCTCCTTTATTCCGCTTTGTATTTTGACGGCTCTGGTAACGGAAAGCATGATTGTGAAAACAAACAGCGCTTTGACCTTTGATTGGAAAGCAATGATCGTTCTCATCCCGACATTGCTTTGCGCGATGCGGACAAAAAGCTTATCCATCACGGTCATCACAGGAGTCGTGCTGATGGCCGCCGTCAGGCTGATATGGTGACAATCAAAAGCCTCCATTCCGCAGAATGGAGGCTTTACCTTTATGATGTCGGATTTTCTTCTTCCGTCTCTGATTCCTCTGCTTTGGCTTCGGCGTTTATGCTTTGCTGCTGTTCCCAATGATCCCGCTGCAATCTTTCTTTTGCGATGGTAAACATGAAATTCACGGCGCAGCACCCCTTCCCTGTTTTGCTTATACTATGTACTGTACTCATTTCCCCGTGCAGTATTCACAAAACATAAAAAAGCAGCCTGCCGCATTGAGCGGCCGGACTGCTTTTTATTTTCAGTACGTGATCAGGAAGTATTTTTTCTTTCCGCGGCGCAGTACGGTAAATTGATCTTCAATGCGGTCTTCCGCAGTCAGAAGATGCCCGATGTCCGTCTGGCGCTCGCCGTTAATGTAAACAGCTCCGTTTTGAATGTCTTCGCGGGCCTGCCGTTTTGAAGGCGACAATTTAGATTCCACAAGCACGTCTACTAAAGACAGTTCTTCAGAGCGGTCTTTTTCAAACGAAGGCACATCTTTAAATCCTACCTTGACGTCTTGAGCGGAAAGCTCTTTAATATTGCCGCTGAACAGCGCCTGGGAGATATGAACGGCCTGCTCAAGCGCTTCGCGGCCGTGTACAAGAACAGTCACCTCTTCAGCGAGACGTTTCTGCGCTTCTCTTTTCTCAGGAGCCGTCTCCGTTTTTTCAGCATAAGCTTCAATTTCCTCTTTTGATAAGAAAGTAAAGTATTTTAAGTATTTGACGACGTCGCGGTCATCTGTATTGATCCAGAACTGGTAGAATTCGTACGGCGATGTTTTTTCTTTATCAAGCCAAATGGCGCCGCCTTCCGTTTTGCCGAATTTCGTGCCGTCAGCTTTTGTGACGAGCGGAATGGTAAGACCGAAAGCTTTCGCCCCTTCTTCTTCTGATTTTCTGATCAGTTCAAGACCGGCCGTGATGTTGCCCCACTGGTCACTGCCTCCGATTTGGAGTTTGCAGTTCTTTTCTCTGTACAGATTCAGAAAATCGTAGGATTGCAGGATCATGTAGCTGAATTCCGTGTAAGAAATTCCGGTTTCAATTCTTGAGCTTACAGTATCTTTCGCAAGCATGTAGTTAATTCCGAAGTTCTTTCCGACGTCACGGAGAAATTCAATAATGCTCAGCTTTCCGATCCAATCAAAGTTGTTCGCTATGACAGCGGGGTTTTCTCCGGCCTCGAAATCTAAAAATCGTGAAAGCTGATTTTTAATTTTTTGCGACCATTCGACAACGATATCCTGAGTATTTAACGTACGTTCCGCTTTTTTGCCGCTCGGATCGCCGATCAGTCCCGTCGCGCCGCCTACAAGCGCAATCGGATGGTGGCCTGCAAGCTGGAAACGGCGCAGTGTCAATATCGGCAGAAGGTGTCCGATGTGCAGGCTGTCAGCCGTCGGGTCAAACCCTGAGTATAAACGGATTTTTTCCTCGTTCAGCTGTTTATTCAGTCCTTCTTCATCCGTCATTTGCTGGATTAAGCCGCGGAATGATAAATCCTCTAATAAGTTAGTCATTTTGTCTGCTCCTTTGTTTATGAAAATAAAAAACGCCCCTTCGTTTAAAACGAAGGGACGATATAATCGCGGTACCACCCTACTAATAAAAGCATAAAAAAGCTTTTATCACTCTTTTTGATAACGGACCGTGTCCGTTCTTTCACTACTGAAAGCCTTGGAAGGGCTTTGTTCGCAAAAGCGGTTCATGAGTGTATTCGGCATATCTTATGTGCTGATTTTCACCGGCCATCAGCTCTCTTGAACAATCAGATACCCTACTTGTCTCAATCAAAACCTTTTCGTATGAAGCTTACTCATTTTTAACATAAATAAGATACGATGTCAACGCCGGCTTTAATCTTCCATTGTGGACAGGTCGCCTGCCGGCAGGTTCAGCTCCCACGCCTTCAGCACACGTCTCATGATTTTTCCGCTCCGTGTTTTCGGAAGTTTATCTTTGAATTCAATTTCCCGCGGTGCGGCATGCGCGGCAAGCCCCTGTTTTACAAAGAGGCGAATGTCCTCCTTCAGCTGATCGGATGGCTCATGCCCTTCTCTGAGCGCGATAAACGCTTTAATAATTTCTCCCCGGACAGGGTCCGGCTTTCCGATGACGCCGGCTTCGGCAATCGCCGGATGTTCAACAAGTTTGCTTTCGACTTCAAACGGGCCGACGCGCTCGCCGGATGTCATGATGACATCATCGACTCTGCCTTGGAACCAGAAATAACCGTCTTCATCCATATAAGCAGAATCTCCGGAAACATACCAGCCGCCCGGCATGAAATAAGAATCATATTTCTCTTTGTTGTTCCAAATGGAATCCATCATCGACGGCCAGCCCTTTTTAATGGCGAGATTTCCCATTCGGTACGGCGGAAGCTCATTTCCCTGATTGTCAACGATCGCCGCTTCCACTCCCGGAATCGGTTTCCCCATTGAACCCGGCTTGATCTCCATGCAAGGATAATTGCAGATGAGCTGTCCGCCCGTTTCTGTCATCCACCACGTGTCGTGGATGCGCTTGCCGAATACTTTATGTCCCCACTTGATAACCTCGGGATTCAAAGGTTCTCCGACACTCAGGACGTGACGAAGTGAAGTAAGGTCAAATTTGGATGCCATTTCATCTCCGGCGCCCATAAGCATTCTGAAAGCCGTCGGAGCGCTGTACCAGACGCTGACACCGAGCTTCTCGATCGTGCCGTACCAGTTTTCCGGACTGAACCTGCCGCCGACGATTACATTCGCCGCTCCGTTCAGCCACGGCGCAAATATCCCGTACACCGTCCCGGTCACCCAGCCCGGGTCCGCAGTGCACCAGTAAATATCGTCTTCTTTAAGATCAAGCACCCACTTGCCGGTCTGGTATTGCTGAATCATGGCTTCATGAACGTGGAGCACACCTTTAGGCGTTCCGGTAGATCCTGATGTGTAGTGAAGCAGGTAGCCGTCTCTTCTGTCCATCCATTCAATATCAAGTCTCGTGCTTTCTCCCTCAGCCGCTTTATCATAATGAATGATTTTATCTCCCGCTTCTTGGCTGCCTCCGACAATGAAAATATGCTCGAGGTCGGGCAGGCTGTCCGCCGGAATCCGTTCGGCCAGTTCAGGTGTTGTCACGACAACCTTTGCCTGGCTGTTCAAGAGGCGGTCTTTGACGGCGCCTTCCATAAACGCTTCAAATAAAGGACCGGCGATCGCACCGATTTTAATTGCGCCGAGCATGATAAAGTAAAGCTCCGGCGAACGCGGCATGAAAATAAAAACGCGGTCCCCTTTTTCCACGTTTCCATACCGTCTCAGTACATTTCCCGCCCGGTTCGATTCCTCCATCATTTCTTTAAATGTGTATTTTTCATCCCGGTTTGCGTCCTTGTAATACAGCGCTACTTTGTTTTTTCGAAATGATTCGGCATGACGGTCAATCGCTTCGTACGCCGCATTCAGCTTCCCCGTCTGATGCCAGGAAAATGCCGCTTCGACCTCTTTCCAATCGAAGCTGCGGTACGTTTCCTCATAATTTCGCAGATGATAATTCCCCTTTTCCGCCGGCAACGCTTTCAAATTCATGCAACATCCCCCTTTGCTTATCTATAGACTAATTATAGTAGATGTTCACAGTTTTCTCAATTTTTAAAATATAAATTACAACACTATTGAAAACGCTTTATATTTTGTTATGCTTAAAAGAGATGTGTTTTTATTAAGAACCGACAGGCGGTGAATCAGTGAAACATCATAAAACGTACCATTCTTCAACAATTCAGACAGCAGCCGGCCCTCTTTTAGTAGAAGGGCCCGTTCCTCCAGGGGATCTAGCACAGTATGAGTTTCATGAAGGCCTGACAGCCTTTCGCCTTCCTCATGAACAGCACAAAGCGTTAATCGAGATCGCCGGGCTTCCTGAAGGTCGGATCATTATTGCCAGGGACGGACAGACGATTATCGGCTATGTGACGTATTTATATCCTGATCCGCTTGAACGGTGGTCTGACGGAAATATGGAAGACCTCCTTGAACTCGGGGCGATCGAGGTCGCTCCCGGCTACAGGGGCTGTTCTGTCGGAAAAACGTTGCTGACAGTCAGCATGATGGATGAACAGATGGAACGGTACATCATCATGACGACGGAATATTACTGGCATTGGGATTTAAAAGGAATGAAAAAAGATGTGTGGGAATACAGAAAGATCATGGAAAAGATGATGAATGCCGGGGGTCTTGTCTGGTTCGCAACGGATGAACCGGAAATCAGCTCTCATCCGGCCAATTGTCTGATGGCCCGCATCGGCAGGCACGTCAGTCAGGAGTCAATTGAACAGTTCGACAGGCTTCGTTTTTATCAGCGATTTATGTATTGACTGACATACAAAGGGGATAAAAAGATGATTGCAGAACAAATCATGAAACGGGACGTCATCACCGTCTCAAAACACGACTCCATTGAAACAGCCGTCCGTAAAATGAAGATATATCATATCCGCCATCTCCCTGTCATCGACGACGAGCTGCACGTCATCGGTATTGTCACAGACAGAGACATTAAACAGGCCGGCCCCGGCAGCTTCGAACAAAAGGAACGCGGCGCGTTTCTGACAAACAAAGTGGAGACCATTATGAAGCGCAATGTCATCTGCGCCCATCCGCTTGACTTTGTGGAAGAAATATCCGCTTCCTTTTATGAGCACGGCATCGGCTGTCTGCCGATTACGGTAAACCATAAGCTGACGGGCATTTTAACGAAAACCGACGTGCTCCGGACTTTCGTCAGCCTGACAGGCGCGGCCCAGCCGGGATCACAGGTGGAAATCCTGGTGACGGATATGACAAAAAGCCTTGCTGATCTCAGCTGCATGTGCCGTGATCTTCAGCTGCAAATCCTGAGTGTGCTCGTCTATCCCCATGATTCCGCCGGGTCGAACATTCTCGTCTTCCGGGTGAAGACGATGAATCCGCTCCCTTTTATCCGTGCCGTTCAAGAAGCCGGATACAATGTCTTATGGCCGAAACATTTGAGGGATCAGCCATGAGAGACAGCGTTTTTGTTTACTCGCCTTCTTATCAGACGTATCAATTTCATCAGGAACATCCGTTCAATCAGCGTCGTGTGCTTTTAACATACGATCTGCTTCAGGCGGCGGATGCGTTTGACGAAGGAGATATCGTCACACCGCGCGCGGCCGCTAAAGAAGAGCTGGCTCTCGTTCATACGGAGGATTATATACAGGCGGTGGAACTAGCGGGTGCGGGCCGGCTCCCTGCCGCAGAAGGAGAAAGCTACGGTCTCGGAACGGAAGACACCCCCGTTTTTGCCGGCATGCATGAAGCCGCGTCACTTCTGGTGGGCGGCACCTTAACGGCGGCTGATTATGTCATGACGGGACAAGCAAGGCACGCCTGCAATTTAGGAGGCGGCCTTCACCACGGCTTCCGCGGCAGGGCCTCAGGCTTTTGTATCTATAATGACAGCGCCGTGGCCATCCAATACATCCAGAAGAACTACGGGGCAAAAGTGCTATACATTGATACAGACGCCCATCACGGCGACGGCGTTCAATTTACGTTTTACGACAGGTCTGATGTCTGCACTGTTTCTTTTCACGAGACCGGGCGTTATTTATTTCCCGGGACGGGACAGGTACTGGAAAAAGGAAGCGGGCAGGGCTACGGCTATTCTTTTAACATTCCGCTGGACGCTTTCACAGAGGACGATTCCTTTCTTCACGCTTACAATACGGCCGCCTCAGAAATCGCGGCTTTTTTCAAGCCGGATGTGATTCTTACCCAAAACGGTGCGGACGCCCATTATTACGACCCATTGACACACCTGTCCAATACAATCTCCATTTATCAGGAGATCCCGCGGCTCGCTCATTCATTAGCCCATCAATATTGCAGCGGCAGATGGATCGCGGTCGGCGGCGGCGGATACGATATTTGGAGAGTCGTCCCGAGAGCGTGGAGCCGCATTTGGCTTGAGATGAAAGGGATTGATCCCGGGGAGCGCATACCGCAGAAATGGATTGATAAATGGCAGAAGCATTCCCCCTGCACGTTGCCCGCTTTTTGGAGTGATCCTGAACAATTATATCCTCCGATTCCCCGCAAAGAAGAAATTTCAGAAAAAAATGCCCAAACCGTGGAAAAAGCGCTTTTTGCCATCCGGTCTGAGCAGCGGTATAAAACTAAATAAAAAACGACCTTATGAGGAGGTCGTTTTTTTGATCACAATTTCTACACGGCGGTTTTCTTTCATATGTCCGGGACTTTTGTTGTCCTTCACAGGTTTCGTATCCGCATACCCGGCAGAGATAAACCGTTTGGCGGAAAAGTCTTCATTCGCGGTAAAATACCGGATCACACTCGCCGCTCTTGCAGACGACAGCTCCCAATTTGACGGAAATTGATAGGTGGAAATCCGGCGGCTGTCCGTATGGCCTTCTACCTGTATGTCATTCGGAATTGTTTTTAAAAGCACCGCGATCTGATGCAGAACCGGCTCGGCGTTTTTCAGCACATCCGCTTTTCCTGTCTGAAACAGAACGGCCTCCTGAAGCACCAGAACCACTCCGCGCTCATCGCGCTTCGCCGTCAATTTCGAACTCAAATGATGCGCTTTTATGTATGTCTTCACGTTTTGTAACAGCAAATCCTGTTCTTTATTTTCGTTTGCTTTGTCTGATGACGCCGGTTCACCCCCGCTGCCGTTTGTATGAATCGATGAAACGGCAGATTGAAATTTTTCCGCGTCTATTTGCGACATCGAAAAAAGCAATATAAAGAACACGAGAATGAGCGTGATCAAGTCAGCGAACGTCACCATCCATCTCGGTGAACCGCCGGAATGTTCCAGTTTGTTTCTTCTTTCAAAACGCTCTTTTCTAAGCTTCATGGACAGCGCCCTTTTTCTTGCTCGCAGGCTGTCCTTTACGCCAGTCTTCTCTTGAGCTGAAGACGACGAGCTGACTTTCGAGGTTGCGGGGATTTTTGCCCGATTGGATGCCGACAACCCCTTCGATCATGACCTGTTTGATGAAAATTTCACTTTCCGTTTTTTCTTCAAGCTTTGCCGCGATTGGGATAAACACCAAGTTGGCAAGCAGCGCTCCGTACAGCGTCGTCAATAGCGCAACAGCCATGTTCGGTCCGAGGGTATGCGGGTCATTTAAGTTTTTGAGCATGAGAACGAGTCCGACGAGCGTCCCGATCATTCCCCAGGCGGGTGCGAAATCACCGGCTTTTTCAAAAACGCGTCTACCTTTTCTGTGTCTTTCTTCCATCGCGGCGATCTCAGAATCCATCACCAGCCGGATCGTTTCCTCGTCCCAGCCGTCAATCGCAAGCAAAAGCCCTTTTTTTAAAAACGGATCCTTGATCTCACGCGCCTGGTCATCCAGAGACAGAAGCCCCTGCCTGCGCGCCTGCTCCGAAAGGCTGACAAATACTCTGACAAGCTCTTTCACATTGTCATCCTGACGGGAGAATACCTGTTTCAGAACAGAAGGGGTTTTCTTTAAATCCCTCGGCGGAAAGCTGATAAAGATCGCCGCAGCAAGGCCGCCTGTGACGATTAAAAAAGAAGTCAGATCTAAAAATGAACTGATTCCCGCCAGTCCCGTCCCTGACAGAATACCGATTGCGACAATAATACAGCCTAACATAAAGCCAACGGGCGTCAGATAATCAAAACGTTTCATATCTTCTCCTTACTCAAGTAAAAAAGCAAGATTCCACCCCTCAGAGTGAAGCTTGCTTTTCCGTTTTTTTATGACTTGGTTGATTGTCTTAATTCGATGCGGTGAGGCAATTCGACGATCTGCTCTTCAACCGGCTCTTTGTTCATCAGTTTTGTCAAAAGTCTCATCGCCACGGCGCCGATATCGTACGTAGGCTGCACGACTGTTGAAAGCTGAGGGCGGACCATCAGGCTCAATCTCGTATTGTCAAAACCGATAATATCAAGATCATCAGGTATCGAAAGACCTTGATCTTGGGCCGCATGGATAATGCCGAGGGCCATTTCATCCGTTGCAGAAAGAATCGCCGTCGGTTTCCGGTCAAGGCCCATCAAGCTTTGAAGCGCCTCCATACCGGAATCATAGGTGTAATCGCCTTCCGCTACGAATTGCTCGTTAAACGGAATCGCCGCTTCTTCAAGCGCCCGTTTGTACCCTTGCAGTTTTTTCGAACGGTTGATCGGCTCTTGCATCGGTCCGGAGACGAATGCGATATCGCGATGCCCTTTATCAATGAAAAGCTTAACGGCATCATAAATCGCCTGTTCGTAATCAATGGCGACAGAAGGCGTCTCGCCCTGTTCTTCCACTGATGCCGCCAAGACGATCGGCACAGGAGAGCGCTTAAATTCTTCGACATGCTCGTCCGTAATGTTGCCGCCCATAAATACGATACCGTCCACTTGTTTGCCGAGCATCGTATTTAACAGATGCAGTTCTTTCTCAAGATTTTGGTCCGAGTTGCTTAAAATAATATTATATTTGTACATCGTCGCGATATCTTCAATTCCACGCGCAAGTTCAGAGTAGAAAATGCTTGAGATATCAGGGATGATGACGCCGACCGTAGTCGTTTTTTTGCTTGCAAGCCCTCTTGCCACCGCGTTCGGGCGATAGCCGAGCCGGTCAATGGCTTCCAATACTTTTTTTCTGGTCGTCGGTTTTACATTCGGGTTGCCGTTCACGACGCGGGAAACAGTCGCCATACTGACATTTGCTTCTCTGGCCACATCGTATATCGTAATGTTGCTCACTGAAACCACTCCTTTTACTGGATACACTTATCCTTATCTATAGCATAAACACTTTATGTAAAGAAATGTCGTACGATTTCGCATTCTGTCGTTTATGATTGTAAGCGTAAGTCAGTAGTGTACATTATTTTTCATTATTCATCAAATTTAAATATCTCTCATGAAATTATACACGTTTTTCCCAGTGATGAAAACGTTCACTTTCATTTTATAATTAAATAAAATGAAGATACGAAAAAAAGCCGCGCGAGGCGGCCTTTAAAGAGCGGAACGTTGTATTATGCTTTTACTTTCAGCATTGGCTTTAATTCGTTCAGCCATTTCTCGAATTCAGGTATATCCATCTGCTGCGCAGAGTCTGAAAGGGCAACGGAAGGATCAGGGTGAACTTCGGCCATCACGCCGTCAGCGCCGATCGCAAGCGCCGCTTTTGCTGTCGGAAGCAGGAGATCGCGGCGGCCTGTTGAGTGTGTGACGTCAACAAACACCGGCAAGTGAGTTTCCTGTTTCAAAATCGGCACGGCAGAAATGTCGAGTGTGTTTCTCGTTGCCGTTTCGTACGTTCTGATTCCGCGCTCACAAAGAATGATTTGGTCGTTTCCTTGTGACATGATGTATTCAGCTGCATTGATGAACTCTGAAATTGTTGCGGCAAGACCGCGTTTTAACAATACCGGCTTTTTAACGGAACCGGCGGCTTTCAGCAATTCAAAGTTTTGCATGTTCCGCGCGCCGATCTGAATGACGTCAATGTAATCAATCGCTTGCTCAATGTGGGCGGGCGTTACGATTTCACTGATCACCGCGAGGTCATATTCATCAGCGACGCGTTTAAGAATTTGCAGGCCTTCTACGCCGAGACCTTGGAAATCATACGGACTTGTGCGGGGTTTAAACGCGCCCCCGCGCAGGATTTTAATGCCTTGTTTTTTCGCTGCGGCCGCTACTTCGGCAACCTGCTCATAGCTTTCTACGGCACAAGGTCCGACGATGAATCTCTGATCGCCGTCACCGATTTTTTCACCTTTAATATCAACGATCGTATCTTCTGCTTTTTTCTTCCGGGAGACGAGCAACGCTTTGCTGTGATCCTCTTCTTGAAGTTCAAGTCCGGCTTTGAAAATTTCTTTGAAAATATGCTGGATCGTTGAGTTTTCAAATGGGCCGTCATTGCTTTCAATAATGCGGTTAAGCATTGTACGCTCTCTGACAGGGTCAAATCGGTTGACACCCTGTGCTTCCTTTGCTTTACCGATTTCTTTTACAACGGCTCCGCGTTCATTGATTAATTTAAGGATTTCTAAGTTTAGTGCGTCTGCCTGCTGTCTTAGGCTCTCTAATTCCTTGTTGCTCATCTTTTTCATCCCTTCTATGCTATGTTTTATTTTAATGGTTAACATGCATCTTACTACAGTTATGCGAAAATAGGAATATGAAATAATAAATTTTTTCACATTCGTCTTTATCACCAAAACGCTTTTAAGCTTTTATGCGTTGAAGCAGTATATATTGATATCCTACATGATCCGGCTGAAATGATCAATAGTTTTTTTCAAAAAAAAAACCGCCGGTATCAACCGGCGGCCAGCAATTACGAAAGGTGCTGCTCTATTGCGTTTTTTGTGATTTGTGAATGAGACGCGTGCCATTTCACTTCGCCGTTTGCAATGACGAATACTTGCGGGCTTTCATGTTTCACGCCGTATGTCTCGGCGATATAGTTTGAAAGCGGCCGGCTGTCCTGCACCTGCAGGTAATAAGAAGGCACTTCCGAATGCTCCGATGCAAAGGCGTCAAACTCCTGAAACGCGGCTTGGCTGATCGGGCAGGTTGTGCTGTGTTTCAAAAACACCAGCGTGTTTTCTTTCTCAGCGGCATTTTTGAACTCTTCTTCAGACGATATCAGCTGTTTTGTCATGTCGGTTATCTCTCCTTATTGAGGATCAGCGATTTGCCTGACCGGCTTTTTCCCCGGCGTCTTCCGCTTCGGCCTTGATGCTTTGGGCCGTGTCCTGCATTTCGCTTCTCGTCTCTTCGGCTTTCTCGGTTAGTGTGCTCTTAGAACGGTCTTTTAAATCCTTCACTTTATTCATAATCTGGCCTGACTGATCAGCTACCAGCTGGGTGATATTAGATGTTTTGTCTTTGGCGATGCTGACATATTGAGAGCCTTTTTCTTTCGCGTCGGCCGTCATTCTGTCCGTCTTATCCTTTAACGCAGAAGCCTGACTGCCGAGATCGTCGCGCAGCTCCTTACCTGATTTAGGCGCCAGAAACAACGCCGTTGTCGCGCCGATAATTCCCCCGATCAGCGTTCCGATTAAAAAATCCTTACTATTGATTCCATCTTTGCTCATTATGATTCCTCCTTAGTGGATTTTTCTTATGATTAAAGCGATGTTTTTTTCTTTTGCTTCCACTTGTCCCATATTTCCATAGCGGCCTGGCTCCAGGTGACAACCTGACTGATCTTATCCTGATTCTCTCTTACAGAGGCCGTAACGGAACCTGCTGCCTGCTTTATGGATGTATTAAACTGCTGGACGGAAGTTCCCACTTCCTGGACAGCATGGACAACCGTATTTAATTTCTCTGATTTTTCCTGAATGTCTTCCGCGAGACGGTTTGTCTTATGTAACAGCTCGGTTGTCTCTGCGGTAATGCCTTTCATCTGCCCTTCAAGGCCGTCTAAAGTCGAGGCAACGTTTGTTAAAGTCATCTGCACGGACTTTAATGTTTTGGACAGATAGATGACGAGGATGAGAAATGCAACGGCAATGAGTGCGACGCTTAAGTAAAGAATGATGATCATCTAATACCTCCTTATTGCAGGATATAGTGGTATATACCCAATTCTTAAAATGATAAACATATATGAAAGATCTGTATGTATACTATTTCTCCGTTTCTCGGTAAATCCCTTTGCAGCACGCACAAAAAAGCAGTGAGAGCCCCACTGCTTTTTCGTTACGCTATGACGTTTTCATAGGCTCTCATATATTTTTGAATGTCTCCGGCGCCCATGAAGATCAGCACTGCGCCTTCATGCGCTTTTAACACGGATGTGTCATTTTCTTCAATGAGTTCTGCGTTGGCGATTTTTTCCTGAAGATCCGTGATCGTGAGCTTGCCGACGTTCTCGCGGGCAGAGCCGAAAATGTCGCACAGATACACGCGATCGGCCGCGCTTAAGCTTTCTGCGAATTCATCCAGGAATGATTGCGTCCGTGTAAACGTATGCGGCTGAAATACCGCGATGATTTCACGTTCGGGATATTTTTGGCGCGCCGCCTCAATCGTGACTTTGATTTCAGTCGGATGGTGGGCGTAGTCGTCGATCAGTACCTGGCTGCCGATCACTTTTTCATTGAATCTGCGTTTGACGCCGCCGAATGATTCAAGCCCGAGCTTAATCATGTTCACGTCTATCTCTTCATAGTGGCAGAGCGCAATGACCGCTAAGGAATTGAGGACATTGTGATGGCCGTATGCCGGGATGTAGAACGTATCGTAAAACGTATTGCGGACAAAGACGTCAAATGTCGTGCCTTCCGTATTTTTTACGATGTTTCTCGCTTGAAAATCATTTTCTTCTCCCGTGCCGTAATACACGACAGGCACATTGGCGTGAATTTTCGGCAGGTACTCGTCATCACCGCAGGCAATGATGCCTTTGTTGACTTGAAGCGCCATGTTTTGGAAAGCATCAAACACATCGTCAATGTTGGCGAAATAATCAGGGTGGTCAAAATCAATATTCGTCATAATCGCATAATCAGGCTGATAGCTTAAGAAATGACGGCGGTACTCGCAGGCTTCAAATACAAAGTATTCGCTGCTTTCATTTCCTCTGCCCGTTCCGTCCCCGATAAGAAACGAAGTCGGCTTCGCCTGCTGCATCACGTGTGCCAAGAGGCCCGTTGTGGACGTCTTGCCGTGTGCGCCCGTTACCGCGACACTTGTGTATTTTTTCATATATTCAGCTAAAAATTTATGATATCTGATGACAGGAATCCCTTCAGCGAGCGCCTTTGCGATTTCCGGATGAGAATCAGGGAATGCGTTTCCGGCGATTACCGTTAAGCCGGGTTTGATGTTATCGGCGCTGAACGGATAGATCGGGATATTTCTTTTTTCAAGGGCAGCCTGAGTGAAAATCTGCTTCTCGATATCCGATCCCTGCACCTGATACCCTGTATCATGCAGGATTTGAGCAAGCGGGCTCATACCTGTCCCTTTTATTCCAACAAAATGATAAACAGTCATAATCGTACCTCCAACAAACGTCTATCTGTTCCCCAGTATATGACGCTCATTTCATTTTGCGACCGCCGCGGGCAAAAAGCCCGCACAGCGGCGCTTCCATTTATTTTTACGTTATCGTCAGTATCTGTAACTTTCTTTTTGATTAAACCTGCCGCATGATATTTCAGCGCGTGACAGTGATGCAGTTTTGATGGTCCATCCACTATCATACCATGTTTGTGAGAAAAATGAACGATATTCTTATTCTTGAGCAATGTCAGCGGCCGTAATCAGCACTTCACGGGGTTTGCTGCCCTTCGCTTCTGAGATCATGCCTTCGGCTTCCATCATGTCAATCAGCCTCGCGGCGCGGTTATAACCGATTCTGAACCTTCTTTGAAGGCTTGAGGTGCTGGCGCTGTTTTGCTCCACGACGAATTGGCACGCCTCAGGAAACAGTTCGTCTTCTTCCTTGAGGGCGGTTCCCTGCCTGATCAGTTCTTCCTGTTCAAACAAATAAGAAGGCGGCAGCTGCTTTCTGACATGAGAGACGACGCGGTCAATTTCTCTGTCGGATACAAAGTTGCCTTGCAGGCGCACCGGTTTTCCGGTACCGTTTTCCCAGTACAGCATGTCGCCTTTTCCGAGCAGCTTTTCCGCTCCCGCCATGTCGATGATTGTTCTGGAATCTACCTGGCTTGAGACGGAGAATGCAATCCTCGTCGGTATGTTTGCCTTGATCATTCCGGTAATGACATCGACAGACGGACGCTGTGTCGCGACAAGCAGATGAATGCCGCAGGCTCTCGCTTTCTGCGCGATTCTGGCAATGCTTTCTTCCACATCGTTCGGCGCGACCATCATTAAATCGGCAAGCTCATCAATGACCACTACGAGGTACGGAAGCTTTTCGCCTGTCTTATGATCGGCGGTTAATTCATTAAAGCGGCCGATATCTCTCACACCCGAATGGGCAAACAGTTCATATCGCCGTTCCATCTCTTCCACAACCCATTTTAACGCGGCGGTCGCGGCTTTGGCGTCCGTGATGACGGGGCTGACCAAATGCGGAATTTGGTTATAAGGCGCAAGCTCGACCATTTTCGGATCAATCAGAAGCATTTTGACATCACTCGGATCCGCCTTATAAAGCAGACTGACCAAAATGGTATTGATGCAGACGCTTTTTCCCGATCCTGTCGCACCCGCTATCAACCCGTGCGGCATCTTTTTCAAATCAATGACGACCGGGTTTCCGGAAATATCGACACCGAGTGCGGCTGTAAGCGGAGACGGATTCGTCCTGAAAGCGGCGCTTCTGATCATCTGCCTTAAATCGACGACTTTGCTTACGCGGTTCGGAACTTCAATGCCGATCGTGTTTTTACCGGGGATCGGCGCCTCAATCCGAATATCCTTGGCAGACAGGCTCAATTTAATATCATCTGCTAAGTTTGTAATTTTGTTTACTTTCACTCCGGGCTCAGGATGCACTTCAAAACGTGTGACGGACGGGCCTTGTGTGACATGAACGACTTGGGCGCGCACATTAAAGTTTTTCAGTGTAACGTTTAAAAGCTCGCGCTGTTCTTCAATCCACGATTGGTCGTCATGTCTTTGCGCCGGCGGTACGTCCAGAAGCGACAGATTCGGAAAGGCATAGCTCGCTCCGCCCTCTGGCGTCTTCGTCTGCTTGTGTTTATCACTTTTAAGCATCATGACGTTAAACGGAACATTGCGCTCTTTCGGCCGCTCCGCTTTTCTCACAGTCTGAGGCTGTCCGTGATGCTCCGTTTTTTCTTCGGCAGGCCGGGACGGGGCATCGGCCGTCTTGATGCTTGCAGGTTCAGGCTCGGGGTCTGAATGCCGCGTGACTTCATTGTACTCAGGCTGAGAGTCTGTTTCCTGTTTCGCGTCGGTTTCAGCTGATTCGGGCTTGTCTTCAGACTGCGGCTGAACTTCCTCATCGTATCCGGGTTCTGTGTATGTATACACCGGTTCTTCCGCGGTTTCAAAAGGCGGTGCTTTTTCCGGCTCAGGCTCCTGATATTCCTCCTGCGGCGCCGCTTGTTCCTCTGAGTTTTCAGCCGTTCGGGATACTTCATCCTCAGGCTCTTTAATAGGCTGCGGGCGGGTTTGTTCATGCTCTTGTTCTTCTGTAAAGCCGGCAGACTCCGCGCTTTCCGTGTGCTCCCGCTCTTCAGTCTGCTGCGGTTCTGCTGCTGCAAACACTTGCTCTTTTGCATTCTCAGCCTCGGTGTGAAGCTCCTCTTTTTTAACGGCCGGGATTTCTTCCGTTTCTTGTTTCGCAAACGGGTCTGGCCGGTCATTCGTCTGTTTTGTTATGCCGGATGTTGTGAAGACGGGCTCTTTTTCCGTTTCCTGACCGGCTTTTGGCGGAACAAATTGCTCCTCTGACAGCAATGTTACGTTCTCTTCACGCCGCTTTTCGGATATAGGCGCTTTTTTTATGCTGTGCTGAGATTGAAAGCCGTAAACCGGTGAAGGAATGGATGACGGTTTAAAGGGCTTTTTCACCGTATCAGGCTCTTTATGTGTATGCTGTTTCCGCTCGGTTTGCTCCTTCCCGGCGGCATAATCCCGGGACGGCTGGCGGCGTTCGTGCCTTTCCCGCTGTCTTTGGTTTTGCTCCGTTCGCTTATAGCCGTCCGGAACGACAGGGAAGCGGAAATTCCCTTTCGGATATTCGTAATATATTTTAGGATCTTCCATGCGCGTGAATTTGCCTTCTGGCTGATCCGGTATCTGCTGTTTCGGGATTTGGGCATGCGTGTTTGGTTCACGTTCATGCTCTTCTTCTTTTTCACCTAAAAATAAGTCAAAAAATTTATTCAGCCAACTCATGTTTAATCACTCTCTAACTCCCTTTTTAGTAGTCTGGGACGATATTTAGTATACCATTGCCGGGCGGCTCAGAAAAGATTAAGCTCCCAACTGAAGAAAGCCGTTAAGCAGGCCTGCTTAACGGCTTTCTCTCACATCATTCGATTCTGTGCGCTTATTTATGGGAGTTAGAATTGAAATGCTTCGCCGGCCTCGCGGCTGTCTTCAAGAACAAGAATCCCTTTTTCCGCCGGCGCATCCGGCAAAGCGAGTTCTTTCGCGGAGCAGATCATGCCGCTTGACGGAACGCCTCTTAATTCAGCGTCTTTAATCACAAGTCCGCTCGGCATCACCGCACCGACTTTAGCGACGACGACTTTTTGCCCTTTATCCACGTTCGGCGCGCCGCAAACGATTTGGAGGGTTTCCTCTCCCACATTCACTTGGCAGATATTCAGTTTATCCGCATTCGGATGTTTTTCTTTCGATTCAACGTGACCGACAACAAATTTCGGAGAAAGGTCAACTGTCAGCGTTTCTGAAACGCCGTTTCTGTTCAGTATTTCATTCACATCCTGAACGAATGTCTCAGACAAAGCGACGGGGCCGTTGTCCTCAATCTGTAGATAAGAAGACACGTTAAAAATGTTAAAGCCCGTCGTTTCTTTTGTTTCTTTGTTAAAGATTCTGACGACATCGCCTTCTCTTTCATAGCCGATTTCTTCGCGTGCCGCATCTTTAAGAGAGATCAGAAGCGTATCTCCCACACCTTCTTTATTGTAAAAAGCGTTCATAAGAAAAATCCTTTCTAATCCTTTTTCGGCCGGCTTTTCGCCATGATAAACACAGGTTCCAGTCTGCCTTCATTATACAGAAATGAAAGGGCCGTAATCGGCACCGTGCCGCTTGCAAAGAAGCTCATGGACATTTGCCCTAAAATATCATAACCCGATTCATTTCGAATGTCAGCAAGTATTAATACATCCTGATGCGGGACGGAAATCGCCAATTCGCCTTCAGCGGCCTGCTTGTATTCATGAAGAATCGAATCATTGAGAATCCGGCTGGCGTCATAGCCGTCATTCGCCCTGAAAAAATAAAAATAATTGTCCGCAACCGTATCCTGTTTCACAACTGAAGGAAGAGAGCGGAGATTGAATGACGCCGTCTCCCTGATGCGTTCTTTTGTCCAGTTTTCTTTCTCGAGCATCCGGCTGTCAATTAAGCGGTACGTCTTGCCGAGGTCAAGCGCGTAGTAGATTCTTGTTTCGGCCGTATGGTCATCATACACGAGCGGAATGCCGTCGCTCGTTTGATCGGGAAATGATGTGGAACGGATGACCGGATAGATTCCGGCTTCCTTTCCGGACATCTCCTGTCCGCTGCCTTCCATCGCCTCCATTGCTTCTGACACATAGTAGACGATTTCGTCGATCGCTTCTTCTTTTTTCGTCTCCCACTTCGCAATGATCGGCGGGAGCTCCAATGTGATGCCTTTTTTGGTCGTTTGATCCTCAACACGGAGGGTGTCTTTTTCTCTGTCAAAAAAGAAGGATCGGTTCTCGTGCTGCAGGCGCTGTTTTAATAAATCCGCCAGCTTCCTTGACGTCATTTTCAAAGCCCGTGGCCTCCTTTATGCTTTAGCAAGGGAATCGGTTAAAAATTGCTCAATTTCTTCTTTTGTTTTACGGTCTTTGCTGACGAAGCGGTTCACTTCTTTTCCTCCGTTAAACACAACAAAGCTCGGAATGCCGTAAATTTCCCATTCCGCGCATGTATCAATAAATTGATCGCGGTCTACGTAGTAATAAGTGAATTCAGGAAAGTCCGCTTCCAGCTCAGGGAGAAACGGCTCCACAAAGCGGCAGTCCGGGCACCAATCCGCTGAAAACATAAATACCGCCCAATCGTCTTGTACCGCTTTTTGCAATTCTTCCGTGCTTTCAATCTTTTTCATTGTCATTCCTCCATCTGGATTATGAGTTTTTTATATGCTGATGTTTGTCCAATTGGATCATACCAGACTGTTTACAGCAAGACCAACTATATGCAATATCATTATCATATTTCATTTGCATTATCAAGCAAGTTTCGTTTACCATTTTGCTTGTAGCCGTACGAAAATCTGAATATGTACATAAGGAGGGGCAAAAGATGCAGTTTGTCGTGTATTTAGCGGGTGAAATCCACAGTAATTGGCGGGACGAGATCAAACAAAAAGCAACATCGCTGGACCTGCCGATTACGTTTGTCGGCCCGATGGAAAACCATGAACGCTCAGACAATATCGGAGAAGAGATTATGGGCGTGCAGCCCGATTCTGTTTTAAAAGACGCCAGAGCTTCTGATATCAACAATTTCCGTACAGAGGTGCTGATGGAAAAAGCCGATTTTGTGATCGCCCTGTTTGGCGAGAAATATAAGCAGTGGAATACCGCGATGGATGCTTCTTATGCCATCGCAAAAGGAAAGCCGCTCATTCTCATCCGTCCGAAAGAACTTCATCATCCGCTGAAAGAGCTTTCCGGAAAAGCGAATATCACGGTCGAAACCGTCAATCAAGCGATGAAAGCACTCTCTTATTTATTTGAAACAGAATAAGCAGGCCGCCTTTATGCGGTCCTGCTTATTTTTTTACACATTTTCTCTGATCGTTTCGACCGTCTGTTTGTCACTCGCCATGACCAGCTTAATGAGCATTTCTTTCGCCGCGGCATAATCATCGACATGAATGATGGCGGCATTTGTATGAATGTATCTTGAACAAATGCCGATGACGGCAGACGGAACCCCGCTGTTTGATATGTGGACCCGTCCGGCATCCGTTCCCCCGCCTGAAGCGAAATATTGATAAGGGATATTGTGCGTTTCCGCCATATCAAGGACGAACTCTCTCATCCCGCGGTGCATGACCGTCGTTCTGTCGAGAATGCGGAGCAGCACCCCCTCGCCGAGACGGCCGAACAGCTCCTTATCGCCGCTCATATCATTTGCCGGGCTGGCATCAAGCGCGAAAAAGAGATCAGGCTGAATCATGTTGGCCGCTGTCTGCGCCCCTCTCAAACCGACTTCCTCCTGAACGGTGGCCCCGGCGTACAGATTGTTCGGCAGGTCTTTTCCGTGCAGCTCTTTTAATAGTTCAATGCTTAACCCGCAGCCGTAGCGGTTATCCCACGCTTTGGACAATATTTTCTTCTCGTTGGCCATCGGGGTGAACGGGCAGACAGGCACGACCTGCTGTCCCGGTCTGATCCCCATTTTGACCGCGTCCTCTCTGTCATCGGCACCGATATCAATCATCATATTTTTGATCTCCATCGGCTTTGCGCGCTGGGCATCTGTTAAAATGTGGGGCGGGATGCTTGAGATGACGCCGATAATCGGTCCGTTATCCGTCTGCACCTCGACGCGCTGGGCAAGCAGCACCTGACTCCACCAGCCGCCGAGCGTCTGAAATCTCAGCATGCCGTTATCCGTAATCTGCGTTACCATAAACCCCACTTCGTCCATATGGCCGGCTACCATAACGGTCGGCGCATCTTCAGCGCCGCGCCTTACTCCGAAAACACTTCCGAGTCTGTCCTGCACGATGTCATCCGCATATTTCGCAAGCTCCCGTTTCATAAAGGAGCGGACCTGATGTTCATTTCCCGGTGCGCCGGGAAGCTGCGTCAGCGTCCGGAAAAGCGTTTTCGTTTCCTCATTCATATTTTCCCCTCATTTCTATGTAATGCTTTTATTTTATTAGAAAAACAACCGTTTTCCAAGCGCTCAGATTGAATGGGCTGGAAAACCGCCGCTTTACTTAACACCGTCTGGCATCTTCTGTATAATAAAAACTACGACATAATTGGAGGTGCTTCATATTGAAATTACGTCATTTTCTCTTAGGTGCAGGAGTCGGATTATGCGCTGCCATCGCAGTGAAAAAGTATGCGATGAAACCTTATATCTCTTCAGAAAAAGCGCTCCGTATCGTGAAAGCGGCTTTTAAACAGCGCGGGCCGATAGACGGATCATGGATTTACACAGAGCCCGAGCCCTACCAGGTAAACGGAGAAACCATCCAGGTATACAAGACCGGCGTGACACGTTCGGCATTCGGCGAACTGGAGCAATATGAAGTTATGGTCAATGCAAAAACAGGCCAGATTGTCGATGTCATTGATTCTGTCGCCTCATAATTCGGACAAGCAAAAAATAAAGCCCAAAACCATCAGCGTTTTGGGCTTTATTCGGTTACATCGGCCGAATTCGTTTATATACGGGGTGCCACATCGCGTCCTGCACCGCTTGGATCAGATCCTCGGGTTCCGTTTCCGCTACACCGTCCTGAATCGCAGCTTTTGCTACAGCTACCGCCACAGTTGCCGATACCGTCCTGAGATCCTCCACTTTCGGAAGCATCGGCGCACCCGGCTTGCCGACGTCCACCATACCGGCGATGGCATTCGCGCAGGCAACGAACATATTGTCCGTAATGAGCTTTGCTTTTGTCACAATCGTTCCGAGCCCGAGTCCCGGGAATACGAGCGCGTTGTTCGCCTGTCCGATATGGTAGGTAACGCCTTTATACGCAACAGGCGGAAACGGACTACCCGTAGTGACAAGCGCGCGGCCTTCCGTCCATTTAATCAAATCTTCAGGTTTTGCTTCTGATAATGTCGTCGGGTTTGACATCGGCAAAATAGCCGGCCGTTTGACATGTGAGGCCATTTCTTTGACGATTTCTTCCGTAAATGCGCCTGATACGGTGGATGTGCCGATCAGAATCGTCGGCTTGGCCTGACGCACCGTCTCCGCCAGATCGATTGATCCGCCTTCACCGCTGCGGCCGTACTCTTTCACTTCATCAGCAGGGCGCGCGTACGGAACCTGAAAATCACGCAAGTCCTTCATATCATCCGTTAACAATCCGTTTCTGTCGATACACCAAAAATGGCTGTAGGATTCTTCTTCGCTTAATCCGTCATGCACCATGGCTTCGCGCAGCTGCTCAGCAATTCCGATACCGGCCGTTCCCGCGCCGAAGACGACGACTTTATGCTCTTTTAAAGGCACTTTTGATGCTTTTGCACACGCTAAAACAGCTGCAAGCGATACCGCGCCCGTTCCTTGAATGTCATCGTTAAACGTACAGACTTTATCTTTATACCGTTTTAATATGCCGCGGGCGTTAGCCGTACCGAAATCCTCCCAATGAAGCAGCGCATTCGGGAATGTTTCCCGGGCAAGCGAGACATACTCATCAATAAAGCGGTCATATTTCTCGCCGCGCACTCTTGAATGCTGGTTTCCGACATACAGCGGGTCATTTAAGAGGCTTTCCTGATTTGTCCCCGCGTCCAATACGACCGCAAGCACTCGTGATGGATCAATTCCGGCCGCCGCCGTATACACCGCGAGTTTTCCGACAGAAATGGCGATGCCGCCGACGCCCCAGTCACCGATTCCCAGAATGCCCTCCGCATCTGTGGCAACGATTAAGTCAATGTTTTCATTTTTTCCGAACTGCTGAAATGCGGCGCGCATTCCCTCAGGATCATCTATTGACAAATACAGACCGCGGGGTTTTCTGTACTCATGGCTGTAACGCTGGATCGCGGTGCCGACGGTCGGCGTATATACGATCGGCAGCATTTCGCCTAAATGATCATTTAACAGCCTGTAAAATAACGTTTCATTCCGGTCATGGAGAGCGGTCAAGTACACGTTTTTGCTCAGCTCATCAGGCTGCGAACTGAATTGTTCGTAGGCCCGCCTCGCCTGCTCTTCGATTGTCAATACTTTCGGCGGCAGAAACCCCTCGAGCCCGAGTTCCTTTCTTTCCTCCTGTGTAAAGGCCACCCCTTTATTTAAAAAAGGCGTAGAAAGCACTTCTAATCCGCGCAGTGTTGTTTTGATTTCTCCATCTTTCGTCACTTGAAATTGATTCACCTGTCTCTTCCTTTCAAAGCAATTTGTCTTAGGTTTGCTTTTATTCCCGAAATTCATACAGGCAAATCATCGATCCGCTTATTTTTTCTCCCGTTTGACAGATGCAGCCACTTCGCCGTCTTCTCCCCATTTTACCGCTCTGTAAATCGCGTCGTGATAGAAAATGAGCCAGGCGTCTTTTTCTGCCGCGAACGTCTGCCATTTCTGCTTTTCTGGAATAGAGGTCATCGGATAATCATCATAGGCCAGCACCCATAACGGATTTTTATGCGCGTTCGTCGGCATCAGGTCGGCAAAATGCACAGCCGCCTCCCCACCGTCTTCTAAGACGATGACGCTGTGGCCGTCGCTGTGGCCGCCGGTGTGGTGCATCGTAATGCCTTCTGTCAGCTGATACTCGTTTTCAAAGGTTTCGACCTGATCTTGTACCGCCTCCCAATTTTCTCTCCAATATGTATTTTTCGATCTGATATTAGGGTTTCTCATTTCGCGCCACTCTGTTGCAGAAGTGATAATGCGGGCATTCGGGAAAACAGAGACAAGCTCCTCTCCGCTGTACTCCGTCAGGCCGCATGCATGGTCAAAATGAAGATGGGTCATCGCGGCAATATGAATGTCCTCACAGGAAAGCCCGAGGTCACGAAGAGATTGTTTCAGATTGGATTCCTGTGTTACGCCGTAATTCCTTTTTTGTTTATCAGAGAACTTCCCTCGGCCGATACCCGCGTCAACCAATATATTCAGGCCGTTTTTTCTGATCAGAATCGGGTCTGTTCTTAATTCAATCTGGTTTTTATCATTTACGGGGTATTTTCTCGACCATAAAGGTTTCGGAACAACGCCGAACATCGCTCCGCCGTCCATATGCGTTACACCGCCGTCCAGCCATGTTAATGAAATATTCCCAATATTCAATGTCTCCATCTTGATCCCTCCTGATGTAATGGTAGCAAATGGCGGCATAAAAAAACAGACTCCCGCATCAGAGTCTGTCTTTTGTTCTCCATTCAACTTCGGCCCGGTAAATCGGCTGGCCGAGCGCGGAGAATTTTTCTTCGTATTCTGTCATAATATTGCCCTTCGGATCGCTGTTGTGCAGATCAAGGCTGACTTCCGTCAGAAGCAGGCCGTATTCGGAAAAGCTTTTCAGAGAGTATTCGAATAAACCGCGGTTATCGGTTTTAAAATGAATCTCACCTGTTTCGCCCATCACTTCTTCGTATTTTTTCAAGAACGTTTTAAATGTTAAACGGCGCTTTTCGTGGCGGTTTTTCGGCCACGGGTCAGAAAAGTTTAGATATACGCGCTTGATTTCTCCCCGTTCAAATACGTCATTCAGTGTTTCCGCGTCTATATTTAACAAACGGACATTGTGAGCCCCGCTGTCCTTTACTTTTTGGACGGCAGTGACGATGACGCTTTTAAACAGCTCAATCCCGATATAGTTGATATCCGGATTCTGCTTGGCCATTCCTGAAATGAACTGCCCTTTTCCCGTACCGACTTCAATATGGATCGGGTTGTCATTGCCAAAGACCGTGTTCCACCGCCCTTTATACTGGGCCGGATCACTGATGGCGATGTCAGCGTTTTCTGCCAGAAAATCATTCGCCCAAGGTTTATGGCGCATTCTCATATGATTGACACCTCTATCTATAATTTCGAGTAACAACATACCATGAAACATAAAGAGCCGCAAGCGCCTTTTAAAGGCGCCGGCTGCATAAAAAAAGAGGCTCCCCGGTCCGGAACACTCATGTGATGCATAAAACCGCACCGCTTTGCACAATGTATGACACAGAAAGGATGTGTATATGAATCATGGGCTTAACAAGCGAACATCAGGTCCGGTTATTAAAGGACATACTGGCCAACCATCAATTGGATTGCTGCGGCACGGTTGCCGAGTATGAACAGCTGGAGCGCGTCATCAAATCACTGATGGCCAACACCGGGCTTGATTCAAATATAAAAAACGTGCTCGAGGATGTCTACCGCTACAGCCAGTCCGGCATCACGGCCGATTCCATCGACACGCATATTCAGGAGCACCAAAACCATTTGTCCCAATGGGTGGAGCAGATGGATTCGTACTCCTGACTACTTGACAATCCGCTTCATCAGGGCATGAAGCTCTTCCATGGCATCATGATACGCTTTGTCGTTTCCTTTTGATTTGTGCCAGGCGATGAAGGTGATGGTCTCCGATAACATGTACCACGCCATCCTCAGCCGAAGCCCTTCCGTGAGCTTCATGCCGTACATCCCAAGCCAGCTGTCCCACGCTGGCTCTTCGACGTAATGATACAATAAAGGGCCGAGATCCATGGCCGGATCAGCTATCATGGCGCCGTCCCAATCTATTAAATACAGCTGGTTGTCTTCAGACAGAAGCCAGTTATTATGATTCACATCACAATGGCAAACGACTTTTTCACCGAATTGCACCTGATCCACATGAGCTTCCAAATAAGCAAGGCCTTCCTGAATAAGCGGCGAAAATTGCCGCACGGCAAAGACGGCCTGCTTCAGCTGCGACAAAAGGGCGCCCGGATCAAGCGGTTCTTTTCCCAATCTTTTCAGCATGTCGAGCAAAGCTTTTGATGTGTGGATTTTGCGGAGCAGCTCAGCCACCGGGCGTCCGCTCATATCCTTTGCCTTCAGCTCCCTGCCCGCCATCCAATGCTGAGCCGTAATGACGTCCCCGTTTTCCATCCGTTTCGTCCAAACCAGCTTCGGAACAATGCCTTCGGCGGATAACACGGCTAAAAAGGGCGAGCTATTACGTTTTAAAAAAAGCTGTTGGCCGTTATGTTTCGCATAATATGCATCTCCTGTAGCTCCTCCGGCGGGGAAGATCTCCCAATCGCTACCTAGTAATTGTCCCAACCAGTTCATATCAATGTTCAACCCATCATTTCTTAAAATATTTTAGAATAGGCCTCCAGCCTTTCTCTATTGGCGGAGCGGCCTGTCATAAACAATTTCATGAGAATAAAAAAGACAGCTATTGAGAGTCTCATATGCTAATCAATAGCCGTCCTATAAATTTTAGCGCTACAGCACAAACTTCGTCAAGCAAAACTAGCAAGAACACCTGTGAATTCTGAAGATTTATGCCGCGAACCGCTCTTTGCCGTGAAACATTTGACGGGTTTCATTTGTTTATTATGTTTTTATTTTCAACGGCGTACCGCCCGGCATAAGCCGAAACGGCGTCGTTCCGATCAGCTCGCCGTCAGCGTGAAACGGAATTTTCCCATCTGTTTCAAAAACGAATTCCTTCCCCTTTATCATCGTCACTCCGTCCATTTTGATATGACGGCCGAAGCTCATCGCCCATAAAAAACGATACAGCGAGAAAAAGGACAGGTTTTCTGCGATGACAATATCAAAATGGTTTTGACGGGGATTTGCTGAAGGCGCCCCTTTCATGCCGCCTCCGTAATAAGGGTGATTAGCCGCAATGACAAACCAGACATTGCGGAATTCACGCCTCTGGCCGTCTGCCGTGCACACAAATCTGAACGGCTGAAACCTCGAGGCCTTATGTAAATGCGCGAGCGGGTAAATCACAAAGCCGAGACGCAAAAACCGAAGAACGCGCGATAACGGAAAATTCGCGGCTGCCTTCAAAACTGAGGCATCGAAGCCGACAGACAGGTGGTTAATAAAATAAAGTGATTGCGCTTTGTCATGAAAAAAGTTGATGCTTCCCGCAAAAAATTTCCGTGTGAGCGGGCGGTGCAGACTTTTGATTTCTTGGAGAAGCGCCGACTTCTTAATACCGAGCCCTTTGGAAAAGTCATTGTACGAACCGGCGGGCACAAAGGTCAGCTCAATCTGATCCGTTCCTTTCAGTCCGTTAATGACTTCATGCATCGTCCCGTCACCGCCGATGACGAACAGCCGCTTAAGCTTATGATCCTGCATCATTGAAATCTGCCTCGCCAGCACCTCCGCATGTCCGGGATGCCCGGTCAAAAAAGAGCGGTGGCTGACCCCGCGCCTGTTCAGCTCTTTTTGAACTGATTTCCAGACACGCCGGCCCCGCCCGCCTCCTGAGACCGGATTAATAATAAAAAACCATTGACTCATCGTTTGTTTTCACCTGCTTCATAGATGAAGAGACAGCCGGCAAACGTCCGTTTTAATCAAGCCATTCCTGTCTCCGGCTTGAATCGCTCAAGCCGTAAGACAAAAGAGCCTTCGCCGCCTTCAGCTGGTGGTGCTTGATCGGCGCCGTATTTTTCTGCTGCTTTTCCACCCACTCTGCGGCAGTCCGTTTATCAGCTATTTCCAGCCCGTACGGCGGCTCCGGATAATCAATATAAGACGTTCTGCTGAGCAAAAGCTTCCGCACGGGAATGTCGGCCTGCTTTTCTTTTACGATTTGCGAAACGACCGAGCCCGTCCGGTGCAGGCTGAGAGACGGATTCAATACTTGGCGCGTGCTGCCGGAGCCTCTTTCTTCCCAAAAACGGTGTTTTGATCCGATATATACGCTGTCCTCTTCCGCTTCCATAAAAGCAGCGCAGAAAATCTCCAGCGGCGAGATGATGATCATGCTCAGTTCGACGGACGCCTGCTGAATTTGAAGAACCGGATGATACATCACAAAATAGGAATCGGGCAGCTTTTGAGCCAGCATTTTTAACATCCTGTCCCTTTTGACCGCCTGCGAAAGCTCAGACTTTTGAGAAAGCGTGGAGCTCGCCCATTTTAATTGAAAGTCATACAGCTGATCTTTGAAAAAAGGCGCGAGCTCAGACTTTTGAGACGGAAGATTCCCGAACAGCGCCTCTTCTCCCTCCGGCTCATCAAACCATTGGTGCCTCTTTTCATTTATATCGGCCGTATTTTCTTCTTTTCTCTTTTTTAAGGAAAATTTTTTCCTGGCCGGCGCTTGATCGGTTTCCCCGCCGGCAGCCGTTTTCGTTTCTTTTTCTTCCGTCTTCCGGTCAAACGCTTCAAGAAGCGTCTCCCAGCGTTCTTTCTTCAGCCGGATAAACTGGTTCATATAATGATATGGATCAAGTTCATATCTGGATATGCAGTCGTGAATTTTGATGATCTGTGCCATGTGATTTCTCCACTCCGAATATTTGTTTATGTCAATTGAAACTGTGCGATTTCTTCGTATTTTGGCGACCGGTCAAGATGGGTCTGAAACAAGGAAAACCGGCTGACGGCACTTTGCACCCTGCCGCTTTCAAACGGCACATCGTCAGGAAACGGCCGGTCTCCCGCCCACTTCCGCGCCATCGTCATATGAGGGTGATACGGGCGTTTTTCCACTTGAAAACCGGCCTTCAAAACAGCCTGTTTTGTTTTTTCCCGCAAATCAAAGAGCAGTTCATTCCGTTCGGGCTCAAGGTGAAGCACTCTCGGCTGTCTGCGGTCGCCGAAAATATCCAGATGCTGAAACTGTACGGTAAACGGCTGCGCTGCCGACGCAGCATCTGCGAGCAGAGACGATAATTTCGCAAGCCGTTCTTCATCCGCGGCTCCGAGAAAAATGAGTGTAATATGATAGTCATGCGGGTGCACCCATTTTTTGAATGATAACGCCGGCTCCTTTTTGGCTGCTTCCCAAATCGGTTCAGCAATGTCAGCCGGAATCGGAATGCCGATAAAATAATGCGGCAATGAAGCTTTCATACGAGGATCTCCCCCTCTTTGGTTATGGTGTTATTATAAAACGGATAAGCGGAGAGGAGAACCCTGTCCGCTCATTATGATAGGATATTATGTACCGAACGTTTTATACAGAAAGGAATGAGCCGGCCTTGAAAATCGTAAACAGCACGGCGGAGCTGATCGGCGGCACACCGATCGTAAAGCTCAATCGTCTTCAGCCAGAACATGCAGCACAGGTCTATTTAAAATTAGAATCGTTTAACCCGAGCGGCAGTGTCAAAGACAGAGCGGCTTACAATATGATCATTGAAGCGGAAAACAGCGGGCATTTAAAACCCGGCTCTGTCATCATCGAACCGACAAGCGGCAACACAGGCATCGGCCTGGCGATGAACGCGGCGGCGCGCGGCTACAAGGCAATCCTCGTCATGCCTGACACGATGACGAAAGAACGCATCAACCTCCTGAAAGCGTACGGCGCGGAGGTTGTGTTAACACCGGGGGCGGAAAGAATGCCCGGAAGCATCAAAAAAGCGAAAGAACTCGCCGAACAGATTCCGGGAAGTTTTATCCCGATGCAATTCGATAACGGCGCAAATCCAGATGCCCACCGAAAAACGACCGCCATTGAAATCTATCAGGCCGTTCAGCAGCTCAACAGACCGCTCGGTGCTTTTGTGGCAACGGCGGGAACGGGCGGAACCATTACCGGAACCGGAGAAACGCTGAAGGAGCTTTTCCCGGATATGATTGTTCATGTCGCCGAGCCCGCGGGATCTCCCGTCCTGTCTGGCGGAAAACCCGGCGCTCATAAGCTTGTCGGGACAAGCCCCGGATTTATTCCCGGCATACTGAATCAGGACGTTTACGATGAAATCATGAAAATATCTGATGAAGATGCGTATACGACAACACGTCGTCTGGCCCGGGAAGAAGGTATACTCGTCGGCCCGTCTTCAGGCGCCGCCTGCTTCGCCGCCATTGAAACCGCAAAACGCCTCCCTTCCGAACAGATCGTCATCTGTATGACGGCCGATACGGGAGAACGTTATTTATCAACGGATTTATGGTCATTTGAATGATAAAAAGGGATGCCGCTTTCGGCGTCCCTTTTTATTATCACTTGGCAAGCTCATAAATGGCTTCGGCGTATAAAGCGGTTGACCGGAGAAGGTCATCGATTTCAATGTACTCATCCTTTTGATGCGCGCTGTCAGGCCGGCCGGGGAACAGCGGCCCGAACGCGACGCCCGCCGAAAGGGATCTCGCATACGTTCCTCCGCCGATTGAAATCAGATCCGCTTTCTTTCCCGTCTGTCCTTCGTAAACCTTTTGAAGCGTCTTTACGAGCGGATGATCGGCAGAAACGTGGTGCGGTTTGCTGTCTTTAAATTCTTCAAGCCGGAATTCTTCAGCAGACGTAAAAGCATCACGGATGACATTGCTGTCTGAAGTGACGGGATAACGGATGTTGATGCCGAGTTCTCCTTCCTCACCCTTTCTGTATGTAAAGGTGCCGACATTCAATGTAAGCTCTCCGCTGATGTCATCCCTGCAATCAATTTTCAGCTTTTTGCCTCGTGTATCATTTAAAAAATAGTCACTGACGGTTTTGACAAAGTGCTTTCCGGCTCCATCCAGCTCCGTTCCGTTAAGGCATTCAGCAAGCTTTAAGCCGGCATTGACACCATTATCCGGTTCCATCGCGTGGCATGATTTTCCGTATACCCGAAGCGTCAGTTTTCCATTTTCCGAAACTGCTTCACCTTGTGTTTTTGACTGCTCAAGCCATTTGCTGAAATATGCGTGCACGGCATCAAGACCGTCCCCTTCAATAACCGCTTCAGCCGCATCCGGCACCATGTTCAAGCGAAGTCCTGAACGGAATGACAGAAGCCCGTTTTTTGCGTCTTTGTCAGAAGCGCTTTGTGCAATGCGCAGTGACGCATCTATAATTCCTTTTTCCGCGTTAATGATCGGAAAATCCGCGTCAGGAGCAAAGCCGATGTCAGGCATTTTTTCGTGTTTGAAGTAGTGATCCACGCATCTCCAATCACTTTCTTCATCCGTTCCGATGATGATTCTCACGCGTTTGGATAAAGGAAGCTGCATGTCTTTGACGATTTTCAGCGCATAAAACGCCGCCATTGTCGGCCCTTTATCATCAATGGCGCCTCTGGCATATATCCGGCCGTCCCTGATATCGGCTGAAAACGGATCGCTCGTCCAGCCGTCTCCGGGCGGAACGACATCGACGTGGCACAGAACGCCGACGATTTCGTCACCCGTTCCCCATTCAATATGGCCCGCATAGCCATCAAGATTCTTTACGGTGAAGCCTTCTTTTTCACCGAATTCCAGCAGTGACGTCAGGCTGGCATTGACGCCTTCTCCAAACGGCCGGCCGGGACCGGCTGTTGATTCGTCCATTACGCTGTTGATCTGCAAAAACTTCTGCGTGTCACGGATCAGATCTTCTTTGTTTCTGATGACTTCAACTTCCCAGTTCATCACAAATCCCCTTTCTTGATAAAGACTTGCAAAATGTCGATAAAACGAATAATATAGATGATGTTTTGAAAAAATGTTCGTCATTGGAGGTACTTATGTTTCATCTCGACAAGCATCAAACGACAATAAAAAGAGAAATTACCGCGGGATTGACCACCTTTTTCACAATGGTGTATATCATTGTCGTCAATCCGGTGATCCTTTCCAATGCGGGAATTCCGTTTGACCAGGTGTTCACCGCGACGATTATCGCTTCCATTGTCGGAACTTTATGGATGGCTCTCGCTGCGAATTTTCCGATCGCCATTGCCCCCGGCATGGGCTTAAACGCGTATCTCGCCTTTCACGTTGTCGGCACAGGCAGCGGCATTACGTATCAGACGGCTTTCAGCGCCGTTTTTATCGCGGGAGTCATCTTTATTATTTTATCGTTAACGCCTTTAAGAAAACAACTTATAGAAGCGATTCCGGACAATTTAAAATACGGAATTACGACCGGCATCGGCTTATTTATCGCTTTTATCGGCTTACGCCAATCCGGAATCATCACGGCTGATAAATCTAATCTGGTCGCACTCGGCGATCTTCATTCGCCCGCCGTCATTTTAACGCTTATCGGACTTATCATCAGTATTGTACTGATGGTGCTGAATGTTAACGGGGCTCTGTTCATCGGAATGGCGCTGACCGCCGTCATTGCCTTTTTGACCGGGCAGATTCATTTCGCGAAAGGATTCATGTCCTTCCCGCACCTGCCGGAGGGGCTTTTAATCACAAATCCGTTCGGAGCCCTCGGGGATGTCGTGCATCACGGTCTGTACGCCGTTGTGTTTTCTTTTCTTCTCGTTACGATTTTTGACACGACCGGCACCATGATCGGTGTCGCCGAACAAGCGGGACTGATCAAAAACAATCAGCTGCCGAATGCCAGAAGAGCGCTGTTGGCTGATTCAACCGCTACGACGGTGGGAAGCATCTTCGGCACCAGTCCGACGACCGCGTTCGTTGAATCTTCAGCAGGTGTGGCGGCCGGCGGAAGAACGGGTCTGACGGCGCTGACGATTGCCGTTATGTTTGCCGTTTCCATGTTTTTCAGCCCGCTTGTCAGCGTCTTATCGGAAGTGTCCGCGATTACGTCACCGGCTCTGATTATTGTCGGCAGCCTGATGATGGGTGCTGTGTCGAATATCCGCTGGAATGAGCTTGATGAAGCGTTCCCGGCCTTTCTCGTCATTTTGGCGATGCCTTTAACGTCCAGTATTTCAACCGGAATCGCACTCGGCTTCATTTCATATCCGCTTGTTAAAGCAGCTAAGAAAAAATGGCGCGAAATCCATCCTTTAGTCATCATCTTCGCCGTGCTGTTTTTTATTCAGCTTTTTATTTTGAACGGTCATTAAGAAAAATCCCTTTCCTTTTTCGGAAAGGGATTTTTCACATATAAAGAACGGAAAGAATCGCGGCAATGAGACACCAGACGGAACAGATGACTTGAATGACGGTTAATGCGCTGTTTCGCGCCCTGAAATAGTCATCACTGTCTCTCTTGATACCGCTTAAAACCGGTTTGTCCGTGATCCGGTCAAATAAAAGCGACGCGGCATAGCGGCTGACGATCGCAAACAAAATGAGGACTGCCGGCTTCACTAAGAGCGGAAGAACGAGAATAAGAGCCGTAAAAGCCGCGGTTAAAAGGTAAAGCTGCCGGATATACCCGCCGTTTCGGATCAGCACTTTAAAGAACAATTCTTTCCACGCCGTATACGCCGACCGTTTTGTAAAGATGTGCTTTGAGCCGGGATATAAAAACGGCTTGCTCCGCCCTTTATGTTTACCATTCGGGAGCTGCACATCATGGCTGAGCATCAAAACAGAGGCCGCGAATGAAAGCTTGCGCCTGTTCTCCTCAAGCACTTCTTCCTCAAAGGCCGATAATGTCTCCGTCCCTTTCCAAGTCAAAAAAGCGGAACAGATGAACAATATACATCCCGCCGGCCAAAGCCAATACCATTCGGCGGCAAAGACGATCATAAAAAACGCACCCGCCATCAGAACCATCACTTTCAGCCAGCCTGCCGCCTGATTCCCGAATGTCCGCCTGCTGTTTTTTCTGTGTCGGTGCACCGCTAATATTGCAGTATGGAAGCCGAACAGACAGCAAAACATACCCGAATATGCCGGTAAGGTACAGTCACCGTATTGGCGCCATAAGGGAAATAACAATACGGCAAGCGCACCCCATTTGATAAGGGAAAGGAACATCGAATACAAAAGCGCGTACCGTTTCAGCTTTTGCATCAGATGTTTTGCATGCACCAAAAATACGTGATCCGCTTCCAGCAAAAAGGTATGAATAAAACCCGTGCACAACAGCAGGGCACTGAATACATACAGCCAGCCCCATCCTAATACTCCTGCCGCTCCATTAAGAAGCCCCCTGCCGTTCAGCCATTCAGCATATTGATAAACGGCAAATGCGGCAGCGGGAAGAACGATATACAGCGCGACCGTCCAATCAATGACCGTCTGAAACACCTTCCATTGATACCGCCAATAATGAAACAGCCTTTGAAAAAACAAAGCCCGCCCGGTCATCGCTGACTGCTCCGAACCGCTGAATAAAAGCAATCCAGCAGTGAACGGCTCCCCGTTTTTTCCTGAAGCTCCTCTAACGTGCCTTGAAGAAGCAGAGCGCCCTGATCCAGCAAATAAAACCGGTCGCAGATTTTTTCCGCCGTATCCAGAACATGAGTGCACATCAAAATCCCCGCGCCCCTTTCTTTCTCAGCAATCAGCATGTCGGTAAACAGCTTCGTTGAGATCGGATCAAGTCCGATAAAAGGCTCATCAATGATGTAAATATCCGGCTTCGCCAAAAATGCCTGTATGAGCATCAATTTTTGCTGCATCCCTTTTGAAAAACCGGAAGGCAAATCATGTTTTACAGACGTCAGCGAAAACTCTTCAAGCAGCCGCCCTGCCCGCTCACGGCATTCTTCTCCTTCTATACCCCGCAATGACCCGGTCAGCTCGAGATGCTCCCAAAGCGTCAGTTCATCATAAAAACTCGGACGCTCCGGTATGTAAGCATAAGATGAATCATTCCACTCAATTCCGCCCTCTATATCCCGGGACAGCCCGAGAACCGCCTTTATCACTGTGCTTTTCCCCGCGCCGTTCGCTCCGATTAAACCGGTAATTTCACCAGCGTTGACTGACAGAGATACATCAGAAATCACCTTCGGCCTGTCAGCATAACCGGCGCAGACAATGTTTGCATTCAATAATTCTCCCAAACTTCTCACTCCCCCGTTTTCATACGGACATGTATAAAAAAAGTTTCAGTTTCCATAATAATAAAAGCGGACCGGGCATAGTAATGCACCAAGGCGGCACCCATTTGGAAAAAATTATCTGCGCTTATTCCTAGATTCATGTTGTCCATATCGTGTATAATGGAGGCAGTTAAAAGAGAAAAAACAGAATGTCATCCTTTGTTGCTTATTCGTACGAAGTTTTAGAGTCGAAAGTTGTGGTATATCAAGTCCATCCGATCTTATGATAGGGAGTGGTTTTTTGAAACCTTCAACAAATCGTATGCTGACTCGGATTAAATCAGTTTACATGTTCATCCAGGAAAAAGGCCTTGTGACAACACAGGAACTGGTTGATGAATTCGGCATTACACCTAGAACCATTCAGCGAGACTTAAATGTGTTAGCATACAATGATCTTGTTCATAGTCCTAGCCGAGGCAAGTGGGAGACAACACGAAAAAAAGTGAAAATTACATCTTAAGCGAACAATTACATAAGGCCCTTTTCGGCCTGACATGCTGCAAGGCAAAGCAGCGTCTTTGCCTTGTTTTTTGTTCCTCTATATAAAAAGCCCAAAACAAATCTGTTTTGGGCTTTTCTGATATCGATTACACTTCAGCGCCTCTCAGCGTTTCGAGCTCCTCTTCAGTCAGCTCGCGGAATTCTCCCGGTTTAAGATCCGGGTCAAGAGAAACAGCCCCCATCGAAAGCCGCTTCAAATAAGCCACTTCATTTCCGACAGCCTTTGCCATCAGCTTCACCTGATGATATTTGCCTTCTGTAATGGTCAAATGAATCACCGTTTCATCCGGGCTTTCTGTAATGATTTCAACGGCTGCCGGCTTCGTTTTATAGCCTCCTTCAATGACGACGCCTCTTTCCAGATGAACGATGTCTTCCGGTGACAGAGGCGAGGTTAACCGGACCTCATATGTTTTAGGCACATGCTTTTTCGGAGAAAGCAGGCGATGAGCGAGCTGCCCGTCATTGGTCAGAAGCAAAAAGCCTTCCGTATCCTTATCAAGACGTCCTGCCGGAAACGGTTCAAATCGCTGTTCTTCAGGCGTCAGCAGATCAACCACCGTCTGCTGGCGGCTGTCTTCGGTAGCGGACAGCACTCCTTGCGGCTTATTCATCATGACATAAATAAATTCACGATAGTCTGCCGGCTCTCCGTATACCGTGATGTCCTGTTTTTCCGGATCGACATGGGTTTTCACATCTTTCGCCGGCTCTCCGTCAATCATGACAGCCCCGGCCTTGACGATTTTTTTCACATCTTTTCTTGAGCCGAATCCGCTGTTGGCAAGCAGCTTATCAAGTCTCATCCTGATCCTCTCCTTTAAAAAGAAAAGCCCGCGATAAGCGGACTATTCATTATTTCTCAATGGGCGGAATGCCTGCCTCTCCTTAAAACGCGGGGCAGACGGTTTCCAAACATTTTCTGTAAAAATCCGATTCGGTACGCGGCAAACATGTACACCGCACCGCCGACAGCGGCGCAGACAAAGACGACAATCGCCGCATGCACCTGGCCGCTTTGGTATGTTACAAAGAAGCTGAGCAGCCATTGAGTCAGCTTGACCGCGACTCCCATCAGGACGGACAGGACTGCGATTAAAATGACCCGTTTTATAAGTACCGTATACGAATAGCCCGCATGGCGCTTAATCATAATAAAACCGTACAGAAGAGAAGCGATATAACCGAGCGCCGTTGCCAAGATGGCCCCGTCTCCCTGAAACAGCTTGATCAGCGGCATGTTCAGCACCACTTTTATAATGACGCCGATGAAAAGGCTCACGACAGCAAATTTCTGCTTATTAATCCCTTGCAGGATCGCGGCGTTTACGGTAAACAGAGAAAACAGTATCGCGACAGGCGCGTACCAGAACAATATATCCTGTCCGATATCCGGGCGAAGACTTTCAGAGCCGTAGAAGAACGTATAGGCCGGACCCGATAACACGGACATCCCGACAACGGCGGGAATAACCAAAAACAGAATGATTTGCATCGTCTGGTTAATCTGCTGGTTCAAAAGCTTATAATTCCTGCTCGTAAACGATTCAGTAATCGTCGGAATCAGCGTCAGACCGAAAGCGGTCGCCAGAGAAACCGGGATCATGACAAGCTTCGGCACATAAAGGGTGACAATCGCAAGCATGTCCTGGCTGATATCCTTGTGGCCCGCCGCAATCATCGCTTTATTAAACGTATTCGTATCGATATACGAATACAAAGGAATCGCCAGTCCGACAAATACGTAAGGAGCGGCATAACTGAAAAGCTCAATGAACATTTTTTTATAACTTAAGTTCGCAGACGGGACGAGATTCGGCTTCATCGCCAGAAGATCGCCCTTCCGCTTATTCCAGTAAATATAAAGGACGACAAGCCCTCCGAATGATCCGATCAGCGCCGCGAAAGTCGCGTATCCGACTGCGATGACAAGGCCGCCGTTGATCACTCTTAAAATCAAATACGTTGCGCCCAATAAAAAGATGATCCGGGCAAGCTGCTCCACAACCTGTGAAACGGCTGTCGGCCCCATCATCTGATGACCTTGGAAAAAACCGCGCACAAGACTCATAATCGGCACGACCAAAAGTGCCAGACTGACCATCCGGATGACATAAACGACGTGGTCAATCGTAAGTCCGTTGTTACTCGTGCCGCCGAGAGATGTTTCCGCAAAAAACGGCGCCGAAATATAAAGAATTGAAAAAGCGATCATCCCGGTTACGAGCATAACCGACATTCCCGCTCTCAGCATCCGCCTGCTCGTCTCATAGTCTCCTTTGGAGTTATATTTCGAGACAAATTTTGAAACCGCGGCGGGAAATCCCATCGTGGCAATGTTTAAAAACAGTGTATATTGATTATATCCGTATTGAAACAAAGCTCCGCCCGTCGCTCCGACCATCGCTCCGAACGGGATCAGATAAATCATCCCTAAAATCCGCGATATATAGGTGCCGAGCGTCAGCACGAACGTGCCCCTTAACAATTTGCTTGACATGTTTCCTCATCACCATTTTCTACGAAGATTCAACTTTTCTATTTTAACACAACTGGGCAATTAGACGGTAATAATTACAGCGGGAAACTTTTTGGGAAAACTCTTTAAAAAACAAAATACGTTTAAGGATTCCCTTTCTTTCGCTATAATAGCAGAAAGCGGACATTTCCGCCTATTATACGTGAAAAAGAAAGTTGTTGATGAAAGATGAAACATTATGACGTGATTGTGATCGGCGGCGGCCCGTCCGGTTTAATGGCTGCGATTGCGGCAGGCGAAGAAGGGGCGGATGTATTATTAATCGATAAAGGAAACAAGCTGGGACGGAAGCTGGCGATTTCCGGCGGCGGGCGCTGCAACGTGACCAACCGCCTCCCCGTTGAAGAAATCATCAAACACATCCCCGGCAACGGCCGCTTTTTATACAGCGCGTTTTCCGAATTTAATAATGAAGATATCATCGCCTTTTTTGAAAAACTCGGCATTCAGCTGAAAGAAGAAGACCACGGGCGCATGTTCCCGGTGACGGACAAAGCGCAAAGCGTTGTCGATGCGCTTTTGAACCGATTAAAACAACTGAATGTCACCATCCGCACAAATGAAAAAATCAAAGAAGTGCGGTACGAGAACGGCAGGACAGCGGGCATTACGACAAACAATGACGAACACATTAACGCAGACGCCGTTATTATCGCGGTCGGCGGAAAATCAGTCCCGCATACCGGCAGCACCGGAGACGGCTATGCATGGGCGGAAGCGGCCGGTCATACCGTGACCGAACTCTTTCCGACGGAAGTGCCGGTTACGTCGTCAGAACCGTTTATTAAACAAAAAACACTTCAGGGGCTGTCTCTTAGAAACGCGGCCGTCAGCGTCCTGAATAAAAAAGGCAAACCAATCGTCACACACGTGATGGACATGCTGTTCACCCATTTCGGCTTGTCAGGCCCCGCCATTCTCCGCTGCAGCCAGTTTGTCGTCAAAGAACTGAAAAAGCAGCCAGAGGTCAAACTCCGCATCGATCTGTTTCCCGGCATCAACGAGGAAGAGTTATTTCAAAAGATGCACAAGGAACTGAAAGACGCACCGAAAAAAGCGCTCAAAAACGCGCTGAAGCCGTGGATGCAGGAACGGTACCTGCTTTTTCTTCTGGAACGGAACGGTCTTGATCCGCAGACAAGCTTTACGGAACTGCCGAAGGATCAATTCAGGGCTTTTGCCAAAGACTGCAAACAATTTACGGTTGCCGCTGACGGAACGCTTTCTTTGGACAAAGCGTTTGTCACAGGCGGAGGTGTTTCCGTAAAAGAGATTGAGCCGAAACAAATGGCGTCAAAAAAAATGGAAGGCTTATATTTTTGCGGAGAAATACTCGACATTCACGGCTATACCGGGGGCTACAATATCACTTCAGCTTTTGTCACAGGGCGTCTCGCCGGTTTGAATGCAGGACGTTTCTCACGCTCGCTCTAAATGGTATAAAGCGCATTTACCTGAGCGTCCCCATTGATAATTGACCAAAAACATGATAGAGTTTTCTGCGTTTTGTTTCACCTGATTGAGGGAATAGGAAGAAAGGAATGATCTGCAATCGTACGACCATACTAAAACAAAATGGCGTATTGAAAAAAATAGTCAGAGGGTGAGAACGTTTGAAGAAGAACATCTCCAGTGTTTTTTGGATTGTGATTGTCATCACAGCCGCTGCGGTTTTATGGGGGGCCATTTCTCCTGACAGCCTGCAGCAAGTCACTGATACGGCACAAAAATTTATTACGGATTCTTTCGGCTGGTATTATCTGCTGGTCGTTTCTATATTTGTCGGTTTCTGTCTCTTTCTCATTGTGAGTCCGATCGGCACAATAAAACTCGGAAAACCCGGGGAAAAACCGGAATTCGGCTTATTATCATGGTTTGCCATGCTTTTCAGCGCAGGCATGGGAATCGGTTTGGTATTTTACGGGGCTGCGGAACCGATCAGCCATTACGCCATCAGCTCTCCCTCAGGTGAAACAGAAACGCCCCAAGCATTTCGTGATGCGCTCCGGTACACATTTTTCCACTGGGGGCTGCACGCTTGGGCCATCTATGCGGTCGTCGCTTTATGTATCGCATATTTTCAATTCAGAAAAGACGCGCCCGGTTTGATCAGCAGCACACTGACACCGCTTTTGGGCGATAAAGTAAACGGGCCGATCGGCAAAGCGATTGACTGTATCGCCGTGTTTGCGACCGTTGTCGGTGTGGCGACAAGCTTAGGGCTCGGAGCGACTCAGATCAACGGCGGTCTGCATTATTTATTCGGCATTCCGAAAACATTTTCCATTCAGCTGATCCTGATCGCTGTCGTGACCGTGTTATTTTTGATTTCTGCGTGGAGCGGAATCGGCAAAGGGATTAAATACTTAAGCAATACCAACATGGCGCTCGCGGCTATTTTAATGATCTTTATGCTCATTGCAGGCCCGACGGTGCTGATTATGAACTCATTTACCGATTCTATCGGCCAATACATACAAAATATCGTGCAGATGAGCTTTCGCTTGTCTCCGAATGATCCCCAAAAGCGCGAATGGATTAACAGCTGGACCATTTTCTATTGGGCCTGGTGGATATCCTGGTCGCCGTTTGTCGGCATTTTTATCGCCCGTGTATCAAGGGGCCGGACGATCCGGGAATTTTTAATCGGGGTATTGGTGACACCTTGTATATTGGCTTTCTTATGGTTTGCGATCTTCGGTGTATCCGCGATGGATCTTCAGCAGAAAGGCGTATTCAATGTCGCGGGAATGTCAACGGATACGATGCTGTTCGGCGCACTCAGCCACTATCCGCTGACAATGGTGACATCCGTATTAACGCTTGTTCTGATCGCTGTATTCTTTATTACATCAGCGGATTCAGCGACATTTGTGCTTGGAATGCAAACGTCTTACGGCTCTTTAGACCCGTCAAACCGGGTGAAAATCATCTGGGGCGTCATCCAGTCCGCCGTGGCAGCGGTTTTGTTATATTCCGGCGGTCTGGCCGCACTGCAAAACACGGCCATTCTCGCCGCGGTTCCGTTTTCAGTCGTGATCCTTCTGATGATCGTGTCTCTGTACAAGTCATTAGCGAGCGAGAGAAAAGGAATCAAACAAGCGGAGAAATACCAAAAACCAAGAAGTCCCCGCGTCAAAAAAGCATAATGAACAACGAAGCCCGGCATTTCGTCCGGGCTTCTTTATTTTCGGTATAAAATGAGAGCGGAAAAACAATAAAGCTGCTCACCTTCAGGATCACAGGCCGCCGCTACCGTATATTTAATATCAACGAGCTGTTCATCAGAAATCCCCTTTAAAAATGTATTGACTTCAGTCTGCAGATCCTTTTCATGCTCCTCATCAAAAACAGCTATCTTCAGCACATCACCCTCTCCTTTCTCTATCAATTTATTCCGGTTCAATTGAAATATGATAGAGAAAAACAGATTTTCTTTTTTACTTATTTTTACTAAAAGTAACCGAAAATAGTTGTTGAAAACGCTTACTCTCGTATGATAATATCATTTTAACAATAACCAGGTCATTTCTGTTTAGTAAATATTTAGTAAAAAGGAGATGCGAAATGGTCCGTCTCAAAGATATTGCCTTACAGGCATCTGTATCCAGCGCGACAGTATCGAGAATTTTGAATAAGGATGACTCTTTGGCTGTGACTGATGAAACAAGAGAAAAAGTTCTGAGGATCGCCGATGAGCTGGGCTATCAGCCGTCGGCAAAAAGACGGAAGAACCGCAGCCGCAGCGATTCAGCGCCCCTGATCGGCGTTGTCAGCTGCCTGTCACCGGAAGTAGAACGGCAGGATCCTTATTTTTCGGCGATCCGAAAAGGCATTGAGGAAGAATGCTTTCGACAAAAAGTTTTTATCACATCTTCTATCCATCTCGGTTCTTTTCAAGAGCATATGTTTCACGAACTGGACGGCGTCATCGTCATCGGCAGCCTGCAAGACGAGGCGCTTACGAATATCAGCGCCGCTTTCAGGCACGCGGTATTTGTTAACGGCACCCCCGATCCCGCCCGCTACGATTCCGTCAGCGTGGATTTTTATGCCGCAGCGCAAAAGGCGATAGAACATCTTCTGTCGCTCGGTTACCAGCGGCTCGGTTATATCGGCGGCCGGGAGCGGGAGCATACCGTCATAGACGGTGTAAACAGCAATAAAACGATTGAGGATAAGCGTCTGACCGCTTTCTTACAAATGGCCGGCGCCGAGCCGGAGCATGTACTGATCGGCGAATACAGCATGCACGAAGGGTTCCGGCTGATGAATGAAGCCATCAAAGGCGGAAGTCTCCCCGATGCCTTTTTTATCGCAAGTGATTCGATGGCTGTCGGCGCATTAAAAGCCTTGCAGGAAGCCGGCCTTCAAGTCCCGCGCGATACGGCGGTTGTCAGCTTCAACGGAATTGATGAGGCAGAATACGCCAGCACGCCGTTATCAACGGTAAAAGTATACACGGAAGAGATGGGCCGGACGGGTGTCAAATTGCTTCTCGACCGTTTAAACGGCAGAACCGTCCCGCTGGCCGTGACGCTCCCCACTTCATTGATTGTCAGACAAAGCTGCGGCTCACAAGAAAGGAGGTGACGTGTCCCGCAGCGTTTATATCATATTTAAAGGAGGAAAAGATGAAACGCTTACTGGCTTTGTTTCTTTCTTTTACTTGCATGATACTTACCGGCTGCTCGGCAGAACAGAGCGGCGCCGGAGAAAAGCAGAAAACATTGACAGTCTATTCCACCATATCCTCAGACAGCGAACGCGCCGTATTCAGAAAGTTGGCTGATTCATTCCAAAAAGAACATCCGGATATTCAAGTAAACGTTCATTTCCCAGGCAATGACTACGAAAATATGATGAGGGTCAGAATGGCAGCCGGTGACATGCCCGATCTTTTCGACACACACGGCTGGGCCAAAATCCGCTACGGAGAATATACCGCCGACCTCAGCGGCATGTCTTGGACGAAGCGGCTCGATCCGAATTTAAACAGTATGCTCAAAGACGCCAAAGGCAGAATATACGCCTTCCCTCTGAATCAGGCAAAGGACGGACTGGCCTACAATCGCACATTGTTGGAAAAATACGGAATCAAACCGCCGGAAACAATGGATGATTTTATGAAGGCATTGAGACAGATTAAAGAAAAAAGCGGCGGAACAGTCATCCCTTTCTGGTTTGCCGGCTATGAGAAAAGCTCATTTGCCCAATATTACGATCAATTCGCCGCACCGCTTCTCATCACAGATCCCGCACACCGTTACAAAAAACAACTGTTAAACGGAACCTTCCGCTGGACACACTTCACCTATTTATCTGACAAACTGAAAGAGATGCAAAAGGAAAACCTGCTCAATATAGATGCTGTGACGGCAAAACGGTCCCAGCTCATTGAACTGATGGCGCAAAACAAAATCGCCTTTACGCTGCAGGGCGGCACTCTCGGCCAAGACGTCGCTCAAATCAATCCGAAGGTAAAAGTCGGCATCATACCGACCCCGGCCGTCCACAAGGGAGACGCGCCGGTTTGGATCGGAGGCGAACGTTACACGCTGGCGGCATTCAAGGATTCCCCGCGGCTTGAAGAAGCGAAACAGTTTATCGCATTTATGGCCCGACCCGAGCACGCAAAATCAATTGCCGAAGCGACCTCGCTTCCGGCCGGATTAGTGAATGTGCAAACGGACATTTTCTACGCAAATGACTATAAGCGCTATCAGCATATTAAGGTGCAGCCTTATTTTGACCGCCTTTATTTGCCGAACGGAATGTGGGATGTGATGGGAACAGCCGGGCAGGAGCTGATGGCCGATATCTTAACCCCCGCTGAAATTTCAGCGAAACTCGGCAGGGAATATAAGCGGCTCCGGCTTCAATCTGATTCACGGGGAGCTGAAAAAGAATGAGTGATCTTGCAAAAGAAACCCAAGGATTTCAACATCAAAAGCCGCTAAAACCCGCGTCACTGTGGTGGATGTACGTTCCCGCTCTTGCCACGGTTTTTATTTTCATGATTTTTCCGTTTGTCAAAGGCGCTTTTATCACATTTACAAACTGGAACGGCTTCTCACAGACGTATCAATGGGTGGGGGTTACTCAATATAAAAGGCTTTTTACAGATCCGGACACGTGGCTTGTTGTGAAAAACACTTTGCTTTACGGCATCGGAAGCACTTTTTTTCAGAATATGCTCGGACTTTTATATGCGCTGCTTTTGAATCAGAGCTTAAAAATGAAGGCGCTCACAAGAACGATCGTCTACTTGCCCGTCATTATCAGTCCGCTGATTATGGGATACATTTGGTATTTTATTTTCTCATATGACGGGGGTGCGCTGAATGATGTGCTTGGCGCACTGGGAATCGGTCCTGTCAACGCCTTGGCAAGCCCTGCGGCAAACCCGTGGATTATCGTCATGATTAACACATATCAATACGCAGGCATTGCGATGATTGTATATTTGGCGGGGCTGCAAAGCATTCCGAAAGATTATTACGAAGCCGCAAAAATGGATGGCGCGGGAGGTCTTCAGCCGTTTTTCACCATCACCCTGCCTTTATTGATGCCGGCTGTCACCATCAACATGGTCATCAATATCATCGGCGGGCTGAAGCTGTTTGATGTCATTTTCGCGCTGACCGCAGGCGGGCCGGGCAATTCCTCTCAATCGATGTCAACGTTTATGTATGATTTATATTTTAAACGGCAGGATGCGGGATATGCCGCCGCCCAAGGCGTGTTTATGTCCGTCATTATTCTTGTCATCAGCTTTTCGGCTCTCGTGTATTTCAAGCGAAAGGAGACGGAAATGTCATGAAAACAGCCCGAATGCGGATTTTTACGCTGTTGGCAGCCGTTATCTCGTGCGTTCATATTGTCCCCTTTTATATTTTGCTGACCACGTCATTAAAAGCAAAAGGTGACTACAGTTCAAAATGGTCGCTGCCATCCGCCTTTTCATTTCAGAATTTTCGTGAAGCATGGGAACGTGCCTCTCTCGGGCAATCCTTTCTGAACACGATCATCATTACAGCCGTTTCCGCCGCTTTATTAATTTTCATGGGTTCGCTTGCCGCATACCCGCTCGCAAGAAGAAATACAAAGCTGAACAAAATCGTCTTCGGCCTTTTGATTTCAATCATGATCATCCCGCCTTTGACTTCCATGGTTCCTTTATACAAGATGGTCGCTGATGCGGGGCTGATCAATACGCATGCCGCAGCCATTCTCATTAATACGGCTGCATATATGCCGCTGACCGTTTTCTTATATTCAGGGTTTATCCGCTCTTCCATTCCGAAAGAGCTTGAGGAAGCCGCCAGGATGGACGGCGCGGGATTGATCAGGACTTTTTATACAATCGTGTTTCCTTTGTTGAAACCGATTACCGCAACGGTCTGCATTATGTCCTGTGTGTTTATCTGGAACGATTACCAATTTGCGATTTTCTTTTTACAAGATCAAAAGGTGCAGACATTGACCGTGGCCATGGCGGGATTTTTCGGCGAAAACGCGAACAATCTTCACTTAGTCGCCGCAGCCGCGATCATGGCGATGCTGCCGATGGTCGTATTGTTTTTGGCGCTTCAAAAATATTTTATCTCAGGGCTGTCCTCCGGGGCGGTCAAAGGCTGAGAAGAAAAGGGAGGAATTTCTGTTGAAGAAAATTACATTTATCGGAGCGGGAAGCACGATTTTCGCAAAAAATGTATTGGGGGACTGCTTACTGACTGAAGCATTAAACGGGTTTGAATTCGCGCTTTATGATATTGACGCTGTACGGCTGAAAGAATCCCAGCTCATGCTGGAAAACATGAGAGACCGCTACAATACGAGTATATCCATCATCTCCTACGATGACCGAAAACAGGCGCTGAAACACGCCGGCTATGTGATAAACGCCATTCAGGTCGGAGGCTATAAACCCGCGACGGTCATTGACTTTGACATCCCGAAGCGGTACGGTCTCCGCCAGACGATTGCCGATACCGTCGGAATAGGCGGCATTTTCCGTTCCCTTCGCACCATCCCCGTTTTATTTGATATCGCAAAAGACATGGAAGAGGTCTGCCCGGATGCGTGGCTGTTAAACTATACAAATCCGATGGCCTCTCTGACCGGAGCGATGCTCAGACATACAAATGTCAAAACGGTCGGCCTGTGCCACAGCGTCCAGGTATGTACCAAAGATCTGTTTGACTCACTCGGCATGGATCACGAAGGTACGGAAGAACGCATTGCCGGCATTAACCATATGGCTTGGCTTTTGGAGATTAAAAAAGACGGAATTGATTTATATCCTGAAATTAAAAGACGGGCACGCGAAAAACAAAAGACGAAACATAAGGACATGGTGCGGTTTGAGCTGATGGATAAATTCGGCTGCTACGTAACGGAATCATCTGAGCATAATGCCGAATATCACCCGTATTTTATAAAAAGCCGGTATCCTGAGCTGATAGATGAACTCCAAATTCCGCTTGATGAATATCCGAGGAGATGCGCGGAACAAATCAACAATTGGGAAACGATGAGAGACGGCATCATCAACAACCAAAACCTGACGCATAAACGCTCAAAAGAATACGGTTCGAGAATTATTGAAGCGATGGAGACGGGCAAACCGTTCACATTCGGCGGCAATGTGCTGAATACCGGGCTGATACCGAATCTGCCGGCGAAAGCGGTCGTTGAAGTGCCTTGCACAGCCGTCAAAAACCACATTATGCCGTGCTATTCGGGCGAACTTCCCGAGCAGCTCGCGGCGCTCAACAGAACAAACATTAACACACAGCTTTTAACCATCGAAGCGGCCGTTACATTAAAAAAGGAAGCTGTATATCAGGCGGCCATGCTTGATCCGCATACGAGCGCCGAGCTTTCCATGAATGACATCATATCTTTGTGCGATGACTTATTTGAAGCGCACAAAGACCGGCTTCCGGCTTATCACTGATCATTCGCGTTCCGGTCCTGGGCGGCCCGGACGCTTTTATATGTTCAGTACCAGTTTGACCGTCTGTAAAGTGTGTCCTTTAAAATCTTCTTCAAATTCACATACCCATTGAAACCCTTTCGCTTGATAAAAGGATAAGGCAATGCGGTTCTCTTTTTCTGCATGGACATAAAGCTTTTTTACCCCGCCGGACTGCCTGATGCATTCTTTAAGGAGTGCCGTGCCTATCCCGCTTCCCTGGCAATCCGGGTCAATATAGATGGCGGTCAGCTCCGCATTTCCGTCTTTTTGAACCGGGGTGGCATTTGCAAAACCGAGCACTCGCCCCTCTTCTTCTGCCACAAAGAACAGAGAATGCAAGAGCCGGCGTTCCATCATCTCATCCTGATAGGCGGATTCGAGAAACTGATCCTGAATGTGTCTGGGAATAATCCCTTCATACGTATGATGCCAGCTTCGTTCTGCGACTTGCCGGACCTGTTTGATATCGTTTGTTTTCATCGCGCGGATCATCGGTTTCACCTGATTCGCCTCCCGTTTTTTTATAAAAAAAGAAGAAAAAGACGCACGTCCCTTTTCTTCTTTCACTTCAAAGCGTTATTTCTTCGGCTTTGTTTCGCCTTCCCACTCCAGCATGCCGCCTTCAACATTAACCGTACGGAAGCCCTGCTCATGTAAATACATACAAACGTTCATGCTTCTTTTTCCGGAACGGCAGATAAATACATATTCCTTGTCCTTGTCTAACGCATCCATCTTCTCAGGGATGTCCCCCATGCGGATGTGAACGGCCTCCGGAATCATTCCTTCGGCAACTTCTTCGTCTTCTCTGACATCAATCAGATACAGCTCTTCTCCCGCTTTTAATTTTTCTTCCAGTGCGGCTGTGCTGATTTCATTTATTTTCAATGTGTGACACTCCCATTCATCTTTATGGTGTTAAGTATACCAAAGCCCGCGGTGCAATTTCTATGATAGAGGCCTGATAAAAAAGCCCCTCTCTGTAGGAGAGGGGCTTCGCCCGGTCAGTTTGCCACGATATTGACAAGCTTGCCCGGTACGGCAATGATTTTTCGGATCGTTTTTCCTTCAAGCTGCTCTTTTACTTTTTCGTCAGCTTGTGCGAGCTGTTCTAACGCTGCTTTATCAGCATCAGCCGGAACCATTAATTTCGCTTTTACTTTTCCGTTCAGCTGGACGACGATTTCCACTTCATCGTCCACCAGTTTTGATTCGTCATAAGCAGGCCAAGCCTCGTATGCAATCGAACCTTCGTGGCCGAGTTTTTCCCACAGTTCTTCCGCCAAATGCGGCGCAATAGGAGAAAGCAGCTTCACAAAACCTTCGATATATTCTCTCGGCAGTTCATTCGCTTTGTAAGCTTCATTAATGAAGACCATCAGCTGAGAAATGCCCGTGTTAAAACGAAGGGCTTCGAAGTTTTCTGTCACTTTCATGACCGTTTCATGATAGACGCGCTCAAGAGTTTCGCCTGCGCCTTCTGTCACTTTGCCCGTCAGCTCGCCGTTTTCCTCGATAAACAAACGCCATACGCGGTCAAGGAAGCGGCGCGCTCCGTCAAGACCTGATTCAGACCAGGCGATAGATGCATCAAGCGGCCCCATAAACATTTCGTACAGGCGGAGCGTATCTGCTCCGTGAGACGCCACAATTTCATCCGGATTGACGACGTTTCCGCGGGATTTACTCATTTTTTCATTATTTTCCCCGAGAATCATTCCTTGGTTATACAGCTTTTGGAACGGTTCTTTCGTCGGCACGACACCGATATCGTAGAGGAATTTATGCCAGAAACGCGCGTACAGAAGGTGAAGCACGGCATGCTCCGCTCCTCCGATGTAAATATCAACGGGCAGCCATTTATCCAGTTTCTCAGGTGAAGCGAGCTGATCCGGATTTTTCGGGTCGATAAAGCGGAGGAAATACCAGCAGCTTCCCGCCCATTGCGGCATCGTGTTCGTTTCTCTTCTGCCTTTTTTGCCCGTTTCAGGATCAGTGACTTCCACCCACTCTTTAATGTTGGCAAGCGGTGATTCACCTGTTCCGCTCGGTTTGATCTCATCGGTTTTCGGCAGAATCAGCGGCAGCTCTTCCGCCGGAACGGCTGTTGACGTGCCGTCTTCCCAATGAATAACCGGAATCGGCTCGCCCCAATAGCGCTGGCGGCTGAACAGCCAATCACGCAGACGGTATGTCACTTTTTTCTCACCGTTTTTCGTTTCTTCAAGCCAGGCGATCATTTTTTCAATCGCTTCCGCTTTTTTCAGTCCGTTCAGAAAGCCGGAATTGACATGCTCTCCGTCCCCCGTGTACGCTTCTTCTTCCGTGTTTCCGCCTTTTACGACTTCTTTGACAGGCAGGCTGAACACTTTTGCGAATTCAAAATCACGTTCATCATGCGCCGGCACGGCCATTACAGCGCCTGTTCCGTAAGAGGCGAGGACATAATCCGCTATCCAGATCGGCAGCTTTTCCCCGTTTGCAGGGTTTACGGCATATGCGCCCGTGAAGACGCCCGTTTTTGTTTTCGCAAGATCCGTCCGTTCCAGGTCACTTTTCGCCTGAACTTCTTTAACATAAGCGTCTACCGCTTCTTTTTGTTCAGGCGTCGTGATGGCCTCCACAAGCTCATGCTCAGGAGCCAGTACGGCATAAGCCGCGCCGAACAGCGTGTCCGGTCTTGTCGTAAACACGGTAAACGTGTCATCAGTGCCGTCGATCGCGAAATGCACGTTTGCGCCTTCTGAGCGTCCGATCCAGTTGCGCTGCATGTCTTTAATGCTTTCCGGCCAGTCAAGGTCTTCTAAATCTTCAAGAAGCCTGTCCGCATAAGCGGTGATTTTCAGCATCCATTGTCTCATCGGGCGGCGTTCAACCGGATGGCCGCCCCGCTCGCTTTTGCCGTCAATGACTTCTTCGTTCGCAAGCACCGTTCCGAGCGCCGGGCACCAGTTGACCGGCACTTCGTCTACGTAAGCGAGCCCTTTTTCGTACAGCTTGGTGAAGATCCACTGCGTCCACTTGTAATAGTCCGGATCAGTCGTATTGATTTCACGATCCCAATCATATGAAAATCCGAGCGATTGAATCTGGCGGCGGAAATTATCTATATTTTGTTTTGTGAACTCGGCCGGATCATTCCCCGTGTCAAGCGCGTATTGCTCGGCAGGAAGCCCGAACGCGTCCCATCCCATCGGATGAAGCACATTGTATCCTTGCATGCGTCTCATGCGCGAAAGGATATCGGTTGCCGTATAGCCTTCCGGATGTCCGACATGAAGGCCGGCTCCTGAAGGATACGGGAACATGTCAAGCGCGTAAAACTTCGGCTTGTCATTCTCTTCACTGACGGCGAACGTTTTATGATCCAACCAGTAATTCTGCCATTTCTTTTCTATTTTTTCATGCTGAAAACTCAACGTAAAAACCTCCTTCTGATTGAATACGGCGTATGTAGTCCAAGTATTGACGGGATGAGAAAGATTATATTCAGATTATTCTAAAACTAAAAAAACTCCCTCATCCCAAAAAGGGACGAGAGATTTTTATTTCCCGCGGTACCACCCTCGTTAGCGCGGTTTTGAGCCGCACTCACTTGATACTTTTAACGCAGTTATGCGTCAGCGGTTTTGCCGCTGCAACTCTGAGGCGAGTTCGGAAACAGACTTGATTGACTTGCACCGGCCGTCAACTCTCTGATTGCAAAATCTGCTTCTTACTGCTCCTCTTCACTGTTCTTATCGCTACCGTAATCTTACCTGTATTTTATAGAATTCTGTTCATAAGTGCAAGCAGGTTTGTATACAATGGGAATGTACCCGGAACGGGTCATGAGCGGGGATATTATTTTGATGGAGGATTTTTTTGCTGGTGTGGTTTTGCTTCGGCCGAATCACTGTTTTGTTCTCTGACAAAATCAAAGCTCCTGAGAACAGCTTCTCCGCCGTAGCCTGCGATTATGGATAAGATGACGAGTTGAATTCCTGAATCGGGGTCAGCGGATAAGACAAGTAAGATGGAAGCAGCCATTCCGATAAAACCATCTTCCAAAAAACCGAGATAGATAAACCGCTTTGTCATTCTAGGTTTCTCCAGCCTGCCTCTCTTTTTCACATGACCGAGAACCCCCATGATTCCTCCAATTACACAAGCAATTATTACCTGATGCAGCATCTTCATCACCTTCCTAAAGCCCTTATTTAGTAAAGCGACTTCAGGCCATCCAGCCCCCTTACGAATACGATGATTTTCGATATCTACATACCGGCGATTGAGCAGGAAAGTAAAAAGCTTGTTTCTTCCATTATATGTGAACACATGATCGGTAAGCTTGATGCATTAGATTCATTTTTCACCCAGTGACAATGACCTAGTCACTTACTTAGCGATGATGTGCCTTCCCCTTATATATTCAGTGTATATGAGGACAAGCCCGAATGACAAATTGCAAACTTCGGCTGCTTGAATCAGAACATATGTTATGCTACGGTTACTGTAGATTCATTTAAAAAGGGGAGAAACAATGGCTGAAAAAGCGCGCAGCTTTACGGCCAAAAGGGGGTTTTACATGGCTGACTCAAATGTATTCGGAAAACTGGAGCAGCTGGAGCTTATCAAAAAGGCGCTTGATCACGCACGCATCGGCGTGGTGATTACAGACCCCTCTCTTGAGGACAATCCCATCATATATACAAATCAGGGATTTATGGATATGACAGGCTACTCTTCCGAAGAGATATTAGGTAAGAACTGCAGATTTCTGCAAAGCAAAGAAACCGACCGTCAACAAGTCGCGAAAATCAGAAAGAGCTTAACCCAGAAAGAAAAGATCACGGTGCGGCTGAAAAACGTCAAAAAAGACGGCACCCCATTTTGGAATGAACTCAACATTGATCCTCTTTATGTTGAAGACAAGCTCTATTTTGTCGGTTTTCAAAAAGACATTACAGAGCAGAAAGAATACGAAAAGCTCCTTGAGGATTCCCTCACAGAAATCACGACGCTGTCTACACCGATTGTTCCGATCCGAAACGGCATCTCCGCTTTGCCGTTAGTGGGAAACTTAACGGAAGAACGATTTGATTCAATTGTGACAACTTTGACGGACATATTAACCGCATCTAAAGATGATTACTTAATTATAGACTTATCAGGTCTGGCCGAGGTAAACGAACAGACCGCAGACCGGATTTTCAAATTGCACCACCTGCTTAAATTAATCGGCACGGAATTGATTATCACCGGTATCAAGCCTACCCTCGCCATGAGAATGAATCAGCTTGATGCCAGCTTTTCTTCATTAAAGACGTATTTAAACGTTAAGGACGCCGTCAACGTGCTTCCGGTCGTATAAACAAAAAAATCCCGCCGAAACAGCGGGATTTTTTTTATGTCGTCATCGCACTTGGACGTTTTGTTTATTAACGGTTTTCAAGCGTTTGTCGTACAGCACCGTCGCTGCGATGCTGACAACAAGAAGCACCATCAGGATCAACAGCAGCACGCTCATTCCGTACTGATCAACCAGCACGCCGCCAAGGAGCGGCCCGATCATTCTGCCGCCCGTCGCCGCACTGTTGACGAATCCTTGGTAAAATCCTTCTTTCCCCTTAGGCGCAAGCTGATTGGCAATGGTAGGCACGGCAGGCCAGACAAGCATTTCTCCGACGGTTAAAATCACCATTGCGGTGAGGTACATCGGAAATTGCTTGGCGCTGAGAAGCACGCCGAACGAGACGATAAAAATACAAAAGCCGATGACCATCTGCGTTTTTAACGCACCGGACCATTTTTTCAGAACAGCTCCCATGAGAGGCTGTCCGGCGACAATTAATATTCCGTTTACGGTCCAGAGCACACTGTATAATGAAAGCGGCATACCGATGCTTTGAGTATGTGACGCAACGGTTGTGGACCACTGCGAATAGGCAATCCACCCGAGAACATACCCGCCGCTCAATATGAGAAGCGCCGTAAATTTCGTTCTGCTGCTGACAGGCTCGTAGTCCAGAACAGAAACCTGGCTCGCATTTTGGGTTTTGATATTTCGAAACCCGAAAAATACGATAAGGAAAAACAGCACATACAGCATAGCATTGGCTAAAAACACGTACGTAAACGAGTACGCCGCAACCATCCCGCCGAGTGCAGAGCCCACGGCGACACCTGCGTTCTGAGCTACATAGATCGCATTAAAAGCTCTCCGCCCGCCTTCTTTCCATACCGCTCCCGCCATGGCGTAGCTGGCCGGAAACACGATACCGGAACCGAAGCCGACAATGATGAGCAGCCAAATATAAACGGGCCATTGATGAAACAGAACGAGTCCGAGAAGACTTGCCAATGTGATCATAATGCCCAGCATAATGGATTTGAATCCGCCGATTTTATCAAACAAAAATCCGCCGCATAAATTCCCCGCCACACTGGCACCGGAATTCAGCATCAGAACTATCCCCGCAACAGTCAGCGATTTCCCTAAATGATTATGAATATAGATCGTATTCAGCGGCCACAAAAAAGATGCGCCCGTCACATTGATAAACATTCCGATGATTAATATCTTCAAAGCGCGCGGCATACCGATCCCCCTCTCTCTATAAAAAACCCCATGAAAAAACGGAAACCGCAAGCCGCGGCTCCGTATCGAACACGTTATCATAGCACATTCATTCTATCGCCGCGAACGTCTTTTTTCAACATCAGAATCTGAAAAAAATAATGCCGGAATGTTGAAAAAATTACAAATGATTGGATTCACAAAAACAGGCCGGCCTCATGCTCTTTTCCTCAGCAGCCAAAACGGAATATACAGAATGAAAAAGCTCAATATCACCGCCGCTTCCATTGATAGAAGATACCACGGCCAAGGTCCGAAAACGTTCAGAAGCGAAGCGGTCTTCGGTTTTTTCATTAAATATAAGTAATTCGCATTCAGCACACGATCAATAAAAAAGACACACGCCCCGTACAGATTTACGATCAGCACAGACACCCACAGTCCGCGCGCCGACGGTCTGTACCTTTCTGAAGCGGCCATGAATAGGCAGGTAAGAAAAACACAGCCGTGGGAGACGAAAAACACGATGTACCGAAAATGAGGGAAAGAATACGCCCCTAAATCAGGTGTTGCCATCGCCTGTACGGCGCTGCCCAAACCGGCAAAATAGAGGAAGGCGAACAGTTTTTTGCTTTTTGTCATGACCATCAGCATCGCCAAATAGACGGAAAGGTCGCTCAGCTGCAGCGGCAGAGCTGTTTTCAGCGACCAGGCATGATGACAAAGCAGCCATATATGATAGCTGATCTGCGACACGGCAAGGAGAATGAACAGTACATAGCGGAAAACGCGATTCGACCGGCCGTAGTTGAGCTGTTTCCGGAATACGATCACGCACACCCCAAGCAATCCGATGACCAAAAGCGTGAAAATGTGTTCCTTGGAAAATAGATGAAAGGCCCCTGTTTCAGATTTCAATTGAAAATATCTCTGCATAAGGCTCCCCCGCGCGAAAAAATGACGTATGTCTATTCTTTTAAAAATCGCTTTCTTCTATTCATACAAAAAAGCCTCCGCTTATGCGGAGGCTCCTCAACTTGTTTTACAAGGCGGATTGAATGACCTTTTTATAGTATAGCACCGACAGCATGCCGAAGATGGAGTACAGCAGCGTATACAGCGCCATGACGATGATCATCGGCGTCCACACTTCCGTTCCGAATAAAAACCATCCTGACTGAACGGCAAAATAGCTGTGGAACAGCCCGAGAACGAGCGGGATGCCGAAATGATACGCCTGCTTCCGGCGGATGCCTTTCAGCAGATCTCCCGTTGTGAAGCCGAGCTTCCGCAATATCGTGTAATCAGCCTTCTCATCCTCACACTCGCCCATTTGTTTAAAATAAAGGATACAGCCTGAGGTGATCAGAAAGGTTAACCCCAAAAAGCCGACAATAAACATGATCAGCCCCATGTTTTTCTTTTGGGTGTCAGCCGTTTCAAATTGTGAAAGCGCGCCGTCAGAATAGTGCTGCGCTTGAAACAGACCATCAGCTTTTTGGATGTCCTCTTCACGTTTGAGTGTAATGCCGAAAAACCGATTTGATTTTCCCTGAATGGACGGGTCGATATCTTTTTCGATCCGGTCAAATACCTGCTGGGTGACGATAACGGTCGGCAGCCCTCCGCTTGTAAATGTATATGACAGAAGGAAGTCGTTCTTCAAGCCCTTATACGCCAGCGGTATTTTATCCGTTTTGCCGTTTATATCAATGGATCCTGACGTTTTCAGGTCGAGAAATCTTTTCATCATATCATTATATCCGGTAAACACGGCTTCTCCGTCAGAAAGCTCCGTCCCTTCTGCGTCTTTCTCGCTTATAATCGGCAGCGCCAAGCTGGACGGGTCTTGTTGAAAGCTATTCATGTCGCCGTTTATGATGTTCTTCATATTGACACCGGCTTGAATGGTCTTGATTGTTTTCACTTTGTGTTCAATTCCGTTTTTCTTCAATAAAGCGGTAAATGAGTCAGTCTCCTTTTGGTTATCAAACGCAAAGTCCGCGGCTGTATTTTGCTCAGCCGATTTTTCCGCGGAATAGTACGAGATATAGCTTAAAGACAGCAAACCGATTGCCAGCGCCGAAAGAGTCGTAATAATCGTCAGCAGGACGGCGTTTGACTTCATCCGGAACATGATGGATGACAAAGACAGCACTTCACTGACATTCAGATACCCGCCTTTTGATTTCCGGATGAGATTTGCCAGAAAGCTGACCGAACCTTTATAAAACAGATAGGTTCCGATAATGACCGAGCCGAGAATAAACACCATGGCCGAAAACAGTTCATTCATGCTCGTAAAACTGCCTCCGAATAAATCCGCGGACACGGCATAGCCGGCGATAATGGCCGCAATACCGACAACACCGATCGACATCTGCACCCAAGAAAGCCGTCTTATGCCGCTTTCTGACGATGACGCGGTTTTAAATAAAGACAAAATGCTTTGCCGTTTAATAAATAAGTAATTCATCATCATAATCAGCACGTAAATCGCCCCGAACACAATTAACGTCTGAACGAGCGCCTTGCTTGAAAAAAACAGTGAGACAGAGGCTTTCACACCGACTGTATGAAACAGCATCATCATACATAATTTCGAGAGAGAAAAGCCGGCAAAAATACCGATCCAAATCGATCCGAAATACAAAATGAAATTTTCTGTGCTGAGTATGCGGAAAATGTGCATTTTCGTCATGCCGATTAATCGGAATAAGCCGATTTCCCGGCCGCGCCGTTTAATAAAAATGGTGTTGGCGTATAAAAGAAATACCGACACGATCGCCACAAGCAGTACAGAGGCGGCCCGGATTGCCGCCGCTCCTTTTATGGAGCTTTTCATTTCATCAAGCGCTGGATCGTATTGCATCGTGACAAACGCGAAATAAAGGGCGGCGCTGAACACCAGCGCAAAAACGTAAAGGTAATAGTTTTTCATATTCTTTTTCAGGTTCTGGAAGATCAAATGATGAATACTCATGCCTGAATCCCGCCCAATACACTTTGCGTTTTCATAATATCCTGAAAAAAGTCCGGTCTGTCCTGGCCGCCTTTATTCAGCTGTGTATACACACGGCCGTCTTTAATGAAAACCACACGTCCGGAATAGCTGGCGGCAACCGGATCATGCGTCACCATCACAATGGTGGCGCGGCGTTTTTGATTCAGACGGCTGAGTTTATTCAGTAAATCCATGGCAGCCTTTGAATCGAGCGCTCCGGTCGGCTCATCAGCAAAAATAATGCCCGGCTCGTGAATAACAGCTCTTGCGGCAGACGTCCGCTGTTTTTGCCCGCCGGAAATTTCACTCGGATACTTATGTCGCAAATCATAGATCCCAAGCTCCTCTGCCGTCTCGGCAAATCGCAGGTCCGCCTCTTTCTTAGACATTTTCGTAATGGATAACGGCAGGAGTATGTTTTCCTTCACGGTCAGGGTGTCCAATAAATTATAATCCTGAAAAATAAAGCCGAGATGCCGTTTTCTGAATTCGGCAAGCTGCTTTTCTTTCATGGATGTAATCTCCGTCTCATTCAGTTTAATGGTGCCCGCGCTCACTTTATCAATGGAGGAAAGCACATTCAAAAGGGTCGTTTTCCCTGATCCCGACGGGCCCATAATGCTGACGAATTCCCCTTTGTGAATCTGAAGATCAATTCCTTTCAGCACCTCTTGTTTATTCAGCTTGTTTCCGTAGCTTTTTTGGATATTGCCTGCTTCTAAAATCATCACGTTCTGATTCTCCTTTTACATTGGTTATCTTTATTTTAAAAACAGAAGCCGTTTTTTTCGTTTGATTAAGCGAACAAAAGAGAAAAGCATGTGACACTTTTGTCACACGCTGAACATGCTGACGGCATCGTTCTGTTTCGGAAACACCAAGGTAAAAACCGTGCCGCTTTCCGGCTCAGAGCGCACGCTGATCTGGATAAGAAGCGGAGCCGCGGCTTTTTGAGCCAAATACAGGCCCATCCCCGTTGACGCGTGATCACGCCTCATTCGCGTCGAGGTAAATCCCTTTTCAAAAATGCGCGGAAGATCTTTGGGCTCGATGCCGATGCCGCGGTCTTCGATATCCACATGCACCCGGCCGTTTTGTTCATAGCTTTTTACGGTAATGTCATCCGCCTCACTGTATTTGACGGCATTGCTTAACAGCTGCCTGATGATGAAGGAAAGCCATTTTCCGTCACTGTGAACGTCTGGTGAATCAAGCTGAATGTCAAACCCGATCCCTTTTTGTATACACCAAGATTGCAGATTTTTAATTTCTTTGAAAACGAGCGGTCTGAGCTGAATGCGCTGGAATGATAAATCATTTTCAATAAAGGACAATCGTTTCTGATGAAGCTGCTGGTCCAGAAGATGGTGAATCCGCAGCCATTCATACAGCAAAGGGGCTTTGAGCGGCTGTTCATCAAGGCGCTCGATCATGAGATGCATCGCTGTCAGCGGTGTTTTGACCTCGTGAATCCACGACATCAGATCGTCCTTTTCATGCTCTGACGCCGCCTGAAGATCAAGTGAGCTTTTTCTTAACTGCTCTGTCTGCCCTTCAATGCTTTCTTCAACGATAGACTCAAACGGACTGTCAGGCGCTTTAAGGTAAGACATGTCTAAATTGGCGTCCCACTCTCTTAAGCTTTTATAATAGGCGGTCTCTTTACGATAGCGGAACAAGAGAAATACAAGAAACACAAGAAGCGACAGGTAAACGAAATACAGCACCGAAAAAAACGGAATAGACGGATCAATATATGCCGCAAAAAGGAGCACAGCCTGCTGAAAAAGAAACATCGCGATCCAGCTCTTTCTTTCGAGCAGAAATGATTTAATCATAAAGACCGTCTTCTTCCTTTGCGATGTATCCCTGCCCCACCTTGGTTTCAATCATTTTCCCGATGCCTAATTGTTCGAGTTTTTTCCGCAGCCGGTTGACATTCACCGTCAGCGTATTATCACTGACGAAACGCTCATCATTCCATAGGCTTCTGATGAGTTCTTCCCGGCTGACGATTTTATTTTTCTGCTCAGCCAGCAGTTTTAAGATCAGCATTTCGTTTTTGGTCAGCTCGACCGAACCGTTTTTACGGCTGACCGTGTTGGTTTCTGTGTCAATGACCGCTCCGCACCATCTTTTCATCAGCGCCGGTTCTGTGCCGTATTGATGCACACGGCGGAACACCGCCTGTATTTTCGCGATTAACACATCAAAGTGAAAAGGCTTCTGAATAAAATCATCTGCCCCGAGCTGCATCGACATGACCATATCCGCGGGATGATCGCGCGAGGACAAAAAGAGAATCGGCACGTTTGATTGGGAGCGTATCATTCTGCACCAATGAAAGCCGTCAAATTTCGGCAGCTGTACATCAATGATCACCAAATCAGGCTTGATTTCGGTAAACTCCCGGATGACCCGGCTGAAATCTTTTATTCCGTGCACCGCAAATGACCAGCCCGTTAATCTCTCTTTCATCTCATGAAACAAAGTGTTATCATCTTCTATTAACAAAATGTGAAACATGGTATCCGCCCTTTTCTGATAGATAGAGGAAAAACCGGCTGATGTCCAGCCGGCTTTTTTCCTTTACAGTTCTCTTCTTAATGCAGTCAGAACGTTGGTTTTTGTCGCTTTGCGGGCCGGATTCATACCGGAAATCACCGCGACCCCCGCACAAATGACAACTGCGATCACAACGAGGCTGAGCGGGATATAGGAGAAGGTATAATGAAGATCTTCGGCTCCGGTGTTTCCCCCTACCGCTTTCAAAATAACCGGCACAGCCAGATTGACGGCAAAACTCACTCCGTAAGAAATGATAATCCCGATGACAGAACCTAATATCCCGATATAGGCGCTTTCCATCAGGAACATTCTGCGGATGATGGACGGGCTTGCGCCAATCGCTTTCATAATCCCGATTTCCTGCGTTCGTTCCGTCACCGCCATCGTCATCGTATTGAAAATACCGATGGCAGAAATCACGACGGCGATAAAGCCGACAAAGATCAGGCCGATTTTAAAGACGAGGAAAAAGGTGTTGACGCCCTTCAGCTCGGTAGTGACAGATCTGACATAAAAGCCGTCATCCGTGAGGTCATGGGTAAGCTGATCGACATGATCGAATTTGTCCGCATACACATTGATGCTTTTTTCCGCATTTCCATTCTTCAGATCCAAGAATGTTGAGAAGTCTTTCTTGAATTGATCACTCACAAAAATATTTGTATCCTCCATCCAATCTTGGGACGGTTTTTTTGTAATTCCGACTACTTTAAAGTCGTACGTTTTCGTTTTCTCAACGTCTCCGTCTTTGTTTGTTTTGGAGATGCTCAGCTGTATCGTTTTATTAAGCAGGTCTTTCGTATAGCCTTTTGGTTTTTTCACCTCCGACATGTCGCCTTGGTGATCCTTTAACTCTTTGTCGTAAGCGTCAGCCTCTTTTTTCGTCAATAGGTTCTTCGCAAAATCATAGCCGACCACGATTTCATTCTCTGTGCGGGCGACCCTTCCCTGATCAAGCTCCATATTGGCTTTGACTTCATCGTTCATGTTTGTCAGCACAATGGCTGAATCTTCATTTGTTCGGTTTCCCAATGACGCTTTGTTCGGTTCATACACTTGTGTTCTTTCAACGACAGACTTGACATTTTTATACTTTTCCAAGTCTGATTTCTTCACGGCTTTTCCGTTCTCTTGCCCGAGCACATTGATTTCCGTAACAATCTGCTGGCTCATCGTAATGTCTGTAATCGTTTTTTGGATGCCGAATCCGACGGACGCCAGCACCACTAAAAACGCGCACGCCATTGTCGTCGCCAGCACCGTCATGAAAACACGCAGCCGGTTTTTCTTCATATTTCTTCTGATAAAGTGAATCTGATCCTTAAATCTCAACAGTAACGCCCCCTTTTAATACACCGTCATGCAGCTGGAATTTTGAATGCGCGATCGAAGCGACTTCATCGTCATGCGTAATGATGACAAATGTAATCCCGCGCTCCCGGTTCAGCTGCTGAATTAACGCAAGCACCTCAAGTTCCGTTTCTGAATCAAGGCTTCCCGTCGGCTCATCAGCTAAAATAATCGACGGATTTAAAATCAGGGCTCTTGCGATACTAACACGCTGCTGCTGGCCGCCTGACAGCTCATTCGGATAATGATTCGCATGATTCTCAAGTCCGACCCGTTTCAGCATGTCCGCGACTTTCTGCTTGCGTTCAGACGGTTTGACGCCTTTTAAGGCAAGCGGCATTTCAACATTTTCATAGGTTGTCAGACTCGGAATGAGCTGAAAACTTTGAAAAATAAAGCCGAAATGCCCGAGGCGGAACTGCGCCCACTCTTTTTCACTGAAGCCCGTCACATCAGTGCCGTTAATGACGATACGGCCCTTCGTCGGCGCTATGTATCCGGATATTAAATTCAGAAGCGTTGATTTTCCGGAACCGCTCCGACCGACGATACAGGCAATTTCCCCTTTTTCAACGGTCAAAGAGACATCCTTCAATACCGGAACCTCACTCTCTCTGCCTTTCCTGCCGATTTTAAATGAATGATCAATATGCTGTACTTCTATCACGTACACCACTCCCCCTTATATCTGTTTCGTTTTTTTATAGATGAAGTAATAACTGATGAAAAACCCGATAACCGCGCCGATAAGCATGCCGAATATATAACCGGTATACGAACCGTTATAAGCATATCCGCATACCCCCGCACTTCCCAGCATACTGAGCACCATGACGAGCACTTGAATGGTGCGTTCAATGTGTTTGCTTAGGATAAAATGTCCGCTTCGTTCACTCGGCATTTTCAGGAAATTCACATAGCCGAATAGATAGAAACAACATCCCATTAATGCGGAGATGAACAATGCGTGTTTCATGTAATACATCCATGATGTATGGATGTAAGCGGCAGGCATGAAATAGATCAGAAATCCGCTCCAAGGGAAATCAATATCCGGCACAGCCTGCCTGCCAAAAAGGAACTCAGCGTTTAACAGGTAAATCGTCATAACCACGATCGGAAAGACGGAAACCGTGAACGCTGTGATCAGCTGCGCCGCTAAATTGCCCGTTATCGTGCCGGCAGCTGTCACTAATGCATAAATCATCAAGCTGATGACCAGCATCCCTGCGCTGAATGATTGAAAATGATGGACAGCGTCAGGTTTAAGCGCTAGAAACAATATGTCAGATACTCCGTAAGAAACAAACTGCGAGCCGGCTAACACGGCTGCTCCCAAGAAAAACTTCGTATGAAATATCCGGCTTCTCGAATACGGAAGACTCAGTGTAAACATCCTTTCAGCCCGGCCTCCTCTTATCAGAAAAAGCCCCATCATAACCGGAGGAATGAAATGCAGCCCGATCAAATTCCGATTGCTGTAATCAATGCTGAACGTACAAACTGAACCTGAATATTGATGAAGCGCACTCAAACAATCCTTATAGTGAAAATACTCATTTATAATTGCCAAAGGGCCTAAAATAGCTAAGAACCCCGCTGTAAGAAGCAGCAGCATCTGCCGCTGCTTCCATTCTTTATAAAGCAAACCGCTAATCGGCACCTTGCCTTCCTCCAAACTGCTCATTTTCAAACAGATCTACATATGCTTTGACTTCCTGTAAACCGTAAAATAACTGATGAAAAACCCGATAACCGCGCCGAAGATAATGCCGGCTAAATAGCCGAACATCGTGTCTGTGACCCCATATCCGAAAACGCCGAAACCCATAACAGCAAAGGCAATCACCAAGATCTGCACCGGACGGTCCAATTTTCTCCAAAGAAAGAATCTGCCGTTCCGTTCATTCGGGTGTTTCAGAAAGCTGACATAACCGATCAGATAAAAGACAAGGCTCATCACAATCGGAATGATTAAAACCAAATCCCTTTCTCTGATCCAGTCGTTAAACACATATCCAATAGGGGTTACAAATATAAAAAGACGGGATTCGATATAACTGCTGATAAAAGAAAATTGATCTCCGACACTAATATCGAAAACGACCTCCAAATTCGCGGCCGGCAGACCAATGAGTAAAAAGGGCAGAACCGTTACTGTAAACGCCGTTAACAGCTGGGCGAATATCTGTCCCGTTAATGCGCCGGATGCCATTAACAAGGCGTAAGCCATAAAACTGATGACAATCATTCCGATTGAAAAATGATCAAAATCGTACGTATGGCTCGGTTTCAGCAAAGATATCAGCAATGACGCCGCTCCATAGCCTATCGCCTGAGGAACAACAATGACTGCCCCGCCGAGCCAAAATTTCGTCTGAAAGATTTGGCCTCTGCTGTAAGGCATGCTTAACAAAGCATCCATCGTTCCCTTTGTCCGTTCCAAGCCTAATAAGAAGACAGCAATGATGACACTTACACTCCAGCTGAAGGAAAGAGGCGACCCATTCGTATAATTGACAACGAATTCACAATCTTGAAGAGCTTGGTTATTCAAACATTCTTGATATGTTGAGTAGTTGTTATAAACCATAAAAGGGTTTGCCGCCATTAAAAGAATGCCGCTGCATAAAAACAACCACTGATTTTTCTTCCATTCTGTGTACAACAATCCCCGCGGTATCATTCCGGTCCTCCTCTCTTACACATGCTTCGTTTTTTTATAAATCACAAAATAACTGACTAAAAATCCGATCGCTCCCCCGACAATCATCCCGGCCACATACCCTGTCATCGTATGTCCCGTCGAGTACCCCGCCAGGCCAAAACCGAGAACGGCGATTATAATCACCACAATCTGAATGGGCCGGTCAAGCTGTCTCCAGAGAAAAAAACGGCCGTTCCGTTCCACCGGCTGCCTGACATAGCAAAAGTACCCAATGGCATAAAATACAATGCTCATCACTGCCGGGATGAGTAATATATACTTGCTGGCAGATACCCAATCTGTATCAATGTACATGATCGGATTCAAGTATTGAAAAAGATTGTTTACTTTGAGATAAGCCTCGACTGACGGCATCAGCTCATACATGCTGACTCCGAAGATGACTTCTACATTGGACAGGGGCAGCGTAATAATCAGGTAAGGCGCTATCGACACGGCAAACGCCGTTAACAGCTGGGCGAACGTATTCCCCGTTAAGCAGCCTGCGCTCGCAACCAATGTAAAAGCCAAAACACTTACAATAATCTCTCCGACGCTGTAATGGTGGAAGAAATATACGCGCTCAGGCTTTAACAGAAGAATGAGCAGCTCAGCCAGCCCGTAGCCGATCACCTGAGCGCCGGTAATGACCGCCGCCCCGAGCCAAAATTTAGTGTGAAACACCTGAGCGCGGGAATAAGGCAGACTGAACAGCGTATCAATCGTACCTTTCGTACGCTCCAGTCCGAATAAGCAAACCGCTAAGATGACAGCGGGCGCCCAGTTCAAGTTCAGCATTCCGCTCTCCAAAGAATTCACATAAAAGTTACAATATGCTTCCGGGGTGTCCAGACAGCCTTGATAAACCAGATAGGTATTTAACACTTCAAATGGATTGACCGCGGCTAAAAAAAGGCCGACCATCACAAGAACAGTTCGATTCTGCACCCATTCCCTGTACAGCAATCCCCTGTCTACCATCTCCGGTTCCCTCCAAACTTCGCGATGAAGACTTCTTCTAAGTTCACAGGAAGCTCGTTCCATACTTTCGGCTGCAGCTCTTGCAGAAAGTTCTTTTTCTTTTCATCGTTCTTTTGAATCAGCACCGTATAAAACACACCGGCATGGTCGAGAATCGGTATGTTTTGTTCTCTGATCTTCAAGGCGACGTTTTCTTCAAATGCCATTTGGATTTTCATGTACTCTTCCTTCATATCATCCAAGTCCATCACATTCGTCAGCTGATTTCCTTCCAAAAACCCGATCCGGTTGCACATTCGCTCAATATCTTCTAAACGGTGTGAGGTAATCAGAATGCTCGTTTCCCGTTCAGCCACTTCATCCACCATAAGCTGCAGCACGTCATGACGCGTTACGGCGTCAATTCCGTCCGTCGGTTCATCCAAAAGGATAAGAGCCGGGCGTGAAGCAAAGGCAAGGACGAGCGCAAGCTGTTTTTTCAGGCCTGTCGATAATTCACGGTATTTCTTCGTTTCCGGAATGCCGTACCTGTTCATCAGCTCATTGGCGTAAGTCACATCAAAATTCGGATAGATTCTGCTTACAATCGCAACAAGCTGTTTATATGTATACTTGTCATAAAAAGGATTTTCAACAGGCATATAAATGATGTTCTGTTTTACTTTCGGATGCCGCTTTATTTCCACCTGATTAAATAAAACCGTCCCTTGATCCGGCAGCAGAATCTGCTGAATGAGCCGGAGCAGTGTTGTTTTCCCTGATCCGTTTCGCCCGAGCAGCCCGAAAATTTCCCCTTTTCCGATGGTGAGCGAAATATCCTTGAGCACTTCTTTACCGTCTATCGTTTTTGAGAGATTCCGCAATTCAATCATGATCCTTGCCTCCTTTCACATCAGCGCTGATTTCCTTTATCCATTCCTGCAGCTTCTCCAGCTCAACTCCCGCGTAATGGGCATCGATGATGAGCTGTTTCAATTGCTCTTTTATCATCGTCATCTTCCCTTCAACCAATGTCGTTTTTGCATTCTCCGATATATACGTTCCTCTTCCCCTCAGCGTTTCAATGACACCATCGCGTTCGAGCTCCTTGTACGCTTTGCTGACTGTGTTCGGATTGGCGATAATGATCGTTGCCAATTCCCTGACAGAAGGAAGTTTATCCCCCGGCTTCATGATCCCTTTTAAACAAAGCTCTTTCAGTTGCTGTATGATCTGCTCATAAATCGGAGTTGAGCTTCTCGGATCGATTTGAATCATTTACTTCCCTTCTTTCTTTTACGAGCTGCTCTCTTTCTTTAAATGTTCTGCCATTGAAAACCGATGACGACAAGAACGACAAACAGACTGCTTGCCAAAACCGAGGCGGCGATAATAAGAGGCACATCTTGTTTTACGGATCTTTTGTTTTTCATGAAAGTTCCCCTTCCCTATGCTTAACATTTATATGTCGATTTCATTTTTTGAGTGTTTTATGTGTATTACATCAAGTAGTACACGTAATACAATAAACACACTCCGCCCTATTGTCAATTCTTTTTTTAAAAAAATACAAAAAAACCCGCCGGGATTCCGGCAGGTTGGCTGAACCATTTGAAACGGCGCGGTCAGTAATCAAAATTACGCTGCAAAATCATATTGTTTTGCAAGGTCTGCAGCTGCAATCTCATTCGATAAAGCTGCTCTCTTTGCTGATCATTCGCAGATAATGACAGCTTGTTTAATTCATTCACCGCGTTTTCAAGCATCATTTGCGCTTCACTGTACTCATTATCATTATAATGCTCTTGTTTCGAAGCGGTCATAAATTGCTCATTCGCAAATTCATACGCCTGTTCGCTTCTTTGGAGATGTTCATCTACTGATTGTCTTGTTGCCATTAAACAGTCCTCCTATTGATAATGTCATATCAATAGTATTTCTTATTCCAAATAAATTCTCACAAGAAATATCAGGTAATTCATACACAAGACAGAGATGGTATAAAATACGATTAAATGTAAAACTTAATCAAGACAGAATTAACTCTTTATAAAAATCCTTCATTTTAGAACGTTGCACTTTACCGCTTGTAGTTTTGAAAATTTTCCTAACAGGTATAACTTGATGTACATTCAAACCCAATTGTTTTGTTAATTCTCTTTTCAATTCCTTCTCTGCTGTTGTAATATCGTAACTTTGCTTACATTTTACAAATATCACAAGATCTTCTTCCGCCTTTGTTTCATTCGGGACCCCGCATGCCACAACATTACCTAATTCAATATCCTTTACATTCTCTGCTACTCTCTCTATATCATGTGAATAATAATTTTGGCCATTCTTTATAATGATATCCTTTGTTCTTCCGGTAATAACCAAACTATTATTATGTATAAACCCAAGGTCTCCTGTATTTAACCATCCATCTGCAGTTATAGCGTCTTTGGTAGCAGATTCATTATTGTAATACCCAGACGTTACGTTTTCCCCCTTTATTTGCACATGACCTATAAAATCATCATCCAGAACGTAATTATTAGAATCACATATACGGAAAGAACAATGACGTACAGCCGGGCCAACTTCAACAAAAGTTATTCCCTTTTTTTCTTCAACAGTTTTTTGAATTTTTTGACCTACTTCTAAAGCTTCCCTATTAAGGGTTACAGGAACAAAAGAGTTTCCTAATTTTGGGACACTAACAGCAACTGTAGCCTCAGCTAAACCATATACAGTATTTAGGGTTTCATATTTTAATCCGAATTGTTTCATTTCTTCTAAAAATCTCTGGCACAAAGAAGTAGAAATTGGTTCTGCTCCATTAGCTAATAATCTAACACAAGTTAAATCCCAGTTATAGATTTGATTTTTTTTATAGTTATCCAACAAAAACTTATATCCAAAGTTAGGGGAGTATAATTGTGTAACACGGTGTTGATGTGTTTTCAATAACCACAAAGTCGGTCTTCGGATAAAAACGGAGGTTGGAATTATATATTGTTGAATTTTTTTATACGTTGATGCTAAGTGAATAGCAATGAGGCCCATATCATGAGTTAAAGGCATCCAGCTTAGTGAGGAATCGGATTTCGATGTCTCCCAAGCCTCATTTAATGCTGATATATTGGTAATAAGATTTTTATGTGTTAATATTACACCTTTAGGATCTCCAGTTGTACCAGAAGAGAATTGAATAAAAGCAATTTCTTCTGGTTTAGGGGAAATTAATTCACCCACTTCATTAGAATTCTTAATTTCATCTAAATAAATTGATTGTTTTACAATTGATGAATAAGTTTCTGCATCTGCAACTTTCTCAAGTGAATGTAATGTTCTTTGATCAGAAATACAATAAGGATTATTAAGAATACTCCATATACGAAGTATTTTTTGTTTATGCTCTTCATTATACCCCACACTTAAAGGAATAGGTATGATTCCACCTAATATGCACGCCCAAAAAACTTTAATAAATTGTTCATTATCCTCAATTTGTATAATTAGTTCATCTTTCTTTCTTAAACCCTTTTTTTGTAAAACACCTAATACTTTTCTGGATTTTTCAAATAATTGAGCATAAGAAATATATACTTCATTATCGGATCCATTTATAAATGTAATTCCTTTATCATCTCGATTTTCAGCATCAACTATAAAATCATAAACTGTTTTATACACTTAATTTTACTCCTCTTTCTCTAAAATTAAAGCAGACTTAAATTTCCCTAATAATCCATTTAGAAGAGAATGAAATTTAGAAGAATTAAGATAATAGTATGTTTTATTTTGATTTCTCGTACTCTCAACTAAACCTTGCAATGTCAAAATTCTCATATGGTGTGAAATCGTTGCGTTGGTTAAATTTAGCTGTTCAGCAATCTCATTAGCATACATTTTTTTATGACTAAGTAAGATTAATATCTTGAACTTACTTTTATCCGATAAAAGCTTCAAAAAATCAATGATGTGATTAATCTCTGCTTTCTCCAATGTATTTTCAAAAATTTCATCAACTTTATACCCCAGTCCAACATAAATGTTATCTTCACTTTTCGTAATAGTTGCAGTGTAAGGTAAAAGTGTTGGATATATATTAATATAATTACAAGATAAGTATTCCTTACCTTTTAACGTACTGATTATCTTTTTTGGAAAATCCATATTTATGTTTTTTAATTGATTTATCCACTCATCTCTAAATTTAATTAAATTATAAATCGCCTCGTTAAGATAACCATTCACCAACATTAATTTATTGCAAAATTGGTCTACATAAGTTTTAGGAGATTTCATTACCTTAAATATGATCCACTTGTATTCGGGCTTGATATTTAGATTATTAAGTAGATCAAATAAACTTTCCCTATCATTTAAATACTGTTGGGTAGATGTTTCAGTTTTAAGATCTCCTTGTAAATAAATTAGAGACTCTAAAATATTTTTTCTTATCTCTTCTTCTGTAACTGCAGACAAATAATCAATAATTTCAAAAAAATCTTTCGTATAAATTTGTGGTATTTTAAAAAAGGTTGTGGCTAAACAAAAAATATTTGCATTCCTAACATCTTTGTAGTCGCAAAAGCTGCCAAAATAAAAATTTAAAAACTCACTATCTAACTCTTTTATTCTTTTAAGATCATCTAGTAATACAAAATATTCATTATCTAATTTTATACCCATTTTAATGCTATAATCTTTGAAGAATCCTTCATGTTTTAAGAAAAGCAGAGAAGAAATCTTATCAAAAAAATCCGAAACACTGTCACTAATCACCAACTTCACATCTAAACACCTCATAAAATAAAATCAAAAATCATAAATTCTTTTTTTCACAAATGAAATTGTTGTAATATCTTCATGACCAGGGCATATTATAGTATTATCTTCAGTATTATTAATTAAATAAGAAATGGATTTCTTTAAATAATCTTCATTTCCTGTTTTTTTATCGGGTTTTGCTTTTTTATCTTTAAAAATAGTATCACCTGTAAATAAAAAATTGTCATAAAGCACGCATACGCTACCTGTTGTATGACCCGGACTGAGAATTATCTTGAGGCTAATATCTCCAATGTTTAAAACTGTATATTTATCTTTAATTAGGATATCATCGCTTTCAAACGTAAAACTTTTCCCAAGAAGGGCAAGTCCATTATTTATGATATCTCTCGCAAAATTTATTTCTCTTTCATGAATTATGAAATTACAATTGAATTTTTCTTTTATTTCATTTGCAGAATAAGTATGATCAAAGTGAGCATGTGTAAGAACAATATAATCTATTCGATTCAATTTCAATCTTTCACAGAACTCTGTTAAATATTCTAAACTAACTCCAGAATCAATAAGGATACTCTTATGACGATTACAAATTAAATACGTGTTTGAATTATTTATTCCATTCGAGAATTTATAAACTTTACAATTATTCTTTTCAAAAATTAATTCATCTGTTTCATTATTTTTTTGTGATGCTTCATTAACGTAATCTAGAATTTCATTTAATGTTTCTTTTTCTATAAACACTTCTAATGAAATATTGGGTATTTTCGACTCTATTTCATGATACATACTTACCAAGCTCAAGGAATCTCCACCTACTTGGTAAATATCTTGAGAAAAGTCTATTTTATTTAGGCCAAATAGTTTTGCCCATGTTTCAACTACAATTTTTTCTTTTTCATTTAAAATAACATCGTCATTTAAGACAAAGTCTATTTTTTCTTCACTATACCAGCACCGAGTTTTCTTAAAGGTGAAAACAGGCAAAGAAACAACTTGATTATATTCTTTATAATACATGTCCCAACTTATTTCACCGCCCATAATATACCTTCTGCAAATTTGCCTTAAATCGTCTTGAGACTCATCTCCTAAAGACAATTCTTTTACATTAGAGGTTATATCACTAACGTTAAAATAAATTTCACTATCTTTAATAATTTTATTTCCTTGTTGAATCTTATTTAATGCTTCTTTTAATTTTTCTAATAAATCTTCCTTACATGATGCTATTATAGCCACTCTATTTGCTAAATGATCTCTTCTGCAATTCAATGTATATCCAATATCACTTAGTAGCATCAGATTCTCTTCAAGAAGAAAATTATATAAATCACTTAATAGAAAAGTTAAAGTATCCAAATCGTTTGCAGAAAATGTGAATATTTGAGGCTCTAAACAATCCTCATTTGGAATAGTTCTTTTTTTGTCGTAATTAGAAATAATCATATGGCAATTAGTTCCGCTCATACCAAAAGAACTTATACATCCTAACAGCAATTCTTTTTTATGTAACTCTACTTTCTCAGTATTAATAAACACAGGTGAGTTACTAAAATCTATATTTTTATTAGGAGTATTATAATTTATCGTTGGGGGAAACATTTGATTTTTTAATGCAAGCACGCTTTTTAATAATCCAGCAGCTCCGGATGCACTTAATAAATGACCTATATTATTTTTTACAGACCCCATAGGCAAATAATTTTTTTTGTTAATTTCGGAGAAAGCACGATTGATTGCTTCTATCTCTATTACATCTCCAATTGCAGTTCCTGTTCCATGCCCTTCTATAAACGAAATGTCATTGATATCTATATTGGACTTGCTAATATTTTCCGAAATAAGGTTTTCCTGTCCTTCAATGCTTGGAGTAGCAACCCCAAAAGAAAACCCTTGATTACTAACACTACTTCCTTCTATCACAGAATAAATGTTATCATTATCTCTTAAAGCACTGAATAAAGGTTTTAAAATAAATGTAATAATACCTTCTCCAAATCCTGTTCCATCTGAGTCATTGTCATAAGCCCTCGTTCTAAAAGTACTCGATTCAATGCCGAGCCTTACTTCATGCTGAAGAGGAATAAGATTTAAGTTACATCCCCCTGCAATAGCCATCTCACATTCATTATGAATTATAGCTTTACATGCTTCGTGAACTGCTACAAGAGAGGAGGAACAAGAAGTATCTAGAGTCATACTAGGTCCTTTTAAATCTAAATAATAAGAAACCCGACTAGCAATCATTGAAGGAAGATTATTAACAATACTTACAGGATTTCGAATAGATGAATCATATATAACCTTATCATAATTATATATTGAATCACTATTACTGCTACCAACGTATACACCAATATTACTTCCGTTAACTTTTTTTTCTGGGTATCCTGCATCCAATAATGCATGAATACTTGACTCTAAAAATAATCTTTGACGAGGGTCCATCAAAGATGCTTCTTGATAAGGAATATTAAAATATTTGTAATCAAATTTATCCACATCGTTTACAAAAGCCATTTGCTGATAGTTTATTTTTTTCGTATCTATACCTTTATTCTCAAAAAAATAATCGCAATCCTTTTTTCTCTGGCTATCTATTTCTCCAATACAATCAACTCCATTAACCAAATTACCCCAAAAATCTCTAAAGTTATTTGATTTAGGTAATCTCGAGCTTATTCCAATTATAGCGACTTTGGTTTCTATTTCTTTTTTAGTGAACTTAATTTCGTTTTTATCTAGTTGTTCAAAAACATTAAACATAAAAACATCACTCACCTTTTTAGAGCACCTGAAAAAGGTGCTCTTTCTACTTTTATATTAAATCAGAAATAATATTTATATAAGTATTAAAAAACTTTTCTACTGAGATTTCCCGCAACTTATTATTTTTAAATATTAATTCGAGATTTATATTGTTATCATTAACTAAATAACTAAATATAAATTCATAAGATTCGCTAATATTATTTTCGACTTTTTGTTTATCTATTATTAAAACATTAATATGAGCATTATCTCTCTCTAAACCCAGGTTGCTACGCAAATTTATTTTGGATACTGTCTTTCTTTTTATCTTATTTTCCTCTATGTTTTTTATAAACTCGGTTAAATCACTATACTCTTCTATATTTATTTTTTCCAAATCTATATAGCTTGATTTTAAAAGGGATACATAATATTCATCGTTTTCTATAAAGTTGCTAAATAAATATAAAAATGTATTTATTACTTTATTACTTACTTCTAAGTTATTAAACTTAATTTTTAACTGTTTTTCTAAAATTATTGTCTTTTCATTTTTATTATCTTTTCTATTAGCAAGAATTTTTGGAGGCAATTTTACTGATTTTAATTTTAAATTCTTATTCTCCTCTTTCATAACACTAATAAAATGTGATAATTCACTAATTTTTTGATACTTGAATAAATCAACTATATTCAAATCTGAATATTTTTTTTCTATTTTAGTGTATATATTTGAAAGTGAAATTGAATTACCGCCTAATTCAAAAAAGTTGTCATCTATGCTGATTTCATCTGTTTTCAGAACGCTTTTCCAGATACCAACTAAATCTCTCTCAATTTCTGTTCGAGGCTCTTTGATTTTCCTTCCAATCGATGCTTGATCTGTAACGTCTAGAGCCAGTAGTTTTTTACGATCAACTTTTCCGTTACTTGTTAAAGGAACCTCTTCAATCTGTACGATATAGCTAGGTATCATATATTCCGGCACTTTCAGGCTTAAAAACTCTTTCAGATCAGTTGGCGGTAAGGATTGGTGCCCCGCTACGTACGCATATAACACATCTTGATTTCTGGCATCCTTTTGATTAATGACTACCGCATTTCTCACCTGTCGGTGCTCTAATATTACACTTTCTATTTCACCTAACTCCACGCGATATCCACGAACTTTAATCTGATGATCTTTCCGTCCCAAAAACTCAATATAACCCTCTTGCGTCAAGACCCCCATATCCCCCGTACGATAAATTCTTCCGAAATCTGGGTGATCAATAAATGACGCTTCAGTTTTTTCTTTATCATTTAAATAGCCTTCTGCTACACCTTTTCCCCCTATGAAAAGTTCACCTTTCACTCCGATTGGACAAGGGTCATTTTCATAGTTTAAAACATAGTAAGTTTGATTTGATAATGGATAACCGTAAGGAATGCTGGTCCATTCAGCCTTGACTGTTTTAATTGGATAATAAATCGACCAAATAGACGCTTCAGTAGCCCCGCCTAAGCTTATGACTTCACTTTCAACGAAGTGATCCTTAATCCTCTCAGGAAGATGAACAGGTATCCAATCCCCACTTAATAATACCAGTCTTAATTCAGGAAGCTCGTCATAGTTAATAACTCCAGCGTTAGATTTGTTTTCTGTTTCATCCATATAGTTTACTAACATTTCCATGATCATGGGAACGGAGTTCCAGACTGTAATTTTTTCCTCTTTTACGATGTCATGAATCTTTTTAATATCTCTCTGATCTTCGATCATTACTAATGTTGCTCCTGCAGAAAAAGCACCAAAAATATCATATATTGATAAATCAAAGGACATAGATGATAATCCGATAAACCGGTCTGTTTCATTCACACTGTATTTTTCATTGATGTCTAATATAGTATTAGTTACAGCCTCATTCTTTATAATTACACCTTTAGGTTTTCCCGTACTTCCTGAAGTGTATATCGCATAAGCTATTTGTTCCGGCACTGCCACACTTTCTCTTTTAGACTCTTTATAGCTTGACACAATAGTTTTTACCAGTTCAGCTGTTAATACAACTTTACAATTACCATCTTTCACAATATATGATTGTCTTTCTTTTGGAAATTCCGGATTAATTGGGATATAGGCAGCTCCAATTTTTAACACTGCGAGGATACTGGCGATTGTCTCGATTTCACGATCAACAATAACCCCAACATACTCATTTGGCTGAATTCCCTTCTCTTCCAAAAAACTAGATATGCGGTTGGACATAACTTGTAACTCTTGATAGGTAACTGCTCTTCCTTGACACTCAATCGCAATATTCTCAGGTGTTTTTATTGTTTGTCTCGCAAACAAGTGATATAAAGTATCCGGCTTGATGGCCTTCTCAGTTTGATTATAATCAGTAATTGCTTGTTCCAGTGCTGTATCTTCAGAAGACATCATCTCACCGGACGTTAATTGGTCAATAATGTGGGTATATTCCTCAAACATTGACTCAATTACATCATTTTCAAAAGCCTCTGAAACATAGTCCCAACTAAGCATGACTCCATCATTGAGCTCTATCACTTGATGATCCAGATAAACTTGTGATGTCTGGCTGACTGCCATTTTTAACTCACCAATATTCAATAGATCATTATTATTAAGATTAAACATGTTTCCAAATAACATACTGGTGAACACTACTGGCATTGTCGCACTTTTGTGCTTTAGATTATTATATCTAGCATATTCTCTTATAAATTCAACTCCATCATAGTCTCTATGTTCAAGCGCTTCCATGAAAGTAACCTGAACCTTTTTTGCCTCCTCCCAAAAGTTCATTTTTTTCTCAAAACTCGCTTTTAACATAATCAGCGATGTAAAATCACCTATTATATCATTAACTTGTTTATGGAGAGGCTGTCTATTAAATACTGTTGTATTTACCGCTAAGTTTTGTTGGTTACTCCACTTCGACAACACTTTTGCGTAGGCTGTAAATAATATTATTGCAGGTGTAATATTATAGCTTGCAGCTTTTTTACAAAGTGTTTCCCATAGAAGCTTGTCAATTATTTTAGATTTTCTTTTGAAAGTTGGCTTGCTTATTGCATCTAATCTTTCTTTTAATGGCACCGCAGGTGCTTTTGGAAAATCTTCGAGCTGACTTAACCAATAGGCTTTATCATTTTCATATTTTTGAGTGGTCTTGACTTTTTGGTATGCTAACATATAATCTCTATAGCTTATTTCCAATGGTACCATTTCATCTTTTCCATTATACAATTCAGATATCTGTTTAAATAAAAGCTGGATGCTGGCTCCATCAGCTATTAACATATCGATGTCGAAAAATAATCTATGTTTATCCCCTTGAATTTTCAAGGCTTTGAATTCAAATAAAGGCCACTCATTTGGATTAAAGATATGATGTGATGTTCTGTCTCTTTCTTCTGCAATTTTCTTCTCTTGTTCTATATCACTTAATTGACTAATATCCTGTACAGATATTTCATACTGAGGGACTTGTTGAAGAATCTTTTGCCTTCCATTCGGAAGAATGACCGCGCGCAGCATGTCTTGATGATCTATTACTTTTTGTAAACTTTTGTTGAGTTTTTCAATATTCAGCACAGTCTCAATTTCTAAATAAGCATGCGTTGAGGTGCCACCAAGTTCAAATTGTTTATCTCTTCCCATTAGATAAGCCATTTGAACGTTAGTTAAATCGAATTCCGTATTTTTATGCTTGATATCAGCTTGAATTTCCATCACATTACTATTTGTTTTACTTTTTCTTTCAGAAACACTGATTACTTTTGCTAGTTTCTCAATGGTACTGTTGGATATAAAATTTTTAAAATCTAATTTAATAAATAAACGATCCTCAATAGCAGTAATTAAATTAATGATCAATATGGAATTGCCGCCTAATTCAAAAAAGTTGTCATCTATGCTGATTTCATCTGTTTTCAGAACGCTTTTCCAGATACCAACTAAATCTCTCTCAATTTCTGTTCGAGGCTCTTTGATTTTCCTTCCAATCGATGCTTGATCTGTAACGTCTAGAGCCAGTAGTTTTTTACGATCAACTTTTCCGTTACTTGTTAAAGGAACCTCTTCAATCTGTACGATATAGCTAGGTATCATATATTCCGGCACTTTCAGGCTTAAAAACTCTTTCAGATCAGTTGGCGGTAAGGATTGGTGCCCCGCTACGTACGCATATAACACATCTTGATTTCTGGCATCCTTTTGATTAATGACTACCGCATTTCTCACCTGTCGGTGCTCTAATATTACACTTTCTATTTCACCTAACTCCACGCGATATCCACGAACTTTAATCTGATGATCTTTCCGTCCCAAAAACTCAATATAACCCTCTTGCGTCAAGACCCCCATATCCCCCGTACGATAAATTCTTCCGAAATCTGGGTGATCAATAAATGACGCTTCAGTTTTTTCTTTATCATTTAAATAGCCTTCTGCTACACCTTTTCCCCCTATGAAAAGTTCACCTTTCACTCCGATTGGACAAGGGTCATTTTCATAGTTTAAAACATAGTAAGTTTGATTTGATAATGGATAACCGTAAGGAATGCTGGTCCATTCAGCCTTGACTGTTTTAATTGGATAATAAATCGACCAAATAGACGCTTCAGTAGCCCCGCCTAAGCTTATGACTTCACTTTCAACGAAGTGATCCTTAATCCTCTCAGGAAGATGAACAGGTATCCAATCCCCACTTAATAATACCAGTCTTAATTCAGGAAGCTCGTCATAGTTAATAACTCCAGCGTTAGATTTGTTTTCTGTTTCATCCATATAGTTTACTAACATTTCCATGATCATGGGAACGGAGTTCCAGACTGTAATTTTTTCCTCTTTTACGATGTCATGAATCTTTTTAATATCTCTCTGATCTTCGATCATTACTAATGTTGCTCCTGCAGAAAAAGCACCAAAAATATCATATATTGATAAATCAAAGGACATAGATGATAATCCGATAAACCGGTCTGTTTCATTCACACTGTATTTTTCATTGATGTCTAATATAGTATTAGTTACAGCCTCATTCTTTATAATTACACCTTTAGGTTTTCCCGTACTTCCTGAAGTGTATATCGCATAAGCTATTTGTTCCGGCACTGCCACACTTTCTCTTTTAGACTCTTTATAGCTTGACACAATAGTTTTTACCAGTTCAGCTGTTAATACAACTTTACAATTACCATCTTTCACAATATATGATTGTCTTTCTTTTGGAAATTCCGGATTAATTGGGATATAGGCAGCTCCAATTTTTAACACTGCGAGGATACTGGCGATTGTCTCGATTTCACGATCAACAATAACCCCAACATACTCATTTGGCTGAATTCCCTTCTCTTCCAAAAAACTAGATATGCGGTTGGACATAACTTGTAACTCTTGATAGGTAACTGCTCTTCCTTGACACTCAATCGCAATATTCTCAGGTGTTTTTATTGTTTGTCTCGCAAACAAGTGATATAAAGTATCCGGCTTGATGGCCTTCTCAGTTTGATTATAATCAGTAATTGCTTGTTCCAGTGCTGTATCTTCAGAAGACATCATCTCACCGGACGTTAATTGGTCAATAATGTGGGTATATTCCTCAAACATTGACTCAATTACATCATTTTCAAAAGCCTCTGAAACATAGTCCCAACTAAGCATGACTCCATCATTGAGCTCTATCACTTGATGATCCAGATAAACTTGTGATGTCTGGCTGACTGCCATTTTTAACTCACCAATATTCAATAGATCATTATTATTAAGATTAAACATGTTTCCAAATAACATACTGGTGAACACTACTGGCATTGTCGCACTTTTGTGCTTTAGATTATTATATCTAGCATATTCTCTTATAAATTCAACTCCATCATAGTCTCTATGTTCAAGCGCTTCCATGAAAGTAACCTGAACCTTTTTTGCCTCCTCCCAAAAGTTCATTTTTTTCTCAAAACTCGCTTTTAACATAATCAGCGATGTAAAATCACCTATTATATCATTAACTTGTTTATGGAGAGGCTGTCTATTAAATACTGTTGTATTTACCGCTAAGTTTTGTTGGTTACTCCACTTCGACAACACTTTTGCGTAGGCTGTAAATAATATTATTGCAGGTGTAATATTATAGCTTGCAGCTTTTTTACAAAGTGTTTCCCATAGAAGCTTGTCAATTATTTTAGATTTTCTTTTGAAAGTTGGCTTGCTTATTGCATCTAATCTTTCTTTTAATGGCACCGCAGGTGCTTTTGGAAAATCTTCGAGCTGACTTAACCAATAGGCTTTATCATTTTCATATTTTTGAGTGGTCTTGACTTTTTGGTATGCTAACATATAATCTCTATAGCTTATTTCCAATGGTACCATTTCATCTTTTCCATTATACAATTCAGATATCTGTTTAAATAAAAGCTGGATGCTGGCTCCATCAGCTATTAACATATCGATGTCGAAAAATAATCTATGTTTATCCCCTTGAATTTTCAAGGCTTTGAATTCAAATAAAGGCCACTCATTTGGATTAAAGATATGATGTGATGTTCTGTCTCTTTCTTCTGCAATTTTCTTCTCTTGTTCTATATCACTTAATTGACTAATATCCTGTACAGATATTTCATACTGAGGGACTTGTTGAAGAATCTTTTGCCTTCCATTCGGAAGAATGACCGCGCGCAGCATGTCTTGATGATCTATTACTTTTTGTAAACTTTTGTTGAGTTTTTCAATATTCAGCACAGTCTCAATTTCTAAATAAGCATGCGTTGAGGTGCCACCAAGTTCAAATTGTTTATCTCTTCCCATTAGATAAGCCATTTGAACGTTAGTTAAATCGAATTCCGTATTTTTATGCTTGATATCAGCTTGAATTTCCATCACATTACTATTTGTTTTACTTTTTCTTTCAGAGACACTGATTACTTTTGCTAGTTTCTCAATGGTACTGTTGGATATAAAATTTTTAAAATCTAATTTAATAAATAAACGATCCTCAATAGCAGTAATTAAATTAATGATCAATATGGAATTGCCGCCTAATTCAAAAAAGTTGTCATCTATGCTGATTTCATCTGTTTTCAGAACGCTTTTCCAGATACCAACTAAATCTCTCTCAATTTCTGTTCGAGGCTCTTTGATTTTCCTTCCAATCGATGCTTGATCTGTAACGTCTAGAGCCAGTAGTTTTTTACGATCAACTTTTCCGTTACTTGTTAAAGGAACCTCTTCAATCTGTACGATATAGCTAGGTATCATATATTCCGGCACTTTCAGGCTTAAAAACTCTTTCAGATCAGTTGGCGGTAAGGATTGGTGCCCCGCTACGTACGCATATAACACATCTTGATTTCTGGCATCCTTTTGATTAATGACTACCGCATTTCTCACCTGTCGGTGCTCTAATATTACACTTTCTATTTCACCTAACTCCACGCGATATCCACGAACTTTAATCTGATGATCTTTCCGTCCCAAAAACTCAATATAACCCTCTTGCGTCAAGACCCCCATATCCCCCGTACGATAAATTCTTCCGAAATCTGGGTGATCAATAAATGACGCTTCAGTTTTTTCTTTATCATTTAAATAGCCTTCCGCTACACCTTTTCCCCCTATGAAAAGTTCACCTTTCACTCCGATTGGACAAGGGTCATTTTCATAGTTTAAAACATAGTAAGTTTGATTTGATAATGGATAACCGTAAGGAATGCTGGTCCATTCAGCCTTGACTGTTTTAATTGGATAATAAATCGACCAAATAGACGCTTCAGTAGCCCCGCCTAAGCTTATGACTTCACTTTCAACGAAGTGATCCTTAATCCTCTCAGGAAGATGAACAGGTATCCAATCCCCACTTAATAATACCAGTCTTAATTCAGGAAGCTCGTCATAGTTAATAACTCCAGCGTTAGATTTGTTTTCTGTTTCATCCATATAGTTTACTAACATTTCCATGATCATGGGAACGGAGTTCCAGACTGTAATTTTTTCCTCTTTTACGATGTCATGAATCTTTTTAATATCTCTCTGATCTTCGATCATTACTAATGTTGCTCCTGCAGAAAAAGCACCAAAAATATCATATATTGATAAATCAAAGGACATAGATGATAATCCGATAAACCGGTCTGTTTCATTCACACTGTATTTTTCATTGATGTCTAATATAGTATTAGTTACAGCCTCATTCTTTATAATTACACCTTTAGGTTTTCCCGTACTTCCTGAAGTGTATATCGCATAAGCTATTTGTTCCGGCACTGCCACACTTTCTCTTTTAGACTCTTTATAGCTTGACACAATAGTTTTTACCAGTTCAGCTGTTAATACAACTTTACAATTACCATCTTTCACAATATATGATTGTCTTTCTTTTGGAAATTCCGGATTAATTGGGATATAGGCAGCTCCAATTTTTAACACTGCGAGGATACTGGCGATTGTCTCGATCTCACGATCAACAATAACCCCAACATACTCATTTGGCTGAATTCCCTTCTCTTCCAAAAAACTAGATATACGGTTGGACATGACTTGTAACTCTTGATAGGTAACTGCTCTTCCTTGACACTCAATCGCAATATTCTCAGGTGTTTTTATTGTTTGTCTCGCAAACAAGTGATATAAAGTATCCGGCTTGATGGCCTTCTCAGTTTGATTATAATCAGTAATTGCTTGTTCCAGTGCTGTATCTTCAGAAGACATCATCTCACCGGACGTTAATTGGTCAATAATGTGGGTATACTCCTCAAACATAGACTCAATTACGTCATTTTCAAAAGCCTCTGAAACATAGTCCCAACTAAGCATGACTCCATCATTGAGCTCTATCACTTGATGATCCAGATAAACTTGTGATGTCTGGCTGATACTCTCTATAAAAACTCCTAGAGAATCTAAATAGTTTAATTCATTTTCAAATAACATACTTGTAAAAACAATCGGAAAAACAGCTTTCCTTCTATCTATATCATTAAATTCACAGTATTCTCTGGTAAACTCTATTCCATCAAAATCATTATGTGATAAGCATTTAAAGAAGTTATCCTGAATATTTTTTACTTCTTCCCAAAAATGATTTAAATTATTGAAGCATACATCAAATATCATAATTTCTGTAAAATCGCCTATAACGTTATTAATCTGCTTATGCAAAGGTCTTCTTTTAAATAATGTAGTGTTTAACGCAATATTTTGCTGATTACTCCATTTAGACAACACTTTTGAATAAATAGACAAAAGTAGTATACTAGGCCTAATATTCTTCCGAGAGCATAAATTCACAAATTGATTCCAATTTCTTTTCTCAATAATTTTTTTCTTTCTTTTAAAAGTAGGTTTTTTTATACATGCTAAATCTACTTTTACTGGCAGAGCTGGTGTTGAAGGAAAACTTTTAAGTTTATTTAACCAATATTCCTTGTCATCCTGATATTTATGATTTCCCTTTAATTTGTTATAAGCTAACATATAATCTCTATAGGATACTTCTAAAGGCTCTTGAATCTTTCCATTGTACAATTCAGATATCTCTTTAAATAAAAGCTGGATACTAGCTCCATCTGCTATTAACATATCGATATCAAAGAATATTCTATATAGTTTATCACTGATTTTTAAAGCTTTAAATTCAAACAATGGCCATTGGTATGGATCGAAGATTCGTTCGTTAGTTACTTTTCTTGCTTCTAATATTTTGTCTTCTTGGTCTGATTTTTTAAGATAACTCACATCTTGAATAGCTAATTTATAATTCGGTACGTGTTCAAGTATTTTTTGCTTACCATTTGATAAAAAAACTGCACGTAGCATGTGTTGACGCTCTATCACAGCTTGTACACTTTTATTGAATTTTTCAATATCTAGTTCAGCCTCAAATTCTACAAAAGCATGGGTGGAAGTTCCCCCCAGTTCAAATTGCTTGTCTCTTCCAGATAAATAAGCAACTTGAACATTTGTAAGATCAAATTCTTTATAGGCATTTTCTTCATCGCTTAATAAATGTAATATATTATACTCTTTTTTATTATCTAATAACTGAAACTTTTCATAAACAACTTGACAAAATGACAGTACATCTGGGTTGTCAATATAATCATAAAATTCAATATTTATATTATATGTATCTTCAATGGCTCCAAGTAATTTTAATATATTAATAGAAGATATTTGATAATCAAAAATATTAGTTCTTAAATCAACTGAATCATCTTTACTTAATTCACGAATTTTTTTTATTATAAAGTTAGAAATCTCTTTAAATTTATTACTCGTTACTAGCGTGTTATTAATCAATGATTTACCTCCTTATTCTTTAGTCCTACCTCTACCGAATGTAAATAGATTTCATTGCTATTCAAATTAAATTCATCTTTAATTTTATCGAAGTCTATTTCTCCTATGGAGCACGATCCAACATCAAAATATTCTGCTATATTAGCCAATGTAGCTGACATAACACCACATTCAAGAATACCATAGTAATACCCCGCACCCTTATATTTGGGCATGATTACATCACAATCAAGGGTGAAAAAGATAGAGAAATTCGAAGTATTAAATGCACTGTGGTTTATAAAATAATGATATTTTTTTTCAGCCAGTTTTACTCTATTAAGTAAATTGATAGAGTGGCTGTGAGGATTATAAAAATATATCCCTTCCTCAAGATTTTCGACTCTCCCATCTTTAATATACAAATATATGTTGACAGGATACAGTCCTCCTGCACTTGGGTAGAAATATTTAATACCCTCTTGAATTGGAGACTGTTTAAAGACATTTAACAACCGACTAAACTTAGAAAAATTCATCATTTTACTAGTATCAAAATTCCTAGTACTTTTTCTATTTTGAACTAAAGAGGGCAAATCTGAGCATTCCTCCAAATCAATTGATTGAAGAGTATTCTTTGACATAAACCTAGTTAATTGTTTCTTCTTATAAGATTCTATATTTTCTTTGTATAAAAAAAACTCATCGTCATATTCTTGATAAACAAATTTGTTTTGCGTTTCGAAAAGCTCTGTCGGTGTGCTTACATTGCAAACTAAAACTCTATTACGTATTAAATCTTTTAGAAACATTTTTAAAATCTTTGGATTAAAGTCTTTAAAAATAACATATATTTCGCTTAAAGAAATGCCTTTTTGAAAATGAAAATAAATATCAGGAAAAAGTTCAACTACTTTCCCTCTAAATTGAAAATCATTAATAATAATATGGTTATTTTCATTTCTCCAGTGAACATGAGGAGCCCAAAAGTATTTTTTCACGTTAAAAACCTCCATACTAAACTTAAACCAATAATTTATCTTTAATAATTGATATAACTTCTGTAACGGATTCATTAATAAAAAAATGCCCTCCGCTAATCTGGTATACATCAACCTCCTTTTCTGAATATTCTTTCCACCCTTCAACTTCTCCTATAGTTATTGATTCGTCAAACTTGCCCGTTAAAACAGTTAACGTAACATTTGATATTTTTTTTTTGATGTTGTGGTTGTAACTTTCTATTAGTTTATAATCATTCCTTATTACTGGAAGAAATAGTTTCATTAGTTCGTAATTCTCGATAAGTTCCTTGGGAATTCCCCCTAATTTGTTTAACCATTGAATAACTTGTTTATCAGGAAGACCGCTTATAAATGTTTCCTTAGTTAAATAAGGTGCGCCTTTTCCAGATACAAATAAATGCTGAGGAAGATTATCTGTAACCTTCATTAATTTAAGTATTACTTCATACGATATATATGCACCCATACTATGGCCGTAAATCGCATAGCACTTATTATCACATTTTCTTAATATTAATTCTGTAATATCATCTATAGCCTGATTTATTGTTTTGTAGGGATTTTCAGAAAATCTAGAGCCTCTTCCTGCTAGTTCAACAGGTATTAGTTCAATTTCTGGTCCAACTGAGTTACTCCATTCACTATAAATACTTGACAATCCTCCAGCATGCGGAATGCAAAAAAGTTTAATTGGATGGGTCATTAGCTCCTCCTTTTTCAAAAAAAACCATGAAAAACCAACTTTTAAATAATAATAAGGAATTATTGTCTATTTGTAAAGTATTAATTTGGAATTTTAATAGATTTAAAGTAATGGTTATCTTAATACATTTGTTATTTTATAATATATTGGGTCTAATAAACATATTATGAATAATATTGACACAAATGATTTTTTTTCTTATTATGTTTTTAGACATATGTCAAAGTTTTAATTAGATAGTTTTCTAAAAGGAGATGTAAGTATATTGAATTTCAAAAAAATAATCATGTTATCTGCATTATTATTAGGTACATTCATTTCAGTAATGGACACCACTATAGTAAATATCGCCTTACCTAAGATGCTGGATTATTTTTCGAGTAACCTTTCTCAAGTAGCATGGGTGGCTACAGGTTATACCTTAGCTTTTGCGGTTTTATTAGTAGGTGCATCAAAGCTGGCAGACCATTTTGGAAGAAAAAAAGCTTTTATGTTTGGATTAGCACTTTTTATTTTGACATCAGTTATTGCATGTTTGAGCACTTCAATTGAAATGCTTGTCACAATTAGAGTGATTCAGGGATTATCTGCTGCTTTCATTGTACCTGTTACAATGCCTATAGCTTTAGCTATCGTACCTCAAAATAAAAAAGGAATGATCATTGGAATCTGGGGTGCTTTCTCAGGATTAGCAGCTACATTAGGACCTGTACTTGGAGGATTATTAACTGAAAATTTTAATTGGCAAGCTATCTTCTTCATAAATATTCCTTTAGGTCTGATTTCTCTTTTTTTAGCAGCATTTTTTATTACTGAGAGTTATGATGAAACAGTGAGTAAAAAAATTGATTACATGGGGATTCTTATTTTATCCGGAGCTCTCTTCTGTTTAACCTTTGGTTTTGCAAAAGTATCTGACTTAGGCTGGTCATCACCATTAATTATCTCTCTTTTTGTAATCTCTGTATTATTATTCTGTTTGTTTTTCTTTATTGAATCTAAAATTAAAAACCCGATGATTCCCTTATCCATGCTGCAGATACGTACGTTTAGTTTCAGTTCTTTCACCCTCTTTATGCAGGGCCTTGGATTAACAAGCGGTACCCTTATTATTACTTTACTCCTCACGAATTTAATGGGAAAAACTGAATTAGAAGCGGGGTTAATTGTTTCTACATTAGCTCTATCATCTATGTTTACCTCTGTACTTTCTGGAAAGCTATCTGATAAACTCGGGGGCATTTGGCTTTCGGGTCTAGGTATGCTCGGTTTAACAATCACAACATATTTATATGGATACATACGATACGACAGTTCTATAACACCAGTAATTATTCTGTTATGTTTGACCGGCTTAGCTTTAGGGCTTGTGATAGGACCAGCAATGAGTTCAGGGATACGGCTTATTCCTCCTGAGAAAGTAGGAATTGCCTCAGGTATTCTTAATATGATGCGGACAGTTGGACAAGCGCTAGGCATTGCCATACTTACATCTGTGCTTACAATGAATATAAATGATCACACAGCTACTGCGAAAAAAGAAGCCATTAAAATTGTGGAAAGCAATCAGGTTTTTGATAAAAATGCAAAGAACGAGATAATAACTCACTTAAAGCATTCAGACAGTAAAGGTTTCGATCGAAGCAAAAGTATTGCTGAATTAAACAAAAAAGAGGAAGAAATTCTCTCTATAACCCCGGATCCGTATAAAGAAAAAGTACAAAAAAGCTTCAATATCCAAAAGAAGGAAGTTATGGCTATCCAGAAAAAAATTTCAAATTTATATAATGAAAAAATAAGTGACAGTTTTAATAATACATTCAAAGTAGGCAGTGTAATTCTTATTTTAGGAATTATTTTTGCATTGTTCAGTGATATTTCTCCAAAACGTTTAAAACAACAACAGAAAAACCAGGTAGATATTACGTCTTGACCGTTCCATAATTGTTTCATTGTTCCGCTCCATCATTCATGCTACAATTTTAGGATGCATCTGATGTGAGGGAGGCTTTTTGAACATTGAACGAGAATAACCCTTTTCCTTATTCAAATACGGAAAAACGGTACCATACATTAAATTATCATCTGCGGGAGCATTTCGGGCATAAAGTGTTTAAAGTCGCGCTTGACGGCGGTTTTGACTGCCCGAATCGGGACGGCACGGTTGCACACGGAGGCTGCACATTCTGCAGCGCGGCGGGCTCCGGCGATTTTGCCGGCAATCGGGCCGATGACTTACTCACGCAATTTCACGATATCAAAAACCGCATGCACGAAAAGTGGAAAGACGGCAAATATATCGCATATTTCCAAGCGTTCACGAATACGCATGCCCCGGTAGAGGAGCTGCGAGAAAAATTCGAATCCGTCCTCAAGCTTGACGGCGTTGTCGGCATGTCGATCGCGACCCGTCCGGACTGCCTTCCGGACGATGTCGTGGAATATTTGGCCGAACTGAATGAGCGGACCTATTTGTGGGTTGAACTCGGGCTGCAGACCGTGCATGAGCGGACCGCCCTTCTGATCAACCGCGCCCATGATTTTGACTGCTATGTTGAGGGTGTCAATAAACTGAGAAAACACGGCATCCGCGTTTGTTCCCATATCATTAACGGGCTTCCGCTTGAAAACAGGGACATGATGATGGAGACGGCCAAAGCCGTCGCTGATTTGGATGTGCAAGGCATTAAAATTCACCTGCTTCACTTATTAAAAGGCACACCGATGGTGAAGCAATATGAAAAAGGAAAGCTGGAGTTCCTTTCTCAAGAAGAATATGTAAGTCTTGTATGTGATCAGCTCGAAATCATTCCCCCGGAAATGATCGTTCACCGCATTACGGGAGACGGGCCGATCGAATTAATGGTCGGACCGATGTGGAGCGTCAATAAGTGGGAAGTACTGGGCGCCATTCAAAAAGAGCTGGAAACACGAGGAAGCTATCAAGGGAAGCTCTTCAGAAAGATCGGGGAGGAGACCGCCCTATGACCTTGATGCACATCCTCCCTTTCAGTAAAGAATTGCTGAAGTCCGCCGCACAGGAAGGTGATATCACGGTTGACGCGACGATGGGCAACGGACATGATACATACTTTCTGGCCGGCCTTGTCGGTGAGACAGGACATGTCCATGCCTTTGATATTCAAGCGGACGCACTCGCTAAAACGAAGGAGCGGCTCGGTGCCGACTTCAGTCCGCGCGTCACGCTTCACCATAAGAGCCATGATCAAATAAAGGCATCGCTGCCTGAGGATGCGCACGGTCGTGTGGCTTGCGCCGTGTTTAATCTCGGCTATCTGCCCGGCGGCGATAAAAGCATTACGACAAACGGCCACTCAACCATTTCCGCGATCGAACAGCTCCTTGAACTGCTGAAGGAGAACGGGCTGATCGTTCTCGTTGTGTACCACGGGCATCCTGAAGGCAAGACGGAAAAAAGTGCATTACTGGAGTACTGCAGCAATCTTGATCAGGAAAAAGCGCGCGTGCTGAGCTACGGCTTTCTCAACCAGCGAAACGACCCGCCGTTTATTATAGCGATTGAAAAGAAATCTGCCGGCAAATAAAGAATCGGCCTGACATAAGCGGGCCTTCTTTTTGTGTTTACTTTTTCTGAAAAATCAATTACTATGAAATAATGGAAAAAAGTTCATCTTTTAAGTGTAACATCTGGGAGGAGCGGCAGTTTGAATATTCTTCGCATCATATTTTCAAGTGTTCCCTATGTGATGTTCGTCATCATTTTATCAAGACATTTAGGATTTGAGTTCGCAAAAACCTATTACTGGTGGTTTGCTGCATTTTTTGTCATCGGGCTGATCGGCAAATTCGCAATGCACCTTGCGGCAAAAAAGAAACCGTTAAAAAAAGAGACAGCGTAAAATGCGCATGTCTCTTTTTATTTACTGTTTTGCAGCACGCCGCGTGTATAAGCGGGATTGTTCGTAAAGACACCATCTGCTTTTTGTTTCAGCATAATAGGCGTCAGCGTATGCTCGTCTTCCTTATCAAAAAACACGTGCACTTTCATCTTATTGTGATGAATGCGCTTCACGACTGCTTCATTTGCCAATTTGGCGTTGAGCCCGACTGTATCAGCATACGTTCTGATGGTTTGCAGCTGCTTATCATTTATCTCCTCAGCCTCGTTATCTTTTAATAATCGAACAAGAGGAACTTTTTTATCCATAGATCGAACTTTCTTTAAGCTCTTCCCGCTAAAAGACTCAATGACTGCTTTATGGCTGGAAATCAGCTTATGTTTTTGTAATATGTCAATCAGTTTCTTTTCCATCACCAGGCTGCCGTTGCTTTCTCTTGTCTCAATATAGTAATTGGCAGTTTGTCCGAATTTCTGTATGATTTCTTCTAATGTTAAAATCTTTTCTCCTTTTCCCGCATTCAGTTTCTTAATCTGAGCCAAAGACAGATCATCTGTCATCCCTTTACCATCTGTTGTCCGATCTACCGTTTTATCGTGAATTGCAATCAGATGGCCGTCCTTCGTCTCCCGTAAGTCTATCTCAATATAATCTGCTTTGTCTTTAATGGCACGCGCATAAGACAAAGCTGTATGTTCCGGCTCAATCGCAGAAGAACCCCTGTGCGCTATCAAGACAGGATGATAGCCGGCGGAAGCATGGATGACGGAGCAGCCTCCGGAAATGGAAAGTAATGCTATGACCGCTAAATACTTTAATTTTTTCATAAAATTAAAGTATCATATTCTGCAGGCGCAAACAATGTTTCATTTCATACTTCACGTCATAAATAAAACTGCGCCGTCATGATTTACACGAGAGGCGCAGTTCACCCATTACGAACTTTTCGTCCAAGCCATCTTCTGAAATTTGCGGTAGGCTCTTCCGTTGATATAAAAGAAAAATGACGTTTTTCCGCTAGCCCTGATCAGCTTTCGCGCGAGGCGGCCCATTTCTTTTTGGCCGGCGACTTTGTCATCGGATAAATAGACGCCGAGCAGCCCTCTGTTGATCAGCCGGTGAAAATTTTCATGCGGAATGCCTTGCAAATGTTCATCCGCTTTTTCAATAAAATGCTGCAGTCTCTGCATCATTTCTTCATGAGACTGATAATACGTACAGAAATTCAGATCGCCTTCAAGCAGATCCTCTTCCTGGTCAATTAAATAATCAAGCAGTATATGCAGCCCTTGTATGTACGGAAAATAACTGCTGCGGATTTTCTCAGCGGTATGTTCGTTAAAATCAGACTGGAATGAGTAAGCAACGAGACAGAAAATGCCTAACGTCGATCCGGCGCAGGCCGAGAACTCAAACCACTCCATTTCCGGAAGCTGTGACCGGTACTGCTCAAACCAGCCTTTAAGCCTCGGAACGCGTTCATGCTCAACGACATGCTTATGAACCTGAAGGTCGCAATAATAATCACACAGCTCAAGCAAATAAGGTTTAATGATACCGTAATGTTCTATTGACCCGAGCACCCGCTGGCATGTTCTGACCAGCTCATGAAGATAACCGCCGTCATCCTGCTCGTCTCTGTACTGATAGTACGGCCGCACCTCGGCGCCGACCGTCAGCGCGTCACGCATGGAGAGATGAAGCATGCGGAAGTCCTCGGGATCAAGCGAGGTGCTGCGGTCGCACAGATTGTCCAGATAATCACTGATTGTCTGATACGCGATGATAAATTGCACGCATTTCTGTTTCTGCTCTCCCGAAAGCAGGGCTAAAATGCCGCCGCCTTCACAATGAAACGATTTATCGCGGATACTTGCGGCCGCCTGCTGCCGCAGTTCGGTATTTTTAATGGAATCTGATTTTTCCCGCCACATGTTCAATTCCTGATGAACGAGCGGAAAAATTTCCCGATACACTTTTGCCATAAGGTTAAAAGGATGTTCCGGTACTGTCAACATATGCACCCCCAGCGAATTCAAATATACTGATCTGTAAAGGCTTTTGCCGCCTTAAACACAGTTTCTCTTTCCGGTTCATTAAAAATTTCATGATAAAGCCCTTCCCATTCCCGGTACGATTTATTATGGGAAGCCACACCGGAAAACCATTTGCGGACCTTCATTTTATCGACGATTTTGTCATCTCCGCCCTGCATAAGCAAAAGCGGCACCTTTAAAAACGCATCAGTCGGCACCATAGCGGCATCAATGGTTTTTAAAAGCTCTCTGTACCATCTTACGGATACCTTCGTGACATATAAAGAATCGTTTTGATCCGCTTCAATCATATCCGCATTCCTCGTTGCCATATCAGGTGATAAGCCGGAATCCACTCTGAGGGACGGAGCGAGGACGTTCAGTCCTTTAGACGCAAAATCAAGGACTTTATTGACTTTTATTTGCAGACCCAGACAAGGTGATGATAAAATGAGTGCCGTAATGCGGGGATTTCTCTGCTGCTTAAACCATTCTATCGCAATCAGTCCGCCCATGCTGTGGCCCAAAAGGAAAACGGGCGCTTCAAGCGTTCTCGCTTTATCAATCCATATATCTACTTCATCAATGTATTCTTGGAAAGAGCGAATATGCCCTCTGGCGCGGGTCGACGTTCCCTGACCGGGCAAATCGCCCATCACCACGTTATATCCGGAAGATCTCCACATTTCAACGAGCCATTTATAACGTCCGTGGTATTCGCTTGCCCCGTGGATAATGACAATGGTACCGACGGGCCTGTCTGCTTTCCAAGTCCACATGCAGTTCACCTCTTACATAAATTTAGAGAAAGAAGGATGAGACATGATAATCTACCCTTATAAACAATTTACGCCTGACATACATCCTGAAGCGTTCATTGCGGATAACGCCGTCATTACGGGCGACGTCGTGATCGGAGAACAATCAAGCATTTGGTTCTCAGCCGTCATCCGGGGGGATGTTGCGCCGACAAGGATCGGAAAAAGAGTCAGCATACAAGACTTGAGCTGTCTGCATCAAAGTCCGAACCGCCCGCTTCTTATTGAAGATGACGTCACGATCGGCCATCAGGTTACACTGCACAGCGCAATCATCAAAAAGAATGCTTTAATCGGTATGGGCTCCGTCATTCTGGACGGGGCGGAAATCGGAGAAGGCGCGTTTATCGGCGCCGGAAGTCTCGTTCCTCCGGGCAAAACCATTCCTCCCGGCTGTCTTGCGTTCGGCCGGCCCGCAAAGGTTATCCGCCGGCTGACAGAAGAAGACATACGGGACATGGAAAGAATCAGAACGGAATATGTTGAAAAAGGCCGATACTATAAAACACTGCAAGAGAAATAAAAAAGATCAGCTTTGTTTTATTACTGTACCATTTTTCAAAATATTATTTAAGTAAAAACCATTTGCATTCTCCCGATTGTCAGGAAACAGAAGCAAAATGTTCAGGAATTTGTTTTATTCTTTCCCCGCCGGCCCGATCCTATGAAAAAAAGAGCCCATGTCCCGGGCTCTTTTTTTACGCTTTTTCGGCGAATGTCTGTCCGTTTTCCAGACCTATGTCTTTTCTTTTATGGAAACCTTTCCCGTAATAGGCGGCTAATAATATGCCGAACCAGACAGGCCCGATGATGACGGCCACCCGGGTCTCTGCATTAAAAGCCATCAGCACAACGACAAAAGCGAGAAATGCCAATGAGATATATGAGGAAAAGGGATATAAAGGCATTTTATATTTCAGTTTTTTCCGTTGTTCCGGCTGTAAGCTTTTACGATATTTCATTTGGGAAAGCAAAATAATCGACCATGTCCAAATCGCCCCGAACGTCGCAATGCTCGTCACCCACGTAAACACTTTCGCCGGCACCACGTAGTTCAGCAAAACGCCGATGCATAACGCGCCCGCTGAAACCAATACCGCTTTTCCCGGCACACCGCCTTTTGTGACCGTACCGTATGCTTTAGGCGCTTCATTTTGTTCCGCCAGATTGAACAGCATGCGCCCCGTGCTGAAGATCCCGCTGTTGCAGGAAGAAAGGGCCGCCGTCAATACGACAAAATTAATGATTCCGGCTGCAGCAGGTATTCCGATTTTTTCAAATGTCAAAACAAACGGGCTTCCGCCTGAACCGATTTCCTGCCACGGATAAATTGACATAATGACAAACAAAGCTCCGACGTAAAAAATGAGAATGCGCCAAAAAACAGTATCTATGGCACGCGCCAGTGATTTTTCAGGATTTTTGACCTCACCGGCTGTGACACCGATCAGCTCAATCCCGAGATAGGCAAACATGACCATTTGAAGCGACAGCAGCACCCCTTTAATCCCATTCGGGAAAAAGCCGCCGTGGCTCCATAAATTGCTGATTCCGAGCGCAACGCCTCCGTTTCCGAGACCGAATACGATCATCACCAGACCGATCGCAATCATTGACAGAATCGCCAAGACTTTAATGAGCGCAAACCAGAATTCAAGCTCACCGTACGCTTTGACCGCCAGAAAGTTGACAGCCGTCATAATGACGAGTGCACAAAGCGCCCAGATCCATGACGGCACGTCAGGGAACCAGTAGCCCATATAAATGCCGACCGCGGTGATTTCCGCCATGCAGGTAACAACCCATAAAAACCAATAATTCCAGCCTGTTAAAAACCCGGCAAGCGGACCGAGGTAATCTCTGGCATACCGGCTGAATGAGCCGGCTACAGGCTTTTGAATCGCCATTTCCCCTAATGCCCGCATAATAAAAAACATAATCAGCCCGCTGCAGGCGTAAGCGGCTAAAATCCCCGGCCCGGCAAGCTTTATGGCAGAAGCCGACCCGAGAAACAGCCCGACTCCTATCGCGGCGCCCAACGACATAAGCGAGATATGCCGCTCTTCCAAGCCGCGGTGAAGCGTTTTTTCTTTGTTTTGCATAACTCTCCCTCCCCCTGATTTTGACAAAGAAACAACAAACCGAGACGAAATAGCCAGAAAACACTTTCCGGAATCTACCCGATTAGTCCTATTATAACCTTTTTCTGAATATTGCGTAATACTTTGTCGAAAACAGAGCGGAATAGACGGTTTACAAAAAAACAATAGAAAAAAGGCTTTCGATAACATCGAAAGCCTTTTGGATTAAACGAAAATGACTTCTTTCGGCTGATGATTCAGCTCTTCCGGCACCAGTCTTTTTTCAACATTGATGCTGTGCCAGATCATAAAGATCAGCACGGTCCAGATTTTGCGGCTGTTGTCCGCTCTGTCGGCACAATGATCTTCCAGAAGCTGAAGGACATAATCCTTTTCAATATAAGCATCTGTTTCACTTTCACGAATGATGTTGCGAACCCATTCGTTCATTTCATTTTTCAGCCAGTGGCGGATCGGCACAGGGAAGCCGAGCTTTTTGCGGTTAAGCACATGATCAGGCACTACCCCTTCAGCAGCTTTGCGCAGAAGGTATTTCGTCGTGCCGTTTTTCGTTTTCAGTTCATCCGGAATTTTAGAAGCCACGTCAAACACAACTTTATCAAGGAACGGCACGCGCAGTTCCAATGAGTTGGCCATCGTCATTTTGTCAGCCTTTAACAGGATGTCGCCGCGCATCCACGTATGGATGTCAACATACTGCATTTTATTAATGTCGCTGTATGAACGGCTTTCCGTAAAGTACGGCTTCGTGACATCACGGTATGAAAGCTCTGGATTGTAATGTTTGAGCAGCTGCTTTTTCACGGGCTCTTCAAAAATCTTCGCATTACCGATATAGCGCTCCTCAAGCGGTGTGCAGCCGCGGACTAAGAGGCTTTTCCCTCTCATTCCTTCAGGCATGACGGACGCCACATGAAGAAGCATTTTTTTCAGACCGGACGGAATGCGTTCAAACGGTTTAAGCGAAAGCGGTTCGCGGTAAATATTGTACCCGCCGAACAGCTCGTCCGCGCCTTCCCCGGATAACGCGACCGTTACATGTTTTTTCGCTTCTTTCGCGACAAAGTACAAAGGAATCGCCGCCGGATCTGCAAGCGGGTCATCAAAGTGCCAGACGATTTTCGGAAGCTCGTTCATATACTCCTCAGGAGAAATGACTTTGCTGATGTTTTCAATCCCGAGCGCGGCAGCCGTTTCCTTCGCTACGTCAACCTCACTGAAGCCCTGCTGCTCAAAACCGACGGAAAATGTTTTAAGGCTCGGGTGAAATTCTTTCGCAACTGAGACGATAAAAGAAGAGTCGATACCGCCGGATAGAAACGAACCGACAGGCACGTCACTTCTCATGTGAACTTTGACAGAGTCAAAGATTGCGTCTCTGACTTCTTTCACCAATTTATCTTCATCAGACTGAACAGGCTTAAAGTTCGCTTTGAAATATGTTTTAAACGCGATATCGCCTTCCGGGCGGATCGTAAACTGGCTGCCCGGCTCGACTTTTTTCACTTCAGCGTCAAGCGTGCTCGGTTCAGGAACGAATTGGAAAGACATATATTGCTGTAAAGAAGCTGTATCAAGATCAATGCCGTTTTGAGCGGCCATTAAACTTTTTCTTTCAGATGCAAAATATACTTTGTCCCCGATGGTTGTGTAATACAGCGGTTTAATGCCGAACGGGTCTCTCGCGCCGTACATGACGCGGTCAGCTTTGTTCCAGATTAAAAACGCAAACATTCCGCGAAGCTTTGAAGCAGCTTCTTCTTTATAATGACGGTATGTCGCAAGGAGCACTTCGGTATCGGAATCTGTATTGAAAGTGTAGCCTTTGGCTTCAAGCTCTTCTCTCAATTCAATGTAGTTATAGATTTCGCCGTTAAAAATGATCCAATATTTTTCGTCTTCATATGATAAAGGCTGTCCGCCGTTTTCTACGTCAATAATACTGAGCCGTCTGAAGCCGAATCCGACGTGCTCGTCATGATAATACCCATCGCTGTCAGGACCGCGGTGAACGATCATTTGGTTCATTTGTTTGATTAGCTCTTCTTGATCTGCGGTTTGAGTTAATGGATGCTTATTAAAAACACCGACAAATCCACACATAGTATAGCCTCCATAAGTGTAATTTTCTAATTGGACCCCCTTTTTATAGACGCTTTGTTACGCCATTGGTTTCACGCTATGTAAAAAATAAGCATGGCAGCATCTACAAAAAGGGAAAGCCGCTTAAGTAAGCGGCTATAAAATTATTCTCCTAGTGCTTCTTTGCGAAGCGCATCCGCCTTGTCAGTACGCTCCCAAGGAAGATCCACATCATGACGTCCGAAGTGGCCGTAAGCAGCTGTCTGCTTATAGATCGGGCGGCGCAAATCAAGCATTTTAATAATGCCGGCAGGTCTCAGGTCGAAGTTATTCCGTACGACTTCGATCAGTTTTTCTTCAGAAGCTTTTCCTGTATCAAATGTATTGATGGAAATAGAAACAGGCTGTGCCACGCCGATTGCGTATGCAAGCTGCACTTCACAAGAATCAGCAAGACCTGCTGCCACGATGTTTTTCGCTACGTATCTCGCAGCGTATGCCGCAGAACGGTCTACCTTCGTCGCATCCTTACCGGAGAATGCGCCGCCGCCGTGGCGTGCATATCCGCCGTATGTGTCAACGATGATTTTACGGCCGGTCAGACCCGCATCACCTTGAGGTCCGCCGATTACGAAACGTCCCGTAGGGTTGATGAAGTATTTTGTTTCTTCATCGATCAGTTCCTCAGGCACGACAGGGTTAATGACATGCTCTTTCAGATTGCGCTGAATCTGCTCAAGCGTAATTTCCGGGTGGTGCTGAGTTGAAATGACGATCGCGTCGATGCGGACCGGCTTGTTGTTTTCATCATATTCAACGGTAACTTGCGTTTTGCCGTCAGGGCGAAGGTACGGAAGAATGTCTTCTTTGCGGACTTCGCTCAAACGGCGGGCTAATTTATGCGCCAAAGAGATCGGAAGCGGCATAAGCTCTTTCGTTTCGTTACACGCATAACCGAACATCAGGCCTTGGTCTCCCGCTCCGATTGCTTCGATTTCAGCATCGCTCATTGTGCCTTCACGCGCTTCAAGAGCCTGATCGACACCCATTGCGATATCCGCAGACTGTTCATCAATTGATGTTAAAACAGCGCAAGTCTCCGCATCAAATCCATATTTGGCGCGTGTGTAGCCGATTTCTTTAATCGTTTCACGGACTGTTTTCGGAATGTCAACGTATGTTGATGTCGTAATCTCTCCGCTTACCAGCACAAGTCCTGTCGTTACAGATGTTTCGCAGGCCACGCGCGCGTTCGGGTCATTTTTTAAAATCTCATCTAAGATACTGTCAGAAATTTGGTCACAGATTTTGTCCGGATGACCCTCAGTAACAGATTCAGATGTAAATAGTCGACGGTTTTTACTCATTCACTTTTCCTCCTGAAAAAAGATCTTTTGCAAGACCTTTTCATATGATACGGAACTCGCTCCCTCTTAATACAATGTCATACTATATCAGAGAATGTTAATTGGCATATTTTATGAAATAAAAAAACCTTTTCCACTCGAGGAAAGGGTTTGGTCTGTGTGCCTTTCACTCTTATCGCTCAAGGAAAATATTAAACCTTGCATCAGGTTAGCACCTTGGTTTCCCACAGTGTTTTCACCTGCTTTTTTACAGAGAAACCGGTTGCTGGGCTTCATCGGGCCTGTCCCTCCGCCAGCTCGGGATAAGAGTATCCGCTCAATGAAATATCTTATCGTAAAAGGGCGGAAAGTGTCAATATGAATTAAAGCGATTACGCGCCTTTATTTCGGGAAGCAATGGAAAAACACAAACAAAAAACCGCAAATAGTATAGACTATTTTCAGATATATGTTATACTAATTCCACATTCAGCGAAATACAAATAAACCGACAAAGGAAGGTTTTTATGAAATTAGTTGATTTAACCGCAGATCTTCAAGCATTACTTGCAAGTCCGAATGTGCATCATAATTTATCGGCTCCAAAACTTACCGAAAAAGTGATCAGCCGAAATGAAGGAACGCTGACATCAACGGGCGCCGTACGCGCCACCACCGGCGCATATACAGGCCGGTCACCTAAAGATAAATTTATCGTCCGTGAACAAAGCACAGAAAATCAAATTGATTGGGGTGCGGTGAATCAGCCCATTTCTGAAGAGGCGTTTGAAAAGCTGTACGCCAAAGTCGTCAGCTACTTAAAACAGCGGGATGAACTGTTTGTTTTTGAAGGATTCGCGGGAGCGGATGAAAAATACAGACTCCCGATTACGGTCGTAAATGAATTTGCGTGGCACAATTTATTCGCGCGCCAGCTGTTTATCAGACCGGAGACGGATGAAAGAGACACGCAAGCGCAGCCTTTCACCATTCTCTCAGCTCCGCATTTTAAAGCAGATCCGGAGACGGACGGCACGCATTCGGAAACATTTATCATTGTCTCTTTCGAAAAGCGCGTCATTTTAATCGGCGGCACCGAATACGCCGGAGAAATGAAAAAATCAATATTCTCCATTATGAACTTCCTGCTTCCGCAGCAGGATATACTGCCGATGCACTGCTCAGCCAATGTCGGTGAAAAAGGCGATGTCGCCCTGTTTTTCGGCCTTTCCGGCACAGGGAAAACGACGCTTTCAGCCGATGCGGACCGCAAACTGATCGGCGATGACGAGCACGGCTGGTCAGATTCCGGCGTTTTCAACATTGAAGGCGGATGTTACGCTAAATGTATCAATCTGAGCGAGGAAAAAGAACCGCAGATTTTTCGTGCGATCCGCTTCGGGTCTGTTCTTGAGAATGTCGTGCTTGATGAAAAAACGGGTGAAGCGGATTACGACAATTCCTTCTACACGGAAAACACAAGAGCCGCATATCCGATTGAGATGATCGGCAATATCGTGCAGCCGAGCATTGCCGGCCATCCGCAGGCGATCGTCTTTTTAACGGCGGACGCCTTCGGTGTGCTCCCTCCGATCAGCAAACTGACGAAGGAACAGGCGATGTATCACTTCTTAAGCGGGTACACCAGTAAACTCGCGGGAACCGAGCGCGGCGTGACATCTCCGCAAACGACTTTCTCCACGTGCTTCGGTTCACCGTTCCTTCCGCTTCCGGCGCATGTATATGCCGAAATGCTCGGGCATAAAATCGACGAACACGGCGTTCAAGTCTTCCTGGTCAACACAGGCTGGACCGGCGGAGGGTACGGAGTCGGAGAACGGATGAAACTTTCGTATACAAGAGCGATGGTCAAGGCCGCTATTGAAGGCAGACTGAACCAGACTGACATGACGGCAGACAGCATTTTCGGCCTGCGCAGTCCCGTTCATGTTCCGGGCGTTCCGGATGAAGTTCTTCAGCCTGAAAACACATGGAGCGATAAACAAGCATACAACGAAAAAGCGCTGTTTTTAGCCAATGAGTTTAAAGAAAACTTTAAAAAGTTTTCCCATGCGGACTCGATTGCCAAAGCCGGCGGACCTCTCGTGTAATCAAAAAAGCCAAGGGCGTTTATGCCCTTGGCTTTTGTTTTTTCAGTTTGTCGAATGGAGCGACGTGAGTCTGTATGTAATGCTTGTCCGGCCGTTCGCCCATTCGAGCTTTTGGACCTCGCCGGTGCCGGATTTCTCGCCGGTTTTCGTTTTGCGCACGTCCATCGGAATATCAAGAGGATAGACGCGGTAGCCCTCTTTCTCCAATAAAAAGATATTTTCCTCTATCCGTTTTTCATTGCCTTTTGTCACAATCATGGTATTAAATTCAACAGGCATTCCCAAAATGAAAATCCCCTTTCATTCTCTTATTCTTTATTATCATATCATAAATCAGGCATCTTACCGTGTCTTCATCCATTCCGCCAGCCGCCGGACAATGCGTCTGTTTTCCTGCGGCGGAAAATAATGCGTAAAACCGCTGTAATACCAAGTTTCCACCGGTTTCCCCGCCTCTTTCAGCTTGTCCTCGATCATTCGGGCGTGTTCGATCGAAACATTCTCATCATTCTCTCCATGGATGAGTAGCACAGGGGCCTGAATGCGGTCTGCGTTTTCAAACGGCGAACGCCATCTGTATTCATCCGGCACCTTTTTCGGCGTGCCTCCGATCACCCGCTTCATCATCCGCCGCATATCCTTCCGCTCTTCATAAGTAAGCACCATATCGCTCACACCGCCCCATGATACGAGCGAAGCCGCTTGATGCCCCATTTCAATCGCGGTCAAAAGCCCCATGATTCCGCCCCGGGAAAAACCGAAAATATGCACCCGCCCTTCTCTGACGTTCGGTTGCTCCCGAAGCAGGCGGAAAGCGGAAAACGCGTCCTCTCTGTCCTCTCCCGCAAAATCTTCATTTCCCTCGCCGCCCTGGTTGCCTCTGTAATAGGGCGCAAACACGACAAAGCCTTGGGAAGCGAATTGAACGATTCTTCCGGGGCGTACCATGCCGACATTTTTTATGCCGCCGCGCAAATATAAAAAACCGTCATATGTTCCCGGCGCCGCAGGCTCGGCAAGAAGCCCCTTTACCTTCAGCCCTTCTGACTCATAGCATACCTCAAAGAGGCGGATATGCGGACTCGGAGACGGGAACCTTTTCTTTTCTACCAGCAAAACAATGGCCTCCTTATATCATCAGTTTTTTTATTCTTTCCCAACGTGAATATGGGCACTCACACATTTTTTATACCCATCATACGATATGTAAAGCAGAAAAGGTTATTTAACGCTTAAAACAAGGAGGTTACACCGTGAACAAATGGCTCAAAACGGGCTGCGTTTTTGTCATATCCGCCTTTTTCCTGCTCATTCTTCCGGCTTGCAGACAGGAAGAAAGTCTGACAAAGGTAAAGGTGGCGGAAGTCACACACTCCATCTTCTATACGCCTCTGTATGTCGCTGAAGCAAAAGGTTTCTTTAAAAAAGAAGGGCTCCAAGTGTCACTTCAAACAACATGGGGCGGAGACAAAACAATGACATCGCTTTTGTCAAACGGGTCAGACATCGCGCTGGTCGGTTCTGAAACATCCATTTACGTGGAGGCGCAGGGAGCAAAAGATCCGGTCATCAACTTCGCGCAGCTGACGCAGACGGACGGCACATTTCTCGTGTCACGGAAGGATGAGAAATCATTCAAATGGAGCGATTTAAAAGGAAAAACATTTCTCGGCCAGCGAAAAGGCGGCATGCCCCAAATGGCCGGTGAGTACGTCCTGAAAAAGAATCACATAGAGCCGAAAAAAGACATTAACCTCGTTCAAAACATTGATTTCGCCAATATTTCCAACGCATTCGCATCCGGAACGGGTGATTATGTGCAGCTGTTTGAACCGACGGCATCCCAATTTGAAAAAGAAGGCATCGGCCATATCGTCGCATCCTTCGGAGAAGCTTCCGGCCAAATGCCATACACAACCTTTATGGCAAAAGAAAGTTATTTGAAAACCAATGAAAAGACGGCGGAAAAATTCACCCGCGCCATCTATCGCGCCCAGCAATGGGTGGAAAGCCATCCGGCCAAAGACATCGCAAAAACGATTCAGAAGGAATTTGCCGATACCGATCCGGCTATTATCGAAACATCAATAGAGCGCTATAAAAAACAAAAGTCATTCTCTGCAGACCCAGTTCTGCAAAAGGATGAATGGGAACAGCTTCAATCTATTATGGATGAAGCCGGAGAGCTCCCGAAACACATTCCGTACAGCAAACTCGTCAACACAAAAATCGCCAAAAAAGTCACCTCAGAACAATAGGAGGAACATGAATGTCTTTTTTACATGTGGATCATGTAACACATACTTATTTCTCGCTGAAAGAAAAGACAACCGCCGTGAAAGATATACATTTTCAGATTGAAAAAGGGGATTTCATCTCCTTTCTCGGGCCGAGCGGATGCGGAAAAACAACACTCCTGTCCATTCTGGCCGGCCTTATTACTCCTGCGCAAGGCCGGGTGCTGATTGAAGGAAGCGTGCCGAACCATAAAGAACACCAAATCGGTTATATGCTTCAGCAGGATTATTTATTTCCTTGGAAATCAATTGAGGAAAACGTGCTGCTCGGTTTACACATTTCAAAAACATTAACAGAAGAAAAAAGAGCTGAAGTTCTCAGCCTTCTGCCTAAGCTCGGATTAATCGGCGTTGAAAAGAAATACCCGAAAGAGCTGTCAGGCGGGATGCGGCAGCGGGCGGCACTTGTCAGAACTCTTGCGCCGGACCCGGGACTGCTGCTCCTTGATGAACCGTTTTCCGCGCTGGACTTTCAAACGAAGCTTTCTTTGGAAAACCTTGTCTTCAGAACATTAAAGGATTTTCAAAAAACCGCCGTGCTCGTCACCCACGATATCGGTGAAGCCATCGCCATGAGCGATACAATCTATTTATTTTCGAATCAGCCGGGCGCCATCCACCAAATATTCACCGTGCCCAAGGAGCTCGCGGCTTTAGATCCGTTTGACGCGCGTCAGGATCCGGCCTTTCAGCCGCTGTTTCAAACCATATGGAAGGAGCTGAATTCCCTTGAAAAACAGCAGCGGCACGATTGAACAGCTTCATCAGCAGTTTAAGAAAAGACACCAAAAAGAAAAGCTCCGGATCCGTGCGTATCAGGCCGCCATTTTTATCGTATTTTTTGCCGGATGGGAAATATCGAGCAGGGCGGGCTGGATCGATCCGTTAATCTTCAGCTCACCCTCCGCCGTTTGCAGGCTTTTAGTTGAAAAGATTGCGGACGGATCCCTTGCGGCGCACATCGGCGTAACCTTAGGAGAAACCGTTCTCGGCTTTTTGTTCGGCACGCTTCTCGGCACATGCCTCGCCGCTCTGTTATGGTGGTCAAACAGGCTAGCCCGGGTTTTAGACCCGTACCTCGTCATTTTAAACGCGATGCCGAAGGTCGCACTCGGACCGATTCTCATCGTGGCACTCGGACCGAATTTCACAAGCATTGTCGCCATGGGAGCAGTCATCAGTGTCATTATCACGACAATCGTCGTCTTTACGGCTTTTCAGGAAGTGGATGAAAACTATATTAAGGTGATGAAAACCTTCGGAGCGAAAAGAAGCATCATGTTTAAAGAAGTCATTCTGCCGGCGTGCGCCCCCGCGATTATTTCCGCGCTTAAAGTAAACGTCGGTTTATCCTGGGTCGGTGTGATCGTCGGCGAGTTTCTCGTTTCCGAAAAAGGTCTGGGCTACATGATCATTTACGGATTCCAGGTCTTCAATTTCACTCTTGTGTTCTTAAGCCTTCTGATCATCGCGATTTTTGCGACATTGATGTATCAGGGAGTCGAACTGTTAGAAAGAAAATGGACGAAAGGAAAAATATAAAAAAGACCCGTGCGTCAGCGCCGGGTCTCCGTTTTTTATGATTGAAATACGCCGTCCTCTTTCAGCTTTTTCAGGCTGATCGGAAGCACCGAATCTTTCATAATGAAACTGAATTTTTTATTTCGCGGGAGATTCTCCGGCAGTTCGCTGAACAGCACCGGCCCCTTTGTTTCAAAATAATCAGCCTGTTTTTCAAGCTTTTCAATATCGGCAAAATAAATATTCTTTACGATTACCTTTTCCCTGCCGAGAACTTTATACTGTCCGACGTACTTCAGATGTCTTACCGCGGCACCGGTTTCTTCTTTCACCTCGCGCAGGGCCGCTTCCTCCGCACATTCCATCGGCTCCACTTTTCCGCCCGGAAATTCAAACCCCCGGTCTTCGTGCTCAGTCAAAAGCCACTTATCTCCGTATCGGCATATGACCCATACGTGCTTCGGGCTGTCTGAAAAAGGCTGGTGTTCAAAGGAGAGCTGAACAGTGTTCTGATAATAGTCTTTAAACTCGTACATGTTTATCCCTCTAATCCGTTCCTTCATATCTTCCATACATCATACCACAGTTGCGTTTGTTCGGAAGCCCTTTATCAAAAATTCAGAGGAAAACCATCATACCCGCTAGTATAGCCTCCTTTGAAGCAAATGTTACGGTTTGCGCTTGAATTTATTTTTCAAAGTATCCAATAGGTCGACGAGCACCTGCGGAACCGGTATGCCCAGCGAGCTTGCCGTAATCACGATCTGAACCGATTCGTATAAGATATAAAACATGATAGCCAAATTACGGATGGCACCTTCGGTATGAAGCAGCTGGTCAAAAAAATGGCAAACTGAGACTAATGCCAGGGTCACGATTTTTTTGACCAGCCGCGCAAAAAGCTTTCTTGCGCTCAGCTGCTGCAAAAGAGATTCTTTTAAGCTTGTACTGATAAACTCAATCGCCATGACCGATAGCAAAATCAGAAACGAATACTGAAAACCTCCGAAGAAAAACCCCGCTGCCGACATGATCACTGCAAAAAACGAAAAGATGCCAAAGTCTTTGCCCACTTGATCCAACATCCTTTCACAGAAACGGCCTTACATTATTCTATGAAAAGTGAATGGAACGGACTGGATTTTTCAGAAAAATGGACAACACCTCTCTTCGGCAGCCAAATAAAAGACCGAGTGCTTTATAGCCCCGGTCTTCCCTTGTTGATTATCCCAAATACGCTTTCAGCATCCAGTTATGTTTTTCGATATTCTGGTGAATGGCAAGCAGCATATCACCGGTCGTTTCGTCTCCTACCTCATCTGCGAGATCCATGCCGCTTTTCAGCTCTTCCGCAATGACAGTGAAATCATCATAAATGTTCTGTACCATTTGTTCTGCGCTCTCATTGCCTTCCGCTTCTTTTACAGACGCGATCTTCAATGATTCCGTCATTGTGCCGATCGGCTTGCCGTTTAATGCCAGCAGACGTTCTGCCAGATCATCAATATATGTAGCCGTTTCGTTATACAGCTCCTCGAACTTTTCATGCAATGTGAAAAAGTCCTTCCCTTTGACGTACCAATGATAGTTATGTAATTTCACATACATGACCGTCCAGTTTGCAACTTGCTTATTGACTGCGTCCAATAGTTTTTCTGACATGCCTATCTTCCTCCTTTGGTTTACTATTGATATACCCTATATATCGTGTGTTAAAACATAAATTTTTAGCCCTTGATTTTACGGATGGAAAATATGTTATGATTTGTTAAAAAGGAGGGATTTCATGCTGCTTCTTCTGAGCTTCGGCTTTCTTATCGTGCTCGCCGTGCTGCTTTTATCCATCTGGTCGACTGTAAGAGCTTATAATGTAAAACATACGATTGACCCGCCGGAGGACGCATCAAAAGGCTTGACGGATAAAAAAAATCCTTAATGATGATGCGTCTGTTCCTCATGGCCGGAGGAATCATCGGCAGCTTCAGCATCTCCGACACGCACTTTTACAGTCGGCATATTATGCTGCTGTTTTGCCGTTACGTGGGATTGAACGGTATACACACCCTCTTCATCAAATTCAGTCCGCAGGTGATACGCCCCTTTTTCCTCCTTGGCCTTGCTTGTTTTGCTGCTGCCTTTTTTTCCTTCTTTCCATACTTCAAACATGACTTCATCCGCATCCGTGACACGCTTGCCGCCGTAAAAAACTTCCGCCTTGTATTCCGCTTTTTCATGCGGTGCTGCCGTTTCCGGTCCTGTAAGCTTGACCTCAAGCGCTTTAGGCTCTTCATCCGCGGAGGTTTTGTCCGAATTGCCCCCGCAGGAAGATAATAGAAATAGCATACCGCACATACCTGCCAATACAGCCCGTTTCATCCCATCACTCCTTCATGTTTGCTTCTATTTTAGCAAACGCTTACACATAAGGTGTGACATTTTTTAGAAATATGTAAAAAAGCCTTTTTGCATGTCAGCAAAAAGGCCTGTTTTTTATCCGAACACTTTCAGCAAATCTTCTTTATCCTGTGACAGCCAGAAACGCATCAGACGTTTCGCGCCTTCTAAATCATGAAGTTTCGCCTGGCCGCACTGTTTTTCGTTGGCCGCCGGAATCTCCGTAATATCGATGGCTTCTTTCAGCGTAGCGTCAAGCAGGTCTACAATTTCTTCCGCTGTCGGCTCCCCGCTGACAACAAGATAATAGCCTGTCTGGCAGCCCATCGGTGAGATATCTATGATGTCGAAGTGATCGTATTTCTCAGAATGTGTGCGAATCGTAAACGCAAGCAAGTGCTCAAGCGTATGAATGGTATCCGGCTTCATCGCCTGTTTGTTCGGCTGGCAGAAGCGAATGTCAAACTTATTCACGACGCCGTCTGTTCCGACTTTATGCACTCCGCAATGTCTTACATACGGAGCCACAACCGCATTATGGTCAAGCTCAAAACTTTCTACTGAAGGCATAATGGCACTCCCTTTTTTTCAGAATATGCATCCATTATAACACAGTTTTCCGATAAGAATTGTGGCGGAAGCTTTTCAATCTGAAATTTTTTTTCTATACTAGCATCAGAAAGGTGGTTTTTTGATGAAAACCATAATGATTGCTTTCATCCGCGGATACCAGAAGTTCATCTCTCCGCTGACGCCGCCGTCATGCCGCTTTTATCCGACGTGTTCGCAGTACGGAATCGAAGCCGTCAAGACTCACGGCGCATTAAAAGGCGGATGGCTGACACTGAAGCGGATTTTAAAGTGCCACCCTTTTCATCCGGGCGGTGTTGATCCCGTACCGGACAAAAAACAAAAACATTAGTCCATATGCTGGTAGCCGTCGATCACCAGATCAAGTTTACCGGTTTCAGGATCAATCACCAGACCGTGCACCGGCACATTGTCAGGGAATAGCGGATGGTGTTTAATGACGTTTACGCTGTCTGTAACACTCGCTTCTACTGAATCAAAGCTTTTCAGCCATTGATCAAGATCAACTCCTGAGTGCTTCAGCATGTCAATCCGCTCTTTCGGAATACCGCGGTCGATAATTTTATCGAGCATATCCTCGCTGTTGATTTTGCTCATGCCGCAATCATGGTGGCCGATAACGCAGACTTCATCGGCGTTTAATTCGTATACGGCCACTAAAAGGCTGCGCATGATACTTCCGAACGGGTGGGCGACAAGCGCGCCGGCACTTTTAATAATTTTCACATCGCCGTTTCGCATGTTCATCGCATGCGGAAGCAATTCTACAAGACGTGTGTCCATACAGGACAAAATCGCCATTTTTTTATCCGGGAATTTAGATGTTTGGTATTTTTCATAATCTTTGTTTTTAGTGAACTGCTCATTAAATTGCATGATATCGTTTAGAAGACTCATCTTGGTGTTTCCTTTCTGCTTTTTTATTCACAATATAACATAAGACGGGTCATTTCGTCACTCCCCGCACGAGATGACAAAATGCTCAATAAATAAGACAAGCCCCATTGGGCTTGTCTTATTTCCCCATATTGTATTTTTTGTTGAACTGTTCGACTCTCCCGCCTTTTTCGTTGAATTTTTGGCGGCCTGTATAAAACGGATGCGTATCTGAGCTGACCTCTACTTTAATCAGCGGGTATGTCTTTCCGTCTTCCCACTCTGCCGTTTCCTCTGATTTTTTCGTAGAATGGCTTAAAAAGCGATAGCCGCTGTTCACATCTTGAAAAATCACTTGATGGTTATCCGGATGTATATCTTTTTTCATGCTGATCTCCCTTTCTCAAATCGTAATAATTACGTTTTATTTTAAACCTTAAATATCCGCTTGTCAATCATATATGCCCTGATCCCTTGATTTCTAAACCCTGCACATATATGGAATCGGAAGAATAATCTAATCGCTTCAGCAAATAATATAACCACATTACATAAAACGGTAATTTAGAAAGGCGGTTTATGATCGTGGATGATTTAGTATTAGCCAGAAGTCTGTTCGGTACAACCATGGGCTTTCATATTATTTTTGCGACGCTTGGTGTCGGCTTGCCTCTGATGATTTTAATGGCTGAATTGATTTATCAAAAAACAAAAGATCCGCATTATGCCATTATGGCGAAAAGGTGGACGAAGGCGCAGGCTGTTCTGCTCGGCGTGGCGATACCGACCGGAACGATCGCGGGTACACAGCTTGCCCTTTTGTGGCCCGGATTCATGGAGGTCATCGGCAGGGTGATGTCACTCCCGTTTCAGATTGAAATTTATGCATTCTTTATCGAAGCGCTGTTTATGTCCATTTATGTCTACGCCGCTGACCGGCTGACTCCGGCGATGCGCATCATTGCCGTAATTTTCGTTTTGATCGGCGCCGCGGCATCCGCCGTCTTAATCACAAATGTTCACGCATTTGAAGGAACGCCGGCCGGCTTTAAAATTTTAAACGGCAAAATCACTGACGTCGAACCGTGGGCAGCGTTTTTTAATCCAAGCTTTTTCACCACCGCGGGCCATGTCGTACTGACGGCTTTCATGACCGGTGCATTTATCGTTGCGTCAGTTGCGGCTTATAAAATGCTGAGAACGAGAAAACAGGAGCAGGTATACCGCTTTCACCGAAAAGCGCTGCTGCTCGCCTTAACGATCGGAGGGATATTCTCCATTATTGCCTCTTTAAACGGTCACGAGTCAGCCCAGCTTCTTTACGAATACCAGCCTGAGAAGCTTGCGGGCGCAGAAGGGCTGTTTGAAACTAGATCACACGCTCCGCTTGCGATCGGAGGTTTTACTGATGCAAAAGAAGAAAAAGTAAAATGGGCGATAGAAGTGCCGTGGGCTTTAAGCTTTTTGGCTGCAAACAGCTTTGATACCGTCGTCAAAGGATTGAACGCGTTTCCCAAAGACGAGTGGCCGCCTTTATTCATCCATACACTGTTTAACGGAATGGTCGGCATCGGGATGCTGCTCATTTTGTACTCAATCATCGGCATCTTGTGGAGAAAAATTTTAAAGAAAGACAGCTTTCCGACTTGGCTTTTGATTTTATTTTTAACCGCAGGGCCGCTCAGTCTGATCGGAATTGAATTCGGGTGGATATTCGCTTGTACGGGGCGGCAGCCATGGGTGATTTACCATCTCCTGAAAACGTCTGATGTCGTCACGACAACCGGTTCAATCGGTTTGCTGTTCATCCTGTTTACGGTCGTTTACGCCATTTTGGCAGCCGCAGTCATTTATGTGCTGCTTTATTATTTCCGCAAACATCCCGTTGAGGAGGATGTAAAAGCGGCGGAATCCTAACAATAGAAAGGGCTGAATTAAAATGGACATTACCATGGATGCTCTCATTGCGATATCAATCGTATGGGGCTTCGTGTTTATCTACGCGGTCATGGCAACGATGGACTTCGGAGCCGGCTTTTGGTCGATGATTTATTTAAATAAAGAACAAACAAAGGCGACAAACATCGCCAACCGTTATTTGTCCCCGACATGGGAAGTGACCAACGTCTTTATCGTCGCAATCGTTGTCGCCCTATTCAGCTTCTTTCCAGGGGCAACCTTCGTGCTGGGAACCGTTTTATTGATCCCGGGGAGTATTATTTTGCTGCTTTTAGCCATCCGCAGCGGCTTTCTCGTTTTCTCCAATACGGCGAAGGAAAGAAAAATCATGAGATATATCTCCGGAATTTCGGGCTTCATTATTCCCGCTGTGCTGATTTTGGTCCTTCCGGTCACACACGGAGGATTTATTGAGAAGACGGGCGGCGTGTATCACCTGAATTTGGCAAATGTCTTTACAAGCCTTAATGCGTATGCGTTTATCGGCTTTGCCATTTTAAGCACTTTATTTTTATCTTCACTGCTTCTGGCCGATTTTTCAAATGTTGCGGAAGAGGAGCATGCGTACCGCATCTACAGACGGAGCTCTTTAATAACAGGGCCGCTGTCGCTTCTTTTCGCCTTCTTCATTATGCTGACATTACGTTCTGAAGCCGGCTGGCTGTATACGGGGATGATGAAAGACAAGACATGGCTCATTCTGTCTGTCATTACATTTATCATTGCCGGCGCGGCTCTGTTTTTGCCGAATAAGCGCTTCGGCCGCAACCTCGGCAAACCGAGAATCGCCATGATCGCCATTGCGCTTCAATACTTTCTGGCAAGCTATGCATACGGACGGGCGCATCTTCCTTATATGATTTATCCGGATATTACGGTCATGTCAGGATTTACGGAGCCGGCCACCTTCAGGGCGCTGTTTATGACGTATATCGTCGCTTTCATTATTTTGTTTCCCGGGTTTTATTTCTTCTGGAAGCTCTTTATGAAAGACAGACGTTATATCCGCCAGGAGGAATAACAAAAATCAGGGCGGCTCATACTAATGGCGTACCTTTTATCTTGGAGGGGAGCCAGCATGGACCAAAAAATTCTGTGTGAAGTCAATAACTGTTCATATTGGGGCAGAGGAAACAAATGCACGGCCGACGCGATTTATGTGGTCAGCCATACAGGCGAAACCGCTGAAAAAAGTGAAGAAACGGATTGCAAAACCTTTAAACCGCATGATTTATAAAAGAAAAGAGCTGTTTTATACAGCTCTTTTTCATTTCCGCGCCGCAAGCCTTTTTGAAATCAGCCCCTGAGCCGGAGAAAATCGCGCGGATGAGAAGCATGGCAGAAAGGCGGTTCGTCGGCAAATATAGGCGGCAGACGGTACGATCAGTATCGCATTCATGACAAGCACAGAATTTTTTATCAAGATGTACATGTTTGCCCAGCCAGAAAGCAACACCTGCGATGTAAAGCCGACACTGTTTGAAGAATAAAAAATCATCGCATTCGCCTATTAAAAAAACCGGCTGATACAGCCGGTTCAAACGGGGGAAGGGGTGATGATGAACAGTTTCAATATAACAGCAGCATACAGGCAGCTCAACTCGCTGAAATGTCTTTTTATCAGTTGTTTGTCGTAAAAACGTCCATTTGGGTGACGTATTTTCTCATTATTTCCTGATTGACTTCAACACCCAGTCCGGGACCGTCCGGAACAGAGATGAATCCCTCTTCGATACGTATGTCGGGAGTGACAATATCCTCCTCCCAGTATCGGTCTGATGAGGAAATATCACCCGGTATCGTAAATTGCGGCAGCGAAGCAAGCGCGACTGTCTGCGCTCTCGAAATGCCGGTTTCAAACATTCCGCCGCACCAAACCGGCATGTGATGCTCTCTGCATAAGTCATGTATTTTTAAAGCCTCTGTCAGGCCTCCTACACGCGCCGGTTTTATGTTAATGATTTTACAGCTCCCAAGCTCAATCGCCCGCCTTGCGTCATCATATGAGCATATGCTTTCATCAAGGCATACCGCGGTTCTCAAGTGTTTCTGCAGGTGGCGGTGATCGACAATATCATCTGCTTGAAGCGGCTGTTCTATCATCAAGAGCTGGAATTCATCCAACTCTTTCAGCCTGCTGATGTCTTTCAGTTCATATGCCGAGTTGGCATCCGCCATCAGCGGTACGTTCGGAAAACGGCTGCGGATGGCTCTGACCAGATCAACGTCATGGCCGGGCTGAATTTTTATTTTTATACGTTGATAACCTTCTTTTACGTATTGCTCAATTTCCCGAAGCATCTCATCAGCCGAAGCCAGACCCACCGCCACGCCGGCGGGCACTTTATCTCTTTTGCCCCCTAAGGCTTCTGCGAGAGATATCCCCTTTTTCTTGGCATATAGATCCCACACGGCTGATTCCAGCCCCGCTTTTGCCATGCGGTTTCCTTTGAAACGCGCGAGACTGTCAGGCACTTCTGACGGATGGAAAAACTCGCGGCCTACGACATTTGGGATGAAAAAATCTCTCAGCATATGCGCGCATGTCTGAATCGTTTCTTCTGTATACCACGGAGAAGAAAACGCCGATACCTCCCCCCAGCCGGTTCTCCCGGTTTCATCGATCGCTTCCACGATCAAAAATTTACGATCCTGCAGCGTTTCAATACTTGTTTTAAACGGTTTTTTCAGCCTCATACTTACATGATAAAGGGTGATTTTTTCAATCTTAATCATGATAATTCTCCTTTACGAAGCTCATTCAGCCGATGCCTCATCAGTTTATTGGACGCGTTCCGCGGGAGCCCGTCAACCTCGAAAAAAGCAGCCGGTATTTTATATTTTGCAAGCCGCTCACGGCAAAAGGCGGTCAGCTCCTCAGAACTGACAGAAGAAGTCAGCACGAGAAAAGCATGCGGCACTTTCCCCCACTTCGGATCTTCGGATCCCGAAACACCGGCCTCTGCTACAGCCGGATGGGCAAGCAGCGCCGCTTCCACTTCTGCCGGGTAGATGTTTTCTCCGCCTGAAATAATGAGGTCCGACCGCCTGTCCAGCACGTATAAAAACCCTTCATCATCCAAATAGCCAAGATCGCCCGTTTTAAACCATCCATTATGAAAAGCGGCCTGGTTTGCGTCGTCACGATGGTAATACCCTTTCATTACATTCGGGCCTTTCACCGTAATTTCACCGTGTTCAAACGGCGCACAAGGGTTTCCGTCTTTTTCAATTCTAATTTCGCATGAGAACAGCGGTTTACCGGCCGAGCCGAGCTTGTCCATACTGAATTCCGGAGAAAGCGTGACAATCTGTGAGCAGGTTTCAGTCAAGCCGTAAGATTGGAATACCGGAAATTGTTTCCTGCGGCATTCTTCAAGGAGCGGTAGCGGTGCCGGACCCCCGCCAAGCAGAATGCAGCGCAGTGATTCAGGACATTGTTCAGTTTCCGCAAGCAGGCCCGAAAGCATGGTCTGCACCGCTGAAATGATCGTGACCTGATGGGAGCTGATGCTGTCCAGCACATCAGTGACAGAAAATTTTTGATGAAGCACGACAGGCATGCCGTAAATGACCGACTTAAACAGCGCAGACAGACCGCTGATATGAAACAGCGGCAGCGCAATAAGCCAGCGGTCCCGCTCCGTGACCCCCAGATTCAGCGCAGACGATACAGCGCTGGAATAATGATTACCGAAAGTCTGCTGCACCCCCTTCGGCCTTCCCGTTGTTCCTGACGTATACATAAGAGTCGCCGTATCATCAAGCGTTACATAAGCTTCAGGTTCAATGTCTCCCGCCTCTTCAGCCTGCAGCTCGTCCACATCTGCGGTGGCGACCGCAGATTCATATTCTTCGCGGCAAAAACCGTCCTCCATCAATAAAAGCTTTGCCTGTGAATCTTCGAGCTGAAACAACCGTTCCTGTTTTGAGAGCTTCGTATTCAACAGCACAGCTTCCGCCCCTAATAAGAAGCAGGCGTGAACGGCATAAACCATTTCCGGTCTGTTAGAAAGCAAAATCGCAGCGCGGTCTCCTTTTTTAAGCGAGCAGTATTTGGACAGCCGCGCGGCCATTTGTTTAGAAGCATGATATAATTCTCTGAATGTCATCTGTTTGTTTTCAAATATGAGAGCGATTCTCTCTGGTGTCAGCTGAGCCCTTTGAATGAGCCAATTCGGCTGTTCTGTCAGCATGTTATCATCTCCGAGGTAAAAGTACTATTTTTGAAAAGAAAACAGCTTGGACCAGAGCGGCTCAAGCTGTTTCGTAGTGTCATCTGATCACGGAAAACGAGGGAACTGACCGAAATCGGGACTGCGTTTCTCTTTAAAGGAATCGCGGCCTTCTTTCGCTTCGTCAGTCGTGTAATAAAGAAGCGTTGCATCTCCTGCAAATTGCTGAATTCCGGCGAGGCCGTCTGTATCAGCGTTAAATGCCGCTTTAAGGAAACGAAGGGCTGTAGGGCTTTTCTCAAGCATTTCTTCACACCATTTAATTGTTTCCTCTTCAAGTTTCTCTAATGGGACAACTGTATTGACAAGCCCCATGTCGAGCGCTTCCTGCGCGTTGTATTGACGGCACAGGTACCAGATTTCACGGGCTTTCTTATGTCCGACGATACGCGCCAGGTAACCTGAGCCGTAACCGGCATCAAAGCTTCCCACTTTCGGTCCGGTTTGACCGAAAATCGCGTTATCGGCTGCAATCGTTAAATCACAGACGATATGAAGCACATGGCCTCCGCCGATGGCATAGCCTGATACCATTGCTACGACCGGTTTAGGAATAACGCGGATCAAACGCTGAAGATCAAGCACATTCAGACGCGGGATCTGATCGTCTCCGACATATCCGCCGTGACCGCGGACTTTTTGATCTCCGCCTGAACAGAATGCTTTATCTCCCGCTCCCGCAAGAACGATGACACCAATATTGGAGTCATCACGTGCACGGGCAAACGCGTCAATCATTTCTGATACCGTCTTAGGAGTAAATGCGTTATGTACCTCCGGGCGGTTAATTGTTATTTTTGCAATACCGTTATACGTCTCGTACAGGATTTCATCGTACTGACGTTCACTTTTCCATTCTGCAGCCATTGATATGACCTCCTTCATTTTTGCCTGAGTCCGGCCGAAAAGCTATTTTCTTTATGCTTTACAAGCCGTATAAAAACTCACTTACTATCTTACCAAAAATTCGCGGCTGTTCCACATGTACCGTGTGCCCCGCCTGTTTGACAACCTCTATTTTACTTGATGGGAGCAGGTTATGCACCTTTTGATTAATAGCGCAAAACTTTTCATCCCATTCACCGCATATGAGCAGGACGGGCGCTTTGATGCGGTGTAATGCCTCCCACCAGGATGGCTGTGAGCCCGTCCCCATTCCGAGCAGGCTGCCTGCAAGTCCGGACGGATTATTTTTCAGCCTGCCGGCACGGATGGACGCCTTTACGCTGTCCGGCAGAGAAAGCTGCGTGGCAAACAACGGAATGCCCTCCCAATAATCGACAAACGATGTTATACCTTCCCGCAATATAAAGTCAGCAAGCTTCCGGTCTGACTGAATCCGCTTTTTGCGTTCCTGAAGCGTGCTGAGGCCCGGGGTTGTACTTTCCAAAACAAGCGCTGACACCCGATGCGGAAATGCCTGTGCAAAGGAATACGCAAGTCTTCCCCCCATAGAATAACCAATAAGTTTCACTTTGTGAAGTTTTAATTGATCAAAAACGGCGGCAAGGTCCGCAACCTGCCGGCTCGCGCTGTACCTTGCCGCTTGCACAGGCGCGTCTGTCTCCCCGTGACCAAGGCAGTCAATCATCACCATTCGTTCGCCGGGAAACATGCCGCGTAAAAACATCCATGATTCTTTGCTGCCCGTAAATCCATGCAGACAAACAATAGCTTCAGATGATTCGTGTCCGCTATCAGCAGCACGATAGCATACGCCATCGGCCGTTTTAACTGTTACAGTTTCCATTCTTTTTTCACTTCCCGCACTGCGGCCTGCAGCAGATCGCGATGGAATTGAACTCTTGATGTCCGATCTGTTTTCAGCTCGATTATATGAAGTCCGGGCTTGTCCGCCTGCGGCTGATACGCATCCTTAAATGCCTCCCATGTCTCAGGGCAAGTATACGTCCCGCCGTACAGTGCGGCGGCATGCCGGAAATCAAGACCCGTCGGCGTACCGAACAGTTCTTCAAAATGAGTCTTATCAGATGCCTGCGGCAAAAACGAGAAAATCCCGCCGCCATCATTGTTTATTAAAATAACCGTAAGCGGAATTCCAAGTTTTTTAGCCGCTAACAGCCCGTTTAAATCATGGTAAAACGATAAATCTCCAATGACAAGCGTGACAGGAGCTTTTGTACCTTCACACAGTCCCATAGCCGAGGAGACAACTCCGTCAATTCCGTTAGCGCCGCGGTTGGCATAAACACGGAAGGAACGATCTTGTTTTTCAAAGAACGTATCCACGTCGCGAATCGGCATGCTGTTGCCGACAAAAATCGAACTGCCTTCAGGGACAAGGTGCTGAAGCTGACGATATACATTTCCTTCAAATGATAAATCATCCATGCTCGCGGCCTGTAAATGACTCCGGAACCGCTCATTGACAAACTGCCATTTCTCAAGCCATCCGGACGGCCGTTTTCCGGTTTCAGCTGAACGGACCGCTTCCAAAAACACAGACGGATGGCAATGAATCATATGCGCGCCGGCCTGGGTGGGATCTCTCCATCCTCCGTCTTCATCGACGATAAACTGCTCAATGGCAGGATCATCTCTGAGCCATAAAAAGAGCGGTTTGGAAACCGGCATCGGGCCGAAGCGGATCACAGCATCAGGGCGCAGCGCCTCTTTTATTGCTTCATCTTTTAAAAACGAGTCATAAGCATCAATAATCAGCGTCTTATCATGCTTCCCGTTTCGGAGATTTGAAAGCGGATCAGCCAAAATCGGGAACTGAAGCATCTCGGCAAGCGCGATGATTTGCTGCTTTTCTGCTTCACCGTGAATTTCGCCGCAGACGATCATACCTCTTTCGGTCCCCGCAAGACGCTCTGTAATATGACAGAGAGAATCTTGATCAGCTGACTGAATCCCTGTTGTGACTGAGACGTGCCGCCCCTTTCTCATTCTTTCAAAAGGTGCGGCTGATAAATCCGGCATCAAAGGCTCTCTGAGCGGCACATTGATATGGACTGGCCCCATCGGGCGCTTCCCGGCTTCACTTACGGCTCTGCCGGCCAATGTTCTGATATAGCTCAGCATTTGAGGATTTTCCTCAGGCAGAGCCGAGTCTGTGAAAAACTTAACAAAGTTACCGAACAGAAAATGCTGGTTAATCGCCTGAGGCGCCCCCACTTCCCTCAATTCATGAGGCCGGTCAGCAGTCAGGACAATAAGAGGCACTCTTGAATAATGAGCTTCAATCACGGCCGGATAGAAGTTAGCCGCCGCCGTTCCTGACGTACAAATCAGCATGACCGGACGCTGGCGGGCTTTTGCAAGACCGAGTGCGAAAAAACCTGCGGATCGTTCATCAATCTGTATATGGACTTGAATATCCGGGTGGGCCGCCGCCAAAACCGCCAAGGGAGTTGACCTCGACCCCGGGCAAACAACTGCGTCGGTGACACCCGATAGAGCGAATTCATCAATAAAGCTTCCGATATAATGTGTAATCGGGTTTGTCAAAGCCTTTCACCTCCTAAAGCAGAGATCATCGGCTTTAGTTTAATTTGTGTTTCTTCATATTCTGATTGCGGATCTGAATCTTCAACAATACCGCAGCCTGCGAAAAGCCGCGCACTTTTGCCTTCAATCAGCCCTGATCGGATAGCCACGACAAATTCTCCGTTTTCCCTGCCGTCCATCCAGCCGATCGGTGCCGCGTACCATCCGCGTGTCATCGGTTCAATATCAGCGATAACTTCAACAGCTTTCTGCTGGGGAGATCCGCCCAATGCCGGTGTGGGATGCAGCTTTTCAATTAAATCAAACAGTGAAGCGGACGTTTTAAGATGGCCTGTGATCGGTGTATATAGATGCTGAACACTTTTCGTTTTATATAATTGCGGACCTGCAGGCTTTTTCACATCGCTGCAGCTCGACAAGAAAGAATCGTGTATCATCTGAACCACAAAATCATGTTCCGCGAGATTTTTTTCGTCATGCAGCAGCTCTTTGCCGAGACGCTCATCTTCTTGTTGATTTTCTCCGCGCTTAATTGAACCTGCCAGACAGGTGGACATGACGTCTTTGCCGGATTTTTTGATCAGCCGTTCCGGTGAAGCGCCGACAAAGCATTTATCTCCCTGCTCAATCGCAAAAACATAGCTTGTCGTTTGGTCCGTCAAAAGCTTACGGACAACGCTCTCCGCCGGAATAGGCCCATCATATGACAAAACGACTTCCCTTGCCAGCACGACTTTATCATATTGATTTGCTTTCATACCATTTGTTGCTGTTTTAATGGCTTCAAGCCAGTTTTCCACATCAAGTTCTTCCGCTTTTGTTAAAACAGGATATTCTTCATACTCGATTGAAGAAACTGAAAAAGCTTCCGAAAAAGATTTCAGACGTTTTAGCGTATCTTCTGCCAGATTACCGTCTGCCGCCCATTGATTGACGGTTAAATAATCACCATCTGCCGTCTTTGTCAGCATGAGTGAGGGGATAAAGAACAGTCCTTCTTCGAACCCGTTCCATTCGTCTCCTCTCTCTTCAGCGGGATTAAATGAAAAACCGCCGAATAAGACAGGGCCGACCGCGGTATGCGCCGCCTCTTCTTCTTCATGAATATGAAAAGCCGTCTTTTTAAAGCGCTCCCATTGTTCAAAAACGTCGTGATAACGCTTTCCATTTTTTTCATTCGATTGGAACAGCGCTTCTGTGCCAAGACCGACTATTGTTAATTCACTACCGGGTTCTGACCAAAAAAATCGTTTGCCTTTATATTTTTTTGCTCCGTCTTTGAAAAATGATAGAGGGTCTAAAGACGCAATACGTCTTGAATAGCTCAATAAGACAGCATGGTTGACTTGTTTGGCTTTATGTAATGCATGATCTGCTTCCTCTCGGAACGTATGCTGCACCGTTGTCACCATGAGACATTCCTCCATAATCCGTTAAATGCTTTTAATACAATACACCTGTGATGACTTTGTGTCAAACACACAGATTTGAGCACGACAAAATGCCTGCATTTCTTATTATAAACCTTTTTGCGCAAATGAATAAAGAAACAAACTTGAATTTTCTTTCTCCACTCTCGGCAATCACTGTATCCTTTTACTTCCTCATGGGAAAATGACTATTTTTATCCACCATTTTTCTGCGCAAAAGCGTTCATACTAACAGTAAGCATCACATAGAAACGAGGGATTGATGTGCTTACAAACGAACAGATCACACACTTAAAAAAAGAATTGGAAGAAGCCAGACATGATATTTTAAGCCGCTTTAAAGAAAATGATCAATTTCAGTTAGCTGATGAATTCCCGTATCAGTCATCCGGCGAATTGTCTTCCTATGACAATCATCCCGGCGATCAGGCGACCGAATTATACGAGCGGGAAAAAGACCTGGCTCTGCTCGACCATGAACGGGAGCACCTTCGCGACATTGATTACTCTCTGAAACAAATTGAAAACGGCACATACGGCACATGTGAAGTCAGCGGCAAGGACATTCCTTATGACAGACTCGAAGCTCTGCCGACGGCTACGACATTGGCGGAATATTCCTCGCAGGATGCCGTTTCCAAAGACAGGCCGATTGAGGAGGAAACACCGTTCGGACAGTTTGAATTTGATGATGATGAATCAATCCGGGCGACTTACGATAGTGAAGATGCTTATCAGGATGTTGAGGAATACGGAAACTCAGAAACGCCTCAGGATTTAGAGGATCCTCCGCTCAGCTATGGGGATATGACAATGAACTCAGAAGAAAACATCGGCTATGCTGAGGATTATGAAAACTTTATCGCGACAGATATTACCGGAAAAAACATTTCCGTGTATCCAAGCAAAGCACACGAAAAATATGAACAGGAACTGGACGAAGAAGGAATTATGACGACCTTTGGCGATCTTCATGCTGATTAAAACCCCGGCCTGCCGGGGTTTTTGAATACAAATAAATGGTTTGCTGCATTTTTACACTGAAAACTCATACACTTAATGATGCATGAACCTTTTAAAAGGTTTAATATTTCCAAAAAAGGGAACTAACGTATTGACATTGAATGACGGAGGGAACAAATGAAAAAGAAGTATATCGGTGCGATTATTGTATTTATCATTACATATGTCTTGTTTTCTTTAGCGGGGGTTCTCTTTCCCATCGACCGTGAATGGTATGACGCACTGCAAAAACCTGACTGGACGCCGAGCGGATCAGTGATCGGCATCATATGGGCGGTTTTGTTTGCGCTTATTTCGCTCTCAGCAGCCTTGATATACGCAAAGTTTTCATGTAAAGAATCCAAAGCTTTTTGGGTGATGCTTCTCACCAATTATATCGTGAATCAAGGATTCAGCTATTTTCAATTCACACAGAAAAATTTGCTTGCTGCATCTATCGATTGCCTGCTTGTGGCGGTGACAACACTCATTCTGTTGCTCATTGCCGGTAAATACAGTAAAGCTTCAGCCTGGCTTCTGGTTCCTTATTTATTATGGAGTGCTTTTGCCACATACCTGTCTTTTACCATTTATGCTATGAACGCATAATAAAAAACCTTGCATACTATGCAAGGTTTTTTTAATGACCCGTACGGGATTCGAACCCGTGTTACCGCCGTGAAAGGGCGGTGTCTTAACCGCTTGACCAACGGGCCTTATGGCGGAGAAGGAGGGATTTGAACCCTCGCGCCGCTTACACGACCTACACCCTTAGCAGGGGCGCCTCTTCAGCCACTTGAGTACTTCTCCGTATGGCTCCACAGGCAGGATTCGAACCTGCGACCGATCGGTTAACAGCCGATAGCTCTACCACTGAGCTACTGTGGAAAAATCATCATGGTGGGCCTGAGTGGACTCGAACCACCGACCTCACGCTTATCAGGCGTGCGCTCTAACCAGCTGAGCTACAGGCCCATGACAATATAAAAATGGAGCGGGTGATGGGAATCGAACCCACGACATCAGCTTGGAAGGCTGAGGTTTTACCACTAAACTACACCCGCATGTTGTTTGGGGCGATTGATGGGAATCGAACCCACGAGTGCCAGAGCCACAATCTGGTGCGTTAACCACTTCGCCACAACCGCCAAAACAATATTAAATTAAATGGTGGCTCGGGACGGAATCGAACCGCCGACACACGGATTTTCAGTCCGTTGCTCTACCAACTGAGCTACCGAGCCTTTTTATAAATGGCGGTCCGGACGGGACTCGAACCCGCGACCTCCTGCGTGACAGGCAGGCATTCTAACCAACTGAACTACCGGACCATTTTTTGGTTGCGGGGGCAGGATTTGAACCTGCGACCTTCGGGTTATGAGCCCGACGAGCTACCGAACTGCTCCACCCCGCGATGATAATTAAATTAGATATGGCGGAGGAAGAGGGATTCGAACCCCCGCGGGCTTTGACACCCCTGTCGGTTTTCAAGACCGATCCCTTCAGCCAGACTTGGGTATTCCTCCGTATAAGTGGTGGACCTTGTAGGACTCGAACCTACGACCGGACGGTTATGAGCCGTCTGCTCTAACCAACTGAGCTAAAGGTCCAATGGTAGCGGCGGAGGGGATCGAACCCCCGACCTCACGGGTATGAACCGTACGCTCTAGCCAGCTGAGCTACACCGCCAAAAAACAATTAAAATCAAGTGGAGCCTAGCGGGATCGAACCGCTGACCTCCTGCGTGCAAAGCAGGCGCTCTCCCAGCTGAGCTAAGGCCCCAAAATGGTCGGGAAGACAGGATTCGAACCTGCGACCCCATGGTCCCAAACCATGTGCTCTACCAAGCTGAGCTACTTCCCGTTTTTCAAAAGTATGTATGGCGCGCCCGAGAGGAGTCGAACCCCTAACCTTTTGATCCGTAGTCAAACGCTCTATCCAATTGAGCTACGGGCGCAACAATAAGTGCCGAGGGCCGGACTTGAACCGGCACGGTAGTCACCTACCGCAGGATTTTAAGTCCTGTGTGTCTGCCAATTCCACCACCCCGGCATGGATGGTATAGTATAGTTGGAGCGGAAGACGGGATTCGAACCCGCGACCCCCACCTTGGCAAGGTGATGTTCTACCACTGAACTACTTCCGCGTTTGGCAATGCGGATGAAGGGACTTGAACCCCCACGTCTGTAAAGACACTAGAGCCTGATTCTAGCGCGTCTGCCAATTCCGCCACATCCGCAAGAAAAACATGGTGAGCCATGAAGGACTCGAACCTTCGACCCTCTGATTAAAAGTCAGATGCTCTACCAACTGAGCTAATGGCTCTTATTACAAGAGACTTATATAGTATAACATATAAAGGTGGTGCCGGCAAGAGGACTTGAACCCCCAACCTACTGATTACAAGTCAGTTGCTCTACCAATTGAGCTACACCGGCTTAATACGCCAACTTATGTATGATAGGAATGGTGGAGGATGACGGGCTCGAACCGCCGACCCTCTGCTTGTAAGGCAGATGCTCTCCCAGCTGAGCTAATCCTCCATATATTACACTTGCGTGTAATGGCTTGGCGGCGTCCTACTCTCACAGGGGGAAACCCCCGACTACCATCGGCGCTGAAGAGCTTAACTTCCGTGTTCGGCATGGGAACGGGTGTGACCTCTTCGCTATCGCCACCAAACCATTGAGAGTGTTCTCTCAAAACTAGATAACAGTAAGCATACATTCAAATTGGTTAAGTCCTCGATCGATTAGTATCTGTCAGCTCCATGTGTCGCCACACTTCCACCTCAGACCTATCAACCTGATCATCTTTCAGGGATCTTACTTCCTTGCGGAATGGGAAATCTCATCTTGAGGGGGGCTTCATGCTTAGATGCTTTCAGCACTTATCCCGTCCGCACATAGCTACCCAGCGATGCCCTTGGCAGAACAACTGGTACACCAGCGGTGCGTCCATCCCGGTCCTCTCGTACTAAGGACAGCTCCTCTCAAATTTCCTGCGCCCGCGACGGATAGGGACCGAACTGTCTCACGACGTTCTGAACCCAGCTCGCGTACCGCTTTAATGGGCGAACAGCCCAACCCTTGGGACCGACTACAGCCCCAGGATGCGATGAGCCGACATCGAGGTGCCAAACCTCCCCGTCGATGTGGACTCTTGGGGGAGATAAGCCTGTTATCCCCGGGGTAGCTTTTATCCGTTGAGCGATGGCCCTTCCATGCGGAACCACCGGATCACTAAGCCCGACTTTCGTCCCTGCTCGACTTGTAGGTCTCGCAGTCAAGCTCCCTTGTGCCTTTACACTCTGCGAATGATTTCCAACCATTCTGAGGGAACCTTTGGGCGCCTCCGTTACCTTTTAGGAGGCGACCGCCCCAGTCAAACTGCCCACCTGACACTGTCTCCCCGCCCGATAAGGGCGGCGGGTTAGAAGGTCAATACAGCCAGGGTAGTATCCCACCGATGCCTCCACCGAAGCTGGCGCTCCGGTTTCCAAGGCTCCTACCTATCCTGTACAAGCTGTACCAACATTCAATATCAGGCTGCAGTAAAGCTCCACGGGGTCTTTCCGTCCTGTCGCGGGTAACCTGCATCTTCACAGGTACTATAATTTCACCGAGTCTCTCGTTGAGACAGTGCCCAGATCGTTGCGCCTTTCGTGCGGGTCGGAACTTACCCGACAAGGAATTTCGCTACCTTAGGACCGTTATAGTTACGGCCGCCGTTTACTGGGGCTTCAATTCGCACCTTCGCTTACGCTAAGCGCTCCTCTTAACCTTCCAGCACCGGGCAGGCGTCAGCCCCTATACTTCGCCTTACGGCTTCGCAGAGACCTGTGTTTTTGCTAAACAGTCGCCTGGGCCTATTCACTGCGGCTCTCTCGGGCTTGCACCCTAACAGAGCACCCCTTCTCCCGAAGTTACGGGGTCATTTTGCCGAGTTCCTTAACGAGAGTTCTCTCGATCACCTTAGGATTCTCTCCTCGCCTACCTGTGTCGGTTTGCGGTACGGGCACCTCTCACCTCGCTAGAGGCTTTTCTTGGCAGTGTGGAATCAGGAACTTCGCTACTATAATTCGCTCGCCATCACAGCTCAGCCTTCACGGGAAACGGATTTGCCTATTTCCCAGCCTAACTGCTTGGACGCGGATATCCAATACCGCGCTTACCCTATCCTCCTGCGTCCCCCCATTGCTCAAATGGTGAGGAGGTGGTACAGGAATATCAACCTGTTGTCCATCGCCTACGCCTTTCGGCCTCGGCTTAGGTCCCGACTAACCCTGAGCGGACGAGCCTTCCTCAGGAAACCTTAGGCATTCGGTGGAGGGGATTCTCACCCCTCTTTCGCTACTCATACCGGCATTCTCACTTCTAAGCGCTCCACAAGTCCTTCCGGTCTTGCTTCACAGCCCTTAGAACGCTCTCCTACCACTGTTCGAAGAACAGTCCGCAGCTTCGGTGATACGTTTAGCCCCGGTACATTTTCGGCGCAGAGTCACTCGACCAGTGAGCTATTACGCACTCTTTAAATGGTGGCTGCTTCTAAGCCAACATCCTGGTTGTCTAAGCAACTCCACATCCTTTTCCACTTAACGTATACTTTGGGACCTTAGCTGGCGGTCTGGGCTGTTTCCCTTTCGACTACGGATCTTATCACTCGCAGTCTGACTCCCAAGGATAAGTCATCGGCATTCGGAGTTTGACTGAATTCGGTAACCCGGTAGGGGCCCCTAGTCCAATCAGTGCTCTACCTCCGAGACTCTTACCTTGAGGCTAGCCCTAAAGCTATTTCGGAGAGAACCAGCTATCTCCAGGTTCGATTGGCATTTCACCCCTACCCACACCTCATCCCCGCACTTTTCAACGTGCGTGGGTTCGGGCCTCCATTCAGTGTTACCTGAACTTCACCCTGGACATGGGTAGATCACCTGGTTTCGGGTCTACGACCACGTACTCAATTCGCCCTATTCAGACTCGCTTTCGCTGCGGCTCCGCATCTTCTGCTTAACCTTGCACGGGATCGTAACTCGCCGGTTCATTCTACAAAAGGCACGCCATCACCCGTTAACGGGCTCTGACTACTTGTAGGCACACGGTTTCAGGATCTCTTTCACTCCCCTTCCGGGGTGCTTTTCACCTTTCCCTCACGGTACTGGTTCACTATCGGTCACTAGGGAGTATTTAGCCTTGGGAGATGGTCCTCCCGGATTCCGACGGAATTTCACGTGTTCCGCCGTACTCAGGATCCACTCAGGAGAGAACGAAGTTTTGACTACAGGGCTGTTACCTCCTATGGCGGGCCTTTCCAGACCTCTTCATCTACCTCGTTCCTTTGTAACTCCGTACAGAGTGTCCTACAACCCCAAGAGGCAAGCCTCTTGGTTTGGGCTGGTCCCGTTTCGCTCGCCGCTACTCAGGGAATCGCATTTGCTTTCTCTTCCTCCGGGTACTTAGATGTTTCAGTTCCCCGGGTCTGCCTTCTCATATCCTATGTATTCAGATATGGATACCACTCCATTACGAGTGGTGGGTTTCCCCATTCGGAAATCTCCGGATCAAAGCTTGCTTACAGCTCCCCGAAGCATATCGGTGTTCGTCCCGTCCTTCATCGGCTCCTAGTGCCAAGGCATCCACCGTGCGCCCTTTCTAACTTAACCGTTAAAAAGAATCACTACGTGATATCTTGCATTACTAATTGAATGTGAATTACTTCTGTTATCTAGTTTTCAAAGAACAACGCATAGGACATGCTAACACATGCGTTGCCACAGGAAGTGGCGCATTTAGCAGGTGTTCCTATGTTTTGAAGGAATGATCCTTCAAAACTAAACAAGACAGGGAACGTTCTGTTTATAAGACCCAAGGTCTTATATTCCGTTAAAATCCTTAGAAAGGAGGTGATCCAGCCGCACCTTCCGATACGGCTACCTTGTTACGACTTCACCCCAATCATCTGTCCCACCTTCGGCGGCTGGCTCCTAAAAGGTTACCTCACCGACTTCGGGTGTTACAAACTCTCGTGGTGTGACGGGCGGTGTGTACAAGGCCCGGGAACGTATTCACCGCGGCATGCTGATCCGCGATTACTAGCGATTCCAGCTTCACGCAGTCGAGTTGCAGACTGCGATCCGAACTGAGAACAGATTTGTGGGATTGGCTTAACCTCGCGGTTTCGCTGCCCTTTGTTCTGTCCATTGTAGCACGTGTGTAGCCCAGGTCATAAGGGGCATGATGATTTGACGTCATCCCCACCTTCCTCCGGTTTGTCACCGGCAGTCACCTTAGAGTGCCCAACTGAATGCTGGCAACTAAGATCAAGGGTTGCGCTCGTTGCGGGACTTAACCCAACATCTCACGACACGAGCTGACGACAACCATGCACCACCTGTCACTCTGCCCCCGAAGGGGACGTCCTATCTCTAGGATTGTCAGAGGATGTCAAGACCTGGTAAGGTTCTTCGCGTTGCTTCGAATTAAACCACATGCTCCACCGCTTGTGCGGGCCCCCGTCAATTCCTTTGAGTTTCAGTCTTGCGACCGTACTCCCCAGGCGGAGTGCTTAATGCGTTAGCTGCAGCACTAAGGGGCGGAAACCCCCTAACACTTAGCACTCATCGTTTACGGCGTGGACTACCAGGGTATCTAATCCTGTTCGCTCCCCACGCTTTCGCTCCTCAGCGTCAGTTACAGACCAGAGAGTCGCCTTCGCCACTGGTGTTCCTCCACATCTCTACGCATTTCACCGCTACACGTGGAATTCCACTCTCCTCTTCTGCACTCAAGTTCCCCAGTTTCCAATGACCCTCCCCGGTTGAGCCGGGGGCTTTCACATCAGACTTAAGAAACCGCCTGCGAGCCCTTTACGCCCAATAATTCCGGACAACGCTTGCCACCTACGTATTACCGCGGCTGCTGGCACGTAGTTAGCCGTGGCTTTCTGGTTAGGTACCGTCAAGGTGCCGCCCTATTTGAACGGCACTTGTTCTTCCCTAACAACAGAGCTTTACGATCCGAAAACCTTCATCACTCACGCGGCGTTGCTCCGTCAGACTTTCGTCCATTGCGGAAGATTCCCTACTGCTGCCTCCCGTAGGAGTCTGGGCCGTGTCTCAGTCCCAGTGTGGCCGATCACCCTCTCAGGTCGGCTACGCATCGTCGCCTTGGTGAGCCGTTACCTCACCAACTAGCTAATGCGCCGCGGGTCCATCTGTAAGTGGTAGCCGAAGCCACCTTTTATGTCTGAACCATGCGGTTCAGACAACCATCCGGTATTAGCCCCGGTTTCCCGGAGTTATCCCAGTCTTACAGGCAGGTTACCCACGTGTTACTCACCCGTCCGCCGCTAACATCAGGGAGCAAGCTCCCATCTGTCCGCTCGACTTGCATGTATTAGGCACGCCGCCAGCGTTCGTCCTGAGCCAGGATCAAACTCTCCGATAAAGTAGTTTGACTGACTACGCACATCACTGTGCGATTTATTTAAAACTTTGAATTAACAGGTACGTTTTGTCTTGTTTAGTTTTCAAAGATCATTACCGCTTGTTGAAGCAGCTTTATTATCTTACCACTCAGCTTCTTTTATGTCAACAACTTTTTTTACGTTGTTTCCGAAGCTTTTCGTTGTTGTCTGCTGTTCATCAGCGACGTTTAATAATATAACACCCTTTTGAAAATATGACAATAGTTTTTTTAAAAAAATCATTAATTATTTTCTTTCATACTTATTTCAGTTTCTCTTCTATAGAAAGATAAGTTGTCTTGTGGTTTGGCATATTTTCTTGTATAGTAAGATTGAACTAAATACTTGATGACCACAAGGGGAGCATTAAAGCTGAGAGTGAACGTTTTGTTCTGACCCTTTGAACCTGTTAGTTAACGCTGGCGTAGGGATGTGGCAAAGCCAAATGATTTGCAGTTTATGCAAGCAGCGCGCGGACCTTTTCCCATCCTTCCCCGCGCTGCTTTTTTGTTTATCCTTGTTACGGTTGTCTGACCAGGGGGAAAACTATGAATCATTCAACACGGCTTGTGCGCTTAATTGAAATAGCGATTATGACCGGGGCGGCTGTCATTCTGGACATTGTCTCAGGTATGTTTCTCCGGATGCCCCAAGGCGGTTCGGTCTCTATTATGATGATTCCGATTTTTTTGATTTCATTCCGCTGGGGAGTGAAAGCCGGGCTTACGACAGGCTTTTTGACAGGGATTGTCCAGATCGCCATCGGCAATTTGTTTTTGCAGCACCCGGTGCAGCTATTTCTTGATTACATCGCGGCCTTTGCAGTTCTCGGTTTCAGTGGCTTGTTTGCTTCCGGTGTACGGGAATCGGCATTGAATAAAAAAAGAGGCGCTTTAACGATGTATGTTATAGGCGGTGTTTTCATCGGCAGTGTGCTGCGCTATGCGGCACATGTGGTCTCCGGAGCTGTCTTTTTCGGAAGCTATGCTCCGAAGGGCACGCCGGTATGGATTTATTCGTCCGTCTATAACGCGACTTATATGATTCCTTCTTTTATCCTTTCGGCCATTGTCCTTATCTTATTATTCATGACTGCGCCGCGGCTTCTTGAAGCTAAGCGGACGAACTGAAACAGCAGGCGGTTTACGCCTGCTGTTTTTTTATTCCGGGCTGTGCCGTTCGTTCGAATCACTCAGTTCTTTTGTAAGTTCATTTATACTTTGTTTTATGTTGCCTTTGCCTGAAAAATTCTCAATAAGCTCTTTTACATTGATTCCGGAAGATGCTTTTAAGCTTTCCTGAAGACCGGCCATTAAATTGGTTGCGTAGCCTGTGACTTTATTGGCCCCGCCGTTTTCACCGCTTCCTCCCGTATCAACGACGGTTATTTTATCAATGTTGGAAAGAGGCGCTGAGACTTGCTTCGCATATTCAGGCAGCATTTTCACAATCATATCAAGGATTGCAGCCTGCCCGTATTTTTCGAATGCTTCGGCGATTTTTTCTTTAGCTTCCGCTTCTGCGAGACCTTTCAGGCGGATGACTTCCGCTTCGGTTTCTCCTCTCGCCTTTTCAGCCTCCGCTTTAGCAAGACCGGCAATTCTCACGCGTTCCGCTTCCGCCTTGGCCATCGCTTCGATACTGTACTGCTCGGCATCCGCTTCTGCGAGCTGCTTCGCTTTTGCGGCCGCGGCCGCTTGTTCCACCGAGTAACGGTCAGCATCGGCTTTTTTCTTCACTTCAGAGTCATATTGGCGCTCACGGCGCAGAATTTCTTTTTCCTCCAATTCAATCTGCTTTTGCCGCTCAATAATTTTAATTTGCATTTCCTGCTCTGTCACCTGCTGGCGGGCTTTTGCTGTTTCAAGATCATATGCCTGGTCGGCATTGGCTTTTGCTGTATCCTGCTCTCTTCTGTATTCCGCCATTTTCAGCTGATTGATTTTTTCCGCTTCAGCTATTTCCGTCGCCCGCTCCAGCTCTGATTTTTTTGCGTCTTTATCAGCGGCCGCGCGTTTAATCCTCGTCTCTTTATCCGCTTCTGCCGTGGCAATGTCCGCATCCCGCTTGACTTGGGCGATTCTCGGCTTACCTAATGATTCAAGATAGCCGTTTTTATCGCGGACGTCTTTAATCGTAAAAGAAACGATCACGAGCCCCATTTTAGCAAGATCCTGAGACGCGACCCGCTGGACTTCCTGAGAAAACTTTTCCCTGTTTTTATAAATCTCTTCAACGGTCATGGAGCCGAGGATGGAGCGCAGATGGCCTTCCAGCACCTCCCGCGCCTCCTGCTCACGGTCTTCCTTAGATTTCCCCAAAAATTGTTCAGCTGCTGTTGCGATTTCACTGATAGAGCCTCCGATTTTAATAATGGCGGTTCCATCGGCCATTACCGGCACGCCTTGCTCTGTATAGACTTCGGGTGTAGAGACATCAAGTTTGCTTGACAGTAAACTGAGAGGTTCTGCCTGCTGGAATACCGGGAGCACGAACGTTCCCCCGCCCCGGACGATTTTCAGACGATTTCCGCCTTCATCAATGTGGACGTTCTTATTTCCCAAATAACTTCCGGTCACGATAAGGGCTTCGTCCGGCCCCGCCGTCCGGTACTTCGTAATAAATACAGCAATAAGTGCGATGAGTAAAAAGAATACGATTCCGATAACGATGATAATCGGCATAGTCATAACAGTTCCCCCTTAGATATCAGATTAGTTCATGCGGCGTCACAAAAAGCACTCCGTCTTTCACGTCAATCACTAATACGGCCGTTCCGTACTTGATCTGTTCTTGATCAAAGCTGACGGCTGATTTAGAAATGGCGCCCCCTATTCCCTCTATGATCACTTCTCCATAGCCGTCTTTCGGGACGGAAGTAATGACCCTGCCGACTCTGCCCTTTAAATCCGTCTCCCGATAAGCGAGCGATTCTTCCGCTGATGAAAGCGGGACAAGGACGAAGAAGTGAAGCAGGCTGACCAAAAGAACCGAAAGAACAAATGAAAGCAACGCAATGACAGAACTTGATAGCGGAGCGGCGATTTCGCCGATATAACCTGAGGCTGAAAAGATTGTTAAAAAAGACAGAATCAATGCAGGGTTTAAAAATGAAACAGGAATGGCTTCCGAGAGGCCGTGAAACACATCTTGAAAAAACAGAATCAAAAGCGTGAGACTTCCCGAAATAATCAATGTGTAAAGATAGACCGTTTCAAGCGGCAGATGAAATATGTCCATCTTCTATCCTCCTTTCGGCCGAGGTGTCGGAGTGTTACTTTATATACGGATGTAAAGGTAAATGGTTTCAATTTTCTGATAAGTAAGGCTGATTACATGATTATCCAATCCGGATATGATATGTTTACTCTAAAGGAGGAGATAGGATGAGCATTTTTAATGAAGCCAGACAGCAGATCTGGGAAGAACTGAAAGGACTCTCTGATGAGGAATTCAACCGAAAGCCCGCGGCTGATGAGTGGAGCGTGCGGGAAGTCCTTGACCATTTAAAGAAAATTGACGAAACAGCGCAGACCCTTTTATCAAAGCAGGCAAAAGACGCACCGTTAAAAGAAATAGAAGAAAAACCGATGGAGTTTATAGAGGACAGAACAGATAAACGGCCGGCGCCGTCACACCTCGAACCTGAGCAAAACCGAATATCAGTCATTGAAGCAAAACAAGAATTAGATACGGCAAGACAGCAGCTGACCGCAGTTATTTCATCATTAAACGAGGAAGACTTTGAACGTGTGCTTCCGCATCCTGTTTTTCAGGAACTGGCGATCCGCCAGTGGATTGATTTTATCGGCCATCATGAAAAGCGTCACATTAATCAAATAAAAGAAATCAAACAAAAAATCAAGAAGGTCTAGTCAGACCTTCTCGATTTTTTTCTTGGCGCGTTTCGGTTCATAAGAATGGATGGTGACCGCATCGCCCGTGCATATGTCACCCGGGCGTTCAACAATACAGACAATTCCTCTTCTGCCCATCGCGTGCCTCACAAACGCCGCGGCGAGTTTTGGCTGATCCGGATAAAAGGATTGAATGACTTCTCCCGGCTGAATGCACGGATCATTTTCTCCCTCGCACAACAGAGACGCACCGCTTGGAAATATCATTCTGCTTCCTTCTTTAAGCGGCGTCAGTGCAGAAAAACCGCTGATTGCGATGTTAGCGCCGAGCCATTCGGGAAATATATGAGAAATCCCCATCTTCTCCGCAATGTCATCACATTCCTCCATGGACACGATTGAAATCTGTCTCCGGTTAAAAATTTCTGTTCCTCTTTCATACATCGGCTCACGCGCGCCGGCCTTTTTTGTCAGTCCGAAATGCAGGTCACCGGGAAACCCGCCGTATTCCGTACGAAGCTTGTCCATCTTTTTGGTAACAAATTGTTCGGTATCCGCTATATATACGCCTTCCGTCTTTGCTGTTATGCGTTTCCACATCAGCCGCCACCGCCTTTTCTTGACATTATCCTTAAAAAACCCCGCTCTGTAAAGGAGCGGGGTTCATTTATTATACCGTTTTCGGCGTTAAGTCAAAGCAGCGTTTGTAAATCCAGTTGTATGCTTTCTCATTCAAATCTCTTGGATTTCCGAAAGTTTGCGGATCTTTCATGGCTTCTTTTGATAAACGTTCAATCATGTCCGGAGACACACCTTGTTCTTCTAAACTCGGCACCTCTAAATCTTTTACAAGATCATACATCCAGTTGACGGACGCTTTTGCCGCTTCTTCGGTTGTCATGTTGCTTGTATCGATTCCGAATGCTTTGGCGATGCGGGCGAATTTTTCCGGATAGCCTTTCCAGTTGTATTCCATTACCGGCCCCATCATAGCTGCGACGCATTGTCCGTGAGCGACAGGGATGATGCCGCCGAGCGTCTGGCTCATCGCATGCGCCGCGCCTGCTGATTCACTGCCGTATGAAAGGCCGGCAAGCATCGCCGCCTGCGCCATGCCGTATCTTGCTTCCAAATCCTCTCCGTCCGCAAACGCGCGCTTAATATAATGCGCCGCATATTCAATGGCCATTAAAGCGACGGCATCAGTGATCGGCTGCGCGAATTTCATCGTATAGCACTCGATGGCGTGCGCAAGTGCGTCAATACCTGTCATGGCCGTCACATGCGGAGGCATGGACGTGTGCAGCTCAGGGTCAATGACTGTTAAATGCGCGGCGATAAGCGGTCCGCCCGTATTGAATTTAAATTCTCTTTCCTCATCTGTAATGACCGCCCATTGTGTGACCTCTGAACCTGTTCCCGCAGTCGTCGGGATCGTTGTCAGCGGAGGAATACGGTTTTCCAGCGGCTTTTTGCCTTCCGCGGCTTCATAATCAAGCACACTTCCTTCGTGTGTCGCTTCTACCCCGATCGCTTTCGCTGTATCCATGGAGCTTCCGCCGCCGACAGCCACAAGGCCGTTGCAGTTTTCTTTTTTATACAGTTCTGATCCTTCGTTTACAAGACGTACAGGCGGGTTCGGCTCCACTTTGTTAAACAGGACGACTTCGATGCCCGCTTCCTGCAAAGATTCAATGACCGGGTTTGCCACTCCCGCGTTATAAATTCCCGGGTCTGTTACGAGCAGCGCTTTTGTGACGCCAAGCGCTCTGACTTCACTTCCCGCGTGCTGAATCGCACCGATTCCGTGTTTAATGACTGTCGGGATTTCGAATGTATGGAATTTATGCATGCTTTCTACTTTCATATTTAATGTCATATTGTATCTCCTCCTCGTTATGCTTGAAACCAGTTCACGGGTGCAGGTTTCGTGTTGCGGTAAATATGTTTGATTTCCGTGTATTCTTCCAGACCGATTTTGCCGAGTTCGCGGCCGAAGCCCGATTGTTTGTACCCGCCCCATGGCGCTTGCGCGAAATACGGGTGGAAATCATTGATCCATACCGTTCCCATCCGCAGTTTGGCGGCTACGCGTTCGCATTTTTCAATATCCTTTGACCATACCGCTCCGGCCAGCCCGTAAATGGTATCGTTGGCAAGTCTGATCACTTCTTCTTCAGAAGAAAATGACTCAACTGTTAAAACGGGGCCGAAGATCTCCTCTTGGACTATCCGCATATCAGACTTGCAGTTTGAGAAAATAGTAGGTTCATAGAAGAAACCGTTTTGAAGGGCGGGATCATCAGGACGTTTGCCGCCTGTTTCCAGTTTTGCCCCTTCTTCGATGCCGATTTCTACGTATTTTTCGACTTTGGCCCGATGCTCGGCGGAAATCAGCGGACCGCTTTCCGTATCTTCATGAAAACCGTTTCCTAATTTGATGCGTTTCGTGCGCTTGATCAGCTCGGCTAAAAATTCATCATGAATGGCTTCGTCCACCAAAAGACGTGACCCTGCCGAACAAACTTGGCCGGCATGGAAAAACACGGCGTTCAGCGCTTGATCTGCAGCTGTTTCGAGATCTGCATCTTGAAATACGATATTCGGATTTTTGCCGCCAAGCTCCAGGGCAATCTTTTTCACATTGCCGCTTGCCGCCTGCATGATTTTTTTGCCTGTTTCAATTCCGCCCGTAAAAGAGACCAGATCGACGTCGAGGTTTCTCGCCAGCTCGTCGCCGACAGAGGCGCCCGGCCCCAGCACGAGATTGGCGACCCCTTTCGGAATACCGGCTTCTTCTATTAATTGAAAGACTTTAATGGTTGTCAGCGGAGTAATCTCGCTCGGCTTTAAAACGATCGTGTTTCCGGCCGCAAGAGCGGGAGCGATTTTCCAGCTCGCCTGAAGGAGCGGATAGTTCCACGGCGTAATTTGTCCGCATACGCCAATGGGCTCTCTGACGATTTTACTTACGGAATCGGGAATCGGAGATGAAATGACCTCGCCTCCGTCTTTATCCGCCAAACCGGCATAATATTGAAATACATTTGCGATATCATCCATATCGGCTTTACTTTCTTCAATCGTTTTTCCTGTATCGAGCGATTCCAGCTCAGCTAATTCGTTCAGATCGCGTCTGATTAATTCCGCAATTTTCAGAACAAATTGTCCGCGCTCGAGCCCGGAAAGCACCGGCCACTCCCCTTCATCAAATGCTTTTCTGGCTGCGGCGATGGCTTTCACCGCATCGTTCCGATCTCCTTCGCATACCGTTGCAATTTCTTCTTGATTAAATGGATTAATGATACGGCGGGTCTGTTTTTTTTCTGCACTGATCCATCCGCCGCCGATATAAAGCGTTTTGCTCATAAGAGTCCTCCTTACCGAAAAGTAAGTTTGTTAAATAAAAATTTAATGTTTTTAACAATATTAATTTAACACATGTTTTTTTGCCTGTCAAAACCCGGTCAGTCCGTTTAGATTTTGACATTTTGTCATGATTCGTTAAGATTAAGAACATAAAGAAATGACTTAACAAATTTAAACTTCAAGAGGAAAAGAGGGACAGTATGGATGAGAATCCAGAATTCGCAGCTATAGAACAAGCCAGGGATCTTGTCATTGATTCCATTGCAGAGACGATGGATCTTTACGGAATCACACGGAGTGTCGGGATTTTATACGGAACAATGTATATGAGGGATGAAATGACGCTTGACGAAATGCGCGAGGAACTGCAGATGAGCAAACCGAGTATGAGCACAGGCGTCAAAAAGCTGCAGGATTTAAATGTGGTCAAAAAAACCTTTCACCGCGGCACACGGAAGCATACGTTTGTAGCGGAAAAAGATTTCTTTACGTTTTTCACGAATTTCTTCCCGCCGAAATGGGATCGTGAAGTTCAGGTGAATTTGTCCGCCATCGAACAGGCCCAGGCGGATTTGCAGTCCGTTTTGCTGGCCGAGGAAGGCAACGCGGAATTACAGGAAGAAGCGCGGCAGTTATATGATCAGCTTGAGAGTTCGAAAGCTTATTATCATTGGCTGAAGCGGCTCGCCGACTCGGTTCAGAGCGGGGAGATTTTTAAATTTATCCCGATAGAAACGGACGAAAAAAACGCCTGAATCAAAATCAGGCGTTTTTTGTCGTGATTTGATTATTTTTGAGAAAATATAGGAACATAACCCCATTTACTTCCATTAAAATTGATGGTAAATTTTTATAGGTATGGTCGTTCTTTTTTAAGAACAATCAACAAATTTTTTTTTAGGGGGATTTATGAAAATGAAACAGAAATTTTTCTCAACTGTCATGGCAAGTTTATTCGGCCTGGTTTTGCTTCTTTCTCTGCCGACAGCGTCATTCGCCGCTGAGTCAGGCTCAACCGTTCACGAGCCGGAAATGTCCACGAAAGCGACTGCTACCTTATTTGCAAAATATACAGGTGCCAGCCAGCAGGAATGGTCATTTTCTGATATCGAATTGACGTACCGTCCGAACACGATCCTGAGCTTAGGCGTTATGGAATTTACCCTTCCTAGCGGATTTGCGGCTACAACAAAAGATACAGTCAACGGACACGCTTTGCGTGAAAGACAGATTCTGAATAACGGCAAAACAGTCAGACTTCCGTTAAACATTGATTTGCTCGGCGCAGCGGAATTCAAGCTTTCTCTTAATAATAAAACATTGCCTGCTGCAGGTACATATAAGTTCCGTGCAGAAAATAAATCATTAAGCATCGGCTCTAAATTCTATGCTGAGGACACAATTGTTGTTCAAAAACGCAGCACACCGCCGACACAGCCTTGCAACTGCAAATAATTGCGAAAAAAAGACCGGCACAAGCCCATCGCTTGTCAGCCGGTCTTTTTTTGTGCTGTTTTCTTTCTTCCGGCTCTCGCATTGACAAACCCTTGAAACAGGAGTACATTCTTGTTTGTTGTATTTGGAGTGACGAAAACAGTTTCTTAAGGAGTTATGAGGATTGGGAAAAATCAAAAATAAACAATTTGCCGTCATCGGACTCGGCCGTTTCGGCGGAAGCATCTGTAAAGAGCTTTTTAAAATGGGGCATGAGGTGCTTGCGGTCGATATCAGCGAAGAGCGGGTCAACGCATACTCCTCTTATGCCACGCATGCTGTGCGGGCAAATTCAACGGAAGAAAGCGAGCTTCAGTCGCTCGGCATCAGAAATTTTGAATATGTCATCGTAGCAATCGGCGCCAACATTCAGGCAAGCACGCTGACGACGCTGTTATTGAAGGAGCTGAACATCCCTAATATTTGGGTGAAAGCGCAAAACTATTATCATCACAAAGTGCTTGAAAAGATCGGTGCTGATCGTATTATCCATCCCGAAAAGGATATGGGCGTGCGGATTGCGCAAAGCCTTTCGGATGAAAACGTCTTAAATTATATTGATTTGTCAGATGAATACAGCATCGTGGAGCTTTCAGCCACGAAAAAGCTGCATTTAAAATCCATTCTTGAGCTCGGCGTCCGGGCCAGATTCGGCTGCACCATTCTCGCCTTGAAACATAACGGAGACATTCAGCTGTCCCCTTCTCCGGAGACTGTCATTCATGAATGTGACTGCCTTGTGCTGATGGGGCATAAACGTGATATTAAAAGGTTTGAAACTGAAGGAATGTAAAAAAGCCGGCGGGCTGCCGGCTTTTTTTGATGCTTATGTTTCTTCACTTAACTGGACGGCGGTTTGGTCAACCCAGCCGATCAGCTCATCTTTCACTTGAATTTGGTACCAGACGGATTCTCCGTTTTGTTTTTCAGATACGACTTTAATATGCTGGCCGGTAAACTTTTGCGCCGATGCCAGTTTAATAGAATGCCGCTCTTTCGACGGCTTGGACCACACGTCTTCAATGGCGTGGTCTTTGATGGCGCCTTTCATATCAACTGCTTTAAGAGAGGCATTGATTTTGTCATATTCATTCAGATTATAGGTTTCTATGACATCTTTAATTTTTTCAGCATAGCCGGGGTCTGTGGCGTAGCCGGATTTTTGAAGGGCAGCCGCCGCTGTTTTATAATTGTCCGCTTCAATGACAGGCTTATACTTCTTTTTATTCCAAGACGTTCCGTTGACAAATAATTTGGCATGGTCATCCATTGATTCAAAAAACGTGCTGTATTTACGGAATTTTGCCCGAATCGTTTTTCGTTTTCCTTTTTCAAATTCATCCGTTTTCATCGTGACGTGTTTTCCTTTATAATCACCTTTTACACCGAACAGGTTGCGCGCTTTCCCCGCAAGCTCACTGTTCCCCCAGTCCGATTCGAGAATGGCCTGTGCGAGGGTGATGCTCGGAAGGACATGATATTTCTCATATAAAATCTGAGCATGCCCGGAAAGGCTGTCAATAAAGACCTGCTGCTCGTCCACCTCTTCAGGCGGTTTTTCTTCCGTCACTATGAATTTCGAAAACACCATTGATACCAGAAATAATCCGAATATAAGAGATACAGCAAAAAGGCACCCAAGCCCCCTTTTGGTCTTTGCTTTCTTTTTCATATCAACCTTCCTTTAATTCCGGAATCACTAGATTTATAATTTTACTGGTCATTGATGAAAATTTCAATAAAATAGGGAAAAAGACGGAGAAAGAACACATTGTGCAAATAAAAAAGACTCCTCTTTGAGGAGTCTTTTTTGTTATGCCATGCTCAGCTGAGGGCCGAACAATTCATATTGAACGGAATCAGAGTCAAACCCGAGTGCAAGAATCATATCTTTCATTTGCGTCATAAACTGCGCTGATCCGCACAAGTAAAATTCAGCATCTTGATTCAGATGAAGCTGCTCCAAGAAGGTTTGATCAATCCTGCCGCTGTAAAAAGGCTTGTCTCCTGAGCGGTCTTGTTCTGCCGGTTCACTGTATACATAAATGACGTTAATATTCGGATGATTCTCCGCAGCTTGTTCAGCCTCTTTGCGGAACGCGGCGTACTCTCCGTTTTTCGCGGCATGAATAAAAGTAACGGCACGCTCCGGCTGTTTTTCGGCGGCTGTTTTCAGCATGCTCATCATCGGCGTGATTCCGGAACCGGCACTGATAAGAACAACCGGTTTTTCGGCAGAAGACAGCTTGAAATCCCCGGCGGGTGCGCTGACTTCAAGTTTATCTCCCTCTTGAACTTCATTGTGGAGATGAGAAGAAACCGCTCCGTCCTTTTTCACAGAAATCCGATATGCCCCTTTTTGAGAAGCATCAGACAGGCTGTACTGGCGAATGTGCGTATAAGGAGAATCCGCAATCCGCACTTTAATGCTGATATATTGTCCCGCTTCAAATCCAGGAAGCGAAGAGCCGTCGCTCGGTTTGATATAAAATGATGTGATATCTTTGCTTTCTTTCGTTTTCTGTATAACCGTAAATTCTTTATACCCCTGCCATCCGGCTTCATTGTACATGTCTTTTTCAATGCCGATGAAAGCCTCCGCAATAACACCGTAAGCTTTTTCCCATGCCTGCATAATCTCAGGAGTTGCGGCATCCTGCAGCACATCCTTAATTGCCAGAAGCAGATACTTTCCGACAATCGGATAATGTTCCGGTTTTACACCGATGCTTGTGTGTTTATGGCCGATCTGTCTGACCGCCGGAATGATTTGTTCTAATTGATCAATATTCGCCGCAGCCGCAATGACTGCATTTGCCAATGCTGCGCGCTGAGTCTGTTTCTTTTGGTTCGTTTGGTTAAACATATTTAACAGTTCGGGATGATCTTGAAACATCAGGTTATAAAAGCGTCCGGTGATGTTTTCTCCATGTGTTTGCAATACGGGTACTGTGCTTTTGATGATGTCTATTGTTCTCTCATCCAGCATGTTAATCCTCAACCCTTCTAAAGATGTATTTTCAATATATCTTTATAGTAAGAGATATTTTGAATAAAAGATATATTTAAAATGAATCTTTAAAAAAGTCGTCACAATATTGTGTTGGATTTGGAATTTATGGATTTTACCTCCTTTTTTATCACCCGGTGAAACAGGGACACATATATTTGGGAATATACGTTTAAAGATGAAAGCGGGGGAGTGCATGGTTTCCGATATCGATTACACGTCTCCGAATACACAGTTCACTTATAATGTGAATGAGAGCCGTTTTTTTACGAAAGATGCTCGGAACTTTATCAATGTATTGGGGATTAAACAGTTAAACACGCTTGAAAATATTTCATTATTAGATATCTTTCTGAGCAAAACAAATGTGATTGAACCGCATACCCATCAAAACGCCGCTGAATTGGTGTACTGTATTTCGGGTTCCGCGGTGGTGTCGATGCTGAATCCGTTCACCCAGAAAATACGGAATTATCCGATCTCTTCAGGACAAGTGGCGAATGTTCCGCAGGGGTGGTGGCATTATGAAGTCGCCACTTCAGACAAAACCCACCTTTTGGCCATATTTGACGCCCCTTCGCCTGAAGTGATATACGGCTCGGATATTCTCCGTCTGACGCCGCCTGAGATCATGGCGCATACGTACTGTCTGAATGAGCATGAGTGGGAAAAAGCCGTTTCACCGATCCGGCAATCAACTGTGATAGGTCCCGATAAATACTGCGGACAGACTGAAAACACGGGGATTCATGATATGAATACGCCTTATCAGCCAAATACGCATTATCCGAATGATCCGTATCGGCATTATGATACGCCGTTATATTGGGGATATTAAACGGAGAGCCAGAGCGGCATCGACAGAAAGAGCCCCTCATTGGAGAGGGGCTCTTGATCATTACGGTCCGGTTCCGCAGCTTACTTTGTACTCGCCTTCGGACGATTTTTTTGAATAACATACGTGCGGCGTCTGTCCGGTATCATCTTTCCAATTGAACCAATTTACATAATAAAGGTTCCCGGCCTCTCCGCCGCCTTCTTCTTTTCGAAGAATCGCAAAGTAGCTTTGATACGGATATCCTTTTTTATAAATGTCATGCCTGATGGCTCCTTTTTCTGAAGCAGACGTGAAGACGATGGGAGAAAGAGCCGGGAGCGCTGTTAAAAGAAGTGCCAGTGCCGCTGAAAGAGTTAGTAGAAGATAGATTTTCTTTTTCATTTTCTCTCTTTCCTTTATTTTGAATTGTTAGAAATGAAGCAGAACATAGAGGCTGCCGCAGAAGATGAAAAAACAAAAAAACCCTTATTTATAGAATAAGGGTTTAAAGGTATGGAGCCAAGGGGGCTCGAACCCCTGACCTCTACGCTGCCAGCGTAGCGCTCTCCCAGCTGAGCTATGGCCCCGTGCTGTAACGTCATGTTTTATTATAGACGACTCTTCTATGAATTTCAAGCAGAAAATTCAGTTTGCTCATATTTTCCTGAGACGCTTTTCGAACATAAAAAGAAGACCCTCCGAGGGGCCTCTTCGTTTATCGCACGAGCATGATTAAAATGATGCCGAGGATGACACGGTAAATGGCGAACGGGACAAGCTTAATCCGGTTAATGAGCCGAAGAAAAAATTTGACGACTAAGAGGGCGACGACAAAGGCGCAGATAAAGCCGACTAGAAAAAACGGAATCATGTCATAAGAAAGACTGCTCCAGTATTTCACCAGCTTCAGAAGGCTTGCGCCCGCCATAATCGGAATAGCCATAATAAAGGTGAAGTCTGCGGCTGCCCGGTGATTCAAGCCGACAATGACACCTCCGGCAATCGTTGAGCCTGAGCGGGAAAATCCGGGCCATAAGGCGAGACACTGGAATAATCCGACACAGAAAGCCTGTTTGTAGGTGATTCTGTCTACCGTATCGATCGTTTCTTTCCTTTTATTGATCCAGTCCGCTATAAGCATAAGCACGGCTCCGGCAATTAATCCGTAAGCGACCGTTCTGACGGAGAATAAATAGCGGTCAATGAAATCCTCAAATAAAAAGCCGAGCACCGCCGCCGGAACAAGACCGACGGCGATTTGCGCGATGGTCAGCCTGTATCCCTTCTGCTGATCGCGCGTGACGTTTTTTTTGAGGCCGAGTAAATGTAATATCCGATCCTTAAACACAATGGCCACCGCCAGAATCGAACCGAGCTGAATCACCACTTTGAAGGAATTGGCGGCTTCCGGATTCATCAGGCTTCCGGATTTCAGCCAGATGTCATCCGCTATGATCATATGTCCCGTGGAAGAAACCGGCGCGTACTCCGTCAGCCCTTCCACGATTCCCAAAACGGCTGCTGTGAACATCTCCCATAGTGTCATCCCATTCTTCCCTTCATTCATCATTTACAAAAGAGAAGCTCTCCTCTGAAGGAAAGCCTGTCTTATAATAAATATCATGTCCGTTCCGATTTTATGACTTCGATCCAGCATCATTTTTTTCTTCTTCATATAAATGCGAACGCATTTTGAACCAATCAAACAGATGGGTCGTGACCACTTTGATGACCGCATACCCCGGGATGGCTAAAATAATGCCGACAACCCCGAACAGCTTTCCGGCGGTTAACAGAACAAAGATGATGGTAATCGGGTGAATGTGAAGATTTTTCCCCATGATCTGCGGCGAAATTAATTTCCCTTCCACGAGCTGGACAACGGTCCATACAATCGCAAGCTTCAGCAGCATAAGGGGCGAAGTGACCAACGCGATAATAATCGCCGGCGTGATAGCAATGGTCGGCCCTAAATACGGAACAACGCTCGTACAAGCGGCAATGACCGCAAGCAGTGACGCATAATCAAGTCCGATAATCAGATAGCCGATAAATAATAAAAACCCGATGCAGAAGCTGACGATGACCTGTCCTCTGATATACGAGCTTAATCTGTGGTTCATTTCACTAAGCATCGTATACGTTTGTTCTTTCAGACGGGTGGGCACAAACTTTAAGATATAAATCGGCAGTTTTTTGCCGTCTTTCAGCAAATAGAACAGAATAAACGGCACGGTCACAATTGAAATAATCACTTCCGTCAGCGCGCCGATAAAATTCCCGACTCCGGTAAATGTGCTGTTTGCAATTGTCGCCGCCTGCGCCGATACTTTATTAGCAAGATCGGAAATGTTGATATTCATCGTCTTTTGCGCCTGATTTACAAAATCGCTTCCGATCAGGCTTTTCGTCTGATCTTCAACAATATCCACATATTTCGGCAGATTGTCGATCAGGCTCATGATCTGTTCCTTTAAAAACGGAATAATTGAAACGACCGTAATCGTAATCAGCCCTATAATAATGAGGTAAAGGAGCAGGATGGAATAGACTCTTTTCACTCTTATTTTTTCCAATATATCTACGATCGGATTAAGCAGATAATAAACAATTCCTGTCAAAATGACGGGGAGCGCAATCGTTTTGAGCAGGACGATAATAGGTGTGAAAATAAATGATGTCTTCATAAAGACAAGGATATTGAGACCGATGAGCAGCAATACAAGCAAAAACAAGACAAATTTATTGTCTAAGAAAAACTGTTTAAATCTGCCGCCCCATGTTTGCAATGTTTCCACTATTGTTCCTCCATCATATGTATTTTACTTAAATTGTACACTATCGTTCCTGTAATGAAAAATAATAACCGGTCTCTATGGGAATTTTTCCTATCCCTTTAGCTGGCAGCCTTTTTTCCATTTATGTTTCTCAGAAAAAAAGCTATAATGTAAGCCAATACATAGAAGGAGCGATAGCAATGATTCGATTTGCAACAGTCGGAACGAATTGGATTACAGAACGATTTCTGGAGGCGGCTTCTGCTATTGATGATTTTCAATTAACGGCGGTTTATTCCAGAACTGAGGAACGCGCGGCGGAATTCGCCGGCAAACACGGCGCTGCTCATTATTTCACCAGCCTGAAAGAAATGGCGGAAAGCAAAGCCTATGACGCGGTGTATCTCGCCAGCCCGAATGCATTTCACAAAGAGCAGGCGGTCCTTTTTATGGAACACGGCAAGCATGTACTGTGCGAAAAACCGTTTGCGTCTAACGCAAGGGAAACGGATGAAATGATTCACGCAGCCAAAACGAACGGCGTTCTCTTGATGGAAGCCATGAAAACAACGTTCCTGCCGAACTTCAGCATGCTTCAAAACCACTTACATAAAATCGGACCCGTCAGGAGATTCACGGCAAGCTACTGCCAATATTCATCACGATATGATGCATATAAAAACGGTACGGTGCTAAACGCGTTTAATCCTGAATTATCGAACGGTTCGTTAATGGACATCGGCGTGTACTGCATTTATCCGGCCGTCGTCCTGTTCGGCAAACCGAAAAACGTCATTGCGACCGGTCATAAACTAGTATCCGGCGTTGACGGCGAAGGCACGGTCATTCTGTCATACGACGGATTTGAAGCGGTGCTGATGCATTCGAAAATCTCAAATTCGTTTGCCCCGGCGGAAATTCAGGGTGAAGACGGCACGATCGTTCTGGACAGCATTCACGGACCGGAACGGGCGGAAATCCGCTATCGTGACGGCCGGACGGAAGACATTTCAGTCCCTGATCTGAAACCGTCGATGTACTACGAAACGGCTGAATTCATCAATCTTCTTCGAAACGGACAGCGGGAGTCTTCCGAAAATACATTTGAACGTTCTTTCATTACGGCAAGCATTATGGAAGAAGCGAGAAAACAAATCGGAATTGTCTTTCCCGCCGATCAAAACTAAAAACATCCGCCCGGATTCGGGCGGATGTTTTTCATTTGGACGCTAACAGGTCAGCAAACGCTTTTGCATACTGCGGAAGGTCGGGCGGGCGGCGGCTTGATACAATGTGGCCGTCAGTTACGACAGCTTCATCCAGCCACTGTGCCCCTGCATTTGTCATGTCGTCTTTGATGCCGGGCGTGCTCGTTACTTTTTTTCCTGCGAGAATTCCCGCAGATATGAGCACCCAGCCCGCATGGCAGATCTGGCCGATCGGCTTTTTCTGCTCGTTCATCGTACGGATGATGTCCAAAACTTCGGGATATCTTCGCAGTTTGTCAGGAGCCCAGCCGCCGGGCACGAGCACGGCATCATACTCCTGAATAATCAGGCTCTTAAAATCGTAATCCGCCGTCGCAGGCACGCCGTATTTTCCTTTGTATGAACGGCCCGCTTCTTCTCCTATTAAATGAACGATCGCGCCTTCCTCTCTCAGCCGGTAGACGGGATACCAAAGCTCTAAGTCTTCAAAATCGTCACTGACAAGCGCTATGACTTTTTTGCCTTCTAATCTCATCACTGCCACTCCCTTCTTTTATACTAGTGTATCGCTTTTTTAAAATGAGGAAAAGAAACAGCTCGCTACAGCTGTTCTTCGTCTTCAGACTGAATCGTAAATTTCCGTGTGACCTGCTGCAGTTCTTCAGCCATATGCGCAAGCGTTTCGGCGGATGAACTGATTTCTTCCATGGAGGCCAGCTGCTCTTCAGCTGAGGCGGCGATGTCTTGAATGCCGGCGGACCCTTCTTTGGCGACTGAGGTAATGTCCTCCACCGCGTTTGTCACATTTTGCGACCCGGCTGCAAGCTTCTCAAGCGTTCCGTTCATATGCTGCAAGGCGCCTGAAATCTGAGTCGTCATTTCTGAGATTTTTTTGAAGCTTTCGGCCGTTTGATCCGTAATATCGAGGCCTTCCTTCACATCTTGATTCACCGCTTGGAATACGGAAAGCGATGTGGCGATTTCTTTGACGATTTCCTGAATCAGCGTTTCGATTTCCTTCGCGGAGCCGGCTGATTGTACGGCAAGCTTTCTCACTTCTTCCGCAACGACGGAGAAGCCCCGCCCGTATTCGCCTGCTCTGGCCGCTTCAATGGCAGCGTTTAAGGCAAGCAGATTTGTTTGATCGGCAATGCCGTTAATGACGTTGAGAATGCTCTTAATGTCGTGCGACTTCGTTTCCAGCCCTTTTACAACCGCTTCCGCCTGCTGTACGGAACGATCAATTGTTTTCATCTGGCCGACCGTTTTCGCCACTAATTCTTCTCCGCTTCCGGCCGTTTCAGAGGTTTGGATGGCGGATTCAGTGATTTCCGCCGATACATTCGCCGTCTCGGCAATGCCCGCATTCATTTGGGAAAGGTGATCAGCACTTTCTTCCAATTTCTCGCTTTGTGATTCGTTTCCGTTTGAGAATTGTTCAATCGCCAGTGTAATATGCTCTGTCGCCTTGCTTGTCTGTCCGGCGGATGCCGTCAGCTCTTCGGATGAAGAAGCGACATGTTCGACGGATGACTGGATGACGCCGATGACAGACCGGAGTGATGCCGACATCTCATTGAAGCTTTGGCTGAGCTGCCCGAATTCATTTTTTGACTTGATGTCAATGACTTCCGTTAAATCGCCGTCACTGATTTTAGCTGATGTCGAAACAAGTTTTTTGAGCGGTTTTGCAATCGAGCGAATGATAAAAACGATTAAAATACCGCCGACGATAAGAGAAACCGCCAGGATGATCAGCGCCATTTTCATGACAGGCGAGGCTGCGTCATGGATCTCACTGACAAAAAATGTGCCGGCGATTTTCCAACCCGTCAGTTTGTTTGTCGTGAAGGCCATTTTCTTCTGCTGTCCTTCAAACATGTATTCAAACGATCCGCTTGATTTGGAAAATACTTCTTCCGTCCACTCTCCGGAGCCTTCCGTTCCCGCTTTTATAGTCGGATGCGCGATGTATTTTTTATCTCCCGTTGTAATGAAGGCAAATCCTTTATGACCGATCTGGACGCGTTGGGAGGCATTCAGCAGGTCGCCCAGATTAATATCAAGCGCCACAACGCCTGATCCGTCTTTTGTCTGCTGGGCAATCGTAACGACCGTCTGTCCGGTTGCAGCGTCTTTATAAGGCTCGGTAAACACTGGCTGTCCGCTTTTTTCAACCGCTTTTGTATACCACTCGCGCGTGAGCGGATTATAATCGGACGGCATGTCAACGGACGGATATTTCACGAACGCTTTGTCGCGAGACGCGGCGTAAATTGACGCGACATCGTCATTTACGGTGACATACTGCTTCATTTTGTCAAGCAGTACCGATTTATTTTTCGTCTCCAGTTTTTCCTTTGTGATTGATTCGCTGTAGTAGTCAATTGCTTTCAGCTTACCCTCAAGCATGTTTTCCAGCACGCTGTTCAGTTCGCTGACATTTCCCTGGGCGCTGTGGGTCAGTTCGCTTTCTAGTGAATTCCCCGCCGTTTGGTAGCTGAAGTAGGCGAGTATGCCGACCGGAAGCACCAATACGGCTAAAAATGCCGCGATCAGCGGTTTGCTGATGGATGGCTGTTTGATCCAATGTATCAGTTGTTTCATTTTTTCAGTCTCCTTCTTTGAAAAGCTAAATCTAATATCGTCAGATAGGACAAAAGATTTATTAAAAAAACTAAAAAAAACACCCAAACAGCACATTTGGGTGTTCTATGACCTATTAATCTATTTTAAATCGTTTCGTCATATCACGTAATTCTTCCGCCATTTGGGATAACGTTTCCGAAGACGAACTGATTTCTTCCATTGAAGCCAGTTGTTCTTCGGCAGAGGCCGCAATATCCTGAATGCTGGCGGAGCTTTCTTTTGCGATGGACGCGATTTGCTCAGAAGCTCCTGAAATCTGCTGAGATCCTGCTGTCAGCTGTTCTACCGTCGCATTCATATTTTGAATTTCTCCGGCGATCTGGTTCGTCATTTCAGAAATCCGTTTGAAGCTCGTTTCGGTCTGATTCGTAATATCCAGTCCGCTCTCCACCTCTTTGTTGACGGATTGGAACATGCCGAGAGATGTATTGATTTCGTTGACGATTTCTATAATTAAGCTTTCGATTTCTTTCGCTGAATCGGCAGACTGGACCGCAAGTTTTCTGACCTCTTCGGCGACGACTGAGAAGCCCCGGCCGTATTCACCCGCACGCGCGGCTTCAATTGCCGCGTTCAGCGCAAGAAGGTTTGTCTGATCAGCGATTCCGTTAATGACACGGAGAATGTTTGTAATGTCTTTTGATTTTGTTTCAAGTCCGCGCACCACTTGTTCAGCTTCTTTCACTGACCGGTCAATGACGTTCATTTGGCCGACCGTCTGGTGGACGAGCTTTCCGCCTGAATTGGCGACTTCCGCTGATGTGGCAGAGGATTCGGTAATGACGGCAGATGCTTTCGCCATATCTTTAAGCCCGCTGTTCATTTGGTAAATATGTTCCGCCGCGCTTTCAATATTTTCACTTTGGCTTTCATTTCCGTTAGAAAATTGTTCGATCGCCAGTGTGATATGTTCGGTTGCCTTGCTTGTCTGCTCCGCTGAAGCCGTCAGCTCCTCTGAGGAAGATGCGACGTTATTCACGGAATCCTGGATGGCATGGATGAGAGACCTGAGCGAAGCGGCCATATTGTTAAAGCTTTTGCCAAGCTCGCCTAATTCATCTTTTGACTGAATCTCGATCGTTTCTGTTAAGTCGCCTTCACTGATCTGTTTCGATGATGTCACAAGCTGCTTGAGCGGTTTTGTGATTGAACGGATAATCAGCACCATGACGATGGTTCCGATCACAATCGCTAATACGAGAACGAGCAGGGACAGATGAAGGATCGGCAGGGCCGCTTCATGAATTTCGTCCAGATACATTGTTCCGGTAATCTTCCAGCCTGTCAGCCCGTTTGTATCATAAGCCATTTTCTTTTCCTGGCCGTCGTATTTGTATTGAAAATCACCTTTTTTGCTGCTGAACAGCTGTTCAGCCCACTCCCCGTTTAATACTGTGCCTGATGTGCGGTTCGGGTGGGCGACCACTTTTTTGTCTTTCGTCAGGATAAAAGCATAGCCTGATTTTCCGATGTTCACTTTCTTTGTCGTTTTCAGAAGCTCATCGATTTTCATATTGATGGCGACGACTCCTGAGCCGTCTTTTGTCTGCTGAACGACCGTCACGACCATCGTATTGGTGGAAGCCGTGCGGTAAGGATCTGTTACAACAACTTTCCCCTTATTTTCCACGGCCTTTTTATACCAGTCTCTTTCAATCGGATTATATCCTTTAGGCATCTGCAGATCCGGATACCGTGTGAAATGTCCTTCCGTGTCACTCGTATAAATGGATTCCACGTCTTTATTGATCTTCATGTACTCTGTGAATTTATCGGTAATTTGCGATTGGTTTTTCGGCTTGTATCGATCCTTGGTGAGCCAGTCGCTGAAATATGCCGTTCCGTCTTCCTTTTGGCTGATGCTTGTGTTGATCATATCGTTAATCTGCTGCACATTATCTAGTGCGCTTCCCATCATCTGCCTGTCAAGCGTGCTTACCGCCGATTGATAGGCGATAAAAGCCAACGTTGAAATAGGAAGAATGAGAATGGCCAAAAAAGAAATGAGCAGTTTTCTTGTAAGCGATCTCTGCTTGATGATTTGCACAATTTTTTTCATCTGCTATATCTCCTCTTGCGTGTTTACCCTTCATATCGGCAATTATGGGTAAATATACACATCCAAAAAGAAGAAATATAACGAAACATACTTTTTACCTATCTTAAAATTAGTCTTTTAGACTTAATTAAGAGTTTATCTTAAAACGCTTTGTCAGTTCGCGTAATTCTTCCGCCATTTTTTCCAGCGTGACGGCGGAGGAACTGATTTCCTCCATGGACGCAAGCTGCTCTTCAGCTGAAGCCGCGATGTCCTGAATGCCGGCCGCGCTTTGTCTGGAGACGGCCGCGATATCCTCTGAAGCGTTTGATACTTCCTGAGACCCGGCAGAAAGTTGTTCCACGGTTGCATTCATATTTTGCAGTTCACCGGCAATCTGATTTGTTTTAACGGAAATGTCCCGGAAGCTTTTTTCCGTTTCGTCCGTTAACTGAAGTCCGCTTTTCACCTCGTGATTGACGGATTCCAGCATTCCGAGCGAAGTATGAATTTCTTTGACGATTTCATGAATTAAGGATTCGATTTCTTTCGCTGAATCGGCGGATTGGACGGCAAGCTTTCTCACTTCTTCGGCAACGACTGAAAAACCGCGTCCGTATTCTCCCGCTCTTGCCGCTTCAATGGCTGCATTTAAAGCAAGGAGATTCGTTTGATCGGCAATGCCGTTAATGACGCGCAAAATGCTGGTGATGTCCTGCGATTTGAGTTCAAGCCCTTGTACGACTTGCTCCGCTTTACTTACGGATTGGTCAATGGCGCCCATCTGGCCGGCTGTTTTCTTGACAAGCCGCTCACCGGCGCCGGATATCTCCGCCGATTCAATTGACGTTTCCGTCACCACGGCTGCCGCTTCCGCCAGATCACTGAGCCCGTCTTTCATCTCATTCACTTGGGCTGTCGCTTTATCAATACTCTCACTTTGGTCTTCCGTTCCATTAGAAAACTGTTCAATCGCAAGGGTGATATGTTCCGTTGCTTTGCTCGTCTGCTCAGCCGAAGCCGTCAGCTCCTCTGAGGAAGAAGCGACATGTTCAACAGAGTCCTGAATTCCCTGAATAAGCGAACGGAGTGAATCTGTCATATGATTAAAACTTTTACCGAGCACGCCCAGCTCATCTTGAGAGCTGACATCAATGGTTTCCGTCAGATCTCCGCTGCTGATTTTTTCCGCTGAAGCTACGAGACGTTTTAACGGTTTGGTAATTGAGCGGATGACAAAATAAATGAAAATCATCCCTGCGGCAATGGCTATCGCCAATATGATAACGGCCAGAGTCAGAACCGGTCTTGCCGCATCCTTGATTTCTTCCACGGACATGGTTCCGCTGATCTTCCAGCCCGTCGCTTCATTGGTCACGTACGCCATTTTTTTCGCTTTTCCGTTCAGCGTATATTCAAAGTTGCCTTTTTGCCCGCTGAATAATGTATCAACCCATTTTCCCGATACCGCCGCGCCGGCTTTTTCATCACTGTAGGCAACGGCTTTTTTATTTTTGCTGAGGATAAAGGCGTATCCTTCTTTTCCGATGTTCACTTCTTTTGTCATCGTGATGAGATCGTCGATTTTTATATCAATGGCGACGACGCCTGATCCGTCTTGCGCCGCGCGGGCCATGGTGACGACCATCTTTTTGTTTGAGATGGACTCATAAGGGTCTGTGATGATGGTTTGGCCTTTATTCTCCATGGCTTCCTGATACCAGCTTCTTTCAAGCGGGTTGAAATCGGCCGGCATATCGGCATGCGGATAACGGGTAAACGTTCCTTCCTTGCTGCTTGAAAATACGGCGGACGCTTTATCATTGCTTTCAATAAACTGCTTGAACCTTTCTTGCATTTCCGTTTGGTTTTTTTCTTTAAATTTGGCGCTTGTCGCCCATTCGCTGAAATATGCTGAGCTTTTTGTAAACATTCCGATCCGGTCATCAATCATATTGTTTAAGATTTGCACATTTCCTTCGGCGCTTTCCATCATTTGCTTTTCAACGGATGAAGCCGCCGAACGGTAGGCGCCGGCAGCCAATACTGCTACCGGAATGAGTAAGATCAGTAAAAATGAAATGATCAGTTTTTTGGCTATTGATTTTCTGGCGATTTTTTTTGCTGTTTTTTTCAATTTTGTAAACCTCTTTCAATCATTTACTGTTTATATCGGCCGACTCCCTTTTTATTACATTGGAAATTAAGTCACAAATGAAAAATAGTTCTATATACTCCCTTTGTATGCAAGACTTTTTATTCAATTATCCGGCTGTCACTATAAAAAAGGACGCCTTCCATCCGGAAAGCGTCCTTTTTTACTAGTTGATTTTAAATTGTTTCGTTAATTCCCGCAGTTCTTCGGCCATTTGCGCCAAAGTATCGGCGGATGTGCTGATTTCTTCCATTGATGCAAGCTGTTCTTCTGCGGATGCGGCAATATCCTGAATGCTTGCTGCGCTTTCCCTAGATACGTCCGCAATATCGGTCACTGCGGCTGAAACGTGCTGAGAGCTGTCTGACAGCTGTTCAACCGTGCCGTTCATCGATTGAAGCTTCTCGGCGATGTCGTTTGTCATGCCGAAGATATTCTGGAAGCTTTCCTTCGTGCGGTCCGTTACGGCAAGTCCGGATTGAACTTCTTCATTAACGGATGTGAACATGTGAAGCGATGTATTAATCTCAGCCGTGATTTCCTGAATGAGTTTTTCAATCTCTTTGGCAGAACCGGCGGATTGGACGGCCAGCTTGCGCACTTCTTCGGCTACCACTGAGAAGCCCCGGCCGTATTCACCGGCTCTTGCCGCTTCAATGGCTGCATTTAACGCAAGCAGGTTTGTCTGATCGGCAATACCGTTGATGACTCTTAAAATATGAGTGATGTCTTTTGATTTGGCCTCAAGGCCTTTTACAACCGCTTCCGCCTGCTGGACCGATTGATTGATGAGATTCATCTGCCCGACGGTTTGCTGCACATATTCTTCCCCGGTGCCGGCAGCTTCCTTCGATTGTTTAGATGCTTCCGTAATGGATGATGATGTGCGGGAAACGGCGGCGAGTCCGTCATTTATATGATTCAGCTTGACTGAGCTTGAATCGACTTTTTCGCTTTGCTCTTCGTTTCCGTTTGAAAACTGCTCAATGGCCATTGTAATATGTTCCGTCGCTTTGCTTGTCTGCGAAGCTGAAGCGGTCAGCTCTTCCGATGACGCGGCCACGTTGTCGACAGAGTTTTGGATCGCGCTGATCAGTCCGCGCAGAGATTCTCCCATTTCATTAAAGCTCGCGCCGAGTTCGCCCAATTCATCTTTCGAGCGGATATCAATGGTTTCAGTCAAGTCTCCGCCGCTGATTTGTTTAGAAGAGCGGACAAGCCGTTTCAGCGGTGACGTAATGGATCTGACAATCAACAGAATTAAAATTCCCCCGATGATAATGGATGCTGCAAGGACGATCATTCCCATCGTCAGCACCGGTTGTGAGGCGTCTTTAATTTCGTTGAGCTCCATGCTCCCCTCTATTTTCCATCCGGTCAGTTTATTTGTCGTAAACGCCATTTTTTTATTTTGATCATCGAGCGTGTATGAAATAATGCCGCTGTCTTTGCTGTATACCTCATTCAGCCACGGGGTTGAAACTTTATCGCCCGGTTTGTGGTCTTTATGCGCGACATAGGTTTTATTTTTAGACGTGATAAACACGAATCCTTTTTGCCCGATTTTGATTCCCTGCATCTGCTTCAGCAGCTGGTCAATCGTAATATCCATGGCCACTACGCCTGTTCCGTCCTGCATCTGCTTTGCCACGGTGACGACCATGCTGCCGTCGCTTGCCGCGGTGTAAGGGTCGGTGACAACGAGCGTGCCGCCGGCCTTCACAGCGTCTTTATACCAAGTGCGTGTTCTCGGATCGTAATCGGCCGGAGTATTCTCCTTCGGCGCCTGTGCGTAGCCGCCGTCTTCCGTTCCTCCGTAAATGCGGGCTACGTCCTTATGAATAGACGTGTATTGCCCGAACTTTTCTTCTAGAGCAGATATGTTTTTCTTTGAGAAGGATGACCCTTTTAACGTTTCACTGAAAAATTCAATCGCCTTTGCTTTTGCGCCGATATCATTTGTAATGGTTGTGTTAAAAGATTCGATGTTATTTTTCGCGTTGCCTGAAATCTGATCATCCAGCGAATTGCTCGCCGTATGGTATGAACTGAATTCTAACACGAGAATCGGTATGATTAAGATCACGATAAATGAAATGATTAATTTACGTGAAATCGATGCCTTTGTGCACCAATTGATGAATTTTTTCATATTAAGCTGCTCCCTCAAGTGTGATACCTTATATATCGGCTCAGCCTTCACATTTTGTTAACATTTCCTCCTTTTTTATGACTTGATTTTCATTGCCCAAGCTTCCTGCATATCTTATAAAAAAAGAGAAGGGGGGGGCGTGAAGATGATTATCATATCCGGCCAAGTGCTTCGGCCTCAGGACATCGCGAACTGGCAGACGGAAGAAAGCCTTGTTCCGTATATAAATGAACTGCTCAATTCTCCCGTACAATTCGATTACGGGTCGATTGCTGAACTGATGTTCGAGGTGCGGCTGCGCCGCCATATTGTGGAAGCCGCAAGAGAACTGCACGGATCAGGTGTGAAATTTGCAACTTTCGCCAAAACATACGGAAATACGGCTTATTGGAGAGTGACGCCGGAAGGAGCCTTGGAGCTGAAGTACAGAATCCCCGCTTCAAAAGCGATTCGGGACATTATTGAAAATGGGGCGTTTTACGCATTTGAATGCGCTACCGCCATTGTTGTGATTTATTATCTGGCCGTCTTAAAGACAATCGGTGAAGAACGGTTTAACCGGCGTTTCCGGGATATCACTTTGTATGACTGGCACTATGAGCATCTGCCGATCTACACGGAAACCGGCCGCCACTTTTTACGGGGAGATTGTTTATATTTTAAAAATCCTGATTTTAATCCTGCAAAGGCTCAGTGGCGGGGAGAGAATGTCATTGTGATGGGGAATGATCAATATTTCGCCCACGGTCTCGGGATTCTGACCGCTGAACAAATCATCCAGAGATTGAATTCTTTAAGAAAAAAAAATGCCATGCAGCCGGCTTATCTGCTTAACCAGGCAACAAGGCTTGATGCACCCGCGCTTTATCAGATCATGCATTAAAACAATCCCATCGTCTGTCATTGTGACGATGGGATGCGAAATGCTTTTCTTTTTCGGTAAAAAGCCGTCGTGCCGAGCGCTTGGTTTGCAGCCCATTCAAACTTCTCTAAATCATGTCGGGTGACGGCTCTGTCCCGTCGGCTCCATTTAATGGCGCGGACAAAGTAATACCCTTTAATCGGCGCCATGGTGACTTTGGAATGCGGAAAATCTTCAAAGACAAACTCAATAGTTCCTCTTTTTTTATAGGACATTTGAAGAATCTTCATCATCCATCACCTCACGATTTCTGGATTATGATTCGCACAATTCTTCCAAAACGGTTTTCACGTCTGTCGGCCCTTCAAGTTTCGCGGCGGACTGGCCGGCCCATAAAGACATATACTCCGCGTCTCCTGATTGAGCCGCGTGCCCGCGCATCGGCTTTGTCAGCGTATTATGCAGCGGATAAGGCAGCGTTTTTCCCTCGTCAGCTTCATATGTTTTCATGAACTGATTCACGATTCCCCGCGCCTGTTTTCCCGAAAACAGGGTGGTCAGCCGCGTGTCGGCTCCTTTTGATTCGGCAATGGCTTTTTGATATGCCGGTGAGGCGCTGCTTTCTTCACAAAGGAGAAACGGTGTTCCTACTTGAACGCCGTCCGCACCCAAACATCGGGCCGCCTGCACGCCGCGGCGGTCAAAAATGCCGCCTGCCGCAATCACCGGGATATTCAGCGCGTCTTTAGCCTGCGGAATCAGCGCCATAAGGCCGAGAGCCGGTTCTCCTTTAACCGGCAGAAACGACCCGCGATGTCCGCCGGCTTCTATTCCCTGAAGAATAACGGCGTCCATCCCCCGTTCCTCAAAGGCCTTCGCTTCCTCCGGCGTTGTCGCCGTGCCGAAAAGGAAACAACCGCTTTTCTTCAGCTTTTCCGCCGTTTCTTCCGGCGGCAGGCCGAAGGTGAATGAACACGCTTTGACTCCGTAACGGATCAGAAGCTCCGCTTTTTCCTCGAAATCATTCCATTCTTCTTTCAGATCAGAGAACGGCTTGGCGTCTTTTGCCCTCGGAATGCGGGCTTTCCATTTTTCAACAAGTTCCGCCTCAGGCATCTGTCTTTCCTCCGGGACGAAAAGATTTACTTGAAAGGAGCGGTCCGTCAGCTCTTTCATCTCGATAAGCTGTTTTTCAAGCGCTTGCGGGCTGACGTATCCTGAAGCGAGGCTTCCGAGCGCCCCTTCATTTGATACCGCCGAAGCCAGACGCGGCGTGACCAGCCCGCCGGCCATCGGCGCCTGAATGACGGGCTTTGTTAATGATAATGCACTCATCCACTCACTCATTTGTGTTTTCCTCCGGTTCAGCCTGTATTTTGATATAACAGGTTCTGTTTCGCGGACCGTCAAATTCGCAAAAATAAACGCCCTGCCATGTTCCGAGTATCAGGCGCCCGTCTTCTATGATGACATGCTGGGAGGCGCCGGTTGTACTCGCTTTCATATGTGCCGCCGTATTTCCCTCCATATGCCGGTCCAGTTCGTGCTCCCACGGATACATTTCATCAAACCTTCTGAGCATATCCCTCTTCACATCCGGATCGGCATTTTCATTTATGGTAATGCCGGCGGTTGTATGGGGACAGTATATGAGCGCCAAACCGTTTTTCACGCCTGTTTTGCGGAGAAACGCTTCGGCTTCATGTGTGATGTCGATCATTTCATCCCGTCTGTTTGTTTGAATCTGCAATTTTTTCAGCATATAGATGCCTCCTTTCTTTTTCTCTTCCTTTCCCATATTCGTTTCTGTATTTGTCTTTTCCTGTCGGATCGCGATGATAAACGCAGATCACAAAAAACTTCAGCCTCGGGACTGAAGTTTTTCACCATATATATACGCGGGCCTCATAAGGCTTTAAAAGAAAGGATGTCACATGGCGGTGCGCTTCTGTTTCCACGTTTGCAAGCACGAGAGAATCGGAGTCAAGCGGATAACCGGGATGCCTGTATAAAGCGGGGGTTCGGGACAGATTTGTGATGATCAGGGCGGTTTTTGTTCCGTTTTTTCTTAGATAGGCATAAATCTGCCGGTCATTCGGAAGCAGCAATTCATATGTGCCGCTGATCAATACGCTGTGTTCTTTTCTGAGGGCGAGCAGCCGTCTGTAGAAATGGTATACGGATGTTTCATCCTCCATTTGTGATGCAGCATTCAGCCATGTGTGGTTCGGATTCACTCCGAGCCACGGAGAAGCATCAGAAAACCCGCCGTTCGCCTCATCGCTCCATTGCATCGGTGTCCGTGAATTATCCCGGCCCTTCTTCCAGATGATCTTCATCACTTTTTCATGCGGAACGCCGCGGGACGTCTCTTTTTCATACAGATATTTCATTGCGGCGTCATCATAATCTTCAATGGATGGAAACGAAACATTGGTCATCCCGAGCTCCTGCCCCTGGTAAATAAACGGCGTGCCTTTCATCAGCATATACATCGCGGCGAGTGCCTTGGCGCTTTCTGTCAAAAACCGTTCGTCACCCCATACCGAGACGGAGCGGGGCTGATCGTGGTTCTCCATAAATAACGCGTTCCAGCCCTTTCCTTCAAGACTGTTCTGCCAGCCGGACAAGACGCGCTTAAGCGCCGGAATGGAGATGCTTTGATCATCTTCCGTATCCCAGAGGCCGAGATGTTCAAATTGAAAAATCATTTGAAAGACGCCGTGTTCTTCACCGGCCCAATCAGCCGCCTCCCAAGCCGCCACTCCGTTCGCCTCGCCGACCGTCATGATCGGATAGCGCGAAAATGTTTCCCGTTTCAGCTCTCTTAAGAGATCCATTATGCCTTCCCCATTCATATGATACGGGAAAGACGGGACGTACGGGAGACCGTCCGGATTCGGCATGTCAGGGAGCCCTTCTTTTTTCTTAATGTGAGAAATGGCATCCACCCGGAAGCCGTCTATGCCTTTATCAAGCCACCAGCGGACCATCTCATAAACGGACTGCCTCATCGCTTCGTTTTCCCAATTTAAATCAGGCTGTTTTTTGTCAAACAGGTGCAGGTAATACTGGCCGGTCTCTTGATCATATTCCCACGCTGATCCGCCGAAAATGCTTTCCCAATTGTTCGGCTCTTTGCCGTTTTTTCCGTCTCTCCAGATGTACCAGTCCCGTTTTTCGGAATCTTTCGCTGAGCGTGATTCGATAAACCAAGGGTGCTCATCGCTTGTATGGTTGATGACGAGGTCTATAATCAGCTTCATGCCGAGCGCATGGACATCCGCAAGGAGCCGGTCAAAATCCTCCATCGTCCCGAATTCGCCGGCAATTTGTTTATAATTCCGAATATCGTAGCCGTTGTCCGCGCCCGGCGAGTCAAAAACGGGACAAAGCCAGATCACATCCGCCCCCAACTCTTTTATGTAATGAAGCTTTGCTCTGATGCCGTTCATGTCGCCGATTCCGTCCCCGTTTGAATCCATAAAGCTTCGGGGATAAATTTGATAGACGGCCGCCGTTTTCCACCAATCCGTTTTCATACCGACACTCCTTTCTTTACATCATATGAAGGAGCGGGACGAAGAAGCATTTTTTCCATAAAAAAAGCCTCATTGCAAAAGCAGGAGGCTCAGAAATCAGTTTTTTTAATTTCAACGAAGCGGATATGATGGTCTTCCGCTTCCAGCACCTTAAATTCACACCCTTCGGCATGAAACACATCACCATTTTTCAGCTCCATTTTTTGTGTTAAGAGCCAGCCGGCAATCGTGTCAATGTCTTCATTTTCAATGGCGATATCAAGGAGATCATTCACCTCTTCTATAAGCGCCTTGCCGTCCATCACATAATGGTGTTCGCCTTTTTTGACGATGTGGGGCATTTCATCCTGGTCATATTCATCACGGATTTCCCCGACGATTTCCTCCAATATGTCTTCGACGGTCACAAGTCCCGCCGTGCCGCCGTATTCGTCAACGAGAATCGCCATATGAATCCGCTCCTTCTGCATGCGGATCAAAAGCTCCTGAACGGGGATGCTTTCAATGACTCTGATGACCGGACGCATAATTTCTTTTAATTCAATGGAGCGGCCGAGAAAATACGCTTTAAATAAATCCTTATTGTTAATAATGCCGAGAATGTGATCTTTGTCTTCCTTAATAACCGGATATCGCGTATACCGTTCGTTGATGATCAAATGTATGGCTTCATCAACTGACTGTTCAAGCGAGATGGCGGCGATTTCGGTGCGCGGCACCATGATTTCTCTGGCGACCCGGTTATCGAATTCAAATATTTTATTGACGTAACGGAATTCAGATTGATTGATTTGACCTTTTTTATAGCTTTCGGACAAAATCAGCCGCAATTCTTCTTCACTGACCACGACCTCATGTTCTTTCACCGAATGAAAACCGAACAGCTTGACCAAAAATCCGGCTGAGCCGTTTAACAGTTTAATAAACGGATACATCACTTTATAAAACAGAATGAGCGGTTTTGCCGTCCACAGACTGACGGCTTCGGCTTTTTGAATGGATATCGTTTTCGGCGCAAGCTCTCCGATAACAACGTGCAGATACGTGACGGCGATAAACGCCGCAATAAACGTGACGACGTGCGTAATAGATGACGGCATTCCGATCAGGCTGAAAACAGGATGAAGAAGCCGCTGAATCGTCGGTTCACCGAGCCAGCCGAGTCCGAGCGCCGTAATCGTAATGCCGAGCTGGCACGCTGATAAATATTCATCGAGATTTGAAATCACCCTGTGCGCCGCGAGCGCCCGGCTGTCTCCGGTTTCAACCAGCTCCGCGATTTTTGAACCGCGGATTTTGACAATCGCAAATTCCGCAGCGACAAAGATGGCCGTTAATCCGATTAACAGCATAATGAGAATCAGTTTTAATATAAGCAAAAAAACCCCTACCGCAAACGGTAAGGGGCCACCTCCTTCGTGTTAATTCTCATCACGACCATTTAAGAAAATCATCACAAAACGAAGCAGCTCGAATAATGAAACGAGCGCCGCAGCCACATACGTCAGCGCGGCGGCGTTCAGCACTTTATTCACGCCGTGTTCTTCACTGTTGCGAATGAATCCTTCCGACACGATAATCCGCTTCGCCCTCGCGCTGGCATTAAACTCGACAGGCAGTGTGACAAGCTGGAAAAAAACAGCGGCCGAAAACAAAATAATGCCGAGTCCGATTAAGTTCAAGCTGCCCAGGAGCATCCCGCCCAAGAAAAGCAGAGGGGCGACCCCGGAGGCAAAATTGACGACCGGAAAAATTTTGTGCCTCAGCACAAGCGCGCCGTATGATTCCTGATGCTGCAAAGCATGTCCGACTTCATGGGAAGCGACGGAAATGGCGGAAATGGAGCGGCCGTAATATACCGGCTCAGATAAACGCACCACCCGCTCCGTCGGGTCGTAATGGTCTGTTAAAGTGCCTCTTACCGGTTCTACCGGCACATCATATAAACCGTTAATATCAAGAATCCGTCTTGCCGTTTCCGCCCCCGTCCGCTGACTGGAAGCTTCTACGTCTGAGTATTTCTGAAAATTGCTTTTCACTTTAAATTGTGCCCAAAACGACAATCCCAATGCAGCAATTGTTAAAAAGATAAACAGCATATTATCCTCTTCCTTTTTCTCTTATATCGTACGATTTGCTTATATATTATTTTAATGATTGTCCGCTTTCCTGTACAGAAATCCGCTTCTTTTTTCTGACAGGAATCAATCCTCCGAGCATGATGAGGATACACCCGGCCAATCCGATGTAAAACGGAAACGTGCCTGCGGTCTCTTTTGCAAAAACAAGCCATGAAAATCCGCCGGACATATGATTGTATCCATTCAAATCGAAAATAAGCAATACGGCCGCCGAAGCGAGCAGCTGCGCTCCGGCCAGCGCTGCCAGCAATTTTTGAATGACTGTCATTTGACTCACCCTTTTTCGGTCCGCTTTCTTTATCATATGAAAAAATAAGGGTGAATATGTTTTCGGCGATTTTTGAAAGACATCAAACGAACTGGGACATACTGTATAAAAAAAGATACAGGTGTGATCGACATGAAAGTGACAAATGGCGAGAAAGAACAGCTGAGCAATGCGATAGACAGAATGAACGAAGGGCTTGACGCCTTCATCCAGCTCTATAATGAAGCGGAAAACGACGAGCCTCTCATTCAGTTTGAAGATGAGACGGCCGATTTAATCAGACATGCGCGTGACTCATACGGCCAGGAACAGCTGGACGAAAAACTAAACACCATTATTAAGCAGATTTTATCCATCTCTCTGTCGAAAGAAGAGCCGGGCGAATGAAATCAAACCGTATTTTTATTTCCTGGCTGAGATGGCCGTTATATGTTCGGATCGGACTGATCATTATCGCCTTGATTTTATTGTTCGGCCAACTCATTTACATGCTTGAGCCGAAGCAATTCACGTCTGTGTTTGAAGGGATTTGGTGGGCGGTTATTACGGTGGCCACAGTCGGCTACGGCGATTACGTTCCCCAGACGCCGCTCGGGCAGATTGCCGGCATGGTGCTTGTATTAAGCGGAGCGAGTTTTGTGACCGCCTATTTCGCCACGCTTTCTTCAGCCGTGTTCAGCAAACAGCATCGCTATGTCGAAGGGAAGGTCGCCTTTAAAGGCAAGGGGCACGTCATTCTTATCGGATGGAATGAGAAGTCGCATATGTTGCTGAAAGAACTGCAGCACATCGCGCCGTCAAAAACTGTCGTCCTGATTGATGATTCATTAAGGGAAGGGCCGCTTATTGAAAACGTCCATTTCATCCGCGGACATGCCGCTGATGACAGTACGCTCAATAAGGCGAATATTACGGAAGCCGATACCGTCATTTTGACAGCAGACCAGCAGAAAAATGAATCCGAAGCTGATATGCTGTCGGTATTAACGCTTCTCGCCATCAAAGGGCTGCATCCGTCCGTTTATTGTATCGTGGAAATTTTAACGGAACGGTATGTCAAAAACGCCGAGCGCGCAGGAGCCAATAAGATTCTGTGCACATCACGCCTGTCGAGCCGGGTGATGTTTGAGCATTACCGGGTCAAGCTGCAGCTTGCCAAACCGCAAACGCTGTCAGATCTGACGCTGGAGAAAAAGGTGCGCATCATTCCCGTCCCCGAGGAATTAAAGGGCTCATCTTATCATGACTGTGCGCTCTATTATCTCAAACGGAATACCACGATCATCGGCATACAAAAAGAAGAGGGGCCGATGCTGACCCCTCCCCTGTCATACCAGGTGCTCGATACTGATCTGTTTTTGGCTCTTTAATGCAGCAGGACGTCTTCCAGCTCTTTCACAAGCGAGATGCCGATATCTGTATATGAGCGGTCAATTGCTGCATCCCGCCGTTTCGGCTCGGAGAATTGGTTGAATAATGACTCAAAAACACCGCCGCCTGCGTGATCATCCGTTTCCTCCTGATAGACGTGCCTCAGCAAAAAGGGTGTGCCGATTGTAACGGCGGCCCCCCGTTCATCCAGGTGTCCCTTATTTGCTTCAACAGGGATGCGGAGAAATAAATAGCCGTCCTGATCGGAAATTTTGTAATCAAAGAACCCGCGGTCATACTCCCAGCCGCCTCCGATGGTATAACCGATCGGTTTCAGCACCTGTTCCAGTTCGCGGAGTAAAAACGATTGCCCCTCAAGTGAAGATGGTATGCTGATCATGTGCATATGCTCCTTTTTGTCTTTAGCGTCCCCGCTCTGCGGCATCTTCATACGGCGCCCGGGAAGAATCGGGAGCGGCAGACAGACGCTGGAAAGAGGTAACGGCGCATTCAATCAGAACATACGTCACAATTGCGGAGAGAACGGCTTCCGTTGAAATATAGAAAACGGCGGCATAGAGACAGCACTTCGTGATCAGCGACTGCATCCGGCCAATCTTCAGTTTCAGCCGGACCATGTCCGTAAACAAGCCGAGAGGGAAAGCGAAAAACAGGATGGTTTGTAAGAGGGATTCAGGAGACAGTTTTAGTGCCGAATAGACAATAGCGGCGGAACAGACGGAAATGACGGCATGCTTACATAAGAGTCGCATCAATTCATCATCACACCTTTCACGGTTTAAAAAAGGCTGACCCATCATGCTGAGGGCCAGCCCTTCTTTTTATTTTTCAAGGCGTTTTTCAAGCTCTGCTTTTTTCTCTTCAAAGCCCGGTTTGCCGAGAAGCGCGAACATATTCACCTTATAGGCTTCAACACCCGGCTGATCAAACGGGTTGACTCCGAGCAGATAACCGCTCATCGCCACCGCTTTTTCAAAGAAATAGACGAGATATCCAAATGTATATGCATTAAGCTCTGGAATATTGACAATTAAGTTCGGCACTTTTCCGTCTGTATGAGCAAGCATCGTGCCTTCGAACGCTTTTTTGTTGACGAAATCGACCGTTTTGCCGGCTAAGTAATTTAAGCCGTCGAGATCATTTTCCGCTTCTTCAATTGTCAGCTCATGCTTCGGTTTTTCAACGTTTAATACAGTTTCAAACAGATCGCGTCTGCCTTCCTGCACGTATTGACCGAGAGAGTGAAGGTCTGTTGAGAAGTTAGCGGAAGAAGGATAGATGCCTTTTTCATCTTTTCCTTCACTTTCGCCGAAGAGCTGCTTCCACCATTCCGCAAAGTATTGCAGCGCAGGCTCATAGTTGATAAGCATTTCAATGGTTCTGCCTTTATTATACAGAACGTTGCGGACGACGGCGTATTGGTAAGCCGCGTTCTCTTCTAATTCCGAGCTGGAAAAGTCTTTGCTTGCATCAAGAGCGCCTTTCATCATTTCATCGATATCAGCCCCGCTTACCGCAATCGGCAGAAGACCTACCGCAGTCAGAACGGAGAAACGTCCGCCGACATCATCAGGAATAACGAATGATTCGAAGCCTTCTTCATTAGAAAGCGTTTTTAAAGCGCCGCGCTCTTTATCTGTCGTCGCGTAAATCCGCGCTTTCGCTTCTTCTTTTCCGTATTTTTCTTCAAGAAGTTTGCGGAAAATCCGGAAAGCGATTGCAGGTTCCGTCGTCGTGCCTGATTTAGAAATGACATTGATAGAGAAATCAGCGTCTTCCAAAAGATCCATAACATCTTTCATATAAGTTGAGCTGATATTGTTGCCGATAAAGATAACTTGAGGGTTTTTGCGCTTGTCTTTCGGCAGAACGTTATAGAAAGAATGATTGAGCGCTTCAATCGCCGCGCGGGCGCCTAAGTATGAACCGCCGATACCCACGACGAGAAGCACGTCTGAATCTGATTTGATTTTTTCAGCGCTTTTTTTAATGCGCGCGAATTCTTCTTTATCGTAGTTTTCAGGGAGGTCCACCCATCCTAAAAAGTCGCTTCCGGCGCCTGTTTTTTCATGGATATTGTGGTGTGCCGTTTTTACGAAATCACGTGCGTATGTAAGTTCATGTTCATTGAAAAAAGGTAACGCTCTTGAGTAATCAAAGCGTACATGCGTCATTTGCTTGTCCCTCCATCACGGTGAATTGTTTTCTCTTTCACTTTATATGAACTCACCCGCTAAATCAAGTCATGAAGAAGGCATGATGAATACGGGATTTGCGCTAAAGATGCGTTCATTTTTTATACAATATCCCGGATTCGATATGGTTATATTTGTAATAATCGTGAGAGGGATAACGAATCGAATGTTGGTGATCCAGGAACGTATCACCTTTACTTTGGAGCAGGATGGCATCCATCGCCAATCCCGATGGGCCGGTTCTTTTTATATAGTACTCCTCTTGAGAGGATGTCATGCAGGCATATTAAGGCATAAATGTACATTTTTAAAAATAGTGTCTATATTTGGGGTATCGTGTTAAGATGAAAGTGATTTTAAACCGGGAGGTGATTTTATGACTAAAACCATTGGTCTTATTTGTGGAAGTTTACGAAAAAACTCGTATAATCGAGCAATTGCTCAATCATTGATTGACTTCGATAATGCGGCTCAATTTCGCTGGGTTGAAATAGACAGTCTTCCTTTTTTTAACGAAGATTTAGAAATTGCCGGAGCACCAGACTCCGTAACATCCTTTAGAGCTGATATACAAGACGTTGACGGCGTCATCATTGTAAGTCCAGAGTACAATTCCGGAATTCCGGGGGTATTAAAAAATGCATTGGACTGGGCATCGAGACCGCGGACCTCTTCTGTTTTAAACAGAAAACCGGTTGGCTTAATCGGAGCAACCCCCGGAGGGTTCGGCACTGCCTTTGGTCAAACGCAATTGAGAGAAGTACTCGAAGCTATGCAAGTCAATGTTTTGCCCTTTCAAAAAATGCTGATTTCGCAAGTCCATGAGAAAATTGATTCCGCTCAAAACATACTGACGGATGAACAAACAAAACGTTATCTTCAACGCTATTTACAACAGTTCATCCATTGGATTGATCATGCTCCGGTTCCCGTTCCAAATTAATTGAAGGATCATCCCCCTCACGAAAAGTCACCTCAGACATAACTTTCTTTCTATACAGCATATGAATAGATTTACCGTTTTCAATTCACAAACTTACTTGCCTTAATTCAAGGAGGATGATAAAATGTCTGATCTTTATTCCCGTCTTTCAAAAGATGATGCTGCCGTGCTTTTAGTTGACCATCAAACCGGCCTTATTTCCGGTCTCGTGCGTGACTATGGCGTTGATGAATTTAAAAACAATGTATTGGCTCTCGGTGATACGGCTAAATTCTTTGATTTACCGGTTATTTTAACAACGAGTTTTGAAAACGGACCCAACGGACCGCTCATGCAAGAACTCGTTGATCTCTTTCCTGATGCGCCAAAAATAGCCCGTCCCGGACAAATTAATGCATGGGACAATGAAGACTTTGTTAAAGCCATTGAAGCAACTGGCAAAAAACAGCTGATTATCGCGGGGGTGGTAACAGACGTCTGCGTTGCTTTTCCTGCGCTTTCTGCCATTAAAGCAGGCTACGAAGTGTTTGTTGTGACAGATGCTTCGGGGACGTTTAATAAGCAAGTAGCAGATGCATCATTAACCCGTATGGCTCATGGCGGCGCGCAGCTTATGAACTGGTTCAGCGTAGCATGCGAGTTACAGCGTGATTGGCGCAACGACGTTGAAGGTTTTGGCGCATTAATCTCCAGTCATCTTCCCGGTTATCAAAACTTAATGGGAAGCTATTTGGGGGCTCAGCGGGACCTTAGTACACAAAATGCATAAAAGGAGCGCTGATTGAATCAGCGCCCCTTTTTTAAATTCGAAGTATAGCAAGGCTCTTCATCTTCATGATTTAGATTTTGCGAAAATAGATGATCGGCAATCGCAAAGTTAATTGATCCTTTTCTGCTAAATGTACAGAAACAGGGAGTCAAATCCGCATCATGTGAGATTTCCATAGTTGTCTCATGGCAAGGGGTGTTTCACTTGCTCTTGATGCACTAATGAAGGGACTCCCAAAACGGTTACATCTGCAGCTTGAAAATCTATTTCATCTTCACCCCGGCCGGGAATGTATCTTACAGCGACGCCTTTAAGATGGCAAGTACGTCATCTTTGTTCAGTTTTTGGAAATTGCCGAATCCGCCGTATTCCATTTCTTTTGCAGCGATGTCTGCGATCAGCTCAAGCTTGTCTTCACCGATGTCATAATCCGCAAGGCGGGACGGTGCGCCGAGGCTTGTCCAGAACGCGGACAATTTATCGATCCCTTCAAGCGCAATTTCTTTATCCGTTTTGCCTTCAGTATCAATGTCAAACATGTTGAGCATCAGGTTTTTAAAACGGTCTACATTTGTATCCAGCGTGTATCTCATCCAGTTCGGGAACAGAATTGCAAGTCCTCCCGCGTGAGGGATGTCATAAACCGCTGATACGGCGTGCTCCATCGTATGGGAAGCCCAATCGCCGAAATAGCCCATTTGCAGCGTGCCGTTTAATGCGATCGTACCCGCGTATAAAATCGTTTCACGATGCTTATAGTTCTCAAGGTCTTCCAAAAGTTTCGGCGCTGTTTCAATTACCGTCTGAAGGACCGCAAAACACATTCTGTCCTGAAGCGGCGTGTTTTCAACATTGTGGAAGTATTGTTCAAATACGTGGCTCATCATATCAACCATGCCGTATACGGTTTGGTTTTCCGGAACGCTGAAAGTATTCTCAGGATCTAAAATGGAGAAACGCGGATGAGTGACATTGCTGCCCCATACGAATTTTTCGTTTGTTTCCCAATTTGTGATAACGGAATCAGGGTTCATTTCAGAGCCTGTCGCCGCAAGCGTCAGCACCGTGCCGAACGGGAGCGCGTCCTGCGCCGTTACTTTTTTGCTGTAAATGTCCCATGCGTCGCCGTCATATTTCGCACCGGCCGCAATCGCTTTTGTACAGTCGATGACACTTCCGCCGCCGACTGCGAGAAGGAAATCAATCTCATGCTGTCTGCACAGCTCAATTCCTTTATTTACCGTTTCCAGACGCGGGTTCGGTTCAACGCCCGCAAGCTCATGAACGGTTGCGCCTTCTTCTTTTAAGATGCCTGTTACTTGGTCATACAGGCCGTTTCGCTTAATGCTGCCGCCTCCGTATACAAGCAGCACGTTTTTCCCGTATTGCTTCAGCTCTTTTTTCAATTGGTCGATTTGACCTTTTCCGAAAATCAGTTTCGTCGGATTGTAGTACGTAAAGTTCTCCATTTATCATAACCTCCAAAAAAATCGTAAGGGAATTACTATAACACAGAAAAAAAGGAGCTGCCAATCCGGCCGCCCCCTTTATGTTATTACAATGATGCTTTCAGTATCGCAAGCACGTCTTCTTTCTGCAGTGACTTGAACTGTCCGAATGCTCCGTTTGCCATCGCTTTATCTGCAATCGTATCCAGCTTCTCATCAGAAATATCATAATCAGCGAGTCTGTTCGGAGCACCGAGGCTCGTCCAGAAATCAGACAGCCTGCTGATTCCTTCAAGTGCGATCTCTTCATCTGATTTGCCTGTCTCGTCAATATCGAAGACACGGACGGCAAGCTGTTTAAAGCGGGCCGGATTTTCTTTGAGCACATGTCTCATCCAGTTCGGGAACAGAATCGCTAAACCTCCGGCGTGCGGTATATCGTAAACCGCTGATACCGCATGCTCGATGTTGTGTGTGGCCCAATCCCCTCTTGCGCCCATTGACAGCATTCCGTTTAATGCGATCGTGCCTGTATATAAAATCGTCTCACGAAGCTCGTAGTTCTCCAGATCATTGATCAGCTTCGGCGCTGTTTCAATCACCGTGCGCAGAAGCGATTCACACATCCGGTCCTGATACGGCGTGTTTGGCGTGTGGTGGAAATATTGTTCAAACACATGGCTCATCATATCGACCATGCCGTAAATGGTGTGGTCTTTCGGAACGGTAAATGTGTTTACCGGATCGAGAATAGAGAATTTAGGGTAAACGAGCGGGCTCCCCCATCCGTATTTCTCTTGTGTCTCCCAGTTTGTGATGACTGATCCGGAGTTCATCTCTGAACCGGTTGCCGCAAGTGTCAGCACTGTTCCGAAAGGCAGCGCTTCTTTCGGCTGGTGTTTTTTCGTGACGATATCCCACGCGTCGCCGTCATATTTAGCGCCCGCCGCGATGGCTTTCGTGCAGTCAATGACACTTCCGCCGCCAACGGCCAATAAGAAATCGATGCTGTTTTCTTTACAGAGCGCAACACCTTTGTTCACCGTTGAGACACGCGGATTCGGCTCTACGCCAGCCAATTCATGTACGGTAACTCCCGCTTTTTTCAGCAGTTCGGTTACTTGATCATAAAGACCGCTGCGCTTAATGCTGCCTCCTCCGTATACGAGCAGCACGTTTTTTCCGTACGGTTTGATTTCTTCAGGAAGTTTTTCAACCTCTCCCTTTCCGAAAATCAATTTTGTCGGATTCCAATATGTAAAGTTTTGCATGACATCTCCTCCTTTGGATTTATATTATGCAGAAAGATGACGTTCAATGTAAAGCAATCCGCTTTTTTGACGGCACATCACACGGTTTACAGACAGCGGCTTCCCGGGAAAGGCACTTGTACAGCTTGAAACAGTGTGTGATTTACACGGCGGAGAATGTAGTATGCATAGATTCTTTGCTTTGTCACAATCTATAACTGTTTCACGAATTCATAGAGGAGGTTGTTTACATGAGTGTTATTCAGCGTATCTGTCTCGTATTAACGATTATCGGCGCTATTAACTGGGGACTGATCGGGTTTTTCCAATTTGATTTAGTAGCAGCCATCTTCGGCGGCCAAGGATCAGCTCTGTCGCGGATTATTTACGGCCTTGTCGGCATCGCCGGTCTGATCAATCTCGGCCTGCTGTTTAAGCCGAACGAAGAAACATCCCGCGAGGAAGCGGCAAATCCGGAAGTCAGATAAACATAAAAAAAGCACCGAACATACATATCCGGTGCTTTTTTTAATGATTATTTTTTGATAAGGTCTTTGCGGTTGGACTGTTCAATCCACTCTTCAAGCTTATCTTTCAATGTGTTGAAACCTTGCGGAGCAGATGTTTCTTCAGAAGCTTGAGCCGCTTTCGGTTTTCTTGGTTTGCTTTCTTTTCTTTCAGGCGCCGCTTGAGTCGCACGGATAGAAAGGCTGATTTTGCCTTTTTCTTCGTCAACCGCAAGTACTTTTACTTGTACTTCGTCACCGATAGAAAGGTGTTCGTTAATGTCTTTTACGAAACCGTGAGTGACTTCAGAAATGTGAACAAGTCCTTGAGTTTCTTCATCTAATGCAACAAACGCACCATACGCTTGTAATCCTGTTACTTTACCAGTGTAAACACTGCCCACTTCAAATTTTGCTGCCATTCATAACAACTCCTAAGTTAAATTAAATACAGATTATACGCAATTTAAAATTATATCATACAAGTTTGTTTTTCGCAAAGAGAACTTTTTTACATGATCATGTTTAGGCACAGATAAAGGGGGGTATACTATGATTACGAAGGCTTTCTAGTATTCCCCCCTTTTATTTGGATGCGAACCGGGTTCGTATCTTTTTTTATGCCCCTTTTTCAACAAACCGTTTAATTCTGACGAGCGCTTCCTGAATCTGCTCAATGGATGTCGCATAGGAACATCTGATGTAGCCTTCGCCGCTCGGGCCGAATACATTCCCCGGAACGACGGCTACTTTTTCTTCAATGAGCAGCTGTTCCGCGAATTCTTCTGAACTCATGCCGGTCGACTGAATGGAAGGAAAGGCGTAAAATGCTCCGCCGGGGTGGTGGCAGCCGAGTCCGATTTCGTTCAATGTCTCCACAATCAGGTTTCGGCGTCTCCGATAGCTTTTCTTCATTCTTTCGACGTCTTCCTGGCCGTTTTTCAGCCCTTCAAGCGCCGCGTACTGAGCCATGGAAGGCGCGCACATCATCGCGTGCTGATGAATTTTGAGCATGGCATCCCTGATCACGGGAGGCGCCGCCGTAAATCCGAGTCTCCATCCCGTCATGGCAAATGCTTTGGAGAAGCCGGAAATGAGAACCGTGCGTTCCTTCATGCCGCGGATGGCCCCCATGCTCGTGAATGGCTCATCATACGTCAGCTCGGCATAAATTTCATCGGCAAGCACGATCAAGTCGTGTTTTTCAGCGAAAGCAGCGATGGATTCAAGCTCTTCTTTCGAATAGACGGAACCTGTCGGATTTGACGGCGAGCATAGAAGCAGCGCTTTTGTTTTGTCCGTCAGGGCCGCTTCAAAATCGGCTGGGGATGCTTTGAAACCTTTTGCAGCGACAGTCTGAATCGGCACCGGCTTCGCCCCCGTCAGGGTCACGAGTGATTCATATGCGACAAAACACGGTTCGGGAATTAACATTTCCTCTCCAGGATTCATAATGGCGCGGACAGCGAGATCAAGCGCCTGGCTTGCCCCTACAGTAACGATCAGTTCACTGTCAGGCGAATAACTCAGGCCGAACCGCTGATCTAAATAACTGCTGATTTCTTCTCTCAGTTCATAAAGACCCGCATTTGCGGTATAAGCCGTATAACCCTGTTCTAAAGAAAGAATACTCGCTTCCCTCACGTTCCAAGCCGTCACAAAGTCAGGCTCTCCCACTCCCAGTGAAATGACGCCTTCCATCGTAGCGGCCAGATCAAAGAATTTGCGGATGCCTGACGGTTTAATCTGCTGCACGTAGTCAGATAAATAAGAAGTCTTCGTTTCCATTTACGGAGACACCACGATTCTTTTGTCATCGTCTCCGCTTTCAAAGACTTTGCCGTCATGCTTATATTTTTTCAGGATGAAGTGCGTTGTCGTGGAAACGACAGACTCAAGGGTGGACAATTTTTCAGACACGAAGCTTGCCACGTCTGACATCGTGTTGCCGCGAATAACGACGGATAAGTCATACACCCCTGACATCAGGTACACTGATTCAACTTCCTGGAATCTGTATATCCGCTCAGCGACTTCATCAAAGCCGACATTTCGTTTCGGAGTGACTTTTACGTCAATCATCGCCGTGACGCCTTCCAAACCGTCGACTTTGCGCCAGTCGATCATCGCCGCATAATCAATGATGACTTTTTCCTTTTCAAGCTTTTCAATGATGCTTTTGACTTCTTCAGCGGGAATGTTTGCCATTTTCGCAATCGTTTCCGCATCAACGCGGCTGTTTTCGTCTAAAATTTCTAATATTTCTGTTTCTTTTTCGGTCAGCTTCATACGTTTCACACCTTTGCATTATCAAAAATCTTCATGACATTATATCACGATTTTCGACAAATGCTAAGAAAAACCCGAAAGAAACTAGAGCTAAAATCTGACAATCAAAAAAGCCTTTACATTACAACAAAGAAAGGACGGCGAAGGCTCTCATGGAAGCTGTTTCACCGATTAAACGGGCCGCGATAGACGGAGTTGAGCTGTATTACGAGCATTATGAAAATCCCGGCAGACAGACACTCGTCTGCGTACACGGTTTTTTATCTTCGGCATTCAGCTTCAGAAAACTGATCCCGCTGCTCAGAAACCATTATGATATTATCGCCGTTGACCTGCCTCCTTTCGGGCAATCGGAAAAGTCACGGACTTTCGTATATACTTACGCAAACCTCGCCAAGCTTCTGATCGGACTTCTGGAAAAGCTCGGTATCAGCCGGGCCGCACTCATCGGCCATTCAATGGGCGGCCAGATTTCCTTATCCGCGTCTCTTCTCAGACCCGAGCTTTTTTCTAAAATCGTCCTGCTGTGCAGCTCGGGGTATTTAAAGCGCTCGCACCCGTCGATTATATTCGGGACGCATCTCCCTTGTTTTGACCTGTATCTTAAGTATTGGCTTTCAAAAGACGGCGTGCTGAACAACCTGTTAAATGTCGTTCACGACCGGACGCTTATCGATCAGGAAATGATTGACGGTTACGAAAAACCATTTACAGACCGCCGGATTTTCAAAGCGATGACAAGGTTTATCAGACATAGGGAGGGCGATTTAGAGCCCGAGGATTTGAAGAAAGTGCAAAACCCCGCTCTTTTAATCTGGGGAGAAGAAGACCGGGTCGTTCCGGTCTCAGTCGGAAAACGGCTTCATGACGACCTGCCGGATTCCATTCTGTATTCACTCAAGGATACGGGGCACCTCGTACCCGAAGAGCGCCCGGAGTTTGTTTCGGAGCGGATTTTTGAATTTATTCAATAAAAAAACCGGCGGAACCGCCGGTTTTTAAGGGGTGCAGGAGCTGCTTTCTTTTATAAACAGAAGCTGCTCAGCGGCCTTTTGGCATCCTTCGATCGGAAGCTTTTGCTCAAATGAAGCTTCAAAGATATCCTGAATGGCTGCTGCCAGCTTGTCGGCGCGGTCTTCACTGTAGACGGCCTGAACGATGTCGACGGCTTCTGTCTCATAAAAATCTTCTCCATATTTAAACGGGTCCCACTTGGCAATGATTTTCATCATTTCCATGACCGCTTGGCTTTCTTCCATTTTCATCACCGCTTATAATAAAGTTTGCAATTCTATTTTATCATAGATACGCTGTGCAAAATAATGATACTACAGGAGTGACATACATGAACTTTGATCTTCGAGAAAACCGTCTTGGCACACAATCGGTGAAATGGGACAAGGCGGAAGCGTTATTCGGCGTATCGGATGCGCTTCCGATGTGGGTTGCCGATATGGATTTCCGCGCTCCCGAAGCGGTCACTGACGCCTTAAAAGCCCGCCTTGACCACGGCATATTCGGTTACACGTCTCCTGACGAAAACACAAGAGAAGCCGTCGCTTCATGGCTTGAGACGCGGCACGGCTACCGGCCCGATCCCGCAAGCATCGCGTTCAGTCCCGGTGTTGTCACGGCAATCAGCATGGCCGTACAAGCCTTTACCGAACCGGGCGATCCGGTGTTGATTCAATCACCGGTGTATACGCCTTTTTATCAGATGATCAAGGAAAACAAACGGCAGGTTTTACATAACCCGTTACGGGAAGAAAACGGCGTCTACTGTATGGATTTTGAGGATCTTGAGAAAAAGCTGAACGATTCTGAGGTCAAGCTGATGATTCTTTGTAATCCCCACAATCCGTCCGGCAGAGCGTGGAGCCGGGATGAGCTTATGAAGCTCGGATCGCTGTGCGCCGCCCATAACGTCACCGTCGTTTCTGACGAGATACATTCCGACTTGATGCTGTACGGAAAGCCGCATACGCCTTTCGCTTCTCTGTCTGAGGAGTTTGCGCGGATTTCCGTTACTTGTGTCGCGCCGAGCAAGACGTTTAATATTGCCGGCATTCAGGCATCCGCCATTATCATTCCCGATCGGTATAAGCGGGCGAAATTCTCCGCCGCATTGCATCAGAACGGAATTTCCAGCCTCAACACATTTGCGGTTGCAGCAATCGAAGCGGCCTATACAAAGGGAGGCCCTTGGCTTGACGCGCTGATTCCTTACATTGAAGGGAATATGAAATTGGCTGAGGACTTTTTAAGAAAAGAATTGCCGAAAGTCCGCATGATGAAGCCTGACGCTTCCTATTTGATCTGGATGGATTTCAGCGAATACGGATTTTCGGATGCCGAGCTCAAAGAAAGAATGCTCAAAAAAGGGAAAATCATATTAGAGCCGGGAACAAAATACGGACCGGGCGGCGAAGGATTTATGAGACTTAATGTCGGCTGTTCAGCCGCCGCCGTAAAAGAAGGGCTTAAGAGAATGAAAGCAGCGCTCGCTTAGCAGCGGAAAGAACGCCTTTATCAGATGAGATAAGGGCGTTCGCTTTAGAGAAATATATACTTTTTTTTCCGGTAAAGATGTTATAATAGATTCATATTTACATAGGAAAGGATTTCGCATAAATGGAGATTGTAAAGGATTACCTGCTTCACTTCTCTTTTATTTTATTCCCTATTTTTCTTTATCAAGTCTTCTGGCTCAGCAAGCCCGATTTGCTTGTGCCGAGAGCGAACCGCCTGCTGGTCGCCGTATTTGCAGCGTCATCTTCCTTATTATGTACGGCTTTTCCCATCCAGGAGCTTCATTCCGTCCGTTACGGTTTGCAGCTGATTCCCATTATCGTCTGCCTGCTTTATTCCGGTACCGCCGCAGGACTTGCCGCAGGGGCGGCATCCGTTTTTTTTCAGCTCATATGGTTTGAACCTTCCGCTCTTTTTTTCTTATCCTTAATTCCTTTTTTAATCATCATCCCTATCCAGCTCCAAACGAAATGGCCTTTTTTTTCAAAGCGGAAGAAACTGCTTTTCGCTCTTCTCATCGGCTGCACTGAAACCGCCTTATTAACCGCATCTGTCTTCATCTATTCCGCGACCAATATTTTCAATTTTCAAACTCTATCTTCCGTTTATTATGAGGCGGCAGTATCTGTTTTTTTTCAAGTCAGCGCCCTTTTGCTGTGCATTTATTTGATTGAGATCATTGATGAGAATGCGTCCATGCGGGCAAGGCTGATTCACTCAGAAAAAATGGCCGTCGTCAGCGAGCTTGCGGCAAGCGTCGCCCATGAAGTCCGCAATCCGCTTACGGTCGTCAGAGGTTTTGTGCAGCTGCTGTTCAGCGGCGAGCAGCTTCAGGACAAATCCCACTCCGGATATCAGAAACTTGTGCTGTCCGAACTCGACCGGGCTCAGACGATCATTACGAATTATCTCGATATGGCGAAGCAGGATGACTATGAAAAAGAAAAGTTTGATATTTCTCTGCTCGTAAAGGAAACAGGTTCCTTAATGGAGTCTTATGCCAATTTTAAATCGGTGACCGTTACGGTTCGAAGCGAGCCTGATTTATATGTGTTCGGCGATGTAAAAAAACTGAAACAGGCCTTCATTAATCTGATTAAAAACAGTATTGAAGCCGTGCCCTCTGAAAACGGCCGAATCGAGGTCTCCGTCCAAAAACAGGAAGAGATGATTCTCATTCAGATTACGGATAACGGAATCGGCATGTCCGATGAAGAACTGCAGAAACTCGGCAAACCGTATTATACGCTGAAAACGAACGGCACCGGGCTCGGGCTTACCGTGACATTCTCGATTATTCAGCATCATGAAGGCTCCGTCTGTTTCACCAGCGGCGAGCACTCGGGCACAACGGCCTCAGTCAGGCTTCCGGCAGCTGTTCACTAGCCAACCGCGTTGATCTTTTATAGAATAACTAGAGAGAGGTGAACGCTATGAATACGTTTGAAATCGGCACAATCGTAAAAGGGTTTTATAAAACAGGAGCATACATAGGGGAAGTGACAGACGTCAGGCCCAATCACTATTTAGTGAAAATTAAAGCCGTTCTGACGCATCCCGCTCAAGGAGATCTTCATCATCCGAAGCAGGCGGATGTTCCGTTTTTTCATGAAAGAAGAGCGCTTGCATTCGGGGAACAGACAAACATACCGCATCAGATGGTCAAACCGTTTGGTGGCGAGGTGCCTGATTATACGGCTTCCTTACAAGCGGCGTCTGCCCGGCTGAAAGATCAGCTTACAGCGGACGGCTCAGAATGGGCGGAACGTTCGCTCGACAACTTGGCCGCGTTAGAGCGTGACTATTTTAAAAGAACTTGACCCAGTCGGCATGATTGGGTTTTTTTATGTGGCCCGGCGAAACAGTTCAGTCAGATCGACGCGATCACCGATCGTCGGAGGTTTCGGTTTTTCAAGATATTGTTTATCCCGCTCGACAAGCTTGAATAATTTGTATGTCGTCCGCGCATCATCCAGCGCTTTATGATGCGTGCCCGTCCCTTTATCGCCATACTCTTCTGCCGCTTTCCAAAGGCCGGTCAATGTTCTGTCGCCGAAGAAGTTTTTGTATTCAAGGGACAGATCCCGAAGTTCTCCTTTGAACGGAAAAGGGATGTGGTTAAACATGCAATTTTGCTTTAACACTTTCATATCCATATTGCCCCAGGTGACGATCGTACAGTTTTTATCAGGATCAAGCTCATTTAATTTGCGGATGAATTCATTAAACGTGATTCCGCCGTCCACGTCTTTTTGGGTGATATTCAGAAAGGTTTTGCATCGTTTCGTCAGCTTCGGAAATTTTTTCGGTTTGATATAACTCGAAAACGTTTCAGTCACTTCATCATTCACCGTCTTGACAATCCCCGCTTCAATAATCTCGGGAAAGAAATTTTGCGGGCTGTATTTTCCGTCAGGCATCGTAAATTCAAAATCAATAATGAGCAGACTGCGCTGATCCACTTTTTTTACACCTGCCTTTCCTCCGATCAAAAATGATATTTTATGATAGTATATCAGTTTCCCCTCTGAAACTTTCTTCATTTTCTAAAAATAATGAATTTTCCTATATCCGCATCGAAAATACAAATACCGGATTCATTCCTATATACTAATGATTAGATACACGAAAAGTAAAGAAGGTGATGTTATTTCTGTCCGTAAGAAGAACTTCGTCGTCATTTGGATTACAAATTTCTTTATTTCCGCCAGCATGACCATGATTGTTCCGTTTCTTTCGTTATATATCGAAACGATCAGCCCCCATTCGGGCGGGTATGTGCAGAGATGGAGCGGGTATGTGTTCGGCGTCACGTTTTTAATGGCGTTTGTGATTTCCCCGTTTTGGGGCAGATTCGGCGATAAGCGCGGCTACAAAAAAATTCTCTTGATTACAGGAACCGGCATTGCCGTCAGCATTTTATTGATGGGGTTTGTGACATCCGTTTATCAGCTGTTTGTCCTGCGGCTGCTTATGGGTCTAGTAACAGGCTTTGTTCCGACATCGCTTGCCATGATTTCGGCGCAGACGCCGAAAGAGACTGCCGGGAAGACGCTCGGCACGCTGCAGATGGGTCAGGTGTCAGGCACTTTATTCGGACCGATGCTGGGCGGGCTGCTCGCTGACAGCTTCGGGTTTACGTACACATTTTTTATTACGTCTTTTGTCATTTTCGCATCCGTGCTTCTCGTTTTATTTCAGGTCAATGAGCAGCCGCTCGGCGAGAAACAAAACAAGCGGAAAACCTATTCCAGAAAACAGGTGCTCTCTTATATTTTTCACCAGCCCGCGCTTTGGGCGATGATGGTGCTTACTATGATCGTGCAGACCGGCAATTTCAGCATCCAGCCGCTGCTCGCTTTATATGTCAATGAGCTGCACGGACCTGTTAATTTAGCCTTTTTCTCCGGAATGGCGTTTTCAGCGACCGGACTCGGAAGCTTACTGCTTGCCCGGAAATGGGGGGACTTCGGCGACCGCTTCGGCCACAGCCGGATCTTAATCGTGCTTTTGATTGCCTCAGCGGTGTTTTTCATTCCGCAGGCGCTCGCCTCCTCCCTCTCCATTCTGTTAGTCTTCAGATTTCTGTTCGGCATGGTCATGGGCGGCACGCTCCCCTGCATTACGGCCGCAATCCGCGTCAGGGCGCCGGGCAGCATCCAGGGAGAGGTGCTCGGCTATAACGTCAGCTTTCGTTTTCTCGGAAATGTGCTCGGCCCTCTGCTCGGAGGTGCGGTCTCAAGCGGTTTTTCCATTTCGGCTGCTTTCTACGTCACCGCCTTTCTCTTTTTAATAGGCGCGGGGCTTTTATGGATGGCGGGACATCTGCAAAAGGATACAGCGTCAAATGCGGGCTGACCGGCAGCGATCACGATTTCTTCTAAATTTAACCTTCTCGTATTCTTAAAAGAATGATACGATATGGCTAGAAATCAGGAGAAAAGAGAGTGACCATGGTACGTAAAATAATCGGATGGATTTTGCTGCTCGGCATTATCCCGTTGTGTGCATTTACAGTTATTGCTTCCGGCAAAGAGGTAAAACAAATCAAGCCTTTTGATCAGGTGCTCGATAAACATATTGATTTAAAAGCGATCAACCTGGTTCAAAACAGTTACATGTATGACAGGGACGGAAGCCTTGTTTCTGAGATTGTCAGCGATCATGAGAACCGCGTGATCGTGCCCTTTAATAAAATACCGAATGAGGTAAAACAACTGTTTTTAACCTCTGAAGACCGTCATTTTTATGAGCATAAAGGGTTTGACTTTATGGGGATGGTCAGGGCGGCCGCCTCCAATTTCAAAGATCATAAAATTGATCAGGGCGCCAGCACCATCACCCAGCAGCTGGCAAGGAATGTGTATTTAAGCCATGAACGCACCTTCAGCCGAAAACTGACGGAGCTGGCCTATTCCTATCAGCTTGAGAAAAAATACAGCAAAGATGAGATTTTAGAAGGCTACTTAAATACGATTTATTTTAATAACGGCGTATACGGTGTCGGTTCGGCGGCACAATTTTATTTCAGCAAGCCGCTGAAATCTCTCACTTTGGGAGAAATGGCCTTTATCTGCGCCATCCCTAATAACCCTACATTATATGATCCTCTCAAGCATTTTGATTATACGAAAAAACGACAAGTCAGATTGCTTAACGGATTAAAAAAAGCAGGTGTTATATCCGGGAAACAGCTGAAAAAAGCCGAAAAGGAAAAGATCAAGCTTGATATAAACGAAAAAACAAATAAATATCCTGACTATGTTTCCTATGTAAATGATGAATTCACACAGCTTGTTTCATCATCCGAAGGCTATGACAAACGTCTTGAAAAAGCTTCCGGAAAGGCGAAACAAAAAATACAGAGTGAGCTTTCAGACAGAGTCAGCACATTGTTAAAAGACGGCGTGAAGATTTATACGGCGCTGAATCCGTATATGCAAAACCAGGTCGTCGCCCAAGTGAATCAAAATCTGCCGTATGCAGGCGTCCAGGGCGGAGCGGCCGTGATTAATCATCAGACACATCAGATTATCGCGCTTTCAGGCGGGAAAGATTACCATAAATATGATTTCAACCGTGCCTATCAGGCATACAGACAGCCCGGTTCATCCATTAAGCCGCTGCTTGATTACGGACCTTACATTGAAAAGACCGGCGCAACGCCACACAGCAAGATTGACGCAAGCAAATTCTGCAGTGCGGATTACTGCCCGCAAAACTACAATAACCGCACGTACGGTACGGTCACGCTGGAAACGGCGTTTAAATACTCGTACAACACACCGGCCATCAGAATCATGGACCGCGTCGGCGTCAATAAGGCGTTCAGCTACCTTGAACCGTTTCATTTCGCGAAGCTGGTCAGCGCGGATTACCGTCTGCCTGCGGCGCTTGGCGGTTTTACAAACGGCATGACTCCGCTTGAAATGACCAATGCGTACACCACGTTCGGCAACAACGGCGTTTATACGCCGAGTCACGCGATTACAAAAGTGACTGATTTAAAAGGAAAAACGATATTAAAATGGAAAGATGAGCCGACGCAGGTATTCAGCGTGCGGACCAACATGCAGATCAAAGAAATGATGAAAGCCGTCGTCAAGAGCGGTACAGGAAAGAAAGCGAACTTTAAAGCTCCGTACGTCGGCGGAAAATCAGGAACGTCAAATGACTATCACGATATGTGGTTTGTCGGCCTGACGGACGCTTATACGATGGGGGTATGGGTCGGCAAGGATACACCGTCAAGCGTCGAATACCTTCATGACGCAAGCCCTCAGCTTTCGATCTGGAAAAACACGCTGCAGGCAGCTTATTAAAGATAACGGAGGGGATCCGCTTTGAAACCAGCTCAGCTTCCGGACCGCGTGCTTTTGTTTGACGGCGTCTGCAACTTATGCAGCGGCGCCGTTCAATTCATCATTAAACGCGATCCGGCCGGCAAAATCTCATTTGCTTCATTGCAATCAGATACCGCCCGGGAGCTTTTGGCATCAGAAGGACTTCCGACAGAACAATTTGACAGCATGATTTTTATCGAAAACGGGCGGATATACAAAAAATCCGCAGCCGTGTTAAAGGTTTCCCGTCATCTCCGCGGAGCCTGGCGGCTGTCAGCGATTTTTTTCGCAGTGCCCCGCCCCCTCAGGGACAGAGCCTATTCTTTCATCGCCCGGCGCCGTTACAAATGGTTCGGAAAAAGGGAAGCATGCATGCTCCCCTCCCCTGAGATCAAAAACAGATTTCTGTCTTAACAAAAATGGCTAGCTTACACAGGTAAGCTAGCCATTATGCTATTATAAAGCTTGATAAAGATGTACAAAATACCGATAACAAAAGTAAACCAAAACAGAATCTCAAGCAATATAAAACCGATCAGCGAAACGATAGAGAGTGTCGAATAGATTCTGTACACCATGAAAATCAAATAAACGAGCGTAACAACAGCAAATAACGCCGCAATCCAAAAACCATTCTGCACGAGCGCAAAGGAAAGAATTCCTCCGCCTACATAAATTAAAGAGCCTAATCTGATTTTTTTCAGATTGTCCCCTTCAGGGTCATTTGTGAAAAACAAAAGAGACAGCTCTGTCACTGTGTTTGCAATCAGCTTCAAAGCCGAAAAGAGCATAAAATACACAAGGGCGAACGCTGCAAAAAGCGCCAGTCTGATCCCTTTCTCAGAGAAATAATCCAGCATCCCCTGATACATGCCGAGCGTCTGAAGTATCTTCATGACATAAAGCGAGGTAGAAATGGATAATGACGAACTAAAAAGCAGAATCGCAACGAGCGGAAAATAACCCGTCCAATAAGTATTTTTCATATAAAAAGTCCCTTTCTGTAATCTACCTCACTTATTATGGAGGACTTAAAACACATTGACAAGATAAAAAATACCATTTTTCCTCACTTTTACGAAATAAGGGCCTGATCTTCACAAACCGGCTTTTTCGGAGTAAAGTAGAACGCGGGAATGATAAACGTAAGGAAGGCTGTTATGAAAAAAACATTAAAATTGCAAACCCGATTAACGATTTTCGTCTGTATTGTCGTCCTTATCGCACTTTGTATCACCTTTTTCACGATCAGCGTCCAAACAGCAGACCGCGTGAAAGAAGAAGAACGGACGACCGCGCTGCGCACCGCAAAGCTGGTCGCGGAAACACCGAGTGTCGCGCGGGCATTGCAAACAAGAAAAGGGCTGAAAGAGCTCCGGGATTATACATTAGACGTCCAGCATACGACAGGAACCGAATTTGTCGTGGTGATGGATATGAACAGCATCCGCCTCACCCACCCCGACGCAAATAAAATCGGGAAGAAATTCACCGGCGGAGATGAACAGCCGGCGATGCACGGGCATATCAAAACGAGCACATCAGCGGGAACTCTCGGAAAATCCATGAGAGCCTTCGTACCGATCTATGGAAAAGATAAAAAACAAGTGGGCGTCGTTTCGGTCGGAATTTCGCTTAACAAAATACAGGATGTCGTCAGCCACAGTTTGAGACCGCTTTATTTCATCATCTGCGTAAGTATTTTTGTCGGCGTCATCGGAGCCGTCATTGTCGCCCGCACCGTCAAAAACATTATGTACGGTCTTGAGCCTTATGAGATCGCCACCCTCCTCGAAGAGCGGAGCGCCATGCTCGAATCAACGAAGGAAGGCATTCTGGCGGTTGACGCGCGGGGAAAAATCAAGCTCGCCAATGCGGAAGCGAAACGGCTTTTTATTAAAATGGGTATTCCGACTAATCCGGTCGATCAAGATGTGAACGATATTCTCCCGAAAAGCCGGCTGAAACAAGTGATTGAAACGAAAAAACCGCTTCAGGACAGGGATATCCGCATTAACGGGCTTGAGCTGGTCTTTAATGAGGTTCCGATTCATCTGAAAGGACAAACCGTCGGAGCGATCGCCACGTTCAGGGACAAAACGGAGGTCAAACATTTAGCAGAACAGCTGTCCGGTGTTAAAATGTATGCAAACGCATTAAGAGCCCAGTCTCATGAATTCATGAATAAGCTTCATGTTATTTTAGGGCTTGTCCAGTTAAAAGAATACGATGATCTCGGCACTTACATTAAAGACATTGCCATTCAGCAGAAGACGGAAACAAGCGAGATTATAAGTGATGTCAAAAGTCCGGTTCTCGCAGGGTTTCTTCTAGGAAAACAAAGCTACATACGCGAACAGGGCGCTGATCTGGACATTCAGCTCGGCAGCCTGATCCCGAATGCGGCAGATCCGGCCGTCATCCATGAGCTTATTACGATTATCGGAAACCTGTTAAACAACGCGCTCGACGCGGTGGCGCAGATGCCGAAAAAAAACATTACGTGCTCGATGCGGTTTCAGGATCGCCAGCTTGATATAGAGATTACGGACACGGGAGCCGGAATGTCTGCGGCAGACCAAGCCCGTATTTTTGAACAAGGTTATTCCACGAAAGGGACAAACCGGGGGTTCGGCCTCTATTTCACCCAGCAGGCAACAGAAAATTTAAAAGGCCATATGATTGTGACAAGTGAAAAGAATGAAGGAACGACTTTCAGTCTTCGCATTCCGTATGAACCGAAGGAGGAAAATGATGATTAATGTACTCATAGTTGAAGACGACCCCATGGTGGGTGAATTAAATAAACGCTATCTCAGCCAGATTGAAGGATTTCAGCTGAAAGGGATCGCATCATCCTTTCAAAGCGCGCTGCACGTGCTGAGCGAGCATCATATCGATCTCATCCTTCTTGACATTTACATGCCGGGAAAAAACGGGCTTGAGCTATTAACGGAAATCCGCAAACAAAATGAATCGGTTGATGTCATCGTCATTTCGGCCGCAAGCGAGCTGGACGTCATCAAAAAAACGCTTCGGTACGGCGCCGTCGATTATTTAATCAAACCATTTGAATTTGACCGCTTTCAAACCGCTCTTTCCGACTACAGACGCAAGCAGAAAGTTTATCAATCACACAGAAGCATGACACAGAAAGAATTGGATGCCGAGCTTTTTCAAAAGAAAGAAGCGGCGGAAAAGGTTCACCTTCCGAAGGGATTGACAAAAAGCACGCTTAAACTCATCTGGGCGAGCATTGAGTCTTTCGGTGACGGCTCTTTTACCACGGAAGATCTCGCCAAGCATACTGAAATCTCGCAAGTCTCCATCCGGAAATACCTTAAATTTCTGGAAGACATACAAGTGCTGAATGTAGAGATGGCGTACGGCACGATCGGCAGACCCGTCTTCCAATATCATATCAACACCGGCAATGTCAGCAGCATCAAACAATATTTATAATGTCAAAAAGCGCCGTTCCGCTGTGAACGGTGCTTTTTTACTGTCATATCCCGTGACAAAAGGCTTGAGATTCCTTTTTTGTATGCTATATAAGGATAATGACCCGGCTGATCCTCCTCTGTTTTATCCAGATGAGGAAGCCGATTCATAAAATTGATATTTTTTAAAAAATAAGCAAATTTCTATTTATTTATGGCGGGTAAAATGATAAATTATGATTGGTTAGCAGATCTTTTCAGATAAGTCATAAGTCCCGAACCCGAAAGAGACAGCCGCTCAAGGCGGGAAAAAGAGAGACGTCTCATCATTATTATCAGAAAGTTTTTTCGATTCTGCATCCGGTACGGGGACTCAAGTCTGAATTGAACGGCACAGCCATATTTTACAGGGGGGTTATATCTTTGAAAAAACGCAAAATCGGAATGGCGATGGCGCTCATCGCGGCGGCCGGAACCATATTAAGCGCATGCGGTTCAAGTGACAAAGCAAACGGCTCCGGCAGTAAAAACTTTACCGTCGGCATGGTAACGGATATCGGCGGCGTCGATGACAAATCATTTAACCAGTCCGCCTGGGAAGGTATTCAGGCATTCGGAAAAGACAACGGGCTTACAAAAGGCAAAAGCGGTTTTGACTATCTTCAATCAAAATCAGATGCAGATTATACAACGAACTTAAATAAATTAGCGCGGGAACACTTTGACCTGATTTACGGCGTCGGGTATCTGATGCAGGATTCCATCAGCGAAATCGCCGATCAGCGCAAAGACACCAATTTTGCGATCATTGACGCCGTTGTCAAAAAAGACAACGTGGCGAGCCTTACATTTAAAGAGCAGGAAGGTTCATTCCTCGTGGGAGCGGCCGCTGCGCTATCGAGCAAAACGGGAAAAGTCGGATTCGTGGGCGGAATGGAGTCTGAATTGATCAAAAAATTCGAAATCGGCTTCCGCGCGGGTGTACAAGCCGCAAATCCGAAAGCGACCGTCGAAGTGAAATATGCGGGCGGATTTGACAAAGCCGATGTCGGTAAGGCGACGGCTGAAAGCATGTACAAATCAGGCGTTGACGTCATTTATCACGCGGCCGGCGCAACGGGAACGGGCGTCTTCACAGAAGCGAAAAATCTGAAAAAAGAAGATCCGAAGCGGAACGTATGGGTCATCGGAGTTGATAAAGACCAGTACGCGGAAGGTCAAGTCAAAGGCACAAAAGACAATGTCACTCTCACATCAATGGTCAAAAAAGTGGATACAGCCGTAGAGGACTTAACGAAAAAAGCGAGTGACGGCAAATTCCCGGGCGGCAAAACATTAACATACGGTTTGGCGCAAGATGCAGTCGGCATCTCGGAACACAAGGAGAACCTTTCTGACGACGTCATCAAAGCAACAGACGATTGGAAGAAGAAAATCGCGGACGGACTCGAGATCCCTTCAACTGAAAAAGAATTGAAATCCTTCAAGGCTGAGTAAGAACCAGGGGATAAGGAGACTTCCGTGCTGATCCCCTCTCTTTTATGAAAAGAGCGGTGAAGGAAAAGCTGCATCTCTTGCAGCTTTTCTTTTGCCAAGCTCTTTCTCATCAAAGTATCTCTGAAAAGGAGCGTCAAATCGGTGGATTATATCATTGAAATGCTTAATATACGCAAGGAGTTTCCCGGAATCGTCGCCAATGATGACGTCACGCTTCAAGTGAAAAAAGGCGAAATACACGCCCTTCTCGGTGAAAACGGCGCCGGAAAATCGACACTCATGAACGTTTTATTCGGCCTGTATCAGCCGGAAAAAGGCGAGATCCGGGTGCGGGGCGAACGCGTTCACATCAACAGCCCGAACAAAGCCAACGATCTCGGCATCGGGATGGTGCACCAGCATTTTATGCTTGTGGATACCTTTACCGTCTCAGAAAATATCATTCTCGGAAAAGAGCCGAAAACTTTCGGCCGAATTGACAGACAGCGCGCCGCCCGGGACGTGCGCGATATTTCCGACCGTTACGGCCTGCACATTGATCCTGAAGCCAAAGTTGCCGATATTTCCGTCGGTATGCAGCAGCGGGCGGAAATATTAAAGACCCTCTACAGGGGCGCCGACATTCTCATTTTTGACGAGCCGACCGCGGTGCTGACTCCGCACGAAATTCAAGAACTGATTCAGATTATGAAAAATCTTGTAAATGAAGGAAAATCAATCATTCTCATCACCCACAAATTAAAAGAGATTATGGAAGTCTGCGACCGTGTCACCATCATCCGGAAAGGAAAAGGCATTACAACACTCGATGTCGCACATACGGATCAAGATGAACTGGCAAGCCTTATGGTCGGACGCGAAGTGTCATTCAAGACGGATAAACAAGCGGCCGATCCGAAACAAGAAGTGCTTTCACTTTCTGATGTAACGGTTAAAGACGCGCGCGGCGTTGAGGCGGTCAAACAGCTCTCCCTCTCAGTCAGAGCCGGTGAAATCGTCGGCATTGCGGGCGTTGACGGAAACGGCCAGTCTGAATTAATTGAAGCCATTACAGGTCTCAGAAAAACGAATGCCGGCACGATCACGTTAAACGGCAAACAGCTGCAAAACATGCCGCCCAGGAAAGTCACTGAAGCCGGCATCGGGCATATTCCGCAGGACAGGCATAAACACGGGCTCGTCCTTGATTTTCCGATCGGAGAAAATATCGTGCTGCAAAGTTATTACCAAAAGCCCTACTCTTCTTTCGGCATATTAAATAAACACACGATTTATGACAAAGCGCGAAACCTGATTAAAGAATACGATGTCAGAACACCTGATGAATATACGCCTGCGCGCGCTCTCTCCGGAGGGAATCAGCAAAAGGCCATTATCGGCCGGGAAGTGGACAGAAATCCGGATCTTTTAATTGCGGCCCAGCCGACGCGGGGACTCGATGTCGGCGCGATTGAATTCGTCCATAAAAAGCTCATTGAGCAGCGTGACGCCGGTAAAGCGGTGCTTCTGTTATCTTTTGAACTTGATGAAATAATGAATCTCAGCGATCGCATCGCCGTCATCTTTGAAGGCAGCATCATCGCAAACGTCAATCCGCTTGAAACAAACGAGCAGGAGCTCGGACTTTTAATGGCGGGAAGTAAGCAAATGGAGGCGGGGAAAACACATGATTAATCGACTTTCTCATCTGGCTGTGCCGCTGATTGCGATCATCCTTGGATTAGCTGCGGGTGCGGTCATCATGCTCGCCAGCGGCTACAATGTCGTAAGCGGGTATTCGGCTCTTTGGAGCGGCATTTTCGGTGAAGTGTATTACATCGGGGAATCGATCCGGCAGATTACGCCATATATTTTATCCGGATTGGCCGTGGCATTCGCATTTCGGACCGGCCTGTTTAATATCGGGGTTGAAGGACAGCTCCTTGTCGGCTGGACCGCCGCGGTGTGGGTCGGCGCTTCCTTTGACGCCCCCGCTTACATCCACCTTCCGCTTTCGTTATTGGCGGCTGCGGCTGCGGGCGGCATTTGGGGCCTGATTCCCGGATTTTTAAAAGCCCGTTTTTTTGTCCACGAAGTGATTGTCACGATCATGATGAATTATATCGCTCTTCATTTAACCAATTATCTCATTTCCGATGTCATGACGGACCACCGGGACAAAACAGACAAAATTCATGAAAGCGCGTCGCTCCGCTCGCCGTTTTTAGAACAGCTGACAGATTACTCCCGCCTTCACTGGGGCATTCTGATTGCTCTGTTTGCGGCAGTCCTCATGTGGTTTATCATTCATAAAACAAAAAGCGGATTTGAATTCCGGGCTGTCGGCTTTAACCAGCACGCCGCACAATACGCCGGAATGAGCGTCAGAAAAAATATGATGTACGCCATGATGATTTCCGGCGCCTTCGCGGGGCTTGCCGGCGCGATGGAAGGACTCGGAACCTTTCAATACGCGGCGGTTAAGGGCGCCTTTACCGGCGTCGGCTTCGACGGCATTGCAGTTGCGCTTCTCGGCGGCAGCACGGCAATCGGCGTTGTTCTGGCGGCATGTCTTCTCGGCGGCCTTAAAGTCGGGGCATTAAATATGCCGATTGAATCCGGGGTGCCTTCTGAAGTCGTTGACATCGTCATCGCCATTATTATTTTGTTTGTGGCATCAAGCTACGCCATCCGTCTCATCCTTGATAAATTGAAGAAAAAGGGGGCGAAGTAAGTGGACTTCCTGCAGATTTTATCCATTATTGTCCCGGCAACACTCGTATATGCGGCTCCGCTTATTTTAACCGCTCTCGGCGGCGTGTTTTCTGAAAGATCGGGAGTTGTCAACATCGGTCTTGAAGGACTGATGATTATCGGCGCCTTTACAAGCGTCATGTTCAACTTATTTTTCGGACGCGAGCTTGGCGCCGCCGCTCCGTGGCTCGCCTTGGCTGCGGCTATGATTGCCGGCGGACTGTTCTCACTGATCCACGCGGCCGCCGCGGTTTCTTTCCGCGCCGATCAGACGGTAACCGGTGTGGCGATCAATATGCTCGCGTTAGGAGCGACACTGTTTATCGTCAAGCTGATCTACGGAAAGGCCCAGACTGATAAAATCCCGGAGCCCTTTTACAAAACGAACATTCCCGGGTTAAGCGATATTCCGGTTTTAGGAAAGATTTTCTTTTCCGACGTATATTATACGTCGATTTTAGCCATCGTACTGGCCTTTGTTTCCTGGTTTATTTTATTCAAAACGCCGTTCGGCCTCCGCATCCGTTCTGTCGGGGAACATCCGATGGCGGCCGATACGATGGGAATCAACGTGTTCGGCATGCGCTATATCGGCGTCATGATCAGCGGGCTGTTCGGCGGGCTCGGCGGCGGTGTATATGCTTCCACGATCGCGCTTGATTTCACGCACTCCACCATTTCCGGGCAAGGCTTTATCGCTCTTGCCGCGCTGGTTTTCGGCAAATGGCATCCGATCGGCGCGCTCGGGGCTGCGCTGTTCTTCGGATTTGCGCAGAGTTTGAGCATTATCGGCTCGCTTTTGCCCCTGTTCAAAGACATTCCGAATGTATACATGCTGATGGCTCCTTACATTCTGACCATTCTCGCGCTTGCCGGCTTCATCGGCCGCGCGGATGCGCCTAAAGCCAACGGCATCCCTTACATTAAAGGAAAACGCTGATTGCCACAAAAAAGAGTTCCGCACCCTGGTGCCGGAACTCTTTTCACCTATATACGATTCTGATATACTCACGCGGCTGAAACGGTGTTTGCATTGATTCAGCCGCACTCAGCTTGTCTTCTGCGTATTCCGCACCGAGAAAAAAACGCTCCCAATTATCTGCCTCCGTCTGCTGCCGCGTTTTGCAGAAATCGTCCGCTATGAATGTTCCTGCAATAATAGAACAAAATATTCCAATACAGGCCGCCGCCTTTCTCTTCATCTGACCAGCTCCTTTTTTAAAAGCTTGATCTGAAAGATAAATGTATATACAAAGATCAGGATATTTGATAAATTTATTTTAGGTTCAAAAGACCACAAAAACACAGAAAGGAATACATTATGCCGTAGCAGGGTAAAAAAAAGTGCGATATAATTTGTACTGGGTCCTATGACCGTGAATTGATTGATTCACTCTTACATAAAGCAGTTGCTTGATGAAAAAACAAGCAAAGGAGGTCTTCTGTTGCAGCTGTTACATTTCGCGATTTTGGCGCCTTTTTTATTTACATTTATCGTTCCCTTTCTTTATAAACGGGTAAAACAAGTCCATACAGGCTGGTTTGTGCTGATAGTGCCCGTTGTGCTGTTTGTTTACTTTATCAGCAAGCTCCCTGTAACAATGGCTGGGGAAACCGTCCGGTATGCGGCCGAATGGATTCCGTCCCTCGGTATTAACTATACCGTTTATCTTGACGGACTCGGGCTGTTATTCGCTTTATTGATTACGGGCATCGGCTCTTTAGTGACGCTTTACAGTATTTTTTACTTATCGAAGGACAAAGAAAAGCTCGGCCCCTTTTATGTGTACCTGCTGATGTTTATGGGCGCGATGCTCGGCGTTGTGCTCGTCGATAACGTCATCGTGCTTTATATGTTCTGGGAGCTGACAAGCCTGTCATCCTTCTTATTAATCGGGTATTGGCATAAGCGGAAGAAATCACGCTACGGGGCGGAAAAGTCACTGCTGATTACCGTCGGCGGCGGGCTGTGCATGCTCGGCGGCTTTATCCTGCTGTATCTGATGACGGATTCTTTCAGTATTAGGGAAATGGTCAACCAGGTGCATATTATCGCAGGCCATCCGTTCTTTATTCCGGCGATGGTTCTCCTGTTATTGGGGGCTTTTACGAAATCAGCGCAGTTTCCGTTTTATATCTGGCTGCCTGATGCCATGGAGGCGCCGACTCCTGTCAGCGCCTATCTGCACTCGGCTACAATGGTGAAAGCGGGCATTTATGTGATTGCCAGATTCAGTCCGGTTTTTGCATTTTCACCCGTCTGGTTTTGGACGGTTGCCTCAGTCGGTCTGATCACGATGGTATGGGCTTCCTTTAATGCGATGAAACAAACCGATTTAAAAGCGATTCTGGCATTTTCCACAGTCAGCCAGCTCGGTATGATTGTATCGATGCTCGGCGCAGGAGCCGCCGCGCTTCATTACCAGCATTCAGAGTATTTTACGGCGGCTGTCACCGCGGCTGTGTTTCACTTAATTAACCATGCTACTTTTAAAGGAAGTTTATTTATGGCGGTCGGCATTATCGACCATGAAACGGGAACACGGGACATCCGCAGGCTCGGCGGCCTGATGGCGCTTATGCCGGTAACGTTCACCGTTTCACTGATCGGAACGTTTTCCATGGCGGGCCTCCCTCCGTTTAACGGCTTTTTAAGTAAAGAAATGTTCTTTACAAGTATGCTGCGGATTGCTCATGCAGATATTTTCAGTCTGGATACGTGGGGCGTGCTGTTCCCCGTTCTCGCATGGATCGGGAGCGTCTTCACTTTCATCTACAGCATGAAGCTGTTTTTCAGAACGTTCAGCGGCGCGCGCAAACCTGATCAGCTTGAAAAGACGCCGCATGAAGCTCCGCTCGGCATGCTGATTTCGCCGGTCATTCTTGCCGCTTGCGCCGTCAGTCTGTTTTTTGCACCGAACGTTTTGTCTTACAGCCTGATTGAACCGGCGATGAACTCCATTTATCCGGCTCTGTTAACCGGCGGAGATACATTCCATGTTCATATTTCCCAGTGGCACGGGGTGACGGCTGAGCTAATGATGACCCTCGGTATCATCATTGTCGGCACGATCGGTTACGTAACGCTGTCTAAATGGGAGCGTTTGTACGGTCTGTTTCCGAAAAAACTGACGCTGAACAAGCTTTACGATGCGGTGACGGGCAGTATGGAAAAAAGATCTTACCAGCTGACGTCATCGTATATGACCGGATTTTTGCGGGATTATCTGCTGTATATCTTTGCGGCGTTTATCATTCTCATCGGAACGGCGTTCGTCACAAAAGGCGGCTTTTCCATGACAGCGAAAGGCATGGCTGAAATCGGCCTGTATGAAATCGTGCTGTCCCTCGTTATGGTGAGCGCAACGATTGCGACTGTGTTCGCCAAATCGCGGCTGACGGCCATTATCTCACTCGGTGTTGTCGGGTACACACTCGCGCTGTTTTTCGTGATTTTCAGAGCGCCCGATCTGGCGCTCACGCAGCTCGTCATTGAGACGATATCCGTCGCCTTGTTTCTTCTTTGTTTTTACCATCTGCCGAAAATGCGGCGAAAAAAGAAGACAAGAACATTCCGGATGACGAATTTTATCATTTCTCTCGGTGTCGGCGTCATCGTGACAATGCTCGGAATCGCGTCTTCCAGCGAAAAAACAAAAGACAGCATCTCCTCCTTTTTCACCGCTTACAGCCATAAGCTCGGGGGAGGAAACAATATCGTCAACGTCATCCTCGTTGATTTCAGGGGATTTGATACGATGTTTGAAATCACGGTGCTGTCGATTGCCGCACTCGGGATTTACGGCATGATCAGAACGAAAGTAAAAGAGGAGGGAGAAGAGCGTTGAGACAGCAAAACACAAACGACATCATCCTTCAGACGGCAACGAAGCTTGTATCTTTTATCATTCTGCTTTTCTCTTTCTATTTATTTTTATCGGGGCATAACGCTCCCGGCGGAGGATTTGTCGGCGGACTGATTACGTCTTCGGCCATCGTGCTGTTGCTTTTGGCCTTTGATTTAAAAACCGTCAAATCGATTTTGCCCGTCAATTTTATTTATGTGGCGGGCGCGGGTCTGCTTATCGCGATTGCAACGGGTGCAGGTTCGTTCTTATTCGGAGCACCCTTTCTCACCCATACATTCGGCCATTTTCATCTCCCGGTGCTTGGGAATACGGAGCTTGCGACGGCCACTTTGTTTGATTTAGGTGTGTATCTCGTTGTTGTCGGCGTGACGATGACCATTATTCAAACGATTGGAGAGGAAGAATAGTGGAAATCTTAATGTCTGTCATTGCCGGTATTTTGTTTATGGCGGCAACCTACCTGCTGCTTTCTAAAAGTCTGCTGCGCGTGATTATCGGCACCGCGCTTTTAAGCCACGGCGTCCATTTGCTGCTTCTGACCATGGGCGGACTGAAAAAAGGCGCCCCTCCCATACTGGGCGGAAAAAGCACGTCGTTTGTCGATCCGCTGCCGCAGGCACTCATACTGACGGCGATCGTTATTTCGTTCGGCGTCACGTCCTTCCTGCTTGTGATGGCGTTTCGCGCCTATCAGGAACTGAAAACGGACGATATGGATCGAATGAGGGGAAATGATCAACATGAATAACTTTGTGATATTGCCTATTCTGGTGCCGCTGCTTGCCGCAGTGCTGCTGATTTTTATGAACAGGCACGTGATGCTGATGCGGGTATTCAGCACTGCCGCTTCCTGTGTCTCCATCGTCATCAGCGCCGCTCTCGTTCAGACGGTTTTCACACACGGGATTCAGACGCTGACACTCGGCGGCTGGAAAGCGCCGTACGGCATTGTGCTCGCCGCGGATCAGCTTGCCGCACTGCTTGTTTTGACAACCGCCATAATCGGGCTGCTCGTCACCCTGTACTCCTTCCGCTCCATCGGAGAAAAAAGGGAGCGCGCTTTCTATTATTCAGGGGTGCAGTTTCTTCTGGCCGGCGTAAGCGGAGCGTTTTTGACGGGTGACCTGTTCAACATGTACGTCTTTTTTGAGCTTCTGCTTATCGCGTCCTACATGCTGATCGTGCTTGGCGGAACGAAAATTCAATTAAGAGAATCATTGAAGTATATCGTGTTTAACATTGTGTCATCCGCGTTTTTTGTCATCGGCGTCGGTTACTTATATGCGGTGACGGGCACGCTGAATATGGCTGACCTAAGCGTAAAAATAAGCGAATCGGGCCAGACCGGGCTGATAACCGTCATCGGCGTCCTTCTTCTCGTCGTTTTCGGTTTAAAGGGCGGGATATTCCCGCTGTATTTCTGGATGCCGGGCTCTTATTACGCCCCGCCGGCTGCGATTTCGGCCTTATTCGGGTCTCTTTTGACGAAAGTCGGCCTGTACGCCATTTTAAGAGTATTCACCCTGATCTTTATTCACGATACGGGCTTTACCCACCAATTGATGATGTGGCTTGCGATGCTGACGGTGTTATTCGGCGTAATCGGATCTATCGCCTTTTCGGATGTCATGAAAATCGTCATCTACAATATTATTACAGCCGTCGGCGTGATTTTGTTCGGCATTGCCATGAACACGCCGGCCTCCATTCAAGGAGCGGTTTATTACTTGATTCACGATATGCTGATTAAAGGAGCGCTGTTTATGCTCGCCGGCACGCTTATCGCTTTGACAGGCACTGCCAGCCTGCATAAAATGGGCGGACTGATCACCCGTTATCCCGTTTTGGGATGGATGTTCTTTATCTCAGCCATATCTCTGGCCGGCATCCCGCCGTTCAGCGGATTTGTGGGCAAGCTGAAGATCGCGGAAGGCGGGTTCGATAAGGGGGAAACTTTGTTTTCCGTATTGATTCTCTTATCAAGCCTGCTTGTGCTCTATTCCGTGCTGAAGGTTTTTACGACGGCTTTTTGGGGGGAAGAAAAAGAAATCCCCGGCGCAGGCGGACGGTCCGCAAAAGGACTTCTTTATCCGGCAGCCGCTTTTCTCCTTTTGTCGCTTCTGTTCGGGCTCGGAACCGAATGGGTTTCACCGTATGTCAATCAGACGGCTGAGAATCTGCTGAATCCGGAAAAATACATTGAAGCTGTTTTGAAGGAGTAGATGGCATGGCTTTTCAACTATTATTAAATGTTCTTCTCGCTGTTTGCTGGATGTTTCTCACAAACAGCCTCAGCGCGGCGGGTTTTATGACCGGATTTATCGCGGGCTTGGCGGCGCTGTTTTTTTTCCGGCGCTTCTTCTCGCGGCCGTTTTACATTTGGAAAATATGGTCAGTCATCAAACTGGCGCTGATCTTTATAAAGGAATTATATTTGGCCAATGTCAGCGTGCTGAAAACCGTTATATCGCCGAAACTGAACATCCGCCCGGGCATTTTCGCGTTTAAGACGGAATTGACGGAGGATTGGGAGATCACGCTGCTCTCGCTGTTAATCACTTTAACACCGGGTACGCTCGTGATGGATATCTCCGATGACCGGTCGATTCTCTATATACACGCCATGGACATTGAAGATGCGGAGAAAGCGATCCATGACATCCGCGTCTCTTTTGAGAAAGCCATTCAGGAGGTGAGCCGCTGATGTTTACGTTTATTCTGCAATTATCACTCGGCATTATGGCGGTTTCGACTCTTCTGTACGTCATTCGCGTCATAAAAGGGCCTACGATACCGGACCGGGTCGTCGCGCTTGATGGGATCGGCATTAATCTGATTGCCATGACCGCGCTTGTATCCATTCTCTTAAACACATCGGCCTTTTTGGACATCATTCTGCTGCTCGGCATTTTATCGTTTATCGGCACGATTGCCTTTGCTAAGTTTTTGGAGAAAGGAGAGATTATCGAAAATGATCGAAATCGTTAAATGGGCCGTCGCCGTTTGTATTCTGATGGGATCGCTGATCTGCCTGGTCGCGTCTTTCGGCACACTCAGGCTTCCTGATGTGTATACGCGCGCCCACGCCTCTTCAAAAGGCTCGACACTCGGCGTTAATTTGGTATTGCTCGGGGTGTTAGGCTACTTGTGGATGCTGACCGGAGAAATTTCTGTAAAAATACTGCTCGGCATCATTTTTATCCTGCTGACGGCGCCGGTCGGAGCGCACCTCATATGCAGGGCCGCGTACAATTCGGGAGCGGCGCTTGATAAAAGAAGCGTACAGGATGATTACAAAGGAATCAGAAACTTTGTGATCAAACGAAAAGAAGATTCATATTTGTAAAAACAAACAGCCGGACGATTCAGGGTTCCGGCTGTTTGTTTATTTTGTTATAACAGCCAGTGTGCAGCGGGAAACACAGATCAGCCTTTCCCGTTCATCGAAAATGTTAATCTCGTACACAATGGTTGCCCTGCCTGTGTGAACGGGTTTCGCAATCGCTGTGACCGTCCCGCCCTCTTTCACGGATTTTAAATGATTAGCATTAATCTCAAGCCCGACACACGCCTGGTTCGACCGGTCGATAAAATGCTGGGCCCCGACACTTGCAACAGTCTCCGCCAGAGCTGCTGACGCGCCACCATGCAGATATCCGAAAGGCTGCACCGTCCTCTTATCCACCGGCATCACCGCCACGCATCTCTCCGGCGTATTTTCAGTGATTTCAATACCGAGTGCGCCGAGCAATGTATTGTTCAGATTCATAGGTCATTCTCCCTTCAAGATTTATAGTACGTTATCTGACTTGGCGATCAGCACCGCTTCAGTTCGGGAGCCGACATTCAGCTTGTTAAAAATGGACGTCAGGCTGTATTCAATCGACCGCTTGCTTAAGTGAAGCGCATCTGCGATTTCCTGATTGGTCAAACCTTTTTCGACCTCTTGGAGAATATGGCGCTCTCTCGGGGTTAACCGATCCTGCTCACTTTGAGGGGAAGAAGACGTTTTTGTTTTTTGCTGGGTCATCAGCTGTTTGAAATAGGAGAAATCAACTAAAATCTGTCCGTTGAGCACGTGATATATGTATTGCATGATTTTCTCTTTAGATTCGGTTTTGCTGATGGCGCCATGCAGGCCCGCGCGGATGGATTCTTCAAAATAATCTTCAACCTCATAGCCTGTGTAGACAATGATTTTACAGAGAGGATTCTCTTTTAAGATTTTCTTGGAAAGCTCTATGCCGCTGATGTCATCACCCAGATTTAAATCCATTAATATGAGATCGTAAGCTGAAAAATCATGCCGGAGAACGAATTGTTCACTGGCATCAGGACTGAGGCAATCGACAGAAAGATTCGTGTCCGTTTCCAGAATCGTCTTGGTGCCCTCCATGACAGCCGGATGATCATCAATCACTAGTATCTTTTTCATGGTTTCCTCCCTTTTACTCACTCATTTCCATTTTATTAAAAAGACTTGGCTTCTGCCAAGTCGATTTGGTGATAAATTGGTTACAATTCCATTTCAATATCCGCTTTAAAACCGTTTCCTTCACTTGTGTCGATTTTCATCCGTCCGTCAAGCGCACGGACGCGCTCCTTAATACCCGAAAGACCCATGCTCATCGACTGCCCGCCGCCTTCTTCCTGATTGCAGCCGACACCGTCGTCTTCATAATGCAGAATCACTTTATTTTGAATGCTGATCAGCATAATCAGCACCTCATTCGCCTGTGAATGCTTCATGGCGTTCGAAAGAAATTCCTGAATAATGCGGTACAAATTCAGCTGCGTATCCAAATCCAGCGCCGCCGTAAACCGGCCCGTATTCAGACGGATATGAAACGGCGCACGCTCCTGCTGCTGTGCGGCAAGCTTGGATACCGCCTTGACCAGGCCCAAATCATACAGCAGCTGAGGACGAAGCTCATGGCACGTCTCCCGGGTCATCAAAATGACATCCGACATCTGCTCATTCATCTGATGAAGCTTGTCCTGCACCTCTATGTGGCAAGGCTCCTCTTTCTTAAAATCGGCCAGAAACAGCTCACACTGGCGCTTCAAAGAAATCAAGTCCTGCAGCACTGAATCATGCAGATCACGGGCCAAATCCGAACGCTGCTTTTCCTCGATCGTAAACATCAGCTTTTTTAGCCAGACCGGGTTTGTCTCTTGTTTCTTTAAATCTTCGAGATGATTCATAAGTTCTTCGATTTTAAGCACATTCTCCATCGTAATACTGGTGTAGAATGATAAGGTTTTTAACCAAGAAATCTCATCCCAAGTTAGTTTCGGAGTATTCATAAATGATAAACACAGTACAATGTATGATTTAGTGCCCCGTTCCCCTATTTTCATTAAAAACCCTTTATCCACCTGAACTATCTTGCCAATTTCACTTGTCGTTTCAGCTAATTGATGAGAATACAGCTCCCATAATTTTTTCTCATTATCATTAAAAAAATACCTTACATTTAAGTCTCCTTCTACCTCTAAAACACATACTTTACTAACCATCAAAACTTCAAGTAGAGTAGATTCAAGTTCAGTGAATACTTGCTTTAAGGATGAAGCTCCTTTAATTATTTGAGTAAACTTGAATATGCTGTCCTGATAATTATGTTTTTCAGAAAAACGCTTTAAACGGAAACGAAAATCTAAGATCTCTTTTGAATAAAACACAGCCAACATAATAATATATGTCAGCAAAGTTAGTTTAAACGTATAAAACTCTGAGTTTGGATCTTGTACAAGATCATAAATTGTAATAATAAGTAAAGTAGGAGTGACAGCTAAAAGACTATAATATTTCAACCGCCCAATAATAAAATCAATTTCATAGATTTTATTAGTCATAAATTGATAAACTAAAGAAAAAGGAATTAATAAAAGAAAAGGCGCAACTAAAAAAGAAGAAACATAATAGTCATTAAAAATGATGTAGGGTGCCACATACAAAAATACAAATGGTGAGAAAGCAAAAATATTAATTAAAAGAAAAGTCTTAAGAATATTTGCTTGCTCTGTTTTTTTGTACTTTATTAAACCTACAGTAATGAAAAATAAAGCTATCAAATAAAGGAGAGATATTGATACTAAATTAACTTTCCCCACTACTCCTCTTTCAAAGCAATGCCTAAAAAACTCTAGTATTATATTAATAACAGGGACTGTATATAAAGCAACAAAAACTTTCCCGTTAAAAATCTTGTATCCAAATTCTTTGATATATTGATAAATAAACAAGAGATAATTTACCGGTACGGATATTAAAGTTATGACATTTACGTATCGGCTTATTATATCTCCTTTTGATGAACCTCCCGCACTTACATATGCTATACCAGTAGTGAGTAAAAAGATGATCAATATAAAAGCTGAAACTGAATCTTGCTCCTTATTAATTTTTAAAATAAGGATAATACAACTAAGGCATACAAAGAAAAAAATAACAGGTATTAAATAAACAAATAAGTTGTCTTCACTTAATAAACTTAAATTTTTCAGATCAACTATTTCACCAGATCTTTCAACTGTCATAGACCTTACGTTTTTCAATGTATTTTGTTTTAAATCTTTTGGTTCAACGCTCTTATTCTGATTAATTTTAATTACAATGTCACCTTTTTTAACACCAGCATAATATGCCATTGTGTAATCTGATACTTTGGTAATCTCTATTTGATTCTTATTATTAACATTTGCGGTGGCTCCTACAAATAAATTATTTACATTTATATAAGTTAAATAGAAAATATAAGACAAGCTGAGTAAAATTAATAAAATGGAATACGTATTTTTAGATAACTTCATATTTACCCCTGTTTCATGACGGTTTCCAATATATCTCGTCTTTTGAACTCATTGAGATTAATTGATCAAATCCAAGCAATACCCCTTTCACCTCTTCTTTATCTAAACCTATGATACTGACTTCTTCTCTTCTCAATTTTTGAACAATTTCGGGATTACGAACTAAATAATTTACTATTTCCTGCATTTTTATCCACCTTCTCATTTTCGCAAATTTTTTTAATTAAATAGTTTTTGTTCTCTAAAGTCAAATTTAAATTTTCGAGTCCATTTTTCACTTTCAAATTATATACATTAATCATCACTGACATATAATGGATAACACCAGAGTCTAAGAGAAGCCGTTTTAACTCTGATTGTTGAAAGTTGTTGTTTAACAATTCTGTGGATACTGTGTTGAATTTTTTCTCTAAGAACTGAATTGCCAAATTTGTCTTTTTGAAAAAGGTTTCCGTATTATTCACATACATTATCTCAAATAAATCATTTTTTAATTGAGCTGCAACCCCTATATAGAAAGCATACTGCTCCACATCTGATTGATAACGTTTAGTTGCAAGTACAGCACCCAGCATACTTGCTAAAGCTGTCAAAGCCCCTGACTTTTTCTTAATCATTTCAATGCATTGATTTTCAGTTAAAGTATTATCAACCAAATCAATGTGTTGCCCTTCCATAGCTTGAACTGTATATTTTAGAGCTGTCTTGAGTAATAATCCTTCCGGATCTCGAGATGATATAACTTGGAGAGCTATTGTATAAATTAAGGTTGCAATATTTAAAGATACAGCCTGATCCATTTTCATCCATTCTGCATTTGGACGATCCTTATCTTGTATGTCATCAAAAATATCAGCCGCTAAGATAAGCAGTTCAATCCCTGTTCCTAAATCTAGTATTTCTTCAAAATCATTCCCTCCAAAAGCCAAATAATGATCTAAAGCTAACTCAGCAAATGGAAAGTTGTTTTTTGTATCAGCAAAATTCACAACATGTTTACTTACTTCTTTATTCACATCATTTTTTTTGAGAATATGGTTTATTGTGTCCTTTACATCTTCTGCTTCTAGAGTTAATTTCTTAGCTATATGAATCCCTCACTTTATTTTACTAAACCCTTTTGTTCAAATACAGCATGTTTATTGTTTTTTAACAATCATATAATACTTTATCCATTAATTGTATAACAAATGCACAAAAAAAAGACTTGTTTCCAAGTCTTTTTAAGAAATTTTCATTGCATATGAGAATTTATCGAGCTGATCAATGCTTTTGTTAATGTTTCGTAATGAGTCGGTTGTTTCTCTGATATCATTTTCAAGTCGGAATAATAATTGCTTTACTTCTTCTAATTTGTTTTCCACCGTTTCCACACTCCTTTTTTTGAAAGATCAATGAATTGTGTATGGTGAACGAGTCCTAGGTATTTGATCTGTTACTAATAGTGTAAACGTTTTTGCGGGATTTTTCACCGAAAAGTATGTGTAAAAGTATCTGCGTGACACCGCAAACCGGGGTAATCCCATAGTCCCGAATGAAGCATTTAGCGAACAGGACTATATAACTACCAGAAAGGCAGACGTTTAGGATGAAGCAGACCAATCTGGCGGTTCTGCTGTTTTTTTAACGGTTTTCCGACAAACCGGCAGGGACTATAGTCCCTGCCGTCGCAATTTCAAAACAGAATGGGCGAACAGCGTCGCATAACCACCGACAAACACCAAAAAGACCGCAACCCCCGCATTGTGGTCTTTTGCATGTCATAACTCGTTATCACGCCGCCTATACTCATATATAACGAATGTTTTCTCAGGAAGGAGGCCGCCGTATGCATTATTTGTATCCATGCTTCCCTGTTTTCGCCGCGCCATACCGGCATCCTGCGCCCAGTCCCCCGGTTCACGCAGATATTTTGACAGCGTCCGCAAAAGAAGCTGCGGGCATGCTGGAGGATGCGCGCCTGCTCCTTGCGCGGCTGTCGGCGTCAAAAGAGCTTGCGCGCCGTATCCTCACCGCAGCGCAATCATCTGACACCGCAGCGGTCAAGCGGCTCATTAAGCAGACCGGCATCAAAACTGACTTTGACGTGACGTATAATCCCGACGGCATCCGTGTCAGTCTGGTCAGAGAGCAAAGCCGGTTTATCATCGCCCTCAGGTGGTCGGCTTAAAGCGGCTCAATCCACGATCAGCTGCCGGCACCATTCGATCGCCTGTAAGTAACATTCATACGCTTCTTCTTTGTTCAGTTCTTTTCCCCACTCGTCACAGTCCCAGTTGTTGCATTCAATGGCTTTGACGAACGCGAGCATCTTATAATAATCGTTTTCATAACCGAGCAGCGCCTGTCCGACTTCATCGATTAAAGGCAGTTCTTTGATGATATCCTCCAGCTCCCTGTGAAGAAGCGTATCGATGAGCGAAAACATGCCGATCAGCATGTAAGAAGAGGGCTGGGGCCTTCCGGTTCTTTTCGCCAGCAGTTCGCACAGTTTGGCCCTGATTAAGGAAATCTTAATGATTTCTTTTTGGCTTGAGTGGCTTTTCGCCGTTAAATCTCTGAATGAAAGAATGTAAATCAAGCGCTTAATCTCATTCAGCCCAAGCATCATGATGGCCTGCTGGATGCTGTCTATCTTTTTTTTCAGCCTTGTTTGCGATCCGTTTAAAAAACGCAGAATCTGATACGATAAGCTGACGTCCCGCTCTATGTATTCCGTCACGCGCTGTATATTGGGCTGGTCATTGTTTAATTCGCTTAAAAGCTGGTAGTAAGAATGAAAATGAAACGTCAGATCATTTCCGCTGATGACACGCGGTTCACTGAAAAAATATCCTTGAAACAGGTGAAAGCCGTCTATGGCCGCCTGTTTATAATCTTTTCTCGTCTCCACTTTCTCCGCTAAATAAATCAGACTTTTACAGCTGTACGTCTGAATGATTTTTTTGCGCTCCAGACGCGAGGATTGCAAAAAATCGATTTTTAAAATATCAATATATTTCATCAGCTGTTCCACTAACTCTTCATTTTCCGGATTGATGGCGTAAAAATCATCAAGTGCTAATGTATATCCTAATTTCTTCAGCTGTCTGCATCTTGAGATGAGTGCCGGAGTGATCGGTATGTCCTCAAGAATTTCGATAATAAGCTGGTCAGGATCAAAGGAGGTAGGGAGATCTGAAAACATCAGGCTTTCTGTAAAATTCACAAAGCAGCGTTTCCCCTCAGTCAGCTTTTCGATTCCGATGTTGATAAAGCTGTTAATAATGAGATCCGTCGTAGCTTTATCTCCGTCAGCGGCCGAATAACGGTTCTCTTCGCTCTCCCGGTAAAGAAGTTCATAAGCAACAACCTGTTCGTTTCTGTTGAAGATAGGCTGTCTCGCAACAAACACCTTCATTCATTTACCCCCTTAGATGCGGCCTTCGAACATAAGTATATCAAATAACTTGACGAAATTTGTCTAAATGTGAAAAATATTATCACAACAAAAAGGCCTTTCCAGAGAAAGGAAAGGCCGCTTTGTCTTCTATTCAAGTTCCCGTTTCAGCTCGCTTTTGATTTCATGAATCCGCTGCATCTTGTTGCTCCAGCAGTCTTCGCTTAAATCGACCGGATATTCTTCCGGCTTGCTGATCCGTTTGTATTCCTCCCACAGAAGTTTGAGGTTATCCTGCACGTATTGCTGGATGTCGGTAATTTCGGGATTATCATAGCATAAAACGCCGTTTTCAAAAATCGGCTCATGCAGGTCTTTCGCATAGAAATCAGTGACGAATTTGCTGACGAACGTGTGGACGGGATGGAACATTTTTAAGCGTTTCTGATCATTTACCCGCTCGTCATAAAGCGCGATATAATCACCTTCCGAGTGGTGATTCAGCTTGTTGATAATCCGGTATACTCTCTTTCTTCCCGGCGTTGTCACTTTTTCAGGGTTTGAAGAAATTTTAATGGTGTCGGTCAATTTGCCGTCCTCTTCAATGGCGACAAGCTTGTAAACCGCGCCGAGAGCCGGCTGATCGTATGCGGTAATCAGCTTCGTGCCGATGCCCCACGTATCGATTTTCGCTCCTTGTGATTTCAGGTTTAATATCGTGTGCTCGTCAAGATCGCTTGAAGCAATGACCTTTGCGTCTGTGAAACCCGCTTCATCAAGCATTTCACGCGCTTTTTTTGACAGGTACGCCAAGTCCCCGCTGTCCAGGCGGATGCCGATGAAGTTGATCCGATCGCCGAATTCCTTTGCGACTTTAATCGCATTCGGCATACCCGAACGGATCGTATCGTACGTATCTACGAGAAACACGCAGTCTTTATGGGTCTCCGCATATTTCTTAAATGCCGTATATTCATCGCGGTACGCTTGTACGAGCGCATGAGCGTGCGTGCCGGATACCGGTATATTAAAACGCTTTCCGGCTCTTACATTACTCGTTGCGCTGAAGCCGCCGATCAAAGCCGCTCTCGCTCCCCACATAGCCGCATCCATTTCATGGGCGCGCCGCGTTCCGAATTCGAGGGCGTCTTCGTCACCGACAACGCCTTTAATGCGGGCCGCTTTCGTGGCGATTAATGTTTGGTAATTCACAATGTTAAGCAGAGCCGTCTCAATCAGCTGGGCTTCGATCAGGGGCGCTTCGACCCGCATAATCGGTTCGTTGTTAAAAACGAGCTCGCCTTCTTTCATGCTGTAAAGAGATCCGGTAAAAGAAAGATCCCGTAAATAATCAATGAAATCATCAGCATAGTGCAATTCCGTTTTTAAATAATTCAGATCGCTGTCGGTAAATTTGAAGTTCTCCAAGTATTCGATTGCTTTTTCTAAGCCCGCAAATACCGCATAGCCGTTTTCAAAGGGAAGCTTTCTGAAAAAAAGCTCAAAAATCGCTTTTTTCTCATGAATGCCGTCTCTCCAGTACGTTTCGGCCATATTAATTTGATAAAGATCTGTATGTAAAGACAAACTGTCGTCTTTAAAACCATGCTCCACCAAAATTGTTTTCCCCTTCCTTACTCTGCCACTTGCGCTCCGATGCTGTTCTTAAAATGGGACAGGGCCCATTCATGCCCTTCCGGATTAAAGCTGGCCACAGCGTTTTGATGAATGACGATCTGAAAGCCCTTGTTGTAGGCGTCAACCGCCGTGTGAAGAACGCAGATGTCCGTGCACAGGCCCGCAAGATGCAGCTCAGTGATCTGCCGTTCCCGCAGTTTCAGCTCTAAATCCGTTCCCGCAAAAGCAGAATATCTCGTTTTTTCCATATAATTTACGTTTTTTGCGTGTTTATGTTTCTCATAAAGAGGCGATAGCCTTCCGTACAGCTCTTTGCCCTCCGTGCCGTTGATATTATGCGGAGGAAAAAGGCGTGTCTCGGGATGAAAGTCATCGTCTGCATCATGCGAATCAACCGCAAAGACAACATAATCACCGTTTTCTATAAATGCTTGCGTCAAACTGACAATCGTATCTTCAATCTGTCTCGCGGGTTCTCCGCAGGTTAATGCCCCGTTCTCTGCTGCAAAATCATTCGTATAATCAATGCATATAAATGCTTTTTTCATAGCCGGCCTCCCCGCCATTCATATGAGAACCATTATATCCTATCTCCACTTGTAAGTGAATTGGCATTGTAAAATGACAAACGGTGTTTTGCCCTTTTAAGATTTCAGGAGTGAGCGCTGAAAAATGTCATCCTGTACGTAAATGCCGTCAAGGTTCACGGCATAATCGGCGGCAAAAACCAGGCCGAGCGGCGTTTCGAATTGAAGATCCGATATGACGGAGCTTCGGACACCGGCAAGTGCGGCAAGCTTCATATATGGTGAATAAGCATGATACGGGAGCCTTCCGTTTATATAGAGCACCGCGTCTTTTCGGCTTTTCAGCGCCTGTTTCACTTCTTCATACGGCTGCTTTTGCAGCACCTGCCCCTTCGTCAGGGCAATGATGACTCTTTCACGCAGCGAGCCTAAAAATAAATGGCGTTCATCCGGTTTCGTCTGCAGAGGGCCGTACATCCCCTGCTGTAAATAAAGGTCAACCGTTTTGTCGCTCATCGGCCTGTCCCTCCTCAGCTTGTTTTACAATTATCGCCCCGGACGGGACGCGGTAAACCGCTTCGTTACATTTCAGCCACCCAATGGGAGATCTTGCCGGCGAGCTCTCCGGCGGGTTCTTCTTCAATCAGCTTGCTGAATGATTGTAAAAGCCGCTGCGCCAGCGCCTTTTTCTCTTCCTCATAGGAAATGATCGTGCTCCACTCAAGTTCCGGAACGGCTACAAGGGTATGCTGTTCTTTTTTATTTTCATGCAGATATACATCACCGATCATTCCGGACTGCACGGTAATATTCGCTTTTCTGATTTTCATAAAAAATTCCCCTTTTATAAAGACTGATTCTATTATACTACAAAAAAGCGACAGCCTCCTAAAAGGAGGCTGTCACGCGTTAAACCAATCAGGTTCGTCAAACACATCGATGTCTTCAAAGCGCGTTTTGCTGAATTTATTAGTGACTTTGACAAAATCTCCGGAATGAAACGCCCCTGCCCCCGCGCCTGAGTGGTCAACGGCTTTGGGAGAAATGGCAAACACGTCACCGAAGCTCGCCGCAGCGTCTCCGGCTAAACTCATAATATAAATCGGTCCCACAATTGCAGGCATACCCACACCTCCGCTTTTCTTTACAGCATTTTATGCGCTGCATCGGGAGTTGTGCCCGTTTTTATTTCGGCTTGCGGCTGTCTTCTAGCTTTGACCGCTGACGAAGTTTGATAAGCCGGACGATATTTAAGACAAAAGCTTTTAAAACCGCGTAAACCGGCACGGCCAGAATCATTGCGAGAATGCCGCCGAAACTGCCCGCTCCGATAAGCAGAAGAATAATGGTGAGCGGGTGGGTATTGAGCCGTTTCCCGATGACAAGCGGAGAAAGCAGGTTCCCGTCAAGCTGCTGGACGACAACGACAACAATAACGGCAAACAGCGCCTTAGCCGGCGAATCCATAAACGCGATAATCACCGCGGGCGCCGCCCCGAGAAACGGCCCCAGGTACGGAATAATATTGGTGACGGCGATCACCATCCCGAGAATTAACGCATACTGCAGGCCGATGATCGAATATCCGATAAAGCATGCCGTTCCGACAAAGAGACAAATCAACAGCTGGCCTTGGAAATAGGCGGCCAATGTGACATATAAGTCATTAAATATTTTCCGACCTTCCGCCCGGTAGGAAGTAGGCAGGATTTTAACCGCCAAGAGCGGAAACCGCCGGCCGTCCTTCAGCATATAAAACAAAATGAACGGAACGGTGATCACGACAAGCGTGATATTCGTAACGACGCCGAACACGGCCGACAGGCTTGCCGTAATATTTTGCGGAAGGCTTTGTAAAAATCCCGTCAGAGACTGCTGGATTTTTTCTATCGACACATAATCCTGCGTCATCATCCACGTAAACCATTTGGAATGGGATAATTGCGCCGTCAAGACTTGAATCTGATGAATGTAATCAGGGAAATTGTTAATCAGCCCCGTGACCTGGGAAGCCACAATCGGTCCGATCGCGGTGAACATAAAGGCAATCAGGCCGATGAAAACGAGATAAATGAGCAGGATCGCCAATGTCCGGGGGATTTTTTTCTCAAGCAGGCGTACGATCGGATTAAAAATGAAAAACAAAATGCCCGAGATCAAAATCGGAAAAAACAGAGTGGTGATAAAACCGAAAAACGGCTGAAAAATAAACGAGACTTTCGTTGATACGTAAATAATGAGCAAAACGAGCAAAATTTGCAGCGTCCAAAAATGGACCTTTGATTTCAACAAGCGGTTTCCTCCTATTGTCATGTGAACTTGTACTGTGATTGTACCAAAAAAAGCCGCCGTGCATCTATGTATCTCAAAAAAGAAGACGCACCGGGGTTCTATAGGGCCGCCTCCGGTTTGCGCCTTATTCGGGCTGTTACACGCGTTCGGTATAATCAGGCATGACGGAAACCACATGGCGGTTTCTGATATAAAATACACGGTCATGCGTTTCTTCAATGGCGATGTGATCCGGAGTGGCATCAATCAGCCGTCCTCTGACAATGCGTCTGACGGTTTGAATGATAAACCTTGAGCCGATAAGCTTATGGATGGTCTGATAAACGTAAGGATCCACTAACGAGACGATTTGCGGGCTTCCTTGATGGGCCATTTTCGCTGATCCCCTTTACTATGTTTTCCTTCAGCATATGCAGCGGACAAAGGCTTTGACACAGTACGTCTATCGGAGCGGAAAAGGTGTTAGTGAGCATGCGGAGTTATGTAAGCGGAAAAGGCCGCATGAGTGGCCTAGACTGAACTTCTTATGGGATATTGGGCTTGGTCAATTAACTGATCAAGCTTTTGGATTTGTTTGAGCGCGGCCGTGTGATCCATTTGGCGGTAATGGTGATGTCCGCCGGGTTCTTCATCGAGTTCATCCGCTTGTTTCACGATTTGCTGGAGCGTATTCTTGTCCAGTTCGCCTTCAGGCAGATAGGAATCGGTGTGAAGCAGAATCGCCAGCGCAATGTCCTTCGCCGCTTTCGGTTCTTCACCGAGCCGGATGAGCAGCTTATGCGCCCGTTCCGCTCCTTTAATGGCATGGATATCGTTTCTTCTGTACTTTTCATAATCCCATTTGCCGTCTGTGTACCATTCATAATGGCCGACGTCATGCAGTAAGGCCGCTTTCGCCGCAAGATCCGGGCTGACACCTGCTTTTACGGCAAGACGGTATGCATGAAACGCGCAGGCGATCGCATGGGCGACACCGGAACGCTGTAAATACTTTTGTGCGATTGGATGGGTGAAGACATCCATTAACGTTACATTTCTCATGGAAACCCCTCCTTATTTATATTTTTAGAATCCTAACATAAATCGAGAAGAAACTCAATTCATCTGATACATTTCTTATACCCCTTATACGTTGTTTCATTCATCATATGCCGCCGGACACCGAAGTGATTGTACAAACAAAAAAAAGCAGCGTGAACGCTGCTCTACAAAAATTCTTTAATATCGTATATCCGTCCGTTTTCCGGCTCGCCCGCGATCAGTGAGTGAATGACGCCGGCGATGTATTCAGGACTTCTGAGGTTTTTCGTTTCTTTCAGATTGCGGAACCGTTCGATGTCATGGAAATCTTCTTTTGACGAAGAACGGATGACAGCCTGCATGTCTGTATCCATCACTCCCGGCGAGAATGAGATCATGCGGACCGGCAGCTCTTCATCTTCCTGTTCAAACCCGAATGTTCTCGTAAACATATCAAGCCCCGCTTTTGAGCTGCAATACGCGCTCCAGCCTTTATAAGGATTTTTCGCCGCGCCCGATGTGATGTTGACAATTGTTTTGCTGCCGCTGAACGCTTCGAAATGCTTTGTGAACATTTGGCTGAGCAAAACGGGCGCCGTCAGATTAAGGGTGTAATGGCGGTTCAATTCTTCGGCGGAAGCCTCTTTCGCCCGCTTGATCGGTTCCACCATTCCGGCATTGTTGATCAGTGTGACGGCGGAGTATCCCTTCTCCTCTGCTTGATCAAGAATCGCCTTCATCTGCCGGCCGGTATCTGCCAGATCGGTTAAATCAACACTGTATTCTGTCAGCCCCTCACGCTTTTCCCCGCTTATCGTTCTTGAAAGCGCGGCGACTTCGGCTCCTTCTTGAAGCGCCTGTTCCGTAAGCGCCCGGCCCAAGCCCTTTGACGCGCCTGTTATAAGAAAAAACTGCATGAAACTCCTCCTTTTTTTCTTATTTTACGGGCTGTCTTCCCGCAAACACAAGCGATCCGTTTACCGCTTTGCCTTTTCCTGCGCCGTGACTTTCGGGATCAGATAGATCATCGCCGCAATCCCGAGGAGGATCAAAACGGCATAAATGACAGGAAGCAGATAAGAAGTCTTTTTCTCTTCCGTTTCCATATCTGCCGAGGTATGCCGCACCGCAGGCTCGGCAAATGTGATACCCAGTTTTTTCGATTGCGCTTTGATCGTATTCGGCTCCGTGTCTGACGATGTAAACAACTTTGATATCAGTTTGTCATCCGGGTTTTCGGCCTGCTGATCAAACGTAATATCCTTCTGTTCTTTCGGAAGCGCCGTTTTTTCCTCGGAGTAGGCATCGTCGTGCAGGTAATCCGTACGAATTTCAATGTCTTTCTTTTCATATTCATTCGGCTTGACATCAGTATTTTCCTCATTCGCGGCTGCGGCTTGGGGAAGGAAAAGGAAAAAGGAGAGAGCAAACAGCAGCAATCCTTTTTCCATGAACGTGTTACGCCTCATAAGACTGATCACTTTCCTCCGTTTTTTCCGCAAACAGCCGAATGACGAGCGGAAGCGCCGCCGCAATCAGCGTAATGATCGCAAGAACCGTTACCCCCATCGCAAACAGGTGGCCCGTTCCGTATTGAATATCGATATAGACTTTCGAAACCGGACTGTCAAAGGTGAAGTTCGGCATAATCAGGTCGATTAAAGGCGCCACATAAAAGAGAATGAGCGCTGATGATGCGATCCATCCGGTAATCGAGCCGAAGACAAAGGCTGCCCGGATAAAAGCTGAACTCGCCGCAAGCAAGAGAATCGTAAAGACTGACCATTTAATGGTCTGATCGTCCGGAAGCGAGTAGATATTCAGACCGAACAGACTGATCATCAATCCGACCATAATGTTTAAAATCCCAAAGAGCGCGCCTTTGACAAGAAGCGGCGCCTGCTGATAATACGAGCTGAAATAGCCGATCAGAAGACTGCTGATCAGGACGATCACCAAAATGACGACCGGCGGAACATTCTGAACCCGGTCTTCCGGCACCTCTCCGCTGATTTTAAGCGGGTTGGCGAGATAATCATAAACGTAGCCGTTTTCCTGTCCGTCAACGAGCGCGTTCCCTAAAATGCCGTACACGTCATTTCTGATCAATTTCGTGGAATTGACGTTTTTGCCCCAGTTGCTGTTTAAGGTGTCCGCTTTTTGCTGGACGTCATTTACGCTTTGCTGCATATTGTCGGTATAGCTGATGATGCCGGACTGGCGTTCTGACAGATGGCCCATCGTGTCAGACATTTGCAGGACTTCGCGGCCGACGGTATCCTGAGCGCCGAGCGCCATCGTTCCGGTTAATCCGTCTCCGCTGAACGCGGCCGCTTCCTGCACGGCGCCTTCAGCCAGCTGATCGGATGCTTTCGCCGCGCTGTCTGAAATGCTGGCGAGCTCATCGAGCACTCCGGCTTGTTCATCTCTGATATAGGTACTGTAGTTATCCGAGAATTCGGTCATGCCTTTAATGAAATTGCTGATGTCTTCATCTGTCTGCATCTTGTTATTTTTCAGGTTTTCCCAGCTTGCCGTTTCCACCGGTTTGATGGCAAGAACGGTTTGGACTTCGCCTTGCTGGGCTTTCAGCACCCTGTTTTTCACATCAGGCAGCGAGCCCGCGTCAAGAGAGTGATAGAGTGTCGCCTCATACAGGGATAAATCATTATAGTAACTCATTAAATCGGATATTTCTTTTGTATTAATGTCAGCGGCAAATATCTGTTCAAGAGCAGATTTGCGGCCGCCATCCAATGACGGGTAGTTCAGAATGTTCTGTTCTGTTCTTACAATCATTCTGTAAACGGTATTGAAGTCTTGTTCTCTCTTTTCTACTGTTTTTTCAAGATCTTCCTGTAATTTCTCCGCCCGTTCTTCAACTTTGGCAATCTGCTTTTTAAGGCCTTGGATTTCTTCATCAAGAGCATCGAGACGTTTTTTCAGTTCTTCATTATGAGTTTGCTGTTTTTCTTCCAGCTCTTTTTCAATTTGCTGAATCCGCTCTGCGGCTTGGTTCAGCCTTTCTTTCGCCTCAGATATGTCCGTGCCGCCGTCCCCTTCAGAATCGTTCGGATCGTCCGCCGGCTCATCAGCAGACGGAGTGACGTTTTTAGCGGCTGTCGCGGTCTGGACGGTTTTTGGCTCCTGATCGCCAGTGTTATCGGAAGCAGGCTGCTCTTCTTTTGTGCCGTCTTCCGTTTTTCCGTCTTCTCCGGGATTCGTTCCGTTATTCGGATCGGTATCGCCGGAGTTTTCACCGTCATCGCCTTGGCCCGGTTTTTCAGGGGCCGGATTTTCTTTTTCCGGTTCTTTTAATCCGTCAGAAATGTGATTGATTTCAGCGGAGATGCGTTTTAACTCGTCACGCTGATCGTCAAGGTCAATTTTCAGATCGCCGGGTTTTTCTTCTTCCGGTTTTTCTTCTTCTTTCGGTTCATCCGAGCCGTCATCACCCGGGTCCTTTTCCGGAACGGTTAATGCCGGCCGATCCCTTTTCATAAGGGTTTGGATACTGTTCAGTGTTTCAAATCTTGCTTGAGCTTTATATTGAGTCAAATAATTGTCCAGTAAATTGGATTGAATATTCGCCATCCCGCGTTCCTGATCAGGAACCTGCGCTTCTCTCACCTGTTGGGCGGCCAAAAGAGCCGATCCTGTCTGGTCAAGCTGTGTCTTCGCCTGGTTTATGCCTGAAGACAGCCCGCTCATCATCGTGCTGAACTGGTTGGCGGCCTGCTGTGCTTTAATGGCATTCAGTCCGGTTGTGATTTGCTTTTGATTCTGTTCCTGCGCGGCCATCAGCAGTTTTTTCTGATTTTCTTGATATTGTTTATAGCGCTCGACCGTATCGGCAAAGTCTTTGAGCGTGGTTTTGGCTTCATCTGCCGAAGTCAATTTTTCTTTTGCCGCGCCCTGCGCTTCATTCATTGATTTTTTCAGTTCGTCAATCAGGTCTTTTTGCCGCTTGATTTCACCTGCCAAGTCATTGGAGCTCGGCTTGTAAAAGTTGTACATGACGTTTTGAAACTCTGATTCTTTATTGACGATCTTGTCAAAATCGCCTCGGACATTGTTCACTTTTTGCGAGACGAAATTCCAATATAATGCCGACATTTTTTTATTCATTGATTTTTGGGCGTCTTCTAGCTCACGCTGCACCTTTTCTTTGTTGACGGCGTTCAGGTTGCTTTGAATATTGAATGTCAGCGTGGCTTTTTGCGGACGCTCCTTGTCATAGCTTAAGATATCTTTTGAAAAATCGGATGGAATGTAAACGACGGCGTCATACTTCTTAGCCGCCAGACCGTTTTCAGCCGCACTCCTGTTGACAACCGTCCATGAATAATCCGGACGGCCGCCGAGAGCGGCCGCTACTTCTTTGCCGAAATGGACGGATTCCTCTTCCTCATTTTCATCTGTTTGTAAGCCCATGTCTTCATTCACGACTGCGATTTGGCGGGTGGCGTTGATTTTTTGTTTTCCCGGGTCATCGCCGATAAACCGGAAAAACAGCACCGGCAGCAGCAGAATGATGACGACCGCGGCTATTAATTTGATCAGGCTTTTTCGTTGTTCAGTCATCTGACGGCCTCCCTTTCCGCTGAACATAAAGGTATTTGGATTTTTTGCTCCTTCCCGTTTTCAACCAAATAGCCGAAGCCCGGCTGAATGTCCGGTTCCTGCCTTTGGTAAGGCAGCGGAATGACATTTTGTTCGGATTTTTTCACAAGCAGCATCGCGTGGCGGATCTGTTTCATTTCCGTCGTTAAGGAATCATAGCCTTTTGAGAATTCGCTGTGATTGCCCGCCGGGATAAAACTGAAGCCCACATGCGCGTAAGATTTCATAAACAACGCCAGTTTGTCCTGAATGGCGGTGTCGATCGTCTGCTGGAATCTTGTAATGCCGTCGGCCATTAACACGACCGGAGAGAAACTGAGTTTGTGGACATCGCCATTTTTGACGGCCTGCGCATACTGAGCTTCGCGCTCCGTGAAAATGGCTTCTGCCGTTTCGATCCACTGCCGGACGTCTTCTTTTGTGTCCAGATAGCTGACCTTTGTTTCCTGCGCATACTGCGACAGTCCGCGGTCAATCGAGTCAAACAGCCCGACCTGTTCCGTACCTTCACGCAGCAGGTGATTCAGCATCACTTTCAGGATATTTGTTTTTCCCCGCTGTGTCTGGCCTAAGATAAGGCAATGCTTATTTTTGCCCAGATCAAAGTACACAGGGCTGACCTTTTCCTCATGAAGCCCGACAGGAATGCGGAACGGCTCTTGATCCGGGCCGAGACGGAGTGAAAATTCGCCGGCCGTCAGCCTATCCGGAAGCATCGGAATCGGGTCTGGGCCGGCTGTTCCGGCGTGGCGCTCAGCTAATGCTTTGACATCGGCTTTCAGCGCCTGGAACATCTCGAGGTCATTTTCCGCTTCAGCCGGAAGAAACATTTGCGCGAAATACAGTTCTTCTTTTTGGATCATCACACGGCCCGGGATCGGTTCGAGACTGAACGGCGGACGCCCGTAAATGGAGTATCCTTCTGACTGATCCATTAAATAATGGACGACTTTCGTTTTTATGTTGTTTAACAGCGACTGGCGGACGGCGTTTACCCTCGTTGCGGTCAGCAGGAAGTAAATGCCTAAGCTTTGCCCGTCGCGTGAAATCTGGATAAATTCCGTTTCTAATTCATGCATTTCATCTTTGACGATGTCAAAATTGTCAATTGTGATAAATATAAACGGCAGCTCTTCTTCACTGAGCGAATTGTACATTTTGATATGGCTGACTTCTCTTTCTCTGAACAGCCGTTTCCGCCGCTCGATTTCTTCCTTGATGCGGATCATGAATTTTTCGATCTTTCTCATTTGATCCATTAAGAAATAGTCTGCGGTGTGCGGAAGCTTTGCCAATGGCAGAAGCGTGCCGTTTCCGAAATCAAAGATGTACATATGAAGCTCTTCCGGCGTGTATCCTTCCGCGAAGTTCATCAGGAAGGTGATGGCAGCCACTGACTTGCCGTAGCCGGATGAGCCGAAAATGCCGATGTTGCCGTCATCCATCATCGTATAAGCGAGAGGCGCCTGTCTTTGCTGATCAGGCTCATCAACGCAGGCGATGAAGAAGCGGTCTTTTTCCTGCGCAGGGTAAAGCGTGCGCGGGATACGTTCGGCAAGCGGCGGAAGCCACGGGCTCGGCAGCTTTTCAATGCCCATTTCATTTTGAATCCGCTCGATTTCTTCGACTACGGCTTCTATTTCTGCCGGGGCGTCTTTTTTCGCCGCATCATCCGCATCCACCTCAGACAGCGGAATTAAGCCGGTGTCGGTAACGATGGCAATGTCATCCTCGGTGCCGTATACATCTTCCATGTAAGGGGCGCCGCTCCAGGCAGACTGGAACTGCTCATACACTTCGTTATTTCCGACTTGCAAGTAGCCGCGTCCGGTGACCGTAATATTCGCCGCATCACTGTTTTTCAGGATTTCTTTACTGTCACTTGCATCCTGCACTTTCAGCGCGACCTTAAAGCGTGAGTTGCTCCATATTTGGTCGTCAATGATGCCGCCCGGCTTTTGCGTGGCGAGAATTAAATGCACACCAAGGCTCCGTCCGATGCGGGCCGCGCTGACAAGCTCCCTGATAAAGTCAGGCTCTTCGCTTTTCAGCTCGGCGAATTCATCTGAAATCAAAAACAGGTGCGGCATCGGAATCTCCGTTTCTCCCTGTTTATACAGCTTTGTATAGTCATTGATGTGATTGACGCGATATTGATCAAACAGACGCTGCCGTTTTTTCAGCTCGCTCTTAATGGATGCAAGCGCCCTGATACTGAAGTTTCTGCTTCCTTCAATATTCGTGATGGTCCCGAGAAGGTGCGGCATCTTGCGGAACGGCTGGGCCATTCCTCCGCCCTTATAGTCAATCAGCAAAAACGCCGCTTCATGCGGGTGGAAATGAACGGCCAATGACAGGATGTACGTTTGCAGAAATTCACTTTTCCCGGAGCCGGTCGTTCCCGCCAGCAATCCGTGCGGCCCGTGCGCTTTTTCATGCAGGTTTAAATAGACGATGTCGTCTTTTCCTTTATAGCCGATCGGAACAGCCAGCGATTTTGCAGACTCACTTGTCTCCCACTTCTGTCTGATGCCGATTTCTTTTACTTCCTTCGCATGAAACAGCTCCAGAAATGAGACCGTTTCAGGAATGGAATTCGTCATTCCGGCCTGATGGTGCAATGTCCGAAGCGTCCGGGAAAACCGCTCGTTGTTTGTCCGTTCATGCCTGTCCAGCTTAAACGGGATCTGCACCGCTTTTTTCTGCTGAATGAGAATGTCTCCCTCATCTTCATTAATGTAGCGGACGAGGGTGTGAATGTTTTCTGCCAGGCTTTCCTTCGTTTCCGCGGCGATGATTGCCGAGATGCCGAGATGCTCATGCCGGCCTTCGATGTATTCTAAAATGACGTGCTCTGCGATCAGCTGCTGATTTGTGATGACAAAGACAAAATGCGGCTGGAAGATCTTCTTTTCTTTATCTTCTTCCAAATCCCGCTCCCGCAGCAGCTCGTAAATGGACGATAACAATTGATCGCGGGTCTGTTCATTGTAAATAAATCCTTTCGCGTACATATGAGGCAGCTGAAATTGCGGCAGCCACTTCATCCATTCCCATTCCTTATATTCGTCCTCATGAAAGATAAAGACAAATCGCAGGTCATGGTAGCTGTTGAAGAACGCGAGCTGGCCGATCAGCTGATGAATTTCATTTTTGACGATCTGGGGTTTCCCGACAAGCCCCATCGGCCCTTCTTGTAAATCAACGGTCACGGGCGCATGGCGGATATCTTTATACACACGCTGCATGTGCTGCGACTGCTCCATCAAGTCATCCACATCACGGTTCGCCAGGTCTCCGCCGCTCATTGAAATCTCGTAGCTTGCCGGGACCGTGCCCGTTCCAAGCCGAAGCATCAGAAAATCCCTGCTTTCCAGCGATTTCTCCCAAATGCGGCCGCTGATTTCAGAAGTTAAATATTTCATTTTTTCAAACGGGGGAAAATGATGCGTCAGCACTTGCAGCTGTTTTTCCGACAGCGTCTGAAGCTCTTTCCGCTTGCTTTCTAAATACTGCTTGTACACACGCTCCCGTTTTTCCTCCCGTTTTTTCCGCTGGTTTTTTTCACGGAAATACTGCACGGTGGAGGTAATGAGAGTCATCATAAACATCGCCAAAGAGACAAGGATGAATATGCCCCTCGGCTGTATAATGGCGACAACCCCCATTACAATCAGCATGACCAAAGGAGGCAGAATGACGAGCCACAGCCCCCGGTTATTCTGTTCGCTTTCCTGCGAGGGAAAGCTGAATGAAACGCGGTCTTCTGGAAGATCGTAGACCATGCGCGGCGTTCTTCGATATTGCGGGTATTTCTTTTTCATTTCGGTGCTTGGTTTTACCGTTTTGGTTAAACCGGTTTGAAGCTTTTCATGATGAACGACTTCTAAAAGGTCGTCCTCCGTCAGCCTCACACGCAGAAAATTCCACAGCAGCTCATCTCCCGTCCGGAGCCTTTCGGGAGCTTCTGCAAGTTTTCCGTTCACATAAACGTCTTGGCCATCAGGGACGACAGACCAGCATCCTCCCGACTTTCGCAGATAAAAAGCCCCTGTTTGAGCGGAGGACGGCTCTTTGTATATATCCGCTTCCTCTGTTTCTGATGAGAAAACGATCTCATCCTTCCCGCCGATAAAATAAACGGAGGATTCTTCTTTGTCAGGGGTGAGCAGAAGCCGCATCGTCTCTTCTTCAATCCGGCAGGGTATTTCATTTCCTATTGTCAATTCGCCGGCACAGTTATTTCCCAGGAAAACATCATAACGATCTGTTTCTTTTCGATAAAGGGTTGCGGCGTTTTGCCGTAACGGAAGTGTACCGACCGTGATTGTATCTTTCATATCCGGACCGATCGTAATCGGCTGAGACGGCGGGAGTTCAGACAGCTGAATCTTTTGTACGTGCTCTCGGTAAAAGACCCATAACAGACTCATATGGCGAACCTCCTGACAGCCTGATCGTTACCTGCGGCCATTTGATGTGTGCTGTTATTTTTTTTCATCTTTTTTCTCATCTTTCTTGTCGTTCTCTTTGTTATCTTTTGCTTTGTCTTGTTTGCTTTCATCCTGTCCGGCGGAAGCTTCGGCGGTGTCACCGTTTTCCTCCGCTTCTTTATGCTGCTCCTCCGCCTCTTTTTTCGCCTTCGCAAGCTCGCTTTCCACGGCGTCCAGTTCTTTCTGCTTTTCGTCGTCTTTCATACTGTCATCCGCTAATAATTGCTGTTTATATTTTGTAAGTCCGAGCCAGATGTACGGGTTGTACTCAAGATTGCGGCCGATTTTGATGGCTTCTTCATTTTCCCCTCTGCCGATATCAATCCAATAAAGGAAATGCTTCGGGTCTGATTGCAGCGTGACCAGATTCCCGATATTTTTCCGCTGTTCTTCTCTCAGATTTTCAACTGCCACATAAGAGGAAGCAAGCTCGTACTGCACAGATTCCGGGAGGCTTTCCGCATCGTATTTGGCGAGTGTGTCAATGACTTTGCTGTACTGCTGATTTAAAAAATAGCGGTTGCTTTCTGTAATTGCCTCTTGCTTTGGCTGGGCGAAAAACAGAACGTATAAGGAGTAAAGAAGTGTCGGCACAAGGAGGACTGCAAGCGCCAGCCCGGCGTATCTTTGGATTTTCCATTTCTTTTTCGGCAGTTTTATGTATGTCTTGTCCCTTTCTTCGAGGGAATCAATTGCGGTTTGAATGGTTTCTTCCAGTTCTTCAATCGTCTCCGCCTCTAGCACGCTTTTCACCTCAGGAGAGAAGTGAAGCGTCTCCTTGTACTTCAAATATTCATCGAAGGTGTACGCCCCGTCAGCTACAAGCGCCGCACAGGCTTTGAGCTCTTTTAACACCCTTTCTCTATCTTCCTCATAAGGCGGAAGGCTCTCCTTTACGCCGTAATGAAGAAAGTAAGGCGTCAGCGCTTTATCAAACACGATATTTTCAGGGGCGGCAATCAGATTGAGACGTTTCAGCTTATGCTGTTTCACGGCTTGGACGAGACGGTAGGCAAATTGCCACCTGCTTTTTTTATCTTTTCCTTTTATATAGCGGAAAGCCTGATAAGAAGAAGGAGGTTTGATTGTGATGGTTACTTCGTCTTCTGAAACTGAGACCTCTTTTTGAAAAAAAGGATCAGCATCTTTAATCACGTTTGCTTCCAGCCCGTCAAGAAGCTTGATTTTTTCCCGCTGGAAGGTGAACGTGAAGCCTGATTCGGTTTCTTCCCGGACGGCGTCTAATTCTGTTTCTAAATAAGATCTGTTATGACCTGTCATTCCACCATGTCCTTTCATAAAATTTCAAGACGGTCTCCGTTCGTAATGCCGCAGTCAGATAGCTTTTGTTCTCCGGAAAAAACCGTTTCTTTATTGACCACTCTGATCCAATAGCCTTCACGCGGCGGAACGGATACATGCTGAGCCTGCCGGGCAATATCGATGACTTTTTTCACAGAATGGTAATCTGACAATCTGAGATCGAAGACGCTGCCGTTATAATGTGTTAAATCTATTGTAATATCGATATACATATTCATATCACCCTTACATAGAAAGAGCGCCGTCTTCTTGATTGAATCAGGCGCTCCGTTTCTTCATTCATCTTATTATCCGCGAATTTGGTTAGCGATATCTTGGTCAGTAGACTCAAGCGTATTTGCCGTTTGATCGAGCTGATGATTCACATCTTGAAGCAATTCAGACATTTTAATAAATGAAGGTTTCAGCTGCTCATATTGATCTGCAAATGCTTCACTTGAAGCACCTTCCCACATGCCTTTCAAATCAGAAATCATGCGGTTCAGGCGGTCAACCTGATTCATGACTTCCTGACTTTCAACGCCATATTGCTTAGCCATCGCTCTTAGCTCTTCGGGTGTGACACGAATTAATCCAGACATATTCCTTATACCCTCCTGTGTCATCAGCCTAAATATGGGCTAATTCACTTATTTTTTGAACGTCATTATTATAAAAACAACCATTCGGCACAGTCAAACAAATCTGTTTTAATTTTACAAAATGAGTCTTATGATATATTGGATTTTTCGGTATATTTACACATTTTGTAAATGAAGTAGTATGATTTTCTTATTATTTTCGTTTTCATCGAATGATCTTATTGTCCTAGTCTATTTCCCTGCAAAGATGCCTTTCAGTCTGAAAAGCAAGATGGTAAGATCAAGATATGAAGCTATGAAAAAGTAGGGATACAGATGACCAATCCAAAGGATCCATTTAAGTACAGTTTCGACAGGCTTGAAGATGTTGCCGACCATATCAGTGAAGTTCTTCAATGCCCCATTACAATAGAAGACGTTAATCATAAACTGCTTGCATACAGCACGCACAGCGATTGTACAGATCCGGCCCGGACGTCGACGATTATCGGGCGGAGGGTGCCGGAAAAAGTCATCAACAAACTCTGGAAAGACGGAACCATTCCGGCTCTTTTAAAAACGGACCAGCCGATCAAAGTGAAAGAAATTGACGAGGTGGGCCTGAGCAACCGCGTGGCGATTTCCATCTGGAAAAACAGTCAGGTTCTCGGATTTATTTGGGCGCTTGAGATCAAAAAAAAGCTCAATGACGAGGATCTGAAGACACTTCAGCTGGCAGCCAAAGCGGTGCGGAACAAACTTTTGCACCTGCAGATCCGCAAAACGAAAATCGAAGAGCGGGGCCAGGAGTTTTTTTGGAAAATGCTGACCGGCCATATTTATCAGGAAGCCGAAATGGCCGAAGGGTTTCATAAGCTCGGAATGGCGCTGCCGTCCGTGTTCAGCGTCATGATCATCCGTTTACATGATGAGCTGACTGAAAAGACGGAACAGCAGCTGCAATATTTGCAGGAAACGACACAGCAGATTCATGTCATGCTGGCGACTGTCGATTCAAATGAATTAATCTTATTAGCCGCGCCGAAAACCGATCAGCCTTTTAAAGATGTAAAGCACTTCGCCCTTCATATTCAAAAACAGCTGAAGGAACGATATAAAATTGAGGATGCATCGATTGCGGTCGGCGGTATTTACGAATCGATTTCTTATGTTTACCGCTCCTATCAGGAAGCGCTTTCCGTATTAAAAGCGAAAGAGCGGTTTGTGAGAGAAACCAAACACCTTTTCAGCTTTTCGGAACTCGGCATTTATCAGTACCTGGATGTGTTGGATGAAAAACGCAAGCACAGCGGCTATATGAACTATTCCCTCTCAAAGCTTGAGCAGTATGACAGGGAGCACCAAGCCGATATGGTAAAAACGCTCGAACATTTTATTGATGCCGACAGCAACGTCAACACTGCCGCTAAAGCGCTTAACATCCATGTCAATACATTGAATTACAGGCTGAAAAGAATCAGCCATATCGCAGAAATCGACTTAAAAAATGTGAATGAAAAGTTTACGATTTACCTTGATATCAAACTTCGCAGCATGGATTCGTGAAATTTCACAAATCCGTGTTTTTTTATTTTCTGTTTCAAACAAAGAATTTTCGCAAAAATCGCGCTACACTTGAAGCATCACACAAACATTGGGGGAAACAGACATGATTATCGGGGTTCCAAAGGAAATCAAAAACAATGAAAATCGAGTGGCATTAACACCTGGAGGCGTTTCACAGCTTATCGGAAACGGCCATCGGGTTCTTGTGGAATCCGGAGCGGGACTCGGAAGCGGCTTTACAAATGAAGATTATGTATCAGCAGGGGCGGAAATTCTGGAGGACAGAAAGCAAGTATGGGATGCGGAAATGGTCATGAAGGTAAAAGAACCGCTGGCTGAAGAGTATGCGTATTTCCGTCAAGGTCTGGTCTTATTCACTTACCTTCATTTAGCTGCAGAGCCGGAATTAGCTAAAGCGCTTACAGAAAAAGGCGTGACAGCTATTGCGTACGAAACGGTAACGGACGGACGTTCTCTTCCGCTGCTTACGCCGATGTCCGAAGTGGCCGGCAGAATGGCCGCGCAAATCGGAGCTCAGTTTCTTGAAAAACCAAAGGGCGGAAAAGGAATTTTATTAGCCGGCGTACCGGGTGTATCCCGCGGAAAAGTCACGATCATCGGAGGGGGCGGCGTCGGAACAAATGCCGCGAAAATGGCTGTCGGACTCGGTGCCGATGTGACAATGATCGATTTGAACGCAGACCGCCTGCGTCAGCTTGATGATATTTTCGGGCATCAGATTAAAACATTGATGTCAAACCCTGTAAATATTGCGGATTCCGTCGCGGAAGCGGATCTTCTGATCTGCGCCGTGCTCATCCCGGGAGCCAAAGCGCCGACTCTCGTTACGGAAGAAATGGTTAAACAAATGAAACCGGGTTCCGTCATTGTTGATGTTGCCATCGATCAGGGCGGCATTGTGGAGACCGTTGATCATATTACAACCCACGATAATCCGACTTACGAAAAACACGGCGTCGTTCACTACGCTGTCGCCAATATGCCGGGCGCCGTACCGCGTACGTCTACGCTCGCATTAACGAATGTAACCGTTCCTTACGCGCTTCAAATCGCCAATAAAGGCGCGGCACAAGCCATTGCAGACAGCCCTGCGCTTAAAGCGGGCTTAAATACGGCTAACGGACATGTCACGTATGAAGCGGTAGCCAAAGACTTAGGCTATGACTACGTGCCTGCTGAAAAAGCAATGCAAGGTTCGGCTGCAAAAGCTTAATAGATATGAAGAGGACAGCCTGATCAGCGGGCTGTCCTCTTTTTCTTTCTCATAAAAGGAAAAACGGCCCCCTGTCTCGAATATCAATTCATATCCCGGAAGAAAAAGGAGGATTCATATGGCTGTTCAGCACTATGGTGTATTAAAAGGCACTGTGTCAGATATGAGAAGGGAAACAGATGATGATTCTCCGCATTTTCAAGTCGAGGTGCTAGGCGAGCCTGATACGCGCTATCGCTGTGCGATCAATGTCATGTCAAGTTCAAAAGAATCAGAGGTTCTGTATGCGGCACGCGATCATTTTGACGCAAGCGCGATCACCCTGCTGCCCAACATTCCGTATGGATATACCCCAATTGATGAAACCAGCCGTGAGCTGGCGCTGGATTATGTCCGCGACGGATTGTTTGATCCCCGGAACATGGTGCCCCTCCCGCATGAAGTCACCGGTCCGGATAATGACTTAAATGACTTTATTGAGACGTACATGCAAAAAGCCAAATCAGAAAAAGCCACCGTCTATATTTACGGCTCTAAATTCGGGCCGGAGCCGGGCGCTGATAAGATTTTCGGGTTCAAGCCGACAAACGGCATGCATAATATTCATATGAATCAGGGAAACCCAATTGATACACGCTGGAAGAAGGATAACGGAACGTGGCACGACGGAGGTATTTTAATCCAGTTTGCAGACCAGTGGGCCGCGGTCTTTTTGGCTTTTCTGTCTCAGTCATGGTGCACGAATGAAGAAGGCCACCCTTATACATTTTGTGATCATACACAGCTTAACGGCTGATGTCCGCATAAAAAGCCTGCCGAAATAACGGCAGGCTTTTCTTATTACTTTTTAGCGGCTTCGGCCTGTTTCAGGCTTTCCGGCCTCATATCACGCCAGTTTGTTTCAATATATTCGAGACAAACGGGGCGGGTTTCATTCGTGAGGCGTATTTCCCAGCCGCCCGGCACATCCAGATAGGCCGGCCACAGTGAGTACTGGCCTTCAGCATTGACGAGCACATGGTATGAGCCGTCTTCCCGTTCAAATGGATTTGTCATATCATCTCTTTCCTTTCTTTACCGGACTGTACGCCGTCCGTTTAATTTCTCTGCCAGAATCGCGCCAATGTCGGCAAGCGGGCCCGGCTGGCACATATCTTTATGGCGGCAGTCTAAGTCATACCGCTCGATTTTCCCCGTAATATACGGTTTCCAAGTATCCGGCTCAATCGGGTCAAACCACTCCGGAATAATCGTTGATCTGAAGAACAGCACATCTCCGTGGAACGGCTTCGGCTTGTATGTTCCTAACAGCCCGACAGAATTAATGTACGTGTCTTTCAGATTCATCATCACTGACTCGTCCAGGCTGGCTAATGCGCTTCCCTCACGGCGGAGAATGGTCAGCGCGGTGTCAAAATCAAGCGGCTGATCCCCGAGGCTGTCCGGGTCGTACCCTCCCAGGGCAAGCAGCGCGATGACGGCTTCCTCGTCATCAGGCGCATTTTTTATCGGCAGAAAATGATTCGGATACGCGTCAAGCATCACCAAAAGCGAAACCTCTTCACCCCGGCTCTGTAATTGTGTCGCCATGGCCTGAATGACATTCCCTCCGAGAGACCAGCCGAGCAGACGGTACGGCCCTTTCGGCTGCACGGTGCGGATTTTTTCAATATAATCCGCCGCCATGTCATCTAGGCTTTGCGGAAGCGATTCTTTTTTTCCGATGCCTCTCGCCTGTAAGCCGTATATCGGATAATCAGCCTCTAAAGAAGACATCAGCCCGGCATAACACCAGCTGAGACCGCCGGCCGGATGGACACAGAACAACGGTGTTTCTTCTCCTGCCGTTCTGAGCGGAAGAAGAACATCAAGCGCGCTTGCGCCCGTTCCTGACTCAAGTCTTTCAGCAAGGCTTGCCACTGTAGGAGCTTCAAATAATGTTCCGATACTCAGCTCGGCTCCCATCGCTTCCCGAATACGGCTCATTAAATGAACCGCAAGCAAAGAATGGCCGCCTAAATCAAAGAATCTGTCATCAATACCGACACGCGGCAGGTGGAGCACCTCTGCGAACAGCTCACACAGCATTTCTTCCTGCGGCGTTCTCGGCCCCCGGCCGGTGACCTCCGTTTGGAAGTCAGGCGCAGGGAGCGCTTTTCGGTCAAGCTTTCCATTCGGTGTCAGCGGCAGTTCATTCATTTGGACAAAAGCCGAGGGAATCATGTAATCCGGCAGGCTTTCTTCGGCAAACCGGCGCATGTTTCCCGTGTCCAAGGTGCTGCCGGCAGATCGGACAAGGTAGGCGGCCAGCCGTTTATCTCCCGGCCGGTCTTCACGGACGACTACGGCGGCATCCTCGACATCCGGATGTTTGACGAGAACCGCTTCGATTTCTCCCAATTCAATCCGGAAGCCGCGGATTTTAATCTGGTGATCCGCCCTGCCCATATAATCAAGAGAACCGTCCGTCCGCAGGCGGGCTAAATCCCCCGTCCGGTACATTCTCGTTCCCGGCGGGCCGTACGGATCAGCCACAAAGCGTTCGGCGGTCAGGCTTTGCCGCCCTAAGTAGCCGCGTGCCACGCCTCCTCCGGCCACATACATTTCGCCCGTGATGCCCGGGGGCACAGGCTCCAGCCGGTCATCAAGCACATATACGTTCAGATCAGGAATGCCGCAGCCGATGAGGCTGTTTGCTCTCAGTTCGGCAATGTTTTTGTCTAATTCAAGGTAACTGACGTGCACCGTCGTTTCCGTAATGCCGTACATATTCACGAGCACCGGCTGATTGTCCGCGTGGCGGCTGTACCAATCCTCAAGCCGGCTCAGCTCAAGCGCCTCGCCGCCGAAGATGATATATCTGAGTGCGAGCTGACGCCCCAGCTCTTTGTGTTCTTTTTCCGCATGCATCAGCTGGTAAAACGCTGACGGCGTTTGGTTAAGCACGGTCACCCGCTCTTTCACGAGGAGATGTAAAAACGCTGACGGCGATCTGCTGATGTCATGCGGCACGACGACGAGACGTCCGCCGTGAAGCAACGGCCCCCACATTTCCCAGACAGAGAAATCGAAAGCGTAGGAGTGAAACATCGTCCATACATCATCAGAATGAAAGTGATACCAATGCCGCGTCGACTCAAACAGCCGGATAACATTGCTGTGCGGAATGATGACGCCTTTCGGCACACCTGTTGATCCCGACGTGTAAATGACGTAGGCCGGGTGAAGCGGCGACAGCGGACGAATCCGGTCAGCGTCCGCAGGGTTCTTGACGGCATATCGCTCAAGTGTTTCTTTATTCTGCGGATCATCCAGGATGAAGGCCGGCATGCCGCTTTCGATAGAGAGCTTACTTGCGCCTTCACGGTTGGTGAGCATAAATACAGGCTTGGCATCATGTAACATAAAAGCAATGCGGTCCGCGGGATAATCAGGATCAAGCGGCAAATACGCTGCCCCCGTCTTCAGGACGGCTAACAGCCCGACAATCATATCTAAAGAACGCGGCAGCGCCAGTGCGACAAACTGCTCCGGGCCGACGCCGCGGGCAATCATCATGTGCGCGAGCTGATTGGCTTTTTCATTCAGCTCTTTATAAGTGAGACCGCTCTCTTCAAATACTGCCGCCGTTTCATCCGATTTTGCGGCGGCCTGTATTTCAAACAGTTCAGGCAGTGTCTGCCGAGGCTGAATATGCTGTTTTGCACGTTTAACCGGCAAAAGCTTCCGGCGCTCTTCATCAGAAAGAATGGTTAAGCTTCCGATCGGTTTTTCCGGATGTGACGCGGCATCTTCGAGCAGAAGAAGCAGGCGTCCGGCAAGTGCTTCAGCCGTTTCTTTTCTAAATAAGTCCGTACTGAACTCCAGCAGGCCTTCAATACCGGCAGGCGTGCCGTCGTCATGGCGCTGTTCAGCCAATTCCAGCGTCAAATCAAATTTGGACGATCCGACACTGCTGATTTGCAGGCTTGTTTCCATATCAGGAAGACTGAGTACAGGGTCAGGCGTATTTTGGAATGCGAGCATCACTTGGAACAGCGGATGTCTTGACCGGGAACGAACCGGATTCAATTCTTCCACGAGACGTTCAAACGGCACGTCCTGATGTTCATATGCTGCGAGATTCATTTCTCTGACCCTTTCAAGGAGCTCACAAAAGCTCGGATCGCCAGAGGTATCGGTTCTCAGTACGAGTGTATTAATGAACATACCCACAAGGTCTCCCAATGCGTCATCACTGCGGCCGGCTATTGGACTGCCGATCGGAATATCGGTCCCTGCACCGAGCCGGGTCAGTAACGCGGAAAGCCCTGATTGAAGCACCATAAACAGGCTTACGCGCTGATTTCTGGCAAGTGAGAGAAGACGGGCATGAAGCTCTTGGCCGATGTTGACCGGAATGACGCCGCCCCTGTAGCTTGATTCAGCGGGACGCGGAAAATCAGACGGCAGCTCCAGCTGATCCGGTACATTTTCAAGCGTTTTCTTCCAGAAATCCAGCTGGCGCGCAATTAAGCTCTCAGAATCAGACGCGCTGCCTAAAAGCTGCTGCTGCCAAAGCGCATAATCCGCATATTGAACCGCCAGCGGCGCCCATTCTGCTTTTTCACCTGTTTGCCGGGCGATATAGGCTATGGATAAGTCACGCATGAGCGGATTCAAGGACCAGCCGTCACCTGCGATGTGATGCAGGAGAATCATCAGCGTATACTCGCCGTCACCAAGATCAAACAGCTCAGCCCGGACGGCCGGCTCTTTAGCGAGATCAAACCGATATCGTGCCGCAGCGGCAAGCATGTCTTGGAGCTCGTTTTTGTCTGCACGTGTCACTGTAAACACAGGGCGGGCTTCTTCAGCAGATAAAATGAGCTGATGAGATGATCCCTTATTTTCCGGAAAAACGGTGCGCAGGCTTTCATGACGGCTGACAACATCGGAAAAGGCGTGTTTCAGCGCTGATTGGTCAAGCTTGCCTGACATGCGGACAATCACCGGAATGTTGTAAGTCGGGCTTGGCCCTTCAAGACAGTAGAGAAACCATAGACGCAGCTGCGCAAATGACAGCGGGATGTGCTCCGGCCGGTCAAACGGCTTGAGCTTAGGCCGCGCACTCTTTGCGGTGTCAAGCTGTGCGGCGAGCCCGGCAACGGTCGGCGTATCAAACAGACGGCCGATGCCAAGCTCTGCGCCCATCGTCTCCCGGACCCGGCTCATCAGGCGTCCGGCTAAGAGCGAATGTCCGCCCAATTCAAAGAACCCGTCATCAATTCCGACCCGCGCGAGACCGAGAACCTCGGCAAACAGATCGCATAATATTTCTTCCTGCGGCGTCCGCGGCCCTCTGTCAGACAGGACAGCGGAAAAATCAGGTGCAGGCAGAGCGCTGCGATCGAGCTTCTTATTCGGTGTCAGCGGCAATTCTTCCAGCTGTACAAACGCGCCCGGCACCATATAATCCGGCAGGCTTTCGCCCATATATTCACGAAGTCTGCCGATATCAAGGGGCTGATCCGCGACAGCGTAAGCCGCCAGCCGCTTATCTCCGGGCTGGTCTTCACGGACAATGACGGCGGCCTGCGAAATACCCGGATATTTCGACAGCACTGACTCAATTTCTCCTAATTCTATCCGGAACCCGCGGATTTTAATTTGGTGATCGGCTCTGCTGATATAATCAAGCGAGCCGTCCTCACGCCAGCGCACGAGATCTCCCGTCCGGTACATCCTCGCGCCCGCGGGCCCGTACGGATCGGCAATGAATCTTTCAGCTGTTAAATCAGGACGGTTATAATAACCTCTGGCAAGCCCCTCCCCCGCGATATAAAGCTCGCCCGCGATTCCCGGCGGGACGGGCTGCAATGCGGCGTCCAGCACATATACCCGCGTGTTCCAAATCGGCTTTCCAATCGGAGGCGCCCCTGTATGGTCTTTTGCAAGCGGCTGTGCGGCCGACCAGATTGTTGTTTCAGTCGGCCCGTACAGATTCGTCACCGTACAGCCTGATTCAAGCAGAGCATGCATAAGCGCGTTCGGAAGCGCCTCACCTCCGACAAGCACCTGCAGCGCCCGGAGAGAATCCGGTTCATTGGTGACTAATGAATGCCACAATGTCGGCGTTGCCTGCATGATTGAAATACCGTATGAGTGAATCATGTGCGCAAGCGCCCGCGGTTCCTGAATCGTCTCTTTACGTGCGATGACGCACCCCGCCCCGCTGATGAGCGGAAGGAAGAGCTCAAGTCCGGAAATATCAAACGCCGCAGTCGTAACGGCAAGCAGGCGGTCTTGTTCGCCGAGCGGGAACATTTCCCGCATGGATAAGAGGAAATTGCTTACGCTTTTTAATGTGACGACTACGCCTTTCGGTTTGCCCGTTGAGCCCGATGTATAAATGATATAAGCGGGGTGCAAAGGCGAACATTCCGTCTGAGCAGGACAGTCAGCATTTTGAGCGGCAACGGTTTTTACCGTATCCGGGTCATCGAGAATGATCCTTTTTGCATCACTGTCTTCCGGCATGCGGCCGGATAATTCCATCGTTGTAATCAGGCATGCAGGCTGTGCATCTTTGAGCATGTATGTGATCCGCTCAGAAGGAAAATCAGGATCAAGCGGCAGGTATGCGGCTCCCGTTTTCAAAACGGCCAGCATGCTCACGGCCAAATCCTGTGACCGCGGAAGCAGCAAAGCGGCAAATTGTTCCGGTCCGAGCCCCTTTTCCTTTAGCATGCCGGCGAGCTGGTTCGCGCGCTTGTTCAATTCGGCATAGCTGAGCTCTTCGTTTTCGGTGATGATTGCCGGCCGGTCCGGTGTTTTTACGGCCTGTTCGTAAAACAGCTCCGGCAGACTTTTCTGCTTCTCGGCCTTGCGCGTGTCATTCCAGCTTTCCAGTACGCGGAGACGTTCACTTTCAAGCAGAAGGTTGAGTGTGCCGATTTTTTGTGTCTGGTCTTTCACAGCGGATTCCAACAGAAGCAGGAATCGTTTTTGATGGTTTTCAATATCTTCGGCGCTGTACACTTCCGGATTCGCATCAAAGTCCACACGCATTCCGCTTCCGTCCGCTCTGTCGTAAACGTTAATTGACAAATCATCAACGGGCCCTGCTGATAAATTATGGACGGTCCCCCGCGCTCCGGCGAAATCAAGCGCGTAGTCAAACGGCATCACATTGACTTGCGGGCCGAACAGCCTGCGATTGTCTCCGAGCAATTTAAGATCGCGGCGCATGTCTTCATGGCGGTATTTCTGATGGCGCCGGATGTTTCGGATTTCTTTTGCCACTTGGCTGACGGCCTCATGAAAATTCATATCCGGGCGGAGAGAAAGCCGCAAAGGCAGCAGATTCATGACCATACTCGGAATATTCAGTGAAATCGAGCCGATCCGCCCCATCATCGGTAAACCGAGCACGATATCCCCTGCGTTTGTCATCCGGTAGACATATACCGCCGCTGCGGCCGTGACGGCTTCATGCCAGTTCGGAATCGCTTTTACATGCTGTAAAGCCGTTTCAGAAAGATAAGCCGTGCTTCTCCGAAAACGTGTTGACGTTCGCGGCGCTCTTTCTGCCAAACTGACGACATCAGGTTCATCCGCAAATTTCTCCATCCAAAATTCCCGATCTTTCAGGAATTGATCAGACGCGCGGTATTCTTGATCTTCTTTTACCAGATCCTCCAAAGAACCGAAGGAGCGCCCGTTATCCGGACGTCCTTCCCGTATTGCGGTGTACATTTGCGCCGTACGCCGTGCCAGCAGTGAAAAACCGTAGCCGTCTATCGCAATGTGGTGAATGCGCTGATACCAGAAAAAGCGTTCCGGTCCCGCCTGAAATAAAATGTCGCGGAACAAAGGCCCAGCCGCCATATCAACGGGCTCAGCCAAATCTGTCTGCATGAGTCTGAGTGCGGCCTGCTTCGGAACAGCTTCTGAACTCACATCTATGACATCGATCGCAACCTCAAATGGAGGATTGATGATCTGCTTCGGCCCGTCTGCTCCCTCTTCGAAGCGGGCGTGTAATGACGCGGCTTCCGTCAGCACGCGTTCGAGAGCGGTTTTAAATATGTTCACATCGATCGCGCCGTTTATCTCAACGTACTCGCCTGTATTGTAAATCGGATTATCAGGATCAAGCTGCTGCGCAAACCAGATACCGGCCTGTGCGCCTGTCAGAGGCAGCTGTTGTGTATCATGCATTCTATTCTCTCCCTTTATAAATAATCTGCATTCGGCAAGACTTTTTGAGATCGGGAAGAAAGAAGTCTCCACCACTCTTCCAGCGTCGGGTTCTCCGCCAGTTCCACAAACGTCACTTCAGCTCCGTCACGGCGCCATAGTTCGACAAGGCTCATGATTCTGACGGAGTCAAGACCTCTGTCCAGCAGGTCTTCATGATCCGGAATATCAGACGGTGATTCTTGAAGAATCGCCGCAATTTGTTCCCGCACCCGGTCTTTTGTCAATACGGCGGAAACCTTCTCTTCTCCTCCAGAAACCGGCGCGCCGCCCAGCAGCTCCAGCACTTCGTTTGTCAAAGCTGTGTAAGCGCAGCGCTGAGACGCATATTCGATGGCCATCTTATGTTTTTCTGAAGAAAAATCAGCAACGGCGTCTCCGATAAAGAAGCTTTGGATATCATCCATAAATGCTTCACAGGCTGTGACGAGACAGCCGATGTGTGCATAAATTCCCGTAATCATGAGCTGGTCTCTGCCGCTTTCACGCATGATCTCAAGGAGATTCGTCCGTTTAAACGCGCTGTATCTCCACTTTGTGAGGACAATGTCCTGATCATCCGGGGCAAGCTCCGGAATGACCTTTTCTTCATAAGGCCCGCTTTTTAGCCCCGGCCCCCAAAAATCCGTCAGCAGCGCACGGTCCGCCGGGTCTTGGCTGCCCGGCTGCGCGGTATACACCACCGGAATGCCGAGTGCTTTGCATTGCTCTTTTATTTTTTTGATATTCTGAGACGCCTCTGTGATCGGAGCTTCACCTTTCGCAAAAGCATCGACGAAATAATTCTGCATGTCATGGATCAGAAGCACCGCACGTTTCGGATTCAGCGTCCACGATACTTTATTTTCAGGCATATCTGACGCTGTCGGCAGCGCATATGCGGGAATAGACGGTATAGCCAATGTAAACACTTCCTTTTTTAAGATTGTTTGATTTCAGCCGGCTTTACTTTTTGGGCGATCGTTTCGCGAAGATCCTTTTTACTGACCTTGCCGACGCCGGTTTTCGGGAAAGAAGCGATAAATTCAATCCGGTCGGGGATTTTATATGCCGCCAGTCCGCGCTCACGCAAAAATGCTTTCAGCTCTCCCGGTTTCGGCGCTTCTCCTTTTGGGATGACGAACACACAGGATCGCTCCCCGAGAAAATCATCCGGCATTGAAACCATGGCCGCATCATGAACGGCAGGATGCGCAAGAAGGTGATTTTCCACCTCCTCAGCGGCTATTTTTTCACCGCCCCGATTGATTTGATCTTTCGCACGTCCTTCGACGATGATATAGCCGTCCGCCGTCAGTTTGACGATATCGCCGGTCTGATAAAATCCGTCGGCTGTGAATGATCTTTCATTATGTTCAGGCGCTTTATAATATCCGCGAATCGTGTAAGGGCCGCGTGTAAACAAATGTCCCGCTTCACCGGGGGCGACATCCCGCCCGTCATCGTCTAAAACCCTTACCTCATCAAAAGGTGACATCGGTCTGCCTTGCGTATTGACAATGATCTCTTCAGGATCATCCAGTCTCGTATAATTCACCAATCCTTCCGCCATTCCGAAAACCTGCTGAAGGGTGCATCCGAAAGCGCTCTTTACGCGGCGGGCCGCCTCAGCGCTGAATTTGGCGCCTCCCACCTGCAGCACTTGAAGGCTTGATAAATCATCACTTCGCGAACCTGATGCGTCCATCCACACCATCGCAAGCGGCGGGACGAGCGCTGTAATCGTGACACGTTCTTTTTCAATTAACGGGAAGCAGTCATCCGGGCTCGGCGTCGGTGACAGAACAACCCGGCCTCCGGCATATAAAGTTCCCAGCACACCCGGCGAGCTGAGCGGATAATTATGCGCTGTCGGCAGAGCGGCCAAATAAACGCTGTGTTGATCCAAGCCGCATATTTCCGCGCTGATGCGCAAACTGTATATGTAATCGTCGTGTGTTCGCGGAATCAGCTTGGACAGCCCCGTACTGCCTCCTGAAAGCTGTAAAAAGGCGACTTCCGCCGGGCTTATATCTTCCAGCTGAACAGGCTCTCTATGCAGGCTGCTCAGTTCCTGAAACTCTTCAGCTTCGCCGGCCACAATGACATGCGCCAAATCCGGAAGTTTGTCTTTCACCTGTCTGGCAAGCGCCCTGTAATCAAAACCTGAATGCATATCAGGAATGATGTATGCTTTCGCCTCTGCAAACTCGCAGAAATACGTAATCTCACTGCTTCTATGAGAAGGCAGCGCGAAAACGGGCAGCGCTCCCAGCCGGAACAGCGCGAAAATCACTTCAAAAAACTCAGCGATATTCGGCAGCTGAACGACAACGCGGTCTTCCTTTTGAATTCCGAGCTTATGCAGCCCCGCCGCTAAACGATCTGCCCTTTCATCTAATTCTTTGTAGGTCCAATGTACATCTTTACACGTCACGGCAGTTTGATTTCCGTATAAAGCCGCGCGCTCTTTCAGCATTCCTCCGAACGTCTCACCCTTCCAGCAGCCGTCTTTTCGGTATTTGTCAGCCCATTCTTCCGGCCATGGCGTAAATCCAGTCAGCACGATCCGTTCCCTCCTTTTTTACAACTCATCTTGGTAAAGCCCCATCGCCCGGAGCATGGTGCGGAATTTGGCCGAGGTCTCGTCCAGTTCATCCTGCGGCTTTGATCCGGCGACAATCCCGGCACCCGCAAAGAGCCGGAGAGACCTTGTTTCCGCTTCGGCGCAGCGGAGTGCGATAATCCATTCTCCGTTACCCTCAGCATCACACCAGCCCGCCATTCCCGTGTAGAAATTGCGGTCAAACGGCTCAATATCCTGAATCGCTTCTCTCGCCGCATCCGTCGGCGTTCCGCATACCGCGGGTGTCGGATGCAGGGCGATGGCCAGCTCAAGTGATGTCGTTGACGGATCACGCAGCTCTCCCTTCACCTCGGTGGACAGGTGCCACATCGCCTCAGTTTTAATGAGTGACGGTTTTTCCGGCACATCAAGCACACGGCAGAACGGTTTAAGGGCGGCGGCCACGGCGGCCACGACTACGGCATGTTCATGCAGATCTTTTGCTGATTGCAGCAGTTCTTCCGCTCTTCTCTGATCCTCGGCGGGATCTGTGCTGCGAGGTCTGGAACCTGCCAGCGGATTGGACAGAATCGATGTTCCGTTTTTGGACAGCAGCAGTTCAGGACTTGCGCCGAAAAGCGTTTTTCTTGTTTCTGACGTTCCCGTCACATCCGCAGCGAATGTATAGCCGCGCGGGTTGTGTTGCGCCAAATGCTTGACGGCCTGTGGAATGTCGATATCCTTTTCAGCGGTCAGATGAAGCGTCCTTGACAGCACGATTTTGCTGAGCGGACCGTCCGTAATGCTGAATACGCCTTGTTCCACACCGCTCATAAAGCCCTCAGGCTCCGGAACGGGACGGATGTCATATGTATTGGATTGCGGCTTTTCTGCGGACGATTCCGCAAACGAAAGCGGGCCTGCCGTATGGACATTCTTCGGTACAAAAAGCCGGGAAGCTTTTCTGCCGTCAAAAGGAATGGCGCCGGCCGCAATCGGATGTTTGATGCCGGCTTGCTTTGCCTCAAGAAGCGTCTGTCTCACGCGTTCAGGCAGTGAATCCAGCTGATTTTCCGCGTCTGTATCAGGCACTTCCGCAAACATTCCTTCCGCAAGCATCGTACTTTTCGGAGAAGCTAAAAAGAACGCCCCGGGCTTGTAAGCGTCCAGCACCTCTTTTGCAGACACTTCCGCCAATAAATGTTGATTTGTCATGTTTGTCCCTCCTTCTCGTTACATCAAACGCCTAAAGTAGCGCCGCCATCAACGCATAAATCATGCATCGTAATATGGTTTGCCTGTTCAGAAGCCAGAAACAAAACGGCATTTGCAATATCAGAAGGCTTCGCCAGCTTTTGAAGCGGAATTCCCGTTTTATATGTATCAAGCGAACCTCTGATGACGCCCCGGGCTCCGTTCTCGTCCTGCCACAGCGCCCGCTGCATGTCGGTTTCCGTTGAACCCGGAGATACGATGTTGCAGCGGATATGATGGGCCGCAAGCTCCAGTCCGAGGCATTTCGTAAACATGACGGCAGCCGCTTTTGACGCCGCATAAGCCGCCATGGAAGCACGCGGAACGCCGGCTGCATTCGAACCGACCGTAACGATGGCGCCCTTTTTCCGCTCAATCATGTACCGGCTTACAGCCCGCGACACATGAAATACGCCGGTCGAATTAACTGAAAATGTTTGATCCCAATCTTCATCACTGAGGGATTGCACCGGACCCGGCCGCAGCACGCCCGCAACGTTCGCCAATATTTCAATAGGCCCCATGTCGCGTTCAACGGCGGCGATGATATCATTGACAGCCGCACTGTCAGATACATCTGCGGCAAACCCCTGCGCCTGCACGCCTTTTTGCCGAAGTCTGTCAGTAAGCCCGAGAAGCAGGTCTTCATTTGTATCTATAGCTGCCACATTTACGCCTTGTTCAGCAAGGGCAAGCGCTGTTGCTTCTCCGATGCCTTGAGCGGCGCCGGTGACAACGGCCGTTTTCCCTTTCATTCCCAATGCGTCCATATTATCATTCCCTTTCTATATTGATAATGATTATCATTATCAACTATGATTCAAGACAATCATATCCAAATCAAAACACGCAGTCAATTAGAAAATTAGAATCAGCCGCATTTAGTTCGAAGGGCCTGTTTTTTCTCATGCGGGAGAATACGGGGTATGCGGTCCTCCCGGATTCAGGCAGAAACGCAGGGCCCTGCTGATTAAAACGGGCAGGACAGAAATATGGCCCTCTCCTTCAAACTCGCTGTATTCAGCACGGACTCCATCATCTTCAAATCCGGATAATAAAGAGTACAGCGCCTCTGCGTGCTGCGGGATTCTACTTTTATGTGTTTTTTCAATTTCTCCCGCAGCCAGCAATACGCTGACTTGAAGATTTTCCGCAGAGAGCCGGTCTGACAAACGTTCCGCTTTTTCCTGAATAAAACGCTTGTTCCAGTGAATTGACGGACTCCCGGCAACATAGGTCTGGAACATGTCCGGCCTCGTCAAAAGCACTTGCAGCACAAAAAGACCGCCCAGCGAATGGCCGAAAATCGTCTGCCTGCCTCTGTCGATCGGATAATCCCGCTCCATCGCGGGCTTTACTTCTTCTTCTATAAAACTCAGAAACGCTTCCGCCCCTCCCTGTTCGGGCCATGCCGCACCGCGCGGGTGCACCGGCAGTTCTGATTCAGAAAGCGGCATCGTAAAATCACTGTGACGTTCGGCGGAAAACGGCTGATCTGTCGGGTAGCCGATTCCGACAATCACCGCCGGAACAACGCCTGTTTTTTCAGGCCGTCGGCTTTGCACCCGCAAAGCTTCGGCCATTGTGCCGAATACGGAATTCGCATCGAGCAGGTATATGACGGGGAAGCCGGATGCAGGCGGTTCTTCCTGAGGAAAAGAGACAAAGATACGATACGTACGGCCTCCTTTTGAGCGCATTTCTCTTACTTCTGTGCCCGGAACCGCGTATCGGCCGGCCGGCGCGAAACCCCGCTTTATTTGTTTTCCGTCCATTATGTGTTCATCCCCTTTGCGGCAATTGCTTTATCTATGCTTATTGATAATGATTTTCAATATCAAAAGACACCTCAAATAATAGGTTTTTTGCCAAACAAAGTCAATGGATTTTTGATATAAAAAAAGCACCTTATTTCAATAAGGTACCTAAGAACTATATAGTGATAGGGGCTTAATCCCATGTAAAGCGCTCATTCTTCCATGGATCTCCCCTCATATGGTAGCCGTTTTTCTCCCAAAAGCCGGGGTGGTTTTCCTTTGTGAACTGAATGCCGCGCAGCCATTTTGCGCTTTTCCAAAAATAAAGATGGGGGAAAACGCCTCTGAGCGGATAGCCGTGCTCTGGCGTTAACGGCTCGCCGTTATGCGCATATGCCAGCAGGGATGTTTCCCGCGTAAAATCAGAAAGCGGCAGGTTGGCCGTCCAGCCCTCTTCAGCGTGCAGAATGACGAACCCCGCTTCTTTGTGCACGCCCGCTTTCTCAGCGATGTCTTTGGCGCGTATTCCCTGCCAGATATTATCAAGACGGGACCAGCCCGTGACGCAATGAATATCATTTTTCACTTCGGCTTCAGGAAAGGCTTTGATATCTTCAAAGCTTAACAGCATAGGACGGTCAACAAGCCCGTACACTTGCAGATTCCATTTTGACATATCTTCATAATAAGGAACATTTCCGGCGTGAAGCACGGGAAACTTCGTTGTGACATTTTGGTTTGGCGGAATCCGTTCCGACTGTTTTGTTTGTTTCGTTTTCCCGAAAAACATATGGCTCCCTCCATTTAGTAAACCTGTATTAAATCTTTGTTGACAATCAATCACCCTTCGATTACGCTAATCTGGTACAAGTGTAAGGGGGAAAAACAAATGAAACAACGCAACCTTCGCGCGGGCGATATGGCGCTTATCGGCATGTTTGCCGCACTGATGGCCGTCGGCGCCAACATTACATCAATGGCTCCTTTTTTGCAAGTTGCGGGAATTCCGTTATCACTGCAGCCTTTCTTCTGTCTGTTAGCCGCGATGCTTCTCGGCGCCAGACGGGCAGCCATTGCAATGACGGTATACGCATTGGCCGGACTCGCGGGGGCGCCTGTTTTCGCTCAATTCTCAGCAGGCTTTGCGCCGTTTATCGGAAAGAGCGGCGGATTTATTCTCGCTTACATTCCAGCGGCATTTGCAGCCGGATGGCTGCTGGAAAAAACAAAAAAACCCGGCCGCCTGCATTATGCATGGGCCTCTTTAATCGGTACCGCCGTCATTTATATCATTGGCACGACCTATACGTATATTGCGCTGAAATTATGGCTTCATGCTCCGATCAGCTACGGAATGGCCTGGTTTTACATGATATGGTTTTTCATAAAAGATATCGTTTTAGCACTGTTATTGGCATCAATCGCGCCTGCCGTTTACAGGTCTATTCATAAAGCGACGGGGTTCAGCAGAAATCCGGCGTAAGATGTTCTCAGCATACAAAAAGGCTCCCCTTTCCGGGAGCCTTTTTTTACAGAACAAGCGCGGCAATCCAGCCGAATATCACAAGCGGAATGTTATAGAAAAGAAATGTCGGTACGCACGTATCCCAAATGTGGTGGTGCTGTCCGTCGGCGCTGAGGCCTGACGTCGGCCCGAGCGTACTGTCACTTGCAGGAGAACCCGCATCGCCGACCGCGGCGGCCGCTCCGATTACGGCGATCGTCGCCATCGGGCTGAATCCGAGCTGAGCGCACAGCGGAACGAATATGGTCGTAATAACGGGTACGGTTGCAAATGATGATCCGATTCCCATCGTGATTAATAAACCGACCACCAGCATCAGGAGCGCGCCTAATGATTGGCTGTGGCCGATAAGGCCTGTTGATGCTTTGACCAAGGAAGCCACATCACCCGTTTTATTCAATACATTTGAAAAACCGGCCGCAACAAGCATGACAAACCCGATAAAAGCCATCAGAATCATGCCGTCTGTGATCAGCTTATCCGCTTCATTGCGCTTCATGACTCCGCTGATAAACAGCGTAAACAAGCCGGCAAGCGCGCCCATGATCATACCTTCCACTCCGAGCACCTGTGACAGATAGAGCTGAACGGCAAGCGACACGGCAATGGAGATCAAGGCGATGGCAATGCTTTTTTTCGTATAAGGAGAAGACGATAGTCCGGCAATCTCCTTCGTCTCATATTTCTTCGGTTTCCGGAAGACGATGACGGCTAAAATTAAACCGACCGCCATCCCGGCCGTCGGGATGATTAAAGCATACGGGATATCACTGAGCGGCACCTTTAAACCGGCTGACGCCATATTATCTCTCAGCATCCCCTGGAAAATCTGTCCGAATCCGACAGGCAGAACGATATACGGCGCAGTCAGTCCGAATGTCATCACACACGCGATCAGCCTGCGGTCTATTTCAAGTTCGTTAAATATTTTTAAAAGCGGCGGAATCAATACAGGAATAAACGCAATGTGAACGGGCACCACGTTTTGCGAGAAACAGGATATGATTAAAATAATCAGTACGATTAACACTTTTGACAGTGCTTTTTTCCGCGAATCTTCCTTTTTTCCGATTAGTTTGACAGACGCTTCCACCATTGCATCGGGAAGCCCCGTCTTTGTCAGCGCCGCGGCAAATGCTCCGAGCAGCGCGTAGCTGACTGCGACGGTGGCATTTCCGCCGAGACCGTCCGTAAAAGCCTTCACCGTCTCTCCGAGGCCTAAGCCGCCGGTCAGCCCGCCGGCAAGCGCGCCGATCATTAAAGCTATAATAATATTGACACGCAGCAGGCTTAAGACGAGCATAAGCAATACTGCGACAACAACAGCATTCATTGATGAGTCCCTCCAAAAATCCTTTAGTTTGCTAATGTAGTAGATAATTAAAGTTACCATATATTCTGCGCTTTAGTCAACTAAAGATTTTGGAAATCAAAAAACCCGCTGCATCAAGGCAGCGGGATGCTGTTATCTTTCGGGCGTAAAGCGCTCAGTCAAAACAGCCAACGTCCTTGCCATGACGCCTGTTGCGCCGGCAGGGCCGAAGCATGTCGCTTTATTCGCCGTTGCGGTTCCCGCAATATCGAGATGAACCCACGGCGTGTTTTCCGCGAATTCACCAATGAATGCCCCCGCCATAATCGCGTGGCCTTCTCTTCCCGGAGAATTGTTCAAATCAGCCATCTGACTGTTTCTCACCCGTTTTTTATCCTTTTCTGTAATCGGAAGCTGCCAGATCGGCTCGCCGGATTCTTTCGCCGATTCCGCCACCTGTTCATAAAACGCGGCGTGATTGGTCATGGCGCCCGTCATTTCGTTCCCTAAGGCAACAATGACACCGCCCGTTAACGTTGCGACGTCTACAAGGACAGAGGCTCCGTGCTGCTTGGCGTATGTGATGCCGTCGGCAAGCACGAGACGCCCTTCCGCATCGGTGTTCAGGATCTCAATGGTTTTTCCGCTGAGCGAAACGATGACATCATCCGGCTTCATAGCATCGGACGAAATCATGTTGTCCGTAGACGGTATGACAGCGAGCACGTTTTGTTCAGGCCGCAGTTCGCCGATAATTTCCATTGCCCCTAATACCGAGGCGGCCCCTCCCATATCGCTTTTCATGCCGACGATGCCGGTTTTCGGCTTAATTGAATATCCGCCCGTATCAAAGGTAATTCCTTTACCGACCAGGCCGATAACGTCTTCCCACTGATCTTTGCCCTGATACTTCAGAACGATCATTTTCGGCGGTTCGGATGAGCCCTTGTTAACAGCAAGCAGTCCGCCCATGCCGAGCTCTTCCATTTCATCTTTTTCTAAAATTTCACACTCGAAATCGTATTTTGCCGCAAGCTCGGCGGCATATGACGCCAAATCAGTGGCCGTCAGCATATTACCCGGCATATTCACAAGCGTGCGGGCTGAATTCGTCCCTTGGCCGTATGCCGCTCCGACGTTCAGGCCGGCCTGCACTTCCCTCAGGTCTTCTTCGGTCACGGCGCAGACTGATTTCAGTTCCTGATCCGGCTCATTTGATTTATGTTTATAATCCTGCACTTCGTAAACCGCAAGCAGACAGCTTTCTGAAAGCGCATGAGCGGCATCGGCGGCAGGCACTTCCCCGGAGACGAATGTATCGAGCAAAACGGATACTTCCTGTTTTTTATCTTGATGAACCTGCTGAAATACTCGTGCAAAGCATTCTTTCGTATCTTCAAACGAATAATCCGCTTCTCTTCCCAGGCCGATAAAATAAATACGTTTCATACCGGTCGCAGCCGGAGGGTATACTTTTGATACACGATTGCGTTTGGCGGACACATCACCATCCTTTAACAGCTGGGTCAGATGACCGTCCAATTTATCATCCAATTCCTTCGTAAATCCGTTCAGCGTGCTTTTTTGAAAAAGACCGATGACCAGTGTTTCGGGATGCCGCAGTTGATCAGATGCATAAAACATGAGTACACACTCCTTATGTGGGTATTTGTTATGTAAAGTGGTATAATGAAAAAACATTTTTCATTGATTTTATTTTACCAAACTAAGGGCGTTTTCTGCAGTTTTTCGATACGATCGGAATCAGCAGATACAGAAAGGATGTTGCATATGGATGTACTTATGAATTTTCCTTTACTGGCGAGTTTTGCCGCCATTATTTTTGCCCAAGTTGTAAAAGTGCCTATTCAATTTATCGTATCCAAAAAACTTGACTGGTCTCTTGTGACGAGCACCGGCGGCATGCCGAGCTCCCATTCCGCCGCCGTCACCGCGCTGTCAACCGGAGTCGCTTTGGAACAGGGACTGGACTCGCCCCTGTTTGCAATCGCCGCGATTTTCGCCGTCATTACGATGTTCGACGCTACAGGTGTCAGGCGGCATGCGGGTGAACAGGCGACGGTCATTAATAAACTGGTCATCGACTTTAATCGGTTTGTCAGCGAAGCGAAGGACTTTCAGAAAGCGGAAGAGAAAGAAAAACAGAAGAAACTGAAAGAACTGCTCGGCCATCAGCCGATTGAAGTGTTCTTCGGCGGCGTCACCGGTATTGTGCTGACATTGATTTTAGATTATTTCTTTATGTAAAAAACGCTTCAGCGGATGCTGAAGCGTTTTTATTCTTTTACCGTTTTGTATTGATTTCTGAACACTTGCATCGACTTTGTTTCGTTCAGCTTTACAAGTTCGTCCTCGGTCACTGTGCCGTTCCCTTTTTTAATCATGTAGACATCAAGTGTTTTTTTGCCCCAATTGTTATAGACGTCCTTGACGGTGTCAAAGTAGAGGTCAAGGCGGCTGCCTTTAATTTTTGAGCCTGTATCGGCGACAACCCCGTAACCGTAATTCGGTATAAACAGAATCGTCCCGATCGGGAAAACAGACGGATCGGCCGCAACAGTTGAATATAAATCGCGTTTGACCTTCACGCCTGAATATGTAATTCCGTACTGCGGATGCCCGGGAGATTTTCCGGTAGATTCCGCTCCGGCGGTATAACCGGTGGCCGTCACCTTTTGTGACGGATAGCGTTCCCAGTCAAAAGCTTCTTCCAGCGGTTTTATCCTGCCTGATGCCTTCTTTTCCGGCTGATTCTGTAAGGATTGAAACGGAGTGCCGATGTTTTTCAAAACGGCGCCGCGATGTTCCGTCATCCAATTTGTCAGATCCTTTGCTTCAACACCGGTTATGGAAAAGTATGTCGCATGGCATGCGCCCAAAAAGAGCACGATCATGAATACGCGTCTGATTATCGTCAATCTGAAATCACTCTCCTCCGAGTCATTGTTCCCAACTCGGTGGGGTGCTATACAAAAAGCGCCGCGGCACAAAAAAAGCTTTCTCGAATAAGAAAGCGGCTTAAAACATTTGATATCCTCTTTTTCTGAGCGCCTTTATGGCAATGCCTGACATGATGGCTCCCGCCAGTCCGCCCGCCAAAATCACGACATCCGCAACCGCTAATGACATGATGCGCTGAAACAGGCTTTGAAAGGATTCCCCCGGCGCCTGCACGTAACTGATCATCTTTTTATTGCTGATAATGAAAAGGCATACAATCGGATAGACAACAGCCATAATCCACGACATTCTAAGCAGCATGTTCAACAGAAAGCCTATGCCGAAAAACAGTACGAAAAATAGTACGATTGAGATCAGGACAACCGGCAAACTAATCACAAACATCCACCCCCTACAGCACTTTCAGTGTACCTCGGGGGCGGTAAAAAAGTCAACGTCTGGAAAAATCAGCGTCTCTCTTTGCCGCTTCCCTGGCAGGAGGGACATGTTTCGGAGCCGCCAAGAAGCAATTGAAAATACCCTTTACCTGAGCAGAACGGACACGCCGCCGTGCTTTTTGCTGTCGTTTTCATGCGGATCACCCTTTTTCTTAATTTTCTGATAATATATCATATTTACTTGTCAAGCACCAAGTCAGAATATGTAACAAAATAACTCATGTAAGCGAAAACATTTATTTTTTTCTTTTACATTCTTTTGATAGCGCTCTTTTTTAAAAGAAGAGAAAACCCGCGGCCGCGGGTTTTCAGAAGAATTTAAACTTCCCTTTTTTCAGCGTCAGGCCCAGCCCGCCGATCATAAAGAGCGAGCGGTTGTCAATGACCTTTTTCATAAAGGACGCCGGCGTGCCTTTGAGCTTCCTGCCGTATACGACTCCGACGGCGTTATGCTCACCGAGGGAGGCGACGGTTCCTTTAATGTCAGGCTTGAACTCTTCAAGCTGGCCTCCTTTAATCAAACCGCCCAGATTTTTGGCGACCGTTTCTCCTTGCTGCATCGCGATCTGAGCAGTCGGCGGGTACGGCCGTTCCGTCTCTTCATTGATAAAGAGCGAGCTGTCGCCGAGAATAAAAACGTCATCATGTCCCGGCGCCCGAAGATCAGGGTTGACCTTGACACGGCCGCGCATATTTTCAAAACCCGCTTCCTCCACGATCGGATGCCCGCGCACGCCCGCCGCCCAGACAACGGTCTGCGATTTGATTTCTTCCGGCTCTTCATCTTTCTTGCCGACTGTGACACCGTCTGCGCGGCATTCTTGAACCGCGGTGCCGATTTTAAATTCAACGCCTTTGCTCTCAAGGTATTGAACGGCGTAATCGACAAGCTCCGGATCAAATCCCGGCAAAACCGTCGGGGCGGCCTCGACACAGACGATCCGGACGAGACTTTCATCTATATCATAATATCTGCATAACTCCGGCTTGCGGTTCGCAAGCTCACCGAGAAATTCAATTCCCGTAAAGCCCGCTCCGCCGACAACGATGGTTAAGCGGTCAGGGCGTTTTTCGGCCTCCGTATTGTATGTCGCAAATTGGAGCTCAATATGGTCTTTCAGCTGGCGCGACGTATTAATATTCGCGATCGGAAAAGCGAATTCTTTTAAGCCTTTAATCCCAAATGTTTCAGGGACGGCGCCAAGCCCGATGACAAGATAATCATAAGGGATGTCCCCTTGTGAAAGCGTCACCTTTTTATTTTGCACATCTATCGCTTTTACGGTATCCTGCACAAATTTGACCCGTGATTCATTGATTACATCTTTTATTTGATATCTGCAGCGGTCATGATGCAGCGTTCCTGCGCTCGCTTCATGCATCCATGTCGTTTCATAATGATAATTGTGTTTATTGACCAAAGTAATGTCAGCGTCATTTGCCCCGATATGCTTCGGAAGCCTTGTTACTGTCATTAATCCACCATAACCTGCACCTAAAACCACGATTTTGGGTTTATTCAATGCCATCACATCCACCTTCTTTTTTTTGCTGTTAGACGCATAATCAAATCAACATTTGTATTAGCTTCAGCTTATTGGCGGGATTTTATGAAATGAAATATAAAATTTTTTAGAAAACCGCACATGTCTGCATATCACCATACTATCCGGAAGAATCAGAAAACATTCAGGAAAAAACAGATTGGAATTTGTCCCCATATTAGCGGCGGCCGCAATTTTTTTCAAGAATGAAGCGGCCGGGCGGTTTTCGGCACTCGTCATCCTTTTAAATTGTATGTTATAATTAATAACAATTTTCAATTAGGAGGCAATTTGGTATGCAAGAGGATTCAAAGGTTTATGATATTACGGTCATCGGCGGCGGCCCGGTCGGCCTGTTTACCGCTTTTTACGGGGGAATGAGACAGGCGAGCGTCAAAATCATCGAGAGCCTGCCTCAGCTTGGCGGCCAGCTCAGCGCGCTGTACCCTGAAAAATATATTTATGATGTAGCCGGATTCCCGAAAATCCGCGCCCAAGAACTTGTGAACAATTTAAAAGAGCAAATGGCAAAGTTCGATCAGACCATCTGCTTAGAGCAGGCCGTTGAATCTGTTGAAAAACAGGCGGACGGTGTGTTTAAGCTTGTCACGAATTCAGAAACGCATTATTCAAAAACGGTTATTATCACCGCGGGAAACGGCGCATTTAAGCCGAGAAAGCTTGAGCTGGAATCAGCGGAACAATATGAGGGCAAAAACCTGCACTACTTCATTGACGACCTCAATCAATTCGCAGGCAGACGCGTTGCCGTTCTGGGCGGCGGCGATTCCGCGGTTGACTGGGCGCTCATGCTTGAGCCGATCGCGAAAGAAGTCAGCATCATCCACCGCCGTGATAAATTCCGCGCGCATGAGCACAGTGTCGAAAACCTTCATAATTCTAAAGTCAACGTGCTGACACCGTTTGTTCCCGCTGAACTTGTCGGTGAAGACCGGATCGAACAGCTCGTTCTCGAAGAAGTGAAAGGCGACCGTAAAGAAATCATCGAAATTGATGACCTGATCGTAAACTACGGCTTTGTTTCTTCTCTCGGCCCGATTAAAAACTGGGGCCTTGACATCGAGAAAAATTCCATCGTCGTCAAAAGCACGATGGAAACGAATATTGAAGGCTTCTTTGCCGCCGGAGATATCTGCACATATGAAGGCAAAGTCAAGCTGATCGCCAGCGGTTTCGGCGAAGCTCCGACAGCCGTGAACAACGCGAAGGCTTACATGGACCCGAAAGCGCGCGTCCAGCCTCTGCATTCTACAAGCATGTTTGAAAAATAATATAAAAAAGAGTCTGTGTCATACCGGCACAGACTCTTTTTTATTTAAACATCCAAATATAATTCATGACGGTTCCGACAACGAGCGCAATGACAAGCGCCGACACGACCCAAATCGTGCCTAAAATAATCCGGTCCTGAATTTTCTGGGCTTTCGGGCTGTGCCCGGGCTGTTTTTGTTCCACACCGGCCCCTCCCTTCTTTGCAAATCTATCTATCGTAACAAATGTCTTACAACACCCAATACTACTATGATAACCAAACTGCAAATGGATGACAAGCTGACCGCATATGAGGCAGCATGAAATCATTTGACATTCCTGACAAAACAAAGTACATTATAAAAAGACGAACATTTTAATTTTATTTAATTCTATTATTCGCTTTTAGGGGTGTTATATATGGAAAATGTATTTGATTACGAAGATATTCAGCTGATTCCTGCAAAATGCATTGTGGACAGCCGATCTGAATGTGATACATCAGTTACATTGGGCGGACACACGTTTAAACTTCCGGTCGTGCCGGCCAACATGCAGACGATAATAGATGAAAACATCGCGGCCTGGCTCGCGGAAAACGGGTATTTTTATATCATGCACCGCTTCGAACCGGAAAAACGCCTGGCTTTTGTCCAGGATATGAAAGCGCGCGGACTGATTTCTTCCATCAGTGTCGGCGTGAAGGAAAATGATTATGAATTCATCCGGGAGCTGAAAGCACAGGAGCTTGTGCCGGATTATATTACCATTGATATCGCGCACGGCCATTCCAATGCCGTGATCAGCATGATCCAATTTATTAAAGAACATGTCCCGGAAAGCTTTGTCATCGCAGGGAATGTCGGGACGCCTGAAGCCGTAAGGGAGCTGGAACGCGCGGGCGCTGACGCGACAAAAGTGGGAATCGGCCCCGGGAAAGTCTGCATCACCAAAATTAAAACCGGCTTCGGAACCGGCGGATGGCAATTAGCCGCGCTTCGCTGGTGCGCAAAAGCGGCGAGCAAACCGATCATTGCTGACGGCGGCATCCGCACACACGGCGATATTGCGAAATCCATCCGATTCGGCGCATCCATGGTCATGATCGGATCATTATTCGCCGGCCACGAAGAATCACCGGGACAAACGATCGAAATCGATGGAAAGCTGTACAAAGAATATTTCGGCTCCGCTTCTGAATTTCAAAAAGGCGAAAAGAAAAACGTCGAAGGCAAAAAAATGCATGTCGAGCATAAAGGGTCTTTACAGGACACGCTGGTTGAAATGGAGCAGGATCTGCAATCTTCCATCTCTTACGCCGGCGGCAATACACTCGAAGCCATCCGCAATGTCGACTACGTGATCGTAAAAAACTCTATTTTCAACGGCGACAGATTTTAACACGCAGCAGAGCCGCAAAAAATAAAAAAATGACATTCAATATGAATGTCATTTTTTTCATTAAATACCGAAATAAAGAGCCGCACTGGCCAACAGATTAATCACAAAAATAAACAAAAAGATGTAACGAATGAATTTATTTTGCACCGGAGCAAATATAAAGAGATATAGTCCTGCCACCCCAAAAGTAAGAACAGGAAACAGCCACTCAAAGGATAAAGAAATGATATAACCGATAATCATAACAATCGGCACACCGATTAATGATAATTTACTTCTCATATGATTTCTGCCCCTTTTACTTAAAAATTGGTGTGATGTAAGCTTCAATAATGGCAGCGGCGATCAGCAGACAAATAATTATGAGCACCAATATTCCAATATGCCTGAACATTGAAGCCATTATCTTTTTTTCCTTAGAAAAACACAGCCTGATGACCAATTCAACGCCCTTAAAACCAATGGCGCCACTTAATAATAACGCAGGAACTTCAAATATACCATGAGGAATTAGCAGTAAAAAAATCTGATAAAAAGGAACCCCGCTATGAAGATTTTCTATAATAGAGCCGCTTAAAATAAACCCGTTGGTGAATAAATAAAAGATTGAGGTCAACCCAAAGGTAAAAAACCCCGCGGCTAAAAACAGACAAGCGATTGCATTGTTTTTCAGCAGTTCAACCGCGCCTGACGAGCCGTTGTAAGACGCTGTTGAAACAAAGTGATCGAAAAAAAACGCAGCGATCACACCGCCTGAAAAAAACAGCAATGATGCGGTTAACGGAATGGCGGACGTCCTGATTGCCGGCAACATGCGGTTCATCATGTATAAATACTCTCAGCCAATTTTTCAATCTCTTCTAATGAATGCTCGGATGACTGATACTCCGCCGCAAAAACGCCCTCATGTATAATACCGATCGTATCGCATAGCGAATGCGCCAGCTCCAGCAAGTGAGTCGATAACAGGACCGTATGTCCCTGTTTGACGTATTCCTTTAATAACGTCCGTATCGTTTTACCGCTGATTAAATCAATGCCCGTCAGCGGTTCGTCAAGAATTAATATCTTTGGCTGATGAATGAGCGCGGCCGCAATTGATAATTTTTGTTTCATTCCATGTGAATATGTTTTAATCAGCTGATTTCCGTCTTGAGCAAGCTTCAGCGTCTCTAACATATTCTTTATATACTCATTTGTCCGCTGAGACGGCACTTGAAACATTTCCGCTGTAAAACGCAAGTATTCGACTCCCGTTAAATAATCATATAAAAAGGCATGGTCGGGCACAAAACCGATATCAGCCGATATTTGCCCCCCCTCTTCTGAATCCAGTTCCTTACCGTCAATCATGACGCTGCCTGAAGTCGGTTTAAGCAGGCCCGAAATGATTTTCAAAGTCGTTGTTTTCCCGACTCCATTAGTCCCCAGCAAAGCATAAATTGAGCCTTTTTTCACCTCAAACGAAATATCTTTCAACACCTGTTTTTCACTATAGTTTTTTTGTATATTCACTAATTTAATCATTGTTCGCAAACCTTTCCGCCATATTGATTCTGCGAAGAAACAGAAACATGACTCCATAGTTTAATAGTGTGAACAGGACAAAAATACCTGATGCAGAATGAATAAGCATCATTTCAAGTTCCGGCTTTTTATAGATAAAATACGACGTGATCGCAGCGATTTGAAGCGACACAATGAAAATGAAAGACCCGTATAAGTTGTTATACGTCTTTGCTTTCCCCGCTTCTCCAATTTCGTACATATGCTCCCAGTTTTTCTTAGGATACAGGGCGGTGCTTGAAATCTGGACAAGACTGTATAAAAAACCCGAACATAAAAACACAATAAACAAGTAAATCGTCAGCGCAGCGGAAGACGGAAAAAACACCGTAATCAAAATGGTGATGATGAACGAATAGATAAGAGCGGCGAGATTATAAATACATACTTTCGGAAACACCAGCTGCCACGCATGTTTGATATTCCGGTGAAACAAATGCTGATTTTTTATTTCCCCGTCAACTGATAATACTGTTTTGAGCGCATCTCCGACGAGCTGATACGAAAAGTTCGCAATGATAACCGCCGCAGACACGATGGCGGCTGCCGAATACCCGATAAAATGATGCGACAGAAGCGGAATACAAAAACCTAAAAACAGCATGAACAAATACAGCATACTGCCGAAGTTCCTGATAAAAAACCCGTCAATTCTCGATAAAAACAGCAGATCCTTTTGAAAAACGGCATGAAATATTTTGTTATTTCTATATAATTTCAGCTTTGGCGCAAAATCTGCGTTTGTCAAAAACATATAAGGAATAAGGTCCATTTTCTTCAGCGTGGCCGACCACAGTTTAAACATCCCCGCCGTTAAAAGGACGGCGGCCGCAAACACCGCAGCGAAAACGAGCACGGAATGTGGGCGGAATGCTAACCATACATACGGCGTATTCATGAGGATGTTCCGGAAAGCCGGTGACTCCGTAAAGCTTGAAATATCCTTTGCGGTATACTCCCCAAATACGAGAAGATAAACGGCATACCCAATTGCAAGCGGAACCAGCAAGCTGACGCTGAATAAAATGCCTTTCATGATTTTCAAGTAAAACAATTTGCTCCACATATTTGTAAGAAGATAAACAACATAAGAAAACAGCATAGATAAAAATAAATTGAGAAGAAAATAAACGAAGCCCAAGAAAAATACGATGACCGCCGCAGACCCGGTCATGCCTGCGCTTGATAAAAACAAAAAGACCGGAAAAACAAAAAGATACCATACGAAAATGGTTTTTTTGATCGCCTGGCCGGCAAAAACAGAAAACAGCTGTAAAAAACGAACCTTTTTTAATTGATGAATGACCTTGCGCGTATCCAGCAGAAAGGCATTGTGGTGTTCTTTAAAGAAGCCGGCAGCCCAAAAAAGCTGCTCAAGTGAAACGGCGATTAAAACAAATTGCCCCCATGCGCTGAGGGGCAGCTGAATCAGTTTTGTCCCGAATACAACACCGCATCCCAGGAAAACGAGATATAAACATAACAGAGAAATAATAATGGCAGACAGCAGTTTGCTGTTGAGTTGAGGAATGCCCCAATCTTCCTTTCTTTTTCGAAACGATGACAGGGTATTATATTTGATAAGAGCCGCAATTTGTTTGACTATCATACTTTCAATCCTTACATATGTATTTGGGAGAGAGGCTCTTTTTGCAGCTTGTACAAAAAGAGCAATTATTTATTGATCGATTTTACCAAGCAGCTGCGTATTTTTTGCCGTATTTCTTAATCATTGTTTTTGCTGTTGCAACGATTGCATAAGAAATCGCGCCTGCGCCTGTAACGATACCGATAAGAGAAATGATAGAAGCAATTGTTGATGCCGCATCAATAATATCAATTGCTTTTTTAGCTGCTGCTGTAGAGATGCCGAGAGTAGAAGCTAATTCAGCATTGGCTGAGAATGCATGAGCCGCCGCCACGTTTAATTCAGTTCCCGTTAATAATAGTGCATAAACCAATGTTGCTGCAGCAAGAGCCGCGCCAAACAAAATGAAAGACTTTTTATTAGATTTTACTAAGTTCATCATAACATCTCCCTACTCTGTTTTTTTAATTTATAATAAAATTCAGCTTAATTGACTCTCTCCCGAGCTAAATTTTATCCGCCATAAAATAGTTTAAGAAAATAGTAAAGAGTTTTAGTAAAACAAAACATCCAGTCAAAATGATTCTCTTGCCTTTACTGAGATCGGTCAGTTTTCCCGCAGCAGCATAAAGAGCCGCGATTGATATGAGCAGAAATGGCTCCAGCAGCTGCAGACTCAAGCTGGTGCCGCCGGCAGAATATATAAGCGAGGAATCAGCCGTTAAGTAGTTAACAACTGAAAGAATCAACATTTTAAATGCCGAGATTAAAGAAGTCAGCGTATATAGAAGCAAATATATTTTTTTCGGTTTTTTTGTACCGAGAATAAAAGCGGCAACGAATAACAGAAATCCGCCTATCAGAATTTCCACAAAAGTTGTGAAGATCATAAACCCTTGCAGAAACATGACAATCGTACGAACACTTTTCTCCCCGATATCGTAGGTATTTTCTCCGACGGAAGAATAATACGACTGCAGAACTTTATCTGAAATACTGAATTGGAAGAGTAATGAACAGATCAAAATGATGAAAAAAGAACTTAAAAATATTTTTTTATTGCTCAATTGACCTATCATATTATCATCCTTTTCTTACAAAATAAATTAACTATTCTATACTTTTACAATTTAGTTTAATCCTATCAAAAAATCAATATCCTTTCGAAAAATATGACTTTAGAACGTGTTGACAAAGAGCACATCTTTCAGAGTTTTTGGTGCTATCTACCCTTTATTTTTTTTTGAATTTGCAAAAAGTATGATTTAGACAATTGATTTGAAGTTTTAGGAAGAATCTGTCGAAAGAGACGCAGGATATAAAAAAGGAGGATATCGTCATGTATCCTCCGGATGTATGATCGCCAGCACCTGATGATCTTCCCATTTTCCATTTATTTTTACATTTTTTCTCGCAATGCCTTCTTTATGAAAGCCAGCTTTTTCGAGCACCCGGATTGACGCCTTATTGTGCGGCATGACTCCGGCTTCTATCCGATGCAGTTCCAGCTCATTGAATGCATAATCGACTGCCAGCTTAACAGCCTTCGTCGCATAGCCTTTTCCGTTATGTTCACCATCTAAAAAGTAACCGATGAAAGCGCTTTGGAGGGAACCCCGAACCACCTGAAAAAGGCTGATCGTGCCAATCAGGGCCTGATCCTGAAGAAAAATGCCGAAGCTGTATTCAGTATCATTTTCCGCATTCTTCAGTGATTGTTCAATTCGTTTTTTCCGGCCTTCCAGCGTATAAAAATCCTCTTGTCTCGACATGGCAAACCGTTCAAAAAACATGCGGTTTTCCGTCTGCAAAACCAGTTCCTGCTCTGCATCATTCAAGCTGAGCGGCCTGATATCAACGCTGTTTCCTTCCTGCATATGCATCGCCGTCCTTTTGTTTTGATCAGAAACGTTTTTTTAATTGCCTCTCACCCATATGATACGGTACGCTTTATCGCATCAAGAAAATTCCAAGACTTTACGTTCACCTTTCCTTTCGTGACCTATGTCTGATGTGAGTAACCGAAACGGAAGCACAAGGTTCTTTTGTTGACTTAAACCGTGCTTTAAGCCGTATCATCATATTGTGACAAGGAAAGAATAGTTTTGGCGGGTTTCCCGATGATCTAAAAATCAATTTTACAGAATCATTGCTGTCTTATTTCATGCCTATTTGCGGGATGAATATATTGATTGGATCAAAGCTGAAATGTTGACAAAGAAATGTAAAAACAATCGGAAAAGAGGAGTTAATATGAAACTGACGGGAAATACAATACTGATTACAGGCGGAAATGCCGGAATAGGATTGGCTTTCGCAGAACGGTTTTTAAAAGCGGGAAATAAAGTCATCGTGACCGGACGGCGTGAGCACGCTCTTCAAAAAGCAAAGGAAACATTCCCGGATCTTATTACATATGTCAGTGATTTGAGCATTCCATCTGAACGTATATCACTGTTTGAATGGGTGAAAGAAAATTATCCGGAAGTGAATGTGTTAGTAAACAACGCGGGGATTCAACAACGTTTTCATGTGCTGAAAGCGGATGCGAAGGACAATTGGGACTATTTCAATAAAGAAATCACAACGAACATTGAAGCTCCCTTCCACCTGTCTATGCTGTTCGCTCCGTTTTTTGCCGGAAAAGAAGATGCGGCATTCATTAATGTCTCTTCGGGATTGGCTTTTACACCGCTTGCCATTGCACCGATCTATTCAGCAACGAAAGCGGCGCTTCATTCATTTACAATGAGTCTGAGACATCAGCTTTCTGATTCATCTGTAGAAGTGATTGAAGTTGCGCCTCCGGCGGTGAATACAGATTTAGGCGGAGCAGGGCTGCATACTCAAGGAGAACCGCTGGATGAATTCGCTGATGGGATTTTTAAAGGACTGAAAGAGGGCAAACAAGAAATCGGATATGGTTCTTCAGAAGAACGGCTGCGCATGTCACGGGATAAAGCCGATGAACATACGGCAAATATGTACAATGCGATGAAACATACAATTGAATAACCTCTTTGAAAAAGGAAAACCCGCTTCTGTTGAGCGGGTTTTCCTTTTATTAAACAGATAAACGCCTTTTTTAACAATGGTGCAAGCGCCACCGGAAAGAAAGACGTCATATTTTTTCATCCTAATAATGGCGGGTTGACCCTTAGCACTCTTCCGGCGTACCGGCGTTTTTGGCCGTGCGGAAAGATGAACCGCAGCCGCAGGAAGCGATGGCATTCGGGTTGTCAATGGTGAAACCGCCGCCCATCATGGACTGTTTGAAGTCAATGATCGTGCCGGTCATAATATCAAGGCTTTCGCTGTCGACCAAAACGGTGATTCCGTGCTGTTCAAACATGCTGTCTTTTTCGCCTTTTTCGTGCTCAAATCCCATTCCGTAAGACAGGCCGCTGCAGCCGCCGCCTTTTACGCCCACACGGAGAAACGCGTTTTCTTCTTCATGCTCTTTCATCATATCTTTTATATGCAAAGCCGCTGCTTCAGTGATGGTTACTGGAACACTCATAGGTAGACCTCCTTTTTTAAAAACGATGCTAGTATCTATTATAAACCTTGAGGAGAGTATTTCTCAAACGAGCTGTTTACAAATAATAGACGCCGCTGCATACGGTTTCGGCGGGGCCCGTCATCAGCACGTGCCCGTTGTCCTGCCAATTAATCACAAGGTCGCCTCCCGCTAAATGAACGGTGATATCCCGGTTTCGTTCGGAAACACCGTTCAATACGGATGCGACAGCCGCCGCACAGGCGCCTGTTCCGCAAGCCTGTGTAATGCCGGAGCCGCGTTCCCATACGCGGAAATGAAGTTCATCGGCGCTGACGGTTTCCACAAATTCGACATTGACGCCTTCCGGGAATCTCGGGTCTTTTTCAATGACGGGACCGAGCGTTGTAAGAGGCGCTTGATTGATATCCGCAACCGGAAAAACAATATGGGGGTTTCCCATTGATACGGCTGTTCCGGAAAGCTCCGTTTCTCCAAAAACAAAGGTTTCATCGATCGTCCGTTCATCTTCATTGCCGAGCATCGGCAGCTCTTTTTTGGTGAGGCGCGGTTCGCCCATATCAACGGCGACTTCACGCACAATCCCGTTGTCCTCTGTAATGTCTGCTTTCACAAGACCTGAAAGCGTCTCAATGAAAAAGGACGTTTCTTCTGTCAGCTTATGTTCGTATGCGTACTTTGCCACACAGCGAAGGCCGTTGCCGCAATTTTTCCCTTCTGAGCCGTCATTATTAAAAATCCGCATTTTGACGGGCGCTTTTTCTGACGGACAGATGAGGATCATTCCGTCAGAGCCGATGCCCGTGTGAATGCTGGACACTTTAACGGCAATCTCAGCCAGCCGTTCTTCCGGCAGCTGTTCTTCAAATTGATTTACATATATATAACTGTTTCCAAGACCGTGCATCTTGGTAAAACGGAATGAATTCATATCGGCCTCCAACTTTTTTTCTTTTACTTAGTATAAAAGCTCTTCTGCTCGGACACAATACAAATATCCCCCGTTTTTCATACATAAAAGCTCCCTGCATATGCAGGGAGCTTTTATCGTTTACTAAATAAACATGCCGGCAATCGCCGCGCTGAGAAGGTTTGCGAGTGTTCCCGCAATAACCGCTCTTAATCCGAGGCGCGCAATGTCCGAACGGCGGCTTGGGGCCAAACCGCCCAGTGTGCCGAGCATAATCGCAATCGAAGAGAAGTTGGCAAATCCGCACAGCGCAAAGCTGATAATCGTAGACGTTTTTTTAGAAAAGTCCGCAATATGCGGCCCGAAGTTTGAATAAGCGACAAACTCATTCAGCACAAGTTTCTGTCCGATATAGCTTCCCGCTCCAAGCGCTTCATGCCAAGGAACGCCGATTACAAATGCGATCGGTGAAAACACGTAACCGAGAATGGATTCTAATGTAATATGTTTGAAACCGAACCAGCCGCCGATTCCGCCGAGAATTCCGTTCACTACGGCGATGAGCGCGACAAACGCAAGCAGCATGGCGCCGACATTTAGAGCAATCTGAAGGCCCGTGGACGCGCCTTTTGCCGCTGCATCAATCACATTAGCGGCGCCTTCGCCTTCTTCGTCCATATTAAAATCGCCTTTTATCGTCTGCGTTTTTTCCGTTTCAGGTATTAAAATTTTTCCGAACACGAGACCGGCGGGAGCCGCCATAAAGCTGGCCGCCAGCAGGTATTCGATCGGAATGCCTAACAGGGCGTAACCGAAAAGCGTCGAACCCGCTACAGCCGAAAGGCCGCTCGTCATAATCGTAAACAGCTCGGAACGGGTCAATCCCGCAATCAGCGGTTTAATGGCAAGCGGTGATTCAGACTGTCCGACAAAAATATTCGCAGCCGCCGCAAGCGATTCCGTTCTGCTTGTCCCAAGAAGTTTTGACAGTCCGCCTCCGATGACGCGAAAGATGAGCTGCATGATTTTCAAGTGATACAAAACGGCAATCAGCGCTGAGAAAAAGATAATGACCGGCAGAACGCTCAGCGCAAAAGCCGGGCTGCTGCCCACTTTTAACAGCGGGCCAAAAATAAAGCTGATGCCTTCGTTCGCATAATCAATGAGAAGCTGCACACGGCTTGAGAACCATAAAAATACGGCCCGGCCGGCGTCCCACTTTAATACGATGAATCCGAAGGCCATTTGTAAACATAAACCGACAATGACGGTTCGCAGGTTAATTTTGCTTTTCTTCTCTGATAACAAAAAAGCAATGGCTAATATAGCAACTGCCCCGAGCAGCCCCCAAACGATATTCAATGAATCCACCTCTAAAATTTTATTTAAAAAAAGTCTTTATTAAGATAACAATATTTATTTTTGCTGTCTACAAATTTTTTATTTTGCCAAAACCCGGGGCGCAATAAAAAAGAGACCCCGTTCGGAGCCTCTGATTAAAACATCGGATTTTCTTCTATGAATGTATATATGTTGTCAACCAGTTCAGCAGGCGTGCCTCCCGTGACCACTTCGCCGTTGACCAGGGCGAACAGGGACTCCATGCATTTCCCGCAATAGCTTAAACAGCCGTATTCAAGCACGTCCAAGTTCGGATCCTTCTCTAAGATCTCAAGTGCTTCCTGGGAACCGCGCGCTAAGTTGCTGACACAGAATTCAATCATCGGATTCATGCGGTTTCACCTCACATATGTACCTTATCCTAACGGAATTTCCTCTATTCGTCAAAGATCCGGTTTCACGTTCAATGTTATCGTAACATATTAATTCAGGTTAAAGGTTTTACTATTACGTGTTTTCTGGTCAATTTGTAGGTTATTTTAAAACTATTATTGTGGTTTTAGATCAAATTCGATATAATTCTAGATGTTATTTTACATAGTTCGTTATTTTGTAACAACATTGACTACCATATTTTTCGGGCAAAAGGGGAATCATTATGAAAAAATTGGTCTTGATCGGCGGGGGTTACGGAAACATGCGGGTGCTGCACCGCTTACTGCCGAACCAGCTTCCGTCAGATATATCCATCACGCTGATTGACAGAAACCCGTATCACTGCTTAAAAACAGAATATTATGCGCTCGCCGCCGGCACGATTTCTGATCATCATATCAGGGTGTCTTTTCCTGAGCATCCGAATCTGGATGTTCAATACGGTGAGGTGGCTTCCGTCGACACGAAAAACAAACAGGTTCTGTTTCATGACCGCGAACCGATTTCTTACGATGACGCGGTGATCGGACTGGGCTGCGAGGATAAGTATCATAACGTGCCCGGCGCGCCGGAACATACTTACAGCATTCAGACCATTGATCAGTCACGCGAAGCCTATCAAAAGCTGAACAACCTCGGCGCCAATGCATCTGTCGCTATCGTCGGAGCGGGATTAAGCGGCGTGGAGCTTGCCAGTGAATTAAGAGAGAGCCGTGACGATCTGAAGATTATGTTATTTGACCGGGGCGACCTGATTTTATCAAGCTTTCCGAAAAGACTCAGCAAGTATGTTCAGAAATGGTTTGAAGAACACGGCGTCACCATTATCAATAATGCGAATATTACAAAAGTGGAAGACGGGATCGTTTATAATCATGATGAAGGAATAGCGGCCGATGCCATCGTGTGGACGGCGGGAATTCAGCCGAATAAAGCCGTCAGAGAACTGGACGCTGAAAAAGATCCGCAGGGGCGCATCATTTTAACACCGCATCACAACCTTCCGGGCGATGAGCATGTTTACGTCGTCGGTGATTGCGCGAGCCTGCCGCATGCGCCGAGCGCCCAGCTGGCTGAAGCACAGGCGGAACAAATTGTGCAGATCCTCCTGAAACGCTGGAACAATGAAGAGCTGCCGGAAACAATGCCGCAATTTAAGCTGAAAGGCGTTCTCGGTTCACTCGGAAAAAAAGCGGGCTTCGGTCTTGTCAACGACCGTCCGCTCATCGGGCGTGTGCCCCGTTTATTAAAATCAGGCCTTTTATGGATGTACAAGCATCATAACGGCTGATAAGAAAAAAGCCGCTGATTGCGATCAGCGGCCATTTTTAAGAGCCCGCAACATAGCCGCGCTTTTCCATTTCTTCATATATATCTTTTAAATGCGGATTCCCTTCCCCCACAATGACATCCTCCACCAGCACGAGCGGATAGAAAAATTCATCGTTTCTGATGCGCTCCGCAAGCTCTTCTGTCTCCTTTTGCTGAGGCGGTGCGTCAATATCAATATACCGCATGTGAAAAGGCTGCTCCGGATATTTCCGTTGCAGCGCCGCCCCCAGCCATTCAAACGTATCTTTGGCGCTCGGCATATTCACGCAGCTTGCGCAAAGCGTTTCAGCGCCGTAAACACTGAGCGTAACCGGCTTTGTCATGTATATCATCCCCTTTACACCAGTATACAAAGGACGGGGCAGCTTTTGTATAAAAAACGGTTTTTATGTTCAAGTTTAAATATGCTATAATGGGGAAAGCAGCTTTGCAAACCAAACATTAGATTTTTACCGTTACTGTGAATATAATGGTTTTATGTATATGAAAGGAGCGAATCTCATGACTGAGGTTGAAATGAAAGAGCAAGTACAGGAAGTATTGGATAAATTACGTCCGTTTCTGCTTCGTGACGGCGGTGACTGTGAGCTTGTTGATGTAGACGAAGGCATTGTAAAGCTTCGCCTCCTTGGCGCATGCGGCAGCTGCCCAAGTTCAACGATTACGCTGAAAGCCGGAATCGAACGCGCCCTTCTTGAAGAAGTACCGGGTGTCGTTGAAGTAGAACAAGTATTTTAATCATAAAACCAGGCTGCATGACAGCCTGGTTTTTTATTTTTTACAAATAGTCATCAAACCATGAACAAATATAACGGATGCGTTTCATCCGCTGTTCCGGATGGCCGCTTCTCGACAGCTCATGCGTAGCTTTCGGAAATCGGATGAACGACGTCGTTTTGTTCAGTTTCTTCAATGCAGTAAAAAGCTGCTCCGCCTGCTCTATCGGACAGCGGTCATCTCGTTCACCGTGCAGGATCAAAAGCGGCGTCGAAACGCGGGACGCATATTTTACAGGAGAACGATCCCAAAGCTTATCCGCTTCCTCAAACAAATCATGCCCGAGCTGCCAGTCGGTAAAAAAGAAACCGATATCGCTGACACCGTGGAAGCTGAACCAATTTGAAATGGAGCGCTGCGTGACGGCTGCTTTAAAACGGTCTGTCTGTCCGACAATCCAATTCGTCATAAACCCTCCGTAGCTTCCGCCCGTCACACCGAGACGGCCGCTGTCAATAAACGGATACGCCTGAACAGCTTCATCCACCGCCTGCATGACATCACAGTAATCTCCGCCTCCGTAATCACCCCTGACACGATTGACAAAATCCTGTCCGTAGCCATGGCTTCCTCTCGGGTTGACATACACGACAGCATATCCTTGTGCGGCCAGCACTTGGAATTCGTGAAAATACGTATGGCCGTACATCATGTGAGGCCCGCCGTGTATGTATAGAATGAGCGGATAAGTTTGATCCTCTTCAAAAACGGCGGGCTTTAAAAACCAGCCGTTTACCGTCAGCCCGTCCTTTGTTTCATATTGCAGCTTTTCCGGAACGGATATGATGCGCTCCTCAATAAACCGATCATTGTCGGATGTCAATTGCTTCTCTTCCCCATCTTCGAGCGAAATGCTGTAAAGCTCGGAAGGCTGTGCGGGTTTGGCAATGACAGCGATACAGCTTTTCTGATCAGGATGAAAAGCAAAACCGTTCACATACTCTTCTTCTAATCGGATCGGATAGACGAGGCCGTCAATCGAGATATAATAAATACCGGTGCTTCCCTGCTCGCTCCCGAGAACGTAAAAACCCTGCCCGTCGTTTGTCCATACCGGCCGGGGCGTCACTCCTCCTATGATTGAATCCGCAATCAGCGCATCGCTCAAATGAACATCCAGCATGTCGGTCAGGCAGGAGAGCCGCTCAGTTTTCACGTCGTACAGCCATGCTTTCTCTAAAGTCGCATTGCGAAATTCATTTTCATGGCCCAGCATCGCGATATAAGAACCGTCCGGTGAAAACACGCAGGAACCGAAAGAACCGCGGTGCGGCGTAATCTGCTTCAGGCTTCCATCCGCCAGATTCATCAGATAGACATCGCTCGGCTTTCCGGCGTCACCCAGCTCGCATAAATTGGCGGTAAACGCAAGCTGCCTGCCATCCGGTGAAAAGGCCGCGTCATAATGATCCGCTTCATGATCCGTCAGCTGCTGAATCTCCCCCGTTTCAAGATGAATCAGCACAAGCTGGGCCCAGCTTCCGTTCAGCAGGCCTTTCCCGTCACGTTTATATGTTAATGACTGAATGTCAACCGGCTCATACTCGTCATGCTTCTTTTTTTCTTTCTCATCGGCGCGCTCCGCTGATGTCAGACTGACGGACACAAGCACGGATCTGCCGTCGGGCGCCCATATCGGATCTGATACGCCCCAAGGAATATCGGCCGCCTGCTTTGCCTCTCCGCCGGCAGCGTCGATGATGTACAGCTGAGGGACGCCGTTCTCCCTGTCAGAAACAAAGGCGAGGCGCCGTCCGTCAGGTGACCACCGCGGACTTGTATTTCTGTTGTCCCCGAAAGTCCACGGGTTTGAGATGCCGGATTCTGTGTCATATATCATAATGGCTGAGGAATAGGAATCACGCTTATGATTGACTGTTGTCCGGACGTAAGCGGCTCTTCTGCCGTCAGGGGCATATTGCGGGTCTGTCACGGATACGAGAGTCGCAATGTCCTCCTCGGTTATGAGTTTTTTCAATCGTTTCTCCTCCTTTTCTTTTTTATTTCGCTTCCCTAAATAAAAATCCTTCTCCAGAAAAAGAAAGCGTCCTTCTCTGATGGGAAGAACGCTTTTTTATCATTATACACTTTTCACCTGTTCTAAAGGATTCCGTTCAATTACGCTTCCTTCTGACGGGACGGTAAGCGCCGCAATCTCACAGTGGGGGAAATGCTCAGAAAGCTGTTTTCTCAGCTCTTCTCCCTTTCCTTTTTCAATTAGGACAAGAATCGTCGGTCCCGCTCCGCTCAGCGCCGTTCCGTAAGCGCCTTTCATTTCGGCCGCATGTTCCACCTTTGAAAGCTCAGGAACAAGCATGGCGCGGTACGGCTGATGGAGGATGTCTTTTCTCATCATTTTCCCGGCGAGCGCCCAGTCATTTGACATGATCGCAGCAACGAGAAGGTTGCTGACGGCGCTTGCTTTAACGGCGTGCCGGTACGGCAGCTCTTTCGGGAGCACGTCTCTTGCGTCCCTGGTCAGAACTTCGTAAAACGGAATCACTGCCACAACGTCGATATCCGCTTCGGCCACACGCACGATATGTGTTTCACCTTCTTCGTGAAGGCCGATCACAAGCCCTCCTGCAAGAGAAGCAGCGGCATTATCAGGATGCCCCTCTTCAAGACTGGCTAAGTGCAGCTTGTCGCTTTCCGACAGCTGCAGGCCGCATAACTCATCCGCAAGCTCAATGGCGGCGACGATAGCGGCCGCGCTGCTTCCGAGACCCCGCGCAAGGGGGATGTCACTCCATACTTTGACATGGGCGGGCGGCAGCTCTTTCTGATAGCGGTCAGCCGTCCGTTTGGCGACTTGATAGATGAGGTTGTCCGTTCCTTGAGGGATGCCCGCGACAGTTTCGGTTTCCGCCGAGAACTGCCATTCATCGTTTCGGAAAACCGAAAGCTTCAAATATCTGCTGAGCGCCATCCCGACGGAATCAAACCCAGGCCCTAAGTTGGCGGTGCTTCCCGGAACCGTAATGGAAAACAGCATCTCCGCCTCATTCATACACGCGCCGCTCCATTTAAGTATTCCAGAATACTGTCCTCATCTGTCGGCAGCGTAATCGGTTTTATGTCAGATACGTCTACAGCCGTGTTCGGATCTTTCAGGCCGTTTCCGGTCAAAACTGCGACAACTTTGCTGCCTTTTGGAATTTCACCGGATTTTACCTGTTTCAAAACGCCGGCGATGGATGCACAGGAGCCCGGTTCGGCAAACACGCCTTCTTCACGGGCAATCAGCTGATAAGCGTGAAGAATGTCTTCATCTGTGACTTCATCAATTTTTCCGGCTGATTCTTCCGCAGCGAGCACCGCTTTGTCCCAGCTGGCAGGATTCCCGATTCGGATTGCCGTCGCAACGGTCTCTGGATTTTTAATGACTTCGCCGCGGACGATAGCCGCAGAACCTTCCGCCTCAAAACCGCGCATCTTCGGAAGTCCGGTGCCGTTTTTCTCATGGTATTCTTTGAACCCTTTCCAGTAGGCCGTGATATTCCCGGCGTTTCCTACCGGGATCGCCAGAATGTCCGGCGCTTCGCCGAGCTGTTCGCATACTTCAAAGGCCGCTGTTTTTTGCCCTTCAATCCGGTAAGGGTTTACTGAATTCACTAATGCAATCGGTGATTTTTCGCAAATCGACCGGACGATGGCCAGCGCGTCGTCAAAGTTTCCGTCAATCGCGATGATTTCCGCACCGTACATGACGGCCTGCGCAAGTTTTCCGAAGGCGATTTTTCCGTCCGGGATGATGACGATGCATTTCATGCCGGCTCTCGCCGCGTATGCCGCAGCTGCCGCGGATGTGTTCCCTGTAGAGGCGCACATGATGGTATCATTGCCTTCTTCTTTCGCTTTGGCGACCGCCATGACCATGCCGCGGTCTTTAAAGGATCCCGTCGGATTAACGCCCTCTGTTTTCACATGCAGTTCAATTCCGAGCTTTTCGGAAAGTTTCGGCAGGTGAATCAGCGGCGTGTTGCCTTCATGCAATGTCAGGGCCGGCGTCTGATCCGTCACCGGCAGAAATTCTTTATATTGATGGATGAGTCCTTTCCACATTAGCTCCAACCGTTCCCTTCTACGCGATATGTGCTTTTTACTTCTTGTACGACTTCGAGGTCATTTAAGTTTTGCAGAATGTCACTGAAATCTTCTTCCGATGTATGATGCGTGACGATGACGATTTCCGCGAGGTCGTCATGGCCTTTGATCGGCAGCTGCAGAATTTTTTCAAAGCTGACGCCGCGCTCTGAGAAGGCCGATGTGATTTTTGAAAAAGAGCCGACCTGGTCTTTGACGTGAATTCTTAAAAACTGCTGGGCATAGATATCAGACGGCTGCTTCAGATTTCTTTCAAACTGCGGGGCGACAAAGCTGTTTCCGTTTACGCCGAGACGCATGTTTTTCATGACCGCGACCAGATCGGAAACGACCGATGTCGCAGTCGGCATGCTTCCGGCTCCGGGGCCGTAAAACATCGTTTCGCCGACGGCTTCTCCGTACACGTAAACGGCATTAAACTCGTTATGCACCGCAGAGAGCGGGTGATGATCCGGCAGCAGTGTCGGCTGAACGCTGACTTCGATTTTATTGTCATCACGCTGGGCGATGCCGATCAGCTTCATCGTATAGCCGAGCCGTTTGCTGAAGCTGATGTCTTCATCCGTTATCCGGGAAATTCCTTTTACTTTGACATCGTCCAGATCGACATTCATAGAGAAGCCGAGACGGGCTAAAATCGCCATCTTGCGCGCGGCATCGAGCCCTTCTACATCGGCGGTCGGGTCCGCTTCCGCGAATCCGAGATCCTGCGCTTCCTTCAGCACTTCTTCATACGGGCTTTTTTCTTTAATCATTTTCGTTAAGATGAAGTTCGTCGTTCCGTTGACGATTCCCATCATTTTTGTGATCCGGTCAGAGGAAAGGCCTTCTTCGAGCGTGCGTAAAATCGGGATTCCGCCGGCGACACTCGCTTCATAATACAAGTCACAGCCATTTTCCTTTGCGGCGGCTAAAAGCTCTGAGCCATATACGGCGATCAGATCTTTATTTGCGGTCACAACATGTTTTTTCGCTTTCAAGGCATCAAGAAGATATTGCTTCGTCTGTTCGACACCGCCGATGACTTCAATAATCACGTCGACTTCAGGGTCATCGATCACATCATAGACTTCTGTCGTCAGCACTTCTTTCGGCAGGTCTGCGTCTCGTTTTTTATCAATATCTTTAACTAGCACTTTTTTGATCGTCACCGGACAGCCGACCTGGTGCATAAGCTTATCCTGATGATCTTGTATAATTTTGACGACTCCGCTTCCCACGGTTCCCAGTCCTAACAGTCCAATACGAATCGCTTCCAAAGAGAAACTCCACCTTTCTTCCTTTTGTCCACTAGAAAAGGACAATTGTTAACCCTTCACAGACATTTAAGTTACAAATATTATATAAGCCCGCATTTGTTTTGACAAGCGGCTGAATATTGTTTCTACGGCTATGAAAACGCTTAACACACTGATATGACAAGATTCCCTATTTTCTAAATATTTTTACGTCATATTTTCTTACGAACTGATTCCTTTCCCGAGCCACGCCACAGGCGGGACAAAAACCTGCGCCGACCTGACATTCATCATGTTGTGACATGTCTGTAAAAACTGTTCATAGCGGGTGCAGTCGGCAAGAATGTAGTCAAGCTGCTCTTCGTAATACTGCTTTTCAGAATCATGAGAAATGTAATAGCTCTCCACCGTCTCGAAGAAATGGAGCGGAAACAGCAGGCGGCTGTAAAACAGGCGTTTGGAAAAGGAGGATAACGGCGTAATTTGCTCATATTCCTGCAGAAACAAAAACCCATCTTTGAGCAGGTCGTCACGATGATACAAATATGTGCTGCGCATATATTCCGCAATATCACGGGCAGCATGGTCGAATACCCAATCGCCCGGAATGCGGATCAATGATTCCTCCGACCAGGTATCCCGTTCCATCCGCTGATGGCAGATTGTCCCCGAGTCTTCTGCGCCGGGATTGTCATCCAGCTCCGTATCCACTAAATATTGAATGGCGTTTTCCGCTAAGCCTGAATAATAAGGAAATGCTTCGATCATTTTCTTTTCGAACGGTTCAAGCGGAGACATATGAATTTTCTGCATCCAGAATGATTCCAGCTGATCCACCCGTTTTCCCCATAAGTCCTTCCATTGGCCGATCCTGCCCGCTTCTTTCACTTCGTACGGAAAACCCCGCCCTTTTCTGTGAAATTCGGCAAGCTCCCCTCCGACGGAAAACGACCGGTTTGAGACGGGAATCGGCGCTTTTAAGAGCGCATACGTTTTGCCTTCGTCCTCAAAGGTCAGTTCTCCTTCCTTCGTAAAGATAAACACTGAAACGTATGGGTCACTTTGTTCTTGTAAATACTGACTCATGTAGTAAAGCTCCGTCAGCTCTGATTGCGAAAACCCGGAAACGGGAATTATAAGAAAGAAGGAATTAGGCGTCTGGAAGCATTGGTATTTCTGATAAACGGAAAGCTGTCTGACGTGGATGCCGTATTTTTCTTTAATGATGCTTTTCATCATAATCACCTGCCTGAAAAATTAGAGCTATTCACATCGTAGTCATACGCCGGCGGAATTATGAATACATATTGTAATCCTTTGAATCAAGTGGAGAAACATCGTACACATCGGAAGAGTGTTGTATAAACTAGTAAAAAAAGATTGGGTGAAGCAAATGTCAGAAAAGGAACAACTGAATCAGGTGGAAGCTGTCGCCAGGGTGCGTTTAAAAGAACGGGGGGTTGAGACGGACGATATTGCCGAGCTGGTGTATTTCCTTCAAAAAAAATATCATCCTGATTTGACGATGGAAGTATGCAGGCTCAATGTGGACCGTGTCATCGCAAAACGCGAAGTGCAAAACGCCATTTTAACGGGAATAGAATTAGATGTGCTCGCCGAACAAAAAAAGCTGTCTGAACCGCTTCAGACCATTCTGGCGATTGATGAAAGCCTGTATGGGGTTGACGAGGTGCTCGCCTTCTCTATCGTGAATATATACGGCTCAATCGGCTTTACGAATTACGGCTACATTGACAAAGAAAAACCCGGTATTCTCGGGCGGTTAAATGATAAATCTACGGGCGAATGCCATACGTTTCTTGATGATATCGTCGGCGCAATCGCAGCAGCGGCTTCAAGCCGGCTTGCTCACAGCGCAAGAAATACAGAATAAGGACGGCCGTCATGGCCGTCCCTTTTTTTATAGATGTTCAATCCATTCGGTTAAAGAGTCAATCGCATATGTCGGCTTCTGGCCGTAATCTGCCATATGCTCACGCTTTGTCACTCCGGTATGAACCAGCAGCGTATCCATGCCCGCATTGATGCCGGCCATAATATCCGTTGCATAGTTATCGCCGACCATGAGTGTTTCGGAAATATCCGTTCCGAGCACACGCATCGCCTGTTCCATAATAATGGATTCAGGCTTGCCGATAAAGACAGGCTCAACGCCCGTTGACACCGTCAAAACGGATGTGAGCGAACCGTTCCCTGGTAAAAGCCCTCTTTCAGTCGGAATGGCAACGTCGCCGTTTGTTGAAATGAACCGGGCGCCGTTTCTGATCGCAAGGCATCCCGTTGCCAACTTTTCATATGTAATGCCGCGGTCGATTCCCACAACGACAAAGTCCGCGTTTTCTTCTCCGAAGCTCAGCCCGTTTTCTTCAATGGCCTGACGGATGCCTTCTTCGCCGATCACATACACCGACGCGTCTTTTTTCTCCTGGGCGATATGCTGCGCAGTCGCCATGCTCGTCGTGAAGACCTGCTCTTCAGATGCCGGAATGTCAAAGCTCATCAGCTTGTCCGCCACCTGCTTCGGCGTCCGGGAAGAATTGTTCGTCACGAATAAATACGGAATGCCGCGCGCTTTAAGCGTTCTCACGAATTCACACGCTTCTTCGATTTTTTCCGTCCCGTTGTACATTGTGCCGTCCAAATCTATCAAATATCCTTTATAATCCTTCATACTCAACACTCCTGTGGATTTTCTCACTCGTTGTTATTTAAATGCGGAAACAGGCCCTAATTCTGTTTCCAGGTAGGTTCTTACACGGGCCGGAAAGGCTTTCAGCACATCTTTGTTTGACGTGATCAGCGTAAACAGCTCCTGATGATCGGCGTGCTGATATTCCTGGACAAGCTGCTTTCTGGAAGAGATCAGTTGCTTCAGCTTATTCCCTTCATCCTCAGCTACCACCTTTTCATCCGTCAGAATATCCATGATGTCGTCATAACTCCCCGGATCGCGCATGATAAAGCCGTCAATCATATCATTTCCGACATCGAGAATGCATTCGATCATAAGATGGCTGATCCGCTCAAGCGCCCTTTTTTCGATCTCGCTCTCCCATGCAGGCGTGCTGTCAAACAGCGCCAGCTGGGTCTCAAAAAAACGGAGTGTTTGTTCGATATTATTTCTGTCAACAAAATACACGTGACAGCATCCCCTTCTGCATCAATTATTTTCTGATTCGTTTTAAAACAAAATACGCGCAGCCGAAATTGCAGTATTCGTAAATGTATTCGTCCAATGTGCTGATTTTCGTTTCAAAGGTTGCTTTTTGATTCTGGTCATCAAAGAAGCCTTTGAGCCGCAGCTGACTGTATCCCCAGTCTCCCACAATGTAATCATATTTATTTAATATGTCCGAATAGCGGGCTTTGAACGCTTCTTCATTAAAGCCGTTTTTAAAATCGTGTACGAGTTCAAACTCGGCATTTTGAATAAGAATCATGTCTTCACCTCTTTTATCACTCTTTACTATCATAATTCATTGACTTCTGTCCATCAATTGCAAAATGAGACGGTTCGGACGGACGGAGAATTTTTCCTCTTTATATCCAGTGTAGCGGTTCAGACGATCCTTATTCAAGAATGACTTTTTCCCTGCAAAAACGGCTCCATCACAAAAAACCCAAAACCTGCGGCGTTTTGGGTTTTTTCGGCTTATCTTATGCTTGGGCCTGGCGTTTTTTAGACGCTTCGTTCACTTGTTCATCCGCATGGTAGGAAGAACGGACAAGCGGGCCTGCTTCACAGTGGCTGAAGCCTTTTTGCATCGCGATTTCTTTCAGTTCGGCAAATTCGTCCGGATGATAATATTTTTGGACTTTTAAATGTTTTTTCGACGGCTGCAGGTATTGGCCGATCGCCATGATGTCGACATTGTTCGCAAGCAGGTCGTCCATCACTTCAATAATTTCTTCCTTCGTTTCGCCGAGACCGATCATAATGCTTGATTTCGTCGGGATGTCAGGCTGCATTTCTTTCGCACGGCGCAAGAATTCCAAAGAACGGTCATATGTTGCGCGGGCCCGGACTCTCGGTGTCAGGCGGCGGACGGTTTCAATGTTGTGGTTCAGAATATCAGGACGGGTATCCATTAATGTTTTCAGGTTGTCGTAATTTCCGCCCATATCGGATGGCAGCACTTCAATTGTCGTGAACGGGCTTTTTCTGCGGATCGCCCGGACCGTTTCCGCAAAGACGCCTGCTCCGCCGTCTTTCTGATCATCACGCGCTACGGCCGTGATGACGGCGTGTTTTAAATTCATCAGCGCGACGGAATCAGCTACGCGTTCCGGTTCCTGCAGATCCAGCTCAGTCGGCAGTCCCGTTTTTACAGCGCAGAAACGGCATGCTCTCGTACAGACGGAACCGAGAATCATGAACGTCGCCGTACGTCTGACAGCCCAGCATTCATGGATGTTCGGGCATTTTGCTTCTTCACATACGGTATGCAGATTATTTTCACGCATTAATTTTTTCAGACCCGTATAGTTTTCATTCGTGTTCAGCTTTATTTTGAGCCATTCCGGCTTTCTCAGATGCTCGTCTTTCTTTGCCATTTCCCCATCATCTCCATTATCCCTTTATTCATGTTCGTGTGCGAAAAATTTCTATTTCACGATGGATATAAAACTTGCGGATTTCTATTCAATAGTCACTTTAACATAGGAAAAATTTCTCGACAAGGGAAGAGAATTACTTACATTTTCTCGGATTGTTGCCGCAAACTATTTGTATTCAATCCTGAAAGGAGATCATGTTGTGAAAGTTCTGTTATCTGCTCTTCTCCTTTTATCAGTTTTCTGTCCGGCTGCAAGCGGGAAAGAACAATCGGCTCCTGTTTACGGTGAACGGATGCAGTTGTACCGCAAAGCCGAAGCAGTCACGCAGATTCCTTGGTATGTGCTTGCGGCAGTTGATCAATATGAAGAAAATGTCCGCTCAAACCGAAAGGATCTGCCGGAAAAAGCGGGAATCATCAGCATTTATATTCCGGATCATTTGTGGAGCGGCCCTGAAAATCCAAATCCTAAGGACGATGCGCCTCTCAGCATTAAAGTATTTGACGGGATCGGCCTGGACGGCGACGGCGACGGAAAAGCCGAGGTAAGCAATGATGAGGATATCCTTTATACATTTGCTCAGTATTTAGCGGGATTCGGAACCGATCTTGACCATATCCGCATCGGTCTCTGGAATTATTACCGCCGCGATCAGACGGTCGGCATTATCACCGAATTCATGAAACTGTTTAAAACGTTCGGCCGCCTTGATCTCGGAGAGCACGCTTTTCCGCTTCCCGTGAAGACGGATTACAGCTACCGCAGCACATGGGGCGCCGCACGGGGTTTCGGCGGGCGCCGGATTCACGAAGGAACGGATCTGTTCGCTCATTACGGGCTCCCCGTCAGATCGACCTGCTACGGTATTGTTGAAATGAAGGGCTGGAACCGTTTCGGCGGCTGGAGAATCGGCATCAGGGATATCAATAACACGTATCACTACTTCGCTCACCTGAACGGCTTTGCAAAAGGTGTGCATAAAGGCCAGATCGTCAAACCCGGAGAGGTGATCGGCTCTGTCGGCAGTTCCGGGTACGGACCGCCGGGCACCGCGGGAAAATTCCCGCCGCATCTTCACTACGGGATGTATAAAGATAACGGCAGATCGGAATGGTCTTTTGATCCGTATCCCCATTTAAGGGCATGGGAACGAAAAGAAATCCGCAGGAAAAAGTAAACACACAGCCGCCAGGAAAGATTGCGGCTGTGTGTTTTTATTTATCTTTCTTCTGTTTTTCACTCGGCAGCTGGACGGAAGGCGTCACACCTGACCCGCCGCTTCCGTTATAAAACTGCGGCACCTCTCCTTGAATCGCTTTAATGGAGACCGGAATATTATTTGTCACGACTGATGTCTTACTGGCAAACGGAATAATGACCTTCACTTTTATTTCCACAAAAATACTGATATCGATCAGGGCATTGTTAATGCCGTACGGCTTTATTTTTGTTTTCACATCAGTTAACGCATCACCGATCAGGTTAAAGCGCACGGGGATTTTCGGCCCCAGATTTCCGAGAATGCTGTTTCCCGTGACCTGCCCTAAGGGAATATCGATCATAATTTCATCGGCCGTTTTCGCGCCTTTTTCCGTTTCATGCTGCTTATTGTTCAACTCCGCTTCCTTCAGATGAGCCTGAAGCTGCTTTGTCACTTTCGCCTTCATACTGTTGACCATTTGTGTATTAAAATCCATCGTTGTGACTTTTCCGTTTTCATCCGTTTTCATATCGACCATATCTTTCACATTGTCGCTGTGAGACATGTATTCTTCAATGGATTCCGTAATGACCTCTGTCGCCACCCGTTTGGTTTCCATTTCTCCTATGTTCATCAGCACCGGTTTGATTGAGGAGTTGATCATCCAAAGGCTGATGACCGTCGATATGATAAAAAAAGCAAACGACAGAAGAAGCACATATCGAAAAGGCAAAGGCCCTCTCTTGCGAAGAGCGCTCCGGTATCTAGGCAAGAAAAATCCCCCCTTACATATCACAATGTATGCTTGTAAGAGGGGACATAGTATTTTATTTTCACTCTTAAAAAGTCCCGCTTTCACTCATTCGGGTGAAATGGAACGGCGGGCAGCTACATGACATTACGGCTGCTGCGCGAGCTTCCAGGCGAGCAGATCCCTTAAAAACTCCGGCATAAAGTATTGCTTTTCTTTTGAATCGCGGATGTAAGGGAACAGCTTTCCGAGTGTAAACATATCGAGAACGGCAACCGAGTATATCCGCTCCGGATCAATCTCTTCTCCGTTCACTTTCACATTGAGGAGATGCGTCACACCGTCTTCAAGAATGCCGGCCTCTGCCTCCGCTCCGGCATATACCATCCTGCCCATCACTTCCCCGCGGAAGCCGAGGCCTTTAATCCGCAGCTGCTCCATTTGTTCCGAGGCGGCCTGGCTGATTGTTTCCTGGAGTTCCCTGCCTGAAAGACGAACGGCCACCGGATTGATCGGATGAGGGCAGATACGGTGCAGGTCAAGCTTTGTGACAGGCCCCTTCTGTAAAGGCCCCAAAATAACGCCTGAATTCACCATGCTGACTTCACAGCCGCACCAGCTTTTCAGCGCCTCGGCTAATAGAAGCGGGAGGGGCGATTCCTCAAACCACTTCACGCCGGCTTCTTCATTCAGGTTGGCCACTTGTTCGGAGAGCAGGTTTTCCGCTTCCCGTTCTTTCTCTTTCAGAAAAGCCGCCGTATCTTCACATTCCCCTTGCCAATCAGCCATTTTCTGTACAGATGCCTGTTTGCTGACAATGGTTCGTGATTCACTTTCTATTGTCAGCTCGACACAGCCGACATAGTTCCCGTATTTCTCCGCACATGCAAGCAATACACCGTTTATGTCCTGTCCGTCCTCAAGAAGGTGGTGCGTATGTGATTCAAGAATGACATCGATGTCCGGAAATTTTTCCGCTGCGGCCCGGTCATCGATCAGGCCTAAATGAGAAAGCAGAATGATGATGTCCGCTTTGCCCTTGATATCGTCAAGTGATTCTTGAATGCTTTTTTCCGCATCCGTCACCGTCCAGCCGAGTTTTTGATAGACGGGATAATACGGCACCGTGACGCCGAGTATGCCGGCGGTCATCCCGTTTTTCAGTGTTTTGATCACGTAGGGCTCGGCCCATTCCGGCCGCTGTCCGTCCGCGTCAAACAGGTTGGACACAATGACGGGAAACGCGGCATGGGTATATAAATCCGCCAGCTCATCGTGAGGCAGCGTAATTCCTTCATTATTCCCGACGGCAGCCGCATCGATCTCAAGCCGGTTTAACAAGTCGACATTCGCTTTGCCGAAGGTCGCTTCCGTTATCATTTGGAATCGGTCCATATGATCGCCGATGTCGAATACGAGTGTTTCCTCCCCGTCTTTTTCATGTTCATTTCTCTTCTGCTTAATATAATGTACAATTTTCGGCCAATTTTCGAAATGGCTGTGCAAATCATTCGTATGATATAAACGGAGCTTCTCTAACATACCATCTCTCCTACCTTTTAGCTGAATATCCCTTGATAAATCAATTCACAGCCGATCAAAATCAAGACGACCCGCATGAAAAGCACGATCGTTTTCGTCTGCACCCGCTTATTGACCCACGCGCCCATTTTGCCGCCGAACCACGCGCCCGGAACGAGGCACAGCGCATACAGCCAATTGACATGGCCCTCTGCGATATGTGACACGGAACCCGTCACGGAGGATAAGAAAATAATGAGCATTGACGTCGCCACAGCCACTTTCGGCGGGAACAAAAATAACAGCATCATGGCCGGAACCATAAGAGAGCCGCCGCCAATGCCGAAAAGACCGCCCAATAAACCGACGAAAAAGGCAATCACGATACCGGTGAAAATACGGTACGAATATGTATAAAGCTCACCCGATTCATCCTCATATGTCCGGATCATGCCTTTATGCGCTTTATTGACCGGTTTTGCTTTCGCCTTCAGCATTAATGTAATGGAAATCAAAATCATAAAAAGTCCGAACCAGACGGAAAACGTATGCGCATTAAAAAGTTTAGACAAATACGCGCCGATGATGCTTCCCGGGCCGGAACCGATAAAAAAGATCAGTCCGCTTTTGTAGTCAACGGTTTTATATTTCATATAGGCCAGAGTTGATGACAGGCCCGTAAAAATAATCACCAAAAGGGACGTGCCGATGGCAGTCTGCGGTGTTACGTCATGGAAAAACGGAGTCATCGTGCTTAAATAGAGCATTGCCGGCACGATGATAATTCCTCCCCCAAGCCCGATCAGGCTGCCGACCGTTCCCGCGATAAATCCTAATATGATCAAAATAAGATAAGACATGTGTCTTGAAACCTCTTTTCTAGCTGAATAGGTCGAGCTGCTTCGGAGCAAGCCCGGTATATGAGATATCTAACATTTCAAGCATCTCAAGGCCGTTATCGGCGGCGTCTCCGCCTGAGTTATTGTTGAAGAGCACATACAGATTGCGCGACTGCTTTTTCAGCTCCTGAAGATTGTTTTTCCAATCTTTGAGCTCCTGTTTGTTATAGCGGTATAAATATCTGACCTCACGCCAGTTTTGTCCGCCGTCTGGTTTGATCCAGCCCTGCTTGTTCCGCCCGTGAAAACGGACAAGCGTTTTTTCTTCATCCGTTGCTTTCAGGACGGTCGGAATGCTGCCCTCGCCGATTTGTGGCTCGTCACATATGCTGTGAATCCAGCCTTCCTCCTTCATAAAGGAAAGCGTCTGTTCATAAAATGGCGGGGAAAACCAAGACCGGTTGCGGAATTCAAGCGCGCACGGGATATCGCCCATCTGCTCCCTGCACCATCTTAAATATGCGACGTTTTCTTTCTTGCAGTCAAACCACGGCGGGAATTGGAACAGCACCATGGCAAGCTTTCCATGCTCTATATACGGCGATAATGACAGCTTAAACGCCTCAAACATTTCTTCCTTCGATTCATAGGGAATATCGCCGCGCTGATGGCCCGTCATTCCTTGATATGCCTTAATGACAAATTGAAAAGATTCCGGCGTCTCTTTGACCCATCTTTCATTATTGCGGGCGGGCTGTATCGCGTAAAAGCTCGCGTCCAGCTCAACGATGGGAAAATGGGAGGAATACACCTGCAGTTTTTGCGGGCCCGCTGTTTTAGGCGGATAGATGCTGTCATGATCCCCCCACCCCGTCAGTCCGATATAAATCACAATCCTTCACCTCTCACTCTAGTTTATCACAGGTGTTTTTCTCTTTCTGTTTCCATGTTTTTTCTGAATGCACTTTTCAGGAACCGGTACTGATGTTCATTGGTGTCCGAAAATGCCTCATCTCTGGAAGAAAGAATGTGCTGATAGACGATCGGCTCTGAAAACTGACCGCTCGTGAAATCATATATCTCCCCGTCTATTCGGTTATAAAAATGCCAGCTTGCGCCGGTTTTTGTTTTGAGAATGTCACCGCCGTAAACATCCTGGATGACTAAAGCCGTTACGCCGCACTGGCCTTTGGCCGGGCAATCTTCCGTCCATTTTGTACTAGTCTTGCGCGGCCAGGATGCCGTTAATATGTTCAAGATTTGATCATACAATGTGCTTTACTCCTTTTTATAAAAAGATACCACGAGACCCGCTTTCCAAACGACAAAAAAGAGCCGATTCTCATCAGAGAATCGGCTCTTTTATTTCAGAAGGCTTCAGGAATGTTCCGAAAGCCCCGCTCTGCTTACGGCCGCCATCCTGATACACACAGCGCCCCTTACTGTAGGTTGCAGCAATTCGGTATGGAAAGGTGTGGCCTTCATACAGGCTTTGCTTATGTTTGGAAAACATCGTTTCTTTTGTGACGGTAAAAGGTTCCGGCCGGACGATGGCAAAATCAGCGTCAAATCCTTCTTCAAGCCGGCCTTTATTCGTTAACCCGAAGCGCTTGGCAGGTGCTTCGGCCGTCCATCGGGCCACATGTTCAAACGGAATCCCATGATCGATCGCTAATTGAATCATGCCGAGAAGCGTAAATTGGCCTCCGCTGATCCCGCCCCACGACAGGAACATATTATCCTCGCGTTTCAAAGACGGATGACAGGGAGAATGATCCGAAGACACCATATCAATCAGGCCCTCTGCCAAAACCCCGATCAATTCCTCTTTATCAGCCTCTGAGCGGAGCGGCGGAGCGCATTTGGCGGCCGCCCCTTTTTTGAGGAAGTCTTCAAAGCTGAATAATAAGTAGTGCGGACACGTTTCAACGGTGACATCCAATCCGTCTTTTTTCGCCTGCTGAATGGAGAGCACGGCCCGTTTCGTGCTGATATGTACAAAATGAAGCGCGCATCCCGTCGCTCTTGCATATTCAATCGCCCGCTGCACAGCCTCGCATTCGGCCTCTTCCGGACGGGAGGAAGCGTAAGCGCGGACATCAATTTTCCCTTGGAGCGCGTACTCGGCTTCAAGGAATCGGGTGAGGGCGTCGCTTTCTGCGTGCAGGGCCAAAACCTTGCCGCACGCCGCGATTTCCTTCATTCCCTTTAAAAGAGTCCGTTCATCGGCTGATTGAAATTCATCCGTTCCCGATTTAGACAGAAACGCTTTAAACCCGATTGCCCCCGCTTCTGCCATCGGCCGGATATGTTCGGTATATCCGGGCATCAAACCGCCCCAAAGCGCAAAATCAACCGCTGACTTCCGTTCGGCGATTTCCGCCTTTGCCAGCAGGTTTTCAGCAGTTACCGTCGAAGGGATGCAGTTAAGCGGCATATCAAAATAAGACGTACAGCCGCCGGCAGCCAGCATGTTTGAGCCGGTTTCAATGCCTTCCCATTCTTCGCGGCCGGGTTCATTGAAATGCACGTGACAATCGACCGCTCCCGGAAACACATACATGCCGTCCGCCTGCACCACTTGTTCCGCGTTTTCGTCAATGCCGGGCCCGATCAAGGCGATTTTCCCGTCCTTGACGGCGATATCAGCCCGCTCTGTTCCGCCTTTTCGCACAGCTTTCGCACCCTTTACAATTACGTCATAGGCCATTTTATCTTCCTCCCTGTAAGGATGACGATTTTCTGTCAGTTTTTATCACAACATGCGTCTATGATTGCCAGTTTACTGCTACTATGATCGTAATACATCAGCAAAACCGCTATAATTTTTGATGATTTTTATTCATATTAACCAATGGTTGTCTTTAGAACCTGAAAGGAGACTGACTGATGAACATTTATGACGTGATGAAGATTCCCGCTTATGAGCGGGCCGCATTAATCGCAGGCAAATCCGGCGGCTGGAGGGAGGTGCAGCACGTCAACATGATGGATGCGCCGGACATCGCTGATTTTTTACATAAAAACGAATTGCTCGTCACGACGGCTTACCACTTGAAGGACCGCCCGCAGCTGTTGAAAGATTTGATCCGCCTCATGGCAAAACGGGGCTGCGCGGGACTGGGGATCAAAACGAAGCGTTATCTTAATGTCATTCCGAAAGATGCCGCGGAGCTTGCCGACCGGTATGAATTTCCGATTATTGAGCTGCCGGAAGACATCAGGCTCGGAGATATCGTCAACGCCACACTGAGCCATATTCTTGATATGCGTTCAAATGAGCTCCAGCAGGCCATTTACGCCCATAAAAAATTCACAAACCACATCATGAGCGGCAAAGGGCTGCAATCCCTGCTTAAGAAGCTCTCAGACATTCTCCGGCTTCCCGTGCTGCTTTTGGATCAGCATACAAAACTCTTATCATCGTCCCACCGCATACCCATTGACACGTCTTTATTGAAAAACATCTGTTATTCCCTTTCCGGGCCTTATTTCACCTGCTTTTCCATGCTGTCCGACAGAAAGGCGTATTCTGTCCTGCCGATTCTGAATGTTGAAAAAAACTGCGGTTATCTGGTGATACCGGAGCTGGTGCAGACCGCTGATAAAGGCATGATTTTGACTATTGAACAGGCGGCTAACGTCATTTCCTTTGAACTGCTGAAAGAAAATGCCGTCAAACAATTCAGCAGACGGGCGCGCAATGAATTTTTCAGCAATTTCATCGACCGCTCGTTTACCGGCCATGAAGAAATCAAAAGCCGCGCCAAAGAATTCCGGCTCCGCTGGGATCAGAAATACATGTGCATTTGCGGAAAGCTTGACCGAAATGAGAAAACGATCAGCTTTACCGAAAATCAGCTCGTTTCCGATCATGTATTTGATCTGCTTGAAGGGGAGCTGTCATCCTTCCCATTTCCCCCTCATCTCTTTATTAAAGGAAATGTCGGTATTCTTTTAATTGAAGCGACAGACAGCTGGAATGAAATGCACGCGTCTGTCATCAGCTTTTTGGAGCAGTTTCAAAAGCAGGTCCGGACGCAGTTTAAACGGACTGTCTCCTTCGGCATCTCAAACATATGCCAAAAGCTGATCGACGTCCCTGACGCTTTTACTGAAGCTTCAGACGCCATTTCATCCGGGCATTTGTCCAGAAGCGCGGAGTTTATTCAAATCTATCATGCCAAAGACGTGCCGGAGCTGCTCCGCCTGCTTCCGGCGGAAGATGTGAAGAAATTTTACCAAGCCACCCTCCAAAGCCTGGCCGACCGGCAAAAGGAGGACCAAAGCCTGCTTCATACGCTGTCTGTTTATCTGGAGACCCACTGCCAGATTTCAGAAACGGCTAAGCGCCTGTACGTCCATCGAAATACGGTGATCTATCGTTTAGAAAAATGCGAGGAACTGCTCGGCAAAAGCTTAAAAGATCCGGAGACGACGATGCGCCTGCGGCTCGCGCTGAGAATGCAGCGGCTGATCGGTTAAGGAATTGCTGCTACCCTCAAATGAATTCCACTCTCATTGGCGTTTCCGCCAAAAAAATACGAATATTTCAGTGATAAAGCCTGATGCCACCCCGTCTTCCGCATACTAACGTGTTTTAAACATCACATTCGGAAAAATGAGGGGTTGAAATTAGAGAAAAACAATAATACTAGCCATGCTTACAATCAGCTCACAGTATGTAGCTGCCATATATGCAAGAGCGATTACAATGCCTTATTCGGCGGGCGCGTAATAAATTTGAGGCCCGATGAGCTTTCTTGCCTTTTAACAATTGATTTACTGACGTGCGGCCCTGCCACTTTGCTGAAAACCATGTGGGGCGCATCAATCGGTATCGGCCTATGCTTGGCAGATTTTTTGCATCTTAATGATAATTACCGCCTGATCTCCATCACTGGAATGAATATACAGTCCTGCGAGATGACAGCAGCCAGCTGCTATTTGTCCATTTATAAATCGGCGGGACAGAGGATCGTACGGAGAGCCGCGCGAAGACTATAGTGCCGCGGAACAGGTTCGTGACATAGCCGCTTCTGTATTTCACAAACAAGCCCCCTCGATACCGAATCTGGTTTAGATGCAGATTTCCCTAGCTGTTTCACATTACCTTCCAATCTCAAAATCATACATGGGATACAGTCGTCGGTGAGATTCCATGTTCGGAAGGAAAAACGAAGACGGGCGGCTCGACTTCTCAGCGAACAGATGCAGCTCGGAGAAAGATGGAATCATACGGGTGCTCGCTTCTCCTGCTTGGGCTTTCCATGCATTTTCACACCATGACGCATTAAAGAACTACCACATTCTGCTCCTGCTCATCCTATTTGGCTATCAGGTTGTAATACTCAATGAAAAGGATGCAGGGGTCCCCTGCATCCTAAGTACATTTAGAAAATTTTCAGCCTCTAAACATTAATTAATTTAGAAGAATAATTATTACTAATCAGTCGAAATCAAGTTTTAGATATTAGCGTTTCCATTTACTTGAATTTACAGTTTGAATTAGTTCTGAGTGTTTCCAATTGTTATAAAGTTTCACTTTTACACGAGTTGAAGCAGATTTTTTAGCGATATTTGTAAAAGTAACATTCAATTTTTTTCCGTATGATGCATTACCGGAAGCAGTATCAATAGTCTTCCATGAACCGCTTGTATACCGCTGAAGGTATAATTTACAATAAGCTGCGGTCTCCCATGTGCCTGATCTTCCCAATTCAACTGTGGCATTAACGTTTTTGTAGTTATCTGATGTATGTATATATGATTTTGCAGAAACAGTTCCAGTATTGTAAGTAAAGCTCGTTGTTTTGCTTACTGCTTGCGCTGATTGACTTAATCCTATAATCAGGCCAAAAGTCATAATACCTGCTAACAATACTGCTAGAATATTCTTAGTTTTACTTCTCATGATAAATCCCTCCATTAATAATTATACTTGTAAACACAAGACTATTATACATTCTAACCCATATTTTCCGATTTTTAAAGACTAAATAATCTTTTGGTTGCAAAAACTAGATAAGAATACGATGAGTTTTAAAAAGACATAGTATGAAATTTTTAAATAACTTTTAAAAACGACATCTGATAAGAACAAAAGCCTCCTCCTCATTTTCTCCTCAGTTCTCATTTATTTTGGTAAATGATGGAGTTTGTTGTGATTTTTTAGCCGAAAAGCCGTTTTTTCTGTGCGTATCAATCTGTTATTGGCTTTCCAAGAGCTTCTGTTGCCGTGTCAACTTTCTGCCTTATTTATTTCTCGACTGCTTGTATTCTGGAATTGCAGAAAATCACGGATGTAGCCGTGGGTACGGAACTCACCAAAAAGGTGTATTCGGCCACTTTATTACTGTCAGCCTGCTTCATATCCTCATTACAGACAGCCAAAGAATAAACAGCAATCAGCAAAAAGCCTCCGGATACCCGGAGGCTTTTGATTCTATCCTTGCTGCGTGAACGGTCGGGTCTGTGTCTTTTTGCCCCAGCCAAGCGCGGCCAGAAAACTGATGGTGAGAATGGCCGCTCCCAGCATATACGGAAATTCCATATTTACGTCAAAGAGAAAACCGGCGGCTGACGGTCCGGCGATATTCGCTAAGCTGATGAATGAGGTGTTCATCCCTCCGGCAAACCCCTGCTGGTCACCGGCGAGCTTCGACAGCATCGTATTAACCGCCGGCCGGAGCAGCGATGTCAGCGTCAGGAAAAAGATTGCCGCGGCAAAAACGGCCCAATATGAACCCGCAAACCGGCACCACACAAGTCCTGCAGCAGCCCCGATCAACGTCACGTTAATGACGCGCTTTTCCCCGAACCTGCGGACGAGATAACTGACGCCGACCGCCTGCACAAACACGCCGATGAGACCCGCAGCCGTAATAATAAAGGCAATATCAGAGGCTTTAAATCCGTGTTTATGGTCAACGTAAAGGCCGAAAACGGATTCAAAGTTCATAATTCCGAAGTTCAGCACAAAAACCAGAATCAGCATAAACGCGAACGGCGATTTGAGCGCGCGTGACATTTGCTTAAACAGATGCTCACGTTTTTCCGTTTTTGCCCGGGCTTCCAGCTGCTTTTCACGTCCCAGCGTTTCGGGCAGAAAGAAAAATGAAAGCACACTTGAAAAGCAGGCAAGACTTGCAGACACGATGAACGGCACAGACATGCCGTAATGAACCAAATAGCCTCCGACACCGGGCCCGATGACGACACCGAGCGTCATCGCCGCGCTGAACAGCCCCATTCCTTTCCCGCGTTCTTCTTCGGTCGTAATATCCGCTATGTAAGCGAACATTGACGGCATTAAAAACGCCGCGCCCATTCCGCCCAAAAGGCGGGATGCGAACAATTGCCACAGGCTTCCGGCAAAGGCGAAGATCAATTGTGACACGGCAAAGGCGGCGATGCCGAAAATAATCAGTTTCCGCCGTCCGTATTTGTCGGTTATTTCCCCGGCAATAGGCGCGAATAAAAGCTGTGTAAGCCCCGCCGCCGCAACAAGCAGACCCATCGTGCTGCCCGTCGCTCCGAATTCGGTAATATAGGTGGGCATAATCGGAATAATCAATCCGATTCCAAGCATCGCAATAAACATATTCAGCATTAAAATTGACAATCGGCCTATGTACGCCATGATTTCTTACCTTCTCCCCAGACAAACAGATGATCATTCCATATTTGTCATTTTTTATACCATTCAGTATAACGGGCAAAAGGGAAAAAAGTCCAGATGATTTCAATCTCGTTTTCATGTCTCATGACAGCACACCGGTTTCAGCCGGCAGATCATATATGTTAAGGGCCGCCTGCAGCGCTTCCCCGGCTTTAACGGCAACACCGTGTCTGATCAGAACCGCTTCAAGTCCGGCCAGCACAAACAGCACATTTTCCTTTCTGCAGCTGTAGCCCATCGTTCCGATTCTCCAAATTTTCCCCTGCAGCGGACCGAATGAGCTGGCGATTTCAATTCCGAATTGAGACAAAAGCATCCTTCTGATCGATTCGCCGTCTGCTTCCGGCGGAATCTTCACGCATGTGACGACAGGCAGCTTCGCCTCCGGATCGCCGAATAAATCAAGGCCCATCGCTGCAAGTCCCGCCATAAGCGCTTTTTCATGACGCCGATGCCTGCGGAACCGTTCTTCAAGTCCTTCTTCCAGGACAAGACGCACACCCTCCCGCAGCGCATAAAGCATTGCTGTCGCTTCTGTATGGTGATTTAGCCTTCTTTCACTCCAATAATCCTCGAGCTGGCTCAGATCAAAATAGTTGCTCGTAATCGGCCGATGACCGGACAGCATTTTGCCGTCAGCTGCCGTCGCAATGCCCCGTTCTACCTTTTTACGCGCGGCAATGACAGCTGCCGTCCGGTCATTATAAGTAATCGGAGCCATTCCGGAGGGGACCGATAGGCATTTTTGCGTTCCCCCGATGACTGCGTCAATCTTCCATTCATCCGTTTTTACGGCGCAGCCTCCGATCGTGGCCACGGCATCCACGATAAAGAGTGCGTCTTGGGCGCGGCACGCTTCCCCGATTTCTTTCAGCGGGTGAATCCGCCCCGTTGATGTTTCTCCGTGCACCATAGCGACGATTTTCGGGGAAATCTTTTTCATCTCGCTGATAATCTCGTCAGGCCGGAAGACCGTTCCCCATTCACACTCGATCGTATGAACGTCCGCTCCGTACCGCTCGGCGATTTCAGTCAGCAGGTATCCGAAGCGTCCGTATATCGGAACGAGCACGCTGTCGCCCGGTTCTATCACACTTGCGAGAACAGCCTCAATCCCCGCTCTTGATGTACCGTCAATAGGATAGGCCCAGCGGTTTTCCGTTTGAAACAATTCACGGAGCATTTGCATCGTTTCGTTCATGATGCCGGTAAATGCCGGGTCAAACTGGCCGATGATCGGAGCGCCCATCGCCCTCAGCACTCTCGGTTCAGCTTCTGTCGGTCCCGGTGTCATAATGGTTCTTTGCGGAATGCACAATTCTTTTCTGGTCGGCATGCCGATTCCCCCTTTACGTTAATAGGCAAGTTTATGTAATACATTCGCCAGCGTAAGGACGCCGGTTTCAAGCTGATGTGCGGGTGTGAATTCAAGCGGCGAGTGGCTGATTCCGCCACGGCTCGGCACAAACAGCATGCAGGCCGGAAAGGTTCTGCCGAGCATCTGGGCGTCATGTCCCGCTCCGCTTACGATTTTCTCCGGGTCCGCCCCCTGTTCTTTTGCAGCCTCCGCTGCGGTTCGCGTCAGTGTCTGATTCATTTGAACCGGCTCTATCCTCATATATTCATCAATAACGGGCCTGACTCCTTTGCTGCGGCTGATGTTTTCAACAATCGACACCAGTTTCTGATGGAAGGCTGCCAGCACGTCTTCCTCCGGGTGGCGAATATCAACGGAAAACTGGATACGGCCCGGAATGACATTCGCCATATTCGGTTCAACCGTCATTTTCCCGCACGTCAGGCGGAGCTCTTCCGGCTGTCTTTCCGCTGAGAGCATGAGTTCGTGGATGATGCTGCTTCCCGCGGCGAGCGGGTCTTTCCGCCATTTCATCGAAGTGGTGCCGGCATGGTTGCATTCACCGTCAAGCGTAACGGTATAGCGTCTCTGTCCGGCAATCCCGGTGACAATCCCGATATCCTTTCCTGATCGTTCAAGCGTTTGCCCCTGTTCAATATGAATTTCCAGAAAGGCTTTGATATCAGTGCGCAGCGGTGCTGGATAACGGCCTGCACCGAAGCCGTTCTGCCGCATGGCTTCTCTCAGAGAAATGCCGGACGCGTCTTTCGGCGTTTCCGCATCTGAAAGCGAGAAAGCACCGGTGATATTGCCTGAGCCCCAATAGGTGATGGGAAAACGGCTCCCTTCCTCTTCACAGAGCGACACAGCCTCCAGCGTTTTTTTCGGACGCCCGCACGTCTCATGCAAATGCCGGATCGCCAGCATGCCCGCCAGCACGCCGAACGCACCGTCATATTTGCCGCCGTCAATAACAGTGTCAATATGCGACCCGGTCAGAATCACCTCATCAGGCGATTCTGTGCCGTTCAGCCGGCCGAATACGTTACCGACATCGTCAAATGCCGTTTCCAGCCCGAACGCCTCCATTTTCTTTTTGACGGCAAGCTGGGCGTCCATCCATTCTTTCGTATATAAAAGCCTCGTCACTCCGCCGGAAGCGGAAGCGCCGAATTGAGACAGCCATTGTATGTCATCGGAAATCCCGATATTCGCCGCCGAAAGCTGCTGATGTTCCATACACGCCCTCCTTTTAAACTGAAAAACTGACAAGATGATCTTCATTATAGAAGGAGCGCATAACGAGTTCATTATCATATCTTCCAAAAAATTAATGATTTTCCGGATACTTTGACCAATAAGCCGAAGGAACCATTTTTCAAAAAAGATAGAATATTAGATTTATTTTTTGGATAATAGAGGTAAAGGAGGGCAAGTCATGACAAAAAAACTTTGGTTTCTGCCGATTGTCTGCCTGTTTTTCATTTTTGGATGGGCCGCGCCGTCAGCCTCTGCGGGCGCGCCGGCTGACACGAATCTGTACAGCCGGATGGCGGTTTCAACTGCCGGCGGCACAACTCTTTTTCCGCAAACTGCCTCAGCTGTCATCACTCCGTCTGCGGATACGGACACATATTACAAAGAAGCTTCCGGAAAAAGCGGAACAGCCTTAAAGAGCGCCCTGCACCGCATCATCAGCGGACATACAAAGCTGTCTTACAGCCAAGTATGGAATGCATTGAAGGAAACTGACGAAGATCCGGCAAACCCGAACAATGTCATCTTGCTCTATACCCAGGAATCACGGGCCAAAAGTAAAAACGGCGGCAGCGTCGGGGACTGGAACCGTGAACACGTGTGGGCAAAGTCACACGGAAACTTCGGAACAGCTGCCGGCCCTGGGACGGACATTCATCATCTGCGCCCTGCGGACGTCCAGGTGAACAGTGCCAGAGGAAACATGGATTTTGATAACGGCGGCTCAGAATACCCGAAAGCGCCGGGCAATTATTACGACGGTGATTCCTGGGAGCCGCGCGATGAGGTCAAAGGAGATGTCGCCCGCATGCTGCTTTACATGGCGGTGCGTTATGAAGGAGACGACGGGTATCCTGACCTTGAGCTGAATGATAAAACCGGAAACGGCTCAGCTCCTTACATGGGAAAACTGTCCGTTTTGCTCAAATGGAATCAACAAGACCCCGTCGACAGTAAGGAAAAACGGCGGAACGAAATCATTTACGAAGACTATCAGCATAACCGCAATCCGTTTATCGACCATCCGGAATGGGCGGACGAAATCTGGTAATCGTATCATAAGAAGTGATAAGGGAGCCCCGATCATCAGGCTCCCTTTTTCAATATACGGCGTTTTCAGTGTCGACATCAAAAAAGACGGCCCGGTTCATATTGACCGCAAGCAGAATGGCATCGCCGGGTTTCACCTGTGAAGCGCCGTCAAGACGGATCGTCATGCGGTCATCTCCGCTCACCGCATGAACGTACATCTCCGCGCCTAAGTTTTCACATACTTCCGCCACAGCGCGGCACACCGCTTCAGGCGGGTGCTCTGATTGTCCGGCAAGCGTCAAATGCTCCGGACGCAGCCCCGCAATCATCTCCTTACCGCTGTATCCTTTCTGCACAAGAACGGCCGCTTTTTCTTTCGGAATGGGCAGACGAACGGACGAACCGGCAAAATACCATTGCCCGTGACCTTCTTCAATGGCGCCTTTTATAAAATTCATACTCGGAGAACCGATAAAACCCGCCACAAACAGATTCGCCGGATAATGATAAATCTCATGGGGGCTTGCGGCCTGCTGAATATCTCCTTCATTCATCACGACAATCCGGTCGCCCATTGTCATCGCTTCCGTCTGATCATGCGTCACATAAACGATGGTCGCTTTCAAACGCTGATGGAGCTTGCTGATTTCGGCGCGCATCGTCACTCGCAATTTCGCGTCTAAGTTGGAAAGCGGCTCGTCCATCAGAAACACTTTCGGCTCCCGCACGATCGACCGGCCGAGCGCAACCCGCTGCCGCTGTCCGCCTGAAAGAGCCTTCGGTTTCCGCTTGAGCAGATGCCCGATTTCCAAAATATCGGCGGCCGTCCGGACTCGCTCTGCGATTTCTTTTTTCGGCAGCTTTCTGAGCTTCAAACCGAACGCCATATTATCAAACACCGTCATGTGGGGATACAGCGCGTAATTCTGAAAAACCATCGCGATATCGCGATCCTTCGGGGGCAGATCGTTCACCGCGTCTCCATCGATATAAAGCTTCCCCTCAGAAATGCTCTCCAGTCCGGCAATCATTCTGAGTGTCGTAGATTTGCCGCAGCCGGAGGGCCCGACAAGCACCAGCAGCTCCTCATCTTTTACATCTAAGTGAAAATCCTTCACTGCCGCCGATTGGGCGCCGTATGTTTTTTTGATATGGTCAAATGTTAATGATGCCATTCGAAACCTCCTCCAATACTGGAAACCGCCACATCTTTCTGTTATGTTAAAAATGTTCGGGGTTTCTGACAGATTCATAAATGAAAAGCAAATTTGTATTATAACGTCATAATACATATAATAGTACTACTACTTGACAAAGGAGGTCCGTCCCATTGTTAAATAACGGGAGCTCGAAACCTTTATATATTCAGCTGAAACAAATTATCGCGGACGATATCAAGAAGGGCGTTTATTCGCCGTCCGTAAAACTGCCGACCGAAAATGAGCTGTGCGAAACGTACAACGTCAGCCGCATAACGGTCAGGAAGGCCATCCTTGATCTTGTGGAAGAAGGCTGGCTCGTCCGGCAGCAGGGAAAGGGAACGTTCGTTAAAAGCCCTAAACTGAAGCGGGAGCTCATCGCGGTCAACGGCTACTCTGAATTTATGGAATCAACGGGGAAAAAACCGAAACACCAGATTCTTTCCCATGAAATCATTGAAGCGCCTAAATCCATCGCCCAAAAACTTCGCGTCGCTTCCGAAAGTCCCGTTCTTGAATTAAAACGCATTTTATTTCACGACGACCAGCCGCTCTCATTCGAAATCGCCCACTATCCGCTCAGTTTATTTCCCGACATCGGCAAGCATATTAAAGGCGGCGTGTCGATGCATGACATTTTGAAACAGCACTATCAGGTGGTGCCCACCCATAATACGAAGCTGTTAAATGTCGTATACGCCAAGCAGGAAGAAAGCCGCTATCTGGCTTGTGATATCGGGGATGCGCTTTTTGAAATTGACAAAACTGCTTTTATGTCAAAAGACCAGCCGATATACAGCTCGCTGTTTTTAATGCATACCGACCGCGTCACGTTTACCATTAACAGTCCCTATGCGTAACAAGTATAAAAAACGAGACAATGCTTATCGTATTCTCGTTTTTTCACTGCTTTTCCCGCCGCCCGGCCTGTAGGGATGCCCGTAACCGAATGCTCCGAACCCTCCGCATGTTTTGGCAGCCGTCCCGGCGGCCGCAGTAAGCGCTCGCCGAATATCCTGATGCTCGAAAAAATCGGTAAGAAACCCGGCGATAAAAGAATCACCCGCGCCCAATGTATCTATTATATCAGCTCTTACCACCGGCTGATGATAGACGCGTTCCCCATCCGATAACACCGCGCCATATTCTCCCCTTGTCAGACAGACGATTTTCGCTCCGAAACCGCGGGCTTTTTCGGCAAGCCGCACACATTCACTTTCACTCAAATCACTCCCGGAAAAAAACGCATACGTCACGTACGGGCAGACCGCTTCTAAATAGGCTTCGTCACGTTTTACAGAGAAGTCAAAGGAAATCGGCACATGCCCGCTCAGCATCGGAAGATCACGTTCTATCCTGCTGTATACGCTCGTATGCAGCAAATCATGTCCGGCAATAAATGAGATGTCATTCTCCTGAAAAGCGAGCGTCAGACGCGATTGCACGCCGCCTTTATTTGATCCGGCAAATATCCTGTCCCCTCTTTCATCAAGCGTGACGACCGCCATCCCGTTTTCTCCGTATGCCCGGCGGATCAGATCGGCATTCACCTTTTCCAGTTTCAGCACATTCAATACGTGATCCGCCGCTTCATCACTGCCGAGAATCCCGATATAAGAAGTTTCGTGGCCTAAGCGCCGGGCAAGCACGGCTACATTTAACGCATTTCCGCCCGGGTAAAACGTCTCCTGATCCTGATAATAATCTACTACATTATCTCCGGCAGCTATCAGTTTCATCTTTTCATCCTCCTTATCCTTTCACGCTTCCCGCAGCAATGCCGCGGATAAAATATCTCTGCATCAATAAAAACAGCGCGATGATCGGAGCAGCAGAAATCGTCAGCCCGGCCAGCAGCACGCCCCAATCCGTCTGCAGCGCATCTCTGAACTGCATCAGCCCGGCCGGAATCGTCCGTAAATTTTCATCATCGATAAAAATAATCGCAAACATAAACTCATTCCATGTATGGTAAGCCGTCAAAATGCCTGATGTCACCAGAATCGGCACGCTCATAGGTAAGAATATTCTGAAAAATATTCCGAAACTTGTACATCCATCCAGATAGGCAGCTTCCTCAAGCTCTTTGGAAATCGACAAAAAATAGGAACGGATCAGAATCACGGTAAACGGAATACGGTAGGCTGCGTACGGAAGAATCAAAGCCCAATACGTATTGTACAGTCCCAATGACTGGATAATGGAGTACAGCGGCACAAGACTGACCTGCGGCGTCAGCATCAAACCGCCAAGACAAATGATCAGCACAAACCCTTTTCCTTTAAATTGAAAACGGGCCAGCCCGTATGCCGCCCAGGCGCTCACAAATACGGTGATGAGACAAGTCAGCACGGTCACAATGACGCTGTTCATAAAATAAGCGGAAATCCCTTGGTTCCATGCGGATACGAAGTTTTCGGGATGCCAGACAGAGGGCAGCGACCAGCTGTGCTCAAAAATCTCATCCGAGCTTTTAAAGGCGCTGACCGCCATCCATAACAGCGGATATGCAACGGCAATGAGGTAGATAAAGAGAAACAGCCACACAGACGTTTCCCCGACATACCATTTTCTCGGTTTTCCGCCTGTTCTGACGGCCTGACGGGCATGACGCAAGTCCGTCTTTTCAGGAAGCATCGGCTACTCCTCCTTTCCGGTCTTAAAGAATTTCATCTGAATAAGCGACAGAGCAAGCGTCAGCAAAAGCACCACCGTCGCGATCGCAGAAGCGTAGCCCATCATATCCTTTGTAAAAGCACTCTTATACAAAAATGTGCTCAGCACTTCTGAAGCATTGCCCGGCCCTCCGCCGGTCAGAATATACGGTTCATTAAATACGGTAAATGCGCCGGTCAGCGTCATCACCACAGCAACAAACGACATTTCTTTCGTCTGCGGCACCGTAATGTGAAAAAACTGCTGGATTTTTCCGGCTCCGTCCAGCTGCGCCGATTCATATAATTCAGCGGGAATGCTCTGAATCGAGACAATATACAGCATGGCGATGTAACCGACAGACTGCCATTGAGACACAAAGATGACAGACAGCATAGCGGTGTTTTCATCGCCCAGCCACGCCCGGGTCAGTTCATCAAGTCCGACGGCTTCCAGCAGCTGATTCAAAAGCCCGATTTCCGGGTTATAAATAAAATCAAACAACAGCGCAATGACGGTCATGGAAATGACGACCGGAAGAAAAAAGACCGTGCGGAAAAACGGCGACCATTTTCTTACCAATCTGTCTTCCAGCACGGCCGCCAGAATTAAGCCGCCGCCAACCTGGCAAATCAGCGATATGACCGCATACAGCACATTGTTGCGGAGTGCTGTAAAAAACACGGGATCGTGAAACAGGTCAATATAATTTTTCAAACCGATAAACGTCTTTTCGGGTTGAAATGAGCTCCATTCAAACAGACTGAAAAACACATTCTCAATAATCGGAATGTAAACGAACAGCAGAAAAATCAGCGCGGGCGCGAGAAACAGATACGGAATGAAACGTTTTCGGCTGACCAAGGAAATCCTCATCTCCTTTCTCCAAAGAAATCTGTTCTATTCAGATGACGCTTTGACCTGACGCGCCGCTTTCTGCACGGAATTCATCACCTCGCGCGGTGTCATTGTGCCGCCGAGCATCTGCTGAACGCCTGCCGCATACACATCGGCGATTTCAACGTCAACATCCATATCAAACCACGGCACCATTGTTTCGGCGCGGACGATATCCTGCACGGCTTCGCGCTGGATCGGGGCGGAATTGTTTTCTGTCGCCGTTCCTTGAACCGCGCTGTATTTACCGACGTCTTTTATCAGCTTCTCTCCCATTTTTTTCGAGGTTAAAAACTGAAGAAATTCCATGGCTTCTTTCGGGTGCTTCGTTTTTGAGGAAATCATAAATCCTTCCGGAGATCCGGTCAGTGCACGGGGAGATCCCTTTTCGCCGCTGATTTTCGGGAAAGGAAACAAGCCCAGATTGACCGGTTCGACGAGCTTAATTTCTGCCGTTTCCGCATAAATCATCGCCGCTTTGCCGCTCGTAAACTGCTGGCGCACGTATTCGTGATCAACGGAGTTCACGTGCTTTGTAAAGTACGGCAGAAGTTCCTGAAGCTTTTCAAGCGCTTTGACATAGCCTTCGTCCGTAAACTCCCCGGTTTCCGGGCTGTAATCTTTCGCCCGCGTTTTTTCATCCACCATACGCTGGTTCAGCGTCCCGATATAATGAGAAATGGTCCAAGGCGCTTTTGTGCCGAAACTGATCGGAATATATCCGTTCTCTTTCAATTTCTCAGAGACTGTGATCAGTTCATCCCATGTCGCCGGGGGCTTCAAATGTAATGTATTAAAAATGTCCTTATTATAAAAGAATGATTTAGCGTCCATTTGCCACGGAACACCGTACTGTTTTCCGTCATGCGTAAAGGGTTTGATTTGTGACTGCACCAGCTGTGAGGACCAATCTTTATCCTGCTGATAGTAAGACGACAGATCGAGGGCTTTATCTCCTTTGATGAATTTATAAGCAAACCGGTCGCTCCATGAAAAAAAAATATCAGGGGGGCTCGTTGTTCCGAGCATGACTTTCACCTTGTCTTTATAAGAATCGTTTAAGACCGCTTCCGTTTGGATATGAATATCCGGATGAGTTGCTTCAAATTCTTTGACCGCTTCTTCAAAATAGCTTTTTTCCGGCTCCTTCGGCCACCTGTGAAAAAACTTCAAGGTCACTTTTCCGTCAGAGGAACTGCTTTGGCTTGAACAGGCGGCGGCTGACAGACATACGGCTAACAGAACGAACAGGCAGATGAGCTTTTTCAGGTGCTTTTCCTCCTTTGTCACCGGACTATAACGTTATATATCATTATAGTCCGGTGAAATATAATGCGCGTTCTTAATATTCGACTTTCCACATGTAACGCCGCTGGCTTAACGGATGGTTCCTTGCTTCCGCCAGCGCATCCGCATAGCTTCTGAGCACCCGGTTTAATACGAGAGGAGCCAGATAGCCTTTTACAGAATCGTCAATTCCGGAAAAATCATATGCTGCCGCATCAAGCACAGTCAGTTTTTTGCCGTATCTTTTTGAGAAGGAAAGCGCCCGCTCTTCAAGGGGTCTTGTTTCGTCTAAGCCGAGCAGGATAATAAATGGAACGGATTCATCAATGATTTCGAACGGTCCGTGAAAATATTCTCCGGCATGAATGGCGTGGGAATGAATCCATTGCATTTCCATGAGAATGCAGATGCTGTAGGAGTAAGCGACGCCGTAGTTCGCACCGCTTGCCATCGTGTAAATGATATCTTCTTTTTCGTGGGCTTTCGCGAATGCCTTTGCGTGATCCGCTTCTTGTTTGAGCGCTTTGTCATATACGGTCTGGAGCTTATTGAGTCCGTCGATCGCCTGTTCAAACACGGGATGGTTTTCCAGCACGTGTAAAGCGCCGAACACGATTTGATACAGAACCCCGTAATTCATATTTATCGCCTGTGCGTTCTCACCCCAGTCATACACCGCGACATATTCGGCTTCTTTCGCTAACGGCGAATCAGGCTCAAAGGTCATCGCAATCGTAAGCGCGCCTTTTTTTCTGGCGAAACCGGCGGCTTTCACCGTTTCCGGCGTATTGCCTGACTGAGAACATAAAATCACGAGAGAGTTCTCTCCGAGCTGAACGGGATTGCGCTGAATAAATTCATTTGAACTGTAGAGATCAGAGCTGATGGCTTTCGCCTCTCTGTCAAACACGTACTTGCTCGGATACATAATGGCTGAAGAACCCCCGCAAGCGACGAAAAAGACGTGGTCAATCGTTTTTCCTTTCAGATCATCCAAGAAAGCCTGAACCTTGTGATTCACTTGTGCGGCAGTTTGACTCAAATCCTTCACTCCTCAGTATTTTATTATATAATGTTATATAACATTATATAACGTTATATTAATCGCAACAAAGGTGCGTTGTCAATCATATTTTCTGAAATTTCCAAAATATAAAATAAACCCGTCTTATTTCCCGCCCTCTCTTGACCTGACCCTTAGAGACACGTTTAGAATGAAAAGCAGGGAGTGATTCAGAATGAATATAAAAGAAGCCGCCAGGCAGACGGGTCTCACGAAAAAAGCCATCAAATATTATGAGCAGGAAGGTTTAATCACCGTCAGCAAAAACCCTGATAACGGATACCGTGAGTATTCCGCTCAGAACGTGAATACGCTGAAAATGATTGCCGCCCTCCGAATGCTGGCACTGTCTGTAAGCGATATTAAAGCGTTCCTCTTAGAGGGCAGCAGTCTGCATGATATACTGCGCCGGCAGCATCAAAAGCTCAGCCGGCAGATTGAAGAGCTTGAGCAGGAACGGAAACTGACTGAAATGCTGATCAAGCGCGTGGAAGATGCGGAAAATGTCGATTCAATTCTGCATGATATCGGCGAGGTCAAAATAGATGAACCGAAGTATATGGGACTTCAGCTGAAAAAACTGTTCCCGGGAGATTTCGGAGAATTTATCGCCGCGCTGTTTGAACCGTTCCTCGACTTTTCTATTGATACAGATGAGAAAAAAACGATATGGGCGGAGCTTATTAAAGTATTGGATGATATGGAAGAAGTTCCGGCTGCACACCCGATGATGCAGCTGGTCGGCAAGGAGGATCCGGCTCAGCTCCAGCAGCACAAAATACAGCATGATCAATTTATCGAGCGGATTTTGGAGAGAGACCCCGCCACTTGGGACACTCATAAAAACATCATCATTCAGCTTGTGAAAAGAGTGCAGACAGATGAAGAATACAGGGAAAGCCTGATCAAGGTCGGAGAATCAGCTTCTGATCTGCCCGCGCTGAAGGAGGGATCGCCTTTCAGCAATCTTCTTCAAAAGCTCAGCCCAAAATATGACACGTACGTGCGACTTCAGCTTGAACTGAAAAAAGAAGCCGACGAGGAACTCGGCTTTGATTCAGAAGCATATTTAAAACAGATGCTTCAATCAAAAAAACGCTAAGGTTCGTTTCCTTAGCGTTTTCTTTCTTCAGCCTCAGTGTTGCGCGTTAATGCGGTCAACGACATTAGCGATGAGCTGCTCTTTTCCTAAGTCGGAATCTTCGTCAACGCTTGCTACTGTCAAAATGATGGCCGCTACCGCAAGAGGATCGTCTCAATGGCGGCCGCCGCGTTTAAAAATACCCATACAGCCGTTGCGCATTGGCCGATGGCCGTTGATTTTCCTTTGTCCATGCTCTTTTTGTCAAACTCTTCTTTCAGCACTTTCGCCATAATCTGCGAACCTTGATCAATGACGCTGTTCACTTTCTCATAATCGCCGCTGTAGACCGCCGCTTTCAACTCTTTAAAATAATCCGGCGATGACTTTTTAATATCAGCGATCACCTGATCGGAAACACCCATAAGATAAATACTGAAACTAATGAAATTTTTCACACTAAATAAAGGGAGTGTTCATATGTTTTTGATGAATGATAAAGTGCTGTGGGGAGCTGTAGTTCTCGCCTTTATTCTGTCGATTGTGTTTTATCCGTTTCTTCCTGCTGATATGGCCATTCACTATGACGTGTCGAACCGTCCGAATACATCAATCAATAAAACGGCCGGCGTCCTGATTTTTCCCGTGCTCATGATGATCTGCATGTTATTCAGAAAAAAGGTCGTCCAGCTATTCCTCGTCGTTTACTGTCTGCTGATCGTGCATATTGCCGTGATGTGGCTGGCACTGTAAACATAAAGAAAACCGGAGCCCTTAAGCTCCGGTTTTTCTTATTTATAAAATACTTTCTCAATGTTGTATTTCGACTGAAGGGTATTGATCGCGTACGTTTCGTAAATCTCCCTTTCCATCGGATCATTTACGACACATACTTCAATTTTATACACTTCGTCTCTGTGATGTTTAACAGGCGACACATTGTCTTCAAAATGCTTTTTGATTCTTTGTCTTAATTTACGGGCTTTCCCGACAAACAGCAGCTCATCATGAATGTTATAAAACATAAAGATGCCGCCTTTGTCTCTCGGAATTTGGTGAAAATCAATGAAACCGTAAATCGCTTTAATCGCCGGTTCATTCTCCGACGGTGACTGCTGCCGTTCCGTAATGGTTACATCAGGAGCAGGAAGGTTTATTTTTATCAAATGGGTCACGTCCTCTTATTCATTAAAGCTCCATCCTATCATAAGAATGCGCCAAAAGCTATTTTTTATTCAAGCGCCCCGGCCGGATCATAAAGGCTTAAATCAATTTCCGTCTGCTGTCCGAGCGCGAGTTTCGCCAGTTCAGCCCCCAGATACGGCCCGCTCGTCAGTCCTGAGGCGCCCAGTCCGTTGGCAACGAGGAGTCCGCTGATATTCGGCACTTTGCCGATGACGGGAAGAAAACCGGGAGTAAACGGCCTGAAACCGACTCTTGTCTCTATTACAGTACTGTCTGAAAGCCCCGGCGCCACGGTTAATGCTTTGGCAAAAATCTCGCGGAGACCGCCGGCCGTCACCCGCAAATCCATGCCGGTATCGTTTTCATGAGTCGCGCCTGCTATGATTCTGCCGCTGTCAAAGGCGAGAATGTATTGATCGTTTGGAGGCATGACGACGGGCCAGCCGCCCGTATCCTCTCCCTGAAGCTCTAAATGAACGATCTGTGCCTTTTGGTATGATACTGAAAAACGGATGCCGAGCGGCTCAAGCAGCTCTCTCGCCCAAGCGCCGGCCGTTACGAGAACCTGGTCGGCAGTAAGCGTGCGTTCTGCGGTTTTCACACCGATGACGGCACCGTCCTCTGTCAATATTGACGCTTCTTCATTGTAAACCGCCGCGCCGTGCTTAACGGCCGCGTTTAACAGCGCCTTACGAAGCGCCCTCCCGTTCACCCGGGCCGCGCCGCTGACATGAACCGCCCCGTATTCCTCCGACAGCGCGGGGAACAGCGCCTTCGTTTCTTCCGGAGTCAGTCTTGTAATGTCACCGATTTCAGGGGCGTCCTCTCTTCTTTTATAAGCTCTTTCCTCCATTTGGCTGAGCTTTTTTTCATCCGTATGGAGGCTGACGGCTCCGACCTTTTGATAACCGGTTTCTGTTTCTCCGTCAGCTTCAAGCTGCTGTATCAATCGTTCATAATAACGAGCTCCGCCTTTTGCAATCGCATACCATGCCTGATTGCGGCGCTGCGACAGCCACGGGCAGACGATCCCCGCCGCGGCGTCAGTCGCCTGCCCCGGGTGTTTCCGGTCAATGACTGTTACTTCCGCCCCGGCCTTTGCGAGGTGATAAGCCGCGGACGCACCGAGAATTCCGGCCCCGATAATCAAATAAGACTTCATGTGTAACACCTTTTCTATCTGTTTTGTCTTATTTATTTTAACAAATGGAGCGCCCGGTTCCTACCGGAGTCCTGACGGCAATGATGAGTTTCGAAAACGGAAACGTATAATAAAAGGAATACGTTCTTGTCTGAAAGCCGTTTTCCTCAAGAATTGCTCTGTATTGTGATGTATTTTTTATATCTGACACGGCCAATGTGCCGCCAGGCTTCAGCACCCTCACCATTTCCGCAATCGCCCGTTCCCTCTCTTTTCTGCCTGAAATGTTGTGTACGGTAAAATGCGAAATGACAAGGTCAAACGTTTTATCAGGAAACGGCATGTCTTGCGCGAGTCCGTCATACAAATCAATTTCCGGCGCTCCTTCTGCCCGTCTGTTCTTTTCGAATGCGTCTCTCCCGTTTCCGCCCAGATCCCAGCCTGACCATTTGTCAATCGCTGAGACGTCAGCGCCTTTTTGAGCCGCGGCGATGGCTAATAGCCCCCGCCCCGTCCCAATATCAAGCACCTTCATGTCCGGCTTTAAACCGGAAAGCGCAAGAATGCGATGGCGGTGTAAAAGTTTAATGGCCGTTGAATACAAGAGCATCCAAAGACCAAGCAATAAAAACAAGGTGCCCGTCAGCCAGCCCCAGTAAGGAGGAATCATACCGCATAACGTGGCAGCGGCATAAAGGAGCGCAAGAAAGATAAATCCAAACGCTCCATAAGGCGCATCAATGCCGTATCGTGTTGTCATAACACCCACCCCTTTCAATATTTATCCAAATGGTATACCATATTATTCTAGCAAAAGCCGAAAGGAGATACGACCATATGAAACGCGGCATTACTTTTGACATCCCAAATGAATTCGGGCGGTTTGCGGCAGATATATTACAACCGTTCCCCATCTCTTCCTATACGTGGTTTATCGGTGATGGAGAGGCGTATACGGAATTCAAAGAAGGCATCGATACAGACCTGTTTTCGCAAAATCAACGCATCATTCAGGGTCAAGAACTCCGTCAGCGTCTGGAAGGATACCCTTATTATATGATTTTTGCTGAATTGAAAGCTTTCCCGGGCGGGATGGTAACGGAAATCAATACGTACGAGGAGTATTTGGAGAGTTCCTGTGAACTTGTGCTTCTCATTGCAGATTGCTCGTATGTAACGTTATATTGCAAAGACCCTGACATGCTCGAAGCCCTTTTTCAGCAGGCTGTACAATGCGGGTTTCACCGCGTTGACTATGTTACAGATGAGAATGACGCGAGAACGGGATTGTCTGTCTGATGAAGGTGCGTTCTTTTTATGAAGCGCCGGATAGGGCTTAGGATTCAAAATATTGACAAATTCGTGTGTTTTCAACAAAAAAACAACCCCCTCATGTATACTGAGTGCGTAACTTACATATGAAAGGGGTATGGCAATGAAAATCAGCTTGAAGAAAAAAGCAGGTTTTTGGAAGAAGACGGCGGTTTCGTCACTTATTTTCACCATGTTTTTTACCCTGATGATGAGCGGTACGGTTTTTGCGGCCGGGCTGAATAAGGATCAGAAGCGCCGGGCGGAACAGCTGACCAGCATCTTTGAAAACGGAAAGACGGAAATCCAATACGGATATGTTGAAGCGTTGGATGATGGAAGAGGTTACACTTGCGGGCGGGCCGGCTTTACGACGGCTACCGGAGATGCGCTGGAAGTAGTCGAAGTATACACGAAAGCGGTGCCGAATAACAAATTGAAAAAGTATTTGCCTGAATTGCGGCGTCTTGCGAAGGACGAAAGCGATGACATCAGCAATTTGAAAGGATTCGCTTCTGCCTGGCGCTCACTTGGCAATGATAAAGCCTTCCGCGCTGCCCAGGATAAGGTAAATGACAGCTTGTATTATCAGCCGGCGATGGAACGTTCAGAAAATGCCGGACTGAAAACGGCCTTGGCAAAAGCAGTGATGTACGATACGGTGATTCAGCATGGCGACGGCGATGATCCAGACTCCTTTTATGCCCTGATTAAACGCACGAACAAAAAAATGGGCGGGTCACCGAAAGACGGAACTGACGAGAAGAAATGGCTCAATAAATTCTTGGATGTGCGCTATGACGATCTGATGAATCCGTCAGATGAGGACACCCAGGATGAATGGAGAGAATCGGTTGCCCGTGTCGACGTTTTCCGCGATATTGTCAAAGAGAAGAACTACAATTTAAACGGGCCGATTCATGTCCGGTCAAGCGAATACGGTAATTTCACTATTCAATAAACAAAAAACCCCGCCATATGGCGGGGTTTTACTATTAACCGATGGAGCCTTCCATTTCGAACTTAATCAAACGGTTCATTTCAACTGCGTATTCCATCGGAAGTTCTTTTGTGAATGGCTCGATGAAGCCCATAACGATCATTTCTGTTGCTTCTTCTTCAGAAATACCGCGGCTCATCAAGTAGAAAAGCTGTTCTTCAGAAACTTTTGATACTTTCGCTTCGTGCTCCAATGAAATGTTGTCGTTCAGGATTTCATTGTAAGGGATTGTATCAGAAGTTGATTTGTTATCCATAATGAGCGTATCACACTCGATGTTTGAACGGGCGCCGTCCGCTTTCCGTCCGAAGTGGACGATACCGCGGTATGTTACTTTTCCGCCCTGTTTCGAAATCGATTTTGATACGATTGTGGATGACGTATTCGGTGCAAGGTGAATCATTTTCGCGCCTGCGTCCTGATGCTGTCCTTTACCCGCAAGAGCGATAGAAAGCGTCATTCCGCGCGCGCCTTCACCTTTCAGAATGACAGCCGGATATTTCATCGTCAATTTAGAACCGATGTTTCCGTCAACCCATTCCATCGTCGCGTTTTCTTCACAAACCGTACGTTTCGTTACTAGGTTGTAAACGTTGTTCGCCCAGTTTTGAATTGTTGTATAACGGCAGTAGCCGCCTTTTTTGACGATGATTTCAACAACCGCGCTGTGAAGCGAGTTTGTTGTGTACACAGGAGCCGTACAGCCCTCTACGTAATGAACGCTTGCTTCTTCGTCAACGATGATCAGCGTACGTTCGAACTGACCCATATTTTCAGAGTTGATGCGGAAGTAAGCTTGAAGCGGTGTTTCAACCTTCACGCCTTTAGGCACGTAGATGAAAGATCCGCCGGACCAAACAGCTGAGTTCAGCGCCGCAAACTTGTTATCAGTCGGCGGAATGACTTTCGCCCAGTGCTCGCGGAAAATGTCTTCATTTTCTTTCAGCGCGCTGTCTGTGTCTTTGAAGACGATGCCTTGCTCTTCAAGATCTTCTTTCATATTGTGGTAAACAACTTCGGATTCGTACTGTGCAGAAACACCGGCAAGGTATTTTTGCTCAGCTTCAGGAATACCGAGTTTGTCGAATGTCTGTTTAATTTCCTCAGGCACTTCATCCCAAGAACGCTCTGAACGCTCAGACGGCTTTACGTAATACGTAATTTCGTCAAAGTTTAAAGAGTTTAAATCCCCGCCCCACTGCGGCATCGGCATGTTGTAGAAATGCTCAAGAGATTTCAGGCGGAAATCAAGCATCCATTGAGGCTCTTCTTTCATGCGTGAAATTTCTTCTACGATTTCTTTTGTCAATCCGCGCTCTGAACGGAAAATGGAAACGTCCTTATCGTGAAAACCGTACTTGTATTCACCAATTTCAGGCATTTTTTTAGCCATCCATTTTCACTCCAATCTTTTAATTGCCGCCTTTTTCGCCAGCGACTCCTTTTTCAAGTGCTTTCCATGAAAGGGTGGCACATTTAATCCGGGCCGGGAATTTCGAAACGCCTTGAAGAGCTTCAATATCCCCGAGATCTATCGAGTCGTCATACTCTTTCCCTTGCATCATGTCTGAGAAAATCTTAGACATGGAAAGGGCGGTATCAATATCTTTTCCTTTAATCGCCTGCGTCATCATGGAAGCTGAAGCCATGGAGATAGAACAGCCTTCCCCTTCAAACTTCGCTTCCTGAACGGTATCGCCGTCAAGCTTCATTGTCAGTCTGATCCGGTCGCCGCAAGTCGGGTTGTTCATATCGACGACGATGCTGTCATCCAAAACCCCTTTGTTGCGCGGATTTTTGTAATGATCCATGATCACTTGTCTGTATAATGTATCTAAATTTGCATTAAAAGACATTTGTAAAGTACTCCTTTGTCTTTTGGAGGGCTTCCGCGAGCTTATCGATCTCTTCCTCTGTATTATACAGATAAAAACTCGCTCTCGCAGTAGCAGATACATCCAGCCATTTCATGAGCGGCTGGGCGCAATGATGTCCGGCTCTGACCGCAATGCCCTCAGCATCGAGGACAGTCGCGACATCATGAGGGTGAACCTCATCAAGATTAAATGTCACAAGTCCCGCCCGCTCTTTCGGACCGTATACCGTCACGCCGTCTAGCTGCTCGAAACGGTCAAGCGCATAGGCTGCAAGCTTATGCTCATGCCGGGAAATCTCGTCGAGTCCGATCTCTTCAAGAAAATCAATCGCGGCTCCCAATCCGATCGCGCCTGCGATAATCGGCGTGCCTGCTTCAAATTTCCACGGAAGCTCTTTCCAAGTTGATTCATAAAGCCCTACAAAGTCGATCATCTCGCCGCCAAATTCGGCCGGCTCCATATTCTCAAGCAGTTCTTTCTTGCCGTACAGCACGCCGATTCCCGTCGGGCCGCACATTTTATGGGAAGAAAGCGCGAAGAAGTCGCAATCCAAGTCCTGAACGTCGATTTTCATGTGCGGTGTGCTTTGCGCCCCGTCTACCACGATGACCGCGCCATTGTCATGAGCGATTTTGGCGATCTCTTTAATCGGGTTGATCGTGCCCAGCACGTTTGACACATGAGCGACTGCCACGATCTTCGTATGGCTTGTGACAGTCTGCCGGACGTCGTCTAACGAAAGCGTGCCGTCTTCCTGCATCGGGATATATTTTAAAGTCGCGCCGGTTGCTTTTACTGCCTGCTGCCACGGAATAATATTCGCATGATGCTCCATTTGGGTGATGACCACTTCATCACCGGGTTTTAAGCTGGCGCGGGCATAGCTCAGCGCCACCATATTCAGTGAAGTTGTCGTGCCTTTTGTGAAAATGACCTCAGCCATTGATTTCGCATTGATAAACTTACGGACTTTTTCACGCGCACCTTCATAGCCGTCTGTCGCTCTCGTGCCAAGAGTATGAACGCCTCTGTGGACATTGGAATTGTATTTGCTGTAATACTGATCCACTGCTTCAATGACAGCACGCGGCTTCTGGGAAGTCGCCGCGCTGTCAAGGTACACGAGGTCATGTCCGTTCACTTGCTGATGAAGGATCGGGAACTGTTCACGAATATCGGTGATATTCATTATTTTACTTTCCTTTCGATGACGGAGACGAGCTGTTTCTTAACTCCTTCAATCGGAAGCTCTTTTACCACCGGAGCAAGGAATCCGTAGATGACTAAGCGCTCCGCTTCTTCTTTCGGAATTCCGCGGCTCATTAAGTAGTAAAGCTGGATCGGGTCCACACGGCCGACAGATGCCGCATGTCCTGCAGTTACATCGTCTTCATCAATTAAAAGAATCGGGTTTGCATCTCCGCGTGCTTTTTCACTCAGCATCAGAACGCGGGATTCCTGTTCAGCGTTTGCTTTCGACGCGCCGTGCTCGATTTTGCCGATTCCGTTAAAGATGGAAGATGCGGCATCTTTCATGACTCCGTGCTTCAGGATATAGCCTTCAGAAGCCTTACCGAAGTGGATGATCTGCGTCGTAAAGTTTTCCGTCTGTTCTCCTCTTCCGACAACTACGGTTTTCGTATCGCCGTATGTGCCGTCTCCGTAGAGGTTTGTCGTGTTTTCAGAAATCGTGTCGCCGTCGTTCATCAGTCCGAGCGCCCACTCGATTCTGCTGTCGCGTCCGCGCGCGGCTCCGCGGCGGTTGACGTATGTTGTGACGCCTGCTGACAGGTTGTCAACGGCGCCGTACGTCACGCTGGCATTATCACCTGTGACCACTTCACTGATAATGTTGAATACAGCTTCTTTCGGATTCACCGTGCTGATGTAGTTCTCAACGTAAGTCACGGAGCTGTGGTCTTCAGCGACGATCAGCACGTGGTTGAACAATGCCGTGTCATTGCTTTCATGAACGTAAACGGCCTGAACAGGCGTCTCCACCTGAACGTTTTTAGGAACATAAAGGAATGCCCCGCCGTTCATTAATGCTGCATGAAGCGCAGTCAGTTTATGTTCGTCGACCTTAACGCCGTCTTTCATGAAATACTTCTCAACGAGGTCGCTGTGCTCACGGGCAGCCGTTAAGATGTCCGTAAAGATGACGCCTTTGTCTTTCAGTTCTTTGGAAAGAGATAGGAAAGCGGGCGTTTGGTCACGCTGCACGTATAACGTTTTGTCTTCGTTTTCGATATCGATCAGCGCTTTTGCTTCATCAGCTAAATCTTCTAAAGAAGCAAGCGGCGCATTTTCTACTGTATGCTTGTTGAACTTTGTAAAGTTCCAATTTGTGATTTTTGTTTTATCAGGCTTAGGCAGCGGCAGATCTTCAGCTTTTTCAAGAGCCTGTAAGCGCAGGTTTTTCAGCCAGGCAGGTTCTTGATGCTTTTCAGAAAAGCCTTTGACATATTCCTGATCTACGGATAGTTTCGTTTCCAATGTCATGATTATCCCCCTAACGCTTACGCTTCTTGGCCTACAGTTTCGTCTTCAATGCCTAGTTCTTGTTTAATCCAGTCATAACCTTCCGCTTCAAGGCGCTGTGCAAGCTCCGCGCCGCCGGATTTCACTACGCGTCCCTGCATCATAACGTGAACGACATCAGGCGTGATGTAGTTCAGAAGGCGCTGGTAGTGAGTGATCATTAAGCAGCCGAAGTTTTCGCTGCGCATTCTGTTGATTCCTTTAGAAACGACTTTAAGCGCATCGATATCAAGACCTGAATCGATCTCGTCAAGAATGGCGATTTTCGGCTCGATCATCATAAGCTGAAGGATTTCGTTGCGTTTTTTCTCCCCGCCTGAGAAACCTTCGTTCAGGTAACGCTGCGCCATTTCAGGGTCCATTTCAAGGAACTCCATGTTTTCGTCCATTTTGCGGATGAATTTCATAAGAGAAATTTCATCGCCTTCTTCACGGCGTGCGTTAATCGCAGAGCGAAGGAAATCGGCATTTGTCACACCGCTGATTTCGCTTGGGTACTGCATCGCCAGGAAAAGACCCGCCTGAGCGCGCTCGTCCACTTCCATTTCCAGTACATCCTTGCCGTCAAGCGTGATGCTGCCTTTTGTAACTTCGTATTTCGGGTGTCCCATAATCGCTGCTGAAAGCGTGGATTTACCCGTACCGTTCGGCCCCATGACAGCGTGGAATTCGCCGCCTTTTATTTCAAGGTTTACACCTTTTAAGATCTCTTTTCCTTCGATTTCAACGTGAAGATCCTTGATCGTTAATGTTGAAGCAGCCATATCTATACCTCCAAAATATATAATCATTATTCTCAATTTATTCTCATTCTAATTTTATAACAAATGAAAAGTAAATACAACTTTTTATATTACCCGGAACATTCCTAAAGTTTATCAAAGATCAAGGCGTAATTAAAGCTGTTTGAAACAGAAAAAGGGCGGAAATCCACCCTTTTTTACTGACCGATTTTCTCATTAAGCTGCGCTGCGAGGAACTTGCTTTTTTGATATTCAAGCTCCCTCTGCCGTTCGACTTCCATCCTTTTTGAAAGACGCCGTCCGTATTCCTCGTAGCCGATGCCGTGTGACTTCTGCATCGCTTTTTCCATTTCAGGCGTATAGTCAAGGTCCAGTCTCTCGTGGCTGGTGCAGATAATGAATCAATCCCTTCATCTATTTGTTTCTATTGTAACAATGATCCGCTGCTCCGGCCAAAGAGAGTGTGCCCCTGAATCCTTTCGAATGTGCCGGAATCCGGCGCTCGCTTTATCTGAAAAACGGTATTCACACGATTGCTCTTTCTAATGCGTCGTATGTCCGAATTCCTGAATACACTGCTGCACGAGGGTCACTCCCTGACTGAGAGCCGCACCGCCCCCGAATGCCGCCGCGACGCCGATGACCTCAAGAATGTTTTCTTCTGTCGCCCCTTGGTCAAGGCAGCCCTTCGTATGATAAATCATGCAAAATTCATCTTGAGCGCTGATGCTGATGCCCAGAGCGATTAATTGTTTCTCTTTTTCAGTTAATGAATCCGCTGAGAAACACTGTTCAGTAAATTCATTAAACTTCCGCCCCATCATCGGCATTTTTTGCTCGAATATGCCTAAACCTTCTTTATATTGTTTCAATGCGTCATGCACGCTTTTTCCGTTATCCTGGTATTGAGCCACTGCCATTCCCTCCAATAAGTTAACCTTCCTTTTTATTATGGACAGTTCTCTGATTAATACCCGAAAAAAACCCCGGATGATTCATCCGGGGTTTTCGTTTTATTCAGATACGGGAAGCACGGCTCCGTCGTATTTTTTCTCAATAAAGTCTTTGATTTTCTTAGAGTGAAGCACTTCCATAAGCGCTTTGATTTTCTCTGATTTTTCGTCACCTTTGCGTACGGCGATGATGTTTGCGTACGGGTTGTTTTTCGTTGATTCCACTTGAATCGCATCTTTTAACGGATTCAGTTTGTTTTGAATCGCATAGTTGACGTTAATGAAGACTGCATCGCCTTCTTCTTCATTATATGCTTTCGCCGTTAATTCAGGGGCGATTTTTTTGAATGTCAGGTTTTTCGGGTTTTTCGTAATGTTTTTCGTAGTGGCTTCAATCGTTTTTACCTTCGGATCAAGTGTGATCAGTCCGGCTTTTTCAAGCATCGCCAGCATACGGCCTTGTTCAGCGACATTGTTAGTCATGATGATGGTCGCGCCTTTAGGCAGGTCTTTCAGTGATTTGTATTTTTTCGTGTAAATTCCGAATGGCTCAAGGTGAACGGCTCCGGCATTCACGAGTTTGTAATCTTTATTTTCTTTCATTTCCTGTTCAAGGTAAGGAACGTGCTGGAAGTAGTTCGCATCCACTTCATTATCAGCTAACGCTTTGTTGTACATTTTGTAATCGTTCAGCACTTTTACTTTTAATGTGTAGCCTTTTTCCTTCAAGAGCGGTTCCGCTTCTTTTAAGATTTCAGCATGCGGTGTTTTGGTCGCGGCGACGACGATTTCCTTTTTATTTGAGCCGTTTGATCCGCAGGCGGCCAAAACTCCCGCGAACACAAGCAGCAGCGCACTTAATACAATCTTTTTCAATGTAAATCCTCCCTTATCTTTTGTCTATTATATTTGTAATCACATCACCGATAATCTGAATGATAAAGACGATGATGAGTATAAATACTGTCGCTACAAACGTTACATCCGTATTATTGGACTGGTAGCCTTCTACATATGCAAGGTTTCCGAGTCCGCCTGAACCGATGGCGCCGGCAATGGCGGTAGATCCGATCAGGGCGATGGCTGTAACGGTGATGCCTGAAATTAAAGCAGGCATTGATTCAGGAATCAGCACTTTGAAGATAATCGTCGATGTCTTTGCTCCCATTGATCTGGCAGCTTCGATGACTCCTTTATCGACTTCCCGGAGCGCAATTTCCGCAAGACGGGCGTAAAACGGCGCGGAGCCGATAATCAGCGCCGGCAATGCGGCGTTCGGTCCTAAAATCGATCCGACCAAAATCTTAGTAAAGCCGAGAAGCAGAATAATTAAAATAAGAAACGGAATAGACCTGAAAATATTAACGACCGCCGCAATCACGGTGTTAATGATTTTATTTTCCCATAAGCTTCCCTTGCCCGTTAAAAAGAGCAGAAGACCGAGAATCGCTCCGATGACAAATGAAAAAACTAATGCGATGACCGTCATATAAAGGGTCTCGTATGTGGCCGTCCACAGCTCGGTTATATCAACGTTCGGGAACCATTTTTCAAACATTTGTGATCACCTCTGCTTCTACCTGTTTGTCTTTGATGAACCGGATCACGTTTTCTACTTCTTTTTCCTGACCGTCAATATGAATGAATAAAGAACCGTAGGCTCCGTCCTTCGTCTGTGAAATTTTCCCCTGCAGAATATTGACGTCCACATCAAAGTTTCGGATCATTTCCGTAATGAGGGGCTGCTCAGCGGCCTGCCCGACAAATGAAAGCTGAATCGTTTTTCCTGTCGCTGTTTCCTGCAGAAAATGCTGGATGGTTTCTTTCGTCTCCTCCGGTTCTGTCACCTGCTGAACGAAACGCTTGGTCATCGGTTCGCGCGGGTTTCTGAAAACTTGGAGTACTTCGCCTTCTTCAACGACTTTCCCGTTTTCCATGACGGCGACTCTGTTGCAGATTTTACGGATGACGTGCATTTCATGGGTAATGAGCACGATCGTCAGACCGAGTCTGTCATTTATATCGGATAAAAGATCCAAAATTGAATCAGTCGTCTGCGGATCAAGCGCTGATGTCGCTTCATCGCACAGAAGGACTTTCGGATTATTGGCGAGCGCCCGGGCGATGCCGACACGCTGCTTTTGACCGCCGCTCAGCTGCGACGGATAAGATTTTTCTTTCCCCTCTAATCCGACCAGTTTAATCAATTCATCAGCTCGGCGGACCCGTTCGCTTTTTTTCACGCCTGCGATTTCCAGCGGGAACATAATGTTCTCCCGAACGGTGCGCGACCACAGAAGGTTAAAATGCTGGAAGATCATGCTGATTTCCTGGCGCGCTTTTCTCAGCCCCCGGCTGCTTACTTTATTTAATTCCGTCCCCGCGACTTCCACGGTTCCCGACGTCGGCTTTTCAAGGCCGTTCAGGAGACGGATTAAGGAACTTTTACCAGCTCCGCTATATCCTATAATTCCAAATATTTCGCCCTTTTTGATATCAAGAGTGACATCTTGGACAGCATTGACATCCCCATGCTTCGCTTTGTAAATTTTTGAAACATTTTGAAGATGGATCAAAGCAATCACCCGCCTTACACTATTCTAAGAAATCTTCCGGGTTTCTCCGCAAAAGAAAAGCCTTTCTGCAAAAATGAGCAGAAAGGCTTATTGAAAAAGGCCTTTCTCTCATCTTTCAAAGCAGACCGCTTCGAGTGAATTGGCACCATTTCAACATTGTTGATGGTTGCCGGGCTTCATAGGGCACTTCCCTCCACCTCTCTTGATAAGAGAAAACATATCGTATTTTCGTCCGGAAATTCTTACTGTAGAATAGCACGGCGAATGATAAAAAGTCAATAAAATAAATATTGGAAGCTATTGTCACATAGTAGATTGGCAGTTACGGCCGTTTACTGATCGCCTGAAAAAATCCGTTTGTCAGCCAGAGGATGGCCTCCAGCTTCAGCAGAGCTCTGAATGATCCTTTCACTTTGAGTTTTCCGCTTTGGATAAGCTTTTGCAAAGAGACATCACCATGCAGGAGATGGATGATTTCCGTCTGGTTTCCGTAAAAGGTCAAATTAGATTTTTCCTTTGAAACCGACGTTTTTCTCATTTCTCCCTGTCCGTTAATTGAGACCGTTAAGGCTTCTGTTTCTCCTTGGAATGTAATCAGCAGCGTTGAGGCGTTTAATAGCGGTTTCAAAAACAGATGCTGTCCGTCATTCTCTGAAACTTCTATTTTCTCCACTCGTATAACCTCCCGTTTTAATGGCCATACATACACTTTCTCTTTTTAACGGACAGAACCCTTTATAAACCGCACGACATTTTCCTGTAAATATTGTCACATCGGGAACGTTTGCGATGTTTTTTGTTTAATCAGCTCATATAAATAGGAAACGGAGCGGAAGGCGTATCCTTTCTCAACAAGCTCTCCGCCTTTAAACAGCAAAAAGCACGGAACGCTTTCAATCTGATAGGCTTTGGCGAATGCGGGGGAATAATTCACGTTGTTTTTATAGAAGGCGGCGCCGGGCAGCATTTCTTCGACGACAGTAAGCATTTTGGACGCCAGCTGGCATGTGCCGCAAAACGGGGTGTACAAATACAGGAGATAAACGTCATCCTGAATCGATTCGAGTTCATTTTCTTGGAGTTCTTTCATGTTTACCACCTCAGGTCGTTCTTTTTCAAAAATACAGTGTCAGCATCAAAGCCGGCTCTGATCAGCACAGATGCGAGATGATGGCCCGGGCACGACTCGACTTGCCTGTATGTTCTGTCTATATAAATATGGCGCGCTTCGGGAAGCTCCCGTTTCAGCTGTTTTCTTAATTTTTCTCCGGAGTCATCTGCGTCCGTTAAAATATAGACGTCTCTGTCAAACAGGCGGTCCGCCAAATCTTCCAGTTCGGTTTGGCCGATCGTTCCGTTTGTACAGACGATTTCCGCGGGTTCGATGAGCACTTCCCTGACTTTGATTTTATCAGATTTTCCTTCTACGATAATGACCTTTTCATCTCCGTTGTACATAAGCGCGTCACCTGCCGATTGTTTTAGCGTGAGATTGAAAAAGAAGGCAGTGAAATTCACCGCCAACTGTTAACACCAGCCATTCTCATAATCGCAATCGACATATTTCGGATCGCTGCCGTTTATGACATCGGCTGTTTTATAAAATTTTTGATTTTCAAATGAAAAGCCTTGTTTGAGCTCGTACTGGTCTATGCCTGTCATCTCGCCGATGGCTTCATTTTCATGAAACAAGGAAAACCGGCCGTTTTGAAAGCGGCCCGTAACGTTCTCCGTCACATCGACCTTTTGTTTATCAAAAGCCATTTTAGACACCTCCCGTTACAGATAGAATGTCCAAATGGCCCCTTTGCTATCCGATCAGTCTTCCTGTGTCATTTCGTCATATTGCTCGGAAGTCATGAGGTTTTCGATTTCTTCAGCATCAGCCGGTTCCACGACGATCATCCACGCTTTTTCATACGGAGACTCGTTTACGAATTCAGGACTGTCATCAAGGTCTTCGTTCACTTCCGTCACCGTTCCGTTAATCGGTGCGTACAGTTCGGATACGGTTTTGACGGATTCCACGCTGCCGAATGGCTCGTCCGCTTTAATTTCGGCGCCGACTTCCGGAAGCTCGACAAAGACGATGTCGCCAAGTTCGGCTTGCGCGAAATGTGTAATCCCGATGCGGGCTTTTCCGTCCTCAACTTTGACCCATTCGTGCTCTTTGGAATAACGCATATCTTTCGGTGTGCTCATCTAAATCCCTCCATTTTTTTCTTATAATAAGAAGATACCATAATTCTTTGAACCTGGCATTACATCCAATATTTTTCGAATTGGTCTTCTTTAAAGCCGACAGTGACTTTTTCGCCGTCTGTCGTAATCGGGCGTTTCAGGAGCATACCGTCTGATGCCAGGAGTTCAAGCTGTTCATCCTCTGACATGTGGTACAGTTTTTCCTTTAAGTTCAGCTCGCGGTATTTCATTCCGCTCGTGTTGAAAAACTTTTTGAGCTCAAGACCGCTCTTTTCATAAAGGTCTTTAATTTCTTCTTTCGACGGAGTTTCCTCCGCGATATGTATTTCGTTTATTTCCTTACCGCGGTCTTCCAGCCATTTTTTCGCATTACGGCACGTTCCGCATTTAGGGTACCAGTAAAAATTTAACGACATCTTCTTCACCCCTTGTAAATGATCGTCGTTATTTTAACACAATCACTTGTAAAAACCTATAACGTTGCTTCATGAAAAAGCGCCCCTGATGAAGGAGCGCTTTCAGCATGTGATCAGACCGTATATTTTTCTTCACGGAAGACGGCGGCTGCCGCTTCACGTTTTTTCTGAATGAGGTTTTTCGGCGTCAGGCGCGTCAGTTTGCGCAGCACGGAAAGCATCATGCGGAGGGAATCTCCTTCCTCCATGGCGATCAGTGATTCTTTGGCGTGCGCTTCAATGTTCTGAAGGGCTTCCTGGGCAAAGATTTCCGTATATAACAGCTTCTGCGCGGCTTTTTCGGCACCGTCCGCCGCAATTGCTTTTTCCGTTCTGAGGACGGCTGATTCCAAAGCGTACAGCGCGCTGACAATATCGGCAATGTTCACCATGATTTCCTGCTCGCCTTCGATCTCTTTGCCGTATTTCTGCGCCGCGAGACCCGCTGTCAAGAGGGCGATCTTTTTCGCCTGTCTGACAATGTATTTTTCCTGTTCAAGAGGTTCTGAGCCCGGCTCTTCAGGCATCAGCATCATGAGTTCTTCTTGGAGCGCTTTTGCTTTTTCAAAGAGCGGCAGCTGACCTTTTACGGCTTTTTTCAGGAACGTGCTCGTTACGATCAGGCGGTTGATTTCATTTGTGCCTTCAAAAATTCTGTTGATTCTTGAGTCGCGATAGGCGCGTTCCACTTCATATTCCTGCATAAATCCGTAACCGCCGTGAATTTGAACGCCTTCGTCGGCAATATAATCAAGCGTTTCAGAACCGCACATTTTGTTGAGCGAGCATTCAATCGCGTACTCGGCGATTGACTTCGCGACTTCGCGTCCGTCTTTTTGCTCCTCTTCCGTCAGTCTGCTCATATTATCTTCGAATAAGCCCACTGTTCTGTATACAGAGCTCTCCATCGCGTAAAGCCGAGCTGACATCGTCGCAAGCTTTTCCTGAGTGAGCGTGAAGCTTGAGATCGGCGTTTTAAATTGCCGGCGCTGGTTTGCATAAGCGGCAGACAGCTCAATCACCCGTTTTGAAGCGCCGATTGTGCCGACGGCAAGCTTGTAGCGCCCGATATTAAGAATATTAAAGGCGATGACATGTCCTTTTCCGATTTCGCCGAGAAGGTTTTCTTTCGGGACTTCCGCCTGATCTAAAATCAGCGTTCTTGTCGATGAACCCTTAATCCCCATTTTTTTCTCTTCCGGGCCCGTTGACACGCCCGGATAGTTCTTTTCTACGATAAATGCGGAAAATTTATCTCCGTCCACTTTAGCGTAGACGACAAAGACATCTGCAAAGGCGGAGTTTGTAATCCATTGCTTTTCTCCGTTAAGAATATAGTGTGTGCCCGCTTCATTCAAAACAGCCGTGGTTTTCGCTCCGAGGGCATCTGAACCTGAACCGGGCTCAGTTAAGGCGTATGCCGCGATTCTTTGTCCTGAAGCCAAGTCCGGCAAATAGGTTTTTTTCTGTTCTTCCGTTCCGAAGAACACGATCGGCAATGAGCCGATCCCGACGTGGGCGCCGTAAGACAGCGAAAAGCTGCCGGCACGTGAAAACTTTTCCGTAATGAAGGCTGAACTGATTTTATCCAGGCCGATTCCGCCGTACTCTTCAGGCACGTCTGCTCCGAGGAGGCCGAGATCTCCGGCTTTTTTCAGCAGTCTGACCGAATGCTCGAACTGATGGTTTTCAATTTCATCGATATAAGGAAGCACATCGTTTACGACATAGTCTTCTGTCGTTTTGCCGATCATTTTGTGTTCGTCTGTAAAGTCCTCCGGAGTGAATATTTGATCATATCCCGTCTCTTCAATCAGAAAGCTGCCGCCTTTTTTGACGTTGACCGTTTCCTGTTTCATGTTCGTTTCCCCCTTTTTTTAAATGAGTTCAAATACGCCGGCAGCGCCCATGCCGCCTCCGATGCACATCGTCACCACGCCGAATTGCTCGTTTCTCCGTTTCATTTCATGAATGAGTGACAGGGTCAGCTTCGTTCCGGTGCATCCGAGCGGATGTCCGAGCGCGATGGCGCCTCCGTTGACGTTCACCTTTTCTTCATCTATCCCAAGCGATCTGATGACTTGAATGGCCTGTGAAGCAAAGGCCTCATTCAATTCAAAAAGCCCGATATCCTGCAATTCGAGTCCGGCAAGCTTGAGCGCCCGCGGGATGGCTTCAATCGGACCGATCCCCATTACCTCAGGCGGAACGCCCCCTACGGCAAAGGAACGGAATTTGACAAGCGGGGCCAACCCGAGCGACGATGCTTTTTCGCGATCCATCAGCATGACAGCCGCCGCGCCGTCACTTGTTTGTGAAGAGTTCCCGGCCGTCACGGTTCCCGTTTTAGAAAAAGCCGGACGGAGCTTCGCCAAGACGTCAGCCGATGTGCCGGGACGAACGCCTTCATCTTGAGAAAAGGTAAATTGTTTTTTCCGCGGCTTATGGTCATCACCGACTTCTGTCAGCGATACTTCAACCGGCACGATTTCGTCATTGAATTTCCCTTCTTTAAGGGCTTTTGCGGCATTCTGATGGCTGCGGACGGCAAATGCATCCTGGTCTTCTCTGGATACGCCGTACGTTTCGGCTACCTGCTCCGCTGTGTGCCCCATGCTCATGTAATACTCAGGCGCATGCTCCGCCAAAACGATATTCGGGCGGGTCACATGCCCCATCATCGGAACTTGCGACATGGATTCCGCACCGCCCGCAATGACGGTGTCACCCGCGCCGATCATGATTTTTTCAGCACCGTAAGCGATGGATTGGAGCCCGGAAGAGCAGTAGCGGTTCACCGTAATGGCCGGCACCGTATGAGGAAGCCCCGCCAGCGCACCGATATTCCGCGCCATATTTAATCCTTGTTCGGCTTCAGGTGTTGCACATCCGATAATTAAGTCATCGATATTTCCTTCATATCCGCCTGCCCGTTTCAGCGTTTCTTTTACACAAAGCGCGCCTAAATCATCAGGACGAACGGCTGCAAGCGATCCTTTTTTCGCTTTACCGACCGGGGTTCTCGCACCGGCCACAATGACTGCTTCTCTCATAAACACCCTCCTAGTTCCGTAAAGGTTTGCCTTTGACGAGCATATGCTGCATTCTCGCTTGAGATTTCGCCTCGCCAGCGAGGCTTAAAAAGGCTTCTCTTTCAATCTCAAGTAAATATTCTTCTGAAACCTCCGTGCCGAACGGGACTCTTCCGCCGGCAATGACATGGGCCAGCTTCTTCGCAATCTTCATATCGTGATCGGATAAATAACCCGACCGTCTCATTTGGTCTGCTCCGAGCAGTAATGCCGCACATCCGGTTTCCCCGGTGACTTTCACTTTTTTGCGGGCAGGCGGGCGGTATCCGCTGTCATATAAGGAAGCAGCCAGCTGTTTCGCATCGTGCAGCAGGTGATCCTGATTCATGCTGATACGGTCTGCCGCGGACAAAATCTTCATATCACGGGCTTCGTGTGCCGAACCGGACACTTTGGCAAGCGCGATTGTTTCGAAGGTTTTAATCGCTGCGTCCATCAGTTCACTTCCGCCGTCCAAATAATTCATGTACAGCTCTTTGTTTCCTCCGCCGCCCGGAATAAGGCCGACGCCGGTTTCAACAAGACCCATATACGATTCGCTCGCCGCCTGAACGCGTGCCGCCGGGAGACAGACTTCCGTGCCGCCGCCGAGTGTCATCCCGAATGGCGCCGCGACAACGGGTTTAGCGCTGTATTTGATGTTCAGCATCGTCTGCTGAAAACGGCGGATGACAAAATCGACTTCCATGAAGTTATCATCCTGAGCTTCCATCAAAATCATCGCAAGGTTTGCCCCCGCGCAGAAATGTCTGCCTTGGTTACCGATGACAAGACCTTTATAATTCCGCTCCGTTTCCTCAAGCGCATTGTCAATCATCTGAATAATGTCTAAGCCGATCGCGTTGCTTTTCGTATGAAATTCCAGCAGCGCGACATCATCGCCGAGATCAATCAGACTTGCTCCGCTGTTTTTAGTGATAACGCCTTTTGTTTCTTTTAACGTTTGCAGGCTGATCCGTTTCGGATTTTCTTTCACAGCCCTGTATTGGCCGTCTGAATAGTAAAATGGTGTTCCGTTTTCCTTCATATAAAATGTTTCATGGCCCTGATCAAGCATTTCTTTCACCCAGCCGGGGAGTGCTGCGCCTTCTTCTTCGAGCCGCTCCGCTGATTTTCTGACGCCGATGGCATCCCACATCTCAAACGGTCCGAGCTCCCATCCGAAGCCCCATTTCATGGCGTCATCAATTGCTTTGATATCATCAGCGATCTCACCTAAAAGCCGGGCTGAGTATAAGAGTGTTTGCGATGTAATATTCCAAAGCAGGCGCCCGGCGCGGTCATCAGAGTATATAAGCGCTTTCATTTTGCCTTTGGCACCCTTTGCCTGTTTGGCGGCTTCTAAAGCGGGTGTCTTCATTTTCGAGCGCTCACCGTATGTCATGGTCAGCGGATCGAGTTCATATATTGTTTTACCTTCTTTTTTGTAAAAACCTTGGCCTGATTTGCTGCCCAGCCAATTGTTTTTCAGCATGTCATTCATAAATTCAGGAAGCTTAAACATGTCTTTTTCAGCGCCGTCGGCTTTATCATACACATTTTTTGCCACATGGGCGAAAGTATCAAGCCCCACAACGTCAAGGGTTCTGAAGGTCGCGCTTTTCGGTCTGCCGATCAAAGGCCCGGTCACCGTGTCCACCTCGCCGATGCGGCAGCCGGAAGAAAGCATTTCTCTTACCGTGACCAGCAGGCCGTACGTACCGATGCGGTTGGCGATAAAGTTAGGCGTGTCTTTTGCGATGACGACCCCTTTCCCGAGCGTGTTTTCTGCAAATGAAGTCATAAACTCCAGCACGTCAGGATCTGTTTCCTGAATCGGAATGATTTCCAGAAGCTTTAAGTAGCGGGCCGGATTAAAGAAATGGGTTCCTAAGAAATGAGCTTTAAAATCGGCAGATCGGCCTTCCGCCATTTTTGTGACGGAGATACCGGACGTATTGCTCGACACGATGCTTCCCGGTTTCCGGTATTCATCAACGAGTGAGAAAATCTGTTTTTTTACGTCAAGATTTTCGACGACGACTTCAATAATCCAATCAGCATCCTTCAATTGAGCTGCGTCATCTTCCAAATTCCCCGCCGTTATATAGTCGAGATTGGCAGCCGAAGTCAGCGGCGCCGGTTTTTGCTTCAGCAGCTTTTGCATGGCCGATCGGCTCAGTCTGCTGCGGACCTCCGGGCTTTCTAATGTCAGCCCTTTTTTCATCTCATCCTTTGTCAGCTCGTTTGGCACAATATCAAGCAGCAGGACGGGAATTCCGATGTTAGCCAAGTGCGCGGCAATTCCGGACCCCATGACGCCTGATCCGAGAACGGCTGCTTTCTTTATAAACTTGTGCATGAGTCATCCCCCTTGAACTTTGAATGAATAGTCATTCATTTTTTCGGCAAAAAAAATGAAACCCTTTTCTTCTTTCATCTTAAAAGATTTTCAGGATGACTTCAATAGCAAATATGGAATTTTTTTAAATTTTTCTGCTTCCGCATGTTCCATGGCGCGGGCGGGAAACTTAAACCCGGAGGTGAAGGGAATGGTGCGAGGGAGAAAAGATCCGTCTTCTGCCGCAGTGAGCGCGGCCAGCATGAAAGGAAATGCGGGACCGAAGCAAAAATACGGCGGCGGCAAACGGACGAGCCAAAATCAGCAATATAAAAAAGACAACATGGAATAACATGCTGCGGCTGCTTTTTGGAGCAGCCGTTATTTTTTGAAGATCCCTTTCAGCACAAATGCCGCATTTGCCGGGCGCTCGGCAATTCTTCTCATCAGGTACCCGTACCAATCGGTTCCGTACGGGACATACACCCTCATCCTGTATCCTTCTTCGGCAAGCTCCTTCTGGCGCTCCGTTCTGATGCCGTACAGCATTTGGAATTCAAACTGCTCCCGGGGAATCTGATGTTCGCTGATGAGTGTTTTCGTATAAGAAATGATGTCATCATCATGTGTCGCCACCGCCGTTTCATGGCCGCTCAAAAGCTGCAGCTTAATCAGCTGCTGAAAATGAAGATCGGTTGCTTTTTTATCAGGGAATGCAACGGCCGCCGATTCTTTATAAGCGCCTTTTACAAGCCTGAGCCTCGGCTTGTATGGCATCAGACCGCTGATATCTTCAGCTGCGCGGTACAAATAAGCCTGAATGACGGTGCCGAGCACCGGGAAATCCGGCTTGCACCGCTTATACAGCTCAAGCGTACGGCTGCATCTTGAATAGTCCTCCATATCAATCGTTACAGGCACGCAGCGTTCTTTTGCCTCCGTCAATATGTCTCTGACATGCTGTTCCGCGAGCTTCTCGGAAATATCCAGACCGATGGATGTTAATTTCAGCGACAGCTCACAATCCAGTTGATTCTCGGCAATCGCCCTGATTGCTTTTTTACATTCTTCCGCCGTCCTTTTCGCATCCTTCTCTGAACCCGCATATTCACCTAGGTAATCAATCGAAGCCGACAGCCCTTTTTGGTTCAGCCGCTTTACCGTTTTCACAGCTTCCGTGAGTGTTTCCCCTGCAACGAACCTTCCCGCACCGAAGCGGATTCCGTAAGCCTGGGCGAATTTTGTAAGCATTTTATTTTTCGACAAAAATAAACATATGCTCCGCAGCAAGGATGAACTCCCTCCTTTTTCTTTTATTCGTGTATGAAATCCCGATCGCAGAGAAAGCTAAAAAGAACAGAATTGAAGGAGGCGTTTATATGAACAACCAAGAGCAGAACGGAAACTTGCCGCCTGCCGTCATCTCAACGAAAGACCATTTGTATCTTGAGGACATGCTGAACTGGAATCTGCTTGCCATGAAAAAAGCGCATTTTATGGCGGAACACTGCCAGAATCAGACGTTAAAACAAGAGCTTGATCAAATCGGCCGGATGCATCAGAAACATTATCAGCACATATTGGGCCGCTTGAACCCCGATCAAGGCGGACAGACAACAACAGGCTATATGCAATAGGAGGACAATACATGGAACAGCAAAATCAAAAAATCACGAATCCGCAAACGCCAGTGCCCAATACGGCGCAAATGAATGACAGAGACTTGGTGAATGAGCTGCTGACGACGGAAAAATACATCACGGCTTCATATTGCACAGCCCTGCACGAGTTCAGCCACGAGTCTCTTTATCAAGATATTCAGGCGATTTTCGATGAGTCACAAAAAGCGCAAAGAAGATTATACGATGTGATGTTTCAAAATGGCTGGTATTCCATTGAAGCAGCCGATACCCAAAAGCTTCAGCAATCGTATCAGAAGTTCCGGCAGACCATTCAGCAGCAGTCTCCCTACCAGCAGTAAAACGAAGAAGGATTTGATGTTTTCGACAAGCATCAATCCTTTTTTTATTTTTGCACAAAAAGATTGACTTGTCATTAATCCTTATTTATATTTAACTAATGTTAATTATTTTCTCGAGGAACAAGATGAGGAGGAGTTATGAAAAACGCGGATCAATATGTGTCTGACATCCAGAAATCTCTTCAGACGCTGCTGCAAAACATACAGCCCGAAATGGTGGAAAGCATGGCAAAACACGAGGTGACGCCTGCCCAATTATTTGTTTTAGCCAGCCTGAAAAAACACGGGAGCTGCAAAGTTTCCGAAATTGCGGAACGCATGGAGGTAAAGCCGAGCGCAGTGACGCTGATGGCCGACCGCCTCGAACAAAAAGGACTTATCGTCCGCAAACATAACCAGCAAGACAGACGCGTCATCGACATCAGCCTCACCAAAAAAGGCGAAACAAAATTCGAAGATGTTGTGGAAGGGCGGAAAGCGATACTGGCGCGAAACCTGTCCGTTCTGACTGACGATGAACTGATTCAGTCCGTGAACATCATCCGCAAAGTAGCGGAAGCCGCCGAGAAATACGCGGCTGATCAAAAAGAAAACGAATAGAAAAGAGGAGCTGCCGAAACATGAGCATTGAAAAGAAAGATCCAAAACGCACATTATTAATAACCGGCTTAATCATCGCCATGTTTTTCTCAGCCCTTGACGGCACCATCGTAGGAACAGCGATTCCTAAAATCGTGGGTGACCTCGGGGGATTAAGCATGATGACGTGGCTGACCACGGCATATCTTTTAACTTCGACGACGATCGTTCCGATTGCGGGGAAACTTGCAGATTTATTGGGGCGCCGCGTCGTCTATGTATCAGGTTTATTGATTTTTATGGGAGCTTCCGCACTGTGCGGAATGGCCAGCAACATGACGGAACTGATTATTTTCCGCGGACTTCAGGGAATCGGCGGCGGTGTCATGATGCCGATGGCTATGATCGTCATCGGGGATTTGTTCACAGGGAAACAGCGTGCCAAGTTCCAAGGGCTTTTCGGGGCGATTTACGGGCTTGCTTCCGTGATCGGCCCGCAAATCGGGGGCTGGATTGTTGACTCATTAAATTGGAAATGGGTTTTCTATATCAACCTGCCTGTCGGAATTTTAGCCGTGATCTTTATCGCAAGAGGACTTCAAGGCAGAAAACAGACCGGGCCGATTAACTTTGACATCGCCGGCATTTTCACAATGATCGTCGGAATCGTCAGCCTCCTCCTCGCGCTCAGCTTCGGAGGAAAGGATTACGCATGGGGCTCTTGGCAGATTCTCGGTCTCTTTGCGCTTGCACTTGCCGGGATTGTCGGATTCATTTTCGCTGAAATCAAAGCAAAAGAACCGATTCTGCCGATGTACCTGTTTAAAAACAGAACGTTTACCGTACTGAATCTGATCGGCTTTTTCATGAGTATCGGCATGTTCGGCGCCGTTACGTTCGTTCCTTTCTTTATGCAGGGAATTATCGGAGTCAGCGCCACCGCGTCCGGCACGATTATGACACCGATGATGGTATCTATGATTATCACAAGTATTATCGGAGGCCAGCTGGTTTATAAGATCGGTATTAAACCGCAAATCATGATCGGCATGCTGATCATGGCCGTCGGCTTCTTCTTATTAACGACCTTACAGCTGGATACAAGCAAGCTCGCGGCTACATGCTATATGGCCGTGATCGGTCTGGGAATGGGGCTCGTCATGCCGCTTCTCACGCTCGCTCTGCAAGAAACGTTTTCAAAAGAAGAGCTGGGTGTTGTGACCTCTTCAAGCCAATTTTTCCGGATGATCGGGGGAACGTTCGGCATTACGGTGCTCGGCGCTGTCATGAATGCCAGATCAGGAAGCCTTTTAACCGACAGACTGGTGCCTTACTTAGACTCACTCCCGAAACAGGCAAGTGCCTTTGCCGCCCAGTTTAAAGGTATGATTGACAAGAATCCTGAAGGGCTGCTTCAATCCTTGTTCAGCCAGGAATCGATTAAGCAGATTCCGGCCGCATTTTCTTCCCATATCGTGCCGGTTTTGAAAACGTCACTGATGGATTCGCTTCACAGCGTGTTTTTCACAGGCCTGGCCTTTATCGCTGCCGGATTGATCCTCACGCTGTTTGTTAAATCAATTAAACTGACAAACAAAAAGACAGGCAAACAAGAAGAAAAGGCGAAAGCCGTTTAACAAAGAAAAATCCCGCGGATGCCGCGGGATTTTTTTATATCATCTGGGCCTCTCCGTTTCCGAATGACCAGTCTTCCGCCGCATTGCCTGAGAGGACGATAAACACATCTTCTTTTCTGACGCCCAGCTTTTCGTGCAGCCGGTCAGCCAAATGCTGATAGAATGCTTGTTTCTGATGAGTTGTTCTGGAGTTTTTCAAAGTAAAGCGGATAAACATCAGTTCATCGCTCCGCTCAACTTGAAGATATGACGGATCATAGAAAAACTCCCCTTTTTCGTGCTGGTGCACCACTTGAAAATAGTCACCATGCGGAACATCAATCATCTCCGTCATCGCGGTATGAATAACGGCGCTCATTTTTTTAAGCCAAAATCCGCTTTTCCCTTTCTGTAAATGAATCTGTACAAACGGCATCATTTCTCTCTCCTTTCGTCACATCGTCTGGCCGCAATCGGCTGTTATGATTTGTCCCGTCAGTGATTCCTGCTCCAGCACAGAGCAAATCAGTTCACCGATATCCTCCGGAGCAGCGATCCGTTCCAGCGGAAGGCTTCCGGCAAGCCGATACATCGTCTCTTCCCGACCCGTCCACCATCTTGTTGCAACGGCTCCGGGCGCGACACAGCATACACGGATGTCCGGCGCCAGCGCATGGGCCAATGATTTTGTCAGGCCATGCACCGCCGCTTTGGAAACGGCATACGGAAGGGAAGAACCCGCTCCCGTCAGGCCGGCGATGCTCCCGACATTCACAATAGCGCCTGACTTTTGCTTTTTCATATGAGACGCTGCCGCTCTTGCGCAATGAAACATCCCGTTTACATTGACAGCAAATAATTCATCCCATACTTCTTTCGTTGCAGATTCCAAATCATGAAGCGGAATATGTCTGGTGATGCTCGCATTATTTACGAGTAAATCAAGGCTTCCGAATCGGCTGGCCGCTTCGTTCACCATGTCTCTCGCCTGTTTGTCTATAGAAACGTCCGCTTGAATGGTCATCGCGTGTCCGCCTGCTTTTATTATGATTTCTGCCGTTTGTTCCGCTTCCGTTTTTGAATGTGAATAGTTAATGACAACAGCCGCTCCCCGTTTTGCTAAGGCAAGGCACGCCGCTCTTCCGATTCCTGTACCGCCGCCTGTGACCAGTGCCGTTTTATGTTGTAAATTCATGGCTTCTTCTCCTCTTACGTTCGATGTTCATCAGCTGATATGTTTATTGTAATGGAGATGTGCATTTTCGTATAATGATTGTTAAAGATGTTTCATATCACAAAAAATGATAGCAAAGAGGGAGAGATGACAATGGAAAGCGGAGATTTGCGAATTTTTCAGATGGTGGCCCGTGAAGGTTCCATTACAAAGGCGGCTGCGCGTCTCGGCTATGTGCAGTCAAACGTGACGGCCAGAATCCGCCAGCTGGAAGAAGATTTGAAAACTGAGCTGTTTTTCCGCCATAACCGCGGGATGACGCTGTCTTCAAGCGGCACGGTGCTCCTCCATTATGCGGATCAGGTCGTCGGTCTGATAGAAGAAGCCAAAATGGCGCTCGCTTCAACAGACAAGCCAAGCGGACCGCTTATGATCGGCTCCACCCAGACAACAGCCGCCGTCAGGCTGCCGAAACTTTTAGCCTCTTACTATGAGCGGTATCCTGATGTGGAGCTGTCCCTTACGACAGGACATACACAATATGTAACCGATAAAGTTCTTCGCTATGAATTGGACGGCGCATTTATCGGCTGTCACTTTCATCATCCGGATTTGCACTCCATCCCGGCCTTTGAAGAAGAAGCCGTTGTCGTGACTCCCGCTGCCGTCACCGCTATAGAAGAAGCGGTAAAAAAGCCGCTTCTTGTGTACAGCACGGGCTGCACGTATCGTGACACATTAGAGCGGTGGCTTCATTCCATTGGAACGGCGCATCCGGCCATTATGGAATTCGGCACCCTTGAAGCGATTATCGGGGGAGTGACAGCGGGGCTCGGCATTACGCTGCTCCCGCGAAGCGTAATTACTCAGCACGCCGCACTAGGCGCGGTTCGGATATGGACCATTCCCGAATCTTTCAGCATGATGAAAACGGAATTCGTTACGCGGAAGGATTCATATATGAGCTGTGCATTACGGGCCTTTATTGATTCCTTTTCAGCAAAAAAAGCTTCCGGCACCTCTCTTTGATGCCGAAAGCTTTTTTATTGTTTTTTCTGTGAGCTTCACTGAGTTGTTTAATGTGCTGTGCCGCGGCTTTGATGCCCTCTTTGGCGTCCGGGCAGGATTGCTTCCAATGTTTTACCGTTCAGCAAATATCTAATTATGATCGAAAAGAACAATTGAAAAAATCCACGAGATCCGTATAGCAAAACGGCTCTAATAGCAGGCTTTTAAAACCAACTAAAAACATTAATTTTTAACAGCGTGTCAAAGGAAGCCGGCATTGCAAAAGCAACGTTGTATAACAACAAGGGGTTCCGTTCGAAATTTTAAGAAACCAACAATCGCAAGTACCCACCCCGCAACAAGTGAAACGGGGAATGAGTGTAAGTAACAAGGACCCCCTCATTACATCCCTAAAAAGAAAACATCAAAAGCTGGAGAAGGGGTGTCCTTTTTCTTATGCCGCTAACGGTGCAGTTGAGTAAGGGGTAAAAATTCAAAAAATAGTGATGGAATCCTTTAATAAACTTTAAACATTTCATAGTTATCTTTATAGTACGACATAATAAAGTCACGAAAATTTCTTACCGAAGAAGATAACAGCTTATGTCTCATCCAAGATAAGCCGACTGGATATGAAGCAGAGTGATCAGTCACTTTTATAAAATTCAGCCCCAATGTTCTGCAAACTGAAATAGGAAGCAACGCCACACCTTGATCCAGCTTTATAATCTCGACCAGTAAATGAGAATCTGCCTCAAATGCAATATTTGGGGTGAAACCAGCTTTCTCACAAAGCGAGGCTGTAAAACCGCTATACTCTTCATTATTAGCAAGGGTAATAAATGGTTCATCGGCGACAAGGCGTAAAGAAATTTCTGTTTTACCCGTAAATCGGTGGTTTGAGGGCAAAGCCAGAACAATATCTTCATTTACCAGCACCCAACTCTCTATCTCTTCATCTTGAATTGGATGACCTGTTATTCCTAAATCAATGTCCCCTTTTTTTAAACTTGTTATGATCTCGCTTTTAACTCCGATTGCTTGGAGAATTTTTGATTGAGGAGAGCGGTTGATATATTCACTCATCAGTCCTGCAAGGAATCTTGGATTGGAAATAGATATTCTGATGGTGTCAGAAATTCGATGTTCCTCCAATTGAATTTCCGTTTGTGCATTTTCAATCTCAGTAAAAATCCTGTTTACACGTTTTAAAAGAATTTTCCCTGCTGAACTCAGCTTAATATTTCTGCCTTTTCTCTCAAACAAGGTTGTTCCCAGTTCATTCTCAAGTCTTTTTATAGTGAGACTTAAAGAAGGCTGGGCAATCTTTAATTGTTCTGCTGCTTTAGATATATGTTCAGTATAGGCAACTGTCTGAAAGTATTTTAGCTGCAGCAATTCCATCTGTCTGCACCCCCTCATTTATTTCAATAAATATATATATACCTTATTATGTATTGGATTAAATGTAAATGCGAATGTAAGATAATAGCATAGTTAAAGAAAAGGAAAGGGTGTCATTCAATGAAAATTGATGTGAAAGATATAGCAAAAAATTTAAATACGCCACTAACAGCCCCTGCTTATCCTATCCCAAATTATAAATTTGTTAACCGTGAATATTTAAATATTATTTACCGAACGGATGAAAAAGCTTTACGTGCAGCAGTGCCGGAACCTCTTGAAATTACTGAACCTTTAGTGAAATTCGAAGTGATGTGGATGCCCGATGTTTCCGGACTTGGTGCCTATACAGAGGCAGGACAAGTCATCCCTGTCAGCTTTAATGGTGAAGAAGGAGATTATGTACATTCTATGTATGTAGACAATTTCCCGGCTATTGCAAGCGGACGGGAACTTACTGCATATCCAAAGAAATTGGGTGCCCCTAAGCTGTATATAGACTCTGATACTCTTGTTGGCACATTAGATTATGGCAGTCTTCGTGTGGCAACTGCGACTATGGGGTATAAACATTTCGAAATGGACAAGGAAAAAGCGAAAAGGGAAATTTGCCGACCTAATTTTATGGTTAAGATTGCTACTGATTACAATGGTGATTTAAGGGTTTGTGATTTGGTGCGGACGCAAATAACAAATATAGAAGTTAAAGGTGCCTGGACTGGACCGGCGCGGCTTCAATTATTTGAACATGCTCTGGCACCTCTTGCAGATTTGCCTGTATTAGAAGTTGTTTCAGCATCTCATATCCTTACAGATTTAACCTTAAATGCAGCACAGCCGGTTTATAACTACTTAGAGGAAAAATAAGGAGACGTTTACAATGAGAATTGCAGTTTTAGGAGCAGGTTCTTTAGGAACCATTGTTGGAGCATATCTGTCTGCTGGCGGAATGGATGTCGAATTGATTGATTCGTACAAAGAACATGTAGATACTCTAAATCAAATTGGTGCTAAAGTAGTTGGTACAACGGAACTTCAAGCAAAGGTGAAAGCTATCACCCCTGAAAACAAATCAGGAAAGTATGATTTAATATTACTTCTGACGAAACAATTATATAATGACTCCATCCTTAAAGAGTTGCTGCCTTTTTTAAAGGATGACAGTGTAGTATGTTCCTTGCAAAACGGTATACCTGAACAGAAAGTTGCTTCGATCGTTGGTGATGAACGTGTTATTGCAGGTTCTGTTGAATTTGGTGCTACATTTATTGAACCAGGCGTATCCAGACTTACAACTGAGTATACTCAATTTAAAGAGTACGCTTTTCAAATTGGAGAATTACATGGTGAAACAACAGAAAGAATCCAGCGTATTAAATCGGTTTTAGACCTTATCGGCGGAACACATATTTCCGATAATTTAGTTGGAACGAAGTGGTCAAAATTACTTATCAATAATGCATTCAGTGGTTTATCGGCAGCATTAAACGGAGAATACGGAGACATTCTTGACCATGAAATCGGCATTGTTAGTGCAGTTCATATCGCAGATGAGACGATTAAGGTTGGACACGCCAATGGTGTCAAATTTGCGAAAATGGGCGGCCTTGATTTAGAATCTTTGGAATTAAGAAGTGAAAATGACATTCCTGAACGTATCCAAACATTTAGGTCAGCCATGGAACCATCTAGGCTGCTAAGAGCAAGTATGCTCCAGGATCTTGAGAAAAAACGCAAAACTGAAATTGATTATATTAATGGAGTTATTCCCAAAATGGCAGAAGGTACTGGCATTTCAACACCTTTTCATGATTTGGTTGTAGCACAAGTCAAATGTGCCGAGGAATCTCAAACAGTGCCCAATTTTGATACAAATATAAAAGCATTTGAAGAGTTATTACGTATCCGAAAGGAAATGTGATATATAGGAAAGAGAGAAAGGGATTGCTGCGGCGGTCCTTTTTTCTTGGTTCAGCAAGCGGAAGAAATATACGTTAACAAACGGGTGCATTAGTTACATTAATGGTCTTCGCTATGAATTGAACGGCGCCTTTATTGATTCCTTTTCAGCAAAAAAAGCTTCCGACACCTCTCTTTGATGCCGAAAGCTTTTTTATTGTTTTTTTCTGTGTGCTTCATTGAGCTGTTTAATATGCTGTATCGCAGCTTTGATGCCCTCTTTGGCGTCCGGGTAGGATTGATTCCAATGTTTGACGAGCGGAGGCATGCTTTTTGCAATATGTGTATACAAAATCCACTGCCTGACTTCTTCCTTTACATCCGGGTTTGTTTCGCCAAGCAATAGTTCCGTGTATTTCTCAAGCAGGCCGTCCAGCTGCTGCTGCAGTTTCTCTTCCATACCGTTCCCTTCCCTTTTTCATGATTATGACAATCGGGCGGTGAGGGCCGCTTCCTGCACGATACATCTGCCGCGTCCGTGCGGAATGCAAAGCGGCGTGCCGAACAGCGGATCTTGCGTTACCTGGCAGTTCATCGCAAAGACCTGCTGTACAAGCTCGCAAGTGATGACTTCTTCGGGACGGCCCTCTGCGTAAATCTGTTTATCCTTAATGGCGACCAGATAATGGGCATAACGGCATGCCAGATTCAGGTCGTGCAGCACCATGACGATTGTGCGTTTTTCTTTTTCATTTAATTCAAACAGCAAATCAAGAATTTCAATTTGATGCGTCATGTCGAGATAGGTTGTCGGCTCGTCAAGCAGAATGATATCCGTATCCTGAGCGAGTGTCATCGCAATCCATGCGCGCTGGCGCTGTCCGCCTGACAAGGAATCCACCGGACGGTCGGCCATTTCCTCAAGCTTCGTCGCTTTAAGCGCTTTTGCCACTGCGTCTTCGTCCTCTTTGGACCATTGCTTCAGCCAGCTTTGATAAGGGTATCTTCCCTGCTTCACAAGCTGATGCACCGTCAGGCCTTCGGGAGCTGACGGACTCTGCGGCAAAATAGCGAGCTCTCTTGCCACTTCCTTCGTCGGAAGCTTAGCGATGGCTTTTCCTTCTAAAAGCACAGAACCGCCCCTCGGTTTCATCAGCCGGGCCAATGAACGTAAAAGCGTCGATTTTCCGCAGCCGTTGCTTCCGATCAATACAGTGATTTCGCCTTTTGGAATCGCGACATCCAATTCGTCAATGATAACAGTTTCTCCGTACCCTAAGCTCAGCGTCTCTGTAGAAATTGCACTCATACCGCTAACCGCTCCTTTTTTGAGTTTCCCAACACTATGTATATAAACAAATTGCCTAAACATTCAACGTGAGATCATGATTATATTGTAACAGAAATTAATGACTCTGAATATCATTATCAATTAGTTTTGGGCAAAAAAGCAGCGGGCGGCGGTTATTTTTTTATTTCCGTCATTTCTCCATCATTCTTTTTCAGTTTCAGATAAAAATGGTCATAGCGGCTGTCCAAATTAAAAGCCGAGAGCACCTGCCGGACGACCTCGCTTTCCTGCATCCGGCTGTTTACGGCAAGTTCTCCGAGGATCATCTTCATTTCATCAAGCGCTTCCTCGCCCTCTCTGTGAACCCCTGAGAGCTTGTCCCGGATGTCAGCCTTTTCATGACCGTCTTTTCTTTCATACAAACCTTCATAGCGGTTATGCTCTCCGGCTCCGTAGCTGACGCGAAGGGAAAAGCTGCTGTAAGGAACCGGCTTCGCGGATGATACGGGTGTGCTGTCTTGTTCCGCTTCCCGTTTTTCTTCATTCAATCGGCAGCCGGCAATCAGCATCAGCGTAAGACATAAAACGCCCGCCGTTCTGATCCATTTCATGCGGTTCACTCCCATTCCATTCCGATCGTTTTTAGGTATTTCCAAGGGAGGCGGCTGTCATTCATTAAACAAAAAAGAACCGGAGCGATAACACTCCGGCCGGTTCATCTCAAGATTATCATTCAGTCAGCTCTAAAAATTCCTGCACATCCTGTACGGCAAGGCGGACCGCGTCTTCCCAAAACGACCGTTCCGTCAGATCCGCTCCAAGGTGCTTCATCGCCAAATCCTCAACAGTCATCGAAGCCGTGTCACACAAAAGCGCGATATATTTTTCTTCAAAATCCGCGTTTTCCCGAAGAGCTCTTGCATATATTCCAAGCGAAAATAAGTAACCGAACGTATACGGAAAGTTGTAAAACGGCACTCCCGTAATATGAAAATGCAGTTTCGACGCCCAGAAATGAGGGTGGTACTCCCCTAATGAATCGCAAAACGCTTCTTTCTGCGCCGCTTCCATCAGTTCATTCAGTTTCTCAGCCGGAACGACGCCCTGCTTGCGCTCTTCATAAAAACGCGTTTCAAATAAAAATCTCGCATGAATATTCATAAACATGGCTACGCTTTTTTGAATTTTATCTTCAAGCAAGAACAGCTTTTCATCCTTTGTCTCCGCTTGTTTCAAAGCGGCGTCGGCGACGATCATTTCCGCAAAGGTCGAGGCTGTTTCAGCCACATTCATAGCGTAGGCTCTGTTCAGCTGCCGCACTTGAAGCATGGCCTCCTGATGGAACGCGTGACCGAGCTCATGCGCCAGCGTCGATACATTCGAAGCGCTTCCGGAAAACGTCATAAAAATCCGGGATTCTCCGCTGTCGGGAAAGCTGGTGCAGAAACCGCCGACCCGTTTGCCGCTGCGGTCTTCCGCTTCTATCCACCGATCACGGAACGCTTTTTCCGAAAATGCGGACAGCTTTTTGCCAAACGTCGAAAATTGGCTGACGATCAGATTGGCCGCTTCATCAAATGTGTATTCTTTCGGAGCCTCGCCGATCGGCGCGTCCACATCATACCAGTTCAACCGCTCAAGCCCTAAAAGAGACGCCTTTCGATTCAGGTATTCGGCAAAAGGCTTTTTATGATCGGTAATGACCTGCCACATGACATCCAGCGTTTCTTTTTTCATCCGGTTGATCGCAAGCGGCTCTTCCAAAGCGCTTTTCCAGCCCCGCGCTTTATAGATTTCCGTGCGGAAGCCGGCCAGATGGTTCAGCGTGCTGCCGAAAAGCTCCTCTTCTCCTTTCCACGCTTCATTAAGCTCTTTGAACACTTGACGTCTGATCCGCCGGTCCGGGTGCGCCATCATATTTTCCGCTTGGCCGACCGACAGCTCTTTATCCTCAAACGGAATCTTCATTCTGCCGACAGCCGCATTATACAGGTCGCCCCATGCGTGATAGCCGTCAACGGCCAGGCCCTCAATCAGCCTTTCTTCTGAAGCGCTGAGCTTCTCTTTGACCCGGTCTCTTCTCTCATTTAAAACATATGTGAGATCCTGAAGTTCCGGTTTTTGCAGCAGCTCCTCCCAGACCGGCTCGTCAATCCGGGCAAGTGTATCGTCAAGGGTGACCAGAGCGGATTTAAAATCACTGCTCAGCTGATTGATCCGCGCCCTCCATTCATTCGCTTTCTGATCATGAGTGTTCTGAGCCTGAAGACAGCCGACGAACGCTCCCGCCTGCCTGATCATGATCGCCGACCGTTCAAACCTATCAATCAGATTGATCAGCTCCCGGCTTTCATCCGCATGCGTTGGAACCGTAAACGCTTCAACCGCATGTTGAAAAGCGCTTAGATGATTTTTGAGCTCTTGTATGTATTGCTGAAACTCTTCCGACCGGCTCCCGCCCTCAAAAATGGAGTTTAAATCCCATGTTTCCTTCAATCCCTCTAATGCCATCTTTTCTTTACCCCTTTCTATCCGAAGCTGACTCCATTATAAAACAATTCTGACATATTTCCGAACGATTTCTCCTTCTTTCTGCGAGATGTTATACACTATGAGATAAGAACAAACGGGGAGGATTATTATGAACAGAAAAATTGCCATTGTAACCGGCGCGACGAGCGGATTCGGGCTGCTGACAGCGCTGAAGCTCGCCCGGTCTTATCACGTCATCGCAACAGCCAGACAGCCGGAGAAAGCTGAAATACTGAAAGAGGCCGCCGCTCAAGCGGGTGCATCCGAACATGTTACGGTCGTTTCTTTAGATGTGACAAATGAGCAGTCGGTGTCTGACTTCGGGAACACCATCAGCGGTTTCGGACCGATTGACCTGCTCGTCAATAACGCCGGCACTGCGTACGGGGGGTTTATTGACGATGTGCTGATGGAACATTACAGACAGCAGTATGAATCAAATGTATTCGGTCTGATTCACGTCACAAAAACCGTGCTGCCTTATATGCGAAAACATAGCGGGGCGAAAATCTTCAATATCAGCAGTATCAGCGGACTGACCGGTTTCCCGGCTCTATCTCCGTATGTCTCTTCCAAATTCGCGGTTGAAGGATTTACAGAGAGCCTGCGCCTCGAACTGCTGCCTTTAGGAATTGATGCCGCTTTAATAGAACCGGGCTCCTATAAAACGTCTATATGGGAGACGTCTCTGTCCAATCATCTTACGGCACCCGGCAAAGATTCGCCCTATTACCGCTATTATCAGCAAATCGAAGCTTACTTCAAAGCCAACGCATCCAAAAGCGGGGATCCTGATGACGTAGCGGAGCTGATTTATCAATTGGCACAAAGGAAACGGCTGAAGAAACTGCGGTATCCGATCGGCAGGGGCGTTAAGCTGACATTGGCTTTCCGCTCACTCTTTCCGTGGTCTGCCTGGGAATCGATTATAAAGAAAAAGCTGTTCACTTAAACATAAATTATAATTATTATAATTTAGTATTGATTTTTATTTGATACGTGGTATAATTAAATTATCAGATGACAGGAAGGACGATGAATATGAATACACAAAACGCGAAAAAAACTGAAACTCTTGTTGAGAAATCAATGAACACACAATTATCAAACTGGTTTATCCTTTACTCTAAACTGCACCGCTTCCATTGGTATGTAAAAGGCCCGCACTTCTTTACGCTTCATGAAAAATTTGAAGAACTGTATAACGAAGCGGCGGAAACGGCGGATGCCATCGCAGAGCGACTTCTGGCCATCGGCGGACAGCCTGCGGCGACTTTACACGCTTACCTTGAACAAGCTTCCATTACGGATGAAGGTCAGGAAAAAACGGCTTCTGAAATGGTGGAATCACTGGTTCAAGACTATAAACAAATCAGCCGCGAATCAAAATTTGTCATCGGCATCGCCGAGGAACAAAATGACCCGTCAACTGCCGACCTGTTTGTCGGATTAGTTGAAGAAGCGGACAAGCATGTGTGGATGCTGTCAGCCTACTTGGGAGAATAACGAAAAAAGCTGAACCTCAGTTGCAGGTTCAGCTTTTTTTATGCGTTCAGCTTGCGCTTTCAGTTTGTTTTGTTAATGTGACGTTCAGCGTCTTTTTGCTTCCGCTTCTGAGAACTTGAACAGTCGTTTTATCGCCGATTTTCAGCTGGTTATATAAGATCTGTCTGATATCGGCGCTGCTGCCGACATCTTTGCCGTTCAATTGTACAATGACGTCATTTGATTTGATGCCCGCTTTCGCAGCCGGCGAGCCGGACTGCACTTCTTTTACGTAAACACCCTTAGACAGCTGGTCGCCGAACAGTCCGAGCGTGTTTTCCTGATAGGTTTCCGGCACTTGCGCCATGTCAATCATCTGCACACCTAAAAATGGGCGCTCGACTTTTCCTTTTGCAAGCAGCTGGTCGACTATCGGTTCTACATCATTGCTCGGAATGGCAAAGCCGAGTGACTCCACGCCGTTTTCACTGACTTTCATGCTGTTGATCCCGATAACTTGGCCGCTTGAGTTGATTAACGGGCCGCCGCTGTTTCCGGGGTTAATCGCCGCATCCGTCTGAATCACGTTCATTTCCACTGTGCCTTGGGATGTATCGGCGTCTACCGTTCTGTTCAGCCCGCTGATGACACCTTGTGTGACGGTGCCGGAAAACTGCTGGCCGAGCGGGTTGCCGATGGCAATCACTTTATCGGCAATGCGGAGCTTGGAGGAATCCCCGAAGCTGGCCGCTTTTTTGACATTGGACGAGCTGATTTCCAATACAGCCAAGTCACTGATGGCATCCTTTCCGACAAGCTTTGCCGTTTCGGTTTTCCCATTGTAAAGAGTGACCGACAGTTTGTTCGCACCTTCTACGACATGATTGTTTGTAATGATGTACGCTTTTTCGCCGTCTTTTTTGAAGATGACGCCTGACCCCGTGCCGCTCTCTGTTTCAGAGCTTGAACCGCCGTCAAGTCCGAACTGGCTGCTTTGCGAAGCTTGGTAGTTGGACACTCCGACAATCGCAGGCTCCAAATCTTCTACCATATCCGCTACGCTTGAGGTATTTTTCAAAGGCGTTGACGTAAAATTCGAAGACTGAACTTGTTTCGTATCAGAAACGGCTTCTGTCTTATGCTGCTCACCCGGCAGGTTTGGCACAATGCCAAGCACGAGGCCGCCGCCGATAATGCCGCCTAAAATCGGGCTCAGCCAAGCGGCTCTCCGTTTTTTTTCTTTTTTCACGGCAGCCGTTTTTTCAAATTCCGTACCGGCCGCCATCTCGTTTTCCGCTTCTTTCGAGACGGGCCCTTCGAGCAGCTCGGGCTCCTGATGGCTGATCTGCTGCTGTTCATTTCTGTTTTGTTCCGTATGTGAAAGATCTGACTGATCGCGGCTTCTGCCGTCATCTCGATGATCATTCATATTCACGCACACTCCTTCAGCATATTTTCATTCTATCGATTACATATTCATCGCATGTACAAGTTCTATTGTCCCAATAATAAGGAGAAAAGCAAAGCTCCAAAACAAAATGTGTTTGAACATGTTATCTTCCCCGCTTTTTTTCTTCCTTTCTTCCCTTATACACATCATAAACAAACATTGTGGGATAAAAATGAAAAGAATATGTGAAATTATGAAAATGCGGCTTGAGTGTGTTAAAACTAGTATAATGACGTTGAAAGGATGTGAAATGCCTTGTCATACACCATTTATCTAGTTGAAGATGAGGATAACCTGAATGAACTGCTCACAAAATATTTAGAGAATGAAGGCTGGAACATTACATCTTTCACAAAAGGCGAAGATGCCAGAAAGCAGATGCAGCCGTCTCCCCACTTGTGGATTCTTGACATCATGCTTCCGGATACGGACGGCTATACATTGATAAAAGAAATAAAAGAAAAAGATCCCGATGTGCCGGTTATTTTCATTTCCGCGCGGGATGCCGATATTGACAGAGTCCTCGGGTTGGAGCTCGGAAGCAATGATTATATCGCCAAGCCCTTTTTGCCGAGAGAACTTATTATACGGGTCCAGAAGCTGCTGGAGCTCGTGTATAAAGAACAGCCCGCCGCAAAGAAAACCGGCATCACCGTTTCTTCCTACAATGTGATCGAAGATGCCCGAGAGGTTTATGATGAAACCGGCAGCCTGGTCAATTTGACGTCTAAGGAATTTGATCTGCTGCTTTTATTTCTTCATCATAAAGGACACCCCTTTTCCAGAGAAGATATCCTGCTGAAAATATGGGGCCATGATTATTTCGGCACTGACCGGGTGGTCGATGATCTTGTGCGGAGGCTGCGAAAAAAAATGCCCGGGTTAAAGGTTGAAACCATTTACGGATTCGGCTACAGGATGATGACGTCATGAAAAATAAGCCGCTTGCTTTTCAAATATGGGTGGTCATCTCAGGCATCCTCTTAGCCATTTCGATTCTGCTTCTCGTGCTGTTCTCAAATACGCTGCGTAATTTTTTCACGGATGAAACGTATACGACCATTGAAAATGAACAGCATGTACTGACGGAGTACCGGCTGCCCGGGTCGATCGAGCGGGGATATTACAGCGAGGATGCGACCGCTCCGACGACTTTCCGATCCGTTCAGCACGTTCTTCTGCCGCAACGGGAGGAATCGGCCAGTGACAAAGACTTGAACTACTTTTCTTCTTCCTTTATCCATAAGGTGTACAAGCTCGCGGGCCGCCAGCACAGCGTCACGAAACGATACAGCGCGGACATCAGCGGTGAAAAAGTATTTTTCGTCATTAAAAAAGGCCTCACCATTAACGGCCAGGATGCGATGATGCTGTCTTACGCCCTTGATTCTTATCGTGATGATCTGGCATACACCCTGTTCAAGCAGCTGCTCTTTATCATTGCCGGCGTGATTTTGTTAAGCTGGATTCCGGCGATTTGGCTTGCCAAATATCTCTCGCGCCCGCTCGTTTCCTTAGAGAAGCATGTCAAACGGATTTCAAAACAGGATTGGGATGATCCGGTCATCGTCGACAGAAAAGACGAAATCGGAAAATTAGGCCATACCATTGAAGACATGCGGAGCAAGCTGGTGCAAAAAGACGAAACGGAAAGAACGCTCCTGCAAAATATCTCTCATGATTTAAAAACGCCTGTCATGGTGATAAGGGGCTATACTCAATCAATAAAGGACGGGATTTTTCCTAAGGGGGATCTGGAAACCACAATTGATGTCATTGAAGGCGAAGCAGAAAAACTTGAGAAGAAAATTAAGGATTTATTATATTTAACGAAGCTTGATTATTTAATGAAGCAGCGGGTGCACCATGAGACATTTGACATTGTGAAGGTCACGGAAGAAGTCATTGAACGGCTCAAATGGGCCCGGAAGGAATTATCGTGGACCGTTGAAACAGAAGATGCATTAATGATGCCCGGTGATCCGGAACAATGGAGCAAACTTCTTGAAAACATTCTCGAAAATCAAATCCGCTATGCAGAAACGGCGATTCACATTCGGATCAGGCAAAATCAGCAGCAGATTGTCATGACGGTTGAAAATGACGGGCCTCCGATTGAGGATGAGATGCTATCCAGCTTGTACGAGCCTTTTAATAAAGGGAAGAAAGGCGAGTTCGGCATAGGACTCAGCATCGTAAAACGGATTTTAACCCTGCATAAAGCATCAATTTCAATTGAAAATGACCAATCGGGTGTAATCTACCGAATTATCATACCAAAGTAGACTGTAGTGTTTCATTGCAGTCTTTTTTATGTGAAGGAATAGCCGTTAAAATCTCTGTAGTTTGCTTTCAGCGGTTTTTGGCATTGATGAACCCATTTCTTTTCACAAATTGTCTTTTTCGGATATTTCACCTTTTCGACTTTAATTCCTCTGTTTCGCAAGCGGCTGATCATTTCATCTAATTCTTTCATTTTCAGATTCACCCTTTCGCCAGAACTTTGACCATTCGGTCAGCTCACTTTATAATATAAATAAAACAAAACAAAAAAACAAGTTACAATCAGGTTAAATTTACGGAATATCAATATGACCATATAGTCATACATGAGAAGCACAAGCCAGCCTCCTGGCTCCGAAAGGGTGGAACCATTGAAGGAAAAAGAAAAGCTGATCATTGAAGCAGCAATTAAACTGTTTGCCCGAAAAGGGTACAAATCTACATCGGTTCAGGAAATCGCCGATGAATGCAAAATCTCAAAAGGCGCTTTTTATCTATACTTTCCTTCCAAAGAAGCACTGCTTCTATCCATGCTGAATTACTACTATGATAAAACGTTTACCCGAATCACGACGATCCAAACGGAGGGTGACAGTCCGAGAGCTGCTTACCAAAAACAGCTTGCGGTGTTTTACGAATCGATTCTCGCCCATCAGGATTTTATTACCGTGCAGATGAAAGACGGTTCACTTCCTTATACCGAAGAAGCGGCGCAGTGCGGAAAGAGAATCCGCCGGTCGATCCTGCAGTTTCATATCGACAGTCTTCTTGCGATTTACGGAGAAAAAGCTGAACCATACACAGCCGAGCTTTGTTTTTTAATAGAAGGAATCAGTCAGATGTATCTTGAATATCTCATTCTGACCGGCCGGTCCGTACAGCCTTCGCTTTTGGCAAATACCGTGATTCACAGAATTGATGACATCGTAAACGGAATGGCGGACAGACATGATGAAGCGTTTATTTCTCTTGATGAGGCAAGCTCACTGTTTGGCCCCCTTCATAACGGGCAGCCCGATCCTTTAAGCCAATCGATCTTGCAGACCCTCCGCACGCGCATCGGCACGATGGACAAGACGCAAGCATCTGAATTCACCGAGAGCTTGGATATTCTGGAAGCAGAAATGAAGAAAAAGTCGCCGAAACCGGCAATCATCAAAGGAATGATTTTGAATTTGAAGGAATCCGACCTGCTGGCTGAAGATGCAGAACAGCTCAGATTTTTACTGAAACAGCAGTTTATTTAGAAGAACGGCCGCAATGACTGCAGCCGTTCTTTCCTTTTATGCTTTCGGGTGCACCATATCTTCCGGACGCACCATTTCATTAAATTGTTCTTCTGTCAGAAGGTTCAGCTGTAATGCCGCTTCTTTCAGCGTCAGGCCTTCTTTGTGGGCAAGCTTGGCGATTTTCGCGGCGTTTTCATAACCGATGTGCGGGTTAAGCGCCGTAACAAGCATTAATGAGTTAGAGAGATTTTCCTGAATCGTCTCTTGGTTCGGCTCAATACCGACAGCGCATTTGTCATGGAAGGAATTCATTCCGTCACTGAGCAGCTGCACGGTCTGCAGGAAGTTATAGATAATAACCGGTTTGAAGACATTCAGCTCGAAGTTTCCTTGGCTGGCCGCAAATCCGATTGTCGCGTCATTTCCCATCACTTGCGCGGCGATCATTGTCAGCGCCTCACTTTGCGTCGGGTTGACTTTGCCCGGCATGATAGAACTTCCCGGCTCATTTTCAGGAATGACGATTTCGCCGATTCCGCAGCGCGGGCCGCTTGCCAGCCATCTGACATCGTTGGCAATCTTCATCAGGTCGGCAGCCAATGCTTTTAACGCGCCGTGAACGTGAGTGATTTCATCATGGCTTGTGAGCGCATGGAATTTGTTAGGAGAACTCTTGAATGTCTGCCCCGTTACTTTTGTGATTTCTTCCGCGACGAATTCACCGAACTGCGGATGGGCGTTGATTCCCGTGCCGACTGCCGTGCCTCCGATGGCAAGCGCGCGGATTTTTTCCGTTGACTCAAGAATCATTTCTTTCGAACGGTCAAGCATGTATACCCAGCCGCTGATTTCCTGTCCGAGCGTCAGCGGAGTGGCGTCCTGCAAATGCGTGCGTCCGATTTTCACAATATCCTGATAAGCTTTCGCTTTTTCATCAAGCGTCGCGCGCAGCTGATCAAGCGCCGGAACGAGCTGCTCATATACGGCAAGAACCGCAGCAACGTGCATCGCCGTCGGGAATGTATCGTTTGAGCTTTGGCTGCGGTTGACGTCATCATTCGGATGAATCTTCAGCTCGGAATTTTTTTCTTTCAATAAAGCAGTCGCGCGGTTGGCCACCACTTCATTCATATTCATGTTGCTTTGCGTGCCGCTTCCCGTCTGCCAGACAACGAGCGGAAAGTTATCGTCGTATTTGCCGTTTAAAACATCGTCACATACAGCGGCAATCGCCTGTGCTTTTTCAGACTCTAAGTTGCCGAGGCGTTCGTTGGCGATCGCTGTGCTTCGTTTCAATATTGCAAACGCCTTCACAACACGCTGAGGCATTTTTTCTGAACCGATTTTGAAGTTCTCTTTGCTGCGCTGTGTCTGAGCGCCCCAAAATTTATCTGCCGGAACTTTAACTTCTCCCATGGTGTCTTTTTCAATTCTGTAGTCCATTTATGTATCCCTCCATAACAGTTGCTTCACCCTGAGTATTATTCGCCAGTAACAGATGAAACCCTTTTTATTTTTCGGCCTTGGCCGTTTTTAATTTCAGCTCAAGATAGACGCGCGAATCCTTAGAGTATTTATACTTCGGATTTGTTTTACGGTATTCTTTCGACGTGTAAGCCACTTCGTAATGCGCTTCAAATGATTTGATGAGCTGTTCAATTTCTTCGGCATTTCCTGCCAGTCTGACTTGTGCCACATCTCTCCTCCGCTTTCATAAAAAAACTTGTACCATTAAATACTTTATCATAGTATATCATTTTTTTAACAGGAAAAGATAACCTCAATTAAGGATTGGAAGGCGGGTGACTGTCGATGGCGCAATCGGAATTCAAGGAATACATACACGTTAATCTGGCACTGGTGCTTCCCCACGTAGAGCAGAATGATGACCTGGTTCAAAATAAAAAGATGCTTCCGAACGGGCTTGTTTTTTATTATATGTATCTGAGTGAAATGAACGACGAAGACAAAATAAAAGAGGCGATTGAAACGCTGCTTCAGGAGGAAGACACTCTGACGCTGGATACGGTGACGAAACGTCTTGATAAGATCGACGCCCGTCCCGTCTTTACGTCGAAGGAAGCCGTCATCTCCATTCTGCGGGGAAAATGCGCCGTGTTTATTAACGGACTTGACAGCGTATACATTTTGTCCACGGGAAAAAGAGAAAAAAGAAGCGTGAATGAACCCACATCCGAAAAGGTCGTAAGAGGTCCGAAAATCGCCTTCATAGAAGATTCTGATACAAACGTCGCCATGATCAGGCAGCGCACGAACCATCCGAAGCTGAAAACGAAAAAGGTTCCGATCGGAGAAAATAAGTTAAAATACGCCACTGTCATGTACATAGATGATAAGGCGGACCCGTCTGTCGTCAGCGATGTTGTAAAGCGCCTCAGCGAAGTGAAGATGGACGACATCCAGGATTCCGGAACGCTTGAGGAGCTTATTGAGGATAATAAGTATTCGCCCTTTCCGCAAATACAAAATACGGAACGGCCTGATAAAGTCTCTTCCGCCTTGTTCAACGGCCGCGTCGCCATCCTTGTCGACAACTCGCCGTTTGCGCTGGTGGTTCCGGCTTCTTTAGGAATTTTAATGCAGTCTCCCGATGATTATTATGAACGGTGGATTTCCGCCTCGCTCATCCGGGTGCTGCGGTTTACGTCTATTTTTATTACGCTGTTTTTTTCGTCTATTTATATCGCCCTCGTTTCGTTTCACCAAGGGCTGCTGCCGACATCGCTTGCAGTCACCATCGCGGCGAACAGAGAAAACGTTCCCTTCCCGCCTATCATTGAAGCGATGGTAATGGAAATTACGATAGAGCTGCTGAGAGAAGCGGGCTTGAGGCTTCCCAGCCCGCTCGGCCAGACGATCGGATTGGTGGGCGGAGTCGTCATCGGCCAGGCGGCCGTTGAAGCGAATATTGTCAGCTCCATCATGGTCATCGTGGTCAGCATTGTCGCGCTCGCTTCATTTACGGTGCCGCAGTACGGGATGGGTCTGTCGTTCCGTGTGCTCCGTTTCATTTCGATGTTTACCGCGGCAGCTTTCGGGCTGTACGGCATGATTTTATTTATGCTGGCGATCTACACTCATTTATCGAGACAGCGAAGCTTCGGTTCTCCGTATTTCTCGCCGAATGGATTTTTCAGCTTAAAAAACGCAAACGACTCTATTCTCCGTCTCCCTATTAAAAATCAACCAAAAGAGGCGAAAAACGTAAATGAGCCAGAAAACAACTCACAATAAGCTTACAAGCTACCAAGGGACAGCATTGATTTCAAACACGATGCTCGGCGCGGGACTCCTCACCATGCCGCGGGCGCTGTCATCAAGGGCAAATTCGCCGGACGGCTGGATCGCGTTATGTCTGGAAGGCGTCATCTTTATCTTTTTGATTTATCTCAATACGCTCATTATGAAAAAGCATCAGTACGGATCATTATTTGATTATATGAATGAAGGACTCGGCAAATGGGCGGGAAATATCGTCAATCTTATGATCTGTCTCTATTTTATAGGAGTCGCCAGCTTCGAAGCCCGGGCGATGGCGGAAATGGTCAAGTTCTTTTTATTGGAAAGAACGCCCGTGCCGGTCACGCTGTTTATCTTTATCGCCTGTTCCGTTTATTTAATTATCGGCGGCATGAGCGATATCGGCAGGCTCTTTCCTTTCTATTTAACGATTACGATCATTATTTTGCTGGTGGTGTTTTCTTTCAGCTTTAAAATATTTGATCTGGACAACCTGCGGCCGGTGCTCGGGCAGGGATTTTCTCCCGTTATGGCCTCCTTGACCGTCGTTTCTGTTTCCTTCTTGGGAGTTGAGATTATGCTGTTTCTCCCCGAGTACCTCAAAAATAAAAAGCACACATTCCGCATGTCGGCCATGGGCTTTGGCATCCCGATTATTTTATACATCATTACCTACGTTCTCGTCGTCGGCGCCTTAACCACCCAGGATGTCAAAACAATGATCTGGCCTACGATCGCGCTCTTTCAATCATTTGAAATCAAAGGGCTTTTTATTGAAAGGTTCGAGTCCTTTTTGCTTGTTGTCTGGATTATCCAATTTTTCGCCACCTATGTATCATACGGATATTTCGCGACTTCAGCTCTTAATAAAATTTTCGGGCTGAAGCAGAAAAAAGGGATCATCTTCGTAGGAATTGCGACATTCTTCGGATCATTGATGCCAAAAGACGCTAACAAGCTGATGCTGTTCAGTGATATTCTCGGCTATATCTTCTTGGTTTTCTTTTTGCTGCCTTTACTGATGTTTGGAGTCGTCGCTGTGAAAAGGAAGGTGAAAAAAGCGCAATGAAGACATACATCGTAATCATCCTTTGCACATTGCTTTTGGCCGGCTGCTGGGACAGCCGCAATTTAGAAGACTTGAGCCTCGTTATCGGAGTCGGGCTCGATAAACCCGAGGAAGAAAACGTGGAAGTGACACAGCAGATTCTGGTTCCGCAAAAAGCAAGTTCCCAGCAGTCGTCGTCAGGCAATACGACAAAGGTGACTTCCACTCCCGGGGAAACCGTCCATCAAGCTTTAAGGACGGCATCGTTAAAAAATCACCCCGCATTCTCCCAGCACTTGCGCATCATGCTGTTTTCCGAAGCGCTGTTAAAGGATCACATCCCGCTTGACGCATTGATGAACCAATTTATCAGGGACAACGGTACGAGAAGAAGCTGCAATGTGATGACGGTGCCGGATAAAACGAAAGATATTTTCAAAATCAGTGACCAGGGAGAACCTGCGTCAAATACGATCTATGACTTAACGGAGAATAATTCGGTCACCATCCGGATGATGGCGCCCGTGACATTGGGGGAAATATCAGAGAAAATCGCCAAAGGCGAGACCTTTGCCCTTCCTCAAGTGCGCCAAGTGGGCAGCAGACTGGAAATCTGGGGCGCTACCATTATTAAAAATAAATTCTGGTATGCGAATTTAACGCCTTTACAAGTCCAGAATATGAACCTGTTCACAGGCACGGTAAAGGGAGGCGTCACGTTTGCAAAGCATGACAATCATTATTTATCCTTCGAAGTATTTTCCAGCAAATATAATGTAAAAACAAAATATAAAAATGGAAAATTCAAGTTTATCGTAACCCGGTTTGTTGAAGGCCGTCTGTCTGAGGATTGGAACCCGAAAGAAGATTCTTTCAAGGAGTCCTATATAAATGAAATCAAAAACGCGGTAAAACGCAGCATTCATTCAGATGTCATGGCATTCATTGATTACATGCAGCATGAGTTGAAAGTGGATATTACCGGGTTAGGCGATCAAGTCCGGATTCATTATCCCGATAAATGGAAAAAGATATCCTCTGACTGGGATCATCACTTCAGTGAATCGGATATTGAATACAAAGTCAAAGTCGCCATCAGGGATTTCGGAACAAAGGGAATGTCCCAATGACCCCGTCTTCGGGAGAGTGTGCTGGCGCCGCTCTCCTTTTCTTATGTCACGAGATGATTGCGGTGGGCATATACGGCTGCCTGCGTGCGGTCACTGACATCAAGCTTTGACAATATATTCGTAATGTGGGTTTTCACCGTTTTAATCGTAATGAACAGCTCTTCACCAATCTCTTTATTCGTCTTGCCTTCCGCGACGAGACAGAGGATTTCCAGTTCTCTTTTTGTCAGCGTTTCATGCGGAAGCTGATTCTCTGAATGGCGCAGCCTTGACAGCACTTTTCCCGCCACCTTCGATTCAAGCTTCGGTTCGCCCTTGGCAGCCGCTCTGATGGCTTCGGCTATTTCTGCCGCCTTGGACGTTTTCAGCAAATAGCTGAGCGCTCCCGCTTCGATCACCGGATACACTTTGTCGTCATCAATAAAGCTCGTCAGCACGATGATTTTCGGGTCATTGAGTGTCGCGCAGATCTGTTTTGTCGCTTCGATGCCGTCCATGCCGTCCATGACAAGGTCCATTAAAATCACATCCGGCAAAAGCTCTGCGGCCAGATCGACGCCCTGCTGCCCGTCTGATGCTTCACCGGCGACTTCAATGTCCGGCTGTGCTTCTAAAAACGCGGCCAGACCCATCCTGACCATTTCATGATCATCAATCAGTAACACTCGAATCACTTTCGTTCTCTCCTTTTGTTTTCTGATAAATCGGGACTTTCACGTCGATCTGCGTGCCTTTTCCCTTTACGGAGATAATTTCCGCTATGCCGCCGATTTCACTCGCTCTTTCCTTGATGGAATGCAGGCCGTATGAGGATGCTTTCACTTGATCCATCGTAAAACCCGCCCCGTTATCAATGACTTTAAGCTGAAGTTTTTGATGTTTCGCGCCGAGCCTGACGGTGACCTTGGTCGCCTTTGAATGTCTGAAAACGTTGGAAAGCGCCTCCTGCACGATGCGGAACAGATGGTCTTCAACGCCTTTTGACACACCCGTATCGCTGATGTCCCACTCAATATCCAGCGGCTGCTTCGCTTTGAACTCTTTTAACAGCTCAATCAGCCCTTCTTTTAAGCCTTTTCCTTCTAAAGTGACGGGCCGCAAATGCAACAGCAGCGCTCTCATCTCGTTTTGCGCTTCCCCCGCCATATGTTCAACCATGCGAATTCGTTTGACGATTTTGTCATCCGCATCTTTCACCTGCTCTAAGACGGCGGATGTCATCATAGAAATGGCAAAGAGCTGCTGGCTGACGGCATCGTGCAGATCGCGCGCCAGCCGCTGGCGTTCTTCAGTGATGACTGATTTTTTCATTTGATCCTGCCATTCCGCCCGCTCGTTGGAGAGCTTTTGCAGCGATGTAACCTGGAGCTCGACCCGCTTGGCCATTTCGTTGAGCTGGTCTGCCGCCAGACCGATTTCATCATCGCCGAGCGGCGGCACCCGATAAGCAAAATTGCCGTTTTCAAATTTCAAAACCGCTTCAATCAGTGTATCCATTCTTGTTTTCAGGCGGCCGCCGTATACATAACCGGAAATCAATCCCGCCGAAAGAGACGCCAGAAGAAGGATCACCACAAACGGAATACCGAACCAGCCGGAAGAAAACAGCAGCATCGGGTCAAGCCCGTAATACAGCAGCATCAGCGTAATAAACACCGCGCAAAGGAGCAGACTGAGTCCCGCGGTCATCCGCATGGCGCGCCACTGAATATTGGCGAGTAATTTTTTCCTCATAAATACTTCACATCCACATCGCCGATGAATAACGAAATTGAAATTTTAATCCGCCGCGGCGAGTCGCCGTACTCAGACGATACTTTATACAGATTCGGGCTCATGCCGCTTTTCTTAGAGCCGAGCAGGTTCATATCGCCGATAAAAGCCGATGAACTGACGGACACTTCGATATCCGGCGGGACGTACACATCGACATTGCCGATGACACCGCTGATGGTCATCGTGCTTTCTCCTTCGGGAATCATCGCTTTTGACAAATCAATTTTCACATCGCCGATGAATCCGGAAACATTTAAATCATTCAGCTCAAACGGGTCCTTCATCATCCGGAGCTCGCCGATAAAAAAGCTGCGGAGGTCCGGCTGTCTGCTTTCCGTCTGGGCGGAAGGCTTTGGCTGCTCTTCTTTTTCAAGATTGATTTTCTTCTCTTTATGTTCATGCACGCGCTTTCCTTTCAGGAGCCTGTAGCCCGCGTAGATGAGAAAGGCGGCGAAGGCATAGCCGAACAGGTTAAAGGTGGCGCTGAACAGGTTCCTCAAAAATAAAAAAGCGGCGAAGATATACAGGACGGAGCCGAGCCAGCCGCGGGAATATTTATTAAAAATATAACCTGTAATCAGAAAAAAGAGCGGCCAAAACAAGAAGTCGCCGATGCCGATAATACGCAAAAACATGCTGACGCCTAATAAGGCGATGATAAGTCCGAGAATCTGTTTTTTTGCCATCAGCTGCTTGCCCCTCCTTTCCTTGACTATTGCAGTGCAATATTGCCGCTCGTCACTTTTATATCAATCGGCCTGGCGCCGCTGCCTTTCATGCCGGTAAATGCCCCGCCTTCCTTACTCGTTTTCTCAAAGGAATAAGACGGCCGAATCCTTCCGCTTGCCGTCTCGGCGTTCACCGTAAAACTTCCGTCTTTCGGCAGGCTGATCGCTGCGCTGCCGCTCGCAAGCCTGACGGATACGGGAGCATCCGCCGTCTCAAGCGAGGCGTCGACACTGCCGGAAGCGACCCGCACGTCAAGGGCGCCCGCCACATGTTGAAGCCCGACATGTCCCGAGGATAAGCGGACAGCCCCCGTTTTTGCCGCAAAGCCTGCTGCTGTGAGATTGCCCGACAGCCCCTTCGCTTCAAACACATCCGTCTTCACGTGCTTCAGCGACATATTCCCGCTTACAGAACGGACGCCGAGGTGCGCAAGAGACAGCCCCTTGTTTCCGTCGACGGCAATGCTGCCGCTTGATGTATGGACGGTGATGTCCCGATGATAATCATACGGAATGCGGACAATCAGCAGAGGGCGCTGAAAGAGATTCAGAAATTGGAACCCTTTCTCCTTCGCTTTAAGATTGAGGGTCTTTCCCCTGCTTTGGACAAACATTTTCCCCGCCGGTCCCGTCATGTTTGCCGCGATATCATTCCGCGCTTCCGCGATGATTTTTACATCCGTCTGTTCCGATGAAACCGACAGGCTGTTGACGGCACGCGGCGGTATGCTTGCCGATTCCGCTTCTGTTTCGTACAACGGAAAAAAACGCCCGGCAAACACTTCTTTCACCAAAAACAGACAGCAGATCAGAACGGACGCCGCCATCAGTCCTTTGGCAATCTTACGCTTCATTACGTTCCATCCTTTTTCATTCATTTTATTATAAAGGAAAAGCCGGAGAATTGATACGTGCGTATAGGGAAGAGGCGTAAACGCGCCGATCTTCCCTTGTGCACATTATTCATGAGCCGCTTTTTGACGCTCTGTTTTTTCCAGAGAAAGCGAGCGCATTTTTTCAATCTCAGCTTCCACCTCGTCTGAATATTGGGAGCGGCTGTATTCTGTGTTCGCCTCAGCTGAAGTGCCGTATTTGACGCGGACTTCCATTTCTTCAATGCGGCTTTCCATTCGAAGGAACTCTCTGTAGGCGCTTTCGCTGTCAATTTTGTCGAAAGAAGCGTTCATATGTTCCTTCGCATTTGCCGCGTTCGCGCGGGCGATGAGCGCCTGTTTTTTATCCTTTACGTCGCGAAGGCGCGTTTCTAAAGTTTCCAGCTGCTCTTTCAGCTCTGCCAGCTGTGTTTTCGCCTGCTCATACGCTTTTTCATGTTCGGCCGCTTTTCCCTCAAGGTATTTCATTTCAGTCAGCGCCTTTTTCGCCAGCTCCTCTTCCCCGGCGTCGAAAGCAAGCTGAGCCTGGTTTTTCCGTTTTGCCGCCGTTTCGGAGGCGTCTTCCTGTTTTTTCTTAAACTGATGGACGATCGTGTGCTGTTTGACAATTGTTTGTTTCGCCTTAGCGATGTCACTTTCCATATCACGCACATATTGATTCAGCATGACTTTCGGATTTTCTAATTTATCAAGCCCTTCGTTAACAGATGCGACGAACATATTTCTTATTCTTTTTAAGACCATTTTGTCTTCCTCCTTATTTTTTCTTCAGAAATTCTTCCCATTCAGAGTCAAATCCGGATTGATAGCCCGGTGATGCCGCTTCCGGTTCATACTGGCGGGAAGCGGTGTCTGAGCCGCCCTGCTTCATCATCTTCCACCCGAAATACACCATGGCGCCGGCCAGTCCGATCGCAACGATAAATGGAAGAGAACCGACGAGAATCATAGCTCCGATGACGCCCGCGATGATACCCGATACCGCCCGGCCTTTTGAAAAACGTTTGATTCCCCAGTAAAGCATCAGGCCTCCGATCGCCAGCGGGATGATAAATGCGAAATGGCCTCCTCCGAAAAAGACAGAAAGTCCGAACACAATCAGCAGAAAGCCGCCTGCCGTTTTGCCATTTATATTCATGCAGATCCTCCTTTCGTTTTCCTTGTCTTTACTATAAACAAATCCCGCGGCCGGCAAAACGAGTCAGAGATTGATTTTCATATCAGACCGGAGTCGTATAAGCCCCCGGACCTTCGCATAAAAAAACGCCGCTGCACCGGACGGCGCAGGGCGTTTCACGAAAAATCTATATTCTGATGCTCGCTTCTTTTTCCCTGATGAGATCTGAACGTTCGGCTTTGGCCAGCTTCGTAAAGAACAATATTCCGAGACCGGACAGGACTTCAACGAGACCGCCGGCGGCAATGACTTTTCCGGGACCGAAGGCGTTAGCCGCGTATCCGCAAAGAACCGCGCCGAGCGGAATGGATATGTTTGAGATCATATGGATGACGGCATAGACTTGCGGCTGGTCATCATGGTCCACAGATGTCTGAATAATCGTATATTCCGGCACATTAATAGCGCTGACGGCAGATCCGAACGCAAATGCGGCGAGGAAGACGAGCGGCAGAAAAGTGTTGAGGCCGGTGATGAAAAATGCCGCTCCTTCTATGATTCCCGCTGACACAAACAGGAGACCGTATTTGTTCACCTTCACCTTAGCCAAAATAAAACCCATTAAAAAGGCTCCGCCCGTGCCTGTCGCTTTCAAAAGCGAGTAGATGATCGGCGGCATGTTTAAATCTTCGGCGACATAAACGGCAGAGAGCGCCTCCCACGGAGCGGCCGCAAAATTCATGAAGATACAATAGATGGCGAGCGGGTATAAAATCTGGTGTTTCCTGACAAGAACGAAACCCCGTTTGAGCCTTCCGAAATACGTCCCGCGCTGTCTGACAGCGACTGGATCCTGTTTGGCATGCTGGACTTGGTATGACATAAAGAGTACGAGAAAACCTGATAGAAGATAGAATATAAGAGCGATAAACAAAGAATAAGCGGGACTGATAAATGTTAAGAACACCCCGCTCAGCGTAATGGCGGCAAGCCTGACGATCTGGCCTGATGACTGGATGACCGCATTCGCTTTCTGCAGGCTGCTTTCTCCGACAATATTGGGGATTAATGAGATAGATGCAGGATTATAAGCGGCTCCCGTGGCTGAATGCACAATCATGAGAAGCATGACAAACCATAAAGGAGAAAAACCGTTAAAGTAACAGACCGGAATGATCAACACGACCGCCGCGCGCGTCAGGTCGGAGAAATACATCCAGAATTTCAGCGTATGCTGCTTCATAAAAGGCCCGGTAATCGGCGCCAGCATCGCCTCCGGAAGGAACGTGACCGCAATGAGCAGGGACGTGCCGATCGCGCCTTCCCCGTCAAAAATCAAAAACCACAGAATGGAATTAAAGGCAAAACCGTCGCCTGACAATTTAACCAGCCTTGAGATAAACAGAAGGGTGAAATTTTTATTCCAGATGCTCTCGCTCTTATTATATGTATCCATCTATCAAATCCCCCATTATTTTACAATGTTTCTTATAATATCTCATTTTTTAATTTTTCAGTCAATAATGCATAAGATACATTTTCCTCCTGTCAATAAAGGTTCAATTGATGGATATCTCTATAAAAAAACAGCCGGCTTGCTGATGCCGGCTGAACAAAACGTTATTCATCATCACGGAATACCGCGGCGCTTCTTTCATATTCTATATCCTGAACGCCCTGTCTTGCGTTAACTGCTCTTGCCGCCGCGAAAAAATAATCAGACAGGCGGTTCAAGTAACGCATCACCGTATCGTTTATCTCTTCTGTTTTGCCGAGTTTCACGACGAGACGCTCAGCCCGTCTCGTGACGGTCCGCGCGATGTGAAGCTGAGCAGCCGCCTTATGCCCGCCCGGAAGAATAAATTTCTCAAGCGGGGGCGCTTCAGCCGTGTAACGGTCTATGCAGTCTTCCAATGCGGAAATAGATGTCTCTCTTAATGTATAGCTTCTATGTTCAGTGACCGTCGCCAAGTCGCCGCCGCAGTCAAACAGCTCATGCTGAATGTTTCGGAGTTCGGCTTTCACATCACCGCAATTCTCACAATCATCAAGCTCCGCAAGCGCAAGCCCGATAAAGCTGTTCAGCTCATCAATCGTCCCGTAGCTTTCAACCCGCAGACTGTCTTTATCCGTTCTGCCGCCGATCAGGCTTGTCTGTCCTTTATCGCCGGTTTTCGTATACAGCTTCATCGTTGTATTCCTCCTTCTTCCGCCGCTTTTACACATGCCGCGGTTCCTCTTCTGACGGCTCTTTCCGCGTGAGGGACGTCCATCGCCTCTCCTGTCTGCAAGGCACAAATGACAATGTCGCCTTTTGCCTGTCTGCCGGAAAGAGCCTGCATTCTCGCTTCAGCCGCTGCCGTTAACAGCCGTACAAATCCCTGTTCCGATAAACGTCCGCTGATCAGCACCCAAACGGTATGCTGCGCAGTCACGGCAATTGTGACCGAATCAAACGTACGGCAGATCAAACCAGCGGCAGCTGAGCCGGAAAGCCGGCGGCTCCACGAAAAGCCCGGGCCGTCAGATGCGGTTGACAACATTCTGAACGGCCGTTCTGTATGAAGCGTTACGGTATTTCCGCTTTTGTTTATCAGAGAGGCGAACGGAACGTTGACAGGCTCTCTTTCCTCCTGCGCTTCCGGCATGAACGCGATCAGCGGTTTCGGCGACGATTGCTGGGCAACAGCGCTGACGGTGATGCCGTAAATGTCTTCAATCGTCTCTTTTTTCAAAGCCTGATCCGGCGTCTGCTTCGGAAAAGCGCGTCCGTCTTTCATCATCAGGAGCTGATCACAATATTGGCCTGCGGCGTTTAGGTCGTGAAAAATACTGATGACCGTCAGGCCTCTTTCTCTCGTCAGCCGCTTCACCGTATCAAGCAGGTCTTTCTGATATTTGAGATCAAGAAAGGTCGTCGGCTCATCCAGACACAGTACCTCAGGCTGCTGAGCCAGCGCCTGCGCCAGAAAGACGCGCTGCCGCTCCCCGCCGCTCAGATTGCGGACGGATTGCTGCGCATATCGGTCGATGCCCGTCATTTCCATCGCTTCCCGGACAATGTCTTCGTCATGTTGATCCATCTGTCTGAAGAGTCCTTTTTGATACGGGTATCTGCCGAAAGACACTGTTTCCTTAACGGTAAATGTAAAAGCTTGCTCTGTATGCTGCGGCAAAACGGCCATGATTTTCGCAAGCTCCCGCGGCTTGTATCCGCCGACAGGCCTGCCTGCGACGAGCGCCTCGCCTTTTGACGGAGAGAGCATTCCCGTCAGCAATTTCATCAGCGTTGTTTTTCCCGAGCCGTTCGGACCGAGTATGCCGACAAATTCACCTTTTCCGGCGGTAAAGCTGACATCTTCCACAATCATCCGGCCTCCGTACCCGCCGGACAGGCTGCTCACCCTGATCATAAGCGTTTCCCTCCATGATGCTGGCGAAGCAGAATCAAGGCAAACACAGGCGCTCCCGCCAAAGCCGTCATAATGCCGATCGGCAATTCGACAGGCTCAATGACGGTGCGGGAAAACAAATCCGCCAAAATGAGAAACCCGGCGCCCGTCAATGCTGACAGCGGCAGTAAATGGCGATGATCCGTCCCCCACAAAAGCCGTGTCACGTGGGGAATGACAAGACCGACAAATCCGATCGTCCCCGAGACGGCAACCGCTCCTCCCGTCAGCAGAGATCCGGCTGCGATCATCAGCCATTTTCTTTTTCCCGTACTGACGCCTAACAGCCTTGCCTTTTCTTCTCCATAAGTCATAATGTTTAATTCTTTGCCATTGATAAGCAGAAGCGCCGTCCCGGCCAGAAAAAAAGGCAGAAACAGCGCGACATAGCCCCAGCCCCTCATTGACACGCTTCCTAACAGCCAGCGGACAATCGGGAGCAGATCATTGCCCGTTAAAGCGATCACAAGCGAAATGAGAGCCCCGAGAAAAGAATTCATGATGATGCCTGTCAAAATGAGCGTCGAAACCGACATCGACGCATGAACGAGGCGGCTGAAAAACAGAACCGCCGCCATGACCGCAATGGCTGCGGCGATGCTGACAACCGGTAGTGTGAACCGGCCGATGACGGGAATCTGAATGCCGAAAAACAAGGTGATAACGGCTCCCGCTGAGGCTCCCGAAGATACCCCGAGTGTATAAGGGTCGGCGAGCGGATTTTTCAGAAGTCCCTGAAACGCCGCTCCCGCAATGGATAACGCGGCTCCGACAAGGGCAGCCAGAACGACTCTCGGCAGGCGGATATTCATCATAATATTTACATTCATAGGGTCAGCCGAGGATGTCCGGCCGATCCCGATCCAAAAAACGTCGGATAAAGGAATATGCAGACTGCCGATTGAAATGCCGAGTGCCGTACAAACGGCTAAAAACAGCAGGCTGACCGTGTAGGCCAGCGGGCGGTTACTTTTTAAACGTTTCAGGATAAACGCTTTCCGCAAGCTTCTCGACCCCTTTGACAAGGCGCGGGCCTGAGCGTGTGACAAGGTCAGGATCAACAGAATAGACATTGTGGTGTTTGACCGCATTGACGGCACCCCAGCCGGCGCGTTTTTCCACTTCAGCGGCCTTTACGCCGTCTGTCGTAATGATGACGTCCGGATTCATTTTGACAATCGCTTCATCCGTCAATTGCACCCAGCCGGTCTGGCTGCCGGCAGCGTTTTTCGCGTGTATATCTTCAAGCATTTCGTTCATAAACGTGCCTTTCCCCGTCGTGTAGCCGTCAGGAGACACTTCGACGAATACTTTCTTTTCGTCTTTTTCAGAAATGGCCGCCGCTTTCTTTTCTATGCCGGAAAGGTCGGATTTCATCGATTTGATCAGCTTATCCGCCTGCTTTTCTTTGCCGGCCGCTTTCCCGATCATGCTGATTGATTTGTACACGTCTTGGAACGATTGCGCATCATTGACCGTTAAGACGGTGATGCCCGCATCTTTCAGTTGCTTCATCGCATCGGCGGAAGCGGACATAGAGGACGCGTGGGCAAGCACGAGATCCGGCTTCAGCGCGATGACTTTTTCAGCGTTCACATTCATATCTCCGACTTTCGGTTTTTTTACCGCTTCTTTCGGATATGTATCATTTGTCGTGACGCCTGCGACCTTATCTCCCAGTCCGAGCGCGTATGTAATTTCCGTATTGCTCGGCATGAGGGAAACGATTTTTTCCGGTGCCTGCTTTATGGTTACTTTTTCGTTCGCGGCATCCTTAATGGTTACCGGGAATGCTTCGGTTGAGACGGCTTTTTGTTTGGCCGCGCTTCCTTCTTCCTGTGCGCCGGAACAGCCGGCGATCACAAAGGCGGTGACCAAGAGCGCCGCCCAGACGGCAGTGATCTTCTTCATTCTTTTAACTCCCCCTGATTATGGTAAACGATTGTCTCTTTGACATTCGTATCCTTTTTTCGCAGTAATTATACTATAAGTCTTTAAGGCTTGTATATCCGGCCTTTTTGCATGAAAGCAAATTGTTCGTACACACTAAAATTCATCATGTATACTGTTACACAATGGTGTGAAAAGGAGGATTATTATGGAATTACAGCTTGAACGAAAGCTCGTGTTGATTACAGGATCAACCTCAGGCATCGGAAAAGCTGCGGCAAAAAGCTTTTTAGCCGAAGGCGCCGAGGTGATTATAAACGGAAGAAAAAAAGAAACTGTGGAACGGACGGTTGAAGAGCTTTCCGCTTACGGAACGGTTCACGGCATCGCTGCGGATTTATCGCGTCAGGATGAGGCGGATGACTTGATAAAGCGCGCCGGCGGAATCGGGGAAGTCGATATTCTCGTCAATAATCTCGGTTTTTTTGAAGTAAAAGACTTCGCTGAGGTGTCTGATGACGAATGGACTCGGTATTTTGAAGTGAATGTTATGAGCGCCGTGCGCCTGTGCCGGCGTTTTCTGCCGCAAATGCTCGAGAGAAACAGCGGACGGATTCTGAACATCTCCAGTGAAGCCGGTGTCAAACCGCTTGCGCAAATGATTCCGTATTCAATGACGAAAACGGCGTTAATCAGCTTGTCCCGGGGAATGGCGGAAATGACGAAAGGCACAAATGTCACGGTCAACTCCGTGCTGCCGGGACCGACATGGACCGAAGGCGTCGCTTCTTACATGGAAGGAGCCGCAAAGGCTGCCGGAGAAGACACAGACAGCTTCGTCCGGGATTATTTTAAAGTGAATGAACCGACATCATTGATTCAGCGCTATGCAACCCCGGAAGAAGTCGCCAATACGATTGTATTTCTCGCTTCATCAGCGGCTTCTGCCATTAATGGCACCGCACAGCGGGTTGAAGGCGGCATCATCCGCTCCATTTAACACAAAAAAGCCCGGCACAATGGGGACTTCCCAATATGCCAGGGCTTTTTTTTACATCATGCCTGCAAACGGAACCGGCTCCCAGCCGCCCGTCTCAAGCTCTGCTGAAAACAGGCCGCCCGCATGCGGCTGCTCAAGTCTTTCGGCTTCCGTCAATTTTTCCGTCGCGGTCGTAATGTATAACGTGTTTAAGTCTCTGCCTCCGAACGCGCAGCAGGTGACGTATTTCGCCGGAACTTCGATAGATGCAATTTCCTTATGCAAAAACGGGTCAATCCGGACGGCACGGCCGCCTCCGAACAGAGCCACCCACAGCATTCCGTCACGGTCAATGGTCATTCCGTCGGGAGATCCTTGCGACTCCGGAAAGCGGTAGACCGTTTTCGGATCTGATACGGCCCCGGTTTCAGGATCGTATGCATAACAGACGATTTCCTGCGTCGGAGTGTCGATATAGTACATCAGGTTTCGGTCCCGATCCCAATCCAAACCGTTCGAGGTGGAGACCTGGTCTTTTATTTTGGCAAGGCTGCCGTCCGTATTCAGACGGTACAGCGAAGCCTCCTCTTCTTTGCCTTCCATGCTCGTCGTTCCCGCCCATAATCTGCCGGACGGGTCGCATTTTGCGTCATTGAAACGGATATCTTCCCGCATGTCTTTCGGCTGCTTCATCTTCGTCAATGTGTCTTCCCGAAGATTGTACAGGTAAAAACCGTCTTTCATCGTCATCACCAGCTCTTCCTTTGAATACAAGGCCAGAGCCGTGACAAATGATTTGAATTTAACGGAACGGTTGATTCCGTCAGCCGGAGTGAAGATATGCAGCTGGCTGCCCAGTATATCCACCCAGTACAGGCATTGCTTATCCTTGTCCCATAAAGGGCCTTCTCCGATAACTGCTCTCGTATCTGCTCGTAATGCTGCTTCCATGTGTGAACACCTCTTTTGCTTGTCAGTCTTCTATTGTTATTCCCGACAAAGCGGCGTCCAAACTCAATCTTTTTTAAAAAGAATCGTAATCACCGTTCCGGCGCTGATTCTGCTGTTGACATGGATGGTTCCGTTATGAAGGTGAACCAGCTCCTTGGCAATGGCGAGCCCGAGTCCCGTTCCTTCTGACGGGCCTTTCGTATTCGTTCCCCGGTAATAACGGTTAAACAGCTGGTGAATCGTTTCGTCGTCCATTCCTCTTCCGTTATCTTTCACCTTCAGAATGAGCTGTTCGGCTGATTCCTCAAGCACGACCCGAATGGCGGTCCCTTTCTTATTATGCTTAACCGCGTTTGCCAGCAGATTCTCCAGAATACGGCGGAACCACGCTTCATCAATGGCGAAAAGAATGTCTTCCTTTTTGGTTTCAAAGGCGATGTCATAGCCTTCCGAGAACGTGTTTTTCGTGAAATCGTTCGTGACGTTTCTGATAAACGGCACGACGTTGATCAGCCGCCGTTCGATCGGGAGGGCCGCGTTTTTGAGGCGGTATGTTAAGTTTAAGTCCTCAATCAGCTTCGACATATATTCTGATTTTTCCCGGACGATCTGCCCCATTTCTTTGACTTCTTCCGGGGTCCAGTCGTATTGCTTCGATTCGAGCATCATGCTGTAGCCGTAAATCGTGCTCAGCGGGGTTTTTAAGTCATGGCTCAGCCCGGCGATCCATTCTTCCCTTGTCGCCTGGATTTTTTCTCTGTTTTTCTTATCCCGCTTCAGCGTGTCGGTCAGCTGATCCATCGATTCGAAAATCTCGGCGAAAAAGCGGAACGGCTGTTTTGTTTTGCCTTTTTTGTTTTTGCTGACCGGCTGTCCTTTGCGGTTCTTCGGCTCTTCAAGCCGGCCCTTTGATAAATTGACGAGCCATTTGATGGTATGAAACAGCGGCCAGCCGAAACGGAAAGAGTACCAGATGGTCAAGATGCAGATCATAAATACTAAAATTCCGATCAAGAGGAAGAGGGTTTTCATCACATTTCTCAAAAATGATTTGTTAAACTCGTGATCGGGGATGTACACGGGGTTCGGCACCGACGCGACCATCCATTTCGTTTTATCGAGTCTTTTAAAAGAAATTTCCCGTTTGTAATTCCACGGCTTGGAACTGTATTTCAGCAATTCAAGCTCATTGACGGTGTTCCGTTCTTTTTTCGTGCTGTTGATATCCCCGAGCAGTCTGCCGCTGTCTTCGAGAAGGTAGACCGCCCCTTTTTCCCGTTTAATATAATCAATCGTGCTCTTTTTATATTGAGAAAGGGAAGCGAGGGATGGCTCCTGTGATTCGATGTAAGTGAGAAGCTGCTCACTGGCGGATTTCCAGCCGAACAGAATCAAATAGGTCTCATCATTTATCGTGACCGTCCAGTAATTCAGCTTGTAGTTGTCAAAATTCCGGTACTGGTAAATGGATAAGAGATCTTTTCTGCTGTAATGGCTCGGGACGTCTTTCGGCACTCTGTACGCGTAGTCCGTTTTTTCATTATCATTAATGATCTGCAGCCAGCCCTTCTGCTTTCGGACCGACATCTTTAAAAACTCATCGACATCCCATGTGCCGTCTTCGTTTTTATCAAGCCACGCTTCAAACGAGTCTGCCGTCGCTTTGGTCAGTCCCGCATTGGCTTCCGCTTCGCTGAAACGCCAATCCAAATAGAAGAAAGAAGCGACGGCCAAAACGGACATCAGCAGGATGACAAGCAGCAGCTGTCCGAAAAAGTGGAGCAGAAATTTTCCGCGCATTCTCATGAGCGGGTTCCTTTTTCTCCTTGATCGGGAATAAACCGATAACCGAGGCCACGCACCGTTACAATATAGGACGGATTGCTGGGGTCTTTTTCAATTTTTTCTCTGAGCTTGCGGATATGCACCATGACGGTGTTGTTGTCGCCGTAAGACGGATATCCCCATACTTTTTCATAGATCTGATCTTTTGAGAGCACCACATCAGGGTGTTCACAGAAATATTGAAGCAATTGCAGAAGCTGTGCGGAGCAGCTGACGGGCTCGCCCCCGACGATCAGCTCGGCGTTTTGCGGTGAATAGGAAAAATGGCTGTATGAATACGTCTTTACCGCCGTTTTCTCTTCGCGCTTATAGGTTCTCTTTAACGTCGCTCTGATCCGCGCCGCCAATTCGAGCGGATTAAACGGCTTTGTTATATAATCGTCAGCTCCCAATGCAAATCCTGACAGCTTATCCGCATCAGAAGAACGGGCGGTCAGAAAAAAGATCGGAGCGTCGGTATAGTTCCGGATTTCGGTGCATGCTTCAAAACCGGACATGCCTTCCATCATCACATCCAGCACGAGCAGATCCGCGGTTTCATGTTTAACAAACTCGATCGCTTCCTCAGCGCTTCCGGCTGTCTTAATGTTGTGATAGCCTTCTTTGACGAGAACGCGTTTGACCATATCAACGATCGCCTTCTCATCGTCTACAATTAAAATTGACGCATTTTCCACCTTGGACGTTCCTTTCTCTTTGTTTTTTTCATCATATCATTATATGGATAAGATTTGGTACTTTTTTAGTGCGGAGGTCTTGCGGGGAAACAGAAAAGAAAAACGAGACGGACATCTCTTCTCGTTTTTCTCACGTTGTCAGAGCGGAATATCAATCATCCCGCCGCTTTTGTCAGGAGCTTTCATTTATAAGATGAAGTATAAATTCCCAAAAACCCGGCACTTCCTGGCATAACAGCATGTCCGCTTTTTCAACTATTTTAATCTTCAATTCTTGTTCAAGATCTTCTCTTTCCTGGTATGATGTATTGCTCAGTTTTTTTTTTATCATTGGCGAAAAACGCGAAATCAAAAGTTCCATTTCGTCGGTATCTGTGTTCTCTTTGTTGAAGTCAAATGGCCCGTTCACTGCTTATTTTCCCCCTTTTTTTGCTTGTCCAGCTGCTTTCTGAGATTGTCGAGCCCTTTTTTATGAATATTGGAAATGTTCTGCCGTGATTCACCCAGCGACTCGGCAATCTCCTTCATCGTCGCTCCGTGAAGATAAATATTCGTCAGCACGCTTTTTTGTTTATCGGTTAACGTCTGAAGCGCTTCGTATAAATCACGGTTTTGGACATGCTGGCTCAAATCCCCCTGCTTCCGCAGAAACTCTTCATACGCGTCTTTTCCCATTTCATAGGGAAGCGCTTCACCTCCCTCCGGCTGATCCACCGTCAGCGGATAGCGCTTCTGATTTTTACGGATGCGCTTGTCAAAATCGATGGAGAAAATCCGGATCATAGAGTTCATATATTTGATGATCCGGATTTCCTTATAAAACTGTTTAAAATGGTCGTCCAGTGATTTTGCATCCTTCTCGTCTGAATGTTCCAGCACATTTTTAAATTTCTCGTAATGCTTTGGGTCACTTAAAAAATGTTTAACGATCGGATGTTTCATAATTTCCTTGCATTTTGACCGTAAAAGAACTTGATAGTCCATAAAACCGCCCCCTATTTAAATTAAATGAAAGAAAGCAAAAAAAAGTAAACTACTCCTTTCCGACTAAGATTCCGCACTCCTTATGTCCCGGATTTGCCGGAACAAAAAAAAGACCCTCAACCGGGATATCAGGTTTACAGGAGCCGCTCTTTCTTTCACTTATATACATGACTGCAGGTCAAGTCAGGAGGTGGCTGATAATGGATCAGGTTTTTATAGAAGAAGCGGTCAGACAGATCGGCAATCTCGGCTTTCCGGCTCTGATTGCCATGTATCTTCTCACACGGTTTGAGAAGAAGTTTGACGCCCTGATCGAACTGATGACGGAACTGAAAGATCAAAAAATGAAAAATTAATTTTCACACGAAGTTGACTTTTCATCGGAACGCATCACTTAACAAAGCAGAAGGGAAAACGAAAGGCCTTTCACATTCTCTTTCTGAAAAAACAAAGCTTGAGAGGAGACGATTTACATGTCAAAAGAAAATAACTGCAATATCCCGCAGCCGATCAGAGGAGACAAAGGGGCGACCGTCACGATTCCGCGCAACCTTGAAAGAGACCGCCAAAATCCGGATATGCTGACGCCGCCGGAAACGGATCACGGCACAGTGGATAATATGAAATTCTCTTTCTCAGATGTGCACAACCGGCTGGAAAAGGGCGGATACGCGCGTGAGGTGACCGTTCGCGAGCTGCCGATTTCTGAAAATCTGGCATCTGTCAACATGCGTTTAAAACCGGGCGCCATCCGTGAGCTGCACTGGCATAAAGAAGCGGAATGGGCATATATGCTGACGGGCAAAGCGCGGGTCACGATTGTTGATGAACAGGGACGCAGTTTTATCGATGACGTGAAGGAAGGAGATCTGTGGTACTTCCCGTCAGGCCTGCCGCACTCCATTCAGGCGCTGAAAGAAGGCTGTGAATTCCTCTTGGTTTTTGATGACGGTTCTTTCTCAGAAAACAGCACATTCCAAGTGACTGACTGGCTTGCCCACACACCGCTTGATGTCATTGCCAGCAACTTCGGGGTTTCAGAAAAAGACCTCGCCGGCCTGCCCGGGAAAGAAAAATATATCTTTGAAGAGCCGGTTCCCGGGAAGCTGAAAGATGACATTGTGGAAGGCCCGAACGGTGAAGTGCCTTATCCGTTCACTTACCGCCTGCTGGATGAAGGCCCGACTGCTGAGACGGATGGCGGCAAAGTATATATCGCGGATTCCACAAACTTCAAAGTGTCCAAAACGATCGCTTCAGCGCTTGTCGTGGTCGAACCGGGCGCAATGAGAGAGCTGCACTGGCATCCGAACACGCATGAATGGCAGTATTATATTTCCGGTAAAGGGCGGATGACGGTTTTTGCATCAGACGGCCATGCAAGAACATTTAACTATCAGGCCGGGGATGTCGGTTACGTTCCGTTCGCAATGGGCCACTATGTGGAGAATTTGGGAGATGAGCCGCTCGTCTTCCTGGAAATCTTCAAGGATGACCACTATGCCGATGTGTCCCTGAACCAATGGCTTGCCATGCTTCCTGAGAAATTCGTCCAGCAGCATCTGGATCTGGGCAAAGACTTTACGGATATTCTTTCGAAAGAGAAACACCCTGTCGTCAAAAAGAAATGCTGAAGAAGATACACACCGGCTTGCAGAGTTCCGTCTCTGCAAGTCTCCTCTGTGTGAAAAGGAGCTGAACAGATGATCAATCAAAACGGGACGAAAATGTTTATTCTTCAGGTGCTCCGGTATGCCCTGGCAGCCGCTGCCGTATTATTCGGGTATTTTATCGTGATGATGGCCGTATTTTCATTAGCCGGGACGAGCTACGGATCGATGGCGTACGTCCTGCTTTTTTCCGTGCTTTTTATTTTTCTCGGTTTATGTTTTGAACCGCTTGAGCGGCTGATGATACATAGCTTTACCTTTTTTGGGACGGGCAGGCTGCCTTTTCTCCTTTTAGCCAGCACCGTTCAGCTGCTGTTCCTCTGGATGACCGCGTATACGACGGATAAACTGATTGAAAAGATTTGGCTGTCAACGACGGAGGAGCTGATTGTGGCGGGGGTTTTTTTCGTTTTGGATAAATGCGTCTCCGGAGAAAAGCAGCCCCGGGCGCAATAAAAAAACGCAGGCCGGAATGGCTCTGCGTTTTTTTTTCATCATACCGTTGCGTTTTCATGCCGGATTAAATCGTAGGTTAAGCAGACCGGTTTGTTCGTGCGCGGATCTTTTACAATCTGTGCGTCAATTTGGAAAACGTCTTTCAATATGCCGGGAGTCATGACTTCCTCCGCCGTTCCTTCCTTGATGACGCGCCCTTTTTTCAGGGCGATCATGTAATGGGAAAAACGGGCGGCATGGTTCAGATCATGAATGACCATTAAAATGGTACGGCCCTGCTCCTTGTTTAATTTGTCCAGCAGCTGCAAAATTTCAAGCTGATGGGCGAGATCTAAATAAGTGGTCGGCTCATCAAGAAGCAGCAGCTCCGTTTCTTGAGCGAGCGCCATGGCGATCCACACACGCTGCCGCTGCCCCCCGGAAAGCGCTTCGATCGGCCGGTCGTAAAATTCGGCCATCCCCGTCTCTTCCAGCGCCCATTTGATCATGTCACGGTCTTTATCACTCAAACGGCCCATTCCGGACTGATGCGGAAACCTGCCGTAAGAAACAAGTTCGTACACCGTCAGCCCGCTCGGCGCTTCAGGCGTCTGCGGAAGAATTGCCATTTCCTTGGCGATGTCTTTCGTGGATTTTTGCATGATCGCCTGTCCGTTTAAATAGACGGCGCCGGATTTCGGTTTCATGATTCTTGACATCGTTTTGAGAACCGTCGATTTTCCGCAGCCGTTCGGACCGATCAGCGTTGTAATTTTTCCTTTCGGGATGGCGATATCCAATTCTTTCGCTATCAAACGGTCGCCATAACCGACAGTAAGCTGTTCCGCCGATAATGAGTTCATCGCGGCAGTCTCCTTCCTCTATTTCGTTTTCATCAGCAAATATACAAAATACGGCGCTCCGAGCACGGAAATCACCAGGCCGACGGGAACTTCGGACGGCGCAAGCACATTTCTCGCCAGCGTATCGGCAAGCAGAAATAAAAATGCGCCGATTAAAGCCGAAACCGGGATAAGCGTCTGGTGGCGCGGCCCGGTAAGCCTTCTGGCCAAATGCGGCGCAATGAGTCCGAGAAAAGCGATTCCGCCGGCTGCCGCAACACATGACGCGGTCAGGGCAACGGCGGACATCAGCAGAACGCGCCGCTCCTTTTCAACCCGGGTGCCAAGCCCCGCCGCCAGCTGATCACCGAGCTGAAGCACATTTAAATACCTGGCTTTATAGAGGCTGAACGGTAAAAGAACCAGCAGCCACGGCAAAATGGACAGCACCATTTTCCAATTGGCGTTCCAAATCGAACCGGAAATCCATACAAGCGCCTGCATGAAATCCCGCGGGTCCATTTTCAGCTGAAAAATCAAGAGAAGCGCATTAAACCCCGCATTGACGCCGATCCCGACCAAAACGAGCCGGACAGGTGAAACGCCTTTTTTCCAAGCCAGCACATAGATGAGCAGCGCAGCCAGAAAAGCCCCCGCCAAAGCGCTCACCGGAAGCAGCCATGTACCGGCCATACTTAAATCAACAGCTGATCCTTGAAAAAAGAAGATAAACAGAACGACCGCCAAAGACGCCCCGGCGTTAATACCGAGAATGCCCGGCTCCGCCAAGTCATTTTGAGACACGCTTTGAAAAATCGCGCCTGAAACCGCGATTCCGGCGCCGACCAGCAATGACAGCACCATGCGCGGCAGTCTGAATTCAAATAAAACGAGCTGATCCCGGGCATCCCCCTGTCCGAAAAAGACACGTAGCGTATCAAGAGGCGCAATCCGGATCACACCCATGTTTAAGCTGATAAAAAAGACGATGCATATGAGCAAAAACGTAACGGCCATGACCGCCAGCGGTTTTTTCGATTTTACATTCATTACAGCCCTCTCCTTTCCCTGCGCGCCAAATAAAAGAAAAAGGGAACGCCGATAAGGGCGGTTAAAGCGCCGACCGGTGTTTCAAACGGCGCATTGACGAGTCTTGCGGCAATATCACTGAAGACTAACAGAACGGCGCCGAATACCGCCGAACAGGGAATGATCCACCTGTAATCTACCCCGACTAAAAATCGGGTGATATGCGGAATCACCAAGCCGATAAAAGAAATGGCTCCGGCGACTGAGACTGAAGCCCCCGTCAAGAGGACAACGACAAACATTCCGATTACTTTCACAAGCGATGTGTACTGCCCGAGCCCTTTGGCCAGCTCCTCACCCAAGCTCAGCACCGTCACTGAGCGCGCAATCAGAAATGCCAGCAAAAGTCCGATAACCCCGACCGCCAACAGCAGCTGCACGCCTTCCCATTTCACGGAAGCGACTCCTCCGGCATACCAGAACTTCACATCCTGGGCGACATCAAAACGGATCGCAATCGCGCTTGAAAGCCCCGTTAAGAAATAGCCGACTGCCGTACCGGCCAGCGCGAGCTTCACCGGTGTCAGACCGCCTTTTGAAAACAGGCCGATGCCAAACACAATAAGCGCTCCGATTCCCGCTCCCGCAAAGGACCACAAAACAAGCCCAGCGGCAGAGAGCCCCGGAAAAAAAGCAAACGCCAATGCGATCGCAAATCCTGACCCCGACGTCACGCCCATAATGGAAGGCTCAGCAAGCGGGTTCCGCGTCAGCCCCTGCATAATCGCCCCGGACACAGCTAAAAAAGCCCCGACGAGCGCGGCGGCAGCGGTTCTCGGCAGCCTCAGATCGCGTATGATTTGATGAGATGTATTTTGCGGCTGAAAGTGAAAGAGAGCATCCCACACCGTCCGCAGATGAATATCGGCAGCTCCGATGGAAACAGACAGAGCCGCGCCGATCAATAAAACCGCAATCCCGGCACACAGCAGCACAGCCGCCCGGAATGAACGCGCCGTCCACTGGATTTCACTCCCTGATGCCCCTTGAGCCGTCATTGTCTGTTTCTTTTTCAATAGACCCAACACTCGTTCTTCCTTTCTCAAAACAAGAATGGTAATGATAATGATTATCAATGACTTGTTTCAGTATAGCACTTTTATCTTCTCTTTTAATAGACCTAATTTCATATAAAAAAAGAAAGTTTTTCTTAAAAAAGAGCGTGCTTCTCTATGAAAGCAGTGATATAATCACACTGATAATGATTCTCTTTATCACTAATTTTCATGAAAGAAGGAATGTCAGATGTTCCATACATACAAGAAAATCGGCGCAGCGCTGATTGCCATGCTGCTCATCGCCGCTTTGGCCGCATGCGGCAATTCTTCAGACACGAAAGGTTCTTCTGAAAAAGAAGAAACCATCACGTATAAAGCCGAAAACGGCAATATTAAAATTCCGAAGCACCCGAAACGGGTCGTCGTCATGGCTGACGGCTACTACGGCGACTTTAAACAGCTCGGCATCAATGTTGTCGGCGCGCCGCAAAACGTATTTAAAAACCCTTATTACAAAGGGAAAACAAAAGGTGTGACAAACATCGGCGACGGCACGTCCGTTGAAAAAATCATTGACTTAAAGCCGGATTTAATCGTTGTCTGGACGACACAAGGCGCCGATATTGAAAAACTGGAAAAAATCGCGCCGACCATCGCCATTAAATATGACAAGCTCAGCAACATTGATCAATTCAAAGAGTTTGCGAAAATGACAGGCACTGAAGATAAAGCAGACAAATGGCTGGCTGAATGGGATAAGAAAACCGCTGCCGCTAAAACAAAGGTTCAAAAAGCGGTCGGCTCAAAAACCATCTCCATCATGCAGACAAACGGAAAAGACATCTATGTATTCGGTAAAGACTTCGGCCGCGGCGGAAGCATCATTTATGACAAACTCGGGCTGAAGGCCACAAAACTGACGCAGGAAAAAGCCATTAATCAAGGACCGGGCTACGCCAGCATTTCACTCGAGAAACTGCCTGACTTCGCGGGAGACTACATCTTTATGGGGCCATGGCAGGCCGGCGGTGACGACAAAGGCGTGCTTGACAGCTCAATCTGGAAGAACCTCGATGCTGTCAAACAAAACCATGTCTACCGCATTGATCCGATCGGCTTCTATTTCTCAGACCCGATCTCACTTGAAGGCCAGCTCGACTACATCACAAAAAGCTTAACGAAGTAACCCCGAAGCCGCTGTCACAGCGGCTTTTTATTATTCTTTACACTTGACCGTTTTTTCAGCGGACGCACTGACCATTTAACCGCATATACACGCCGTCAAAACGTAACCCGCCGCCGCAAATAAAAAAGACATCTCACAGACGTGAGATGTCTTTTTGTCATACCGATTGTCTGTTGTTTGCAAATTTCTTTGAGACGAAAGGATATAACAGCAAACCGACGAAGAACAGCCCGATACCGAGAATAAAGGTCGTTAAATCGGCCGTTCCGGTAATAATGACGTAAAAAGAATAAATGCAGGCAAGGATGGCGATGATACCGTCTCTTACTCTTGAACCCTTTATCTCGTCATACGTTTCACCCGTAAAAATGAGCTTCAGGCTGTAAAACGCTGACACGAGATACGGAATCAGATAAGCGAGCGTCGCCGCTGTCGTTAAAAACGTAAACGCGTCACTGATCGTCCGGGAAATAACTGAAAAGATAAAGATCTGTGACATCACGTTCGTTACGATTAACGACACAACCGGGCTTCCCTGTTTATTCGTTTTTGCAAAAGCAGCGGGAAAGTCTCCTGATTTCGCCGCTTGATACGGAACTTCAGAGCCGAGAAGAATCCAGCCGAGCATCGTTCCGAACAGACACAAAATCGCCAGAATCGCCATGATGACACTTCCCGCATTGCCGACGATCGCGTACAATACGTCAACAAACGGTTTTTCCGAGCCGACAAGCTTACCATGCGGAAGCACGCCCATCGTAATCAATGTCACGATGATATAGATGCCAAGCGCGATCAATAATCCGGTAATGGTGGCGCGTTTCACGTCGCGCTGCGAACGGGCGCGCCCGGATAAAATGACTGCCGATTCAATTCCGACGAACGCCCATAATGTTGAAATCGCCGCATTGTGGATCTGTCCGCCGATTCCCTCAACTGTGTGAGGACCTGTTTGAACCGGAAAATAAAAATGATCGAAAAACGACGTTTGAAACACAAATAAACCTGCAATGATAAAGAAGATAAATCCTAATACTTTTGAAAACGTCGTGACGAAATTTAATTTACTCGCACCGTTAATGCTGGTGACGAGAATCGTGTGAGTGCCCCATAATAAAACCGTACATACGGCAAACGTCAGCAGCTGGCCGAGCGTAACCGCCTGACCGCCGATCGAAAACATTTCACGCTTATCCGTTAAAATCGGGAAAAATGATGTTAAATATCCGGCAAGGCTCGTGATGATCGCCACGTTGCTGATCCAGCTCGCCACCCAGTAGCCCCACACCATCGTGAAGCCCGCTGCATTCCCTTTTTTCCGATCGCTGAACAGCGCACGCGCATAGCTTTGCGGCCCCGCCGTCAGCTCAGGCTTGCGGATGGATAAGTGGCCGAAGACCAGCGCGATCATTAACACACCGGCTCCCGTTAAAAGCCATGCCGATGTGGCGCCGAACGGGCTCGCGATTTTTGCGAGCGAACTCGGAAGCGAAAAGATGCCCGAGCCTACCATATTTCCTACGACAAACGCCGTTAATAACCAAAAACCCCATTTTTTCGTCTGTTCCATTCCTGTACCTCCTGGTTGTTCATTCGTACGGACCAGACCCCGAGATCATATTTACACGCAAAAAAAGCCTGAACAAAAGTCCATGCTTAAAGAAACACACACACCCTTGATCTCCGGATAGCCCTCCGCGAAAAAGCACGCGGCAGTCCTGCACTTATTCAGATACAGTCCCAGCATAAAGAAGGATCGGCTTTCTTTACACTTCGGCGCTGATGCCTTTAACACATGTTTTGCGGCCCCTATCAGCCTGGCATGTGCGACTCATCATCAAGCGCAACCTCTACCTCACCGAGAAAGAGTGAGGATTTTTATCATTCAATTCTACTCAGAGGTTATCAGAGATAAAAAGATCTGTCAAAGGGAAAAATTAGATGAAAACGGATAGAGCGTTCGCCCTACCCGTCTTATATGGTCAGCGGTTGTTTTTTTTCTTTTGAACAGCTTCTTGAAGCGGATCGTCTTTCAGAGCTGCACCGGCGTCTTCAAGCGCGCCTTGAATGACGTTTTTGTTTTTATCGCTGTTTTTTCCTTTTTCTTTGTTAAAGAAAGACATCTGTATCACCTCTTTATCAAATATAGGTACACCTATAATGTGTCTTTTTCCGCGGCAGAATATGCGGAATCCGCGTCTCCTTCCTTTTGGCGGAACAGGTAAAGTTTGTTGATCAAACATGCATTCTCTTGATATATTTGTAATTCAGGGGATTTTGGCAAAAATAAAAAGGAGAAGCGAAAAATGACAGGAAAAACACACATCATGGGAGGCATCGCTTCTTGTTCCGCAATTGCGTATTATTACGGGTATGATCCGGTCCTTATGACCTCAGCGGGTGCCCTCGGGGCGCTGATTCCCGACATATGCCATACGAAAAGCAAAATCGGCAGGACGCTGCCCGTTCTGTCCAAAATCGTAAGCACGGTGTTCGGCCACAGAACGTTTACACACAGCCTGCTGTTTATGCTTATTATGTTTTTCATTACGGCAACCTATATTCCGAATCCGAGCATTTCCGCCGGACTGATGATCGGAATGGCGAGCCATCTTGTGCTTGACGCATGGACCGTCAACGGCATTAAACTGCTGTTTCCGTCCGCCATCCGCTTCCGTCTGCCCCTTTATATGAGAACGGGGAGTTTTTCGGAGCAGCTTGTGCTGGCCGGCTTAACGATTGTATCCTGCTATTATTTATACGAACTGGTTCACGGCCGCATCTCTTAAACAAAAAGCATCTTTCGCTTTTAGGGTGAGGAGTCATACATATGAAGAAAACCTTTTTCAGCAATCATCGGTTTTTATGCCTGTCCATCCTGTTCATGTGGATGAAAACCTATGCCGTTTATAAGCTCGGTTTTGATCTGCAGAACAATTCGGTTCTTGAGGAATGTCTGCTTCTCATTAATCCGCTGAGCTTCATTGTGCCGCTGTTCGGCATCGCCCTGCTGCTGACAGAAAAAAAACAGCGGATCTTTCTGCTTTCGGCGAATGTGATGCTGACGGGAATTTTAATCGCGAATACGGTGTTTTACGGGTTTTATATTGATTTTATCACCATACCGGTTTTGTTTCAGGCGAGCAATATGGGCGATATGGGAAGCAGCGTCCAAGAGCTGTTTCACCCGCTTTATATCGCTTTATTTTTGGATATTGCGGTTTTGTTTTATCTTGGTAAAAGGCATAAAGCTGGTAAAGGAAAAGCCAGCACCCGTACCGTTAAAGCGTATGCGTGGGCATCAGCCGGCCTCATGCTGTGCAACCTTGCGCTGTCTGAGGCTGAGCAGCCGAAGCTGTTCAAGCACCCTTTTGATCGTGAAGCGCTCGTAAAAGGAATCGGCCTGTTCCACTTTCATTTGTATGACACCATTTCGCAGACGCTGAATGCAGGGGCTAAAGCGTTTGCCGACGAAGACAGCCTTGCGGCGGTCGCAAATTACACTCAAGCCGACTACAGCAGGCCGTCCGAATCAAAGTTCGGGCTCGCAAAGGGGCGCAATGTGATTTTTGTTACGCTCGAATCAACCCAGCGTTTTGTAATGGATGAGCGGGTCAACGGACGGGAGATTACCCCGTTTTTAAATAAACTGCGGAAAAAAAGTTATGACTTCACTCATTTTTATCAGCAGACTGAACAGGGAAAAACCTCAGATTCAGAATTCATTACTGCGAATTCGCTGTATCCGTCTTCAAGCGGCGCCGTTTTTTTTACAAAAAGCGGCCACCGGTTCAATACGATGTACCATATGTTAAAAGACCGTCAATACTATTCAGCCGTTCTGCATGCCAATCATAAAGCCTTTTGGAACCGGGATGAGATGTACGGGGCATTCGGAATCGACCGTTTTTTCGACGCGGATGAATTTAAGGTGACACAGGAAAATTCAACAGGCTGGGGCCTGAAGGATAAGGAGTTTCTCGAACAGTCAGCGGAAAAATTAAAGAAGCTTCCGCAGCCGTTTTACGCGAGCCTGCTGACTTTGACCAACCATTTTCCTTTTGAAATTGATAAACAGGATCAGCTCATTGAGGAACCGGACACAAGCAGCGAGTTATTAAACCGCTATGTGACGACGGTCCGCTATGAAGATGAGGCCCTGAAACACTTTTTCAAGAAGCTGAAAAAAGAAGGACTGTATGACAACGCGATGATCGTCCTGATGGGAGATCATTACGGTATATCCGAAGCCCATAATCAAGGACTTGCCGAATTCTTAGGGAAAGAGGAAATCACTCCGTTTGATACGGTTCAGCTTCAGCGCGTGCCGTTTATCATTCATATTCCCGGGGTGACCGACCGTGCGCCGGAAACGATTGCTTCGGCCGCGGGACAGGTTGATGTAAGACCGACGCTGCTTCACCTGCTCGGCATTGAAACGAAAGGCAGCATTCAGTTCGGCAATGATCTGTTTTCCGGAGAGCGGACGCCGTTTGCGGTGCTGAGAAACGGCAGCTTTATCACGGATGATCATATTTATACGAAAAATACGTGTTACAGCCGTAAAACGGGTGAACCGCTTTCTGACATGAGCGCGTGCAGCGATGAGAAAGAAAAAGCGGAACAAGAGCTGATGCTTTCCGATAAAATATTAAACGGCGACCTGCTGCGGTTTTATAAGCAATAAAAAAATCCCTCCGTTATATGGAGGGATTTTTCATGTTTCATATATGAGCCGTCCGGTCATTTTCGTATCATATCCGGATAATTGAGAAAGCTGGGACTTGAATTCCTCAGAATTAAGAATGTCCTGCACGCTTTGAACAAGCTCCCGGTTTTGTTTTAAGACGACCACATCGTACTGCTCACTGATCACCGGGATAAAGTCCGTGCCCGCCATATGCGCCGCATGCTGCGACCCGACTCCGATATCCGCCTTTCCGCTTGATACTTGTGAAGCCGCTGACAGATGATCCGTGACAATGTCATGATAGCCGGCGACATCAGACGGCGTGATGCCGAATGATCTGAGCTGTTCATCCAGCAGCACCCTCGCGCCTGATCCTTTTTCGCGATTGACGATGCGGACATCCTTTCGGCTCAAATCCTGAAAGCCCTGAATGTTCAGCGGATTGCCCTTTTTCACATATAATCCGGCCTGACGAAGCACGACATGAAAAAGCGCAAACGGCTCCCCTGAAAGGATGCGCTTCACATACGGGATGTTATACTGCCCCGTCTCCCCATCGTACAAATGCAGACTGACGATGTCACAAGCTCCGCGGTACATCTCGATCAGGCTGTTCAAACTGCCGCTGTACTTGCGGAGCGGAGCCGCCTGTATTGTTTGTTCCAGCTGTTTGCTGAGAAGGTCCATCGACACATCCTGCCCGCTGATGATAACGGACTGCCTTTTTTCCGGCTCCCGCCCGCGGGACGGGTCAGGTGCTTCTGATACGGATGGCTTTTTTGACATTCTCATGTTTGCTTTATATTGTTTTAAGTCCTCTTCATCGACCCTCATCTGTCTTCCGACCCTGTACGCCGGAATGAGTCCTTTTTTTATCAAATCATATACTGTCAGTTTGGAGACCTTCAAAAGGCCCGCAACTTCTTCTATTGTATAGGAAGTGGCTTCTGTCATATTATCACGCTCCGTTTTTATTATAACTGTTCAGATATTGAAAAAAAACCGCACCATCACGTACAATTGCGTTATAATTAGTTTGATCTAATGATATTTAGCTATAAGGGGTGCACAATGTTGAAAAAGAAAGCGACACTACTCACAACTGCGGCTATGGCCGTTTTCCTGGCAACTGCGGGCTGCTCATCCGGACAATCGTCCAAAGGCGGACAAAACGAAAAAGTCACGCTGACCGTTTCTGCGGCAGCCAGCGCTCAGGATGCACTTGAAGAAATCCAGACCAACTACGAAAAATCACATTCAAACGTAACCATTCAAGACAACTTCGGATCATCAGGCACATTGCAAAAACAAATTTCACAAGGCGCGGGAGCTGATTTATTCTTCTCGGCAGCCGAAGATAAATTCGAAAAGCTCGTTCATGACGGAGATATCGACAAAAAGGACAGCACGGATCTTTTGAAAAATGATCTCGTCATGATCGTACCTGAGAAAAACAGCGCACACCTGACACATCTGAATGACCTGAAAAAAGACAGCGCGGAAAAAATTGCGCTCGGCACGCCTGAATCCGTTCCGGCCGGACAATACGCCAAACAGTCATTGACGACATTATCCCTGTGGGACAAGGTAAAAGATAAAGTCGTCTATGCAAAAGACGTTCGCCAGGTGCTTTCTTATGTTGAAACCGGAAATGTCGATGCCGGGCTTGTCTATAAAACAGACGCGCTGATTTCGAAAAAGGTGAAAATCACCGATGAAGCGCCGGCGAAAACGCACGATCCGATCGTTTATCCTGTCGGCATCGTCAAGGATACAAAGCACCGTAAAGAAGCAGAAGCGTTTTATCAGTATCTGCAGTCAGATGAAGCAATGAAAGTGTTTAAGAAATATGGATTTACTGCCAAGTAACATTACGGCTTCGGAGTTTTTCACTCCCGTCGTACTGTCGTTTCAGGTGGCTTTGGCATCGGGCATCGCCGTCATCATTCTCGGGACGCTTGCCGGCGCCTGGATGGCGAAAGCGCGATTTCCCGGAAAAACGGCTGTGGAGACCCTGTTTATGCTCCCGCTCGTTCTTCCGCCTACCGTTGTCGGCTTCATTCTCATTATTATTTTCGGGAAACACAGCTTTATCGGCCGGACGATCGAGCGGATTTTTCACCAGCCCGTCATTTTCACGTGGTCGGCCGCGGTGATCGCTTCGGCCATTGTCGCCTTCCCGCTTATGTATCAGTCCGCTAAAACGGGCTTCGCCGCGGTTGATGCCGACATTGAGGGAGCGGCGAAAGTAGACGGAGCCGGCAGGTGGCAGGTGTTCACCCGCATTTCCGTCCCGCTTGCCTTTCCCTCCCTCTTGACCGGAAGCATTCTCAGTATTGCACGTGCGCTAGGTGAATTCGGGGCGACTTTAATGTTTGCGGGAAATATTCCCGGTGTCACCCAAACGCTGCCGACAGCGATTTACGTCGCGATGGACTCCGGCAATGAAACACTCGCCTGGGGGTGGGTGATCTGTATTGTGATCATTTCTTTCCTGATGCTGTTTTTCATCCAATTGAAAAAACCCGCTTGACCGATCCGCCTTCCGCGCACCTTTCGCCGGGAGGCTTTTTGATTTAAAATCGGATGGTATATAATGAAACAAAAAACACACAAAGGGTGCGGCCATGAAGATTAATGTCATTATCGCGGATGATAATTCTTTCATCAGAGAAGGAATGAAAATCATTTTGCATACATATGAGGAATTTACTGTATCGGCAACGTTGGAAAACGGCCTCGAGGCGGCAGAGTATTGTAAACACAATTCCGTCGATATCGCCTTGCTGGACGTCCGCATGCCGGTGATGAACGGCGTCGAAGCCGCAAAACGGATCGCGGAGGAAACGGATACGAAGCCGATGATCCTGACGACATTTGACGACGATGAGTATATTTTAGAAGCGATTAAAAACGGCGCGAAAGGATATTTATTAAAAAATACCGAACCGGAACGGATCCGCGATGCGATCAAAAGCGTTTTCAACGGGCACAGCATTCTTCAGGACACCGTACTGGATAAAATAAAAGACAGCCTTTCCCGGCCGGCGGAAGCCGCGCATCAGATTGATGAAAGCCAGTTTACTGAAAGAGAGCTCAGCATCATGTCGCTTATTGCGAAAGGATTCTCGAACAGGGAAATTTCAAAACAGCTTTTCATTTCTGAAGGGACGACGGCCAATTATATTTCCTCTATTTTAGGGAAAACGGGGCTTGAGCACAGAACGCAGATCGCGATTTATTATATCACCGGGAAGGTGGATAACGGGCGTTGAACGGTATGGATTTTTGGATGCTGATGAGCAGACTGATCGCCATTTTTTATACGGCTTTTTTGTTCGTATCGGCAGACCGCCTTTACACACCGTACGCCGTCTTGTTTCTGCTGCTTTATCTATCTTTGGGCATTGCGGTCTGCATGATCAGGCAGACCGCTTGGAGGCGCGGGATCACCCTCATGGCGCTGGCATTGACCGCTTGGCTTTCCGCCTTAGGCCATCCGGCGTTTCTGTTTCTTTTGCCGCCCGCCATTTTTGCCGTTCTTGCCGAATATCCGGTTCACCGCTATGTGTTCTGCCTGCTCGTGTTTTTGCCGTTTTTATTTATCCCGTACGGCGACCTTCCGACTTATATCGTCATGACGTTGTTCTGCTTGGCGATATTCGTTTTGGCCGCCCGGTCCAGCGACCGGCTGAAAAAATATGAAGAGCAGTCAGACAACATGCGCTCAAGCATTGAAAAACTGACGAAACAGCTGCACAGCAGCACGGAATATATCAAACAATCGGAGTATACCGGCAAACTCGAAGAAAGAAACAGATTGTCCCAAGCCATCCATGACAAAATCGGCCATTCCATGACAGGCGCGCTCATTCAGATGGAAGCGGCGAAACGGATGCTCGGCTCCCATCCGGACACAGCGGCTGAACTGCTCCAAAATGCCATTACCATTTCCAAAGAGGGCATAGAGGATATCCGTATTACGCTGAAAAATATGAAACCGCCCGCTGAACAAATGGGCATTCACAGATTAAGAACGTTTATTGATGAATTTTCGGCCAAAAACGGGATGCCGGTTCCGTTTACGCATCAAGGCGATTTGGACAGGCTGACGCAAATGCATTGGAGAGTCATTCAGGAAAACGTAACCGAAGCCTTGACCAATGCAATGAAATACGCCGATGCCACACAGATCTTCATTGATATCCATGTGCTGAACAAAGCCGTGAAAGCGGAAGTGAAAGATAACGGAAACGGCGCCGTCCGCTTTAAAAAAGGCCTCGGCATGCTCGGTATGGAAGAACGGGCGGCCGTCTTGCACGGAACCGTTATTTTTGACGGCACGGCCGGTTTTTCCGTCACGACATTGCTTCCGGTTGAATAAGTGAATGTTTTCATGTGAAAAATATGAAGATTCTCATGTCAAAGGAATGAACAGCTGCACTAACGGCCGTTCATTCTTTTTTTTATAATAAGAGCATCATAAGACATAGAGGTGGAAACATGAACATTTTGGAGCTCAAACAGCTGAGTAAGAAATTCGGTGATTATGCCGCCGTTGACCAGATGTCGCTTGCCGTAAAAGAAGGTGAGATTTTCGGGTTTCTCGGCGCAAACGGAGCCGGAAAAAGCACGACGATCAATATGATCTCAGGCCTTTTAAAACCTTCAGGCGGAGACATTCTGTTTCTCGGAAAAGATATTTTCAAATATAGCAAAGCAGCGAAAATGAATATCGGCATCGTCCCTCAGGACCTCGCGATTTACGAAGAATTAAACGCCTATGAAAATGTGAAGTTCTTCGCCGGGCTGTACGGCCTGAGAGGGGCGGCTCTGAAAGAACGGGTCGAGGAGGCCCTGACATTCGTCGGCTTGAGCGATAAACACAAATATTTGCCGAAGCATTTTTCCGGCGGAATGAAGCGCAGGCTCAATATTGCGTGCGCTCTTGCCCACCGGCCGAAACTGATCATCATGGATGAACCGACGGTCGGTATTGACCCGCAATCAAGAAATTATATTCTGCAATCAGTGAAAAAGCTGAATGAAATGGGCTGCACGATCATCTACACGAGCCACTACATGGAGGAAGTGGAAGAAATATGCACGCGCATCGCCATTATCGACCATGGAAAAGTCATCGCAGAAGGCACAAAAGAACAGCTGACCTCCATCATTACCGACACGAAGGACGTCGTGATTGAGCTGTCATCCGGAAACGGCATCAGCCTCGGCGATATTCAGGAGCTGCCCGGCGTCAGAGCCGCCACACTGGAAGAAAACAGCGTGAAAATCAGCTCTGACACAGGGGTCAACAATTTAAACCGCCTGATCCGGTACTTCATGGACAAAGGAATTGAAATCCGCTCCTTGCAGGAACAGGCCCCTGACTTAGAAACGGTATTTCTCACGCTGACAGGCAGAAGCCTGCGCGACTGACCTCACTGAAAGGAGGATTGCAAATGAATATTCTGCACATCGCCGGGAAAGAAATCAAAATCAGTTTCCGCGACAGACGGACTTTTATTTTCATGCTTGCTTTTCCGATCGTCTTCATGCTGATTTTCACTGCGGCATTATCAAACGCCTTTGATTCAGAGGTGACGGTCGGGAACATCAAGGTCGTATATACGGACCAGTCAAACGGCCCTCTTTCTCATGATTTCACTGAGTTTATGAAAGCCGCCAAAAAAGAGCATGTCTATTTTCAAAAAGCGGACACGGAGGCAAAAGGCAAAAACGAGGTTCGAGAAAATCAGGCGGATGCTTTCGTCACTGTAAAAAACACCGGTTTTCAAGTCTATACAAATGACCGGAGCGGCATAAACGGCACGATCGTCCAAGGCATGCTGACCGCTTTTACCAATCAATACAAAGCAGGCGCCGCCGCTTACAAGGCGCATAAGGCGCCTTCCGCCGGACAAATCAAAAGCGATTATATGAAGCAGACGTCTTTACACAAAGCGAAAGAACCGAAAGCGAAAGATTTTTACGCGATATCCATGACGACGATGATCGGGCTGTACGCCTCGATTTTTGCAAGCAGCTTATTCCGCGGGGAAAGAATACGGCACACCGCAGATCGCCTGATCGCCGCCCCGCTCCGGAAAAGCGATATCTTTCTCGGAAAGATGCTCGGCATTTTGGCTGTGAATGTTCTGACGATTCTTGCCGTTGTCGCCTTCAGCAAATTTATCTTAAAAGCGAATTGGGGCAGCCACATGGGACTTGTGCTTTTGATTCTCGTTTCTGAAATTCTTTTGGCCGTCAGCTTCGGACTCAGCCTGAGCTATTTGACCAGAAAACCCGAAAGCGCCAGATTAATCACCGTCATCATCGTTCAGGTGATGTCCATTATCGGCGGCGCCTATTACAAATATGAAGGCGGAGGAATTTCCGCCCTGTCGCCCTTATCCTGGATCAATAAGGCGATTAACAGCATCATTTACGCAAATGATGTATCAGCGGCATGGCCTGCACTCGGTTTAAATACAGCATTGGCGGCACTCTTTTTGCTGATCGCCGCATTTACGTTTCAAAGACGGGAGGGACTGTAATATGAAAAACTTCTGGTGGCTGTTTGCGCACACTCTCAAAGGGATTACAAAAAGCAAAAAACAGCTCATTCTTTATATCGGGGCTCCGCTGATCGGCGTCTTCCTCTCCTTCATGACCAATGCCAACGGCGGAGCCGAAACGCTCAATATCGGCATTCTCGATCAAGACGGCGGAGAAGTGGCGCAGGATACGGCCGCGTTTTTAAAAGGACTGGATCATGTGAAGATTTCGGAGGAAACGGCTGCGTCCGCCACATCAAAGATCGCTTCAGGAAAAATGGAGGCGCTCATTACGTTTGAAAAAGGCTTCTCCCAAAGCGTAAAAGACGGGAAACCGTCTCACATCGGCATGACCTCGCTGAAAGGCGCCCAGGTCACCGGATATGTCAGCTCTTATTTGTACAATTATATGAACAGCATCGCCTCAATCGGCAAATCCTCCGGCGGAGACGCAAAGGCCTTTCAGGCGATGTACGCCGATTTCAAGCATTCTCCCATTCAAACGGAGTCCGCTGTTTTACAAGATACATCGAACCATAAAGAAATGACTTACTCAGTCATCGGGTATCTCATTATCATTATGCTCTATTCCGCAGGCAACCTGACGGAACTAATGATTAAAGAGAGAGAAAACAGGACATACTACAGGCTTCTGTCAACGCCGATCACATCAAAGCAGTATGTATTGGCGAACGCGGCGGTGAATATCATTATCATGGCCGTCCAAATTCTATTCGCCGTTCTCTTTATGGGCGCCGCTTTTCATATTCATCCGTCATTCCCGCTGTGGCAGCTGTTCGTCCTGATGATGCTGTTTGCATTAAGCGCGATCGGGGTCGCCTTTATTGCCGTCGGTTTTTCCAATAGCAGCGCTTCGGCATCGGCGCTTTTGAATTTGATCGTCGTGCCGACATGCTTGCTGGCCGGCTGCTTCTTTCCGGGCAATATTATGCCGAAAACGGTGCAGACAATCGCCGAATTTCTGCCTCAGCGCTGGGTGCTCGATACGGTGGATCAATTGCAGCAAGGCCGCACGTTCCAAAGCCTGATGCTGAACATCATCATTTTGGGAGCCTTCGCCGCCGCCCTGTTATTAATAGCCGCATACAGGTTCAGCGTAAAACGTCAGACACAGACATTTATGTAAAGAAAAACAGCCCCGTAAAGGGCTGTTTTTTTCTTAGAACAGAAGCTCGTCCGGATTCGGGCCGACACGCTCGTCTTTGTTCAATGCGCTGATCTTTTCCATTTCTTCCTGTGACAGTTCGAAATCAAAAATATCGGCATTTTCTATGATGCGGTGCTCTTTAATCGATTTCGGAATGGTAACGACTTCGTTCTGAAGATCCCAGCGCAAAATCACTTGAGCAACCGATTTGTTATGTTTTTCCGCAATTTGTGACAGCACTTCGTTATCGAGGAGCTGTCCCTGCATCAATGGAGACCATGCTTCCACTTGAATGCCCTGCGCTTTGCAGAAATCTCTTACTTCTTTTTGAGTCAGGCGCGGGTGGAATTCAATCTGGTTGACCATCGGCTTGATTTCAGCATCTTTCAGCAGTTCTTCTAAATGATGCACTTGGAAGTTGCTGACGCCGATTGCGCGGATTTTACCGTCTTTGTACAGCTTTTCAAGAGCGCGCCATGTGTCTTTATATTTATCCTTGCCCGGCCAGTGAATCAGGTAAAGGTCGAGGTAATCGAGGCCGAGGCGCTCAAGGCTTTTCTCAAACGCGTCAAGTGTCGTTTCGTATCCTTGATCTTCATTCCACACTTTTGACGTGATGAACAGCTCTTCTCTGGCAACGCCCGCAGCTCTGATGCCTTCGCCGACACCCTCTTCATTTTTGTAAATAGCCGCCGTATCAATGCTGCGGTAGCCGTTTCTGATTGCCGCTTCGACGGAGTCCGCCGCTACGCTTCCGTTTTCCACCTTGAAGACGCCAAGGCCGAACCACGGCATTTCAACGCCATTATGAAGCTTTACAGTATCTTTTAAGCTTTTTGCCACGTTGAACCATCCTTTCTAGTCATTATGTAAACGGTTATTATTATCTCACATTTCCGCTGTAAGAAACCAATTATACGCTCATCGTCATCACAAAAACCATCTTTAGTGCCCAAGCACCACTTCCGTTATTATTTTCCTATTTTTCAAAAATTCCGGTTAACCGGGTAACTGTCCGGGTAAATCGCTACTGTAGCCACCACACAATTGAAGGAGGAAATCATATGAAACGTATGCGTATCCCGATGTCCGTTGCCCTTGGCGCCGCTTTGTCTCTGACTCCTCTGTCCTTTGTATCCGCAAAAGAAACCCCGGTCCCTCAAAACATGGCACAGCAATCATCAGATGCCTCAGCAAAAGATGTCGGATTAAACATTGACGTTGACCTGCTCGGCATCGGCAATTCGATTGCTGACGCGATTAAGTCGGCGCAAAACCGTGACGGCTTCGTCAAAAACTTAATGGAATCTTCATTCTACGCTTCCGGACAAAAATATAACGTCATGGTGTTTAATTTAAGCCAGGAATATGAAGATCATTTTAACGGCGTTCAGTTTTACGGTTCCGCCGTTTATGACGGCATCACGTACGGCATTTGGGTGTTTGAAGACGGAAGCTTCACCAATAAAGGTGATGGCGGCTGGATCAACTGGGCCTTCAGAGGCTGGTTTGACCGCGACGGCGATCACGTCGAATTCCATCGTCCGTAATCAAAAAAAGTCCGGCGACAGATGCCGGACTTTTTTGATTTATTCATCTCCGTCAAGCATGGCCGCTTCCACATCATTGATGTATTGGCGAAGCTCATGTGACATATCGCGGGAAATTTCCCGCTCTTCGAACAATGTTTGGATTTCGTTGCGGATGGCCTGCACGGCCCGCAGTTTGATTTCGAGTTTTTGATTTTCAAAACGGCGGCTCGGATTCTGTTCGTGATACGAGTGCCCCAGCCTGAAAATCAGGTGATTGTAAAAGGAAATGACGGCAAGCGTCACATCTTTATTTTCTTCAGTCATGTGTTTTTTCAGGCTTTCAATGGCCGCTTTTGCCGTTTTAACCCTTGTGGCGCGGATGAGGCCTTCTTCATTTAAAATCGTCATTTCCGGCTTTTTTTGTTCACCGAAAAAGATCCAGTACATCAGGCGTTTCAGCTTTTTCTTAGATAAGCCGACTTTAAACGGATTCGTATACAGCACTTCCAGTTCATCAAACCGTTCCTGAAGGCTGTCAGCCGTTTCTTCCGGTATGTCGCCCCGCTCAATCAGCCGCAGCAATTCTTCCTGTTCAGCCTGTATCCCTTGGGCGCGGACTTTCCGCTCATCTTTTTTCGTGCGGTTTTTGACGGTGAACTGCTGAAATCTGAGATTTTTCATTTTCTCATTGTATTCGGCAATGACCGCAAAAGAAGCCGTTTTGTTTGTCTCATTCATATTTTCTTTAATGGCGGTTAAGGCAGCCTTTATCAGCTTCCGTCTCGCTGTCAGCAATTTGACTTTCTTCTCTTTCACATTGTCTTCCGGCTTATCTGTCAAAATCGGCAGTACAATTGTCGCCAGCACCAATGTGCACATAATAACACCCGCGGCTAAAAAGAGAATCAAATTCCGTTCAGGAAACGGTGAGCCGTCAGAGAGCACGTAAGGAATGGAAAAGGAACCCGCAAGCGTGACCGCTCCCCTGACGCCTGAAACCGAAATCAGCAGGGTCGAGCGCAGGCCGGGTTTATAAATGCTCTGATCCTTATTAAAAAACCACTTGCCGTTCCAAAAAAACAGCACCCACAAAAACCTGAGAATCATTAACGTCAGCGTAATGACGATAATGTACCCGATGACCATCATATTGTTAAACGCGGTATCATTAAAGATGACGGAAACCACATCCGGTATTTGCGCCCCTAAAATAACGAAAACAAGACCGTTCAGAATGAACAAAATAATATTCCACGTACTTGAAGAGACGATTTGCAGTTTGACCATCGTTGATTCAAGACGGTCCTGCTCCACCGCATGCGTGATGCCGCCGGCCACAACAGCTAAAATGCCGGAAACGCCGATTTCTTCAGCCGCGAGATAGATGACGAACGGCGTCAGAATTTGAATCAGCATATGCATCGTGACATCCTGCATGCCGAGGCGGCGCAAAAACAGCCGGAAACGGATAATCAAAAAAGAAATGACGACACCGCTGAGTAAACCGCCGGCTGAAATCAGAACGAAACTGAAGGCGGCCTGCGCCAGCGAAAATGCGCCCGTCACGGCAGCCGCAATCGCAAATTTAAAAGCGACCAGGCCGGATGCGTCATTCATCAGTCCTTCTCCTTCAAGGAGACGCAGAATGCCTTTTGGCATCTTCACTCGCCCTGACAGCGCGCTGACCGCGACAACGTCAGTCGGTGACAGTATCGCCGCCAGCCCGAACGCGGCAGCCAGCGGAATGCTCGGAATCATCCAATGAATCGTGTAACCGCCGACAATCACCGTGGCAAACACGAGCCCGAGCGCAAGCAGCAGAATCGGCGCTCTTAAATTCCAAAGTTCCGCACGCGGCGTCCGTTTTCCATCGTTAAAAAGCAGCGGAGCGATAAACAAAACAAAAAACAATTCGGTATTCAGTTCAAAGTGAAGCCCCTGCGGAAATGACGCCGCAATGATACCGAGCGCCACCTGAATCAAAGGCACCGGGATAAAGGGGACAAACCGATTTACGATATTTGAGATCGCGATGATGGTTAAAAGTACGAGTACGACTAAAAATATGTCCAAAGCATGACCTCCTTCATCTGCTGCATCATATCATTATTGCCTGATCTCTGCCTTTGCCAAAGGCCGGAGCCGATGATCGGGCAGATTCAATATATTTTCCGCACGCAACCATTCTTCTTTTATTTTACCCGTTTTTATTTAAAATTTCTCATAACGTGCTCACGGGGAACTTTTTTTGCCTTCAGCTACATTTTTTCCGGAAAAAGAAAAAGCCTGTTTTCTCTGAAAACAGGCTTTTTCGCAAGCTGCGTCATCTGTTTCATGACGCGATGCAGCGTTTATGCTTCTTAGTAATGGATAGAGAACGCACCGTCAGTGTGTCTCTATCCTTGGTTTTAAGTGCTCATCTTATTCGTGAAAATTCGTGCCGTCTGTCGTCGCTTTAATGATGCCGGCGCGGATGACGAAATCGCCGAAGTGTTCGCCTTCCTCACGCTCTTTCGCGTAGCGCGGGAGAATGGTGCGAAGCTCACTCAGAATTTCCTCTTCACCGATATTTTCCCGGTACATTTTGCTCAAACGGCTGCCGTCAAACGCCGCTCCTAAATACATATTATATTTTCCGGGCGCCTTTCCGATAAATCCGATTTCGCCGAGCGCATGGCGGGCGCAGCCATTCGGGCATCCGGTCATACGGATGGTGATTTCTTCATCCCGCAGCCCGTTTTCGTCAACAATGTCTTCAATCTTATCAATCAATTTCGGCAGATACCGCTCGGCTTCGGCCATGGCGAGCCCGCATGTCGGAAGCGCGACGCAAGCCATTGAACTGCGGCGGAGGGCGGAATGCTGCCGGCCGTCTGTCAGACCGTATTGTTCGATTAATGCGCTGATTTGTTTCTTTTTCTGGCTCGAGACATTGCCGATAATCAGGTTTTGATTAGAGGTGAGACGGAAATCTCCCGTATGGACTTTGGCGATTTCACGCAATCCCGTCATCAGCTTATAATTCTCATAGTCCGTGACGCGGCCGCCTTCGATAAACATCGTAAAGTGCCATTTACCTTTTACACCCTTCACCCATCCGTAACGGTCGCCGTTATGGTCAAAATGATAAGGTTTCGCTTCATCCAGCTGCCAGCCGAGGCGGTTTTCCAGCTCGGCTTTTACGTTTTCCAGCCCGAGACGGTCAACAGTGTACTTGAATCTGGCATTCTTTCTGACGGAACGGTTTCCGTAATCGCGCTGAATCGTAATGGTTTTTTCCGCTACATCATACAGCTGCTCCGGTTTGCAGAAGCCGATGACTTTTGAAAGCTGCGGATAAGTGGCCGTATCGCCGTGCGTCATTCCCATACCGCCGCCGATTGCAACGTTGAATCCGATAAGACGGCCTTCCTCCACGATGGCAATGAAGCCGAGATCTTGAGAATAGACATCGATATCATTGGACGGAGGCACGGCGATTCCGATTTTGAATTTCCGCGGCAGGTACAGCGGCCCGTACATCGGTTCCGTTTCCGTGTCAGGAGTGCCCGCCACACGTTCCTCATCAAGCCAGATTTCATGATAGGCTCTCGTGCGCGGAAGAAGGTCATCGCTCAATTTCTTCGACCATTCGTATACTTCCGCATGAATTTCAGACTGGTGCGGATTTGAAGCGCACATGACGTTTCGGTTGACATCTCCGCAGGCCGCAATGGTATCAAGCAGCGCCGCATTGATTTTCTGAATCGTTTTTTTCATGTTCCATTTTAAAATTCCGTGCATTTGGAACGTTTCACGCGTTGTCAGCTTCAATGTATTGTTTCCGTATTTTTGCGCCAGTTCATCCATGACAAGCCATTGTTCCGGAGTTGACACGCCGCCTGGCATCCGAACGCGCAGCATGAACTGATAAGCCGGTTCAAGCTTTTGTTTTTGACGTTCATTACGGAGATCGCGGTCATCCTGCAAGTAGCTTCCGTGATGCTTCATCAGCCGGTTGTCATCGTCCGGGATGCCGGCTGAAATCCGGTCGAGCATGACTTCTTTCAATGTGCCGCGCAAATAATCACTTTTTTCTTTAATTTCCTCAACATCACTTGGAGGGCCTTCCGGCGCTTTTAAAATGTTGTTCACCATGCTGAATAAGCTCCTTTCAAACCAAAATCAATATACGTCACGCTGATAGCGTTTTTTCTGCTGCATGTCTGCCAGGAAGCTTTCCGCTTTTTCACGGCTCATGCCGCCTTCTTCCTGAATGATATCGAGAAGCGCCTGGTGCACGTCATGCGCCATATGCTGTTCATCACCGCAGATGTATACGGAGGCTCCCTGCTGCAGCCATTCATAAAGCTCTTTGCTTTGTTCTTTCATGCGGTGCTGCACATATACTTTTTCCTCCGAATCCCGGGAAAAAGCGACGTCCATTTTTGTGAGAACACCGTTTTGCAGCCATTTTTGCCATTCCGTCTGGTACAGAAAATCAGTGACAAAGTGCTGATCCCCGAAAAACAGCCATGTTTTCCCTTCAGCTCCGGTTTCTTCACGCTCCTGCATAAAGGAACGGAACGGCGCGATGCCTGTCCCCGGCCCGACCATAATGATCGGTGTATCCGGATTTTCCGGCAGCTTGAAGTTTTGGTTGTGCTGAATGTAAATCGGAAGCGTATCTCCCGGCTGGAGTCTTTCCGCACAAAGAATGCTGCAGACGCCTTTTCGTTCTCTGCCGTGCGCGTCATATCTGACCGCTCCGATTGTCAGATGCACCTCTTCCGGATTCGCTTCTAAACTGCTTGCGATCGAATAGAGCCGGGCCGGCATTTTACGCAGGATGGAAAGAAAGTCTTCCGCTGTCGCTTCCCACGGACCGAAATCCCGGACGAGATCAAGCAGATCACGGCCGTTGATGTACGCTTTCAGCTGCTCTTCGTTTCCTTCGGCCAGAAGTTCACTCAGCTTTTGGTCAGCCGTAAACTGTGCGGCCTTTTGCAGGAACGGTTTTGTTAAAACGGTTATTTCAAAATGAGAAGTAAGCGCATCTTTCAGCGGGAGGCGCTCTCCTTGTTTATTCACCGCCACTTCCTGTTTTGGGTCCCATTTCAGCTCATTGATCAGCTCATCAACGAGCGCCGGATCATTTTCCGGATAGATGCCGAGGCTGTCTCCGGGCTGATACGAGAGACCCGACCCTTCAAGCGAAAGCTCAAGATGGCGTGTCTCTTTATTCGAACCGCGTCCGTTCAGATTGATGTTCTCAAGAACCTCCGCCCGAAACGGGTTCGTTCTGGAATAAACGGATTCACCGAGAGCCGGCGTCTCGGCAGGCGCTTCGGCTGTTTGATTTCCCGCTCCTTCGTTCAAACCGCCGATGACCGCGTCAAGCCATTCAGAAAACGGCTCATCATAATCAAGATCGCAATCAACCCGCGGCGCAAGCTGGGTGCCGCCGAGCTCTTGAAGACGCTCGTCAAACTCTTTGCCGGTCTGGCAGAAAAATTCATACGAGCTGTCCCCGAGCGCCAAAACGGAGTAACGGAGCGCTTCAAGCTTCGGCGCGCGTCTGCCGTGAAGAAATTCATGAAAGGCCAGCGCGTTATCCGGCGGATCGCCTTCTCCGTGCGTGCTCACCACGATCAGTAAATTATTTACTTTTTTCAGATTATTCGGCTTGAAATCGTTCATCGACGCGACGGTGACCTGGAATCCCCGTTCCTCAAGCGTCTTTACCGTCTGTTTCGCAAGACCTTCCGCATTTCCCGTTTGCGATCCGTATAATACGGTCACTTCTCTTGAGACTGCCGGGCTTTCTGCAGGAGCCGGAGCAGCGGGTGCGGCTGTTTCACCGGATTCGGACCGGGCCGCAGCCAAATAACCGCTCAGCCAGATTTTCTGTGATTCTGTCAAGGTCGGCAGAAGGCGGTTAAGGAGCTCTGCCTGCTCCTGATTAAACGGACTGTTCATGACCTGAAGTTGCAACGATATCCACCTCACAAGGAATTAAACGTAACGTACGTTATTTCTATAGGAATTGTCAAAATAATATTCTAATTGAAACTTTACCGAAAGTTTGTATGTAAGTAAAATATATAATCATGATGACAACGATTAAGATTACTAATGATAAAAAGCCCTTTGCACTTGGCAAAGGGCTTACACGAATAAGCCGGCGGGCACTTCTTTAATAAAAGGAGAGTGTTCTCCCGGAGACAATACGGTCAGATGATGCATCGCCCGCGTACAGGCCGTATATAACAGCTTACGGTCATGTTCGCTTTTGTACTGGGCAGCAGAGGCATCAGCGGCAATGACGGCGTCAAACTCAATGCCTTTTGCCAAATAAACGGGAATGACGCATACCCCTTTTTGAAAAGGCTGGTTTTCTTTATTGATCAAGCGGACACCGCTCTCGGCGCTGACCGCCTGAAACACTTTTTTGGCTTCCGCGGCCGTTTTGCAGATGACGGCGACCGTCTCCCAGCCTTTTTGTCTGAGCTCCCGGATTGTATCCGCCAATTGTTCCTGCCGCGCATTTTCTGTATCCGTCCGCAAAACACGCGGTTTTTCCCCGTTCCGGTTAAAAGGCTCAATGTCATCGCCGTCAGCCAGCAGCGCTTTCGTAAATTCAACAATCTGCCGCGTCGATCTGTAAGTCCGCTTCAGGCTGACATACTTTTCTGCACCATTGCGAAAGCAGCCGGCGAGGGAAGAAGGGCCCGTAATGGTGTGGGCATAAATCGACTGGCTGACATCACCGAGCACCGTCATCTTTGCCGCTGGGAAGATGCTTTGAATATACGTGAGCTGAAATGGGGAATAATCCTGCGCTTCATCAATGAAGACGTGCTTCATTTGTGTGTTTTTTCTTTTTCCTTCTAACAGATCCTGCAAATACAGATACGGAGCGGCATCTTCATACGGAAGTGACCGTTCTGCAAATGCGTTTCTGGTCAAAGCGCCGATGCTCTCCCAATGATCGGGCTTTTCATCAGCTCCCCAGTCTGAAAACAGCCGGAGATACATCCGTTTTATATCGAGAAAGCCGAGCCGTCTGACGGCCTGCTTAATCGGTTTAAAGGCTTTGCCGACAATAATGGCGCCAAGCAGCCGCTGTTCGCGCTGATGGTCGTCAAATGCAGGTTCATCATCTGCCGCCTGCTTCTTGAGTGTTTGATAAACCTCAGCATAGTCTTCCTTATCAAGCAGCTCGCTCTCCTGCAAGACCCATTCCTTCTTACGCTCCTTTTTTTCGAGAGCGCTGATTTCCGCGAGAAGCCATTCCGCTGTCAGCTCCGCTCTGTTCGGAATCGGCAGCTGCTGATCAAGCGAATAAAAATAGGCTTCAATCCGTTCTTTTGAAATCAGGATGTCTCCCCGGAAGCTGATCTGTTTACACATCAGGCCCGAGCCGGAAAGCGAGCAGGCGTAGCGGTCAATCATGGCCTGGAAAGCTGATGACGCTTTGTAAGCAATGGCTGCGAGCCTTACGGAAAGTGCGTCCTGATTTTGTTCAGTCAGGCAATATTCAAGCTGCTCGTACGGGCTTTCACAATCAAACTTTCGTCCGAGCCGGCGGATGATATATTCCTGAAAGGTGGCCTGCTCCATATTCTCTTCTCCCAATTCCGGCAATACGGCGGAAACATAACTGTTGAACAAAATGTTCGGGGAAAACAATACAATCTGACGGGCATCAAGCACCCCGCGCCCGCGGTACAGCAAGTAAGCGGCCCGCTGAAGCGCCGCGGATGTTTTCCCGCTTCCGGCGGCTCCCTGAACGATGAGATATTTGCTTTTTTCATCCCGGATGATTTCGTTCTGTTCTTTTTGGATGGTTGACACGATGTTTTTCATATGCTGTCCGGAATGCCCGCTCAGCACCTCTTGCAGCATTTCGTCACCAATCGTCATATCCGTGTTAAACATCGCTTTAAGCGTCCCGTTTTTAATGATAAACTGCCGCTTCAGTGTGATGTCTCCTTCTATCGTTTCTTCGGGAACTTCATAGCGGGCTTTTCCCGGGGAATATTGATAGTAAAGAGATGAGATGGGCGCGCGCCAATCATAAATGAGAAATTGCTCGTTGTTTTCATCCATCAAAGAAGTCAGCCCGATATAAATCCGCTCGGAAGAGGACTCCCCTTTTTCCGTAAAATCGACACGGCCGAAGTAAGGAGAGGTTTTCAGCTTTTGGATTTTTTGAAGCTGCCGGTATTGAAGCCGATGCGTCCGTTCACGTTCTGAAAGCATTTCCGCCTGCTGTTTAATGCTTGAAAATGTCTCAGCCGCTTCGTGGGCGTCATCCATATTCACGGTGACATCATCCCAAAACGTTTTTCTCAGCCCGACAATATCCTGCTTCAATCCGCCCGATGATGTTTCCAGAGACCGCTCTTTTTTGCGGAGCTCCTTCAGCACTTCATCTATTCTTGACTGCTCTTCCTTCCATTCCTTATCCTGCTGATTCATGAACGGCACCTCCAGAAAATAGTTGACAAACACATACGAAATACTGTAAAATAAAATTGGATACATATAATTAATATATAATAAAATAGGCAAATACAATTCATCTTAGCACATTCACCCAATATCAATCAAGATATGGGTTATTTATATGCAAAAAAACCGATTTCGCTTTGAAATCGGTTTTTTTGATGTTAGTTATCTAAACGAAAAGAACGGTTTGGCAGCTGCCACTTAAACATATAGGAACAAACGCGGCAAACAACAAGCACGAAAAACAGAACGTACAACCCAAACGAATTTCCCAGCCAGCCCAAGCCGACGATTAACCCTCCGAGCGCGGCCCAGACTGCATAAATTTCCGCCTTGAGCACAAGCGGCTTCCTGCCCGCGAGCAAATCCCGTATGATGCCGCCCCCGCTGCCGGTCAGGACCGCTGCCGCAATCACCGCACTGAGCGGATGGCCCATTTTCACGGCATATAAAGCGCCTTGGATGGCAAACGCCGAAAGCCCGATGGCATCGGATAGGTTGCCCCATTTACTCCAATGCCTTAACAGCAGCTTCGGAAACAAAAAGACAATCGTAACTGATGTGAGAGCGATTTGAAAAAACGCGCCTTGCTCCCACAAGGCGGAGACCGGAACACCGATCAGCAGATTTCGGATCGCTCCTCCGCCGAACGCCGTTACAATCCCCAAGATATACACGCCTAAAATATCATACTCCTCTTCCATCGCAACAATCGCTCCGCTGACCGCAAACGCAATGATGCCGATTACACTAAGCAGCTCCCAGGCCATTCCATATGCTCCTTTTTATTTGTTAAATTTTCTGACGACCATTAGATTTTATAATCGCTTTCTCTTAAAATCAACCTTATTTTTGAAAGATTCTGATTCCTAACCCGGGACAACCTCACCCGCAACGGCTGGGAGCAAGAATATTTACCTATTTTATACTATTTTGGGAGGTTTATTGGAAGTTTCATTGAATACTTTCTCTAACAAAAAGGGGGTTATGAGATGAAAATCAGTTCACTTGTTTTTCCTGTTTTATTGGCCGCCGGATTAATTCCCGGCCTGCCGTCAGCCGAAAGCCATACGCATTCGCACACTCATGCGGAGCCGGCGAAAACGGTGTATACGGACCCGCTTCCGAAAGCCGATCATTTTAAAGATCTGAAGGGCCCGGTCCAAGTCGAACAGACGGTTGGCACAAAAATTCTGGATGAAAACGGCAAGCAGGTCGGCACGAAACGATTCAATGCCAATGTCAGTCAGGATAAAGCCTCGACTAAAGCCAGCACGGGCAGCCAGAAGGTCAGAGTGCTGGCGGTGGCGGACGCTGAATACCGCGCCAAATACAGCGACTGGCAAACGCGAATCGTCCAGATCGTGGAGCAGGCGGATGTTGCTTTTAACCGTGATCACAACATTGATTTCGTCGTACAGGCCGTGCAGGCTTGGAATTCCTCCGGCTCAAACAGTTCTCAGATTTTATCGAATCTCCAAGGCAGCTTCAGAAATCAAAATTATCATTTTGTCGTCGGTTTTACCGCAAAATCAAGTTTTGACGCCGGCGGTATCGCGTATGTATATAACGGCAAACCGAGCGGCCCGGCTTTCAGCGTGAACCTTGATCAAGGAACGGCCAACACGGCGAAAGCTGCACAGCACGAGTTTTCCCATAACTTCGGACTTCAGCATGACGCCCAAGGCAGCGGCATCCGCTGCGTCATGAATTATGATTATGCCTATTCCGTGGATATTTGGGACAGCTCCCATAACAGACAGATTGCGACAAACAAAGCTTGGTACAAATAATAGAAAAAGAGCCGCTCCCATGGAGCAGGCTCTTTATTTTGCCGCGCGTTCCGTTTTGACAAAACACATGCAGATAATAATGAGAATAAATGCCGTCAATGCCAGGAAAGGAATGGTAATGAAACCGAACCAGTTAATATATTCAGATGAGCAAGGCACGCCGTAGACACACGGCTTGATGCCGCTGAAACCGGGCACCTTCTGCTCAAGGTAATGCATGATCGATATAAACGCGCCGATGACGGCCATCGGCAGCACATATTTTTTCACGCGCGTGTCACCCTGGAAGGTGGCGATTCCTAAAATCAGGACAAGCGGGTACATGAGAATTCTTTGATACCAGCACAGCTCGCACGGTATGAATTTTCTGATCTCGCTGAAATATAGGCTGCCGAGCATGGCAGCAAGAGCTATCACCCAAGAAGCATATAAAAATACGATTCTATTTTTCATTTTTCAGCTCTTTCTTAATCGTTTTTGAAATCTCATCATATTTAGAGAAGTCATTAATCACTTTGTCATTTACATAAATCGTCGGTGTCGCCGTAATGTTTAATTTATCATTCAGGTCAGTGTCAGCTTTCAGCTCTTTTGCAAATGTCTCTTTATCAAGGTTTTCCTTCAGCTTGTCAGGATCAACCTTTTTCGCGGTGCTTTTGACCGTTTTTTCAAGCAATGCAGGCGTGACCCATTCCTGTTCGCTTGACGGCTGCTGTTCAAACAGCTTTTCATGGAATGCCCAGAATGATGCCGGGTCTTCTTTCCACACTTCTTCTGAAGCAAGAGCCGCCAGACGCGAGCCGCTTCCGTGGTACATAACGTTCACAAATGAAAATTTCACGTCGCCTTTATCGATAAAATCTTTTTTGATTTTCGGAAAGATATCGCTGTTAAATACTTTGCATGACGGACACTTGTAATCTCCGAATTCAACTACCGTAACAGGGGCGCTGTCTTTGCCGAGCACGGGCTGTCCTTTAATGGAAGGCTGTTCGGCGACTGTTTCGCCCGCTTTTTCCGTTTGGTTGTTAATAATTACGATGGCCGCAAATAAAACGACAACGATTAACGTCAGAATCACCGCAAATTTTGCAGACGATTGTTTCTTTTTCACTCAGACACCTCATTGTTTTTAAAATAAAAAAGAAGCGGATGCCGGATGGCCCGCTTCTCTATTTTACCAAGACAACCTTGTTTAAGAAAACCCTGAAAAACGAATTATCTTTGACAATTATTCCGCTTTCACTCTCATGACGCGCATCGCGTTGGCAACGGCGATCAGCGTGACGCCTACATCTGAAAAGACCGCTTCCCACATGGTGGCGAATCCGAATGCGCCAAGCAGGAGAAAAATGATTTTTACGCCTAAAGCAAATCCGATGTTCTGCCAGACGATCCGGCGTGTGCGGCGTGCAATCCGGATGGCTTCGGCTGCTTTTGACGGCTGGTCTGTCATCAGGACGACATCGGCCGCTTCGACGGCGGCATCAGAGCCGAGAGCCCCCATGGCAGCTCCGATGTCAGCTCTGGCAAGCACAGGCGTATCATTAATCCCGTCGCCGACAAACATCAGTTTTTCATTCGGTAAAAGCGCCGCTTCAAGTTCTTCGACGCGGTCTACCTTGTCACCCGGCAAAAGCTCTGTGTACACGTCATCAATACCGAGCTCTCGGCCGACAGCTTCTCCGGTCTGCTTTGAATCACCCGTCAGCATCACTGTCCGCTTCACGCCGAGCGCTTTTAAATTGGCAATGGCCTGTTTGGCGTCCTCTTTGATTTCATCGGCGATCACGATCGCCCCCGCATACTGCTGATCAACGGCGACATAGACAACGGTTCCGTTGTTTTCAGCTGTGCCGGAAGCGATTTGTTCTTTTGCCATCAGTTTTTGATTTCCGGCTAAAATCGTTGATCCGCCGGTTTTCACCCGAATGCCGTGTCCGGGTATTTCTTCATATTCTTCAATCTCCTCAGCCGAGAGCGGTTGATTGTAAGCTTCACGGATGGAAGAAGCTATCGGATGATTGGAATGGACTTCCGCAAGCGCAGCCGCATGAAGCAGGCTGTCTTTCGTAAATCCCGCCGCCGGTTTGATATCAGTAACGGCGAAATTGCCTTTCGTTAAGGTTCCCGTTTTATCAAACACGGCGTATGCCACCTGATTGAGCGCTTCTAAATAGTTGCTTCCTTTCACGAGCACCCCTGCTTTAGACGCAGCTCCGATACCGCCGAAAAACCCGAGCGGAATGGAGACGACGAGTGCGCACGGACAAGAAATCACAAGGAAAATCAGCGCGCGGTACACCCAGTCGGATAGCGCGGCTGAAGGCACGAGAAGCGGCGGTAAAAAGGCGAGAAGCACCGCAACAATGACAACGGCCGGTGTATAGTACTTGGCAAACTTCGAAATAAAGTTTTCCGTTTTCGCTTTGCGTCCGGCCGCATTTTCGACCAGATCCAATATTTTTGACACGGCAGAGTCTTCATATCCTTTAGAGGTTTCAATATGAAGCACGCCGTTCTGATTCATAAATCCGGCCATCACATCTTGCCCCGGCTCCGCTTTTCTCGGCACGGATTCGCCCGTTAAAGCGGATGTATCAACCATCGAAGAACCGCTCAGCACCTTTCCGTCCAACGGAATCCGTTCTCCGGGATTCACGACGATGACCTGTCCGACTTTGACGTCCTGCGGCGGAACGGCAGTCATGCCGTTTTCCGTTTTCACATTGGCGTACTCAGGACGGATGTCCAATAACGCGCTGATCGATTTTCTGGATCGGCTGACGGCCGCTCCCTGAAACAATTCACCGATTTGGTAGAACAGCATGACCGCGACGCCTTCCGGATACTGATGAATCATAAATGCGCCGATCGTGGCAAGCGCCATCAGAAAATGCTCATCAAATACCTGGCCGCGGACAATGTTTTTTCCCGCTCTGGCTACGATATCGCCGCCGATGATCAAATACGAAGCAAAAAAGAGCAGAAACTCAAGGACGGCGCCCGTGTGCGCGAAGTAAGCGATGACGGCCAAAACGGCTCCCGCAGCCAACCTCACTAACATCAGCTGCAGCTTTTTGCGGTATTCATCCTCGCCGGGTTTGTCTTCGTGCTTCGAACGAACGGTCACATGAGGATCAATGGACTTTACTTTTTTCGCGACTTCGTCTTTCATCCATTGCTCGTTTTTGCCGCCGGCTGAGACCGTGATGGTGCTTGCCGCAAAATTGACAGCACAGCCGTCTATGCCGTCAATGGCTTTTACGCCGTTTTCTATTTTTTTTGCACAGTTGCTGCAATCAAGTCCGTCTAATACAAATTCACCTTTGGCTGCTTTCATTTTCGACTCACCCTACTTTCCGTAATAGGATTCCCATAACATCAATACAGCTAAACGAATTTATATATATGAACATATACTCATATATGTGTTTTCTCTATTATATGCAGGCTTTGAATAAAGTGTCAATAAAAAAGACAAAACAGGCATCAGCCCATTTTGTCTTTTTTTACCTTCTGTAAACGCAAAGCATTAAGGACGACCGATACTGAGCTGAACGCCATGGCAGCGCCTGCCACCCACGGGGCCAGAAAGCCGGCCGCCGCAATCGGAATGCCGATGCTGTTGTATCCCAATGCCCAGCCTAAATTCTGCTTGATGTTTCTCATGGTCAGCCTGCTCATGCCGATGGCGTCGGCAATGCCGTTCAGGTCACCGCGGATCAGCGTAATATCCGCCGCTTCCATTGCGATATCTGTGCCGGTGCCGATGGCCATTCCGATATCGGCCACAGCCAGCGCCGGAGCATCATTGATGCCGTCACCGACCATCGCCACGCGCCGGCCTTCTTTTTGCAGCCGGTAAATTTCCGCCGCCTTTTGTTCGGGAAGCACTTCGGCGATCACGCTGCCGATGCCCGCGGCTTTTGCAATGGCTTCCGCGGTCTTTTTGTTGTCACCGGTCATCATGATGACGTCAAGCCCCATATCATTCAGGCGTTTCACCGCGGCCGGAGATGTGTCTTTGATTGTATCGGCGACTGCGATAAGCCCCGCCGCTTTGCCGTCTGCCGCAATAAGCATCACCGTTTTTCCTTCCGCCTCCAAGCGGGCCATGTGCGGAAGCAGCGCCTCATGTTCGATGTGTTCCGATTCCATCAGCCGTCTTGATCCGGCTAGAATCGTTCTGCCGTCAGCCTCGGCGTATATTCCGGAACCGATCCGGGCTTGGAACCGGGTGATTTTCGGGATGGCAATCCCCCGTTTTTCGGCTCCTGACACGATGGCTTCTCCAAGCGGGTGCTCTGATCCCGTTTCGGCGGCCGCCGCCAGCCGCAGGAGTTCCTCTTCGTTCATTCCCTCTGCCGGTACGGCGTCTGTCAGAACCGGTCTGCCGTTTGTCACCGTTCCTGTTTTATCCAGTACGATGGTCGTCAGACGCTGTGTTTTTTCTAAATGCTCTCCGCCTTTAAAGAGAATGCCGAATTCAGCTGCGCGTCCGGAGCCCGCCATAATGCTCGTCGGAGTGGCGAGCCCGAGTGCGCACGGACAGGCAATGACAAGCACGGCGATGAATTTGCCGATCGCTTCAGAAAACTGTCCCGGCGCCGCCCATACATACCAAATGAGAAAAGTCAGCACGGCCAGCCCCAGCACAATAGGGACGAAAATGCCTGAAATGTGATCCGCGAGCCGCTGAATGGGGGCTTTTGATCCTTGGGCTTCTTCCACGATTTTAATAATGTGTGCAAGCGCGGTATCTTTCCCGACATTCACCGCTCTGATTTTGAGAAAGCCGTTTGCATTGATCGTCGCCCCGGTGACAGTGCTTCCGGGAGACTTATCGACAGGCATGCTCTCCCCCGTAATCATCGATTCATCAATTGCGGAATGGCCTTCAATCACTTCGCCATCGACAGGAACACGTTCTCCCGGTTTCACATATACGATATCCCCCGTCCGGACCTCGTCAATCGGAATCACCTGTACCTTCCCTTCCCGCTCAACCGCCGCCGTCTTCGCCTGAAGCTTCATTAACTTTTTAATCGCTTCTGATGAGCGGCCTTTCGCTTTCATCTCTAAAAGCTTTCCAAGCAAAATCAAAGTCAGCAAAATGGCGCTCGTTTCATAATAAAGCCCCTCTACATGTCCGTCTCGTCCGAGAGACGCAATCGTCATGTACAGGCTGTATGCGTAAGCGGCCGTCGTTCCGAGCGCAACGAGAACATCCATATTGGCGCTTTTGTTTCTCAGCGCCTTATACGCTCCCATATAAAAAGGCCAGCCGATGACGAGCTGCACCGGGGTGGCAAGCGCGAATTGCAGCCACGGATTCATCAGGATATCCGGCATCCAGATAAAAGAAGTAAAAGAAAAATGGCTGACCATCGACCATAGAAGCGGAAAGGAGAGAACGGCAGAAAATATCAGCCTGATCAGCTGCTTTCGCTGCTCTTTCTCCTTTTGGGATAATCCGCCATCTCCATCAACCGCTTGCTTCTCGTCTAATCTGTAGCCGAGTTTTGCCACGGTCTCTTTCAGCTCTTTCGGTGTCACCTCTTTCGGATTGTATTCAACGGTGACCGTTTCCAAAGCGAAATTCACCGGTGCGCTGTCAACTCCCCCTACTTTGTTCAGGCGCTTTTCAATCCGATTGGCGCAAGCGGCGCACGTCATGCCTTCAATCTGAAACTCGGCTTTTTCCGTCACAACATGGTAGCCGAGTTTTTCAATTTTATCCTTTATGGCGCCAGCTTCGATTTTGTCAGGCTGATAGGAAATATTTGAGGTCTCAAGCGCAAGATTGACGGAAGCGTCATTGACGCCGTCCATCCGTTTCAGCCCTTTTTCAATTCTTGAAGCGCAGGCGGCGCATGTCATGCCTCCCACTTGAATGGTCATCTCTTTCGGTTCACTCAATGCCCTCACCTCTTCTCACAAACCCCCAGGGGGTATCATTTTCATAAAAGAAAACCGCGCCCGTTCCCGAAGCGCGATAAACCCTATACGACGTCATACCCTTGATCTTCAATCGCGTCTTTTATATCTGATACGGAGACTTTGTTCTCATCAAACGTCACATCCACCTGTCCGGCTTCCAATTTCACCTGAACCGCCGTCACTCCGTTCAGTTCTCCTACTCCGGTCTCTACTGCTTTGACGCAGTGCTGACATGACATGCCTTCGACTTGCAGTGTTTTTTGTTCCATGATAATTCCCTCCACGTCTTGTTTTTTCTTCTTCATGTTACCATACCCCTGTAGGGTATTTCAAAACATTTTATTTTATGATTTTGCGATTTTTTTCACAACATCAAGCAGCTCGGCAATCGCCTGCTCCCCGTTTCCGCTCTCAATGGCGCCGGCTACGCAGTGATGGGCGTGATCTTCCAGCAGATGAAACGCGACTTTCTGCATGGCCGCCTGTACGGCTGAAATCTGCACGAGAATATCCACGCAGTATCGTTCGTTATCCACCATATTCTGAATGCCCCTGACTTGGCCTTCAATCCGTTTCAGCCGGTTCAGGATCTGGTCTTTTTCTTTGGCGCTTTTATGATTTAACGATTGATGCTCGGTATGTTTGTCCATTTTCCACCTCGGTTTTTTTCTTCGTTATCTTCATTATACAGACTTGAAAATCCGGTGTAAAAAATTTTCAACACACAAGTTTTACCAGTACACCCGCGGGGTATATAATGTTATCACTTATCAAGAGGGGGAAACTCATTGAAAACGATACAAGTCGGCATATTGGGATATGGTTTGTCGGGTAAAGTTTTTCATGCGCCGCTTTTGGACGTCCTTGATGATTATCAGATCAAAAAAGTCATGACGTCCAGAACGGAGGAGGTCAAACGTGATCTGCCGGGGGCTGAAGCCGTGCGCGCGATTGAAGACATTACCGGTGATCCTGACATTGATCTCGTCATTGTTACGACACCGAGCGGAATGCATTATGAATCAGCGATGAAATGTCTCCTGGCGGGAAAACACACCGTCGTGGAAAAACCGATGACGGCGACTTCAGCAGAAGCGGAGGAGCTGAGAAGAACGGCTGAAGATAAAGGCGTCTTGCTGAGCGTGTATCACAACCGGCGCTGGGACAATGACTTTTTAACGATACAAAAGCTGATTCGGGACGGGGCGCTTCAAGACATTCATACATATCAAGTCAGCTACGATCTATACAACCCGGTTGTACAGGAAAAATGGCGCGAAAAGAACGGACCCGCCACGGGAACGCTGTATGATCTCGGTTCACATATTATTGACCAGACACTTCTGCTTTTCGGAATGCCGGAATCCGTCACCGCACATGTGATGAAACAGCGGGACAACAGTGAAACCGTTGATAATTTTCTGGCCGCGCTCCATTACGGCAAACTTCAGGTCATTCTTCAATCCGGCTCCATGAATGCGGCAAGCGGCCCGCGCTATCAGATTCACGGACGGAATGCAAGCTTTATCAAATACGGAATGGATGGACAGGAAGATGCGCTTTCAGCGGGCAAAAAGCCGATTGACGACAGCTGGGGCGCCGATGATCCTGACAACTTCGGAGAGCTGACAATCGCAGCGGATGAGAAAAGGCATACAGAAACAATCCCCTCTGAGAACGGCTCTTACCTTACGTACTACAAACTGCTGGCAGACAGCATCTTAAACGGAAAACCGCTTCCCGTTACGGCAAAAGAAGGCATCGATGTCATCCGTGTCATTGAAGCGGCGATGAAAAGCAGCGAACAAAAACGGACGATTGCCCTTTAATATGAAAAACCTCCCAGCCGTACGGCGGGGAGTTTTTTTTAAGATCAGAATGATTTTCCGGCTTCTTTCGCGCGGGCAATCGCATCTTCTTTAATTTGCTGTGCTTTATTCGGTTCAGCATTATGGCCTTCAACGATTAATCCGTCGAAAGAAGGAACGCCGAAGAAGTTCATCATGATGCCGATGTAACGGTGGCCCATTTCCATGTCAGCCGCCGGTCCTTCAGAGTAATAGCCTCCGCGCGCCTGAATGTGGAGCGCTTTTTTGTCTGTCAACAGACCGATCGGGCCTTGCTCTGTATATTTGAATGATTTTCCGGCTACAGCCACAGAATCAAGGTACGCTTTCATAACAGGCGGGAATGAGAAGTTCCAAAGCGGTGTGACGAATACGTATTTGTCAGCTGCCGCGAATTGATCGCTCAGCTCGTTCAGACGGCCGACTTTCGCTTTTTCGTTTTCAGAAAGCTCTTCAAAACCTGTGCCGGATTGAAGTTTTCCCCAGCCGCTGAATACATCCGCGTCGATATGAGGAATGTTCTCTTTGTAAAGGTCGATATGTACAACCTCATCATTCGGGTTTGATTCTTTATAAGAATCGATAAACGCTTTTCCTGTCGCCATGCTGTAAGATGTCTTTTCATCATGAGGATGAGCAGTGATATAAAGTACTTTTGCCATTGTAAACAGCCCTTTCGTTTTCAGATTACACACACATTTATTATGAAATATGAATGTTTTTTTATACTGATCAGTTCTGTAATAATTATAGTTACAAAAAAATCTTTTCGCAACAATAATATCTCGAAATCAGTATATTTTTTTGAAAAGGCTGCAAGAAGTACCTCCAGCAAATCGAAAAAAACCCGCGTTAAGCAAATTTCGACAAAGAAAAGACCGATTTTGACCATGTTAAGCCTAAATCGGCTGTTTCATTTCAGACAGTTGTGTGGAATTTATCCATGCAAAATGTTCCTGCTCTTATATTAGAGACAAACGAATTCCGCTTCATACGTTCGAATTTATCACACTCTTTTATTGCAGGTCTGCTTGCCAGTTTAACAAATGTTTCATTTTCTGTTCTGTTTCACCTTCTTGGCGGGGTTGGTAAATGGTTAATTTTAGTTCAGGGGCATCGTACACTTGAAGAGTAATATGATCCATAATCATTTCTCCAACTAAAGGATGCAGCAGTGTTTTTTTGCCGCAAGGAGTACCTAGAACTTCATGTTTGGACCACCAATTACGAAACTCAGGGCTCTTATTGGTAAGTTCTTTAATGATATCTTTAAACCACTCATCACCGACAAAACGTGTATAGGCTAACCGAAATTGAGCAATCAAGCGTTGCGCATGATCTTCCCAATTAAGAAAGAGCTCTCGGTATTCTTTAGACGTAAAGCAACGCCAGACTGCATTACGATCTCGATCATTCATTTTATTAAAGTCACCAAAAACCACGGCAGCAGCTTTATTCCAGCTTACTATGTTCAATTTTTCGTCGGTTACATATGTAGGGCAGTATTCTAATTGACTCAATACATTTTTCAGGACGCTATTTACACTTTCAACGAGAGGTCTTCCCACCTTAGATAGCAATGGCCGATTTGCTAATAAAAATAGATGCTCTTTTTCCTCTTCATTTAACCTGAATACACGCGAAATAGCCTCCAATACGTCTGAAGATACCTGTATATCACGCCCTTGCTCTAACCATGTATACCAGGTTACTCCTATTCCTGCCAGCTGAGCTGCTTCTTCTCGGCGCAGTCCTTCTGTTTTTCTGCGCGGACCAATAGGTAAACCAAAGTCTTGAGGAGATAATCGCGCCCGTCGTGTTTTTAAGAAATCCCCTAGTTCTTTCCTTCTTTCTTTGTCACTTAACATGAACTTCTCCCCTTATAAGTAGTAGTTTTAATAATAGGATAAACACACTCCTATTCCCATTATAAACCTTCATCTATTCTAATAAATGAAGGAGGTGAGTTTTATGATTTTCAAAAATAGGGCTGAGCCTTTCCCGAAAGGATTAGTTCTCCTCATGGCTGCAGCATGTGGTTTTACAGTAGCTAATGTCTATTTAAATCAAACGCTCTTAGTCAGTATGGCAAATACTTTTCACGTTTCTGAAAACAATATAGGAATTGTAGCAACTTTAACTCAAGTGGGATATGCCTTGGGAAATCTTTTATTGGTACCATTAGGTGACATTTTTGAACGGAGAAAATTGATCCTAAGTTTATTATCTATTGTATGTATAATTTTAGCCGCAACTGCTTTATCAATGAATGTAACGTGGCTGATTGCAGCAAACTTAATTCTTGGATTTGTTACCATAGTCCCTCAAATTATTGTTCCTCTTGCTGCTAATTTAGCTTCAGAAGAGAACAGAGGAAAAGTGTTAGGGAATGTTGCCATTGGCTTAGTGTGTGGGATTTTAGGCGCTCGATTTATCAGTGGTTTTGCAGATTCCCATTTTGGATGGAGATCAATGTATTGGGCTTCTTTTGCTGGCACAATGATAATGATCATTTTAATGGCAATGTATCTTCCAAAAAGCAAAGGAAATCATGCAATGCAGTATAAAACATTACTTGCATCTTTAGGCCCGTTATTTAAAAAAGAAAAAGTGTTGCAAAAAGCTTGCCTGAGTCAAGGAATGATGTTTGGTTCCTTTAGTGCCTTCTGGACAACTCTTATTTTTTTATTAAATACTTCTCCTTATTCTTATGGGAGCACCGCGGCAGGTTTAATAGGTTTAGTGGGAATAGCTGGAGCCTTTGCAACTCCCATGATTGGCCGGGTGATCGATAAAAAAGGATCAAAATTTGCTAATACCTTATGTATGTTTATTTCTTTAATCGCTTTTCTGACCTTAATATTCTTAGGATATTGGTTACCGGGATTACTCCTTGGCGCACTATTAGTAACAGTTGGCACGCAAGCAAATCAAGTTGCTTGTCAAGCTGCTATCTTTCAACTATCTTCTGAAAAGAGAAGCAGATTAAATGGTTTATACATGGTATCTACATTCTTAGGCGGATCTTTAGGATCATATCTAGGTGTACTTGCTTGGAGCAAATGGCATTGGTATGGAGTATGTACAGTTGGGATACTCATGATAGGTATTGCTTTTAGTTCCTTATTTAGCTTACCTAAAAAAAGAACAGTAAAAAATAGAGAATTCGAGAAAGGAAGTCATATCTAATGTCTGAAAATACAGAAAACTACAAAAAGGGATTGGAAGTTCTATCAAAAATAGATCCGCACAACTATCAAAATATCGTGAACAGTTTTAAAGATTCAGCAGCACCTGACTTGGGAACTTTGGCTGTGGAATTTAATTACGGTCAAATTTTTTCCAGACCGGGATTAGATTTAAAATCCCGCCTTCTTGCAGCAGTTGCTGGTCTGACTGCTTTAGGAAATACAGAACAATTAAAGTTTTATATTAACGGAGCTTTAAATGTCGGATGGACCGAAGAAGAAATTGTGGAAGCTATGATGCAAATGTTAATTTATGCAGGCTTTCCTGTCGCATTAAATACCATTTTAACAATAGCTACTGAAGTATTTTCTAAAAGACGAAATCAGCTGTCATCCAATTTATTGGAAGGAGAGTAAAAAATGATCATTGATAGTCATGCCCACGTAGTTCTACCTGTAGAAAAACACATTGAAATGATGGATTCAAGCGGGATAGATAAAACTATTTTATTCTCTACGCTTGTTCATCCAGAAAAAAGTGAAAGCTACGATGAATTTATTCAGGAAATGGATGTACTGAATCAAATTTTAAATAACGAGATAAACCCCCTAGAAGCACGAGTAAAAGCTCTAGAAGAATTAAGGGATGCTATCGCAAAATATCCTGACCGTTTTATTGGATTTGGATCAGTTCCCCTTTTAAGTTCCTCCGGAGAACTGCATGATTGGGTTGAGAAGATTGTAAAAGATTATAAAATGAAGGGACTTGGAGAATTCACCCTTGGTTCAGGCCAAATTAAAATGCTTGAGCCTGTATTCCAGGCAGCTAGTGATTATAATTCCTTTCCGATTTGGGTGCATACATTCCATCCACTCAATTTAAATGATATTCAGGAATTGTTCGCTTTAACTCGTAAATATCCCACTGTCCCTGTAATCTATGGCCATTTGGGAGGGATTCATTGGCAGCAAGTTATTGCATTAACAAAAGAAACAAAGAACGCCTACCTAGATATTTCTGCATTTTATACAACCTATGCATTATCTTTGGCTATAAAAGAACTCCCAGAGAAAACTTTATTTAGTTCTGATTTTCCATATGGTGATCCATTCCTAAATAAGTTGGCAGTTGAACGCCATGCTTCAAGTGAAGAAGTCGTACAACGAGTACTAGGCGGAAATATTGCTAACCTCTTAAAGATTTAACTTATTTTTATAACAATTTCTTAGGGAATATAAGTTTGAAGGATTGCATTCAGCAGGTTTTCATTCCTTACGTCTTTTAAATAATAAAGAGCCGATTTACTCTTAACGGTTAACGGAGTAAATCGGCTCTTTTCTTATCCAAAATGCTGGCGGGATCCCTTTAATGACGGGAATGACAAGCAGCAGAAAAAGCAGAAACATTTAGCTTCTGCTCAAAATCGGGTTTGATTTACAGACCGGAATATCCAACCCGAGATTCCCCCGCAGTGTATCGGCCGGATAGCTTTTTCGGTACAGCCCCTTTTCCTGGAGGATTGGTATGACATGATCCACAAAGGCTTCAAGCATGCCCGGGATGTCAGAGTGAATGATAAACCCGTCCGCCGCTTCCCGCTGAAACCATGTTTCAATTAATGACGCTACACGTTCAGGTGTGCCGATAAAATGGGTTCGCGGAAACGCGGCTTCGCGCGCCACTTGACGCAACGTAAGATTCCGGGCTTTCGCCTCCCTTTTGATACGGTCTGTCGTGCTTTGAAACGCGTTTTTCCCGACGTCGCCCAAATCAGGAAACGGCTCATCCAGCGGAAAACGGCTCAGATCATAATCGTCAAAAAATCTGGCCACATATTTAACGGCGTTCTCTATCGGAATCAGCTCGGCGAATTCTTGGTATTTCGCTTCCGCTTCTTCTTGTGAGCCGGCTATAATCGGACTGATTCCCGGAAAAATCCGCAGCTTGGAAGCGTCCCGGCCGTAATCCGCCGCCCGCTTCTTCACATCATCATAAAAAGCCTTCGTTTCCTCAAGTGAATTGGAGTGCGTAAAGACTGCATCTGCATTCCTCGCGGCAAACGACCGGCCGGTTTTTGAAGACCCCGCTTGGAAAACGACCGGCTCTCCCTGTTTGGACCGGCCGATATTCAGCGGACCCTCCACTTGAAAATACTCGCCTTTATGATACAGGCGATGCAGTTTGTCAGGGTCAAAAAACTGCCCGGTTTCTTTGTTGCGGACGAAGGCATCTTCTTCCCAGGAATTCCACAGACCGCGCACCACGTCCACATGTTCCTGGGCGATGGCGTAGCGCCGGCTGTGGTCGGGAAGGCTTTCTTTGCTGTGATTGCGCGCGGCTCCCGCCTGCGGAGAGGTGACGAGATTCCAGCCCGCCCGGCCGCCGCTGATATGGTCAAGAGACATCAGCTGTCTTGCGATGGTGAACGGCTCAGTGAATGATGTGGAAAATGTGCCGATTAAACCAAGGTGGGTTGTAGAGGCGGCAAGCGCCGATAAAATAGTGATCGGCTCAAACCGATTTAAGAAATGCGGGATGGACTTTTCAGAAATGAACAAGCCGTCCGCAATAAAAGCAAAGCTGAACAGCCCTCTTTCAGCAGTCTGCGCTTTTTGCCTGTAAAACGCCGCATTCGTGCTTGCTGTCGGATCGGCGTCGGGATGACGCCAGCCGTCCGTTGTGCCGCCGACACCGTGAATCATGGCTCCGAATTGAATAAGATCCGTCCGGCTCATTTTCTCTCCCCCTTTTTCCCCTCGTAATCAGCAAGCGCCCGTTCTACATGTTCAATGCCGACTTGAGTAACGGCCTGATACACACGGCTGTCACCGCTGCCGATTTCAACGACGGGAACATGACGGATGCCGTACTTCGTCTGCAGCACGTCACGCAATTCGTCCCGTTCTGTCACATCAATTGTTTCGTATGCAACGGCATTTTCCCGCAAATATCCTTTCACTTCATCGCAATAGGAGCAGCCCTGTTTGCTCCAGACCACAACGTTTACTTCATAACTCATGTTCATCCCTCCTATAATTGTGGGGCCGGCTGCACCGCTTCGCTTAACAGCCGGTAAGACAATCGTTTTTCCTCAGCGTTTTTGATAGGCGACAAAATCACAAAATCAGTAATGCTGTATTGAACGGATAATCGTCGCAGCTCGGCGGCAGTCTCTTCTTTTGTCCCGGCAATCACACCCGTCTTTTGTGTAATCAGCTTATACGGCTGCGTGACTTGTTCAAGAAACGCTTCCGCTTGTTCCCGGGAACCGACATTCACCTTTTTGCCGTCTTCGAGAATGATTTTGACCGACTCACGCGATACCACGTGTTTTTCCGCTTCTGCTTTTGTATGCGCGGTAAAGACCATCGGCGCAAGGTGAAATTCCGCCTTAGAGCCTTTCGGCAGATGCTCGTCAAAGGCGTGGCGCGCTTTTTCTAACGCAGCCTCTTCACCGTTTATGAAATAGGCGAAAACGAAGGAAATGCCGAGTTTGGCCGCGGATATCGCGCTTTCCGCGCTGCCGCCGAGCAAAAAGAGGTCAGGCGCATACTCAGTATGCGGCGCCGGCCGCAATGACGCGTAGCGGTGCGAGTCCGGAAAATCATTTCGGATGAAATGAGTCAGCTCCTCAAGCTTTTCTTCAAATAAACGGGCGGGCTGGATAAGCTCCCGCTGCAGCGCATCGGTTGACAGCTGAAATCCGCCGGGCGCTTTGCCGACACCAAGCGCCACTCGGCCGGGAGCAAGAGCGGACAGAACCCGGAACTGCTCTGCCACTTTATAAGGACTGTAATGCTGCAGCATCACCCCGCCGGACGCGAGACGGATTTTTTTCGTGCTTGCGGCAAGATACCCCAGAACAATTTCCGGCGCTGATCCCGCTATCTCTTCATTGTTATGATGCTCCGCCGCCCAGAAACGGTCATATCCGTATTGTTCGGCCTCCTGAGCCAATCTCACCGTTTGCCGCAAGGCTTCTTCTGCGGTTTGGTTTTCCGCGGTGACACTTTGGTCTAAAATGCTTAAACGAATCATACGACAGGCTCCTTTATGCGCTCTTTTATGTCATAACCGTAATCAGGCAGCACGCGGCGGAGGAACTTCTTCGTTCTTTCTTTTTTCGTCTTGTAAAAGACTTCCTCAGGCGTTCCTTGTTCCACGATTGCTCCTTCATCCATAAACACAATTCGGTCGGACACTCTTCTGGCGAATTCCATTTCATGTGTGACAATGATCATGGTGGCGCCGGTCCGCACAATGTTAAGCATCACCTCGAGCACCTCGCCGACAAGCTCCGGATCGAGGGCTGCGGTCGGTTCATCAAACAGCATCACATCAGGATGAATGGCAAGCGCCCTGGCAATTCCGACCCGCTGCTTTTGGCCTCCCGACAGCTGATTCGGATAGGCGTTCAATTTATCCTGAAGCCCCACCTTGGCCAGTTCCCGCTCGGCAATGGCGTACGCATCTGTTTTTTTCATTTTCCTTGCGACCGTCAGGCCTTCCATAACATTTTGAATCGCCGTTTTATGCGAAAACAAATGATATTGCTGAAAAACCATCGCCGTCTGTTTCCTCAGTCTGAGAATGTCTTTTTTGGCAGGCTTTTTGCAGTTAATGACTTCACCGTGCAGCGAAATGGCGCCCTCATCCGGCCGCTCAAGTAAATTAAGGCAGCGCAGAAAAGTGGTTTTCCCGGAACCGCTCGGGCCGATGATGGTCACGACTTCTCCTTTCCGGACACTTAAATTGATCCCCTTTAGCACGTGATGACTGCCAAAATGTTTCTGAATGTTTCGGATTTCGATCATAATGCGCCTCCTTGATATCTGGCCGCCCTTTTTTCCGCCAGACTGTTTACAGCTTCGAGAATCAGCGTTAATCCCCAATAAATCACGGCAGCCCCGATAAATGCTTCCAGAAATGCATAGTTATCGGATGCCGCAATCGTCGCCGTTCCTGTAATTTCAGGCACCGCAACAATTGCCGCGATGGAAGTGGTATGCAAAAAGCCGATGCCTATGTTGGTGAAGTTCGGCAGCGATATCATGAACGCCTGCGGCAGAACCACGCGCCGAATCATCTGGCTCCGCGTCAAGCCGATTGAATATGCCGCCTCCGCCTGCCCCGTATCGACGGCCATGATCCCGGAACGGAGAATTTCCGTCATATAAGCGCCTGCCGTTAATGACAGTGCCATGATGACAAACACGGCGACCGGAATCTGATTGGCCGACCAGCCGAGATGAAACGCGCGGCTGAATTGATCGGCAATCAGCGGAACCCCTAAATAAATCAGCATAATATGGAGAATCGCCGGGGTGCTGCGGAAAAAAGACACGTAAAACGCTGAGCAGGCCAGCAGCCATTTGATGCGGAATATACGCACCGTGATATTGCCGAGAGCTATGAAAAATCCGGCAATAATCGGAATGACCGTCATCGCCAATGTAAGCGGAACGGTTTTCATCATTTGTTTGATCGCAGTGCCGATAAATGGAATGTCCAGCTCCACTGTTCTCCCTCCTTTTCAGCCGTGCGCGCTCATGTCAAAAACCGTCACAAGGCGCGTCTCATCTTTCTTGATTCGTTTTTCGGCCCATCTGAAGACACATTCAAATAAAAGGGCGGCCGCATAATACAGAACAGAAAGCGAGATATACACTTCTAAAGAATGATTGCTCGATGTAATCAAGGTCTGTCCTCTGCCCGACATATCCATCACCCCGATCGAAAAAGCGAGTGATGTATCTTTTAAGAAACCGATCACCATATTTCCGATGTTGGGAAAGGCCTGCACAAGCGCCTGCGGCAGAATGATGCGCCGGAATGTCTGCCCCCCGTTCAGCCCGATGCTGAAAGCCGCCTCCGCCTGCCCGCGGTCGACGCTGTTCACACCTCCCCTGATGATTTCGGCCGCTCTTGCCGCGCTGCTCAGCGCGTACGTGGCGATGGCCGCATACAAAGGGTCCATTTTGGAGGTATCAATCCCGGCGAGCGCCGTGAGCGCCGGAATACCGTAAAATACAATGAACAGCTGCACCATGATGGGCGTTCCTCTGAAAAAAGAGATATACAGCTTCGCAAACTGATTCAAAACGGGAATACGATAGATGCGGAGCAGCGCCAAAAGCAGCCCCAATAGAAAGCCGAACAGCAAAGACACCGCCAATATATACAGCGTGACGGGCAAATACCCGAGCAATGTCGGCACAAAGGACGCGATCATACTGATATCAAACGCTTTTTCCATTGCCGATCCCTCTCTTTTTCACTTAATATTGCTCCTTTGAATAATCAGCGCCGAGCCACTTTTCACTCAGCTTTTTAAGCGTGCCGTCATCAATGATTTCCTGCAGGGCTTTATCAATGTCATCGCTCAGCGTTTGTTCATTTTTGTTAAACATAAAGAACACTTTGGCATTTGACAGCACCCCGCCGACCGTTTTTTCTTTGATCGCGCTCGTTTTGTTTTGGAAATCGACGGCAAACGGCGTAGAAATCGTCGCATCGGCGCGGCCGGATTTCAGCTGATTTGCCGCATCGTTGGAGCCTTGGCCGGCATAAGCGATTTCAAACGGACTGCCGTGTTTTTTATTCCATTTTTTCAGCACAAGCGCGCCGTTTGACGTCGGACTTGTAATGACCCGCTTTCCTTTCAAGTCATCAATGCCGTGAATGTTCCCGTTTTCTTGAAGCACCGTGATTTTCAGCGGGAAGTTGTTATACGCGACTTGATTGAACAGAAATTTTTTCTCCCGTTCGGCGCTTTTCTCCATTTGATGGGCTACGATATCGACTTTATGCTGGCCGAGGCTGACAAGCAGGTTGGAGAAATCCATCGTTTTAAAAGTGAAACGATAGTCCGGCAGGCGCCTGTCAAGCTCTTTCACCAGCTCAACGTCGTAGCCCGTCAATTTGCCTTTATCATCAATAAAGCAAATATTCGGAAATTGAGTTCCCGTGCCGACCGTGATGTTCTTCACGTTTTTCTGATTGCCTGATGCCGCCTCCCCGCCCGCGCCGCAGGCTGATAACGCCGCCGTTGCGGCAATTGTTAATGACATGACCGCCAATCTTATTTTCATGTGATCGCCCCGTTTTCTGCTTCAATTATTTCGTGAAACTTGATTTTGAATAATCCGCGCCGAGCCATTTTTCACTCAGTCTTTTCAATGTGCCGTCCTTCTCAAGCTTTTGAATCGCCCGATCCGTATCGTCGGCCAGGGTTTGGCTGTTTTTATTGAACATAAAATACACCTCGGTATCCAGCAGCACATCACCGACCGTTTTTTGTTTGAACGCGTGCGTCTTATTTTGAAAATCGACGGCAAACGGCGTGGATACGGTGGCGTCAGCGCGTCCTGTCTCCATTTGGTTTGCTGTATCACTGCTGCCCTGCCCGGCGTATTTCAAATGTATCGGGCTGCCGTGGGTTTTGTTGTATGCCGTCATATAATCCGCCGCGTTTGACGTCGCGCCGACGATGACGGTTTTCCCTTTTAAATCCCGGAGCGTGTGTATCGCGTCATTATCCGCCTTCACCGTGATGTACATCGGCGAGTAGTTATACGGGATTTTGTGATACAAAAAGCGTTTCTCCCGTTCCTTATTTTTCGCCATATTGTGCGCGATCACGTCAATTTTCCGGTTTCCGAGACTTGTAAGCAGATTCGAAAAATCCATCGTCTTAAAGACAAATTTGTATTGCGGCAGCTGTTTATCAATGGCTTTCATCACTTCAATGTCATAGCCGGTCAGCTCGCCTTTTTCATCCATAAAAGCAATGTTCGGAAAATCAGTTCCCGTGCCGACAATGACGGTCTGCACGCCGCTCCCCGCTTTTGTGCTTTCTCCTTACCCGCACCCGGCCAGCACGCCGAGCAGCAGAAGCAGACAGCCGGCTCTGATCCGTTTTTTTATCATTGCGCCCAGCTCGGTGTGCCTAACAGCGACGCGTCAAACCGCTCCGGTATGAGCACCTTTCTCATCATGACTCCGATGTCTCCGTCTTTCTCCTGCTCAAAATACACTTCATACCCCCTCCGTCTGTACATATCTACAAGCCAGGGATGCTTGCGCGCCGAAGTGCCGAGCGTGATGGCCGGGGCCTTCAGCGTATCCCGCAGCACGTGTTCCTCCACATAAGTCAAAAGTTTGCTGCCGATGCCTTGCCCCTTCAGCTCAGGAAGCGTCGCAAACCACCAGACGAACGGATATTTTGACGGAGGCGTTTCACTCTCCCACGGAAAACGGATCGTAATTGTTGAAAGAAGCCGTCCGTCCCGTTCAAGCACGACGGCTGAATGATTTTCAATATTTTCTGTTACCATATCGATGTCGGCCCGCGCCGACGGCCAGTCAATCTCCAAATTGCGGATCGGCTGAAACGCGCTGTACAGCAGCTCTAAAAACTCCGGCGCATCCTTTTTCTCAGCCAATCGAAATATGTCTTCACTCATTCCGGTCACTCTCCCCGCAAAAATATATAATTCCAATTTGTTTACTAAGCTTTGATTGTTTATACTATAAAGCAAACTGATTTATTTGACTAATCAAAAAAAGTAAAGGAAAGGTTCAAGAAAATTAATGAACAGCCGGGAGGGGATTTCGTTGGAATTACGCACCATTAAGACGTTCCATACGATCGTACAGTCAGGCAGCTTTTATAAAGCCGCCGAAATTCTGAACTACTCACAGCCGACGATTTCAATGCGGATTAAACAGCTGGAACAGGATGTAGGCGCGCAGCTGTTTGAACGGGGAAAGAAGCTGAAGCTGACAAGGGCGGGGCGGCTGTTTCATGAGCGGGCCGGGCAGCTTCTCGCGCAATACGAGGTGCTTGACCATACTCTGGCCGACATCAGACAGGGGCAGGCCGGCCTTATTCACATCGGCATATCCGAACCGACGGCAAGCCTGATCTTCCCTGCCGTACTGCGGGGGTTTTTAGATGATTATCCTGACATGTCGGTCAATGTCAGCGTGGATGATGCCAATACATGCAGCCGCAAACTGCTGGAGGGCGCCATTGATTTTGCCGTATGCGGCGAGCCGGAGCTGATTCTGGAGAATTATTTCGATCCGTTTTTCCATGACTCGCTCAATGTCATCGTGTCCGACAGACATCCCCTTGCCGCCAAAGCAAGCATCAATCTCGAAGACTTAGAAAATGAATGCCTGATTTTTACGCCCGCCAATTGCCCGATCCGGATTCAAATTGAACAGCACCTGCAGCGGTCCATCGGCAGCCGCTATCGAAAAATGGAGCTGACCAGCAGCATGGCTCACCAATACTATGTCAGGGAAAATATCGGCGTCTCAATCTTTACGGCGACGGCGCACTCAGAGCCGATCGAGGGCACGAAGGTCATTCCGATCCATAACTTAACAATTTCACCGCCGGTCGGGCTGTTGACAAACCAAAAAGAAGAGCATTTTGACTGCGCCACAAAAGATTTAATCAGCAGGATCATCGGCCGGTTTTCAGCGTGATCCGCATTACAAAAACCCCCGCCACTTTGCGGGGGTTTTTGTATATTCATCTCATATAATGCTCCGCACCAAGCCGCCGTCGATCCGCAATGCAGATCCGTTAATGGCAGACGACAGCGGGCTGCTTAAAAAGGCGACAAAGTGAGCGATTTCTTCCGGACGGATCAACCGCTGAATGATCGACGTCGGACGATTCTCCTTCATAAATCGTCTCTCCGCCTCCGCCGCGGTCAGGTTTTCACCGGGATAAAGCGACTCAAGCATCGTTTCGACGCCCTCTGTTTTTGTGGAGCCCGGCATGACCGTATTCACCGTCACATTCGTCCCTTCCGTGAGCTCGGCCAGACTGCGTGACAGCGACAGCTGCGTTGTTTTCGTAGCGCTGTAATGGGCCATTTCCTGAGAAGGCATGACGGCCGCTTCACTCGCGATAAAAATCACCCGCCCTTCCTTCCGTTCAATCATCCGCTTTGCATACCGGCGTGTCAGCCTCACGCCGCTCATGATATTCACCTCGAAAAACCGGAGCCACTCTTCGTCAGGAATATCAAAGTATTCCGCAGGTTCAAAGATTCCTAAATTGTTGACGAGAATATCCACATCAGGGTGCTGCTGAAAAATCGCGCCGCATCCTTCCGCCGTGCCTAAATCAAATGCGGCCGGATAGAGACGGGCATCCGGCGTCTGTTTCTCTAGTTCCCGGATCGTTTCGTTCACCTTTTCTTCACGGCGTCCGTTAATGATCACAGCCGCACCTTCTGCAATCAGCGAAGCCGCAATCGCCTTCCCGATGCCTGACGTAGATCCCGTCACAAGCGCCGTCTTTCCTTTCAACTGCAAATCCATCATCCATTCCTCCCTATCGCAAGTCTCTTCTTATATATGGACAGAAATCGAAAGCCTGAAACCTTCCGTCCCTATTATCGGATAGAAAAATGGATGAGGGGAAGTACGCACTTTTTAGTGCCTGTCCGTTGTCCCGGCTGACGGCTGATCGATTTGAATGACAAACCGATTACCTAACTCTTCTTGAGCCTCTTGAAACAGCTCCAAGACATCATCAGCATCCAAACCCAATTCCTTCTGACTGATCTCAAAATTCTTCCACACCAAAGTCAGCGGATATTCGATCCAGCCTGTCAGACAATCCCATAAGGCATTCAGATTTTCACCATAAAAGTCCGGGAAATCTAATTGATCTTTCAAGATTCGGTGTAAAGCTTCTGTGCTGGTAACATCTTTTCCGTCTATGATGACGATTTCCATTCACATTCACTCCTTGATTTCGGCATGAAAAAACCGCAGTGCGGTCAAGTGACGGCACTGCGGTTCCTCTGTTATGTATGGAGACGGTGGGAGTCGAACCCACGTCCAGAAACATCGATTACTTAAGCGTCTACGAGCGTAGCCTGCATATTTCGTGTTTCACTCGTCTTCGTGCCTGCGGGCGGGCCTTCCGAGAGCTAGTCTGTCAGTCTCTTCTTACGTTCTCAGACAGGAACGCAAGCGTAGCCTACTTGGATGTGCTCTTCACGGACACATAGGCAATGTCAGGAAGAGCTCGCTGCGTTTATTAGGCAGCTAGTGCTAAGTTTTGGTTAAAACTTTTAGTTTTGCCAGTTATATTTAGGTGCGTGTTAACGAGATCGCCTCTCGGCTCGCAGCTCAAGCTCGATCCATCCCTGTCGAATCCGTAACGTCCCCTTGTTAAGGGTATACGGGAGATCTATCAAGCTCTTGCTCAACTGGCTGTACTGTTATTATATCATGATCACAGACAAATTCAATTGGGAATGTCTTCAATAAACAGCCTGTGAATCTGATGTGTGAACAGTATAGCATACGGCAGTTATCACATCAAGGCTCAGGCATCAGAAGCCTTTTTGTCTGTCTCTGAACGCTCTTTCGATTTCTCTTTTGGCGTCTTTTCGTTTTAAATCTTCGCGTTTATCGTATGTTTTCTTCCCTTTTCCGAGGCCGATTAACACTTTGGCAAAGCCGTTTTTCAAATACAGCTTCAGCGGCACGAGGGAATATCCTTTCTCTTTCGTCAGGCCGATCAGCTTATTGATTTCTTTCCTGTGCATCAAAAGCTTTCTCGTCCGGAGCGGGTCGTGGTTATAGCGGTTTCCCTGCTCGTACGGGCTGATGTGCATGTTGTGGAGGAACACTTCGCCGCGCTCGATTTTCGCAAAGGAATCCTTCATGTTTACGCGGCCGGCGCGGATGGACTTAATCTCTGTTCCCTGCAGCACGATGCCTGTTTCATAGGTTTCTTCTATAAAGTAATCATGGTTTGCTTTTTTGTTTTGTGATAATACTTTGCCTGATCCTTTTGGCATGCCTTATCCTCCTCTCTCCGCAAAAACCGTTCATGTGTGCGATACGCTTTATTTTAGCAAATGGAGCGTTCCGCGACAATGAAAATGCGGCTTGCGAAAGAAAGCAAACAGAGCATTTTGCCCCATTTGCTTTTCGCATTTACTTCTTCTTTTTGCGTTTTTGTTTCGGCGCGTTTTGGAAACCGCGTTTTTTCTTTTTCTTCTTCGGTTTTGTAAACCATTCCCCTTTTTCCTCCGATTTCGGCGGTGAAGCCGGGGTATTGCTGTTTAACACGCGTTTCCGCGCCGGTCTGCCGCGTTTTCTGCGGTCGCCTGTCGTTTCTCTCGGACGGCGGGTGCCTTTCATGCCGACAATTTCAAAGTCGATGTTTCTCTCATCTTTATTGACGTCGACGACTTTGACCGTGATTTCATCTCCGATCCGGTAAACGTTGCCCGTGCGTTCGCCGATCATGGCGAAATGCTGCTCGTCAAAACGGTAATAATCATCCGTCATAAAGCTGACGTGCACAAGACCTTCAATCGTATTCGGCAGCTCGACAAACATTCCGAAATTCGTGACGGAACTGATCATGCCGTCAAATTCCTCGCCGATTTTATCAAGCATATATTCCGCTTTTTTCAGATCGTCCGTTTCCCGCTCTGCATCAACGGCGCGCCGTTCCATCGTTGACGTATGGTCAGCGATTTCCGGAAGGCGTTCGGCCCACTTTTCTTGAGTCGCTTCGTCCGATTGTCCGTTGATCAAATACGTTCTGATCAGCCTGTGAACGATTAAGTCAGGATAACGGCGGATCGGCGATGTGAAGTGCGTATAAAATTCAGTCGCCAGCCCGAAATGGCCCAGGCTTTGCGGGTCGTATTTCGCCTGCTTCATGGAACGGAGCATGACGGTTGAAATCACCGTTTCTTCCGGACGGTCCCGCACTTCATCAAGAATGCTTTGCAGCGCGCGCGGATGAATGTCTCCGGCTTTTCCTTTAACGATATAACCGAATGTCGTGACGAACTCCAGGAACTTTTGCAGTTTTTCGGCGTTCGGCTCTTCGTGAATCCGGTAAATAAACGGCACGTTCATCCAATGGAAGTGCTCGGCCACCGTTTCGTTTGCGACAAGCATGAATTCTTCAATCAGCTTTTCCGCTACTGAGCGCTCTCTGATGACGACGTCTTTTACGGCGCCTTCCTCATCGACGAGCACTTTCGCCTCTTTGAAATCAAAATCCACGGCGCCGCGGTCCATCCGTTTCGCCCGGAGAATTTCCGCCAGACGTTCCATGTCTTTAAACATCGGGACGAGCGGCTCATATCTTTCTTTCAGCTCGGCGTCGTCTTCTGTGAGGATCCGGTTGACATCTGAATAGGTCATTCTTTCCGTCGTTTTAATGACGCTTTGGAAGATCTCGTGCTCTGTCACCTGGCCCTGCTGGTTGATTGTCATTTCGCAGGAAAGCGTCAGGCGGTCGACCTTCGGATTTAAAGAACAGATTCCGTTAGACAGTCTGTGCGGAATCATCGGAATGACCCGGTCAACCAAGTACACGCTTGTCCCTCTTTCCAGCGCTTCTTTGTCAATCGGGGAATTCTCCGTGACGTAATGGCTGACGTCGGCAATATGGACGCCGAGCTTGTAGCTGCCGTTATCAAGCTTTGTCACGGTGACGGCGTCATCCAGATCCTTCGCATCCGCGCCGTCAATGGTGACAATGACCTGATCGCGGAGATCACGGCGGTCTTTGATGTCTTTTTCATCGATGGTATCCGGCGTGCTTGTTGCCTGCTCCATCGCTTCAGCCGGAAAATCTCCCGGCAGGCCGTGCTTATGGATAATTGATAAAATATCGATGCCCGGATCATTTTTATGGCCGAGTATTTCAACGATTTCTCCTTCGGCGTTCATTCTGCCTTCAGGGTAGCTTGTCAGTTTGACGACGACTTTATGGCCTTCCGCAGCGCCGTTATTGGCATGTTTCGGAATAAAAATATCACTCGTGATTTTCTTATCATCCGGGATGACAAAACCGAAGCTTTTCGTTTCTGTGTATGTGCCCACGACGCGGTCGATGCTTCTTTCCAAGATGCGGATGACCGTGCCTTCCTGTCTCGATCCGCTTGACTGGGAATTGAGCCGCACCATGACGATATCGCCGTTCATGGCCGTATTCAGCTCATTCGGCGGAATAAACACATCGCTTAAAGAGGTATCCTCCGGCAATAGAAACGCGAATCCCTTTGCATGCGCGGAAATTTTTCCTTTTACTAAATTCATTTTTTCCGGAAGCCCGTAGCGGTTGCTTCTGGTGCGGACGATCTGTCCCGTCTCCTCGAGCGCCACCAGCGCTTTTACCAGCTCTTTAAATTCATCTGCTTCCGTGATGTTCAGCATCTCCTCAAGTTCCTGAACGGTAAGGGGCTTGTACGCCTCTTCCTTCATAAACGCGAGAAGACGGTCCATAAACGCTTCTTTTTCCATTATTCGACCTCCTGTTTGTTACCAATCGAGTTTCTCTAAAAATTCGTACACATCCTGATGAACGAGGTCCCGTTCTTTATCGAGCGTAATGACATGGCCTGATTCTTCATACCATTTCAGCTGTTTGTCGTCCGTTTCCACCTCGTTATAAATGATGTTCGCACTTTCTGTATTAATCATATGGTCATGCCGTGCCTGAACCACAAATGTCGGGGAATAGATCATGTCGACGTTTTTGCGCACATCGGCAATCAGCTCCTGAAGCGATTTGAGCGTATTCATCGGTGTTTTTTCAAACTCCTTCATTTCCTTTTCAATCTGCTCCGGCTGTTTTCCTTCGAATTTTTTATAATTGCGCGCGTAGGAAAGAACTCCTTCGTACATAACCTCTTCACTTTTAATGTGCATCGGCGCACACATAGGAACAATTCCCTTTATGGGTACAGTGTAACCCAATTTCAATGAAAAAACCCCGCCAAGCGACAGTCCGCAGGCCGCAATGTTTTCATAGCCTTCAGACCGTAAATATTCATAACCGTCCATGACGTCTTTCCACCAATCTTCAGGCCCCGTATGTACCAGTTCTTCCGGCGGAACGCCGTGCCCTTTATATTGAGGCGCGTGACAAGTGTAGCCGCGCTCATTCAAGTAGCGGCCGAGCATTCTGACGTCTGCCGTATTTCCCGTAAATCCGTGCAGCAGAAGCACCGCTTTGTCTCCGCCTTTAAATGTAAATGGTTTTGGTGTCACAATTTTCATGCTCATAACCCCTTTTTTGCACATTCAATTTAGTTTTCCACAGTTTTGCGAGAAACAAACGCCGTCTCTCAACAAGAAAAAGGCCTGATATTAAATCAGACCTTATACAAACATTGCCTTATACGATATACGCCAGCGAAATCGTCAACACGAAAAACAAGACTGCCAGCACAACGGTTGTGCGGTGAAGAATCAGATCAAGGCCCCTTGCTTTCTGTTTTCCGAAAAGCTGCTCCGCCCCGCCTGAAATTGCACCCGATAAACCGGCGCTTTTGCTGGTTTGAAGCAATACGACAATAATAAGTGCAATACTGACGATGACCAATAAGGTAATCAATAATGTGTGCATCCCATACACCTCCAGACTGACTGGCCTACATTGCTTCTATTTTACATGAAAAACAAAGGCATGTCACGCCGTATCGGTGCACATCATGTCAGAAAAACGGAAATGCGTTTGAATCTTCCATCATCATTGACTTTTGTCAACAAAGTCGTAGTAAAAAAGATCTTCAAATTTCATGTCAAAGTAATAGAGCATTTTTCCGATGACCAGCTGGCCCGGCCTCCGCTCTCCATTCAGTACACGGCTCAGTGTGGCGGGAGATATTCCGATCTCCAGGGCGAGCTGGTTTAACGAGTAGTCATTATTGACCATATACTGCAGCACATAATCTCTTCTGATCTGTATCTTTTCGACCACTTTCTTCACCTTCCGTTCTGTCAAATACTTTCTTTCTTATACATAAGATACGGCTTTTGTTAACTTTTGTCAATACTTTTCCAGCCTGGCTATTCCCTTTAGTCAATAAACATACTAGAATATAAATAGACCGCGGGAGGGGGAGAGACTGTGGAAAGCTTCGGGAAACAATTGCGGACATTGCGGGAAAAAAGGCATCTGACAGTGAACCAGCTGGCAACGTATTCAGGCGTCAGCGCCGCGGGAATCTCGCGGATTGAAAACGGCAAACGCGGGGTGCCGAAACCTGCAACCATTAAAAAGCTCGCAGATGCGTTAAAAATCCCGTATGAGGAACTGATGCAGACGGCGGGATACATAGAGACCGTTCAGGAAACGAGAGCCCCGTACGACACGGGCTGCACCTTGCTGGAAAAAGCCGAAACGTATGAGCTGCATGATTTATCCCTATTGGAGCGGGAGAACTGGCGGCACCTGTCGAAAGAAGACCTGGTTCTGCTTGATAAATACTTTGCGTTCTTATCGGCTGAAGCCAAAAAAAGAACAAATGAAGACTCATGACTTTGCACATGTGAGGCGATCTTATTGAACACATTCGGAAAGCAATTAAGAGAGCTGCGCCGCGCCCGGAAGCTTACCGTCAATCAGCTTGCCGTCTATTCCGGCGTCAGCTCGGCGACCATTTCCAGAATTGAAAACGGGCACCGCGGCATTCCTAAACCCGCGACCATCCGAAAATTGGCGGACACATTAAAAATTCCGTACGAGGAGTTAATGGCGCGGGCCGGACACATCAAGGCATTTCAGGAAGAAATCCGCGAAACCTCCGAAAGCTATCAATCCATCTGCGCCATCTATCAGACCGCCGTTGACAGAGGCGCGGAGCATCTGCCGCTGTTTGACAGCAAAAAGTGGCAGTATTTCACAAAAGAAGATATTGAAAGCGTCAGCAAATACTTTGATTTTATCGCGGCTGAAGCGAAAAAGCGCTCCCCGGATTCCTCATCCTCTTTTTGATCCTCTCCTCAACTTAACAAGCGCCAGACGTACGTTCCCTCCGATTTTGCGGTATAATAGCAGAAGACGAGGTGAAAAAGCATGAACCAATCAGAAATGTGCCCCAGATTCGAAAAAGCGGTCGACATCCTAAGTAAACGCTGGGTGGCTCTAATCGTCTTTCAGTTATTGAACGGACAGCAGCGATTTAGCGAAATTGAAGCGGCGCTTCCGAATTTAAGCGGAAGAGTCTTGTCAGAACGTTTGAAAGAACTTGAAACAGAAGGTGTCATCAAACGGGATGTTATCCCCGAAACGCCTGTCCGCATTGAGTATTCTTTAACGGAAAAAGGCTGCGCATTAGCCCCTATTTTAGAGGAAATTTCCAAGTGGTCTTCAACATGGATTGATCCTTCCTGATAAACTCTTTTCCGCATAAGCGGCTGATCTTTCAAACGGACAGCCGTTTTTATTTTTGCTTTTCTTAAACAGAAAAACAAGCCCTCAGGCGTGCAGGGCTTGTTTTTGTCTGACGCCTTCCAGCGGAATTCGAATCTCCGCCCGGGCTCCTCCAGACTCCTGATTTTCAAGTATTAATTCGCCGTGGTGAAGATGTACGACATGATGGGCGAATGTAAGCCCCATGCCGTGATGCCCCGCCGAATGTCTGCTTTTATCTTCCGTGTAAAAAAGCTGTGTCGCTCTTTTCAGCGCTTCCGGCGAGAACCCGCTTCCGCTGTCGGATACGGCGAGATGGAGGGCGGAATCGGTGCACAGGACGTCCACACGGATTTCCCCTCCTTCCGGCGTATAGTCGACGGCATTTGCCGCGATATTCATGACCGCCCTGTGGAGCAGCTCATGATCGATCGGCGCTTCTATTCGGTCAATTCCCCGTTCGCTGAGGACGAGATCAATCTGTTTCGGCCCCGCAAGCGCCGCCGCGTCACGATATATGTTTTGAATCCACTCTTTGAGGTCGGTATATTCCACATGAACGGCAACTGCCTCCTCCGCTTTAGAAAGGTGGATCAGCTGTCCGACATAATGCTCGATTTTGTTTCCGGCATCCAGAATATACTGCGCATATTCCGCCTGCTCCTCATCAGGTTCTGTTAACTGAAGCAGTTCGGCATTTCCTTTAATGATCGTTGCCGGAATTTTAATATCATGCGCAAGCGCGCCGATTTGTTCTTTCTTTATCCGCTCCGCCTCCCATTGCGCCGCCAAAGATGCCTGAAGCGCGTCTTTCATTTTCAGCAGAGAGTCAATGACATCGTCAAATTCTTTTATACGCGACCTTTTTGGATTGATATTTAAATTCTGTTTTTGAATGCTTGCCGTAATGGAGCTGAGTGTGCTGAAATGCCGTCTCAGCTGATTGGCGAAACGCGTCGTCACAATAAAAACGGTCAAAAGAAGCAAAGTGATCAGAATCGTAAGACCCGTCCATTCATAATTCGGCAGATAGCGCCTTAACAGCGGCGACTGAAATTCCGACCTGAGTGAATATTGGAGAACGCCGTATTCATCTTTCCGATTTATCACCATGAATCCTTTTTGAGCATAATTAAAATACGGCTGATGCTGAATCTTTTTTCTCGCGTTGGCCGCATCTTGTTCCGTCATCGTTCCTTTTGTCATCCGCTTTGTTTTTTTATCAAAAACGGCGTATGTCATACCTGCGGGGATCATGTCTTCTGTTATCTTTTCCGCTGATTTCAGGCGGGGTTTGATCTGTTCCGCCTCATGCTCGCTGTAGTTTGCGGGCAGGATCGCTCCGGCATTCATAGCAATGGCATTTAAGGCGACACATAATGCCGCCACCCCCATCGTGCTCAGACACAGTGTGATCGTAAATTTGACAAGCTCTTTGCGGATGCTGGATTTTCCTTTTGCTATTCCCATTTGTATCCGACACCCCACACCGTTTTGATCGGATCAGCCCCGTGTTCTTTACATTTTTTCCGGATGGTTCTGATAAACTCCGTAATGGTTGAATAGAGCGCATCGCCGTCCAAGCCGTACACTTCCTCGTAAATCTGCTCCCGTGAGAATGTTCTGTTTTTATGCTGTGCCAGACATTCAACGATTTTATATTCGTTTTTCGTAAGAGGCAGTTTCCGGTCATCAATCCATACTTCTTTATTGTCAAAATCAAACATGAAGCCTGATATCAGCCGTTTCGTCTGATGCTTTTCCCGCCGTTCCCTTCTGACATGCGCGTTTACCCTTGCCATCAATTCCTGTACGCCGAACGGCTTTGTGATGTAATCATCAGCGCCTGTCATGAGGCCTTTCACAATGGATTCTTCGTCAGACTTTGCCGTTAAAAACAGGATCGGGCTGTCCACCAGCGGCCGAATCCGCCGGCAGAGTTCAATCCCGTCCGTTCCGGGCATCATGACATCAAGAAGAATCAAATCATAGCCTTGAAAAAAATCCAATGACTGATCCTCCGCTTTTTCCAGAATCGTTACTGTATGCTGATCACGCTGTAAAATGTTTCTGATCAGAACGAGAATATCTTTTTCATCATCAATTGCTAAAATGTTTGCCACCGGCCGAATCGCTCCTTGCCTTTATTCATATGAACGCCGCCCTTCCCATCTTCTGCACCAATAGAGGCCGGCCAGACATAATATCACTATAGAAAAATATAACATTATTTCTCCGAATCTCATATCGTATCTTACATAAGGGAGGAACTCTTTTTTGACTTTGTCAAAATGCAGCAGTCCTGCAAGGCCCGAAAGCCGCACGCTCCATGCCCACGGGAAAAAACGCCAGATGGTATCGCCAAGTCCCGTATTCATGAGCGCCGCCATTAATAATCCCGCTCCTCCTAAAAGTCCGGACGGTCCCATGCCGTACTTTATGCTGACAAAAAAAGACATCATATAAAGCGGAATACTGCCGGCAATCAGCCACGCCCCTCCTTTTAAAAAGAGAAGATACGGGAGATCATTGATGTGAAGAACAAATTTCATCCCCGCCAAATAAAGACAGATGGCAAGACCTGCCGATAACACATTCAATAGGAGCAGCAAAAGCAGCTTTCCCGCAAAACTGATAATTTTAGAATACGGAACCGCCAGCATCATCTGAAAATGACCCGCCTGTTCCTCGACGGAGGCAGACATGCCGCAGACAATACTGATGATGAAAGGGTATAAAACGGCAATCGCGCTGAAAAACACACTGTACAGCATATAAGGCTCCTGAACCCTTCCATACATAGACAACAGGAAAAATCCCGCGCATAAAACCGGCGCCGCAGCATGCATCCATATGAGCGGCGTACGCTTCATTTTTAATACATCGGCCCACATATATCGTAAAAGCACGGTCATGACCGGTTTCCCCCTTTTGAAAAAGACACGGCGGAAACAAAACTTATTGCGATAAAAGAAAGAATAGAAAGAATAATAGCCGGAATGATCACGTTTCCGTTTAATAAGCCGCTGTTTGCGGGAAGCGGAATTCCGTTCGGATGGATCCCGAGAATCGGTGACATCAGCCGGACTGACCAGCTCCATGGACTCAGCCACCACAATGAACCGGACGCCGGCACAATACCCAAAACAAAGGCGGCGATCATATTCATGAGGATGACTGCCGTAAACCCGAACTGCCTGGCAATCCATAAGCACAATGGGATTTCCCAAAGCGTCGTCAGCCACAAAAGGGAGCTTGCTTCAATACCTTTCAGCTGAACCGCAGCAATTGCTGGAAACACAAGGCCAAGAAAAAACATGATGATGAAAAAGACGATTTGCGACAGGAGTGAATACAGCGCGATCAAGCTTATTTTTGAGAACCATATGCTCTTCAAGTCAGCCGGCAGTGAGTACACCGCGCGGTCAATCGCAGATTTTTTCTCTTTTTTAACAGATAAACCGCACATTAGAGCAATCATGAGCGGCATGAAAATAACCGCCCACCAATTGAACGTGCCCGTCATAAAATAGGCGGCATTCAGCAGAAAAGAAAAAGCCGTGTTCAGAAGCGGGATAAGAATGATCAGCTTTCTGATAAATGTTCTTTTAGATGTAAGGTGTTCCGCCTGCATGTACTGAATCATTTTCCTGTCCCCGCTTTCTCCCGTGTTGATTTGACTACCTCCAGAAACAGCCGCTCCAGATCGTCTTCCCGGCTGATTTCTCCCTGATATCCTAAAACGCCGTCACTGATGATTCCGATATGGTCTGCGATCTGCTCGACTTCTGATAACAGGTGGCTAGATAAAATAACCGTCATTCCCTGTCCGGGCAGGGAGCGGATAAATTCCCGCAAATCCTGAATTCCCATCGGGTCCAATCCGTTTGTCGGCTCATCAAGAATTAAGAGCGACGGACGGTTTAATAATGCTAACGCAATGCCGAGACGCTGCTTCATTCCCATAGAAAATTGTCCGGCGCGCTTTTTTCCGGTTCCCGTTAATCCCGTGATTTCCAGCACTTCCGCAATTCTTGAATCAGGCAGCCCGAGCATCACGCAGCGGACTTTCAGATTTTCAGCAGCTGTCAGGTTGCTGTAAAGCGGCGGCGCTTCAATCAGGGAACCGATGCTTTTCAAGTCTTCGCGCTTCCATGTATGTCCGTCGAACAGAACCTCGCCAGATGTTTGCTGCAAGATTCCGGTCAATATTTTAAGAGTCGTTGATTTTCCGGCGCCGTTCGGACCGAGCAGGCCGTATATACTGTTGCGCTTAACCGATAGAGACACATCAGCCACTGCCTGTTGTCTGCCGAATGATTTTTGCAGCTGTCTCGTTTCTAAGATGTTGCTCATTTGATTACCCCTCTGCTTTGTTATTTGATAAGTAAGACTTTACAGCGCAGTTATCAAAATTTAATCAAGAAATCAAAAAAAGCATCCTTCACGCGGAAGAATGCTTTTTTTCATGAGGCTGAGCGTACGATCAGCTTTCTTTTTTGTTTTTTCACCGGGCTGAGGGCTCGTTCCAGCCACGCCATCAGCAGGTCTGCGGCTACCGCCATCAGCGCGGTCGGGATGGCGCCCGCCAAAATAATGGCGGTTCCGTTTGTCGCGTTCGACCCTCTGACGATCATATCGCCGAGGCCGCCCGCCCCGACGAAGGTGCCGATCGCCGTGATGCCGATGGCAATGACGAGCGCCGTTCGGAGACCCGCCATAATGACGGAAAGCGCAAGCGGCAGCTCCACCATACGAAGGATTTGGTATTTCGTCATGCCCATCGCCTTTCCCGACTCGAGATAAGCGTGCTCGATATTGATAATGCCCGTGTGCGTATTTCTGAGAATCGGCAGCAGTGAATACAAAAACAAAGCCGTGATGACCGTATTGGCGCCGAGTCCCATGACGAGCATCAGGACGGCGAGCATCGCAAGCGCCGGAACGGTTTGAATCACGTTCGCCACAGCAAACACCCAGCCGGCGAGACGCCCGTGCCTTGCTGTCACAATTCCGGCCGGAATGGCGAAAACGGCGGCGAAAACGACGCCGTACGCCGACATGAGAAAGTGCCGCCAGCACTCATACAGAACATAACTGCCGTTTTGAGCATAATACGTAAACAGCTCCTTCATCGTGTCCATCCGCACATCTCCTTTCCGTTATTCAAAGTAATGATGTTTTTCTAAATATTCCTTGGCCACGACGGACGGCTCTTTTAATCGGCCGTCAACTTCGTAATTCATTTTCTGCATCATCTTTGTATCAATCGCGCCGATCATTTGATTGATCACGCCCTCCAGTTCGGGATGCTCTTTTAATACTTGATCCGGAACGACGGGTGAACAGTCATACGGAGGAAAGAACCGCTTATCATCCTTCAGCGTTTTCAGTCCGTAAGCGATGATTCTTCCGTCGGTGGAATAAGCGAGCGCGATATCCATCTTTCTGCTTTTCAGCGCGTCGTAAACAAGGCCGATCTGCATCGGATACGTGCCTTCAAATGACATTCCGTATGTGTTCATAAAATCCTGATATCCGTTGCCTCTCAGCTTCATCCAGTAGTTATCTACGCCGAATTTCAGATGAGACGCTTCTTTTTTGACATCGGATACCGATTCTAAATGGTACTTGCGGGCAAGCTGTCCGGAAACGGTAAAGACGTATGTATTATCAAAGCCGTAAGAATCAAACCATTTCATGTCATATCTGTTTTGAAATTCACGCTGAACGAGCCGCAGCGCTTTGTCCGGGTCTTTTTCCGGCTCCATGCGAAGCGTCCCGGTCAGCGCGTCACCTGTATAGCGCGTCGCGGCGATATCAATATCACCGTTTATCAAGGATTGCTGCTGTACGGCATTGGAGCCGAGATTTTTAATAACCGTTGTCTTCAACCCGCTGTGATGTTCGATCATCTGTCCGAGCATGCTCGCGATGATTTCTGATTCGGTCATGCTTTGCGCACCGATTTTGATGGTATCCTCCGACGCGGCGCTCAATCCTGGGAGCGAACAGCCGCCAAGGAGCAGCATGCCGATACAGGCCATTGCGAGCAGCCGTTTTTTGCATCTATTCCCCATGAGAGACCTCCTCCTTATGAAGCGTCCTTTATGCTTTTCAGCCCGTCAGGCGTGACTTTCCGTTCTGTCATCCCCAGCATGTAATCGACGGCTGCCGCAAGCACTGTGACCGGAACGGCGCCTGCGATAATATACTCCGGCTGATAAAGGTTTAAGCCGATAAAAATGTAATCTCCCAGCCCGCCTCCGCCGATAAAGGAGGCGAGCGTCGCCCAGCCGATTAAATAAATCGAAGACGTCCTGATGCCCGCCATGATGACCGGAGCGGCAAGCGGGAGCTCTACAAGCCTGATCTGCTCCCATGCCGTCATGCCGATTCCTTTTCCCGATTCCAAAAGATGCCGATTGACGCCGAGAATCCCCGTATACGTGTTTCTGAGAATCGGCAGCATCGAATAGAAAAACAGCGCCGCAACGGCCGGGATCTTTCCTACGCCTAAAAGCGGAATAAAAAACGCAAGAATGGCAAGGCTCGGCAAAGTTTGAATGATGTTGACGATGCCGATGACGGCGCCGGCTCCTCTTTTCATCCTCGTCAGCAGGACGCCGAGCGGAACGGCGGCGAGAATGCCCGCCATGACGGCGATTAATGAGATGTACAGATGCTCCCATGTTTTATAAAGCATCTCTCCTCCATTTGCCTGTAAAAATTGCACGGTCTGATTCATATCAATTGAAGCCTCCTCATGACATCACCGCGAGCTGATTCTCTTCTCCCCAGATGGAGTCATAGACGATGTCAACGAGGCTTGCCCTTGTCACGATTCCCGTTAGCCGGCCGGCTTCATCAAGGACCGGCACAAATTTCATGCCTCTTTTTAAAATTTTATGGACGGCGTCGCGGAGCAGAGTGCCGCTTCTGACCGTGTACAGATCCCGGTAAAGCACTTCCGCGACGGTTACCGCTTGTCTTCGTTTGCGGTCAATCATCTCCACATCGACATAACCTTGGAGAACGTTCTTTTCATCAATGACGAGCAGCGAATCCACCCGCTCGGCACGCATCAGCTGAATGGCGGCTGACAGTGTTTTCTCAGGTGTTACCGTCACGGGATCGGGATTCATGATCTGCTCCACCCGTTCAATATCAGGGCTGGATGATTGGATCAGCCGTTCCTTGCCGATAAACTCCTCAACAAATTCATTCGCCGGAAATCTGAGAATCTCATCAGGCGTTCCGGCCTGGACGATTTCTCCCGCTTTCAGAATGACGATTCTGTCCGCAAGCTTGATGGCTTCGTCCATATCATGGGTAACAAATACGATGGTTTTATGTAAGGTTTTTTGCAGTTTTTTAAATTCTTCCTGAAGGGAATCTCTCGTAATCGGGTCAAGCGCCCCGAACGGTTCATCCATTAAGATGAGCGGCGGCTCTGCGGCAAGTGCCCGTAATACACCTATTCGCTGCTGCTGTCCTCCGCTCAGTTCATGAGGGTAACGGTCTAAATATTCAGGCCCCATATCAACGAGCTTTAAAAGCTCCCGCGCCCGTTCCTTCCGTTTTTCGGCAGGATGCTTTAAAAGCTTCGGAACGAGCGTAATGTTCTGCTGAATGGTCATATGCGGAAACAGCCCGATCTGCTGGATGACATAGCCGATGCTTCTTCTGAGTTCCACCGGGTCTTGTTCCATAATGTTTCGGCCTTCTATCAGGATTCTGCCTTCTGTCGGTTCAATTAAGCGGTTGATCATTTTCATCGTCGTCGTTTTGCCGCAGCCGCTCGGCCCGATAAAACAAATAAATTCGCCTTTGGCGATATTCAGGTTGATGCTGTTGACGGCTTTTTTCCCGCCTTTATACATTTTCGAGACATTTTCTAATGTCAGCAAACACTCACACCTCCACGATGAAGTTTATTCAATTCGTTAAATTCAAATTTAACTTTTCAGACAATTGAACGTTTTCCATTATAAATTAAACTTTGTAAATTAAAAAGTTTACAATTTGTCCATATTATATATAAAGGTTGTGTAAGCACTGATTAACCCGTATTGACCGGCAAAGTTCTTCTTATTGCTCCGGATTACTGCCAAATTCTCTCGGAAGAGCATTTCCGCCGGTTTAAAAATGTGGTATATTGACATCGGAATTGCTGACTGAAAGGATTGAAACTGTTGGAGAAAGATCCGTTACACGTAATCGAACAAGCTGAAGATCATTTGATAGAACGAATCGCTGAAAATATGCATACATTCGGAATGCCCGCGACGGTGGGGCGCATTTTAGGCATTATTTATATGAACCGCAAGCCGATGACCTTAACTGAATTATCAGAAGCGACCGGCATGAGCAAAACGAGAATGAGCCAGGCGGTCCGTGAAATGCTTGACGTCAATCTGGCGGAAAAAGTGTTTGAAAAAGGCGTCCGCAAAGATTTATACGACGTCGAGCAGGATTATTACCAAACCTTTATTACGCTGTTTACGGCCACATGGAGCAAGGTCGTCAGCAAAAATAAAATGATGCATAAAAAGCTGAACCGCGAACTGACAGCCGTCCTTGAAAACGGCGTGCCGGAAGAAGCTGAGGAAAAAATCAACGAACTGCTGAAAGAATTAAAGGATTGGCTTGATTACTACAACTGGATCAGCCGCCTGATCGAGTTTTTTGAAAGCGAAGAAATTTTCAAGCATGTTCCGAAGCCATAAGAAAAAAACGCCCTGACCCGCAAGGCGTTTTTTTTTCATGCCGCATTCGGCGCTTTGGTTCGTTTTTTCTTTCTCACCGGACTCAGCGCCCGCTCCAGCCATGCCATCACAAGATCTGCGATAACGGCCATCAGCGCTGTCGGAATGGCGCCGGCCAAAATAATCGCGGTTCCGTTCGTGGCGTTTGAGCCCCTGACAATAATGTCACCGAGTCCGCCCGCGCCGACAAACGTTCCGATTGCCGTAATGCCGATCGCGATGACGAGCGCCGTCCGCAGCCCCGCCATGATGACGGAAAGCGCAAGCGGCAGCTCCACCATGCGGAGCACCTGAAATTTGGTCATGCCCATCGCTTTTCCCGATTCAAGATAAGCGTGTTCAATGCTGGCGATTCCCGTGTACGTATTCCGGATGATCGGAAGAAGCGAATATAAAAACAGCGACAATATCACCGTATTGGCGCCGAGCCCCATGACGAGCATCAGCACCGCAAGCATCGCAAGCGCCGGCACGGTCTGAATCACGTTTGTCACCGCGAATACCCAGCCGCTTAATGTTCTGTGCCTGGCAATGAAGATGCCGAGCGGGACACCGACGATCGCCGCAAATAAAACGCCGTATACCGACATGAGAAAATGGCGGTAAAACTCCTGAAGCACATAGGCGCCGTTTTGAGAATAATAAGTGCCGAGCTGCTGCAGCACTTCCATTTGCCCCACCTCATTTCTTATTCAAAATAATGATGTTTCTCCAAAAATTCTTTAGCGACGACGGACGGTTCTTTCAGCTTGCCGTCCACCTCGTAATTCAATTCCTGCATCGTTTCCGTATCGATTTTGCCGATCAGTTTATTCACAATGCCCTTCAGTTCAGGATGCTGCTTCAGCACGCTGTCGGGAATGACCGGCGAACAGTCATACGGCGGGAAAAACCGCTTGTCGTCTTTTAAAATTTTCAGATCGTACGCTTTAATCCGTCCGTCCGTTGAATAGGCGAGGACGGCATCCATTTTCCCGTTTTTCACGGCATCGTATACAAGTCCGATCTGCATCGGATAGGTTGTGCCGAATTCAAAGCCGTACGTGTCGGTAAAGCCTTTATAGCCGTCGCCTTTTCTTTTCAGCCACGCATTGTCTACACCGAGCTTAAATTGATCCGCATGCTTCTTAATATCGGACACTTTGTCTAAATGGTCTTTTTCCGCAAGTTCTTTCGTGACGGTAAAAGCGTATGTGTTCTCAAATCCGTAAGAATCAAACCATTTGTAATGGAAGCGTTTCTCAAATTCCTTCTGGACGATGGATAATGCTTTTTTCGGGTCTTTTTCCGCTTCCATGCCGAGGGTGCTCGTTAAATCCGTTCCCGAGTAGCGCGTCGCGGCGATATCGATTTCACCGCCGAGCATCGCCTGCTGCTGGACATAGTTCGATCCGAGGTTTTTAATTAATGCCGTATTCAAGTCTGTATTGTGCTCAATCATCTGTGCGATCATATTGGCGATAATTTCTGATTCCGTCATGCTTTGCGCCCCGATTTTGATCGTATCATCGGAAGCCCCGCTCAGGCCGGGAAGGGAACAGCCGCCTAGAAGCAGAGCAGCTGACAGCGCCAGTACGCACATCCATCTCTTTTGGTTTCTTTTCAAAACAGCCAACTCCTTATGATACTTCCTTCAGTCCTTTCAGCCCTTTCGGCGTCACCTTCCGTTCCGTCGCCGCTAGCAGATAATCAATGATAATGGCTAAAATGGTGACCGGCACGGCGCCGCCGATAATATATTCAGGCTGATAGAGATTCAGGCCGATAAAAATATAGTCTCCGAGCCCGCCGCCCCCGATAAAGGAAGCAAGCGTCGCCCAGCCGATCAGATAAATGGTGGATGTACGGATGCCCGCCATGATCACCGGAACCGCAAGCGGCAGTTCCACAAGCCTGATCTGCTCCCAGACCGTCATGCCGATGCCTTTTCCCGATTCCAGCAGATTTTTGTTTACGCCTTGAATGCCGGTATACGTGTTCCTGAGAATCGGCAGCACCGAATAGAAAAACAGCGCGACGATCGCGGGCACCTTTCCCACGCCTAACAGCGGGATAAAAAACGCCAGTATCGCGAGACTCGGCAAGGTCTGCACAATGTTGACGGCGCCGATGACGGCGCCTGCGCCCTTTTTCATTCTCGTCAGCGCCACTCCGAGCGGAACGGCGACGACAATGCCTAATATGACGGCGATGATCGAAATGTATAAATGCTCCCACGTTTTATATAACAGTTCTCCGCCGTTCGTCTGCAAAAACTTGATCATTTCATTCATTGTAAGCGTTCCTCCCCTTGTCAGCCTGTCACCAGCTGGTCTTCCTCGCCCCAGATTGAATCGTAAACGATGTCGACAAGGCTCGCTCTCGTGACAATTCCGACTAAATGCCTTTGTTCATCAACGACGGGTACATATTTCATTCCGCGCTTTAAAATTTTGCGTACGGTATCGCGCAGCAGTGTCCCCTGCTCGACTGTATACAGATCAGAGCGGAGCACGTCGCCGACGAGGCTCGCTTTTTTCCGGTTCTGATCAATGATTTCGACATCCACATATCCTTGCAGCACATTCAGGTCATCAACGACAAGCAGGGAATCGACACGGTGTTCCCGCATCACCTGTATCGCCTGCGAAAGCGTTTTGTCCGCCGTAACGGTGACAGGCTTTTTATTCATCATCTGCTCGACGCGTTCAATATCCGGTCTTGATTGCAATAACCGTTCTTTGCCGATAAATTCTTCGACAAACTCATTAGCCGGATTCCGGAGAATGTCATCAGGAGTGCCGGCCTGAACGATCTCTCCCGCTTTTAAAATGACGATCCGGTCAGCCAGCTTAATAGCTTCATCCATATCGTGGGTTACAAACACAATCGTTTTATTCAATGTTCTTTGCAGTTTTTTGAATTCTTCCTGAAGGGAATCCCGCGTAATCGGATCAAGCGCTCCGAACGGTTCATCCATGAGAATAAGGGGAGGTTCCGCTGCAAGGGCGCGCAGCACGCCGATTCTCTGCTGCTGTCCCCCGCTCAGCTCGTGAGGATAGCGGTCTAAATATTCCGGGCCCATATCGACGAGCTTCAAAAGCTCCCGCGCCCGTTCCTTCCGCTTTTGTTCCGGCCATTTCAGCAGTTTCGGCACGAGGGAAATGTTCTGCTGAATGGTCATATGAGGGAAAAGTCCGATCTGCTGAATGACGTAGCCGATTTTCCGTCTCAGCTCCACCGGGTCCTGCTCCATAATGTTTTCGCCATCGATAAAAATCTTTCCGGATGACGGCTCAATCAGTCTGTTAATCATTTTCATCGTCGTCGTTTTTCCGCAGCCGCTCGGCCCGATAAAACAAATAAACTCGCCTTTTTCGATATTTAAATCAATGCTGTTGACAGCTTTTTTTCCGCCTTTATAGACTTTTGATACATTTTCTAATCTCAGCAATCCGTGCACCTCCGAAGGGTTCCGTTATTTTTCTGAAAAGTATAATCTTTATTATAAGATGAAATTTGTAAAATAAAAAGTTTACAATGTGTTGAAATTATATACAATATACGTATTTTTTCATGTTATCCCGCTGACAATGCGGATGTTCTTACAATCGCTCCCGATAGCTCGCATATCCTGCCGCATCATCTTTTTCATCAACTGTAAAAAATATGATATATTGTCAGCATGAAAAGCCAGTGAAGGGATGATCAGCCGTGGAAAAAAACGCTCTTGATATCATCGGGCATGCTGAAGAGCATCTCATTGAGAGAATCGCCGAGAATATGCATACATTCGGAATGCCGGCCACACTTGGACGTGTGCTCGGTATTATTTATATGAACCGCAAGCCGATGACGTTAAATGAGCTGTCAGAGGCGACCGGGATGAGCAAAACGAGGATGAGCCAGGTGGTCCGCGAAATGACCGATGTCAATCTGGCTGAAAAAGTGTTTGAAAAAGGCGTTCGGAAAGACCTTTATGACGTGGAACGTGATTATTACCAGACGTTTATCTCCCTGTTTACGGCAAATTGGACAAAGGCGGTCAGCAAAAACAAAATGCTCTATAAAAAACTGAACCGCGAGCTGACTGAGCTTCTGGAATCGGAAAATCTCAGTCCCGATATTGAAGAAAAAGCCCGTCAGCTTTTGGATGAACTGACGGATTGGCTTCATTATTATGACTGGCTGAGCCGTTTGATAGAATTTTTTGAGAGTGAAGAAGTGTTTCAGCATGTGCCGAAAATAGAAAAAAGCAGCACCCGAAGATAACCGGGCGCTGCTTTTTTAAGTCAGGAAACCAATATCGGGAACATGCCTTTCAGACCGGCGCCGATCATGCCGATCGCCACCACCGCCAAAATCAGCCCCATCAGTCGGGTAATGACGTTCATTTCGGTTTTCCCGAGCTTATTGCTGATGAAAGATGAATAGTGAAAGAAGATGAACGTCATCGCGATGACGGCCGCAATGCCGATAAGCACGCTGATGTAATGGAAGATGCCGCCATGGCCGGCCGACAGACTCATCACCGTCGCGATCGTACCGGGTCCGGCGATAATCGGAATCGACAAAGGCGTCACAGATATATCGGCTTTCTCCTTGCTCTCCCCTTTCTCTTCATGATGGAGAGACTGTACATGAGATTTCTTCGCGTTCAGAAGATTATAAGCGATGCCGAAAATAAAAATGCCGCCCGCGATACGTAAGGCATGAATGTTAATGTCAAACAGTTTAAAGATCAGATGGCCGAAGATTAAAAAAGCCGCCAAGATGATAAACGACAGCACGGAAGCCTTGCGCGCGATCGCTGTCCGTTCTTTCTCCGAGTACCCTTCCGTCAGTGAAAGAAAAATCGGCACGTTTCCGATGGGATTGGAGACTGCAAACAGTGAAATGAAGACATGAATGATGAATGAAAACATGCGTACCTCCTTATGACTTGCCGTTATTGAGTTATGTTTTGTTCTCCGCTGTTTCTTATGCATGGTTTTTACCCCGGGGTCTGCTTTTTATAACCTCAGCCGGACGATCCGGAAACAGAAAAAAACCGTCCTTGTAAGGACGGTTTTTTCTGTTTGCTATCTCCATAAGCCTTTTCCGAATTTCAACAGCCGATAAAGCATTTTCAATTTTTTTAGCATGCGTTTATTTCCTTTTTCACTCTGAATCAATGCGCCGAGAGACATGATATCTATCAGCTCCAATAAAATTCTACCATAAAGGGTACTTTTTCTCTATTATCAATTCATAGAGAAGGTGATTTGTATATCTTTAGAAAACTCCGTTACATCCGTCCTATTTTCTTTTATAATGTAAATATTGAACAAAATCCCTATATTACTTGTAAAAGGAGTTTTAGAATGTATTGTTCTCAATGCGGCCATCATACTGATGGCGGAAAGTTTTGTGAAAAATGCGGGGCGCCCCAGCCCGGGCAGGGAGGCGCAGGTCAAACGCAAGGCCAGGCCGCTCAGGCCGGCGCCGCGGCTAAGCAGGCTTCAAAGCAATTTGCCTTATTCGTGCTTGATGTGTTAAAGCGACCGTATCAAACATGTAAAACGACAGGCGGCGAACAGCTTGTCAGCAGCATCATCAACATGGTGCTTTTCTGCCTGGTGACGCCGATTATGTTTTATATTCTCTTATCAGACGGCTTTCGTGACGTCAGTTTTACCGCGATTGTGGTCAAACCGGCGCTTACCTTTGCATTATGCGTTTTTTGCCTGTATCTCTTGATTTTTATCGCTTTGAAGGCCGGCGGCGCGCAGGTGTCATTTAAAGATTCGCTGTCCAGATTCGGGGCATTTTTGATTCCGTTTACAGCTATTTTGCTTCTTGCCCTCATTTTTATGCTGCTTCATACAACCGTTTGCTTCACCATTCTGGCTGTCGGTCTTTTAGGAGCGGCGTTTGCCGTGCCTCCGCTCATGCTGGCGAGCTATCAGCATCAGCTCACTACTAAGGCGGATATCATTTATTCTGTTATCGTCATCTATTTGATCATTTGCGTAACGTTTCAATTCACGATCAAGCATTATATAAAAGAACTCATGAATTATTTCTTCTTTTAAAAACGGAAACCCCCGCCGCCTGATTGGCGCGGGGGTTTTTTTATTGAATGGATGTTAAATAAATTCTTCCGTCTTTAACAATGCCGCCATAGGTCCAATTATATGTTCTGAGCTTCGGACTGCCGCCGGCTTTCGTAATATAAAACTCCTCGTACGTATGAATCGTCAGATGAGAGCCTTTCTGTGAAAAGCTTTTGACATTCACTTCATTAAATACTTCGGTCGTCCCCTCGCTGTGCAGTTTTTTGACCAGTTTCTGCTGATCAGCATACAAAGGGCTTCCCTCTTCTAAATTACCCTCCATGATCGCGAAATTGTTAAGGCTGACGGCGCTTGATTGGTTTGTCAGGTAATCAGTCATAAACGATGTGACTTGCTCGTTTGTCACGCTGCCTGAAGCTGTATTTCCTTTGGATGATGCCCATGCGGATGTATAGGTTTTCGGCTGGTCGTTTTTTATTTTTTTTACATTTGTCCCAGAAGAATCTGAGGCAGGGTCAGCTTTTTCGAAAACCCATTTTTTATGTTTTGTATCATATGAGAGTACATAGTGAAAGCTCGGCTCAGCCTCTTCCATATCAGGCTTCGTATTCCCGTCGAAATAAGCAGACTCATGAAGCTCTTTACCCATAACAGTTACTTGCCAGCGGCCGTTCTCTTGAGAAATCGCAAATGAATCCAGATCAAAGCTTGTCTCTTTATACTGATCCTTCAAAAAGGTGCCGGAACTCTTCATGCCGGATACCACTTCTTTCGTCTGCTCTTTCCAGGCGGAACCAGCTTCAGTCATCTGATCGGTATTTCCGTCTGCCATCGCTTTTGTATACTGCTTCGTTGTTTTGACAATCGTGTCCATGATTGTTTGTTGTGTATCTTGATCCGGGATAAGCGTTAAGTCCACATCAGTACTGTTGATCGGGACATCGGCAGTTTTCATTTTCCCCCAAGGAAAATCAGCCTCCACGGCGGCTGTCATGGAACCGTCAGTTAAGAGCGGACCATATGTAACGGATGTAAACGGATCTTTATGGACGGATTTGCCGTTTATCAGCAGATCGCCTTTCGCGCTTTTGAAGCTGTCTGCCGGAGTGAATGTCACATCCTCGGCGTCTAACGGCAGGTCAAACTCAACATTCCGGCTGCCGGCCGCCTCTGCCTCTTGCTTTTTGACAACGTCAACCGTCTCATTTTTAAGCTTGGCTTCCGCCGTGTAGACACCGGGTGCATACGGACCAAAGATTTGGGTTTCATCGGCTTTTTTGACCGTACCTGTTTTCTCGCTGTTGATATAAAGATCGGCGCCTTTATAATTGCTTGTGATGCGGAAATAAACCGGATCGACTTTCAGTTCGTAATGGTCAAACAAAAGAAGGGTTTTTCCCTCTTTTTTGACGTATACCGCATCTGTTTCTGATGAATTGCCGCGAAGCGATGCCAGCAGTTCATCGTGTTTCTTTGCGTATGCAAGGAGCGGTTTGACATTGGTCTCATTCAGCTTCAGTTTTTTGTCTGAAGGAGTGAGCAGGGCTGCGAGCTTTTTCGTGTCCCCGTCATGAACCGCCTGTTCGAATTGATCCGTGAGCCTTTTTTCAGATGTCAGCCAGGCTCCGGTTTTATATGCGGCAATCAATAAGATCAGCGCTGCGGCAATGCCGCCCCACATGAAGAGCGTTTTTTTAGGGATCGGCTTTCTCATTTGTGAAGCAGGTTCAGCCGCTTTTACAGCCGCCTGCCGCTCCAGCCGGCTTCCTTTCCCGATCGGTTTTCCGCATTCTTTACAGAAATGCGCTTCTTCATTGTTCTGCTGGCCGCAATGCTTACAAAAAAACATGACTTTCCTCCTATTCAATCTGCAAAACTTGTATAACTTTTCCTATGTTTCATATTTTATAATAAAGTAGAATGATTTTGGAGTTATTTTCAAAAATAGCTGTCGATCATAACAGAGGAGGAGAAACGGACATGCAAAAACTGAGCATCCGAAAAGCCGCGGAGCCGGATGAAGCACTGTATGAACTATTGCTGCTGGCCGATCCGTCAAAAGAGATTGTCGATGATTATCTTGTAAGAGGAGAATGCTATACAGCTTGGACGTCAGACGAGCTTGCAGGGGTTTACGTTTTATTGCAAACAAGGCCTAAAACGATAGAAATCGTAAACATCGCGGTAAAAGAATCGCTGCAGAACAGGGGATTCGGAAAACAGCTGGTGCGGGATGCCATTGAAAAAGCGAGACAATCGGGGGCTGACACGATTGAAATCGGCACCGGAAATTCCAGTATTCATCAGCTGTCACTCTATCAAAAATGCGGATTCCGCATTCAGGCTGTCGACCATGATTTTTTTATCAGACATTATGATGAAGACATTTTTGAAAACGGCATTCAATGCCGGGATATGATACGGCTTTATTTGGATTTATGATAAAAAGGGCGCCGGCTGACATCGGCGCCCCTTCGTTTACCATTCAGACGGATTGATCCGCTTGTTTCTCTGTATTTCTTTGACTCCCTTGTCTGACTGAAAAAATAGCAAAAACGATCGTAAGGGTCAGTCCGACCGCCGCAAAAATATAATCCGCATTCATCAACAGCAGAAGCCCTGTGTAGACAGCGGCCGACAGCGGTTCACCCATTTTGACAATGGAAAAAATCAGTGCAAAGACCCTTCCGAAATATGCGGCCGGAACCGTCTTTTGGAAATACAGCACCGTTTGCACATCAATATACGAGATGATGATGCCAAGTACCAGGAAGATGATGCACTCAAACCCATGAAGGGGAAAAAACAGGAGCATAATGAGCAGTCCCGCTGCCGTTAACGTCCGCGGGTACAGCCGGTTCAAGCGTTTTGTATTCCATTTGAAAAATACGGCCAGATTGCCCAAAAGCATCCCCGCCTGAAACATTGAATACATGACGGCAAACCATACAGAATAGTTCTGCTGAAAACGCTCCACAGCAAGAATCGGCCCCATTACTGAAATAAGGCCGGCAATGACGAGATTTACGACGAAAAAGTATCCGACAGATGTCAGCCATGCCGCATTTCCTTTCAGCATTCTGTAACCGGCTTTTACATCTTCAGTTCCGTTGCTTTTTTCATTGGGCTGTTCTGAAATACGAATGAACGCGATAAATGCCGCAGAGATCAAAAAAGCAGTGCCGTTTAGGGCAAACAGCATCCCGAACGGAATAGCCGCAATCATGATCCCGCTGATCAATTTTCCGACGATGAGTCCGATCAAGTCACTCGTATTGATCAGAGATGTCGCCTGATCAAGATGCTGTTTGCGGACGAGCAGCGGAATGATCGCGACTTTCGCCGGCGCAAACAGCATCGATTGCAGAGATAGACAAAAGGCGCACACCCCGGCTATCCACACGGTTAATAAATCGTTCGCGCTGAGCACCGCCAAGAGGATCATAATGGCGGCCCGACCCGTATTGCACAAATACAAGATCGACTTTTTTCGGAATAAATCAATCAGTGGACCCGCCAGCACGCCAAATGTCAACGGCACGAGTTCGATAAAAGAAATAACGCCGACTAGAATTTTGCTGCCGGTCAATTCCAGCACTAACAGCGGCAGAGCAATGAGCCAGACCCCGTCCGCTGCTGAAGAAAACACCTGTGCACACCAAAGCTTTGCATAGTTCGGTGTTCGATATGTCATATCAGACCCTTTTTTGATCCTCGTCATCAGAAACACCGCCGAACCATTCCAGCGTTCTCCATGATTCCCGTCTTTCCGTATAATCCTCTTCCATCACCTCAAATACAATGCCGGTATCTTGATTCCGATAAAGCTCCTGCAAAGTATCGGCAGCCCGTCTCAGCAGCTCCTCAGCGATCGTCCCTTCACTCGGATGGCGGCCCTCAAAACAGCGGACGCCGCCATGCGGGAACGCAAGCTGGCGAAATGAGCTGAAGTGATAATGCTTAATGCTCTCTTTTATCGAAAGAAACTGAAAGAAATCGGGATATTTCAGCTGATCATTTCTGAACATAAGGGCGGAAGACAAGTGAGTCTGATAGGTAATCGCCCAATGGCACAGATCCCACGTAATACCGACATGCTTCAGATCCAGCTGCACCAGCTCTGTAAAATCCTCAGGATAAATGAAAATCGGATCAAAATCCTCTCCCAGATTCCCGATGATCGGAAGGTTTTCCACACCGATCCAAATGTCCGTCCCTTTCAGCTGCTCATCAAACTCCGCGAAAAACTCAACGATTTTTTTACGGTTTCCTTCCAGGTCATAGACTTGAAATTCCTCAACCGTCATAAATTGATTCGCATGAACGGTTATGCCTTTGGCGCCGTATTTCACAGCGAGCTCCGCAAAGTGATAAAGCTGTTTTTTGATGTGATCTTCATTCACATAATCGGCATGATCTGTCGGAAAATGCAGCGTTAATAATGAAGGATCAAGCTGTTTCGCATATTCCAGCGTCTGATTAAATGTTTTGATATAATCCGCTTCCTCAAAGGAATGGCCGTCAAAAATATTCGCTTCCAGACCGTATCCCGCTTCCACCCATTTCTCATCGATTTGCTTCGGATCAAGTCCGAAAAACGGAATTTGAGCAATCATAGGACAGTCACCATGTTCCTCTCACAAGCATAAACGCTTCCGCAGCGGTAAAACCCGATTTTGCTCCCCACACACGGGCATTATGTTCGATCGCCTGCAAAGAGCGGGGATGAGGGAAGTCTCTGAGCTCGGAACCGTAACACGCCATCGATTTCAATTTCGTTTCAAGCTCGTCTTCAATATTAACGAAGAAATTGGCATGAAACTGATCCTTCTGACAGTAATTCCATTCCGTCGAAGACAATGTTTCATAGGCAAAAACCCGTTTTACCGTATGACCGGGAAGCGGACGGGTTGCCGTCATGACCGCTCTGAATACGACGGAGTGGTCAATATTAATGTCACCGCCGTACTGGGTATACACAATGTCAGGCTGAAAACGATTGATTTGTTTCTCCGCTTCCTTCACGACATCCAGCAAATCCATTGAATCCATTCTGTTATCAGGAAGGTTCAGCCTGACAAAATCATGGATGCCCAAAGTGCTGAGCGCCTGCTCCGTTTCTTGATTAGAATGCTCCATGACGGAATCTTCAGGCTTTTTGTAATCCGTTTTTCTTGATGATTTGCCTTCCGCCATAATGACTGCCGACACGCTGTCACCTTGGCGGACATGTTTGGCGAGCGTGCCGCCGACGCCGATAATTTCATCGTCGGGATGCGCTGCAAATACCATTACTTTCATCATATTGCCCTCCTTTAACTAACATTTCAGCTGTATCCGCTCCGCAGTTCATCAGCATATCGAGCATGGAGAGGTGAGGGATATGCTCCCCGAATAATTGAGGATAGCCAAAATGTCGGATCTGCTGATACTCAATGACAATTCCGTTTCTTTCAAAATCGCTTTCTATTAAATAGTCGGAACCCTGACTGCCTGAATAATAACGGTCCGCCCCCAGCTCCTGACAAAGCGCTAAAACAAAATCGCTTTTTTTCTCCTTCCGGCATTCAAGCTCAGAGACATAACAGAGCGGCGTTTCAATTCGGAGCTCTTTTCGGAAAAATTCAATGATGTGCATATTCAAATCATGGAGATATTCCCACTCCCGCTGATAGACATCTTGAAAAAAATGCTGGTATCGCTCAAAATAGGGAGCTTTCGCATAGTTCATTTTAATCGCCATCCAATGTTTTTTCCGCCAATCCTGTGTCTGGTCGATTTTCATATGCCGAAGCTCTATGTCTTTATATTGTTTCATCTGCAAAGGCACTGTCAGCCATCTGGGGCCTTGCGGCGTTTTGATTCTGTTGCGGTTGAGAAATCCTTTTTTCTCAAATTGGGCTGTGTCATGAATGGCAAACAGATCCGACTTATACATTTTTTCAAAAAAACCGTACCACGGCAGATAACTGGATTGATGGCCGCTTATTGTTTTCATTCCGGTTTCGTAAAAAGTCGGCATTGTTTTTCTTCAGCTCCCCAATATCGTTTCGGTCTTGCGATTTCTTTACTGTGTGAATAGCCAAAATCAGCCCATTGAAGCTTGCGGCAAATGGCGAATTGCAGGGCGTCACGCATCAACAAGTAAGAGGCCTGCGCTTTTTTTCCCGCCAGGCTGTTTACATTCTGCCAATAATAGAAATGAGAGCGGTCATAGAGAAAAATACTGCTGCTGATCAGCGTCTCATCCTGATATGCTCCGATCCAAAACATCCGGTCCGCAAACGTGTCAAGCAGCTTTTGGAAAAAGCCCTGGCTCAGCACATAAGCCGCGCCGATTGCCGCCGTATGCTCTTTGTAGAGGTCATAAAACGCGCCAAGTTCTTTTCGCCCGATCAGCCGGGTGACAATATTCTCTTTTTCAGCGTATCTGACTGCCGTCCGGGCTTTTCCGGAAATGCCCGTCCAAAGCTCGTCAAACGTGTCCGGAAGCGAAAGAATCCGCGTTGCCTTTTCCGTCCATCCTTCCCTGATTTCTTCTGTAAAAGAAGTCTGACCGTACGGCAGCAGCATCCGGGATATGTTCCGGCCGAATATGGCCTGGATTTCACTTTGAAGCCATTCAAATGAGATGGGGCGATCTGAAATAACGCCGCCGTATCCGATCATATTGCCGGATAATACGCCCTTCTGTTCAAAAAGCGGAAGATAGATGACCTGTCCTCCGTCCGTTGTCAGTCTGACAGGGTGAAATGACGTGCCGGGAAGCTCTTCCATGAGGATTCCCCAATCATAGCTTTGAAACAATCCCGCCTGATACATGTCAGCGGCCCGATCCCATGCCTGGCGGGTCGTGCATACTGCTGTTTTTTGCATAGTTATCACCACTATTCAGTCTTATTCTGTTGCTCACAATATGATAAAACGGATTCGGCTATATATCTGACTTGCTCCTTTTGAAGAGGAGGTTTAAACGGCAAAGAAAGAACTCTCTTCCAAAGCGGGTCTTCCCCGCCTTCCCCCGCGTATGTTTCATAAATCGGAATACGTTCGAGGGGAAGGTAGTTCCAGCATGTTTGGATGCCTCTTTCGGCTAAATAAACAGAACACCCGTACCGCTCTTCATCCCGGGGAAATACAATTGTTAAATAATTCAGATGTTCTCCTTCTTGGGGCTGGATCATTCTTATGCCGTTTGTTTCTCCCGCCTTTGCAAAGATTTCTCCCGCCGTCTGTAAGTTTCGAAGCGAAGCTGTTACAAGCTGATCCATACGTGAAAGCTGATCATCAATAATGGCTTCCCTTGCCGGATGCATGCGAAGCACGGGTACAACAGCCGGTTTATCCGGCAGAGCTTCGAGCTTTGTGGCTTTCATGGAAGGCATGGCGCCCGCTTTTCTAAACATATATGAAATAGGATGATGCCGTTTCCGTTTCATTACAGCTTGGATTCTTTGATTTCTGATATAGATTCGATAGTCAGCTGCCACTTGGCTGCGCTGTTCCATCGGGAGATTTGCTTTTTGCCGAAGCCATTCTTTCGGCGCGATTAACGCGCCGCCTCCGATACTCGCAAGCGGCTTTGAGGGGCCGAAGCTTAAAATGCCGAAATCGCCCAAACCGCCGGCAAATGTATCCGCTTGTTTTGTAAACATGGCTTGAGCGGCATCATCAATGACAGCAATTCCGTTTTCCTTCGCCCAGTTAATGATAGCGGTATTTTCTCTCCGGCCGTATACATGTGTGAGGATAACCGCACACGTACGCCTCGTCGCTTTTTTTTTGACATCCTCAAAAGATAAGGATAGATGCTCATCCAGCTGCGCAAACACAGGCGTCGCACCGGATTGCAGCACGGCATCAATGACATTCGGGCAGCTGAAGGATGAGAAAATCACTTCTTTCCCCGGTCCGGCCCCCGAATAAGTTAATGCGAGCACCAGTGCCGCACTGCCGCTGGATGTCAGCACAACCCCTTTTCCGTAATGTTTTTCCAGTTTTTCAGTCAGTCCGCTTTGTCCGGCAGTAAGCAAGTGTTTCACTGCGCGCAGACGGCCGCTGACGGAAAACTGTCCGGGATAAACGGGATATTTGACCACTTCCGGGTTTTTAGGAAAGTGAAAGTTTGTGCTTTTGTCTTTCATCTTTTATGATCTCCAGGCCTTCATTCAGACTTACTTTCGGAGCGTAACCGAGCAAACGTTTCGCCTTCTCGATTGACGGCGCCCGCTTAAAAATTTCGATGTCTTTTCCCCTCACGCCGTCTTCGCCCAGTTTTTTAAACAGATAGTTATCCTTCTCTCTGCCTGAGAGCACATTGACTTTTTCAGCCAGTTCTTTTATCGTGATCGGCTGGTCGTTCCCGATATTGAAGTCTTCAAAGACGGCTCCTTCATGAGTGAGAGCGAGATAAGTTCCGGTGACGATATCACTGATGTAGCTGAAGCAGCGTATTTGTCCGCCGTCCCCGTAAAGAGGCAGCTCAGAGCCATTCTCGGCCAGGCTGAAAAACTTATTGATGACAAAATCCTCGCGCTGTTTCGGCCCGTATACATTAAAGTACCGGACGACCCGAATATGAAGTTCGTCGGAAGCCTGTTCTCTCAAATATTCCTCTGATTGCAGTTTGGCTTTTCCGTAAGCCGATTTCGGAAGCTTTCTGCTTGTCTCGGTATAAGGAAAATCCGGTGAATCTCCGAACACTTCTGAACTCGATGAGAAAAGAAGTGTGCTGATTCCCAATTCACCGCATACCTCAGTTACGTTTTTCGTTCCTTCAAAATTGACCCGTATGACGTCTTCTTCATTGCTTCGGCAGCTGTCCACTCCGACCATTGCCGCCAAATGGACAACCGCATCCGCTCCCCGCAATGATTCGCGGAGGGACGTCCGGTCAAGAATATCCGTTTGGCGGTATTCAGTGTCAAAAGCCGGCTCCTTTTGGTCTGCAATGATGGTGTGATAACCTTTATCCTGTAATAATGCCGCCAGTTCGCTTCCGATAAAACCGGCTCCTCCGATAATCGCAATATGTTTCATGATCCTACCTCCTGGCTGATAGTCAAAACTTCTTTTATAGACTTGACAATATAGCTGCAATCCTCATCTGATAACTGGCTGTAAAGAGGCAGTGATACGATCTCCCGGAAAACACGTTCAGTTACCGGAAGCTCCGCAGGAAAATGTTTTTTATAGTAAGGATGCAAATGCACGGGAATAAAGTGCACGCTCAGTCCGATTTGTTTTTCTTTCATTTTCTCAATAAACAGATCTCTGTCCATACCGCCGTTTTCTCGAATGCGCAAAATAAATAAATGCCATGAGTGCGTTATGCCGCTTGGAATGTCAGAAAGCGGAAGCGCCGCTTTGTCAGATTGGCCTGACAGTTCACGTACATAAAATTGAGCGATCTGTTCCCGTTTTTCTTGAATGTCGTTTGCGCGTTTCAATTGAACCAGACCGAGCGCGGCCTGAATATCCGTCATATTATATTTAAAGCCCGGCAGTAAAACGTCGTATCTCCAGCTGCCTTTTTCACCGTACCGGTTCCAGGCATTTTTTGTGATGCCGTGCCAGCCGTACAGCCTCGCTCTTTCTGCGGCCTGTTCGTCTTTCATGACGAGGGCTCCGCCTTCCCCTGTTGTAATATTTTTGGTGGCATAAAAGCTGAAGCACACAGCATCGCCGTGAGTGCCGATCATGCTTCCGTTATATTTTGTACCGAGCGCATGAGCGGCGTCTTCAATCAGATACAATCCGTTTTCTTTACAAATGGATTGCAAGTTTTCCAGATCAGCCGGATAGCCGGCAAAATGAACCGCAATTACCGCTTTTGTGCGCGGCGTTATTTTCTTCCTGACATCTTCAGGATCGGCACATAGACTTTTCTCGCATATATCCGCAAACACAGGAACGGCTCCGGCGTGCAGGATGACATTGACGCTGGAACAGAACGTGAAGCTCGGCACGATGACTTCATCGCCTTCTCCCACACCGAGCGCCAATAAAGCCATATGTAATGCAGCGGTGCCTGAATTACAGCTGATGACGTGTTCAGCTCCTATACATTCTCCCAGCTTTTTTTCAAAATCGATTACCTTCGGGCCTTTCGAAATCCAGCCCGATTGAATCGTTTCGGTTACGCTTGCGATTTCTTCGTTTGTCATATCAGGTCTGTGAAAAGAGATAAATCGATTACTAATGACCGTTCCCTCCTATAAAGTGACAACTCTGCAATTGTCGGCTGATTTTTCCTTGCATACATTTCTTGTGTCAAAGATAATCGGTGAGACATCCTTCAAAATACTGTAGTCGATGACATCGTGATCTGTATGAATGATGATGACGTCGTACTGATTGATTTGTTCTTTTGTGAAAGGGACAGATTGTTTGCGGCTTCCGTCATTCAAGCGGATCTCGCTGATAAACGGATCATGATAATCAATCGCGCATCCCTTGTCCATCAATTCTTCCATTATCGTAAACACTGAGGATTCACGCGGGTCATTTGTATTTTTTTTATAAGCTGCCCCTATTATTAAGATGCTGCATTTGTCTTTGCCCGCCAGTTTCAAAGCATAGTCAGAGACAGAAATCGGCATGTTGGAATTGATTTCGTCCGCGAGATCAATTAATTTTGTCTGCAGCCCTTTTTCATTCGCGATCCATTTGAAGTAAAAAGGATCAATCGGGATACAATGGCCTCCGACTCCGGGGCCCGGGATAAATTTTTGAAAGCCGAACGGCTTCGTGTCCGCCGCGCAGATGACTTCCCATATATCAATATCAAGTTCACGGCAATTAAGCGCCATTTCATTGATAAGAGCTATATTGACATAACGATAAGTATTCTCTAGGAGTTTAGCTGTTTCAGCTACTTCGGGTGAGGTCACCGGGTGAATGCTTGTAACAATGGTGCTGTAAAACGCTGAGGCAAGTTCTGTGCAAGTCTGTGTGGTTCCGCCGACTACTTTAGGAATATCTGAAACTTCATATTGCCTGTTGCCCGGATCGATTCTTTCCGGAGAATAAGCCGTAAAAAAGTCTGTTCCTATTTTCATGCCGCGGCTTGATGCCATTCTGTCGGCAATCTTTTTTTTCGTTGTTCCGGGATAGGTGGTGCTTTCTAAAATTAAAAGCTGATGCTGCCTTCCATAAGCGATCATGCTGTCAACTGCACTGTCGATGTAGGTTAAATCGGGGATCTTGTCTTTTTTGTTCAGGGGTGTCGGCACACATATCACAATGATGTCGCATTTTTGGATGAGCGACATGTCGGCGCTGATTTGAAAGCGTTTTGTTTGTAAAGCCGAGTTCAGTCTGTCGTCCTCTATATCTTGAATATGGCTGCTTCCGGCGGCTAACAAGGAAACCTTTTCACTGTTTTTGTCGAATCCGATAACATTGTATCCTTTATCGACACATTCCAGCGCAAGAGGAAATCCCACATATCCCGTGCCTAACACGCCTACAATCGCCTGCTTCGTTTCAATCAGATGTAACAGCCGTTTTTGACCAAGGTTGCTGGCTTCTTTTGTGACAGTATTCATTTTTCGCCCCCTAATAGATAGAAAAGAGTATTGTTTTTTACAATTTAAAACAAATATCGATCGATATCGCAATTATAACAAAAGTTAAAATTTGATAAATGAGTTTTACATCCTTTTATAAATTAGGTATTATCTATTTATTTTTCTTTTATTTGTAAAATAAAATCCTGTCAAATGGTATATATCTGGTAACAAGTGAGAAAATCTCCCTTAATTGAGAGAATATACAGAAAACAATATAAAAAAACAGGCCGAAGCCTGTTTTTTATTCTTTCACTGCCTCAGTTACAGCCGCGGAAACGAGTGATCCCGCTTTCTCTAATCTTTCTTTGCTGATGTGTTTCATATTATCATTCTCGGTGTGATACCAGGGCCCCGGCTCCTGTGTATCGGGGCTGAGCCAAATCCAGTTAGCCGACGGAATCCCTGCTTCATAAAAAGAGACATGGTCTGAGTAACCGAGCTGAATCAGGTTTGGCTTGACCAAGCGGGATTTTTCAGCGGCTTTTTCAGCATACCGGACGCTCGGGTTTTCCTTGCCGTCAGGAGTCGTGACACACATTTGACTCGCTTCTTCCCAGTCAGTCGCAATCATATCGGCATTAAAATTGGCCTGGCTGTGCTTTCTTTCATTGTTCGTGAGTGTACTGACGTAATAAGATGAACCCGCAGACCATAATTCTTCTGCACCGAACAGGATAAAGCGGATCTCTTTGTCTTTCGGTATGTGTGTCAATTGTTTGCTGATTTCCAGAACGGCAGATGTGCCTGAGGCGTTATCATCCGCTCCGGGCGCGCCTTTTACGCTGTCATAATGCGCTGTGACATAAATAATATCAGCATCAGAAGAGTTGGCCTGTGGCGCTTTGCGCGTTCCTATAATATTTTGTGAGGTGCGGTTTTTATAGTTTTTAAATTGAATGACTGCCTGCTTTTCCTGCAGCAGTGCTTCACCGTCTTCTTTTTTCATACCCGCCGCCGGTATCGTGATTCCTTTATCGGTATGCGGACGGACGGCGAGCGGTTTTGTTGTCTGATTATAAATAATGACTGCTTTGGCTCCCGCTTGTTCGGCATGTTTGATCTTTTGAGAAACGGGGATCTTTCCTTCGCGTATCACTGCAATCTTTCCTTTGGCTCCTGTTACGTCATCGCGTGATCCGCAGCCGCCGTCAAAAATCCCTCCCTCAATTCTCAGCTCTTTTTCAACAGCGGATTGATCAGCGGAGCGGAGCGGGAATTCATGATCTCCCGCTGTGACTGAACCTGAAAAGTACTTTTTCAATGGAAATGACTGTACTTTGACACTGGCGCCCTGAGCCCGCAGGCGATTCGATATGTATTCAGCCGCTTCCTTTTCTTTCGCAGTTCCGGTTTCCCGCGGTCCGATGGTTTCACTCAGATCATGCATCGTGTCCAATGCCTCATCAGCATCAAAAACCGGCGCGGTCACGGCTGAATAAGCATGAGTTTCGGACAGCGGCCCGGCAGACGCGCCCCATATGACGCTTGCTGCCACCGCGGCTGACATAAATGAAAATTTCATCATAATCCCTCCTCTTATTAACACCTCTTCCCTTTCGATTGAAGAACACTGATTCCTTTAAAAAGGGGGAAAATGAATATTATTGACCAAATGAAGATGATGAAAAAGGAGGGAAAAGCCCGGGAGCATAAAAAAATGCCGGGAGAATATCTCCCGGCGTCCATTCCATTACTTATTCAAGTTATAGAAAGAGTTGATACCGTGGTATTGAGCAGTTTCAGCCAACTGATCTTCGATGCGAAGAAGCTGGTTGTATTTCGCAACACGGTCCGTACGGGACGGAGCACCTGTTTTGATTTGTCCTGCATTAGTTGCCACAGCGATGTCAGCGATTGTGCTGTCTTCAGTTTCACCTGAACGGTGAGAGATAACAGCAGTGTAGCCTGCGCGTTTCGCCATTTCGATCGCATCGAATGTTTCAGTCAATGTACCGATTTGGTTTACTTTGATCAGGATAGAGTTGCCTACGCCGTTTTTGATACCTTCAGCAAGCTTTTTCGTGTTTGTAACGAAAAGGTCGTCACCGACAAGCTGAACTTTTTTGCCAAGACGCTCTGTAAGAAGTTTGTGGCCTTCCCAGTCGTTCTCGTCAAGTCCGTCTTCGATAGAGATGATTGGGTATTTAGAAACCATTTCTTCGTACCAGTCAACCATTTCAGCAGATGTTTTCACAACGCCTTCGCCAGACAGATGGTATTTGCCGTCTTCTTTGTTGTAGAACTCAGAAGATGCAGCATCCATCGCAAGTTTCACTTCTTCGCCAGGTTTGAAGCCGGCTTTTTCGATCGCTTCAACGATTGTTTGAAGCGCTTCTTCGTTAGAACCAAGGTTCGGAGCGAATCCGCCTTCGTCACCTACAGCTGTGTTCATTCCTTTAGCAGAAAGAACTGATTTCAGGCTGTGGAAGATTTGAGCGCCCATGCGAAGCGCTTCACGGAAGTTAGGCGCGCCTACAGGCATGATCATGAATTCTTGAATGTCTACGTTGTTGTCAGCATGCTCTCCGCCGTTTACGATGTTCATCATCGGTACAGGAAGCGTTTTTGAGTTGAATCCTCCAAGGTATTGGTAAAGAGGAATCTGTAAGAAATCAGCAGCTGCGCGCGCACAAGCCATAGATACGCCAAGGATTGCGTTCGCACCGAGTTTGCCTTTGTTTTCAGTTCCGTCAAGCTCGATTAAAAGCTGATCGATTGCGTTTTGTTCAGTTACGTCAAAGCCGAGAAGCTCTGGAGAAATGATTTCGTTTACGTTGTTAACAGCAGTTAACACGCCTTTTCCAAGGTAACGGTCTTTGTCGCCGTCACGAAGCTCAACCGCTTCGTATTCACCTGTAGAAGCTCCGCTTGGCACTAATGCGCGGCCGAAAGCTCCTGTTTCTGTATATACTTCAACTTCAACTGTTGGGTTGCCGCGGGAGTCAAGGACTTCGCGTGCATAAACATCAACAATGTATGGCATGAGTTTGTCTCTCCTTTTGATTTACGCTTATTTTTGAATTAAAGATGTTCCGGTCATTTCTTTCGGTTTTTCAACACCGAGAAGGTCTAATAACGTTGGTGCGAGGTCGCCTAGGATTCCGCCTTCGCGCAGCGTCACGCCTTCTTTCGTCACAATGACAGGGACTGGGTTTGTCGTATGGGCAGTGTGCGGTTCGCCTGTTTCTGTAATCAGAATGTCCGCATTACCGTGATCAGCGGTAATGATGGCATGTCCGCCTTTAGCGATGATGGCGTCAACCACTTCGCCTAAGCATTCGTCCACTGCTTCAATTGCTTTAATCGTCGGTTCGACCATTCCGGAGTGGCCGACCATGTCAGGGTTTGCAAAGTTCAGGATGATCGCGTCGTGCTTGTCAGCCGCGATTTCTTTTACAAGAGCATCCTTCACTTCATACGCGCTCATTTCAGGCTTCAAGTCATATGTCGCGACCTTCGGCGAGTTAATGAGGATGCGCTCTTCGCCCGGGAATTCTTCTTCGCGGCCGCCGCTCATAAAGAACGTAACGTGCGGATACTTTTCAGTTTCTGCAATGCGAAGCTGTTTTAACCCGTGCTGTGCCAATACTTCACCGACCGTATTGTCAAGGTTTACCGGTTTAAAAGCCACATATCCGTCAACAGATTCACTGAAGTGAGTCAGGCAGACGAAATACAGGTTTTTCGGATGATTTTCACCGCGGTCGAAATCGCGGAAATCTTTGTTGGTAAACGTGTTTGAAATCTGGATGGCGCGGTCCGGTCTGAAATTATAGAAAATCACAGAATCGCCGTCATGAATTTTCGCAACGGGTTCACCGTTTTCTTTTGTGATGACGGACGGAATGACGAATTCATCATGAATGCCGTTCGCATAAGAATCGTCGACTACATCCATCGCGCTGCGGTAAGACGGGCCTTCGCCGTAAGCCATTGCGCGGTACGCTTTTTCCACACGGTCCCAGCGTTTGTCGCGGTCCATGGAGTAGTAGCGTCCGGAAATGCTGGCGATTTCGCCGACACCGATTTCTTCGACCTGCTCATTCAGCTGCTGAATGTAAGTTTTCGCCGTTTGCGGACCTACATCGCGGCCGTCGAGGAAACCGTGAATATACACCTTCGTCAGTCCTTCACTTTTCGCAAGCTTCAGCAGCGCGAATAAATGATTGATATGACTGTGTACGCCTCCGTCAGAAAGAAGGCCGAACAGGTGCAGCGCTTTGTCGTTGTCTTTCGCGTTTTTGATAGCGTCAAGGAACGTTTGATTGCGTTCGAATTCGCCTTCGCGGATGGCAACGTTCACGCGTGTTAAGCTTTGGTACACAATACGTCCTGCGCCGATATTCAAATGACCGACTTCAGAGTTCCCCATCTGTCCTTCAGGCAGTCCGACTGCTTCGCCTGATGCCGTCAGCGTCTGATGAGGGTATTGGTTCCAATAACGGTCGAAATTCGGTTTTTTCGCTTGTGCGACTGCGTTTCCGACTGTTTCATTGCGTAATCCGAACCCATCAAGAATGATGAGTGCAGCTGGTTTTTTACTCATATTGACCTTCCTCCAATAATTGAACGAATGACTGCGGTTCAAGGCTTGCGCCGCCGACCAAAGCACCGTCAATATCGGACTCTGCCATATATTCTTTAATATTTGCAGGTTTTACGCTGCCGCCGTATTGAATGCGGAGCTTGTCAGCAGTTTCCTGGCTGAAGCTTTCAGCAACGACTTTACGGATATGCGCGCAGACGTCGTTAGCATCTTTCGCTGTAGAAGATTTGCCTGTTCCGATTGCCCAGATTGGCTCGTACGCAATAACAGAAGCAGCAACTTGCTCTTCAGAAAGACCCGCAAGACCTTTTTTCACTTGATCGGCAACAAGATCATTTGTTTTTCCGGCTTCGCGCTCTTCAAGCGTTTCACCTACGCAAATGATCGGCACAATGCCGTGTTTGAAAGCGGCATGCGCTTTTTTGTTAACTGTTTCATCAGTTTCAGCGAACATTTCACGGCGCTCAGAGTGGCCGATGACGCAGTAATCCACGCCAAGGTCTTTCAGAGCGACCGGGCTGATTTCACCTGTGAACGCACCGTTTTCTTCAAAATGCATGTTTTGGGCGCCGACTTTCAGGTCAGTTCCTTTAACAGCAGAAGTCAGCTTTTCTAAGAAAAGAGCTGGTGCGCAAACAACGGCTTCCGCTTTGTCTGCTGCTGGAATGGAAGATTTCACTTCTTCAACGAAGCTGACAGCTTCGCCGAGTGTTTTGTTCATTTTCCAGTTACCGGCTATAATTGGTTTTCTCATCTGTTCCACTTCCTTATAGCAGTTTTTATTTATCGTTCAGCGCAGCTACACCTGGAAGCTCTTTGCCTTCCATGAATTCAAGGGATGCGCCGCCGCCTGTTGAGATATGGCTCATTTTGTCAGCAAGGCCGAATTTTTCAACGGCTGCCGCAGAGTCTCCTCCGCCGATGACAGAGTATGTATCGTTTGCCTCTGCCAATGCTTCAGCCACTGCTTTTGTGCCTTGAGCGAACAAGTCGATTTCGAATACGCCCATCGGTCCGTTCCATACGACAAGTTTGCTGTTTTTGATAACTTCAGCATACGTTTCGCGGGTTTTCGTTCCGATGTCGATCGCTTCTAAATCACTTGGGATCTCAGAGACCGGCACGATTTGAACGTTTGCATCGTTAGAGAAATCATCAGCAACGAGAACGTCTTCCGGCATATAGAATTTAACGCCTTTTTCTTTCGCGCGGTCCATGAATGATTTTGCAAGTTCGATTTTATCTTCTTCAAGAAGAGATTTACCGACTTCATAACCAAGCGCTTTTACGAATGTGTAAGCAAGACCTCCGCCGATGATCAGGTTGTCCACTTTATCAAGCAGACTTTCGATTACACCGATTTTGTCTTTTACTTTCGCGCCGCCGATGATTGCCGTAAACGGGCGCTCAGGATTTGTCACGGCTTTGCCGAGAACGTCAAGCTCTTTTTCCATCAGGAATCCTGCAACCGCCGGCAGATGCTCGGCAATTCCGGCTGTAGATGCGTGAGCACGGTGGGCAGCACCGAATGCGTCATTGACATATACATCCGCAAGCTCAGCAAATGCTTTAGCAAGCTCAGGATCGTTTTTCTCTTCACCAGGGTAGAAACGTACGTTTTCCAATACAAGAACGTCTCCGTCCTTCATATCAGAAATTTGTGCTTTTACAGCATCGCCGTAAGCTTCATCCGCTTTTTTCACTTCTTTGCCGAGCAGTTCGCCTAAGCGTGCAGCGACAGGAGTTAAACGAAGCTCCTCAACCACTTCGCCTTTCGGGCGGCCTAAGTGGCTCGCAAGAAGGACTTTCGCGCCTTGGTCTGCAAGGTGTTTGATTGTTGGAAGCGCAGCGCGGATACGAGTATCGTCTGTTACTTCCCCGTCTTTCATTGGAACGTTAAAGTCAACGCGGCAGAATACGACTTTGCCTTTTACGTCGATGTCTTTTACTGTTTTTTTATTCATGCCTTAGGAGATCCTCCTTCAAAATGGTTTGCATAGCACGAAAAACGTGAAACGTGAAACCGCCTCATGATGCTTCCGCCGCGGGGCAGATTGCAGCTTCCGGGCACGGGGCAGATCGTCTTCTGAGCCAGGGCAGGCGGCTCAGAAAACGAAAGTGCCGCGGAAACTTCAAAACGCGGACGTTCTGCAGCAATCCGGCGCTTTCTGAAAGCCGGTTCTCATGGAAAAAGGGAAAGGGAGTCCGTCCCCTTCCCTTGTCCGCTTTCATTATAGCGTTTCTGTCCGAAAGAACCAAGTCCGGCCCTTTCCGGGAGCTATGAATTAAAGACCTTGTTTTGCGATGTAAGCTGCAAGGTCAACAACGCGGTTAGAGTAGCCGCTTTCGTTATCGTACCAAGAGATTACTTTTACCATGCTGCCTTCCATAACCATTGTAGAAAGAGCATCGATTGTAGAAGAGTTAGCATTGCCGTTGTAGTCTCCGGATACTAATGGCTCTTCGCTGTAGCCAAGGATTCCTTTAAGATCGCCTTCAGCCGCTTCTTTAAGAGCTGCGTTTACGTCTTCAGCCGTTACGTCTTTGTTCAGTTCAGCAACTAGGTCAACAAGAGAAACGTTTGGAGTCGGCACACGCATAGCTCCGCCGTTCAGTTTGCCTTTCAGTTCAGGAAGAACAAGGGAAACTGCTTTAGCAGCACCAGTTGATGTAGGAATGATGTTTTCAGCTGCTGCACGCGCACGACGGTAGTCTTTGTGCGGAAGATCAAGAATTTGCTGATCGTTTGTGTAAGAGTGAACAGTTGTCATCATACCGCGTTTGATGCCGAATTTGTCGTTAAGTACTTTTGCAAACGGCGCAAGGCAGTTTGTTGTGCAAGATGCGTTAGAGATAACATGGTGGTTAGCTGCATCGTATTTGTCTTCGTTAACACCCATAACGATTGTGATATCTTCTTCGTTAGCAGGTGCAGAGATGATAACTTTTTTCGCGCCTGCTTCTAAGTGTTTCGCAGCGTCTGCGCGTTTTGTGAAGAAACCAGTAGATTCAACTACGATTTCAACGCCTTGTTTGCCCCAGCTGAGTTTCGCAGGATCGCGCTCAGCAGAAACTTCGATTGTTTTGCCGTTAACAACAAGGTTGCTGCCGTCAACTTTAACTTCTGCATCTAATTTTCCGTGTACGGAATCATATTGTAAAAGATGAGCAAGCATGTTAGCGTCTGTTAAATCGTTAACCGCTACTACCTCAACTTCAGGATTGTTTAATGCTGCGCGGAATACGTTACGTCCAATACGACCAAAACCGTTAATACCGACTTTTACTGCCATGATTATTTCCTCCTTTAAATAAGTGAGAGATATTTATATTGAGGGACTGTTATCCCTTAATAACTTCTTTGCGGCTCCTTCGTCCGTGACGAGAACCGTGTTTCGCTGCTTTTTAAAATAAGCTTCTATTGCTTCTGCTTTTGATGATCCGCCCGCTACCGCGATAATGTCGGGAATGGCATCGAGGTCATCAAGCTGCATTCCGACTGAATGCACCTTGTGAACGACTTCTCCGTCCGCATTAAAGTAGTAGCCGAATGCCTCTGTCACCGCATGATTGTCATCTATTTTCTTCAAATCTTCCAAAGGCGTGTTTCTTCGCTCCGCCATTGTTCTAGCTTCGCCGATTCCGTGAACGAGCATACTCGCTGATTTAATCGTGTGAAGCACCTCTTTTACGGAAGGTTCTTCAATAATAGATGAGTAGGCGCCTTGTGACAGCTGTCCGGGAACGAACAAAAGCCGATAAGTGCCTGAAGCCTTTTCCGCCATATGCGCGCATATGGTGTTCGCCTGGTTTTTCACATCTTCGCCTAAACCGCCTCTTGCGGGCACAAACAGGAGCTCGCGGTTTTTTGAATCCGGCGTCATCATATCGGCGACGGCTTCAATTGTCGTACCGCCGGTTACAGCGACGATATTTTTGCCTGAAAATCTCTTTTTCATACATGCAACGGCCGCTCTCCCTAATTCTTTTTTGACCCAAGGAGATTGGTCGCTGTCACCGGAAACGATAATGGCGTCTTTCAGATTAAGCCGCTCTTTTAATGTCTTTTCCAAAAGCGTCAACCCTAAAACATCCTTCATCGTATCTTCCAGAATCGAAAGCAGTGAATAGCCCTCTTCCGTCATTGTCATGCCGTTTGTTTTAATATCGATGAGATTCTGTTCTTTCAAAAACTGAACCTCGCTTCTGAGAACGCGCTCGGTCAATCCGAGACTGGCTGCAAGACTTCTGCGGCCGATCGGTTCGGTAAGCCTGATATACTGCAAGATTTCAAATCTTTTCTGCATCACAAGCAAAAGATCAGGCAATAATTTTTTTTGAGCTTGTATTAACTGGTTCATGACTCAAACGTTCCTTCCTATTCATACTGGACAGAAAATGTCCCGCTATGACAAAAAACGTCCCATCATAGCCAAAAAAAATTATGTCTGCTTTCTTTAATTATTTTAACAGGATGACATTGTTAATTCAACTGTTAAAGGTCAATTCCTCGACATTCTTCGCAGGATTTACCAGTATCTCCTTGATACAGTCATTATATACAGAAACGGAATGAAGGTGACAGACAAAAGCCCGCCGGAGCGGACTTTTGTCGTAAAACGCTTTCATTTTATCCAGAGTTTTTCTATTTCTTCTAATGATTTATTTTTCGTCTCAGGGCAGATCGTCACGACAAACAAGAAACAGAGAATATTAATGACGGCGAATATCCAGAAGGTGTACGCAAGCCCTAACCCGCTGATCATCATCGGCACGAACTGGCCGATCGCCCAGTTCGCCCCCCATAAGAATATCGTCGCAATACCGGCGGCGCGTGCGCGGAGGTGGTTCGGAAAGATTTCCGAAATCATGATCCATGTAATCGGCCCGACTGATACGCAGAAAGCGGCGACGAATCCCAATATGATGACGACTAAAGCCGGACCGCTCGCCAGCTGAAAATAAAAGGATGCCCCGATTAAGATCATGAACAGCGCCATAAAGGCAGATCCGACCCCCATCAGTTTTTTCCGGCCTACCTTATCGACTAAAAGAACCGCGATAATGGTGAAAATCACTTCAACGACACCGACGATGCATGTCGTGATAAACCCCGCATTCTGTCCGAAGCCCATCATTTTGAAAATTTCCGGCCCGTAATACGTAATTGCGTTCATGCCGATGACCTGATTGAATAAAGCCAGCAGAATCCCGATCACAAGCGCTTTTCTCAGCCCCGGCTTAAACAGCTGAGACAATGAACCCATTTTTTCTAATTGTAAAGACGTTTCGATTTGTTTGATTTCTTCTTTCGCGGTCTGCTCGCCGTTAATGCGCGTCAGCACGGCGAGGGCTTCATTCCGGCGCCCCGCTTTCGCAAGCCAGCGCGGACTTTCCGGCACGATAAGCAGCACGATAAAAAAGATGACGGACGGAATCATGCCGTAAGCGAGCATCCACCGCCAGCCGGTGTGCACTCCCCATTCATACGAGCCGGACTGCTGGACGGCAAGGTTAATAAAATAAGTGCCGGATATCCCTAATATCGTAAACAGCTGATACAGTGAAGACAGACTGCCGCGTATGGCCGGCGGAGCGGCTTCGGTAATATACGTGACAGAAAGCGAGGAGCCCATGCCGATTCCCAGACCGCCGATGACTCTGGCGATCACTAAGGAAGACACACTTTGAGAAAGCGCAGAGACAACCGCTGACACCGCAAACAACAGCGCCGCTGCCATCAAAATCTTTCTCCGTCCGAAACGGTCACTCAAAAATCCGGAAATCCCGACGCCGAAAACACCGCCGATCATAATGCTTGAAATCACGAGCCCTTCCATAAAAGGACTTAAGCGGTACAAATCTTTCAGGAAACCGATAGCGCCGGAAATCACCGCCGTGTCATAACCGTACAAAAGCCCTCCCAGTCCGGCCGCGCATGAGATGAGAATGACAAACCACTTGGAATGCTGCCGAGTGACAGGTACATTTGAGCCAATTGGTGCCGGGTGATTCTTCATGAATTTTACCCTCCCGCGAATAATAGAATAAAAACGCTTACAAAACAAAGTGCGGCGCTTGATGATGCTTTGTTTTCTTCAGAACCGCCACATTTGTACGTACTTATGAAGAATTTTATCTAAAAATGAGGAAAATTAGTACGCACAAATAAAGAATAAGCAGTTTTTCATAATCTGTCAATTATTTTTACAGCTTGATGAAAGGGCTTACTATGTTATACTGGAATTTGTCCGTATACATTTTGGAGGAATTGATATGCTACCGAAATATGCTCAAGTAAAAGAAGAAATTTGTTCATGGCTGAATCAAGGAAAAATACAGCCGGACGAAAAGCTGCCTACGGAAAATGAGCTGATGCAGCAGTTCGGTGTCAGCCGCCATACCATCAGAAAGGCGATCGGAGATTTGGTCTCGCAAGGGCTGCTGTACAGCGTTCAGGGCGGGGGCACCTTTGTCGCTTCACGCACGGCGAAATCAGCCATGCATTCAAACAAAACGATCGGCGTCATTACAACGTACATATCAGACTATATTTTCCCGAGCATCATCAGGGGAATCGAATCTTATTTAAGCGAACAGGGCTATTCCATGCTGCTGACGAGCACCAACAACAATACAGAAAGTGAGCGGCGCGGCCTTGAAAACCTGCTGTCCAAAAATATAGACGGGCTGATTGTCGAGCCTACGAAAAGCGCGCTGCAGACGCCCAACATCGGCTACTATCTCAATCTGGAGAAAAACGGCATTCCGTTTGCCATGATTAACGCCTCTTATGCGGAGCTGGCCGCACCAAGCTTTTCCGTCAATGATGTCAAAGGCGGCATGATGGCTTGCGAATACGTCATGTCCCTCGGCCACACGCACATTATGGGAATCTTTAAAGCGGATGACACGCAGGGCGTCAAACGGATGAACGGCTATCTGCAGGCGCATCGGGAGCGCGGGATTTTCCCGTCTCCGGACATGATCGTCACCTACACAACTGAAGAAAAAGAAACCGTGCTTCTCCAAAAAATTAAGCATACCCTTGAGCAAAACAGCGAATCACACCCGACGGCCATTCTTTGCTACAATGACGAAATTGCGCTGAAGACGATTAATCTTCTCAGGGAATTCGGGTTAAAGGTGCCTGATGACGTATCGGTCATGGGCTATGACGATTCACATTTCGCCCAGATTTCCGAGGTGAAGCTCACCTCTGTCAAGCATCCGAAATCCATTATGGGGAAAGCGGCGGCAAAATACGTCATCGACTGCTTAGAGCATAAAAAACCGAAGAAGGATGACGTCGTGTATGAACCGGAACTCGTCATCCGGAATTCAGTCAAGCGGATCGGCGAATAAAAAAAGCAATGTGCGCGGCACATTGCTTTTTTTGCTCAGCTGTTTTTTAATTCGGCGATGATTTCAAATGATCTCATTCTGTCAGCATGCTCAAAGCTTTCTGAATTCACCATGATTTCATCCGCCTGTGTTGTCCGGATGAAGCTTTCCAGCTTTTCCTTCACACGCTCCGGTCCGCCGACGATCGTTGAGCTGAGCTGTTCATTGACCATCGCTTTTTCATACGGCGACCAGATTTGATCCATGTCTTCAACAGGAGGCTTCAGCTGGTTCGGCGTGCCGCGGACGAGGTCTAAAAATCTTTGATAATGCGATGTTGCCAGATGCTCCGCCTTTTCGTCCGTATCGGCGGCAATGACGGTGACGCCGACCATCGCGTACGGTTGATCCAGTACGTCTGATGGACGGAAGGAGCTGCGGTACAGCTCAAGGGCGGGCACGGTGTTTTTCGGTGAAAAGTGAGCCGCAAAGGCGAACGGAAGCCCGAGCTCTCCCGCAAGACGCGCGCTGAAGCCGCTTGAGCCCAAAAGCCAGATCGGCACGTCCAGCCCTTCGCCCGGAATGGCGCGGACTTGATTGCGCACATTGCCGGACGGTTTGAAGTAATTTCTCAATTCTTCAAGCTGCTCCGGAAAATCTTCCCCGCTGTTTATGTTTCTTCGTAAGGCTCTCGCCGTTAATTGGTCGGTCCCCGGCGCGCGTCCGAGCCCCAGGTCAATCCGCCCCGGATACAACGTTTCAAGGGTTCCGAATTGCTCCGCGATCACAAGTGAAGAATGATTCGGCAGCATAATACCCCCAGAACCGACGCGGATTTTTTTCGTGCCTCCGGCGATGTGGCCGATCAGCACCGCCGTTGCCGAGCTGGCAACTCCTTCTATATTATGATGCTCCGCAAGCCAATAGCGGTTATAGCCCCACTCCTCGGCGCGGCGCGCTAAATCCATGCTGTTGCGGAACGATTCAGCAACCGTTCCCCCCTGTACGACCGGCGATAAATTCAATACGGAAAACGCAGTATCTTTCAATGTATGTTCAGCCATCGTTTTCTCCTTTGCGGTTTAGTGTAAGCAGATCTTAAACAAGGTCTCTACCACACACCTTACCACAGCTTTTCCCGTGAGTTAAACAATTTGATTCGATGATCTTCGAACAATCAGTCAGCGGTCGTCACTAGTGAACTCTTTATGAATGAATCTATTACATTCAGATATGATGAGCTTTTCATCCTATAAAAGTGAAAATCTATCGTTGAAAGAACAGACCCAATAATGTTAAGATATGTATGATATTGAATAGGAAGGAAGTCATAGTCTATATGCGTAAAAAAATCTTAATGGCACTCACAACAGCTTTACTGGCAGCAATCTTCTTTACAGGAAACACCGATAAGGCATATGCCGCAGACTTTTACTCCGGCACTCAGCAGCATTTAAATGTAAGCGGATTTACCGATGCCTCCTACTACACGAAAAAAGCGAAAAGTGTCGATTTTACTCTCAGTACAGCGTATCCGTCAGATCGAACTTTTAAAGGAAACCTATACTTACAGCGAAAGTCCGGAAAGAAATGGACGACTTGTAAAAAAACAACCTTTTCTTTCTCAGTAAGGGTGACTAAGTCATTCTCTTTAAAAGGATGCAAGACAGGTTATTATCGTGTCAAAGCTACGTTCAGCGGTTCAAAACTTGTCAATACGACAAACTCTTTTAAAATTAACCGATAAGATTCAGGGCCCTATGATTATTAGGGTCTTTTTTTATTCGTTCTTTGTGAGTTCCTGTGCGATTTGAATAAAAAGTTTTGCCGCCAATGAAGCCTCCTTTATAGAAGGAACGGCAAGCAGAACATCACGGTACACCGCCTGATTGAGTTCCCTTGTCACGACATTTTCCGGCAGCGATATACCCGACATAGACATTTGTGATAATATCGCAATTCCCAGCCCCTCTTTGATCATGCTGATGGACGTATTGACGTTGTAAACAGTGAATGCGGCAGTCAGCACAGATCCTGCCTCCTTAAACATATCAATAAACGGTGATTCGTATCCTCCGTCACAGATGATCATCGGCTGGCGGTCAAGATCTTTCAGAGTGATTGACTCACAGCCGCAAAGCGGATGATCATTTCTAAGCACGACGGCCATTTTATCTTTTTTCAGCGGCAGATATTCCATGTCTTCCGTAGGAAAAAGAGTGATACCCACATCTATTACCCGGGAGCGGAGCCATTCCTTTACTTCGTTAACCGTTCCTTCATGAAGCACCAGCTCAAGCTTCGGATACCGTTTTTTAAACACGCTGATCAGCTTTGGAATGAAATAAGCGGAAGCGGCCGGAAATGTGCCGATGTGAATCGTTCCCTGTTCAAGCCCTCTTTCCGCGGCCGCCAGCTGCTCGGCTTTTTCTATGCCTTTGAGCACCTCTCTGATATGGACGAGAATTTTTCCGCCCGTGTCCGTGAGCCTTACGCCGTTGCGGCGCTCGCGGATGATCAGCTTGATGCCGAGCTCTGACTCAAGCGCAGAAATGGCATGGCTGACGGCGGGCTGCGTCATATTCAGCGCCTGCCCCGCTTTTGTAAAGCTTCCCGTTTCAGCGATTTGAACAAAAACCCGCAGTTGTGTAATCGTCATAACGTTTTACTTATGCTCCTTATAAAAAAGATTCATTTTATTTATCTTACTGATTACCGTATCATATGATGGAATTGTTCTACAAGGAGTGAACGACGTGAAACAGCTTTCGAAAATACAGACGGCTCTTATGCTGGCGTTTCTAGTCACGGTATGGGGAATTAACTGGCCGCTGACAAAGGCCGCGCTTGCCTATTCGCCGCCTCTTCTGTTTGCCGGAATCCGCACGCTGATCGGCGGACTTCTATTATTAATGGTGGCGCTGCCCCGTTTTAAAAAGCTGCGTTTTAAAGAAACGTGGCCGATCTATCTTATTTCTGCCATTTTAAATATTACTTTATTTTACGGCCTGCAAACGGTCGGCTTGAATTACCTGCCTGCCGGCTTATTTTCAGCCATCGTGTTTTTCCAGCCGGTGTTAATGGGCGTTTTTTCTTGGCTGTGGCTCGGGGAATCGATGTATCCTTTAAAAATAGCCGGTCTTATTCTGGGCTTTGCCGGTGTCGCCGTCATCAGCGCAGCCGGTTTCGGAGGCCATATTTCTATCGCCGGCATTCTTTTGGCCTTAGGCTCCGCGGTCAGCTGGGCGCTCGGCACGGTATATGTGAAAAGAACGGGCGGACGCGCGGACGCTATCTGGATGGTCGCTCTGCAGCTTCTGATCGGCGGCGTGCTGCTTGTCAGCTCCGGCCATTTTTCAGAAAGCTTTTCAGCGATTCAATGGAAAGCTCCGTTCATTCTCAGCCTTCTGTTCATTTCAGTTTTTGTTATCGCGCTCGGCTGGCTCGCCTTTTTTACGCTTGTCGGTTCAGGGGAAGCAAGCAAGGTTGCCTCTTACACCTTCCTGATCCCGCTCATATCCATTACCGTCAGCTCGATATTCCTGCATGAGCCGCTGACCGTCAGCCTTTTAGCCGGACTGCTTCTGATCGTCACAAGCATTTGTTTTGTGAATATAACACCAAAGAAACTGAAAACACCTGCTCTGGCCGCAGAAAAAAAGGCCGTTCATTAAAAAAACTCTTGCCGCGGGGCAAGAGTTTTTTTATTTATTGTCGTCTCCCTTTCACGAGATACGCAGCCGTAATGAGGAGATAGATGGCCGCAGTGATGCATGTGATGACGATGGATGTCGTCGCAATTACGCCGATCAGGATGGCCAAAAGCGCAAGCACCGCAAACCATGTCGTGTACGGGAACCATTTGACGTAATAAGCCGGCTGTTCTGTTGAATGTTTTCTTGATTTCAAATGGGCGAATCCGATAATCAGCCAGATGAACAGCACGGTATAGCCGAGGGAACCCATCAAATAATTAAACGTCTGGCTTCCTGCGAATAAAGAAATCAGGACGCCTACATATAAAAATGACGTACAAGTCAGAATCGCATAGACGGGAACCTTTTTCTTCGACAGTTTTGAAAAGATTTTCGGCAGCCGACCGTCAGAAGCCTGCGTAAACAAGACACGGGATGATCCGTACAGTCCCGAGTTCATAGACGAGATAATCGCAAGAAGAATGACGGCATTCATAATATGGTCGGCACCCGGAATCCCGATCATCTTAAATACTATGACAAACGGGCTTTCCGGAACGCTGTTAACTTGATTCCAAGGAATCAGGCTGACGATGATGAAAAACGGCAGCAAGTAAAAAGCGACAATCCGCGTTAACGTGCTTCGGACAGCTTTCGGGATCACCTTTTCGGGGTTTTTTGTCTCCGCCAGCGTGACGCCGATGATTTCCGTTCCGCCGTATGAGTAGATCACGACGAGCATCGCCGTAATGACACCCCCCGCTCCATGCGGGAAAAACCCTCCGTGATCCGTTAAATGAGACAGCCCCGGCGCCGTGTGATTGCCGAATGAGAAAAATAATAGCAGAATCCCGCATAAAATAAAGATGACAATCACTGTAATTTTAATGAGCGCGAGCCAGTACTCCGTCTCGGCAAACAGTTTCACAGAAAGCATGTTTACGACCGTCACCACAATGGAAATGATCAAAGCCAATATCCATATCGGACATTCCGGCAGCCAATATTGAATGAAAATGGCGGCTACGACCGCCTCAGCGGCAATATTGAGCACCCACATTTTCCAATAGATCCAGTCTAAAAAGTATGCAGCGTACGACCCGAGAGACTGCTGAACCAAATCACGGAACGTCCTTGCATGTTTGTTTCTGACAGCCATTTCGGCCAGCCCCTGCATAATAAACAGCAGAATGATTCCGCCGAGGAGGTAGGCCAGCAGCACGGACGGCCCCGCTTCATCAATCGCCGTGCTGCTGCCTTTAAAGAGCCCGGCCCCGATTGCGCCTCCAAGCGCCATCATCATAATGTGTCTGGACGACATCGTCCGTTTTAACGTTTGCTTGTCCTTTTCCATCTATCACACGCCCTCTCGCAAAAAGTGTTCATCACATAAAAAAGCACGCCGCCTCTTTGGGAAAAGAGACGGCGTGCCTCAGGCAGCCGCGGTACCACTCTTGTTGATCCCGAATGTCCGGAATCCAGCTTAAAAACCTTTTAACGAAGGTCAGCCGTTAGGACATAGGGAATATTTCGACAATTCCGTTCCGCCCTGCCACTTCCGGGCGAGTTCAAAGAACAATCAGTCCGCGTTGCACCAACCCGCGGCTCTCTTTTTCTGACTGGATTCTTTTACTGCTCCCGTTCACAGTGTTTTATGTTAAATGAATCTCTTGAGTTTTTATTTTCTGAATATAGTAACATAATATACAGTCTTCTATTTTCAAAGTCAATACTAATTTTTGCCGCTGGTTTTCTTATCACCTATATAAGACATTTTGACTGAACATGTTTATATTCATATGCGGGGTGAGCCGGCCCCTAATATAGCGTAATCAGCACTTTATATATATTGTTCAAACAGAAATTCCGACGAAAGGTTTTCTACGATATATGGACTGAGCGGCAAAAAGTTAGCAGAAATATGAAAGGTTTTACTCTTATGCTGGTATCCCAGCTTAGTAACTGTACACATTTCATTTCTAATCGTTCAACTCCAATGACTCCACAAGGTTCTATACCCGGAAGTCATATTCCATTTATTAAAGCTATTGACATGAAACCAATTCCACAAATTAAACTCGTGGAGAACACTAGTTGGCGTAACACGAAACTGTATAGAAGCATTAGTGGCGTTACAGCTAGTGTTTTTGAGTGTTTAAAGGAGATTTTCAGGATACAAATAACAATAACGAGAAAATCAGGTGTAGAAAGATGAATGAGACACCTATTTTTTTACAAAAAATGATAATAAAGGGTTGATATGGTACTGGTTTCATACTTTAAGATGATGATGTGTCTTCACTGAATACTAAATAAACATTTCCAGGAGGAGTTTCCTATGCAGTCTAGCACATCATTTAACAGCCCAGCTTACCTTGAAACAAATGGAGTAATGAAAATCGCTGATATAACTTATAGTAATAACGAATGGCTGAACTTCGACATTGGAGGAGAAGGAATTTTTAAGAAATCAGGTTCTTATTTAGTTCCATCTCTTCCAGTAGAATTTCATTGTCATGGAATCGGTCACTATGATTTTAGCAATTTAGATCAATTAGATATTGAAAAGATCAATACACTAGCTGAAATTGAAGGGATTTTCTGTGTACCCTCTATTTTTCTTCCTCATAATCAATTAGATCAATTTGCAGCCTTTATGAAAGAGTTCCATACACAAAAGAGAAAGGGACGTTACCGTAATATTTTAGGTATTTCACTAGAAGGACCATTATTGGCCAGCTTTGCAGGCACACCGGAAAAAGGGAATTGGGCACCCTTAAAAGAAGAATGGGAAAAGATCGCTTCTTGCGGAGAATACGGTCTTATTTATACTGTACTGTCCCCAGATGCTATGACTGAAAACTCCTATCTAAAGAAATATATCACCGAAGAACATCCGAGTTTAGAATGGATTGTAGATACACTTGTGGAGGCTGGAGTAAAACCGGCGCTGGGTCACTTCCAAAAAGCATACCCGGAGGAAACCTCTGAACTTATAATGAAAGTTATAGATACAGCGCAAAAACGCAGCAATTACACTGGATCAGATGCCGTTTTAACAGATCATTTGTTTAATGATATGCCGAACAATTTTAAACACACCTGGAGAACACCCCAAGAAAGAGTACATAGATTAGAGGGGTTAAAAGATGCTCGGTTAGATAAATGGAACATAGATAATATAAACACACTTGTCGGAGAAGTTCCCGGTACTTTGATGAGAGCCGCGAAAGAAGGTTTATTAACCATTTGTATGAATTTTGATAGTGAACATGTAGACTTAGAAGTTGCACGGCGGGTTGTAGAACTTGTTGGCTCTAAGGGTATTATAGCAATGACAGATCGCATTGACACAGATTCCATGTGCGGCCAATCACTGGAGAAAATTGAAGGGAATAATCTGTGGTATCAAGGGAAAGGGTATGTAGCAGCAGGGTCTTACACAATTGATCGACTTATGCATAATATTCGTGCTATAGGTTTTAATGAGAAAGTTGTATGGAATATGACATCATTTGTGCCATTAAAAGCTTGTCACTTCCTAAATGAACTTGAAAACCTATCCATGAAGCCCTTCAGTTTTATAGATGAAACGAAAAAAAGAGCTCATTTCAAAGCGCCTGCCCCAGAGCTGGTTCTACGCTAAGCAAAAAAGACCACCATAAAGTGGTCTTTTTAAGTTGACTTTCTTTTAATAAGTTTTAGGTTCAACTTATTTATATTGGGGACATCTTTGTTATTCATTAAGTTATATAATAAATTTGCTGCTGTTTGTCCCAACTCTTTAATTGGTTGATGTATCGTTGAAAGTTCTATTACCTTAGATATCGGCTGATTATCAAATCCTATAACCGCCAGTTCTTCAGGTATTCGTATTCCCTGTCTTTTCGCTTCATAAATGATCCCTGCCGCAACATAATCACTTCCTACAACCATTGCCGCAGGACGAGGTGACTTATTTAGTAATAATTTTGCTATTTCTATACCATTCTCAATAGTGTACTGTTCCTCAAAGTACCAATTATCACTCCATTTCAATCCGTATTCATTTCGAAAGTGAAAAAATGATTTTTTTCTGCTTATGCCAACACCGCTCTTAGGATTTCCTATACATAGACCAATGGATTGATGTCCTTGATTTCGCAGATGATCAATTGCCATTTTGATTCCTGACTCATGATTAATAAATATATGTGCAACCTGTTTGCTTGCAGAAGCTTCACAGGAAACAATATTGCCAAACTCAGATATCTCGTCGAGTACGTGATGAGGGCTTATACAGGATCCCAAAATAAGACCGTCAATCAGTTTGTATTTCAATCTGTTAAAAAACTCCATTTCTTGTTCAGGATCGTTATTTGATTGGTGCACAAGTAAACTGTAATTATGTTTATTACACTCTTCGCCTATTCCGGCAATCAGTTTACTGAAAAACGGATGGTTGATTTTAGGAACAATGACTCCGAATACATTTGTCTTCCCCCTGGATAGGTTAATCGCGTTGAAATTTGGTACATAATTTAATTCCTTCATAGCTTTTAACACAGCGTCCCGCTTCTCAGGTTTTACATAAGGATGATTGTTGAGAACTCTGGAAACTGTTGTCCGAGAAACGTTCGCTTTCTTTGCTATCTCTGTAATGTTTGTCATTACTGTTACTCCTTCTTAGACAGCGTTATCAGGATTTTACACTGAACAACACAAGGGAAAATAAGCATTTAATGAATTGTTTTATCATGGCCTGCATGAATATGTGCGCCTTCCTGTCCCACACTATAGATAGAACGTGGCTTCCCCATCTTGTGTAATAGTTTGTCAAATAAACCTACTAATATCCCCAGACATAGCAACACAATGATGGTTCCTATCCCAATCGGCCCCTGAAGAATGATTGCAAGCACAAAAGCTAAAGCTTCCCCTATCGTCTTTGTAATATTAATACCCCAACCTGTGCGTTCAGTAATAGCCAACATTAATTCATCATTCGGTATCGAAGGAAAAGATGCTCTTAAATAAATAGCGATTCCCATAGCCAATATACACAACCCTATCAAAAATAAACTCCATTGAAGAATTACAGCATCTGTTTTTAAGAACGAAAGAACCTTTAAGTTTAAAAGGTCAACAAAACTTCCAATAATAACAATCGGAATAAAACCGGCTAGATTAGGAAACCGCATTTTTATGAGGCTGTTTATAAAGATAAGGATTCCTCCGACAATGAAAACCCATGACCCGATTGTAAGGCCAATGAGTTCTGATAAAGCCACGTTCAGAGCATCCCAGGGGGCAATTCCGGTATTAGATTTAATCATACATACAACCCCCACGGATAAAATAAACAATCCGACAATATAGATTAAACACCTTTTCACAAAATGGCTCATGGCTGTATACTCCGCGGTTTAGGGTCTTCTTCTTTCGTCAGAATGTAATGATCAAAAGCATAAGATACACCACACTCATCATTCGATAACGTTTTAAAAGCAGCCAATTGAATAAGCTTCTTATCTGCATTTCCCATGGCTATCCCTATTCCTGCTGCATGAAACATAGGCAGATCATTTAAATTATCACCTATTGCGATTGCATTCCGCGCATCCGTTCCATAATGTTCACAAAGTTTATTTAATGACGCTCCTTTATCTACTCCTGCACTTGTGATTTCAAGATTGAATGCTCCTGAACTCGTTACGGCACACTCCTTCAGTTGTCCAAAATATTCTTTAGCTTTTTTTAATTTTCTTTGGTTTGGCGAAACGATCATACATTTTATGACATACCGATAATCGATAGGGTCAATTGTACCCGGTATTTCCTCTAACCCGTATTGATGGATTTGAGCTTTAATAGAATTCCAAAATACTTCTTGATTAAAATGAGGCTCTTCCATTACTGTATTGTAAAGTTCTTTTTCAAGCTGCTGAATTCCTTGATTTGATACGGCAATTTTGTCAGATAAGTAAAGCTGGTAATAGATTTCCTCTTTATTTAACCATGTTATGATAGGTTGGATTACATCTGAATCCATAAAATGTTCGAATATTACCTGATTTCCCACATCAATTTGAGCGCCGTTTGAAGCAATAATCGGAAAATCCAAATCATATTTATTGATGATGTGTTTTGCATCAAATAAAGCTCTCCCTGTAGCGATTGTTACAAGATGACCTTGTTTTTGTCCGAGCTTTAAAGCTCTTACATCTTGTTCTTGGATAGTTAAGTTCTCTGATAACAGCGTGCCATCTAAGTCAATTGCAATTACTTTCATGTGAATTTCCTCCTCAGAGTTTAAAAATCATTGAAAGTATAATGTATGGTACGCGTTTCAGAGCAATTAGATTATTATATTAATTTGAAGTTTTTCTCCAGAAGCTGATTAGACCTGTGCTTCTCAAGTGTTCTCCTGCTTAATGATCCTTCTCTTTTGATTAATCCAGTTAATAAAGAACTGACTGCTAATGGCGGAACACTAATTTGAAGAAATTCATCTGGATTTCAAGCGCTGGCAACTCACTAGAAACCGGACTGTAGCAGGACAGCTTTCCATCATGAGTTTGACTTATGGCCGGCGACTTGGGCACCGGCACTTTTCAGAGAACGATCACTTTTTGTAAATCGGATGTATGAAGTGTCATTGAGGCGGTGTCCCCGATATACTTGTCTCTTTTCTTTCATTTGCGGTAAAGAAAGCAAAACCTGATTCCCTTATGACAGAACTTGCTTTATCATAAAAGTATGCGTTTACATTCGAGTAGGGAGGTTATAGCATGACCCCTGTGAATTCAAGCAGCATCGGGAAGATTCAGGCGGCCAGCAAAGGTTTGTCGCCAAAATTGAGAGCGATTGCAGACCATATCGTGAAGGAACCGAAAGACGTGATTCACCTTTCCATCATTCAGCTGGCGGAAAAAACAAAAAGCTCTGAAGCGACGATTTTCAGGCTGTGCAAACGGCTCGGTTTTTCCGGCTATCAGGATTTAAAAATCGCGCTTGCTCAGGAGATCGTTCAGGAGCCGGTGCAGCACATTCATGAAGAAATGAGCCCCGACGACGATATCGAAGTCATCATCCGGAAAGTTTTCCGCACAAACATTTCCGGTCTGACCGATACCTTTCATTTAATAGATCCGGCCGACGTTGAAAAAGCGGTAGAAATGATCCACCGCGCGGACAGAATCGAATTTTACGGAAACGGCGGTTCCGGGCTGATCGCCACAGACGCGTATCATAAATTTATGCGTACGGGTATAAATTGCATCGCGCACACGGATTCTCACTTTCAGGCGATGTCAGCGGGTCTTCTCGGTCCCGATAGCGCAGTCATCGGCATTTCTCATTCGGGAAGCAACAAGGACGTGCTCGACGCGGTGAAAACGGCCAAATCACTCGGCGCCGGCACGATCGGCATTACAAGCTACCAAAAGTCGCCGCTCACCCAGATTTCCGACGTGGTGCTGTATACGTCAACAAGGGAGACGGCTTTCAGAACGGAAGCAATGTCCGCAAGGCTTGCCCAGCTTTCGGTCATTGATACACTGTATTTCGCCACGGCCCGGCTGCGGCAGGAGAAAACGCTCGCCAACTTGCAGCAAATCAGAAAAATGATCGCGCACAAACGTTTGTAATATTTATTTTTCAAAAGAGAAAATGCCGATACAGCGGGAATTGAGGCAATTTTATGAAAAAAATTTTCTTCTTCATCGTTGATTTATAAAAAAATTATTCCTATAATTGACTTTGTAAGGGCATACATTATCAATCTATCTTATTATTCAATCAGATTAGGCGGGATATATTATGAAGGAAACCCAAGCTGTTATCGGTCTGGATATCGGCACGACCAGTACGAAAGCCGTTCTGTTCGGACCAAGAGGCAAAGTGTTAGCCAAGCATTCGGTTCACTATGATTTGATACAGCCAAAGCCGGCATGGGCCGAGCAGGATCCTGAGCACATTCTGGAAGCGGTTATCGGAAGCATCAGGGGCGCCGTCACAAAGGCCGGACTGAGCCCTGACAATCTGCTTGCAATCGGCATCAGCACCGCCATGCACTCATTGATAGCTGTCGATCAAAACGGCGGCCTGCTGACCAAAAGCATCATTTGGGCGGACAACCGCAGCGCCGAGCAATCAAAACGGATTTTAAAAGAAATGAACGGTTTTGATATTTATAAAAGAACGGGTACGCCGATTCACCCGATGTCTCCGCTTTCCAAAATTGTGTGGATGAAAGAACAGGATAAGGAGACATTCGCGAAAACCGCCAAATTCATCAGTATTAAAGAATATATTCTGCACGAGTTTTTCGGAACTTATGTCGTCGATTATTCGATCGCTTCGGCAACGGGGCTGTTCCGTTTAGATACGCTTTCCTGGGATGAAGAAGCGCTCCGGATTGCCGGAATCCGGGAAGATCAGCTGTCGGACATCGTGCCGACCACTCATCAGCTGCGCGGCCTTGCGCCGGAAATCGCTGCACGGATGGGCATTCATGCGGATACACCGTTTATTATCGGCGCAAATGACGGCGTGCTCGCCAACCTTGGAGTCGGCGCGATTGGCAAAGGCGAAGTGGCCGTTACGATCGGAACAAGCGGAGCCGTGCGTTCGGTGACGGATGCGCCGATTACGGATGAAAAAGCGCGGACATTCTGTTACGCGCTGACTGACAAGCATTGGGTCATCGGAGGCCCGACGAATAACGGAGGCATTATGCTGCGCTGGCTTCGAGACGAATTCGCTTCTCCGGAAGTCGAAACGGCGAAGCGGCTCGGCATTGATCCGTATGATTTAATGATTGATATCGCTGATAAAGTGCCCGCAGGCTCTGAGGGATTGCTGTTTCTGCCGTTTTTATCAGGGGAGCGCGCGCCGTTTTGGAATCCGAATGCCCGCGGAACGTTTTTCGGCATCAGCCTCCGCCATAAACGGGAGCATTTTATCAGAGCGGTGCTGGAAGGCGTCATCATGAGCGTCTTTTCAATCGGTGTCGCACTGAGAGATTTGGCGGGCCCCGCAAAAGACGTGCGGGCTTCGGGAGGATTTGCGAGATCGCCGCTGTGGAGGCAGATTTTGTCCGATACGATGGGACGGGAAGTCCTCGTTCCGGAAAGTTACGAAGCCTCGGCGCTCGGAGCGGCCGTTCTCGCTTTGCACAGCCTTGGCGAAATGGAACGGATCGAGGATGTTCAGGACTGGATCAGAATTTCTCACCGCCATGAACCGAACGTCAAAAACAGCGAAACATATATTGAGCTGTTTTACTTATACGAGCGGCTGTATGACAAGCTCAAAGATGAATTTGACGTCATCAGTGAATTTCAGCTCAAACAAAGCCGTTAATTCTTCTTTGAAAGGGTGAAAAGGTCATGTTACTGTTTATTGTCATTGCCGCTATTATCGTTTTACTCTTATTGATTACGGTCGCTAAATTAAATCCGTTTATCAGTCTTTTGATTACATCCATCCTTGTCGGTTTCGCAACGGGCATGAATCTGCCGGACATTATCGCTTCGATGAAAACCGGGCTCGGCAATACGCTGTCGCTGCTTGCGATCGTGCTGGCCCTCGGTACGATGCTCGGAAAAATGATGGCTGAATCAGGCGGTGCGGAGCGTATCGCCCACACCCTGATCGGCCGCTTCGGCAAAAAGAAAGTGCATTGGGCGATGATGGCCGTCGCTTTTATTGTCGGCATCCCGGTCTTTTTCCAGGTCGGCTTCGTCCTGCTCGTGCCGCTTTTGTTTACGATTGCGATTGAAACCGGGGTTTCATTAGTGACGATCGGAATTCCGCTCCTTGCGGGACTTTCCGTCGTGCACGGATTGGTTCCGCCCCACCCGGCGGCGATGGCGGCTGTCGGCATTTATCACGCCAATGTCGGAAAAACGATTTTGTTTTCTTTAATCGTTGGGATTCCGACTGCCATCATCGCGGGGCCGCTTTACGGAAAATGGATTGGTAAGCGCATTCACAAACCCGTTCCCGAACTGTTGAAAAAACAATTTATTGAACGGAATGAAAAACGCAAGCTTCCGGGATTCGCAAATACATTGTTTACGATATTGGTACCGGTGACCCTGATGCTTATGGCAACGCTTGCCGAAATTGCGCTTCCGGAAAAAAGCACGCTCTATGAAACTTTTAAATTTATCGGCGACCCTGTCACGGCGCTTTTGATCGCCACGGTTTACTCCTTTTTCAGCCTTGGTTTTTATCAGGGCTTTGACAGAGAAAGCATTTTAAAATTCAGCAATGACTGTCTGGGACCGATTGCTTCCATTCTGCTTGTGATCGGAGCCGGCGGCGCTTTTAACAACGTCCTGATTGATTCAGGCGTCGGCACGTATATCGCTGACATGGCGAAGCACTCAAGCTTCTCTCCCGTTCTTTTAAGCTGGACGATCGCGGCGGTCATCCGTGTCGCCACAGGTTCAGCGACTGTCGCCATGATGACGGCGGCCGGCATTGTTGCACCGATTGCATCTGTCATGCCGGGCGTCAGCAGTGAGCTTCTCGTATTGGCAACGGGAGCGGGCTCTTTGATTCTGTCACATGTCAATGACTCCGGTTTCTGGCTCATTAAAGAGTATTTCGGAATGACGGTCAAAGAAACATTCCTGACATGGACGGCGATGGAAACGATTATTTCTGTCAGTGCGATCTGTTTTATCATGATCATTAACGCGTTTATATAAAAACAAACCCCGGCCGCAAACCGGGGTTTGTTTTTTTATCGGTCATTCACGAGGATATAAGCGGCTTTAACGGGTCCGTGGACGCCGACAACCAAATCCATTTCGATATCGGCCGAGTTGCTCGGTCCAGTAATATAGTTGATGCAGGAAGGAACGGTGACGCCGTCTCTGATCTGCTGTTTCAATATATCGCTGGCCTGTGTCATTCTCGGCACAATGGAAGATTTCGGGATGATTGCGATATAGGTGGTCGGAAGCAGGCTGACGGAACGGCCGGCATGCTCTGACGCATACAAAACGACGGTGGCTGATTCCGCAAGCGTGATCTCGCTGAATGTAATGCCCACATTCGCTTGTTCCGCTTTTTCAATATTTTTCGCTCCTTGTTCCGCGTCCCATTCCCAAACGGGAATCCCTTCATCCGGCCACTCTTCTGTCATAAGGGTCTGCAAGCCGTACGTTTCAAAGCGGCTGTCCTTCGGAATGATGACAGGCCCTCCTTCAAAGCGGTTCACCTGCGTGCGCAAAGCGTCGTAAAGCCCGGCTGCATCCGTTTCGATCAGTTCGGTATGAATGTTGACGCAGTGGTCTTTCAGCATCGTGACAAGATCGTCTTCCGTACAGCCCGCATGCGTTTGATATTGAGGCTGATACTTCCATTCAGGCAGGGACACGCCTGATTTCCTGCGCTCTCTGCCCAGACTTTCGGCGATCCGGTTTAAAAAGGATTCCTGATGTGTAACCGTCCCTTTCATCATCATTCTTCCCCCTTTTGTTTTTCCCGGTCTTTAAACCAATCTCTGAATCTCGATTTATGCGGCGCCGGGAAGTCCCGTATTGCCGTCCATTCTTTTAACGGCCCCGGCCCTTTTGATATTTTGTCATCTTCCGTAAACGGCGTCATGGCGGCAGGCGCCCATTTCGATCCCATTTTATAAAGGGACGGGGATGACGAGCCGAGCCCGAAGGCTTTCATCGCCAGTTTTTCGCTGATCGGCGCTTTGCCCTCTTTTTCCACGATGTTCTGCCGATGCTTGAGCAGCAGCTCGTGCAGCGGAATTTTAACGGGACATGCTTCCGTACAGGCCGCGCATAAGGAAGATGCGTACGGGAGCTCCTTGTATTCGTCATATCCGCCGAGAAGAGGCGATAAGACGGCGCCGATCGGACCCGAATAGATGGACCCGTACGAGTGTCCGCCGACATGCCGGTACACGGGACAGACGTTGATGCAGGCGGCGCAGCGGATACATTGCAGCACCGATTGGAATTCCGTGCCGAGTATGCGGGAACGCCCGTTGTCCACAACCACAAGGTGGAATTCCTCAGGCCCGTCCGCTTCTCCTTGCTGCCGGGGTCCCGTCAGCGCCGTAATGTAACTTGTAAGCCGCTGACCGACCGCGCTTCTCGTCAGCATGCTGACAAGCACTTCAAACTCAGAAAATGACGGAACGATCCGCTCCATTCCCATCACGGTGATCTGCGTCTTCGGCAGCGCGGACACAAGGCGGCCGTTTCCTTCGTTCGTCACGAGACTGACCGATCCGGTATCCGCGATCGCAAAGTTGCAGCCTGTAATGCCGACATCCGCTTCGAGAAATTTTTTCCGGAGAACGCTGCGCGCGTGCATGACGAGCTCTTCCGGTTTTTCCGTCTGTTTGTATTCGAGTCTCTCTTTAAATACGTCACGGATCTGCTCTTTGTTTTTGTGAAGAGCGGGAGCAACGATATGTGACGGCGGATCGTGATCGTCAATCTGGAGAATGTATTCGCCGAGATCCGTTTCTGTGACTTCACAGCCCTCTTCCTCAAGCACTTCGTTCATATTGATTTCTTCTGTCACCATGGATTTGGATTTTACGATTTTTTTGGCGTTTTTCTGCCGGATGACATCGCGGATATAGGAGGACGCTTCTTCCGCCGTTTCAGCGAAAAAGACGTGTCCGCCTCTGTTGGCGACATTTTCGGCGAGCTGTTCCAAATAGAAATCAAGATTGTCCAGCACATGCTGTCTGATTTCTTCGGCATGGGAACGCCAATCCTCCCAGTTTCCCAATTCTTCGGCCGCCTGAAGCCTTCTTGTCCTGAGCCGTTCCTGCGCTCCGGAGACGGCTCCTCTCATAAACTCATTATCTATTCCTTCTGATACCCGCTCTTTAAAAGCGGCGGTACCGATTTTCATCGCCATGATTTTCCCCCCTTGTTGTTTCTCGTGTTATCTGCTGTTCAGCACTTCGGCGATGTGCATGACTCTGACGTTTTTATCCTTACGGTCAAGACGCCCGCCGATATTCATCAGACATCCGCAATCCGCTCCGATCAGCACCTCGGCCTCCGTGTCTTCCACGCAGGCGACCTTCTCATCCACCATTTGTTCAGAGATTTGCGCCATTTTCACAGAAAACGTTCCTCCGAATCCGCAGCATTGGTGTTTTCCGGGAAGCGCGGTCAGCTCGAGCCCCTTGACATGGCGCAAAAGCTTCATCGGCTCCTCCGACACGCCGAGCAGCCTCGTCATATGGCACGATGTATGGACTGTCGCTTTTTTATGCAGCACCGCCCCGACATCCTCCACCCCGAGAACGTTAACGATAAAATCCGTTAACTCATATGTTTTGTCCGCAAGCTGCTGCGCTTTTGCCGCCCACTTCGGATCGTCCTGAAACAGATGCGGATATTCACGGAACATCGTCGTACAGGAACCTGACGGACTGACAACGTACTCCGCTTCTTCAAACGCGGCAATCATCCGCTTCATCGCTTTTTTCGCATCCGTCACATACCCGCTGTTGTATGCGGGCTGCCCGCAGCAAATCTGCCCCTCGGGAAAATCCACCTCACACCCGAGCCGTTCCAGCACCTCAACCGTCGCCTTTCCGACATTGGTCTGGAACATATCCACAAGGCACGTGACAAATAATGAGACTTTCATGATGAACCCCTCTTTCATCCTCAATATGTGATCTGGTCATCTGATGACCTGTTTTTGGGAAAGCTCTATGAATATCCTACACTATTCTGAATATGGATTGGAAGGTTTTTCTGAAAAATCCTTTCGTCCGATGCGCTGAAGGGGACAAAAAAAGAGAAGCCCGAAAGCTCCTCAAGCTGCTCTACATCCCGTTTTCCAGCAGACGTCCCAGTTTTTGCACACCCTCTTTTATCGCGGCTTTACCGGCATAACTGAACGACAGGCGAAGATATTCCGCACCGTCTTCATGAGGCAGAAAAAAATATTTACCGGGTACATAGGAAACGCCGTGAGAAAGAGCCCTCGCCAGCATTGCGGATGTATCCGCTCCCGGCGCTTTCACCCATACAAAGTAACCGCCTTCAGGCACGTGCCAGGATGCGGATTCCGGAAGATATCGCGCTGATGCGGCGAGCAAAACGTCACGTTTGCTTTGATATGCTTCCCGCAAGACGGCGAGCCGTTTTTCAACATTCGTTTGTTCCAGATAGACGGCGGTCACCGCTTGGGAAAACGGGTGGCCTAAGTCTTTTTTTAACCATGACAATGCCGTGATGAATGCGGCGTCCCCTGCAATCCAGCCGATCCTCATACCCGGGGCGATGACTTTTGATAATGAACCGGCGTACAGCACCCGGCCGTTTTGATCCATGGCTTTCAAGGGCGGCGGAATATCGGTGAATCCGAGCTCGCCGTATGCATCATCCTCCAAGATGAGAAAATCATACGTTTCGGCAAGCTGAAGCAGGCGGGTTCTCCGCTTCGCTGACATTACGGTTCCCGCAGGATTCTGAAAAGCGGGTATCGTGTAGAGAAGACGGGGAAGCAGAAGCCCTTTTCGTTTTCTTTCCTCAAGCATGAACGCTAATGTTTCTGTTTGCAGGCCCTCTTGATCTGTCGGAACGCTCATGATATGCGGTGTGTAATTTTTAAAAATCTCGAGCGCTTCCATGTAGACCGGAGCTTCAACGGCAGCGGCGGTTTGTTCATCGAGGAAAACCCGTGCAGCCAGATCTATCGCCTGACAGGCGCCTGACGTCACGAGCAGCTCATCGTCCCGACAGTGAATGCCGCGGATGGCTACCCGTTCTTGAATCTGCTTTTTTAATACGGCCGTCCTCGGGCTTCCCATATAATGCAGCGGCAGATCGCGCTCCTCATCCAGAAGGCGGGCGGCGGCTTCTTTCAGCTCCTTATCAGGAACGAGTGCGGGATCGGGATAGCCGGAATGCAGGGGGATGCACGCTTTCGGAACTGCCGGCATCCATTCCCCGGGAGGATCGTTTGTCAGAGCTTTCTTTACATGGTCAGAAAAAAAAGATTCGGCCTGCATGTGATGTTATCCCCTTTCACAAGTCAGCTTCTATACATTTTCGTCAAAATAAGCCCCCAGCACTTCTTCCACATTCGTCAGGTGCGCGGTCATCGCGGCTTCCGCTTCATCCGCGTCTTTGGCGGCGACGGCGCTGTAAATGCGTTCATGCTCTTCATACAATCGCTGCACGCTCGTTCGTTTAGAAAACAGCCAAATTTTTCTCGTTTCTCTCATTGTTTCCAAAAGGAGCGCGGAGACATGATTCATGAGATGCTTGAGCAGCCCGTTTTGTGATGCTTCCGCCAGCGCCATGTGAAAGGAGAAATCCGCTTTTTCGCCCAATTCTTCGTCTCCGTCAATGTCTTTCATCTCCAGGAGAGCTTGGCGGATTTTTTGTAAATCGTCTTCCGTGCGTTTTTCAGCGGCCATGGCGGCGACGCCGAGTTCAAGCAGCTTTCTGACTTCGAGCAGCTGTTTGACGTCCTCTTTTTTCATCAAGAGGGCGGAAGAAAGCGGCTGGGAAACATGAGACGGCTCAAATTCTCTTATGTATGTGCCTTCTCCCTGCTTCATGTCGACGAGCCCCATCGCTTTCAAAGCCGACAGCGCTTCTCTGACCGCCGAGCGGCTGACCTGAAAACTCTCAGAAAGCGCCTGAACGGAATCAAGCTTTTCCCCCGGCTTAAGCTCGCCCGCTTTTATCTTCTCCAGCAATGCGTCAGCGACTTCCTCGTAGATTTTTTTCGTTTTAATTTGTTTATATTTCAACGCGATCACCCCGTCACTTGTGAATCTTGATGTTTATCGTCTATTATACTTCTTTTTTTGTATTGCCGACAGGTTCAGACAATTTGTTCAAGAAAAGTATTGTACTTTCAAAACTTTCAAAATATAATGCTAATTAACCCGGTCATCAGATGACCTTATCATAAAAAGTAATCGCTTACATGACATAAGGAGGGGTTTTTTAGGGATGCAATGGACACAGGGGTACGCTCCTTTAGGGGGAAATTTGCTTTTATCGGCAGCTTGCGCGCTCGTGCCGATTATCTTCTTTTTTTGGGCGCTTGCGGTGAAACGGATGAAGGGGTACATCGCGGGGCTTTTAACGTTAGCCGTTTCACTTTTAATCGCTGTATTTGTTTACGGCATGCCGGCGGAAAAAGCGGTGATGTCCGCTTCTCAGGGAGCGGTGTACGGGCTGCTTCCGATCGGCTGGATTATCGTCACATCGGTCTTTCTGTATAAAATCACCGTGAAAACGGGACAGTTTGAGATTATCCGGAGTTCGGTGCTCTCAATTACAGATGACCGGCGTTTGCAGGCGCTGCTCATCGCCTTTTCATTCGGGGCGTTTTTAGAAGGCGCCGCCGGTTTCGGCGCTCCCGTCGCGATCTCGGCCGCTTTGCTCGTCGGACTTGGTTTTCAGCCGCTGTATGCGGCGGGAATTTGCCTGATTGCCAATACGGCGCCCGTTGCCTTCGGCGCGATCGGCATTCCGATTACCGCCGTCGAAGGTCCGACCGGGATACCGGCAATGGAAATTTCTCAAATGGTCGGCCGGCAGCTTCCGTTTTTATCCGTCTTTATTCCGCTGTACTTAATCATTTTGATGAGCGGGTTTAAAAAAGCTTTTGAGGTATGGCCGGCCATTCTTGTTTCCGGCGTCTCCTTTGCGGCCGTGCAGTACGCAAGCTCGAATTTTTTAGGGCCTGAGCTTCCGGATGTGCTGTCGGCGCTTGTTTCCATGGCCGCGCTCGCTGTGTTTTTGAAATTTTGGAAACCGAAAACGGCCTTTCGTTTCGCGGCAGAACGGGAATCAGCAGCGGCCGCTGACCGGGTGCCGATCAAGTACGGGGGCGCCGCGGTGTTTAAAGCGTGGTCTCCTTTCCTTCTTCTGACGGCCATGATATCCGTCTGGGGGATTCCCGGCGTGAAGGCTGCCTTAACCGGTCATTACGAAGGAACGTCAATGTGGCTTTCCTGGCTGAATGCAGCCGGGCGTGCATTGACCTTCACGCCTCCCGTCCCATTTGTAAATCAGCAGATTCTTCAGGCGGACGGCACGCCGATTGAAGCCGTGTACAAACTTGAGCTTTTCGGTTCAGCGGGGACGGCGATTCTGATTGCCGCCGTCATCTCCAAGTTCGCCCTCGGCATGTCGTGGAAGACATGGGGCGAAGCGTTTATAGAAACGGTGAAGGAATTAACGCTTCCGGTCGTGACCATTGTTTCTGTTGTCGGCTTTGCTTATGTGACGAATGCTTCCGGCATGAGCACGACACTCGGTCTTGCGCTTGCCATGACGGGCGCGATGTTTACCTTTTTTTCGCCGGTGCTCGGCTGGCTCGGCGTATTTATTACCGGCTCTGATACGTCGGCCAACCTATTGTTCGGCGGATTGCAAAAGGTGACGGCGCTCTCTGTCGGGATGGACCCGGTTCTCTCCGTTGCCGCCAATTCATCAGGCGGTGTCACCGGAAAAATGATTTCTCCGCAATCCATTGCGGTTGCCTGTGCCGCTGTCGGTCTGGCGGGCAAGGAAGCCGACCTTTTCCGCTTTACGATTAAGCACAGTCTGTTTTTGCTTCTGCTCGTCTGTCTTATTACATTTTTACAGCATCATCTGTTTTCATGGATGATCCCGTAACACGGAGAACCTCCCCGGGGTTTGGCTCGGGGAGGTTTCAGCTGTACCGTTTTCTCGCCGATGACGGCGGAATATTTAATTGGTCACGGTATTTGGCGACGGTGCGCCTTGAGATTCGGATGTCATATTGTTCATCCAGCAGATCGGCAAGCTTTTGGTCTGAAAAAGGTTTCTTTTTATCTTCTTTACCGACCAATGCCTCCAGATGCGCTTTTACGGCATAATTGGAGGCGCCGCCGTCCCCCGACGATTCAGCTTTCGCCGAGAAAAATGTTTTCATTTCATACAGTCCGTACGGCGTCTGAACGTACTTCCCTTTGATGGCCCGGCTGATCGTTGATTCGTGGAGCTCCAGCGTTTCCGCCACCTCTCTTAAGGTCAGCGGCTGCATTCCGCTTTTTCCTGTGAGAAAAAAGGATTCCTGCCGTTCAGTCAGGACGCCGATAATTCTCGTGATCGTTTGTTTTCTTTGCGACAAAGCCCGGTTCAGCCAGCGCCATTCCTGATATTTTGCCGACAGATAATTTTTCGTGTCACGGCACCCGGCAGCTGACAGCAGCGGCTGATAATGGGTATGAAGCTGGATATCAGGAAACGAACGGCTGTTGAGCCGCGCTTGAATGATGCCGTTTTTCACTGTGATGAATATATCCGGTTCCACGTAAAAACCCGGCTCCTCATGCGCATAACGGAGCCCCGGCCTCGGATCAAGCGCGCTGATCATGTCAGCGATGTCCTGAATGTCTTTAAGCGGAATGCCCGTTTTCAGTGTAAGCGCTTTCCAGTTCTTTCTTGCAAATAGCTCAAAATAGGCGTCGGCAATCCATTCCGCCTGTTCGTTCCGCTCGGGAAGACGGCGGAGCTGAAGAAGGATGCATTCCTGCAAAGACCGGGCGCCGATTCCCGCGGGCTCAAGAGATTGAAGCTTTTTCAGAACAGCTTCCGTCTCCTCTTGTGAAGCGGATACATGGTCGGCGGCAGCTGGTATGTCCTCTTTTAAATATCCGTTTGAGTCCAATGAATGTATCAGATAATTGAAAATTTTTTTCTCATCATCGGACAGTTTCATATCTAAGGCTTGTTGTTTGAGCGAATCCTGCAGCGTTTTGCGGGTAAGTCTGATCTGCTGGCTTCCGTCCCGTTCTTTCATCCTGTTTTTATTTGTTTTATGGTAAGATAGTGGCGGCGTGTCTGTTTCCTTTCGTTCAATCAGAGGGTTTTCCAGTGAGAGCTCATCAATATATCCGGCCAGTTCCGCGGAATTGTATCCGAGTAATGTGATAGCCTGTTTAAGCTCTTGCGTTAATTGAGGCTTTAACATTTGTGTTTGCTGAAGTTTGATATCCATCATGCTCACTCCCCTTTTTTCATTGTACATGATTGGTTTCATACCGTATATACTTATTAAAAGGAGTTGCTTTATAGATGTCAGAACTTTTTTCTGTTCCTTATTTTATTGAAAACTTTACACAGCACATTGAAATGAATCCGAATGAAGACCAAATTCATGCGATGAACAGCTATTACCGCTCCGTCGTCTCAACCCTTGTTCAGGATCAGCTGACGAAAAACTCGGTTGTGCTCAAAAGAATTCAGCATTTGGATGAGGCGTACAACAAAGTAAAACGCGGAGAAACAAAATAAACCTTCCGCTCATTCAAAGCGGAAGGTTTTCCTTCGTGCCGGCGGTTTCCCCGATCAGACGGACATCCGGCGCTTCGTGCATCCAGGTGTAATAATAGTTGGCGTTTTTCCCGTATGAATTATCAATGACGGTATTCGGTTTCCCGAGAAGCGAGGACAGAATGTGGCCGTGAAGCCTTGACGTTTCCACCGATTCGTACCTGCTGAAAAACAGGACTGATTTCTTCGTTAAGAAATCGGAATAGCGTTTCCAAAACCGCGCAATCGGCAGCGGGTTTCCCGCTTTTTTATTCAAAACATTCAGCGTTTGGAAAAAAGCGATTCCCCTGCGGTCGCTTGCTGACAGCACATCCTGCCAGTCGCAGCTTTTAACGGAAGAATTGTTTTGCAGCTTCGGATTGATTTCCCCATCCGTGCGGATAAAATGAAGCCTGCCGCGTGACGGAGCCGCTGACGCCGCCATCGGATACAGCTGATGGGCCATGTCAGGCATAAGCCCGATATGATTCGCCGAAAAGAAGTGTTTTGCAGTTTCGTATGACACATGATCTCTCGTAAACAGGTGGAGATCCTTGTGCTCCGCAAAAAGCGCCGATGTCTTCTCAAGCCGTGTCTCATCCTGATAATAGATGGATTGCGGCAGGATGACGATCCTGTTTTCCGGAAAGGATTTGACGATTTTTTCCCTGAACGTCTGATAGTACGGATAGAGATCCCCGAAATTTCCGCCACCCTGACAGACGATGATCGTCTTTTTGTCCGCCCGGCGCCCGAATGGAAAATTGTCGGGATTCCAGCGCTGTCTGACGCGGATGCCGTGCGCTTTAAAAAACGCCTCCGTCCCTTTCATAATCAATAAATCCCCTACATTTCCGTAGAGGGGATAGTCGGCATATATGATGTCAGATTGCGGCGGTATAACGCTGAGCAGACCCGTCAGCGTCTCTTTTAATCGGCTCATAACATGGCGGCTGTCCATGTTTTCTCCCCTTTCGTTTCAAACAGTTGCGCAAGTGCGTCAATGACACGCTGCTGCTCCTCAGAAGACAAGTCAGACCCGGACGGCAGACAGATACCCCGACTGAAAAGGTTCTCAGAGACCCGCTCATGTTCGCTGTGAGGATAAAAGACGGAAGATGAGAAAAGCGGCTGCGTATGCAGCGGTTTCCACAGCGGCCGGGCCTCAATGTTCTGTTCCGCAAGACAGGCGACGGCTTCTTCCGGCGTCACGCCGTTATCAAGCGTCAGAGCCGTCAGCCAGCGGTTTGAAACCGTTCCTTCAAGCTCCGGCATCATGCGGATGCCCGGATATGTTTCCAGCGCTTCCCGATACCTGTGAAAGATTTCTCTCCTCGCCCGAACGCGATCTTCGAGCACTTCCAGCTGCGATATCCCCACGCCCGCGAGAATGTTGCTGAGCCTGTAGTTATACCCGAGCTCGCTGTGCTGGTAATGAACGGCGGCATCTCTCGCCTGGGACGCAAGAAACCTCGCTTTTTCAATCGCGGCTTCATCGTCAGACACGAGCATGCCGCCTCCCGATGTTGTAATGATTTTGTTGCCGTTAAAGGAATAAATGCCGAAACGGCCGAACGTGCCGCTCTGCCTGCCTTTATATGTTGATCCTAAGGACTCGGCAGCGTCTTCAATCAGACAGACGCCGTATGCGTCACAAAGGCTCATTAATTCATCCATTTTCGCGCTTTGGCCGTAGAGATTGACGGCGATCACCGCTTTCGGGAGTCTGCCGCGCCGCTTTGCATCCCGCAGCGCCCGCTCCAGCGCATCGGGCGACATATTCCACGTCTCCCATTCCGAATCAATAAAAACGGGCTCAGCCTGCTCATACACAATCGGATTCGCCGTGGCGACAAACGTAAAGGAAGGACAAAATACAACGTCTCCTTTTTTCACACCCGCAAGCCGCAGGGCAAGATGGATGGCGGCCGTTCCCGAGCTTACGGCCGCCGCGCTTTTCACTCCCGCATATTCCGCGAGCCGCGCTTCAAACGAATTGACGAGCGGACCGAGCGGGGCAATCCAATTGGAACGGAAGGCTTCTGCGATGTATTCCTGTTCTTTTCCGCTCATATGAGGCGGAGACAAATAAATCCGTTTGTTTGTTTGCATGAAATCATCCTTTTTCATTATGGATAGGGGAGATGACGCGGGCCGGAACGCCGACCGCCGTCACATGGCCGGGAATTCGGCTGATGACCGCAGCCCCCGCGCCGATAACGGACCAAGGGCCGATGTCAATCTGCGGTATGACGGACGCTCCGATTCCGATGTGCGTTCCTTCCCCGACTTTCACTCCGCCGGCAAGCGCCGCGCGCGGTGAAAGATGGACGTAATCTCCGATTGCATTGTCATGATCGGCAACCGCCCCCGTATTGATGATGCAATGGGCGCCGATGTCAGCGCCCGCCTGAATGACGGCGCCCGCCATCACAACCGTTCCGTGTCCGACGGAAGCCGTTTCACTGACGATCGCCCCGGGGTGAATGAGTGCGGCATAATCGTCATCTTCAAGCCCAAGCGTTTCAGCAAGCTGCTTTCTGACGCCGTTGCGGCCGATGCATATCGTGAATACGGCCTCGGGGACGAGTTTCCGAAGCATGGGCACGTCTTTCGTCCGGCCCGTATATAAACCGTTCCGAACGGCAAAACCGCTGAATCCGTCATCCAATACGCCCGCAAGCTCCATATCGGAACGGGCATGCACGATTTCCTTCACGACTTTTCCGTGTCCGCCGTTTCCGATCAGCACGACCTTTTTCACGATGACATATCTCCGCTGCCTGTGAAGCGCTTTGCCGTCACATGGCCGGCTTGATGTATGCCTTCTGACACGAGAACTTTTTTCACTGTTAAAAGCAGAATCTTTAAGTCGAGAAGAAATGTGCGGTTGTCGACGTACCACACGTCGAGCTTGAATTTTTCCTCCCAAGAAATCGCGTTTCTCCCGTTAATCTGCGCCCAGCCCGTAATCCCCGGCTTCACCTCGTGGCGCCGCGCCTGCTCCGCCGTGTAAAGCGGCAGATAATCCATCAGCAAAGGGCGGGGGCCGACAAGACTGATATCTCCTTTGAGCACATTAAAAAGCTGGGGAAGCTCATCGATGCTCAGTTTTCTGATCAGCCTTCCCGTTTTGGTCAGACGGAGATGATCCGGAAGCAGCACACCGTTTTCATCACGCGCATCCGTCATCGTTCTGAGTTTATACAATGTAAACGGACGCCCGTTATGCCCCGGTCTCGTCTGTTTGAACAATACCGGAGACCCGATGGCGCATCTGACGGCTGCCATGGCGAAGAGAAGGATGACGCTCGCGCCGCACAATAACAACATCGCGGCCGCTATATCAAATACACGTTTCGCCTTCAAATCTGAACAGCTCCTTTCACTTTTCGGCATTTCTGTAAAGCAAGCCGCCTTTCTTCTTTCGTACAAATGAAGAAAAAAGCGAATGCGGCATAGCTCATGCATACGGCAAGCCCCGCGGCGATCAGGCCGGCCCAGCTGTCAAGCGGTGAAAACAGCCGGATACCCCGGCAGACAGCCCAGGCAAATACGGCCGCCGCCAACGGGCCGAACATGCCTTTGTAAAACGCGGTTTTCTGAAAGCCCGTAATATGCGAAACATACAGCGGCGTGAAGACGGCATTTTTCAAAATGAGAGAGACTGCACCGGCGATGGTGATGCCGTACAGCCCGAGATGTGCCGGTCCGCTGAGAACCACGGCCAATATGACATTCAGTCCGCCTAAACATAAAGTAACGACGGCGGGCGTTTTTTGTTTATTAAAAGCCGTCCATACGTAAAAAAGCGGCATGACAGAGAGACTGACCGCCAAATACGCGGCGTGAATATATAAAAGCGGCGCCGTCTGCACAAACGACGGGCCCAGCCAAATCGCCAGAAACGGTTCGGCAAGCCCTCCTAATAATGCGGCGGGAAGCGCGAGCAGAAGCCCGTTCATCCGCACAGCCTTATTGGCGTAAGACAGGAGACCTTCCATATCCCCTTTTGAGTAATAGGAAGTCAAAACCGGCGCAAACAGTGAAGCAAGCGTCCCGGCAAGACTTCTGAGCAGGAGCGGGAATTGAATAATCGCCGCATAGACACCCGCCTCAGACGGCCCCAGCACGAGGTTGGCCGTCATGAGGTCAATCTGCAGAAACAGCAGCACGCCGATCTGGTTGACAGAGCTCCAGGCACCGGCTGAAAACAGCACTTTGCTCGTCTGTAATGACAAGGTTTTACGGCTGAAAGAAAACCACGGAATCAATTTCTTAAAAAAGAAAAAAGTCAGCACGGCCGCACAGACGGCTCCCGCTAATGCCGAAAGCTGGATCTGCCAGATTTTCGGCGGCAGGCACGTAAACAGAGCGAGCACACACAGCACCCTGACCAGCATTTGCACGGCCTGAATGGAGCTTGTGATATAAAGCTTGTTGGCAAAAAACGGCCCCGTCGCGAAACCCGCCATAAAAAACGTCAGCATAAACAGCACGCTGCCGATTACAATAGAGAGCCTCACATCCGTTAAGAGCCCGGCCGGCACATTCATAATCTTGTCAATAAAAAAAGCCGTCCCGGCGAGCGGCACAGCGAGTAATAGAGATATCACGACAGACGCGGCTAAATAATTGCTTACATACGCATTGGCCTCATCCCTGTTCCCCCTGTGGGCGGCGACGGAGAAAAACCTCACAACGACAGAGCTCAGCGCAACGGTAATAATAGAGAAATAGTTAATGATATTCTGTGTCAGATGGACAAACCCAAAAGCCTCCACACCTAATGTTTTCACAATAAAGGGCGTCATCCACACTGATAAAAACACCGATAGTAAAAACGCCGTCACATTGGCGCCGAAATTAATGGCAAATTTCATGCTCCTTCCGCACTGCCTTTCTCTTTCGATTTCCGTTCGAAAAACGCATGCAGAAGAAGAGGAAGGCGCATTTTGCACAGACCGAGCACCACGCGCTCCCCCGCCAGCAGCTGTTTATGGCGGCACGGCGTCCTGCGCACCGCCGTTTTTACCATGTCATACGTTAAGATTCTGCCGATGTGCGCCGTAATCTGATGTGACGGCTGCGGGGCGGCGCATGCGTTGGCGATCAGCATCGGAATCTGATGCTTGCACAAATATGTATCGATATCGCTCCGGCAGGCGTCCGTCAGCCCGTTCGCCTCATAAAAAGCCATTTTCGCTTTATATTGCTTTTGCAGTTCTTGATCTAAGTGGGGCTTAAACGGGGTTTCTGTAAGACTTTGCGGATTTTCCCGGTAGATATACAGCCCTTCGTCTATCACTTTGATACGTGCGGCTTGGCGGAACGCTGCCAAATTAAACGGAGAGTCTTCGGCAAACCGGATATCTTCATGGAACAACAGCCCTTGCAATGCTTCTCTCCGGTATATATAGCGCCACACATACCAAATAAACCGATGTTCGTGCGCACGGGTCAGCAATGCAGTCATTTCATGCGCTGTGAAGACGCGGCCCGGCGGAAGGGACGGCGGCATATATGTTCGTTTCTTAGACGGCGTTTCCTTATAATAGCCGCATCCGGCGATATCCAGCCGGTTCTTCTCCGCTTCTTCATAAAGCCGCTCGAACATCGTTTCCGTCACATAGTCATCGCCGTCCGCAAAACCGATATAACGGCCGCGGGCGGCTTTTATTCCGGCATTGCGGGCCGAGCTGAGGCCGCCGTTTTCTTTATGAATCACCCGGATTCTCGCATCTTCTGCGGCGAATTGTTCAGCAATCCGCCCTGACTGATCCGGTGAACCGTCATTGACGAAAATGATTTCGATGTCTCTCAGCGTCTGTTTTGTTAAAGAAACCGCGCATTCTTTCATAAAAGGCTCTGTCTTATACATCGGCACGATCACGCTCACAAGCGGCGCGGTCATTGGGCATCACCGCTGATTTTCGAGCGCAGCCCGGCAAAATAAACACTGCGCAAAGAACCGCCTTCCTCATGCTTGCCGCTGAGCAGCCGGTTTACGGCGGCCGTTACAGCTTCAGGGTCTGGACGTTCAAGCAATGTCATGTTCGGTATGTTTTTCAGCCATTGATAGCCTTCCATCACCTTATGATCAAACGAACGAATGACGACACAAGGCGTTTTCGTCAGCGCACAAAAAATCATCCCGTGAAGCCTGTCAGTGACGACGGCTTCCGCGCCTTTCAGCGTATTCCAAAGCGCCTCCAGCTCCTTTTCACGCGTATGGCGGCTGACCCTCCGGCCGACCGTCGTCGTAAAGGAATACAGCTCTCCGTACTCTTTTGCCAAAGCTTCTTTTACCATCGTTCTGTCCTCAGCCGTCAGCGCACTCTCCTTATCCTCCCGTAAACAGAGGTAGATCCCTTCCCGCGGTATGCCCCGCTCGCTTTTATCCAAATATAAGACCATGTCAGGCTGTTTGAGCACTGTTTTTCCGGGAAAATGGCGCTTCATCCATTGATACGTCGTCTCATCTCTCGCCATTAACAAAAGGTCGGGATGCGCATTGTACACTTTTCGGGCGCGCTTCAGTTCCTTCCGTCCCTTTTTTGATTCAGAAAAGTGAGCCGTCGCCGGAAGCTGAACGATCCGATATTGCCGGAATGTTTTTATGACAAAGCGGCGTGTCCATTCCTCATACCGGTACAAATCCCCCATGTTCCCGCCGCCGATGATGAATACCATATCATCGGGGTGGCGCTTTTTGATCAGTGCTTTTGCGGATCTGTATATATCCTTCATATCCACCTCGACAATGTCAAAATCGGGATACTCCCGTTCAAGAAACGTTTTGCTTGCGTAGGCGATGGCGTGATCGCCGAGATTATCGTGGGACGGGAGCAGCGTCAGAATGATCTTTTTTCTTGCCGCTGTAAGCTCCGCCCCATCCGCTGCCGTTCCGAAATGAAATTGGGACGGGTATTTGACCTTAAGCAACAGCCATTCCGCGAGATTGATTTTTAAAGATTGTATCGACATGTCTTCACCCTCTGATTTTCATTTTGTACTCGATTGCCCGCTGATACGCGGCTGATGCCAGCGACACGAACGGAATCAGCTTCAGCTTCGCCAAAAGCAGAAGGCATGAGCGTTTGGCGTCAAACGGCGCCGTTCCGGTTTTGGAAAGGCTCAGGCGAAACACGGGATCAGCGCATATCCGGCTGATATTCTTCCACTTCTCAGAAAACCGGCCGCCATTATTCCGCTTCCATTCATTCAGCAGGCAGACTGTTCCGTGCTGAACGATGAAAAAATCCAGCTCCTGCCGGTATTCCTGTAAGCAGCCGTTTTCACGCAAAAAAGTCTCGTTCAGCCGATAGAGAACGAGACCTGAGTCAAACAGCTTTTTCTGATAGCTTTGCACAATGGAAGTCAAGTGAATCCGATAATGATAGAGCGGCTGATCCACGTACGAGACCGCACCTGCGTAAACATGCGCCCGGAGGCTGAAGTACTGATCCTCCACGTGTTCCAGCTCATCACGAAGCGGAAAGCGCAGCTGATGATGCTCGATCATGGTTCTTTTGTACAGCTTGTTCCATGAAAAACCGCTGACTCTTCCTTCAAATAAATCTTTCAGGTACAGTTGTTTCGGACGGCCCGCGTACGCTGAAGCGATCGTTGAAACGGCGGTTTTCCCCGTATCCGCAAACTCGGCCGCATATTCGCAAATCACGAGATCAGCCTGATCAGCCTTCGCTTTTTCATACATGCGCAGGCAATAATCAGGTTCAACCCAGTCGTCCGCATCAATAAAAGCGATAAATTCGCCGCGCGCCGCCTCGATCCCCTTGTTGCGGACCGCGCCGAGCCCACGGTTTTGCTGATGAATGACCCGGATTCTCTCATCCCGCTTCTGATAGGCTTCAAGAACCGCCGGGCTTTGATCCGTTGACCCGTCATTAACGGCCACGATTTCGATATTGGCGAGCGACTGATTGAGCAATGAATCTAAGCATCTTTCTAAATAAGTTTCCGTATTATACACAGCAATTAATAAACTGACCGCGGGTGTTTCCATATAAACCTCCAATGTCCATTACCGGGAAAAAATCGTTCTGTACGGAAGCACAGACGAATCGACCGGCATAAGCAAGTAACTGTAAAGAAAATAACAGACAATAATGGCGATATAAATCAGCGCATTTGATTTTTCATCAAAAATTCTCACAAAATAAGGGATCAAGATCATTTGGTACAGGCCGAAATATATATTAAATCGGGCGAAAATAACATCCTTTGTCGCCAAAAGACCGAAGAGCAGGCCGAGCAGACAGAAATTCACGATGACATCACTGTCAGGCCAGAGCTTCCGCAGCCGCTCCCGATAGCAGAAAGCCAAAAACAGCGGCAGAAGCAGCACCGCGATTTTTACGACGTTCATCCCATTCGTATTGGTCATCAGCCATTTCTCATAATGGCCGTATGAGCTGTTTTCCAGCACGACGACAAACAGCGAAATGAACTTCTGATACAGAAACGTCATAAGAAGAAACAATGCCGACAGTCCGAAAATCGCGGGCGACCAGGCTCTTTTTCTGACGAGAAAATAAACCGGAATCATAATCAGCGCTGAGGAATGAAAAAGCGAACACAGCAGCACGATTGACATATAACGCTTCCAGCTTCCGCTGATCACGTAGCGGACGGCCCAAAACAAAACGGCCGCCACCATATACTGCCTGATCCCGTTAAAGGAAGCGTAATAGTGATACGTGCCCAAAAACAAAAACACACTCAGCTCAAACGGACGGCCGAACTCAACGAGCCCCTTTAAAATAAAGCTGCACGTCACGACCGCCACGGTGAAATACATGATTTGCGGATCTTTCGTGATAAAATTCATGAGCCAGATGAGAGCCGTAAACCCCGGATCAACGGCTGCTTTTTTCGCTCCGAACCCGAAGATCTCCCAAATGCTTCCGTAATTTCCCGCCAGCTTGTACATCAGCGCGTACGTCTGAAAATCCGTCCCGACTCTGTAGCGCAAACCGGAGACCAATACGAGCGATAGCAGCGGAACGATCATGACGAGCTGATTCGGCCGGTATCCGGTCGAAAGCGATTGATCACGCCCGCCGCACATTTTCGCGAACCATGACCAAATATAAACAATTCCCATATTGACTACATATACAATCATTCGTTACTGTTCCTTTTTCCAATTCATATTGTAAAGCTTCATAACAGCCCCCGCATTTTCTCCCGCGTCATATCCCTGCCGTCTGAGGGTTTCTTTAATGCGCTCCCCGTCAGGCTTTGCCGCCTCTGCTGCCCGTAACACCGCGGATGCCCATTGTCCGGGCGGTTCTTTGAGGCTGAGCCTTTTGACCAGCCCGAGCCCGGCATCGGCTTCTTCCGTTATGCCGTCTGATATCACGCACGGCACCCCGGAGGCCTGCGCTTCAACGAGCGTGACGGGCAGCCCTTCATAAAGAGACGGCATGACAAATACATCCAGCGTTTTCAGCAGGGCATGAACGCGGTCTTCTATGCCGATAAAACGCACATCATCATCAAGCCCCAGCTTCGCCGCCAGATTTTCCATGTCGGTGCGAAGCGGACCGTCTCCGGCGAGAATCAGCTGTAAACCGATGCCCCGCTCTTTCATATCAGCTGCCAGCCGGAGCAGAAATTCATGGTTTTTTTCTTCTGTAAAGCGGCCGATATGGCCGATCACCAAACGGCCGTCTGCAATGCCCCGCTTCCTTTTTTCAGCTTCTGTGTCCGCGCCCCCGCCGGCAAATAAGCCGAGATCAATGCCGTTCGGCAAAAGATGCACGTCTTTTTCTTTCCCGAATAAGAAACGGCCCGCGTCTTTTCCGCAGGCGCACAGTGCCGTGGCGTTTGCCGTGATCAGCCGTCTGAAAACAAACAGCTGCATCCCGGCAAGCCGCGACGCCCGCCCCCGCCACGACGTACTGTGCGAATGGCAGATCCGCACCGGGACGCCGGCTAAACGAGCGGCAAGCGCGATGAATCCCGACTGAAAATCGGTATGGGCGTGCACGGCGGCAAACGGGCCTTTTTCCTGAATCACCCGCTTGACCTGTTTCACAAATGTAATCGGGTTTGTGCTGCCGATGCTCGGCACATAAAAAAGCCGTCCGCCGAGAGCGAGAATTTCCTCATCATAAGCGCACGGATCGTTCCTATGGGTTAAAAAATCAAACTGCACCTTCGTTCTGTCCATCTTCCGGTACAAATTCATCATCATCGTTTCTGCGCCGCCCCTGTTCATCCCGCTGAAGATGTGCAGCACCCGCATCGGTTTGTCAGTCATGTTCGGCAAGCCCTTCTTTTTGGCGGATGTCCCTGTTTTTATGATAACGGTTCATGACCGCGGGCGGCGTAATGGCGCGGATGAGCGGTTTTGCGATATACGCGTAATGGGAAAGCGGCAGCTTCAGCCGTCTGCATGCCTGAAAAACGAGGACCGCGTTATCAATGGAATACGTAAACGATCTCCTTTTAAACGCATCGCTGTCCTCTCTGACTTTATACAGCGTTTCTTGAAGATTGTACCCCCGGAAACCCGCTTCAAAAAAGCGCAGCCACAAATCGATATCCTCCATCCGCCGCGTCCGCCTGACTGACCGGTAGCCGCCAAGCGCTTTGTACGCTTCGGCCCGCATCATAATGGTGCCGTGGCAGAATGGTGTGCCTTTCGCCATAATTCCCGGTTTCGGCACGGGCGGCAAAAGCCGGGCGCCCCTTACACCGAATTCGTCAAATACGAGCATCCCCGTGCCTACGACTTGATAGTGGGCGTGCTTGTTTAAGAAAGCGGCCTGTTTTTCCAGTCTCCTCGGGTTGGAGATGTCATCACCGTCCTGCCTGGCGATATAATCCCCCGTTGCGTATGTCAGACAGCGGTTAAGCGAAGCGGCAAGCCGTTGATTTGTCTTATTTTGAATCAGCGTAATCCGGTCGCCGTAATGATCCGCGTAACGGCGCGCAATCTGATACGTTCCGTCAGTTGACGCGTCATCACACATAATCAGTTCCCAATTCTTATAAGATTGGCTCAGGATGGATTCAATACTCTCCGCTAAAGTCTCTTCGCAATTATAAATTCCCATGATGACGGAAATTTTCGGTTGTGCTCCTGCATTCATACGCTTTTCTCCTTTTTATCCATATAACCGGCGTAAATGTGCGCCATTTCCTTTACCGTACGTGTTTCCGAAAAACATTCCGCCGTCCTGCGCCCTTTTTGCCCCATTGCTTTTCGCAGACCCGGGGAGCGGTACAGCTTTTCAATCCGATCGGCAAACGCCGCGCTGTCCCCGGCCGGCACGAGAAAACCGTTCACGCCGTCTTCGATGATCTCACGGTGCCCCCTGTTGTCCGCGGCAACGGCCGGCTTTTCGGCAGCCATTCCTTCAAGCAGATTCATGCCGAGCCCTTCGCGGATGCTTGAGGCGACAGACAGATCAGCAAGCTGAATCAGTTCATGAATATCGCGGCAAAAACCGTAAAACCGCACAATGTCAGATACACCGAGTGATTCAGCCTTTTTTCTGTACGGCTCTTCCATCGCGCCTTCTCCGGCAAATACGAGTTTCAGCTCCGGGATGCGGTTCTTCAGCAGTGCCGCAGTCTCAATGAGAAGTCCCTGGTTTTTATTGCCGTTTAATTCAGCGGGATATACGAGAATAAATTCCCCGGCGCTGAAGCCGTGTTTTTCTCTCAGACGTTCACTCTCTTCCCGGCTCACAGGGCGAAACCTGTCTGTATTCACGCCGATGCCGTGTATTTTCTTCGCGCCGTAATCTGTTTTTTTCATTTGCTTGGCCCGTTCGTAATCCTCTTCATTAATCGTAATTAAACAATCCGTATAAGAAGAAAGAAATTTTTCGATCGGGTAATAAAGAAGCCAGTTTTTCAGGGGCGCTCCGTCGCAGAAGTGAAAGCCGTGCGCGGTGTACAGCACCTTTGTCCCTTTTTGGCGCGCTTGTCTCGCCGCAAGGCGTGCAAGCACGCCGCCGACCGGCGTATGACAGTGAATCATGTCGTAGCCGTTGTCCTGAATGATCCGTTTCAGCCGCCTGTAAACAGAAAGATTTTCGGGATGAAACGGCGAGCGCCGGATCGGAATGGAAAACTTTTCATCAACGAACGGAAGATTCATATTGCCGCCTGCCGCGACGTGCACCTCCCAGCCCATATCCTGAAACCATTGAAAATACGGAAGATGAAAGGCTTTAAAATGATAATCGACAGTGGCGCAGAATAATACTTTTTTCGTCATCTTTCTGTCCTCCCATCACACGCCTGCGGCCGCTTCTTCATGTACTGATTCGATTGCCTCAAACAGCCTTTTTCTCAGCTCTTCTTCAGGCAGACGGCTGAATTCCTCCATAAAACGGATGAGCACGGCCCAATTCCCGTCCACCGCTTTCCCGATATGGATTTTCGGAAAAATCTGCTCCGTATGTACTTCATTATGATTCAGCAATTCTTCATACATCTTTTCTCCCGGGCGGATGCCGGAGAATTCGATGGGAATCTGTTCTGTCGTATAGCCTGATAAATGAATCAGGTTTTTGGCCAGATCGACGATTTTGACGGGTTCTCCCATATCCAGAACGAAAATCTGCCGCCCTTTTGCAAGCGCCCCCGCCTGAATGACGAGTCTTGACGCTTCGGGAATCGTCATAAAATATCTTGTCATCGCCGGGTGCGTGACGGTGACGGGTCCGCCTTTTTCAATCTGCTTTTTGAAAATCGGAATGACGCTGCCGCGGCTTCCGAGCACATTTCCGAAACGGACGGCGGCGAATTTGGTGCGGCTGACCTTTCCGAGGTTCATGATGACCATTTCCGCAAACCGTTTCGTCGCGCCCATGACATTGGCCGGATTGACCGCTTTGTCAGAAGAAATCAGCACGAATGTTTCCGTTCCGCACATGTCGGCGGCTTCGGCGACATTTTTCGTGCCGATAATGTTGTTTTTAACGGCTTCTTCCGGATTATGTTCCATTAATGGCACATGTTTATGGGCAGCCGCATGATAGACGACGTGCGGCTCGTATTTTTTCATCAAAGTAAAGATTTTATCTCTGTCCTGAATATCGGCGATCTCCGCGTGAAAGAGCACCTCTTTGCCGAAGCGTGCGGACAGCTCGGTATGTACAGAATGAATGCTGTTCTCCCCGTGGCCGAGAAGGACGATTTCCCGCGGAAGAAACGCGCTGATCTGGCGGCAGATCTCAGAACCGATTGAGCCGCCGGCGCCCGTGACCAGAATCGTTTTTCCCTTGATGCTGTCAGAAATTTTGCTCGTATCAAGGGTGACCGGCTTTCTGCCGAGCAGATCTTCGGCTTTTACATCTCTGATGTGTCCGGCAGCCTGCGTTCCGAGCAGGATCTCATCAAATTGCGGCATGATTTTAATATGGGCGCCCGTCTGCACACATTCTTTGTATAACGTCTGAAGCTCATGGGTGCAAAGAGACGGAATGGCAATGATAATATGGTGAATTCTCAGCCTCTGCACTGCCGGCATAATGCTTTCTTTTCCGCCGATGACGGGCAGGCCCATGATTTCGAGCTTATGCTTCGTCTGATCATCATCAATAAAAGCCACAGGCATGATTCCGAGATCGTTTTTCTGGGTAAGCTGACGGACGAGCAGCGTCCCCCCCGCACCTGCGCCGATGATCAGCGCCCTGGAAGAGTCATTTTGCTTCCTGCCGATCGTTTCTTTCAGCACCCGTGAAATCATCCGGCTTCCTCCGATGAACAATAGCTGAACCATCCAGCTGACGGCCAACAGCCGGAACAAAATCGTGTGGAACACCCCGTATTGGACGGCGGCTGTCACAGCTGCGGACAGCGTGATCCCCTTCAGCAGATCAAGCAGCTCTCCTATTCCCGTGTACGTCCATACCTGCTTATACTGGTGAAACATAAAAGCGCATACATGATGGCTGATCAGCATGCTCACGGCAGTCAGCAGCAACGCTCCGGAGTCATAAAAGTGATAAGAATCCTCAAAAAATTGATATCCTATAACAACGGAAAGTAAAACGAGATACGTATCCAATGCAAAAATCATTGAAAGTCTTCTCCGGTAAGTCAATCTTTCCCCTCCTCATTTATCGGTTTAGCTGATACGGTTTTCGTAAAAACAGACATAACAGCTAAGCCGATAACAATGCATCATCTTAAGATAAAATTGGGCATTTAACCCGTCCTCACACCCCGCCACCGACGACCAGCATCTAAGGCGGCGAAAAGCGCCGCCCACAGCAGAGCCGAGTGCCTCCGTTGATAAAGGTAAGGAGACATCACCTGCACCGCTCAATACGAGTAGTGCTCCGTTTTTTTGATTTTCTTTTTATTCAGCAGCGCCCCCAAAAGCTTTGCCTTTGACTGCTGGAGCGCGTCTCTCGCCTTTTGGACGGTATCCATTTTCGTTTTTCCGCTCAAGACGACGAGAACGCTTCCATCTGTCTGGTTCGCTAAAATCTGTCCGTCCGCCACAGCTAAAAGCGGAGGTGAATCGAAAATAACCAGACTGTACCGGCTGTACATCTCCTGAATCAGCTCTCCCATCGCCTTTGAAGATAAAAGCTCAGCCGGATTCGGCGGCGTCGGCCCGCTCGTTAAGACGTAAAGGTTATCAATCAGCGTTTTTTGCACCGTTTCGCCGAGGGAAGCGTTTCCGACTAACACATTCGTAAGGCCTTGTACATTTTCAAGCTGATAGGTCTCGTGTATCGTCGGTTTTCGTAAATCCGCATCGACGAGCAGCACCTTTTTTTCCTGCTGCGCAAATACCGCGGCAAGGTTGGCGGCGCTGAATGATTTTCCTTCTCCCGGAACGGAAGAAGTGACGAGAATAGAGCGCAAATGGGTCTGAACAGAGGAGAACTCAATATTTGTCCGAATGGTGCGGTATTGTTCAGCCACCAATGATTTGTGATGTAAAACGGATATTTGAGCCAGTCCCCTTCTTGATTTCTTTTTTCTGAATCCCAAACGCCTCACTCCCCGAAATGTTTTTCATCAGACCGTGTCTGCTGATTTTTGATGTCATACACAACCCCTAAAACAGGCAAGTCTGTTTTTTCGCTGAGCTGCCGCTCGCTTTTAACGGTTTCATCAAGAAAATGGAGAAAAAACGCAAGCGTCACACCCGCCATGAGAGCCGCACCGAACGCCATCATGATATTCCTGATGCGCGAAGGCTTGACCATCGGGCTTTCCGATGCTTTTGCCTCAGACAAAACAATGACGCCTTTTATATTCATCCTGTCACGGACTTCTTTTTTAAATGTCTTCATCAGCGTGTTCGCTATAGCGGCGGCCTGTTTCGGATTTTCGTCCTGCACCGCTATGGTTATGATCTCTGAATCGGTTTCGCTGCTTGTCGTGATCTTTGCTTTTAAAGCGGATGCCGTCTCAGAAAGATGCAGCGTCTGCTTCACTTTCTCAAGCACTACCGGGCTTTTCATTATCGTTTGAAACGTATTGTTGTAATGAAGATTCAGCTGAACGTCGCTGAGATTCGAATTTTTTTCACCGCTTGTTTCATGAATGAGCACTTGGGTTGATGCCTGATAAACGGGCGAAATCACCCGGAATTGGATGTATCCCGTCACCAGCGTTACAACTGCTGTCATGATAAAAATCAGTAAAAATCTGTGTTTAATAATGTCAAATAATTCTTTAAAACTCATATTCTCATTCATGTAATTACAGCCTCATCCTTATTGCATCAGGCTTAAACGCCCCCTTCTGTTAATGATTGGATTATAAAAGAAAAGGTCGAAATTTGAAAATTTCAAATTAAGCCATTTAGTTCTTTTTAAAGAACATTATCATGATTTTCCTCTTATTTACTGCACTTACCTTATAATTTTAAATTTTATAAAGAACGAAAAATTTCTTATAATGAACAAAAAAACGCCAGTATACAGGGGAGAATTCAGCACAATGATTGGAAGAATAATTCGTTTATACCGCAGAAGAAAAGGCTACTCTATTAATCAGCTAGCAGTTGAAGCAGGTGTCTCTAAATCTTATTTAAGCAAGATAGAACGGGGGGTTCACTCAAATCCATCCATCCAATTTCTGAAAAAGGTATCTGCCACCCTGCAGGTCGATCTGACGGAGCTTTTTGATGCCGAAACGATGCTGCATCACATGGGAGACACGGAAGATGAGTGGCGCATCCACCTTGTGCAGGCCGTGCAGTCGGGCATGCCGAAAGAAGAACTGTTCACCTTTACGAACAAACTGACTGAAAAACGCCCGGAGCCCGCACCCTACCGCAACAGAAAACTGACTGAATCCAACATTGAGGAATGGAAAGCTCTGATGCAGGAAGCCAAAGAACTCGGCTTGTCCGTTCAGGAAGTCAGATCATTTTTAGAACGGAAGCGTTACTGATGATATGCTGATGAAAAGGCTTTTATTCGCTTCATGTCTTCATCTCTGTTTATAATGAAAAGAAAAAAGGGGATGAAATCATGACAAAACTTACCGTTCAAACCCGCTGCGGCGCACTGAAAGGAACTGCCGGCCGCGGTGCCCGCACATGGAAGGGCATACCGTACGCGAAGCCGCCCGTCGGAGAGCTCAGATTTAAAGCGCCGGAGCCGCCCGCACCTTGGGACGGCGTAAAACATGCCGATTCGTTCGGACCGGTTTGTCCGCAGCCGGATGATATGCTGTCTATATCGTTTTCCGGAGATGTACCGCCTCAATCTGAAGATTGCCTTTACCTCAATGTTTTCGCCCCCGATTCAGAGGGCGAAAAAAAGCCTGTCATGGTATGGATACACGGCGGAGCATTTTATTTAGGTGCCGGAAGCGAACCGCTTTACGACGGATCTGCCCTTGCCGCTGACGGAGATGTCATTGTAGTGACACTCAATTACAGGCTCGGACCATTCGGCTTTTTACATTTATCTTCTATTCATGACACGTATTCCGCCAATATCGGGCTGCTCGATCAGATTGCCGCGCTGCGCTGGGTGAAGGACAATATCTCCGAATTCGGAGGAGACCCGGATAACGTCACGATATTTGGTGAATCGGCAGGCGGCATGAGCATCGCCGCCCTTATGGCAATGCCTGACGCAAAAGGCCTGTTTCATAAAGCCATTTTAGAAAGCGGCGCCTCTCATACGATCCCGGCGGACATGGCAAAAGACATCGCGGCGGCATTTATTCATGAAGCCGGCACTGATCAATTGCAGGAGCTTTCCGTTAATGACTTGCTTAAGACTGCGGATAAAGTGCGGCGCTCACTAGATCAAAACATTTTTCAGCTTTTGTTTCAGCCCGCCATCGATCCGGCCACATTGCCTGCAGAACCGGTGAAAGCCATAGCAGACGGGGCCGCAGAAGGCATACCTATGATCATCGGAACCAATCGTGATGAAGCATATTTGTTTTTCACCCCTGATACAGACATTCATTCCGAGAAAAAGCAGCAAGATTATTTGCATTATTACCTCGGAGAGAACTGCACCGAGCAAGCAGCAGATTTATATCCGCATTCATTAAAGGGACAAATCGATATGATGACGGATCTGATTTTCTGGCGGCCGGCTGTCGCTTTCGCACAAGGACAGTCGCAGCACGCACCGGTCTGGATGTACCGCTTTGATTGGCATGGCGAAACACCGCCGTTTCATAAAGCCGTTCACGCTCTGGAATTGCCGTTTGTGTTCGGAAACTTTGATTCTTTGAGAAAGACGCTGCAAGAACCGCTCGGTGATGACGCAGAACAGCTTTCCAAACAAATCCAATCCGCATGGCTCGCTTTTGCAAAAACCGGAAACCCGAACACCTCTCACTTCAATTGGCCTGAATATGATACCGATTCACGCGAAACTTTGCTTTTCAACACGGATACCGCTGTCGAAAGTGATCCCGATTCAGCAAAACGCCGCATCCTGTTTCAAGCATAAAAAACGCCAAGGGAGCCGGCTCCCTTGGCGTTTCGTTTTCATCTCACTTCATAATGCAACTCCGCAAATTGCTTATAGCGCCTGACATCAGTCAGCTTCAGCCCTGTCTCCCGGTCTCCGGGTTTGAACAAAGAAATTCCGCGGCCGAGCAGAACGGGGGCGATCTGAATGATAAACTCATCGACAAGTTTTTCCTCCAAAACCGGGTGCAGCAGATCACTCCCGCCGACAATCCAAATCCGCTTGCCTTCTCGGCGTTTCAATGCTTTTATAAAATCGGCAGGCTCTTCATGAATAAACCGCACATGTTCAGTACGCCCGGTCAATGTCCGCGAAAACACATAGCATTCTTTACCTTTGTACGGAAATTCCTCAGGCAATAAAACCAATATGTCCTCGTATGTTTTTCTGCCCATGATGATCGTATCGACAGATTCATAGAAAGCTTCATAATCGGTGCCGTCTTCACCTTCAGTTCCGATTAACCAATCTAAAGAATGATTTTCCCGCGCAAGATAGCCATCTGCGCTGACAGCTCCGTAAAAAACGAGTTTTCTTTGACCGCTCATAAAAATCCCTCCCCCTTTTTTATTATACCTTGAACATACGGATGAAATGAAAAAATGATAGAATCGGGTAAAAACCCCCGTTACCGGGTTTTCGTTTCTTCCTGCTTTGGAGATGCTGTTAATATGCCGTCTATCCATCTTCCGGTAATCGGCATAAAGAAATGGAGAATGACCCCTCCTAAACAAACGGTTAATAACGTTCCGATGCCTACCGGACCTTTTAGCATCACGGCCAGTATGAAAAATATGAAGTAAATGACCGTTCTTGAAAAAAAGATGCTTCTCCCGGTTAAATCGCGGACAATTAGCGTTAACCGATCAACCGGGATCGGGGCGAAATTTGTGTGCAGATAGGTTGCGGTTCCTATCCCTATCACAACTAAACCGATTGCAAAACAGCCCGCTTTTCCGTACCATAGTTCAGGCGTTATGACTCGATGCAGAAAAAAAAGCCACATATCAATCCCGATTCCCGTTATAAACGCCGTCATCATCCCTGAAAATTCCGGCCTTTGCCTTTTTAACATTGAATTACAGCAAATTAACAGGAAAGCGATGATGATTTCCCAGCTTCCCACGGTAAGCCCTGCATGGACGGATAATCCCACAATAAGCGCATCAAAAGGCGACGTTCCAAGGTCTGATTGAATCGTGACAGAAATACCAAAGGTCAAGATCATGATTCCTAAAACATAAAAAACATATTTCACTTTATCGTCCTCATTTTCTTATTTTATGTTGCAAATACAACAAAATTACGGTATGTTTACTATACGGTATTTTCATTGCAAATACAACAAAAAATCAGCTGATATGATAAATGAAGAAAGGAGCTGTATGACCATGAGTATTCAATTAAAAAAGTGCAGCCTTAACGATATAACAGAGCTCCGGGAGATAAGCATTGAAACATTCAATGATACATTTAAGGATCAAAATTCACCAGAAAATATGAAAGCTTATTTGGAAAATGCATTCCGCTCTGAACAGCTGAAAAAGGAATTATCCAATCTGTCTTCTCAATTCTATTTTGTTTATTATCATGATGACCTTGCGGGGTATGTAAAAGTCAACATGAACGAAGCACAATCAGAAAAAATGGGTGAAGATTCTCTTGAGATTGAGCGAATTTATATAAGAAAAAACCACCAGAAACACGGGCTTGGCAAATATCTGCTGAATGAAGCTGTGAAAATCGCAACAGCACACAATAAAAAGAAAATCTGGCTGGGCGTATGGGAAAAAAACGAAAATGCAATCGCCTTTTATCAAAAAATGGGGTTTGTCCAAACCGGAGAACACTCTTTTTATATGGGGGATGATAAACAAGTCGACTTTATCATGACCAAAACCCTGTCGTAAAAGGATACAAAAAACCCGGCCAAGCTGCCGGGTTTTTTCTCTTATTTTAATTTTCCCGCACGGATATCATCGGTCATTCCTTCGTACGGCGCTTCTGAAATCAGTGCTTCGTTATTGATTCCCGCATTGTTGAGATACGTAATATCCGCAAACTCGGGAACGACATATTTCGGGTACGTTTCATATTTCTCACGTGACTCTTTCATCACGTCAATGTAATCATTTTGGTAGCACACCGTGATTTCCGGATGCTCATGCACCCATTTCGGGAAGAAAATAATTCCGTGCATCCGTTTTTCATTCGGCATAAAGTTTAAGGAAACATCTGTGCCTGTCGGTTCAGTCCATGACACTTTGTATACGCCTTCTGTCAGTTTGACGATATTCACTTCCTGATCGCGCACCCAGCGGCCGCCCACCATTCCGCTATGAATCCGATAGTCGATGGTATGATCATTTTTAATATAGATTTCATACTCCCAGCCGTTTTCATACGTGTAAATCATATGGCTTCCGATAAAGTTTTCCATGTTGACTCACTCTCCATATTATTATTGAACTTCATAAATATCTAACCGAATGTCATCCGGCAATCGGACCGCAGCCCCGATAAACAGCCGGTCCTGCAGATGCTGATATGCCTCGCTGCTTGTTTCAAACACAGGCACAGTGCGGAAATACACGTGCTCGGGATCAATGATGCGGTTCACTGACTCATAAATGACTTTTTTAAAGAAGGTTCATTCAAGACGTATCACCTCCCGAGGTATTATGTTCATTTAAACATGTAACTATTTACACGTTTAATTGTAACGCTGTTAAAATGGACTGTCAAATAATGAGCTGTTTCTGATTATGTTTTCCAATGTTCAATGAAAAAAGACAAGGGCGGCAAATGCCGACCCCTTGTCTTTTTCGTTTAGTGTATGCTCCTATCAAAAAACGCCAGACGAGCGTCTTCTTAGTAATCACAATCTTTATCTCTGCATTCTTTCTTACTTACAGCGTCTATTGAGTGCCCCATGATCTTGTCATTGGCCTTATCATAAATACCATCGAATTTATTCGATGTATCATCGTTGTAATAGCCAAATACCTCTATCCCGCCCATTGGATCTGTTTCGTATTTATCTTTAAATGTAACGTTATGTATTCCGTCGTAGTTCGCTTTGATAAATTTCTCCATTCGTTCCTGAGCAATCTTTATCTCTTCAGCCTGAACATTTTTATCATGCATACTCTTCATTATAAAACCTCCGGCTGCTATTAAGATAATGAAGATAATAATATATTTTTTCACAGAAACATCCGTCCCATCAGTTATGATGAAGCTCGCGGACTAGAAAAATGGTGGTGACATCCGGTGCATTTAGGCATCTTAAGATTTTTCTTCCGCATCCACAGAGGAGCTCCCTATTTTGTCACCTACAGGATCATATAAGCCGTCAAATTCTTTAGTTTTATCACCGTTTAGATACCCCTCAACTGTAATTCCGCCGGTTGGATCAATAAAATAATCATCATAAGAAATTTTATCTATACCCTTGTACTCGCTACGCAAGTATTCGGTCATTTTACTTTTGGCTTTTTCGAAAAGAGCATTTTCTTCCTTTTTGACATCATATTGATGCTTCATAATCAGCCCTCCAACAGTTATAATTAACACTAGTACAATAATAAGGTATTTTTTCAAAAAAAATCATCCTTTCCTTACCCTATTTTACATGACAAGAAAGGCGCTATATATCTTGAGCAAGAAAAATTGGACTTCAAGCCTGACAGATGAAACATATTACAGGATGAGTCACCGTGCTTATAACTATGACTATCTTAAAAGGAAATTAGAGAAGAACGATTATATACGTATTAATTCTTCCATTTCAAAACCTACTTACTGGTACGTCGATCAAATAAAATCAGACGATAATACAGGACTTGATGCGGTTGTATTAGTACAAGCAGTGAAGAATAACGGAAAATGGACAAAATCAAAAAACCCCGAAAACGTGGTCGTCGCCTTTGCGGGAACCGATATCGGAAAAGACCCGATCAATGACGGCGAGAATATTGTTTTCGGAAATGATCCGAGAAAAGAAGTATATTATTTTGTAAAAGAAGATGCGGAGGATACCTCGAACGGTCGGAACCTACAATAGGATTTGGTTCATCATAAATGTTTGATAGCTTAATATTGCAGTGCTTCTTTGACTTCCCCTCATGGATTAAGTGAACACAACTACTGAAAACTTGATATGAATATACTTTCAGCATGTCAAAAGCAAAGCTAACCAATTCAGAATTCATCGCGATTGTTGCTGACAAGTTAAGATTGGAACTTAAAGCGAGTGAAATGCTGATCTGACGTTTTTCCTATCGTTGAGTTGTCATGATATTTGTACCGTTAATATCAGGGATACCTCGACAAATGAGACGGTAGAGGCGATTGGTCTCAGGAATAGGTTTGAACTGTATGAGAAACATATCACGAATTTTGTAAGATAATTAAACAAAATAAATACCCACTCATCCCTGAGGTGGGTATTTTACCTTTCTTCGGCATTGACCACTGAAATACCTATCTCCTTGTTCGTCGGATCATATATACCGGAAAATTCTTTTTCTTTATTATTATTTATGTAGCCTGAAACTTCAACTCCGCCTGTCGGATCGATATTGTAGTCTTTTGAAAAATGAACTTCCTGTACATTTTTATAGTCTTTTTTTAAGTAATTCTTCATGTGCTCTTGCGCCTCAATCACAAGTTTTTCTTCGTTTTTATGTTTATCATATTGACGCTTCACGAAAAAACCTCCCACTGCTATAATTATAACAATTAGGATAATAATGTATTTTCTCATGCGTATCATCCTTTCGGAACTATTTTACAATATAAGAAAGGTGATGTATATATGCCAAAAGGAAAAGAAATAACCGTCTCTAATGTCACAGATAAAGAATATTACCGTTTGAGTCAAGCAGCTTACAATTATAAAATGTTAGCCCTGCATATGAAATATAAAACTCCTTATAAAATAAGTAAGACGTCATATTGGTACGTTGAGAAAGTGAAGCAGGATTCTGATACGGGTCTTGATGCCTTTGTATTCTCAAAAGGCATCAAGTCCAAAAACGGAAAATGGGTAAAATCAAAAAACCCTGAAAACGTGGTCGTCGCCTTTGCGGGAACCGATATCGGAAAAGACCCGATCAATGACGGCGTAAAAGCGGACGGCGGCAATATTGTTTTCGGAAATAACCCGAAAAAAGAAGTGTATTATATTGTAAAAAAAGACGCGGAGGATACCTCGAAAACACTCGGAAAATACAATGGAACGCCCTCTCAAGACGCCATGCTCACAACCGGAAAGTATAAGCTGATAACGAAAACATCGCAAATCGATCAAGCCGATCAGCTGGTACGCAGCGTAAAGAAAAAGTATGCCGGAACGTCAACGATTATTTCAACAACCGGCCATTCACTCGGCGGCGCTGAGGCCGAATACAGCGCGGTGAATAATGATGTGTATGCCGTCGCGTTTAACAGTCCTTCCGTCGTGAAACTGCACGATGAGGAAACACAGAAAGACATCAACAGCGGCATTTACAATCCTTACATCCGGTCAATTATCAATCCGGACGACATGGTCGGGGCGGGTTATTGGAACGAATACGACCGCCACAACGGGACCACAATTTACACGAAAAACCCCTCGCTCTCACAGTTCAGCCGGAAGCAGCGGCTTGATGGGAACTTAAACGAGCAGATCAGCAAGAATCTCGCTTATTTCTTCACTACCGTCATTCTGAGAAATCCGGATACACACGGCTTAAACGAAGCAAATTTCGTGTTCGACAGAAACGGAACTATCGCAAATCCGAACGGAGATGAATTAGTCTTTGACAAAAACCTCGGCGCTCTTCTGCCGGCCGGTGCGATCGGAAGCGGAGACGCGATAAAAGTAACGCCGACAAACGCAAAGAAGCTGGCTGAAAAGGTGCAGGCTATGACTGAGGATTTGCGGACGATGAAAAAAGAAGCGCAGAACGCCTATCAGGAGCACGATGAAAAAATCGCCGAGCTGAAAACAGAATTTTACGGTCAAGTCGGACACGGCTTGTTTGATCAGCTTCAAGCACAGGACGTGACCAATACCATTGAAGATATTGCGCAATCCTACGAGAAAGGCCCGATTTTTTATGACACTAAGGCTGAGCAGGCGTTTATTGATTCTTTGCAGGCGGCGATCACGGACCTAGAAGAGATCGGCGGATTCTTACATAAAATAGCAGACGAATTTCAGAAAAAAGACCAGATGCTCGCAAACTGGTTAAGATGATAGAGGTGGATACATAATGCCGACATTAGACGAACTTTTAGAACACAAGGACGACCCGATGAAGAAAAGGCTGCAGCGGCAGATGCTGAAAACAGGGATGACGCAGGCAGCGGGGACAAAACTGGAGACAGTGCGCCGAACGCTGAAACCGACATTCGAAATGGATACGTTGAAAGATGAATTATATGAAGTGTATTCAGCACTATTGAACAGCTTTGAAGGCAAGGCGCAAAAAGCTCTCGCGCAGCGGATCAGTGAAAGTGCGCGGCTGATTGCCGGAACCGAACATAACAGAGACACATTCGTTAACAGTTTCAAAACAAGATAAAATAAAAAAACCTCGCAGATGTATCATCTGCGAGTTTTTTTCTATCGTCTTAACTGAGACGCGCTCGGAGGGATTCGAACCCCCGACAGACGTGGTACCGGAAACCACCGCTCTATCCAACTGAGCTACGAGCGCACGTTTTTTCAATCAGATACCTTTATATTATAATAAAGAAACGCGCAGAAAGCAACTCTTTTTTGATAATGCACAACAGGATTATGCAGCGTCCTCATGCAGCATAATCCTGCATCGTTTACCGACATTGATTTTCACAAAAAACCCATTTCAGGCGGACTGCCCCCGGATCGGTACATTTCCAGTCACTTCAGAAAAAACACGTTTCAGCTTCTTTTCCAAATGTCCTTTAACGTCCAATAGGTGAATTCCTCAACCTTTACGGCGCCTTTCTCAGAAAACAGCTCAATCCCCAATCTGCCTTCATTCGGATAGATACGGCTTGTCATCGTTGTTTCTCCATGATTGGCGAATACTTCAATCGAGGATCTGTCAATAAAGATACGCAGCGCCAGCTTGCCGTTTGCTTCCGTCTGCACCCTTCTTACACCGTCTTTCGCTTTCCCCATCTTGGTGCAATCAAGCGTCAGCTTTTTATCCGTTAGATTGTATGTCAGCACAAGTTCTTCTTCATCAAGGCCGCGAATCTTAAAACCTGCCGTTTCGGCATCAGAATCGTTCACATCAAACACGGCCCGGACTTCAAGCAGGTCTTCGGACGTCTTTGCCAAGTAACTCCCTGAAAGCGATCGTCCGGCACATTCCCGGTATTCCATTTTCCGCAGCTGCTTGGTTTCTTCCACGGGATTCATCAAAAGTTTATGATCATCACGCAAAGTCAGTTCTCGCGGCAAAGTCAATGCACCGCACCATCCGTCCGCTTTTGTCGGCATCTCAGATTCCCACATATCCATCCAGCCGATGGCAATTCTGCGTCCTTTATCATCTAATAATGTTTGCACGGCGTAAAAGTCATGGCCGTGATCCAGTTCTTTAAAAGCACCGTGTGTAAATTTGTTTGTTTCATCATGATAGTCACCGATTAAATAACCGGTTTGATGTAAATTTTGATAGGAATCACCGTCCGCCTCGATCCCCTGGGGCGAAATCAGCAGGACATGCTTGCCGCCTAATTCAAAGAAATCAGGACATTCCCACATATAGCCGAGATTACCGTCACTTTGGGCGAGAACCCCCGCGTATTCCCAATCACGCAAATCAGGTGAACGGTATAAAACGACCCGTCCGACGTTTTCTTTTGAAGAGTTGCCGATGACCATATACCAAACATCGCGATGCTTCCATACTTTCGGATCGCGGAAATGACGGGCGCTGTCTTCCGGCGGTTCCGCAATAACGGGGTTTTCCTGAAGCTTTTCAAACACCGTTCCATCTTGGCTGACAGCGATATTTTGAGTTTGATAGAATAGGTCTTTCTCTTGATCAATTATATTATGTCCTGTATAGATGAGGGCCAATCTTCCATGATCATCGACCGCGCTTCCCGAAAAACAGCCGCTTTGGTCGAATGCATCCCCCGGAGCTAAGGCAACCGGCAGGTGCTCCCAATGAATGAGATCTTTACTTTTTACATGTCCCCAATGCATCGGCCCCCAATGCTCATCATACGGATGATGCTGAAAAAAGACGTGGTATTCTCCTTTAAACTGAATAAGCCCGTTCGGATCATTGATCCAATTCGCCCGGGGCATAATATGGTACCCCAATCGATATCTTTGTTTCACTTTACCCTCGGCTTCCTTCAAAGCTTCTTCCGCCTGCTGAATTCTATCCATTTGTAACATCCTCTCTATCCGATTTTTTGCAGACGCTGGACACGCCTGCTGTTTTGTTTCGGGCCCAATAAAGTAAATATGGAGATGACGGTAAAACCGAAGACGACGATTCCCATGATGAGATAGGTTTGACGGAACCCCGCACTGTCATATAATCCTCCCGCAAGCGGCGACAGAATCGACGCGCCTGCCTGAGATGCGAATTGAAAACCGACGAGATAAAGGACGGACGACAGACGCGTATCAAAATTGGCAGCCAAATATTTAAAAACGGCGATCAGCATAATCGGCAATTCCAGTGCGTGGATGAGTTTCATTGATGAAATGCCTACAGGTTCAACTGCAATTCCGGACCCGACGATGCGGAAAGCCATTAAAAACCCCGCTAAAATCAAACTGTTTTTCGCCCCGAACTTATTGACGATAAAAGGCGCAAGAAACATCATGCCAGCCTCCAAAAACACCTGGAATGAATTAAGATAGCCGAATACTTGGTTACCCATCGACACTGAAGGAAACAAAGACGCATAGTAGATCGGGAACTGCTGATCATATACGCCGTAAATGCAAGTCACCCCGATAATGTACAGCATAAAAAACCAGAAATCTCTTAGTAAAAAGAGCCGCCCCACATCTTTTAACCGGACCGAATCCGCTCTGTTTTTCTCATGATCGGTCATTTCTATTTTCACAGACATGATAATGGCCGTTAATATGACGGCTGAAACAGACGCGATCCAGAAGTTGATATTGGGATTGATATTGAAAAGCTGCCCTGCAAAAAATGCAGCCGCCGCCCAGCCCAGCGAGCCCCACATTCTTGATTTTCCATACTCGAAATCATACTTACGGCTGACCTTTTCAATGTACGTTTCAATCGCGCCTATCCCCGCCAAAAAAGCGGCTCCCAAATATAAGCCTCCGACAACGGCGCCAAGAAAGACGTTGTATTGTAAAAGCGGCCCATAGACGAAGATATAAAACGGACCCGTGAATATGAGAAGACAGCTGATCATAAATAATATCTTTTTCTTCAGCCCCAATTTGTCAGAGATAAAACCGTAAAGAGGCTGCATGCAGAGAGCAAATACAGCGTTTACAGAAAAGATAATGCCTGTCGCTGATCCGTTTAAATTGATTTCCTGCCCTAACCAAATCGCAAATAAAGAATAGCTGGAAGACCAAGTAAAAAAGAAAAAGAAGAAATAAGCACTCAGTTTCCAATACAGACTTTTTGAGCTTTTCATTTGCACCGCTCCTTTAATAGGACCTTTTAATAGCCGTTTTAGAGCCGCATACTTCCTTCTTCATTTTCATCACATACATGCGATCTCTGAGTAAGCGCTTACTTTACATTGTTGCTCGATTCTTTCACTTTATTGCCGCCAGCCATCTCTCCATACCCGTCACTTCCCTTCACTCTGCGAATAAAGCGCTTTCAAAAAGAATTGTATGTCAACCGGTTCCATATGTCAATCGGTTGACATACAATTTTCTGATTATTTTAATCAAACAAAACGCACCTTCTTTATATGAAAACAGAAACATGGAATGTCCTTGCACATGTCAGCCTGATTCTCTAAAATAAGTGCGTGACGGAAATTGTAAGCCATTTCAGTAAGCAGGAGGGCACGGGAATGAAGCCTAACATTCATGATGTTGCGAAAATAGCGGGAGTTTCATCTACAACCGTTTCGCGGGTATTAAATAACCGCGGCTATATCAGCGAAAAAACAAAAGAAAAAGTGTACAAGGCGATGGAAGAAATCAATTACTTTCCAAACGATCTGGCCCGCTCTTTATTCCGAAAACGAACCAATTTAATAGGGCTTATCATCCCAAACTCCAGCAATCCGTTTTTCGGCGAACTCGCCTTTCATATTGAAAGCATTTGTACGTCCATGGGCTACAAACTGCTGCTTTGCAACAGTTTACATCGAAAGGATAAGGAAGAAAAATATTTGGAGATGCTGATAAGAAACCAAGTGGACGGCGTGATCGCCGTGACTTACAACCGGGGAATTCTCAATTATCACAAGCAAAATCTGCCGATTGTCGCCATTGATCATTACTTATCGGACACGATTCCCGTCGTCGGCTCAGACAACTATGACGGCGGAAAAAAGGCGGCAGAACTGCTGATTGAAAAAGGGTGCCGGCACATCGTCCATATCAACGGCCCGATTGAACTCGAAACACCGGCAAACCTCAGAAGAAAAGCATACGAAGACGTTATGCATGAACACGGACGGAAGCCTATTACATATGAAGTACCCTTTTATCAGCATTACCATGACATTATTTCAACATTATTCGATGAACAGCCTGACACCGACGGAATTTTTGCCAGCGATGATATCATGGCGGCTGCAGTGATGACCGAGGCCAAAAAACGGGGAATAGACATCCCGAATCAATTAAAAGTGATCGGTTATGACGGCACTGAAACCGTTCAATCGGTTCTGCCGGACTTGGCAACCATCCAGCAGCCGATTGAATTGATTTCCAAAACAGCCATCGAGATTTTAGCAAAAGAAATTGAAGGCGAATTTGATGATTTGCCGCTGGAAACATATTTGCCGGTACGGCTTTTGGAAGGGCGGACAACGTAGTCAGACCCTTCAGCCGTACGTAGCGACGTGATTGCGGTCTATTTTGAGCGCTCCCGCCATATCATTTTCTCAAGCGCCGGCATTGATCATCCTCATTTCCACTTTGCTGTTTGAACTTTTTGTTTTATGGGAAAAATGGTGTTAGAAGAAAAGGTTGGCATTTTGGTCAGCGTTTTGTTTGACCTTTATTGACCAAAAATGTATCATGTAAATACATACTTACCTAAAAGGTGAAGGAGGAGCATTATGAATTTAATACCTACAGTCATTGAACAAACGAACCGCGGAGAAAGAGCTTATGACATTTACTCCCGTCTTTTGAAGGACCGTATTATCATGCTTGGATCTGCGATTGATGACAACGTTGCGAACTCCATCGTGTCACAGCTTTTATTCCTTGAAGCGGAAGACCCTGAAAAAGATATTTCCATTTATATTAACAGCCCTGGCGGATCAATCACTGCCGGTATGGCCATCTATGATACAATGCAGTTCATTAAACCGAAAGTATCCACGATCTGCATCGGTATGGCCGCTTCTATGGGAGCATTTTTACTTGCAGCCGGAGAAAAAGGCAAACGTTACGCGCTTCCTAACAGTGAAGTTATGATTCACCAGCCGCTTGGCGGAGCGCAAGGACAGGCGACAGAAATTGAAATCGCGGCAAAACGCATTCTCTTGCTTCGCGACAAATTAAACAAAGTGCTTGCTGAACGTACCGGCCAGCCGCTTGAAGTCATTGAGCGCGATACAGACCGCGACAACTTCAAATCAGCTGATGAAGCCTTAGAATACGGCTTAATCGATAAAGTGCTGACACGCAATACAGAAGACCAGAAGTAATGCCAAAAAAACCTGCAAGAGCTGATGTCTCTTGCAGGTTTTTTTATGCTTTATTCCCATTCAAAAAAGTAATGAATGCTTTGACGACAGATAATTCTAACGCTGAAGAATCATACATAAGCCACGTATCGCGTATCACAGGCTCGTTATTTTTATAGGATAGCGCCAATGTGTATAATTCATCAGAAGGCTGAAGACAGATTTCCGGCACAACAGAATAACCGAGACCGTTTTTCACCATCTCTTTACAGGTTTCCTGCCTGTCTACCTCCATCGCAATGAAAGGCGGTTCAGTAAATTGGTTATTCCACCATTTTTGAATCAAACTTTTCAAAGAAGCATCAGTTTGATAATAAATCATCGGCAATTTGGGAAGGTCCTCACTGTTGATTTCAGTTTTTGAAATAAGGTACAGCCGCTCTTCATTTAGCAGTTGTTTTTCCCCTTGCCAATCATAATTTCCCCTCATAATCCCAAGGTGTACCCCCGAATGATGAAGCAGATCCATCACCTTCGCACTCCATCCCGTATTGACGTGGAATTGAACAGACGGATACTGATCAGAAAACCGTTTTAGAATCGCCGGGAGCTTATACTGAGCAAAATTGCTTGAGACTCCTAATCTGAGAACCCCGCTGACTTCATGGCTCATATTGAGCATATCATCCTTCACTCTTCTGAATTCCTGCAGCATCTCTTTCGAATAATCAACCAGATGTTCACCTTCTGAAGTGAACTCCATCCCTTTTTTTCTTTTATAAAAAAGGCGCACTCCGAATTGTGCTTCCAGGTTTTTGAGCCGATAACTTAACGCCGGCTGTGTCATATATAATCGCTCTGCCGCCTTCGTCATATTTTTTTCTTCGAATAATGTAATGAGCACAATCCAATCCTTTTCATCCATATGAAATCCCCCAAAATATTTTTCTGCTATAAAATTTTCTCTTATTATAAATTTTTTTTATTCAACTTTATAAAAATTATATGTTTTACTTATAATCCTTATTTATCATACGATATTTTCCAAAGGGACCGGTACCTTTTTATCCACACAAAATGATGTAAGGATGAGACAGCATGGAAAAAGTTCCTGTAACCGTCATGAGAGGCGGCACCAGCAAAGGCGTTTTTATTCATCAAAAAGACATGCCAGACGATACAAACCTATGGAGCGATTTTCTTTTAGACATTATGGGGAGCCCTGACGAGAGACAAATTGACGGTCTCGGCGGCGGCCATTCTCTCACAAGCAAGGCAGCCATTATTAAGAAATCCGCCAGAAAGGATGCAGATGTTGAGTATACGTTTGCTCAGGTCAGTTTGACTGACCATTTTACCGACTTCAAAGGCAATTGCGGAAATATCTCTTCTGCCGTAGGCCCTTATGCTATTGAGAAAGGGCTCGTTCAAGCTGAAGAGCCGGTTACAAAAGTCAGAATGTTAAATACAAACACTCAAAAAGTGATCGTAGCAGAAGTTGAAGTCAGAAATGGAACATTTCATTACCAGGGGGACTGCTCTATCCCCGGGGTTCCAGGTACAGCTTCTCCTATTTATCTTTCATTTCACCAGGCTGAAGGAGCGGTGACCGGTAAGCTGTTTCCCACTGGTCAGCCTATTGATGTTCTCGATACACCGTATGGAAATATCTCGGTCTCGATTATTGATTACGCTAATCCGCTTGTCTTTGTAAAAGCAGAGGACACGGGGCTTACCGGCTTAGAACTTCCGGATGAATATACTCCGGATATATTGAAAAAGCTCGAAATGATCCGATCGATTGCAGCCGAGAAATGCAGATTCGCTCCGAGACATGAGGCTGCTGCAAAATCACCTGCCGTACCAAAACTAACATTAATCTCATCTCCAGCGGATTATATCGATACAAAAGGGATAAAGAGACACGCAGAAGAGATGGATCTTGTCATTCGTATGATGTCCATGCAAAAACCGCATCAAGCTTTAGCCATTACAGGGGCGGTTTGTACGACTGCCGGCATGCTATTGCAGGATACAATATTATCTGAATTTTCATTCTATGGCAGAACGATTCGATTGGGACATCCAAGCGGCATTTTAGAAACCGAGGCAGATGTTGATCCGGATGGAACAACGATTAAAGTAGTACGCACAGCAAGAAAAATCTCTGAAGGCTATGTGTTTACAAAGCAAAGTTACAACCTGAATACGCTGAATCACATTGGTTAATACCAGTCTTCAGACAAGTCAAAGATAAACGGAGGAATACGAGATGATCAATGTAAATGCGTCTAATCGATTAAACAGACTGCCTTTTTCAAGGGCCCATCAAGCAGTGCTCGTTATCCTTTCATTCGCTTACTTTTTTGATTTTATCGATTTAAATACGTTTTCATATGCGGCGCCTTCACTTTTAAAGGAATGGAACATTTCTACTCATACCATCGCTTTTATTACGTCTGTCTCCTATTTCGGAATGTTTATCGGCGCCTCTGCCGGAGGATGGTTTTCAGACCGTTTCGGAAGGAAAAAAGGTTTAATTCTGGTTGTCACCTTTTTCTCTTTCTTCTCCCTCCTCTCTTCTCTGGCTTGGAACCCAGAAATACTCGGTGTTTTTAGATTTCTTACGAGTTTAGGTATCGGCGCCACAACGATTGTGGCAAGTACGTATATCAGCGAATTTTTCCCATCCGCAACTAAGGGTAAGTATCAGGCAATCTGTATTACAATCGGCATATGCGGAATTCCTGCAGCCGGCTGGGTGGCTAAATTGGTCGTGCCGTCCGCCTCTTACGGCTGGCGGTTTATCTTTCTATTCGGCGCGGTCGGTATTTTTTTTCCGCTGATCGCCAGAAAACTGGAAGAATCACCGAAATGGCTGGACACGAAAGGAAAAAGCGAACAAGCACACCGCATTCTGCTTGAACTGGAGGCAAAAGCAGAAAAAGAAAAGGGTGAACTGCCTGAACCAGCTCCGGCTCTGCGAAGCAGACAAACCGCTGTAAAATCCGTTCCATATCGGACGTTATTTCAAAAGCCTTTGGCAGGAAGAACTTTTGTTTTAGTGACGATGTGGGCAGCTTCCACGATTGCAATTCAAGGCTTTGGCACGTGGGTTCCCACCCTTTTGGTAAAAGAAGGCGTATCAATGGATGAGTCTATCGTATACGTCACTCTGGGAACGATCGGTGCCCCGCTGGGCGCTCTCATTGCGTCGCAAATCTCTGACCGTGTGGATCGAAAGTGGGCCATTTCTGTTTTATCGTTAATTATTATGGCGCTTGGATTCTTTTACGGCATCAATCCTTTGCCGATGGTCATTGTCATATGCGGATTTCTCATGCATATGTTTGAGCGTACTTTCAGTTCGATCGCATATGCCTATACGCCGGAATTATATCCGGTTGAAGCCAGGGCGTCTGGAAATGGTCTCACTTACGGCGTAGGACGTCTTGCGAATGTAGCCGGTCCCTTTGTCGTCAGTTCCCTGTATTCAGGCTACGGATTTTTAAGTGTTTTCTTGTTTTTTACAGGCTGCTGGTTTCTTTGTGCACTGACAGTCGGTATATTTGGAATCAGTTCAAAAAAACAAAAGATGCAGCAGGATGATTTCATATCGGAGGAAACATTCGTGCAACAAAAGTTGTAAACGCATACAGTCTGCAAACCGCAAAACATCCATCTCCTCTGAGGAAATGGATGTTCTTCTTTCAACCCCAACAGCATTCTCTTTCTCATCTTATTCTCATACATATGTCTTATCCTGAAGAAAGGTGTGATACGCATGAGAAAGAGAAAACGATTTCCAGAAAGAAAAGGTATTCTATAGGCGGAGAATTTTCCATCAGAATAGATTAGATGCAACCGCCGAAACATATTTCAGACCTCTGACTTACAATTCCCGCCATTTCTTATCTAAAATCGGGTATGTATACCGATTCATCTGCTCAATCAGCTCATCCGGCCGGGAGGAACTGTGTATCAGCTTCAAATGAGACTCATTCGAAAATCCTTCCTGAATGCTGTACTTGACCATCTTCATCATCGGCTCAAAATACCCGTTCACATTGTACAGTCCGATCGGTTTTTGATGAATGCCGATTTGCGCCCAGCATAGCACTTCAAATAACTCTTCATATGTTCCGAAGCCGCCGGGCATGGCAATGTACCCATCGGCAAGTTCACTCATTTTCGCTTTCCGCTCATGCATGCCGCTGACTTCAATCAGCTCCGTCAGATTCTGATGAACAACCTCTCCGCTGAACAGCCCGCTCGGCATGACGCCGACAGCTTTTCCGCCGCCTGCCATTAACGCGTCGGCGACGGTTCCCATCAGACCGATCCGTGAACCGCCGTAAACAAGGCCGATTCCCTGCTCCGCCATATATTCACCCAGTTCGGCCGCTTTGCGTTTGTACTCTTCATTTACCCCCGGGTTTGACCCCGCAAATACACAAATGGTTTTCATTTTTTCATCTCCATATCTATATATGTACATCAATAAATCAAAATACACTATATATTGTCCCATCTCTATATGATAATATCAATAAGAATCATACAGGACATAAGGAGTGTTTCACATGCAGATGGCTAAAGCAGAACAATGGACGAAAGATTTTTATGAAAAACGAGGATGGACGGCGTACGGGCCATTTATCAGAATCGGTTTTTTAATGGAAGAGGCGGGTGAGCTCGCCCGAGCGGTAAGAGCATATGAAATCGGCAGAGACCGGCCGGATGAAAAAGACGCGACCCAGGCTGAACGCAGGCAGGAGCTGATTGAAGAAATGGGTGACGTCCTCGGAAATCTGGCTATCCTTGCCGATAAGTACGGCATCACGTTAGAAGATGCGATGAAAGCCCATCAGGAAAAACTGATCAAGCGCTTTGAAACCGAATAAAAACACGGCCTGTCCGCTTTTTCATGGACAGGCCGTATCTGAATTTTATCCCGTTATCTCGTCCTGATGCTCAAAGAAATGCTGTTTCCCGATTTTATGAAACAGCCCCGTCTTCCGGATCAGCTCTCTCGGCTGTGATTGCAATCCGACGATCATCAATCTCCCGTTATGCCGTTTGATCCGGTTCATCACATTCCCCAGCACCGCTTCTGCGGAGGTATCCATGTAATGTACATTATTCATCAGCAGAATAAGCGTCTTCGGCTTTTCCTGAAGCCTCTCCAGCAGCGATGTTTCCAGTGAATCAATTGAACCGAAAAACAGAGGCCCTTCAATGGAATATGTGCTGACGGACGAATCATTTTTAACCGATTTGACAGCGGCATGCGGTGTTTTGATGCTTGTTGATTCGCTCATTTTTCTGATAAAGAAAACAAAAGCGAGCACGAGACCGGCAGAAACGCCGATGATTAAATCAAACAGAACCGTCAGCAAAAAGGTTGCCGCCAGTACGAATGAATCAGTGTTTTTCAGCCGCATCATATTGGCGACTTCCCTCCGCTCACTCATGTTCCAAGCCACAACCATCAATACCGGCGCCATGCTTGCCAGCGGTACGTGAACGGCAAGCGGGGCGAAGACGAGCAGGACGAGGAGGACGGTGACTCCGTGGACAACACCGGAAATCGGAGAAACTGCGCCGTTTTTAATATTTGTTGCGGTCCGCGCAATCGCTCCCGTTGCCGGTATGCCGCCGAAAAGCGGCGCGGCCATATTGGCGATGCCTTGCCCGACAAGCTCCCTATTGCTGTCATGCCGTGATCCTTTCATATTGTCCGCGACCATCGCCGATAATATGGACTCAAGTCCGCCGAGAAGCGCAATGATCAGAGCCGACGGAAACATCATGATCATGTTATCGATTGAGAAATCCGGAAGCTGTAAAGCCGGAAGCTGCCGCGGAATTTCCCCGTAAGCAGAACCGATTGTCGCCATTTTGTCAGGAAAAAACACGACCGCCGCGGCTGTAGAGACAAGCAGCGCCACAAGCGCGCCCGGAATCTTCGGCATCAGCCTGGCTGATAACAGCAAAATAGCCAAAGCAATTCCCGCGATGAGGATGCTGTATAAATTAAGGGTTCCGATCTTCTTGCCGATTTCCGCAATGTTGAGGATAAAGCTTTCATGCTTTTGGATATCGCGCAGACCGAGAAAATGGGCAATCTGCTCCGAGAAAATCAGCACCGCAATTCCGGCCGTAAATCCGACGATCACCGGCTTCGGCACGAATTTCATAATCTTTCCGAGCTTAAATACGCCAAACAGGACGAGCATGACGCCTGCCATAAAACCGGCTACAAGTAAATTCTCAAAACCATACTGCATCACAATGGCAAATAAAATGGGAACAAACGCCCCCGTAGGCCCGCCGATCTGATATTTAGAGCCGCCCAACAGCGAAATCAGAATTCCGGCCACAATAACGGTGTAAAGCCCGTATTCCGGACCGACCCCCGAGGCGATAGCAAAGGCCATTCCCAGTGGAATCGCTACAATTCCGACCACAATTCCCGCGATTAGGTCTTTCTGAAATTTCTGCAAATTGTATCCCTGATATCTGCCGGTAAATTGCATCGTCAGCTGCATCCTCCTTTGACTGTTTCATAACCGTCAACGACAACATCCAGCGTCCCCGTCCCCGGATCAATCACCAGCCCGTGCACCGGCACCTCTTCAGGCAAGAGCGGATGATGCCTGACCATATTCACGCTGTGGGCCACGCTTTCTTCGACGCTGTGAAAACCGGTCAGCCATGTTTCCAAATCGACTCCCGCATGCTGCAGAAGGCTGAGACATTTGTCCTCAACGCCGCGCTCTTTTGCTTTATTTAATATGGAAGCCGCATTTAATCCCGACATTCCGCACTCGCGGTGACCTATGATGCAGACTTCCTCTGCCTGCAGTTCATAAACGGCAACCAAAATGCTCCGCATGACACTTCCAAATGGGTGAGAAACAATGGCTCCCGCGTTTTTTATGATTTTGGCATCGCCGTTTCTGAGTCCCATCGCCTGCGGCAGAAGCTCCGTCAGCCTTGTATCCATACAGGATACGATGACAAGCTTTTTTTTCGGGAATTTTGTCGTTTGGTAAGGTTCATATTTCCTTTCTTGGACAAACTGCTGGTTGTGCTCCAAAATGCTTGATAAAGAAACCATTTTTCTATTCATCTCCCATCCGATTGTATTGCAAGCCTTCTTACCCAGCTTACAGTAAGGAATTATAGCACAGAAAAAGGCCTCAAAAGCGCTTTCAAAAAAAGACACGATAATTTGACTGTAAATTCAGATTATGTTCATTTATATCTTTCAAAAATAATAAAATTTATCTTTACACCAACCTATAAAGCTTTTGAAAACAGCGGTTCCGCTCATTTTGCCTTCAGAAATATAGGCGGATTCTGTTATTGTTTGGAGAAATCAAGCATGTACATTTCTTTTTCTTTCATTTTAAGTTCAAAAGAACCAGAAATTTATCGTGATGCGTTTGAATATTTCTCACGTTACCGCTTCTCTTATATAATAAAATAGAGAAGAAAGACAAAGGAGGAGAAGCCCGTTGAAACCCTATGTATTCATCGCGAAACCGATACCGCCGGAAGTCGAACAAATGATAGGCGAGCATTGCCGGTATGACATCTGGAAAGAAGATACCATTCCAAAAGAGGAACTGTACGAAAAAATGAAAGATGCTGAAGGGCTGCTGACATCCGGAACGGCGATTGACAGTGATTTACTGGATCACGCGCCGAAGCTGAAGGTCGTCAGCAATAATTCTGTCGGCTATGATAATTTTAATATTGAAGAAATGAAAAGACGCGGGGTTGTCGGCACGCATACGCCGTACACCTTAGATGACACTGTCGCTGATCTGGCTTTTTCATTAATCCTGTCTTCCGCCAGACGGGTTGCCGAATTGGATCGATTCGTCCGCGCCGGCAAATGGGGAACCGTTGAGGAAGAATCTCTTTTCGGTATGGATGTCCACCATCAGACATTAGGAATTATCGGCATGGGCAGAATCGGTGAACAAGCTGCCAAACGGGCAAAATTCGGCTTCGATATGGACGTGCTGTATTATAATCGCAGCAGAAAACCGGACGCTGAGAAGGAACTCGGGGTTACATATGCCGACTTAGATACACTGCTGAAAACATCAGACTTTGTGCTGTTAATTACGCCGCTTACTGACGAAACGTATCATATGATGGGAGAGCGGGAATTTAAATTGATGAAAGATACGGCATGTTTCGTCAATATTTCCCGGGGAAAGACGGTTGATGAGAAAGCGCTCATCCGCGCATTGCAGGAGGGCTGGATAAAAGGCGCCGGTTTAGATGTGTTTGAAAAAGAGCCGATCGCCGAAGACAATCCGCTCCTGCAGCTGGAAAACGTCACATTGCTTCCGCATATCGGGTCAGCAACGGCAAAAATCCGTTTGAATATGTTCAAGCAAGCCGCACAAAACATGATTGACGCCGTATACGGAAAAACGCCGAAAAACCTCACGAAGGAATTTCAATGAGATGAAAAATCCCGGCCGTTTCAGCCGGGGTTTATTTTTTTCTAGATCAAAAGAACTATTTTTAAATTCTTTCTATTCCTTTCTCTCGATGCTGATACAATGAAAAGGAATCAGCTTCACATGATAAAAAATGGGAGGTATTGCTTTGAAAAAACGATTATCGTGGATTTCCGTTTGTTTACTGGTGCTGTTCTCCGCGGCGGGGATGCTGTTTTCCACGGCTGCCAAGACGGATACATCTTCTCACAAGGCGCACACTGAAGCACAGGTTATCAACACGTTTGACGGGGTTGCGGATTATCTTCAGACCTATCATAAGCTTCCTGATAATTACATTACAAAGTCAGAAGCGCAGGCCCTCGGCTGGGTTGCATCAAAGGGGAATCTTGCAGACGTCGCTCCGGGGAAAAGCATCGGCGGAGACATCTTCTCAAACAGGGAAGGCAAACTCCCTGCCAAAAGCGGACGGACGTGGCGTGAAGCGGATATTAACTATACATCAGGCTTCAGAAATTCAGACCGGATTCTTTACTCAAGCGACTGGCTGATTTATAAGACGACAGATCATTATAAAACCTTTACAAAAATGAGATAAACACATACAAAAAACGGCTTCCCTGCGGAGGCCGTTTTTTTTGCAGAGAACCTGCGAGCTTCATATAAAATGAGCAGTAAATTTTTCTTCAAACTCTGACCGGTCTATTCTGCTGTTTTCCGCCGTGCCATCGTGTTTTTTTATTGTTATATTGCGTTCAGACAGAACCATGTGCCCTTCCGGTGTCCGCTTAGAAGCAAGCAGGCGTTTGTTGAAAGGAGAGCGTTCATGTTCAAAGATTGTTTGTTTCATAGACTTGAGGTCCTTTTCATCGATTTCTTCAAGCGAAAATGCGTAACCTGTCTGCCAGCCGTCCCCTTTGTTCATTTCAAGCAGGTATGTCCCGAATTCCGTCTCTTCTATCCTCACGCGGAACGCTCCGGCCGCTGATACCGTCTCGTCTCCCGACATCGGCACAGGCTGCATGGCGAGATTGAGGCCGAAGCCTGCATCAGCGATGTACTCATTCCCCCCGGCGGAAAGAAGTACGGCCGCATGTGTGCCGGGCAGCGCCCAGCCGTTTTTCCAGACCGTTCCGCGGATCAATTTGACATCAAATCCGGCATCTTTCAGGATGAAATAAAGCAGTCCGTTCAAGTCATAACAAAGGCCGCCATGAGGTTCCTTCACCATGTGCCGCCACAGTCCTTCTTTCGTGACGTCATATTCTTTTTTGGACAAAACCGCGCGATTTTCAAACGGAAACCGATATGCGAGCGCCTTTAAAAACTCCGGCAGGTTGCTGAAATCGAGGGAATCCTTTTCCCAGCCTATCGTTTGATAACAATCTTTCAGAAACTCATTCATCGTTCCGTCCCCCTTACAAAGTGTTTACACTTCTTCCTGCACATAAGCGGACAACTTTTCCAGCGCTTCCTTTTCATCGTCGCCTTCAGCGATCAGAGTGACTTCCGTCCCCGTGCTGACCGCCAGACTCATTAATCCCATAATGCTTTTGGCATTCACTTTCTTTCCGTTTTTCTCAAGAAACACATCTGATGCAAAACGATTTGCCTCCTGTACAAACAATGCAGCGGGACGCGCCTGCAAACCCGTCTTTAAACGCACTTCCACTTTCTCCTGAACCATAAGATCTCCCCTTTTCTGTACGGTTATTTCAAAGTGATGCTTTGTCCTGTACGCAGCTGTTCTGCGATTTCATCGAGCTTTCTCAGCCTGTGATTGATGCCGGATTTGCTGATTTTCCCGCTTGCAACCATTTCCCCCAGTTCTTTCAGCGTGACCTCCTGATAATCAATCCGCAGCTGCGCAATTTCGCGAAGCTTTTCCGGCAGCGCTTCAAGACCGATCCGTTCATCAATGTATTTAATATTTTCCACCTGTCTGAGAGAAGCACCGATGGTTTTGTTTAAGTTTGCTGTTTCACAATTGACGAGGCGGTTCACTGAGTTTCTCATGTCTCTGACAATCCGCACATCTTCAAAACGCAGCAGTGAATTGTGAGCGCCGATGACATTCAGAAATTCAGTGATTTTTTCCGCCTCTTTTAAATACGTAATATAGCCTTTTTTCCGTTCAAGCGTTTTGCTGTTCAGATGAAATTCATTCAGCAGCGCGCATAATGAATCGTTATGTTCCTTATAAAGCGAGAAGATTTCCAAGTGGTACGACGATGTTTCGGGATTATTCACAGATCCCCCCGCCAAAAACGCCCCTCTCATATAAGAACGTTTGCAGCAGCGTTTCGCCACCAGTTCCTCAGAAATATTCCGTTCAAATACAAAGTTCTCTCCGAGGATTTTCAATTCCTCTAAAATCAGCTTTGCATTTTCAGAAAAGCGCACAATATAAACATTGTTTTTTTTCAGCCGCATTTTTTTTCTGACTAACAGTTCGACCGATACATCATATTGTTTCTTCAGCAATGTATAAATGCGGCGGGCAATCGCCGCATTTTCGGTTTGAACGTCAAGCACGAGATGGCGGTTTGAAAATGACAGTGAACCGTTCATCCGAATCAGCGCGGACAGCTCCGCCTTGGCGCAGCAGTCCTTCACTTCCAGATTCGTCAGTTCTTTTTTTGTTTCCGATGCAAATGACATATTAGCCACCTCATTTCAAAAGGCCTCTAGTCCCTTAATAAATCGACAAGAAGAGAAGCCACTTTATGTGTATCGTGACGGATTACGCCATTTTTATACGTGATAATCTGATCCCTGATGACCTCAAGCCCCATGGATTTCAGCTTTTCAACATTGAAGTCGACGGGCCGGGCCAGCTCTTTCGCATATTTGCTTTTGATTTCGTCAGGGATCTCCTCATTGTTGATTAAGATCGTGTCGATAAACGGCTGCTCCATATGATCGTTCAGCGCCTTGACATGGTCGGCCGCACTGTATTGCAGCGTCTCTCCGGGCTGTGTCATGACGTTGCATATATATACTTTTTTGGCCGCAGCCTTGACGACTTCCTCTCCGATTTTCGGTACGAGCAGATTCGGAAGAATGCTTGTGTACAGGCTTCCCGGACCGATAATGATTAAATCGGCCTGACGGATGACGTCAATCGTTTCCGGGAGCGGATCAATTTTTTCAGGCGTAAGAAACACCCGTTTAATCCGCTGGCCGTAAGAAGGGATTGTCGATTCTCCGGAGACGACCTGCCCGTCCTCCATTTCAGCGTGAAGAACGACACTGGTGTTGGCAGCAGGCAGCACTCTGCCGCGGACATTCAGCACCTTGCTCATTTCGGTGACAGCGTGAAAGAAATCACCGGTTATATTTGTCATCGCTGCCAAAATCAAATTGCCGAGCGAATGTCCGGTTAAGTCGCTTCCTTTGTTGAAACGGTGCTGAAACAGATTTTCAACGAGCGGCTCAACATCTGACAAAGCAGCCAGTACGTTACGGATGTCACCCGGCGGCGGAATTTGAAGTTCATCCCGCAGACGGCCTGAACTTCCGCCGTCATCAGCAACTGTCACAATCGCCGTAATATCAACGGGCTTATGCTTTAATCCCCGAAGCAGCACGGACAGACCCGTTCCGCCGCCGAAGATTGCGATTTTCGGCTTCTTATTCATTTCCGGCTTCTCTTTTCAATGTCCCGGTGAGTGACATGAGTATAGAAATCTTTTTTAAAATAGTCAGCCAAATACTCAGCGAGCGTGACGGAGCGGTGCTGGCCGCCCGTACAGCCGATCGCGATGACAAGCTGGCTTTTACCTTCCCGCTTATAAGACGGAAGCATAAAGCCGAGCAGATCAACAAGCTTTTCAATAAACTTTTGTGTTTCGTTCCACTTCATCACATAGGATGACACTTCCTCATCTTTCCCCGTAAGCGGCCTCATGCTTTCAATGTAGAACGGATTCGGCAGAAACCTTACATCAAACACGAGGTCGGCATCTATCGGAAGCCCGTATTTGAAACCGAATGACATTACGTTCACTGTAAATGTTTCACCTTGGTTCGTGGCGAAATGCGCCACGATTTTTTCACGCAGATCACGCGGTTTCATATCCGATGTGTCATAGATCAGCTGAGAGCGCCCTTTCAATTCTTCAAGCAGCTGGCGTTCCAGCGCGATTCCTTCGAGAGGAAGCCCGGTAGCGGCCAGCGGGTGAGAACGCCTCGTTTCTTTGTATCTCGTCACAAGGATGGAATCCTTAGCGTCTAAAAAGAGAATGCGCGGTGTAATCCAAGGATTTTCCGCCATTTCATCCAGCGCCTCAATCAGCCTGTCAAAAAATTCACGTCCCCGCAGATCCATGACAAGCGCGACCTTGCTCATTTTTGAACTTGATTCTTTCATCAGCTCCAAAAATTTCGGCAGCAAGGAAGGCGGCAGATTGTCAACGCAAAAATAGCCGAGATCCTCAAAGCTTTGAATGGCGACGGTTTTCCCCGCTCCAGACATTCCCGTAATGATGACGAGCTGAATATCATGGTTTTCATTCATACTCATCTTTCTCCCCCCTGCGGTCTTTCTTTTATTTGATAAGCTGCGGATCTAAACGATAGCTGAGCAGCTCGAAGTCCGGCGTATACGTAAAGGTGCCGTGCAAAAGCCCTTGGCCCTTGATCATAAAATCAAGGATATGCCCGTCTCCGGGGGCCATCGGAAGGCTGTGGATATCTTTTACGTCATGCCACTTCAGAACGCCTTCCTCTGATTCAGCGACATTTCGCCCCGTGTACGAGTCGGCGACGAAAGTAAACATCATCCACTCTGACACGATTTGTTCCTGTTCCTTAATAATAAAGGTAAACACGCCTTTTAACTGCGGATTTAATATATAAATGCCCGTCTCTTCTCTGTACTCTCTGATTACGGAATCTCTGACGGATTCGCCGCTTTCCATCTTCCCGCCGGGCGCGACCCACCAGCCCCGTCTCGGCTTTTGGAGAAGGAGAACCTGATCATCTGTCTGCAGCACACAATTTGTCACTCTTTGCACAAGTACGTCACCTAACCTTCTCAACAAATCATCGTCTCTTCATTATACCGTTTCGGCATGTCTCTCACAATGCAGAGACACCGACATCCTTTTCTTTTATTTGACAGAAAACAGAAAATCGCAAAAAAAGGGCACGGATACTGGAATCCGTGCCAAAGTGTATTCATTAAAAAGGGGGTCAATTACTACATTCATCTTAAAACATCAGTATTTCACCCGTGTTACAGCGTAATTAAAACACAGTAACGATTCAAAAACTGAACATTACAGTGATTATTTAACGGTTTTGAGCGTTTCCTCAAGCTCTTCCACATAATGCTGAACGCTTTGAGCCGCAATACTTCCGTCGCCTGTCGCCGTTACGATCTGGCGGAGCGTTTTTTCACGGATGTCTCCCGCGGCGAAAATACCTGGAACTTTTGTTTCCATTTGAGCGTTTGTTTCAATGTAGCCTTCTTCATTTGTGATGCCCAAGTTCTCGAACGGTTTAGAAAGCGGAAGCATACCGATATAAATAAAGACGCCGTCAGCTTTGAATTCTTCCTCTTCTCCCGTCACGGTATCCACAAGAGTAAGTCTGCCGACTTTTCCGTTTTCCTCATGGATTTCTTTTACGGTTTTGTTCCATTTGAAGTCAATTTTCTCATTGTCAAAGGCACGCGCCTGAAGAATGCTTTGCGCACGCAATTTGTCACGTCTGTGAACGATGGTGACTTTTGAAGCGAAGCGTGTCAGATAGACGCCTTCTTCAACGGCGGAGTCTCCGCCGCCGACAACGACAAGCTCTTTATTTTTAAAGAACGCGCCGTCACAAACCGCGCAGTACGATACGCCGCGGCCGCCCAGTTCTTTTTCGCCGGGAACACCGATCTTTTTGTATTCCGCTCCGGCAGAAATGACGATGGCACGCGCTTTATATTCTTTTGAACCGGCTTTGACCGTTTTATATTCTTTACCGTCAACGATTTCTTTAATATCGCCGTACGCATATTCCGCACCGAATTTTTTCGCATGTTCAAACATTTTATTAGAAAGTTCAGGGCCGAGAATGCTTTCAAAACCCGGATAGTTTTCAACATCCTCCGTGTTGGCCATCTGGCCGCCCGGAATTCCTCTTTCGATCATTAATGTGGATAAGTTCGCTCGTGATGTGTAAACAGCAGCGGTCATCCCCGCCGGACCCGCGCCGATAATGATCACATCATAAATTTTTTCTTCTGACACCATGATTCACTCCTTTTCGAAATGGGGCGCACCCTATATGACTAAGAATCCCCATCAATCGTATTCCTTACCCATATCCTATTAAATCTGAAGGCAATTCGCTATTTTTTTGCTCATTTTTCTGAAAAACCGTGATTAGGCAGCTCCTGAGCGGGTATACAAATAAAGAAAGAGCCTTCCGGGATAGAAGGCCCTTGTCTTATTCATTATTGCACGACACGTCTTACATTGCCGTTGAATGCTTTCTTCCAGTAAGGGTTGCTCATAGAATCAATGGATACACCGTGTGATGTATTATCGTTCAGGAACGTTCCGTTACCTAAGTAGATGCCGACGTGGCCGTTTGTTTTATACGTATTGAAGAATACTAAGTCTCCGCGTTTCATGTCAGACGCGCTTACTGCTTTACCTCTTCCGATTAATGTATCTGTGTTTGTGCCGCTTGCAGGTCCGAGATTAACGCCTGCGTTAGCATAAGCCCAGCGTACGAATGAAGAGCAGTCAAAAATACGGTTGTCAATATCGGATTGAGTGCGTCCGCCGCCGAACTTGTACGGGGATTGACCCACAAGGCTTGATCCTACGCTGATGGCGCCTTCAATACCGCCTGAATTTGAAATAACAGATCCGCCGTCAGAATCATCTGAACCGCCGCTGTTATGAGATGATCCGCCTGAAGTGCTCTTCGGTTTGCTTGAGCTGTCAGATGAATCAGATGATGTTGAAACAGCCGCTTTTTTCACAGTTTTAACCGCCGGTGCCGGCTGGCTGTCATCTTTTTGGTTTTGGTCTTCAGAAGCTTTTTGCGCTTCTTCCTGTTTTTTGATCAGGGCAGCCGCTGCAGCCTGCTCAGCTTTAATGCGCTTCTGTTCTTTTTCAGTGTCAGCTTTTTCATTTGCAAGCTTTGATGCTTCTTTTTTCAGATCAGAGATAGCGGAAGCCGCTTTTTTCTGGCCGTTTTTCGCTTCGTCGAAAAGCTTGTCTTTCTGATCAAGCTGTTTGTTCAGGTCTTTTTGCATAGACTCGAGTTTCGCAAGATCATCTTGAACTTTTTTCAGCTTCACGTTAAGTTCAGCTTCTGCGTCTTCGAGTTTCGCTTTATCCTGCTCCTGCTGTTTGATCAGGTCTTTATCCGCATCAACGATAGAAGATACCGCAGTCGCACGGGAAATGAAGTCTCCGAAGCTTGTCGCCCCTAAAAGAACATCTATGTATCCTTGAGAACCGCCGTTTTCCTGTAAAGAACGAACGCGTTTTTTCAGGATTTCATTGCGTTTTTCAATACGCGCTTCTGTTTCTTTGATTTCTTTTTTCAAATCAGCGATCTGCTTTTTCGTTTTTTCGTTTTCAGCTTTTTTATCTTCGATTTTATTGCTTGTATCCAACGCTTTAGCGTTAATGTCTTTCAGTTCTTTTTCAATCTTAGCCTGCTTGTCCTGAAGCTTAGACAATTCTCTTTCTTTTGCTTCAAGGCTTGAAGCCACCTCAGATTGCTTGCTTTCGATTTTCGCTTTTTTGCTGTCTAATGTTTCCGCCGATGCAGTTTTTGTAAACGGGATCAAAAAACTGCTTGTCCCGATGACGGAAGCCAAACCAAGTGTTAATAAACTCTTTTTCACTTTTTCTTTCCTCCCTTTTACTTTAAACCTGTTCTCATTTGGAATTCTATTATGAACATCAAAGTTACGCTCCCTCACATACCCGTGAGGCTGATGATTTTTATGTATGAATCTTTAAATCTTTTAAATTGGTATAGATTATACAGCACATGTAAAATAAACTAATCTCTTATGTACGAGACTCATTATACCATCATGTTTCGACAATTTTTATTACAGTTATATTTCAATGTGATTGCAATTCTCATATTTTGCAAAATAAACGGTGATTACGGCCTGATTTCGATTCGAAAAGCAAAAAAATACGTATGAATACCTCTTTTTTCGGCGGTAAAGTTCTGTTTTGCCCCTTTCTGATAAAAAAAGAACCGACTCTTTATATAGAAAGAATCGGTTTTATTCTAAAATATCATCTATTTGTCTGATGTATTTCGAAAGGGTTGCCGGGGTTATACCGTAAACGGCGGCCGTTTCTTTTTTCGTCGTTTTTTCGCCGTTTGCTTCTTTCCATACATATGCGATGGCTGCGGCCCATGCCCGCTCATTCTGTACGGCAGCGGCGGCGCGGATGTGCTGAATGACGTGAAAAACCCAGCAGCTCATGACGTCAGTTTTTAAACTGTCGGCTTCCGCTTTCTCCAGAAGCTTGACCGTCCGATACGTGAACAGCGCATCACCGGAGACGCCTGAAGCGCCTTTTTCACCGGAAAGCAGCAGTTTGACGAAATCTTGTTCAAACGGTGAAACGGCGCGTTTTGCCGTCAGAACTTTTTCAAGCTGGTTCCGCTCTCCTTCAGCGCTGCTGATATAATAGGCGGCAAGCCGCTGTTCGAGTGAAGCAGGCAGCGGTTCCTGCCGCTCCGCCCAAGGCGCGGGCCGGTCTGATTCGGGAAATTCGGCTTCGGCCTTTTTCCAAATGGTTTCCGCAAATTCTGTGCGGCCTGTCCCGTAGGCTGAGGCGGCCAGCCAGTAATAAAACGTTTCGTCGCCTTCGAATCCGCTTTTGTAAAGAGAACGGAGCCATTTATAACCGAGATCATGTCTGCCGACAAGCGCAAGCGTCGCCCCCAGCTTATAGCGCTGTTCGAATAAAATCGGATACACATTGGCGAGTTTTCCGCTCAATTCTCCGACTTTTTCATCTTCCCTCTCGTAATAGCAGAATACAAGGAGGTTGCACAGGGCATGGAGATTGCCTTCATTTTTCTCAAGCACTTCGAATACTGTTTGTTTCGCTTTTGTGACATTGCCTGAGTAAAAGTAAGCGAGCGCCAGGTTGTTGTATGCAGACCAAAGCTCGGGGTAATCGGCCGTAATCTCTTCAAGCATGACAACCGCTTCATGAAGCTGGCCGCTCTCAAGAAGCGCTTTTGCCCGATCCTGCCTGATCAGCAGCTCATCCTGGTCATAGAGCGATTCGTTTTCACCCGCTTCGCCGAAATCCAAAAGCTCCATCAGATTTTCAATTTCTTCGCTGAATTCACCGTCCGGATCGGCATCTGAATAAGCCGCTGCTTCTTTGTATGCTTCCTGAAAGAGTCCCAAATGCGCGAAATTATTCGCTTTAAAGTAATGACACTCGGGCATTTCTTCTTTCAGGTTCACCAAAATAAAGTCGAACAGCTCATTTGACTGCTGGTAGTGGCCCATTTCAGAATAAATGACGGCCAGCCGGGACAGCATTTCGGAATCATTCGGCTCGAGGTGGACGGCCCGCTGAATCAGTTTGCTGGCCCGCTTTAAATTCCGCTCTTTATATGCTTTTAAGCCTTTATGAAAAAAATATTGTCCATCCTGAAGCAGCTGGACAATTTGCGCGTGCTTTTTCTGTTCAGAAGTGTGTTTTCCCACAAATATCCTCCGTTTTATACGTATTACCGTCAGTAGTATACCATAAAACGGTTTCACCTCAATAGTTCAAAAGACAGGATCGGCTTCGTTTTTTACTGGCTGGTTCGACCAGATTTTAGCTGTTTTTTTCACGAGGCTCGGCTGGAAGAATGACACGGAAAAGGGTTCCTTCGCCGTGCTTGCTCTCAACCTCTATCGAACCGCCGTGCAGCTCTGCGATTTTTTGGGCGATGGACAGGCCGAGCCCGCTTCCTCCTTCGTTTCTCGCCTTGTCCGCTTTATAAAACCGTTCAAATACACGCTCCGCCTGTTCAGGCTCCATTCCGATTCCGTCGTCGGCGATTTCGACAGCCGCCGCTCCCGGCAGATCTGCAATTTTAACGGAAATGCGGCCGCCTTCACCGGTAAATTTTACGGCATTGTGAATCAGATTCATCCATACTTGGCTGAGCAGCGCTTCATCTCCGTACACATACGACTCCTGTAAATCAATGAGAAACTCAATCTGTTTGGCGGACCATTCAGGCTCACAGGTCAATATGGTGCGCCGCAGCTGTTTGTCAATGCGGAACGGTTTTTTTTGTATCGGTTCGGTTTGGCGTTCGAGCGCAGTGAGCTTCAGCAGATTTTCACTGATTTTTGATAATCGTTCTGTTTCTGTTTCGATGATGTGTAAGTAGCGCCCCCGCTCCTCATATGATAAATCCGGTTTTTTCAGAAGATGCGCGTAGCCCTTTAATGAAGTGAGCGGGGTTTGGATTTCATGGGAAACGTTCGAAATAAATTCTTGTTTCAGTTTTTCCATTTCACTCAGTTCCGCGGCGAGTGTCGACAGTTCATCAGCCAATTTCGTCACGGGATGGTTCCGCTCAATCTTCTCCATTTTCCGGGAAGCGGCCGCTGTGAAGTTGCCGCTCGACATTTGCTTGATCGTGGCGGTCAGCGAATCCCAGATCGCATGATGTCTTTCACGTGCTGACTTTGAAAAAATAAACATCGTTACGAACAGCAGGCCGAAAACAAGCCAAAGCGTCAGAATCTGCTCGGCGTACGGCACAAGCAAAATCGGCCATATGAGACCGAATCCCTGAACAATCAGGTGAGCCGCCAGCCATAAGAATGCGGTGACGGTGAGAAGGATGATGATTTTTCCAGCCGTTCTGAAGATCCGTTTCATCCTGTCACCACAAACCGATACCCGAGCCCCCGCACCGTATGGATGGCAAACGGATAGTCTTTTTCCGGAAACCGTTCTCTCAGCCTTTTAATATGCACATCAACGGTCCGCTCGTCACCTTCATAATCAAAGCCCCAAATATCTTCTATTAATTGTTCTCTTGAAAACGTCTTATTCGGATAACCGGCGAGCTTAAATAAAAGCTCAAATTCACGCCGGGGCAATGTCAATCCCGCTCCGCCGCCGCGCGTTACGGTGCGGGATTGCTTATCTAATGTGACCGTTCCGATGGTCAGCAGTTTTTCAGCGGTGATCCGGTACCGTTTCAGCAATGCTTTGACCCTTGCTTCCAGCTCAAGCGGCTCAAACGGTTTGACGAGATAATCATCCGCTCCGGAAGTAAAACCTTGCACTTTGTCCAGCGTTTCGCCTTTTGCCGTCAGCATCAAAATCGGAATGTCCGTAAAGCTGCGGACGGCTTCACTGACTTCAAACCCGTCCATTTTCGGCATCATCACATCCAGTATGATGAGATCTATAGGTGCTGATTCGATCAGCCGCACCGCCGCTTCCCCGTCCTCCGCTTCTGCGACGTCAAAACCGCTCTGCTCCATCATAAGGCGGACAAGCTCACGGATATGGCGGTCATCATCCGCAACCAATATGACAGCCATGAAAATCCCTCCTTCTGCTTTTTTCTTTTCATGAATCGACATGATGTTTATAAACCGAATTTTTTCATTGTCTCCTGTACCGGCATACACGCTTAGGCTTGGTTCTTCACCGACCGTACACCCGTATGAACAGGACTCCGGCTGCAAAATAAAAAGCAGCTTTTTCAGCTGCTTTTGATTCATAAAGTCTTGCTTTACACAGCTTTGTTTTCTAAGTCGGCATTCAGCTTCAGCTGCTGCTCCGCAAAATCGCGGTACAGCGAATGGGATGCCATTAATTCATGGTGTGTGCCCCGTCCGGTGATTTCACCCTGTTCGACAAAGAGAAGCTGATCTGCATCCACAACCGTGGATAAACGGTGGGCGATCACAATCGTGGTGCGGCCTTTCATTAGAACTTCCAGCGCCTGCTGCACCCATTTTTCAGATTGGCTGTCCAGACTTGATGTCGCTTCATCAAGCATCAGAATGCTCGGGTTGCGAAGGAGCGCTCTGGCAATGGCGATGCGCTGGCGCTGTCCGCCTGACAGCATAATTCCCCGCTCACCGACCTCTGTTTCAAATTTCTTCGGTAAGTCTTCAATAAATTGCAGGGCGTAGGCCATGTCAGCCGCTTGCCTCAGTTCCTCATCAGTCACCTCGCGTTTTAATCCGTAACAGATATTGTCGCGGATGGTGCCTGACATTAACGGGCTTTCTTGCGACACGTAGCCGATATGCTCCCGCCATGACTCAAGGGAATACGCATCAATCGGTTCATTTCCGAGCAGGATGCTGCCCGCAGTCGGATTGTAGAATCGTTCAAGCAGCTTAAATAACGTTGTTTTTCCGCCGCCGCTCGGTCCGACGATCGCGGTGACTTTGCCGGCTTCAATCGTAGCCGTAATGTCTTTTAAGATGGTTTGATCTGTTTTGTAGCCGAATGAGACTTGTTCAAGCTTAATCGGCTGATCTGCGTTTTCAATGGCTTTTCCGGTTTGGATATCTTCTTCTTTTTCTGCAAGAATATGAATCATCCGTTCCGTTGCGCCGACGGATTTTTGAAGCTGTGTGAAAAATGAAGTGATCTGGCCCATCGGCATAATGATCTGAAACAAATACAGGATAAAGGCAACGAGTGCGCCGGCTGTCAATTCACCGGATGACACCTGCATCCCGCCGTACCCGATGACAGCGACCAGCGCCGCCATTAATACAAGTGTAATAAGCGGGCCTACGAGCGACTGCACCTTCGCTTCACGCAGCCCGAGTTTAAAGAGTGCCATGATGCCTGCTTTTCCGCGTCCGTATTCCGCTTCTTCAGCGTTTGACGCTTTTACAAGCCTGATTTCCGGGAGGATGTGGTTTAATAATCCGGTGAATCTCGCCGTTTCATCCTGTGTTTCCCGAGAAATTTTAAACATTTTCCGGCCGATCGGCACTAAAATCACCGCAGCCAGCGGCACGACGATCAGCACGAGCAATGTGAGCTTCCAGTTCATGAAAAATAAGATCGTCAGTGACCCGATAACGGAAATGATTCCGGTAATAAATCCGCTGATATTGTTTGTGATCAGCTCTTTTACCACCATTGTGTCATTGGTGACACGGCTGATCGTTTCTCCCGTGGCGTTTTTGTCAAAATAAGAGACGGGCAGTTTAATTAATTTCTGCCACAACAAATCACGCAGTCCCGAGATGATTTTCTGGCCGCTGTAGTTCAGGGCGTAGGTGGCGTAGGCGCTTAATGCGGCCTGTACGATAAACACGGCTGCGATGATTCCGATTTGCACGCCTGACAGCGACGACATGGAAAAGCCGTCAACGAGCTGCTTTGTCAATAGCGGAATCAGCAGGCTGACGAGCGTTGTCACAATACTGAGAGACAGCGCGAAGGCCAGCATACCGTATGATGGTTTTGTTTTTTTGACTAATGAAAAGAATGAGCTGAATTTCCCTTTAGGTTTTGGTTGTTTATTCGGCATATGTTTTCCTCCTATATCACTGTTTATACTATAACGGATGTGCATGAACGGAATATGAACAAAACGTACATTTTTGACAAAAACCAAAATAAACTCTATTAGTCAATATTATCAAATTCATCTGCCTCCGGTTGCGGAAATAAGGAATATTTAATTGAATGTTTAAGTTTGACAGATTAAAAACCTCACGGATCTCTCCGTGAGGTTTGTTTTACTCAGATGCTGAATGGCGTTTCGCAAGGACGTCAAGCACGTCGTCCAAAGGAAGCGACTGCTCACGCAGAAGAACGAGCAAATGATACAGCAAATCCGCCGCTTCCCATTTTAATTCTTCATGGTCCCGGTTTTTCGCGGCGATAATAACCTCTGCGGCTTCTTCGCCGACTTTTTTGAGGATTTTATCGACGCCTTCCCGAAACAGATACGTTGTGTAGGCTCCCTCAGGCATCTCCGCCTGCCGTTTGGCGATTACGCTTTCCAGTTCATTTAAGATGCCGAAACGATCCTGCGCATCCGCTTTTTCCGGAGAAAAGCAGCTGTAGCTTCCCTTATGGCATGCGGGTCCTGAGGGCTCCGCAAGCACGACAAGAGCATCTTGATCGCAATCATAGCGGATGGCTTTCACCTTTTGGGTATTCCCCGACGTCGCTCCTTTATGCCACAGCTCCCCGCGTGAACGGCTGTAAAACCAGGTTTCTTTCGTTTCTATCGTTTTTTCGTAGGATTCACGATTCATATAAGCCAGTGTCAGTACTTCTTTGCTTGCCGCATCCTGCACGATGGCTGGAATCAGTCCGGCCTCGTCAAACCGCAGTTCATCTGCCCGTTTCATCTCACATTCACCCCGTGTTTCTTCATATAATCTTTCACTTCTTTTATAGATGTCTCTTTGTAATGGAAAATGGAAGCTGCAAGCGCGGCGTCCGCTTCACCGATCGTGAAGGCTTCAAGCATATGGCGCGCGCTTCCGGCTCCCCCTGACGCAATGACGGGCACCGGGACGGCACGTGTGACAAGCTGTGTGAGCGTATGATTAAAGCCTGTTTTCTCACCGTCTGCGTCCATGCTTGTCAGCAGGATTTCACCCGCTCCCCGGCTGACGGCTTCTTTTGCCCAGGCCGTGACTTCCCACTCGGTTTTCTGTCTGCCGCCGTGTGTGTACACTTTATAGCAATCCGAATCTTCGTCATACTTTGCGTCAATCGCCGCTACGATGCATTGCGAGCCGAAAAAATCCGCTCCTTCCGTAATCAGCTCGGGGCGGAGAACGGCCGCTGTATTAACGGATACTTTATCAGCGCCGGCGCGAAGCATTCGTTTCATATCGCTTAATTGATTAATTCCGCCGCCGACCGTAAACGGAATCGCCAGTTTTGCCGCAACCTGTTCTACGACGTCCGTCATCGTCTTGCGGCCTTCGTGAGAGGCGGAAATGTCGAGAAAAACAAGTTCGTCAGCGCTCTCCCTGTCGTAAGCTTCGGCCAGCTCGACAGGATCGCCCGCATCTTTCAGCCCGAGAAATTGAATGCCTTTGACGACGCGTCCTTCTTTCACATCGAGACACGGAATGATTCGTTTCGTGATCATGCGTCCTTCACCCCGCTGAGCGCTTCAGCCAATGTAAATTGTTTTGTATACAGCGCTTTTCCGATAATCGCTCCCGATACGCCGGCGTCTTTGAAGCGGGCCAGTGCTTTGAGGTCGGCGACTGAGCTGACTCCGCCTGAAGCGATGACGGTTTTTCCCGTTGCTTTTGCGAGCTGAACGGTGCTTTCGATGTTCGGTCCTGACAGCATGCCGTCAGTTGCAATATCCGTGAAAATGAAGGTTTCCGCCCCTTCGGCCGCCAATTCACGGCCCAGATCGGCCGCCCTTACCGAGGATGTTTCCAGCCAGCCTTCCGTCGAGACATATCCGTTCCTTGCATCAAGACCGATCGCGATTTTGCCGCCGTATTGTTTCAGCATGCTCTTCACAAATGCCGGATCGGAAACGGCCGAGCTGCCGAGAATAACGCGATCAACACCTTGTGATAAATAACCGTATACATCCGCTTCAGAACGGATCCCGCCGCCGATCTCGACTTTGGCATCAAGCTGCCGCGCAATGTCAAGAACATGCCTGTCGTTTACTTTCCTGCCTGCTTTCGCGCCGTCAAGGTCCACGAGATGAATCCATTCGGCACCTTCTTGTGCAAATTGCGCTGCCATGTCTAAAGGAGAGTCACCGTATATCGTTTCCTTGCCGTAATCGCCTTGGATGAGGCGGACGCATTTGCCGTTTCTCATATCGATTGCCGGATATAATGTAAAAGCGTTCATTTCTTCACCTGCTGTTCCGCTGCCATTTTTGTAAATTGCGTTAAGATCGCCATTCCGGCCGTACCGCTTTTTTCCGGGTGAAACTGTGCACCGAAGACATTGCGTTTCCCGACGACGGCCGGAACACGAACGCCGTACTCAGCGCTTGCCAGAAGATCGCCGTCTTCCATCCCGTCTATATAATAGGAATGGACAAAGTAAACGAAGCCTTCTTCCGCTTCCGAAAGCAAAGGAGACGTTTGGTGAAACGTCAGCCGGTTCCAGCCCATATGCGGCACCTTCAGCTTGTTTCCTTCGGCATCTCTGTCTTTGAGTCTCACAGCTTTTCCGGCTAATAAACCAAGTCCTTTTGCAGAGCCGTTTTCGGTGCTTTCTTCGAAAATGAGCTGCATGCCGAGGCAGATGCCGAGGAGCAGCTTACCCTCGTCAACCATACGGTGTATGAATTGATCAAGCTTCGCGCGGCGTAAATTGTCCATGGCGTCACTGAATGATCCGACACCGGGGAGAATAAAAGCATCCGCTTTTTCAAGCTCTTCCGGCCGGTCTGATACGACATACGGGACGCCGACGCGTTCCAGCGCCTTCGACACGCTGAATAAATTGCCCATACCGTAATCAATTACACCGATCATTTACAGCATTCCTTTCGTAGACGGCACACCCTTGACGCGCGGATCAATGGATGACGCTTCATCAAGCGCTCTGCCAAGCGCCTTAAACACGGCTTCTATCATATGATGCGTATTCGTGCCGTAATGAACGATGACGTGCAGATTCATTCTCGCTTCGAGCGCCAGTTTCCATAGGAATTCATGTACCAGCTCGGTATCAAACGTTCCGACTTTCGCTTGCGGAAATGCAGCGCGCATCTCAAGGTGCGGCCGGTTGCTCAGGTCTACGGCGACTTGGGCGAGCGCTTCGTCCATCGGTACCAGCGCTGATCCGTACCGTTTGATGCCTTTTTTATCACCGAGCGCCTCCAAAAAAGCCTGCCCTAAGCAGATGCCGATGTCTTCAGTCGTGTGGTGATCATCTATCTCCGTATCGCCTTTTGCGTCAACAGTTAAATTGAATTGCCCGTGCTTTGTGAACAAATCAAGCATATGAGTCATAAACGGCACATCCGTGCTGATGTCGGCTTTTCCTTCTCCGTCTATTTCGAAAGCCAGCTTAATATCGGTCTCATTTGTTGTTCTGGCGCGTTCCGCTTTTCTCATCGGTCATTCCTCCGTTTCTCGCTTCAATCGATCTTGCGTGCGCTTCAAGCCCTTCCAGTCTCGCGAAGGCGGAAATGCTGTCCGCGTGCGTTTCAAATGCCTTCCGGCTGTATGAGATGATGCTCGATTTCTTTTGAAAATCTGTTACATTCAACGGGCTTGAAAACCGCGCCGTTCCGTTTGTCGGCAAAACGTGATTCGGTCCGGCAAAATAATCGCCGACCGGTTCAGCGCTGTATCGCCCTAAGAAAATCGCCCCCGCGTGTCTGATGCTTCCAAGCAAAGCCTCCGGCGAATGCGTCATGATTTCTAAATGCTCGGGTGCCAGCGCATTCACCGTGTCCACTGCATCTTCCATCGATTCCGCGATATAAATGCGGCCGTGATCCTTGATCGACGCTTCGGCGATTTCTTTGCGCGGCAGCGTCTGAAGCTGTTTATTCACCTCATCTGATACGGCTTCGGCAAGCTTCCGTGAGTCGGTGACAAGCACGCTTGAGCTGAGCGTATCGTGTTCTGCCTGTGAAAGCAGGTCAGCGGCTACTTCTTTGGGCACCGCCGTATCGTCTGCCAGGACCACGATTTCACTGGGCCCGGCAATCATGTCAATATCCACAACGCCGAAGACTTCGCGCTTCGCGAGTGCTACAAATATATTGCCGGGGCCCGTAATCTTATCAACAGGCTGTATCGTTTCGGTTCCGTAAGCGAGCGCGGCAATCGCCTGCGCGCCTCCCGCTTTGTAAATTTCCTTTATGCCGAGCTCAGACGCCGCAGCCAGAACGCCCGGCGAAAGGCGGCCGTCTTTTCCCGGAGGACTGACGAGAACGATCCGTTCCACTCCCGCAGCGAGAGCGGGGATGACATTCATTAAAACGGAAGACGGATAAGCGGCCGTCCCGCCCGGCACGTATACGCCCGCGGAATCGAGCGCCGTTATTTTCTGCCCGAGCATCGTGCCGTCTTTGCGATGGTAAAACCAAGAAGATTGCAGCTGGCGTTCGTGATATTCTTTAATATTGGCAATCGCCTGTCTGATCACTGCCAGCAGCTGATCATCAAGCAGACGGTACGCCTCGGTGACTTCCTCTGCACTCACGGCCATTTGGTTCAGGCTGATGCCGTCAAATGTTTTTGTATAGGCCAAAACGGCTTTGTCACCGTTTTGTCTGACGTCTTCAATAATCCCCCTGACGGTTTTCCGCTGCTCTTCGGTTCCGCTGTCGATGGAACGCTTCAGTGAAAACCGCTCGCTTCTTTTTACTGCGGTTATTTTCATTGTGCCGTTTCTCCTTCCACAACCCTGGCCAACCTGGCCGCCATTTCGTCGATTACATCATCCTTCATACGGTAGCTGACCGGATTGACGATAAAACGCGATGTGATGTCACAAATATGTTCTGATTCAACGAGACCGTTTTCTTTTAATGTCCGCCCGGTTGATACGATATCTACGATTCTGTCAGCAAGCCCGATTAAAGGCGCCAATTCAATCGAACCGTTCAGCTTAATGATTTCCACCTGCTCGCCCTGCTCTCTGAAATAACTTGACGCAACATTCGGATATTTCGTCGCAATCCTCGGGGCGACTCCGTTCCAATCCGCTCCGGGAAGCCCCGCAACGGCGAGATGGCATTTGCTGATTTTCAGATCGAGCACCTCATACACGTCACGCTCTTCCTCAAGCATGACATCCTTTCCGGCAATACCGGCATCAGCGACGCCATGCTCGACATAAGTCGTCACATCCATCGGCTTTGCCAGAATAAAGCGGAGATTTTCTTCAGGAACGTCAATGATCAGCTTTCTCGATTCTTCAAACTCCTCGGGCAGCCTGTACCCGGCCTGCCGCAGCAACCCGGCCGCTTCTTCGAATATCCGTCCTTTTGGCATTGCCATTGTGAGTACCTTACCCATTCTGCTCTTCCTTTCTGGCACCGATAAAGTATGTGACGTTTGCGAATGATTTTGTCATATGATCGATATTTTCAATGCCCGCCAGATCCTGCAGGACGACTTTTCTGCCTCTCGCCCTTTCTTCCTCCGCGAATAAAATGGCCTGCGCCCGCTGCTCCTTGCTGAAAATCACGGCGTCCGCTTCACTAGTTTCTTCCTGGATGCCGAGCGCTTCAATCAGCCTGTCGATACGGAGCCCGAAACCCGTGGCGGGAGCGGGACTGCCGAAATGGCCGAGAAGATTGTTATAGCGTCCGCCGCTTCCGATGACAAAACCGACATTTGCCGCATACACTTCGAATAAAATTCCCGTGTAATAACTCATATGGCTTACCATATTCAGATCAAGGCGAATATGCTCGGCACATCCGTAATCCTCAAGAATGTCCCACAGGTCTTCCAGCTCCTGAATCAAGCTTTGTCCGGAGATGCCGATGATCTCCTCCGCTTTGGCGCAGATCTCTTTCCCGCCTCGCAATTCCAGAAGTGCCAGCAGCCGGCTTTTGTCTATTGAAGAAAGCGGAAGCGATTTGACATGTTCCCTGTATCCCACGTAATTCTTCTCAAAGAGAAAGCGCCGCAGAACATCCGCCCGCTCAGCATTGCCCAGAACCTCGACAAACAGCTCATCAGCGAGTCCGGCATGGCCGATCGCGATTTTAAACCGGTGCAATCCCGCGTTTTTCAAAGCGCCGGCCGCCAGCGCAATCACCTCGGCGTCCGCGCTTGTTGATCCGTCGCCGATCAGCTCCGCACCGACCTGTTCGAATTCTGCCGGACGTCCGCCTTCCCGCTCCTGAGCGCGATAGACGCTTGCCGCGTACCCCGCTCTGAGCGGATGATTGTGTTTGTGCAGCTTAGACGCCGCCACCCTGGCAATCGGTCCGGTCATATCAGGCCGAAGCACAAGCGTTTTCCCGTCCTGATCGAGAAGCTTAAACAGCTGCTGTTCTTCAATGGCTGACTGGACGCCTACTGTTTCATAAAATTCAAGGGTCGGCGTCTCCATAAACTGATAACCCCATTTATCAATTAAATCCGTCAGTGTGGAACGGACTTTTTTCTTGGCTTCGTATAAACCGGGCAGCGTATCTCTCATGCCATGCGGTTTCTCAAACATAAACATTTGCCTTTACACCTCCGCTTTGTCTGAAGGAAAATTCAGAATCCTTTAGTTCGCTAATATGATAATATGTTAGCAGATAAAAGAATGAATTGCAACGCCCAATGTCCGCCTATTCTTTTCCATAAACATGGCTAAAGAATGAACAAACCTGTAAACATATCGGAACGATCGAATCATATTGAGCAGAAGTGCTATAATACATAGAATAGCTTCAACAGAAACAAGGGAGAAGAATTGATAATGAAGACGCTTGGAACATTATGTGTGCTGATTCTGACAGCCGTCCTTGTCTATCTGGGATATAACATCTATACAAACGATATTCATTTGAATTTTTTCAATCAGCAGTCCGACGAGCCTGATGAGAAAACACCGTTAAAAGGGAGCGCGTCACCGCTGAATGTCGTTCTGTACAGACAGATGGATTCTCCCAGACTGTACAATGGCTGTGAGGTGACAAGCCTTGCCATGATTTTGAACAATGCCGGATATCATGTATCAAAAAATACATTGGCGGATAAAATCAATAAAGTTCCGCTCACATACAGCAGCGGGCTGAAGGGAGATCCGAATGAAGGATTTGCCGGAGATATGGAAAACGGCCCGGGTTTAGGCGTTTATCATGAGCCGATTGATAAACTCGCCAAAGAATATGCGGGAAACAAAGTATACGATCTGACGGGAAAAGACATTTCTTCAGTGTACCGCCAGCTTGAAAAAGGGCGGCCGGTCTGGGTGATTACCACCACATCCTTTAAGCCGGTTGATAATATGCAGACTTGGAATACGCCGAACGGAAAGATCGACGTTACGTTCAGCATGCATAGCGTAGCCGTCACAGGTTATGATCACGATTATGTATACGTCAATGATCCTTACGGCTATAAAAACAGAAAAACAGATCGGTCTGACTTTGAAAAAGCCTGGAAGCAGATGGGCAGCCAGGCCATTGTGATCAAGTCATAAAAAAACCCCGCTGACGTTAATCAGCGGGGTTTTCCCATTCGTTCTTTCATTTCTTCGTCCGTATAGATCACCTGCATCGGATTTCCTCCGACAAACGCCCCGGCCGGGACATCTTTGTGCACCAGCGTGCCGGCTGATACAACGGCTCCGCTCCCGATGGTGACGCCGGGCAGAATGGTTGTGTTTGCCCCGATCATCACCTCGTCACCGATTGTGACAAAACCGGTCCGGTACTCATGTATTAAATATTCATGAGCCAAAATCGTCGTATTGTAGCCGATGATACTGTTTTTTCCGACAGTGATTTTTTCGGGAAACATGATATCCGGCATCACCATCAGCGCGAATGACGTCTGTTTTCCGACATTCATTTTCAAAAAGGTTCGGTACAGCCAGTTTTTCACGCTTAAAAACGGCGTATACCTTGCGATCTGAATGATGATGAAATTTTTCATCACCTTCAGAAAGGGAACCGTCTGATAAACATGCCACAATGAATTTGCACCTGAAACCGGATGGCGGTCTGTTTTTCTCACGGATTACTTCACTCCGGTGATGTGCAATAAATCACTCATTTTCTCGAGCATATAATCGGGTTCATAGGCGGAAAGCGTCTGTGCGCCTTTAATCGTCCACGCGACGCCGGCTGTTTTCGTGCCGGCGTTTTTTCCCGCCATGACATCGTGATAATTGTCACCGACCATTATGGCTTCCGACGGATCGCACCCAAGCCGGCTGAGAGCAAGCCGCACAGGCTCGGGGTCAGGCTTCGGATGCTTTACATCATCAAGCGTGACGACAGTATCGAAAAACGCCCCGATGCCTGTCAGCTTCAATCCCATATTGACTGTATCCCTCAGCTTTGTGGTGACAATCCCGAGCTGATATCCCGCTTTTTTCAATTCATCCAGCGTTTCATAAACCGTTTCGTACTCCGTGACGAGCTCATCGTGCTTTTCATGGTTGAATGCTCTGTACATGCTGATCATCTCATCGCACTTTTCAGCATTAATGCCTGAAAACGTTTCATACAGAGGCGGGCCGATAAACGGAAGCACATCTTCCCTTTTGAACTGCCCCGGGCAATAATGATCAAGCGTATGAAGATAAGAAGCGATAATCAGTTCATTCGTGTCAATCAGCGTGCCGTCGAGATCAAATAAAATGGCGGTTACACGTTTATCAGTCATCTTATGTCCTTTCCGATTTCAGGCGTCAGTCCGTGTCGGCATACCGCTTATCGGCATACCCCTTCATGCGTCTGAAAATCATTAAAATAATCGCAAGTACAATCAGCACAATGGAAATGACCTGCGCGATCCGAAGCTGGCTCGTAAGCATCAGGCTGTCCGTCCGCATTCCCTCAATAAAGTATCTGCCGATCGAATACCAGATCACATACGTCAAAAATAGATTGCCCCTGCGCAGGTTCACGCGGCGGAGCAGAAGCAGAATCACGACGCCCGCAAAACTCCACAGCGATTCATACAAAAACGTCGGGTGATAATATTGTCCGTCTATGTACATCTGATTAATGATGAAATCCGGAAGATGCAGACTTTCCAAAAATGACCGGCTGACCGCTTCACCGTGAGCCTCTTGGTTGATAAAGTTCCCCCAGCGCCCGATGGCCTGGCCGAGCAGAATACTCGGCGCGGCAATATCCGCCAGCTTCCAGAATGAGATGCCTCTTACTTTTGAAAAGACGATTCCCGTCGCGATCGCGCCGATTAATCCGCCGTGAATCGCGATGCCGCCTTTCCAAATTTTAATGATTTCCCCGGGGTGTTCCGAGTAATAGCTCCACTCGAAAAGCACATAATATGCCCTTGCGCAAATGATTGCGATCGGGATGGCGAAAAGAACAAGATCAATAAAAATGTCCTTTTTCAGCCCCCGCTTTTCACTCTCCCTCATGGCCATCCAAAGCCCTAATAACGCGCCCGCGCCGATAATGATTCCGTACCAGTGCACGGATAATGGCCCGAGCTGAAAGGCAATCGGATTGATTGGTGTTCCTGCTTCGTTCATATCATTGCCAACTCCTATTCGTCTTGTTCGCCGTCCTCAATGACATCCGCCAGCTTATTCGTAAATTGCTCGGCAGCATTTAAGCCCATCCGCTTCAATCTGAAGTTCATCGCCGCAACTTCGATAATAACGGCGAGATTCCGCCCCGGGCGGACAGGAATGGTCAGTTTTGTAATTTCCGTATCAATGATTTTCATTTTTTCTTCTTCAAGTCCGAGACGGTCGTATTGTTTCCCTTGCTCCCAAAGCTCAAGGTCCATGACGATTGTAATTCTTTTATTGCTTCTGACGGCGCCCGCTCCGAACAGCGTCATGACATTTATAATGCCGAGCCCCCTGATTTCGAGCAGATGCTCAATCAGATCAGGCGCGTTCCCGACAAGGGTATCCTGATCCTCCTGCCGGATTTCAACGCAGTCATCCGCGACAAGACGATGGCCTCGTTTGACAAGCTCCAGCGCCGTTTCACTTTTACCGACGCCGCTTTTTCCCGTAATGAGCACGCCGACGCCGTATATATCCACAAGCACGCCGTGAATGGCCGTTGTCGGCGCGAGACGGCTCTCAAGAAAATTCGTCAGTCTGCTTGACAGCCTGGTTGTTTTCAGAGGGGATCTGAGCACAGGCACGCCGTTTTGCTCGGAAGCTTCTACAAGCTCCGGCGGGATCGGCATATCTCTGGAAAGTATGATAGCCGGCGTCACATCGGTGCACAGCGATTTCATCCGCTGTTTCTTATCTTCCTCGGGAAGCTGATCGAAAAATGACAGCTCCGTTTTTCCTAAAAGCTGCACCCGTTCTCTCGGGTAATATGTAAAATAACCGGCGATTTCAATACCGGGCCGTGATAAATCACTCATCGTAATCGGGCGGTTAATCCCTTCTTCTCCGCTGATCAATTCTAAATGGAACTGCTCCATTACGTCTTTGGTCCGAACCTTTGCCAAGATATGTTCCTCCTGTTCTGGGATGTTCCGAGCTTTGAACAGTTATATTTTATCACTTTACCGTCTGAACCAAAACAGATTTATACAATTCCGGCATAACTGGTCTAGATAACTAGTCTGAAAAAGAGTAAAATAAAACTAACAACTAACCAGAAAGGCGTGTTTTAAAGTGGCTGAAAGCTTGTTAATCAGCGGTGCGGACATCGTAACAGAAGAAGAAATCATCCGAAACGGTTTTCTCGGTATAAAGGACGGCATCATTTCTTACGCGGGGAAAACAAGACCGCAAGAAACGTATGAGAAGGAATGGAAGGCGCCCGCGGGCTCGTATGCGCTTCCCGGAATGATTGATATTCATATTCACGGCGGATACGGCGCGGATACGATGGATGCTGATGTTGCAGCTCTTGATACAATGTCCGCCCGGCTGCCCGAAGAAGGAACAACCTCTTTTCTAGCGACAACGATCACACAGCAGCACGAAAACATTGAAAAAGCGCTCGTCAACGCCAAAAAATGGGCGTCTTCCTCACCGCAGGTCCAAAAAGGCGCTGAGTTGATCGGCATTCATTTAGAAGGACCGTTTGTCTCTCCGAAAAAGGCGGGAGCACAGCCGAAACAATGGATTACTCCTGCTGATGCCGGGCTCTTTCAGAAATGGGAGCGGCTCTCGGGAGGGCTGATCAAAATCGTGACGCTTGCGCCGGAAGAAGATCCTGATTTCAGCCTGATCCGTTATTTAAAAGACCAAAACATCATCCCGTCAATGGGACACACAGACGCGGGAGCCGAGCTTTTACAAAAAGCGGCGGATGCCGGGGCGGTGCATATGACGCACCTCTTCAACGCCATGAGCTCCTTTCATCATCGTAAGCCGGGGGGCATCGGTACGGCTCTCGCCTGCGGCCGCATCACGGCGGAGCTGATCACTGACGGCATTCATTCCCATCCTTTGGCCGTTAAGCTTGCCTATTTGGCGAAAGGAAGCAAAAACCTGATCATGATCACAGACTCCATGCGGGCAAAAGGGCTTAAGGACGGAGAATACGAATTCGGCGGACAAAAAGTCACCGTTCGCGGGGACACGGCGCTTCTCTCTGACGGGACGCTGGCCGGTTCCATTTTAAAAATGAATGAAGGCGCGGCGCTCATGCGCAGGTTTACAAACTGCTCATGGCTGGATATAGCAAATATGACATCGGCAAATGCGGCCCGCCGCCTCGGCATATTCGACCGTAAAGGAAGCATCGCCGAAGGAAAAGACGCCGACGTTGTTCTGACGGACGGACAGTGCGGCGTGCTGGCCACGATTTGCCGCGGAAACACCGCATATATCTCAAGGGAGGCTGATTGGACATGAACGTTATCACATGCAGACATTATGAAGAATTAAGTGAAAAAGCCGCATCGATTATCGCTGAAACAGTGAAACAAAAGCCGGATGCCGTTCTCGGCCTTGCGACGGGAGGCACTCCTGAAGGCGTATATAAAGAACTTGTGCGGATGCACCGCTCAGAAGGCTTGTCATTCCGGAATGTCACGACGATCAACCTTGATGAATACGCCGGGCTTTCTCCCGAGGACAAAAACAGCTATCATTATTATATGAATACACATTTTTTTGCACATATCGACAGCCGAAAGGACCGCCACTTTCTCCCTGACGGACGGGCAGACGATCTTGATGCCGAATGCGGACGATATGACCGATTGATTCAAACACTCGGCGGAGCGGATATACAGCTTTTAGGCATCGGACACAACGGCCATATCGGTTTTAATGAACCCGGGACGCCATTTGAATCCCGAACCCATGTCGTTGAGCTGAATGAAGAGACAAGACAGGCGAATGCGCGGTACTTTCCGTCAATTGATCAAGTCCCTGTAAAAGCCCTGACAATGGGGATCGGGACGATTTTGTCCGGCAAACGGATTTTGATCATGGCATCCGGAAAAAGCAAGGCCCAAGCGGTGAAGCAGCTTCTGGACGGGCGCATCAGCGAAGCATTCCCCGCCTCCGCCCTGCACGCGCATCCGGATGTGACGGTCTTGATTGATGAAAAGGCTGCGGGCGGCGATTGAAAGGATTTGACCTATGCAGATTGATAAACAATCTCCGATTCCGATTTACTTTCAGATTATGGAACAATTAAAAACACAAATCAAAAACGGCGAGCTGAAAGCGGATGCGCTGCTTCCGTCGGAGCGGGAATACGCCGAACAATTCGGCATCAGCCGAATGACGGTGCGCCAGGCGCTTTCCAATCTGGTGAATGAAGGATTTTTATACAGGCAGAAAGGCCGGGGAACGTTCGTCAGCAAACTGAAGATGGAACAGCCGCTTCAAGGGCTGACAAGCTTTACGGAAGATATGAGAAGCCGGGGCATGAAGCCGGGGAGCAGACTTGCCGAATACCAGCTGATTCAGGCGACGGAAGAATTATCTTCTATCCTGGGATGCGGCTATCCGGCAACGCTTCATAAAATCATCCGCGTCCGGCTGGCAAATGATATCCCGATGGCGATTGAGGCCTCGTACATCCCGTTTGACAAGGCGGGAAAACTGGACGCCTCCCATTTTCAATCATCCATGTATGAGCATATTGAAGCGTACAATCAGATGCCGATCTCACGGGCAAAACAAGAGCTTGAACCGGGAGCCGCTTCCGAGGAAGAAGCTGAGCTGCTCGGTATCCAGCCCGGCGCCCCCGTCCTCTATATCAAGCGGACCACTTATCTGCAGGACGGCACTGCCTTTGAGCACGTCAAATCCGCCTACAGAGGCGACCGCTACACATTCGTGCACTATATGGACAGGGTGAAATGAAACATCTCCAACCGTTACGGGTTGGAGATGTTTTTTTGATCTGCCATTTTCAAATCAAGCCGGGGAATGTTCTCTATGACTCTGTCAAAACGGAGAGGCTGGGGTTCTGGTATCTATTTTTATAAAGAAAAGAGTAATAAAATGCTACCCTCTGTTTTGGACAATATACGGAACCTGCTTTGAAATCAGCAGCAGCGGTTCTTTGTTTTTATGAGCCAGTGAAAACATGATTGCGCCTTCAATCATCGAGTTGATTGTCACCCCGAGCTTCTCCGCTTCCTCTTGTTCAAACCCATGCTCAAGAAATTTTGCCGCAAACACATCCGTCCACTTCTTGAACACCTCAACACATGTGCATCTTAACGTTTCATTGATCAGAGCGGTCTCACCCGCCAGCAATCCAACCGGCACGCCCTCAATATTCTGCGGATCATTAAACTGTTCAGCCGTTACATGAATAAAGTGCTGAATCGCTTCTACAGGGTCCGCGAATTGAGACATACTATTCTGTATTTGCTTTTCAACGCATCTTCCCGTATATTTGATCGCCGCAATGGCGAGTTCTGCTTTTCCGTTTGGAAAGTGATGATACACAGACCCCCTGGGTGCTCCGCTCTCTTTTATAATTTGATTCAAACCAGTCGCATGGTATCCCTGAATCTGAAAAAGATATGCAGAGGCCTGAATAATTCTTTCTTTTGTCCCGGTTTTACTGTTCATTATGTTTCCTCCTGCATATTACGAAAAACAATCGATTTTAGTATAGAAAAGGGACAAAAAAAAGTCAAAAGCACTTATCACAGCAGGGCGCCGCCATTTACGCACAGAAAAAATCCTGCTGACCGTCAGATTTTCTTCTGAGCGATCAGCAGGCTGTATGTTTTCGTTATGGGTTTGAGGCATGCCTGAAATCAAACTGATCCGGAGCCGGGCGATACGGCGTATTTCCCGTTTTGAACATCCACAGCGGTGATATTGTTTTGCCGTTGTAAGGGTCCTTAACAACGGTGTACCAGTAATAAACGGAATCAGGCTGCAGGCCGTCCCAGACCCAATTTGCGGTTTTTCCGCTTTTTACGTGTTTTTTATGACCGAGCAGTTCGTTCGTATAGACGTTGCATTCAAAATAATCGGTCGCTACCCTTTTCCTCTTCGGCTGTAAATCCATTTCTGCTGAGAATTCGTCTTTATCAGCGAACAGATCGGTGTCATAGTAATTGATGTCATCCGTGTACGGCGAGTAGGAGAACATGTGAACCTGATTGGCGGCCTGATCGAATTGCATCATGCGCATAAAGCCCTGCCCCCCTTCCGGACCGTCCTGGTAGTCGGTCAGAATCTGGTGGACGAGGCGGTCCGGTTTTCCGTCCCCGTCATCGTCAAGCGCATCGGTTTTTTTCATGGCGTTATGGTAATGGCCGCTTAATACCATCGCCACATTGCGATTCGGCTTGACGACTTTTCGATAGATCGTCTCCCCGATCGGGCTTCGATTTCCGCTCACAAGCAAGTACTCATGAAAGCATAAGATGGCGGTTCGGTCCGGATACCTCTTCAGCACTTGATTGATCCAGTCAATCTCTTGTTCCGCAATGCCCCAGCCCATATAAATCATAATAAAATCGTTCCCGCTTGCCGACAGCAGGTCATAATGCCCGCGGTTATTTTTGTATGATCCGCCGTAATGCATGTTCTGTTCAAACCGGCGGCTCCCGAAGAAATCCCCGAATGTTCGGTATGTGCCGTCTTTATGACCGACGTCATGATTGCCTGCAAGCACTCCGTACGGAATCCCCGCCTTGTCAAGCGTCCGCATGGAGTGATCGGCGTTTTTCCACTGTTTCATCACCATTGAATCATCGACGATATCACCGGTATGAAAGACATATTTAATATTGTGCTTTTCCTTATTTTCTTTGATCCACTCCGTCATTTTGTCAAAAATGTGCGGGTGCCCTTGTGCGTAATACTGTGTATCCGACATCCAGACAAACGTGTAATTGCCTTTCGCCGGTATTTGATCCTGCACAATGACATTCATTTTTGAGTTCTTCACCACATCCGCTGCGGAAACGGCTGCTTTTAATGTAAACGGCTTTTTATCTTTGGCAAGAACGCTGTCCGCCTCCTGCCAGCGGCTTGTCCGGTAATTCCAAATATACATGGTTACCTTTCGGCCAGGGAGAGAGCTTCCTTTCCAGACCGCCTCGGCCAGATCCGTTTCGTCGATAGACGGGTCAACGGAGACTTCGAACCGGTGATAAGGAAAACGCTCCATACTTTCCGCCGAAACGGTTTTTCCGTCATTTGCCGAGATGCGGTTCATTTCCGGCAGGGTAAACGGCATTTCATTTTCTTTTATGCCCCTCGGCGGTTCCGTTAATGAGGCGTGTTTATACACTTTCACGCTGCCCGGATTCCGCGCGGTATAACGGAAGCCGCGATAAAATGATACATTCATGTCATCCTTCGTCGGGTCTTTTACCCGGACGGACAGCTTTGCTTTGTGGGCGCCGATTTTTTGATCGGCAAGCTCCGGCTGGTTCGGCTCCTCCCGTTTGATATGGAAGGTGCGGACGGACCTTGTTTCATTTCCGGCAAGGTCTGCCGCAATAATGGTAAGGGTATGTTTTCCGGGCTTGAGATCGGCTGATGACGTGTGATGCGGGAGCGTAATGCTTTCTCCGTCCAAAAACGCTTTGACCTCTTCCACTTTGCTCCATTTGTCACGGATGTCCGCATTCAGCTCAACATTACCTTTCAGCGCCGCGCCTTCTTTGATACCCGGGACAATCTTCGGCCCCGTATTGTCCACCCGCACAGATTGGCTCAGCTGCTCCTCACCGTCGCTAACAAAAATATGGTGATAGCCTTCAGAAAGCTTCGCCGTGTTCCACGGCAGCAGCCGTGACGTAAACAAATGATCCGGCAGGCTGAATGAGAAGGTCTTCTGCTGATTCGCCCGCCTGCCGTCACCGATAAACAGCTGCTCAGCCGGATCCGTCTTCCCGTCTTTGATCACCGTTCCGTCCGAAAGCACCAGACGGGCATGTTTCACGACAAAATCATCCCGATTCTCTCCCGTGTCATACGGAGAAACCTTTGAGCCCGAACGGATGGATACTTTCTGCGTTTTGCCCCCTTTTTGCAGCAGACGTTCCGGAAGGAGAACCGAGTGCGTTCTGTAGCGGTGAGACGGCTCGTCAAAAATGTGCAGCACCTCATTTTCCATTATGACGGTGTTTTGAAAATAAAGATTCGTTTTCCGGGCATCGAAGGCGAAATAGACCTCTTTTTCCAGCGCCGGCCGGGTCTCCTGCCGCTTGCCGTCAATCCACAGCTTTATCTTATCGGCGCTGACGTCGGAAGTCGCTTTGAGCAGATAGGTGCCGGATATCGTATCTTCGGGTTCAACATTCATTCTGAGTCCGTGTGATTTGCTCGTCTGTTCAATGTCAATCATCTTGACGGGCGTTTTTGCTTCATTTTCTCCATCACTGGCTGCGATATAATACTCAAGCTGATCCTGGCCGAGCAGTTCCGGGGAATAAAGAATGTGATGGTATAAGCTGTCGTTGCGGTCTTTTTCGGCCAGAATTCGTTTGAATGGTTTTTTCTCATTGGTCCGGTAATAAAACGCGGCTGTTTTGACAAGGTTTTTGTCTTTTATGTCAGCCTTTAATTCAATGCTTTCAGCGGGCCGGACGGGCTTTCTGTCTGTAAGGTCTTCGATGACCGGTTTTTCCTTGTCGGGTTTTATCACCCTTTTCTGCTGCGGGATCTGCGCCTGAAAAACGGAGCCCGGTGACGGCTTATGCTCGCTCGTGGAGATCTTCAGCAATTCTCCCGTTCCGTTCAGCGGATATTTGTACAGCAAAGAAGTCAGCCGGCGGAAAGCGTGCTTCCGGTAATGCGCTGAGGCGATACCCTTTCCGGTATTTGCCGACAGCACCACCGTACGCGGGCGGCCGTTGGACATTCCGTCCGTCCCTTCGATGACGGCGAGATGTTCTCCCTCCTTCAGGCGTGTCCCGTAATAGCGGTTGAAATCATCTATCGTCAGTTCTGATGCGGCGCGCCTCAGCCAAAACACGTAAGTCCCGCCTGACGGAATGACGGTATCTTCTTTCGGCCTCCATATCATGTCTGATTCCGGCCCTTCCTTCGGATAGCGGTAGCGGATGTGATAGTCTTTAAAATGAATGGGCCTGTCCGTCGTGTTATACACCTCGATAAATTCATAGGCATCAGCGCCGTCTTCATTTTTCGTATCAACCGCAAGCTCCGTAATCATCAGCTCGGGAATATGATTCAAATCGGCTTGATAGCCGTCCAGCTTCAGCCGCTTTTTCTCCGATTCCGCCCGCTGTCTGCCGTTGGTGAAAACGAGGTAATATTCCAATTCTCCATTCCAGATATCCCGTTTTGAAACCTGGGCCGTAAACAGCCGGATTGCGCCTGGCGCGGGCTCCATCGGCACCATTTTAAACCCCAGCTCATTGCTTTGTTTATAAAAAAGAAACGCCGAAAACGCTTGATAGTCAGCATTCCGTACATGAGCCTGTATGAACAGGTTTCTTTTCATTTCCGCCTTTACTTCGATTTGGGGAGGATTCTCCAGAAGCGGTATGTAATGAGGCGGCTGTCCGAATTCCTGCTGATTCACGGGGATTGCCGATTCTTTGCGCGCCGCATCCGCAGAAGGACTCACACAAAGCAAACCAATCAGAAAAAAGAGCGTCATCACAAGTTTCATCTCATTACCTCCCTATACATTATGTTGCGTCAGGAGGCTGCCGCTTATGTAAATCACACATAAAAAAGCTGCCCTCTCGGGACAGCTCGTTTTTTACCTTTTTCTAAGCGGCTCCAATATGCCTTTTTGGATCAGCAAGTGGAAAACGGACAGCACGACGGATGCCCAAATGGCGGTGCCGAACCCATCAATCTGAAAGCTGTCTCCCATCAAGGCTGCGGTCATCATTAACGTAATGGCGTTGATGACAAACAGAAAGAGGCCGAGGGTCACAACCGTGACGGGCAATGTCAATATGACGATGATCGGCTTGATCAGTACATTTAACACAGAAAGAATCACACTGGCGATGACAGCCGCTCCGATACTGCTGATATGGACGGAATCAAAATATCCCGCGATAACGATTAATAATAAAGCATTTACTAAAATGCTGACTGCCCATTTGATCATTTATTTCAAATCTCCTTCTAAAGGTACAACAAAACACCAGATAATATATACAATCGGCACGATTCCGCTCGTGACAAGCGCTAATACAACGGTGATAATGCGCAAAAGCGACGCATCCATATTGACGTACTCCGCCAAACCGCCGACGACGCCGGCGATTTTACGGTTTTTTTCTGAACGGTAAAGTCTTTTCATCCAATCACCTCTGAGTATGCTTGAGCTTAATGGCTCCTGTTAACGATTCTGAGAAAATCGAGAGATGCTGATCATGGCCTTGATTTGATGCCAGCATCAGTTCTTTTTGAATGGTATCATTCTTTTCCTTTAAAATTTCCGCATCAATCAGCTCATGGCTGAGAGAGCCGAGATTGCTTTTCAGCTCCGCTTTCACCGCCGAATCATCAGGCAGAGCGATATCCACGTTTCCCGTCGTCGTTTTCGTGTAGATGGAGCGGCAGTGCGGCGCTGTCACGGTAAGCATGATATTGCCGTTAAAGCTTTGAACGTCAATGGATTCACTCGATCCGCGCAAATCAATCAAGCCGTTTATCGTTTCCGCTTCAATCGCGCCGCATTGATGTCCGGCCAGCTTGATTTGTCCGTTAGCCGTTTCCGCCGACGCTTTATCAGCCGTCAAATGAGAGAATGACAGAACGCCGTTTGTCGTTTTCGCCGAGAATTCTTTTACATGTAAATGTTCCCCTCTGATCGGTCCGTTAAACAGCTTCACTCTTATCTTATCGTACTCTTTCTGGGGAACATAAAGCGTGACATTGGTTTTCATCGTTTTCTTTTCCGTGCGGACAAAAAACTTATTGCCCTTCACTTCACACTCAATGTGCTGAAGAAATGCGGTGCGCGCCGCCTCCTGACTGTCCGCCCGGTACACTTTCGCCTGGCACTCCGCTCTGATATCTTCATCCGCCCACGGCACGATATTGACGCTGCCGTTTGCGATCTGCATATCAATGGCCGAGAATTCACTGTCTTTAAATTGAAAAATATGCTGCACTTCGTGTGCGTGGCCGAAATTCAGATCAAGATCCGCTTCCTTCACTTTTTTGACGGCAGAATCAATCCAGTCGAACAACTTCGCCCCGAGCGACGGCTTTTGGCTTCCTTTTGCCCCGCTTTCGAAATCTTCCGCAGGTTCCTGGACCTCCGCAGATAATGCGGTGATCTGCTCTTCTTTTTCTTTATATTCATGATCCAGTTTTTCAATGAGCGTCAGTGCTTCCTGCGCCGTCAGCATGCCGTCTTCCACAAGCTTTAAAATCCGTTCTTTCTCCTGTTTCATACAAAACTCCTCCCCCGACTTTTCTTACACCTGGCGTAACACCTTAATTCCCTGCACGATATTCCAAATGACCATTCCGATGAGGATCAGAAAATAAACAGCTGCTCCTGTTATCATAACAAAAACGGGCACCATACTCTCCCCCTGAGCCGTAATCAATCCGCCGACAACACCCGCGGTCACAATCAGCAATCCCGCAAACGGAATGATATGGGAAATCAGAGCGCGCATGGCATGCCGCTTCGTCTCTTTTTCATCGACGACAAAGTAAGCCACAATCGGAAGAATGAGCGGCGCGAGAAACACGCTGAAATAACAGATTGATGCGATAATCGCTTGATTTCGGTTCAATAAAAACACTCCCTGTGCCTTGATGTAAAAACCCTTCCTTATACATACGTATGACGAATGGGCGGGTTTCATTTTCATGCTAAGGACATGCTTCGTTATACGTAATTTTTGATTTCAGAGATTTCACTATAGAATCTTTTCCCCGAACCGATTACAATATGTAACAAAGCCTGACCGTATGCAAGGAGGACATACAAATGGAGAAAGATCCCGAAAACGCCCAAGTAACGGAAGAGAGTCTGCGAAATTTAATTCGCGAACAGAAAAGAATGAACAGCGAAATGCTGGCTGAATTGGAACAGATCAAAGCAGCCCCTCTTCCCATTTCCCATGATATCCAATATATAAAAGTGCTGCTGGACAGCAGCAGCACTCATATTCTGCAGGACTTAATGCATTTAAGCAAACAGCTTCCCCAACAGAAAAAAGCCTGTAACACAACAGCCCAAAACCGGTGAGTTTTGGGCTGTTTTTATTGATCTATTATGTGGCTGCCGTTTCTTTTTCAGCCAGCAATGTTTTCATCCGTTTTTTATCACGTTCCATTACCGGTTTCAGATAGCGGCCCGTATATGATTCTTTCACTTCGACAACTTCTTCAGGCGTCCCGGAGGCTACGATCGTGCCGCCGCCCGCTCCGCCTTCAGGTCCCAGGTCTACGATGTAGTCCGCCGTTTTAATGATGTCGAGATTGTGTTCAATGACCAAAACGGTATCACCGTTATCGACGAGTCTTTGAAGCACAACCAATAGCCTTGCGATATCATCAACGTGGAGGCCTGTCGTCGGTTCGTCCAGAATATACAGCGTCCGGCCTGTGGAACGCTTATGCAGTTCGGAAGCAAGCTTAACGCGCTGCGCTTCTCCGCCTGACAGCGTCGTCGCCGGCTGTCCGAGCGTCACATACCCGAGTCCGACATCGGCAAGCGTTTGAAGCTTGCGTTTGATTTTCGGGATATTTTCAAAGAAAGACAGAGCATCTTCCACCGTCATATCCAGAACGTCAGAAATGCTTTTTCCTTTGTATGTGACCTCAAGCGTCTCCCGGTTGTAACGTTTGCCGTGGCACACTTCACACGGGACGTACACGTCAGGAAGGAAATGCATCTCAATTTTGATGATGCCGTCGCCGCGGCAGGCCTCACAGCGCCCGCCTTTTACATTAAAACTGAACCGGCCTTTTTTATAGCCGCGCACCTTTGCTTCATTTGTCTGCGCGAATACATCGCGGATATCATCAAACACGCCCGTATAAGTTGCCGGGTTTGATCTCGGTGTCCGGCCGATCGGCGCCTGGTCGATGTCGATCACCTTATCAAGGTGGTCAAGGCCTTTGATTTCTTTATGGCTTCCCGGTTTCGCTTTGGCTTTATGAAGCTTTTGCGCAAGCGCCTTATGCAGAATTTCATTCACAAGCGTGCTTTTTCCGGAACCGGACACACCTGTCACCGCCGTAAAAGTGCCGAGCGGGAATTTGGCGTTCGCTTTTTTCAGGTTGTTTTCTGAAGCGCCTTTGATTTCAATGAACCGGCCGTCAGGCTTTCTTCTCTCCGGAGGCATCGGGATGAATTGAGCCCCTGACAAATAGCGTCCGGTCAGAGAGTCCGCATCATTCATCACTTCTTCTGGCGTCCCCGCCGATATGACGCGGCCGCCGTGAATACCGGCGCCCGGACCGATATCTATCAAATAATCGGCAGCCATCATCGTATCTTCATCATGCTCAACGACAATCAGTGTGTTGCCGAGATCCCTCATGTTTTTCAGCGCGCTGATCAGACGGTCATTGTCACGCTGGTGAAGGCCGATGGACGGCTCATCAAGAATATACAGGACGCCAGACAAACGAGAGCCGATCTGCGTCGCAAGCCTGATGCGCTGGGCTTCTCCGCCTGACAGCGTTCCCGCCGCCCGGCTCAGCGTCAGATAATCAAGACCCACTTTATCTAAGAAGCTGAGCCGCTCTACAATCTCTCTTAAAATTAAATCGGCAATCTGCATATCTTTCTCAGACAGCGTCAGGTTTTTGAAAAATTCAAGCGCGTCGCCGACAGAAAGCTCCGTAATGGTTCCGATATGGCGCCCGTTGACCAAAACGGCAAGCGCTTCTTTCTTCAGCCGGTAGCCTTTGCACGTCGGGCACGATTTCTGTGACATGTACTGCTCCATCTGTTCACGGATATAATCGGAGCTTGTCTCCTTATACCGTCTCTCAATATTGCGCAGCACACCTTCAAATTCAATTTCATTTTCGCGCACTTGTCCGAAATCATTCTCGTATTTAAAGTAGATCCGTTCATCGCCGCTGCCGTACAGCACTTTATCAAGCTGATGCTTCGGCAGGTCTTTGACCGGAGTCTCCATATCAATGCCGTAATGGCGGCAGACCGCCTGAAGCAGCTGCGGATAATATTGTGAACTGATCGGCGTCCACGGCGCGATGGCGTGTTCCTTTAATGACAGCTCGGGATTGGGGATGACGAGCTCAGGGTCCACTTCCAGCTTCAAGCCGAGACCGTCGCAAGTCGGACAGGCGCCGAACGGACTGTTAAATGAAAACAGCCGGGGTTCAAGCTCCCCGATAGAAAAACCGCACAGCGGACAAGCGTGATGCTCGCTGAACATCAGCTCCTCCTGACCGATGACATCTATCATGACACGGCCTTCCCCTAAGCGGAGCGCGGTTTCCAGTGAGTCGGAAAGCCGGGCGGCAACCCCTTCCTTGACGACAATCCGGTCAATGACTACTTCAATGGAATGCTTTTTGTTTTTTTCAAGTTCAATATCGTCGGAAAGCTCGGCCATTTCTCCGTCAATCCGCACCCTTACGTAACCTTGCTTTCTGATTTGGTCAAGCACTTTGACATGGGCGCCTTTTCTGCCTGAGATGATCGGCGCAAGCACTTGAAGCTTCGTCCGCTCCGGATATTCAAGAATCCGGTCAACCATCTGTTCAATCGTTTGCGACGTAATTTCAATGCCGTGTTCCGGGCAGTGCGGTTTCCCGACTCTCGCGTACAGCAGCCGGAGATAATCATAGATCTCCGTTACCGTTCCGACGGTTGACCGCGGATTGCGGCTTGTCGTTTTCTGGTCAATGCTGATCGCCGGAGAAAGCCCTTCGATCGCATCAACGTCCGGCTTATCCATCTGCCCTAAAAATTGGCGCGCATAGGCAGAAAGCGATTCAACATACCGCCTCTGTCCTTCCGCGTAAATGGTGTCAAAGGCAAGGGATGATTTTCCCGATCCGGACAGCCCCGTCACGACGACGAGCTGATCCCGCGGAATCGTTACATCAATGTTTTTTAAATTGTGCGCCCTTGCGCCTTTCACCTCGATCCGGTCAATTGCCATGTGTTCATCATCCTTCCGCTTTAAGCTCTAACAGTAAATCACGAAGCTCTGCCGCCCGCTCGAAATCAAGCGCTCTGGCCGCTTCTTTCATTTCGTGCTCCATTTGCTCAACGACTTTCTGGCGTTCTTTCTTCGTCATCTTCGCCAGTTTAGGCGCGGCTTTTGTTTTATATTCTTCTTTATCCTCAGCGGCCTGCGTCGCGCGGATCACATCGCGGATTTCCTTATTGATCGTTTGCGGCGTAATGCCGTGAATTTCGTTAAAGCGCTCCTGCTGTTCCCGGCGGCGCTTCGTTTCATTAATCGCGATTTCCATCGAATTCGTGATTTTATCGGCATACATGATGACGCGGCCTTCCGCGTTTCGCGCCGCCCGTCCGATCGTCTGAATCAGCGAACGTTCAGAACGGAGGAAGCCTTCTTTATCCGCATCAAGAATGGCGACAAGTGACACTTCCGGAATATCAAGCCCTTCCCTCAGCAGGTTGATGCCGATTAACACATCATGTTTTCCGAGGCGGAGGTCACGGATGATTTCAATCCGTTCAAGCGTCTTAATCTCGGAATGCAGATAATTGACCTTGATACCGATTTCCTTGAGATAATCGGTCAGATCCTCTGACATTTTTTTCGTTAAAGTCGTCACGAGAACGCGTTCATTCCGTTCTATCCTCGCCTGAATCTCGCCGATCAGATCATCAATCTGTCCTTCGATCGGACGGACGTCAATGAGGGGATCGAGGAGTCCCGTCGGTCTGATGATCTGCTCAATCATTTCCGGCGTATGCTCAATTTCATACGGTCCCGGAGTCGCCGACACGTACACGATATTGTGCATGTGTTTCTCAAATTCCTCGAATCGGAGCGGACGGTTGTCAAGCGCTGACGGCAGGCGGAACCCGTGATCGACAAGCACCTGTTTTCTCGCCTGGTCACCGTTGAACATGCCGCGCACCTGGGGAATCGTCACATGTGATTCATCAACGACAATCATAAAATCGTCCGGAAAATAATCAAGCAGCGTATATGGCGTAGAGCCCGGCGGACGGAGTGTCAAATGTCTTGAATAGTTCTCGATCCCTGAGCAAAAACCCATTTCCCGCATCATTTCAAGATCGTATCTCGTCCGCTGCTCAAGCCGCTGCGCTTCAAGGAGCTTGCCGTTTTCGTGCATCACTTTCAAGCGCTCCTCAAGCTCCTGTTCAATATTCAGAATCGCTTTTTCCATCTTTTCCGCCCGGGTGACGAAGTGGGAAGCCGGGAAAATCGCGACATGGTCACGGTCGCCGAGAATTTCTCCGGTCAAAGCGTCGACCTCTCTGATCCGCTCAATTTCATCTCCGAAAAATTCCACTCTGATACAATGTTCGTCACGGGAAGCCGGGAAGATTTCCACAACGTCTCCGCGCACGCGGAACGTCCCGCGCTGAAAGTCGATATCATTGCGGGCATACTGGATATCCACAAGCTTTCTCAGCAGCTCGTTCCGCTCAATTTCCATTTCCGGTCTGAGCGACACGACCATTTCCCGGTATTCTTCAGGTGAACCGAGACCGTATATGCATGACACACTCGCGATAATAATGACATCTCTCCGTTCAAACAGAGAGGATGTCGCGGAGTGTCTCAGTTTATCAATTTCATCATTAATGCTTGCGTCTTTCTCTATAAAAGTATCCGTTTGAGGCACGTACGCCTCCGGCTGATAGTAATCGTAATAGCTGACAAAATATTCGACAGCATTGTTCGGGAAAAACTCCTTAAACTCGCTGTACAGCTGTCCGGCTAGGGTTTTGTTATGGGCAATGACCAGTGTCGGTTTATTCACTTCTTTAATCAGATTGGACACGGTAAAGGTTTTGCCCGTCCCTGTCGCACCCATTAGAGTCTGGTGTTTTCTGCCTTCCTGTATGCCTTTGACAAGCTTCTCAATCGCTTGCGGCTGATCTCCCTGGGGCTGATATTTCGAGACTAACTCAAAACGATCTTTCACAAAAAAGCCTCCGTTTCTTTACGAAATCTTCCTATTGATATAGTAACACAATGACGGACAAAATCACTAAAAATACGAACTAAAGTTCGATGGTTTGTTTTTACCAAGTCAATTTTTGTATAAAAAACCTGCTTTTATGGCGTAAAAGCAGGCATTCTATTTCATATTCACCATGTCAGGCATTGTCTTTCTTTTTGTCTGCTTCTTTTTTGGCCATGTACAGCCCTCCGGCCACCAGCGATACGACATCCAATCCAACGATAAAATACGTTTCGGTGTAACCCTTTAAATAGGATGCGAAAAGCAGTGCGGCTGTGAGAGCGATCGCCACATAGTGGTTAAACGTGACGCGCGTAAAAAGGACGACCAGCATAAAAGGGAAACATAATGCAAAAACGGCTTTTGTAATCACAAAAACCCTCCTCGGGAATTCTTCATCTCATCTGATTATAGTAAAAAATGAAGAATCGGACAATCGTTCCCCTGCTATCACAATACCCTTTTTCAGCAGTCTTCAATCATCTGTCAAAAAAAATGTGAATATAAATCCATTGAACCATTAACCAGATGAACCGAATTACCTTTCTTCAGCCGAAAGGATGAGAAGGTTTAGGTCTTTGTATCTTTGACAGTTTCTTCCTTCCTCTTTACAATGTAATGATAGTGTTTACTATCATTTTTCTTGGATGAAGAAAAAAAGGGGGTCATACCGCATGTATTCAGTGCGATTTCAAAAAGCGGAAGAATCGAGCCGCTCTGCAGGAGCAAAAGGAATGAACCTGATTAAACTGACGAAAAACGGGCTGCCCGTTCCCGGCGGTTTCATCATTCAGACGAATGCCCTGACACGTTTTATGGAAGACAACGGGCTTCAAGCAGATCAGGAACAGATGGAGCGCGCCATTATGAACGGCACGTTTTCAAAAGAGCTTCGGGAGGAACTGACCGCCTCGTTTTATGAATTGAGAGAATCATACGCCTCTGTCGCCGTACGTTCCTCCTCCGCGTCCGAAGATCTTGAAGGGGCTTCTTTCGCGGGCCAGTACGAAACCTATTTAAATATCAAAACAGAAGAAGAGTTTCTCGGAAAAGTGAAAGAATGCTGGGCTTCCTTCTTCTCGGCGCGGGTCAGCGGCTATAAAGAGAAAATGAACAATGACACCGCAGAACCGTTAATGGGCGTTGTCGTGCAAGGGCTGATCAATTCCGAGGTTTCAGGAGTCATTTTCAGCCGAAACCCCGTCACACATGATGACGGAGAGCTGATGATCAGCGCGAGCTACGGTCTCGGAGAAGCAATCGTCTCCGGCAGAGTGACGCCTGACACATTTATCGTCAATAAAGATACATTTCAGATTGAAAAAGAAATCGGCTTAAAAGAAATGTATATCGTTTCTAAAGACGAAGGCGTGACGGAAAAAGAGACGACCGCTGACATGAGAAACCGCTTCTGCCTTGATGACGAGAGCATCAAAGAGCTTGCCATGCTGACGATAAAGACGGAAGAACTGTACGGTTATCCCGTGGATCTCGAATTCGGATTTGCCGAAAATAAGCTGTATCTGCTTCAGGCCAGGCCGATTACAACGATCGCGCAGGATCAGAAAGCGGCAGACGAAGAACGGGAATTTATCATGACGCCCCGGGATCAGAAAGAGTTTTGGCTCAATATGGAGGCCAATATAGAAGGTCCCGTCAGCCCGTTATTCGCCTCACTCATTGTGCCGGCTTTGGAATACGGCCTCAAAGAGAGCACGAAGGCATTCCCTGTAATGGGCATCGAAATCGAGCGTGTCAAACTTCATCAGGGCCGTGTTTTTTCCAGACAGCATAAGACGAACGACAAGCTGCCCGCAGAACAGTTAGAAGCGCTTTTCCCCGTCTTGGCTGACCGCATGTACGATATTATTCAGGAAACCTTTCTGCCTTTTTATCAAAAGCTGGACGAACTGGCGCATACAGACCATACGCCGGAGACTGCCCTTGATGCGTTCCGAAACCTGCAAGACTTCTATTTAAAAGGATACGCAGAACATTTCAATATTGTCTTTCCGCAGGTTGCGTTAAACATGATACTGGAATCCATGTACGGACAGGTTGAGAAAGAAAACACATCCCTTCTGTACGAAATGCTGGCTGGCGTCATGAATAAGTCATTGGAGACCGACAGACAGCTCTGGCTTCTTTCCGGACAAGTAAAAGACAGCCCTGAGCTGCGGCGCGTCTTTACGGTTTCTCATGCCGATGAGCTGCATCAGACGCTTCTGCAATCAAATGAGGGAAAGCGCTTTCTTGAACAAGTCGGTGAATTTTTACAGGAATACGGCTGGAGATCCGTGAAAAGTCATGATCTCATTGAAGAAACTTGGGCGGAAAACCCTTATTTCGCTTTGGCCAACATTCAGAACTATGTCCGGAACGGATACGATTTTGACAGTGAGTTTCATAAAACGATAGAAAAACGAAAACAGCTCTACGCCGACTTTATGGATAGAATTGAAGATGACGGCTTCCGGGAGACGTTTGACCGCTATTATCAGTGGACATTGTCTTCATCCGTCATCAAAGATGATCACCATTTTTATATTGATGCGATGCTGGACGCCAAAGCGCGCCTTTGCCTTCTGAAAATCGGCGAGCTGCTTCAAAAACTTGGCGTAATCGATGATCGGGAGGATATGTGGTACTTATACAGCGATGAAGTCGAGAAAGCGCTCGTGTCGCCGGTTCCGATGCAGGAAAAAGCCGCTGAACGAAAACAGCTCTTCCAGCAATATCAATTGCTTGAAGCCCCCGCTTATCTCGGGACTCCGACTTCGGAACAGCTGAAAACGGCTGAACAGATTACCGGCTCCATCACAGAAGATGAAAAAAACACTGAACATCAAATTTACGGACTTGCGGCGTCAAGCGGAATCGCAAGCGGCCCGGTGAAAGTCATTCGTGACGCAAGTGAATTTTCCCGTTTTTCAACAGGAGACGTGCTTGTCTGCAAAATGACGACACCGCTGTGGACCAGTCTGTTCCAGGATGCAAAGGCCGTCATTACGGACACGGGCGGCATCCTGTCACATGCGGCGATCATCGCGAGGGAATACGGGCTTCCGGCCGTTCTCGGCACACGTGCCGCGACTGACAGGCTCAACGACGGAGATATCGTCACGGTGGACGGGACAAACGGCAAGATTACGATTGTCAAACGCGCTTCATGCTAGGTTTCCCTCTTTATTGCCGGGCAGGGCGGGTGTATACTTGTCCTGCCAGTATTTACGCGAGGTGAAACATGTTGAGAACGACGAACAAGAGAATTATTGACGCCGCGATGAATCTGATCATCCAAAAAGGATACCGCGCAGCGACAACAAAAGAAATCGCAGAAAAAGCAAAAGTAAGCGAAGCAACGATTTTCCGTAATTTTAAAAACAAACAAGGATTAATGAAAGCCATGATTGAACAGCAGACGCCGGTTCCGGAAAGCATGATCACTAAGGCGGAAGGCGATCTGTATGAGGATCTTCTTCATTTCGCCGCGACCCTTCTTCAGCAATTGGAACAAAAAAAAGAAGTGTTCCGCATCTGCCTGCGCGAACCGGAACTATTCGAAGACGTCCTGCAGGATATTGTCGTATATCCGCAATCCGTGAAAAAGCATTTAATCGTTTACTTTAAGGAGCTGACAAAGAAAAATATGATAAGCCCCGGCAGCGAAGAAGCTAATGCAGACGTCTTTATGACGATGATTTTCGGTTATTTTATACACCGGCTGCAGCTGGGGAAAAGAGTCATCACTCTCTCTGAGGAAACGATGCTGAAACACAGCACTGAGATTTTCATGAAAGGCATTACCGGCCGGTCATTTTCCGGCTCCAAGGAGGATGAAGGATGGGTTCAAAGAAAGAATGGGCGCTGATCGTTTCGCTTTTGCTGGGAGCCATACTCGTTCCTATCAATTCTACGATGATCGCAGTCGCCCTTTCATCCATTTCCCGCTCATTCAGCGAATCAATTGCCAGCATCACATGGGTAGTGACCGTGTATTTAATCGTGATGGCCGTGACACAGCCCATTGCCGGCAAACTCGGTGATATGTACGGAAACAAAAAAATGTATTTATGGGGCGTCGGCCTTTTTCTCATCGCATCATTGGGGTGCGCCCTCTCGCCAAGTCTTTTCTTATTGATTTTCTTCCGGGCGCTTCAGGCTGCCGGCGGCGCTTTGCTTACGCCAAACAGCATCGCCATCATCCGCCATGTCGTGTCTGAAAAACGGCTTCCGAAAGTATTCGGCTTTTTCGGCCTCGGTGCCGGGCTGGGCGCGGCTCTCGGTCCGTTTATCGGCTCTCTTTTAATTGAGAGCTTCAGCTGGCATTCGATCTTTTGGGTCAACATTCCGTTTCTTGCAATCGCACTCGTGACGGCATTAGTGATGTTTCCTAAATATAAAGAAGAAACGTCTGACGCTCCGCTTGATATCATCGGGTCCGTTTTGCTTGCCGGAAGCATTGTATCTATTATTCTTCTGACGAAAAATGAAAGCTCTTTGGGCTATTGGGTGTACGCACTGCTCATTCTCGTATTTGTTCCGCTATTTTTCAGGCGGGAGCTGCGCACGAAACATCCGATTATTGATTTTGACCTGTTTAAAAACACGACCTTTACGAGCGCCAATCTGTCGGTTCTGTTAAGCAATTTAATGATGTACGCCGTGTTATTGATTATGCCGCTCTTTATGACCGGCCACTTCAGCATGAACACGTCGCACAGCGGCATGGCGCTGTCAGTCTTTTCTGTTTTCATGTCCGCCAGCAACTGGGGCGGAGCTCAGCTGCATCAGAAATGGGGCGCGCGAAGAATGATTTTTCTGTCCTTCGGGCTGATGGCCGTAGCCAATCTCTTATTTTTGCTTTTGGTTTATTCCCATTCCGTTCCGTTTCTTATGGCATCGCTTATAGTCGGAGGCATCGCGTCAGGTGCGGGGCTGACGAGCATGCAGGTATCTTCTCTTGCGACGGTAGAACCGGGCATGTCCGGCATCGCATCCGGGATTTTCTCCACCTTCCGTTATTTCGGAAGCATTATTTCTTCAGCACTGATCGGTTTAATCTCCGGGTTTCATATTCTGTTTATCATATTGATCGGAGTTTCTGTGATCGGCTTGTTCGTATCGCTTGGTATCAAGTCCGGGGAAACCGTTCAGACGAAAAAAAGCCATTCGGCGTAAACGAAAAAGGTTCCGTAAGCATCTGCTTTCCGGAACCTTTTCTAGTTTTCCTTCTTCATTTTCTCTCTCAAAGTGTCACCGCAATGCCGTTTGCTCTATGAGAATCTTTTGATTTACAAGAGAAAAGGGGGAATGTAAATGGCTGAGAGTTCCGATCAAGTTCGGCGCTGACATCGTAATCCGGCCGTAAAAAAAGCCCGGCCGCCGTGTTGTTAGCGGCACCGGGCTCTTTTATAATGCTGTCATTTCTTCGTGCTCGTGTTCATCCTGCACGAATAAAATACCTAATTCATGATGTTCGCCTTCATAGGACGCGCGCTGATCAAACCGGATCTCACCGTTCAGGCCGATGATCTCCATTTTTACAAATGCGCGGTTTTTTTGAAGTGCTTCATAAAAATCCGATACATGCTTCACGGGGATGCCGTTTACTTTCGTAATAATCTCACCGATCTTCAGCTCAAGATCGTCCGCGGGTGTATTCGGAATGATGCCGAGCACCATTAAGCCCTGATCCCGCTTAGAGAAATAAAACGGAGCCGCGTTATCGTTCAGCCGCTGTCTTAATGATAAAAACAGGCGTCCGAGCACCGCAATACAAGCGGCAGCTCCGGCAAGCGGAGTCCACCAAAGGGCCGCTGCCCCGAATGCGGTGACGATAACCCCGAGAATCATGACACGTTTCGCCGTTATCCTTATGCTGACTTCCGGAAGTGACCCCTGCACACGCTGTCCGAAGCCGGCGATATAAGGAATCCAGATCAAATGGAAAGAGCCGCCCGGCACGGTAAAGACAGGCCACCAAGAAAGGTGTGACTCAAGCCCGCTGCCCGGCACCAATAAGAAAAGCGGAAGCAGCCATGCGCGATTCGCCAATTGTCGGCCGATGGGCAGGCCTCTGCTGCTGACGACAAGCGCCGGAGATGTTTTCAGGTGCGCTGAACGGTAAGCAGCCGCTCCCTCCGTGATAATCAAAAGGCCCATAAACACGGCCGCCGATGCCCAATTCACGCCGAATGCCTGCGGAAACCGATCCGCAAACGGCACTGTGTGGGTATACTGAAGGATAAACGCAATGAACATGCCGGCGCTGACAATATAAGCTGATGACAGCCAATTCATACGGAACGTCAGCGAAGCCAAAGCCGTCACGGCCGCGATTATGCCGAGAAGACCGAATGGAATCGAAATTCCCAGTCCAAAAAATAATATGGAGAGAAGAATACCCGGTATAAGTCCTTTTATGTATGTAAAGATAAGCTCGTCATACATATCTGCGATTTTTGTATGAAACGTATGGCGTTCACGTTTAATCCGCAAATATCCGCAGGCGAGACTTATGATGATAAAAAACCAAAACATCGGGTGCAAAAAAAACAGACCGATACTTTTCAGAAGTTCAATTCCCCATTGAACAGACATTGCTTTCACCGCCCCAAGCCAAACATTTTAATTCTATTCTACCAAATAATCATTGGCTTGAATATCTCAAACGTCTATCTCTCTTCCGTCATCCACAACGTCACATTTGAAAGAGAGAAATCTTTCAGATAGTGGTCGACTTCCACCTCGATTACACCGCTGATCAAAAGCATGGACCGTTTAATATCCGTCAGATTGATTCCTAAACGTTTATGGTTTTTCATTAAGTAGGTGAAATAATGCTTTGCACACTCCTCATTGATATCGTGAACACATTCAACATTTGTGTAATTGACCAGGTATCTGCTGAACAGCATAAGAAGACTTAGTGCTTTTGTTGATGAAAATGTAACGTCTTTTGTTCGGTCTTTTAGTTGTTCCACTAATTCATAATATTTTTTTTCACGCACAATACTTGCCCTCTTCAATTGTGAACCCCCATTTTTTTATCCAGATAAGCACGGGTGATTACAGCTGCCGTGCTGAAGCGCCGCAAACACTTCTGCTTTCGATACTGAAATGCAGCTGCCAAACTAAAACTGTTCTCTATTAGAACCTTCTTTTATTGTAAGAACTAAAACTGACTGAGGCAACTTTCAAAAGTTTCATTTTGAATACATATTAACTCGGCATAAAGTCTCTCTTCTCTATAAATATCGGGTAATGTTTGTCCTTTATAAATGTTTAAATGTGAAAATTTTTTTAATATCTTGTCAAAACCGACATAATTATATGTCTTTTAGTTCATTTTTAGAGTGTGACAAAAGAAACAGGAGACGTAAAAAACGCCTCCTTTTCATTTATTTTACAAATAATGATTTTAACGCCATTTGCAGCTGTAAATCATTTTTTTCGTCAGATTTCTGTTCATTCATCAGCTGATTCATTTTTTCCGCTGTCTTTTTATCAATGACCGCTGTTTTATCAAGTTTGTACCGGTCTTGAAACGCCAGAACGGCTTTTTTCATTGTTTTGCTGAAATAGCCGTCTGCTCTGCCCGGGTCGAAGCCTAGGCCTTTCAGCAGGATTTGAGCGTGCTTGACATCCGCGCTGTTCATATCAGGCTGAAGCGGCTGTTTCAGCTGAAGCGGTCCCGCCGCAAAATAATCCGGCTGGCTCACAGCAATTGTCGGAGCAATGCCTTTTTTGTGGATCCAATTGCCTTTCGGTGTCAGCCATTTGTAAAGCGTCAATTTAATGTTGCTCCCGTCTCCCATAGGCACGGCCTGCTGAACCGTTCCTTTACCGAAAGAAGTGTCACCGACAACGTCATAATGTCCCGCTTCTTTTAACGCACCCGCAAGAATTTCTGAAGCGGAGGCGCTTCCTTTATCCGTAATGACATTGACGGGATACGGCTTCTTATGTTTTAAGGTTGAGAAATATTGCTTTTTATCGCCGTTACGCTCCGCAATTTGGATATACGGCATGTCTTTTGTGATGAAATGCTTTAAAATTTGTTCAACGCTTTGAAGGTAGCCGCCGGGATTCCCTCTTACATCAAGGACGAGACCGTCAATCCCTTGTTTTTCAAGCTTTTTCAGCGCCGCGGCGAAGTCCTGGGCGGTATGCTCGGAAAATGTCGATATGCCGATGTAGCCGACATGATGACCGCCTGATTCTTTGCGGGAAGCAAATACGGTTTCAAGCGGGATTTCCGCTCTTTTAATCCGGAATGACAGCTGTTTATCAGTACCCGGACGCTGTATTTTAATAGAAACCTTCGATCCTTTTTTTCCTCTGATTTTCAGCACGGCTTCGTTTAAACCTTTCCCGTTCATTGACTCGCCGTTTATGCTGATGATTTCATCATTCGGCTTGAGTCCCGCTTTTTCCGCCGGAGATTGCTTAAACGGTGATACGATAATGATTTTATTGTCCTCCATACCGACTTCAGCGCCGATCCCTTCGAAAGAAGAATCAAGAGAATCGGAAAACTGCTTAGCGGTCTGCTTGTCCATATAAACGGAATAAGGGTCGTTTAATGTAGACAGCATCCCCTGAATCGCTCCTTCAAGAAGCTTTTCTTTATCTACATTTTCCACGTATTCGTTCGAGATCAGCTCATAAGCTTTTTCGATTTTTTCCATTGCCCGGCTTCTTTCTGCGTCTGATGAATTCGGCTGTACTGCCCCGGCAATATGAGCTCCGCCGCACATGATGCTGACGGCCGCTATCACTGCGATCATTTTCTGCTTCATCGTTTACCTCCTCTTAGTCCTTTTACGAAAACCTGGAGATAGTATGTGTAAATTGCAAAGAATTCATGTAACGGCAACAAAAAAATGAAAATGCGAGATTGTTTCATATATATGGGTAACGTATAATATTTTGTATGCAATTCATTAAATATACAGGAGAATGCGATATGAAAATAAAATTATCGATTTTATCCGCGGCGGTTCTGGCCGCAGGCATTACCGCCTTTGTCTGGCCAAAAACAGAGGCCAATGAAAAAATGCAGACGGACGCCTTGTATGTTTCTCCCGCAGGCAGCGACCAAAATGAAGGAACGAAAGAAAAGCCGTTCCGCACATTAAAACATGCGGCTGAAAAGGCAGAGGCCGGAACAACCGTATTGATTCGGGAAGGGACGTACGATGAAACGTTTGAAGTAAAGCATAGCGGCACGGCCGAAAAGCCGATTACATTTCGGAACTATCAGAATGAGCATGTCTCAATCAGCGGCAAATCTGCGCCAAAAAGCGATTCTGAAACTCCGTTAATTCAAATCCGCAATAAACAGTACATTACCATTCACGGCGTTACGCTTGAGAATCTCTCCGTATCATCAGAAGATGCAACGGCCATGGGGATCTGCGTCACCGGATCAAGCAGTCATATCAACATTGACGGCAACCATATCCGAAACATTAAAACCACGGCTGATGAGGGAAATGCACACGGTATCGCGTTTTACGGCACAGGCGCCATGAAGGATGTCAGCATCACAAATAATACGGTTGAAAAACTGACGCTCGGCGCAAGCGAAGCGGTCGTGCTGAACGGGAATGTTGACGGATTTAAGATTGCCGGCAATACCATCCGGGACAATAACAATATCGGGATTGACGTGATCGGATACGAAGGAACGTCCAAGCAAAACGACTATGCGCGAAACGGCGTCATTGAAAACAATACGGTGAGCCATAACTCTTCTTACGGAAATCCCGCTTACGGAGATGAATATTCAGCGGGCGGTATTTACGTTGACGGCGCAGAACATGTGGACATTAAGAATAACACCGTTTACAACAATGATCTTGGGATTGAAGCCACCTCTGAGCATAAAGGGAAATACGCACGAGATATCCGGATTACGGATAACAAGGTGTACGGCAATGCTTACACCGGTATTTCAATCGGAGGCTATGACACGAAACGCGGCGGCACCATCAATTCGGTGATCGCTCATAACATTATGTATCGAAATGACACGAAGGACCTTGACGGCGGCCAGCTGCTGCTGCAGTACGGCACAAAAGGGAACACGATCGAAAAAAACATCATGACGGCAAGCGGTTCACGGATTTTTATCGCAAATGATTATACGAAAAACGAAGGCAATACCGTTAATCATAACGTCTATCACAAAGAAGCGGGAAAGGACGGCATTTGGAATTGGAAGAACAGAGAATATGATTCATTCACAGCGTACCAAAAAGGAACGGCAAACGATTCGGATTCCATTTATGCGGACCCGATGTACCGTGACGAATCGTCTTATGACTTTACATTAAAGCCCGGATCACCGGCCCTGCCCGTCATTCAGTAACGAAACCATTAAAAAAAGCCAGTCTATATCAGACTGGCTTTTGTATTTATACACGAAGGAATTTCCGGATGGAAGTCAGACTTCCCCATACTCCGATAACCGCGCCGATCAGAATGAGCACAAGTGATACTTGGAACACAAACGGACTGTACGGCAGAAGTGAAACAAATGAGCCCTGAACTTTCGGGGCCACCCAAGCGACCATCGATTGGTACGTACTCAGCACGAGAGCGATCGGTATGATAGAACCGAATACCCCCAGCAGCAGCCCTTCCAGGAAGAACGGCCAGCGGATAAACCAGTTTGTCGCGCCGACAAGCTTCATGATTTCAATCTCTTTTCTTCTGGCGAAAATCGTGATTTTAATCGTATTTGAAATTAAGAACATCGCCGTGAACAGAAGGCCGATGATTAACGCAATCCCGATGTTGCGTGACACCCCGACGATCTTAAACAGACGGCTGACTTCTTCTTTCCCGTATGTCACTTTATACACATGATCAAGCTTCTCAATTTTTTTCGCGACTTTCGGCGTATCATGCGGATCTGTCGTTTTGACGATAAACGCGTTGTTCAGCGGGTTTTCCTGATCTTGCATTTTCATGGCCTTTCCGCTGTCGCCGAAGCTTTTGACCAATTGATCAAGCTCTTTATCTTTAGATGAAAACTCTACGCTTTGGATTCCCGAGATGTCTTTAATCTCATTCTGCAGCGTATCCTGCGTTTTCTTATTAGACGTCAGATCGATTAATACTTTAATTTCCACTTCTTTTTCAGCATTTTTAGCCATGTTGTTTAAATTCAGCATAATGACTAAAAACACGCCGACCAAAATCAATGTAACGGTAACGGCACTGATGGATGCAAATGTCATCCATGTGTTTCTTCCGAGAGATTTAAAACTCTCACGCAAATGGCGCCCGAGAATTTTAATCATAAGAACCATACTCCCCTCTTGACTCATCACGCACAATAATTCCGTCTTCGATCGCGATGACCCGTTTCTTCATGGTGTTTACTATTTCTTTATTGTGTGTCGCCATCACGACGGTCGTTCCGCGGTTATTAATCTCTTCCAGCGTCTTCATGACTTCCCATGATGTTACCGGATCAAGGTTGCCCGTCGGTTCGTCAGCTATCACGACGTCAGGATTGTTGACGATGGATCTCGCGATGGAAACACGCTGCTGTTCTCCTCCGGAAAGCTGGTCGGGAAACTGCCGCGCTTTATGCTTCAGCTGCACAAGATCGAGCACTTCGAGCACGCGTTTTTTAATGACTGACTGCTGCTCTCCGATCACCTCAAGCGCGAACGCGACGTTTTCAAATACCGTCAGTTTCGGAAGAAGTTTGAAATCTTGGAAAACAACGCCTATTTTACGCCGCACGAAAGGAATCTCTTTTTCTTTCACAGACGCGAGATCTTTATGATTAATCAATATTTGCCCTTTTGTCGGTTTTTCTTCTCTGTAAATCATTTTAATAAAAGTAGATTTACCGGCTCCGCTCGGTCCTACGACATATACAAATTCTCCGGGATGAATCATGACTGACAGCCCGTTAATCGCTTTTACACCGTTCGGATAGGATTTATATACTTCTTTCATCTCTATCATGAAATCACCTAATCTTTTAATTATGTCTTGCAGCCATAGAGTTCGCAAACGTACAGCGGTTTATGGCCGATTCGTCAGGAAACAGATAAAAAATCTGAAAGTTCCTTTTCCTCAGTACACTTCATTATACGTCAAATTTAGACATATTACTATTACAGTTTCTTTTCATTCCCAGACCGTGAAAAAACCTTGCCCCTATAACAGGCAAGGTTTTTCTGTTATTTTTTCTGTGACAGCCATTTTGCGATCTTCGCGGCTTCCTCATCATTTACAAGATGGCTCGGCATATTGCCGCGTCCGTTTTTAATGATGCTTTCAATTTTAGCTTCATCATACTTCCCGCCGACTTCCTGTAAATTCGGACCTCCGCCGCCTTCTAAGTCTTTTCCGTGGCAGCCGATACAGCTTTGCTGATAAAGCTCTTCTCCTGCTGACGCAGATGCTTTTGACCCGCCTGAACTGTCAGAGCTTTCTTTTTTCGATTCATTGGAACCGCCGCATGCCGCCAGCAGGACGGACATGGTCAGAACCAGCGCCAGCAGCGCCCATTTTGATTTCATATGTAAGATGCACCCCTTCGCTATTATAACCCCGTTTACGCGCGTTTGAAACCCTCGCCGAGCACCTCGCTTGCGTCTGCGACAATGACAAAGGCTGACTCATCAATCTGTTTGACGATTTGTTTCAGTTTTGTGAATTCGGTCTGGCCGACGACACACATTAAGATCGGACGGTCATGTTCCGTATACCCGCCGACTGCGGAAATCTTCGTCACACCCCTGTCGATTTCTTTAAACACAGCCGATCTGACGGCTTCTTCATGCTGCGTAATGATTAAAGCCATTTTGGAGCGGTTGAACCCGACCTGCACGACATCAATCGTTTTGCTTGAAATAAATACCCCGAGCATCGCATACAGTCCCTGCTCCACTCCGAAAACGAGCATCGCGCTCAGCACAATTAATCCGTCCATGATGGCAAGGCACGTTCCCAGCGACAGCCCCGTGTATTTGTGAATGATCTGCCCCGCCAGAGCCGTTCCCCCCGTGGAGCCTTTGCCGAGATACACGATGCCGATTCCCGTTCCGATCCCGACGCCTCCGAAAATCGCCGCCAGCAGTTCATGGGTCGTCGCGGCAGGCAGATCTCTTGTTAAATAGACGGCGAGCGGCAGAACGATGGAACCGACCAGTGTCTTCATTCCGAACTTCCCGCCGAGAATGATCACTCCGGCGATAAACAAAGGGATGTTAATAATCCACTGCACGTAAGCCGGTTCAAAACCAAACGTTTCTAAAATGGTGCTGATCCCGCTTACTCCCCCCGCTGCTATACGGTTCGGCAGCAAAAATACGTTAAACACGATCCCCGTAATCGCCGCGCCGATCATGATGTAGATATAATCTTTGATCAGACGGAGCGGCTTATTGTGATTCACATCCATGAAAAATCCTCCGTTCTCCGATTTTCTCTCGATAGCATTTTAAGTCTTCCCGGCTTAGAAGTAAATAACAGCCAAATACCGTATTAATTTGCTAAAGCGCTGTTGTGAAAAATGGAGAAAGAGAACGGATAAAAAAACACACCTTGCCAAAGGCAGGTGTGTTCCCGGATTACGACAGTTTAGAACGTAAATAGGCGTCAATGAAGATATCGATATCTCCGTCCATAACCGCCTGCACGTTCCCCATTTCGGTATTGGTACGGTGATCTTTCACCATGGAGTACGGATGGAAGACGTACGAGCGGATTTGGCTGCCCCAGCCGATTTCTTTCTGTTCGCCGCGGATTTCGTCAAGCTCCGCCTGCTGTTCTTCAATTCTGCGCTGATACAGCTTCGCTTTGAGCATTTTCATCGCCCGGTCTCGGTTTTTGATTTGTGAACGTTCCGTCTGGCACGTGACGACTACATTTGTCGGCAGGTGGGTGATCCGAACGGCTGAATCAGTCGTATTGACGTGCTGTCCGCCGGCACCGCTCGCCCGGTACGTATCAACTTTAATATCTTCGGTACGAATATCAATGTCGATTTCTTCATTGAATTCAGGCATGACTTCACAAGACACGAATGACGTGTGGCGGCGGCCTGATGAATCAAATGGAGAAATCCGCACGAGGCGGTGTACGCCTTTTTCCGCTTTTAAATAGCCGTATGCATTGTGGCCTTTAATGAGCAGTGTGACAGACTTAATTCCTGCTTCATCTCCCGGGAGATAATCAAGCGTTTCAACTTTGAAACCGCGTCTTTCCGCCCAGCGGGTATACATTCTGAGCAGCATGGAACCCCAGTCCTGGGATTCCGTACCGCCGGCCCCCGGATGAAGTTCTAAAATCGCGTTATTTTTGTCATATGGTTCACTGAGCAGCAGCTGAAGCTCAAATTCATTCAATTCCTTCGTTAATGACTTCAGCTCTTTTTCAAGCTCTTGCTGAAGGTCCTGGTCAGGTTCTTCTTTTAAAAGATCATGTGTCATTTGCAGCTCTTCGTGAGACTCGCTCAGCTGATGATAGGAGTTCACGTATTCTTTCAGACCGTTCGCTTCATTGATGACGGTTTGGGCCTTCTGCTGGTCATTCCAGAATTCCGGTTCCGCCATCTTTTCATCTAATTCTGCAATGCGGGCTTCCTTTGATTCGAGGTCAAAGAGACCCCCTGAAGTCCGCTAAACGAGAAGCCATATTTTCGAGCTCTGCCCTGATTTCTGATAATTCCATTCCATTCACCTCATTAAAAGATCCGGGGCGCCATAAGACGCAGACCCGGTCATGTTCGCTTCATACAGTCGAGACTATTCTGTCCGGCCGCAGCAATTTTTATATTTTTTTCCGCTGCCGCAATGGCAAGGCGCGTTGCGTCCGATATCCACAACTTTTCGCACCGGCGCTTTTTTCGCTTGTTTGGCCTCATCGCCGTCCTGCGGCTGATGAGCCGTCGTTTGGCCCTGAACAACTTCTTCGCGTTCCAGATTGCTTTCAATCTCGGCCTTCATGACGAATTTCGCAACTTCGTCCTCAATGGACTCAATCATGTGCTCAAACATTGCGAAGCCTTCCATTTGATATTCACGCAGCGGATTTGTCTGCGCATAAGCGCGGAGGTGAATCCCTTGACGCAGCTGATCCATCGCATCAATATGATCCATCCATTTTGAATCAACGGCACGCAATACGATGACTTTTTCAAATTCACGCATCTGCTCTGTGCCGAAATTCTCTTCTTTTTCATTATATTTTGTCATGATGCGGTCCATGATCATCTCATGCATTTCATCCGGTTCTTTTCCGAAGATATCGCTCTTTTCAAGTGCGCCTTCATCAAGATACGTTGAATTCACCAGCTCCACGAGGCCGTCAAGATTCCATTCTTCCGGAAGCTCCTCTTTCGGCGTATAAGCGGCAATCGCACGCTCCAGAGAAGACTTGATCATGCCTTCCACAATGTCACGCAGGTTTTCAGAGTCAATGACTTCAAAACGCTGCTTGTAAATGACTTCGCGCTGCTGACGGAGCACGTCGTCATATTGAAGAAGCTGTTTACGTGAATCAAAGTTGTTTCCTTCGACACGTTTTTGAGATGATTCCACGGCGCGTGACACCATTTTGCTCTGAATCGGCGTGGAGTCATCCATACCGAACCGGTCAAGCATCGCCATCGTCCGTTCAGCTCCGAAACGGCGCATCAATTCATCTTCCATTGAAAGATAAAATTGTGTGATGCCCGGGTCTCCCTGACGTCCTGAACGTCCGCGGAGCTGATTGTCAATCCGGCGGGATTCGTGGCGTTCCGTACCGACGACTGCAAGGCCGCCAAGCTCTTTTACGCCTTCGCCGAGTTTAATGTCGGTTCCGCGTCCCGCCATGTTGGTCGCAATCGTGACAGCGCCTTTTTGTCCCGCTTCTTCAATAATCTGAGCTTCACGCTCATGGTTTTTGGCATTCAGCACCTGATGCGGAATCCCTTTGTTTTTCAGAAGTTTAGAAATCAATTCAGACGTTTCAACGGCAACCGTGCCGACAAGAACCGGCTGTCCGGTCATGTAGCGCTGGGCGACATCCTCCGCCACCGCCTTGAATTTCCCTTCCATTGAGCGGTAGATCAAGTCCGGACGGTCGTCACGGATGACCGGCTGGTTGGTCGGGATGGATACAACCTGCATGTTATAAATATTGCGGAATTCTTCCTCTTCCGTTTTTGCGGTACCGGTCATACCGGCCAGCTTTTCGTACATACGGAAATAGTTTTGGAACGTAATCGTCGCCAATGTCATGCTTTCATTTTGAATCTCCAGGCCTTCTTTCGCCTCAATCGCCTGGTGAAGACCTTCGCTGTAGCGGCGTCCTTTCATCAGACGGCCGGTGAAGGAATCAACGATGACGACCTGGCCGTCCTCAACAACATAATCCACGTCTTTCTGCATCGCCGCATGGGCTTTTAAAGCCTGGTTGATATGGTGGTTCAAGGCCACGTTTTTGACATCAAACAGGTTGTCGATGCCGAACGTTTTTTCAGCCTTCGTCATTCCTTCTTCCGTCAGCTGAACGCCCTTCGTTTTGACGTCATACGTATAATCCTGATCTTTCTTGAGTGTGCGGACAAACGCATTTGCCTGCACGTACAGTTTTGTGGACTTCTGAGCTTGTCCGGAAATAATCAATGGCGTTCTCGCTTCATCGACTAAAATTGAATCGACTTCATCAATAACGGCAAAATGAAGCGGGCGCTGCACCATCTGTTCTTTATAGAGCACCATGTTGTCACGCAAATAATCAAAGCCGAGTTCATTGTTCGTTGAATACGTGATATCGGCTGCGTAAGCTTCACGCTTTTCGTCTTTTGACATCGAATTCAGGTTCAGGCCGACTGTAAGCCCGAGAAACGCAAAGATTTCTCCCATTTGCTGGGCATCACGGCTCGCCAGATATTCGTTGACCGTTACGACGTGAACGCCTTTTCCCGTCAACGCATTTAAATACACGGGAAGCGTGGACGTCAGCGTTTTCCCTTCCCCTGTTTTCATTTCGGAGATGTTCCCTTCATGAAGGGCGATGCCCCCCATCAGCTGTACTTTAAACGGGAACATGCCGGTTACGCGGCGGGAAGCTTCACGAACGACGGCAAACGCTTCGACAAGAAGGTCATCCGTCGTTTCTCCTTTTTCAAGCCGCTCTTTAAATTCTGCCGTTTTATGTTTAAGCGCCTCGTCAGAGAGATTTTCATAATCTCCTCTTACGGCATCAATGTCATTTGCTATTTTTTCGTATTTGTTCAGCGCACGTTTGGTCGGATCAAACATTTTATTTAAAATCCCAAGCATCTATAACGCTCCTCTATGTTCACATGCAGATTTTGCATGGAATAAATGATAATTTTCTGTCCATGTATACCTCTCATTATCATAACATACCTTTTGCTATTTCCAAAGAATTTGCAGGTAAAGATAGAGAAAAACCTTCCGCGCGTTCACGGAAGGCTGGATGGGTTTATTCAGTCGGTTCAATTAATCCGTATTTGCCGTCATTTCTGCGGTAAACGACGTTTGTGAGATTCGTCTCCGCGTTGGTGAATACGAAGAAATTATGTCCGAGCATATTCATTTGGAGAATCGCTTCTTCATTATCCATCGGTTTTAAATTAAAACGCTTTTGACGGACAATTTCCGGGCTGTCATCTTCAATTTCGTCCTGAACCGCTACGCCCGTATCAGCAGCGCTGCCGTTCTCGAAATAATGTTTCGGAAGACCCTGCTCGCGGAATTTTCGGTTGACTTTTGTTTTGTGCTTTCGGATTTGACGTTCCAGCTTGTTTGTTGCGAGATCAATTGCATTGTACATATCCTCGTTATGCACTTCAGAACGAAGCGCCAGATCAGTCATCGGAATGGTGACTTCAACTTTGGATTCCTTATCATTATAGAATTTTAAGTTGACGTTCACATCGGCATTGACGCTCTGCTCGAAATATCGCTCCAGCTTGCCGATTTTTCTCTCCACATGATCCTTTAACGCAGGTGTAACCTCAATGTTTTCTCCTCTGATATTGTAGTTCATCAAAGAACGCCTCCCTTTATCTAAGGATATGTAACTATTTCTCTTTTACCCCTTCTGATCCCTGCTGAAACGTTAAAATAATGTGTAAATTCGGTGAACGATGACGAATGGTGTCGGTTTTATCCGGCAGCTTCCGCCAGGATTATAAGTATATGCGGAGGACGCAGGCAAAAGACCTGCCGCTTGCAGCAGGTCTAGTGAAGAACATACGGTTTGATGCAGTCGTGCGTCTGCTCCATCCACAGCTTATAATGCGGCAGAAAGATGGTTTTTAAAAACTCCTGAAAAGGGGCGGACGGGAAATCATAATCATTTAACATGCTGAAATCCTGAAAGATCTCGTCAAATGAGCGGATCGCCGTCTCCACGCATCGGCACTCAATGATAGACAGCAGAAGCGCATGAGAGGAATCGAGATGAAAAAAAGCCTGAATCAAATCGTTGTAAATCCGCTCGCCCTCCGTCTTAAAAAAATCATCCTGCGTGTCCAACAGGTAGCAAAGCCCCTCATCAATCGTAAAAAGAAGCTGGTAATAGGCTGACACCAAATGGTAATCGTTCAAACTTCTCAAAACACTCACCTATTTGCGTTTGTCGTAATAACGGCCGTCACTTGTCGTTTGATGATACGGATTGAAATACGTATTATGGTAGATTCGTTTTTTCTTAAGCGTTTTTATTTCATTTCGTATACCATCCTGAATCCGTTTCACTTCGCCGGTAATCAGGCGGTCCATCGCGGCCACCTGCTGAAGCAGCGTTTTTTCTTCTTCGGAAAAAGGCGGCTTTATGCCTGCAAGCATCTCCTCCCTTTTCTCCGTAAATGCCGTAACGCTGCTGATGAGATCGTCGCTTTCCGGGGCGTCCTTCAGTGCGGCGTACATGTTCTTCGTTTCGTTATACAAAGAAAAGACATTGCTGTTCATCAGGCAAGGCCGCCCGCGCCGTGGCTGTTTTTCCGTTCACTCTGCATGGCCTGCTTCCACGTGTCGCGAAATTCAGTAACGAGCTTTTCCGCTTCATCTAAAAACTCTCCGTTATTCTGCACGTTCGCATCGATCAGCCGGCGGCGGATGTAATCATAAATGGATGACATCTGTTCAGATATCTCAATCTCCCGGTTTAACGTGATGCTGAGCTCTTGAATGATGTTTTGCGCCTTTACGATATTTTCATTTTTGGCTTCAAGGTTGTTTTGCTTCATCGCCTGCCTGGCCAGCTTAATGAATCGCAGGCAGCCGTTATAAAGCATAAGGGTCAGCTCTTCCGGAGCGGCTGTAAAGACGGATGTCTGCTGATAAGCAGCAAAAGGATTATTTATTGCCATTTTTATAAAACCTCCAAGGTTATGATGTTGAAGATCCTAACATTGACGTGAGATATGAAGATTGGCTGTTCAATTTCTCCAATGCCGTATCCAGTGCGCTGAACTTTTTATAATATCTCGATTCGATGTCATCCAGCTTCGTTTTCATATTGGAAATATTTGTTTCTATTTCATTCAGGCTTTTTCCGATGGCAAAGCTGGATGATACCGAGCTTTCCGTACCCGCCTGTTTTGAAATTTGAGTCTGCATTTTGTTTAAAGTGTCTTTTAATCTCCGGGCAATCCCCTGCTCCTCCGGGTTTTTGATAGTCTTACCGGTTGAGCTGTCTGTAATCGTACTTGTACTGTCTGCATTAAACAGCTTAGCCACGAGAGAGGGGTTCTCGGTAATTTTCTGTTTCAGTTTCGCTTCGTCTTTAATGACAAGCTTTCCAAACTTTCCTTGATCCTCATAACTAGACGTCTCTATACCGAAATCGGCAAGCTGATATTTTTTTCCGTCAATCGTAACCGTTGAGTACAGATCAAGCCGCATTTCAGCCAAACCGTTCTGCAGCGTGCTGTCGCTCCGTAATAACCCGCTTTTGGCCTTTGCCTCCCACTGCTCAATCTGCTTATCGGTCATCGCTTCTCTTTGTTCATCGGTTAGCGGCTTATAATCGCGGTATTTTGATTCTGTTACCTTCTCGTTTGCACTTTTAATTAACGTATTGTATTTATCAACGAAATCTTTAATGTTGTCAAAAATGCCGTCCGTATCAGTCGTGCTGTTAATCGTAACCGTTTTATTGCTGTCCGTCACGCTGTTCAGCGTGTATTTGATGCCGTTGATCGTAAAGTTATTTGACGTTTTTGTCATTTCAAGCCCGTTGAACGTAAACTTCGCGTTTTTCCCTTCGGCATTGGCCGTCAGTTCATTTGTTGCATCATCAACGGCAAAACCGAGCTGATCTTTCAGAAAGCTTTTGGTTGCGTCATCACCTGCTGAAAGGGTAAATCCTTCCCCCGTTTTATTGGAAGTGAACGCAATCGTGTCCACATAATCCGTGCCGTTGGAAATTTTCTCTTTTAAAGCCGTCACTCCGAGACCCGAGCTGTTCAGTTTGGAAATGACATCGTCAATCGTATCGGTTGCGGCGATCGTGACGTTTACCTCAGTCGGCTTCGTTTCACCCGGATTTGTGACATTGAATTTCAATGTTTGGCTCTGACCTGAAGTGAAATTGATGGCCCCTGATGATTTATATGTCGTCGAAGTGGCCAGCTGCTGTACAGACATACTCGTTGAAATATTCTGCTCAGCACTGACGGCCACCGCGCTGACACTGGAATCCGAACTTGTTACTGTTTTTTTATTCCAGTTTGTGGACATCAGCATATTATTAAATGTCGTAGAATACATGTCGGCAATCTGGGTATTCACTTCCCGATAAGCATCGCGCTTCCATTCAAGCGTCTGCTTTTGCTGGTTTAATTTATTAAGCGGCTGCTTTTCGGCATCCATCATTTTTTTCACCAGAGAATCTACATCAAGACCGGAATTAAGGCCTGTGATTCTTGTGACCATATGTACCCTCTCCTTTTCGGCGTTTAGTCGTAGACGGCTCTATGACAACAGTGAGTTTCCGACTGTTTATCATATCACAGCTCCATAAATGTATGATCTTATTCTTATATCGGTCATATTAAAAGGTTTTCAATAATTTAACTGCAAAATATAATGTTTCATTTTGTCAATAGGGTTCTTTGGCTTGCTGAAGGGGGAGATAGCTGAAGAAATAAAAAAAAGACCCTGGAGAACCAGGATCTTTCCGTCATTAACCTTTCAGCAATTGAAGAACTTGCTGAGGCTGTTGGTTAGCTTGCGCAAGCATAGCTTGAGAAGCCTGAGTAAGGATGTTGTTTTTCGTGTACTCCATCATCTCAGAAGCCATGTCTACGTCACGGATACGTGATTCAGCAGAAGTCAGGTTCTCAGAAGAAGTACCAAGGTTGTTGATTGTGTGCTCTAAACGGTTTTGAACCGCACCAAGTTTAGCGCGCTCGCTTGAAACTGTGTCGATAGCTGTTTTGATTGTTGTAAGAGCAGTAGATGCTGCATCTGCGGAAGTAGAGATATCAATTCCTGCAGTAGCAGTCCCAACAGCAAGACTTTCAGAATCCATTTTATTAATTGAAAGTTTCATAGTTTGACCTTCATTGGCACCGATTTGGAAAGTCAGGTCAGTTGCTGTACCATCAAGTAATTTCTTTGTGTTGAATTCTGTGTCTGTAGAAATTCTAGTTACTTCAGAAGAAAGCTGATCCATTTCTTTTTGTAACTCAGCACGGTCAGAAGTAGTGTTCGTGTCGTTAGCCGCTTGTGTAGCAAGCTCGCTCATACGCTGAAGAATGCTGTGAGTTTCGTTTAATGCACCCTCAGCCGTTTGGATAAGAGAGATTCCGTCTTGAGCGTTTTTAGAAGCCATGTCTAAACCGCGGATTTGGGAACGCATTTTTTCAGAGATCGCAAGACCCGCAGCGTCATCACCAGCGCGGTTGATGCGAAGACCTGAAGATAATTTTTCCATGTTTTTTGCAGCAGAGTTTGAACCTGCATTCAGCTGACGGCTAGTGTTAAGAGCCGCGATATTGTGGTTGATTCTCATTTTGTATTTCCTCCCTGAATTGTTTTTCGCACGTCCTTGTGCATTTGCGCAGCGTCATTCTGAAGAAAATTTTTCCTCTCATTGGCTACACTATATATATCGGATGGCCGTTTCTATTGTTTATATTGAAAATAAAAAAATCCTCACTTTTTTTGTGAGGATAGGTTAAGTAATAAATCAGTATTAAAAGATACAGCTCTGTTGTTCTCTTCCAGGATCGACAAGTAGATTTCTTTCCTGTGAATATCTACGTGCTGAGGCGCTTCAATTCCCAGCTTCACTTGTTCTCCTTCGATGGCGATCACCTTTATTTCAATATCCGGCCCGATCTGAATGGACTCATTCACTTTTCTTGAGAGAACTAGCATGATCCTCCTCCTATCAGATGTTTTGTTTCATAGGAAGCATCATGTAAAATGATTTGTTTCGCCTTCATTTCCTTTTTATTGACGATAATCGGCGCTTTTAAATTGGCGGTCGTGTTTTCAAAAGGCTCTTCCAGCGTTAAAATCGCCATCACTTCGACGTCCTCTATATCTTCAATATGCAAAAGTTCAAGCGTCGCATGGTCAATGTCAAATTCGTACCCTTTAAAGAAAATAAACGGACTGGCGACAATAAAGGCGATGTGCTCCTGTTTGACAGACTGCAGCGCCAAAAACGGTGAATCTTCCGACAAAGGAAGAACAACAAATTGAGTCTCGTCATTAAATCCCGGCAGGCCGTTTTCAAATGAGATAATCTGCCCTTCGTCTATTCTGATTTCTCCGTGATATTTTGTTTTAATTATCATGCTTCACAATCCTTTACCACTTTCATCTTTTATTCTGCGTTGTCATCATCAACCGAAATCGTCACCTTAGGGTCTTGCATCATATCAATCTGAACTTTCCCCGGCGTATAATTCCATACAGGTTTATTGACGGCTGCTTCAATTGAAGGTTTGCGGGCTTCAATATCAATCGTAAGCTTTGAAGGAATGCAGTCAATGTCGACGAGAAACTGCGCAGGCAGAAAGTCGCTGAATTCGCCGAATGGATCGGGCGGCCTGACATCTGCTGCCTGCCGGGCCATCACATTGCCCGTTTTCTTTTCGATAGCCGCCATTTCCTTCCCTTCCCTGACTGTTTTTGCGATAAACTCGCTGCAGGCTTCCGCGCCTTTCTGGGCGGCTTCAGCGTTCAGCTTTTCAAATGATTTGAGATTCAAGTTCTCCCACGCCCTCGTCTGGTCAATCGTCAGTTTGGTCGGCGTGCTTTCAATGTTCAGCTCTGCCGGCGGCTGCTCGATTTCCAGGTCAGCGGGCGGCTGTTCCATCTCGATTTCTTCCTTTTGAAAGGTTATACCGATTTTAGCAGGCACACTGTCAATAATCAATCTCGGCATCTGCACAGAGATCCCTCCTGTTTATAGTATTTTAGTAAAAAAAGCGATCTCCCTGGTGTGAGTCGCTTTTTTATATATTGAAGACGGTCAGTTAAATTATTTCAGAAAGTCAATCAGTGACGGCTGAATGATATTCGCATTCACTGACAGCGCTGCTCTATGAACCGTCTGTTGAGATAAATAATCAACAATTACATCTTCCATTTCTACATCTTCATTATCGGACAATACTTTTTCAGCGGTTGCCGCTTGTGATTCCAATCTTGTCTGAATGAGTTCCAACCGGTTTGTGCGTGCGCCGATATTGGATTTTTCAGCATTCATTTTATCAGTAAAACCGTCAATATCTGACAGAACTTGATCTGAATCTGCTTCGGACAGCGTGCCTTTGCTTAAAGAAGCTTCTAAGGAGTTAAGAAATTCAAAAACATTATCTCCATTTTGTGCGACGCCTCCGAAAGCTGAGTTTGGATCAGAATTCACTTTCAGCACTGCTCCGTTCGAGATGTTGATGTTAACATCCGAAGCACCTGTATAATTCTCATAGTTGTACGTATATGTGCCGTCGGCATTTTCAGTGATCGGCGGGACATCTGAATTTGTTCCGTTAAACAGATAACGTCCGTTTACCTGAGTATTCGCGACAGAAACGAGCTGCTTTTTCAGCTGGCCGATTTCTGTACCGATTGCTTTCAATTCTGTTTCACCATTCGAATCACTTTTCGCCTGAACCATCAAGTCCCGGATTTTTCCCATAATATCCGTTTCCGAGTTTACGCTTGATTCCGAGTTTTCCAGCCATGTAAAGCCTTGCGAAACATTCCGCTGATACTGGTTTACCTGCGCAAGTTGAGTACGGTACTGCATTCCCTTCATTGCAACGACCGGATCATCTGAAGCTTTCGTGATTTTTTTCCCCGTAGACACTTGCTGTTGAAGCCGATCGAGCTTGTCATAACTTGAGCCGATAAATCGAAGAGAATTTTTTGCGATCATCCCTTGAGTTACTCTCATTTACTTATCTCCTATCTTCCTCCGGTGCCCATACCGTTAATAATTTTATCGAATATTTCATCCTGCATCGTTATGATCCGCGCAGCCGCATTATAAGCGTGCTGAAACTGAATCATATTTGTCATTTCTTCATCTAAAGACACTGCACTGACAGATTGTCTCCGTTCATCGGCTGAAAGGGTGTTGCTTTCAGAGTTGTTCATAAGATTGGCCGCTTTTTGTGAATTAACGCCCAGCTTTCCGATAAGGGATTCATAAAAGTCATTAATTGTAGTGGTTTCACCGTTAATAGTCAGCTTGCTGTTCTGTACGGCTGCAAGATTTGTCGCGTTTGTGCCGTCACTTTTTTCTCCGTTTAACGACGCTGCGATATTATCAGTAGACGCAAGGATTTTGTCACTGACTTTTATTTTCGCTGCCGCACCTTTTGCCGGCACCGCTTCAACACCGCTGAAATCAAAAAATGCTGCACCCTGTTCTCCTGTATAGGTCTTCCCTTTTTCATGAACTGCATTAAACGCGTCAGCAAAGGACAGCGCCATATTGTCAAGAGCCGTCAGCATTTCAGGATAAAGACCTTTTTCTTCTCCGTTTGACATATAGCCGTATGATTCAATAAGACCTAAAAGTGAGCCTTTTCCGGTAAATGCATCCGCATTCACCGTACTGCTGCCGACTGACACACTCGACACGAGGCCGCTGTCCTTGTCGTAGTTGATTTTCATTTCTGAAACTGTTTTTGTGTTACCGTCGAGCAGCGTACCGAGAGAATTGTTGTTTCCGTTCAGCAATTCGACGTTAACCGTGCCCTCAGCAGTCGCCAAGGCATGTCCGCCCGACTTATTATATGAAACTTTTATATTTGCCATAGAAGATAATTGATCAATCAATCTGTCTCTTTGGTCATACAAATCATTAGGGAGCATACCGCTCGGCTCAACTGCTGCAATTTGATTGTTAAGGTCATTCAGCTGATTGAGAATGGAATTGACCTGATCCGCTGTGTTATCCAGGTTCTTTTTAATATCACCCTGAATGTTAGTCAAAGAGGTAGATATATAGTTAAAACTTTCGGCAAGAGATTTCCCCTGCTCCTGCAAAACTGAGCGCGCTCCCGTATTTTCCGGATTCGTCGCCAGATCCTGAAGGGCATTCCAAAACGAACTGAGCGATCCGTTTAATCCGTTATCGTCAAGCTCTTTCATGACGCCTTCCATTTGTGACAATGAATTGGAACGGGCTGTATAGTACCCTAATTTTGTATTTTCAGTTCTGTACTGATAGTCTAAAAAACTGTCTCTGACGCGCTCAACTGAACCGGCTTTTACTCCTGTTCCGATTTGGCCGGCCGTCAGATCACTGTTTTTTGATACTGCGGGATAAGGGCTTGTCGATTGTAATGTGACGCGCTGCCTCGTATATCCTTCTGTATTTGCATTTGCAACGTTATTTGAAACTGTGCTCAATGCAGTCTGCTGCGCACTCAATGCACGCCTTGCTGTTTCGAGCCCCATAAAAGTCGATGGCATTGAAAATCCTCCGTTCTAAGCTTTTGAATCGAATAATGTCAAACGGCTGACAGGCTTGCGCGCCGCTTGCGGCTCTTTATAATTCATGTTCTCTTTTTCACCCGGCATGATCATATCGAATGCCCCCGAGATGAATTGTAAAGCCTGAATCGTGAGCTGTTTGTTCATCTCATTCACTTCTTTCAGACGGTCAAGAAGCGCAGACAAAGAGTGAAATAACCCTTCAAGCTCCTGTTTTTCACTGCCTGAAGTTCTGGAGATGCATGCAGCAATTGTATTGTCCTCACCGCGGCTGAGAAACTGAGAAGTTAACCTGATTCGCTCTTCCTCAGTCTGCCCGATTGCCTGAATATACTTTTGCTCTTTGGTCAATATGTTGGAGAGCTCTTTTGTTTTACCTGCTTTCAGCGCTTCCGTTTTCTCCTCAGACAGCGTGAGCAGATGTTCATGCAGTGCGCAAAGTCGCTTCAGTTGATCAATAATTGGCTTTGCTGACATTGGCTTTCTCCTTTTTATTGCTTTTTATAGAAATTTACTATGTTTTCAGCGATGCTGTTTGAATCTATTTTATATGTTCCGCTCTCTATATCCGCTTTAAGCTGAGCGATTTTTTCCTGTCGTGTTTTAGTGACCGCATCTGACGCATTTTGAAGCTCTTTTGCATGAGAAGAAATTTCCACTTTGTCCTTCGGCTTTGCAGCCTCTTTTTGTACGGCTTGCTTTTCGTAATTTTTTTGGTATGGATTAACGGATTGTGTTCCGTACTGATTGATTTTCATAGGATTCCTCTCGCTTTCTGTTCGCAGTCTAATTCTTTTATCGACTGCGTTATCAGTTAGTTTAGGGAATCAGGTGTTTTTGGTATTATAGGCATAGTATGTGTCTTTTGTACTGTTTTTCTCTTCGAATTCAGCGGCTGTTTTTTGGTTCATATGGTCTAATTGCGACTCAATATCTGTCTGACAGGACTTGCAAAATTTCCCCGTCCTGATTGGATTTCCGCACCTTTCGCAAGGATATGCCAAATTCGGAAGCTGGCTGATCTGAATCCTTTTTTGTTTGATAAACTTGAGGATCAGCTCTTCATCCACACCTGTTTCCTCAGTGATCTGCTGCATCGTCGACTGTCTGTTGATCTGCTTTCTCAAAAATTTATAGACGGTTTCAAATGCTTTTTCTTCTTCTTTAATACATGCCTGGCACACGGTCTGCAGGTTCGTTTTAAAAAATAAAGCATTGCATTTTGGACAATTCGCCAATTCACCCATCGTATTAACTCCTATTCCTTCTTTAATCTGCCTTATATTTCTATCAATTATATCGGCAGAAAAAAAGAATGATTTAGCTCCTGATTAAAGTAAAAGAGGAGACCGATGACGCTTTGCCCGCTGTCAGCAGGACTTCGGCGGCTTGGTGAAGTGTGGCGCCCGTCGTATAAATATCATCTATTAAAATGACGTTCATACCTGTGGCGGAGTTTTCGGCTGCTGAAAACTTTTTTTCTGCAGACAGCCTGTCTGTTTTGCTCTTTTTGGATTGTTTTTCGTTGTTCAGTCGGATGAGGGGGGAAATGACGGGCATTCCGAGCAGAGAGGCCAGCAGCTCGGATTGATTGAATCCGCGTTCCGCCAGCCGTTCGCCGCTCAGCGGAATAGGGATGAGAGTATGTGTATTTGATGGATATGCCGCTTTAAAGCCGGCAGCAAAGTCACGTTCAAATGCTTGAATGATTTTCGCATCACCCCTGAATTTAAAACGGGCCAATGAGTCCTTCATCGCATCATTATACAAATATACCGAACGGTTTTGCCGCAGCAAAAAGCGCTTTTCCGTTTTTGATTCCCGGGCCGCACAATCAGCGCATTTTTCATTTGACTCCTGAGGCCTCCCGCATATACTGCATACGGGGCCTTCAATTTTTTCGAATTTGCTGCTGCATATGCTGCATATCTCTTGCTCGGGCGCCAGAGAAAACAGAGATCTCCAAGTCAATGAACTTGAAATTGGTGAGTCACACAATAAACAATTCAGAGATATTACGCTCCTTCCCGAGTTTCACAGAACTCGCTTGGATTAACCGAAACAATCGCCGCTGATTCAGCCAGAATGACAAGCAGCGCCGTATTTTTCTGTTTATCAACTATCTCTGCTTTTGCATAAGCAACTTTCTTTTTATCTGTAACATATGCCGGCTCAGCCCGGTTTAATGAAAGTGCCAGTACATCATTTTTGCATACCCGGCATGTGCATTTCATATGAAGCTGAGACATATGGCGGTCGAGAAGTTCCTTTAATACGATTTCTTTTGAATTGACAAGCATGCTGACAGCTCCTCATAGGAAAGTATGAGTATACTGTATCACGTTTTCTGAAATTAACTAGTCCAACAATTTACTTTTTTGTGCCAATTTGTTCATATGTTCTATATGTTTTTTTGCTTTTTTCATTCCGCTTGTGATTCCGAAATGAAACATGACGACATCACCGCTGAAATGTTTATAATGCCTTCCCGTTCTGCCCGCGATCTGTACGAGCGCGCTCTCAGTAAAGATAGGTGCTTCTGCGCCGAGGACACATGTCTGAACTTTGGGCACGGTGACCCCTCTTTCTAAAATCGTAGTCGTTACCAGCAGGTCAAGCCGGCCGTTTCTGAACCGTTTCACTTTATCCTTTCTGAATGTGTCTTCCGCATGTACGCCTTCTGCCCGTATGTTTAATTTCTGAAAATAATCCGTTGTCTTTTTCAATACGTGTACAGACGGAACGAATAAGAAAACCGGCAGATGTGATTGAAGTTTTTGGCGGACCCAATCCGTTACAGAGCGCGGCAGTTTTCCTTTCTGAAGCTTCTTCTTCCAATTGCCGCACCACAAAAAACGCGGCTCCGGGAGGGGTTTCCGATGATATCTGGCCGGTATGCGGACGCTTTTCAGCAAACCGGCTTCAGCCTTCTTTTTTAATGTGTCTGAAGGAGTTGCCGTTACATAAACAAGGGCGCTGTTTTTCTTCCTCGCTTTATCAACAGCGAATCTTAATGTCTCATCGGCTGAAAAAGGAAACGCATCTACTTCATCTATTATCATGACATCAAAAATGTCTCGGTAGCGCATCAGCTGGTGAGCGGTTGAAATCATTAACGGAGTCAGACGGCCTTTGTCCTCGCTGCCGCCGTACAAAGCAGAAACTTCGACTTTCTCAAATGCTTTTTTCAGTCTCGGCAGCAGTTCAAGTACGACATCTGTACGCGGAGTCGCGACACAGACGCGCAAACCGTGATTCAGCGCAAACTCGATACCCGGAAACAGCATCTCTGTTTTCCCCGATCCGCAAACCGCCCATACTAACAGCTCTTGTCTCTCTTTTATCGCATCTGTAAGCGCGGCGGCCGCCCGCTTCTGTCCGTCTGTCAGTGTTCCTTCCCAAGAAAGCTTTACAGGCTCCCAGCTGTTTTCATGGGCTTGATTCCAAGAATATAATGATGTCAGTTCATCAGCCCTTCCCATCACGACACAGGCACGGCAATAGGTAATCTGCCTTTTGGCAGAGGGCGCCCAAAATGCCGCAAAGCTGGCTTGATCAGACTGACCGCATCGTTGGCAGACGTAACGGTTTTTCCGGCGGATGATTGACGGCTCGGCCGTTATATATTCTTTTTCTGTAACACGCTTGATGTGATGATCTGAAAACGGTACCTCAGATCTCAATAAATGCCGGCCGAAAAAGAAATCCCGCACCTCTGAAAATTCTGAAGCACCTTCGGACATCTCCCTGCCTCCTTTCTGCTCAAAGTATGCCTGCCGGGAACCCACTTGTCGAATTGCGAAAATTAAAAAATAAAAAAATCTCCGCCCTTGAAAACGGAGATTTTCACTTAGTTTTTAAAGCACCAGCCGATTCCGATGGCGCCTTCGCCCAAATGGGTTCCGATCACGGCACCGAAATAGCTGTTATAGAATTCGACATGAGGATATTTACCGCTTAACTCCTGTATAATATCCGCCGCTTCTTCTTCCCTGTTTGCATGGATGACAGCGGCCCGCATCGGGATTCCTTTACTTGCATCCTCCCCAAACAGCTCAAAAATTCTCGAAATCGCTTTTTTGCGTGTCCGAATCTTCTCAAAAGGAACAATTACCTTATTGTCAAAATGAAGAATAGGCTTTACCTTTAACAGACCGCCGATAAAAGCCTGAGCACTGCTTAGACGCCCGCCCCGCTGGAGGTGTGATAAATCGTCCACCATAAAATACGCACGGACTGTTTTTTTCATTTCTTCCAGCTCTTTTATAATCTCTTCCGGTGAGTCAACACCGTCTTTAATGAGCTGTGCTGCCTTTAATGCATAAAAACCTTGTGCCAAACAGCTGATCTCTGAATCAAAGGGATAAACTTTAATATGATCAACCATAGTGTTTGCCGAGGCGGCGCTGTTATATGTTCCGCTGATTCCGCTGGACAAATGTATGCTTATGACTGCATCATATGTTTTGCCCAGTTCTTCGTACAATGCGATTAATTCACCGAAAGAAGGCTGAGACGTAGTCGGCAGCTCATCATGATTTTTTACTTCTTTATAAAAACTTCTCCAGTCGAGTTCTGTTTCTTCGCGGAATGTTTTTTCACCGAAAACCACTTGGAGAGGGATCATATGAATATGATGTTCTTCTCTCATCTCTTTCGGAATATATGCTGTACTGTCTGTTACAACTGCAATCTTCATCACTTTACCTGCCTTATTAAGTACTTAATAAGTATTTTAATAGATATGCAGCTGTAAAAAAAGACTTGCCATAACAGGCAAGTCTTCTCACACATGGCTAACGCATCTCTACCCAGCCGTTTTTAATGGCCACGACAACGGCTTGTGTCCGGTCATTAACGTTCATTTTCTGCAAAATATTACTCACGTGGTTTTTCACTGTTTTCTCACTGATAAACAATGATTCACCGATTCCGCGGTTGCTTTTTCCGTCTGCAAGCATTTGCAGCACTTCACATTCCCGTCTCGTTAATATATGTAATGGTCTCCGGATTTCCGGGTAAACCTCATGCTGAGGATGAGCAGAAACTCCGCTTGTCGCAAGACGGCGGAATTCGTTGACAAGATTGTGGGTTACTTTCGGGTGAAGGTAAGAACCGCCCTCGGCTACCACTTTCACTGCTTCGATTAAAGTATCTGCGTCCATCTCTTTCAGGAGATAGCCTCTTGCACCTGTTTTTAAAGCATGAGTCACATAGTTTTCATCATCATGGATGGAGAGGATAATCACCTTAGATTCAGGGTACAGCTCAACAAGCTGTTTAGTAGCCTCTACTCCATTTACATTCGGCATATTGATGTCCATTATGACAACATCGGGATGATAATGCTCGACGATTCGAGCCGCCTCATCTCCATCGTCACCTTCTGCTACCACTTCAAAGGTAGGTTCAAAATCCAATATTCTTTTTACACCCTCACGGAATAGTTGATGGTCGTCGATAATAACAATATTTACTTTAGTCACACGCTACGCCTCCTTATCCTATTGTTCTATATACGCCGCTGTTCGGTCAATATGTCTTTTGGCTCTATTTAACAAATTATAGGCCGAGAGATAACGGAACCTTAATCATGATAAATGTCCCAAGACCTATTTTAGAGTCTATCGTTATCGTTCCTTCAAGCAGATCTACTCTTTCTTTCATTCCCAGCAAGCCGAATGACTTGTTTTTCTTTTGTTTAGCATCCTTAATATCAAAGCCTTTTCCGTTGTCCTTAATGATGAGAACGACAAAATCAGCGGTTACTTCCACTTTTACTGTAATTTCCTCTGATTCTGAATGCTTGAGTGCATTTGTGACGGCTTCCTGAGCGAGACGGAAAAGCGCCACTTCAAATTGCGGGGCAAGCCTTTGGTTCTCCGTGTCTCCGATACACTGAAAATGTATTTTCACCTTTCCGTTGTATTCTTCAGTTGTATAAAGATATTTTCTCAGTGTCGGAATCAGCCCGAGATCGTCCAATGCCATCGGTCTTAAATCATATATAATCCTTCTGACTTCGTAAAGGGCATTCCGCACATTCTGCCGCAGATTTCTGATTTCCTGAAATCCGTCCTCCGTGCCGCGGTCGCGGAAGATCCGTTCAATTAATTCCGATCTCATCATGACATTTGCCAGCATTTGCGCGGGACCGTCATGAATTTCTCTGGAAACTCTTTTTCTTTCTTCCTCTTGGGCTTCAATGATTCTTAAACCGAAATCTTGTTTAGCCTGCGCATCGGCAAGAAGAAGCCCTACTTGGCGAAGGTCTTGATTCAGGTAATTCAGAACGACGGTTATTTGGCTGACCAATGATTCTGACCGTTCAATGATTTCCTGAAGCCCCAAAAGCCGGCGTTCTAAATCATCCCTGCGCTCCCGCAGCTGCTTTTCACGCTGTTGGATCATCGTCAGTTCCACTTGAAGTTTGTGCGCCTTTTCATAGGCGTTGCGAATTTCTTCTTCGCTGAACTTATGGAAATTTCTGCTTACTTCAGACAAGCGGTTTCGTGCGTGCCGCGTATGAACTTCAAGTTTGTCGCCCAGCTCAATGACTTCGTAGACCTGCTGTTTGATCTGTTTAAGTTCTTCGACCAGCTGCTCATATTGCTGGCGCGACTGCTCTCCGATTTGAAAAACCTCGTCCTTGCTCCCGTCCACGGTTTTCAGCATTTTCATAAGTATAGAATCCAAAACTTTGGAGTCCATCTTCGATTTATTCATCTGTCTCCCTCCGTAACGGTGTTGTTATGTATTTTTATTATAAATGTAATTGAACTGCAATTTATGTCGAATTATAATGAAAGAATGCGTATATTCTAGAAAAAAACATTTTTATATAGTATCTTACTCTTTCATGATACCAAAATATGCGCAAAAATTCTAAAGTCTGTTCGAATTTGTAGAAACAAGTCTTTTAATGCTTGTCAGGAGGGTCCAGCAATCATGCTGCACAGCTATTTAACAGTTAAAGAAACGGGTGAACATGAGATTGTGATTGAAAAATCGCGTTTTATCTGTCACCTGAGCCGTGCTGCTTCTGAAGAGGAAGCGCAGGAATTTATACAAAAGATAAAAAAACAGCACTGGAATGCGACTCATAACTGCTCAGCTTATCTGATCGGCGAAACCGACCATATACAAAAGGCGAATGATGACGGAGAACCAAGCGGCACAGCCGGCGTCCCCATGCTGGAAGTGCTGAAAAAACGCGGTCTGAAAGATACCTGCGCGGTGGTTACCCGGTATTTCGGCGGAATAAAGCTCGGTGCAGGCGGATTGATTCGTGCATATGGGAAGTCAGTGTCTGAAGGCTTAAATCATATAGGAGTTACGGAGCGGAAGCTGATGCGGATTATGCATACATCAGCGGATTATACGTGGCTCGGCAAGATAGAGAACGAACTGAGAGAATCAGTTTTTTTACTGAAAGATATCCATTATGCGGATCATGTCGAATTTGAAACGTACGTTGAAGAAAAAGACAAAGACGAGTTTATAAAATGGATGACAGAGCTGACGAACGGCAAGAGTAAGAATACAGAGGGAGAACTGACGTATTTAGAAACAGACGTCAGCCCTAAAGGAGACTAATGTAATGGCTGAACGTGTAAGAGTGCGTGTTCGAAAGAAAAAGAAAAGCAAACGAAAGATCATATTCAAACGGATTTTGCTGCTGCTTACCCTCGTTTTGTTAGTTGCTGCCGGGTTTGGCGGATACAAAGTATACAAAACGATCAATGCGGCAGATAATGCATATGATGCCCTTTCCCGCGGAGACAAATCAAAACTTCGGGATAAAGTCATCGATATGAAGAAAAAACCGTTCTCCATTTTGTTTATGGGGATCGAAAATTATGCCACAAGCGGAAAAGGCGGACGATCAGACTCTCTTATTGTCGTTACCCTTGATCCGAGAAATAAAACAATGAAAATGCTGAGTATTCCGCGTGATACGCGGGTGACGCTTGCCGGCGATACAACCGGTAAAAAATCAAAAATCAATGCGGCTTTTGCTAAAGGCGGGGCGGATGAAACCGTCTCAACCGTCGAAGACTTATTAGGCATACCGATTGATAAGTATGTCACTGTCGATTTTAACGGCTTTAAGGATGTTATTGATGAAGTCGGCGGAGTCAATGTAAAAGTGCCTTTTGACTTCGACGAGATGAGTGACGTCAGTAAAAAGAAACGGATCTACTTCAAGAAAGGAAACATGCATTTGAACGGTGAGCAGGCTCTGGCTTACGCACGCATGAGAAAGCAGGATAAACGCGGAGACTTCGGCCGTAATGACCGCCAAAAGCAAATCCTAAATGCACTGATCGACCAAATGTCTAAGGCTGGAAACATTGCTAAAATCGATAAAATCGCTGAAACAGCAAGCAATAATGTACAAACGAATATCCGAATCACTGAAGGACTCGCCCTTCAGCAGATTTACAACGGCTTTACCAGCAAAAAGATTGATACACTGACCATAACAGGATCAGATTTATATTTAGGCGGCGGCGGAACCGCGTCTACGGGCGGAACGTATTATTTCCAGCCCGATCCGACCAATCTCGAAAAAGTACGGCAGGAATTGCAGAAACACCTGGATTACCCGTCCGGAAGCAGCACGGCGTCCGATCCTGCTTCTGACAGCACCGGAACGGACAGTACGACTGATTCGACTTCTGACAGCACAGGAACAGGCGGTACGGCTGATTCGACTTCCGGCAGCGCAGGAACAAGCGGTACCACTGATTCAACCAACGGTACTGCCGGTGCAAACGGTACGGACAGCACACAGTCCGGCGGCACAACAGGCTATTAAGAGTAAACCCGATCCTTTGAGCAGGATCGGGTTTTTTTATATAATAAGAGAATAGCAGAATCCACAAAAAAGCAGACCATTCGCATGATCTGCTCTTTTTAATTTTTCTTTACCAATCTCTTGTAAAACTTGGTAAATGGTTTAAATTGTTCATTTACTAACCCTGTGACCTCTGCTATGATTTGCATAAATACAATCAATACAAAAATAATAAACAGCGAAAGCCATATGGTCGCGCTTTTCAGCAGGATGGCACTGACGCTGAAAATAAAGCCGATTAAATAAATGATAATGACAGCCGTGCGGTGTGACAGCCCGAAGGCCATCAGCCGGTGGTGTATATGTGACTTATCAGGCGCTGAGATCGGCTGTTTGTTTAAAATCCGCCTGATGACGGCGAATGTCGTATCAAAAATCGGCACGCCCAAAATGATGATCGGAATGATGATACTGAATAAAGTAACACTTTTATAAAGACCTAATAATGAGAGTACTGAGATGACGTATCCGAGAAAGAGCGATCCGGTATCTCCCATAAATATCTTTGCCGGGTGAAAATTATAAAATAAAAATCCGAGTGTGCTTCCTATCACGACAAGTGAAAGTGACAGAATAAGGATTTTCCCTCCGGACAACGCCATAACGGCGATAGTGGAGAGTCCGATGACCGACAGGCCAGCAGCGAGTCCGTCCAAACCGTCAATCAGGTTCATCGCGTTCGTAATACCGACGATCCATAACACAGTCAGCGGGTAAGCGACCCATCCCAATTCTAAACGTTCCGTTAAAAACGGTACGGAGAAAAAGTCCATTTTCAGTCCCGTGCTCACAATCATAATGGCCACGGCCAGCTGGACGAAAAACTTTACCTTTGCGCTTAATTGGTATTTATCATCAAGGATTCCTAAAATAACAATAATAAACGCACCCACTGTAATGGCGGTCATTTTTGTTTCATTATATATGCCGGCCGCGAGCACACCCGCCGCTACGCCGATAAAGATGGCCAGGCCGCCCATACGGGGCATTATTTTATCATGTACTTTTCGGTTGCTGGGCTGGTCAACTGCACCTATTTTGATCGCAATTTTTTTTACGATAGGAGTTAGGATTAAAACCGTTAGCAGAGAGACAAAAAACGCAACAACTATGCGAAACATGCGTTCGTCAAGCATAAAGAAGTCTCCTTTGGAATTATATGAAGTCTTTTCTGATATTGAACCGTTCCTTCCATTATAATTCTTACTAGTTATTATAACAAGCATCATCAAAAAGAAACACGCAAATCAAAAAATGCGCTTTCCCTTTTAATGGGATTGCGCATTTTTCAATATACCCGTGCATTCGAGCATTCGGCCGAATAAAACATTCCAATCCCGTCTCCGGGCCAATTCACGGCGCAAAGCCTCGTATGATCCGCTGCGGTCCGCTGCCAGAAGCGCGTCGCAGGCCGCAATGAAATCTGCGGGGTCACTGCCTTCAACGTATTCATAGACGAAAGGCCTTTTGATTTTTGACGTAGAAGAAAGGTTGCAGCCGACAACCGGTTTGCCGGCGGCTAAAAATTCAAAAAGCTTAAGCGGAAATACCGCGTCATTATAAGGTGAATTTTTATACGGCATGATGCCGATGTCGACAAGCTGCATATAGGACGGCACTTCATTCGGCGCGGCAGGTCCCGTCCAGATGACATTCGGACGCTCCAGAAGCGACTTGAAATCCGGATCGTCCTGAGCCGTGTTCGGGCCTACCAATAAAATCGTCCAGTCAGGCCTCACATCTGCCGTTTCCGCCATAAGCGCAAAATCGAGCTTCGGCTTGATTCCGCCGATAAAACCGAGAACCGTTCCGTTCCGTCCCCGTAAAATGTCTTCATCCGGCTGTTTATTTTCCCGTGAAAACAGGTCATATTCCACTCCGTTTTCAATGGTGAACACTTTCTGGTGCGGATTCTCCAGCTTTTTTCCGACCTCCTGGTGCAGACAGTCAGATGTACACGTAATGGAATCGGCACGCTGAATGATTCTCAATTCCGCCTGTTTAATGATATTTCTTCTAACGTTTGACAGCACCCCGGATCGGCCGCTGATCGGAGCGGCCCACAGATCACTGCAATCATAAATCACTTCATCCCAAGGAAACAGATCTGCCAGAAGCGGAAAACCGGGGAAGGTGTACCATAAGCAGCAGCGGGCCCCTTCTCCTTCTTCCTTCAGCATGTTCACCAATGGTGAAAGCTTATGCCTGTAGCACATGTCTGTATACCTGCCGAAGCGGAAAGCTTTTTGCCGCATGAGATCCTTTACAGTGAACTGCCGGATTCCCTCGGCGATCCCGGCCATCTGACCATCATTGGCTCGCGGAGACGGGCATACCCAAATGACGCTTTTCGTTTCTTTTTGCCGGGCGAGAAATTCAGCCAGCCGGTGCCGTCTGTATCTCAGCCGGTCATGCCCCCATTCCGCCGCTCCGACGATTACGTGAATAATCGGTTCCACCTTCATCACCCAGCTCCTCTGACGCCTACAGTCTTTTCAAGACCGCGTTTTTTGCATATTGCATAAAACACCACGAAGCCTTGATAAAATGCAGGCGCTCAATTTCTCTATAAACAAACCACGTTTTTTTTGCGGCTTTCCACTTGTTGCTTGAAATCGAATTCTGCACAAGCCTGTATTCTGAAAGGCACTCATTCAGGCCGTAAGCCGTAAATCCCCTTTTCAGCAGGGAAAGCCATGTCGCTAAATCCTGCCGCGTTCTGATATCAGGCATTTGAATCTGCCCCGTCTGCTCTCTGTCAATCATGACCGTTAAACATCCGATAATCGTGTTTTTTAAAGCTTCATCATATGACAGGCTTTCAGGGGCTTGAATCGTTTTGTCCGTCGGCGTTCCGTCCTGCTCCATGACGCTGTAGCCCGTAAATGAAAAAGCGCAGGACCGCTCTGCCATAAACGCAAGCTGTTTTTGAAGCTTTTCCTTTTTCCATCTGTCATCGCTGTCCAGAAATGCGACATAACGGCCCTTGGCATGTTTAAGGGCTGTATTTCTGGCAGCCGCGGCTCCCCCGTTTTTCTCTAAATAAACGACGCGGATCCGCTCATCCTTTTGTTCATATTGCCGTAAAATATCTCTCGTTCCGTCCGTTGAACAATCATCCGCGATAATCATTTCCCAATGCGGGTGGCTTTGATGTAAAACGGACTGAATCGTGTCTTCGATATATTCACTTGCATTATAAGACGGTGTAATGACAGATACGAAAGGTTTCCAGTTTGTCATGGTCACATCTCCATCGCAGATTTTTACAAGGACTCTCTAAAAAACTCAGGAATGACAATGAACATAAATGCAACTGCAATGCCGATTAAAACACCCAGAACCGCTTTCTTTTTCGGCGGCATGCCTTGTCCCGCCGTTTCATTCATCGGCTCTGAATTGATGATGCCGGCCGCTTTCAGGTTCAGCTGCGTATTATTCAATTCATATAAAAATCGTTCCTTATCCACTTTGGCGTCCGCGCTGACGGTTTCTCCTTCAAGCGCAGCAATACTCTGCCGCACTACTTTTGCCCGTTTTTCAAACAGGTCCTGATCATTCTTCAGAAAAGTTTTTATGACGGCTTGAAACACCGATTCAGTCTCCTGTTTGTTCTGGCCGCTGTAGCTGACCGTGATCAATGAATCTGATTGTGTTTCGACAGTCAGTTTACTTTTCACGGCCGCTCTTTCTTCGTCTGTTTTATCAGGCAGAGCCTGCTTTAAAAAGGCATCGCTGGTCAAAAGGAGCGGGATTTCTTTTGTATTGTTATAAAGCGGATGATCATAATTTCCCGCGGCGATCGCGGCTTCTGATGTAAAACTGCTGGTTCCGCTGATTTTTGACGGCAATACATATCCCGCCGCCCCTAACACAACGGGCAGCGCAATGATCCAAATGATATTCTTTTTGATACGCCGGGTTATTCTTGTCAACATATCCTTCATCTCGCATCTCCCTGTTTTTCATAGTACGCCGTGACGGCAGGCTCCTTTTGTAAACGCCTCAATATATTGACCGCCGCGATCACGAGCGAGAGAAATACCCAGTGGAAAAATAAATTTGATACGGAGCTTGGGCTGATGCTGCTTACCAAAAAACCGGCCATCGCCGTGATAAGTCCTTCTGTGATCAGTCTTGACTGATTTTCCGATTTTCTTTCATGACATTTATAAAGTGTCCAAAAAAGGAACAAATAGACTGTCAGGTAACCGAGCATCGTAAGAACGCCGAAGTTCGCCATAATCTCGACGAGCCAGTTGTGCACCTCAACTACGCCGCCCGTATCATAAACGGGCTCCGCTTTTAAATAGTAAGAGACGTTTCCGGCACCCACTCCGAACCCCCAGGAATCAATCACATAGTGAAAGGCGTTTTTTAAAAGATTCGCCCTCGCGAGGTTGGAAGGAAGCGGTTGCTGTCCCGGCATCGCCTGCGGAGCTGAAAACAGATTCAAGACGGCGTTGGTGATACGGCCCGCAAATAAAACCGCACACAGCGCCGCACCCGCTCCCGCTGCGTACAGCGCGAGTTTTTTCAACAGGGAAGGCAGCAGGATGAAGACGTATACAGCCGCCCCCGCGCATATGCCCAGCAGACTCGCGCGCGAACCGGTCAAAATGATTAAATACAAAGCGCAGATCGCAAAGAGCAGGCTGACGGCCTTCACATAGCCGTTTTTCATATTTTTCACCGCCGCCGCATACAGAAAGAAACTGATGCACAAAAACGTTGCGAAATCATTTTGATTAAAGAAAACGGACGTCGGATAATGCTGTTTGTACTGCGGGCCGCTATAAAGCGTGGAGCTCGGCAGATGGTGGTGTGTAAAATGGTTGTAAAAGCCGATCGCCATCACAAAAATGGTCATCACAAGCCATATGCCGTAAAAAACCATCAGCTGATCAAAGCGCTGAATGAACATGACAATAAGATAAATCAGAAACATGCCCATTCCCATTAAAGCTAAATATTTAATCCCGTACGTCACGGATTTTGCCCACAATAACGATAGGAGACCGTATGTAAACCATAAGGCGAAAAACATCAGAACCCCTTTTACATTCACCCGATTCCATCTGTCAATATGATGGCGGTTTGTCAGGATGCCGGCGACGTGAAGGGCGCCTGCTCCGATTAATAACAGCCGGTATATAAATAAGCTGAAAAATCCGAGATGGACCGCAAAGAAGGCCTGGTTTAAAAATGTACACGCGATCAGGATATAAATGAGCCCCATAAACATCTGACCGTTTGTTGTAAAGGCGGATAGCAAAGCAAGTCCGGCAATACCGATCATGGCGGCAAGCAGCAGCACGGTGATTTTTCCGAATCCGGCATCCGTCCTGACCGCCTCCAGCATGATGAATCCTCCTGTAATGAGAGCGGCAAGCAGCACAAGAACATGTGCCGTTGAACGTTTGATACTCACATGGCAAACCCCTTTCCAAAACAGCAGCCGAGCCGGGCTGCCGAGAGCCTGAAGACAAATCTTTTTCTATCTTGCCAGTTCTTTTATTTGCCGATCGGCATGAACCGCCGGACGTCCGACGGAATGATAAGTGAATCCTGAAACCCTCATATATTCCAGCGGAAACATATTTCTGCCGTCAATGATGACCGGCTGTTTGAGCAGCTGCTTCACTCTCTGAAGATCCATCTCCTTGACTTCCGGCCAATCTGTTGTAATCAGGCATGCGTCCGCGTTTTTGATGGCACTGTACAGTTCTGTGTGATATTCAATGCCGCCGTCTCCTAATATCGCTGACGCTTCGGGAATCGCGATCGGATCATACGCTTTCACGTGAGCGCCCTGCTCTTTAAGGCTTGCGATGATATCAAGAGCCGGGGCGGAGCGGACGTCATTTGTGTGCGGTTTAAAGGCCAGCCCCAGTACGGCCACGGTTTTCCCTTTTAAGGGACCGATGGCGCGGTTCAATTTTTCCGTAATACGGACCCGCTGCTTCTGATTGGTTTCAATGACGGCTTCCATCATTTGAAACGGATAGCCGGCGGCGTTTGCGATATGCAATAAAGCCGTTGTATCCTTCGGAAAGCAGGATCCGCCGAATCCGATGCCCGCCTGGAGAAATTTATTCCCGATCCGGCTGTCAAGACCGACGCCTTCTGACACGTGGGAAATGTCCGCCCCGACACGTTCGCAAATATTGGCGATATCGTTAATAAAAGATATTTTGGCGGCTAAAAAAGCATTTGCGGCATACTTAATCATTTCCGCGCTTTCAAGATTGGTCTTTACGATCTTCGTACGGAACGGCTTATGAAGCTCTTCAATGACCGAAGCGGCATGTTCGCTTGTGGCGCCGATGACCGCCCGCTCCATCTGCATCGTATCCCGCACCGCCGAACCTTCGCGGAGGAATTCAGGATTTGACGCGACATCAAACGGATATTTTCCCTTTGACGCTTCGCTGACGATTTGGTAAACGAGCTTTCCCGTCCCGACCGGAACAGTGCTTTTGGTGACAATGATTTTGTATCCGTTCAGCTGTTCTCCGATTGTTTGCGCCGCTGCCTTAATGTAGGTCAGATCGGCTTCACCCGTCTTTGACATCGGCGTACCGACGGCGATATAGATGATATCAGCGGCTTTCACAGCCGGCTCAATGCCGGCCGTAAAGGATAAGCGCCCGGCACTGACATTTTTTTCGGCTAATTCCTCAAGTCCCGGTTCATATATCGGGATGACTCCGTTTTGCAAGCTTCTGATTTTCGCTTCATTGATGTCACAGCAAGTCACATGATGGCCGATTTCCGCAAAACAAGTTCCAGATACAAGACCTACATACCCTGTTCCTAATACAGCGATTTTTTTCACAGCTTCATCCCTCTTTCGAAAGGTTCTCCTCTTGCCCGGCCCGGTTCATTACGGATCGGTATTTCTCTTTCAGCGTTTTCGCGTTTTGGCTTGCGTCAAAATACGTGCGGACGGTTTGATAAAGTTCCTCGGCTGTTTGCGGCGTCCAAGCCTCTCCTTCGTCATATTGCAGAATCGATTCTGCCAGCGTCTCAGGTGAACCCGGCTTGATCAGCAACCCCCGGTGTTTCCCGAATAAAGAAGCCAATCCTCCGACATCGGTACAGATCACCGGCACCTTCAGAGCGAGCGCCTCAATGACCACAGTCGGCATGCCTTCGCTGTAGGACGGCAGCGCCATTACATCCGAGGCCAGCAGATAGTCCTGTACCTTGTCGTTCGGCACTTGCCCCGTGACGATATGAGCGGCTTCACGCAATGAAGATGCGGCGGGACCGTCACCGACAAAGACAGCTTCATATCTTTCATCCAATGATTGAACAGCTTTTGATAAGTCGAAAACGCCTTTCTCTTTGACAAGCCTGCCTATGAACACGATCAGTTTTTTATCCGGAGGAAGGCCGAGGCGTTTTCTGACGGCTTCTTTCGTCTCGTTCCTTTTTCGAAAGGCGTCAAGCGTGATGCCGATCGGAAGCACGGTGCACTCCGCTTCGATAAGCTTTTTCATTTGTTCCCGCAGACTGCCGCTCACAGCGTAAATATCGGCTGCTTCCCGCACCGCAAATGTAAATGCGCGATGAGCGCTTTTGCTGTAATGCGGATAGACATTGACATCACTGCCATGCAAGGTCAGCACATACGGAATGCCTAAAGCCTTTGACACAATGGCGGCCGCTCCGCCTGACGGCATGGCGAAATGCGCGTGAATCAGATCGGGCTTCAGGCCATGATTTTTAATTTCGGAAAGAATGGATTCCGCCATTCTTTTATGCGGCTGCGCCCATTTCAGCTGCCCGGGAACCGCCTGATAAAACGGCCGGTGGACGGACACGCCTTTCCGCCATTCATGCGCCGGCCTGATATCCTTTTGCCGATACGTCTTTTTCAGCACCCGGAATGGCGCGGCGAGTTTCGGCCGCGGACAAATGACGGTCATCTCCGCGCCAAGCTTTCTCAGTTCTTGGGCCTGCGTCTCATGAAAAACGCCTTCCCCCGGCTTCTCACTGCTCGGATAGACACTTGTCATCCACAATACCTTCATAGCAAACGTCCTTTTCTTAATTTACTTTTCATATGCGGATAAGCTTTTCCTAACAGGAATAAATAACACAACGCGCCGCAGGCTACGGAGATCGCCAGCCGCAGCTTGACATCAAGGCTGATCCGCTCCGTGCCGAAGCTGGCTGTAAAGGCGATGACACCCATTGCCGCCGTAAGCAGAAACGGTTTGGCCACGGCTTTGAAGTAAGCCGACAGCCGCAGCTTAATGACATATGCCAACAGCCAGCGCCCGATCAGGAAATTCAGGATGCTGATGAAAGCGTACGTCCAGGCTACCGTCAAGAGATTTCCGGACAGCACGGCGGCGTACAAAGATGCACCATACAGCAGCATCACCCCGGCGTCCCAATAAAACGCCAGATCGGCCCGCCCTTTTGCGAGCAGCACAGATCCGTTCGGATTCATCAGAACCCTTAATATCCCGACGATGGCGAGAACGTTTAAAACCGGGACAGCCGCCAGCCATTTTTCTCCGAATACCGAAGCCACGAATGCATCCGACACTGAAACCAAACCGAGCAAAAGCGGAAAGGATATCAGCGCGAGTATTTTGGTCATATTGAGAAATCCTTCTCTGATAACGCTGTTTTCATGCTTGTTTTTCGCAAAGACGGGAAACGCGACTCTCGTAATGATCGGATTAATTTTTAATACCGGAAGCGTGACAATCTGGTAGGCCAGATTGTAAATGCCGAGCGCCTCAGCGCCGATAAAACTGCCGATCAGAATCATATCAATATTCGCTCCGAGCCGGTTCACAAGCCGGGAAGACAGCTGAAAGGCCCCGAAAGAAAAGAAGCCTTTCATTCCTTTCAGATCAAAAACGAACGCCGGTCTCCATGTTTTTCTGCAGGACATCCAGTACAGAATGCCTTTTGACGATTGCAGCAGCACCTGGGAAATCACATAGGCGAGAATCGGGTCCGTATAAAAAACCGCGGCCGCCAAATACACGAAGGACAGCACATTTGAAAAGATTTCAATCTTGCTTAACGTGTTAAATGCCAGCGCTTTTTGCAGCATATACTGGTATTGCTGACCGATCGGCGCGATTAAAAACATGACGGCCAGCACGCGGATTAAATAGACAAGCTCCTCCCGCCGATAAAAATCGGCGATGAGCGGACTGCTGAAAAACAGCAGCGCAAACAGCGCAAGCCCTGTTATGATATTCAGCCAGTACAAGGAAGACATCTGTTTATCAGTCACATGATCTTTTTGAATGAGCGCGGCGCCAAAACCCATATCAAGCGCAATTTGGGCAAACACCACTACCGTTGTGATCATGCCGACAAGGCCGAATTCAGCCAGTGACATGACCCGCCCGAGCAGGGCGAATTGGATGATTTGAATGACCGTAATACACGCTGTCGAAATACTTGTCCATTTGGCGCCGCTCAAGATTTGATTTGTAATACTAGGCATCGTTTTCCCTACTTTTTTGTCTGCTGACCAGAATTTTTATCGCGCCCCGTCACCGGTCCAGATCACTTTGCACGTTTTGAGCATAATCTTCAGTTCCAATGAAAAGGTCAGGTTGCGGATATAATATAAGTCAAACATCAGTTTTTCCCTCGGTGTCATGTCATATCCCCCGTTGACCTGCGCCCAGCCGCTTAATCCCGGCTTAACGGCCAGCCGCTCCGTAAACCCCGGAATCTCGGCCTGAAACTGTTCCGTAAACACGGGACGCTCGGGACGCGGGCCGATCAGGCTCATTTCTCCCCGAAGCACATTTACCAGCTGCGGCAGCTCATCAATACGGGTCCTTCTGATAAAAGCGCCGACCTTTGTCACGCGGGGATCCTTTTTCAGCGCCCAGACCGCCCCCGATTTTTCAGCATCTATTTTCATAGAGCGGAGCTTATACAAATAAAACGGCTTCCCGTCTTTGCCTACCCGCTCCTGCTTATAAAAAGCCGGGCCGGGCGACTCCAAACGAATCAGTATGGAGAACAGGCCCATCACCGGGAGTGCCGCCAAGAGCCCCGCAAGCGCAAACACAATGTCCATGAATCGCTTAAAAGCCAAATAACGGGCCGTTCTTTCCGTAACGGCAGCGGAAGTCCCCTGCCGCACTGCATAGTTATTATTTACATTCATGCTTTTCTCTGCTCCCACTGACACACACCTCACGATTTGTTGGGATGTTTGATGACCTATGCCGTGAGTTTAGCAGATGGATGTTAATTGGAAGTAAAGGAAGCGTTAATGTTTATTAGAATGTTTCGATTATTGTTTTTTTATTGTAAATCTATTCATATCCATATTTGAGACAAAGCATAATGAAAAATAAAAAAACAGACCGGTATGAACCGGTCTGTTTCCATGAAAAAATTATCGGAAATAGGAGGAAACGCCTTGGGTGATCCCCGCCGCGAGTCTGTCCTTTTTCGTTGATTGTTTTAAAATATTGGCATCAATCGGGCTTGTGACAAAACCGGTTTCTAACAAGACACTCGGCATTTTAGAATACTTAATGACGTAAAATCCGGCAGTTTTCACACTGCGGTCACGTGTGCCGAGAGCAGAAACCATTCTCGGCTGAATATTTTGGGCAAGCCTCAGACTGTTTGCGGATTGGTACGTTTTATCATAATACGTCTCCGTACCGTTTGCACTGCTGTTATCATTTGCGTTCGCATGGACGCTGATGAAAATATCGGCGTTCGCCTTCGCCCCTTTGTTCACTCTCTCCTCAAGCGAGTCAAAGGTGTCGCCCTTCCTCGACATTACAGTAAGCGCGCCCGCGCCGTATAATTGATTGTTAAGACGCGTAGCGATATCAAGATTTACATTTTTCTCAAGCAAGCCGTTGCCGGTTGCTCCTGAATCCTGATAGCCGTGCCCCGGATCAATAAAGACCGTTTTGCCGACAACGGGATTTTTAAGCTGCGACGCGGCATTGTTGCTTAAAGATGACGCACTTCCTATGACGGTGAAGCTGGTGATGTTTTTACTTCCGATATACGTCCGGACGTCTTTTGACAGACTGTCTCCATTCGTCAGCAGGTGAACTCTTCCCTGTTTGGCGCTCAGCACGCCTCCGACGATGGTATCCGCCTCTTTAAAACCATTGGTAACAAACGTATAGCCTGTGCTTAAGCCTGTCTTTTTTGCAAGATTCACAGACAGGTTATAGCGGTTTTTGCCGCTGATTCTTGAAGGGTTCGGCAGTTTATTGTAAAGTGAGCTGCTGATGCTGCTTGTCCCGCCAATGACAATCGTGTTTTTAATCCCTAAGCTTTTGATCGCATTGGACGTAGAACCATTTAACGTTGAATCATTAGTGAATAAAATCGGATATTTTTTAGCGGACGCATAAGAAATCGCAGCCATTCCATCTGCATCAACAAACCCGTTGACCACAAGGGCTGTAGAAGATCTTGTCATTTCACCCGCCACTTTTGCGGCTGTGGCATATCTCGTGCTCCCTGATAATCGTTTGACACTGATGCCTAATTTAGCAATTTGATTTTCAGTATTTTTCGAAACGGCAGGTGTGCCGCCTACGATAATCACATTTTTCGTTTTTAAATCAATTAATCCCTTTTTTGTGCCGGCAGACAGCTGATCTTTATTTGTAAACAGCAGCGGCGCATTTTTTTGATATGAAAGCGGCGCAGCGGCAATTGCATCGGCATATGAAGTTCCGCCGGTGATAATTACCGTTTTCGCTTCACCCCATGATTGTTTTGCCGCCAGTACAGCCGTATCATACCGGGTGCTTCCGCCGATCCTTTTAACCGTGTTGTCAGCCAAAGCGGAAGGGACAAATAGAATGACCCCGAGAATAAAGACGGGGAGACATTTTATGATGAATTTCAATCCGATCTCCTCCACAGAAGTTTAGTAGTTTGTAAGTGCTGTATTAGGGTAATAGAACGCAAGAATAGAAGTATACGGCTCTCCGGCCTCCGCTCTTTCTTTTGCTCCGTATTGACTCATTCCTACGCCGTGACCGTATCCCTTTCCTGATATCGTGATTTGCGAAGAATTACCGGACGCACTGGCGTATGTGCTTTTAAAAGATGAAGCTCCGATCATCGTCCTGAGTTCAGACGCTTTCACCTCAACAGATGCAGTCTTGTTCATGACATAGCCTTTCGACTTGTCATTCACATGGTACGTGACCTTCACCGCGGCGTCTTCCGCGCGCTGGCCTTTTGTTTTTCCGGTGAGCGAGAGATCAGAGATGCTTGCAATTTTTATGGAACTTGCATTGGTTTCTTTATTTTTCATCAGCCAATTTTTTATTCCGTTGAGCTGCGCGGCATTTGCTTCGTTTGTTTTAGACCACCAGGATGCGGGATTTTTCATATCCAGACCCGCTGGCAGCTGCTGCTTCTGCAATGTTAAAGACCAGCTGATTTCCGGATCTTTTGTATCCTTTTTGGCTACTAAATACGGCACTTTCGATCCCCACACTTCATCGCCGGCTTCCATGTAACCGCCATTGCTTGATGAGTAAGTGGCATCTATCAATCTGCCGGAATAAGTGAGCACTTTCCCTTTTGTTCCGTTAACGGCTGCGGTGGCGTTTGGATACCAGCTGTATCCCCCGTAAACCTGAAAGGCCGTTGTATCCGCGACTGTTTGTCCCATCTTGCCGATAGAGTAGGTGCGGGCGGCAACAGCCTGGGCTTTCAGCGCTTCTGTCGGCCAGCTTCCCGGCATTTCATTCGGCAGGACACCTTTCAGATAATCCTCAAAAGGAATGTTTTCATTAACAGGTCTTACATATTTGCCGGATTCCGCAGTGAAACTCATATTCCCCAGATATGGCTTCCCGTCAATGCTGATTGTGTTTGCTGTTGAATATTTTTCAGGAACCGCCTTGAAAGACGTTTTTCCGCTGTTAATGCCTGCAACGCCTAATTTGCCGCCGGACGTTTCAATACGGTACGTCTTTCCGTTTACGAGATAAAACTCTTTTGCGTAAGCAGCCTTAACTGAATCGGCAATTGAATTCGCGCTACCTATTAATGTATAAGAATAGGTGCCTTTCGTTTTAAAAAGGCTGGCCTCGTCGGCGGGTGTTTCGCTTTTTTTGATGTATACAAGCGGCATGTGATTTGCGGCGGCAATATTTGATCCGACAACGATGTCCGCTAATTTAGTCCCGTTGGCAGCCACCGTTTTGCTTGCATCCATGCCGAGCGAAGTGACTGCGTTTGCTGATATTTGATATCTGTTTGATCCGGTAATTCTTTTGGTGACCGAGGCCTTCTTTTTAATTTGATTCTCCACATCTTTGCTGACGCTTGAAGTGCCTCCCATGATGATCACTTTTTTAGGCAGATTGTAGCTCGGAAGGGAGTCTTTTTTCGTCAGGAGAATCGGATAGCCGTTTTGCGCAGCATAAGGCGCGATTGCCAGCGCATCCGTATATACATCCCCCGTTACTACGACCGCCTGGTCATAGCTGCCCATTTCGGCCGCAATATTTTTGGACAGATCATATCTGTTTTTTCCGCTGATCCGTTTCGTACGGCCGTATTTCTTCAATGTCTTTTCCGCGGCTGACGAAATACTGTTCGTCCCGCCGATGATTAAAATATTATCCGGACTGAATTTCTTGATTTGCGCTTCTGTGCTGCTGCTCAGCTTTTTCGCTTCAGTCAGCAGAACAGGCGCTTTCAGTTTATTCGCTAAAGGAATGACGGAAAGCGTGTCTGCAAAATATGCATCCGTATTAACGACGACTACGTTGGACGGGTTTTTCCAATACTTAGATGTCGCGGCGTTAGCCGTATCATATTTGGACGCGCCTCCCAATCTGGCAACGGAGGAGACATCGCTTCCCGTCAGTTTATAAGTTCCTGATGGTTCGATATTCAGAGTCGATTTATTACCAATATAATTCGTCAGTTTTACTGAGATATCAGAACTGGACGCAAAAGTGCTTTCCGGTAATAAAGCCAGGCTGAATATCACAGAAAAACAGACAGCCCATATTGTTTTCTTCAATTTTTATCCCGCCTTTTGCTGATCATGGTGTATTATTTTGCTTTCTCGATTTCCTTGATCTCTTTTTGGCCTTTATCATTTGTGAAATACGTAATGCTGACTTTGTCATTTTCGCTGAATTTATTCAGAACATCAGAGAAGTCATCAGAAAATTCAAAGCTGACGGGCTGATCATCCACTTTTACTTCAATTGTGTGCGTATCCGCCATACCGACATAATATGCCGTTTCTTTTTGAGCCTGGTTCTCCGAAGAACCGCTTCCCTTCTTTGATTGATCCGCCGTTCCGCACGCTGCCAATACAACAGAAAAAAGCAGTATTAAGAACGAAGCTGCAATAGTTTTTTTCATTTTTTTCACCTCATCTTTATGTATCGTCTTATACTAACTTTTTTTTAAGGTAATTTTAAGGTCTTTTTGTAACCTTTTTTTAAGAATTTCGTCTATTACATGGTTATAAGTAAAAATATGACTGGGTTTATAAAGATTAGTAAATTGTATCAGGAAAGTTAATAGAAAAGGTGATGACAAATGAGAGCTGAACGAAAAAGAAAGAAGAAAAAAGTTCTTCTGACAATCGTAACAATCATCGGGCTGTTAGTTTTATCATCAGGAGGCTACGTCTACTACTTGTGGCACAAAGCGGCTTCAACGGTGGCAAGCATTCAGGAAGACTTGAAAAAATCGGACAAACGTGACACGGATATAGATCTCGGAAAGAAGGATCCGATTTCTGTTTTAATCATGGGCGTCGATGAGCGGAAAAATGACAAGGGGCGCGCGGATACGATGATTTATATGACCGTCAATCCTAAAACGAATACAACAGAAATGGTCAGCATTCCGCGTGATACGTATACGAAAATCTCCGGCAAAGGTACGATGGATAAAATCAACCACTCCTATGCTTTCGGCGGAACGCAGATGGCCGCGGATACCGTCGAGGACCTGCTTGACGTGCCGGTAGATTATTTTGTGAAAGTAAACATGGAGAGCTTCAAAGATACCGTGGATACACTCGGCGGGATTACGGTGAACAGCACGTTTGCCTTCAACTACGACGGGCACTCTTTCGGAACGGGGAACATCAGCCTGAACGGCGAAGAAGCACTTGCCTACACGCGTATGAGAAAAGAAGATCCCCGGGGGGATTTCGGCAGGCAGCAGCGCCAGCGCCAAGTGATTGAAGGGATTATTTCTAAAGGGGCAAACATCTCGTCTGTCACGAAATTCGGAGATATGTTTAAGGTCATTGAAAACAATATGAAAACAAACATGTCATTCGATGATATGTGGACGGTTATGACTGACTATAAAAACGCCCGCAGCAAAGTCACTCAGCATGAACTGAAGGGAACGGGAACGAGAATCAACAATATCTATTATTACAAATTAGATGAAGCAAGCCTCGCTTCAGTCAAAAAAGAATTAAAAGAAAGCCTGAAATAATAAAAAAACTCTGCATATGATGCAGAGTTTTTTATTCTGTAAAAGGCTGCGGACGGGTTTTTCTATAGCCGTACCGATAAAGCAGTTCTTCCACAATCCGTTTTGAAGCCGATCCGTCACCATAAGGGTTTGACGCCTTTGACATCCGTTCATATTCAGCCTGATCGGTTAAGAGCTGTTTTGTCAGCTGATACACCGTTTCTTCATCTGTACCCGCCAGCTTTAATGTCCCGGCTTTCACTCCTTCGGGGCGCTCGGTTGTGTCCCTAAGCACCAAGACCGGCTTTCCGAGAGAAGGCGCTTCCTCCTGAACCCCGCCTGAGTCGGTCAAAATGAAGTTTGCTTTCGCAGCGAAGTTATGGAAATCCACGACCTCCAGAGGTTCTATTAAGTGCACCCTGTCCGAATCAGCAAAATGGGCTTCTGCGGCCTCACGAACTGCGGGATTCAAATGAACGGGATAAACGACTTGTACGTCCTCAAACTCTTCAACGACTCTTCTGACGGCCTTAAACATCTGTTCCATCGGCCTGCCTAAATTTTCACGTCTGTGCGCTGTTAAAAGAATCATCCTGCTTCCTTCCAGCTTGTCAAAAATCGGATGAAAATAATCTTCCCGCACTGTCGTTTGAAGCGCGTCTATCGCCGTATTTCCCGTGACAAATATAGAATCCGGCTTTTTATTTTCAGAAAGCAGATTCTGCTCGGCCTGGCTTGTCGGCGCAAAATTCACATCAGCCATCACGCCCGTCATCTGCCGATTGATTTCCTCGGGGAAAGGAGAGTATTTATTATGCGTACGCAGACCGGCTTCCACATGGCCGATAGCGATTTGATGGTAAAAGGCGGCAAGGCTTCCGGCGAACGTTGTCGTCGTATCCCCGTGGACCAAAACGATATCTGGTTTTACTTCTTGGAACAGCTTGTCCAATTTCAGCAAAGCATGAGATGTAATTTCTGAAAGCGTTTGACGCTCTTTCATAATATTCAAATCAAAATCAGGCGTAATGCTGAATGCTTCAAGCACTTGATCCAGCATCTGTCTGTGCTGTGCGGTTACAGTCACCAGCGAATCAATTTCCTGATATTTTTCAAGCTCTAATACGAGCGGAGCCATTTTAATTGCTTCAGGTCTTGTACCGAATACGGTCATTACTTTTAGTTTTTTCAACGGTTTGTCTGCACCTCGTTTTATATGTCGGATATCCCTTCATGTTAACACATTTATGCCGTTTCTTAGATATTGTAAAGCTTAATGGCAAACAAAGCAAAAACCGTTCCAAGACTCTTTGAAAGCGGATTAAAAGGTGTGAATTTTAATCAATTGTGGTAAAGTGGAAAAAGACTAGGTTATAGTTCTGAAAAAAAGATTTTGCAGAAACAAGGATGGTGTTATTCAGTGAAGAAAGTACGCAAAGCCATTATTCCGGCAGCAGGTTTAGGCACTCGTTTTTTGCCGGCCACAAAAGCAATGCCTAAAGAAATGCTTCCAATCGTTGATAAGCCGACAATTCAGTATATTATCGAAGAAGCTGTCGAATCCGGCATCGAAGATATTATTATCGTAACCGGAAAAGGAAAAAGAGCAATAGAAGACCATTTCGACAATGCCCCTGAACTGGAACGTAATTTAGAAGAAAAAGGGAAAATCGAACTGCTTCAAAAAGTGAAAAAATCGTCAAATATTGCGGATATCCACTATATTCGCCAAAAAGAGCCAAAAGGACTCGGTCATGCCGTTTGGTGCGCACGCAACTTCATCGGCGATGAACCTTTCGCCGTTCTTCTCGGCGATGATATTGTCCAGGCTGAAAAACCGGGACTTCGTCAGCTGATGGATGAATACGAAAAAACATTGTCTTCAATCATCGGTGTTCAGCAAGTTCCTGAAAGCGACACACACCGCTACGGAATTATCGATCCGTTAACAAATGAAGGCCGCCGTTACCAGGTCAAAAATTTTGTAGAGAAGCCTGAACCGGGCACAGCTCCTTCCAACTTGGCTATTTTAGGAAGATACGTTTTCACTCCTGAAATTTTCATGTACCTGGAACAGCAGGAAGTCGGTGCAGGAGGAGAAATTCAATTAACGGACGCCATCCAAAAGCTCAATGACATTCAGCGTGTCTTCGCTTATGATTTCGAAGGAAAACGTTACGATGTCGGTGAAAAACTCGGATTTATCGAGACGACGCTTGAATTTGCCTTACAGGATCAGGATATCCGCCATAAATTAATTCCGTTCATGAAGGATCTTCTTGAAAAAGAAGAAGCTGACGAATAGAAAAAGCTGCCGAATCCGGCAGCTTTTTTTATGTGATCTTTACTTTTTAGACGTTACGGTCAGTGTTTGATCAGCATTGTTCACAGAAAAAGTATATTCCTGGTTTTTAAGCATGAGCAAATTCTGATTGATTTTGCTGCCGCCTTTTTCACTTAAAGCTGAGATGTCTGCGGGACGCGATAAATGAAAAACCACTTCGGAGACTGTATCCTTGTCAATCACTACATCCGTTTTTGCATCGGATGTTTTTAATACGTTCCGTCCGTCAGCCGTTTGTCCGGCAGCTGGATTTTTCAGTTTACTCTGCACATCGTCCCGGCTTTTATTGAGATATGAGAGAAACTCTTCTGCTGTTTGGCTTGATAAACTGCCGCTGAAATCATTAAGCTGAACATCCGTCTTTTTTAAAGCGTTCACTTTATACAGATCAGTCTTTTTCATAAAGTACTCTTTATCGTTTAATTTCACTTTGGCCGCCTGGTTATTTTCGGCTTCTACCTGCACCTTCGTGCCGAAACTTACACTTGCGGAGGCTTTTCCTTTTATATCTTTTTCAGTATAAAGGTCCGCCTTTTCAGCTTTTACCAAAGCAGGTTTATTCACAGACTCATAAAGGCCGGCATCGCTCTGTTTGACGTCACCGAAAGATGTAATCGCACGCAGAGGCTTGTCTGAAAACATCGAAGCGCCTGCGCCGACAGCCAGCAATGCAAGCAGCGTAATCTGAATCGTATTGGCAATGAATTTGGGCTTCGCTTTCTTTTGCTGCGCCTGACTGATTTTCTGTTCCTCGGCTGCCCGCGTTCTGCCTTCAATCTGCTCGTTTTGATATTTCTTCTTTTCTTTCTTTGAAAGCTTGTTGAACCAATCCACAAAAGCTTTATATTCTTTCACAACGGCTTTCGTTTCGTCGAACATGCGCATTTCGCCGTAATGCATCCAAGCCACCCGATCACACATTTTCTCAATCTGTCCGATGGAATGACTGACGAAAAAGATCGTTTTGCCGCGTTCTTTAAACTCCGTAATGCGGTCCACACATTTCTGATAGAAAGTCTGGTCCCCTACTGAGAGCGCCTCATCAATAATAAGGATATCAGGGTCCATATGCGCCGATATGGCAAAACCGAGACGGGATTTCATCCCGCTTGAATAGCTTTTAACAGGCTGATCTATAAAGTCGCCGATATCCGCGAATTCAACGATTTTTTCATAAAGCTCGTCTATCTGCCGATTGTTGAGACCCATCATCAAGCATTTTAAACGAATGTTGTCTTTACCGCTTAATTGATTGTTTAATCCGGCAGAAATCGCGATTAAAGACGGCTGCCCGTTCATATCAATCTCCCCGCTTGTCGGCGGAATGATCTTTGCAAGCAAATTGGACATCGTTGATTTTCCCGAGCCGTTGATCCCTACGAATCCGATCGTTTCCCCTTCATAGACGTCAAAAGAAACATTTCGGACAGCGAAAAAACCTTTTTGATTTCTGTTTGGGAAAAACAGTCCTTTAATTTTGTCAGACTGTTTTTTATATAGAAAATACTGTTTTGAAACATTTCTGAACGAAACTTTTAGTTTCATCGTATAATCTCCTTACTATATTAAAGAAAGTCAACAAACTTATCTCTGAATTTCATATGAAGAAGTGAACCGACTGTTAATAACAGCAGTGTGACGAACCAGAAATACAGCGTGTATTTCACATCGTGGAAAAACCACTGCCCTTCCATAAAGCTGTCTCTAAAGCCCTCGATAATATAGAAAAGAGGGTTTAACTTCAAGATGGTCAAAACTTCAGGTCTGTTTCCGAATTTTTCCGCAATGTCCCAGAAAATCGGCAGAAGAAAAAAGAGCAGCCTTGTGACGGCTTGAAGCAAAAACTGATAGTCCCTGATTAAAACGCTGATGGTTGAATTAAACAGGCCGAAAGCAAACATAAAACTGATCATGCAAAACAAGTAATAAATATATTGCAGCCAGTGAAGCGTCGGAAACAGTCCGTTGCTCAGCAGCACAATAATATAAATCGCCATCATCACAAAGTAACTGAATAAATTCGATGCTATCACTACAGAAGGCAGTGAACTGATCGGAAAGTTCATTTTCGACACTAAATTTATCCGTTTAAAAACGCTGTTAGATGCATCCAGTATCGTCGGACTGATAAAGAACCAAGGAATTAAGCCGGCCAGCATCCAGACGATGAACGGTACGCTGTCTCCATTTCCAAGCACCATATCATGTCCGCCGCGAATCCCGAGACCAAATACGAACCAGTAAGCCAGCATTTGAATCATAGGGTTGAGAAACTGCCACAATATACCCAAATAGTTCACTTGATACTTTGATTTCGTTTCGTACACTGCAAGCCGCATAATCAGCGGAAATGAGTTGAATTGCTCTTTCAGAATTTTTACCAATGCATTCATTCTAATCTTCCTTAGTCGTAAGTTTTAGGTAATAGCTTTGACTTACAAAAGCACCGCTCATAATTGTAACAGATTACGATGTATTTTTCACTTCATAACAAGCCTGAATCCCTTGAACGCAACATGCCGTCACTTAAGCAAAAAAGCATAATTAACGTGGTTAAATTATGCTTTTTTGCACCTATTTACTTGTCCCCGAAAATCACTTTTACGGCTTTTTCAGACGATTCTCCGGTTTCTAAATAACAGAACTTCTCGTAAAAAGGCCCGAATGAATCCGGAAGCTTATAATCATCTGATTCCGTTTCATTGACCCATTTGATAACGTCACCTGTTTCTTTGACAAGCGGGCCGGGCGCTTCTTTTTCAAAGTCAAAGTAAAACCCTCTGAGTTTATCCCGGTACGTTTCGATATCAGGCACATAAAACAGCATCGGTCTTTTCAGATTTGCATAGTCAAAAAAGACAGAGGAATAGTCCGTTATGAGTAAATCAGAGACCATATACAGCTCACGGATATCTTCGTAGCTGGAGAAATCATAAGCAAATCCTTCATACGGTCCGAGATCAAAGTTTTCCGCCACGAGATAATGCATTCGTAAAATAATGACATAACGATCGCCGATCGCTTCTCTCAATTGATGAAGGTCTAAATCAAGGTCAAACTTGTATTTTCCCTTCTTATAAAATTGGTCATCCCGCCATGTCGGTGCGTAGATAATCACTTTTTTATCTTGCGGAAGATTCATTTTTTCTTTCAGCGCTTTAATGACAGAAAGGCTGTTATCCGTTTGAAGGAAGTCATTCCGCGGATATCCCGATTCAATCATGGTTTTATTAAACTGAAACGCCCGGGCGAATATTTCGGTTGAATATGCGTTCGGTGAAATCAGGTAATCCCACTTTGAAGCCTCTGTCGTAAAGTTGCGCTTGTATTTTTCAGTGTTTGTTCCGGGCATATGCACTTCATCCATATCTACGGCAAGGCGCTTTAAAGGCGTGCCATGCCATGTCTGGACATATGTCGTATGCTCAGGTTTCGGAATCCACAGCGGCATACGGCTGTTGACAACCCAGTACTCGGCTCTTGCCATGGCAAACAGCCATTTGAACGTAAAGCGTTCGATATAAGGAATTCCTTTATCTTTAAATGTCTGTGAGTAAGCGGGGTTTACACTCCAGCAGAGACGGTATTCCGGCATCTCTTTGCTCATGTATTCATAAATCGCCCGCGGATTGCAGCTGTACTGTTTTCCGGCAAAGCTTTCAAACATGACAAATTTCTGTTTGACAGGCAGTTTCCCCGCAACCCTGAATCCCGCTTTATAAGTGTTTTGTATTCTTTTCTCAATGAACTTTTTCAGCTTATTCTTTCTCTTGCGTACAAAGGAAGCGCCCCGTTTCAGCTTTCCTCTCACAAAATACTCCACGCGGGTGCTGAAGCTGTAATCGTTCATTCTCAGGTGGAGATTTTTCGTTTTCTTTTTCGTGAAAACGTGAAATCTGGCAGGCCCTTTCTCCGTTTTCAGGATCGTGAATTGGTTAGGGTTTACTTGTTCAGATTTCAGAACCTTTAACGGTTTGCTGTTGGTGATAATCTCTTCACCCGTCCCGGCATCTTCAAAAATGAATTGAATATGGAATTGAAAGGTTAGCTGCTGATTCAATTCTTTATAAACGGCATTCAAATCAATTTTTGTATCAAAGCCTATCGTGTCAAGCATCGTTGTGTCCTGAACATATTCATCAAGGTCGTGTCTCGGCACGTCGTGAAGCGGATACTTCAGAATGAGAGGCTCCTCTTCTTTTCCTTTTTTCATTTTCAGAATCAGGTTTTTTTCTTTTATCTTTAAGGTTTCTGCCGCATTCAGCCGGAATGCAAAACCTTTCAGATGTAAGCTGCCGTCAGATTCGAGCTCCATTTCATCAATCCGCGTGACGAACTTTTTCTGCAGCAGCTTTAAGGAGAAATTCCCTTTCTTCGTCGTGTAAGGGAAAAAGAACATATGATGAGCCTCATCTTTATAAGAAGACAGTTCAATAGGTTCAAGGCTGGATTTTAACCGTTTTTTACTGATATCACTGTCATCATTGATAAAGGAGACATAGAAATCCAGACATCCTTTGCCGTCCGTATGGTCAGAAAGCAGATCCGTGCTCATAACAGCATGGTACTCCCCGCCTTCTCCGGCCAACCGTTTCAGAGGGACGGAAAGTTCCGCTTTTGTCTTACGATTTATAATCTGAAGAGAAGGCTCTTCCCCTGCAGTGACATTTTCACAGGATATCGTAATGCTGAATGTCTCTTCCTTTATGTTAAGATGTTTTAACTTGTATCTGACAGGATTTTCTATACCCATAAAATAAGTCTACTCCTCTGTTTCAATTAAACATATCCAATCACAATCATCATTTTGTTACTTTCAGCGAAAGGTTCTCCTTCACCGTCCGGTAGAATTGATATTGCAGTCCGTTCGCTTCTGCCGTCACCTTTTCACCGTCGTCTCTGTTTAACATGACACGTTCATAATCGTTATAAATGACATACATAATATAACCGCCAAGTCCGACTTTTTCAATGTCACGTAACGGGATTTCAAGGACGTACCGCCCGTCTCCCAGTGACTGAACCGGAAACTGGTGGACTACTTTCATGTTATCTCTGTGCTGAAACTGAATATATTGGGCATTATTTCTGTCCTGTCCGAACAAGCGGAACGTAACGGTGAATTTATGATCGGCGAACACCGCGCTTTCCGTTTCTCCGTGCATGCGAAGTTCGACCAGTTTATTTTCTTCATCCGTCAGCGGGCTTTCTAAATAAGCCAGCCCGCCTTGCGTCACGATGTTTTTATCGGGCTCTTTTTTGGACCAGCGGAACAGCTTTTCGACCTCATCATACCGTTTTTGAGTCAGCAGACGGTAGGCTGTTTTATGAATCGGATGAAAAAATGTCTCGGAAATATCGTATTTCGTCTTCTTTAACACATTCAGAATTTCATTGAATTTATTGTAGTAGGCTTCTTTGTTTTCGCTTTTCAGGAAGTGCATCCGATCGAAAAGACGCGTAATGGAATCAAATTCGATCAGGCGGTTCATCGCCATCTTCTCTTTTTCAGTATCTAATTTTTTGTTCAGAATATACTTCATTACGGCTATGTTCGTGTCGGTTTTTTCCATTATATTAGTCTGCTTTGTCAGCGACTCATTATTGTCCATTCTGTTCAGATAATAGACCGGTTCGGTTGACGTTGAAATATCTCCGCACGCCAAAAGAACATCCATAAAAAATTGCTTATCTTCAGCAAATTTCATTTCCGGATATCTGATATCATTATCTTTTAGAAATTGTAAGTTCATCATTCTTGCCCGCGGGCCGAGATGATAGAAAATATGCCGGATTGAAAAAGGCGATACCTTCGCTCTGTTCAGCGAAGACTCATGTTTCCCGATCGTTTTTTGACCGTTTACCTGCATTTCGATCGTTTTTCCGACCGCATAATTTACCTGATCTCTTTCAAGCATGTCGAATAAGATTTTAACTCCGTTCGGCGCAAACCAATCATCCGCATCCAAAAATGTAATGTACTTTGCATTTGCCAGCTCAATTCCCAAGTTTCTCGGATAAGCCGGGGTTCCCGTGTTGTCTTTCAAAAAGACGACTGTAATATTTTCATACAACTCGGCGTACTCAGTCAGGATGTTTCTGGAATCATCAGTAGAGCAATCATCGACCAGAATTAAAGAAATATGCTGAAAGCCGATGTTTTGAAGGATCACTGAATCAACTGTTTTCCTTACATATTCTTCTGCATTATAAACAGGAACGACTACCGCTACCTTCTTCTCTTCCGCCAATGCTTCTTTATTTAAAATGGTATATTCGCGTTCTTCTACGGACGGCTTGGACTCTTTTTTATTCAACTTAAAAAAGTTACTAAGATTCATCTTTAAATTCTCCTCTTATTGTCTAGCTTTTTTTCAAAAGCGCATAACAAATATAGCGAAAATAACCTTATATTACAAGAAGTACTCCCTATCCGGAGGGAGTACTTCTTTATCATCTGTATATCCGAATGTTTCAATTACACCCCGGCAATTTCTTTTTTAATCTGTGTGGTGGAAATGCCTTCGGTTCTAGGGAGGTAGATGACTTCGCATTGATCTTTAAGGAAATCGAATTTGCCTTCCCAATCGTCTCCCATTACGAACACGTCGATGTTGTGATCCGCTACGTCACGTACTTTTTGATCCCAGCTGTTTTCCGGAATGACTTCGTCGACATAACGGATCGTTTCCAGAATCAGCTTTCTGTGTTCATAGCTGTGGTAGGCCTTTTTTTGTTTTTGCAGGTTGAACTCGTCTGTTGAGATGGCAACAACAAGGTAATCTCCAAGCTGCTTTGCGCGCTCAAGCAGTTTAATATGACCCCAATGCAGTAAATCAAACGTACCGTAAGTAATGACCTTCTTCATGAAACAAAAGCTCCTTTCTATCATCATACGTATAACAAGCAACTGCCCTGAAATGCTGCGCAGCTGTATCCTTAATCACTAAAGTGCCAATTTCGTACTCATGGAACCTCATTATATCACATAGCCCTGAAAAGGTTAAGCCAATGTAAAACGAAGTTAAAATCCACTTATTAACAAATGTTATTACAATAGGAGTTTAGCAGGGTTTTTGCGCGTATGATTAAAGAAATTGTTATCTTATTTATATTTTTGTAAAACTATTGTTAAGTTTCTCTGAAGGTATTATGTTAAAATAAAGCTTAGCCTAAGTCACGAAAAAGTGAAAGAAAATCCCGTACAAAAAGGAGGACGGCAGATGCAGACTGAAATGGTGCACAACCTTTCTTATGTTAATGGAAATTTACAGGAGTTTATTTCATATTTAGACACTTATTATATCGCACAAAAGCAAGGAGCCGTCATTGCGACGGTCAATCCTGAGATCGGATACGCTGCGGCGAAAGACAAAGGTTATCATCAAGTCATTTCTTCCGCGGATTTCGTCCTGCCGGATGGTATCGGCGTCGTGTTAATGTCACGTTTGACGCAGCACCCGCTGAAATCAAGAATTGCGGGATTCGATGTGTTTCTTGCGCTGCTCGGCCTCGCAAACCGGCAGTCTAAAAAAATATTTTTATACGGAGCTAAGCAAGACGTGCTTGACGCCGTTTTGAACCGGATCAGCAAAGAGTATCCGAATATTGAGGTTGTCGGAGCCAGCAACGGTTATGAAGCGGATAAACGCTTCGTCGCCAAACAGATTTCCCGGGCGAAACCCGATCTCGTGTTTGTCGCCTTAGGATATCCCCATCAGGAACAATTTATTTATGAATACAAACATCTTTTCCCTCAGGCTGTATCGATCGGTTTGGGCGGAAGCTTTGATGTGTTCAGCGGAACGGTGAAACGCGCCCCTGAATGGATGATCAAAACGAATCTGGAATGGCTGTACAGACTGTTGACGAATCCGTGGAGATGGAAAAGGATGCTGAACATTCCGAAGTATGCTTTTACCGTTTTGAGAAATAATAAATCAAATAAAAGCCTGTATTCCAAGCAGGCAGAAGATCAAACGAAACAGCTTTAAACAAATAAAACAGCAAAAGAGATTGGTAATCTATGAACTTGCGATCTTTATTCGCCGCTTTTTATTCTATATATCTGTCTATTCTCGGCGTTTTGTTCAAGCCTGTAAAGCCCAAGAACCATCTGACCCTGCTGGTATCTTTTGAAGAGAATGCGCAGGCTCTCATCCGTTCTTACAAAGCGCACGCTGAATCGCTTTCTTATGAAATGACGGTTTTGTATACGAGACATGCCGTCAGTCTGAAAAAAGAGCTGGAAGGTATCGGCTCTTTTTATCTGAACGAAAAACATCCGCTGCATCTTTTGAAGGCTGTTTTGATCCTTTTTAAGAGCAAAGTGGTGATAACGGATAACTATTTCCTCATGACAAGCGTCTTAAACCGCCGGCCGCAAACGACATGCATTCAGGTGTGGCATGCGAACGGCTCTTTGAAAAAGTTCGGCCTTGAGGATGTGACGAATCAAAACCGTCCGGCATCAGATATCAGCCGGTTTAAAAAAGTGTACCGCTCGTTTGACTTTGTCACCGTCGGCTCAGACGCGATGGCTGACGTTTTTAAAAAGTCGTTCGGCATACGGGACGGCCAGCTGTTAAAAACGGGTGTCCCCCTGACTGACGTCTATTATGAAGAACACAAGCCGGAACTGAAGCACAAATGGCCGAAAAAAATCATCCTGTACGCACCGACATTCAGGGATTATGATATGCAATCCTTCCGGCTGCCATTCACCGAAGAACAGCTCACAAACGCGTTAAACGGAGAGTATATGCTGCTTGTAAAGCTTCACCCTGCCGTTTTGCATCAGATTTCCGCTTCGTTTGAAAGCGAACTGATCAAGAACGTGTCTGACATGCGTCTTCATGATCTCTTGAAAGCGGCTGATATTTTAATTACGGATTACTCTTCCGTGCCTTTTGAATTCGCGCTCTTAAATAAACCGATTTTCTTTTTCACGTATGATCTGGAAGAATATGATCGAAAACGCGGTTTAATCAACAATTATACGTCCGTCATTCCCGGAAAGGCTTGTCATGACAGCGAAGCCCTTCTGGAGGAAATGACGAAAAAGCCATTTCGTGCAGAAGAAATGAAGCGGTTCTCAGACAAATGGAATATGTATTCAGATGGGAATTCGAGTGAAGCGTTATTGAAATTTGCGGAAACAAAAATGAAAAATTGTGCTGAAGCACCTGCCTGAATCCGACGGCGGGTGTTTTTTGCATGAAGAAAGGGCTGAAGCATACACTTCAGCCCTTTTTTTATACTTTCATATACACGGGAACATCATAGTAAAGCGTATAGTCATCCAGCAGTGAGTATAAGCTGTACATGCGGTTTACCTGCTTATACGCCCAGCCGATATCTGTCGCATACTGATGGGCCGCGGCTGGAGACCATCTCATTTTATACAGCGTATCCTGCTCGTATGAAGGATTGTGAATATAAGACGCACCGATAAATTGGGCTCCGCCGATAATCGCGGCTTCCGGAGTAAACCAGCCTTGATTATACGCGTATTGTGCGCCGTAGTAATTCGGGTTGCTGTCATAAGCCCCGATGCCGTACATGTTGTAAACCTTTTTACCATTATACATAATGCCGTTCGCAAGCTCTGACGTGCCATTGCCCGTTTCAAGCAAAGCATGCGAAATCAAATACACTTCATTGATGCTGTATTTGCCGGCAGCTGTAATAAAGGCTTGGCCTTTCCCTGTCAGTATTCCTTTATTGACCAGCACTTTTTGATTCAGTTCCGATGCGTTCAGTCCGGCTGTCTGAGAGAGCTTCAGAAATTGAAAGTAATACTTGCTGTCTTGTGCGAAGTGAGCCGGATTGACATACTGCCCGACTTCGTCACTGCTGGCGTTTCTCCAGCCCATGCTGAGTTTGGCCCAGCCGTTTGTCTGGCCTGTGATGCTGACTTTATCGCCTTTTTTCAACTGCCCGATAATATTGCCGGAGCTGACTTCCGGGGTTGACCGGACGTTCAGGACGTCGGCTGTGACAGTTCCGGAGGCCGTATTGATGTACGTAAGCGATGCATAAGCCGCGGCATCAGTCTGCGGGCTGACTGTCATTTGTTTTTTGACCATATCTGCCAGCGAGATGTTGTAATTGGTATTCATGATTTGCGGTCCGTTTTTTATTTTCAAAATAGCCATCGTCCATCCGTACAGCTTTTTCAGCTTTTGGGAGGCGGCGTCCGCTGACTGCGCTCCCGTGAATTGATCGCGAATGCGGAGTTCATAAACCGGATGGCTTTCACTCGTATAGCCGGCCTGTAATTGTTTGGCGCTGAAAAAGCTCATGCTTTTATTTAAAACGGTTTTACTGCTGAATGTTTCGGTTTTGATGACGTACTGTGCAGAGCCGGTTTTCCCCGTCTCCTTCACAGTGCCGGCCGCTTTGTTTTGCTTGAAAAAAGCAGTCACGCGGTCAATGTCTTCCTTTTTAAGCAGCGGTGCCGTTTCAATTCTGAATTGTGTATACGCTGCTTCACCTGTTTTCTGCGCGGAGGCGGATACTTTTTTCCCTTTGAAAAAGTCCAGCGAACGATTGATCTTTGCCGTATCAAGCAGTGATTCGGTTGTGACTTGGTACGTTGTGTCCGTCTGCTTGGATATCGTTTTTGTAATGGCGGTCAGTTTATATCCCGCCAGCAGATTCAATCCTTTTTTTATCTTCGACTGGTCTGCCGTCTGCTGAGAAAGCAGCTGATATTCGTTTTCTGCTGTTTTTCCCGCCGCTGTTCTTGCCGTCTTTACATGCTGCTGGCGGAAAAACGCCTCCGCTTGATCTGCCTTTGCAGCGGTAAGCTGCCCTGCCGTGATCCGATAAACGGACACTGATGCTGTCTTTTTGACAGGCGATGCGTCGCAATGCCATTTTTTCTTTTTAAAGAAAGCTTGAACACTTTGCAGCTGCTTAGCCGTCAGTCCGCTCATCGCGACCGTGTAATTGTTTTTCTTGCCGGCTTTTTGATAGCTTACGCTCACACCCGTATTCTTCTTGATTTGGGTGATAGCATTTTGTACGGCGCTTACTCCGTTAAAATATCCTGACTGCACGTTGTACACGGTTGCTGTTTTGCTTTGGGCATACTTTTGAACATTCCCTTTGACGCCCGTTTTCTGCTGCAGCTGTTTCGCTAAACCTGCCGCATCATTTGCATTTGAAATGTCAGAGGCTGTCACGGTGATATTCGGACTGGCCTTTGCCGTGACTTTCAGCGACGCCTGCAATCCTGTTTCCTTTTGAAAATCAGTTTGGATTTGAGCGGCTTTTTGATCGCCGGAGATTGTTCCTGATTGGATCTGAAACCGGGCTGTTTCCCGTTTGATCTGACGGTATGACGCTTTCACGCCCGTCTGCTTCGTCAACGCTTGCGAGAGCGCTTTTGCGTCCGCTTCGGCCGCCATCTCAGCAGTCACGACCTGCATGTACGGCTGTTTTGTCCCCGCCGGCTTGACGGCGCCGGTCACGCCCGTTTTTTTCGTCAGTTCGGCAAGAAGATTTTTCGTCTGCCGCTCGTCTGATAGGACGCCTGATGTGACGGTCACGTACGGCTGTTTGCTTCCGCTTGCGCTGTAAGTGCCGGACACGCCCGTCTGCTTCGTAAAATCTTTCAGCACGGTTTTCGCATCCGTTTCATCGTGTAAGCCTGAAGCTGAGATTTGATAAGTGAGCGGCGTATTTCCGGCTTTCTTTGCGTCAGCCTGCCATCCCGTATCCTTTTTCAATTTCGCTGCCGCTTGAAGCGCCTCGTTCTCAGAAGCAAATTGCTGCTTCGTTTCCAGCTCGTAAACGGAGTAGTCGCTGTATGCGGCCTCAGCGGGCTGTGTAAGGGTGCAAAAGACAAGGAAAACGGCGGACAATAACATAGGTGCAACGAATCTCTTTTTCATTCCTTCTCCTCTTTCTGATTCAATTGGTTTCTATCAAACTAGTTTATTTATCGGCCGGCCTTCTTCATTTTTACAGAGAGAAATCACCCAATTTTCCAAATAAAAAAACTTAATCCCAGAGCTGGGATTAAGTTTGGTTTTATATATGAGAAACGATGATCGTGCAATCTCCGTTTATCGTAAAGTCAGGCATCTGATCCGGCAGTATGAAATGCGCGCCTTTTTCAAGCTTGGCGGACTTGCCTTCACAGATGATGGAGCCGCTTCCTTCTGTGACGCTGCACAGCATAAACGGAGCGTCCTGGGTCATTTCCGCCGTCCCGCTGATATCCCATTGGTATACAGAAAAATATTCTCCCTGCACAAAGGTTTTGATGGTGACGCCTTTTCTCGTTTCAGTTGATTCATCTAAAAATCCGTCCACATGAGGAACGGTGGCTGCGTTGACGGCATCGCGGATATGCAGCTCACGCGCCTGGCCGTTTTGATCTGTACGCCCGTAATCATATATCCGGTAGGCCGCCTCTGAATTCTGCTGTGTTTCAAGCACGAGCGCCCCCGCGCAAATGGCATGGATGGTTCCGCTCGGCACATAATAAAAATCGCCGGGTTTGATTTTCACACGGCGCAGCAGGCCTTCCCAGTCACCGCTGTTAATCATGGTGACAAGTTCCGCTTTCGAACGGGCCGTGTGACCGTATATGATTTCCGCATTTTCTTTACAGTCAATAATGTACCAGCACTCAGATTTCCCCGTTTCGCCCAGTCCATGATCCTCGGCGTCATAATCGTCAGGATGGACTTTAACGGACAGATGTTGTTTGACGTCCAGTATTTTCGTCAGCAGCGGAAACCGGTCCCCTTCCGTTCCGCCGAATAATTCTCTATGCTGATCCCACAGTTCCATCAAGGTTTTCCCTTGATACGGACCGCTTTTGACCGTGCTCATTCCGTGCGGATGGGCTGATATCGCCCAGCATTCGCCGGTTGTTTCTGAAGGTATGTCATATCCGAATCGTTCGCGTAATAACGTGCCGCCCCATAGTTTTTCTTTACATACAGGCTGTAAAAAAATCGGCTCTTGCGTCATGTTCGTTCCCCTCCCCTTAAAAAGCGGCTCATATCCCATTCCCCCTGTGTCTTTTTTAAAACACGGAGGGAGCCGCGGTTAAAAACAATATGTATAAAATGGCTGACCTGCTCATTATACCATTCGGATGGGGCGGGATGCTCAGTCATTTCCTATTCCAGAATAAAATTCCTTGTTTGTCGCAAATTAAAATAACTGATGGAAAAAGGGGGGAACATTGTGACGATACATGCGGAGCTCGGCAAAAACCTTGAAGTGCTGAAAAAACGGTTCGGCCAAAGCGATGACATGATGTTTTATTCGTTTACGTACGGAAACGGCAAATGTGACGCCTGTCTTATCTATATAGACGGACTGACCGACAATCAATTGCTTGCGGAATATATTATTTCGCCCGTGCAGGCGGCCGCCCGGCATCAAGAGGAACCGGCTGAAATACCGCCGTCATCCATCTCTTTCGGCTATCGTCATACCCGGCTTTCTTCACTTAAGGACGCGGAGGCAGACATTTTCTCCGGCAAATCGGTTTTGCTGGCGGAGGGATGGGAGGAAGCCCTTTCGTTTGAGACGGAAACATTTAAAATGCGTGATATTGAAGAACCGTCTTCAGAAGTGCTTGAACGGGGGCCGAGGATAGGTTTTGTCGAAAAGCTTCGGACGAACACGGCGCTTTTGCGCGAGCAGTCCGGTGATCCCAACCTCCAGATCAAAGAGATCACACTCGGCGAACGGACAAAAAAGCGGATTGCCGTTGCCTACATTCGGGATATTGCCCCTGATGATGTTGTAAAAGAAGTGATGAAAAGACTGGATTCGATCACCATTGATGACATTCCGGAATCAGGAGCGATTGAACAGCTTATTGAAGATAACACGTATTCTATTTTCCCGACCGTCTTGACGACCGAACGGCCCGACCGGGTTATGGGCGCTCTTTTGGAAGGAAGGGTTTCCATTCTTGTAGACGGAACGCCTTTTACCCTTTTGGTGCCGGCTACCGTTGATGAATTTATCCACTCCCCTGACGATTATAATCAGCGGTGGGTTCCGGTTACCTTTCTCAGGCTGCTTCGGTATACATGCATTTTAATCACGATTTATTTACCCGGCCTTTACATATCGCTCGTTACGTTTCACACGGGGCTTTTGCCGACGAGAATGGCGGTTACGATTGCCGGGAGCAGATTGAATGTCCCGTTCCCCCCTTTTGTTGAAGCGTTTATCATGATTTTTACGATTGAGATGATCAGAGAAGCCGGACTCAGGCTGCCGAAGCCGATCGGACAGACGATCGGCCTGATCGGAGGCGTAGTGATCGGGCAGGCCGCCGTTCAGGCGAACATCGTCAGCGCGATGATGGTCATTGTCGTATCCGTTACGGCATTGGCTTCTTTTACGGCGCCCTCCTATGCGTTCAATTTTCCGCTGAGGCTCATCCGTATTTTTTCAATGATTCTGTCGGCGATTTTAGGTTTATACGGACTGATCATGTGCTATCTGCTTGTCATCGGCCATCTGATGCGCCTGAAAAGCTTCGGTCAGGACTATCTTATTCCGATCATGGCGCAGCCTGGCCAAGACTTAAAAGATACGATCGTCAGACTGCCGACGCCTCTTTTGAAAAAACGGCCGACCAGAAAAGAGACGAAAGATAAAATCAAGCAAAGGTGATCCCCATGAAAAAACCGGAAGACAAGCTGTCGTTTATGCAGACACTTCTCATGGTAAGCGGAACAATGATCGGAGCGGGCGTGTTAACACTGCCGCGCTCCGCCGCAACAGCGGACAGTCCGAGCGGATGGATCATTATTCTTGTGCAGAGTGTCGTGTTTATCGGCATCGTCCTGCTCTTTATGCCGTTTTTGCAGAAAAACAGCGGGGAAACCATTTATGAGCTGAATCAAAGCATCATGGGCCGCGCCATCGGTTCTCTTCTGAATTTATTCATCAGCTGTTATTTTGTCGTCACCGTCTGTTTTCAAGCCCGTTTTCTCGGTGAAGTCATCAATTACTTTTTACTGAAAAATACGCCGATGGGTGTCGTCATATTCATCTTTCTGGCGGTCGGCATTTACCATGTGACCGGCGGGGTCTATCCCATTTCAAAGCTTTATGCCTATCTGTTTCCGATTGCGATCGTCATTCTGATTACGCTGCTCATATTCAGTTTGAGACTGTTTAAGCTGGATTTCGTCCGCCCGGTCATGGAAGGAGGCTACAAAAGCTTTTTTGAGCTGTTTCCGCGGACCCTTCTGTATTTTTCGGGACTTGAGGTGATTCTTTATCTGGTGCCGTTTATGAAAAACCCGAAGCAGGCGAAAAAGGCGGCTGTCTTCGGCATCGCAGGCGCGAGCATTTTTTACAGCTTTACGCTGCTTGTCGTCATCGGCTGTATGTCGGTCGCTGAAGCCAAAACGGTGACGTATCCGACCATTTCCCTGATTCATGCCTTGGAAATCAGGGGCATTTTCATAGAGCGGTTTGATATCTTTCTTTTAATTACGTGGACATGCCAGCAGTTCACCTGTATGCTCGGCTCTTTTAAAGGGGCGCATCTCGGATTAAACACCATTTTCAGACTGAAAAATAAAAACAATGCCTGGCTGATGGGGAGCTTATTGGCAGTGACATTCGGCCTTTCGATGTACCCCGATGATATCAATAGTGTGTTTGCATTTGCGAATATTCTCGGATATGCGTTTTTTGCCGTCATTATGATTCCTTTTCTCATCTGGTTTGTCAGCTGGATGAAAAAAATAGTCGGGAGGAAACAGACGTCATGACACTTTTCATAAAATGGGCGGCGGCGCTTTTCATACTGATGACGCTTTCAGGATGCTGGGACGCGAAGGAAGTCGAAAAGCTGTCTTTCGCCCGGGGGCTGGCGATAGACGAGACGAGTGACCGCCGATATAAATTAACCTATCAAAACCTGCTGCCCCAAAGCGAAAACAGCCAGGCTTCCGGCCGGCCCGTGTTTGTCAATGTGACGACGCGGGGGGATACCATTCTTGAAGCCGTCAGTGAAGTCTCTTTAAAAGATCCGCCTGTTTACAGCGATCATTTAAAAGTGCTGATATTCAGCGACAAATTGCTGGCCGACCAAAATATACTGCAGATGATGAATCATTTTATCCGCGATGATGAATTACGGCGGAGCAGCTATCTCTTCGCGGCAAGAGGAAAAGCGTCCGATATTCTGACGGAGCCGACGCCGAATCAGCAGCAGCCCATGGCCGCGGAAAAGCTGATCGACCTTACGAACAACGGCGGCTACAACGGGAAGATTTTAAAACCGCTCCGAATCGGGAGAGCTTCGATTTACTGCCATAATAAACTCAGTTTTCTCATTCAGGCCGTCAGCAATCAAAAAGGAAAAACGGTGTATGACGGAGCGGCCATTATCAAAAACGCAAAACAAAACAGATTGGCGGGATTTCTGTCATCATACGAAATACAGAGCCTGAATTGGCTGATGGGGACGATACGGGGCGGCGTGCTGCCCGCTTTGGATAAAGGGGGGCACCCGATTACCTTCGAGATCAAAAAATCAACATCCTCCATCACTCCCAGGCTGAAAAACGGGAAGCTGTCATTTCATGTAGCGGTAAAAACAAAAGGACTTTTGTCAGAGGATCAATATGCCGGAGAAGATTCATTCGATCAGCACTATTTAAACGGGCTGGAAAAGATTTTTGAAAAAAAACTGAAAAGCGATGTGAAAGAAGTCATCGATAAGCTGCAGAATCAATATGAAACGGACCCTGTATTCTTTTCTGACAGAGTCCGCATTCAATATCCCGACTATTGGAAGAAAGTAAAGCATCATTGGGATGAGACCTTCTCCGAAGCGGCTTTTGACTATGATGTTTCCATTCAGATTACCAACTTCGGAACGATGGGACGGTAGCCTTCAGCCTGTTTTTTCGACACGGAGGAGAATCTGATAAATCCGGCTTTGTTCGGGCAGCTGTGTCACCGGAAATTGCATCGATTGCGCCATTCGTGTGATTTCCTGTAAAAACAGCTGCACCCGCTCATCCACGTGAACATACGTATAGGACTGCTTTTTCACGTCAAATGTCTCTTCCGGAAAGAGCGTGCGCACCGTCTGCGGCGTAAAAAACCGCAAGTGGGTGCGGTCGAGAATGCCGGCGTCTCTGTATGTCCAGTCACCGAGCAGAAGCGGAAACAGCGCTTCGGCGTGGGAAATATTCGGAATGCTGCAAACGATTGATCCGGCAGGCGACAAATAGGATGAGTACGTTTCAATGACGCGCCACGGGTCTTTTAAGTGCTCAAGGATGTCCGCGAAAATGATGCAATCAAAAAAGCCTTCCGGATAAGGCAGCTTCACTTCTTCGACATCTTCCTGCAGCACCGCTTCATAGTATCCTTTTGCCGCTTGCGCCGCCAGCGGGTGCAGTTCTATTCCGTACAATTCGCAAGGCTGTCTGTTTTGAAGTTCCAGCCCCGTAGCTCCCGCACCGCAGCCGACATCAAGTATCCGTTTCGCCTCCCGGGGAACGAGCTCCGCAATTTCCGGTCTCGGATGAGTAAAGTACGTGAAATCAGTGCCCCATTTTTCCGTAAAACGCTGGCGGTTCTCCGAATATAACTGATTGATATTGATATCCTGATTAGCCGTAAACGTCGCGTGCCCGTGGTGATGCACAAAGGCATCGAGGGCGATGTGCAGGCTGTAGCCTTTTTGCAGGGCGCGCAGACATAAGTCATCATCTTCAAAAGAACCGTATCCGAATTGCTCATCGAACGGGCCGATGTCTTCAATGACGCTTCTTTTCACCAGAAGACAGAAGCCGACAAGGCGCAGCACCCGCTTTGTATGATGCTTTTCCCGTGCGCAATATGCCTCCGCGAATGACTCCAGCTCATCAAGCGATTGATATGCGTCGTGGATCATTTGCGCGCCGCTGACATAGTTGCTGACAGGCCCGACCATACCGGTTTTTTCAGATTGATACAGCACCCTCAGCATGGAGGTGAGCCAATTTTTCGTGACCATCGTATCGTTGTTCAGAAACAGCAGATTTTCTCCCCCTGCCGCTTCGATTCCCTGGTTGCACCCCTTGGCGAACCCGAGGTTTTTTTCATTTAGGATGACTTTGACGTCAGGCAGATTTGATATGTATTCTCTCGTTCCGTCTGAGGAACCGTTGTCAACTATAATCAGTTCAATCTTATCTTTGTCGGTGTATCGTTCAATGCTGGCCAGACATTTTTTCGTCAGCTCAAGTTCATTATATGTAAGGATAATAATACTCGTTTTCACCGGCATCCCCGCCTTTATCGTGACTTTATACAACGTATGACATATCCCCGTCATTTATGTGACCGGGCGCCCGCACGGCATCCGTTTTGAGGGGCCGGTGAATAACCGCCCCCTAAAACTGAATATTACGGATGAACTGTCCGCCGATTTGATTCTGATCCCGAGCCTCCGTTACGGCTTTTCAGATCCTGCTCAATTTCTTCAAGGCTTTTCCCCTTCGTCTCGGTCACTTTAAACCGGACGAACAGGAATGCCAGTATCCCGATCGCGGCATAAATGAGAAATAAATAGCTGATGCCGACTGCTTCCATTAACATCGGATAGGTTAATGAGACAATCAATGTTCCGGCATGCAGCATTAAAGTGGAGACACCCGTCCCGATACCCCGGACATGCAGCGGGAATAATTCAGGAAGCATGACCCACACGGCAGGCCCCCAGCTGACCGCAAACACAATGATAAACAGGCCTAAACAAATCACCGTTGTCCATGATGCGGCTGCTGAATGTTCAAAGAAAAGATTGACCGCGGCCAATACGAGCAGACTGATGACCATGCCCGCATTACCGGCCAGCAGCAGCGGCTTCCGGCCGATCTTATCAATGACTTTAATAGCCGCAAGCGTCATGATGACATTGACAGCGCCGATTCCGACCGTTCCCAATATAGACGCGGAATTGCCGAACCCGACACTGGTAAATGTTTTCGGGGCGTAATAAATAATTGTATTTGTCCCGATGAATTGCTGCAAAAAGGCAAGTCCGAGGCCGGCAATCAGCGCGGGTCTCACCCACGGCTCAAACAATTCTTTCAAGCCGCCTTCGTTTTCCTTTTCCGCTTCTTTCATCTGATCAATCTCATCATCAATATTCTTCGTTCCCCGCAATGATGAAAGGATTTCTCTTGCTTTCTCTTCTTTGCCGATCGTAAACAGCCAGCGCGGGCTTTCCGGCATAAATAGGATTCCGATCAGCAGAATGACTGACGGCACAACCGCAAGTCCAAGCATCCAGCGCCAAGCGCCTGCATCGGCAAATATATAGTTCACGATATAAGAAACGAGGATTCCGACCGTAATCATCAGCTGATTCAGCGAAGAAAGCGCCCCCCGTTTATGCTTCGGAGCCAGCTCCGATAAATAGAGCGGAACGATCGTTGTAGATGTTCCGACAGCCAGTCCGAGAATGATCCGGAAAAGAACCATCACCTCTGTATTCGGGGCAAAAGCGACTCCTAAACCGCCTATACAAAACAGCAGCGCCGCTCCCATGATGGCCTTCCGCCTGCCGAACCGGTCGGTCAGTTTGCCGGCGAATCCCGATCCGAGAATCGCCCCCGCCAATAACGAACTGACGACGAGGCCTTCTGTAAAGGCGTTCAGTCCCAGTTCTTTTTTCATAAATAAAATAGCTCCGGAAATGACTCCGGTATCATATCCGTATAACGCGCCGCCGAGTGCGCCGAAAAAATAGAGCCATTTATTCGAGTGTATGCTTTTCATGTTATAGACTCCCTTCATCCAACGCTGTATCCGCGCGGAATTGTTCTACTGCTTCTTTTGCCTGTTTCCGTCCGTTTCAAACCTTCCGCACCGTTAATATCCATTATTTTACTAATTATTTTTTACAAAGCGACGAAACATTTCCCGCTTCCTGCCGTCCAATATAATGTGAACCTGATGCAAAAATAACAGTAGATGTTGTCGAAATAGAGAGAAAGATTTGGAATTTTCTCATTTGCAGAGTTGCTCCAAGTCAACAATTATGGTACGCTTCACAAAGAATAGAAACGAGAGGTAATGATATGGAAGAACGATCTCAACGCAGAAAAAAGAAAAGACGCCTCAGAAAATGGGTGAAATTTGTACTGGTATTCGCCGCTTTCTTATTGGTGATCGCCGGTTCCGTCGGCACCTACGCATTTGTGAAATTGAATAATGCGACCAAAGAAGCGCACGTCAGCCTTGACCGCGGCGACCAGTCCGTAAAACGGATCAAAGAATTTGACCCGAAGAAGGATTCTTTCACCGTATTGCTTTTAGGAATAGACGCCCGTGACAATAAGGGCGAATCAGTAGATGACGCAAGAAGTGACGCCAACGTGCTCGTCACCTTCAACCGGAAAAAGAAAACAGCGACGATGCTCAGCATTCCGCGGGATTCCTATGTCAACATCCCGGGACACGGCTATGACAAATTCGCGCACGCACATGCTTACGGCGGTTATAATTTAACTTATAAAACAGTAGAAAACATGCTTGATATTCCGGTAGATTATGTGGTTGAGAGCAACTTCGACGCGTTCCGCGATGTCGTCAATGAGTTGAACGGCGTTACGGTAAATGTGAAAAGCCAGAAAATTGCCGATCGTATTAAAGTCGATACAAAAGGAAAAGTCGTGCTGAAGCCGGGCGTCCAGACGCTTGACGGTGAGCAGGCACTGGCTTATGTAAGAACACGCAAAGCGGACACCGATCTGATGCGCGGACAAAGACAGATGGAAGTGCTGAGCGCCATTATTAAAAAATCTAAATCGTTAAGCTCGATCCCATCTTATGACGATATCGTCGACAGCTTAGGGAAAAACTTAAAAATGAACTTATCTCTTAATGACGCCATCGGTCTGTTTCCGTTTATCACATCGCTGAAATCGGTGGATTCTTTGCAGCTGACAGGTTCAGACAGCTATATTTACACTCCTCAGTACGGCAAAAATATTTATTACTTCAAGCTGAATGAGGAAAACCTTCAAGAAGTAAAAACAAAATTAAAAAATGATTTAGACGCGTAAGACGTCACGGCGGGGTTTTAGAAACCCCGCCGTTTTTCTGTTGAAAAAAAGGACATGAAGGTATAGCCTTTTAACTGAAGGCTTTCTGCTGATTTCGCACAAAGCTGAACATACTACATGAAGCAGCTTTATTTTTAAGGAGGGCATCCATACATATGAAATTGATAGCCATTGACTTAGACGGCACATTACTGAACTCGGACAGTGTGATTTCTCCGGAAAACAGAGCGGCTTTACAAAGAGCGGATGAAGCGGGCATTCTCGTGGCCATCTGCACGGGCAGAGCCACGTTTGATGTAAAAGCGCTCTTGAAGGATTTGGATATTCCGATCATTGCGGCAAACGGCGGGACAGTCCATGACAAAGGATACCGCCTCGTCAGCCGGCTCTTAATGGATCAGCAGGCCGGGAAGGATATAGCCGCTTATTTAACGGACAAAGACATTTACTTTGAGGTCTATACAGATGATCATCTGCTGTCCCCATTTGACGGCGAGTCCAAACTGCAGGCAGAACTGGATATTCTGAAAAGCGCCAATCCTAAGGAAGATATTCATACATTATGGGAGGGCGCAAAGACGCAGTTCAAACAATTCGGCATTAAACCCGTACAGGATATACAGGCGATTTTTAACGGAGACGAACATGTTTACAAGCTTCTTTGTTTCTCTTTTGATATGGAAAAACTGAGAAACGCCAAAGAAGAAATTACACATCATCCGAAATTATCCCAGACATCTTCCGGAAAACACATTATCGAAATCCTCCCTGCCGGTTCTGGAAAGGGACGTGCTCTGACGGAGCTTGCCTCACTGTACGGAATTGAAAAACAGGATATTTACGCCATCGGCGACAGCCCGAATGATTTCTCCATGTTTGAAGCGGCGGGAAACCGCATCGCCATGGGCAATGCGATTGATGAACTGAAGGAAAAAAGCACGTATATTACAAAAAGCAACGATGAAAACGGCGTCGCATATTTCATCAACCGGCTTCTCGACAACGATCAATAAAAGGAAAAAGCCAGGTCTTTCACGGCCTGGCTTTTCACGTTTTCCAAAAAAGAAATTCCCAAAAATGAAAATAAATTGTAAGATAAAGAAAAAAGGAGTTTCATGATGTCGAATGCAATCGCTATTATAGGATGTTTAGCTTTTCTCTGCGCAGTCGGATACGGAATATTCCACCTCATATGCAAAGCGGCCAAAAAAGAAAAACGTTTTTCAAAAAAGCTGTTTTGGCCCCTTCTCATCGGCGGATTTATCCTGCTTCTGACCGGCGCCTCCCTCGCAGAGCCGGACGCCTCGGCCGTGAAGGCAGAGGAGAAATACAGCACCCTTGATACCGCTTATCAAAAATTGACGAAGGAACACCAGGCGCTTGAGAAAAAATATGAAAGCATCAGTGCCGCGGCCGAAAAGGAGAAATCCGAAGCCGAAGCCGGCAATGAAGAAAAACTCAGCAAACTCAGCCAAGAGATAAGCGAGCTGAAAAAAACAAACAAATCACTCAAACAAGACAATGAGAAATTAAAAAATTCACAAAAGAAGCTCGAAAAGACCGCTGAAACGCTTCAGTCAGAAAATAAAACTTTAAAGCGGCAGAAAGCAGAAGCAGAAACAAAAACATCCGAAAACGCGGAAACGGCGCAAAACAACGCCCCTTCCTCCGGCGGACATGCCGAAACGAAAGCAGCCGGCACCTCACAGGGATGCGACATTAAAGGCAGCCGGAACGGCATTTATCACACGCCGGGAAGTACATACTACGACCGGACGACAGATCCCGCGGAAATGTTCTGTTCCATAGAGGATGCGGTAGCGGCCGGATACAGAGCGCCGAAACGGTAAAAGAAAAAGACGTCAGAGACACTCTCTGACGTCTTTTTTTACGGAAGCCGGATGCCGCCCGCATATTTGTCCTTCCAATAAGCGCTTGTGTTCATATTTGTTATGGTAACGCCTGCGGACACGGTGACATGAATCACTTGTCCGTTCCCGATATAAATGGCCGGATTCAGGCTTTCCGCTTTAAAGAAGACCAGATCGCCGGGCTTCAGATCCTGTTTATCGACCGGAACGCCCGCCTGCATCTGCTTGTCCGCATAACGCGGCAGGCTGATTCCTTTCGCTTTTTGATAGACGTATTGAACAAATCCCGCCGTATCAAAGCCGGTTTCCGGTGAAACGCCGCCTTTCAGATAAGAAATTCCGATATGATCGGCCGCTGTGGACACAACGGGATTTTCTTTAGAAATGGCTAAATTGCTGAATCGGCGCACCCCCGTAAAATGTTTTTTCCAGTAATCTTCCGACAAGTAAGAAATGGTGACTTTTGCGGAGCGGCTTGCTTGGATGAACCTTCCCTCTCCCGCATAAATGCCCGCATGGGAAATTCCTTTTTTATACGTGTCGCTGAAATAAATCACGTCCCCGGGCTTTATGCCGCTCAGTTTGATTTTCTCACCGACCAGCCACTGCTGTTCCGCAGATCTCGGCAGGTAAATGTGAAGCTTGTTTTCAAAAACATATTGGACCAGCCCTGAACAGTCGAATCCCTCCTCAGGCGTGCTTCCGCCGAATACATACGGAATGTCGAGGTAACGGGCTGCCTCCTGAACGATCGGGTCATCAGCCAGTTCCGGATCTTTTGTAATCCGCTTTGCGCCAAGATATAAATTCATCCAATAACTGCTTTTTTGAAACCGTGTGACGGTTACGCCTTCTGACGGAGAACTGTGTATCATCTCTCCGTTTCCGATATAAAGACCGTCATGGACGGGTGCGTTTTGTGTTGAATCTGACTTTTTGAAAAACACAAGATCTCCCGGTAAAAGGTCATTTTCTTTGACGGCGGTTCCAACCTTCCATTGATCACTGACCGTTCTCGGCAGATGGATGTTCTGTCTGCTGAAAAGATAATGAATCAATCCGGACGGATCAAAACCGTCCTCAGGCTCTTCGCCTCCGTAAACATATTTATTTCCGACAAGTTTTTGCGCGTCTGAAACCATCAGGACAGAAACTTGAGAATCCGCTTCAGCAATTTCCGTTCTCGTTACTGCGGGTGCCACAAGACAAATCATAAGGCCGGCAAGGATGTACTTCCTCCAGCTTGTGAGCATGTTTTCTATTCACTCTCCTCATTTTTAGTAGTTTTTACATCGGTAACTTTTAACAAATGTTTAGGAGAGCACACAAAAAAAGAATGCCCGATATGGGCATTCTTTACTGGAATCGGAACAAACAATATGCCGGCAAGCGGAATCATGCGCTTATTTTGCGCCCGCTGTGTCCTCTTGCTGAATCTTTTGCATTTCCGTGTCAATTTTTTGTTTTTCCTGATCTGTGAGCTGATCATTGTATTTAAACGCTGACATAAACATAAATACCATAATGATCGCGGCAAACGGCCATCCCGCTTTAATGATTTTCATTTGTTTTTCACTCCGCTTTCTTTTTTAAGATATCGCTGTGATCCACATCAAACGTTAATTTTCCATCCTTGACGCTCCAATCGAAATTCGATTCTTTCGTCAGTTCACGTACGATCGTTTTATGATTGATGCTGCCTTTTTTAACCGGTGCAGGTGTTGCTTCATGAATATTCATCGGCGTGACTTCAAAGCGTCCCGTGCCGTTTTTCTGCAGATGATATTGAACAAGCGCCGTGTCTCTCGTTCTTGTCCACCCCTGGTCGAATACGAAGTTGCCCAGGCTGTAGAAAATAACGGTGCCGTGGTACATTTCGATCGGTTCTAGCACGTGCGGATGGTGTCCGACGATAATATCCGCTCCGGCATCTGACATTGCTCTTGCCAATTGGCGCTGTCTGTCATTCGGATCATTATCGTATTCCTGTCCCCAGTGTGTTTGAACAATGACAAGATCGGCTTTCTTTTTGGCTTTAGAAATCATCGGAATAAACAGCTCTGGATCGGCCGGAAGCACACCCGGCGCATTTCGTTTAGCTGCAAAGCCTTTTCCGGAAACATCAGTGAAACCCAGTGTTGCGATTTTGATTCCGTTTACATCTTGATAAGAAATGTTCTGCTCGGCTTCCTTCAGCGTGAGGCCCGCGCCGACAAGTTCAAGATTTTGCTTTGAAAACTCTTCAACCGTATCCCGCATTCCTTGAGGGCCGTAATCCATCGCATGGTTGTTGGCTGCCGTGAGAACGGTGAAATTCATGTCCTTCAATACTTTTACGGCATCTTTGTTTGACTGAAGGTGGATATTTTTTTCAGCTTCTTTGTAGTTCTTTTTATATGTAACCGGGTTTTCAAAGTTCCCCGACACATAGTCGGATGCTTCGAAGAATGGCTTTGCGTAACGGAAGACACTCTCCGTGCCTTTATGCTTTGTCACTTTCTCGACATTCCGGCCCATCATAATATCTCCGACGAATGAGGCTGATACAAGGTCATCGGCATTTCTTTTCACACTCGGCGTTTCCGCCTTCCCTGTCAGGATGCAGACGAACATCAGGCAAAAGACGATCGGCAGCGCGATAAAAACGTGAAGATTGGTCTTCTTTTTCTGCTGTTTGGTCAGCTTCAGCAGTTTTTCTTGAAAGCTTAATTGTTTTTTCATCGTTTGACACACCTTACATTAGATTAAGTAGTAAGCAAACATAATGGCAAAAGTTGCGCCGCTTAAGAACAGCGTGCTGGCAAATGTAATCGTTAATCCCTGTTTCTGAATGGTATTGGCGATCAGACCCGGTACGATGATACCGATTCCGCGGAATTCTGATATCTCAAACGGTACGATCGGGTAAAGGAAATCAAGGGCGATTTTTAAGCAGATTCCCGTTATCAGCATGGCTGCGAATTTTCTGCGTCCGTACAAAATCATAAATCTGGATAAACCGTATTTGACGATCACGTATGTAAGAAGACTCACTAACAATACGAGTAAAATAAAGACCGGCTGGTTAAAAACGAGCCCTAAATAACCCGGCACGACTAAACCGGCAGGTACGATACCTGTTTTTTCCGCGAAAATTAAACTGATTAACACGCCTAAAATAAGTGAGATGTATAAATCTGATCCGAACATTTATCCTTTTCCTCCTAGCTAACGAGCTGTTTCACCTTATACTCTTGAATTTTTTCAATTAATGGTTCCGCTGAACCGTGGATATTGCCGACGCCATATATGACACGGTTTTGCATTCTTGTTTTCAGCACGTCCATGATTTCGTCTGTTGATTTATATTCCAGATCGTGCAATGTATCGGCAGGAATCTTGCCTTCTTCATAAGCTCTGACGATCGGTTCAGTCGTCTCGCCGATGAGTATGAGTTCCTTCGTTTTAATGTACGGAAGCACGTCGTTTGCGAACTGAATCGTTCTGTCCACACGGTCGGCGCGGCAGTTCATGATAACGATCGGTTCATCTGTCGGGTAGCCGATTTCCTTTACACGTTTCCATATATTTAAAGTAGAAGATGCATCATTTGCGGCAAAGCCGTTTACGAAATGACCGGGCTCCTTCGTGCTGAGCAGCGGCAGGATTCTCATGGCGCCAGGATCAGGCGGCGCATTCAGCATTCCTTTAAACGCCGTTTCTTCATCTATCCCAAGAGCCTGGGCAACGCCGAGCGCAAGGGAAGCGTTATCAGGAAAGACCATATATTCAAATTTACGAAGGTATTCATCTGTAATTTTAGAGTTATCCGCAATAATGACCTCGGTATTCCGCTCTGCGGCTTTTTCTTTAAAGAAGTCTGTGTATTCACTGTCTGTAATGACAAGGTGACCGTTATACGGTATCGTCGCGGTAAATGCTTCAGCGATTTCATCAAGCGTCGGCCCCATGACGTCCATATGGTCTTCAAGCACATTCACGATGACGCCGATGTTGGCTTGAAGGAGTTCTTCCTGAAAGATAATCTGATAATCCGGGTTTACCGCCATACATTCACTGACAATGGCATTGGCGCCCCGTTCTACGGTTTCCTTCATTACTTCTTTTTGCTCGCCGATATTCGGGCCCTGCGGTTTCCGTTTGATCGGTTTCTCCTCAGGTGTATCCCAATAGATCATCCTTGCATCTGTTCCCGTCGTTTTTCCGACTGTTTTGTAGCCCGCCTCCATCAGTATTCCGGTCGTCAGCCTCGTTACGGTTGACTTTCCGCGGATACCATTAATATTGACGCGTACTGGCAGAGCATCGATATTCTTCTGATGCCGCCTTTTTTCAATGATTCCGATGATTAGTACGGCAGCACAGGCTATAATGAGTAACCACATTGATTTTTGACATCTCCTTCTGTATTGATAAATTCATTCATCAGTATATAGCTTCACTATGAATTCTCAATCGGCATTATGTAACATAATGTTCCCGCTTTCACTGAGCCAAACTTCTCTATTAGTGACGCTATTCTTCCTATTATCGAATTGCTTTTTTTGGGAATAGGCAGGACTTCAACCTTACTTCAATTTTTCAAAAGAAAAATGAATGCGTTTACATTTTCACGCAGAAATTCATTTGGACCAATGGAACTATTCGCGTTCCGGAAGAAAAAGATGTAATGAAAATCCATCTTTTCCAGCCCGTTTGTATCAGCGTTTTTCGCACTGCGCATACGTTTCGGGACTCTCTGTCCGCTGTGTGCAGACTGCCTGTTTTGTTAAGGATAAGGTCTTAAAGTCATTCATTTTTCCCCCGTATCCTGCTTTCAGTCCCATTCCAAAATAACTAGCGGAATGACTGGTACATGACAGAATAAGACGGGTCCGGAGTGTTTACAAGAAATACACATTTTATATGCGGAAAGCCTTTCTCCTTTTAAACCATTTACAGGACGTTTATCACTCTTTTGAAATAATTTTAATAAATCTTTATATTCGTTCAAGAAATATTCATCCATAATTGTGAAGTTCTTGGTAAAACATCGAGGAGCTCCTCTATTTTATAAAATGCATAAAAAAGGAATACCCGCTGAAAACTACAGATAACCAGGAAAGGAGGCGGTCTGATGTCTGCGGATAAACAAAACAAACGGATTCCCGGCGATTTTGAATCGGCTGTACGGGAAATGCAGGAGCTGATGTGTGTTTGCGGTGATTTTAAAATACGAAGGATCAAACTGCAGGACCGTCATACCGCTTTCTTTTATATTGAACAAATGATAGAAGAACAGAAGCTGAATGAGTTTCTGTTAAGCGACACCCTGCAGAACGGCCCGCTTGAGGAAACGATGAATGCCGTCAGCAGTGCGGAAACGGATGAAACCAGAAAACTCATTGACGGGATTTTGGCCGGCCAGGTTGTTTTTCTCAGCGATGCATCGAGGAAAGCGAAGCTGTTTTCCGTCGGGCAGAATCCGCTGCGTTCCATTATGGAACCCGAATCTGAAAGTATCGTCCGCGGCGCCCATGACGGGTTTGTGGAAAGTTTGGAAACGAACATTCATCAGCTGCGGTTTCACATACAGGACCGCCATCTCTCCGTTCATTATATGGATATCGGGGAAAGAGCCAAATCAAAGGTTGCGGTTATCTTTGTTGAGAATATCGCCAATCCGGAGATTGTGGAGGAAGTGAAGCGGCGCCTGTCATACTTGCGTATAGACAGCGTGCTTGCGCCCGGGATTATCGAGGAATCAATAGAAGATAATTCGTTTTCCATTTTTCCGCAGATCATTCATACGGAACGGCCGGATAAAGCAAAAGCATGCGTAATGGAAGGCTGTGTACTGATCATGATGGACGGGAGTCCGTCGGCTTTGATTGCGCCGATCACATTCTTTTCTTTTTTTCAATCTCCGGATGACTACAGCACGAGATGGATTTCCGCCAGTTTTTTAAGAGTGCTGAGATTTTTCGCCTTTATGATCGCGATTACGCTGCCCGCTTTTTATATCGCGCTGATTGCGTTTCATTTTGAAGTCATTCCCAACGATCTGATTATCACCATGAAAAATTCGATTGTTGATATTCCCTTTCCCCCGCTGATAGAAGCCATGATTATGGAAATTACGATTGAACTGATCCGCGAAGCCGGTATCAGGCTGCCGAGACCGATCAGTCAGACGATCGGCATTGTCGGCGGTCTCGTGATCGGTGACGCAGTCGTTCAGGCGGGACTCATTTCTAATATGATGATTATCGTCGTAGCCGTTACGGCCGTTTCTTCTTTTGTGCTTCCTTCATATGAAATGAGCACGTCCATTCGAACGCTCAGATTTCCGCTTATGTTTCTGGCATCCTCGTTCGGTTTTATCGGCATCGCACTCGGCTTCGGGCTTATTCTGATGAACCTGTGCAAGCTTGAATCACTCGGCGTTCCTTATTTATCATCTCTGACGCCGTTTCATTTCAGCGACTTGAAGGATGCATTTATCCGGCTGCCGGCTTGGTTTATTAAAAGAAGGCCTTTTTATTTGAGACCGCAAGACTCAAAGCAGATGAAACATGTTCGGGGGTGGAGAAAAGATGAAGCCTAAAAAAATCAGCCCGCTTCAAGGCGTGTTTTTCATTAATCAGACGCAGATCAGCATCGGCATTTTGGCGCTGCCCCATTTACTGATGATGAAATCGGGAAGCAGCGGATGGATTTCCATTCTGCTTACCGGATTGCTCGTCCAGCTTACATTCAGCCTGTATATGATATTATTTCACCGGTTTCCGAAGCTGAACCTGTACGAAATGCTGGAGGAGGTGTTCGGAACACTTGCCGGCAAAGGGGTGCAGGTGCTGTATATTTTATATTTCGCGTTTCTCTGCACGCTCATTCTTTCTGTATTTACACGGATATTGGATATCTGGGTGCTCCCTCAGACTCCGAATTGGGTGGTCAGCTTAATGCTGATCCTCGGTTCTGTCTATATCGCCCAGGCCCCGCTGAATGCGATTGCGAGGTTCAGCTTTATTTTAACGCCGTTTTTGCTGCTGATCTCTCTGCCGATTTTATACACGCTGGGAAAAGCCGATATCACATACATTATGCCGATTTTTCACGGAACCGCAAAAGACATGCTTACCGGGGTGCAGCAAACACTTGTCAGCATTACCGGCTTTCAGGCGGCGCTCGTGATCGGGCCCCTAATCAACTGCACCGTCAGCCAGCGCTACAAAATACTGACGATTTCAAACATCTTGATTATCCTTTATTACCTGTATATCACCCTTACTTGCTTTGTCACAATCAGCCCCGAAGAAATAAAAATGATCCCGGAGCCTGTGCTGTACCTGTTAAAAACCGTTTCATTCAGAATTATCGAACGGACGGATCTGCTCTTTTTGACGTTTTGGTTCGTGACCGTCTTTTCAACGCTGGCCAACGTGTTTTACTTGGCAAGCACCGGCATCGCCAAGCTGTTCAATCAAAAAGATCACAGCCGGTTTGTTTATCCGCTGGCCCTGCTCGTCTTCCTTCTGTCTATTTGGGCCACAAGCACAGATAAAACGATACAGCAGCTGGATCAGTTTTTCCGCATTTCCGATATTGTGTTTGTGTATTTGTTTCCGTTGTTTATGGTATTGATTGTCCTTGTACGTAAAAAGGGTGTCCGCCATGCGCATTAAAAAAGCGGTTCTTATCAGTCTCATGTGCGCAAGCCTGACACTTGCGGGCTGCTGGGATCAAAATTTGCTGAAAGATATTTCTCTCGTGCTGACCGCAAGCCTTGATGTTGATCATAACGGTAAAAATAAAATCGGCATCACCTATCGGAAGGTTCAGTCCTCCCAGGCGGAACAGGAAACGGGCGGCTCATTCATTACGACGGTGCTCAGCGCTTCCGGGCACACCATCCGTGAAGCGCGGTTTCAATTGGATAAGCTTGTCGATCAGCGTATTGACACGTCCAAGCAAAGAGTCTTATTAATCGGTGAGAAAATGGCGGAAAAACCGCTTTTTCCTTATCTCGATGTCTTTTACAGAGATCCGAAAAGCCCGCTTCTCGCTCATCCGGCGGTTGTAAAAGACGGCGAGGCGATTGAAGTGCTGAAGCTGATCGTCCGGCAGAAATTGATCGTCAGCAAGTATTTAACGAATTTATTAACAAGCGCTAATGCGGAATCAAATATCAGCATGGAAAATTTGCAATCCATCCGTTCAAGCATGCTGACGGCTGATAAGGATTTCGCCCTTCCTTATTTATCGATTAACGGACAGACGATAAAGGTAGAGGGTTCTGCCCTGTTCAGCGGCCAGCGGAAAGTGACTGAGGTGCTCGGTCAGGATTCGACCCTCCTGACCCTTTTAAGCGGGCAATTTAATAAATCGGCTAATATTAATCTGAAGCTGTGGGACAAATACAAAATGGATATTGAAAATTATCTTTCTCTCGGCATCACGGATGCCACGCGAAAGATTGTATTTATAGATACAGATCCGCAGCATATAAAAGTGAAAATCCGTTTAAAGCTGAATGCACGCGTCTTGGAATATCCAAAGGACAAGCTGAATTCTTATACGGCAATCGACCAAATAAACAAACAAGCCTCAGCAAATTTGAACAGCCAGGCCAGATCGGTGATCAGCCATATTCAGGAGCACAACTCGGATATCCTCGGCATCGGCCGGAAATATCAAACCCATTATTATGAGCGGGGCAAGCGGCTCAATTGGCGTGGGGTCTATCCTTCCATCGAGATAATCCCTGATATCAAAGTGAGTATCTCACAAATCGGCATCGTGAACTAAAAGAGACCGCGGTCTCTTTTTTTGTTGCCAACCGAAATAATTCGTGTTACTCTTTTTATGTAAACGGTTACATAGTTGAAGGAGGAGTGTTTGTTGGCAACGATTAAAGATGTCGCAGGCGCTGCCGGCGTCTCTGTTGCCACGGTTTCGCGTGTCCTCAATGACAACGGCTACGTGCATGAAGATACACGAACGAAGGTCATGCTTGCCATGGAGAAGCTGAATTATTATCCGAATGAAGTTGCCCGCTCTCTTTATAAAAGAGAATCCAGACTGGTCGGGCTTTTGCTTCCGGATATTACGAATCCCTTTTTCCCTCAGCTTGCCCGCGGCGCTGAAGACGAGTTGCAGCGGGAAGGATACCGGCTGATCATCGGCAACAGCGATGAAGAATTGGAAAAAGAACTCGACTACCTGCAAACATTTAAACAAAATCAAGTTGCCGGTATTTTGGCGGCCACCCATTACCCCGACCTTCCCGAATACAGCGGCAGCCTTTACCCGGTCGTATTTCTGGACCGGACAAAAGAAGGCGCCCCATCCGTATTCAGTGACGGGCGGGCAGGCGGAAAACGGGCGGCTGAGGAAATGCTTCGCGGCAAAAGCACAAGCATCACGCTTGTCAAAGGCCCAGCCCACCTTCCGACCGCTCAGGAACGTTTTAACGGCGCACTTGATGTGCTGCAAAAAGCGGGCGCGCCGTTCAATGTCATCTCCGCCGCTTCATTTTCCATCAAGGATGCCGCCATTTTAGCAGAAGAATTGTTTGCAGCATACCCTGAAACCGACGGAGTCATTGCCAGCAACGACATTGCGGCGGCTGCCGTCCTCCATGAGGCGCTGCGGCTCGGCAAAAAAGTTCCGGAGGAGATTCAGATCATCGGATACGACGATATTCCGCAGAGCAGGCTTTTGTTTCCGCCGCTTTCAACCATCCGCCAGCCTGCATATGAGATGGGAAAACAAGCAGCAAACCTGCTGCTGCAATTGATAAAGAAAGAGCCGCCGAAAGAGACGGCCATTCAAATGCCCGTGACTTACATAAGAAGACAAACGACAAGAAAGGATGATCACCATGAGTGAAATTTGTGTTATCGGAAGCTGTTCTATGGATCTGGTCGTCACATCTGAACGGCGTCCGAAAGCCGGTGAAACCGTACTGGGCACAGACTTTCAAACCGTGCCCGGAGGAAAAGGCGCAAATCAGGCCGTAGCCGCTTCCCGCCTGGGCGCAAACGTATATATGGTAGGAAAAGCAGGCAATGACAGCTACGGAAAAGCGATTATTGAAAACCTGAAGGCAAACGGTGTCAATACGGACCATATGGAAACGGTTACACATAAAAAAAGCGGAACGGCTCATATTGTGCTCGCAGAAGGAGACAACAGCATCGTCGTCGTAAAAGGCGCAAACGATGACATCTCCCCCGATTATGCCAAAAGTGCGCTAGCAAAACTTCCCGGCATTGATATCGTGCTGATCCAGCAGGAGATTCCTGAAGAAACCGTTGAAGAAGTGTGCAGCTACTGCCGCGCGCAGCAAATTCCGGTTATCCTGAATCCCGCGCCGGCCCGGCCGCTGAAACAATCGACGATTGAGGATGCCGCATATCTTACGCCGAACGAACATGAAGCGTCCATTTTATTTCCTGACCGGACGAAAGAAGAAGCGCTCGCCGGCTATCCCGGCAAACTGTTCATTACCGAAGGAAAACAAGGCGTGCGCTACTCAGACGGCACCGCCGAACGGCTTATTCCCGCCTTCCCTGCAGAAGCGGTCGACACGACAGGAGCCGGCGATACCTTTAATGCAGCACTTGCCGTCGCACTCGCGGAAGGGCGGGACATTGAGCAAGCGCTCCTGTTTGCCAACCGCGCCGCCTCCCTGTCCGTGCAGCACTTCGGCGCCCAAGGCGGCATGCCGGCCAGAAAAGAAGTTGAGGAGCTGCTGTCATGAAAAAACACGGAATGTTAAACAGCCACATTGCCAAAGTATTAGCTGATCTCGGGCATACAGACCTCATCGCAATCGCCGATGCGGGTCTCCCCGTCCCTGACGGTGCCCCTAAAATTGATTTGTCCTTAACGGCGGGCGTTCCCGCCTTTCGGGACGTGACCAGCCTGGTAGCCGGGGAGATGGCAGTCGAAAAGGTGATCGCCGCTTCCGAGATCAAAGACGCAAACCCTGAGAATGCAAGTTTCATAGAAAGCCATTTCTCAGCGCAGACGATCGAGTACATGTCCCATGAGGAATTCAAACGGCTCACACAGAAAGCAAAAGCCGTCATCCGAACGGGTGAAATGACACCATACGCCAACTGCATCCTGCAGGCGGGTGTGATTTTCTAGAAAGAAGGGATCCAGCATGCACATCGGCATGACAGACATTCATAAAGCATTCGGCAAAAACCAAGTGCTCTCCGGCGTCTCATTTGAGCTTCTGCCGGGAGAAATCCACGCTTTAATGGGAGAAAACGGAGCGGGCAAATCGACGTTAATGAATCTGCTCACCGGGCTCTACCGGCTCGACAAGGGAAACATTACGATAAACGGAACAAATATGAGCTTCTCCAATCCAAAGGAAGCCGAAAAGCACGGAATCGCCTTTATCCATCAGGAACTGAATATATGGCCGGACATGACGGTGCTTGAAAACCTTTTTATCGGCAAAGAGCTGACGACGGCGTTCGGCGTTTTGGAAACGAAGAAAATGAAAGCGCTAGCAAAATCACAGCTTGAAAAATTGGGAGTCTCTCTTCCTCTTGACCGGGAAGCCGGACAATGTTCCGTCGGACAGCAGCAGATGATTGAGATTGCCAAAGCGCTGATGACAAACGCCGAAGTCATTATTATGGACGAACCGACCGCGGCGCTGACCGAACGGGAAATCAGCAAACTGTTTGACGTGATGACGGCGTTAAAGCGGGACGGCGTATCCATCGTCTATATTTCGCACCGAATGGAAGAGATATTTTCGATTTGCGACCGGATCACCATTATGCGGGACGGCCTCACTGTCGATACGGCGCATATGAAAGACACTAATTTTGATGAAGTGGTCAAAAAAATGGTCGGGCGGGAGCTGACCGATCGGTATCCGACTCGCACGCCGTCACTCGGCGATAAGGTGCTCGAAGTGAAAAACGCCTCAAAAAAAGGAAGCTTTTCACAGATCAGTTTCCATGTGAGCGCCGGAGAAATCCTCGGCGTTTCCGGCTTAATGGGTGCCGGACGGACAGAAATCATGAGGGCGCTGTTCGGAATTGACAGGCTCGATTCCGGAGAGATCTGGATTTCCGGCCGAAAAACCGGCATTCGGGGTCCGTACGATGCCATTCGCAAGGGACTCGGCCTGATTACGGAGAACCGCAAAGATGAAGGGCTGCTGCTGGATACGTCCATTCGTGAAAATATCTCCTTGCCGAACCTGACCAGCTTCTCTCCGAAAGGCATCATTGATCGAAAACGCGAGGCGGAGTTCGTTGAGCTGCTCATCAAGCGTCTGACCATTAAGACCGCATCTCCGGAAACCGCCGCCCGGCATTTATCAGGAGGAAATCAGCAAAAAGTCGTCATCGCCAAATGGATCGGAATCGGCCCGAAAGTTCTCATCCTTGATGAACCGACAAGAGGCGTTGACGTAGGCGCGAAAAGGGAAATCTATTCATTAATGAATGAACTGACCGATCGCGGAGTCGCCATCATCATGGTGTCTTCCGAGCTGCCGGAAATTCTCGGCATGAGTGACAGAATCATCGTCGTCCACGAAGGGCGCATCAGCGGAGAAATCAATGCGGCCGGCGCAACACAAGAACACATCATGACACTTGCCACGGGAGGGCAGCAGTATGAAAACTGAACCAATGACATCAACTGAACAAAAGCGATTTTCCATTCACACCTTCACACAAAAACTCGGTCCGTTTCTCGGCTTACTGATTCTTGTGCTGATCGTTTCCGTTTTAAACCCGAGTTTTCTTGAACCCCTCAATATTCTCAACCTTCTTCGGCAGGTTGCGATTAACGCTCTGATTGCATTCGGAATGACGTTTGTCATTTTAACGGGAGGCATTGATCTCTCTGTCGGAGCCATCCTCGCCTTATCGAGCGCATTGGTCGCAGGTATGATGGTCTCAGGCATCGACCCGATTTTAGCCGTCATCATCGGCTGCGTAATCGGCGCCGTACTCGGCATGATAAACGGATTATTAATCACAAAAGGAAAAATGGCGCCGTTCATCGCCACTTTGGCGACAATGACCGTCTTTCGCGGACTGACCCTCGTCTATACGGACGGAAATCCGATTACGGGGCTCGGTTCAAATTACGCATTTCAATTATTCGGGCGCGGTTATTTTCTCGGCATTCCCGTACCTGCCATTACGATGCTGATTGCGTTTGCGGCCCTGTGGGTTCTTCTGCACAAAACACCGTTCGGCCGCCGGACATACGCCATCGGCGGCAATGAGAAAGCGGCGCTGATATCGGGAATCAAAGTGCCCCGCATCAAGATCATGATCTATTCTCTGACAGGTTTATTATCGGCGCTGGCGGGAGCGATTCTGACATCACGCTTAAATTCCGCACAGCCGACGGCCGGGGAATCATACGAGCTGGACGCCATCGCAGCGGTCGTTCTCGGCGGAACGAGCCTGTCCGGCGGTCGAGGGCGCATCATCGGTACGCTGATCGGGGTTTTGATTATCGGTACGCTGAACAACGGCTTGAACCTTCTCGGCGTATCATCTTTTTATCAGCTCGTCGTCAAAGGAATCGTCATTTTAATCGCGGTGCTGCTGGACCGCAAAAAATCGGCATAGTAGGAGGACCATTATGAAGAAAGCCATCATCACGATCGCGGCATTATCACTGTTTTTGCTGTCCGCCTGTTCACTTGAACCGCCACAATGGGCAAAACCGTCAAACACAAAACATAAAAAAGAATTCACTATCGGGCTCTCCGTCTCCACATTGAACAATCCGTTCTTCGTTTCATTAAAAGAAGGCGTTGTAAAGGAAGCCAAAAAACGGGGCATGAAGGTCATTATTGTCGATGCTCAAAATGATTCATCTAAACAGTCAAATGACGTAGAAGATTTGATCCAGCAGGGAGTCGATGCGCTGCTGATCAACCCGACCGATTCATCAGCGATTTCAACAGCCGTCGAATCGGCAAATTCCCTCGGCATTCCCGTCATTGCGCTTGATCGTTCAGCCGAACACGGCAAAGTCGAAACGCTTGTCGCCTCTGACAATGTCAAAGGAGGAGAAATGGCGGCTGACTACCTCGCCGATCAGCTCGGAAAAGGCGCCAAAGTAGCGGAATTGCAAGGGGTGCCGGGCGCATCCGCGACACGGGAACGCGGAACGGGCTTTCATCATATTGCCGACAAAAAGCTGGATGTCGTAACAAAGCAAGCGGCGGATTTTGACCGTACAAAAGGATTGACCGTCATGGAAAACCTGCTGCAGGGACATCCGGATATTAAAGCCGTGTTCGCCCATAATGATGAAATGGCACTCGGCGCGCTCGAAGCGATTAACAGCTCGGGCAAACACATTTTGGTCGTCGGTTTCGACGGAAATAAAGATGCGATTTCTTCCATTAAAAACGGAAAGCTGACAGCCACGGTCGCCCAGCAGCCGGAGCTGATCGGAAAACTGGCGGCCGAAGCGGCGGAGCAGGTGCTCAAAGGAGAAAAAGTCAAAAGAACCATTTCCGCTCCATTGAAACTTCAAACACAAAAATAACCGGCCGATGTTTAGACTTCCGGTAAAACGTGAAAGGATGAAGTAAAAGGAGAGATACAGATGAAGAAAACAGCCAAAGCGGCATCCATTCTGACCCTTGCAGCGGGAATAACAGCGGCTTCAGCTGCCGGAATAACGCCTCTTCCCGAGACACACGCACAAGAAGCGGTCAAAATTGACGATCTGTACAGCTACCCGCTTGACTCTTATCTCGTTTCCGCGGAAGCATTGAACGTCAGAACAAAAGCATCAGCAGCCAGTCCGAGAGCTGATACCCTTCATTTGGGCGACAGCTTAAAGATCGTTTCATTCCAGAACGCTGACTGGGCAAAAGTACATTATAAAAACGGAAAAACAGGATTTGTATCTACTCATTATATTGTTAAAGAAGCAACAACCGTAAAAACGACGAAAAAAACAAAAGTATATACAGACAAACAAGCGGTCAAAGCTTCCCTTGCTAAAAACACGAGCGTTTCTTTCCTCGGATGGAAAAAGACAGCCGGCGGCGGCATTGACTTCGGCTGGGCGCTTGTCGATTACGGGGGCGCAACGGGATATATCAGCACAAAAGATCTGCAAAAACTGACATAATATCAAAACGGATTTCGCAAATTCAGCGCGAAATCCGTTTTTTCTTTCTTGAGCAGTCAGAAACGTCTAAGGTTCGAAATATTTCTCAGGAAATATTGTCGGATGAAGATGAATGCATACGACTCTAAAATGGCTTCTTTATGTAATCCGCCAGGCGTTTGGCATTGTCACGGATAGCCGCAGCATCGGCGCTGCTTACCCCGTACATCGCGAAAGCCGGCAAATAGGTCATACCCGTAAAATTAGCCATTGCCTGAAACGGCCTTAAGAGCTCGCTCAGTGAAAAATGGTTAGACCCGCCTGCCTGATATGCATCCTCTCCGGCACCTACGGAAACAGCCAGCAGCAATTCTTTGCCGTGCAGCGCCTTTCCTTTGGAGCCGTAAGCCCAGCCATACGCCAGCACATGATCCATCCATGTTTTTAAAAGCGGAGGCGCACTGTACCAATACAGCGGGAATTGAAATACGATCCGGTCATACTGTTCACACAGCTGCCGTTCCTTTTCCGCATCTATTTTCCCGTCCGGATATTCTTTATAAAGCTCACGGACCGTAATTTCATCATGATTTTTTAATTCTTCTGTCCACGCCTTATTGACCGCTGAGTTGTTCATGTCAGGATGAATCGCTAATACCAATACTTTCACAGCTACCACACCTTTCCCTTTTGACTGTATTTTACCTAATCTTTGCCGGTTCAGCCAAATAAAAAGAAAGCCCCCGAGAAAAATGGGGCTTTCTTTTTATTTTATTCCGGGCTTCCTTCGGTTGTTTCGATATCCTTCGCAAAATTCGGATTATCTAAATTTGCGTTGAAAAAGTCCGCCGTATTCGGAAGCTTGAGGTTCATATTCATTTTTTGAGAAATCGTCACTTTACAATCTTTAATGACATAGTCAAATACGTGTCCGCCGGAATTGCGTCCTTCATCAATGAAGTGCAGGTGATATCCGGAAACAGCGATGCCGTTTGCGTAACCCGGCGTCCAGAAGCCGGCGATTGTACCCTGAATGTCGTCAAAGTTGAACACAGGCTGTGTTTTTACCGCTTCGATCATCGGAACGTACGGTTTCTCCTGGCGTTCTACCGTTCTTGTCTGCACCTTTTTAAATACGCCGTCCAAACGGATCGCATAAAATAAGTTTTTACTAGGCAGAAGGCTGGCGATTTCCTGCTCGAATTCTTCACGGGTCATTTCGCCGTCGATCGTATGCGTCATATCCGGCGTGAAAAATGTGAATGAGCAGAATGGTGACAGGTCTCCGCCTTTAACAGGCGTAGCCGTTCCGTCGCCGCGCAGACGGTAAAATTCTCCGTCAAATCCGATTAATTCGCCGTCCAGTTTATTGAACGTGCCGATTCCGAAATCACCGAACTTCGGAATGTCAGCCATATCAAAATCTCCGTCATATACTCCGTCCAGCAGAGATGTCATTGTTGAGACTTGATAGATCTGATCCTCAGGTGAGCCTTTTTCTCCGCGGCTCATCATATGGATGTCGCTTGCGTTTTTCATATTCCCTTCACTCCTTTTAAATTGGGCTGTTTTAGAAAACAGGTCATGGTGCGCAGAGTGCTAGAGAGCTTTTGCTTTCATTTTTTCTTTGAATTGCTTCGGAAGCATGTCGCTTGATAAATGGACATTGTCACTGTAATCGACAGGAATGTCAATGATGACAGGACCTTCTGTGTTCAAGCCTTTTTGCAGCACGTCTGCCAGCTGTTCCGGTGACTCAACGCGCAAGCCGGTGGCGCCGAAGCTTTCTGCATATTTTACGATGTCAATGTTTCCGAAATCTACGCATGACGTACGGTTATATTTTTTCATTTGCTGGAATGCGACCATATCATATGTGCTGTCATTCCATACAAGGTGAACGATCGGCGCTTTTAAGCGGACTGCCGTTTCCAATTCCATTGCAGAGAACAGGAATCCTCCGTCTCCTGAAACGGATACGACTTTTTCACCCGGATTCACCAATGTGGCGGCAATCGCCCAAGGAAGCGCTACGCCCAATGTCTGCATGCCGTTGCTGATCAACAGTTTCAGCGGCTCATAAGCGCGGAAGTAGCGGGACATCCAGATCGCGTGCGAACCGATATCGCAAGTGACGGTTACGTCGTCATCAATTGCATTGCGCAGTTCTTGGACGATTTGCAGAGGATGCACTCTGTCGGATTTATGGTCGCTTGGCGCCTTCTCGCTGTCTGTGAGCATCTGTTTTAATTCGCTCAGCACTTCTTGTTCACGGCTGCCCATATCAAATGTCACAGCGTCGTGTTCAATTTGTTTAACCGTAGCGGCGATATCGCCTAATAATTCTAATTCCGGCTGATAGGCATGATCAATATCGGCCTGGATTTCGTCAAGATGGATAATAGCACGGTCACCGTTTACGTTCCAGAACTTCGGATCGTATTCAATCGGATCATAACCGATCGTTAATACGACATCCGCCTGTTCAAGCAGAAGATCGCCCGGCTGGTTGCGGAACAGTCCGATCCGGCCGAAATATTGGTCTTCCAGCTCTCTGGACAATGTGCCGGCCCCTTGGTACGTTTCTACGAAAGGCAGTTTTGTTTTGGCAAGCAGTTTGCGGATTTGTTTTACCGCCTCCGGTCTCCCGCCTTTCATGCCGACTAACAGAACGGGAAGTTTCGCCGTCTGGATTTTCGCGATAGCCGCGCTGACCGCTTCTTCCGGTGCAGGGCCTTGTTTCGGCGCCGGAACGCTGCGTACGTTTTTCACATTTGTGATTTCATTCACAACATCCTGCGGAAAGCTCACGAAAGCCGCGCCTGCCTGACCTGCTGACGCTGCCCTGAAGGCGTTTGTTACCGCTTCTGGTATATTCCCTGTTTCCTGTACTTCTACACTGTATTTTGTAATCGGCTGAAATAGCGCCGCATTGTCCAATGATTGGTGTGTCCGTTTTAACCGGTCTGCGCGAATTACGTTACCCGCCAGCGCCACTACCGGATCACCTTCTGTATTAGCCGTTAACAAGCCGGTCGCCAAGTTGGATGCCCCCGGGCCTGAAGTAACGAGACAAACGCCTGGTTTTCCAGTCAGTCTTCCGACAGCCGCAGCCATAAATGCAGCGTTCTGTTCGTGACGGCATAAAACCAGTTCAGGTCCTTTATCTTTTAACGCATCAAATACTGCATCAATTTTTGCACCCGGAATGCCAAAAACATGTGTGACACCTTGCTCCACTAAGCAATCAACAACAAGCTCCGCCCCCCGATTTTTTTCAGAGGTTTTTAGTTCATTTGTTGCTTTTGCCAACACCCTCACTCCTTATTATGCATATTAAATATAAAATTTTAAGTAATTTGTGATATTATTCACTATACACTCTTTGGAAATTGACCTCCAATATCAATTCGCCGTATGATTAATATGTTTCACGAATAATTAACAAAGAGAAAGGAATGGATAAGGATGGAGCTTCGCCATCTTCAATACTTTATTGCCGTTGCCGAAGAACTTCATTTCGGCAAAGCTGCGCTTCGGTTAAATATGACACAGCCGCCTCTCAGCCAGCAGATCAAACAGCTTGAGAAGGAAGTCGGCGTGACCTTATTAAAGCGCACGAAACGGGTTGTAGAGCTTTCAGCTGCCGGAGAAAGTTTTTTAAAACACAGCAGAAACGCGATCGAAGAAATAGACAAAGCGATTGAAATGGCGCAGAGAACGGCGCGGGGAGAGCTCGGCCGCCTTGTCGTCGGTTTTGTCGGCTCGGCCACATATGAATTTCTGCCGCCGATCATTCGGGAATTCCGCGAAAAATTCCCCTCCGTCAAGCTTGATCTGCGTGAAATTTCTTCTTTCAGACAGCAGGAAGAACTTCTGAAGGGGAACATTGATATCGGCATCCTTCATCCGCCTTTACAGCATTCCGCGTTACATATGGAAAAGGTGCAGAGCAGTCCGTGCATTCTGGCTTTGCCGAAGCAGCACCCGCTTACCGCTAAACAGACAATCGACATTCAGGATTTAAAAAATGAACCGATTATCACACTGTCGAAAGAAACATGGCCGACTTTATACCTAGAGTTTGTAAACTACTGCGAGCAGGCGGGCTTCAAACCGAAAATCGTTCAGGAAGCGACGGAGTATCAAATGGTGATCGGATTGGTTAGTGCCGGCATCGGTGTGACCTTCGTGCCTTCTTCTGCTAAAAAGCTGTTTAATCTCGAAGTCGCCTATCGCGGCATTAATCAGGTGCAGCTCACGGCCGAATGGGTCATTGCCTACCGCAAGGATAATCAAAATCCGATCCTGAAACATTTTCTGGATATTATGAATAAACGCCAGGCTTTATTGCAGGCGGATAAGGAAAATGCATAAAAAAGAGGGCCGCCGAAAGCAGCCTCTTTTTTTTTGTGCTTTTATGGATTTTTACTAAATTGGTAGAAACGCTCAGTACACCTTACGACCTGTACCCGTATACATACAGTACAACTGATCAGGAGGGATAAAAATAACGGGGCGGCAATGACCCATCTAAAAGGAGGCAGAACACATTACACATATTACCGTCATTTTGACCCTGATTTCTTTCTTTGTGACCATTATTTTTATATTTTGGAGACCCGGGGGATTAAATGAAGCCGTTCCGGCGTCGCTGGGCGCCATTCTCGTTTTGTTATGCGGAACCGTTTCCTTTCATGATTTGGGGGATATAGGGTCAAAAGTCACCGGAGCCTCAATAACCATTATCTCCACAATGATTATGGCGATCGCGCTGGAAAGCTTCGGTTTTTTTAACTGGGCGGCGGCCAAACTGCTTCACCGCGCCAAGGGATCGGGCATCCGGCTTTTTTGGCTGACCAACCTGCTCTGTTTTTCAATGACGCTCTTTCTGAATAATGACGGCAGCGTCTTAATCACCACTCCTATTTTACTATTGGTCTTACAATATCTCGGACTTAAAAGACATCAGAAAACACCGTATTTAATAAGCGGCGTATTAATTGCGACGGCGGCAAGCACCCCGATCGGCGTCAGTAATATCGTCAATTTAATTTCTCTCAAAATGATAGGCATGGACCTTTATTTGTACACCAATATGATGTTTATCCCCGGCACGCTGGGACTGGTGTTTATGGCCTTTCTGCTGTTTGCCGTTTTTTACCGCCGTTTGCCGAAACAGCTCCCCGATATTCCGGTTCATTTTGATTCCCTGGAACACAAACGATATCATCCGCTTCAGCCTCCGCCAGACCCGACCCAAAACAGCCGTACGAACATCATGTTTTGTGTTTTGGCATTTGTATTGTTCGTCCGGATCAGTCTGTTTGCAGCTTCTTACAACGGCATATCCGTTTCGCTCGTGGCTGTCATCAGTTCAGTCATCCTGCTTGGCTGGAGATGGTTTTATTTAAAAATCGGACCGGCAGATTTATTAAGGAAAGCGCCTTGGCATATCTTTATTTTTGCCTTCACGATGTACATTATCATCTACGGACTGCATAATATCGGACTGACGGCGCTGCTTGTTCAGTCTATTGAGCCTTATGTCTCACAAAGCATTGCCCACGCTGCATCTATTATGGGCATTGCTACATCCGTCCTCTCTAATTTGTTCAATAACCATCCCGCCTTAATGATCAGCACTTTGACATTAACTGAAATGTCCATCGACCCATTAACCGTAAAAATCATTTATCTGGCTAATATTATCGGCAGTGATATCGGATCATTGCTTCTGCCGATCGGGACATTAGCCACGCTGATCTGGATGCATATCATCAGACAGCACGGCGAAAAAGTTTCTTGGTCAGAATATATCAAAACGACCATTATCGTTGTCCCTCTCACCGTCGTATTTACCATTACCGTTTTATATGTCTGGATCAGTTGGATTTACCTTTAGCTCCCATGAAAAAAACTGCCTGCTGTATAAGAGAGGCAGTTTTATCATTTATGGCAGGTGCATGGTTTTTAAATGATTCAATTTCCAAAAAACAGTATCGCCGTCTGCATTGGTCAATTCAAGAATATTATCTGAGACATCCTGCAACAGCCCCACTTTATTCGGTATATCTCCTAAATCCAGAATAATCAGCTTCCCGATATATCTTTTTAATTGCTCCTCAAAATTCCGGACAAGGGGCACATTAGCGGGAACAACCGGCAGCTCTGAACTGTTTAATGTATACGGCGTCTGCTCATCGGAATAGGGTGTCAGCCATTTCAAATGATGCATCGAGATGAAAAGAGTCTTATAAACCGGAGAGAAGAAAACAAAATAATCATTTAAAACACTTGTCACATACCCATGAATGGAACGGTCTCCCGTAACAAATATTTCTGTGAATCTGCCTTTTATATGCTGGAGGGTATTCCGATAAGAAAAGGAATGTTCCTGTTTTTCGGGATGCGGACTTTTTTTTCTTGCGTACGGTTCTTTATTCTCTTCGTCCGGGAGCGTCAATGTCATCCTCTGAAGATGCAGCAGCGGAATATAAAGAAACGTCCGGCCGTCATGAATCACAATGATATCCTGACCGATATCCAAAAGAGTTCCTGAAAATGTCGTATTCCCCGATATCTCAATATCGACTTGTTTATCCAGAAATCTGCTTAATCCAGCCATTTCATTCCCCCCTCTCCCGCGTTTACGGACAATCTTTCCAATCATTTACGGCCGTGTTTCCACCGATAATCTATTGTCCTTAATACAGTGGCGTAGCTATAAGAGACCTCTTTCTCCCGTTTTGAGGATCGAACGGATCTTGATGATCTTTTCGACTTTTTAGAGGAAGTACGCTGCTCTTCGCGTGATTCTTCATGCGGCTTTTCTTCTTCGGCGCTCTCTTTCTCACCTTTATTCTCTTCGTCTTTATTCTCCTCTTTTTTAGCTGCTCCTTTTGCCCCTTCGCTGATGCTCTTGATATGAAAAGGATAAATCCGCAGCACTTCTTTATCTTTCACAAGAGTGTAGTGGCCGTCGGAATTATCCACAAGTATACCTTCAACGGCTTCAGGACCTCCGCGGTTGATGGATACCCATTTGTGGATCAGGCGTTTAAATATGCCGTGAAAATCATCAGCCATTTCAAATTCCGGGCGCTCCTCCTCTTGGCCGTCCTCTTCTTGTTCCGCGCTGATGCTTTTGACATGGTCGGCGTTAAAATATACAATTCCGTCATCTTCCGTTTCCAGCACGAGAAAATCATCCCCTGTTTCGTGAAGCTTTCCTCTTTTCGATTCCGGACCTCCCTGATTCAATTGCACCGTGCGATTGGTCATCCGGCTGATCAGGTCTTGAAAATCATCAGCTTTTTCACATTCTGCCGCTTCGGCCGGCGATACGGTTTCACTCGTATTTTCCGTCACACTTTTCACATGTTTCCATTGATAATAAACGATTTTATTATCAACCTGAAGAGCGATATAATCCGATTGAATGTCTGCTAATCTCCCTGTCTTGGACTCCGGGCCTCCCCGGTAGACAGTAATTACTTTTCCTTCCATTGCATGCAAAAAGTTGTCATCAGACCGCTGCCGCTTCGTATTGCGTTTCATCTATTGTCCTCCTAGTCATTTTTCTCATAATGTAAAAAGCATAATGCATATATACGTATCACGATTATTTTCGGGAACTGATTCACCAGCCTATTTGTAAAAAATCTTTCTTCATCTCCAAATCAGATATTCCACCGCTCTAACTCACTGCTGATGAAGGCGGACCGCTCCTTAATGTATTCGCAAATCACTTCAGGCTCCCGGTCAAAGCAATCCATCTCTTCTTTCTTATATGGATCCTTCGCGACATGCGGCCTGATATGCTCATACAGTGACATGACCTTCGGCTTCATATGTTCAATGGTAAACCGGGTCTGAAGCGTCTCTTCCAAAAGCCGTTTGTACGCTTTGCGGAAATACGGTTCATCCAGAAGCCTTGCAGTCAAGGTATTAAACCCTTGTATTCTGACATAATCGGCCTCCATCCGATCACCATGAATGTCTCTTCCCCACGTCGCATCGTAATCCCACGGAATGACTTCAAAAAGTCCCGTTTCATGATTCCGGTACAAAGCGTAATTATGGACAAATCCATCGTAGTTTGAGGTAAACACGATGCCCGCAAGCCACCGCAAATACTTATCGGCGTCCAAGTGTTTGACGATCTCCCCCTTGAACTCTGACTTCGGCACGGTATTAATTTTATAGATCATATCCTGCAAGTATAAATCGTCTTCTTTCGTTCCCGTTTTCTTTTCATAACCAAGTTCGAGCGATGTTTTCGTATCCCGCTCCAGATCACTGACGAGGGAGAAATTGGCGTCGTCATCAACCGCGTAAAAAACAGCGCCGTCCGCCAAATTCCGTTTCGCCAGAAAATATTCATCCACTGACTCCAGCTCAAGATACACCCCCTCATGTCTGCCATTGATTTGCAGGGTTACGAAATTCGCCTTTGGTGACAGCGTCCCAAGCTCCGCGAAGAAATCGAGAGACAGCTTATTCCGCATCATCGACGGATCTTTGTATTCAGCGTTTAAATGTATCTCTTTCGCCCTGCGAAATGTTTTCGGCGAATAAAAAGCGATATGATACGATTTTTTCTTAAAATCTCTTATATGCGAGCCGCGGTACGCCAGATCAATGTCAAGCCGTTTTTGATTCACTCTCAGCACCGCGGGCACCGGATCATCATCCCAAATGTCTTTTTTCAGCTCCATTAAGTCTTTCGGGTGAATAAACAGCTGGTATAGAGGCAATGTTGATTGGTCTTTCATCGGTAAACCTCCCTGTATTAATTTAGGCTGTGCTTTTTATATAAAACTCAGCGAATCACACATACACTTTTTTCATTCATGCGTACTATGTGGTAGTAAGGATCGCATCCTTAAAACATATATCATGAGGAGGTTTCAAAATGGGCCACTATTCCCATTCTGATATCGAAGAAGCAGTAAAGTCCGCAAGCACCGAGGGATTGGAAGATTATTTGTACCAAGAACCAAAAAGCAGTAAGAAGAGAAAATCTCGCAAGCATAAAAAATCCCGTTCTCACAAAAAATCTCGCAGTCATAAAAAATCATGCCGCTCTCACAAAAAATCTCGCAGTCATAAAAAATCGTGCCGCTCTCACAAAAGATCTCGCAGCCATAAAAAATCCCGTTCTCACAAAAAATCTCGCAGCCATAAAAAGTCCCGTTCTCACAAAAAATCTCGCAGCCATAAAAAATCCCGCTCTCACAAAAAATCTCGCAGCCGTAAAAAATCATGCCGCTCTCACAAAAAATCTCGCAGCCACAAGAAATCATGCCGCCGCAAGAAAAAACGCACGCAGAAAAAACCTTATCGTCCTCAGAAAAAAGACCCTTGCAAAAAAGACGATTACTGCAGCAAAACAGAGTACTGGAAAGACGGGAACATCTGGGTTGTAAAGAAAAACTACAAGTAACACCATTCGTAAATAGGCTGCCGGCTAAACGGAAGCCTTTTTCCTCAATCAGATATATGCCACGTGATAAGATATGCAGCCGGTTTTCTTTTGTTGTGTTTCCGAATTTTCTTTCTGTATAATCAGGTCATACGATAAAGAAAGGCGGCCGAAATCATGCATATCTTACGAGCAGACGAACTGAACGCAAAAGACACTTACAAATTGCTTTCGGGCACAGTCGTTCCCCGGCCGATCGCATTTGTCACGACGCGGTCATCCATCAACGGCGCCGTAAACGCGGCGCCCTTCAGTTTCTATAACGTTGTCTCCGCAGAACCGCCGCTTCTGGCCATCTCAGTCAGCCGCGCGGACGGTCGGCAGAAAGACACCGCGAGAAACGCACTCGCTCATCGGGAATTCGTTGTGCACGTCAGTGATGAGTCCATTATTGAAGACATTAACAAAACGGCGGCAAGGCTTGATCCTGATGTCAGTGAACTTGGCATGACAGACCTTTCTGTGACAGACAGCGCTTGCATCAGCGTTCCCGGTATAAAAGAAGCAAAAGTGAGGTTTGAATGTATACTCGAACGCCATCTTCCGTTCCAAAATGACAGCGGAGAAACGACGACAGACCTCATCATCGGCAGAGTCGTTTGTTTTCATTTGAATGACCAAGTATATGACGCCGATAAAGGCTACATACGGACAGATGAGCTGAAGCCTGCGGCAAGGCTCGCGGGGAATGAATACGCCAGACTCGGGAAGACATATACGCTTGTCCGCCCGACCTGAAGCAGGGACCATTATAATAGAAGAAACTAGTCAAAAAGACCCCTTTCGAAAGGGGTCTTTTTTGAGTCTTTTACCATGTAACTCAGCCTAATGTCTTATAGAATGCCGAAACTTACCCGTATGAAACGAGTGACACATTTTTAGGAGGCAGACGATGGATTTCATTCAGTTACTGATTTTTTCAGCCGTATTTATTTTGCTCAGCCTTATGTTTCAAGTATTTGCCGTCAAAGTTCTCAATATCGATTAATCGAAATCACACTGCTTATTACGGGCATCGCAGCGGTGACTTTTTTCAATGAAATGTACGTATTTGCGGGAGTTGTTTCTATTTTGCTGCAGCGGCATAATGGAATGGCGGCACCGGCGGGAGGAAAAGCAATATGTGTACGATTCGTTTTACGCGGGTCTTTCTGCCGCGCTTGGCGTGCTTATTTTTTTCATCAGTCAGCGTAGCTCTATACTCCTGCGGCCGCTCCGTCGCCGCGCGGGTCGGTCCCGCCTTGGAGAAAGCCTTCTTCATCAATGACGATCGCTGCCGCATGGCCCATAAGCCCGTCAAAATCACCAACGGTCTCGACGCGGTGGCCGCTCTGCCTTAGGGCTTCTCTCGTTTCAGGGCTGATTCTGCTTTCAACCCTCAGCCCTTCATACTCCTCTCCCCATGTCCGTCCCCAGACCCAGCGCGGCTCATTGATCGCCTGCTGGGGGTCCATTTTGTAATCAATGATGCGCGTAATCATCGCTGTCTGAGTTTGCGGCTGGCCTTCCCCTCCCTGGGTTCCGTACAGGATGTGAGGCTTTCCTTCTTTACAGGCCATCGCCGGCATGAGGGTGTGGAACGTCCGCTTGCCGGGTTCAAGTGTATTGACATGGGATTCGTCCAACGAAAAAAATGACCCGCGGTTTTGCAGCAGAATGCCCGTCTCCCCCGCTGTAACGGCAGATCCGAACTCGAAATAGAGGCTCTGAATAAAGGAAACGGCATTTCCTTCCGCATCGGCGACGGCGGCATAAGCTGTGTCGCTTCCGACCGGCCGGCTTACCGCCGGCGCAGCCACGTTACCGATTTCTTCCGCAAGCTGCTTTGCATACCGTTTATCAAGCAGCCGATCCAGCGGAATATGAGAAAATGCCGGATCAGTCAACACTTCATTCCGGTGCAGAAAACTCTTCTTCAGCGCCTCGATCAGCAGATGATAATAGTCAAAGGAACCGTGTTCGATCTGAGAAAAATCATAGTTTTCCAATATATTGAGCGTCATTAAGCCTGTAAAGCCCTGTGAATTCGGCGGAGCCTGATAGATTTTGCACCCGCGGTAATCGGAGGATACCGGGTTCGTCCACTCGCCGCGGTGGGCTTTAAAGTCATCAAGTGTCAGACGGCTGCCGTTGTTTTGCAAAAAGGATGTGATGCGTTGAGCGAGGTCTCCTTCATAAAAAGCGCTTCTGCCTTTCTCGGCAAGCTGCTCCAAGCTGGCCGCCAGATCCTTTTGGACAAACCGTTCACCGGGCATGGGCGCTTTTTTGTTTCTCGTAAAAATGGCCGAGGTGTAAGGCATCGAGGCTAAAAGAGCGAGATTGCGTTCTGTGTGGGCGCACTGGTCGGCGGACACCGGAAATCCGTTTGCCGCATAATCAAGAGCTGGCTTCAGCACCTCAGCGAGCGAAAGACGCCCGTACGCCGAAAGCACGGCATCCCAGCTGTCCGCCATTCCCGGAACGGTAATGGCGCTTTCTGTCCCGCGCAGAGGGATCGCTTCTCTGCCCCGATACAAGTCTCTCGTCACATGCTTCCCTGAACGGCCGCTTCCGTTATAAGCTTTGATTCGTCCCGTTTCTTTATGGTAAGTGAGCCAAAATGAATCCCCGCCAAGGCCCGTCATATGCGGATACACGACTGCCAGACAGGCGCTGACCGCCACTGCCGCATCAAACGCGTTTCCGCCCTTTTCCAGAATGCCGGCCCCTGCCTGAGAAGCGAGATAATGCGGACTGACGACCATTTGTTTCGTTCCGATGGTTGAAGTATTCATGGCAAGCCCCTTTACAAATTTTCTCAATTATAAAAAGCGGCTTCGCGGCCATCCACATTCCTGAAAGAAAATCTCACACACTATTTACTTTTCGATAAGAAATAATTCTAAGTTATTACGTATCGAAAACAATAAAAAATTTCTCCCTTCATACCGTAACGTTTCATGATACAATAATGTCTACCAAATGAAGGAAGGTGAAGCGGGTTGGAACATGAATACAGCATTCCGAATCTTGTCCTTGATGAAACGGATAAACAGATTCTTTCGATTTTGCACGAGGAAGGGAGGATTTCCTATACAGACGTAGGAAAGCGGGTTAACCTGTCGCGAGTGGCGGTTCAGCACCGCATTCAGCATTTACTCGATGCCGGTGTGATTGAAAAATTCACCGCTGTCATCAACCCGGCGAAAATCGGCCGCCATGTGTCCGTGTTTTTTAATGTGGAGGTGGAGCCGCAGTATTTGGAGGAAACCGCATTAAAGCTTGAAAAGGAGCCGGCCGTGACAAGCCTTTATCATATGACCGGACCGAGCAAGCTGCATATGCACGGTATTTTCGCAAATGATCAGGAGATGGAAGAGTTTTTGACAAAACGGCTCTATACGCAAAAAGGCGTCGTCAGCGTCGACTGCCAAATGCTGATTAAACGGTATAAAAGCAGAACGGGCATGAAGCTGTAAGGAGGACATAGCCATGAAACATCCCTATTGGGACATTACGGCGGCGATGGTCCGAACGGGCATTTTCGGATTCGGAGGCGGACCTTCCGTGATCCCGCTCATCCGCCATGAAGCCGTCAATAAATACAAATGGATAGATGATGATGAATTCGGAGAAATATTAGCGATCGCAAATGCGCTTCCCGGACCGATTGCCACAAAAATGGCCGCGTATCTGGGCTTTAAGCTGAAAGGCACGTTAGGCGCAATCGTGGCAACCCTTACCCATATTCTGCCTACATGCCTTGCTATGGCGGGCTTGTTTGCGGCTGTCAATGTCTTAAGCCACTCAGCAATTGTTGCCGGCATGATTGGCGCCGTAACACCGGTAATCGCCGTCATGCTCGGCATTATGGCGTACGAGTTTGGCCAAAAAGCGCTTAAAGGTTTCGGCTGGGTCACGGGCATTCTGTTTTTTATCATCGCTTTTATCGGCCTGCAAACGTTACAGATCAATCCCGGCTTTGTCATTATTATTTTCTTAGCATACGGCGCGTTTCATTTTAAATTGAAAGACAAAATCACAAATAAACGTTCAAAAGATAAAGGAATGTCGGCCTCATGATCATGATTTATGTATTTATGGCGTTTTTTGTCGCAAACGCACTCGGATATGGAGGCGGACCGGCGTCAATCCCGCTGATGTTTGAAGAAGTCGTCAACAGATACAGCTGGCTCTCAAACGATCAATTCTCAAATATGCTCGCGCTTGCGAACGCATTGCCAGGCCCGATCGCCACCAAAATCGCGGCGTATGTCGGCTACAGCGCAGGCGGGTGGCCCGGGTTCCTGATTGCGCTGATCGCCACCGTCGTACCGTCGGCGCTCGCATTGATCGTCCTCTTGCGCATCATTCAGCGCTTCCGCCAATCTCCCGTCATCAAAGGTATGACGCTGTCCGTCCAGCCTGTCATCGCCGTCATGATGCTCATTCTTACCTGGCAAATCGGCGCAGACAGCATCAAAGCGATCGGCTGGGTTCAAGCGATAGTGATTGCGGGGATTTCCCTCCTTGCCTTGACAAAATTCAAGATGCATCCGGCCTTCCTGATTATCGCGGCGTTTTTGTATGGAGGGCTTGTGGTTCCTCATTTATAAAGAAAAGCACCTGGACAGGTGCTTTTTGTTTCAGTCCCGATATGTTGTTCGATATAGATAACTGTTTCTTCGTCTATGCTTCTTACATGTGATTCCTGTCATCCTCCCAGATGGCCTGATCAATAAAAAACATTTGCAGCCTCCCGGACTGCAAGTGTTACACGTGATTTTTCCGATAAAACGTTCGCAAAACATGCGTTTCAAGGTCAGCCAGACGGACAGGGATCGGCAGCCTGCTGTCTCGATTGATCATTTTCATTGTGATCTGATAGCTGCTTTCTAAATCAATGTTATGTCCGCAAGACAAGAAGATAGGCTTCACGTCCCGCCGTGTCCGAAGCGCCCGGCCATATACCTCGCCGTCAATGAGAATATCGGTGTAGGCGCCGACTTCATTTTCGGGCATCTCAAAATCGCAGCCTTTGATTTTGAGATAGGTTTTCGCAATCCCAATTGTAGGCTTACCCAGAAAAAAAGCCGCATGGGTGGCAACGCCCATATGATTGTAATGCAGATACCCGTTGCCATCAAACAAAAACACATCCGGCTCCGCCTCCAGCTTTTCGGCCGCTTCAATGATCAGCGGCAGCTCGCGAAACGCAAGAAAACCGGAAACATACGGCACGCTGATTTTCCCCATGCTGTGCACTTTTTCAATCACTTCTTTTGTATCAGCGTCAATCACGATGATACTGCATACGCCGTACGGTTCCCCGTCCTGCTCCCAATAAGCGAGGTCGACGCCTGCGCATGTGTTGACGGAGTCTGGATGGATGACGGGGGATAGGTTGATTTTATGTATTAGGGATTGTTGTGTTCGAATAAAATCCGATTCATCATTTAGATCAAAATCGTGAATTTGATGTATTTTCATTTCATTGGTTTTCCTCATTTTCATTTCTAAAATCGTCTTTTCAGTTCAAGTTCTTCATTTCGATATACAACGCAATAAAACTTCCATAAGGATAATCTCCATCCCAGCCACATGGAAAATAGCCCGCTTTATAAATTTTGAAAAGTTTTTCAAAAAAATTGTCTGTTTTCCCGTTTACTGCTCTATTTATTGCACAATTATTCAGATCTGCTACGATCTCTTCAAGAAAAGTATTAAATTCAGTCGTAGCACTTCTGACATTTTCCGAAAAAATTTTCAGAAGCATGTCTAGGTTTTGTGGTTTTTGATCATCGTTTAATTCATAAAATTTTCCCCATACCTCACTCATCTCGTTTTCTTTTATATCTTTCCACGCATATTCATCTTCACCAATTACATCTTCGTAAGCATAGTACTTAGCTTTTTCTTCATCATTAATAATTTTAGTAAAATAAGAGATATCATGTGATGCAACTGCTTTAAAGGTTTTGGAAAAATCAATAACTTCTTTTACCTGATTATGATAATGTCCGTATTTCATTACTTTATACACCTTTCCTAAGTACAACCGTAGGGTTACCAACTCTCCGGTAACCGGAACGCAGCCTAAAGCCAAATAAATTATTCAGAATTTACAAAACAGAAAACAACAATTCACCTATAAAAAAACCTTGAAAGGCTTCAGCAGCCATCAAGTTTAATTAATTTTTCTAACCATTCCCTCTTATAAGTCTAATCCTCAATTAAATCAATATAATATTCGTTATCATTGAGGAACTTTTAAAAAAAATCCTCTAACGACTCAGCTATTTGAGTGTCAAAATAAAATATTGGATTGTTTTCTAATTGTAAATCTATAGAAATATAAACACCCTCGTTTACTTCAAAAAAATAAGTTTATTTTCATCATCATAAAGTTCATCTAAATCTGGGTCAAACTCAAAAATTCCTTCTCTTAGTCTAATGTCGGCTACTGCCCCTGGCCCCAATATCCTATTAATTGCATTATCACTTTCACCTTTAATAAAACCATAACCGACTTCTAAATATAATTGTTTTAAATCATTTGGAATATCTACTTTCATTCTTTGTTCAGCTTTTAATATATCCTCTTCAGGTACCTTATATGTTTTATTTTCTAAATGATTTATAAATTCAAATTCAGCCATGAACTATTTTTACCTCCTTGGAAAGCAAACATTCATTTTTCGTTCAGCTATTCCTGTTACATACAAAGAAGCACTTGATGCCTTAAGTGCAAATCAAGTGCTTGTCTTAACACCAATCCTATTCAATTGGGCCCATAAATTCAGTAATAATAAGAATATGTTCTCTTAATTTTACCTTTTCTAGATTCTTTACTTTTTCAGATCCACCTAAACCTAGTAAAGGAGTGTATCCGAAACATTCGTCATAATCAGGTTTACCGTATATTCTACTAGCTTCAGGATAAGGTTCCCACATTAATTCATCATTCATAAAATCATTATCTTTTAAATCATCAAAAAAGAAATCAAATCCAGATGAAACAACATGAACATGCCCTTTTCTAAAATTTAATAAATTAACGTATTTATCTTTTTCCCATACTATAATATCACCCATTGAGGTGGTGAAAATAGGAATCGCTTGCTCGTACCTCATATAACATCTTTCTAAGATATCTAAATACTCGTCTGGGTTAATAACTTTTAAAAAACCGTTTAATAATGTTCCCAAACCATATTTATCCCATACTTCTATCAGTTCTGCAGGAAGTTTGTCTTTATATCTTAAAGTAATTCTTTCATCAACTGTATCGTATTTAATATAGTTCTCAAAGGTATCCAATTAAAATGCCCCCTTTTGATATTGGGTCAACTTTACATTCAAATAAGTATTCTTTATTTCTGCAGGTGACATATTCTCTGCCGTTTTCCTAATTTGCTCATCAACAATATCAATTCTATATTTCCATTGTGATCCTAAGGAGGAATTAACTCTTTTATCCCCTAAACCACCAATACTGTCTGCCCTTCCTCCAGCTATTTGATCTGGATTGTGAAGCGCTGCTTGTGTGTCCATCCAATCTGAAGCTTGTTTAGTCGCATCAGCTCTTGAGAGTCCTTGCTTTCGTAGTTCAGCAATTTTATCTTTAAGCGCTTCTTGTCTAGCCATTTTTTGAGCAGAATTTCCTTCTATCGCTCTACCTTTAGCAATATATCTTTCTCTATTTTTCAAATATTCGTTAACTGTTAATTCGTTCATTCCTTTTTCTTGATTTTTTAGTTGTCTTGCAAATTCTTCAGGATCATGTTTTATATTTCTCTTAAAGTTCACTTCAATTTCACTTATTCTAGGTACATCATCTAAATGCCTTACATTACCCGTACCCTTGGTGCCTTTACCACTACCCGCCATCTTCACAATCCCAAGATCTTTCACAGCTTTGGTTTTCACATCAGCATGAATCATAAAACGGTTCAGCGCATTATGCAGAAGAATCAGTGGCAATGCCGGGTTAAGGTGAAAAAGCGCAAGAAGAATGGGCAGCCATATGCCGTGGCCGAGAATATATTAGATCGAAACTTTCAGTATGATCGCCCTCTGGAAAAGCTAGTAACGGATATCACATATTTGCCTTATGGGCAGAAACAATTGTACCTTTCCAGTATATTGGATTTATACAATGGAGAAGTGATTGCTTTTACGATTGGCGATAGACAGGACACAGACTTTGTCTTACACACACTTGATCAGCTGCCCGCACTGCCAGAGAACTGCCTGTTACATAGTGACCAAGGTTCTGTTTATACATCTTATGAGTATCAGAAAGCTGTTAAAACAAAAGGCATTACCATGAGCATGTCCCGCAAAGGGACGCCCGCTGATAATGCCTCCATCGAATCGTTTCATTCCTCACTAAAGTCTAAACGTTCTATCTTAACATTGATCGAACTACGACGGCCATCGTAGAACGCACTGCCATAGAATACATTCATTATTATAACAATATTCGTATTCAAACGAAACTAAACAGCCAATCGCCGATACAATATCGGCAATTGGCTGTATGAAGGTGTTTTGATCCCTGTCTCAAAAACAGGGGTCAGTCCCAATATAACTACCTGCTTTTTTAGTTAAATTTATTACTAAAGTTAATTTCTTTTACAAGGATAGCTTCGTTTCCGTACTCTTCAATGTCGGCCTTTAGCCAACCGCTTTCCTCTTCTCTATATTTATGAAATCTAAGTGTCGCAAAACCTTCATCAATACTTATAATCACAACAAATTTATGCTCAGGAAATTTTTCTTTTAAATGTTGTTCCCAACCGTCTACTACCTGAAACGCATAAAGTGAAATCTCTTCATCAGACAAATCACTGTTGTCTAAATAATCGTTTATGCGGAGCTCATTACACGATGCTTCATACCCCGTTTTATCCCCGTACATTTTCAAAATTCTATTCCAATTTATCGTTGTATTATCAGTTAACTCATACTCTAGATCTAGAATATAGCAATCGTCTACTTTAACTATATTAGGTGAAATAATATCCTTTAATTTAGATAGGTCAACTTTATTTGCATTACTCCGATCTTCAAGTCGTTCTTTTAGTCTTTTCATATTTTTATTTGTATATTCCATATATAATCTTCACTCCTATACTAAAATACAGGATCCTCACCTAAAAATTTCAATCCCTTATTTATAGCTTTCTGAACACTCTTGTCTTTAAGTACTTTTTGAATTTTGCTAGGTGCATCTTCACCTGTTTTTTGGTCATAAAACTTTTTTGTTTCTACATCAAAATACCATTTTTTATTACTTGGCTCGTGATAGTGAATTTGACCTTCTCTTTGCCCTGGATTTGGGTTTTCAATGTCTATTCTTTCTGTCTTCCCATTTTGCCATGTTGTCTTACTTGCAATTTGAGTTCCATATTGACCGAAAAGTTTCTTACTATTCCCGCTACCACTACCAGCCACCTTCACAACCCCAAGATCTTTCACAGCAGTCGTTTTTACATCAGCATGAATGATTGGGAAAGTTGCGCCATCCGGTGTGACAGTCTTGTGGACACGAATCTTTACATTCGTCGGTACTTTGAATTCTTTTACTTGGTCTAGAATCTTTTTCCCTTTTTCAACTTTTGATGCTTGTGGCGATTTTGCAAGCGGTATGCCTTTGTTTCAGGTTTAAAAGCTCCTGCGTTTATTTCTCCTACACCACCAAGGTGTCCGAATTCACTATTTATTTTTGTTGGCACAAGTTGCATTGTTTTAACATCATTTAATTCATGCCATGTTAATTTATTTTTTTCTCGATATTTTTTTATATCTCTTGCACTAATTTTACCAGATTCCATCCCAAATTGACTTGCTAACTCAGGTGAGCCATTAATTTGGTCAGCTAATTTTTGATCTGATTGAACAAAATTAGCTCGTCTTGCTTTCCCCCCATAAGTTCCTTTTCCTCCAAGCATATAGTTGATTTCAACTTGTGCTTTTGCAATTGGTGAAAAATCAGGAACTCCATTTTTATATTGAATCCCTTTTACACCAGCCTCATCTAATATGCTTTTCAATTTAGGGTCTGGTGGAGGTTTAAGCGTACTTAAAGATTCTCCCCTAATTCCTTAAAATTCAATCTTTGGATTGATCTGTGCAGGTGTTTGATTAATCCTTGATTCATACGATAGGGCATACATTTTAAAGTTATTTGTACGCACTTTATAATTTGGTAAAACATCATATAAGGCTTATAAGGATCACCTCTACTCTCTAAATAGAAAACAGTTTATTCGGCACTCACCCCCACTAAAAAAGCCTTAAAAGAAAATAAAAATCTTTTAAGGCTTTTCATTACTAGAGGTTATTGATTTTGTCTTTATAAACTTTTAAAATTGTTGTGTTTAAATCACTGATTTCTGAGAAATGCCATTCAAACGTCGTTAGAATTCTATGAAGTTCAAATAACATTTTCTCTATTTCATCACCATCGTTCTTATCCAATGAACCAAAATTGTTTAGTATAATATCTAAATCTCTAGTTAACACCCTAAAATCCTCAAGGTTCTCGTACTGTTCATCTAAATCTTCTTTATTTACAATATTAATACTTGAATTAAGTTTATCTAGTATGTCCAATATTCCTTCTAACTTTTTATCCATATAAATTCCTCCACTATTATTTCCACCCCTTAACTACTCGTCCAAGTGCTTTCTTAGTCTTGTCAGGGTTTAAAGTACCATCTAAATTCAATACGTATTTCACATTTCCCGTCTTATCTATTACTTCTAAATGGTCTTTGTGTAATGCGTCAAGATAAACTCCATAACCCTTTTTCAGATATTGGTTATCAGTTTTCTTTTCCACCTTATAAATTGATTGTCCATCGTACTTTACTTTTGATTTTGATAAGGAGTTACTTATTTTTTTTCCAAATTCCATATCAAAAAACTCATTCATATTTGAAACAGGTTTAACAATACCCTTAATACCTTTACCACCACTAGCCATCTTCACAACCCCAAGATCTTTCACAGCAGTCGTTTTCACATCAGCATAAATGATTGGGAAAGATGCGCCATCCGGTGTGACAGTCTTGTGGACACGAATTTTTACATTCGTCGGTACTTTGAATTCTTTTACTTGGTCTAGAATCTTTTTCCCTTTTTCAACTTTTGATGCTTGTGGCGATTTTGCAAGCGGTATGCCTTTGTTTACATGCTTCGCCAGCGCCCCGGCTCCAACCAAACTCAGCGCAGCTTCCAGTGCCCCTTGCTTCCGCTTCTCCTCGGACACTTTGTTTCCGAACATATCCCGGCCTGTGACGGCTTCGGTGAATCCGTTTGAGGCGACAAGGCCGTATGCGCCCATTTCTGTCATTTTGAGAATGTCTAAGGATTTTCCGGTTTTATAGGCATCTAAAGCATGTTCTGCGGCAATGACGGTTTTTCCGGTTTTGTAAATGGCTTTTCCGCCTTTGAAAGCGCGGCCCGCCCAGCCGACGACCGGTATGAATCCGGCGGCGGCCATCGCTCCTGCTGTGACGCGTTCTGCGGTGGAGAGCTTTTCTCCGGTCACCGGATCAACACCTTCGGCTGCTCTTTTATAATCATAATAGCCGGTGACTTCGCCGGTAAAGTTGCAGATGCCGTCCCATGTTTTTTCGTACCATGGTTTATTGGCTTCTTCTTCAGCCTTTTCCTGAAGCCGTCTTGCTTCGGCCTGCTGGGCTTTTGCGTCAATATAGTCCGTTCCCTGTTTTTCTGTCGCCGTGACGCTTTTGTAGATTTCATTGCTGTGGAAGGCTTTTTTGTCATAGTACATAGGGGATGCGCTTTTCCCGTTGCTGGTGGCCTGCATGAGAACAGAATATTTGCTGAGCACGGCGTTGTCCAGAGATTCTAAGTTTTGATATTCAGCAGTCAGGGATTCATCAAGCGTATCGACTGCCGTGATCGTGTCACGTCTGGTTTTCTGGGCATCGCCCATTTTATCAGCGTAATCATCCAGCGTATATGTGTCGAGATGAATAATATCGCTGATGCCTGACAAAATTGAATCGATTTCTGCTTTATGAGCGGAGACAATCTCTGAAGCTTTCAAATCCGCGTTGGGCAGCTCATGCTCCAAAAATGAAGTCTCCACATATGTATCGCTGAGTTCTTGATCTTTAATGTCACCTGAAATGCCATTTAAAAACGCAATTTGAGCAGAGACAAGCGTCAGCCAGCTGTCGGCGATTTCCGCTTGTCCCTGAAAAAAATCTTTTATATTGTCTGCGCCTTTCCCTTTCAAAGCATCACCCAGATCGGCCACGCCTTGAAAGGCTTGTTTGAGCGCACGCAGCTGCTCTTCAAGGGCTTCGTATTGTTTCTTTCTCTTATCTGCTTCGTCCGTTAACGATTGTGATTCAAACACTTTGCTCATCGGCAAGTCCTTTCTTTCGTTATTTTACGGCGATCGCCTCGTCCTGTTCTTTCAAAGAATCTACGTTGTCTTTAACGTCCGCGATATTCTTATGAACGGCCTGCTTGTATTCGCTGATCATCGATACAAGCTTTGCCTCGCGGGATTGGTACTTGGAGGTATAGTCGAGCTTGTTTTTTCCGTTTGAACCGGCGTTCCCGATCGAAACAGCCTCCAAAGCGCTGCTGACGGATTCAAGCTGCTTCATGACGGCTCCGTATTTGAGTTTTATTTCTGCCATTAAAACCAACTCCAGCTTCTTTTGATTGATTGTATTTTTTCTCCGACCGTGTCAAGGGCTTCTTCTCCCAGCGTCAGCAGGTGCTCTGCCTCTCTCGCGATGCTTCTGGCGGCAAGGAGCCCTCCTTTTTCAATTTCAAGCTGTGTCATCTTTAAGCCGATTCGGTAAATATAACCGTCGTATTTGTCTGTGACGATTCTGTATGCTTCTGTATGGGCCTGATCGCGCCGGTCATCAAATTCTTCAGCAAAAGTGCCGGTCCAATGATGGTCCAGGTGCGGCCTGAGGATGTCCCTGATTTCAGATACGCCCTCTTCCTGCAGAGATTCTATCTCTCTTTTCGCTTCTTTTAATTTATCAATTTGGTGTTCAACCTCGCCCAGTTTATGGCTGATTGTGCTGTTAATATGGCTTAATGTGCTTGAATGGCTCATCTGTTTTCACCTCGTCTTACGCAAAAAGTCGTACAAAAAGCACAGACTTTTCCATACTATATTTCCATATATTATATTTTAAAATAGACAGAAAGCAGCTTAAATAGGTTAAATGACTTATTTTCAACAGCCGAGATGCTCATCATTAACGCCAAAAGACTCACATAAACGGCATATCCATTCATCGATCTCCTCTATGTATCCATGATAAATTCCCTAAAAAAAAGGAGACAGTGATTAACCGTCTCCTTTGCCTTGTATCATGATCATCATAATGTCGTTAACTGCAGTCCCAGTTGTACAAAACGTTTGAGAAATCTTTTCTCTTCAAATCTTCCGGTCTGATAAAGAAATTGGCGATTCCCACATCTCCCCACATCGAATCAATGTCATCATCTGAATCAATTTGCAAAAGCAGAATCGTATGGTTTTGATGGGAGTAAGACCGCGGATCTTCCTGGGTGAAGGACGCATAGCCGCCGATTTTATGGCCGAATGCGTTCGCCGTATATTCGTCATACACCTCATCGTCAAACTGCTCGAAATAGTCAAAGGCATCCATCCCGGCATACTGCCTGAATTGAAAATCAGACGGGAGCACCCATTCAGCAGACAGCTCAGGGGTGATCAGCGCTTCTGATTGAATCGGAAAATCGTACGCCTCTTCAACATGAACGAAAGAAAAATCATCCATGAGCTCCGCTTCTTCTGCTGTCACATGTTCAAAATATTTGACGCAGAAACCCGTTTGCGCGCACCCGTCGTCAAAATTCAGACCGTATACGTCATCACTGACCGATATGTAAAACTGAAGAATGCCGGTGTCCGGAAAATCAGGGAGTCCGGGCATATCCGCAAAATTGATTTGAGCGAGAAGCTTCATCGGCCTGCCGCTTTCATCTTTAGGATATGGTTCATGTTTCGGAAAATAGGGGTCTCCGGCAATTTTACTGTCATACCGCCCCGTTTCAGCTTTTTTGACGTGCAGTTTGATAAAGCGCCGTGCTGACGTTTCCAGCAGACCGCGGGATGATTCCATTTGCTTCGGCAATTTCCATGTTTTTTCCACGATAAATATCTCCTTCGTCTCTAATGATTGTATGATAAAAGGCCGGCGCGGTCCGCCGGCCTTTCAAGTGACAGAATCAGTCTGAGGCACGACGGCTCTTCTTCCGATTGAGATATATTCCACGCCCGCCTGTTCCGCTTCCTCAAGCGAGTGGCAGTTTCTCCCGTCGAAAATAACCGGGGTTTCCATCAGCTCTTTGTACGCTTCAAGCGGGAAGTGTTTAATTTGTTCCCAATCTGTCAGAATCAGGACGGCATCCGCTCCCCTGACGGCTTCTTCTATGGACTCCCGATAGGAAACTTCAGCCGGAAGCAGCCCGGAAGCCCGGAATGAAGCGATCGGATCGTACGCTGTCATCCGGGCGTCAAGAGCCGCCAGACGATCTGCAATGACAATGGACGGGGCATCCCGCATATCATCTGTATTCGGCTTAAAAGACAGCCCTAATAACGCGATGGTCTTCCCTGTCACACCGCCGAGCCTGTTCAGCACTTTATCAACCAGCATGGACTGCTGGTTATTGTTGACTTTAATGACGGACTTCAGCAATTCAAAATCATGCTCCACATGTCCCGCGATCTGCACGAGGGCGTTTGTATCCTTCGGAAAACAGGAACCGCCGTAACCGATGCCGGCTCTTAAGAATTGATTGCCGATCCGTTTATCCAATCCCATTCCGTGTGCGACTGATTCCACATCCGCACCGACTTTTTCACATATATGAGAAATTTCATTAATAAAACTGATTTTTGCCGCTAAAAATGCGTTTGACGCATATTTGATCATCTCAGCGCTTCTGATGTCCGTATGATATACCGGAATCGCAAGCGGCGCGAAAACCCGGTCAAGCGTTTCCCGCGTCTGCCGGTCTTCAGCCCCGATCACGATGCGGTCGCCGTGAAAGGTATCGTGAATTGCCGAACCTTCACGGAGAAATTCCGGATTCGAGGCGATTGAAATGTTCACGTCCGCTTTCAGCCGTGAATGAATAACTTCGCTGATCCTGTCATTCGTTCCCACGGGAACCGTGCTTTTTGTCACGACGATCGCATCTTTACAAATATGTTCGGCAATCCGTTCGGCGACATTTTCAATATAAGTAAGGTTTGCGTGCCCGTCTTCTTTTTGCGGCGTTCCGACCGCTATAAAAATAACGTCAGCTTCCGCAAGCCCTTTTTCGTAGCTCGTTTCAAATGCCAGCCGATGCCGGCCGATATTTCGTTTCATCATATCTTCAAGGCCCGGTTCAAAGATAGGGGACAAGCCCTTTCTCATCTGCTCAACCTTACGTTCGTCAATGTCTATGCATGTTACGTCATGGCCGATTTCTGAAAGAGACACTCCTGTCACAAGACCGACGTAGCCTGTTCCGATCACTGTTATTTTCATCGTGTTCCCCCAACCGTTTAGAAATTGCTGCTGGGCAGCTTACCGTTATTATCATATGATCCCGGCGCCGGCTGAATGCCGGAAGCCTGAGGTCATGATAGGAAAAAACGGCGCCGGCCGCTGATAATAGCATAAGCATAAAAGAATCATCTTGCAAAACAGCCGCTTACGCTTCATTTAAACGGGATGGAGACGACGATTAAAAAAGACCCCAGCGCTTACGGCGGGCCACAGGCAGCGGAGGTTCCTTATAAACGGCTTTGTTTTCAGCGAGAAGCGCCGCATTTTCCGTGAGCATGTAAATCAGCTCCGCCCCTGCTTCTTTTTTCAGAACGCCGAGCGCCTCCTGATAATAAAAATTTCTCGGTCCGAGATTATGGGCGTCAGATGCGAGAAAGTGGATCAAATTCGCTTCAATCAGCTGCAGCGAAAAGGATTTCGCTTTCCGCCCGAATGCTCCGGCAATGCAGCCGGCCGTCACTTGGGCGACCGCGCCTTTCTTCACAAGACTGTATAGGACGGAAGGGTTTTCGCGAATTTCCCTGTTCCGCTCCGGATGGGCGATGACGGGGACATATCCGTTCAGCTGCAGTTCATAAAACAGCCTTTCAGCGTAGGCCGGGACATGATCCGCCGGAAATTCCGCCAGCACATACTTTGTATTATGGAGCGGGACAAGCGAGCCGCTTTGAAGACCTGCCAGCAGATCTCCGTCTGTTCTGATTTCCTGGCCGGGCAGAACAGTCAGCGGAATGCCTTCCTTATTCAAACGTTTGTTTAACAGGCTTACCGCTTCGTTGACCGTATGCCGGTCCGTGTCATAGCGGTATTTCACATGATGCGGCGTCGCGATGATCGTATCAATCCCCTGTCTGACCGCTTCTCTCGCCATCTTCAGGCTTTCTGTATCATCCGCCGCGCCGTCGTCTATGGAAGGAAGGATGTGACAATGGATATCTATCATATTTCAATCCCTCCTTAAAAAGAATGGACCGCGCCCATTATGACATTATTGTCCGTAATAGGCGTAGTCCGAGTGTTTCGTTTGTTTCTTCCCGTTCATCACGGCCCCAAGGAGCTTGCACGGGCAGTAATCGAGCGCTTCTTTCGCCTTGGCCGCTTTTTCCTTGTCCGTTTTCCCGCTTGAGATCACCATAATGGCCCCGTCAGTGTAGCTGCCTAATATTTTCGTATCGGCTACGGCCAAAACGGGAGGCGTATCCAAAATCACCTTATCATAAACTTCGGCGGCTTCTGACAGAAGATCTTTCATGGCACCCGTCGATAAAAGCTCCGCCGGATTGGGCGGGATCGGCCCGCTCGTTAAAATATCCAGGTTTGCTTCATCAGCCGGCAGGACGGCTTTCTGAAACGGCATCTGTTTTAACAGCAGTGACGTTAATCCGGTTCCGTTATCCAATTTGAAGGTGAAATGAACCGTCGGTTTGCGCAGATCCGCATCAATTAAAAGCACTTTTTTCCCCTGCTGTGCAAATACGACGGCAAGGTTGGCCGCGGTTGTCGATTTTCCTTCTTCCGGACCGGCGGATGTGATCAAAAGGGACTTCACCTCCGTATCAACGGAAGAAAATTCAATGTTTGTGCGGATCGTGCGATATTGTTCTGAGTTGATGGATTTCGGCTCAGACATCGCAATCACGCTTCGTTTTCCGGGTTTGTCTTTTTTACGCGTCAACATGTCCGCCCCCCGCTTGTTTGGTTTCCGCCATCCTCAAGTTTTTGGCAACGCTGTCTTTAGTACTGATTGAAGTAACCGTTCCCAGGATCGGGATGCCGAGCAGCGATTCCAGCTGTTCTTCCGATTTGATCGTATTATCCAGATGTTCCAGCAAAAAGGCGAGACCGATTCCGCCCAAAAGTCCGGCGGCAAACGCAATCGCGATGTTCAGCTTACGGTTAGGCTCTGCCGGTGACTGGCTGTCCGCCGCTTCGGCCTTTGAAAGGATGCTGACATTATCCACGTTCATAATGGCGGTGATCTTGTCCTGAAAAACGGCTGCAACCGCATTTGCCATAACGGCCGCCCGCTTAGCATCCGTATCCCGCACGGCGATCGTCACGACTTGTGAATCCTGCTCGCTGGACACCGTGATTTTCGATTCAAGTTCTTTCGAAGTCATGGACAGATGCAGCTGTTTAATCACCTCATCGAGGATGACCGGACTTTTGATGATGACATTATACGTGTTGATTAATTGGAGGTTGGTTTGAACATCATTGAATTGGACTTCTTTTTGATTGTTTTTGGATTGGCTGACCAAAATTTGAGTTGAGTTTTCATAGACCGGCGTAAGAGCGAAGAAACTGATGAGTCCGCCTGCGGCAGATGCCGCCGCGGTAATAATAAGTATAAACAGCAGACGCTTTCTCAGTATTGCGAATATTTCCTTTATGCTTGTAGATTCTCCCATATAACCTCCATATCACTTTCCGCGTATTCCCATTCCCTCCAATGATCTTTTCCAATTACGATTATACAGTTTTAAACTGTCATTTCTAACCTTTTCAAATGACAAAATTCGACAAAAATAGACGATCACTTCAATCTGTTTTATCTTTGTAAGCGCTTTAAATACTGGTGTCACAGGAAGATTAAAAAATCCCGCGGCCAAGAGCCTGCGGGATTTTATGTTGCATATCCATTTTTAATATAAGAAATCAAATTCTCAAGCATTTCTTTTGTGGTCATCTCAGAGGACTGCTCACCAATGTCGTGCGCATGCATTAAAATCTTCAGAAACTCCTCTTGATCTAACTTCGTTTTCTTCATCATTCGTTTCCTTTCGGCTTCCATTAAATTGAAAACAAGATTATTATATGCTGTCGGGTGCTGTTTTGCAATCTCTAATACATCATTCGACACATTCGGGTTTTTATGTCCTTTTTTAGGAAAAACTTTTTCCGGGCCATGTGTTGCGATATAATAGAGGAATTGGAATCTTTTTATTTTGTGACTCGTTAGGAGCGATAATCATGCTTCAGGATATGATTGCTAAAGAAGATGTGCTCGCAGCGGCTGAACAGCTTAAAGAACTTCTTCCTTACAATGAAGACAATGTTCAGCTGATGAAGAAAGCACTCATTTTATATCGGCAGGATTCCGTCTATCGTATACAGGTTCAAACCCCGACAGAGATTTCCGCATATGTGCAGGATGTTGTGCCTGTAAGGGTCACGCTGAACTTATTTTTCATGGTGAAAAGCGGCTGCGCATGCCCGTCTGAGGCGATCTGCCGCCACGTGCTGGCCGTTTTTCTTTACGTATATGCCCAATTCGAGCGGGTCGGTACCTTTACCGAACATTGGCTGGAAAGAGAAAAGCTTGAGGAAAGCAGGGAGCTTGTCCGCCGGCAGTTTCAGGAAAAAGTGCTGCCGAATGAAGAGTCGCTGTCAAGCTGGCTCGCTTTTTTTGATTCGGAATTCTCGCTGTGGGAGGCGCGGACGCCGGCCGGAAGCCAGACGATGCAGGGCCTTTATTACGGCTATCTGTCAGCGCTCAAAAAACACACCCCGAAAAAACCCGAGCTTAAAAGCTTGTATCAGATTCATTCGGCGCTTGCCGTCTGGCTTCACATGTTCACTTTGATTGAGTCAGGCAGATTGGATGCCGAAAAAGATTATTACAGCATCAATCCATACGTGGAACAGCTGATGGATACGATTTATTCCTCCATTGACAGACTGAAAACGTACGCTTTGTCTTTTTCACTCGATCCCTTTTTAGACCGGACGCCCCCGGTGCTCCGCAGACTGCTTGTGAAAGAAGAGCTTTTTCAATACGAACGCCTCCGGGTATTCGGTGAAATGTGGAGCGCGCTTTTGAACCGGCCGAAATGGGTCGCGCGTGAACAGGAGATTCTCGAACAGGAAAGCGGGCGCCGTTTTTCGCCGGAATTGCGGTTCGGACGGCTTCATCTGGCCTTTTTGCAAAAAGATGATGAAGCGGTCTTCCAAGATATGTCCCGCTTCCCTCCTGAAGCGCTGCCGTATACCTTTCAATGGCTCGGTGAACTCACCGCGAAAAAAGACTGGAAACGGCTGAAAGCATGGTATGGCCGGATCGAACCGCTTGCCGTCAACTATACGAAGCTTGATAAGCCGTTTAAAGAAATGCGCGACATTATCGGAGAGCTGTTTGCGCTATTGGCGGATTATGCGCGGCACTCACGGGATGATCAGCTGTTTGAACGGTTTGCTTCCGGCTGCCTTCCCTATACCTTTACCGAATACAGCCAGTACCTGTACGAAAAACGACGGTACGCGGAGTGGGTGGAGATTCACAGCCTCGTCGGTTTTTCCGTCTGGGAAATCGAAAAGGACATCCTGAAGGAAATTGCCGCCAGTGATCCGGAAGCGCTCATCCCCTCCTATCACCGGGCGGCGGCCTTTTTTATCGACCAAAAAAACCGCAGCGCCTATAAAGAGGCTGCGCGCCATCTGAAAAAACTGCGGACGCTTTATAAAAAGGCAAAAAAACAGCAGGTATGGGAGCGGTATATCAGCCGGCTGAGCGCAAGCTACAAGAGGCTGCGCGCCCTTCAAGAAGAATTGCAGAAAGGAAAGTTGATTGATGGCGAGTCTTAAGGAAATTTTCATTCATGTAGAACAAATGGAAGATTGGACATTTACGCTGTCAAGCCATGATGAGAAGGAGCAGCCGCTTACTCTCAGTCAGATGAAGACTCATTTGTTCCAATGGCATGAGTCCACCTTTTACGGAACGTTTCTTGAAGACGTCAGCTTCATCGGCACCCCGGCCGTTCTGCTCAGCCCGTGGATGACCGTCGAGCTGCTCGGAAAAAACTCGTTCAATTCATTCAGCACCGTGCAGCTGACAAAGGAAACGGAACCGTTAATCGAAGCGGCTTCGACGATATACGAATTTATTGCCGACGGCGATTTTCTTCCGGATTATGAGGCTTGGCAAAATGGTGTCCTGCGCTTCAAAGACCGCGAGCTTTTGCTGGAAGGCTTTACGGCAGACTGGTTCTCAGCCGCGGTCCAGGACTACATTCAGTACAATGATGACCTGCTGGAAAAATGGCGGCGGATCGAAACCCGCTCACCGGCCGTTCATACGTTTAAAGGCTCCTTTTTGGATGAAGATGATTTTCTGGAGGGAATCGGCTGGCATGACGATCTGACGCCGTTTACCGTCGGGCTCCGATTAAACGAGCCTGATTTCGACGGTGACGACTGGAAAATCGAAATGTTTTTACGTGAGAAAAAAACCGGCTCCATCACCTTTTTTGACGGACTGAAGGGACTGAAAAAAGCGTGGCAGGCATACAGCGGAAAAATCGCGCGCGAACAGGACCGCTTCCGCAGAACGGTTCCCTGGCTTTCGTTTGATTCAGGAACGACGCTGATTTCTGAAGAAGAGGCTTGGATCTTCTTATCGGAAGCGAGTGAGACGCTTGTCGATATGGGTGTGGAGATTCTTCTCCCATCATGGTGGCAGATTGTCCGGGACAGCAATATGATGCTCAAGGCGAAAGTGTCATCCTCCCCGCGGGGCGAGTCCTTCGTCGGCATGAACGCTCTGCTTGATTTCAACTGGAGATTCGCCACAAACGGAATTGAGCTGACAGAGGATGAATTCAATGAGCTTGTCGCAAACAACAGACGTCTCGTCAACATCCGCGGCCAATGGGTGAAAATTGATCCGCAATTTATTAAACAGATGAAAAAACTGATGGAAAAAGCGGAATCTGAGGGCCTCCACATGTCCGACGTGCTGGCGCGCGAACTGATGGATCACGGGGAAAACGGAGCCGAGGACACAGACATCATTGACTCATCGGCATTTGCCGGGATCAAGATCGAATTATCAAAGCAGCTCAGAAGCCTGATCCGCAAACTGACGGATGCCCGGGATCTGCCGGAGCATGAAGTCAGCGCCGCGTTTCAGGGCCAGCTCCGCCCTTATCAGATGTACGGCATGAACTGGCTTCTGTTTTTACGGGAAAACGGCTTCGGCGCCTGTCTCGCAGATGACATGGGACTGGGAAAGACGATTCAGATGATCGCTTATTTTCTCCATGTGAAGGAAAGCGGCCGGCAAAAAGCGCCTGCCTTAATCATTGCGCCGACATCGGTGCTCGGCAACTGGCAGCGTGAGCTCCAGACCTTCGCGCCGCAGCTGAAGGCCGTGCTTCATTACGGCCCCCGCCGGCCGAAGGGGGAAGCATTTGTCCCGGCCTATCAGGACGCGGATGTCGTTCTTACTTCTTACGGCCTGTCGCACGCCGATCAGGAAGAGCTTTCTTCCGTGACATGGAGCACCATCTGCCTTGATGAAGCGCAAAATATTAAAAACGCGCATACGAAGCAGTCCCGCGCGATCAGAAAGCTGAAAGGCGTCCATCATATCGCGCTGAGCGGAACACCGATGGAAAACCGCCTGACAGAGCTTTGGTCGATCTTTGATTTTATGAACAAAGGCTATCTCGGCAGTCTGACCGGCTTTCATAAACGCTATGTGCTGCCGATTGAAAAAGACCGTGACGAAAAAAGAATCAACCAGCTTCAGCAGTTAATCCGGCCGTTTTTACTGCGCCGGACAAAACGGGATGAAGAAGTGGCGCTTAATCTTCCTGACAAGCTGGAACAAAAAGAGTTTATCCCGCTCTCAGCCGAACAGGCATCCCTTTATGAACAGCTTGTCAAAGATACATTTGAACATATGGCTTCTCTGACCGGGATGCAGCGGAAAGCGCTGATTCTGAGCATGCTCGGCCGCTTGAAGCAAATTTGCGACCATCCTGCGCTCTATTTGAAGGAAGAACAGACAGAGCTGTTAAACGGGAGATCCGTCAAACTGGAAAAGCTGCTTGATTTAATGGCGGTGATCCGCGGACAAGGGGAAAGCTGCCTCATTTTCACCCAATACATTCAGATGGGCAACATGATGAAGCGCCTCCTGGAAAAAACATTCGGAGAACCGGTTCAGTTTTTAAACGGAAGCCTGTCCAAGCAGGAACGCGATTCTCTCGTCGAACGGTTCCAGAAGAAAGAATACCCGACGCTGATTTTGTCACTGAAAGCGGGCGGAACCGGCTTGAACCTGACGGCTGCCAATCATGTCATTCACTATGACAGGTGGTGGAATCCGGCGGTGGAAAACCAGGCGACCGACCGCGCCTACCGAATCGGCCAGGAACGGTTCGTCCACGTTCACAAACTCATTACGACGGGAACGATTGAAGAAAAAATTGATGCCATGCTCGAAACGAAACAAACGCTGAACGATCAGATTATCCAAAGTGAAAATTGGATTACCGAGCTGTCATCCGCTGAGCTTGAAGAATTATTCACCCTCAGCGCATCGGCGCAATCACATTAAACGCAAAAAGACCGGCTCTCTCAGAAGAGCCGGTCTTTTATGTCGTCCTTACTGTTACGCCGCATTTGCCATGAATGCGTCACGCCAGTCATGAACAGTATCGCCATACCTTTCACAGTAAATTCCTGATCATATGCGCAACGCCGTTTTGATCATTTGTCAATGTAACGGCATCAGCGATCTCTTTAATATCTTCTCTCGCATTCCCCATCGCTATGCCTTTTCCGGCCGCCTGAAGCATTGAATAGTCATTTAAGCTGTCACCGACCGCGGCGGTTTCAGCCATCGGAATGCCGAGCTTTTGCGCCAGCCGTTTGAGCGCCTGCCCTTTAGAGGCGTTTCGAGACGCCAGTTCAAAGTTGTGATCGGCAGAGCTGACAAGGGTGAGATCTTTCTGACCGCTGAATCGGTCCCAGCCCGCTTTCAGCTTCCGCTCATCAAACGAAAATCCGAGAATATTATAAAAATCCAGATGCTCTTCTTTCTCAAAGAGTTCACGGTATGAATGAATGTAAGCAAAGCCGGACTGGCTGTACTGCACTGAAGCCGCCTGTTCCAAAACGGAAAGATCGGTTTCCGGATTTGCGCTTTTCACCCGGTCCATTTCGATATCGAGCAGCTGCCTGCCGGTTTCAGGCGTATAGATGGCTTTGTTTGTAAACACCTCATAGTAATATTGATTCTCTTCAAGCCAGGACAAAATGCCGCGGGCTCTTGTTTCTTCAATCGCATCACAGTGGTACAGGCTGCCGTCAGGAGCATGAATGGCGGCTCCGTTTGCGCTGATAATCCATGTTTTTATGCCGAGCGGTTCGAATATGGAGTGCACGTCAAAATGCGCGCGTCCCGTGGAAACCACGATTTCAATTCCCGCTTGCCAGGCTTCCCTTAAAGCCCGCTCATTTTCATCGCTTACTTGATGACTGCTGTTCAGCAGTGTGCCGTCCAGATCTATGGCAATCAGTTTCACATGTCCTCATCCTCTTCTTCAGATTCAGTTACAAGCAATTCTACGCCGTGCCGGTCGAGCAGATCGCAAAAATCCTGATCAGGCAGCCGATCGGTAATCAGCAGGTCAACCTCGTGCAGGTCTGCATACTGATAAAAACTCGTACGGCCAAGCTTGGAGTGATCGCTCAGCGCAATCACCTGTTCCGCCTGTCGGATCATTTTACGCTTTACCATGCCATCTTCTTCATGCGGAATCGTCAGGCCGTTTTCCGAGATGCCGACAACGCCGATCAGCACCTTATCGGCGTGATAATCCCCCAGTTTTTCTACGACGGAAGCCCCGTATAAAAACCGGTGTTCCTTCTGGAGCTTTCCGCCGAGCAGGTGAATATCAATTCCCTCTTTTGCGGAAAGGATATCGGCCTGATTGATCGAATTTGTAATAACAGTGCAGCCGGTGACATTTAAATGCTCCGCGCAGGCCTGCACGGTTGTCGAGGTGTCCAGAATGATCCGGTCTCCTTTATGGATCAGGGATGCGGCCAGCTTGCCGATTTTGTTTTTCTCTTCAGAAACAGTTTTCAGCCGGCCCGAATAGCCAGGAACCTCCTGATTCACCGACGGCAGAATCGCGCCGCCCCGTGTTCTGATAATGGCCCCGCGCTCTTTCAGCTTTACAAGGTCCCTTCTTGCGGTATCTCTTGAAATATGAAGCAGCGAACATATCTGTTCAGCGGTGATCCGCCGATGCTGTTTCAAATATTCCATTATCGCAATCAGTCTTTCTTCTTGATACACGTCCTCATTCCCTTTTTCGTCACTTATCTGTAAGTAATTATAAGTTTTTATCCCAATATATTCAATGTTTTTAAGTATTCATAAGCGAAATCACTTCTTTTTAACCATTTTTTAGCTCCCGCACAAAAAAACCAGTCTTTCGACTGGCGAGTGGGAAGGAGGTATTGCGGGGCCCGCTGAAAGGCGGGAAATCGAGGAAAAAAGAATGCTATTCAGCCAGCGGCTCTTTCTGTTTTTGATCCATAAACCGAACGGTATCAGCCATGACCTCGGTCACATAAACTTTTACGCCGTCTGTCTTTTCATAGCTTCTCGTCTGGATTCTGCCGCTTACACCGACCATTGACCCTTTTTGGCAGTACAATGCCGTGTTTTCAGCGTTTTTTCTCCAGATGGTACAGTTGACGAAGTCGGTTCCGGTTTCACCCGACGCGCTTTTAAAATTGCGGTTTACCGCCAACGTAATATGTGCGACGGGAATGCCCGCTGCTGTAAAACGGAGCTCCGGGTCTTTCGTCAGCCGGCCGACAAGCATAACGTGGTTAAACAAGCCGTATCCTCCTCTCTTTTTCGAGGCTGGCTTCATTGTAGTACAAGGGCTCGTGAAAGCAAAAAGCGGATAAAGCCGTTATTCGTTCAGGCTGCTCTTATGTTTTCGTTTTTCTTTCTGATAAAAAAAACTTTTGTTTTTGACCGCTTATGTAATATGTATTTTTGAGCAGCCGCGAGAAAAGTTTCGTTTTGAGCCAGTCTTTCTCAAACATGCGGACAAACTTTCCGCCGTCCCATGCGAACCAGTAAAAACTCAGCTTTTTATCAGTCAGTGAAAGCTGAATTTTATACTGTTCCATGCGGTCTTTTGTTTCATATAAAAAGACGACATTTCCCCTTCTGTTAAGATGCACCTCACAATCTTCCTTTTTGCATACCAAGTAGGAATGATCGTCTTTTCGCCTTGAACCGTCTTCTATATAGATTTCCTTCAGGCGCAATTGATTCATAAGCATCTCTCCATGACCATATTCTTTTACATTATAATGAAAAAATAGAAATGATTAAATGTTGACCGCCTACAAAAATGATGAAGCATGTCTTACAGCATTTTCCCGGGAAAAATGATATGTGTTATAATAAATGAACGAAAAACATGGACAACAGGGGTGAAAATAAGAGATGAAAACCTTTAAACTGGTTGATCTGAATGTGGAACGTTTAGATAAAGACGATCAGCCGATTGAGCAGTTTCCCCTTTTAGACGGATTGATTATCAACAAAGAGGACGGAGAAAATCATTGGTTAATTGAAGCACTGGTCCCGGCCGAACACTTGTCTTTTTTTGACATGCTGATGAAAAGCCAGAAAGAAGCGAAGGTGTTTGTAACGATTACGAAAAAAAGCAACCGTCCCGCCCAGCTGACGGGAAGCATCAAAAATATCGTCGAGCTGGAAAGAAGTATACAAGTTTTAATTTACGGTCAAATGGTGTCAAGAAATCACCCCGGATCAGAAAGCATTCTGGAGTCGCTCGTGAAAGAAGGCTACTCGGGCAGCCGGCTGATTGAAGCGTTTAAACAAAAATTATAATCATATGAAAAAGGCCGGACGTTAATCATCCAGCCTTTTTTTGTGCCCTAGTCATTGTGAGGAGCCCGCTGTTTCAGCAGATCTCTGATTTCAGTCAGCAGTTCTGTCTGCTGATCTGTTTCCTCGGCTTCTTCAGCCTCTTCTTCTGCTTCTTTTTTACGTCTCAGCTTGCCTATTGTGCGGATCACGATAAAAATAGAAAATGAAATAATGAAGAAGTTCACAATCGTTTGAATGAAGCTTCCGTACTTGATATGAGCATCACCGAATGTCACGGCCAGCCCTGAAAAGTCAAGACCGCCAAGAAGCAGTCCGACCAGCGGCATGATGATGTCTTCAACGAGCGACGTCACGATTTTGCCGAAAGCGCCGCCGATGACGACACCGATAGCCAGATCCATGATATTGCCCCGCATCGCAAAGCTTTTAAATTCTGACCACATCACATTCACCCCTTTCTATACAAAATGGGCTTTTTATAAGCCCATTTGTTTGCTTTTATTCTCCGAGCGCAAAGGTTAATTCAGCTTCACACACGAGCTCGCCGTCAACTTTGGCAACGCCTTTGCCGCGTCCGATCGTACCGCGCGCGCGGGTAATATCAACCTCAAGCTCCAGCTTGTCACCCGGTTTTACCTGCTTTTTGAAACGGCAGTTATCAATCCCCGCAAAAAATGCGAGTCTGCCCCGGTTTTCTTCTTTAATCAGCATCGCAACTGCTCCGACCTGCGCCAAAGCCTCTACGATTAATACGCCCGGCATAACAGGGTATTCGGGAAAATGGCCGTTGAAAAAATCTTCATTCGCCGTCACATTTTTATATCCCGCCGCCCGTTTTCCTTCTTCGACTTCCGTAATTCTGTCTACCAGAAGAAACGGATAGCGATGGGGAATAATTTCTTTAATTTGCTGAGTATCAAGCATTCTCTTGACATCTCCTTCATCGACAATAGTATGTATAGAAGGTATATGTGGCAACCAATCTGTACATTTGGAAGTATATTATGAATCAATTTCTTTTTCAACCGCGCTGTAAACTGTAACCAGCTGGCAATGAGCCTCGTCCATTAATGTGTTATGATAAATAAAGATTTTTACCCTATGCAAAGAGGTTGGAAGATGATTGCTAAGTTTACTGAAAAACGTACGCTGATGATGCTGAATGAGTGGTATGATGCCATGGGAAAACGCCAATTCGATCTAGCCCGTTCCCTTCACGAACAAATCAATCAGCATCTCCCCAAATTACAAAAGAATGCAAAGCTCAAACTCAGATATCAGCTGTTTTTCGCACGGTTTCAGCTGCTGTTTGAGAAAAAAGACGGTCTGAATAAGCTGTTCTGCGAGCTGAAGCGGCGCAAAGATGAGATGGATCATGAATTAACTTATTATTTCTATTTTTTCAAAGGGTTATTCCATATGGTGAATGGCGCTCCGAACCGTGCTGTCTGCCGCTTTAAAGAAGCTGAACAGTACCTGCCGGCCATTCAGGACCGTTTCGAAGCCGCTGAATTTTATTATAAAACAGCGGGTGCATATTACATGATGAAGTCGCCTGCGCTCTCCATTCAATATGTCAATAAAGCGCTGGAAATCTATCAAGATGAAGCCGGCTACATCAAAAAAACGCTCAGCTGCCGGCTGCTTCTCGCCGTGAATTATATAGACGAGGCACGCTATGACGACGCAGAACAGCTCTTCAATGAATCCATAAAGATAACGGACCGGATCAATGACAATAACCTGCTGTGCCACGCCTATTATAATTTTGGTTTTTTAAAGACCGCCCAGAAAAAAGATAAAGAGGCCCTCCCTTTTTACAAAAAGGTATTGGGCAATCAGCGTTTCGAGAAAGAGTCTCCCGTTTCCTACCTGCATTGTGTATACGAAGCGGTCAGAGCACTTTTTAAAACCGGATCTGCCGCCGAAGGACAAACCGTGCTGCAGAAAGGTTTATACATATCTGAAAAAGTGCAGAACAAGATTATGAAATTGAAGCTGACCGCGCTCAACATATTGTACACCGCTCAGGAGGACCCGTACGACCGATTGCAGAAGCTTGTGCTGGAGCTGCAGAAAATTGAAGCGTGGGTGGATTTGGAAGTGCTGCTTCAGGATATTACTGATTACTACAAAAAAAAGGGCGATTTTGAGAAAGCCGCATTTTTTATCATGCGCGGCTGATCAAAACGCCCCTTCTTTTATCTGACTGAGTTGATTAAGCCCAGCATTTGGTCTCCCAATGTAATCGTGCGGCTGTTCAGCTGATAGGAACGCTGAGACACGATTAAGCCGGTCATTTCTTTTGACATATCGACATTTGAACCTTCAAGCGCGCCCTGCTCCATGCCGATTGCCTGCCGGTTTGCGCCGGTAAGCTCTTCAATCGCTGAAGCCCCCGCGCCGTTTACGGAAAACAGATTATCCCCTTCCGCATGAAGCGCCTGCGGATTATTGACATTGACGATGCCGAGATTAAACGTCTGCGAACGGGTTCCCGCCTGGTCTGAAGCAGTCAGCGTTCCGGTTTTGCTGATTTTCAGCTGAGTCAGCGAACTGTCAATTTGTATGGGCTGACCGTTCTCATCGAGAATGGGATTGCCTCCCGCTGTCATCAGCTGAAGCAGCCGGTCATTTCCGCCGGCCGGCTTGAGGGAAAGTGAGCCGTCCCTTGTATACACCCGCCGTCCGTCCGCTTCTGCCTGAAGATATTGATAAGGTGATGTGAACGCGATATCAAGGTCACGGTCGGTTTTTTTGATGCTTCCCTGCCCTGAGTCCAGCTGCGGAGTCATGACCGTTCCGGCGCCGAGACGCAGACCGGGCGGCGTTTTCCGCATGTTCGGCGAATTTTCCTTTTTGTCATCTATATGGTCATACTGCTGTCTGATCAGCTCGGAAAAGCGGGAGTCCCTCGCTTTATAGCCTGTCGTATCACTGTTTGAAAGGTTGCTGCTGACTGTATCCATCTGCTGCTGAAGCTGATGTAAGGCTGTTGAAGCCGTCAGCATTGATCTGAGCATCATAATTGAATGTCCCCCATTTTGTTACACTTTGCCGATTTCATTTGCGGCTTTATCCATGCTTTTATCGTAAGCCTGAATGACTTTTTGATTGGCTTCAAATGATCTGTATGCTTCCGTCATTTCTGTATACGTGCTCGTCACGTCCACGTTCGAAAGCTCCGAGACGCCTTGCTTTAATGAATACGAGACTTGGGGATTCGCCGCCGCGCTCGGCAGTTCAGAGCCGTCGGCCGTGCTGTATAGGTCATTGCCGTCCCGTTTCAGATTGCGCACGTCTTCTTCCATTCTGATATCAATCTGCCCCGCCGGCCGGCCGTTTGTCGTGACCGTTCCGTTTTCTGATACGGTGAATTTTTCATTGTCGACTGTAATCGGCTGTCCGTTTGTTGATAACACAAGGTTTCCGTTTATCGTAAGCTGATTGTTTTCATTTAATGAGAAAGTGCTGCTTTTTGAATAGCGGACGCCGCCTGCGGTCTGCACGGGATAAAACAGCTCGGCGTTTTCATTCGTTTCGGCATTCTTGGGAACCTGATTCTCCATCAGCGCGATATCCGTCGGCTGATCGGTCGTTTTCAGGCTTCCCTGCGTAAACAACGGTTTCAGCTCCTGCATGTATACGCCTGTGTTGACGGAACCGATTTTCGTTTTTTTATCGCCTTCTATTCGGCTCAGAAGCATCTCGGGAAAGGCGCGGATTGAACCTTGATCCTCTTTGTACCCTGATGTATTCGCGTTTGCGATGTTATTTGACAGCATTTCCGTTCTTCTCTGCTGTGTAATCATTGCGGACGTTGCGGTATATAATCCTTTTAACAAGTCTTCCACCTCTGAAATAGCATTATTTCCAGTTGCCTCACCGGAACATTTGTTCTATAATGAAAATCAGCATTTTTTCTTATTATCGGATTTACATTCCCGTTCGTGAAGGGTTTGACAGAAAAAAACCCCATTCTTTTTCAGAATGAGGTTTTATCATCAGCTCAGTTTGCGTTTTGGAAGCTTGTCCATGTTATCCAGCATGACGCCGGTTCCGACCGCAACACAATCCATCGGGTTCTCAGCAACAAGAACAGGCACCCTCAGCTCTTCGGCAAGAAGCTGATCAAGCCCGTTTAACAGCGCTCCCCCGCCGGTAATGATAACGCCGCGGTCGATGATGTCAGCGGACAATTCAGGCGGTGTTCTTTCAAGAACCTGCTTGGCGGCCTGCACAATGACGGCAACTGATTCACGAAGGGCTTCTTCTACTTCTTTGCTGTTTACTGTAATCGTTCTCGGCAGACCGGAAACCATGTCACGGCCGCGGATGGTGATTTCTTCATGACGTGCGTCTGGGAAAACCGTTGCGACCTTCACCTTAATATCTTCAGCGGTACGTTCACCGATCAGCAGCTTATACTCGCGTTTGATATAATTTAAGATTTCCATGTCAAACTTGTCCCCAGCCATCTTAATAGAAGAGGAGGTGACAATATCGCCCATAGAAATAACTGCGATATCTGTCGTACCGCCTCCGATGTCAACAACCATGTTACCGCTCGGCTGGAAGATTTCCATACCCGCGCCGATAGCGGCAACTTTCGGTTCTTCTTCAAGGTACACATGCTTTCCGCCGCTTTTTTCAGCTGCTTCTTTAATCGCTTTTTGCTCAACGGATGTAATATTCGTCGGGCAGCAGATCAGCATGCGCGGTTTTGAGAAAAGTCCTTTTACATTCAGCTTATTAATGAAATGTTTCAGCATGGCTTCTGTTACTTCGAAGTCTGCGATTACGCCGTCTTTCAGCGGACGGATCGCAACAATATTCCCAGGTGTACGTCCAACCATTCGTCTGGCTTCTTCACCGACAGCCAGCACTTTGCCGCTGTTTTTATCAAGTGCCACAACGGAAGGCTCATTCAGAACAATTCCTTTTCCTTTTACATGGATCAGTACATTTGCAGTACCGAGGTCAATTCCAATATCCCTTGCAAACATCTATTTATATCCTCCTTGATATCTGTTTCACAGTAAAATATCCACATTGTGCCCTAATTATATATATTATCATAATTTATCAAAAAAAAGCTGCTGAACGATATAAGTTCTTGACAAAATTTTGCGGATATTCGCGAAACCGCCCGGGAGGAGAAAAAAGGGCCCGGCAGACGTCAGGCGCTACGGCTGCTGAACGGGCTCCCCTTCAAGAATTTCATCCTTCTTGTACTTTAGTTTCGTCGCCTCTCCCCCTCTTAAATGTCTGATGGATTTATGATAATCGAGTATTTCTTTTACTTCATTCGCCAAGTCAGGATTGATTTCAGGCAGGCGCTCTGTCAGATCTTTGTGTACGGTACTTTTGGAAACACCAAACTCTTTCGCAATGACACGAACGGTTTTTTTCGTCTCCACGATATACTTGCCAATCTTGATTGTTCGCTCTTTGATGTAATCGTGCACACCACTCGACCTCCCCAGTTGGATGTGAGAAGTGTGAAATGAGATCCGTATTCTGTAACAGATTCACTGATGATGCAGCTTCTTCGTTGTCCGATTATATAAGAAGGTTTTAGAAATATGCCCACGATCCCTCACCTCAAACACTCTCTTTGATAGGTTTGTAACAGTGTATTAGCAATGAATTGGGAATATGCTAAAAACTCAATAAGGACAAGGGGCGGGTCATAATTTTCTGCTTTTTGATCGGGGGGTTTACATCCGCGCGATCCTGCTGTAGAATGAAACAGCACAATTAGTTACTTAGGTAAGTTTTTTGAAAAGGAGAACGGAAATGATCCACGTCAACAGACGCCTCATTCACCAAATCAATCAATGCGCCCGCCTGATTACGAAGAAAGCCAATGAACGGCTGGAACCATTCGGCCTGTACTCCTCTCAATGGTCAATCCTATATTGCTTAAAAACGATCGGACCGATGACCCAAAAAGAAATCTGGTCCTATCTGAATGTAGAGGCGCCGACCGTTACCAGAACGATCAAACGCCTTGAAGAAAACGGCTGGATTCAGCGGGAACAGGGAGAAGACAAGCGGGAAAAGCTCGTCGTCCTGACGAAGGAAGCTGAATTGAAATACGACAGCATCAATCAAGAGATGCTGAAGTTCGAGGAAGACATGCTTGCGGATTTCCAAGATGGAGATAAGGAAGCTTTTTCTGAGTTTCTGAATGTGTTTTTAACGAAATAGAAAAGAAAGGGAAGTGCTGTACTTTTGAGTAAATCTGACTCGATCTGGACCAAAGATTTTATTATGGTCGTACTCGTGAATTTATTTGTCTTTGTGTTCTTTTATACATTTTTGGCCGTGCTGCCTATCTATATGATTCAGGAGCTTGGCGGCAGTGAATCGCAAGGAGGGCTTTTGATCAGCCTGTTCCTGTTATCTGCTATTATCACCCGTCCTTTTTCAGGGGCGATTATTGAACGGTTCGGCAAGAAAAGAATGACGATTGTATCCTTGGCGCTGTTCGCCCTGTCTTCTTATTTGTATTTGCCGCTACACAATTTCTATCTGCTGCTCGGACTGCGTTTTTTCCAAGGCATCTGGTTCAGCATTTTAACGACGGTTACGGGCGCAATTGCCGCTGACATTATTCCCGCCAAGCGGCGCGGCGAGGGGCTCGGTTATTTTGCGATGTCTATGAACCTTGCCATGGCGATCGGTCCTTTTCTCGGGCTGAGTCTTGTGAAAGTCATTTCGTTCCCGGTTTTCTTTACGATTTTTGCCGTATTTGTTTCTTTAGGCTTGCTGATTGCTTTTATGATTCGTGTGCCGGATCAAAACAACAGCGGAACGACTGTCTTCCGTTTTTCTTTCTCCGACATGTTTGAAAAAGGCGCGCTTAAAATCGCGATTGTCGGGTTGTCCATTTCTTTCTGTTATTCAAGTGTGACTTCATATTTATCCGTTTATGCAAAGACGATCCACCTGTTGGATGTCAGCGGCTATTTCTTCGTCTGTTTCGCAGTGACGATGATGGCCGCCCGTCCTTTCACAGGAAAGCTGTTTGACAGAGTGGGGCCGGGAATCGTCATCTATCCGTCGATTATCGTGTTCTCCGCGGGGCTTTGCATGCTGGCGATGACAAACAGCGCCCTCATGCTTCTCTTGTCCGGTGCCGTAATCGGTCTCGGATACGGCTCTATCGTACCGTGCATGCAGACGCTGGCGATTCAGAACTCGCCCGGACACCGTTCAGGCTTTGCGACGGCTACCTTCTTCACTTTCTTTGACAGCGGGATTGCCGGCGGATCCTATGTATTCGGCCTCTTTGTCGCTTCGGCCGGATTCCATTCGATTTATCTGGCAGCGGGGCTGTTCGTCCTGATTGCTTTGCTCCTGTATGGCTGGAGCCAGAAAAAAAGAACGCCGCTTGAAGCGGACGGAAACGTTTCAATCGCAGACTGATATGACAAAAAGCCGGGGGCAGCCCCCGGCTTTTTTTATTCGGCCGCTCTTTCCCGCACGATTCGTCCCGCCGCTTTTACATAAGGAGGATGAATATACATAAGCGCCGTATAACCGAGACATGACAAAATGACACCCGCAAACCAGGAGATATCATAGATGCCGGCGAACGCCGGGACGTACATCCCGATTAAAGAAATAAACGCGCCGAGAAAAGTCGCGGCAAAGGCCCGGTAATTATAGCCTTTGTAATAAGTGTACTGTCCGGTTTCCGAATAAAGGTCTTCAACTGAGAGCTGCCTTTTTCTGATGATAAAATAATCAGCCATCATCACCCCGGCCACCGGTCCGAGCATCCCGCCGATGAGCCCGAGAAACGCATAAACATTCGTGGCGCTCTCCATCAGCTTCCACGGTATTGTGAACAGAGCCAAAACGGCGGCCAAATACCCTCCCCTCCTGAATGTAATATACTTCGGCAGGACATTCGCCAAGTCATAGGCCGGTGACACGATGTTTGCCGCCACGTTAACCGAGACGGCGGCGATGCAAAGTGTGATGACCGAAAGAGCGATAACAAAAGGATTATCAAACCGGGCCAAAATCTCCACCACATCCCAAATCGGTTCTCCGAATGCTACTTGTGATCCGGATGTCACCGTGATGCTTGCAAACGCGAACAGCGCAAACGTTCCCGGCAGCCCGTAAAACTGGCCGCGAATCTGTTCTTTTTGCGACGCGGCGAACCGGGTGAAGTCAGGGATATTCAGGATCAGCGTCGCCCATATTCCGATAATGCCCGTCACCCCTGCTGCAAACGGCCAAAACGTTTCAGAAAAGGTGCGGAACTTTCCCGGCTGTGAGTAAATCGGTCCGAGCCCGCCGGCAATATCTATCGCCCACCAGACCATGCCGCCGAAGACGAGATAAACAAGCGGGCCCGCCCACACTTCAAATTTTTTGATTGATTCCATGCCGTGCCGCAGTACAAGCAGATGAATGCTCCAAAAGAAAATGAACGACAGAAAACCCGGCAGATGAAGCCCGAGTATATTCCAATCTCCGCCGAGATTCCCCCAGCCCGGCCATATGTTCAAAAGCAGAATGTGTAAAGCCGTGCTCCCGGCAAATGTTTGAATTCCGAGCCACATGATGGCTGTAAACGCCCTGAGAAGCGCCGGAATGTTAGCCCCGTATATTCCGTAAGAAGCCCTGATAATGACCGGAAACGGCAGGCCGTATTTCGTTCCGGCATGGCCGTTCAAGGCCAAAGCGGCGAACAAAATCAGTGACGCCGTCACGATAATGGCGAGCACCTGCCACGGAGAAAGGCCGATCGCAATGAGCCCGCCCACAGTCGCGTAGGTCGGGATATTATGAATACAGCCCATCCAGATGGATGCAAAATTCACCGCTTTCCATGTCCGTTCGCCGTCTCCTAAAGGCAGTAAATCTTTGTTGCTTAGCCGATCATTCGTTGTTTTTTTCATTTTCTCCCTCCCGCATGTACGTTTTCCTTACATCACATGTGAAAAAAATATAACTGAAAATTCCGTAAATAACATTGGTCGCTGTCGACAATAATCGTTTTAATTTTTGAGCACATTACACAAAAAAAGAGACGGGGAGAGCCCGTCTCTTTTTTTCGCGCCTGTTAAGAGGCTTTTTTGAGGAGAACCGAAAACCGGAACGCCATCAAAAGGCTTACAGCGCCGACAACGATAAGAATCGTCCCAAGCATATGAAAATGGCCGGCGGTAATTTCTTTTCCGAAAAGAATGCCCAAAATGACAGAAGACAAAATCGAACCGAGATACCGGCAGGTCTGAAACAGGCCGGACGTTGTTCCGACCATGTCGGCAGGGCTCGTTTTCAGCATGGCCGCCTGAAACGTGACATTTCCGAGGCCGTAGCCGACACCCAGCACGGACAGGATCAGCCCTTTTCCTATCATAGGCGCCTGAAGAAAGAAAAACGTTAACAGCACCGCCCCGATCGCAGTCAGGCAGGTTCCGGCAACAATCGGCTGAAGAAGCCCTTTCTTATCTATCCATTTTCCGGTCAGAGGCGACACCAGAATACTCATGCCCGACATAAACAGCATAATCAACCCGCTTGTCTGAACGGACAAATGCATTTCATCCTGAAAATAGCTCGGAAGCCCGAAAAAGATGCAGTAAAAGAATATATTCAGCAAAATAAATTGAATATACACCGACGATAGTTTCCGATGCGTTTTAAACAGCCTGACATCAATAAACGGCTTCTCTGTTTTCAGCTCGCGCCAGATAAACAGCCCGACAAACAAAAGCCCGAATACGCCTTCTGTATAGTGAGGCTTCGTACTGAAGGACAATAAAAACGACAGGAGAAGGATAATCGCTCCGGCAAACAGGAGTATCCCGATCGTATCAAGCTGGCGGAGCACGCCTTTCAAGCCGCCGATCTCGCGTTTTTCATCTTTCGGAAACATATACATTCCGAGAAAAAAGCTGAGAATGATAAACGGCAGATTGACGAAAAAGATCGCCGGCCACCCTCCCCAAACGATCAGAAAACCGCCGAGAGTCGGACCGAGCGCCGTCATGGCTGATGCAAAGATTGACAGGACGGCCAGCGCCGAAGCCTGCTTCTCCTGTATATTTGAACGGATCAATCCGACGCCGGACGGATATATCGCGCTGCTTCCGATCGATTGAAAAAGCCGCATGATCAGCAAAGTCATAAAAGTCGGCGCAAACGGCGCGCCGACCGCCGAGACAGCAACAAGCAGAAGCCCGATCAAAAACAGCTTCTTCCTGCCGAGCATATCACCGAGCTTCCCGGTAACAGGCTGCGCCACCGCGCTGGCCAGATAAAAGGACGATATCAGCCAGGACACCGTTGTAAACGACAGGTGAAATTCATGCTGAATACTGTGAAGCGCAAGAGAAATCATCGACGAGTTCAATGGGTTCAGCATCGTCCCCGAAGCCACGGCCGTCAAGAACAGGACGCGGCTTTTTTTGGAGATTGTCATTTTGTCTGTGCGATAAATTCTTCCGTCGTCCGGCTTCTGCCGATTTTCGGGAAGATAAACTTGAGTGTCGCTTCGTGCTGTTCATCGCTGAATGTCGCCATCGCGTCAGTTACGAAAACTTGCTGATACCCGAGCTGAAAAGCTTCTCGCGCCGTGCTTTCCACACCGATGTTTGTCGCAATCCCGCATAACACAATCGTGTCGATTCCCCGTCTTCTGAGCTGAAGGTCCAGGTCCGTGCCGAAAAACGCGCCCCACTGCCGTTTTGTTACCGTATAATCGTTTTCTTTCACTCCGATGTCAGGCACAAATTCAGCCCAGTCCGCCGGCGGAGCCGAATGGCCCGCCGCCTCTTCATCCGTCAGCGGCTTCAGCGCATCCGCTCCGTCATGAAAATCCACGTTCACAAAGCTGATAAATCCGCCTTTTTCCCTGAACACATCAATTAATTTTTTCGCGTTCGGCACAACGGTACCGCTTTTATCAATCGGCACAATGCCTTTTTGTAAATCAATAAGGACCAAAGCCGTTTTTTCAAATTGCAGATTTAATGATGTTGTCATAATGATTCCTCCTGATGCAGTTAGTGTTTCTCACCCCGTTTATTTTACTCTTTCCCGGACAGGATTTCTTCCGCCGTGCTCCGGCGCTCTTTTTATGGATATAAAGTCGCACGACACCCATTTGAAAAAGCAGCATTATGAACGCAAAAAACCATGTCAGATAACCTTACATGAAAATGTTTTATCGTTCTTTTTTCTCTATAATAATGAATTAATCACAATTACATTCTGAATGAGACGGAGGAATACAACATGCAGATGGGCGATACAGTATTTATGTTCTTTTGCGCTTTACTCGTGTGGCTGATGACCCCCGGGCTGGCTTTGTTTTACGGCGGAATGGTAAAAAGCAAAAATGTGCTCAGCACGGCGATGCATAGTTTTTCTTCTCTCGCCATCGTATCCGTCGTTTGGGTTTTGTACGGATATTCACTTGCTTTTGCCCCCGGCAATACATGGCTTGGCGGGATTGAATGGGCCGGGCTGAAGGGGGTCGGCTTTGAACCCGGAAGTTACAGTGATACGATCCCGCATTCCTTGTTCATGATGTTCCAAATGACGTTTGCCGTACTGACAACGGCCATTATTTCCGGAGCATTTGCTGAACGCATGAGATTCAGTGCTTTTCTTGTATTTTCCTTTTTGTGGGCTTCCCTCGTATATACGCCCGTTGCGCACTGGGTATGGGGCGGCGGCTGGATCGGCCAAATGGGCGCTCTTGACTTCGCAGGCGGAAACGTCGTCCACATTTCTTCCGGAGTCGCCGGGCTTGTGCTGGCGATTGTGCTCGGGAAACGCAAGGACGGCACGGCGGCTTCGCCTCACAACTTAATTTACACGTTCTTGGGCGGAGCGCTCATCTGGTTCGGATGGTTCGGCTTCAATGTCGGAAGCGCCCTCACGCTTGACAGTATCGCGATGTTTGCCTTCATTAACACAAACACCGCGGCTGCAGCCGGAATTATCGGCTGGATTTTAATCGAATGGATGCTGAATAAAAAACCGACTATGCTGGGCGCTGTATCAGGCGCTATCGCCGGGCTTGTCGCCATTACGCCGGCTGCCGGGTTCGTTACGCCGTTCTCTTCCATCGTAATCGGTTTCATCGGCGGGCTTGTCTGCTTTTGGGGCGTTTATTGGCTCAAAAAGACTTTCGGTTATGATGATGCGCTTGACGCTTTCGGCCTGCATGGGATCGGCGGCACATGGGGCGGCATCGCGACCGGTTTATTCGCCACCACTTCCGTCAATGACGGCGGGGCAAACGGGCTGTTTTACGGCGATCCGGGACTGCTCTGGAAGCAGATTGCGGCCATTGCGGCAACCTATGTATTTGTATTTATTGTCACTTTCGTTATCATTAAAATTGTAGGTCTGTTCATTCCCCTTCGCGCCAGTGAAGAAGAAGAGTCACTTGGGCTTGATTTAACGATGCACGGGGAAAAAGCATATCAGGACTTATAAAGTGAGGAGTGGCTTAGATGAGCGGTCAAATGTTCAAGGTAGAAATCGTTACGCGTCCGGCTAAGTTTGAAACATTGAAACAGGAACTCGGTAAAATCGGAGTCACATCGCTGACCTTCTCCAACGTACACGGCTGCGGCCTTCAAAAAGCCCACACCGAACTGTACCGCGGAGTCAAAATTGAAAGCAATGTGTATGAACGGCTGAAAGTGGAAATCGTTGTCAGCAAGGTCCCCGTTGATCAAGTCGTGGAAACGGCGAAAAAAGTGCTGAAAACGGGAGAGCCCGGAGACGGCAAAATATTCGTCTATGAAATCGGAAACACGATTAATATCCGCACCGGAGAAGAAGGACCAGGAGCTTTATAAACAGGCAGAACGCCCGGAGACAGAAATGTCCCGGGCGTTTTTTCAGCTTCATTAAAAAGAAGAAACCTTTTTTTCATGCGGGACAGGCCGCTTATGCCGTACGGGTTGTTTTTTCGCATATGTACTGATATTGACCAGTATGCCGCACAAAAACAGCGTCATAATTAATGAAGAACCGCCGTAGCTGATAAACGGAAGCGGCACACCCGTAACCGGGAGAAGTCCGCTCATCGCTCCCAAATTCAATACAACCTGAAACATTAATTGAAACGTAATTCCGATGGCAAGAAGCTTCCCGAACGGGTCATCAGCCCGCACGGCCGTTTTTACGCCGAGAAGCATTAACGCAAAATATAATCCCAAAACGATCAGAACACCGAATATCCCCAGTTCTTCGCTGATCACGGCCATAATGAAATCGGTATGCGCCTCAGGCAGATAGTTCATTTTTTCAACACTGTTTCCAAGCCCTCTTCCGAAAAACCCGCCTCCGGAAATAGCAAAATAGGATTGAATCAGCTGATAGCCGTCCCCGTTCGCGTCACCAAACGGGTTGGTAAAGGAAACGAGGCGCTTCACACGATAGGAAGCGGAAAATGCGAGATAAACAACCCCCGACACCGCCGTCGCGCCGAGCACGAACAGATGGCGTTTTTTCAAGCCGGCACATAATAAAATCGACCCGCACGCCGCCAGGATTAAGGAAGCCGTCCCTAAATCAGGCTCCACCAATGTCAGCAGAAAAGCAGTTCCCAAAATCACTAAAGGCGGCAGAACCCCTTTCACAAATTGATGAATGTACGGCTGCTTTTTCGTATAAATCGAAGCGAAATACAAAATCATCGCGATCTTCGCCAATTCAGACGGCTGTACGACAAGCGGGCCCGCTCCCAGCCACCTGCGGGAAAAATTCCGCTCCAGCCCGATTCCCGGTATCAATACGAGCAGCAGCAATACCAGCGAACCGACCACAAACAGCGGTACAAGCCGCGCATACCGCTTATACGGCAGACAGGCGGCAAATAGAAATAAGCATAATCCGATCAGTAAAGAGGTACTTTGTTTATGGAAGAAATAGGATGGATCTCCATACCGCTGAGACCCCATCACATCACTGGCGCTGTACACCATTAACAAGCCGAATCCGCAAAGCAGCATAATGACAAACACAAGCGGCAGATCGGCGTTTTTCAAACGTTTCAGCAACGGACAAAACTCCTTCGGCTATTCTTTTCCCGCATACTTGACGCACAGTAATACAGTCACGTTTCATTCTGTTTACTTTTTTATGATTATTTTTAATACCAATTGTGTCTCATAGAAAAAAGCATTACACTGTTCATATAAAATAAAGATAAAAGGTGATATTTGTGAATTACGAACTATTTAAAGCGATCAATGGTTTGTCGCACCATAGTGCCATTCTCGACTCTATCATGGTATTTATTACGGAATACGCCATTTACGCCTACGCCCTTTTCCTGCTTGCCATGTGGCTGTTCGGAAGCACAAAAGGCAGACAAAACGCCCTGTACGCGGGCTTCACGGGTGTTGCAGCGCTTATCGTCAACTACCTCATCACGAAGGTCTATATCGAGCCGCGCCCCTTTGTCGAGCATACGGTTCATACGCTGATCCCTCATGCCGCGGATGCTTCATTTCCAAGTGACCATACGACAGGCGCTTTGGCGATTTCAATTGCGATTCTGTTCCGCAACAAAAAACTCGGCTGGCCGCTTGTGATTTTCGGCCTTTTGACCGGCTTCTCAAGAATTTGGGTCGGCCACCATTATCCGATCGATGTGCTCGGAAGCATTATCGTTTCCCTCATTGTCGGATTCCTGCTGTTCAGATTTTCAAATGTGCTTCGTCCGATTGTCGATCTGATCGTGCGAATCTATGAAAGTATCGTTCATAAAAGCAAATCGACAAACCATAATATATAAAAAAAAGCCGGCGTCTGTCACAGACTGCCGGTTTTTGTATGTTTGGCTGTATGCTTTTTCCTTTGTAAAGCACAGAATGCGGCAATGCCGAGACTGTCAATCAGCACATCGCGGAGGCATCCGTTTCTGCCGAAAAAGAGCTGGACGATTTCTGTCAGGAAAGCGGCGGCCAATGCATACAGCACCGCCCTCTTCATGCGCCTGCGCTCCCTGAAAAACAAATAGGCGAGCACAAAAAATGAAAACGCGTGCCCGAGCTTTTGAATCACCGCTTCCGGTATGGCGAGCTCCGCCATATCGAACACAAAGAAACCGGACACATCCGGATGCGGCGTGAAACGGAAGGACACCGTCTGCGACACAATCATATCGTGAAAGCTTTCAGTCAAAGCCGAAACGAAAACAAAGACGAGCCACCCGGCCGCCAGACATTTATTCATTCAGCATCTCCTTCGTTTTCTACTAGTATAAAGGCACATGCGGCAATATGAAAAGCGCCTATCAGAGCTGATAGGCGCTTTGGGATCAAGATTACTTGCCCGAATCTTTCATTGAGCCGTCATCTTTACCATCTGTCTTGTCTTTTGTGCCGTCCTCTTTGTCACCTGGTTTTTCTTCGGTTTCTTTTTTAGGCGTCACATCTTTTTTCTCGGAAGACTGCTGAATTGACCCTTCCGTTTCTTCTGTCACAGCGTTTTTCTCTTCAGCCGCCGCTTTTTCAATAGATGTTACCGGCTTGTCCATAAAATTGAGCGGGTTCATCGCTACGCCGTCCTTGCGGATTTCAAAGTGCACGTGATTTCCGCTTTCTTCACTGTAAAGGTTTTTTCCGGATTTACCGATGACCTGGTTCTGCTTTACTTTGTCGCCCTGATCCACGCTGACTTCAGATAAAGACTGATAGACAGTAGACAGGCCGTCTGAGTGTTCAATTTCAACCACATATCCCAGTACCGGGTCTTTAGCAGCTTTAACAACCGTACCGCTCAGAGAAGCAGAAACATCAAATGATTTTCCGTCTTTCTCAGCTAAGTCAATTCCTTTACTGAGGCTGTACGTGTTATTATAGTTAACAAGTGCTGCTTCTTTCTCTTTTTTTGCGGCATCAGTTTCATAAAACTTTTTCACAACAGAAACATTTTCAGAATGAGCAGCCGGCATTGCGACGTTTTCCATTGACTTGCCTACTTCGACGGCATCGTCTTTGCCGCTGTCATACGCGGAGTTTCCGCCGTTGTTCGTCAGATTGTCCTTCACATCATTCGAAACGGATTGATACCAAAGGACAGCTGTTAAAATGACGGCCGCACTGACTAAGTAGATTGCAGGGAATATCCAGCGTTTGCGAAAAAACCGCTGAAGTTTTTTGACTTGAGAAGTTTTCTTTTCTTCCTCTCTCATTTGTTCATCACCTCAGCAACATTCTGAACACTTTTCTGAAAATATATACACATCCATAAAAAACTTTTTTGGAAATAGTATGTGCAGATTGCACTTAATTATGTAATGAAATGTGAAGGGAGATCCCGGAATATGAATTTGACCCTGCGCAAAGCCGTATTGGAAGATTTAGATGCGGTGGTGGCCATATACAACTCGACGATTGCCTCACGGATGGTAACGGCTGATACGGAAGAAGTGACGCCCGCAGACCGGATGGATTGGTTTTTGCGGCACACGGACCGGCGCCCGCTGATGGTCGCGGAAGATGAAACCGGCAAAGTGGCGGCCTGGATCAGCTTTGAAACGTTTTACGGCCGTCCGGCCTATGACAAAACGGCGGAGATCAGCATCTATCTGCATCAGGATTGCCGCGGCAAAGGAGCAGGAAGCTTTCTGCTGAAAGAAGCCCTGGCACTCGCTCCGACAATCGGCATCCGCAGCCTGATGGCTTTTATCTTCGGACATAATGTGCCGAGCATTAAGCTGTTTGAAAAATTCGGTTTTACCGAATGGGGCGTATTCCCGGGTATCGCCGAAATGGACGGAAAACGATATGACTTGAACATTTTAGGGAGAGAACTGTCATGATCACCATCGATAAAGACAAAGACGAAAACCAGCCGCTCAATAAAAAAGCCCGTTCCCTTGCCGACATCGCCAAATGGGGAAAGATCACCGCCGTGTTTCTGATCATCACGGGCTCTCTTTCCGCTCTGTCAGCCATTGTGACGCTGCTCGGAGCCATTCCGGGGGTTCTGCTCATCATTTCCGGCGTCATGCTGATGCGCTCGGCAAAAGCGGCTGCCGCCCTTCAGGAAGGACTAGAAGAAAACGCGGAAGAAAATATGCTTGCACATTACGCGTCATTTATCAAAATGCAGTTTTTTTACGCGGCATCCAGTGTGGTATTGGGCATTCTCGCTTTTATTTTAGTCGTCATCTTCGCTGTCATCGGAATTATCGCTTATCACAGCACTGATACGTATGACACGCCTGATTCATATTACTATGAGAACGACCCGGTGTTTGAATGACAAAAAGAGCTGATCGCGCGTCAGCTCTTTTTTAATAAAGCATTTCTTTTTTCCGGTCTTCTTCCGTTAAAAATTCAATAAAGCTCTTCATCGCAGACGGCTCCTCGGCAATCAGCCGGGTATAGGCGCTTTTCCGTTCCTCGGACAGAATATCGCTTTTTCTGATTCTGTTCAGCATATAAAGGCGGATCGTTTTTTGCACCTGTTTCCGCTGATAGCCGGCTTCCTTAAAAAACGCAAGACCCAGAGCCGCAAGGAGGGCAAAAATGCCGGCCGATACGAGAGCTCCTCTCCCGGAAGGGGCCTGAATCAAAAGCGATGCCAGATGAAACAGACTAAAAGCGGCGAGCGGGAAAGCAAGAAAACGGTAAATGATGCTTTTTTTCATCAGCGGCGCGATGGCGATTTGTATTTTCTGAATTTCTTTTTTTATGAATCCCGGCAATTGTTCCGCATGCTCCAGCTTCATGCCCTCTCCCCTTTGCTGTCATTTTTGTCTTCTTTTTCATATATGCATATTTTACCGCACCCGGAACTTTCTTTGAAAGAAAACTGCATTCATCTTTGATTCCGGCTCTTTATTCTTTCAAAATGTCAATGTTATAATTTGAAATGGGAATCAGATTGCTGCACTTGTCGGAATACTAATGGGCACAGTCTTGATAAATATGATATAGCGGGGTTGCAAAGTGAGCATTTCATTTATTTTATTCGGATTTTTTTTCGTTTTAAATATACTTTTGGCCGTCATCATGATTTTCAAAGAAAGACGCGATGCCAGCGCTTCATGGGCTTGGCTCTTGGTTCTTTTTTTTATTCCCATTTTAGGGTTTATTTTATACCTGTTATTCGGCCATAACCTGAGACGCAAGCATCTGTTTCAATGGGAAGACCGTAAAAAAATCGGGATTGAAAAGCTGCTGAAGTCTCAGCTGAAGGATCTGAAGTCGAGGCAATTCCAATTTAACAACAGAGCGACTGTGGATAATAAAGACCTCATCTATATGCTTGTCATGAACAACCACGCAGTCTTTACAGAGGATAATTCGGTGGAGATTTTGACGGACGGGCGCGATAAGTTCAAACGCTTAATGAAGGACATTTCCAACGCAAAAGATCACATTCACCTTCAATACTATATTTATAAAGGTGATGAACTGGGAAAAAAATTGCGCGATGCCTTAGTGAAAAAAGCACGCGAAGGCGTAAAAGTCAGAGTGTTATATGATGAACTCGGTTCAAGATCACTCAGAAAAAAATTCTTCAAACCGCTGCGGGACGCCGGCGGCCATGTGGAAGTCTTTTTTCCTTCCAGGCTTCGTCCGATTAATTTGCGGCTCAATTATCGGAATCACCGCAAGCTCGTCATCATTGACGGCGAAACCGGCTATGTCGGCGGCTTTAACGTCGGAGATGAATATCTCGGCCTGAATCCGAAATTCGGCTACTGGCGCGATACGCACCTCAGGCTTCAAGGCACGGCGGTACACGCCATTCAGACACGGTTTATCCTCGATTGGAACCAAGCCTCCCATCATCATACGCTCACATACGTTCCGAATCATTTTCCGGAATGCGAGCCGAAGGGCAATGTCGGGATGCAGATTGTCACGAGCGGACCGGACTCAGAATGGGAACAAATTAAAAACGGCTATATCAAGATGATCTCAACGGCCAAACGGTCAATCCTGATTCAGACGCCTTACTTTATTCCTGACTCAAGTCTTTTAGATGCCCTCAGGATCGCCTGTCTGTCAGGCATCGACGTCAAAATCATGATTCCGAACAAGCCGGATCACGCTTTCGTTTACTGGGCGACTTTATCTTACATCGGCGATCTTTTGAAAGCCGGAGCCTCAGTCTACATTTACGATAACGGCTTTATTCATGCAAAAACGATTGTCGTCGATGATGAGACGGCTTCAGTCGGTACGGCGAATATCGACGTCAGAAGCTTCAGACTTAATTTTGAAGTCAACGCCTTTATTTATGACGTCACCATTGCGAAAAAACTCATTTCCTCATTTAAAGAAGATCTGCTCGTCTCCAGAAAATATACGTATGAAGAATATCAGGAGCGTTCGCTGTGGATCCGCATTAAAGAATCGATTTCAAGACTTCTTTCGCCGATTTTGTAATTCCCGAGGTGTTTCTCGGGAATTTTCTGATATAAAAACGGACACGGCATGAAAAAACACATTTTATATTCAAAAGAATGACCGAATAGTGTATAAATGAAAAGTGAGTATTTTTTTGTAAAGGAGTGCCAAAGTTTGAAACCTGAATCAGTGAATCGTTCGCTTATTTCTATTTCGAAATGGGGAAAAGCGACAGGTATTTTATTTATTATTATGGGTGCGTTTGCGGCGCTGTCGGGCGCGTTTTTCTTTTTAATCGGAGCCATTCCCGGCGTTTTGCAGATCATTGCCGGCATTTTTCTGATGCGCTCGGCAAATGAAGCGGGACAGATGGCGGAGCAGTTCAATGAACTGACAGAGGAACATATGCTGGAGAATTATGCAAAGTTCGTGAAAATGCAGGGGATCTACCTGATTGTGACGATCGGCTTGTCCGTTCTCGGTATTGTTCTCTTCATTGTCCTCATGACGCTCGGCATCGTGGACGGCGTGTTTAATAATATTGATGCCAATACATATTAAAAAGGAAAATCCCGGCGCATCCGCCCGGGATTTTTTTATTCCGCTTCTTCGACAACGGGAAAGTTTTTCTGCTCTGGATTTGCCAATACGGCGATGGCATAATAGCGCAGCTGAGACGCTGTCTGCAAATATTCTTTCGGACATTTCGGCTTCAGCCAGACGTGTCGCCATCACATCAAAAAAACTTTTCCTCAGAGTTTCAACTGAAATCACTCAATTGTTCGACTGTTCCTGATCAGGTTTAGAAGCAAGAATTGTGATTCTGCAAAATAAGGATAAAAGCCATGGCGGAACAAGACCACTTATCATACAGTTTTTTGGGTCTTTGTAATTAAATTACAATTGTTCTTAATATTCACTCATGTATTCATGCTATTATATTGAAAGGAACGATCAAAAGCGTTGGCGTTCGTTAAATATTTACGAGTGCTGCCTCATGTCAAAGTCAGAAAAAATAGTATAGGAGGTAACATATGTTTAAGTTTAAAAAGAAATTCTTAGTTGGATTAACGGCTGCTTTCATGAGTATCAGCATGTTTTCGGCAACCGCCTCTGCAGCTGGCACAGATTACTGGCAAAATTGGACTGATGGGGGCGGAACAGTCAACGCTGTCAATGGATCTGGCGGGAATTACAGTGTTAATTGGTCTAATACCGGAAATTTCGTTGTTGGTAAAGGCTGGACTACAGGCTCGGCATTTAGAACAATAAACTATAATGCCGGAGTCTGGGCGCCGAATGGCAATGGATATTTGACTTTATATGGCTGGACGAGAGCACCTCTCATCGAATATTATGTAGTGGATTCATGGGGTACTTACAGACCTACCGGAACGTATAAAGGTACTGTAAAGAGTGATGGAGGTACATATGACATATATACAACAACACGTTATAACGCACCTTCCATCGATGGCGATAACACTACTTTTACGCAGTACTGGAGTGTTCGCCAGTCGAAGAGACCAACCGGAAGCAACGCTGCAATCACTTTCAGCAATCATGTTAACGCCTGGAAGAGCCATGGAATGAATCTAGGCAGTAATTGGGCTTATCAAGTCTTAGCGACAGAAGGATATAAAAGCAGCGGAAGTTCTAATGTAACAGTGTGGTAACAGCTCATCTTTAATTAGGGGCAGCTAACGGGCTGCTGATCGTTCCTAGAGAAATTTTATAATGATTGTTAAGAGGCGAACGGTTTTGGCATTACCGGAGGCAGGGTATCATTTTTTGTTTAACTTGCTCACAGCTGACACCTTCACATAAGTCTTAAGCAAAATAAAAATATCCCGGTAACCACCTCCTTTAGTTTCGGAGGATTTCTTCATTAAACAGATCGCAATCCCGCATCCAGGCTTGTCTGAATATGGGGTCAAAACCGTGATTTCCTCATTATCCCTTGTAACCATTTTTGTTACACCGCTAGCGGCATGAACCCATCTCTTTTTAACAAAAGAGATGATTCATTACATCATAAAGGGACTTGCTCGCAAGTTCATTCTCCATTGCCCGCTGTACGCTTCCGAACGTCTCATCGAGCGCGCGCTGAATATTTTTGCCGACCGGACAGTCGGGGTTCGGATTGTCGTGAACCGCAAAAAGCTCTTCCCTATTCTGCACCGCCCTGTAAACCTCTAAGAGGGTGATCTCCGACGGATCTTTTTTCAGGCTGGCTCCCGGAACACCCGCCCGGGAAGTCAGAATACCCGCTTTTTTCAGCTGGCTGATCGTTCTCCGCACGACGACGGGATTGGTGTTTACGCTGCCCGCAATCATGTCCGATGACGCCCGTTCATCCGTTGAGATCAGCGATAGAATGTGAATGGCCACAGCAAGACGGCTGTTAATCATGTTTTTCACCACCGTTGTAACCGTAATAGTTACATTTCATTTGTTTGTCAACTACTAATATACACTAAAACGGGCGGCAGGATGAAATCAAGTTGGCAATAGAGGGTAAACAGGCCGGCGGGAAACCGGCCGAAGAGGGATTAAAATAAGAAATAACGCTGTCCGAGCGGAACATAGCTGACGGGCTGGCATGCCAGCTCTTCTCCGTCGGCGAACACCTGATAGGTTTTCGGATCGACTTGTATATTCGGCATCGCGTCATTCAGCTTCATGTCGAGCTTACTCAGCTTACGGATATTCCGTACGGGAGAAATCATTTTTTCAAGGCCGAGCTTTTCCGGCACACCGTTTGCGATACCGGCCTGGGACATAAATGTAATAGAGGTATTTCGGTTTGCTTTACCGTATGATGCGTACATCTGCCGCATAAACACGGGCTCAGGCGTCGGAATGGAAGCATTCGGATCTCCCATCTGGGCGCGGGCGATCATGCCGCCTTTGAGCACAAGTTCAGGTTTGACGCCGAAGAAAACCGGGTCCCATAGTACAAGGTCGGCGAGCTTTCCTTTTTCAACGGAACCGACTTCATGGCTCAGGCCGTGAGTGACGGCCGGGTTGATCGTGTATTTGGCGATATAGCGTTTGGCGCGCACATTGTCATTGCCGTTTTCTCCTGATAGAGCGCCGCGCTGTTTTTTCATTTTATCGGCCACCTGCCATGTCCGGATAATCACTTCCCCCACCCTGCCCATCGCCTGCGAGTCAGATGACGTCATGCTGATCGCGCCGATATCGTGCAGAATATCCTCCGCCGCAATGGTGGCCGCTCTGATGCGTGAATGACTGAACGCCACGTCTTCAGGCACTTTTGAATCTAAATGATGGCAGACCATCATCATATCAAGATGCTCGTCCATCGTGTTGACGGTATACGGGATCGTCGGCGTCGTAGAGGACGGCAGGATATTGGCGTAAGATGCGAGTTTCATAATATCCGGTGCGTGGCCTCCGCCGGCTCCCTCTATGTGATATGTATGAATAACCCGGTCGCCGATCGCATCAAGCGTATTTTCTAAAAAGCCCGCTTCATTTATCGTGTCTGTGTGGATCGCCACCTGAATGTCCGCCTCATCCGCTGCTTCCATGCAAGCTTTAATGGCGCTTGGCGTTGATCCCCAATCTTCATGCAGCTTCAGGCCGATCGCGCCTGCTTCCACCTGCTCGATCAGCGGCGCTTTATCGGATGCATTCCCTTTTCCTAAGAAACCGACGTTGATCGGAAACTCCTCGGCCGCTTCCAGCATTCTCGACATGTACCATGCACCGGATGTACAAGTCGTCGCTTTACTTCCCGTCGCAGGACCCGTTCCGCCGCCGAGAAGCGTGGTCACGCCTGAAGAAAGCGCGACTTCCATCTGCTGCGGGCAGATAAAGTGGATATGCGTATCCACCCCGCCGGCCGTTACGATTTTCCCTTCGCCGGAAATGACTTCTGTTCCGGCACCGATAATCATGTACGGGTCCACCCCATCCATGATATCAGGATTGCCGCTTTTTCCGACGCCGACAATCCGGCCGTCCTTCACCCCGATATCCGCCTTGACGATTCCGGTATAATCCAGGATAACGGCGTTTGTAATGACCAGATCAAGCGCTCCGTCTTTCCCGGTGATACGCCCGTTCTGCCCCATGCCGTCCCGGATTGTTTTCCCTCCGCCGAAAATCATTTCTTCACCGTAATTCGTGAAATCTTTTTCGACTTCAATCCATAAATCCGTATCTCCGAGTCTGACTTTGTCTCCCGTTGTCGGTCCGAACAGTTCTGCGTATTGCTCACGTGACATTTTCATCGGATCGCCTCCTCCATCCATCCGGCTTTTTTAAGATTTGACAGAGTCTTCTCTTTTCCCCGCTCATCCATATACGTATCGGCCATGCCGTTGAGACCTCTGACCGTTTTTCGCCCTCCGATTTCCACGAGCGTGACGGTTTTCTCTTCTCCCGGTTCAAAACGGACAGATGTGCCTGACGGGATATCAAGGCGCATGCCGATTGCTTTGTCCCGATTGAAGGAAAGGGCGCCGTTGGCTTCGGCAAAATGAAAATGCGATCCTACCTGCACTGACCGTGTTCCGTTATTGGTGACTGACACCTCCAGCGTCTTCCGGCCTTCGTTAATGGTGATGATCCCCTTTGCGACTTGAATCGCTCCCGGCTTCATGACTTCACCTCCGCTTTGATCGGCTGATGAACGGTGACAAGCTTAACCCCGTCCGGGAACGTCGCTTCCACCTGAATGCTGTCCAGCATTTCCGGAACGCCTTCCATAACATCTTTTTCCGTCAATACATTGCGGCCGGATTCCATCAGCTCAGCAACGCTTTTTCCGTCTCTCGCGCCTTCCATCAGATAGCAGGTCAAATATGCGGCGGCTTCGGGATAATTCAGCAGAACGCCGCGCGCCTTCCGCTGCTTAGCGAGCTCTCCCGCCGTAAAAATAAGCAATTTTTCTTGTTCAACCGGTGTCAGTTTCATCTGTATTCCCCCTTAGTGATAGTCAAACACAATCCGCATGGTCATACCGAAACGATGCAGGCGGCCGTCACCCCCTTCACCTCATGAAATGTTAAGTGATAAAAGTTATTCGACGGTGAACGACCCGATTCCTTTTGCAGAAATTACCGATTTCTCATTTTTTTCTTCAACAAACGTTTAATCAAATGTGAAGAAAGGTTACATTCTATGTGAATATTATAAAGAAATCGCCGGGGAATTTATAGAATATTTAAAAATTTAGTGAATATTAACCAAATGAACTGGAATTTTTGTCATTTCTCATAACAAAAAGCCCAAAATATTTTGGGCTTTTGCTGTGTTTCACTATCAAATTAATCATCACTGAGTTTATCTTTCGTTTTGCCGACACCCTTTTGCAGGCTGCCTTTCGCTTTGTCTTTTTTACCTTCCGCTTTTAAGTCGGACTTGTTTGCCATGTCGCCTGCTTTGTCCTTTGCTTCCCCTTTCATTTTGTTCATGCCGCCTTTTACTTTGTCTTTTAAACCGTTATCTTGACTCATGATCTCTTCAGCTCCTTTTTTGTTCTGTGTACTTGTTTTCTTCCCTTTCAGCCTGATAGCAAACATTTCAACTCTCAATTATTGATTTCACAGCGTTCCCCGTAGCGGAGCACTTTGTAAACAGCCAATCCGTCTGACAGCTTATTATCCCCGTATTGCACCGGCAGAAGGGCAAAGAAAACATAATAAGTTGAAAAATAGACAAATTGGTAAAAAAATAAGTTTGGCTCGAGGACATCTTTTATGATCAGCAGATTTATTAAAAAGATAGAAGCGAGATTAAACAGACAGCCTCCGGAATAGACGAGCGCGCTCGTCAGACGGTTATCTATCCGCAATTCGCCGAACTTGCAGAAAGAATCTATGAAGTAGATACGCCGAACCTGAATCGGCCCTACTTTTAAAAGACGTTTCCCCATTCCGATATCCAATGATGCCTTGCCTCCGAACAGCATGGCCATAAAGCTGTGTCCCGCCACATGGATGACAGACACCATCGGCAGAATGATGAGAAATGATACAAAAAACTTTATCATATCATTGAATCCGAACAACAAATCCCTCCTTCCCATCGTACTTTTTTCTCTCTTTTGCGATTTTTCCGTTTTTTTCTATGGTCAAACGTTATGATGTGCATAAAAAAATAACCATCTGCTGATCAGATGGTTAAGAAAATTATATATCGTATAAACACTGTTCTTTTTGAATGTTTTCTCTCATGCGAATCGCTTTTTCATAAAAATACGCCGCTTCTTTATATTGCTCATGTGCGCTTGTGTAAACGGCGGCCTCCAAGGCGAAATCTTCAATATACACATACAGCGATTTTTCATTCATATAGTCAAACACTTCATGGATTAAATCCATATTGAGTGACTCCAAATAAAGCGCTTGTAAAAACTTATACTTCTCTAAACTGAATCGATCGCCCCGTTCTTTCGCGATCATGACCCCTCTTTCATAATAGGTAAGGGCCGCTTGGTCATCATGAAGCCTGAAAAGGGTGTGCGTTAAGCTGAACAGCGCCTTCGGAAGCTGTTCAAGCTGATGCTCTTCAAAAACGGGAACCGCTTTTCTAAAGTACCGGGCCGCTTCATCCAGATCGCGCTTTTCAGAATAACAATTCCCCAGATTGTAAAGCGAAGACCCGATCAGGCGGGGCTGTCCTTCAAGCAAAGAAAGGCGGAGGGCTTCGTCTAAATGCTCAAGCGCTTTGTCGTAGTTTTTGCAGTCGATGTAGTTTCCTGAGATGACGAAATGGCATTGAATTCTCCGCACTCTGTAGAAATCGTGTTTCATATACGTATCCAGCGCCTGAATCCCGTGATTCATGGAAAAATGAGTCTGCTTCATGACATAAAACACTTCAGACATCTTGAAATGGAATTCCGCCCTCTCTATATCATCCTCGACAAATGAAAGGAGTTTTTCCGCTTTCCGGTAAAAAGAAATAGCCGCAACATAGTTATTGTGATCGAATTCATACATCCCTCTGAACAAATGGAAATAATACTCAGACAGTCCCGATATGCTGTCCGTGCTTTCGATCGTCTTTTGCAGCTCGCTGTACTGAATCTGTGATTGTTCGGTGCATTCCGGCTTGACGTAATCAAGCATAATATGATGGCGGTAGCTGATCAGCTGATAATATAACAGCAGCAGCTGGTCTTCCTCCATACGTTGTATATCCTCATCAATTTCCTCTTTCAGCTTTATGGCATCAGCCGCTTGAAACGCTAAAATGTGCTTGTACCATTTGTTGATCTTGACTCCAACTTGAGATGACGGAATCTCGTATGCGGTCATGCCCCTTTCACAACCTTTTCTAATTTCTATTGGTTATATTTTAACATATTGTATGGCTTTGGAATTGCATAACTTGATTGTCCTGCATCAAAATTCCTATCATATATTTCGGCTGTCACCGGTATTTTTTGAACAGACCGCTCTCATATTGTGAATAAAAAAGCCTGCCCTTGTCCGGGCAAGCTTTTCTTCATCCGCCTATATAAGACATTTCCACTTTCTTTTTCCCATCCGTTTTAGAAAGCGCGCGGTCAATTGAATACTGATCCGTGCGATTTCTCCAGACAGAAGCGATGGATTCCGTCAATTCATCATCGGTCAGACCGCCGCGCACGAGTTTCCGAACATCATAGCCGCTTGACGCAAACAGGCACGTAAACAGCTCGCCTCTCGCCGACAGGCGCGCTCTGTTGCAGGAGGCGCAGAATGCATCCGAGACGGAAGAAATCACGCCAATTTCGCCGGAACCGTCAAGATAGCGGAACCTGGAAGCGACCTCTCCCTTATAATTCGCTTCTATCGGCTCCGTCGGCATGTGCTGGTTGATCAGATCAATAATCTCGGCCTTCGTGATCACGTCTTTTTTATTCCATTGATTCGTATTGCCTACATCCATAAATTCAATAAACCGGAGAATATGACCCTTTTCTTTAAAATAGCGGGCCATCGGAAGGATATCTTTTTCATTGACGCCCTTTTGAACAACCATGTTGATTTTCACACCGAGTCCGGCCGCTTTTGCCGCCTCAATGCCCTCAAGCACCTTGTTCACCGAAACCCCGCGGCCGTTAATGGCCTTAAACCGCTCATCCTCTAAAGAATCGAGGCTGACTGTCACGCGATGCAGCCCCGCCTGCTTCAGTTTTTCCGCATACACGGGAAGAAGAGAGCCGTTTGTCGTCATCGCGATATCTTTAAGTCCGGGGATGCGCGCAAGTTTTTTGATCAATTCAGGCATATCTTTTCTCATGAGCGGCTCTCCGCCCGTCAGCCTGATTTTTTCAACGCCGAAGCGGCCGACAAACAGCTTCGCAAGCCGCTCAAGCTCCTCGAAGGAGAGCAATTCCGTCTTTTGTAAAAATGGATAATCCGGTCCGAATAATTCGGCTGGCATACAGTACGTGCATCTGAAGTTGCAGCGGTCGGTTACAGAGATACGAAGATCCCTGAGCGGCCTTTCCCTTTTGTCTGTCACCCGGCGCGTTTCTGTATTCATAAGCCCAAGACCCCTTTCTATTGTTCAACCCGTTCAGGATGTGTGTATACGTTAAATGATCCGTTTCTGACAAAACCTATCGCGGTTATGTTCAGCTCTTCCGCCATTTGCAGCGCGAGCTCCGTCGGCGCCGATTTTGAAATGACAATCGACACGCCGATTTTTGCGGCTTTTAATAAAACCTCTGAGGAAATCCGGCCGCTGAAGACGATCAGCTTGTCACGGACCGGCATTCCGTTTTTCAAACAGCAGCCGTACAGCTTATCCAGCGCGTTGTGGCGCCCGATGTCCGTCCTCATGAAGAGCAGCTTTTCCGTATCGCACAGCGCCGCATTATGGACGCCGCCCGTTTCCTGGAAGGTGCCGCTCCCGCTTTGCATCTCCTTCATCAGGCGAAGGCACGTCTCAGGAGTTATGGTGATACGGCTGACGGCGGTTTTGGCCGTTTTCACATCCTGCTGAAAGTAAAAATGGCGGCCTTTCCCGCAGCATGAACCGATGACCCTCTTCGTATAGTCTTTTTGCTCAAGCACTCCGGGATTCGTCAGTTCAACATATGCAAACCCGAGACTTTCATCTATAGTAAAGCTTTTGATTTCTTTTTCAAAACGAATGACGCCTTCTGATGCGAGAAATCCGATGACGAGTTCCTCTAAATGGTCAGGCGTGCAGACGAGCGTAACAAATTCCTGTCCGTTCACCATGACGGTCAGCGGATACTCTGAAACCATCCGATCCGCCGTCTTTGTTAATACCCCTTTTTCATAGCGGTATATGTCCCTTACCGCTGTTGTTCTTTTATCCACTGTTTTCCCCTCCGCAGTATCCTTCTCTTTTATTCTTCCACAATCCCTGTATTTTGTCGAATTTGCGGTTTAAAAAAAGAGCCCTCTTAGGACTCTATGTTTCATTGCGATGATGTCTGCTCAGAATGGTGAATAAAATAACTGCGGCGATAATGGCCAATATACTGACGAATATGAAGGCGGCAAGCTTCAGAAAAATTCCCATCAGAACAAAAACGACTGCCGCCAGCACTAATATAATGCCTGCTCCTTTTAACAACAGCGTTCATCTCCTTTTATCCGTATCATTCCCGCGGTTCCGTTTTCTAAACAAAAAAGACGCCGCGCGGGCGTCCTTTTTTAACCTATTCTTTTGCTAAATCCTTTGCAGCGTCTTCCCAAGCCTGTTTGAACTCGTCCGCGCTGTCAGCTGAGACATATGTGCCGCCTCCCGCTTCCGCCGCTTTTTCAAGGCTTTCGCTTCCTTTCATGCCGAAGTTGAAGCCGATGATATTGACGATCGTGTTGACGTTCGCTTTACGGAGCTTTTGAATTTCGGCCTGAGGATTACCGCCGCATGTTTCTTCACCGTCTGTGATCAGATATACGACGTTTTTCCCCGTGGCGCCGGCCCGCTCAAATTCTTCACGCGTATCAGAGAGCGCTTTCGCAATCGGTGTCCAGCCGGTCGGTTTAATCTTGCTGAGTGATTGCTCAAATGGAGTCACGGCGTACGGCTGAAGGCCGTATAACGTTTCTGTCGCATTACATGATACGGCTTTGCCTGAGTTTTTATTATTGCCCTTATGCCCGAATACCCGAAGCATCAGATTCGTGTCTTCAGGAAGAACTTCCGCAAAAGAAGTGACAGACTCTTTCGCGACATCTATTTTACGCTCTCCCCCTGTTTTTTGTATCATGCTTCCGCTTGCGTCAAACAGCACGGCAACGTTTGTTTCTTCGTGCTTTTTCTCAGCTGCAAAAACAGGTGATCCGAGTGAAAGCGTCAAAAGTCCGACAATCCCCGCAGTGAACATTTTTTTCATTTCCTTCATTCCTCTCCGTTTGTTTTTGGCCGATGGGCCCCCGGCTCTTCTCTATGCTAGATGACGAGTATGCAAAAAGATATAGGGCGGGATTCCTTTTGTATAAGCGGCGGTACGCCGTTAAAAATGAACAGAATTATGCGCATCATCCTAAAAAGATTGGATAAATGATGACAGATTTAATGCCTTTTTCGCCCTTTTTGTAATATAAGTCCGGAATCTGATTCTTTTTACAGTTTTCTCTTCATCTTTTCTTGAAATTTTTGTTAAATAAAAATAAAAAAAAGGGCCGATAAACGGCACCTTTTCTTATTCCGCTAATGAACTCGCTGCCATTGTAAAGATGCGGTTCATATCCTTTTGGCTGTGAGCTTCGTAATATTTTCCTCCGCCCGCTTTGGCAATCTCGTGAAGCTGGCCGTTGAAGCCTTCCTTAAAGTCAAAGCCGATCACGTTGACTTTAATATGCTGTTTGCGAAGTTCTTTCGCTGTCTTAACAGGATCTCCTCCGCATGTCTCCTCGCCGTCCGTCAACAGGAAAACGGATTTACTGCCAAGTTTGTGCAAACCGGTAAAGGAAGCCTTCGCATCCTCTAATGCTTTTGCAATCGGTGTCCAGCCCGTAGGCCCGATTCCGTTAAGAGAGTTAAGGAAGCTCTGTCTGTCAAACCTTTGGAATCCGTACACACCGCGAATGGATTCACAAGATTGAACCTTTCCGGAGTTTTTATTATTGCCTTCCGAACCGAAAACCGTCATTCTGACCTGTGATTTAGATTTAATTTGATCCGCAAAACGGACAATTTCTTCTTTTGCCATGTTGTATTTAGAAACACCGTCAATCCGTTTTGCCATACTGCCGCTCGCATCAAGTAAAATGGCGGTATTGTTTTTAAATGAAAGAGTCTTCTCGTTTGCATTCTCGGCAGCAAAAGCAGGAGATGCAGCAGTCAGCATCAATCCGAGCATGAGTATGAGTGAAAATGTTTTTTTCATTGCTTTTTCCCCTTTTCAATAGATTTACGTTCAACGCCGAACAATATTTATCGTAAATGAGATGAAAAGGGAAATAAATAGGACGGCGTTCCTCATTATTTTTGCGTATATTCACATAGAAGCGGCATTTTTATCAGTGATTTACACCCGGCGCTCAGCCTTCAATCGACATTTGTCAGCCTTTAGGCTTTCGTTATATGAGTCTGTTGGTTGCTTTACCGTTTATGGAATAGTTTTCAAAAAAAAAGACGCTCATGAAAGCGTCTATTTTTTCGCCATATATTTGTTTAAAAATGAATCTGCTTCGGAAATGTCTACTCCCTGATAATAATGCTTGACGATGTCCGCCACTGATTTTCCCTGCTCCGCCATGTAATTGGCCCCGTACTGGCTCATGCCGACGCCGTGGCCGAATCCTTTTGTCGTAATGGTGATGCTGCCGCCGTTTCGTTTCCATTCAAAGTCGGCAGAACGGAGTCCGAGTTTTTCCCGGATGTCTCTTCCCTTCAGCTTTTTGCCGTTGATGACGGCCGTTGCCACTTGATGGCCCGGCGTTCTGGCTGTAATCTGTCCCACCGTGTTTTGTCCCGAGAGCTGTACGCCGAGCTTTTGCTGAAACTCCGGCACACTGAAGGTCTGGGTGGCAAGATATTTCGGCGATTGCTTATCCCACGGACTTTTCACGCTTTTTAAATAAGGAATGGCGCTTGTCCAATAGGCTTCCGCATTTTCCGTATACCCGTTGCTCGTAGAGAAGAAAGATGCCTCAATCGGCTTGTTATCGTACGTTAAAATCTTTCCTTGCGTGCCGGCCACCGCGTTTGTGATTTTCTTGAGGTTGTGTGCGTACTTAGAACCCCATTCTTTTTTCAGCTGGCTTTTGCTTTGATAGACTTGGAACATTTGCGTATCATCCACCAGTGATCCTTTCGGCGCCTGGACGGCTGAGTCAGCGACCATCAGTCTGACGATGAATGTCCGGGCGGCCAGCGCCTGGGCTTTTAAGGCCTCCGGTTTAAAGTTTGCGGGCATTTCGGAAGCCACGACACCGATCACGTACTCTTCAAGCGGAATGTTTTCTACAGAATGATTGGATGTCCGATAAACCGGAATGGATACAGGTGATTCTTTCAATGTTTCTGCTCCTTTTGTTTCTCGTGTGGTGTGTGCTGTTTTGTGTCCGGGCTCTCTGTTTACGGCTGCTCCTTTTTCTGCCTGAAACGGAAGGACGAGAATGGTGGGGACTAGAAGAATAAGTATACACAGCCCGGATAGTAGAAATACAATCGGTTTCATATATCAGCTGCCTCCTGCTTGGGATTCGACTCTACTTCATCTTATGGGCAGGGACAAGCTAATATGACTTCCTTTTGGACAGAATCTTTATTCCATTTTTCACGCGAAAAACGTATTCTTTTTTGGAAATCAGAGCATAATAATGATGATAAACCATAAAAAAACAGTATGCCAGATTGACATACTGTTTTTACAGCCATTATGCGTTTAGGTCAGTTACGACTTCTTTACTTTCTTGTTCAGCGGCCGTTTCATCAACGACACGCTCGATGTCAGCGCCGAGAGCCGCAAGTTTTTGATGGAAATTCACATAACCGCGATCCAAGTGCTTCAGTTCCGTGACGCGTGTATGACCTTCAGCCACTAATCCCGCAAGAATCAGCGCCGCGCCCGCACGCAGGTCCGTAGCGGCAACTTCTGCGCCTTGCAGCTGTACAGGACCGTTAATGATCACAGAACGTCCTTCAATTTTAATGTCGCCATTCATCCGGCGGAATTCTTCAGCATGCATAAAACGGTTTTCAAACACAGTTTCAGTAATCATGCTTGTTCCGCTCGCACGGAGAAGCAGCGCCATCATTTGCGACTGCATATCAGTCGGGAATCCTGGGTGAGGCATCGTTTTAATGTCGATCGGCTTCAGCTGGGCAGGACCGATGACACGAAGGCCTTCTCCTTCATCCGTAATTTTGACTCCCATTTCTTCCATCTTCGCAATTAAAGACGTAAGATGCTCAGGAACCGCACCTTTGACTAATACATTTCCTTCCGTGATAGCCGCAGCCACCATGAAAGTACCCGCTTCAATACGGTCAGGAATGATGTTGTGTCTTACGCCGTGAAGCTTCTCGACACCTTCAATTTTAATGGTGCCTGTGCCGGCTCCGCGGATTTTTCCGCCCATCGCATTGATATAGTTCGCTAAGTCAACGATTTCAGGCTCTTTTGCCACGTTTTCAAGCGTTGTTGTTCCTTCAGCTAAAGCAGCTGCCATAATCAAGTTTTCTGTCGCACCCACACTTGGGAAATCTAAATAGATTTTTGCGCCCTGCAGACGGCCCTCCACTTCTGCTTCAATAAAGCCGTTGCCTACTTTGATTTTTGCACCCATTGCTTCAAAGCCTTTTAAATGCTGATCAATCGGTCTTGAGCCGATTGCGCAGCCGCCCGGAAGCGCTACTCTTGAATGACCCGTACGGGCTAACAGAGGGCCCATAACAAGCACTGACGCGCGCATTTTGCGCACATATTCAAAAGGTGCTTCTGTTTCTAAAGCGTAAGAAGCGTTTACGGTAACTTCATTATTCTCAAAATGCACATCTGCTCCTAAATGACGCAACACTTCATTAATTGTATATACATCGGAGAGCGTAGGTACATCACATATTACGCTTTTTTCTTCACTTGCTAATAAAGATGCAGCGATAACTGGTAAAACGGCATTTTTTGCTCCTTCAACTTTCACTGTGCCGTTTAACTTCTGACCGCCGCGGACGATGATTTTTTCCAAGGTATTCCCCTCCGCGTCCCTATATTCTCTATATTAATATTCAGTCGTCACGATTGGTGTGCCAACCGTAACGGTATGTTTTTCGCCCATTCCCGCACTTCTAAGCGCAACTTGCACATTCATCTTATGTTTCGATGTCATGATGTAATCTGTCCACTTATATGTAAATGCAGAAACAGAAACGAAATGAGGCTCAACTACATGTTCAACTGGACTTGCTTCAAATTCTTTCATGAGCTGTTCTGCTTTTTTTTGCAAAACAATACTCATATTATCATTTAAATGACCCTTTAGACAAGTAAAAATAAATACTTTATTTTGAAATATGTCATGTGCCTGCCGTTCAAACTGTTCATATGTATCATTCCAGTTTTCCGGTTGCTCCGGGCTCATTTGCTCATATAATAAATACGAAGTTGGGTTCTGGTTTTTGAGGGTAGTGACGAGCTGCAGTTTAAAAGTTGTGTGATTTTTTTTGTCAGAATACGTGCCGACGGCCTTTACAATTTTATCTTCCCGCGCGGATTCCCAATGATATTGCGGATACTGCGTCTTCAGTTCTTTTACCTTGTCATCAAATTCACTCAGTGACAGGTTCAGATTTTTTTTCGCATGAAGCGTCCATTCATCTACAGTGACCTGTTGCCGCTCCATTCCTTCGGCAATCTGGGCAAGCGGAGACAGCTCACTTGCATGAATGGAATGAAATACCGCTATTAAGGTGCTTAAAAAAACAAAAAACAAGATGATGCGGCCAGCTCTTTTTTTCTTCATATCGATCTCTCCCCCTTACTCCCATTTTTGCCGGAGCCGGGGAAAGCAATACATGGAAAACTTCGTCAAAACTCGCCAAGCGGGTGAAGAAAAATTGGTTTCTCACCCAGCGATTCCCTTCATTTCAACAGACGAAACATCTTAAAATAAGTATGGAAGCTGTTTCGAATAGGTAAGATAATCTAAAAAGAAGTCAGCGACTGCCGTACCGATCGCAATGGTAAGAAGAATGATCAGCAGCCTCGCCTGCACTATTTTTCCTTTTCGGATCAGCGGATCAAAGTTGACGGCCTGAAGCGCCCACCATGTCACCGCAATGCATACCAGGTGAACCAGGATGCTGATTGCGGCCTGCTGCCCCAATACATTCACAAATTCCATCTCCTTTCATTTTTTCCGCCCCTCATATCCTCTCTTATTATATAAGAAGAAGAGAGAAAGATGATCATTTTTACATCAGAATTTTTATCCAAAATTAGGGGCAATCCCCGCTTAAATGTCCGTTCTCCGGCATGATATACTTTTTTGGAAAGGAGATGGGAATATGAATCATTCCTTTTTTCATCCGGAAAAGCAGTATGGAGAAACACTTCCCGTATTTGACCACGAGTGGGAAGCGATAGCATTCTACTATGATTATAGACAGTCTCAAACAGAGGAACTGAAAGAATTATGTCAGTTTTTCAACATTTCTCTTGATTATTCACGCGGCAGCCTGCTGGAAGTGGAAGCTCTTTACTTCCGCAGCATACAAGAGCTGCTTTTGGCGGATTGGAACCTGCCGATTGACGAATTTGAGAAAATGCTCAGTGTGTATGTCATCGATTGCGCCATCAGACACCATGACGATGCCGAATGGGTCGTCAAACCTTATCCGTATACGGACGGCGCCTATACGACGGGTGTGCGGAGAGGAAACAAAACGTGGCACACCGACAACTGCTGCGAACATTTATATCTGCAAAAAGAAGAGGATCATCCGCTTATCGGCGTCTATGAATCTCTTATGCGTTAATATAGAAAAAGAATCCTTCTCAGACAGCCGAGAAGGATTCTTTTTTAGTTTCCTGCAACATCCAATCTGTTTACAGCCCGCTGTAGCGCAAGCTCAGCCCGACGAATGTCAGTATCATCTGATCGTTTGTTCAAACGGTCTTCCGCCCGCTTTTTCGCAGCAAGGGCGCGCTCTTTATCAATGCTTTCCGCTGTTTCAGCGGCTTGTGCAAGGATAGTGACCTGATCAGGACGGACTTCTAAAAATCCGCCGCTGACAGCCGCCAATTCGGTCTGTCCGTCTTTTTTAAGGCGGACAGCGCCGATTTTAAGCGGAGCCACGGTCGGAATATGGCCAGGCAAGATACCGAGATCACCGCTCTCGGCTCTTACACTTACCATTTCAATATCAGCATCATATACTGGGCCGTCGGGAGTAACGATATTGACTTTAACGGTCTTCATGCTTTTACCCTCCTAGGACCAGATTAAACTTCTACACCCATCTCTTTTGCATTCTCAATGACTTCTTCAATGCGTCCCACAAGACGGAATGCATCTTCCGGAAGATGGTCATATTTACCGGAAAGGATTTCTTTAAAGCCTCGTACCGTTTCTTTAACAGGCACGTAAGAACCCTTTTGTCCCGTAAACTGCTCAGCTACGTGGAAGTTTTGAGAAAGGAAGAACTGGATACGGCGTGCGCGGTGAACGACAAGCTTGTCTTCTTCACCTAATTCGTCCATACCGAGAATCGCGATAATATCCTGAAGTTCTTTGTAACGCTGAAGCGTTGACTGGACTTCACGCGCCACCGCATAATGCTCTTCTCCGACAATTTCCGGAGCAAGCGCGCGGGAAGTGGAAGCCAGCGGATCAACCGCAGGGTAGATACCCATTTCAGTTAATTTACGCTCAAGGTTAGTCGTCGCATCCAAGTGAGCGAACGTTGTCGCCGGAGCCGGGTCAGTATAGTCATCGGCAGGCACGTAGATCGCCTGGATAGATGTAACTGAACCAACGTTTGTAGACGTAATACGCTCTTGAAGCTGACCCATTTCTGTCGCAAGCGTCGGCTGATAACCAACCGCAGAAGGCATACGGCCGAGAAGCGCGGAAACCTCTGAACCCGCTTGTGTGAAACGGAAAATGTTATCGATAAAGAACAGTACGTCCTGTCCTTGTTTATCACGGAAATGCTCAGCCATTGTAAGCCCCGTCAGTGCTACACGCATACGTGCGCCCGGCGGCTCGTTCATTTGTCCGAAGACCATGGCTGTTTTCTTGATAACGCCTGAATCGCTCATTTCGTAGAAAAGGTCGTTCCCTTCACGAGTACGCTCTCCTACACCGGCGAATACGGAAATACCGCCGTGCTCTTGCGCGATGTTGTTGATTAATTCCTGGATTAATACGGTTTTACCTACGCCGGCGCCGCCGAACAATCCGATTTTACCGCCCTTGATGTAAGGAGCGAGCAGGTCAACAACCTTAATTCCCGTTTCAAGAATTTCAACCTCAGTTGAAAGCTCATCGAATGAAGGAGCTGATCTGTGGATCGGGTCCTTTTGAGCATCCGCAGGCAGCGGTTCATTTAAATCAATTTTATCTCCCAGTACGTTAAATACGCGTCCGAGAGTCACATCACCGACAGGAACGGAAATCGGCGCACCTGTATCAACAGCTTCCATTCCGCGCTGAATTCCGTCCGTAGATGCCATGGCAATTGTACGGACTGTATCATCGCCTAAATGAAGAGCAACCTCTAGCGTTAGGTCGATGCCTACTTCATTTTCGCCTGTAGCTGGCTGTGAAACTTTAATCGCATTATAAATCGCAGGCAAGTGGCCGTCCTCGAAACGTACGTCGACAACCGGTCCAAGCACCTGACTTACGCGTCCTTTCTTCATCGCTATCCCTCCTGACAAAATCTTTCTATTCTAAAGCGGCTGCACCGCCGACAATTTCGGTAATTTCTTGTGTAATCGCCGCTTGACGCGCGCGGTTATATGAAAGCGAAAGTGAATCAATGAGTTCTTTCGCATTATCAGTCGCATTTTTCATTGCTGTCATTCTCGCAGCGTGTTCACTTGCTTTACTGTCAAGAAGCGCGCCGTAAATTAAGCTTTCCGCATATTGAGGAAGCAGCACTTCGAGCACCTCTTCTTCATCCGGTTCGAACTCGTAAGAAGCTGTACGCTTCCCGCCGCTCGTTCCGAAATCCGTTAAAGGCAGCACTTTTTTCTCCGTCACTTCCTGTGAAATCGCACTGACGAAATGGTTATACACCAAATGCAGTTCATCAAAAGCGCCGTCGATAAACATTTGAACCGTCTGACGGGTCAAATCTTTAATCTGAGCAAAAGTGACCTCGTCGCCAAGCCCCACTAACTCAGACAAAATCGGCATTTCCCGTTTTTTGAAGAAATCGCGGCCGACTCTGCCGATTGCAATCACCGTGTATTCATCTTTAGACTGATGGCGTTCTTGAATGGTGCGGTAAGCGTTTCGCAAAACCGAACTGTTAAACGCACCCGCAAGCCCGCGGTCAGACGTAATGACGAGATACGCCGTCTTTTTCACTTCTCTTGAGACAAGCATCGGGTGTTTCGCGTTTTTCGCGCCTTTTCCGACGTTAAACACAACCTCCTGGATCTTATCCATATACGGAGCAAATGACTTCGCGTTGGTTTCCGCACGGTTCAGCTTCGCAGCGGATACCATCTGCATGGCTTTTGTAATCTGGCTTGTTTTTTTCGTTGACGTGATCCTTGACTTAATATCGCGTAATGAGGCCAAAGATTTCACCACCTTTATTCTTCATTTGCGTAAAAAGAGAGAAAAAGAGAACCTTTTTCTCTCATCTTCTAAGGGTTAGTTGCTTGGTGCAAATGTGCGTTTGAAGCCTTCGATTGCAGCTTTGAAGTCTTCATCAGCAGGAAGGTTTCCTGTTTTCGCAATGCCGTCAAGCAGATCTTTATGGTTTTGATCAAGGTACATGTAGTACTCTTCTTCAAAACGTCTGATATCCGCAACCGGAATATCATCAAGATATCCTTTTGTCAGCGCATAAAGAATGGCTACCTGTTTTTCAACCGGAAGCGGTTTATTCAAGTCTTGCTTCAGCACTTCAACTGTACGCGCACCGCGGTTCAGTTTCGCCTGAGTCGCCTGGTCAAGATCAGATCCGAATTGGGCGAACGCTTCAAGTTCACGGTATGAAGCCAGGTCAAGACGCAATGTTCCCGCTACCTTTTTCATCGCTTTGATTTGGGCTGATCCGCCGACACGGGATACGGATAATCCGGCATTGATCGCAGGACGCACGCCTGAGAAGAATAGGTCGGATTGAAGGAAAATCTGTCCGTCAGTAATGGAAATGACGTTTGTCGGGATATAAGCGGAGATATCTCCTGCTTGTGTTTCGACGAACGGCAGCGCCGTAATTGATCCTGCGCCTTTCGCGTCACTCAGCTTAGCTGCGCGCTCAAGCAGACGGGAGTGAAGATAGAATACATCCCCAGGGAATGCTTCACGGCCCGGCGGACGGCGAAGAAGCAATGACAGCTCACGGTAAGCGGCCGCTTGTTTGGATAAATCATCATATACGACGAGAACGTGCTTGCCGTTGTACATGAATTCTTCACCCATTGTCACCCCTGCATACGGTGCAAGGTACAGAAGCGGAGCCGGCTGTGAAGCGGACGCCGTCACGACAATCGTGTAATCAAGCGCGCCATGCTTACGAAGTGTTTCCACTACGCCGCGCACTGTAGATTCTTTTTGACCGATCGCTACGTACACACAGATCATGTCTTGATCTTTTTGGTTTAAGATTGTATCAATCGCAACAGATGTTTTACCTGTCTGACGGTCACCGATAATCAGCTCACGCTGTCCGCGGCCGATCGGAATTAACGCGTCGATCGCTTTGATACCCGTTTGCAGCGGCTCATGTACCGATTTACGGTCCATTACGCCTGGAGCCTGGCTTTCGATCGGACGTGTTTTGCTTGTCAGAATCGGACCCAGTCCGTCTACCGGCTGTCCGAGCGGGTTGACGATACGTCCGATTAATTCTTCACCTACAGGAACTTCCATGATGCGGCCCGTTCTTTTGACCTCATCACCTTCACGGATATCTCTGTAAGGTCCTAAGATAACGATACCTACGTTGGATTCTTCAAGGTTTTGAGCCATACCCAAAACGCCGTTTGAAAACTCAACAAGTTCACCGGCCATACAATTGTCAAGGCCGTGCACACGCGCAATACCGTCTCCGACTTGGATGACTGTACCTACGTCATGAACTTCAATTTCAGATTGGTAATTTTGAATTTGCTGCTTTATCAGCGTGCTAATCTCTTCAGCTTTGATGCTCACTTAGGTTTCACCCCTTCTATCGATTTCCTCCGGCAAGTTGACGTTCCATGCGCTCAAGCTTTCCGCTTACGCTTCCGTCATAAATCCGGTTTCCAATGCGGACTTTAATGCCGCCTATTAAATCCGTCTGCACTTCATTTCTGATTCTGAGCGAAGCGATTCCGGCTTTTTTTGCAAACACTTGAGACAATGATAACATTTCCGCTTCTGACAGCGGTTTTACTGAATAAACAACCGCGTCCTCTGTCTGACGGGCCTGATTGGCAAGTTTGATAAACTCGTCTGTGAGATCAGGCACAATCGAAGACCGGCGGCGGTCAATCAGAAGAAAAATCGTATGCAGCACAGACTCAGACAGTGCGCCGAACGATTGCTGAATCAGCTCTTTTTTCTTAGCGGCCGATACCTTCGGATGGCTTAACACTTCCTGTAATCCGGCTTCGTTCCGGAACACTTCTTTTAGTACGGTAAGCTCTTCTTCGATTTCATTGATTTGAGAAGTCTCAACGGCAATGTCGAAAAGCGCTGACGCGTATCGTTTAGAGACAGCAGATCCACTCATCGGCTTTCTCCTACCTCTTTAAGATAGTCCTGAATCAGTTGTTCCTGGGCTTGTTCATCAAGCTCTTTTTCAATCACTTTCGATGCGATTAAGACAGAAAGTGATGCGACTTGCTCGCGAAGTGCGGAAACCGCTTGTTCTTTTTCTTTGACAATTTCGGTTCTCGCCGCTTCTTTCAATCTTTCAGACTCGGCGCGTGCAGCCTGGATAATGTCTTCCTTCTGCTTTTCACCCAGTTTTTTCGCATTTTCAATGAGTGATTGTGATTCCTGTTTCGCTTCTTTTAAAAGAACGCGCTGCTCTTCAATCAGCTTCTGCGCTTCTTTATTTCTTTCTTCAGCGGACGTAATTTCGCCGGCGATATGATCTTCACGCTGTTTCATTATATTTAATAGCGGTCCAAGAGCGAATTTCTTGAGAAGCGCTAATAAAACTAACATAGCTAACAATTGGAATAGGATATCTCCGCCGTTAAACGACAGTCCTAATTCAAGAGGTAATTGAGACATCTACTACGGCAACTCCCTTCTGCAGGTTTTCTCTGCTGATAAAAAGCCGTTTCGGGACGGCCTGCTTATCAGACATAAAGCAATGGCGAAGGTTCTCTTAGAGTGATCTTCGCCATTTTTAGTTCATATAAGGCTTTTTTGCTTAGCCAAAGAACGCTAAGAACGCGATAACGACAGCGATAATCGGAAGGGCCTCAACCAATGCGATACCCATGAACATAAGAGTTCTAAGTTCTTTTCCTGCTTCCGGCTGACGGGCGATTCCCTCTACCGTACGTGAAACGATCAGACCGTTACCAATACCTGCACCAAGTGCACCTAAACCGATTGCAATTGCAGCTGCTATTAAATTCATGAAAAAGTTCCTCCTTTAAAATGTTATCCGAATGGATATATGATTTTAATGATCATGACTGATTTTGTGTGACATGTACACCATCGTCAGCATCGTAAAGATAAATGCCTGGATGGTACCGATGAACAAGCTGAATGCCTGCCATGCAAGCATCGGAATAATGGCTCCGACTGTGCCGACCAAACCGAGAAAGAAACTGTTTGAGTAGAAATTCGTCGCCAGATTCGCAAGCAGGCCAAGAAGAATTTCCCCGGCAAAAATGTTACCGTAAAGACGAAGTCCGAGTGTCAGCGTATTCGCAAACTCCTCAATGATCTTCATCGGGAACATAAGCGGAACCGGTCTGAGGTAATCCTTAGAGTATTCCTTCAAACCTTTCATCTTCACGCCGTAATAGTGCGTTAACGACACAACCATAACGGCTAGAGTCAGAGTAATAGCCGGATCGGCCGTCGGTGATTTCCACCAAAGCTCGTGTCCGACCGTTACAGAAAACGGCAGCCCCAGCATATTTGATACAAATATGTACATCAGCAAGGTTACACCAAGCGCCAAGAAGTTAGCCCCTGTTTTTAAATCCATTGTACTGCCTATAATATTGCGGACAAAATCAACAATCCATTCCATGAAGTTCTGGGCTTTTCCCGGACGGATGGACAGCGTTCTCGTAGTGAGAATCGCAATCAGCAGCACAATCACACTTGCCACAGTAATCATCAGAATGTTTGTCAGATTAAAAGTAAGACCAAACAAATCAATAGTTCTGTAATCGTGATTCAATGGGTTTTCACCTCTCTTCCATTGATGAACGTTTGAGCTGAATAATGGAATCTATCATAATGACGGGATAAATTGTCATTAATCCAATAATCACACTTGCCACACTGACTTTATCGGGATATTTAAAGGCGACAGCCATCGCAAGTATCGCATTGCACCAACGCGCTGCGCTCCCGAGTGATCGTATGGACTTTCCTTTCGCCACGGCCTTGTCAAAAGCATTCATTCTTCTGGTCAAGAGCCACAAATTAAACAAACTGAAAACAGTTCCCAAAAAGAGGCCTAAAAAAACAGTTTTATACGCCGTAAGACCATATCCCAGCAAATAGATTGCTAAGATTACAAATACATATCTCCGTTGTCTGCTGAATGTAAGATTGGGATCGTCCATCAACTATCTGTCTCCTGATGAAAATGTAATATAATTCCTGGATACGGCAAAACATGCGGTTAACCCTTGCAGAAGGCCTTTTTTGTCCGCAAAACGGCCTGTTCGAAAAAACCACTCATCCTCCTGATGCCACGGGATGCTGTTTCATTCGCTTAGATAAATCCTCATATAACGGGTTTTTTTGGAGGATTTAAAATGAGGATGGATACTAGAAATGAAAGGAATGAAAACCTTCTCATAATACCCTCGTTTAGCATACAATAGCCCCTAACATGTGTCAATCTGTTTAAAGTTAAAAAACTTTTTATACCGGAAGCATACACAGAATGTTCACAATTTCACCTATAAATGTATGAACTCTGCCCATTCAGCAAATATCTGGATAAAAAAAGAAAACCCCTGAATGAGGTTTTCCGATTTATTTGGTTCCGTACAGTCTGTCACCCGCGTCACCGAGGCCCGGAACGATATAGCCTTTTTCATTCAGTTTTTCATCAAGGGCGGCGATGTAAATATCAACGTCAGAATGGTGTTTCTGCAGCTCTTCCACGCCTTCCGGAGCCGCTACAAGACACATAAAACGAATGTTTCTCGCGCCGCGCTTTTTCAGGCTGTTTATCGCTTCCACCGCAGAACCTCCCGTAGCAAGCATCGGATCCACGACAATAAATTCGCGTTCTTCTACATCAGAAGGAAGCTTGACATAGTATTCCACCGGTTTTAAGGTTTCCGGATCACGGTATAATCCGACATGTCCCACTTTAGCGGCCGGGATTAATTTCAGCATGCCGTCAACCATTCCGAGACCCGCTCTCAGGATCGGCACGATACCGAGTTTCTTCCCTGAAATCACTTTGGATGTCGCTGTTTGAACAGGTGTTTTCACTTCCACTTCTTTAAGAGGAAGATCACGTGTAATTTCAAACGCCATCAGTGATGCGACTTCGTCCACAAGGTCTCTGAAATCCTTTGTGCCTGTATTTTCATTCCGAATATATGTCAGCTTATGCTGGATTAAAGGATGATCAAATACGTAAACCTTTCCCATACTGTGTTCAGCTCCTTTTTTGTTGTCCGAGTGACTTTTTCACACTTCTATTGATTCTACAGAAAAAGACAAACAGTTTCAAGAAAATCATAAAAAAACCCGCCGGATTAAGGTTCCGGCGGGTTTCTTCCTTATTAATAGCCTAGTTCTTTATATAAAGGAAACTTTTCAGTCAAGGCAGATACGCGCTGTCTCGCTTCTTCAAGTTTTGCTTCGTCTTCATGATGTTTCAGCGCGAGGCCGATGATGGCGCCGACTTCTTCAAGCGCGTCACCGTCAAAGCCGCGGCTTGTCACAGCTGCCGTACCGAGACGGATTCCGCTTGTGACGAACGGTTTTTCCGGATCGTAAGGGATCGCGTTTTTATTAGATGTAATGCCGATTTCATCAAGAACGTGTTCAGCGACTTTTCCGGTCAGACCGAGAGAACGGAGGTCGACAAGCACAAGGTGGTTATCCGTTCCGCCCGATACGAGCTGAATGCCCTCTTTGTTCAGAGACTCAGCCAGGCTTTTCGCGTTCGAGATGACGTTTTGCGCATATGTTTTGAAATCATCTTCAAGCACTTCTCCGAAAGAAACGGCTTTGGCCGCGATGACATGCATAAGCGGTCCGCCTTGGATTCCCGGGAAAATGGATTTATCAATCTTTTTGCCGAACTCTTCACGGCAAAGAATCATTCCTCCGCGAGGTCCGCGAAGTGTTTTGTGAGTCGTTGTCGTTACAAAGTCAGCGTAAGGAACCGGATTCGGATGAAGGCCGGCTGCGACAAGACCCGCGATATGCGCCATGTCTACCATGAAGTAAGCGCCGACTTCATCAGCGATTTCGCGGAATTTTTTAAAGTCGATCGTGCGGGGGTACGCGCTCGCTCCGGCAACGATGAGTTTCGGCTTATGCGCCAGCGCTTTTTCACGCACATCTTCATAATCTATATATTGCGTGTCTTTATCGACACCGTATTCTACAAAGTTGTATTGAACACCGCTGAAATTAACCGGGCTTCCGTGTGTTAAGTGGCCGCCGTGGGAGAGGTTCATCCCGAGCACCGTGTCGCCGTGCTCTAAAATCGTGAAGTAAACAGCCATGTTCGCTTGAGCGCCTGAGTGCGGCTGAACGTTTACATGCTCAGCTCCGAAAATCTCTTTCGCGCGGTCGCGGGCGATGTCCTCAACGACATCAACATGCTCACAGCCGCCGTAGTAGCGTTTGCCGGGGTAGCCTTCAGCATATTTGTTTGTTAAAACAGAGCCTTGTGCTTCCATTACCGCTTCCGTCACGAAGTTTTCAGAAGCAATTAATTCGATCTTAGTCTGTTGACGCTTACGCTCATCTTTGATGGCGTTAAACACTTGTTTGTCTTGTACAGGTAAATGTTTCATCAGCGAGATCCTCTCCTATCCGTTTCCTGTTCTTTATTTTTACCACCCTTATTGTACATGGTTTTTCAGGTGAATGTAACAGCTTATTTAAAAAAATCACAAAATTTAATTAGAAAACACGAACATTATACAGGAAAAGCATTTTCATCATTCGCATTCATAAACGGCGCGAATTCCGCCTATCAGCTTCGGCCTTGTCCGGGCCATCGTCACATGTGCTTCTCCAAGCTCACGGCTTGATATCCGGACAGGGACGGCAACGGGTTTCAGATGCATGCCGATGAACGTATCGCCGATGTCAATCCCGGCATCAGCCTGAATCGATTCGGCGAGCACGGGAGAACGCATCTGCCGGTATGCATAAGAGGCCATTGCTCCGCCCGCTTTCGGGACGGGGACGGCTGAAACAATGGGGAGCCTGAACCGCTCGGCCGTTTCCGCTTCAATGACCAGCGCCCTGTTTAAATGCTCGCAGCATTGAAAAGCAAGATGCACACCCGTTTTTTCCTTAAACCGGTTAAGTCCGCCGTATATCAATTCAGCCCAATCCCCGCTTCCGGCGGTGCCGATCCGGCTTCCGGCGGCTTCACTTGTACTGCACCCGATCACCAGCAGGCTGCCGTCCGTCAGTCCTGCCTGCTCTTGAAACTCAGTCAGCATGTCCGTCCATTTTTGCTTCATCTCTTCCATTGTCCAGCACCTCTTACAGATTTTTTTCTTCGTAATCTGCGATTTTGCCGATCCGCCGTTCGTGGCGGCCGCCCGTAAATTCAGTCGTCAGCCAGACTTTTGCGATTTCGCGCGCCAGCCCCGGGCCGATGACGCGTTCGCCCATCGCAAGAACATTCGTGTCATTGTGTTCACGCGTCGCTTTTGCGCTGAAGGTGTCATGGGCAAGCGCACAGCGTATTCCCTTTACCTTATTTGCGGAGATGCTCATGCCGATGCCTGTGCCGCAAATTAAAATTCCCCTGTCAGCTTCGCCGTTCACCACTTTTTCCGCTACCGGAAAAGCGTAGTCTGAATAATCGACAGAGCCGGCGCCGCATTCACAGCCCATATCAATGTATTCAATCTGCAATTCATCCAAAAGACTTTTTATTTCTTCGCGGATATGGACGCCGCCGTGATCTGACGCAATAGCTACTTTCATTCATTTACCTCCTAGGTGTGGCTGGGCGAAGACAGCCCAGTGTGCTTGTCCTTTTTATTACGAAATCCGTTGATTTCATTCTACTCTTTCACATTCGTTTTGCAAATGACCTGTTTGCAGATTTTCTGACAGATTACTTGCTTTTTCCGTCAAGCAATTGATCAGCCAAAAGGGTCAGCAGCTCCTCCAGTTCGTCCCGCGTTTGTTTATAAACATCAAGCGGACCGCCGAACGGGTCAGAGATATCGCCGTTTTCTCCCGTTACGTATTCTTTAATGGTAAAGACTTTGCCCTGACTGTTTTGATATCGGCCTTCAATCAGCTGTTTGTGCTGTTCCGTCATCGCCAGCACCAGATCAGCCGTCTCGATATGTTCTTCCGATAAGGGAGATGAACTGTGATTGAGAGCGATCCGTTTTTCAAACAGCGCTTCCACGGCATGGGCTGACGCTTTTCCGTTCGGAGACGCGAATACGCCGGCCGAGCTTACGCTGACGTCCAGCCCTTTCGTTTCTGCAATGGATTTAAAAAGAGCCTCAGCCATAGGACTGCGGCACGTATTGCCTGTACATACAAAGATTATTTTCATGTCCGTCACCTCTTACTGCCTATTATAAATGAAGAAAAAAGAAACGGCATCTTCGTTTCTTTTTTTACGTATCTTATACCGGTAAAAGCAGTTTCAGCCCGAAACCGATCAAAATGGCTCCGCCAAGCGCTTCGCTGTACGAGCCGAGCCACGACTGCACCTTTCTTCCCGCCAAAAGGCCCGCCCATGTTAAAACGGTGCTGAAGACCCCGAACAGCGTAACGGCCAGAAATGGATTGGAGCCGTTCATCCCGAGACTGAGCCCGACAGAAAAGCTGTCCAGACTGACACCGATCGCAAACAGCAACAGTCCCGAGCCTGCCGGAGATATGAGCGGCCCGTCTGATTGTTTAAACGCGGCGATGATCATCTGCACCCCTAAAATGAAAAGAAGAGATCCGCCGATGTAAACGGCGAGCATCCCCAGAAAACCGGACAGCAGATGCCCGGCCGCCATTCCCGCAAGCGGCATCATGACATGAAACAGCCCGATGACAACCCCTATATGAAAAATCTGTTTTTTCTTCAGCTGAATCATTCCCATTCCGAGCCCGACGGAAAAGGCATCCGTCCCCAAAGCAAATGCCATGATGCTTAAGGAGACAAGTTCCCCGATGAATAGATTCGACATGAAATAAAAACCCCCTTGGACGTGCCCGCTTGTTTAGCTTATGCATGTCCGATAAGGGGTAGAACAAGTTAATGGATAACGGTGCCGCCTGCGGCTTTCATCAGCCTGTTCATAATGGCAAGCCCCACTCCGGTATCCGGAAAGGACTCAGAAATAATCATGTCCACTTCCGCTTCATCAAAGCTGCGGAGCGCATCGTATAAGGCGGACGCCACTGTTTCAAGGTCGGCGCGTCTGCCGCAGACCTTGGTATAATCAGCCTGGTAACTATCGGCGTTCTCTTCTGTTGTCAAAATGCCGATTCGTTTCCCCCGGCTTTTATATGCGTCTGCCAGTTCTTGAATTCTCCGGGCGCCGCCAACGGCAATAGCCATCGGCGCAGAAGGCGCGTAATGTGTATATTTCATACCGGGAGAAATAGGAACCTCATCTTCTTCGGTCAGCCCTTTATCCACAAGAATCGGACCGGCGGCGGATTCAATCTGCTCTTTTGTCACGCCGCCCGGACGAAGCAGCACGGGCTGTTTCCCCGTACAGGACAGAACGGTTGATTCCACTCCGATTCCCGTCGCGCCGCCGTCCACAATGCCGGCAATGCGGCCGTTTAAATCATGGGCTACATGCTCGGCCTTCGTCGGGCTCGGTTTTCCTGATAAATTGGCGCTCGGCGCGGCGATCGGCAGTCCGGCCGAGCTGATGAGGGCTAATGCTACCGGATGATCAGGCATTCTGACCGCTACCGTCTCAAGTCCCGCGGTGACACGGGGTGACAGCACACCGGGCTTACACGGCAGAACAAGGGTCAGCGCCCCCGGCCAGAATAGCTTCATAAGCTTTTTCGCCGTCTCAGGAATATGGCTGATAAAACGATCAAGCTGGCTGATATGGGATATATGCACAATCAGCGGGTTATCGCTCGGCCTTCCTTTCGCCTCATATATTTTCGTTACGGCTTCCGTATTTTCAGCGTTAGCGCCCAGTCCGTAAACGGTTTCTGTCGGAAAAGCCACAACCTCATTCTGCCGCAGCAATTCCGCGGCTTGTGTAATCTGGGGATCGGTTGTGGATAATTCTGCGGAACAATCCACAAACCATCTTCTTGTTTTCATGTATAACCAAACTCCTTATTTTAAAGCGGTAAAACTTTATTTTCTCTCGTGTATTCCTTTTGAAAGTATAAAAGATGTCCTTTAATAAAACAAGTGTTATCCACAAACTGTGGACAACACTTTTTAATAAGTGGATAACCTTGTGTATAAGTTAGATCAGGCAGAGGTTTTCACCATTAAAAACGAACCTTCTGTGCATAACGAGTTGCGGAAATGTTCGGACGTATACAGTTCATCAGGCGCATCAGCGCACGCTTCAAATCCCATCACATTCAGAAACTCAGCAGATGAGGGCTGATTGGCGACTAAGTAGACATCTTGAATCTCATGTTTTTTGCACAGCACATCCATACTTTGAAACAGTGTAACGATATGGCTTTGATTCAGCCTGTCCGACATGACGAGTGAACGGAGAAGCCCTTTTCCGCCGCTGAATTTTTCGATCCCGAGACAGGCGGCAATCATTTTTTCGCTGTCTTCCAGTACGATAAACCGGCTGATCTGCTGATCGATTTCCGCATGTGCCGTATCAGCCTTTTTCAAAAAGGCCTCCAGCGCCTCCGTATCTTGATCTCTTGCCACTCTCAGCTGATAAAACATATATTTCCCTCCGTTTCGATCAACTCTTTCTTCCAATCTATGAATCGAATCCGGATTTATGCCTTTTACTTCAGGAAAATAGATCTGAAATCCAATCGACGAGGAAAAACTTCACTTCGGTATCATCGTCATCTTTATTTTCTTTCTTCGCTTTATCAGCCTTTGTTTTTACGTCATCCAGCACTTTTTTAGTCTGTTTCTGCGTTTCTCCCTGCTTCTGTCCGCCGTCTTCCTGATCTTTCACCGCTTCGCCGTTTGAGAAATCAAGGAAGCACAGCGGCGGAAACAAGACGCACCACCAGTTGGCGCCCTCGCCATTGCCGAGTGTAATTAAAATCGCTTCATATTTTCCGGCCGGATAGACCATATTGCCGTAGAGCTTTGTCGGAAACGAGATTTTATTGAATTGAACTGAAACGGATTGATGCGCACCCTTTTCTTTCATCGTTTGTTTGGCGATTTCTTTAATTTCAGGAAGCTTCGAACGAATGAGCCGCCGCGCTTCTTCAATGGAAGTGATATCTTTCACCCAGTCCGTAATTTGCTTGTTTACAGCATCTCTGATCTGGCGCTTGAGCTTTTGATCCTCATCGTTATCACTGTTGGCCAAAATCCTGAGCCGGATCGCTTCATCCGGTATGACAACGGGCTCATTGGCTGATGCCCGCGCCGTTTCTTCTTTTGTCAAACCCGCAAGCGCTCCTGATAATAAAAGAAAAATATATATGCAGATCATCATGGTCTGTTTCATCGGTCCCCACCGTTCCTCTCCGTGCTTTTTTTATCTAGTCCCATTATGGACATGACGGAAAAAGTTTAAACCGGCGGGAAGAAAAAAATCTAGCAAGCTGATAATCTGCATTGACAGATTCAAAATATGGTACGATATTATTTTGATAGGAGGTTTTCAGATGAAATATAATTACACCGTGCTGCTGTCGGCGGCATGTATGTCTGTCATTTATTCTATTTTGTATGTTCATCAATTCATTATCGCGGCTTTCATTTCGATGGCGTTTTATTTTTTGTTTCCTTATTTGATTTTTGCACTGCCGCTTCAATACTTTCTGAATAAAAAGCCGAAGAGATTTCATCCGCTGTATTTTCTTTATTATTTAGGGGTGTCATTCATTGCAAACGGGATCATCTTCGGTCTTTTGCAGCCGTCAGGCCAATCTCTGTTTTCTAATTCAGCCTTTTATATCTTTGCGGTTTTAACAGCCGTCATCTATTGGGTATGGGATTCCGTATTGCTGCAAAGACAAAATCCGGCTACAGAAGCGTAATCAGCAGACAGCCGGCTGAAGGGAGAGCGGCGCAAAAGAAAACGGCGGCCATCTTTAAACGGGCGTGCCGTCCTTCTTCTGTTTCAGAATGATAATTGGCCCGCTGCTCCGCTCCGCTTACGGCCAACCCGGAAACGATGATCGCTGTGACGATAAGAACAGCCGTAACGGCGCCGAAAATGATGTCAACGCCAAACGGCAGAACAACCCCCGCCGCATAAGCTGCGGCGGCGAGTATACATCCGAAGGTGAACGCTTTTTTCAAGGCGGATGCCCCTTTCATTTTCTTTCCATTGTAACAAAAGCCCGCCGTGTGCGTCACCGGCGGGCTTTTTTCATGATGTAATGACCGCGGATACGGTTCTGTCTTTTCCGTTGATGTCCTGTACGACTTCCACTTCCGCATTCGGAAAGGAATGACGGAACAGGTCTTTCACGGCTTTCCCCTGATTATATCCGATTTCAAAGACGACAAGCGCTTTATCTTTCATGACAAGAGGCAGCTCCTCCATAAACCGCTTGTAGAATTTCAAACCGTCACCGCCGTCCGTAAGAGCATGAAGCGGCTCATGGAAACGGACGATATCCGACAAATCCGCCATTTCTTCTTCAGAAATATACGGCGGATTGGAAACAATAATATCCGCTTTTTTCCCTGATGAAATAAAAGGAGTTAACAGATCTCCCTGCAAAAAACAGACGTCCGCTCCGAGGTTTTGCGCATTTCTTTCTGCCACCTGCAGCGCTTCTTTTGAAATATCCGAAGCCGATACTGAAAAATGTCCGCATTCAAGGGCGAGCGTCACCGCAATGGCACCGCTCCCCGTACCGATATCAATGACGTTCAGGCGTTCTGCCTCGGAAAATGCCCGCTTCTGTCTGTCCAGCAGATGAAAGACGACTTCTTCCGTTTCCGGACGCGGAATGAGAACATCGTCATTCACAAAAAATTCCCTGCCGTAAAACTGTTCTTTCCCGATAATATATTGAATCGGAATACCTTCTTTATGCATCTCCACGTGCCGCCTGAAACGATAAAGCTCGTCCTCGCCGACGGCCTCCTGCAGACTTGCGAGAAGCTTGCTCCGATCCATTCCGGTATCATTTAACAGCAGCAGCTCGGCCGCGTTTTTTTCTCTTCCCGCTTCGGTTAAATAAGAAGAAGCCCAGCTTAGGGCTTCAAAAACGGTCTTCATCTTAATTTTCCGCCTGCTGGAGCTTGCTTGACTGGTCTTCTACGATTAACGCTTCAACCACTTCATCAAGCTTGCCTTCCAGGATTTGATCCAGCTTTTGAATCGTCAGGCCGATGCGGTGATCCGTCACACGGTTTTGCGGGAAATTGTATGTGCGGATACGCTCGGAACGGTCGCCTGAACCGACGGCTGATTTACGGGTCTGATCATATTCAGCCTGAGCTTCCTGCTGGAATTTGTCATAGATTCTGGCGCGGAGCACCTTCATCGCTTTTTCTTTGTTTTTAATTTGAGATTTTTCATCCTGACAGGATACGACGACACCGGTCGGTAAATGCGTCAGGCGTACGGCCGACATCGTCGTGTTTACGCTTTGTCCGCCCGGTCCGCTTGATGCGAATGTATCGACGCGGATGTCTTTTTCGTGGATGTCCACTTCTACTTCTTCCGCTTCAGGAAGACACGCCACCGTCGCCGTGGATGTATGAATACGGCCGCCTGATTCCGTTTCCGGAACACGCTGTACGCGGTGCGCGCCATTTTCATACTTCAGCTTGGAGTATGCGCCTTTTCCCGTAATCATAAAGATGATTTCTTTGTAACCGCCCGTTCCGGTCACGTTTGCTTCCATGACTTCAGTCTTCCAGCCTTGGATTTCGGCATAACGGGAGTACATTCTGTAGAGATTTCCCGCAAACAGCGCGGCTTCTTCTCCTCCCGCTGCTCCGCGGATCTCCATGATTACGTTTTTGTCATCGTTCGGGTCTTTCGGGATGAGGAGTACTTTCAAACGCTCTGATAAGGTTTCCGTCTCTCCCTGCAGTTCGGAGATTTCTTCCTTCACCATTTCTCTCATATCGGCATCAAGCTTTTCCTCAAGCATCGCTTTCGCATCGGCAAGCTGTTCTGATGCGTCTCTGTATTGTCTATAGACTTCAACGGTTTCTTGTATATCAGATTGCTCTTTCGAATATTCTCTAAGCTTTTTCGGATCGTTGACCACTTCCGGATCACTTAAAAGCTCATTTAATTTTTCGTATCGTTGTTCAATTGACTGTAAACGGTCTAACACGGTCTTCACCTCTGTTTTCCTGTGCGTAACATTCTCATTATAGTATAGGGCTTATCGCCAGTCAAAAGCAATTCGCCTCTGTTATACTGAAGCAAAAAAGGAGGGGCGGATATGCTGAAATCCATCCACCATATAGCAATCATATGCTCTGATTATGAAAAGTCGAAAGCTTTTTACACCGAGATTCTCGGTTTCGGCATTATAAAAGAAACATACCGAAAGGAACGGGAATCTTATAAACTTGATCTTGCGCTGGACGGCGCGTACGCGATTGAATTGTTTTCCTTTCCCGATCCGCCCGAACGGCCGACCAGACCGGAAGCCGCGGGTCTACGGCATCTCGCCTTCACCGTAAACGATCTTGAAGCAGCCGTCAGAGAGTTAAAGGAAAAGGGCGTCGGCACAGAACCAATCAGAACCGATCCGCTGACGGGGAAACGGTTTACCTTTTTCTTTGATCCCGACAAGCTTCCGCTTGAATTGTATGAAGCGTAAGTTTTTTGAAGAAATGCCGCTTTCTTTGGCGAATTCCTTCTTGTTTTGTCTAACATGAAGGGAACGCCGCCTCATGGTCGAATACCTAGCAAAAAGGAGGTATGTGATCATGAATACAAACATGGCCGCGAAAGAGCTCGGCGTCTCCGCAAAAACGGTGCAAAGGTGGGTCAAGCAGCTGAATCTTCCGGCTGAACGGAATGAGCTCGGACATTATTCCTTTACACCTGAGGATCTTGATGTGCTGAAATCGGTCAAACGGCAAATTTCTGAAGGCACTGCCCTTCTGGACGTTCAAGTGCCCCGGCAGCCGAAAAAACGGACAGGCTTCATTTTGCAGCGTCCGAAAATCAATGGCGGCGCTGAACAAAGATTGGCAGAGCTGGAGCGCAAACTGGACATTCTCACGAAAGAGAAACAAGGTGAGAGCCATCTGCTTTCAAGGATAGAGGAGCTTGAACGCCAGCTGAAACAAAAGGCGGATGAAGGGGTGTCTTATCAGCTTCTTCAGCACAGGCGGGAAATTGACGACCTCAATACCGAATTGCAGACATTGGCCTCCCGCATCCAGGAACTTGCCCAGACAGCTCCCCTCTCAGAAACAGCCGCTTCTTCAGAACATAAGAAACCCAGAAAAAAAACGAGATTTTCGCCTTTTAAATTTCAATTCTAATCAAAAAAGCTCCCTGAAACAGGGAGCTTTTCATTATGCAGTCAGCGCAATGATGATCGGCAGTGAGATCAGAGATAAAATCGCACTGATCACGAACGCGGACGCAGTTTCTTCCTCTTGTTTTTCGAAACGTGTGGCAATCATCGCCGCTACCGCAGATCCAGGGAATGCAACGAGCAATACCGCTTTAGTGATCTGGTCAGCCGGAAGTCCGACTGCAAGAGCGATCAAGTACATCAGCGCAGGCTGAACGGCAACTTTTAACAAAGCGATACCGAAAGCCGGCAGACTGAGCTTAATGTTGCGGATACCGACAGTTACACCGACGGCGAAGAGCGCAACACCTGACGTTGTGCTTCCGAGCTGATCAAGCATTTTTTCTCCCAAGCCAGGGAGTGTTACACCGCAGAGTACCAGAATGATACTGATAAGCGGTGCAGCCGCAAGCGGTTCGGAAAGACCGTGAAGAATAGACTTACCAGTCATTTTCCAGAAGTTCTCGTTTTCAGTGTCTTTTTTCTTAGATGACTCACCGACAGTAGCGATAATGATCGCAAGCGGGTCAAGGATGGCGTTAACCACGATACCCGTAACGGCGATAGGAATCGCTACTTCGCTTGCTCCGAATAAGCTTCCTAGTACAGGAATACCCATAAAAGCAAATGTCGGCTGTGCAGAGTTTAAAGAAAATACAGATGAATTCGTTAAATCATACTTGAAGATAAATTTGCAAACCAACAGAATGACGATAAAGAATCCGACAATCCCAATGATCAAAGCGACCATTAAAGGAACCTGTGATAAAAACGCACTTCTTGAAGTGGTTAAAATACTAGCGATAAAATGCGCCGGAAGCGCGTACTTCGTAACTAAGGTGCTTACCCCTTTTGCTGACTTCGCGTCATAACTTCCGAAGCGACCTGCGAACCATCCCAGCACGATCACGAAAAAGATCGGCGCCAGGAGGATTAAAATATCTAAGAAGCTCAAAATGTTCTCCTCCAAATCCTTAATGTCCGTATACTTTAGCCTTTACATAAAAGCTTTCCCTCGGACTGTAAAATTAATCGTAAAAATTATTTAGCGACAACTTGTTTATATTGCGGTTTCCACATTGCATCAAGAACGGCTTGTTCTACATTTTCAGGAATGCGGTTTGCCACGCCTTCTTTAATGGCAGTTTCCGCTACGGCGATCGCAACTTTAATTGAAACTTCTTGTAAGTCGCTCATGCTCGGCAGAAGGCCTGCACCCGGTGTTTCAAAATCAACGCTTTCTGCGATTGCGTCAGCAGTTGCCGCAAACATTGCAGGAGTAATTACTTTCGCTTCTACAACGATTGAACCGAGACCAAGTCCAGGGAACGCGAATGCGTTGTTAGATTGTCCGATTTCATGAGAAACGCCATTGTACTCTACATTGTCAAACGGGCTTCCTGTCGCCACAAGCACTTTGCCGTCAGTCCATTTGAAAAGATCGCTAGGAACGGCTTCAGCAAGCGGTGTCGGGTTAGACATCGGCATGATGACCGGACGCTCAACGTGTTTTGCCATTTCTTTGACGATTTCTTCACTGAACGCGCCGCTTTGGCCTGATGTACCGATTAAGATTGTCGGTTTCGCTTGACGGATCACTTCAATGAAAGGAATTTGTCCATTTTCATCGCGTTTCCAATCTTTAATTTCTTCAGCTGTGCGCAGGTACGGCTCTTGGAAATCAAGAATGTTTTCCATACCTTCAATTAACAAGCCTCTGTAGTCCATTGTGTAGAACGCTTTGTTGGCTTCTTCTTCAGAAAGACCGGCAAGCACCATAGTGTCGCGGATTTGGTCAGCGATTCCGATTCCGGCAGATCCAGCACCGAAGACAACCACACGCTGGTCTTTAATAGACGCGCCTGTTTTCTTCATAGCCGCAAGCACACCTGCAAGCGTAATCGCACCTGTTCCTTGAATGTCATCGTTGAATGTAAGAATTTCATGATTGTATTTCTTCATGATATTGCGCGCGTTTTTGTTTCCAAGGTCTTCCCAGTGAAGAAGAGCTTTAGGGAAATATTTAAGCGCAGCTTTTACATAAGCGTCAACGAAAGCTTCGTAACGTTCGCCTTGGATACGTTCATGGCGGTTACCGATGTATAAAGGATCGTTCAGAAGTTTTTCATTGTTCGTACCGACGTCAAGAACGACAGGAATAACACGGCTTGGGTCAATACCGGCAGCAGCTGTGTATACCGCTAATTTACCGATGGCGATGTTGATACCGCCTACACCCCAGTCACCGATTCCGAGGATGCTTTCTGAGTCTGTCGCAACGATCAGATCAATATCTCCGGCAGTGGCATGAAGGTTTTCAAATGCCTCTTCAATCCCTTCCACGTTGTCAATAGAAAGGTAAATCCCTTGAGGTCTTCTGTACTCATGGCTGTATTCTTGAATCGCTTCACCGACAGTCGGTGTGTAAACAACCGGCAGCATTTCACGAAGATGGTTTTGAAGCAATTTAAAGAAAAGAACTTCGTTACGGTTTTGCAAATCATTCAAATACACGTTTTGGCGAAGGCGGTCCGGCTGAGCTTGAAACTGCTCGTATGCGCGTTTTGCCTGCTCATCAAGAGACAGAATTGTCGGAGGAAGCAGCCCGTCTAATCCAAGGCTTTTTCTTTCTTCTGCTGAAAACGCAACACCTTTATTTAAAGTAGGGATAGATAGAACTTCTTTTCCTCTTAAAGTAGTTTCTAAGTTGCCTTCCTTCGTTACTTTAATATTATTCAAGAAAATCTCCTTCTTTCTTCAAATAGTTAACAAAGTTAAGTAATTACCCATTTTGGCTAGTGTGATCGCGATCTGCTATATCTTTTTTTGACAATTATTCGAACAATGTCTCATAACTATTTACATTACTTAGTCATTTTATGCCTGTAAAAATGAAAATTCAAGAGATGAAAATTACTTAATTTTTTCATACTCTTTTTTAAGTTATTTAACTACAATTTTTGAAAAAACGTCAAAAAAACACCGGGTTTTTTACCGATGTTTTCATGAAAAGGGTTATTTATCAGTCTGTTTTTTTCGGCACTTCGTGATGATGTCTGCATCTCGCTTCGTATGACTCCGACGCGCCGACTAAAATGACCGGATCATCATAGGAAGCGGGCTTCCCGTCAATCAAACGCTGCGTACGGCTTGCCGGCGATCCGCAAACGGAGCAGACCGCCTGCAGCTTCGTCACCGATTCGGCAACCGCCATCAGATTCGGCACCACGCCGAAAGGCTCTCCCCGGAAATCCATATCAAGTCCGGCCGCGATGACACGATAGCCTTTATCCGCAAGCGAGGATAAGTCGCCGATGATCGATTCGCCGAAAAACTGCACTTCATCTACCGCGATGACGTCGGTGCTTTCACTGATATGATCCCATATTTCAGCCGAAGACGAGATGACGTGGCTTGTCATGGATGTGCCGTTGTGAGAAACGACGGCCTCCTCACTGTAGCGATTATCAATGGCAGGTTTGAACACCTTGACCTCCTGCTTCGCATATGTCGCTCTTTTCACTCTGCGGATCAGCTCTTCTGATTTCCCAGAGAACATGCTGCCGCATATCAGCTCAAGCCATCCGCTTTGCTTCATTATGTACATAGGCTATCCGCTCCCCTTTTTTTCCTGTTTATGGACATAAAAAACAGGCAAGAAGCAATTCTTGCCTGCCTGTAAAATCTATTATTACTTAAGACCGTATTTTTTGTTAAAGCGATCAACACGACCATCAGCAGAAGCGAATTTTTGACGTCCAGTGTAGAATGGGTGGCATTCAGAGCAAATCTCAACGCGTACCTCTTCTTTTACTGAGCCTGTTTCAAATTCATTTCCGCAAGCGCATTTAACTGTTGCTTTTTTGAAATTAGGATGAATTCCTGCTTTCATTGTATCCATCTCCTTCCGCCCTGAATCCCGTGTGGAAACAGAGTTATTATTCCGGAGTAATCCGGAACGCATATGAGAGAATTATATCAGTCATTTACTGCATTTGCAAATACATTTTTTATCAGCGGCGGGCTGATGATGAAAGGTTTGCCTGCTTCCATTCTTGGTTGATCAGATCGAAGAATTCCTGATTCGTTTTTGTTTTTTTCATTTTTCTCATAAACTTCTCTGCGAAGTCCGGAGAATCAGACATCGATTTGCGGATCGCCCATAAACGGTCAAGATGCTCTTTCGGCACGAGCAGCTCTTCCTTCCGTGTGCCGGAGCGGCGGATATCGATCGCCGGGAAAATCCGTCTTTCCGCAAGAGAACGGTCAAGGTGAAGCTCCATGTTGCCCGTTCCTTTAAACTCTTCATAGATGACGTCATCCATCCGGGAGCCCGTGTCTACGAGCGCCGTCGCCAAAATGGTCAGACTGCCGCCCTCTTCAATGTTTCTCGCGGCACCGAAAAAGCGCTTCGGACGATGGAACGCAGCCGGGTCAATCCCGCCGGAAAGCGTACGTCCGCTTGGCGGGATAACGAGGTTGTAGGCCCGTGCCAGTCGGGTAATGCTGTCCATCAGAATGATAACGTCTTTTTTATGTTCAACGAGACGCATCGCCCGTTCAAGCACAAGCTCCGCTACCTTAATGTGATTTTCCGGCACTTCATCGAACGTCGAGCTGACGACATCGCCCGCTACGGAACGTTCAATATCCGTTACTTCTTCCGGTCTTTCATCAATTAAGAGAACGATCAATTCAGCGTCAGGCTGATTTGTCGTAATGCTGTTAGCGATTTCTTTTAACAGCATGGTTTTACCGGCTTTCGGCGGCGCCACGATCAGACCGCGCTGGCCGAAACCGACGGGAGCCATCATATCGAGAATTCTTGTTGAGAGATAATTCGGTTTCGTCTCAAGCACCATTTGGCGGTCCGGATAAAGCGGAGTCAGCGCAGGAAAATGGACGCGCTCTTTCGCAGATTCCGGATCATCTCCATTTACCGCTTCAACGTGCAAAAGTCCGTAATAGCGTTCGTTTTCTTTCGGCGGACGCACCTTGCCGGATACTTTGTCACCGTTTCTTAAATCAAAGCGGCGGATCTGGGAAGCAGAAATGTAGATGTCTTCTGAGCTTGGCGAGTAATTAATCGGTCTGAGGAAGCCGAATCCTTCCGATTGGATGATTTCGAGCACGCCTTCCATAAACAGAAGATCCTCCTGCTCGGCGTTGGCTTTCAGAATGGCAAAGATTAATTCTTTTTTAGTCAGTTTGCTGTAGTAGGAGATTTTATAATGTCTGGCCAGTTCATATAGTTCTTTTAATTTCATATTTTCCAAAGAGGAAATAGATACGTCTTTCATAAAAACACCACGCTTTTCATAGTCAATGTATTGCTGTTTTCATTCAAATCGGCTGCTTCGCATGATTCCGCCAAAGCACATTCTTTTATAAAACGTTCAGGAACTTCTATCGGTAACACTTCCACCCATGATCGGCGCTTTTTTAAAAAAGGAATGTCTTAATGAGTTTTGAAGGAAGCGAGGACAAAAACTTGAGAAGATCAATATTTATATCGTCTGTATGCGGTAGAATTTGAAAATTTCCCAGTACTCAAAAGAAGGAATGACACAGAAAAATCGCAGCACTCTTTATTTTTACCTCATTTCAAAAAATTATTCAACTTAAATAATGCTTTGACATATAAATGATAGGGTTGACTCTTTATTGCAAAAGAAAAGCGGGACTTTCCGTCCCGCTTTTCTCTATTTATGGCCGGATCACAAGATTTGGTTTTTTCTTCAGGCTGTGTCTTCCGTCAACGAATCGGACCGTTCCTGATTTCGCCCGGATGACCAGACTTTCAGTCGTGCCGACGGAGCCTTTGAACTGAACGCCTTTCAGCAGCTCTCCGTCCGTGACGCCCGTTGCGGCAAAAATGGCGTCATCCCCTCTCACAAGGTCCTCCATCCGGAGCACTTTGGATACATCAAGGCCCATTCGCTCACAGCGGGCCTGCTCTTCCGCACTTTGCGGCAGAAGCCTGCCGATGATTTCGCCGCCGAGCGCTTTTAACGCAACGGCAGACAGCACGCCTTCAGGAGCCCCGCCTGAACCGAAGAGAATGTCTACTCCCGTATGGTCAAAGGCCGTATTGATGGCGCCCGCGACATCACCGTCGTTGATCAGTTTGATTCTGGCGCCCGCCTCACGCAATTCAGAGATGATTTTTTCATGTCTGTCACGATTTAAAATGGTTGCCACGACATCTTCAATGTCTTTGTTTTTCGCTTTCGCAACGGCTTTTAAGTTATCAATGACAGGCGCTTCAATATCGATGCAGCCTACCGCTTCGGGACCGACCGCGATTTTTTCCATATACATATCCGGGGCGTTCAGCAGTGTTCCATGGTCGGCGACCGCGATCACCGTCAGCGCATTCCAGCCGCCGCTCGCTACGATGTTTGTGCCTTCAAGAGGATCGACTGCGACATCGACGCGCGGGCCGTATCCGTTTCCCAGCTTTTCGCCGATGTAAAGCATCGGCGCTTCATCCATCTCGCCTTCCCCGATCACGACCGTGCCTTTCATCGGCACCGTGTCAAACACGTCACGCATTGCGCTTGTCGCCGCATCATCAGCTTCATCTTTTTTCCCGCGGCCCATCCATCTGGCAGATGCTAAAGCCGCCGCTTCAGTGACTCGAACCAATTCCATCGATAAGCTTCTTTCCATTTCAACACGATCTCCTCTCAAAAGTCCGCATTTCTATGAATTTTGGAGCTGTTCTATCTCTTCGTCCGTCAGCCTTTGCCGCCAGATTGTGGCGCCCAGACCTTCGAGTTTTTTCTCAAGATTGCTGTAGCCGCGGTCTAAATGCTCGAGACCGGTAATTTCGGTTACGCCGTCAGCCATGAGCCCGGCGACGACCAGACAAGCGCCTGCACGCAGATCGCTCGCCTTTACTTTTGCGCCCTGAAGCTCGGCCGGACCGGTGATAATGGCCGACCTGCCTTCCACTTTCATGTTGGCCCCCATCCGTCTCAGCTCATCTATATGTTTAAATCGGGCCGAGTAGATGGTGTCGGTTACGACGCTCGTGCCGCTGGCTCTCGTTAACAGAGATGTCATCGGCTGCTGAAGATCAGTCGGGAATCCCGGGTAAACAAGCGTTTTTACGTCGATCGGTTTTATCTGCTTCTGCCCGCCGAGCATAAGAAGCTGATCGTCACTCGTCTCAATGTGAAAACCCATTTCCCTGAGCTTCGCCGTTAAAGACTCCAGGTGAGTCGGTATGACATTATCAATAATGACTTCTTTCCCCATCGCGGCGCCGGCGATCATAAAGGTGCCCGCCTCAATTCTGTCCGGAATGATCGTATGCCTGCATCCGTGCAGCTCTTTTACGCCGTCGATTCTGATTACATTGGTTCCCGCGCCTTTGATCTTTGCGCCCATGCTGGTGAGCAATGTGGCAACATCAATAATCTCAGGTTCCTTGGCGGCGTTTTCTATCACGGTTTTACCTTCAGCCAGTACAGCGGCAAGCATGATATTGATCGTCGCTCCGACGCTGACGACATCTAAATAAATCCGTGCGCCTCTCAGCCTTTCGGCGCGCAGATAAATCGCGCCTTGTTCATTGGTGACTTCCGCCCCAAGCGCTTCAAACCCTTTGATGTGCTGGTCAATCGGCCGCGGCCCGAGATGGCATCCGCCCGGCAGTCCGATGACCGCCTGTTTGAAGCGGCCCAGCATCGCGCCCATTAAGTAATAGGAAGCGCGGAGTTTTTTCACTTTGCCGTTGGGAAGCGGCATGCTGATCATCGGGGAAGGGTCGACGACCATTTCTCCTTTTTCAAAATGGACGTTTCCGCCGATTTCTTTCAGCAGGTCACGCAGCGTTTCAATATCTGAGATCTCCGGAAGCCCTTCGATCGTTACTTCGGAATTTGCCAGAATGGTTGCGGGTATCAATGCGACGGCGCTGTTTTTCGCGCCGCTGATATGTACGGTTCCGTTTAACGGATCGCCGCCGGCAATATTCAACTTTTCCATGATAGTCTCCTTCCATAAGAAGATAGCTGCGGAGCGTAAATAAAATGGCATTTTATTCTGTCTCTGCAAATAAAGCTCTTGTCCAAAATGTAGCCAATTCGAAGAGAAAGAATACAAGGACATTATAAAATAACAGGAAGAAAATAGCGAAGCTTTGCGGGGCATTTTTAACACAGGATGCACAGAGGCCCGCCGGGTTCACATTCCGGGGAAACACACTCTTCACTTTGATACTGAAGGCCCGCTGCCAAACAGGAAAACATAAGGGTGCGGCAAACGGATGCAACCGGTTTGCCGCCCTTTTCACCCTTATTTATTCCAGTCTGCCAAGAATTGCTCGATGCCTTTATCCGTTAACGGATGTTTCGCCAGCTGGTGAATGACTTTCAGCGGCATCGTACCGATATGCGCACCGCGTAAAGCGGCTTCAGTCACGTGCTGCGCATGACGGATGGAAGCTGCGATGATTTGTGTATCAATATCATGAATGTCAAAAATCTGTCTTATTTCTGAAATCAGTTCAAGACCGTTATGGCCGATATCATCCAGACGGCCTAAGAACGGAGATACATAAGTCGCCCCGGCTCTTGCCGCCAAAAGCGCTTGGTTGGCGCTGAAAATGAGCGTTACGTTTGTTTTAATGTTCAGGTCGCTCAGCGCTTTTACGGCTTTTAACCCTTCAGACGTCATCGGGATTTTCACCGTGATATTCGGTGCGATTTTCGCAAGTTCTTTACCTTCTTCAATCATCTCTTCAGCATTCAGGGAAATGACTTCCGCGCTTACTGATCCGCTCACGACTTCCGTAATCTCACGAAGTCTGTCATGGAAAGACACGTCAGCTTCTTTCGCCACTAAACTAGGGTTTGTCGTAACTCCGGCAAGAACGCCAAGTTCATAAGCTTCTTTAATCTCGTCAATGTTTGCTGTATCAATGAAAAATAACATAAGGAAAGCCTCCCCAGTAATAAATTTTCAGAACTGTAAAACATGATTGCGCTTTCTAAAGGTAAGACATAAAACCGCCTGTCAATGCTGTCAGGCGGTTTATGGATGTTACATTGGATTAAGCTTGGTTTGAAGAACCGAACTCACGCATTTTGCCGATAACCGTTTCTTTGATCGCTTCACGAGCAGGTCCAAGATATTTACGAGGATCGTATTCGTTCGGCTTAGCTGCCAATGTTTCGCGGACAGCTTTTGCAGAAGAAATTTGGTTTTCAGTGTTTACGTTGATTTTAGCCGTACCAAGTGAGATTGATTTTTTAATGTCGGCAGTCGGAATTCCTGTACCGCCGTGAAGTACTAATGGAAGGCCGGTTGATTTGCCGATATCTTCCATTTCTTTGAAACCGAGGTTCGGTTCGCCTTTGTAAGGGCCGTGAACAGAACCCAGTGCAGGTGCAAGGCAGTCGATGCCAGTGCGCTCTACAAGTTCTTGACACTCTTTAGGGTCAGCATAGATTACGCCTTCAGCGATCACGTCATCTTCCTGTCCGCCTACAGTTCCAAGCTCAGCTTCAACTGAAACGCCGTGGAAATGAGCAAGCTCAACCACTTTAGCTGTAGTTGCTACGTTTTCCTCAAACGGGTGGTGAGATGCGTCGATCATTACAGAAGTGAAGCCTGCATGAATCGCTTTCGCACAAGATTCAAAGCTTGAACCGTGGTCTAAGTGAATGGCGACAGGAACTGTCACTTTGTATTCTTCCATAAGAGCTTTAACCATGGCAACCACTGTTTTGAAGCCGCCCATGTAGCGTCCCGCGCCTTCTGAAACACCAAGAATAACCGGGGATTTTTCCTCTTCTGCTGCTTGTAAAATAGCTTGAGTGAACTCAAGGTTATTTAGGTTAAATTGTCCAACAGCATATCCTTTTTCTTTAGCTGTATTCAACATTTCCGTCATTGAAACTAAAGGCATGTCGAAAGTCCTCCTTATGTAGCCTGATTTGCTTCTTCTCGAAAAAAGCTTTCCACCTATAGCATGACCATAAAAACCTGTCATATGTAAAACAACAGATCGCTTTTTCTCCATCTCTAGGATACCAACTTTTCGACAAATCGGCAACACAATGACATAATTGTTTCTAATTTTATTAATTCGATTTTAGAGGTAAATATTTTTTCACCGCGTCTCTGATCTCATCAATGTCAAAAGGTTTCGCAAAATGGGTCAGCGCTCCGAGCTCTTTTGATTCCTTAATCATATCGAGTTCTCCGTAAGCGGTCATGATAATGACGCGGATGGATTCGTCAATCATCTTCATGCGCTTGAGAATTTCGATTCCGTCCATGCCGGGGATTTTCATATCTAAAAGCACGAGATCGGGCCGTTCTTTCGTTACGATGTCCAGCGCCTGTATGCCGTTGGCGGCCTGAAACGTCTGGTACCCTTCTTTATGAAACACTTCATTGAGCAATATGCGTATACCGTATTGGTCATCTACGATTAAAATCTTTTCATTCATCATTTTACACCCCAATATTATCATTTTCGTCAAAAGGAAGCAGTTGTTTATGTATTCTGTTTGATTTTCACATTTCCTTTAATTATAATAGTCTACTTTCCGACATTTTCTGAGCATTTTCTCTTTTGTTGTATACTGTTCTTGTATGTGTAAAGGAGGTTTCACTCATGTTAAAGATATTTACAACGCAGCTTGCAGGCATTTTTTCCCGCATTCAGGATAAGGAATCCGAAGCAATAGAAGACGGCGCGCGCCTGCTGGCGCAGGCAGCCGTCAGCGGTCATACCATTTATTTATACGGCGCAAATGAGATGCAGGGCATTTTGTGCGAGGCGGAACTCGGCTCAGAACCGATGCCTTCCGTCAAAGCGTTTCCGGATACAGCTGATTCGATTACAGAAAGCGACAGGGTGCTGATGTTTTGTTCAGGTCCGGGCACGGCTGAAGAACAGGCGCTGGCTCAAAAGCTTTATGAAAAAGGGATCGGCCTCGTTGGCGTATCTCCTGTCATCAAAGATCAAACCGGGATTGAGGAATTTTGTGATGTTCATATTGACAGCAAATTAAAAATGCCGCTTCTGCCTGATGAAGACGGGACAAGATACGGCTTTCCTTCATTAATGACAGGCCTGTATGTCTATCACGCACTGTCCTTTACGTTAAAGGAAATGATGCAGGAATATGCCTGATGCAGAAAAAAGACTTGCCGCTTTTAAAGGAGGCAAGTCTTTTTTTATTACTTCTGTTCTGCAGCTTGTACGGAAGCGCCGATAAAGTCTTTGAATAAAGGCTGAGGTCTTGTCGGTCTTGATTTGAACTCAGGGTGGAACTGGCAAGCGACATACCAAGGATGGTCTTTCAGCTCGATGATTTCCACAAGACGGCCGTCAGGGCTTGTTCCTGAGAACACAAAACCGTTCTCTTCCATTTGCTGTCTGTATTCGTTGTTGAATTCATAACGGTGGCGGTGGCGTTCGTATACCACTTCATCCGCATACGCTTCGAAGGCTTTCGTGTCTTCCTGAAGCTTACAAGGGTACAGTCCGAGACGAAGCGTTCCTCCAAGATCCTCGACATCTTTTTGTTCTGGCAGAAGGTCGATGATCGGATAAGGAGTGGACGGATCGATCTCCGCAGAGTGAGCCCCTTCCAGACCTAATACGTTTCGCGCATATTCAATGGATGCAATCTGCATACCGAGGCAGATGCCGAAGAACGGAATTTTATTCTCACGCGCATACTTGGCGGCGATGATTTTCCCTTCTACACCGCGGTCTCCGAAACCGCCGGGCACGATGATTCCGTCTGTGCCGCCAGTCAGCTCTTGAATATTGCTTTCTGTCACTTCTTCGGCGTTAATCCATTTGATCTTCACATCAGCGTCAAACGCATAGCCGGCGTGGCGCAGTGATTCAACGACTGAAATGTAAGCGTCCTGAAGCTCGACGTATTTACCGACGAGGCTGATTGTAATGGTTTTAGACAAGTTTTTCACTTTCGTGACAAGGTCTTTCCATTCCGTCATATCCGGGTCTTTGCATTCTAATTTCATATGATCGCAGACAAGCTTATCGAGTCCCTGCTCCTGAAGGTTAAGCGGGATGGAGTAAAGGTTGTCCGCATCTTCGCACTCGATGACCGCTTTCGTGTCAATATCGCAGAAGAGCGCAATTTTATCTTTCATATCTTGAGAAATCGGCATTTCTGTGCGCACGACGATGATATTAGGCTGAATACCGAGGCTTCTCAGCTCTTTTACGCTGTGCTGCGTCGGTTTTGTTTTCAGCTCGCCCGCCGCTTTGATGTACGGAACAAGCGTACAGTGAATGTACATCACGTTTTCGTGGCCGATGTCGCTTTTCATTTGACGGATGGCTTCAAGGAACGGAAGGGATTCGATGTCTCCCACTGTTCCGCCGATCTCAGTAATGACTACATCTGCGTTTGTTTCTTTGCCTGCACGGTACACGCGGTCTTTCAGTTCATTTGTGATGTGCGGAATGACCTGAACCGTTCCGCCGAGGTAGTCCCCGCGGCGCTCTTTTTTCAATACGGCAGAATAGATTTTACCAGTCGTCACGTTGCTGAATCTGTTCAGATTAATGTCAATGAACCGCTCATAATGCCCTAAGTCAAGGTCAGTCTCAGCGCCGTCATCGGTAACGAATACCTCACCGTGCTGGTACGGGCTCATCGTTCCCGGGTCAACGTTGATATAAGGGTCAAATTTTTGGATGGTGACGCTCATGCCTCTGTTTTTCAAAAGGCGGCCAAGTGACGCAGCCACAATTCCTTTTCCGAGTGATGATACAACTCCCCCGGTTACAAAAATATATTTCGTCATTTCGTTTGCTCCTCTCTTCGGTCTGCGCTACATTCCTTAAAATGTGCCGTTTTATAGAAAATCATTTCACTAAAAACAAATGATGTGTAAAAGAATTTGGGAGATGAAAATAAGAAAGCTCCCTTTCAATTTCTTGAAAGGGAGCGTAGCACTCTTATGAATTCTCTTCTTTTTGAAGAGCCCAAAATACATACTACATAGTTCGACAATGAAAGTCAAGATCGTTTTGCTGATATAAAATCAGTCTTTGCGATCCTCTTCCTCATCATCATAATCTTCCTCATCTTCTTCAATCATCTCGTCTTCGATCTCAAGCTCGTCGTCATCTTCTTCATCGATATCTTCGTCGTCAAAGCTGTCTGCTTCAAGGTCAATATCTTCTTCTATTTCATCGAGATCGATGTCATCTTCGTCAACTTCCTCGAATTCATCAAGGTCGAGATCTTCCTCAACGACTTTTTTCGCTTTTTTCTTTTTCGCTTTTACAGTCGGCTGTGTTTCTTCGTCCAGCTGATCGTACGGATACCAGCTGCGAAGCCCCCACGTCTGGTCTGACAGAGCAATAAAGCGGCCGTCAATGTTCAGGTCTGTATAAAATTGGGCGATACGGTCGCCCAATTCCTCTTTCGTAACACCGAGCAAGGAGATCATTTCATTCAGCAGCTCCTGGAACGGAACCGGTTTTTTATGTTCTGAGAAAATTTCGTGAGCGATTTCAACTAAAGCCATCTGCTTCAGCTGTTCCTGAGAATATTGTTTGATACTCAAGGTCGGACACTCCCTTTCTATTACTTATATGTATCTGTTTCTATCCTATAATAAGAACGAATTTGTATTGTTTTGTTCATAAACCATACCTCTCATTATAAACAAATTAAAACAGAATATGCTACCCTTAACAGCGTAATTTAAGAAATTTTAGAGCTGTCCCTTCATAAATCGGCTGATGTGCGAAAACAAAGCCGCCGGCATATGCGCCGGCGGCCCGCTTCTTTCTATAAAGACTCTTGTTTTTCGGCGCCGAATACAGACATGGCGAGCAATTCACTGACATCATAAGTGCCGATCGCGTCTTCGGCTTCTTTCGCTTTCGTACCGTCACCGAGCATGGTCAGACAGTAAGGACATCCGGAGCTGATGACCGTCGGACTGACAGAAAGCGCCTGCTCAGTCCGGGCCGTGTTGATTCTCGCTCCCGTTTCTTCTTCCATCCACATGAGCCCTCCCCCGGCGCCGCAGCACATCCCGTTTTCGCGGCTGCGCTCCATTTCCTTCAATTGAACGCCCGGAATGGCTTTTAAGATCGCTCTCGGCGGCTCATACACTTCATTGTATCTTCCTAAATAGCACGAGTCATGGAAGGTAATCGTTTCATTCACCGGGTGAAGCGGTTTTAGTTTCCCCTGTGACACAAGCTCGGCTAATAATTCAGTATGATGATAGACTTCAGCCCGGAATCCGAAATCAGGATATTCATTTTTGAACATATTATAGGCGTGCGGATCAATCGTGACGATTTTTTTGATTCCGTGTTTTTCAAATTCGCCGATGTTGTGTTCCGCCAGCTCTTGGAACAGAAACTCGTTGCCCAAACGGCGCGGCGTATCGCCTGAGTTTTTTTCCTTATTGCCGAGAATCGCAAAGGATACGCCCGCTTCATTAAGCAGCTTTGCAAATGAGACGGCAATCTTTTGGCTCCTGTTGTCGTAGGAACCCATTGAGCCGACCCAAAACAAATAGTCGAACTCTTTGTCTTGTTTTTTCATTTCTTTCACTGTCGGAATCTCTGTATCGGCCTGCTCCCGCCAGTTCTCCCGCTCTTTCCGGTTTAAGCCCCACGGGTTTCCCTGTCTTTCAATGCTTGTCATGGCCCGCTGTGCGTCGCTGTCCATCTTCCCTTCCGTAAGCACAAGATAGCGGCGCAGATCGATAATTTTATCAACGTGTTCATTCATGACCGGACATTGATCTTCACAGTTGCGGCAAGTCGTGCACGCCCAAATCTCCTCTGCCGTGATGACATCGCCGATTAAGCTCGGGTTGTAATCGATGGCTGCGGCCGCTTCACGCGATCCTCCCCCTGAGGAAGCCGCGGCGAGCTGATTCGCCTTCGTGTGCTGAAAAACGGGCGCGGGCACCCACGGAGATTTTGACGTCACGGCAGCGCCTTTTTCCGTCAAATGGTCTCTGAGCTTTAAAATGAGGTCCATCGGCGAGAGCATCTTGCCCGTACCGGAGGCCGGACACATATTTGTACAGCGGCCGCATTCGACGCAGGCGTAAAGGTCGACAAGCTGAGAGCGGCGGAAGTCTTCAATCTTTCCGACGCCGTAGCTTTCTTTCGTCTCATCGGTGAAATCGATTTTTTCCAGCTTTCCTTTTGAATCCAGCCTGCTGAGGAACACATTCGCCGGACCTGCAATTAAGTGCGCATGCTTTGATTGCGGCACGTACACTAAAAAGCTGAGCAAAAACAACAGATGAAGCCACCATGAAACATAAAACACGGCGGCGGCCGCCGGCGCTGAAAGACCGCCGAGCACAATCGCAATGGAGGAGGCGATCGGCTCCGTCCAAGACAGAGAATGATCGTGCCATAAAAGGTTCATGGCGTTCCCGAGAAGCACCGTCACCATCAGTCCGCCGATAAACAGCAGGACAAGCCCCGCTTTAAACCCGCGTTTCAGTCTGACGAGTTTTTCAATGTAGCGCCGGTAAAACGCCCAGACTACGGCGATTAAAATCAGAAACGTGACGATTTCCTGAAAAAAGGTAAACGCCGGATAAAGCGGACCGAACGGCAGATGACGGTCAGGAAGCAGCCCTTTCAGAATAAAATCAATTGCGCCGAACTGAACGAGTATAAAACCGTAAAAAAACAGAACGTGGATGATGCCGCTCTTTTTATCTTTCAGCAATTTTTTCTGTCCGAACACATTCACCCATATCTTCTGAAGACGTTCTTTCAGGCGTTTATCAAATTCTTCCCTTTGGCCGAGCTTAATATAAGCGATCCTCGTTCTGATCAGGTAAACGAATAAATAAACAGCGTAAGCGGTTACAGCTGAAAACAGCAGAGCGTTTACCATGAGAAATGCGTTCATCTTGTCTCCCCCTTTGTTCTGATACCCCTCTTCATTGTCATATCTTTACTTTATCATAAATAATGAATGAGTGTTCAGTCAATAATTAAATTCACATTCTCAGGGCACACTACGAATACTTCGGAAAGGAGCGTCGGTATGAAGGTCATTTTTGTGTTGCTTGTCATTTTTATCATATTAATCGCACTTATGCTGCTTGATATGCTGCTTGGCCGGGCGGCGTACAAAAAACAGGCGTATGAGCCCGTTTTTGACCCGAAAAAGAGTGATATCACACTCATTCACTGCGGCAGCGAGCTTGTGCGGCAGATGACGGCCGATATCCGCCAAGCCGTCTCTTCTATTCATATGATGTTTTTTATTATGAAGAACGACCAAGTCAGCCATGAGATGTTTGATTTATTGAAAGAAAAGGCCCAGGCCGGCGTCTCCGTATATCTGCTGCTCGATTGGGCGGGCAGCCGCCAAGTGAAAAAGCCTTCCATTCAAACGATGAAAAAAGCCGGCGTTCACGTTCATTTTCTAAATAAACCGGCATTTCCGTTTCTTTTTTTCAGGCTGCAAAAACGGAATCACCGGAAAGTGACCGTCATTGACGGCAAAATCGGCTATGTCGGCGGTTTTAATATCGCTGAAGAGTACCTCGGCAAAAAAGCGAAGTTCGGAAACTGGGAGGATTATCACCTGCGGATGACCGGCGAAGGCACGGCGGATCTTCAGACTCTTTTTGTAAGCGATCTGAAACGAAACACCGGAAAAGCACCCGGATCACCCGAGGTTTATCCCGCATTATCCGAAGGGAATATCTCTCATAGGACATATGCGTCTGACGGTTTTTCGCTTGAATCGCATTATGAAAACTGCATCCGTAAGGCGGAGAAAAAAATCATTATCGGCACGCCTTATTATGTACCGAGCAAAAAGCTTCAGGAAGCGCTTATTTCAGCCTGCCGAAAAGGCGTCAAAGTCATCTTGATCGTGCCGATGAAGTCAGACCACCCGCTCGTTCGGGAAACAGCTTTTACCTATTATCCCGAGCTTCTGAAGGCCGGCTGCCTCATCTATCGGTATTATCAAGGCTTTTATCATGTCAAAGCTTTCATTATTGATGACCGCATCAGCATTATCGGCACGCCGAATTTTGATAAACGGAGTCTGTTCTGGAATGAAGAGGTGAATGTCATCATTCATGATGAAGCCTTTACAAAGGAAGTGCTTTCAACCATAAAGCAGGACATCGAAAAATCCGAGCTTCTCACATTAGAAAAAGTGAAACAGCGCTCCGTCAGACAGCTTCCTGCAGAATGGCTGGGAAAGGCCATATCTTACTTTTTATAAAGGAGAAACCATATGCTGTTCAGATTCGGATTCGTCGCAAACGCCATGTGCCTTTGGGACGCGTCCCCCGCCAAAACCTTAACATATGCGCGCTATACCAAGCTTTCCCGCAGTGAGCGGAAAGACGCCCTGCTTTCTGTGACGAAAGCAAATCTTACCAATACACTGCGCACCATCCACTATGTGGTCGGCCACGGCATCCCGCTGTACAGGTTCTCAAGCTCGATTGTGCCGCTCGCCACCCATCCGGATGTGCTGTGGGATTTTGTCACGCCGTTTCGCCAGGAGTTTTGTGAGATCGGCGGGCTGGTCAGAAAATATGATCTCAGAACGAGCTTTCATCCGAACCAATTCACGCTTTTTACAAGCCCGAAACAGGAGATTACCGCAAATGCGGTCAAGGATATGGCCTATCATTATGACATGCTGGACGCAATGGGTATCGCGAACCGTTCCGTCATCAACATCCATGTCGGAGGCGCTTACGGTGACAAACAAAGCGCGCTTGGCCGTTTCCGCGTGAATCTGAAAGAACTTCCCGATGTCATCAAACAGCGGATGACTTTAGAAAACGATGATAAAACATATACGTCCGAGGAAACACTCAGTGTATGTGAACAAGAAGGCATTCCGTTTGTGTTTGATTATCACCATTTTTACGCCAATCCGACCGATGACGCTGATTTAGATGACATTCTTCCGCGGATGATCAAAACATGGCAGCGGATCGGCTTAAAGCCGAAGGTCCATCTCTCCTCGCCAAAATCAGAATCAGCCATACGCAGTCATGCGGACTATGTGGATGCGAATTTTATTCTGCCGGTGCTGGAGCGGTTCAGACAATGGGATACGGACATCGATTTTATGATTGAGGCGAAAGAGAAAGACCGGGCGCTGCTCCGGCTCGTCGAAGAATTAAGCGCCATCCGCGGAGTCAAACGCCTGGCGGGCGGAGTGCTAAAGTGGAAGGCATAACCAGGTTTATCACCCGTTTATATGGGGAATTTCCGAAATAACAGACCATCAGACGGAGGAGAAAACATATGAAAAACATTACATCTTTGAAAATAGCCGCTAAGAAGTTCACTTTACGAAACATGCTTCAGCTTTATCAGCTTTGCCACACGGGAGGTCACGAGCTGTATATCTACTCTAAAAAAACGATGTGCAAAATCAAAGATCTCATTGAGCTGGAAACGTTCAGAATGGCCCATAAAGAACAAGAATATTTAATTGTAGTGGAAGGAAAGAAAGCGGTGCAGCTTGTTGACCGTTTCAAACATATCATCGAACCTGCGCAAAAAGAAGCCCATTAAATACGGACTACATAAAAAAAGGATAGACAGGAGGCTGCCCGGCCCCCGCTCGTCTATCCTTTTTCTTTTATTAATGAATCAGCTCGCCGAATTGGGCCTGATGAAGTCTCTGGTACATGCCGCCGGATGCCAGCAGTTCCTTATGATGACCTTGTTCAGCGATGCCATCTTTCGTGACGACGACGATCCGGTCCGCATCCTTAATCGTAGCCAGCCGATGGGCGATCACAAGCGTTGTGCGTCCTTCAGACAGCTCTTGCAGCGATTTTTGAATGGCGGCTTCCGTTTCTGTATCGAGGGCTGATGTAGCCTCGTCTAAAATTAAGATCGACGGGTTTTTCAAAAACATTCTGGCGATGGAAAGCCGCTGCTTCTGCCCGCCTGACAGCTTCACGCCGCGCTCGCCGATCACCGTGTTTAAACCGTCGGGATACCCGTTTACCAAGTCCTCTAAATGCGCCTGGCGGACGGCCTGCCAGATTTCTTCCTCAGACGCGTCGAGCCGCCCGTAAGCAATGTTTTCCCGCAATGTGCCGGAAAACAGAAAGACATCCTGCTGGACGACGCCGATTTGTCCGCGCAATGATGACAGCGTCATGTCCTTAATATCGATTCCGTCGATGGAAATCACGCCTTCAGACGGCTCATAAAAGCGCGGCAGCAGACTTGTCAGCGTTGATTTTCCCGCTCCCGAAGGCCCGACGAATGCGACTGTCTCCCCGGCATGAATGGACAAATTGATTCCCGACAGAACCGGACTGTTTTCTTCGTAACCGAACGACACACCATCATAACGGATATTCCCTTTTAAACCGGACACATGTCTCGCGTTCGGGGCGTCCTTGATATCAGGCTCCGTTTCCAGTATTTCTATAAAGCTTTTAAAACCGGCAATGCCTCTCGGATACATCTCAATAATCGCGTTGATTTTATCAATCGGACGGAACAGAACGTTCGTCAGCAGCACAAAAGCGACGAATTCCCCGTAAGATAACGATCCGCGGATCACGAACCATGTGCCGCACAATAAGACGAACAGCGTGACGAATCTTGTCAGCATGTAACTGATCGAGCCGTTTTTCGCCATGATTTTATAAGACGTCAGCTTTGTTTTGCGGAAACGCTGATTGTTCACGTCAAACCGCTGCGTTTCAAACGCTTCATTGCTGAAAGCCTGAACAAGACGGATGCCGCCGATATTGTTTTCAACCCTCGCGCTGAAGTCTCCGACGTCTTTGTTCAGTTTTGTAAACGCAGAGGTCATTTTTTTATTGAAGTACAAAGCAAGCCATATGACGACCGGCATAATGATAAAAGTCAACAGCGCAAGCTGCCAGTTAATAAACAGCATCACACCGAACGCGCCCAAAATCGTCATGATCGCGATAAACAGGTCTTCAGGCCCGTGGTGGGCGGTTTCTCCGATATACATCAAATCATTGGTGAGCTTGGACATTAAACTGCCCGTTTTGTTGTTATCGTAAAATTTGAACGAAAGCTTTTGCAGATGGTCGAAAAGCTTTTTCCGCATATCGGTTTCAATGTTAATGCCGAGCATATGGCCCCAATACGTCACAACATACTGAAGTGCCGAGCTGAGGGCGTACACCCCGAATAAAGCCGCGGAAGTCAAAATAATCAGACTCCAATCCTGCCCCGGAAGCAATGTATCGATAAAGTAATTGACAATCAGAGGAAAACTCAGCTCCATCAATCCGCCGGCGATGGCAGAAAAGAAGTCGAGAAAAAACAGCTTTTTGTACGGTTTATAATAAGAAAAAAATTGTCGCAGCACGATTCCGTCCTCCTTGTGCCTCGTTCTTAATGATAATATTTCTCAATTATACTATACACAAGGAGTTTTAAAAGCGTTTTTTATAACACGCCGGAAAATAACCGTGCGAAGGATTCCTTCGTTCTTTCCCATAATGTGCGCTTATAGAAACGGACGGGGCTGATTTTTTCAGACTCCTTCATATCCTCCAGATAATGCGCTTCAAGATCTTTGATCGCCTCTTGATCTGTAAAAAAGACATTGACTTCAAAGTTCAGCTGAAAGCTTCTCATGTCCATATTCGCCGTCCCGACAGAGGCGAGGTTTCCGTCAGTGATGAGCACCTTTTGATGCATAAAGCCTTTTTGATAAGAATAGACTTCGATTCCTTCGCGAAGAAGCTCGGGGAAATACGATCTCGTCGCGTACTGGGTTAAAAATCCGTCATTGGTTTCCGGCACCATGACACGCACCCGGACGCCTCTGGCAGCAGCCTCCTTTAGCGCTGTGCGGATCGGCTCATTCGGCACGAAATAAGGCGTCGCGATCCATACAGACGATTCGGCCGCCGCTATCATGGCATAATACAGATCGCTCATCCGCTCCTTCATATCGGGGCCTGTCGGAACGACTTGATAGACGCCGCCGCTTTCTGCCGCAACCGGGCGGGTATATGCTTTCCGATCAATCAGCACCTCATCCGAAACGTATTCCCAATCAAGCATAAAAATGCTGTGGAGCGTCTGAACGATTTCTCCTTCGACTTTCATATGGGTGTCCCGCCAAAAGCCGACATCTTGGTCTTTGCCGATATACTCCTTGCCGACATTCAGCCCGCCGACAAAACCGACTTTCCCGTCAACGATGACGATCTTGCGGTGATTTCTGAAATTGAATTTTTGGTTGAAAAAACCGTATTTCAGCGGCAGAAACGGGACGATGTTCACACCCGCGCGTTTCAGTTTTTTAATATCTTTTCCGGCCAGCTTCAGGCTGCCGGCCGCGTCGAACAAAAACCGCACTTCCACACCTTGACGCGCCTTTTCCATCATAATGTCCATCATCTTGTGCCCGAGCATGTCTGATTTGAACATATAATACTCAATATGTATAAATGACGCGGCCTCCCGGAGCGCCTCAAACAGCTCCGGAAATGTTTCGTCCCCGTTTTTGAGCACCTTCAGCCTGCTTTTTGTATTGATATTCATATGGGACGCCTTGATTGAATATTGAAAGAAACGCTTCTGATTTCCTTTCAGCCCGGTCAGGTCGGGAGTTTGTTCCATATCAAATATCGTTCTCAGCTTTTCCCGGTTGTATGTCCGTTTCGACCTGAACAGCTTGCCTTTTTCATAAAGCTGGCCGGAAAAAAGGTAAAATAAGTACCCGGCGATCGGAAAAAACACAAGAATATGAATCCATAACAGCGTGTGCTGCGAGGTGCGGTTTTCAAGAATTAACGAATAGATGCTGAACAAAATAATGCTTGCATAGCAAAGCACCCCTCCGTAAAACTCAAGCCTGGAAACCGGAAAAAACCATATGACATATGCTCCGATAAGCATCATATATAAAAAGCAAAATTCCAGTCTCCTTTTCAGCATCCCGACTCTCTCCCATCTGATCCGATATCTCTGTATACCCTCTGTTTTCCGGCTTGTAAACATATGAAAAAGCCTCTCTGCACGAGCGGAAAGGCTTATGATGAAGCTTCCTGTGATTGGCCGGGTGTGATGTTCTGAAGCAATGCCGGATTGAGCGAGCAGCTGCCTTTGATTTTATTTTTGAAGATGCCGATGATCAGACCGGTGACCGCTATCGACACTAAGGAGAAGAGCCCTTTCAGCAACCCGACGGAAAAAATGCCGGCCAGCACGACGCCAAAATCGAAGAGGAAATTAACGGCACCCGGATTCCATCCGCAGCGCTTTTGCAGAAATAAAGCGAGGATATTGGCGCCGCCGAGCGATGCCTGATGATAAAACATGAGCGACAGGCCCAACCCGATCAGCGCCCCTCCGCAAATCGCCCCGGCAAGCGGTGAAACAGAGACCGGCGGCAGCCAGTGATCCGCGCCAGTAAACAGAGTCAGTACTGTGACTGCAAAAACGGTGGATAGAGTGAATTTGATTCCCATTCTGATGAGAGAAAATATATAAAACGGGATATTGATCAGAAAGAAGATAATCGCAAACGAGGAATGAAACAAGTATGACAGGCTTAGTGACAGTCCCGCTGTGCCGCCGGTTAATACATGAGAATGTCTGAGTGTCAGGACGCCGGCGCTTGTCATCAGACAGGCGGCTAACATGAGGAAAATCCGCTTCATTCTTCACTCTCCTTTTGTTGATGTTATTTCCAAATAAAACATAACAGGAATCCCGGCCGCCCAGCCATTACCTTGGCAGAAAATATCTTATGTTTTTATTTTTTCACCATAAAAAATCCCCCTCTTGCAGGGGGGATTTTTACGTGCGTTTCCGATAGACAACATAGCTGCGGGTCAAATACTTGAGGGGCAGGCTGAACACGTGAACCAATCTTGTAAACGGCCAAAGGATAAAAACGACGTACCCTATGATGATATGAAACTTAAACCATAGCGGGACACTCTCCATCAAAGAAGCGTCAGGCCGGAACAAAACAATTTCCCTGAACCACGGCCCGACTGTTGCCCTGTAATCAAAGCCTTTCGAATCAATGTTAAGAAATGTGGCCGCAACGCCCGACAGCATCATGAACAGCAGCAGAATAAGCGTCAAGATATCCGATGGCGAGCTGGTTTTGCGGATTCTTTTGTCAAACAGCCTTCTGTACGTCAGGATGACAAGTCCGGCACATGCCGCGATCCCCGCCGGCAGGCCTGCGCCGATCGCCATTTTGTGATACATATGCTCGGAAATACCAAGGGAAGCATACACGCCTTCCGGGATCAGAATTCCCATGATATGTCCGCCGACAACGCACAGCAGTCCCCAATGAAAAAGTGTGCTGCCAGCGGCGAGTTTTTTCTTTTCTAACAGCTCGCTTGATTTCGCCGTCCAGCCGAATTGGTCATGCTGATAGCGGTAAATATGCCCGCCGATAAAGATCGTCAATACAATGTATGGCATAACGCCCCACAGGATCTGCCCGCTCATGCCTGAACAGCCCCTTCTTCAATGCTTTCACGCACATCGATGTTTTCCAGTGCGGCCTGCAGCACGTGCAGCAGCTCAGCATAGATGCTGTTATTTTTTTCGAGGCGGGAAGCCAGCTCCCTCACATTGGACAGGTATTTCTCAAACACGCTTCTCGCCGCTTCAATCTCCGCAACCGCGGCGAATTCCAGCATCAGCGGCAGGTAATCAGGCAGTTCTTTCTCTGTCGGCAGGAAACCGGATTGCTGGTAGGTGTTTTTTAAATGCAGCAATTCAATGCCGCGTTCCCTTTGTTCGCCTGAGTTAAAGTAGGTGACGTACATATTCGTTTTTTTTCCGAAATCGAACGTATACACATAGTGTTCAATCAGCGCTTGCGGAGAAAAGCCGGCTGCCGCCTCTAAAAAGTGCAGCAATTTCTCCCGGATTTGCTGATTGGTGATGTCATGGATAAGAGCCTTCCAATCGGGAATCTCGGCTCTCCACTCTTCCTCCGGATATGAGAGAAGAACGGAAAGAGCGGAGAACGTCATTTGCCGGTCTGTGGTGTTCATGTTATTACACCTCATTTATGAAAAATTAGAAACAAGAGCCCGGGCCGCCTGAAAATGATAAGCCGCAGCTCCCTTGTTCAGCATATAAATCTGACACTTCTTCTCGATGGCTGCTCGGGATCACAAAACGGTCATCATATTTGGCGATTGCCAGCAGCCGATACATGTCTTCAATTTGCTGTTCTGTTAAGCCGACACTGGAGACCAATGCCGGGTCGATGGATTTATTCGTCTGCACCGCTCTCATATACTGGCGCATGACAGACATTTTCTTTAACGTGGATCGAATATGATCCGTATCACCGGCCGTTAATAACTGCGCCAAATAGTCAATCGGAATTCTCATTTGGTCGATAGCCGGAAAAATCGCTTCCGCCGTTTGCCGGCTGCCTTTTCCTTCAAAGAGATTCATAATCGGACTGAGCGGCGGAATGTACCACACCATCGGCAGCGTACGGTACTCTGGATGAAGCGGCAGCGCAATCTTCCAGTCAATGATCATTTTATAGATCGGTGATTGCTGCGCAGCCTCTATCCATTCAGCCGGAATGCCTTGTTCTTTTGCCAGTTTGGCAACCTCAGGATCATTCGGATCAAGAAAAACGTCCAGTTGGGAATGGTAGAGATCCTTTTCATTTTCAACCGATGCCGCTTCCTCCACTTTGTCCGCGTCATACAGCATGACGCCGAGATAGCGGATTCTGCCGACACACGTTTCGGAGCAGATGGTCGGCAGCCCCGCCTCCAAGCGCGGAAAGCAGAGTGTGCATTTTTCCGCTTTGTTCGTCTGCCAGTTAAAATAGACTTTTTTATAAGGACAGGATGAGACGCAATATCTCCATGAACGGCATGCATTTTGGTCCACAAGCACAATGCCGTCCTCCTCACGTTTGTACATGGCGCCGGACGGACAGGATGAGACGCACGCCGGATTAATGCAGTGCTCGCAAATACGCGGCAGATACATCATAAAGACTTCATCGAATTCTGTTTTGATCGATTCCTCCATTTTTTGAACGTTTGGATCTTCAAGCCCTGTAATATGGCCGCCCGCGAGATCATCCTCCCAGTTCGGACCCCATTCGATATTCATAAAATCCCCCGTCAAGGACGATTTCGGCCGTGCCACCGGCTGGTGTTTTTTCTGCGGGCTGTTTGTTAATGTTTCATAATCATAGTTCCAAGGTTCATAGTAGTCATCAATCGTCGGCTGGTTCGGGTTATAGAAAAGGCCTGCGAGCCGATTCGTTTTCGGGCCTGATTTCAGTTCAAGCTTTCCTTTTTTCAACGTCCAGCCGCCTTTATATTTGTCCTGGTCCTCCCATTGCTTCGGGTAGCCGATGCCCGGCTTTGTTTCTACATTATTGAAGTACATATATTCCGCACCGGAACGGTTTGTCCACGTGTTTTTGCAGGTGACGCTGCACGTGTGGCAGCCGATGCATTTATCCAAGTTCATGACCATCCCGATTTGCGCTTTAATCTTCAAGCCAATCAACCTCCTTCAGCTTGCGGATGACGACATTCAGATCGCGCTGATTTCCCGTCGGACCGTAATAGTTAAAGCCGTAACTCAGCTGTGCATAGCCCCCGATCATCTGGGTCGGCTTGACGTGAATCCTTGTCGGGCTGTTATGGGTGCCTCCGCGGTTATTCGTCAGTTTTGTGCCGGGCACATTGATGTGGCGGTCCTGGGCATGGTGCATAAACGCCATTCCTTTAGGAATCCGGTGAGACAAAACCGCTCTCGCGACGACAACGCCGTTTCGGTTGAAGCATTCAATCCAATCGTTGTCTTTGATATCCGTATCCGCAGCATCATCTTTATTCATCCACACAGTCGGCCCGCCGCGGAACAGCGTCAGCATCGGCAGAGAATCAAAATACATGCTGTGGACGGACCATTTATTATGCGGCGTCAAATAATTAAGAACGATTTCTTTGCCCTCTTGATCAGGCCGCTTGCTTAGGAACGGACGGTGCTGGAGGATCGGTTTAAATGTCGCCATCGTTTCACCGAATTCCATCATCAGTTCATGATCGACATAATAGGATTGTCTGCCTGTCAGCGTCCGCCACGGAATTAATTTTTCCACATTCGTCGTAAACGGCGAGTACCTGCGCCCTCCTTTTTCTGAACCGGTAAAGGCCGGAGAGGTGATGACCGTTTTCGGCTGGGCTGTAATTTGCTCGAACGTAAAGCATTCTTCCTCGCGCTCTTCCGCCAGGTCTTTCAGCTCCAGATTGGTAATGTTTTCAAGTGATTCCCATGCTTTCACGGCGACTTTTCCATTTGAGGTGGACGACAGGGTTAAAATCGCTTCCGCCGCCTGCTTCGCTTCACTTATATTCGGGCATCCTTTGGCAACGCTGTTTGAATCGGTTTCTCCCAGTCTCTGTTTGAGTGATTCATATTCATCCGCAATCGACCAGCTCATCCCTTTTGTTCCGCTCGGTTTTAAAGCCGTATTAGGGCCAAGCGCGGTCATTTTATGAAAAATGTGTTTGTAATCCCGTTCAACGACATGGATGTTCGGCATCGTTTTTCCCGGAATGGCTTCACATTCACCCTTGCTCCAGTCATTGATTTTGCCGAACGGCTGGGCCAATTCCTGCATCGTGTCGTGGAGGAGCGGCGTTGCGACTACCTCTTTCACCGGCTCCATATCGACTTCTTCCGCCAGATCGGAAACGGCTTTTGACAGCGCCTTAAAAATATCCCAGTCTGACTTCGATTCCCACGGCGCCGAGATGGCCGGAGCAAATGGATGAATAAACGGATGCATATCCGTGCTGCTGAGATCGTGTTTTTCATACCATGTCGCCGCCGGCAGCACGATATCGGAATACAGCGCCGTACCCGCCATTCGAAAATCAAGATTGATTAACAAGTCGAGCTTGCCTTCCGGCGCCTGCTCCCGCCATTTGATTTCTTCAGGGCGGATGCTGTCGCTGTCGTCATTCATCAGACCGTTCGTCGTCCCCAGCAGATGCTTGAGAAAATATTCATGCCCTTTCCCTGAGCTTGAGATCAGATTTGCCCGCCATACGAAGAGATTTCTTGGGAAATTCACTTCATTGTCAGGGTCTTCAATCGCGAATTTCAGTTTTTTTTCTTGAAGCCGTGAGGCCACGTACGCACCTACGTCTTCAGGTGTCGCCGCCCCCGCTTTCTCAGCTTCTTTGTACAGATCAATGCCGTTTTGATTGAATGTCGGGTAAGACGGAAGCCACCCTAATCGCGCCGCCAGCACATTGTAATCGGCGTGATGCTTGTAGCGGGATGACGCGGCGATCGGTGAAGCCAAGTCACTGATCGGCTGGTCTTCATAACGCCACTGGTCTGTCGCAAAGTAAAAAAATGAGGTGCCGTTTTGCAGTTTAGGCACGCCTTCCCAGTCCTTTGCGGTGGCAATCGTCTGCCACCCTTCAGCCGGACGGAGCTTTTCCTGCCCCACGTAATGGGCCCAGCCTCCGCCGTTTACGCCTTGGGCGCCTACGAGTAAAACAAGATTTAACACCGCACGGTAAATCGTGTCGGAGTTGAACCAGTGGTTGATCCCCGCCCCTACGATAATCATGGATCTGCCGTCTGTATCAATTGCATTTTGGGCAAACTCCCTGGCAATCTGTATAACGGCTTCTCTTTTAATTCCCGTGATCTGTTCCTGCCAGGCAGGTGTGAACGGACGGGGATCATCATAGGATGCGGCTGATTGTCCGCCGATGCCCCGGTTCACGCCGTAGTTGGCCAATATCAAGTCAAACACGGTCGTGACGTACGTCTCTTCACCGTTCAGGTCCAGTTTTTTAATAGGAAGATCCCGCTCAAGCACTTTGTTTCCGTCATCTGAAAAATACGGAATGCGCACTGAGCCGATTTCGTCCTCTATTCCGAGCACTGAGAGACGGGGCTCAATCTGTTCCCCGGTGTCTTCGTCGATCATGTGCAGATTCCATTTCTGCTGCCCGTCCCAGCGGGAGCCCATTGTGCCTTGCGGTATGGCAAACGCACCTGTCTGTTCATTCCAGACCGCCGGCTTCCACTGATCATTTTTTGTCTGCCGCCCGATGTCTTTTGCATGCAGAAACCGTCCCGCTGTATACACGCCGTTCTCTTTTGAAAGAGTGACGAAGAATGGAAAATCGGTGTATTGCTTCGCGTACTCAATAAAACGTTCAGTTTCTTGGTTCACGTAAAATTCCTGCAAAATGACGTGACCCATCGCCATCGCAAGCGCCCCGTCAGTCCCCTGGCGGATACTCAGCCAGTCATCTGCGAACTTTGAGGATTCGGCAAAATCGGGACTGATCGAAATGACTTTAGCGCCTTTATAGCGGGCTTCCGCCAGAAAATGCGCATCAGGCGTTCTCGTTAACGGAACGTTGGAGCCCCATGTGATGATATAGCCTGAATTGTACCAATCACTGCTCTCCGGAACGTCCGTCTGGTCGCCCCAAATTTGCGGGGACGCCGGCGGAAGATCCGCATACCAGTCATAGAAACTGAGCATTGGGCCGCCGATTAACGACATGAATCGCGAACCTGATGCGTGGCTGATCATGGACATCGCCGGGATCGGAGAAAAACCGACATTCCGGTCAGGCCCGTATTTCATCACTGTATACAGCAGAGAGGCTGAAATCAGCTTCAGCACCTCCGGCCATTCCGCGCGGACAAAGCCGCCTTTCCCTCTTGCCTGTTTATAGGACTTCGCTTTTTCAGGGTTTTCAACGATCGATTTCCAGGCATCCAGCGGATTTTGATGCGTCTGCAATGCTTCCCGCCACAAATTGATCAGCACACCTCGCAGATATGGATATTTCACACGGAGCGGGCTGTAGATGTACCAAGAAAAACTGGCCCCCCGCGGGCAGCCTCTCGGTTCGAAATCAGGCATATCCGGGCCTGTTGATGGATAATTCAAGTTTTGTCCTTCCCACGTGACAATTCCGTTTTTCACATAAATATTCCAGCTGCAAGAACCCGTGCAGTTGACGCCGTGGGTGGAGCGAACGACTTTGTCGTACTGCCATCTGTTTCTGTATACATTCTCCCAATCACGATCTTCGCTTGTCGTTTGGCTATGGTTATTTGAATGATGTTCGATAGGAGAAAAATAGTTTAATCTCCTGAGCAACGGACTCATTTTCTTTTTCTTCATGATCGTTCACTCCTTCCGAGTCAGGTAATGCTATGTACACTATAAACAGAGACGGCGCATCACCTTGTGAACTATGTCACACACTCTGCTTTTTTCACAAAACGTTCACACAGAGCAGCAGGAAGGATTTTCAAACGATATGGGGACGCCCGGCGTCATCAAAAAAACCGGTTCTGTTTAAGAACCGGGTTCGGCGTTTTCATCCCGTGATGTATGCAGATACCGCAAAAACAACTGATAGGAACAGAAGACATTTTGCTGAAGCATCGCCAAAAAGTTCATTTGCAGCCGCGGATGGTAAGACATCATTTGCTTAAATACGGAATATGGAATATGGAGTACCAGAATATCCGGTGAGGCATTGACTGAGATAAAAGGCGATAAAGAGAGCCCGCCTTTTTCATCAATCGGAAACACATCGCCTTTTTCCCACAGCGCAACGGTTTGCGACCCTTCAGGGAGCCTGCTGTCCGTAAAACGGATATTGCCTTTTAATACAATATAAACGGATTGTGAGTGAAGAAAGGATGGAGATTGGTCAGATGAGCCGCGGATAAACGTCCCGTTTTTCAGCAAGGTTTCGACAATGGACAGAGGCACTTCATTAAACATAGGAAGTTGTTTCAGAAATAATAAATAGTCACACTGATTCATAGGAAAGCCTCCTGTGCTAAGGATAGCTTTAGTGTAGCCCGATTGAGCCTGCACGGCAGTGATGTATTTCACAGCTTGTATGATAAAAGTCACTTATCAGGAGAGTGTATGTACTTATAATGAAATAAAAAGGAGGGTTTCGATGAAGGCGATGATTCCGAAGCAGCACGGCGCATGGGCGATGCTGCTGATTCCATTTTTACTCGGCATGGTCAAGGGAGGCCCGGTTTTCTGGCATATTCCGCTCTTTCTGGGCTGGCTGTTCCTTTACTTGACGGTTTATCCCGTTTCGCTCGCTTTGAAAAAGAAACAGCTTCAGCCCTATCAAAAGTGGATATGGTATTACGGTTTTCCGGCCTGCTGCTTTTTGATCATTTCTGTCTATCATAAGCCGCAGCTCGTCTGGATCGGCGTTTTTTTATTGCCGCTGTTTCTCATACATACGCATTATGCCCGCCGAAAAAACGAACGGGCGCTCACGAATGATATTGCGGGTGTTCTGTTCTTTTGTTCAGGCGGGCTTGCGAGCTGCTGGCTGGGAACGGGAATCCTTGACGGCTGGGCCTGGTTTCTATTCTTGCAATCCGCTTTATTTTTTGTCGGGAGTTCTTTTTATGTGAAATCGGTCATACGGGAGAGAAAAAACAGAACCTTTGCATACTGGTCGTGGGGATATCACCTCTTCCTCCCCTTTTTATCGGCTCTTCTCGGGGCAGGCTGGGCGTTTCTCGCTTTTATCCCAAGCAGTCTGCGGGCCTGGTTTTTTCACGGAAGAGACTGGCCGGTGAAAACGATCGGCATTCTGGAAATCGTAAATGCCGGCTTCTTTTTCGCCGTCATGTGTATATGTATCACAAGCTGAAAAACAAGGACACCGGCTGCCCTTGTTTTTTTCAGTCAATATTGCAGATCTCAAGCGGACAATTTTCACACTCGATCTCGCATCGTAAATAGTCCCGCTTGTGCAAAATAATTTTTCCGGTTTCGTCTATCGAAATAACCCCTTGTTTGCGGAGGTCTCCCAGCATGCGGTTGACGCTCTCCCTTGCCGCCGCGCAAAACTTGGCCAAATCCTGATTTGTCAGCACAATGTTAATCAGAATCCCGTCGCTTCGTTCCACCCCGTAGCTGTTTGATAAGCGGATAAGGGTGGAATAGAGCGCCCCCTTTTTGCCGTGAAGAAGCAGGTCCCTGATCTTGGACTGGATTTTTCGAAGATGGGTGCTCATCCATTTCATAAATTCAAACGTCAAAACACCGTTTTGGATCAATTCCTTTTCCAGCTTGTTTTTATTAATGACGAGCACCTCGCCATCCTCTAACACTTTCGCACTGAGCATATATCTCGGCTCATCTGTGAATAGCGTCAATTCCCCGACAATATCGTTTTTTTGGCAGATTCTAAGCGTCAGGTCTTTTCCGTCAGACGTCAGCTTGCCGATTTCAATGAGTCCTGATTGAATCAGATAAAGCTCTTTTGCATCCATTCCTTCTTGAAACAAATAAGTGTGTTTTTTCATTTTCCTTTTCGTACTGATCGATTCCAGCAATTCATGCAGTTCGCGGGAAAGAAGTTCTTTATCAGATTTTCGGACAGAGAGAATATTCATGAGCTCACCTCGAAGAAAGTCACGTTGCGTATGTATATTGTAACGTGACTTGATTTGCACTCACCCAGAAAAAACTAACAATCTTGTGAATGGATCATTATGAATTGAGGCTCTGACTGTTTCTCTCCGTATGTGTTTTCATTCTTTCCTGCCAATACATCCAGATCACAAGAACAAAGCTGGCTAACGCGACCTCTGAAAGCGCCATAAACCCGATCGCGTATTGGCCTGTTGCCTGAAATACACTTGCCAGAATCAGCGGAGGGAAAAAACCGCCCAGTCCGCCCATGGCAGACACAATACCGTTGGCAATCCCCGCTTGCTTCGAAAAATAGAAAGGCACCAGTTTAAATACCGTCCCGTTTCCAATCCCTGAGCAGACTGCCACCGTCAGCGATCCGAACGCATAAAGGCCGATCGTCGGGGAGAATGACAGCATGACCCCTGACAGCGTAAGCCCTGCGAAAACGAACATCAGAATGCGGAGCGGGCTCAGTTTATCTGCAAGAAACCCTCCCACAGGCCTGAGCAGCGTAGAGACCGCAATAAAGCCGGCCGTCCGCAGACCGGCGTCCGCAGGGCTCAGCCCAAAATGCTCAACCAAAAAATTCGGAAGATAGATGGTAAAGGCGACAAAGGCGCCGAACGTAATAAAATAAAACAGGCTCAACATCCACAGCACATGATTTCGGTAAACGGCTTTCATTTGTGTCTTTATGGAAACTTTGACTTTCTTCTCATGCCGGTCGCCGAACAAAACGTGCAGTAATGCGAAAACAGCCAGCAAAACAAGATACATCTGCACGGTTGCTTTCCATCCCGCGGCTTGAGCGATAACCGGCGCCGCAAAGGTAGTAACGGCGGTCCCGATGTTTCCGGCACCGTAAATCCCATTGACGACTCCGTGCTTTTCTTTCGGATAATATTTCGGGAGGGACGTCACTCCGATGGAGAATACCGCTCCCCCGATCCCTAAGAAAAAGCCGCCCGCGATTAAATCAAATAAAGAATCCGCGATACTGATCCAAAATACAGGAAACAAAAGCAGGATGAAGCTGATCATAAACATCAGCCGCGCCCCGTACCTGTTCGTTAAATATCCTAAAGGAATACGGAGAAGCGATCCGAGAATAACGGGAATCGCCGTCACCAATGAAATTTCGCCTTTGCTTAAATGAATATCTGATGTCATTTGAGAAATGAGCGATGAAATCAGCACCCACACCATAAACCCTGCCACTAAGCTTAATGACTGCAACGATAATTGAATATGTTGACGATTGATCATTCGGCTTGCCCCTTTCACTGATTCAATATCAGTCTTATCATACAAAAACTCAGTGTGCGGGATTGTGAATTACATCACACGCTTTATATACAAAAAAAGAACAAAGCCCGAAGACTTTGTCCTTTGATCATCATTACATTTTTTCCGGAGCGGATACGCCGATCAGCTGAAGCGCATTGTTCAGCGTAATTTGCGTCGCCTTCATTAAAGCGAGACGCGCGCGGCTCTTCTCTTTATTTTCCGGATCGATGACTTTCTCCGCATTGTAGAAGCTGTGCAGAGCGGAAGCCAGATCATAAATATAGTTTGTGACACGGTGAGGAATGCGTTTTTCCGCCGCTTCTGCCACTGCCTCAGGGAAGCCGCCGATCGTTTTCAGCAGGTCATATTCTTTTTCTGATTGAATATGGCTGAAATCAAGATCTGCCGCCGGTTTAAGTCCCTGCTCCTCCCCTTGGCGAAGCATGCTGCAAATACGTGCATGTGCGTATTGTGCATAATACACAGGGTTTTCGTTAGATGTGGATACGGCAAGATCCAAGTCAAAATCCATGTGCGTATCAGCGCTGCGCATCGCGAAGAAATAACGCACGGCATCCAAGCCGACTTCTTCAATCAAGTCGCGCATCGTTACGGCTTTCCCCGTACGTTTGCTCATCTTCATTTTTTCGCCGTTTTTGTATAAATGAACGAGCTGAATGATCTCAACTTCCAATGTGCCTTTCTTGTAACCGAGCGCTTCAATTGCCGCTTTCATACGCGGAATATACCCGTGGTGATCCGCGCCCCATACATTGATGAGCTTGTCGAATCCGCGGTCAAGTTTGTCTTTATGGTATGCGATATCCGGCAGCAAATAAGTATATGAGCCGTCTTTTTTGATCAGCACACGGTCTTTATCGTCGCCGAACGTTGTGGAGCGGAACCATGTCGCGCCGTCCTCTTCGTATACATGGCCCTTTTCGCGAAGCGCCTCAAGCGCCTGATCAATTTTTCCGTTTTCGTACAGTGACGTTTCAGAATACCATACGTCAAACGGCACGCGGAAATTTTCCAGGTCGGAGCGAAGTTTATCAAGCTCGTACTTTAAGCCGTATTCACGGAAAAACGCCTGACGTTCGCTCTCCTCTTCATGTACGAAACGGTCGCCGAAATCTTCGGCAAGCTTTTTCCCGATGGCGATAATATCCTCGCCGCGGTAGCCGTCTTCCGGCATCGGTTTCTCAAGACCGAGCGCTTCAAAATAACGGACTTCAACGGAAAGCGCCAGGTTGTTAATCTGGTTGCCCGCATCATTAATATAGTACTCGCGGCTCACATCATAGCCCGCTTTAGAAAGAACGCTGCACAGCGCGTCACCTACCGCCGCGCCGCGCGCATGGCCTAAGTGAAGATCTCCCGTCGGGTTGGCTGATACGAATTCGACCTGAATCTTTTCGCCTTGTCCGATGTTTGTCTCTCCGTAATGTTCACCCGCTTCAAGCACGGACGGAATCAGTTTTGTTAAGTAGCTGTTGTTCATGTAAAAGTTGATAAAGCCAGGTCCCGCAATATCCATCTTTTCAATGGAAGCTTTGCCTTTATCAAATGACGCCACGATCTCCTCAGCGATTTGGCGCGGCGCTTTTTTTGCGATTCTCGCCAGCTGCATCGCCATGTTTGTGGAATAATCACCGTGTGTTTTTTCTTTCGGCGTTTCTAACAGTACGCTTGGAATCTGGCTTTCGTCCGCCAGGCCCGCTTTCAGAACGGCCGCTTTGATTTCTTCCTTCAGCACGTCCTTCATTTGTTCCGCAATGTTCATGCGTGAGTTCCTCCCTCATACGTGATCGTCATATTATGTAAATGCTGCTGCCCGTCTCCGACATGCATGTCATATGCGATGCTGATTCGGCCTTTTTCTTCACCGAGATCAGATTGAATCGATTTTGTGCTTGTTTCCAGCTCAAGCTCACCAAATGACATTTTATATTTCGCAATTGTGGAAGCTCCCGTTATGAAACGCTGATTCATTTTAACAGCGCCTGACCTCATGATCAGGACTTCGCCTTCGCTCACCTTCACAATCGTTTTTACTTTGCCTAGGTCGTGTTCTTCATAATAAGATAGATACACTTTTTGTTGTTTTACATAGTAAAATCCGGTAGTACGGAATTCGATGACTTCATCATTTCCGTCATCCTCGATCACAGACTTCACATGGAGTGTTATCGGTGTCTCTTGCTTCATTTTGACACGTCCTTTTCATCATTCCACTTTGACTTGAATAGTATAATCATTCAGCTTGTAAACTTCAACTGCTTCTATCTTACCATCATTGCTCATTAGATTTGAAGATAAACCTCATAAAAAGCAGTTCCTTATGAGAAGAGAAAACCATATCACTATGTCACCCAATCCGTAAAAAACATGACAGCAGCTTTTCAGAAACTCACACAGTCTCATCGAAGCTGCTGCGACTTCCGGCAACATAGATTGTGCAGCAGAAATGCCAACGATGTCAAAGCGCTGCGTGACAGCTATAAAAACGTCCGCCAAACACCCGTGATGGCTGCTGTATTATGCCAAGTCATCATATTCGGCTGCGTGTTCGAAATCGTCAAAGCCGTCCCTTTCCGCTTTCACACGCCCCTTGCCGTATCAATGGGACTCGCGGTGTTACTGATTTTGTATTTATTGTATTTTATGCGGACGTACTTGCTGCAGCTTTTCCAACATGTCAGCCTGTTCAAAAAAGGGCATGCGGGAGCGCTGACAGGAGCCGGGGTTTGGCGGATGCTCAGTTTCACCATAAGTGAACTGCTGTTTTTAATCATCCTGGCTGCCATCCAGCAGATCGGCTCATTTATTTTAAACGATTTTTTTATCGCAGCTCTGCTTCTCTCAACCTGTGAAATAAGCTACATCGCAATCGCTGACGGACCAGTCCCAACCGGAATCACCGTCATGGCTGTATAATCACTCGTGCGGTACACGGTTACGGTATTGTCGCCGGGCTGTGCTGCATAAATGCCCTGATTATCAGGTGTTACGGCGAGGTCAAAGGCGCCGGGCAGAGACACGTTTGCAATGATCCTCTGTCCAGCCGTATTAACTACGTATAAGTTATTAATGAGAAACGGTTCACTATATGGCTCTAGAAAATAAGCCCTAGTGCTATCGCGAGAAAATACAATCGTCCTCAGCGTTTCAAATAAACGGTTGAAGTCGCCTCCCCTGCTTAATGGTGACAAACTAATCTCCGTTACACCTTTCGGCAGCAGCTCACCATTCAACACATACGCAAAATTTCCAGCGTAAGGAGTGGCAATTAAACTGGGAAATTCAAATGTATCTATGATACTTTCTACCAACTGCCCAGTATTTACATCATATTTATCAACCGACCAACTGCTTCCATTAGCGGTATAGACATACTGTCCATTCGGATCAAGAGCAAAGTCTAAAGCGCCGGGTATCGGAATGACATCAACGACCGATTGAGAGGCCATGTTGATCATATATATAGATCCGGCGGCCATCACGTACGCGAACTCATCTGTTGAATCAAATTCAACCTTTCTCGGCCCTCCTCCAACAGTGATGGTATTTATGATGGTTAATGTTTTATTATCTAGCACTGAGACAAGGTTGGTATTCCCATGGAGGACATACGTGAAAGCTTTATCGAAAGTAACGCCTAAATTAGTTGGCACGTCAGAAAAAGGGATTGTTTTTACAACAGTGTTTAAATCTGAATCAATAACCGAAACCGTGCTGTCTCCTGAATTGGCTGTAAACACATACGATTGAGGGTCTGGCGGTGGCGGTAAAACAAGTGTCCCGGTCACCGTAAGCGGACTGCCGTAGAAAGGCGGTACAATGAGAAGATCTTCCACCGTTATTTGACTGAAATCAGGACAGCGGCCAGACTGCGCTGCATAATAAACAACTTGATCAATCTCTTCAGTATGAATCACAGAAACAGACCCGTCCCCTTGTCCATATTGATTTCGTACAGGCGACACACTGACAAGAAGCGTAACGGTCCCTTTTACTCTCACGGCATATCGAACACCGATATCTTCTGGTTCCGGCCCAGTCTGGATTAAGCAAGGCTCACTGATACATAATAAATGATCAGTACTCCATGTAACCGTCGCAGCTGCTTCGGCAGAATCAATGGTGAACCCCTCGGGAATGTCAATCGGCACTTGAAACGGCGCTTCTCTGCTAATTTCCTCATCACAAAAACAGAAACAATTTTCCTGTAAAGCAGACAGATCATTCTTTTTCATGAATTCACGTCCTTTTAGAAATGTACAGCATGCAGTTGGTTAAATCACAATATCTCCCGGTGAAACCCCAAGAGATATCACAGTTTCCACAGAATAATCATCCGTGTTGTAAACAGTGATGTTCTGCTCTAAAAAATGAGCAGCATACAGAAATTCGCCATTCGGAGTAAACGCAAAGTCTCTTGCCGATTGCGGAACATTTCCTATAACGCCTGCACCATTCGGACTGACAGCATATAAATTGCCAGTGAAGCTGTCATGTAAATACACCTCTGATCCACTCGTAAACATTACATATTGGCCATCAGGCTCCAGGTCTTGGGTAATGCTGATCGTAAACGTATTTAAGTCAATAACCGTCAAATAATTGAATAAGAATTCTTGTTCTAAGACATACGCATACCGCTCCGGCCAATTTGTTTCTATGGATGATACGATAAGCTCTCGTTCAATCGTTCCTGTGACTTCACCGGTGAATAGGTCCACTTTTTGCACTAAACCAAAATCAAGAACATAGGCGAATAACCCATTGGGATCAATTGCAAAATCAAATCCTTCCACAGGAATCGACCTATCCACAGTTAACGTATCAATTCCAATCACATAAATCGCAGTATCGCCGAGAACATAAGCAAACTCATGATTTGGGATGCATTTTACCGATCCAGGCGGCTGATCCAGCAGTATGGATGCTGTCACTGTTAAAGTGTCATAATCGATGACAGAAATCACATTATTGTTGAAGTGCAAAACAAACACAGCACTTTTATCCGGAGTTATTTCAATACCTGTCGGCCGGTACGGTAGAGCAATCGTTGTCACAACAGTATGAGTGTTTGTATCAATCACAGAAACTGATTGATCATTTGGATTCGCTGTAAACGCATAAACGGGTTCCGGCTCAGGAACAAACACAATCGTGCCCGTCACCGATAAAGGACTGCCATAGAATGGCGGAACGACAATAAGGTTCTCGATCGTAATGTCACTGACATCCGGGCAATCATCAGGCTCATCGGAATAATAGACGACTTGGTCAATCTCTGCATTGCGGATGACAGAAACAGACCCGTTCCCTTGTCCATATTGATTTCGCACTGGTGAGACACTGACGAGAAGCGTAACAGTTCCCTGCAGGCGCACTGCGAATTGAACACCGATTTCATCAGGCTCTGGCCCCGTCTCAATGAAACAGCGTTCAATGACACAAGAAAGGCTGTCTGCATTCCACGTCACGTTTGCAACAGCTTCAGCCGGATCAACGACAAACCCCTCAGGCAATTCAATCGGCGCTTGAAACATCGCTTCACGGCTTGCTTCTTCCTCGCAAAAACATAAACATTCTTCTTGTGCGGCTCCTGCTTTTTCTTTAAAGGAAAGCTTGTTATTTCTCATATCTTCACTTCCTTTTCAGACATACACTGCTCACGCAGATACAACAGAATATGGGAAGGTGGATTTGTTTGCTTGTACAAATTGTGGGGATAATAGTGGATTTTTGAAATGATATCCGCAGACATGCGGTTTTAACGAAAGAAAACATTGCGGTATTTTTGCGCTATCCTTCCGAATGAAAATGATAAAATATGTCATATACATAACGTGGAAGGGAGGGATTCGGAATAGTGGCGAGTGTTTTATCATCTTCAGCGGTTGGAGAAAAAATCAACGAATGGTATATGTACATTCGAAGGTTCAGCATCCCGGACGCCGAGTACTTGCGGAGAGAAATCAAAGAAGAACTTGCAGGTCTGGAAGATGATCAGGATCTTCATCTATACTATTCTCTCATGGAATTCCGCCACAATCTGATGCTCGAATACCTCGAACCGCTGGAATCGCAGCGGATAGAAGAACAGCCTAGACTATCGGATCTGCTCGCGGATATTGATAAAAAGCAGGCCCTGCTGACCGGACGTCTTGATTATTATTTTAATTTTTTCCGGGGGATGTATGAGCTGGAATGCCGTGAATATCTTTCAGCGATTCAGTTTTTTAAGAAAGCTGAATATAAGCTTGATTTTGTCAAAGATTGTATCGAGAAAGCTGAATTTTATTTTAAGATGTCAGAGTCCTACTATTATATGAAACAGACTTATTTTTCTATGGATTATGCCCGGCAGGCTTATAAAATTTATCATAAGCAGGAGGCATATAATATAAGGGTGCTTCAGTGCCATTCATTGTTCGCTACCAACTTTCTTGACTTAAAGCAATATGATGAAGCAATTCAGCATTTTAAAAAGGCTTATGCCATGGCAGAGGCAGAACAGCAGCCACAATTAATGGGCCGGACTCTATATAATATCGGACTTTGTTTTAACAGCCAAGAAAATTACAAACCAGCCATTGATTACATAAAACGGGCAATAGCTGTTTTTGAAGATGGGAACATCATCACTTCTCTCCCGCAAGCCTATTTCTTAATCACACAAATACATTATAAAATCGGAAATATGGCCATAGCCAGACAATATCATGACAAAGGGGTATCTTATGCAGAGGAGGCAGAAGATTCCCTATATATCGCCGAGTATGAATTTTTAGAATCTTTATATGTCGGTGAGCCTGATGAAGAAGCAATCATGGAATGTTTTGACTTTCTCAGAGATAAATCGATGTATGCTGATCTTGAAGATTTTGCCTTAGATGTGGCAAAATATTATCATGAAAGAGAAAATTTCGAGAAGGCTTCCGCATATTTTTTAAAGGTGGAAGAAACAAGACAGCAGATTCAAGGAGGTGTGAAGTTGTATGAAATTGAAGTATAAATTAGCACTTACTTGCTTGGCAATAAGCACTGTTTTTGTTTCAGCCGAAATCGCAAGTGCACCGAAACATCAATTTGAAGTTGCTCAGCGCGGAATGATTTAAATGATGATTACTTTTAGGCTTGCAGGTTAAACTGCAAGCCGTTTTTTATATAAACAACTAATTTGCAAAAACAAAAAGTATACCTTAAAATTCAAATGTGTAAAAAGTATTTGACACATATACATATATTATTTAAAATAAATATATATAAATTTGAAAATTTAAAATAAAAACAAAAATATTTAAGGAGGGTTTTAGTGGATAACAATATTAAAAAACTTAGAACAGCAGCTGATATTTCACAAAATGATCTGGCTAAGCTCTGCAATGTGACCAGGCAAACCATCAATGCAATTGAAAATAATAAATATGACCCGACTTTAAGTCTGGCTTTTTCGATAGCTCACGCATTAAATACGGGAATAGATAAAGTATTCAACTATAACGCCAAAAAAAAGTAAGGGAGCGGTTCTTATGAAGAAAATGGATGAGATGCAAAAACACCAATCGGGTATAGCCGCCAGAATAGCATTTAGTTTTTATACTGTCGCTTTACTGATATGGTCATTAATAGATTATTTTAAAAACGGAAATACAGGATGGCAATTTCCAATACTTTTAATAGGCTGCGCGCTCTATTTATGGATTCAAGTTTATCATAATCGAAAAACAAGGTAACAATTCCAATACACTTCCGGAGGATTATACAGCAATGTACGAATATAAGTTCATAAAAGTAGAAGTAAACCGATGGAAAGGAAAGCCTAAAGAAGACTATAAAGAAATTATTGAAAAGTATTCTCAGCAAGGATGGAAGCTGGTTCAAATATTTGCTCCTCCTATTTCAGGTTATGGGGCAGCCGATTATTTTGATATTATTCTTGAAAAAAAAGTATAAATGTTTCAGTACAAAGAAAGCCGGATCATACATATGGTCCGGCTTTCTTTGTACTAAAATAAGCCAGCAGATACCTTAACGGATTTCACCTCTTAAATATTTTTTCGGAAATCCGCAATTCAAATAGCTTCCAATATATTTTATTATTTAACTTGCTGGGGATATTGAAAAAATTGGAGGAAAAAATGAGTCTACTTTTAAAAACACAAAATAGTAAAGCGATTTTTACATTAGTAGCATCAGGAATCATTGTTCTCGCTCTTTTCAGTATAAAACATAATCATTTAAGCATGGATGTCATCGATATTTTAAACAGAGCTGGAATAATAGCTCCTAGTTGGATTGTCAGTGCTATCACTGCAACGGGTTCAGTCCTGGCTATCATTACTGTTTTAGGATCTCTTGGTGCAGGCTTGCCATTAGCCGTTTTAGAACAATTGGCTGCAGCAAGTACAGCAGCAGCTTAATATAAAACATTAAATTCAATATCCCTGGCAGTCCCTTAAACGAATGGATGAAAATACTTTGTTTAAAAAGAACGTTTTAGTCAAATTGTACATACTCTGTCTGATCTTATTTTTAATTGCTTTATTTACAGCATATTTTTATACAGATCCCGCTTCAAATGTAAATAATCTAAATCGAAATATCCGTCCGGATTTTTTTCAGATTTTCTTTAATAATATTAAAGTAGCGAGTCTGCTTGTTTTTTTAGGCCCGTTGACGCTGTCACTTGGCACGATTGCAGTTTTAATTATTAATGGATTAATTTTAGGAAATGCCATAGGAAACATCAAAGACAATTTAAACCTTTTACTGCTTGTTATACCCCATGGAATAATTGAAGTCCCGGTATTGCTTCTTGCAGCTTCTGTAGGAATGAAATTAACTTTGGATTTATTACTCCTCAAAATAAATTTAAAATTCACTTTTAAATATATTGGTATTATATTTCTCGGTTTAATGATAGCAGCTATGTTAGAAACATTTCTTACACCTATCTTTATAAAAGGAGTCTCTTAGGATTATGCAAATTGAATTATCTTCATTTAAGGACCGAAACATTAATTTTTTGTCCTCGTTTTTGTTTTATATTATCGGGTTAGCTTTTTATTTAAGTTCCCTATTGCCTTTTATGAAAAGTTTAATTCCCAAAAACATCCCTATACAAGTTGTTGAGCAAGTAAAACATTTAGATTATATCATTGCGATAGCCGCACTGTTTCTTTTAATGTTCGGGGTGATTTTTGAAGGATTTGTATTATTTCTCATTATAAATTTTCTTGGCGCTCAAATTAAGATTAAAACCTTTTATTCCCTATTTATGTTTTCTAACATCCCGGTCGCAATTAAGTTTTTTCTTATATCATTCAAAAACATTTTCGCGGAACATCCAAACACTAGTTTATTTTTCACAAGTAATCATTTGATTTTTTCTATCTTTGATTTGTTCAATATTGCATATTTATTTCTTTTGTTTATTCTTCTGAAATGGAGAACAAATTTGAACTACCTGACAATCTCAGTTTTTATTTTTACGGCATTCCTGTATAGAATGTTTTTTTAGCATATATAAATAAACCCCCTCAATAGGGGTTTTTCTTTCATTTCGTTCACTGTATACAATTCCTTTTATATGCTTCCGAAACAATACCGACTCTAGTACTCACATTCCACTTTTTACAGAGACCGGCTATGATATATTCGACATTACGCTGCGAGTAGTTTAATGACTTAGCGATCTCTTTATTAGGTTTTTCAGCAATTATCAGCTTAATTACTGAAATTTCAATCTTTTTTAATTCCAATTCATTTTCTACTGCTGTTTTCATTCTAACTTCCTTTCTAAAGATGTATTTACTAAATAATACCCTATTATATAATTTTTATCAATAACATCAATTGTTAATGGTAAAATAATATGTTGCTTTTACTAACTTCTAAGTAGTTTATATACAATATAAAAATCCCCCGCATGTTTCAAGCGGGGGATTTTCTTTTATTTCACAAACCCAAGCAGCATTTCACGAATCATCTTGCTTGCCGTGTTTGCGGTTTGTTCTGAGTGGTCATAGACCGGCGCGACTTCTACGAGGTCAGCGCCTTTTACGTTGACTTCCGAGCGCGCGATTTCATGGATGGACGCGAGCAATTCTTTAGACGTGATGCCTCCTGCGTCAACCGTGCCCGTTCCCGGCGCATGAGCGGGATCAAGAACGTCGATATCGATGGTGACATAAACAGGGCGTCCCGCAAGCTGCGGCAGCACTTTTTTCAGCGGCTCAAGCACTTCAAACTTAGAAATGTGCATGCCGTTTTCTTTCGCCCATTCAAATTCTTCCTTCATTCCGGAACGGATGCCGAATGAAAATACGTTTTGCGGCCCGATGAGCTCGGCCGCTTTGCGGATCGGAGTAGAGTGGGAAAGCGGTTCGCCTTCATAATCCGTGCGCAGGTCGGTGTGCGCGTCAAAATGAATGATGGCAAGGTCCGGAAACTTCTTATACATGGCTTTTATGACAGGCCATGATACAAGGTGCTCCCCTCCCATGCCGAGCGGGAACTTTCCTTTTTCTAAAATGCTGTCCACGTATTCTTCAATCATATCAAGGCTTCTTTGCGGATTGCCGAACGGAAGCGGAATGTCGCCGGCGTCAAAGAAATTCAAATCAGCCAAGTCACGGTCGAGATACGGGCTGTATTCTTCAAGACCGATAGACACCTCGCGGATTCTCCCCGGGCCGAAACGCGAACCCGGACGGTAGCTGACCGTCCAATCCATCGGCATGCCGTAAAGGATGGCGTCCGCCTCTTTCCAGTCGGGGCGGCTTGCGATAAATACTTTTCCTGAATATGCTTCATCAAACCTCATGATAAAACCCTCGCTTTCCTGTAAAAAAGCGCAAGATTCGCTCCTGCGCCGTACGTTTTTATTTGATTAAGTCGCTCACAAATTTCGGAAGAACAAATGCCGCTTTGTGAAGCTCTTTCGTGTAATATTTCGTGTCGATGTCAAAGAAACGGCTGTCCTCCACTTCAAGCGGATCGTACTTTTTAGAACCGATCGTAAATGTCCACAAGCCGCTTGGGTACGTCGGGATATTAGCCGTATACAGGCGGGTGATCGGGAAGATTTCTTTCACGTCACGCTGTACGTTTGTAATCAGCTCCGGTGTAAACCACGGGTTGTCCGTCTGCGCGACGAAGATGCCGTCTTCTTTTAACGCCTTGGAAATTCCGGCATAGAAGCCTTTTGAGAACAGATTGACGGCCGGTCCGACCGGTTCTGTTGAATCAACCATGATGACGTCATACTCATTCTCTGATTTCGCGATGTGCATGAAACCGTCATCGACTCTCACGTCGACGCGCGGATCATCAAGCTTGCCCGCAATGGACGGAAGGAATTTTTTAGAGTATTCAATAACCTTGCCGTCAATGTCGACAAGCGTCGCTTTTTTTACGCTTGGGTGCTTCAGAATCTCTCTGATGACACCGCCGTCTCCGCCGCCGACAACGAGGACGTTTTCCGGATTCGGGTGCGTAAATAACGGGACGTGCGCAACCATTTCATGATAGACAAATTCGTCTTTTTCAGAAGTCATGACCATTCCGTCTAAGAACAGCATGTTGCCGAATTCTTCTGTCTCCACCATTTCCAGATGCTGAAATTCCGTCTGTTCCGTATGTAATGTTTGTTTCACCTTTAATGTAATGCCGAAATTCTTCGTCTGCTTCTCCGTATACCAAAGCTCGCTCAATTGTCATCTCCCTTTCAAGGCTTATTTCATTTATTGTAAGCGTCTGTATCGCTTTTATTCCGGTTAAAATCTCATTTTCACCTAAGGAAAAAGTATAGAGGATGGAGGGGAAAAAGTAAAGAAGTGTCCGGTTTGATATGTTTAAAAAACCCCCTTTTTTCACATAATAATAGAATCATGAAAAAGGGGGTTCCCAAAAGTGGATAAAGTATCTGGAAAACAGCTCAGAGTCACGTTCAAAATCATCCGTGCCTGCATCTTTCTGACACTGATCGGCGGAATGCTGGCCGGCGTCTGCTTCACATCCGTTCTTCTTGCAGCGAAATGGCAGGGGGCCCCCTCCGTCCGGGTTCCTCAGTCTACGATTCTTTATGCAAATGACGGCTCAAAGCTAGGTGAGACCGATTTCGGGGAAAAGCGCTACTGGGTGCGGTTAAAAGATATCAATCCGATAGCGGTGCAGGCCGCGATTGCGGTGGAGGATCAAAACTTTTACAATCACCACGGTTTTGATTACCGGCGGATGGCCGCCGCCGCGCTGGCTGACATAAAGGCAATGGCCAAGGTTCAGGGCGCAAGCACCATCACCCAGCAATACGCGAGAAATCTCTACCTTGAGCATGATAAGACATGGAAACGTAAATGGAATGAAGCCTTTTACACGATCCGCCTTGAACAGAACTATTCTAAAAACGAGATTTTAGAAGGTTATGTAAATACGATATATTACGGCCACGGCGCATATGGAATTGAAGCTGCCTCGCGCCTGTATTTCGGCAAACACGCCAAAGATCTGAACGATGCGGAAGCCGTGCTTTTGGCGGGCATACCGAAAGGCCCGTCCGGCTATTCGCCATATGTCAGCGAAAAGAAGGCCAAACAGCGCCAGGAAACCATTCTCCGAATGATGATCGGCCAAAAAATGATCTCAAAAGAAAAGGCGGAAAGGCTTAAGAAAACGCCGCTTGCCTATCAGCCGCTGAAAAACAGAACCGCGGCGAAAACGGCGCCTTATTTTTACGATGATGCGATGAAAGAAATCGAGAAAAAGCTCGGCATGACGCGCGAACAGCTCGCAACGAGCGGATTGCGTGTTTATACAACGCTTGATAAGCGCATGCAGCGGATTGCGGAAAACACTGTGGCACATACGATCCGTACCGGCTCTGACATTCAGGTCGGCTTTTCCGCGATTGATCCGGCAACAGGGCGCGTGCTTGCGCTTCTCGGCGGACGTGACTACGAAAAAAGCCCGTTTGACCGGGCGACACAGGCGAAACGGCAGCCCGCTTCCACGATCAAGCCGCTTTTGTACTACAAAGCGATTCAAAGCGGCTTTACACCGGTCACGCTGATGAAAAGCGAAGCCACAGAGTTCCAGATTGACGACAACGGAGATACTTATTCTCCAAGCAATTACAACGGCTACTACGCCAATAAACCGATTACGCTGCTTCAGGCGCTTGCGTTATCAGACAACATTTATGCCGTGAAGACCCATCTCTTTCTCGGCATGAATAAGCTCGTGTCGGCGGCAAAGGAATTCGGCATCAGCGAACATTTAAAGCCTCTTCCGTCTCTGGCGCTCGGAACTGAACCCGTGCGCCCGATTGAGATGGTTAATGCCTACGCGATGCTCGCAAACGGGGGAAAACAAATCACCCCTTCCTTTATCACAAAAGTGACGGATACCGCCGGCAACATCTTGTATGAACAGCCGCGCGGACATCAGCAGACGCTTGATAAAAAAGCCGCTTTTGTGACGGCGAGCATGATGACGGGCATGTTTGATCAGGATTTAAACGGCTATACTTCCGTCACGGGACGCACCATTTCTGACCGGCTGACCCGAACCTATGGCGGTAAATCAGGCACGACGAGCGCAGACAGCTGGATGATCGGCTTTAACCCGGCTCTTGCCGCCGGTGTATGGACAGGCTATGACAAAAGCAGCACGATTGATTCAGTAGAGGAAAAAAGCTATGCGAAGACGATTTGGGCGGACTTTATGGAGAAGGCGCTCGAAGGAGAACCGGAAATAGCGCTTAAACCGCCGAAGGGCGTCACGGGCGTCTATATCGATCCCGCTTCCGGCTACACTTCGGGACCCGGCTGCGCCGCAAAGCATTATACGTATTTCATCGCAGGCACTGAGCCCGCGGATGTGTGCTACGGACCGGAACCTTCTAAAAAAGAAAAGGAACACGCCCCCGCCCGCAAAGAAGCTCCGCGCAAAAAGTGGTGGGATAAGTGGCTCGGCAAAAAAGACTGAGCCCGGTGCATTGCGCGCCGGGCTTTAATCCGCGTCTTCCTCAAGCACCCATGGGAGCAAGAGTGAAAAGTCGAGATGGATAATAGGGTCAGGAAAACCCTTCGGTATAAAAAATGTTGTACTCGGCAATGAAAACGAAAAGCGGATATCTCCCGCCCTCTCGATATGAAAATTCGGCCAGCCTTCCCTAAGCCTGCCGACAATCGGATAGCTGCCCGCATAATGATGCAGGCCGTTTTCCTTTCCATGCTCCCCCAAATCGTGACAGACAGCCGGACGAATCCCAAACTGCGTAAACAATCTTGTTTTCTCGGCGGGAAGGAGATTCACCGCCTCGGAAAAGTTCCGGCAGCTCCCGCAATCGCAGGGATCAGGCCATGATTTTTCATATTGTTTTCTCGTTTCCTCCGCATCTGCTTCAATGACCCATGGCCCGATTTCAAAGACGGTGAACATGATGAAACCTCCGCGTAAACATGAAAAACCCCGAGTCTTGGTTCGGCTCGGGACTTTCCATGTCCTGATTCTGTATCAACAGTTTACTCAGTACAATTGCAAAATAGTGCAAATATTTATAAAGTTCACAAAAAGTTCACAAATTATTTTTCTTCCGGAAGCAGTCCTGTTTTCAATTCATCGGATGAACGTTCCCAGAGCCCTTGGTCATGCTTCTGCAGAAATTCAGCAAGCACCTGCTTTGAGCTGGCGTCCATTTTGTCCACGATAATGCAGCGCTTCATTGATTTATCCATTAAATTCACATGCTCCGGCAATGACTTATAGCCTCTGCGGATACTTCTGTCCACGGTCATTTCACAAGCCGTCACACCCGCGTAATAAGGGCCTTCTTCTTTTCTGTCGATGGTGACCCACACGAGCCAGTACGGTTTTCCGTTCGGCACTTCATCTTTGTTCGGCAGGAATTTGATGCCTTTTTCAACGACACTGCGGGCATGCATGGCACCGATGTCAACGAAGGCTTCCTTCTCTTCCACATCGACAAATACCGGAGAAATATTGTCAAGGCTCAGCGCCCCGGCGCCAAAACCGCCATGTCCGTCGGTCGGATCACTTTTAATAATATTAAATCCGATTGTTTTCTTCTTTTTTTCTTCCATGAAAATACCCTCCTACAAAAGCGGTTGAAATATAATGGCAAATACCTTGAGAATCCAGTCTCTCCCCTCGCTTAACAGCGGCCACACGACATAGGAGCCGACCGGTGTCACAAACAGCACGAGAAACACGATAATCCCGTAGCTCTCAAACTGAGTCATTTTGGCGCGCACCCCCGGCGGCACGAGATCCTCAATAATCCGGTAGCCGTCAAGCGGAGGAAGCGGCAGCAGGTTGAATAAACAAAGCGCAAGATTCAGCTGAATCCAAATAGAGAAAAAGCGGTCAAGCCCCATGCTGAATGCAGAAAGCAGCTCCATTCCGTAAGCATGCATCAACACTAGCAAAAAGAAACCGATAAAGGCAAGAAGCAGGTTGCTTACAGGCCCGGCGACGGAAACCAGCACTCCCGCCAGCCGCGGTCTTTTAAAGGCGCGGCGGTTCACCGGCACCGGACGGGCCCAGCCGAAACCCGCGACCAAAATTAGAATCGTTCCGAAAACATCAAGATGTTTAATCGGATTGAGCGTTAATCTGCCCTGCCTCGCCGCGGTATCGTCTCCGAACCGATACGCGACATACGCGTGCGCCAGTTCATGCATCGTAAATGCCACAATCAGCGTAATCACGACATAGGGCATAAGCTCCAGCGGATAATATAAAAATCTGTCCAAATGTAAAAATCCCCTTTTTTAAAAAATGCAAGATTGTCCTTCATTCAGTATACTATAAGTGACCTCTCTTCCAAAGTGAGGAAACGATAAAGGAGGATCAGCACCATGCCGCTCGTAACCGTTAAAATGCTTGAAGGCCGCACAGATGAACAAAAACGGAATTTGGTTGAAAAAGTGACAGAAGCCGTAAAAGAAACGACAGGCGCAGCCGAAGAAAAGATCATTGTCATGATTGAAGAAATGAGAAAGGATCATTACGCCGTCGCCGGCAAACGGATCAGCGATACGGAGTAATCCTTGATAATGGCCGGCGCTGCTATGTCAGGCCGGCTTATTTCATTACTTTTTCAACGAGGCTGAAAAAGGTATTCTTTTCTTCTTCAGTCAATGCTTCGAACAGCTCGTCAATGAGCATCTGCCGGTTTTCAATCATTTGCATGGCCGCCATTTTTCCCGATTCGGAAAGCGTCATCCATACCGTGCGTCGGTCTTCGTTATTTCTCGACCTTTCCACGAAACCCTCTTTTTCTAAATGATTCAGAGCGGTTGTCGTGGCTGAAGGCGATAATGTGACTTCCTGCAATATATCTTTAATCGTGCACGTGCCGTGCCGGTAAATAATCCTGAGAATAAATCCTCTGATATTGTTTATACTCTTCGGAATTGTCGCCTCATCAAGCTTTTTCGTGCTCTTTAAATATTTCGTGAGCGCGTAATCCAGTACATTTGCTTGTAATATATCGTGCTTCATGCAGAAACTCCCCATTTCAAGATGCATCCATCATCATTGTTTGTTTTTTATTACATTTTACTGATACCTTACGGAGAAAGTCAAAATTCCGGCCGGAAAGCCCACAACTTTTATCCTGCCCTATACAGACTATTATCTCCTGCTTTTTTACCCATCCATTTTATGCAATGCTGGTTTTATAGACATGATTCAGGTAAAATCATTAAGGGTGACTGCGTTTGACGGAAAGGATAATCTGATCGGATGCGGCAGACAATATGACTGGAAAAGAAACGGAACAGACGGGGAAACAGAACACAGGATTGTCGATTACACAGAAGATGTGACACGGGTAAAAGCCAAAGAGGCCCTCTTGGCTTTTACTTTTGGATGGAGGGATGCGTGTTGCGGAATATCCTACAAAAAAAAGACATCACCCAGCTGCTTGAACAAAGCAGAAACAGGCAGACTGCCAAAACGATGGGTGGATTTGATTTAACATTACTGGGCATCGGCGCCGTCATCGGGACGGGCGTCATGGTTCTTACAGGCATTACGGCCGCGAAAAACGCCGGGCCTTCCGTAATCTTTTCTTTTATCATTGCAGCCGTTGTCTGCAGCCTTGCAGCATTATGTTACGCCGAAATCGCTTCTGTTCTCCCGGTTTACGGAAGTGCCTATATTTACTCTTACACTACCATGGGAGAAATTGTCGGCCATTTAATGGGCTGGACGCTCTTATCCGTTTATATGGTGACGGCGTCGGCGGTGGCAAGCGGCTGGTCAAGTTATTTTAATAATCTGTTAGCCGAAATCGGCATGCCTTTGCCGGACAGTCTGCTGCACGTGCCGAGCCAGGGGGGCATCGTCAACCTTCCTGCCATCATCATTACTCTATTAATTGCCGTCGTTCTGTCACGCGGCTCTAAAGAGAGCAAAACCTTTAATAATATAATGGTTCTCGTAAAAATCGGAATTGTTTTGCTGTTTATCATCACAGGAAGCTTTTTTGTAAAGCCGGGCAATTGGCATCCTTTTATGCCTTTTGGAATCAAAGGCGTCATTACGGGGGCTTCTGCCGTCTTTTTTGCGTTTCTCGGATTTGACGCGATTTCCGCTTCGGCTGAAGAAGTCAAAAAACCGCAGCGCAACCTGCCGATCGGTATTATCGGTTCATTGGTGATCTGTACATTTGTATACGTCATCGTCTGTCTCGTCATGACGGGTATGGTTCCGTATTCACAGCTTAATGTGCCGGAAGCCATGTCTTATGTGTTGCAGTCTGTCGGACAAAACGCGGTGGCGGGCGTTATCGCTGCCGGTGCGGTGATCGGACTGATGGCCGTCGTTCTCGCCCATACCTATGCGGCGACCCGTATATCTTTTGCGATGGCAAGAGACGGAATGCTGCCGAAAGTCTTTACCATTGTCGGAAAGAAATCGGGAGCGCCGATCTTTAATACGTGGCTGATCGGACTGATCAGCGCATGCATCGCGGGTTTTGTTGATCTGAAAGAGCTGTCAGATCTCTCAAACATCGGCGCGCTATTGACATTTGCCATGGTCAGTCTGTCCGTGCTGATTCTGCGCCGCACCCATAAGGATCTGCCACGGGGATTTAAAGTGCCTTTTGTACCCGTTCTGCCGATTTTGGCCATTATCTGCTGTTTGTTTTTAATGGTCAATCTGCCGCTGAAAACGTGGCTTTATTTTGCCGTCTGGCTGATCATCGGCGTGATCGTTTACTTTTTATATTCGTACAAGCACAGCAAATTGAGACAATAAACAAAACCAGGCCCGCTTTATCGCGGCCTGGTTTTTTCATCAAAAAAGACGAAAGCCATCGCCTTTAACAAATGTGTTTCAGCTCTTCTATGTAGTGAAGCGCCTCATCATATTCTTCATCCGTATATTTCTGTTTGCTTTTTATCGTAAACACTTTCTCTTTCTTTTCCTCAGCTTCAAGGCCGTCAAAATACAAAATCGTAGACACCAGCTCCAAAAACCGGGATGAGCGGCTGTTGACGCTGTCGATGTACTTCTTCATATCCGGCATCGTAAGCTCCGCATGATGTAAAAACTCGGCTCCCGTCTCCGTCAGCGAGTACCGGTATTGAAAGTAGCCGCCCTTTTTTTCCTTCACCTCATCCAGAAACCCAAGATTGCACAGCTCTTCAATTCGAAGCGTCAGTTCTTCGGAATACGGGCCGTAAAAATGAAAATCATATTTTTCGTAGAAAGGATACTGCATTTTCTTCGCGATATAAATGATTTTCTGCAGCTTTTTCCGCCCGATGATTTCTCCAGAATCCGAGAACACCTTCATCAGTTTTGCATGTTCTTTCAACAAATTCCCGACATCTCCTTTTCCTTCTTTACCAAAATCCTTCTATGTCAGTCCCAGCAGCTGCCGGATTTTTAATTTTGCTTCAGGGTTTTCTGAATCGTCACAAATGAGGTCCATCGGATAGTAGAGCTTATGGTCCGTCCGGCGTTTGCCCGAAATGGATTCGACAATGGCGGACTGCCTGGACAGCTCTTTGATCTGGCCCTTCTGCGTTAACAGGTGAATGGGCAGACGCTCCTCCTCTTCACCCGGCCGGTAAAAATCATACGGCAGATCCGATGAAGAATCGACCACTAAATAGTAATTGGGATCAATTCCCGCCTCTTTAAACAGAGCGGTCAGTTCAAAATAAGCCGACATTTCCTCATTGGGGTTAAATTCGGCATATTGAAACAGCTGGCGGTTAATGAAGCGGCGGCACAAGTCGGACAGAATCGGGTCCTCTTCTTCCTCCCAAGCCTGGAAATAATATAAAATAATGGCTTCATCAAGCTTCAGATAATCCGCAAGCGTCAGCTTCCCTTCAAAAATGGAATAAAAATGAACGGGAGCATGAGTGAATATATACCCTTCTTCATGGAGCTGCTTCGCACGGTGGAGAATTTTCGTCAAAATGACTTCAGCGCTTCTCGTCACGGGATGAAAATACACCTGCCAGTACATTTGATAGCGGCTCATAATATAGTCTTCGACGGCGTGCATGCCGCTTTGCTTAATGACGATTTGGTCCTCTCGCGGACGCATCACCCTTAAAATCCGTTCCATATCAAAATGTCCGTAGCTGACGCCCGTATAGTATGCGTCCCGCTGAAGGTAATCCATCCTGTCGGCGTCAATCTGGCTCGAAATCAAGCTGACCACCTGTTTGTTTTTGTATGTTTTGGCAATGACTTCGGCAACATCCTGCGGAAATCCCGGTCCCGCCTTTCTGAGAACCTGATTCACCTCGGTGTCGCCGAGAATGATTTCCCTCGTATAGTCTTCATGATCCAGATGAAAAACCTTTTCAAAGGAATGCGAAAACGGCCCATGTCCCAAATCGTGCAAAAGCGCGGCGCTGAGACAGAGTTCGCGTTCATTGTCATCCCATTCAGGACGCCCTTTAAAAACATCATCAACCATTCGTCTGACAATCTCATAGACGCCGAGAGAATGGTTAAAACGGCTGTGTTCCGCGCCGTGAAACGTCAAATACGTCGTACCGAGCTGTTTGATCCGGCGCAGCCGCTGAAATTCACGGGTGCCGATCAAATCCCAGATCAGCTTGTCCCGCACATGAACATAGCGGTGAACGGGATCTTTAAACACTTTTTCTTCTGATAATTTTCCGTTTGGATACGCCATCGTCATTCCCTCTTTTTTTTAGCCGTGATTCTATTATATCGGCTCTGTAATTTGAAAACATCCTTGAATTTGTCCGGCGTTTTGTTCCAGTTTTCCGTCATTGATTTTTTGAAGCAAAAAAGCCTGACCCATCGGGCGAGGCTGTCGTAAAATACACATTTACTTTTTGATCTTCTTTTTCACTTTCTCAATCAGCTCATCCTCAGTCGGCGCCGACAGCGGGCGGTTGTTTACGAAAGCAAACGATTTTTTGCGTCCGGGCCCGCAATATGACTGACATCCGACCTCCACTTTTGCATCCGGGTCAGCTTCTTTCAAACGCGGCAGCAAAGTCTTAATATTGGTGGCCTGGCAATCATCACACACTCGGAATTCATTAGCCATGATGTACGCTTCCCTTCATTCAATGTTCCTCTATGTTAAATCTTAATTTTAAAAACGAAAAAAATCACATCACATCTCATTGTACAAGGATTCATCTTATCCTGCAAGGCTCTGCGTATCTCTCATTCTTTCAGCCAATTTGTATAAATATTTTCCAATCTGGACATTCTAATACCATCAAAGATATTGGGGGTTGAGAACATTGACAAAACAAAGACAGGACGCCTGGTCGGAGGAAAACGACCTGCTGCTTGCGGAAACCGTGCTCCGGCACGTCCGGGAAGGAAGCACGCAGCTGAACGCCTTTGAAGAGGTAGGCGATAAATTAAACAGAACGTCGGCAGCGTGCGGTTTCAGATGGAATGCCGTCGTGCGCCATCAATACGAAAAAGCGCTTCAGCTTGCCAAAAAACAGCGGAAACAGCGGATGCGCGCGCTCGGAAACGGCCAGCCGGCCAAGAAGAAACTATTATATCAGCCGCCTGCACCGGATGCGGACATCATGCAGGAAACCGCAGCCGAAGAGACGGTTCAAACGGAAGCGCCAAAAGAGGATCGGCAAGCCGTCATGTCCGGCGAACATATGCCTTATGTCGATGAAAGCTTCAAGGAAGAGTTAGCTAGTTTATCACATTTGCTGGCGCCTCAGCAGCCGAGCCAAAAGGCGGAGCTCACAATGGCAGACGTCATTCAATTTCTGCAGAGCTATGAAGGCAGCGGAAAGCAAACTTCCGCCCTGCAAATGGAAAATGACCGTTTAAAACGGGAAAACCAAGAACTTCAGTCTAAAACCGAGCAGCTGGAAGCGGCCGTCGAAAAGCTTGAAAAAGATCAAAAAACCATTCAGGAAGACTACGAAACCTTGGTAAAAATTATGAACAGAGCCAGAAAACTAGTTTTATTTGAAGACGACGAACATGCCTCTCCGTCCTTTAAAATGGACCGGAACGGCAATTTAGAAAAAATGGCCGAATAACGAAAAAACCCCTTTCCTTGTCATGGAAAAAGGGGTTTTTGCCATTTGTCAATGACGCGCATCCTGATCTATATTAATGTAAACATTGTTCAGGAGGCCTTCTTCCCGCAAGGGCTGCGCATCTCGGTCCCCGCCCGCACATAAGCATAAAGATTCAATTCCTCATCCTAAATGGTTCTTGGGAATTATTGATCGATTAGCTACTGTGCAATACACTGTATAGAGAATACAATTATTAGATATGATGGGAATGATAGTAAATGAGTAGCCAATTACGAAAAGGAGCGTTGGAACTTTGTGTGTTGTCCCTGCTTCTTTATGAAGATTTATATGGTTATGAATTAATCAAGATCATAAGTGAAACGTTCCCTGTATCGGAGGGCACCATCTACCCCATATTACGAAGACTTACAAAAAACAACTATTTAAAAACGTATACAGCAGCTTCCGATCAAGGCCCGTCACGCAAATATTACAAGGTAACAGAAGAAGGCGCCTTTTATCATCACACATTAAAATCGGAATGGCTTGACCTGTCCGAAAAAGTGAACAGCATCATTAAGGAGGGAAAATGAATGTGTAAAGACCAATATTTAAAACATCTCCGGCGGGAAATAAAAGATCTGCCGGAACTTGAGCAAAAAGAGATACTGGCCGATATCGGCGAAATATTCCAAATGGGCGGCGCTGAAGGAAAAAGCGATGAACAAATCGCCGGCAATTTAGGAAACCCCAAAACACTTGCGCGCGCCTTAAAAGCGGATATTTTCATCAGTGATGCCGAGGAGCAGAAAACATGGCGCTCCTTTTTCAAAGCATTCGGCCTGATGCTGGGGATGGGCATGTTCAACTTCATGTTTATGCTGACACCGTTTCTTTTTGCCTCTGTTGCGGTGTTAAGTTTGATGGCGATCGGCCTGATGCTGATGACCGGATCATTCTTTCTCCTCGTAAAAGTGCCGATTGTAACAGCCATTTTTAACGGATGTATGGTTCTTGGAGCGGGTATGGCGGTGTTTATGGCCGGATTTGATCTTTCGAAACTGATATTCCGCATCTTTTTGCGCTATTTCAAATGGAATGTCAGCGTTGTAAGGAGGGAAACCATTGAATCGAAAAATGTGGTATAGCATTGCTCTCATTTTAATCGTTGCCGGCCTGATCGGAAGCATGTTCTTCGGTTTTGACGGCTTTTACCCTAAATCATAAGGAAGGTGTGCAAATATCATGACTGAACCAGCCCTGATATTAAAAGATGTCTCTAAAACAATCAATCATACCCCTATTGTACAGTCAATTTCTTTCGATGTGAGAAAAGGCGAGATTTTCGGCCTTTTAGGGCCGAACGGCTCAGGAAAAACCACTATTTTCAGAATGATCGTACAGCTTATTAAAAAAACAGAAGGAGCCATTTCATTCAGAGGCAGACCGGACAGCGACTTTGAATATTTTATGAGACATATCGGGGTTATCATTGAAGGCCCGGATATGTATCCGAATATGACCGCTTTGCAAAACCTAAAATATTTTACTAAACTGCGCAGCACCTCGCTGCGAACGGATGACCTTATGAATACCCTTGCAAAAGTCGGGCTAGAGCAGGCTGCCCGCAAAAAAGTGAAACATTTCTCATTAGGTATGAAACAGCGCTTGGGGCTCGCTTATTCTCTTCTTCACAATCCCGGATTATTAATTCTGGATGAACCGATGAACGGCCTCGATCCTAAAGGAATGAAAGAATTGCGCACCATTCTTTCCGATTTATCGAAGCAAGGGGTTTCCATTTTATTATCGAGCCATTTATTGTCGGAAATGGAGGAGATTTGCGATAGGGTTGCCTATATTAAAAAGGGACGGATTTTAGGAATTGAAGACATGAAGAACAGACATGACCTTGGTCAGAAAAAACTGTTTACCGTCACGGTCGATCATCCGGCAAGGGCGAAAGAAATATTAGAGCAGGACGGTATTCTTCAAGTACAGCAAAAAGACAGCCGCATCATTGAATTGGAAGCGGAAGAAGATACCATCCCGTATGTCATTAAATCTTTGGCAGAGAAAGAGATTCTGATTTCCCGCGTTTCTGCAAGAACTTTATCATTGGAAGAGAAATACATGATGATTACAGATCAGGAGGACGCGGTATGAGCATATTTCATCTGGCGCAGAACGAATTCATAAAAATAACCCGAAAAAAAGGCACACTTTTATCTCTTTTTTTCCTGTTTCTCATCGTTTTGCTGGCCGGCCTTATTATGAATCATGAGTTAGATGCTTCCTCGGATAACAATTGGAAAGAACGGCTTCTCGCCGAAAAAAAACAGGAAGAAATTGATAAACCGGCTGAAACGACAGGCGTTTATTATTCTGCTGATGTTAAGAATAAAGACTATTATTTGGAGCATAACATCAACCCTTATGAATGGAACGGCTGGAGGTTTTTCGGCACGGTTACTTCAAACGGGCTTGAGATTTTCGTCAGCTTGACCGCGATTTTAACCGTCAGCGGGGTTGTTTCTAAAGAGTTTGCCCTTGGGACGATTAAGTTTATCGCTACAAGCCCGAACCGAAGATGGCGGATTTTAACATCGAAATTTCTGGCCTCCCTTCTGTTTACCGGTATGATTTACTTATTTTACTGTGTGAGCTGTTTGCTGATCGGCGGCGTGTTATTCGGTTTTTCCAATGCTTCATATCCGCTCGTCTATACTCATTTAAATGACAGTCTGTATACCATCAGTTCAATCAAAGCATCCGGAATCATTCTGCTTTTGCGTTTCATATCAATTATAAGCATTGTCACCATTGCGTTCACTTTGTCAGTATTGTGCAAAAGCCAGGCGCTCTCCCTTTGCTTATCCATTTTACTGCTGTTTGCCGGCAGTATATTGGGCGGAACTGATTTGCTTGCCCAATTTACGTGGTATAAATTTACGCTCTTTCCGCATTTAAATCTCGTTGCTTATGTAAATAAAAGCGCGGGTGATGCGATTTCAACGTTAAACATCCCCTATTCCATGACGGTTATAGCGATCTACTTTCTTATTTGTTTATTGATTTCTTTTTCCGTCTTTCAAAAGAGAGACATTACAGCATAGACAGAGAGGCGGCGGCATAATGAGCGGACGGCAGGAAATACTGCCGGTCCAGCAATTTGCCGCTGACCGCCCCTTGGTCCATCGCTAATGGATTCAAATAACCGAAGCTCCCGCTGCTTCGCTGCTGAAAGTGTAGAAATTCCCGCCCTTCCCGTATAAAAAGCGCCTCATCGAATTGGAGAAATTTCATAATGGCAGTGTATTTTGCAACGGCGTCAATGTGATACTTTCTGCACTCGGCTAACATTAAACCTGAAAAAGCAAAGTCTGATGTTTTGTACCATTCCGTGAGAAAAGGCTGCAATTCATTCATTTGCAAATAAGTGACGGCATAAAGGGCATCCGCCTGTTCTTCCTGCATGCCGCCCGGTGCCATGAGCAAATCGGCCTCACGTTTCATCCCGGTTTCTAAGAACACGATCAGTTCTTCCGGAGTCACCGCCCCAAAATAAGCCCCTAACACCATGAGGAGCATAGAGGAGGGCTCTGATTTCAGTTCCTCTTGTAAACCGCGGGCCATTTGTTCAAGTCCGTTATGAAAAAAGATGCTTTTTGCGGCATCCATCCTGCGGTACACATGATACGCATACGCGAACAGGACCGGATGGCATTCGTGTGTTTTTTCTCCGAAATAACGGTCTAGGAATAGAATAACTTCTTCTGTATCCTTTCTGCTTTCAAAATGATGACATGCCGCTAAACCGCAAAACAGGTGCATGAGATCATCTGCTTCCATTTCTTCCGGCTGCAGCTGAATGTTCTTCCAAAAACCCAGCAGCCATTCTTCTGTTTTTTTTATATTAAAATGTTCCTTGACTATCTGCATGTTCCACACTCCAGATTCAGAATCTCAATCGCCGGCAGAAGAGCCGGAGCACAATGAATGGATGGATTCTCGTTATTTATATGATGAAGAGCCGCTTGACAGCCATAAAAAAATGGATCGATACACGATTGGATAAATAACATATTGCACAGCTGTTTCATTTTTCGGCTGCCGAGACAAAACACAAGCCATTTTTGAATGGACACCTTCAAGCCGGGATGAAGCAGATGCTCTCCCTCATTCAAATGAAGAAGACAGTACTCGACAAACTCCAGCTCGTTTTCAGCTGTTCTTTTCCATGCGTCATGGAGCAAAGGCTGAAACATCGAATTCTTGTAAAAGCGCACTTTTTCATGGTCAGTTGACATTCCCAGCTCGCTCAGCAAACCGACGAATTCGGCGTATTTAAAATAAGGCCATTCTTTTTTTATAAGATAGCCGTTTTGCAATCCGTGACGTATGACCTGATCATCCGAATCTATTCCCTGCTTCTTTTTATAAGCTTTTGCCGTTAAATAGATATGAATCAACTCATTGACAATGGCCGTGTTACAGTGAAACAGATCTTCCCAGCATGACTTATCAACGAAAGCGGAGGCAATCCTTTCAGTATGTTCTTTTACAGCGGAAGAATGGCTCGTCTTCCTGTAGTACTTGCAGAAGCCGGCAAACAGCTGAATGCTCTTTTGATCCGGAAGCGATTGTTCAGCAAAAGATAATAAAAATTGATCTGTCTCTTCAGCTAATCTATTCAAGTTAATCGTTCCTTTCTGCTCTAAGACAGGCATGCGCGGCACCAGCGGCGACAAGTGTTGTATGATAGCAATGTTTGAACACATCTTCTCTTCGCTGTTCACCTGTCAAACCGGGTTTATGTTGATAGGTGATGCTCGGGACATTCCCCTCTTTCATTCGGCCCTGATAGATTTTATTCCAGGCTGCTTCATAGAGCGGTTTATGGTTGTCCTTATCCATGTTGATATGTAAAAAAGAGCTGCACATCAATAATTCGCTGGTAATATCTAAATTCTCAAGACAGATATAGATCCCGAGAAATTTCAGGACCTTTTCTTTTAAGGACGGCAGATGATACTCTTTATCCGTAAGCGAAGAACATCCCATGTCTGTTATATAAAAAATCGTATGAGTGATGCTGTACGCATCATGATCCGTCATATATGTATTTGGGATATCCTGACCAGCTGCTGTGTAGTGATATAAGTCAGAAAAATCCGTTATTTCCGAGGTTACGCCTGCTCTTTGCAGACTGTACTTCAGATCCATTTTCCGAAAGGGAACTTTAGCAAGGCTGCAATCAAAACGCGCTGCCGTGAATTTTTCCAGCTCCCATATCACCGAAGCCCGTGACGGATGATCAGTCAAGGTAAGAAATTCACCCGCAATAGCCAATCCGGCGAGACCGTCCGGATCAAAATGAATAAATTCTTCAAGCTGATCATTACGGAGCCTTTCTGTAATAAACTCCGTTAAAACAGCAACTTCCTTATCATCTGCCTGATTTCTGATCAGGTAATTGGTAAGAAAAATGAGTTCTATAAATGTTTTAAGGCGCCACCTGAAATCATTCGCTACTTTATGATTCATATCAAAATAATGGATATTTTTAACAATCCATGACAGTGCTCCCCGCTTAATTTCTCTTATATACTCTTGTGTCAAACTCTCACCGCCTCGTCTCAGATGTGTAGGCTCCAAACAGTGATTATCCTACTTTTGAGCGGCTAAATCAGAGAAATTCAAATTCGGGTTTTGATTGTCTTCTTGGCTCGGCACTACAAGCACCCAGCCGCTCCAAGCGAAAGAATTGCCTGATTGTTCTGCATCTCCGGCTAACAAATGTGTCGGGATCGTGATTCTTTTTTCTTCTTTTATTTTTTTAAAGTTCATATCTCCATCTCCTTTAGTTTATAGAATTATTTGGAACCTACATAAATATATTAATCAAATAAGGTATATAATGTAAACTAGTTTTCATATAACACTTCTTTTTTCACTATAACTAAATAGTATATAATTACCAAAAACAAAAAAGCCCGGACTTAGTCCAAGCTTTCCTGCGTGCCGAACACCTTCTCATTCCGTTCCAGCATTCGGGTCAGATTTTTTTCAAATACCATTTCCTCTTCAGGCGATAATCCGGCTGCATACAGGCGTCCGCTGAGTTCCTTCAGTTCAGTCAAAAGCGCCAGCATTAAGTCCTGCACGGTAATGTCCGTTCGCAGCAATTCGCTTAATGAAGCCATCGTTTCGGGCCGGATATCGGGATATACGCCTTTTGTATCGTTGCTTTTGTCTTTTAAAGCGGCTTGATAGAAACGTCTGATCAGATCGGCGCGTTCGCTTCCGCTTTTATCGGCGCAGAGGTAAATCTGAACCGCGGTTCCGCCCCGCAGGCGTCTTTGTGAGATTCCCGCGAATTTTCGGCCGCCGATGCTGAGATCATAGCTGCCCGGACAGTACGATCCTTTAATTTCATATGCTTCAATTTCGGCATGGTGCGGACGCAGCATCCGCCGCACCAGCTCTGTCATCGCCTCGTAGCCTCTGTCGATGTCGATGCCTTTTTTCTCGTCTTCAAAAATAAGCGAGATATTCAATACGCCTTCGTCCAGTACGACGGCGAGGCCTCCGGAATTGCGGACAATGACACGGTAGCCTTCGTCCTCCAGCAATTTCACGCCGTCCTCTAAAAACGGCAGGCGCGTGTCCTGAATGCCGAGCACGATCGTCCGGTGGTGCACCCAAGAGCGTGCTGTCGCAGGCGATTCCCCTTTGCCTACGGAGGCGCACAGCGTATCATCCATTGCGAATGACTGCTTCGCATCAAAATAAGGGCCGAGGCTGGATTGGTCAATGATTCTCCAGCTCGGCTGCATCAGTAAATCAATCGGTTGCTTTCCCATCTATTTTAAATCCCTTTCGTCATAGGCTTTCCATGCATTTATTATATCACTCCGCTTGTGATGATTGAAATTGGCTTTTCAATAGAGCGATGAAGATTTCTTTGTTTTTTGTGTTCTCCATAATGGAAGATTGGATGATAGACAGTTTCCGTTTTAAGGAGAATCCTTTTATCTCAAGCACGGAAATGCTGCCGTGAAGCAGATCCTTTTGCAGCACGCTTTTTGACAGAACGGAAAGGCCCATTCCGCTGATCACGGCTTCTTTGACGCCCTGGTTGCTGCTGATCGTCATCATGGATTTCGGCCGCAGTCCGTTTGATTGAAGGACGTGGTCTAAATATTCCCTCGTTCCCGAACCCTTCTCCCTCGTCACCCACGCTTGATTTTGCAATTCGGCAGCCGGGATGTTTTTTCTGCCGGCGAGCGGGTGTCCGTTCGGTGCGGCAATGCACAATTCATCCTCCATAAACGGCTGAATGTCGAGCTCGTTTTTCCCCGTATGCCCTTCAATTAATCCGATATCGGCTTGAAGCATCCGAACCGCTTCGCTGACCTCCTCCGTGTTTCCGATCATGACGTCCAGGTTCAGCTCGGGATACTCGTCATGAAGCTTTGCGAGAAGCGGCGGCAGAATATATTCGCCGATGGTAAAGCTCGCGGCGATTTTGAGCTTCCCTTTGACATAATGATGATGGGCGTAAATTTCGGATTTCGCCTGTTCGTACAAAAAGACCATCTGCTTGGCGCGCTGATAGAGAATGTCCCCCGTCGGCGTAGTCGTAAAGTGCTTCGGAGAGCGGTTCAGCAAGGCGGTTTGAAATTCTTTCTCCAGGTTTTTAATGTGAAGGCTAACGCTCGGCTGAGAAATCATCAGCTTCTGCGCCGCCTTTGTAAAGTTTTTTTCTTCCACGACGGCAATGAATGTTTTCAGTTCCCCATAATACAAAAAGCATCGCCCCCAATCATTATTTTTCCTAATCGTTTAGATCATATAAATATATTTTACTAATGATTAAGACCGCAGTAAAGTGGAGTTATCAAGATAATGGGAAGTGACTGAGATGAAGATGGTAAAAGGTGCTTCAGTTACCGCAGGAATTGCGTTTGCGGCTTTCTATGTCAGCCGCCTGCCGTTTTTGCATATGTTCGGAATGCTTGTCCTTGCAATGCTGATCGGCATGCTCTGGCGCGCCGTATTCGGACAGCGGGCGGCATTAGAGCCGGGGATCGCGTTCTCAAGCAAATACTTGCTGAAAGCAGGTATCATCCTGCTTGGTATGAGACTGAATCTGGCGGATATCTATCATGCGGGCTGGCACGTATTTGCAATTGCCGTCTGCTGTATGATGTTTGCGGGTGCCGTTGTATACGGACTGTCCCGGCTGTTCCGTATAGATCAGACACTCAGCACGCTGACAGCCTGCGGCACAGCGATCTGCGGAGCGGCTGCCATTGCCGCGATCGCGCCGCAGATCAGATCAAATGAAAATGCAGCCGCCATCAGCGCGGCCGCCGTTTCGTTATTAGGAACCGTTTTTACTGTTGTATATTCTCTTGCTTATCATGGATTGGGCTTTTCTCCTGCGGCTTACGGAGCCTTTTGCGGGGCAACGCTTCACGAGGTGGCGCATGCGGCGGCGGCCGGCAGCGCCGGAGGAAAAGCAGCCGTCGAGATGGCGGTGATCGTCAAACTGACCCGGGTCGCGCTGCTCGTCCCGGCCGCATTCATGCTCGGAATGCGGACGCGCCGCAGCGGAAAGTCAAAGACGGCTTCTGCCGCTTCGCTCCCCATCCCTTGGTTTATCTTCGGATTTCTCGGAATGAGCGCCATCCACACATCAGGCGTTATTTCAGCTTCGTTTTCCGCGTTTCTTGTTCAAGTGTCTTATGTTTTAATCGGCATGGCGATGGCGGGTCTCGGTTTGAAAGTCCATATATCGGCGTTTCGTCATAACGGCTGGCGGGCGCTCGCAGCAGGCTTGATCGGTTCTCTCTGTTTGTCCCTGTTCGGCTGGGCCGCAGTGACGTTTTTTCTATAAAAAAAGCCGGCCCTCGTAAAGGCCGGCTTTTGCGGATTACAGCGCTTGAGCAGCCGTAATTAACGCAAGATTGTAGACGTCTTCCGCATTACATCCTCTAGAAAGATCGTTTACAGGCATATTTAATCCTTGCAGAATCGGTCCGACCGCTTCAAAGCCGCCTAAGCGCTGAGCGATTTTGTAGCCGATGTTTCCTGCTTCAAGGCTTGGGAATACAAATACATTCGCGTCTCCTTTAATGTCGGAGTCCGGCGCTTTTTTCTCCGCGACAGACGGCACAAATGCAGCGTCGAATTGGAATTCGCCGTCAAGCGTAAGCTCAGGCGCTTTTTCCTTCGCAATTTTCACGGCTTCAGCCACTTTGTCCGTCTCGTCTGATTTCGCCGATCCTTTTGTAGAGAAGCTGAGCATGGCAACGCGCGGGTCAATGTCAAACATTTGAGCCGTATTGGCGCTTTCAATGGCGATTTCGGCAAGGTCCTGGCTGTCAGGAGCAATGTTGATCGCGCAATCAGCGAACACATACTGCTCGTCACCGCGGGCCATGATGAAGACGCCTGATGTTTTTTTCACGCCTTCTTTTGTTTTGATGATTTGCAGTGCAGGGCGCACCGTATCAGCAGTAGAATGTGCAGCTCCGCTGACAAGTCCGTCTGCGAGACCTTTGTACACAAGCATCGTGCCGAAATAGTTTTCGTCCAGCAAAGCTTTGCGGGCCTGTTCTTCCGTCGCTTTGCCTTTGCGGCGTTCTACGAAAGCCTGAACGAGTTCTTCCATGCCTTCATATGTATGCGGGTCAAAAATGTCCACGCCGTCAAGCGTAAGATTTAATTCTTTCGCTTTTGCTTGAATGTCTTCTTTATTGCCGACTACGATCGGCTTTAATACCTTGTTGCCCGCCAAGTTGTTGACCGCAACCAGGATACGTTCGTCCAACCCTTCAGGAAATACGATTTTCACATCTTTTCCTGCGACTTTTTCTTGTACTTTTGTAAATAAATCTGCCACGATATACCCTCCTCTATGTTGACAAAAAACGCTTACTTTTACAGCATACTCTTCTTCCAGCTAAATTCAAATAACCAACTTCTATTATAGCGCTTTCAAAAAGAAATCTTATTTTTCTAACTAATTTAATTGACCGTTTGTTCACGGCATAGTTTCTGACACAAGGCTTCGGATTATTCAAGGTTTCTCCACAGCCGAAACGGTTAAACTGTGATATAGTGAAGGCATCAATGTAATGAAAAGATATAGGAGTGAAGATACATGAGTGAGCAGCAAAAAACGAACGAAGCCGCCCAAACGCTTGACGGCTGGTACGCGCTTCACGATTTCCGCACAATGGACTGGACGTCATGGAAGATGTTATCCAGCGATGAGCGCCTGTCGATTATTCACGAATTTACGGGACTGCTTGAAAAATGGGGCGTCGCCCAAAAAGAAGGCAAAGGCTCGCAAACCATCTACAGCATCGTCGGACAGAAAGCTGATTTTATGCTGATGATTCTTCGCCCGACAATGGAAGAGCTGAACGAAATCGAGCTTGAATTTAACAAATCAAAGCTTGCTGAATTTACAATCCCGGCTTATTCTTACGTGTCCGTGGTTGAGCTGAGCAACTACCTCGCAAGCGGAGAAGGCGATCCGTATGAAAATCCGCATGTCCGCGCCCGCCTGTATCCTGAGCTGCCTGAAGCGAAATACGTCTGCTTCTATCCGATGGATAAAAGAAGAAGCGGCAATGACAACTGGTACATGCTTTCTATGGATGAACGCAGAAACCTGATGAGAAGCCACGGCTTGATCGGACGGAGCTATGCCGGCAAAGTCAAACAGATTATCACGGGATCTGTCGGTTTTGACGATTACGAATGGGGCGTCACGCTCTTCAGCGATGATGTGCTTCAGTTCAAAAAACTTGTTTACGAAATGCGCTTTGATGAAGTCAGCGCGCGCTACGGCGAATTCGGTTCATTTTTTGTCGGAAACCGCTTGTCTCTCGACACGCTTCCGAAGTTTTTGCACGTGTAACACCCACCCGCCTGTCCGGCGGGTTTTTCCTTTGTCAGAATTTAAATAAAATTTGCTATTTTTATCATTTTTTTTTACGATGTAAAGGAGATTCCATTTTGGTAAAGGGGTGCAGACAGTTGTCAAAACGAACCGCGTTTATTATGGGAGCCAGTCAGGGGATCGGCAAAGCGATCGCTCTGAAACTGGCGGACAATGGCTTTCATACCGTCATTAATTCACGAGTTCCCGAAAATATCGAATCGGTAAAAGAAGAGATCCTCGCCAAACATCCGGATGCGGGCGTCACTGTTCTGGCCGGGGATATGTCGGACCAGAAGACAAGAGCCGGCATTTTTGAAGAGATCAGATCACAATGCGGACGGCTTGATGTATTGATCAACAACATTCCGGGCGGCTCGCCGGATACCTTTGAAAACTGTGATATAGAGGATATGACAAATACCTTTACGAATAAAACGATCGCCTATATCGACTCTATGAAAACGGCCGCAGCAATCATGAAACAGCACGAATTCGGCAGAATCATTAATATCGTCGGAAACCTATGGAAAGAACCCGGCGCCAATATGTTTACCAACAGCATGATGAACGCCGCTTTAATTAATGCCAGCAAAAACATCGCCATTCAGCTTGCGCCTTTTCACATTACTGTCAACTGTCTGAATCCCGGGTTTATCGCCACAGACCGTTATCACCAATTCGTGAAGAATGTCATGAAGCAAAACGGCATTTCTAAAGCGGAAGCGGAAGAACGGATTGCCTCAGGCGTCCCGATGAAGCGTGTCGGAACTGCGGAAGAAACCGCGGCGCTGGCTGCCTTTCTTGCCTCTGAAGAAGCTTCCTATATTACCGGACAGCAAGTGTCAGCCGACGGCGGCAGCATGAAAAGCATATAATAAAAACATCCCGCTCTCAGCGGGATGTTTCTTGTAATGAAGGAAAGGACAAACCGAGCTTTTGAATCCGCAGCACGAATTCCCTTAAATCGCCCTGCTTGGCCACCATTGATATTCTGACATAACGCTTTCCGCCGCTGCCGAAAATCTCGCCGGGCGTCACGACAACATGGGCATGCTCCAGCAGATAGTCCGAAAACTGGTGTGAAGACTCGAATTCATTCGGAATTTCAGCCCATACATAAAAAGTCCCTTTCGGTTTTTCAATGCTCCAGCCTAATTCCTTTTCACATAACGCCGTGAAAAAGTCAATCCGTTCTTTATATGTGCGCTTCAGACGCTCCGTATGCTCAGGATTTCCTGACAGCGCCGCCGCTGCCGCCTGCTGAAGGCCGCCGAACATGCCGACGAAGACGTGATCCTGAAACTCATTGACCGCCTGAATGATTTTCTCATTCCCCACGGCAAATGCCATTCTCCAGCCTGCCATATTGAAGGTTTTCGAAAATGAATAAAGCTCCGCGCCGACCGTTTTCGCTTCTTTCGCCTGAAGAAAGCTGGCCGGGTTCTGATCAAATTCGAACGCGCCGTATGCAAAATCGTGAATAAGGTGGATGTCATGTTTTTTTGCAAACGCTGCCGCTTTTTCATAAAACGCCTGATCTGCAGTCGCGCCCGTCGGGTTATTCGGGTAATTCAAAAACATCAGCTTGGCTTTTTTCAGGACGGCGGGATCAATCCGCTCAAAATCCGGCAAATAGCCGTTTTCCGGATGAAGCGGCATCTCATGCAGCTCCGCTCTGGCCATTGTAATGCCCGATAAATACTCAGGGTAGCCGGGGTTCGGGACTAAGGCGATATCGCCGGGATTCAGCAGGCATTGCGTCAAAACGTACAAACCAGCTTTCCCTCCGCCGAACAGCGCGACTTCTGTCTCCGGATTGACCGATACCCCGTACTCTCTCTCATAAAATTCCGCGATGGCTTCTTTCAGAAACGGATAGCCTCTGAACGGGCCGTATCCGTGATACGAAGGATTCAGCGCAGCCTCCCGCAATGTTTCAACGATATGCGGCGGTGTGGGGAGATCGGGATTCCCCTGCCCGAGATTAATGATCTGGGCTCCCGTTTTCTCCAACTCTTTTACCTTTTGAAAAACGAGCGAAAATTCCTGTTTCGGAAGTGTCTTGATGACGTCGGACGGTATGATTTCCATCTGAAAGGCTCCTTATAAATGAATTTGCTCTGATTCGTTATTCCGTTCTGAAAAGGATTTATTGACCAGTTTTGTATGCAGAAACAGCCCGCTGACCAAAAGGACGATAAACGCCATGATGACTGCCGCGTCTACAATGTTGATCAGCATGGAACCGACGGCGATGCACAATCCGATGGACGCCTCCGCCACCGAAAAGATCCGGCCCTGAATCTGGTTCGCCGCGTTCTCCTGAACTTTGACCTTCGCCAGCACCTCACCGTATTCCATTGCGATAAAGAAAAGAATGGCGGCAATGACTGACACGGCGAAAATCGGGGTAAACAAAAACAGCGCAAGCGAGACGATCGATAACACTGTAAAATACATCAGCCCTTTATTGTTGTTAAAGCCCCATTTGCTGACAAGACCGGCGCCGATAAAGCCGCCGAAGCCGATACAGAACGTCAGGATGAAATTTCCGATTTCCCCGTCGCCTAAAAAGCGGCTGACAATCGGGAAATAGCTGTAGACGACACCCCACAAAAGCGCCATCGTAATCATCGTGAACATGGCGTTTAACACAAAAGCATTTGTTTTGATTTCCTTCAGGCCTTCTTTAAACGACTGAAAAGCTTCTCTCACGTTTTCTGACTGAATCGGCACGTATTGAAGCTTAATGCGGCTGATGAAAAACGCGGAGACAAGATAGGTCACCCCGTTAAAGGCGACGGCAAGCTCCACAGAACCGCCTAACAGAAAAAGTCCGCCGGCTGCAGCGCCGACAATAATCGAAATCGTCGTGGCTTTTGCAAACAAAGTGTTGATATTTTTAATATCCGCTTCTAAAGACGACATGACCGCGAGACGTGCCGGGTTAAAAAACACGCCGCTTCCGTAAGAAACAAACAGCAGCGCCAGAAAAAGCAACGGATATTCGCCTTTCGGGAGAAATGTCAGCCCCAAAAAGATGACACCTCTGATCACATCCGTCCACAGCATGATTTTCACCCTGTCGAGCCGGTCCACGAGCACGCCTAAAAACGGCTGAAACACCATCGGAATACTGCGGACCGCGATGACGCCGGACGTCACCCAGTAGTCGTGATAGTATGTAGACAAAATGAGCAGAGCCGGGAGAACGCAATAGTCTCCCATAAACGAAAGCGCCTGCCCGAAAAGCAAATACTTAGAGTTCGGTTTCAGCTGTTTCATACCGGTAACGCATACTTTGCAGTCAGCTTCGCCTGCTGCTGAATTTGTTTGATTGATTCGGCCACGTCACCCGAATTGCTTCCTTTCAGCTCGAACGCCGCAATGCTGTTGAACGCTTCGAACAGCCGCAGATCCACGGATGTACCCGCCTCGGCCGCCGAGAAAGAAACGATTTCGGTGTCTCCCTTTAAGACGCCGTCGGGAATGTCAATGCTTTCAATGACGAAATCGACAGCCGTCTCAGGCAGCTGGCCGTTCTCTTTGAAATGCTGAGGATACAAGTGGCAGTCGGCGACATAGCATGGCTCCTGCTCCAATAATCCTTTCGGCAGATCGGCTTCTTTTCCGAAACAGAGAACATCCAATAACAGCTGCGCCATATCGACGCCGAAGACCTTTTTAATATTCGGAATCATGTTCCAGCCCGCAAATCGTGCCGCTGATTCAATCAGTCCGGCTTCCCGGTTTTTCATTAATTTAATCTCTGTATGTGTTGCGCAGTTTTCGAGGCCGAGTCCTTCATTCGCCTTTTTGGCTGCTTCGACGATTTTCCGCTTCGCGTCATCATCCAGGATGGACGGCGTAATATGCGATGTCTCCGTGAATCCGATTTGCGGTGTTTTATCATGAATTGCGACAGGGAAGTATTCTCCGTCGGCCATGATGCCTTCTATGCTGATATAGTCGGAATAACCGCTTGTTTCGTACCAGTCGTCATACTCGCCCTGCAAAAATTCTTCCGCGATAAACGGCGCTTCAAACGTGACCGCTTTCGGTACGTTAATCGACTTCAGGTATTCATTGACTCTGTTAAATTCGGCTTCTGCCGTTTCCCTCTCTTTGATGAGCGTCACGCCGATGGAGCTCGCCAGATATGTAGGCTTCAGAATGAGCGGCGTTCCGATTTCCTGAAGCGCGGCGCGGAAATCTTCCAACGTCGTCACCCGTCTGTTTTTGATAGACTTGACGCCGGCCCGGTTGAAAGCGGCTCTCATTTTGTTTTTATCTCTGGCATTTTCAGCGGCCTGTACGCCCGCTCCCCGCAGGCCGAGACGTTCACACGCTTTTGCCATCGGAGCGATAAACAGTTCATTGTTGGTCGTAATGGCGTCAACCGCGAACATGCCGGCCACCTTGACGATTTCTTCGACTACTTCTTCCTCAGGTTTGTCATGATCTTCATGAGCCCAGTAAATCGAATCGGGATGCTCAAAATCAGCCAGACTCTTAAAATAGTCTTTATCTTTTATGACCGCGACCGAGTATTTTTCAATTAATGCCGCATGAGAGGCTGTAATTGCAAAAGGTCTCGGAATAAAGCTGACGAGGTTGTATTTTTCGGCTGCGCTTTTGTAAAACATATGCGGCGGGCATCCCCCAAGGTCAGCGATAACCAATACTGTTTTTCTCTCCATATGTAAACACTCCTTCTCTATTGTGCGGTGTATCCACCGTCTGCGGTGATCGCGCTTCCGGTCATATAGCTTGATAAATCCGACGCGAGAAACAGCATGACGTTCGCTATTTCTTCAGGCTTGCCGAGTCTCAGCAGCGGATTGACTTTCGCTTTTTCTTTTTTGATTTCTTCAAGCGTGCCTTCGTTGTTTTCAAGGAACGACTTTTCATTCAAAGGTGTGTCAATGATTCCCGGGCACACGCAATTGACGCGGATGTTGTGTTTGGCGTAATCGACGGCCATCGAACGCGTCAGCTGCAATACGCCGCCTTTAGAGGCGTTATATGCGGGAATGTCGGGCCATGCAACGACTCCTCCGACGGAGCACGTGTTAATGATATTGCCCTTGCCGCTTTTGAGCATATACTTGAGCGCGTGCTTGCTCATAAGAAACATGCCCGTCAGATTGACGTTGAGCACCTTGTTCCAATCGCTCAGCTCCATCTCATGAATCGGGGCGACAATTTCGATGCCGGCGTTATTGATTAACACGTCCAATCCGCCGAACTTGTCCGCCGCTGACCGGATGGCGTTTTGACATGCCGGCTCATCTGTAATATCCGTCTGCACAAAATGCAGCCTGTCATTGTTTTCTTTCCTGATCATCGCTTCTCCCTGCGCCTCATCAATATCCGCGACGACCACATTCGCCTGCTGATTCAGAAACGCCTGAACCGCGGCATAACCGATGCCTGATGCGCCCCCTGTGATGAGGACGGTTTTATCCGTCAGGTTCATGACTCTTTCGCCTCTAATTTTTTCGCTTTTGCTCTGTTATAGCGCGGAGGGAAAAAGATATTGACTGATTTTGAATCTTTTTCAAATCTGTTGATGGCGCCGTGATCTTCTCTCGGATCGCAGAAATAAGCTGTGCCGAATGTCATATCCACTTTGCAGCCTTCAATGGTCATATCATAGCCGCCGCCGATGCAGATGCCGATCTGTTCATTGCGGTGTTTATGGAACGGCATTTCTCCCCCGTTGCCCGGAATGTTGGCAAGCATGATTTCCACCCAGTCTTCCACGAAGAACGTGACTTCCATACCGGGCAATAAGTCTCTCGTTTTAAAAATATTCAAAAAATAATCTTCAGGGCTTGTGTAGGTTTCACCGGCTTTCAGGCGTTTAATATCAATGGCGATCACTTCTTGATCCGTCTCATTTCTTGCGCCGTGAGGCACATTAGGAGGCGCGATATAGGCTGATTCCAGCGCTGTCATCTTTCTTGTGACATCTCCGACAGTCATGGACAGCTCCCCGGAAACGACAAGGCCGATTTGGACTTCCTTATGCTGATGCGGTTCCACGTTTGTATGCGGCGGAACGTAAGAAAGCAGAACTTCCGTATCTCCTCTGACGGACGAATATTGTCTTACTCCGTTATCCCATTCTATTAATTTAGGCGTCGGGAAATAAAGTTCCTGCAAATCTTGTTCAGTTTTCATCATGAATCTCTCCTTTTCCGAATAATGACCAGCTCATGGGAATGCTTTTAAATGTTTTGACAAAGTGAAGGCCGTACTTTTGTCTGGCCAGCTCATTTGTCAGCGCGATGTCGGACAAACCGTCCTTCACTCTTTTCGCGGCTGCGCTCGTTGAGTTCACCAGATCAAACGTGACATCTTTACGGGTAAAATACTTAATCAAATTGATAGGAGACGGGTGGGATACGATGACAGTCTTATCAAGCATGTCATCCGTATATTCAAAACCGGGCCGGACAGCCAGGCCGTACATCGGGGTGTCGCACCTGAAAATTTGCAGAAGCTGCAGATCCGGTCTCATGTAGAAGTGCTTAATGCCGTCATACGCGTGAGGCACAATTGTGTATTCCAGCGGACTTTGAAGCGTTTTTTCAATGCACGATTCAAATGTATCATGCAGTGATAATTTGCTGTTCACCCCTTGGAGAAGGGTAAAATTGGTGATGAAGTTTTTTGCTGCGTACTCACTACTTGTCCCTTCAGGACCGAGCGTGTTGATCGTAATCAGTTTAGATATTGAATAAGCCTTGCTTTTTGTTTGAATGCTATTATCCAATATAATCATGAGCACCAACCAATCTGTTAAATTTTAAGTAAATATTATCCATAGATGTTCAAGCTGTCAATATTATTTGAAAATATTGATAATTATTCCTATATATTAGAAAACACCCTATGACATAGGGTGTTAAAATTAACATTTATAAAATTATAGAAACTTTATTTTACCGATACAATGTTTGGTCGGCCTGATGCTCATATTTCCCATACCTTCTGTATGCGAAAACGCTGAGGACAAAGCCGATGAGGGTGACGGCCGCACAAATAAATCCGACAGCTGCATATCCGTATCCGACATAGACCGGACCCATGACAGCAGAACCCAAGGTGACGGCCAAATTGGACGCCAGACTGTAAAATGCCATGATTTTGCCCCGGCGGCTCTGTGAGCAATCACTTAAAATGGTGCTGAGCAAGGTCACCGTCAGGCTTTGCATCAATCCCCAGACGAATAACCCGATGACCAAAAACGGCATTGATGACGGCGCATAGGCGAGACAGGAAAGCCATATGCTGATCACGGCCAATGCCGCGATCAAAGAGCGCATTTTCCCCGCCTTATCTGCGATTTTTCCGGTGAACACGCTCATGGAAAAACCGATTCCGTACACCATGATCAGCAGCCCTGAAGCTGTATTTCCCCCCGGCAGCACGCGGTGAAGATATGTGCCGAGAAAGGAATACATGCCGTAAAAACCGATCATGTTGCAAAAAGTGATCGTGAGGTATACAGGGACACGGGGCACCTTCAGCGCATCCCGGAAAGTGCCTGCCTGCCGTCCGTTTTCCTCTTCTGTTTTATCCCCATCCGCCGTGCTGCGGCGCGCCTCAATGAAAATGAGCGAAGCAACGAGGACAGACATCATGGCGAAAATCCAAAACGTCCACCGCCAATTCAAAACACCGCCGATAAAAGAGCCGATCGGAACACCGAAAATCAAAGCGAGCGACCAGCTTGACACGATCAGACCCATCACCTTGCCGCGGTACGCATAAGGCACACGGTCGCCGACCACCGCATATGCTGTCGGCACAAACGCACCCGCCGCGAGCCCGGAAAGCGCCCTGCCCAGAAAGAAGAAAAAGAGATTGTGCGCCAGCGCGCAGATCACCGTGCCGGCCGTAAATATAAGCAGCCCCGCCAGCAGGCTGAGTTCCCGGGAATATTTATCTCCCAGCGGAACGAGAAGCGGCGCGCCGATAAAAATCATCAATCCGTAAATACTGATGGAAAGCGCCAGCACACTGACATCCGAGCTGAAAGCCTGCGCTAAATCCGGAAGCAGCGGAGAAATCACCAGCTCTTCAGAACCGGCGGCAAATACGCCTAATGTCAAAGCAAGCGCGAGACAGATCGGAAATCGGCGTTTCGTTTCGATGTGATCGGTTTGTTTGCTGTTCATGCTCTTTGAACACCTCTTCCGTAAAACTTTTCTACCTTTTGTTATTTTATAGTTTAGCATCCTTATGTTTCATTTTACATTTCAAATGAAAACTAATTCTATTTTTTTATTTACATTCAGATTTTAAATAAAATATTTAGTTTGTATTCAATAAATGATATAAAATACACCGTCCGGTTATGCTATAGTGATAGAATCATTTGTTAAGGTGGGGGGCATGGAATGAATAACACTGATTCAAAGGCCGCCCGCGCAGGCCTCGGCATGGTACTGATTCTCGGGACGCTCGCTTCATTCGGGCCGCTTTCGCTCGATATGTATCTGCCCGCTTTGCCTGAAGTGGCGGCCGATCTTCATACGACAGCGTCACTTGCGCAGCTGAGCCTGACGTTTTGTCTTTTGGGGCTGGCGGTCGGGCAGATCGTTGTCGGGCCGCTCAGTGATATGATCGGGCGCCGGAAGCCGCTCATTCTGTCATTGCTGCTTTATACGCTGTCTTCTTTATTATGCGCCTTCAGCCCTTCTGTTTCGTTTTTAATTGTCATGAGGTTTATTCAAGGATTCACCGGGGCGGCCGGAATCGTCATCGCACGGGCGTCCGCACGCGATATGTATTCCGGAAAAGAATTGACGGCTTTTTTCTCATTACTGATGCTCGTCAATGGGGCGGCACCGATTTTAGCGCCGATTACAGGGGGATTTATCCTTCAGTTCGCCGGCTGGAAAATCGTATTTGTCGTGCTGGCGGTGATCGGCTGTATCATTTCTGCCGCCGTGCTTACGGCGTTGCCTGAATCACTCCCGCCGGAAAAGCGGACAAGCGGCGGACTCCGGGAGACGCTGATGACGTTTCGCGGCCTGCTTGGCGACCGGATGTTTATGGGATTTGCGCTCAGCCAGGCATTTGTGATGACCGGCATGTTCGCATATATTGCCGGATCGCCGTTTGTACTGCAAAACATCTACGGCGTATCGGCGCAAATGTTCAGCCTGCTGTTCGCCGTAAACGGTGCGGGAATCATATGCGCCACTCAAATCACCGGACGGATGGCCAAAACACATGATGAACGGAAGCTGTTTGTCTCCGGACTGTTGATCGCCGTCATCGGAAGCATCGCTTTGCTTTTATCACTTGCGTTTGGTTCAGGCCTGACGGCGGTCTGCATTTCTTTATTCATCATTGTTTCTTCTGTCGGGATCGTCACGACGACGGGATTTTCTCTGGCTATGCAGAAACAGGAGAAAGGCGCGGGAAGCGCTGCGGCTCTTCTCGGACTCCTGCCCTTTATCGGCGGTGCGGCTGCCGCTCCCCTGGTCGGTATTGCCGGAGAAGAAAATGCCTGGCCGATGGCCGTCAGCATTTTCGGTTTTGAGTTCTGTGCCGTTCTATCCTATGTGCTGTCAGCCAAACGGAAAACAAAGTAAAGCCCGCCGCTTTTTGCGGAGGGCTTTTTTTCTTATCCGGCAGCGCCTTTTTCCGAAGAAGCCGGCTCACGCTTCAGGCGTTTTTTGATACCGAAGTGATAATACGCGTAACAAATGATCATCAGCGGGACGCCGCAGTACAGACCGATACGCTGGTCGGGGATAAAGATGAGACTGATCAAGATAAGACCGTAAACCGAAAATCCGAGAATCGGCACGATCGGATAAAGAGGCGTTTTAAATGCCAGGTCTTTCAGATTTCCTCCTTCAGCGAGAAAGCGTCTCCGGAAAACGAATTGTGAAGCGCAGATTGACATCCACGCGACGACGGTAATCATACCGGAGATGGAAATGAGCCACACATACACCGTTTCAGCCGCGAATACACTTGTCAGCAGGGATAAACCGGAGATGGCGATGGTGATGGAAAGAGCTTTCAGAGGCACGCCTTTTTTCGTCAGTTTCGTTAAGGAAGCGGGGCCCATCTTAGTTTTTGATAGGGACCACATCATTCTGGACGAAGCGTACAGCCCGGAATTCGCCACCGACAGCATGGCGGTCAGAATGACAAAGTTCATGATATCAGCCGCATAGGGAACGCCGATTTTATCCAGCACAGCCACAAACGGGCTTTCGATGACGCCTGCCGTTTGGTACGGCAAAATGGACACGAGAACAAACATCGCCAGCACGAAGAAAAACAGCGTCCGCCATATGACGTTTCGGATTGAGCGGGGAAGCGTCTTTTCCGGATTTTCGCTTTCTCCCGAGGCGATTCCGACCAGCTCGGTGCCCTGGAATGAAAAATTCACCATGACAAGGGTAAACAGCACGGCTTGGGCACCGTTCGGGAAAAGCCCTTTGTCCGTCGTAAAGTTTGACAGATACGGAGCCGTCTGCCCGCCGTTAAAACCGACAAAGCCGAATACCGCAGCGCAGCCGAGAATAATAAACAATACAATGGCCATGACCTTAATGCTGGAAAACCAAAATTCCATTTCCGCAAAACTCCGCGCAGACAGCGCGTTAATGGAAAAAATGACGACGCCGAATACAAGGCACCACACCCAAATCGGAACGGCCGGAAACCACCGCTGCATTAAAATCCCCGCCGACGTCAGTTCAAGCCCCACTGTATTGGCCCAGCTGAATGCGTACATCCATCCGATCGTAAAACCCGTCGACGGCCCGAGAAACTTTGCGGCATACGCTTGAAATGATCCTGCGACCGGCATGGCGACCGCGAGCTCCCCCAAACAAAGCATCACCAGATACATTAAAAATCCGCCGATCACATAAGCCAATATCGCGCCGATCGGTCCCGCTTCACTGATCGTAAAACCGGAGCCCAGAAAAAGCCCCGTCCCGATCACGCCGCCGAGGGCGATCATAAACAAATGCCGGCCCTTCATCGTGCGCTGCAATTCAGTTTGATTGGTATCTCCCTGCATATACATCCTCCTTATTCCGTTATGTCAGCCATTTGTGCGTATGTCTAATCGGTAGCTGTGCAAAAGGTGCATTGTCGTCTGCTGAATGAGCTCCGGCAGCACATGGAATGTGTACGGCTTGTACACGCGTTCCGTCCATTTATGGCCGTCCTTTCCGTATACCCCTATATTGACCGACGGAATATTCAATTCCCTGATTTCTTTAAAAGGAATCGTCCCGATGACATCCCAGCCCGGAAAATTATCGGTAAAGGCGGAGACCTCCTCGTCTGTTTCATGCAGCGATAAAAAGCTTCCGTCCGCTAAATAAGGGAAAAACTTTTTAAAGACGAATGTTTCTCCGGTTGATGCCGCTGTTTTATCGACCGCTTCTTGAATGACATGCTGCAAAAGCCGGTCCCGTGAGCTCTCTTCTTTCAGATAATTGTGCGGAAGGTAAGGCGGCGCATAGAAAATAATGACCTTGGCTCCCTGCTCAGGATCGAGTTTTTGCAGTTCCTCGACGGCTTTAAAGCATCTCATCCGCAGTTCAAGATGTTCATATGTTTTAAATGCCTGCTCGATACACTGTGCAGGGTCTATCCCGCGGCTTCTAAGCCTTTTCAGGTAATCTTCCAGACTGTACACTTGAACGTTCCATGACATCTCTTTTTTCGGCAGGCTCGTTCTCTCACAGTATTCGTCGTAATAATCAGATAATTTTTGCTCTGTCTCTCTGCAGGCTTCGTCAGCCACGGCAGTCAGCTGATCCATGACTACTTTGGCGGTTTTCTCGTAAATAAAATAATTAAAATAGACATAGCTGCTGACGGCGGTCTGCACGTTATACGCTTCCTTATTGTCACGCTGGTACAGGCAGGTCGGCGGAAGCACAAGCTCCCCTTCAATGTTTTCCGCCATATGAATATTGTTGTGAATTCTTCTGGTGATTTCTGATGCGATCAAATTCGGATCGATGCCGGACAGCGTATCACCGACATGCACCTCCCGCCCGTAAATCGCAAAGCAAGGCAAAAGCTTCCCTGCCGCGCCCGTGTAGATGTACCTTGTCGTGTCACCCTCATACAGCGGCGTGATAAAATCGTTATTAATCGCTGCTAAATAACGAAGCTGCTTTTCTTGTTTCAGCCGTTTTAATTCAGAAATGCTGGTTAAAATGCCGGAATGCTGGCTTTCTTCATCCGGATTTGCCATGAACAGAATATGGCCCGGCAGCTGATCGCGCCGTTCAGAAAAGTGAAGCAGATTGGCGAGATGAACGGCAATACCGCTCTGCATATCAACCGAACCCCTTCCGAACATCCACTCGCCTGAGCGGGCGTCCCGCTGCACATCCCGATCAAATTCATAGTTTGAGAAATATTCCGCGAGACGGTCGGAATCAAAAGCGATATCTTTTAAAGGGCCGAAATCCTCGATGCCGACCGTATCAAGATGAGCGTGATAAATGACCGTATTCAGGCTTTCGCCGTTTCCCTCAATAAATGCGAAAATATTTTTGCGGCCGTAAGGGTCCTCAGGAATCGCCTGCTCCCACACATGTGACGGATTCTCCTGAAAGTAGGGAAAGCTCTTGATCATATCTTTGATATAGTCGGCTTTTTTTCCTTCTCCCAATGTGCCGTTGATGCTGTTTAACGCCACCAGTGATTTCGTAATGGCTTCTATTTTCTCCTCCGGAAGCATTTTGCTGAGCTGCTGATACATGTTCCATCCTCCTTACCCTCATATAGAGAAAATAGCGCGACTCTCTTTTTCATCGCGCTATTTCCGAAAGATTAATAGGCTTCAGACGTTGTTTTTGCCTGCATATGAAGAATCAGATAGTCAGGTCCTCCGGCTTTTGAATCGGTTCCTGACATATTGAAGCCGCCGAACGGCTGGTATCCGACAATCGCTCCCGTACATCCGCGGTTGAAGTATAGATTCCCGACGTGAAAATCTTCGCGGGCGCGTTCAATGTGCGCACGGGTTTTCGATAACAGAGCGCCCGTCAGTCCGTAATCGGTATTATTGGCAATCTCAAGCATATGGTCGAAATCACGGGCTTTTGAGATCGCGACGACCGGCCCGAAAATTTCCTCCTGCATCAGGCGGGCGTTTTCATCAACATCCGCAAAAATGGTCGGCTGAATAAAGTATCCTTTTGAATCATCACCTTCGCCTCCCGTCAGGAGTTTTCCTTCTGTTTTGCCGATTTCGATATACCTCATGACTTTATTATAAGATGCTTCGTGGATGACTGGCCCCATGTATGTATCAAAATCTTCCGGACTTCCGACGGTGAGTGATTTTGTTAAAGCGACGGCTTTTTCAACAACTTCATCATAGACGTCCTGATGGATTACCGCACGGGAACCGGCTGAACATTTTTGGCCTGAGAATCCGAAGGCGGAATACACGATTGAGGAAGCGGCAAGATCAAGATCAGCATCTCTGTCTACAAGCACCGTATCTTTCCCTCCCATTTCGGCGATGACCCGTTTCAGCCACTTTTGGCCCGGCTGTACTTTTGCGGCGCGTTCATAAATACGGCATCCAACCGCGCGGGAACCTGTAAACGACACAAATCTCGTCTTCGGATGCTCAACCAGATAGTCGCCGATTTCTCCTCCGTCGCCCGGTATGAATTGGAGCACGCCGTCCGGCAGGCCCGCTTCTTTCATCACTTCAACGAATTTCGCCGCCACGACAGGCGCCGCATCCGCCGGTTTCAGCAGTATCGTGTTGCCTGTTACGATGGCTGCCGCCGCCGTTCCCGCCATAATCGCAAGCGGGAAGTTGAATGGAGAGATGACGATCCCCACCCCAAGCGGCTTATAGTGATACTGATTATATTCTCCGTCACGGCTCTTTACAGGGGAACCGTCTTTCAGTTTCAGCATCTGACGGGCGTAATACTCTAAAAAGTCGATCGCTTCCGCCGTATCCGCATCCGCTTCCTTCCACGGTTTTCCCGCTTCTTTCACTAGATATGCGGAGAATTCGTGCTTTCTTCTGCGGATGATCGCCGCCGCTTTAAACAGCACATTCGCGCGGTGTTCCGGCCGTACTTTTTTCCATGTTTGAAATGCCTGCAGCGCAGCCTGCATGGCCTTTTCCGCAAGTTCTTTTCCGGCTGCCGATACAGAACCGATCACTTCTTTTTTATCTGCCGGATTGACGGAAATGATCTTTTTATCCGTTTCAATCGCTTCACCGTTGATGATAAGCGGATAATGCTTGCCGAGCTGTGAATTTACATAAGCCAGCGCTTCCTGAAACGATTGTTTATTTGTCTCTTCCTGAAAATTTGTAAATGGTTCGTGTGCGTATGAAACTGTCATTAGAATTCCTCCCCGTATTTTGTAATGTGTGCTCACGCTTTATAAGATGCAAGAAGCATACCAGCATAGCAATTTGTGATAAAAATAAGAAAATCTTCTGCCGAAAGCGGACGAAGCTTGTCCGAATCTGTCAGCTGTAATCTGAAAACGCAAAGAAATTTTGCGATCCGCTATATAACTGATGCAAAATCTCTTTGCGGATAACACTTATACCCAGCCGCGGAAACGGGCCGCTTCAGCCGACTTTCTGATGCCTGTCATATAGGCGGCCAAACGCATATCGACTTTGTGGGTATGCGCTGTCTGATAAATGGATTCAAACGAATTCACCATGACGCTGCGCAGTTTTCCGGCGACTTCCTCCTCAGACCAGTAAAAGCCTTGATTATTTTGCACCCATTCAAAATAAGACACCGTCACGCCGCCGGCGCTTGCCAAAATATCCGGCACGAGAAGCACGCCTCTTTCATTCAGAATTTTCGTGGCATCTATCGTTGTCGGGCCGTTTGCCGCCTCCACAATGATTGAGGCTTTAATGTGATGGGCGTTTTCAGCCGTAATCTGATTGGAGATTGCGGCGGGCACGAGAATATCACAGTCCTTTTCCAGCAGCTCCCTGTTCGTTATGACATCCGAGAAGAGATTCGTCACCGTGCCAAAGCTGTCCCGCTTATCCAGCAGGTAATCAATGTCAAGGCCGTCAGGGTCATACAAAGCGCCGTGGGCGTCTGAGATGCCGATCACCTTGGCGCCGGCGTCATGCATAAATTTAGCGAGAAAGCTCCCCGCATTTCCGAACCCCTGAATGATGATCCGCGCATTTTCCAATGGAATCCCTTTTTTCTTAACGGCTTCCTCAATACAAATCGTGACGCCTTGCGCGGTCGCCGTTTCCCGCCCCTGTGAACCGCCGAGAACGATCGGTTTGCCCGTAATGAATCCCGGTGAATCAAATTCTCTCAGGCGGCTGTATTCGTCCATCATCCATGCCATAATCTGCGAGTTGGTATATACGTCGGGAGCCGGAATATCCTTTGTCGGACCGACGATCTGGCTGATCGCACGCACATATCCGCGGCTCAGCCGTTCCAGCTCTCCGAATGACATCGTCCGCGGATCACAGATGATGCCGCCTTTTCCGCCCCCGTAAGGAAGATTTGTGATGCCGCATTTTAAAGTCATCCAGATGGAAAGCGCCTTAACCTCTTCTTCACTGACTTCCGGATGAAACCGCACGCCCCCTTTTGTCGGGCCGACTGCGTCATTATGCTGTGAGCGGTAGCCCGTGAAAACCTGTACTGAGCCATTGTCCATTTTGACAGGGATGCGGACGGTTAAAAGCCGCATCGGCTCTTTCATCAATTCATACATATTGTCAGGGTACCCCAGTTTGCGCAGGGCCTCTTTTATGATCGATTGTGTTGACAAGAACAAATTAAGAACTTCTTTTTCTTCATCTTTCTGATTGCTTTTAGAAAGCGGGTTGGCTGACATGTTTTATCACCTCATCGTATTTTACGTGTAAGCTTCAATTACCGGCAGAACAAAATGTAAGCGCTTTTACACCAAAACCCATCAATCCCTTTCACATTGTCGTTACGCCCCTTTTTATATGCAAGATTCATGCCAGGTTTTTGCTTATAAAAAAAAGAGACTGTTGTCAGCCTCTCAGATTAAAGAGAAAGGGGATTTGAAGACGTATACAGAAGAAACCTTACTGCTTTATTAGAACCTAATACGTTTTAGACGCACAGAAAATATTGTTTTTTCAAATGGCACGCTATCTAAAGATATACCTCCTCCCATTTGCTCTACTAATCTCTTAGTAATCGTCAGCCCCAATCCGCTTCCCTGATAATTGGTATTTCTCGAGTCTTCCAATGTGTACATTCGTTCAAAGACACGGTCTTTATGCATTTCATTTATTCCTTTTCCTTTATCTGATATTTCTACAAAAACATCATTATCAGTTATTCTGATCTTTAAACCCACCATCTTACCATCGGAACCATATTGAATTGCATTCGTAATTAAATTATTCAGAACCCTCTCAATTGCATCTTCATCTCCGCTAACAAAGACAGAATCATCGGGTATATCAATCACTACTTCAAATTCTTTGCTAATTAAAATTTCGTAGTAATCCAAAATTATTTTTCGGCTGACTTCACATATGTCAATTCGTGAAGAATTTAATTTTTTATCTCCTGACTCTAATTTTACAAGTTCAAAAAAACGGTTTATTAACGCTAATACCTCGACCGTTTTTAAATTAACTGTTTTTAGTAAACTCATAACCTTTTCCGAAGTCAGACTTTTATCGTTATTTATAATTTCAATATAACCTAGTATAACTGTTAAAGGCGTCTTTAAATCGTGTGAAATATTTGATAACATTTTTCGCATGGACAGTTCAATACTATTGCAGTTCCCTTTGATCTTTTGATTATGGTCTAAAAGACGGTTTATTTGAATTAACAAGGATTTTATATATTTATCTTCCGTGTTAAGCAATAATCTTTCGCCTGTCTCTTCATTAACAACTTTTCGAAGTTTATTTCTTATATATTTAATCTCAGTCCTTAGATTTAATCGGCTTCGGAAAAGAAATATATTTACTGCTGCAGAGCATATGAATAAAATAACCAACATATAAAACAATTTAAAAATCTCCCAACTTATAACCGATTCCCCACAAAGTTTTTATGTACATTGGATGAGATGGATCGTCCTCAATTTTCTCTCTAAGCCGTCTAATATGAACATTAATTACATTCTCATCTCCATGATACTCATCTTCCCATACGGATTTATAAAGTTGAGACTTAGTATATACTTGTGAAGGATTAGAAATAAAGAGTTTTAAAATATTAAATTCTTTTGCCGTGAGATTAATCTTTTCATTGAATTTTTTAACAGAAAAGCCATGCAGGTCAACACTTAAATCACCTATTTTAATGATTTTTTCTTCCTTTGAAGACAGGGAGCTCTTATAGTGTCTTTCTCTTCTAATGGTTGCTTTAATTCTGGCTATTACCTCCAGCATAGAAAAAGGTTTAGAAATATAATCATCAGCCCCGAGGCCGAGACCAAGTGCCTTATCTACATCTTCATCTTTTGCAGACATGATAAGAACGGGAACCATACTTTTGGAACGAATCATTCTTAAACATTCCATCCCATCTATCTTCGGAAGCATTAAATCCAACAATATAACCTCAAACTTTTGGGTGTTCAATATGTCTAAAGCTTCTTCACCATTAAAAGCTGCTGTTACTTCAAACCCTTCTTTCGTTAAGCTTTCGCTTACCATATCGCTTATGAATTGGTCGTCTTCTACAATTAATATTTTGTAACCCAAGCTTTCCGCTCCTTAAATATAAAACTGATATTCTTAATTCACTGTTTATTTCAATCATTATACAGATAATTAATCTCATTATAATTATTTTTTATACAAAAGGAGATAAATATTCCAAAACATTTTAAATACAAACAAACAAGACAACCATTCTTCAATAGCGGGAATTGTTGTCTTGTGTTTTTCTCTTTTTATCTCACCTTTATCGAACCATCTTCACTAGATAGACTTACTTTATTACTTCCCGCGCCAATTTCACCTTTTTTCAGTTTTACGCCATCATGGCTCTTATTAAGCCCATCTAGATCAAACGTTACATCAGAATTACTCTGAGCAAAAACAGCAAGTGAAGTTGGCGCTTTTTTATAAGATACACCTATATCTCCTGATTTCGTATTTACTGATAAAGATTTTCCCTCTGTTATGTCCTTGATTGAAACCGTCCCATCTTTAGAGGTAATCTTTACATTGGAACTATCTATTTCCTTCATCTCGTTATCGCCGCTTGCAGATGTTATATTTAATTCCTCAAAAGAACTATTTTCAACGCTTAACGCCCCATCCTTGGATTAAAACTTTCCAGTATGAGCCGAAACATTATTGATTTTTTCATCACCGGAATGATTATCAACGACAATATTTTCAGCTGAAATTTCACTTAAATGTATAGTCCCATCTTTATTGGTTATTTCAATATTGTTCATACCTGAATCGGGAACATTAATATAGATTGTGCCGCCCTGCTTACCAAAAGTAAATCCATCCAAAAAGCCGCCATTCTTTTGTTCTTTTTGAGTAACGACCAAACCCCTCCCATTTTCTTGAAATGTAACTCGAGCCTTATCTTTCTTCTTCCCCTCAGCAGATATTGTTGCCTTATTTGAATTACTCTTTTTAAACTTCACATCCCATGAGTCAGTATATACTTTTAAAGTATCAATTTTTTCAACATTGTAGGACACGTTCTTTTTAAAGTTTTTTGTATCTGTCTTATAAAGGCTTAAAACAATTCCGCCGATTACGATTAACACTGCACAAGATGCTATAATTTTCTTCATTGTAGAATTTCTCCTTTTATCTACAATAAATCTTTCTGATCCACCTTACGGTAAGAAAGATAACCCACTAAAAAACCAAATAAACAAAGTATAATTGGAATGATAATAAATTGACTTAAACTGACTGTTTCTCCTCCGTCGGAAACTGTTGCATTGATAAAGACCCCGATTATGACAGCCCAAGTGATTGTAGCAGAAGTTGATTTTTTTCTCATGCCGAAAAATAAAGGAATCAGACTCACTCCTCCCATCATAAAAGCGGTGAGAAGAGTCGATGGCATAGCGGAAATAACTTCACTCATTTCAACAGGCTTCTCGAATAAATATAAGTGCGGACTCACGAAGAGAATTAACAAGTTAATAACAAACGTAGCAATAACAATACTTACAAAGCAGAATAGGAAGACAATAGATAGTTTAGCTTGCATTAATTTTTTTCTTTGTAAAGGATAAGTAAACAGCAATTGTATTGTTTTATTTTTATATTCATCAATAACTAAACGGGATAAAATCACAGCAGAAAAACTAATAAACACAATTCTAATTAAAATATTAGTTAGAGATATAAAATCTGCATAATCACGAAACATAAGTTCATTTTCATTTTTAGATTCCCATCCCATAAAAGCCGCTAAGGCAAAGATGATGAATATCCAAAGTGCCACCCATTTAAAATACTGTGATAAGTGATGTTTTTTGTACTCTAATTTCATAAGTTTTAACATGCTAATAGCCTCCAGCAGAAGAATTTAAGACAATGCAAATAGGTGCATAACACAGACGGGCAATCTATCTAATGTGTATTCCCTCCCCATTCATAGAATTTAAGAAGTATTCTTCTAAAGAACTGTGTTTTTTATTTATACTTTCTATACCAATGTCATTCAGAATAAGTGCTTTAGAGATTTCTTGTTGTGTAACTGCTGTTTCATAGATACGAATTAATTGCTGATCAATCATTTTAAAATTTCTTATCCCCAGATTTTGCTCTAAAATATATAACGCTTTTTTTATATTTTGGACTTTTACCTCTATATACTCTGTTTGTTTTCCGTTTATACTCTTCATAGAAACTTCTTTTATTAACTTGCCATTCTGTATGATACCAACAGTATCTGACATTTGTTCCATTTCGGCTAAAATGTGACTGGAGACTAATAATGTAATTCCATATTCTCTGCAAAGTAATTTAAAGAGATCCCTCAACTCTTTTATACCTATTGGATCCAGGCCATTAATCGGCTCGTCTAAAATGAGAAGTTCTGGTCTTGTAGAAATAGCTCTGGCTATTCCTAACCTTTGTTTCATTCCTAAAGAAAACTCTTTCACTTTTTTATTATCAATATTATGTAACTTTACAAGCTCGATGGCGTGGTCAATGGATTTTTTATCGTAATAGCCCATATATTCACAATGGAAATCTAAATTCTCTTTAGCAGTGAGGTTGTCATAAAAAATGGGGTATTCAATAATGGTGCCCATTCTTTTTAAAACTTCAAATGACGTATCTGTTAATTTCTCACCGAAAATTTCTATTTCCCCACTTGTTGGCTTGATTAAATTTGTAATCATTTTCATAATGGTTGTTTTACCTGCACCATTGGGACCCAAGAATCCATAAATCTCCCCTTTTTTCACGTGCATATTAACCCCGGAAACAACTTCTTTTCCTTTAAATGTTTTTGTAAGCTGACTCGTTTTTAAGATGTATGTCATTCGCTTTCCCCTTTCCATATATACTCCTACTATATAAAGGAAAGTTCTCTTTTCTCTTAAGCAAATATTACTTTTTTCTTAAGATTTTTCTAATTAAATCCTATCCCCATTCTATAAATCATTTTTTGTTTTTTTAGGATGCATGATGTCCGTAGGATAAGAAAGGGAGGATCTCTTAAATTTCAGGTCCCTAACTGACCGCCATCTTCCAAGACATTTTTGATGAAATTGCTCTTCAGGCCAGCAATCATGATATAGTGGGCGGTCGTATCTTATTCACTGGCTCCACTCATATCAAAGTCAATAAAAACACAAAAACGAAGACATCCGCTGTCTTCGTCTTGTGCGCTATCGGTGAGCCGTCTGCCAGTCAAATCCGATGGTGTCATCATTCCACGGGATTCTTTTTTCGTCAGGCTGATCCGGATTGTAGGACATTGTCGTGAAATAAATAATGGTCAGCGGGGTTTCGCCCAGCACTCTGTACCCGTGTGCGACGCCTTTGGGAATGAGAAGGAGCATCGGATTGTCTTCTCCCATGTAGTAGACATCCGTTTCTCCCTTGGTTGCAGACTCTTCGCGAAGGTCATGCAGCACGACCTGGGCGTGGCCCGTCGGAAAAAACCATAGGTCATCCTGTTTCTCATGATAGTGAAATGCTTTAATGACGCCGGGATAGCTTTTGGACCAGGAAGCCTGCCCGAAACGCTCTAAGAGATGTTCATCGTCACGGACGAGTTCTGAGAAAAAACCCCGGTCATCGCTGTGTTTGATCAGCTTTTTGACTTTTACGCCTTCGATCACTTGCACTGTCCCTCCCTTTGTAAATAATCATGCAGCGCTTCCCGCCAATGCCTCATGCCGAGCCCCTGCCGTTCAATCGACTCAAGACTCAACACCGAGTAAGCGGGGCGCGGCGTCTCATTTCCGTATTCCTCCGTCGTGACGGGCAGCACGGCGGCGGTTCTGCCGCTTTCTTCAAAAATAGCCTTGGCAAATTCATACCAGCTGCACACTCCGCTGTTTGCGGCGTGGTATAAGCCCGGCGGCCTGTCAAACAGACCGATCACCGTTTCGGCTAAATCTTTTGTATACGTCGGTGCGCCGACTTGATCGTTAACGACACGCACCTGATCATGTGTATCCGCAAGCTTCAGCATCGTATTGACAAAGTTGTGCCCGCCGCTGCCGTACACCCACGATGTTCTGATAATGGTGTGGTTTTTTCCCGTCAACCGGATCAGTTCTTCGCCGAGTTTTTTGCTTTTTCCATAAATTGTGCCCGGATCTGCGGGATCATCGGTCTGGTATGGCCGTGTTCCTTTGCCGCTGAAGACGTAATCGGTGCTGATGTGAATGAATTTCGCGCCGGTGTTTTCAGCCTCAAGCGCGGCATAATAAGCGCCGATTCCGTTTATTAAATACGCTTTGTCGAGCTCCGTTTCACATTTGTCAACGGAGGTGTATGCCGCCGTATTGACGACGATATCCGGCTTGTAATGGCTGAACGAGTGCCGCACCGAACGCTGGTCGGATATGTTCATCATCGCTTTTGTCAAGGCGATCACTTCATACCCTTCCTGCTTCAGCTGGCGGCATAACTCCCGCCCCAGCTGGCCGGCCGCTCCGGTTACTAATACCTTCGTCAATCGGATCCCCTTCTTTCCGATTAGTCTTGGCTGTCTGTATACCAGCGAATGGTTCTTCTCATTCCTTCTTCAAATGTGACGTCCTGCCGCCATCCCAGCTCATTTTTCAGCTTTGAAGCATTGATGGCGTAACGGCGGTCATGCCCTTTTCTGTCTTCGACATGAGCAAACCGTTCCTCGACACCGAGCTCCTTCATGATAAATGACGCAAGCTCTTTATTCGTCCGTTCATTTCCTCCGCCGATATTGTAAATGTCACCGAGTGTTCCTTTTTCCAGCACGAGCTTAATGGCGCGGCAATGATCTTCGGCAAACAGCCAGTCTCTGATCTGCATCCCGTCGCCGTACAGCGGAACCGGCGTGCCGTTTACGGCATGCCTGATAATGGTCGGAATCATTTTCTCGTGATGCTGGTACGGCCCGTAATTGTTGCTGCACCTTGTAATGATGGCAGGAAGCTTATGGGTTCTCACATAAGACATGACGAGCAGGTCTGAGCTTGCCTTGCTGGCCGAATACGGATTGTTCGGAGAAAGCGGCGTCGTCTCTGTAAAAGCGGGATCATCCGGCGCCAAATCTCCGTACACCTCATCTGTGGAAATGTGAATCAGCCTGCCGGCTTTTCCCTGTAACACCGCGTCCGCCAGTCGGTATGTGCCCATCACATTTGTTGTGATAAACGGCTCTGCCTGATTTATGCTTCTGTCCACATGGGATTCAGCCGCAAAATGAATGACAGCGTCATACATTTGGGAAAAGACTTTGTCAATGTCCTCTTTTTCAGAAATGTCACCTTTGATAAAACGGAAACGGCCGTTCTTTTTCAAGGCTTCTATTTCAAGCGGCCTGCTTGCATACGTGAGATTATCCAGGACGGTAATCTGCGCGTCCGTTTCTTTCAGCATCATCTTTGTAAAGGTAAGGCCGATAAATCCGGCGCCCCCTGTAATTAAATATGATTTTGGCATGATTAATGCTCCTGTCCTTTCTGTAATGCCTGATGCGCCAGGCTTCCGGCGAGGTAGAGCGATTCATGCGTACCCGCATCCACCCACCAGCCCGTTAACACATCATACGTCAGCTCACTGTGTTCAATGTATAAATTATTGACATCCGTAATTTCCAGTTCGCCGCGTTTTGAAGGGGAAATTTGTTCAATATAAGAAAACACTTCTGCGTCGTACATGTAGATCCCTGTGACGCATAGTCTGGTCGGCGGCTGCTCCGGCTTTTCAATGATCGACTTGATCCGTTTGTTTTTCTCATCAATCTCGGCGATGCCGAAGCGCTCCGGATCGTCCACTTCTTTCAGCAGCACTTTCGCTCCTTTTCCCTGCTTTGCGAAACGCTCCGTATAAGGTTTTAATGAATCTTCAAAAATATTATCTCCCAAAAGCAGAACGAACGGATCGCGCCCGGTAAATCGCTTTGCGTATGATAAACCGTCGGAAATGCCGGATGCGGCTGGCTGAACCTGATATGTGATTGAGACGCCGAGCTCTTCTCCGGTTTCGAGAAGTTTATGAAATTGCGGAATATATTCTTTTTGCGTAATCAGCAAGATATCTGTAATCCCCGCTTCTTCCAGCTTCATGACCGACCAGTAAATCATCGGATATGGACCGACAGGGAGTAAATGCTTATTGACCGCTTTTGTCAGCGGCATAAGGCGTGAGCCGGTGCCTCCGGCTAAGATAACACCTTTCACATGAACACTTCCTTACGTGTGGTTTTATCACAAATCATAAAGAATCGCCGCCGCCCGTTTGATGCCCCTGCCGTCAACCAGCGGCTTTCCGTTTTGATGAAGTCCGGTCCGCAGCGGATAATCAGCGGCCATGTCAGACATATGCCGTGCGAGAACGTCCGCTGATATGCCTTCACCAAGGCCGAGGTGAACGGCGGCCCCCCGTGCGGCGAATTTTCCCGCCGTCTCAGTTTGATGCTCCACTTGAGAAAGTACGATGCAGGGCACACCTGTACAAATGGTTTCATATAAAGTGATCCCGCCGGACACGACGGCCATATCAGCCCTCGAAAGAAGCGCGGCCATGTCATTTGTCTGCCTTACCATCTCGGCATAAGGCATTTGTGTAAGATGCGCGCGCACGTCATCAGCATGAGGCGCGGCGCCGCCCATGACGATGATCACTCGTTTTCGATGAATGTCGGGGATGCGGCGGCATGCTTCCATCACTTTAAAGACAAGCTTCTTCGGGTCGCTTCCTCCTAATGAAACCAATATGGTCCGGCATTCTTTTCTCAGCTGATAAAGCTGTTTGGCTTTTTCAAAACCCGGATGAAGAATCATATATTCCGGGCCTTCATATACCGCGGCGCTGCCCATTTGAACCGTCCGGCTTTTCAGCCCTCCGTAAATGCCGTTTATAACGGCATCGCATAAATGAATGACATGTTCCCGTTTTTCTTCAAATAAGACGATGCGTGCCGATGAATGCTTTTTGACTTCCTCTAACCAGTCACACGGCATATCGAGCAGATCGAATATGAGAAGGTCAGGAGCCTGCCTGTTTATTTCCCGGACAATAAATTTCTTCTGTTCCTTGTCAGGCTTGATGATCACTTCCCATTGATCAGAAGACAGATAAGAAGAAGCCTCTTTATTTGTGTAGAACGTTATTGAGCAATTGTTCTTAATGGCACCGGCAAGCAGCTTCATCCGGACCGCGTGCCCCATGCCGATGTCACGGCCCCCGTCCGCGAAAATCAAAATCCGCATGCTAATCAGCCTCTTTTTGCCGGATCATTTGATTAATGGCCCTGAGCTCCGGATCACTATTCAGCAGATGGATCAATTCTTTTGCCGGAATATCAGGACGCGAGCCCGCTTTTACGTACAGCTCGCGGGCCAGCCTGTAGTCCTCTTCTGTATCGACGGTCATCCGCAAGTGAGGAGCCCGGAGTTCCTGCGGGGGCTCAGGAAAGAGAAGCCGGTACTTCTCAGGAGATTCTCTTATTAAAAGCGTGACATGCTCCTGGTATTTGTCCGCCAGCATTTTGTCGGCATTGATCTCCGTTAAAAGTCGCGCGTTTACCGCCTCGCCGCCGATGCCGAGCGGTGTACCGCAGATATACGTGTAGTCTGCGTGCTGATCTAAATGCGATTGAATCAGAAAATCAAGCAGCGAAGGATCGACAAACGGGTTATCCCCCGTCAGTCTGACTGCGATGTCCGGTTTTACTTGTTCGATGACTTGTGCAAACCGGTCAAGCACACACTGCTCGCTGCCGCGGTGCACACGGTAGTTCTTGCTGATGCAGTGCGCAGACAGAATGTCGTCGGTCTTGCTGTCAGACGAGGCGACGATCAGATTATCCCGCGATTGATCATAATACGCGCTTTGCCGAACCCTTTTGACAATCATATCGAGGATCGTATACCCGCCGATCGGTTTCAGCACTTTACCGGGAAGACGCCCGCTTCCCATCCGCGCCTGAATGATAAACAAAATGTCAGTCATCATATGGGCTGCCTTTCGTCAAAAGGTCATCCCAAGTGATGCCCGTGTCGGCGGGGATATCCCTGACCGCACGCGCGCCGTCAGTTAAAAGCTCAAAATATCTCGGGTGAAGCCCCTGCGGTTTTTGGCCGGGACGAAGGACGGCAAGGTTTTCCGCCGTAAAACATTCGCCTTTTTGAATCGGCGCTGTTGAAAAAATGCCTCTGTAAGCGAACCTTCTGATATCCCCTTCAATCGGTGTCGTCGTTTTATGGGAACTTCCCGACAGCACTTCCGGCACCGGAGCGTGATGCCCCTGCCGCAGCTCCGCTTCAACTGAGCGGATCGCCGCAACCATTTCTTTTAATTCATCCGGATTGAGGGCGAAGGAGTGATCAGCACCGGGCAGGTTTTTATCGATCGTAAAATGCTTTTCAATCAGTTTCGCTCCGAGCCTGACAGCCGCGCACGGCACATCATACGGATGGGCGCTGTGATCGGAGAAACCGATCACAGCATCCGGGAATGCGGCGGCAAGCATGGGAATGACGCTCAGATTGCTGTATTCAGGCGGCGCGGGATATTTCGCCACACAATGCATGATCGCAATTTCTGTGTTCCCCTCGCCGGTAATGGTTTGATAAGCCTCCTGAATATCTGAAATATCAGCACCCGCGGTGGAAAAGATAATCGGTGTCTTCAGCCCCGCGACATATTTCAATAACGGCAGATGATTCAGCTCGTAGGAGGCGATTTTAAAGGCTGAAGGGGAAGTCGCATACAGTAAGTCGGCAGAGCCTTCGTCACAGACCGTGCTTAAAAACAGCACGCCTTTTTTCTTACAATATTCAAGCAGCGGTTCGATCCATTCGGCGGGCATTTCCATTGATTGCACCAAAGAAAAAATAGAGACGTTTTTTCCCGCAGCGGTTTTGTACAAGCCGGGGTCTTTCTGATACATTTTGTCAGCCTGAAACATTTGGAACTTGACCGCGTCCGCGCCGGCCTCACTGGCCGCATCTATCAATTCAAACGCCTGGCTCAGTTTTCCGTCATGATTAATTCCGGCTTCGGCGATGATGAATACGGGCGAACCTTCGCCGATTGACTTCGTTCCGATTTGGCATGATGCCATCAGTCCGCCTCCTTCCCGGGCCACACATGATAGTAGTAATAGGACGCATCCGCTTTAAATCCCATTCTTTCGTACAGGCGGATGGCTCTTACATTGTGGAGCTGCGTTCCCGCTGATACAGTCTTATGCTGAAAGCGCAATGATTGTTCAATCACGTGCGCCGCTAAATGGAATCCCGCTCCCTTTCCTTCAAATCCCGGCTTTACCGCCATCAGATCAAGGACGAATTCATCGCCTTTAGACAGCCCCTGAACAAAGCCCACAGTCTCTCCCTTATATGTGGCGGCGAATTGTAACGAAGCTCTGCCTTCCGCGTTATTCCGCGCCCACTCTTCAAACAGGAGGTTTGCACTTTCATAGCTGAGATGGGGGTCTTGATAATACCTGCTTTTTGTAAAGGCGTCGCGGGCCAGCCGGCTGATCGCTTCCGTGTCGCCGGGTCCGGCTTCCGTAATCTCAAACGGCGGCGTGCTGTTATATACACGCACAGGACTGACGAGCTTGAGCAGACTCCCTACAAAATAAGCGTTCGGAAGCTGCTGAACGACCTGCATCGCGCCGATATCTTCAGCCGGTATTTTAATAAATATAAAATCAGTGCCTGCCGCCCGCCTTGCCGCGTAAAATTCCTGAAACAGCCTTTTGAGCTGTCCGGCGCTGTTTGCGGCTGCAAGCTTCACATTGATGATATTTTTTCGGAACAATTGACTTTCCCACGAAGAGTTTTCATATAAAATCACGCCTTGAAGGCTGTTTTCTTCCAATAAACAGAGCGACGATTCATAGGCTTCCGGCTGGATGCCCTTCTGATGCAGGAAGGTATGAATCATGTCCTGCGCAAGATTTTCCCTCAGTCTGTACACCTAATCAGCCCCTTTGACGATATCCGTAACGGCTGCAATGACGTATTCAACGTCGTCATCTGTCATTGACGGATAAAGAGGGAGTGACACGGTGCGGTGATAATACGCGGCCGCGGCCGGAAAGTCAGTTTCCTTATACCCGTACGTTTTTTGATAATACGGATGGAACGGAACCGGAATAAAATGAACACTTGTGCCGATATTATATTGGTCTTTTAAAGCGGAAATCAGATCGTTCCGGCTGACCCCGGCCTCCTGCTCCTCTATTTGAAGAACATACAGATGCCATGCATGCCGCCCGTCATCACTGACATGCGGGATGGTCAGCCCTTTCATGTGTCTGAAGGCGTCCTGGTAGCGGCTCGCAATGTCGGCTCTTCTTTGCTGCATGCTGTCAATCCGTTTCAGCTGATGAAGCCCAAGCGCTGCCTGAAGATCAAACATATTCATTTTATAGCCGGGCGTTTCGACCTCGTAGTACCAGCTTCCGTTTGAAGAATAGCGGTTCCACGCGCCTTTGCTCATGCCGTGAAGGCTGAGCACCCTGATCTGATCGGCAAGCCCGTCATCGTCCGTCGTCAGCATGCCGCCTTCACCGGTTGCCAGGTTTTTTGTCGCGTAGAAGCTGAATGCCGTCGCATCGCCGATTGATCCGATCATTTTCTGTTTGTAAGTGGTATACACGGCATGTGCGGCATCCTCTAAGACAAATAACTGATGCTTTTCGGCAATGGCCAGAATCTGATCCATATCACACGACTGGCCGGCGAAATGAACGGGTACAATCGCTTTTGTCCGCGGGGTGACGGCCGCCTCAATTTTTTCAGGGTCTGCATTCAGCGTAAGCGGATCGATGTCAACAAACACCGGAACGGCGCCTGTGTGCACGATTGTATTGGCTGTTGAACTGAACGTCACGGCAGACGTGATGACCTCGTCGCCGGGACCGATCCCTTTCGCCTTCAGGGCCAAAAACAAAGCGGCGGTACATGAGTTCAGCGCGATCGCGTGCTTTGCCCCCGTCCAGGCGGCAAAAGCTTTTTCAAACGCCTCTACTTTCGGTCCCTTTGAAAGCCAGCCCGATTCAAGCGTATCAATAACCTCCTGAATTTCGTCCTTCCCGATCATGGGCAATGAATAGGGAAGAAAAGCTGATCTTTTTTGCACCATTTTCTTTGCGCTCCTATCTTTTTTATGAAGGGTCAACCCGTCTAAAGCTGACTCCGGTTTTTTCCTGAAGCACTTGGCATAAAGCGGCAAGCGAATCCTGAACCGGGTAGTTCGCGGCGACAAAAGCACGGCGCGCCTGTTCCGCTTTTTGATATTCTGCGGGGCTTTCGCATATCCGGATTAATTCCTGAGCGAGTGCCTGCGGGTCCTCAAAGACAAATTCTCCAAGTGAGTGATAATAAGGGTATCTGCGGGTTCCCGCTGATTTTCCGATCAGCACGGGCTTTTGAAACAGCATCGCTTCAAGACCGACCGTTGATGTCTGTGTCACTGCAGCGTCAACATACGGGAGAATATCATACAGCTCCATCTCTTTTTTGATGATTTTGCCTGCTTTATATTTCCGCAGCAGCTGATTGTAAGCATCCAGCTTGTTTTTGCCGATTTCCCACGGATGCGGTTTAATAATGAGCTGCATGTTCTTTTGGCCGGCAAGCTCTTCAAGCACGCCCGTATAAAATTCATCAGAAAACGGCTGCGTGGCGATCAGCACCGTCCGCTGTGACGGGAGAAAAGAAAGTTTGCGGTAAAACGTGTCCTGATCTATCGGCTCTCTTGAGAAAATCTCGTCGAAACGGGGATGCCCCGTGATGATGATTTGTTCATCCCTGCAGCCTTTTGCTTTATACCACTCCGCTTCATAAGCCCCGAATACGGCCTGATAGTCCGTAAACACGGGCAGAAACGCTTCATCTCCCATGAGCGCTCCGTGCTGAAGACAGATGCTGACGGCGTTTTTTTTCGCGGACATCAGCGCCAGCACACGGCTGTAAATATCCTCCGTCGTGCCGACTACAACGGCGGAAATCTTTTCGGCCGTAAACAAAATATCAATGGCGTCAATCGCTTCAATAAATAATGGAATGTCTTTATACAAACGTTCCTGAAATTCTCTGTTTCCGAAAGCGGGATGGCTGTGAAGCTCTTTCAGAATGGAATGGGCTTTTTCAATATAAGGGACGGGGTTCCCTTTTTTCCCCATTCCCGTCAGCTCCAATTTGCAGATAACGGGCAGCCCGTAATGGTCAGGCAGACTCCATCTGGCCAGTACCGCTGTTTTTGCCGGATCAAACTGCCGGTAGTTTCCCTCGGTGAACCGAAGATGATCGAAATGCAGAATGACTTTTCCGTTTACCGGTTTCTCATCTGTTTTCTTAATGTTTTGCCTTTTTTGATCATAATATGGCTGTATACCGGCTTCAGGAATATGCTGATCAGCCGGACCGAAAAGCTCTGGGTTCTGCTCCATGCTCTCCCGAAGCGCCGGACTGATATATTGATAAAAATTACTGATCAATGCGAGCGGGATGTCTTTGTAGCGAAGTGACTGAAAAAGGTCAATATACTGCCGGTACAGCACCCAATAATTCGCTAAGTATGCCGACAAGCCCTCACCCCTTTCCAAGCTTTTTTAATGATTCCCTCAGCTCCCGGCACGTGGTCTGCTGCGGAAGGCTGTTCACAAACTCGTTTTTCTCCGCCGCGAAAAGCTGATAATGGATGGATTGATCGGTAATATAATTGATATCAAGCTCCTCAGAAATCGGGTAAAACGGATAAAAATGATTCACTCTCCAGAAGAAACGGGCGTCACCGATCCGGTAAAACGCCGGGCTTTCATCCCAATAGGAACCGAATGCCGATTTGACCTGTTCCAGCACGGAAAACCGGTGCATGACCGAACAATGGTCAATGGCGCACGGCGCGTTCCACACGATCCGTTCGGCGGGCCTGGCCGTCTCCTTCACCGTCTCTTTCCGCTGATTCAAATGATAGGTTTTGGAACTTGAATACACGACGGCTTTTTCCGGGTCTTCATCAAGCTCTTTCACCATTTTCTCAAGCCGTTCCGGCACATACGTGTTGTCGTCGGTCGCATACGTCACGTACTCGCCCTCCGCCATTTCTATTGCCTGATTAATCAAGGCGGCGTAGCGTGTTTTTTCCGTTCTTTCTTTGACGCCCGATACATCGCTTTGATAAAACCGGACGCGGTCATCCGTGAGAAAAGGACGTATTTCCGCCAATGTCGCTTCATTTGAGTTGTCATCCATAATGAACAGCTCAAAGTCCGTAAACGTCTGAGACAGAATACTTTTAATAGAGCGGGCCACATAGTCACTTTTGTTATAGCTCGTCATGATCACTGACACTTTAGGCAACTCGTCACCCCCTTTTCGCACCTGAAACTACCGCTATCATATGTTCCTTATGCGGAAGATGCGCTAGGAATACAGACTATTATGTGAAAAGTCAGCATTGCGCGCACAAAAAAAGCCGGCTCTGATGTCCGGACTCATTGGAGCGTATTTTCTTTTTTCGCATAAATCTTTCTTTGGGCTCATATGGTGGAATAGATAAAAACAGCAGCCGCTCTGTCGGCTGTCTGATACTTGTCAGGAGGTTTCAGCATCAAGAGGTTTTCATCAAAGGAGGAACAATATGAAACCGAAAAAGAATCAATATCAGCAAATGCAGGGGATGGGGATGGGAATGGGAATGGATATGCAAGGATACCAGCCGCAGCTCGGGCCTAATCCTTATCCGCAGCCTCAGGGCCAAGGATCACAAATGATGCCGATGCAGCAGCAAATGACAATGCCGATGCAGCAAGGACAGCAGAGCTTCGGCGGGGGGTTCCCCGGCCAGCCGCAGCAGCAGGGCGGCGGCAGCTTTCAGATTCCGTCAGGTCCATCATCGTCACAAAACGTTCCCGGCATGCTGCCGATTGAAGAGTCATACATTGAAAATATTCTGCGGTTGAACCGGGGCAAAACGGCGACGATTTATATGACATTTGAAAACAGCAAAGAATGGAATTCAAAGATTTTCCGCGGTGTGATTCAGGCGGCGGGACGTGACCATATCATCATCAGCGACCCGAAAACGGGCACCCGCTATCTGCTTCTGACCATTTACCTTGATTACATCACGTTTGATGAGGAAATCGCTTATACTTATCCGTACTCCATGTCTTCTTATTCTCCGAGATAAATCAAAAAGCCAATCGCTCACTTGACAGAGGATTGGCTTTTTTTCTTTATAAATATTTGACGGCCGCGACGATAATCATAATCCAAGAGATGATAAACGCCACGCCGCCGAGCGGTGTAATCGCGCCGAGAATGGAAATCTGCGTCACGCTCAATACGTACAGGCTTCCTGAAAACAGAACGATGCCCGCAAACATCAGCCAGCCCGCAACAGAAACACTGCCTGCGCCAGAAAGCTTTTCGGCCAAAAACGCGACAACCAAAAGACCGAGCGCGTGATACATATGATATTGCACGCCTGTGTGCCACACCTGCAAATATTTATCGGGGATTTTCCCTTCAAGCCCATGCGCGCCGAAAGCGCCCAGCGCCACGGCCAATAAAGCGTTAATCGCACCAAGAATAATAAACACTTTCATCTATTTTTCTCCCGCCTTTTCGTTAAAGTTTCCAATTCAATCATAACCCAACATCGGCAAAATTCAACGTCCGCCGTCCGATGACACGAGATTGTCGGATTTTTTCTTTTTGATAAGCTGGATTCGGTCAATCGCTATCGCCAGCAGCGTCCCGAGCACAAGACCGTTGCTTAAGAGCGAAATCAGTATCGGATGCATTCCCGATAACGCGCTCTCTGGCACAAACATCACACCGACTCCCGTCAGGAGCGCCAGACCGATAATGGAACGGATTCGTTTTTGCTCCTCTCTCTCATAAGAGTCAAACTCCGTAAAGGCGAGACCGGCCATCGTGGAGAAAACGACGAAGTTTACCGCAAAGCCGACCGGTGAGGGCAGACTCGCAAACGCATTCATAAATAGCGGGATCATACTGATGATCACGACAAATACACTTCCCAAAAGAAACGGCTTTTTCGAAGGAAGCTTTGTCGTCTCAATAAAACCGGCCGCCCCTGAAATCGGTACAGGCGCAATGCCCCCTGACAGTCCGCTCAAAAGGTGGCTGATCGAAGCCGCAAACCCAGCCGGACGCTCACGCCGCTTCCCGACGGTGCCGCCGAATTTTTTCACCGCCGCTTCTACAACCCGGATGCTCGCGAGCATATTGACAATCAAAAGCACGGTAATGAAAAGTGACGTAATGATCAGGCCGCTGTCAAACACGGGTTTTCCAAACGGAAAAAGAGCCGGCAGCTGAATCACGCGGTCCGGTATTTGAATCGGTTTGGCAGCGCCGAAGACGGCGAATAAGATCCATCCGCCGGCAAGCGAAAGGAGAATCGCATACTGTCTTAAGAACGTAACATTCGATCGGGACATGATGAACATCGCCGCCGTCACAACCATGGCGAGCCCGAATACAAGGCCGTCGACGCTGTTTTTTAAATAGCCGATGCCCAAAAGGCCTTTCACAATCGGCTGACTCAGCTGCATGACCAACAGCAGCAGATACACACCGGTCACAACCGGCGTAAACAGCACGGCCAGCCGTTCAATCACTTTAAAAAGGCTGAACAAAAAGAAAAAGACAGCGCTTAATAACAGCGCCCCCTGCAGCGCCCGCAGCGTCTCGCCGAATGTCGCGAACACCGTGCCAGTCAGTCCGCCGTAAATCGTGTATACGCCCCACCATAAGCCTGCCGGGCTTTCATTAATCGGCAGACGATGTCCCTGGAGACATTGGATGACCGCGGCGACGCCAAGCACAAAAAATGTGCTCTGAATCAATGCGGCAGAATCGGCATGGTTCAAGTGAAATGATTGTGCGATGGCGACAGGAACCACAATCGCAGCCGCAATCATAAATGCCGTCCATTGCAAACCCCCGAGTATCAGTTTCAAGTCAATCAACCTCTCCTGTTAAAAATCGAAAATGGAATCCCCGTTTCCGTCTTCCTCACGTTCGTCTTTCGCTTTTTTCTGATATTGGTTCAGCCCGGCGCTGCCCATCATTTTTTCAAGCAGCAGCGGGTCTGTCGAAGGAGACGCGGAAGGTTTCGGCGCCGCTTTCGGAATCGGATTCTGCACAGGCGCCGGAGCGGTGTGCGTCTGAGTGCCGAGCACGACATCACACAGAGAGCGGATGGCGGCCGCGTGCATTTTGACCTCCTCGGTGCGGGTCGCCGTTTTCGCCTGCCTCAGTTCTTCTTCCATCTTCTGAATCAAAGCAGAGATATGTATGTTCATGAGTAAATCCTCCAGCAGTAATTTGTCTTCTTCCTGCATTTTATCAAATTTCTGAGCGAATCGCAGAATTGAGTTTGTTATTTTTTCTGACGGCATACCGCCCTGAACGTCAAAAAAGACGCTTCCGCCGGGCGGAAGCGCCTCAAAAAAACCGTTTATTGCGGCAGGTCGGGGATGCACCAATCGATCGGCTGCTCCCCCATTTTTTCAAGGGCGGCGTTTGTACGGGAAAACGGTCTGCTCCCGAAAAAACCGTTCCTTGCCGAAAACGGGCTCGGATGAGTCGATTCAATAATAATGTGTTTCGATGTGTCAATGCGCTCTTTTTTCATCTGCGCGTGACGCCCCCATAGGATAAAGACAATCGGCTTCTCTCTTTCATTCACCACATCAATGATGCGGTCAGTGAGCCGCTCCCATCCCTTGCCTTTGTGGGAATTGGCCTGACCGCGGCGAACCGTAAGCACTGTGTTTAACAAAAGCACTCCCTGCTTCGCCCAGCTGACGAGCGATCCGTGGTTTGGTACGGAGCAGCCGATATCGTCCTGAAGCTCTATGAAAATATTTTTCAAAGACGGCGGCTGCCTGACCCCGGGCTGAACGGAAAAACTAAGCCCGTGCGCCTGTCCTGGCCCGTGATACGGGTCCTGTCCGAGAATGACCGCTTTTACATCCTCATAGGGCGTATAATGCAAGGCGTTAAAAATATCATGGCTGTCAGGATAAATCGTTTGGCTGCTGTATTCTTGTTTCAGCATTTCTCTCAGCTCTTGATAATACGGTTTGTCAAATTCATCTTTCAGCTGATTCCACCAGCTGTCTTTTAAAAGCTGTTTCAAACTGTCCGTCCCCCTTATGAACTGTGCAGTCTTGAATGGACGGGCTTTCCGTCCCACACAATGTCAGTCGGCGCCTCCCGCCTCTTCATGTCCGGCTCTTCAAGAAGAACCGCGAAGTTTTTCGTCGGGAGCTCCCCAAGCCTGTGCTTTTCGCTTAACCGGTCTAAGTACCGCTTCCGTTTGCCGCCGAGATCCGCGGACTGATTGCCGCCTCCCTCAAAAAACGCATATATGACGCTCGCGCAAGGAACACGCTTCACACGGTGCTGTTTTGCGGCGCGCAAATAAAAGTCCCAGTCCCAATAATTATGGACATCCGGATCAAAATACCCTAACGTGTCATGCAGAGAACACCTGTACATGCTGCCTGACGGAACGTACGTGGAAAATACCCGCATATCCGCATAATCCGCCGTATAGGCGAAAGGCTTTCGTGACACCGGGTATCTCGTGCCGCCCCGTTCTTCAAATGACACAATTTCCGCGTCAGAATGGACAAAATCCGCATCAGCAAGTGCAGCCGCCATTCTTTCCAAATGGCCCGGCGTAATGAAATCATCATCATCGCACAGCATGATACAATCACCCGACGCTTTTTTCACACCTGCGTTCCGCGCCTCCACATGTCCGGCATTCTGTTCTAAATCAATAATCTGAATCGGCAGATCGCTGTACAGCTGCTTCGCTTGTTCGACCGATTCCCCGGCATCATTTACAATGATCACTTCATAAGGCTTTATGGTCTGCATGGAAATCGACTCCAGCAGTTCACACAAAGCCGGAATCCGGTTATACGTGACTATGACAATTGATATATTCATGACCCGCTCCTTCTGCTTTTTCTCATGTTCTATTAAAACATAAAGCGGCGGAGAGATCAGGGGGGATTTTTGATTTCGGCCCATTCAGAAACAAATCCAGGTCATGCCCGCCAGCAAAACGAGAATGATCAGAAGGTCTCCCCAAACAGTGCATACCGCCTTGGCATTAAGTCTGCCCGCCTCCATGGCGTTCCAAAGTTTTGATTGATAAACAGGCACCAACACCATCGCATAGCATGTGCACAAGCAGACAAAAGCCGGCGGGACAAGCGCACATCCATCCTCATGCCAATCATGAATCAGTTCCGGTATACTCACCCCGCTGTCAATGTACAAGTATAATATACCCGCCAGCGGAACGAGCGAACTGATCTGCAGCTCGAAAAGTTTCACCTTCCACTCACGCGCAAACGAAACGGCCCAAATCCATCCCAGCGCATAAAACAATAGAAGAAGCAAAATACTGAAAACAACAAAAATAGCGTCTTGCATCCCATTCAGAACCATAATAAAAAGACTTACAACGGGCAATGCAAGAACCAAGCCGCAGACGGTAAATACGGTAACGGCTATTTGGGCGCACGCGCCGTACATCCACGAACCTAATCTCATTTTAACACCCCTATATAGATTCCCTATGTATATAGTGAAAAAGATCAGGCAAGCCTCTGCCTGCCTGCGTAAAAACCTATTTTGCCGCAAAACGGAAAACATACCGTCACAACGGCGCATACTGCCGCAAAACTCGGTGTGACCGCCGAAGGAAACAGCCCAGCCGGAACCAGATTGAACAAAAAGACAAACATAAAACATAGATTCGGCACCATTGAAGCCCATACCGTCCGCTCAGCAAGCTTTTTGCCGCCAGCCCCGAACTCTTTGCCAGCTTGATAGCCGATTTGGAACCAATACAGCACATAACCGATCATAATCAGCCATACTGACACGGAAATCCCTTTCCACAGCGCGTCAACAGCGGGATGAATCCTCCACGCGTGCATCATCGTAATCATCGCCCCCATCACAAAAAGACCGCAGTTGCAGAACAGATAAAAGAGCATAAAAGTCCGCGCGGGCACCGCCGAAGCTTTTTGAAAAGCAGAGATAATCTCAGACGGAGTCCCTACTTCCCGCAGAATAAGCTCCATCGCTTCGCTTTCGGTTTTGCCTTTTTCCAGATGATCACAAATGGCATGATGAATATGGCTTTCGATTTCTTTTAATAATTCACGGCTTCCGGACTTGCCTTCCAGCCCTTTTCTGATTTCCTGCACATAAAGGTCTTTATCCATTCTGCCCGCCCCGCTTCAGCATCCGGTCCATCAGAGCAGAGAACAGATTCCATTCCTTCGTCCGTTCGGCTAGAATGTTTTTTCCTTCATCGGTGATCCGGTAATATTTTCGGTCCGGCCCTTTGGTCTGCTTTTCCCAGTAAGAAGAAATATAGCTTTGGCGTTCAAGCTTATGAAGCGATGGGTACAGCGTGCCTTCCTTCATTTGCAGTTCATTCCCGCTTCTTTTCTCCATTTCTTTCACAAGTTCATACCCGTACATGGGCCGTTCATTCAGCAGCGTCAGCACCAGAATGACCGTGCTCCCCTTTACAAGCTCCCTGTTGAGCATTTATTTTCTCACCCTTACCTAGTAATCTTATGTAGGTATTGTACGCACATCCCCCGCGGCTGTCAAATCATTCCTCCAAGCCTTCCGTATTGTGATCGGAAGAAAATCTAACTATAATGAGATATAAAACACTGATGGAGGCCATTGATATGTCAATGCACAAAGCACTTACTATTGCCGGTTCTGATTCCAGCGGCGGCGCAGGAATTCAGGCCGATTTAAAAACATTTCAAGAAAAAAACGTATACGGAATGACGGCTTTGACCGTGATCGTAGCGATGGACCCGGAGAACAGCTGGGATCATCAAGTATTTCCGATCGATGCCGATACGATTCGCGCACAGCTGGCGACGATTGTTGACGGAATCGGCGTAGACGCCATGAAAACGGGAATGCTCCCTACCGTGGAGATCATAGAGCTTGCGGCGAAAACGATTAAAGAAAAACAGCTGAAGAATGTCGTTATCGATCCTGTCATGGTCTGCAAAGGAGCGAACGAAGTGCTGTATCCGGAGCATGCCGAAGCGCTTCGCACCCAATTGGCGCCTCTGGCAACCGTCATCACGCCAAACCTGTTTGAAGCAAGCCAGTTGAGCGGTATGGATGAATTAAAAACGGTGGAAGACATGAAAGAAGCGGCCAAGAAAATTCACGAACTCGGCGCGAAATATGTATTGATTACAGGCGGAGGCAAATTGAAACATGAAAAAGCGATCGACGTGCTGTATGACGGAGAAACCGCGGAAGTATTAGAAAGCGAAATGATTGATACACCTTACACGCACGGAGCCGGATGCACATTCTCCGCCGCCGTGACGGCAGAACTGGCCAAAGGCGCTGAAGTGAAGGAAGCCATCTATGCGGCAAAAGAATTTATCACCGCGGCAATCAAAGAATCCTTCCCGCTGAACCAATACATCGGACCGACTAAACATTCGGCGATGCGTCTTAGCGGAAAATAAAATAAATATCCCCCTCATTACCCGAGGGGGATTATTTCATTTTTTTCGCGGATGACCGCAAAAACATCTCAATAGACTGCACAAACAGCGCATATTCCTTCATCTGTTCATATGTATGCATCAGCCGATCACTCCATTCATTGTGAGGCTCAGCTCTCTTGAGCATGCGATTCAGCTGAAGCAATACTTCTTTATATTCTTCCCGCTTATCTTCCACTTGCTCTGCGGCTTTGACAAGTAAACATTTCGGCGTCATCTTCTGATTTTTCAAAACTGAGAAAACAACTCCTTTTATTCCTGGAATCATAGGCTTTCGTTTGAAGAATAGCACAGATGGCATAGGTTTCACATAAGAAAAAAGAACGATTTTCTACAAAAGTGCCCAAATTGATCCATTTATTTCCGTTTTTCCTGCCGAAGTGACGGTTACGTCATCATTTCCCGGGAAAGGAAAATATCTGGCACTGAATACCTCTTCTCCATCATTCAAAAACAATTCAATCGAGGATGCATCCAGAAAGAGCTGCACGGAATGCACCTCGCTGATGGCGCAGCTTCTCTTTTCTTTTTCTTCTCCGCTGAAAGCGGTGCGCTCCAGCACAGCCAGCCCCTCTTCCTGATGAAATATAAACCGGGCTGCGCCCCGAATTGAGATTTCAAAACCGGATTCGCAAGTGATGTCCTCCAGCAGCACTTCAGCCCGGGACGCATCTTTCACCGGGAGGCTTACAGACGAGCAATTCAATTGAAGACGGTGCTTTTGTTCATCCTTGCGGCGTGATTTCATTTCCGAAAGCGGGCGCTGTATGATTCTGCCGTTGGACAGTGACAGCTGTCTCGGCATTGTTAAGCAGTGAATCCAGTGATACGCATGGGTCGGATGTTTGTCCTCATGCTGATCCGGAACGCCCATCCACGCGAACAGAATTCTCCGTCCCTTATCATCTTCCAGCGTCTGCGCCGCGTAAAAGTCAAATCCTCTGTCAAGCTCCGTAAATTCACCGTGCTTAAATTCTGGCGGCTCTGTATGCAGCCTGCCGAGGAAATAGCCCGCCTGGTGGCTGTTATGATATTCTATCCCGTCGGCTTCAAGCCCCTGCGGACATACGAGCAGCACGTCGGTTCCGTCAAGGGAAAACAGGTCGGGACATTCCCACATATAACCGAATGACCCGAGACCGCCGGAGTCCGCTCCCGCAATCGAACCGAGAAACGTCCAATCCGTCAAGTTCTCTGATGTGAACAACACAGCGCTTCCGGTGAGCTTTTCTGTCTGCGCGCCGAGCACCATGTAATACGCTCCGTCTTTCTTCCAAACCTTCGGATCACGGAAATGAGCGGTATAGCCTTCCGGGAGACGCGCGACGACTCCTTTTTTTTCAAATACGATCCCGTCTTCGGATACGGCGAGGCATTGATATGTTTCCCGATTGCCTTCTCCGTCACGGACATTGCCTGTGTACATCAGGCAGAGCCGCCCGTCTTTTTCGATGGCGCTTCCGGAATAACAGCCGTTTTTGTCATACCACTCACCCGGCGCAAGCGCGATTTCTTCCTCTTTCCACTCAACGAAATCCTTCGTCGTCACATGCGCCCAAAATTTCGCGCCGTGCCCCGTATGAAATGGCTGCCATTGAAAAAACAAGTGATATACGCCGTTCCATTGGATCACGCCGTTCGGATCATTTAAAAGCCCGACCGGCGGCATAATATGATAGTTCTGGCGGTATGGATCTGACGCGGCTGTTTCTCCCCGCTTCTTTTTCGCTTCCTCAGCCTGCAGGCGCAGCTCTTGATCCGGTGTCCTCATTTGACGGCCTCCTTTTCTTTAGCTCCCATAATGTAAGCGGCAATAAACGCCGAGACAGAGGCGATGCCCATTCCGATCAGATAGTTTATAAGATTTCCTAAACCGAGCGGAGCCGTGATGGCAATCATCGGAATTCCGGTCAGACCGTAGGCATTGGCGGCGACACCGGTCACCACGACATAGGCTCCGCCCAGCGCTCCGCCGATCATTCCCGCGATAAACGGCTTGCGGTATCTTAGGTTCACACCGAAAATGACTGGTTCGGTTACACCGAGAAAAGCGGAAAATGCGGCCGGCAGAGCGATTTCTTTCATTTTCGCTTTTTTCGTCAGAAAAAATACAGCCAGTCCCGCCGCGCCCTGAGCGACATTCGCCATCGACCAGATAGGAAGGATATAGTTTCTGCCCAAATCAGCGATGAGGCCGGCCTCAATCGCATGAAAGCTGTGATGCACACCGGTAAGCACAATAAGCGGATAAAGACCGCCGAAAAGCAGTCCGGCAACAATGCCCGCATGATCATACACATATGTCAGCGAGACGGTAATGCCTGATCCGATCGCCCTGCCAAGCGGACCGATTGCGATAAAGGTGATAAATCCCGTGACAATCACCGTGACAAACGGCGTGACCAATAAATCGAATGCGTGAGGCACAATTTTTCTCGTGCCCTTTTCCACTTTGCTCATAATGTAAACGGCTAACAGTACGGGGATGACCGTCCCTTGATAGCCGAGCAGCGCAATGTCGAAGCCGAAAAGCTGCATAAAATCAGGCGATGCATCCGCAAGCCCCCACGGATTCAAAAGCGCCGGATGGATCATAATTCCCCCGAGCACGGCACCGAGATAGGCATTACCGCCAAATTCCTTCGCCGCGCTGAACCCGATGAATACGGGCAGGAAGATAAACGCCGCGCTTGAAAACATGTCTAAAAGCTTAAACAGCGACGATTGTTCAGACACCCAGTGAAAAGCCTTCATCATGCCGAGCAGCCCCATTAAAAGTCCGCTTGCCACGATAGCCGGAATGATGGGAACGAATATGTTAGACAGTGTCTTCGCAAATCTTGCGGCCGGATTCAGCTTTTTTTTCGCTGCGTCCTGATGTGTCTCACGATCCTCCCGCCCCAAATCGGCTTCTTTTGAAAAAGCGTCATACACTTTATTCACAAGGCCGGTGCCGAATATAATCTGATATTGCCCCGAGCTGCTGAAAGCCCCTTTTACGCCTTCTATTTCTTCAATGCCGGCCTGGCTGATCTTCTGTTCATCTTGAATGACGAGCCTGAGCCGCGTCGCGCAATGTGTCGCGCTGATAATATTTGATTCCCCTCCGATATGCTTGATAAGCTGTTTTGCCGTTTCTTGATAATTCATGATGTATCCCCCTTTCTAAAATCAAAAAAGACCTAAAATTCGCCAACGAAAAAGGTCAGCATGATCCCTTTTTCATGTACGCAAATTTTAGGTCTTGCCTGCATTACCAGTCACAATCCCGCCGGATTCAGTTTTTTTAATGCGCTTTCATTCTATTTCATGATAGCGCTTTCGTCAATATGTTTTCAAAAAAAAAAGTCTGTTTCTCGAAACAGACGCGTTATTCCGGGTTTTTTTGCAGACGCTGGACATGCAGCGTAATATAGCCGGCCTCGGATTCCGGCAGTTCCAAATCATATTCATTTTTTAAAAACGCCGCCAGTTCAAGCGCACACCGATAAGCAAACGGATACTTTTTTTGGATGAAATAAAGCATCTCCTCGTCCATGGAATGGAGTGCTTCATTTGAGTCCAACCGGCTGACCGCATACCGTAAGTGCGTGACGAGGCGCTGATAGGAAATACTGTCTTCATCCACCTTCTGTTCGAAAAAAGATTCGATCTTTTCGATCATTTCTTTGATCATGGTTGTATGCTTCATCGCCGAATACATGCTTTTGGCATCCGCCTTGGCAGTGTGGATATGAAGCGCGATATACCCCGCCTCATCATCAGGCAATGATATACCGAGGGTTTGTTTCACGTGTTCAACCGCCCAGCGGCCGATCTCATATTCTTTTTTATAAAGCGCCTTAATTTCATGAAGCAATCGGTTATGCACCTGAAGGCCGTTTTGAATCCTTTCGATCGCAAAGGATAAATGGTCCGCCAGCGCAATGTGGATGTGATCGCTCAAAGGTGCCGCAAGCTCTCCCTCCGCATGGCTGATGATATCTTCAGCCGCCTCTATATGCTCTTCGGGAAGCGTTTCTAACACTTGTTTGAACTTTTCATTTTCGTCGTGCACGACAAATATTTTTTCAATTTTATGTTTTTGAATCACATCATTTTTTCTCTTTTGAAAAGCGATTCCGGGACCCATTACGATCTTTTCCCGTCCGTCTTCTTTTATTAACGCCGCATTGTTATTTAATACTTTGTCTATTCTCAAGAGGTTCGCTCCCGTTCATATGTTTAGTGGGATTGTACCCTCTTTTTCATATGATGTAAAGTTGCCGGACCCGCGCGCTCCCGTTTCGGCAATTCTTTGCGAACAGGCATCCATCGGTTTTTATCCAGCCTGCCGCGGGCCGATTTCGTTTCATCGGTCAAATCCGCCGATCGGACATGGCTCACAAACGAAAAAGCCCCAGCCGTCCGCTTCGCTTTCTTATGATAAGCCGCTTGGTTTCCGTACACGGCAGCTAATGGATATCTTCCGTTACCCGGCGCCATCCAGTTCATCAGAAAGACCATCCACACCCGTAAAGATACTAGCAAACGTTTCATTGCAAATCATCCCTCCGCTTCTTTTTGACAGACAGCTTGTTCGCAGGCCTGTTTTTCTCTCCGCTTTAACGGAAAAGGCGGCCGATCCTTCTCCGCTAAAAACTAGCGGGTCTAGCAACCCTATGACTCTATGATAGACGCGTCCGGGCGAATTGTTTGTCACAATATGAGTGAAAAAACAAACTAGTTTTCAGAAGTTTTGTTGAAAGCTGATGGAAATGACCTGAAAAATGGAAAAGCCGATAAAAAAAGTTATACACACCTTATCCCTTGGTTAAGCACAGCTTAAACACAGGGTATATCCACATATCCACAAACTCGATCTATATTTTGTATAGGAACACTCGTTCCCAACAATATATATACACAAATTTATTCAGTTATACACAGGATTCTGTGTATAACTCCCTCCTTATTCACAGACCAATTTCCATAAATGAGTCATATGTCACAAGGATTATTTTGAATTTTCAAGAAATATATACTAGATTTCTAATTTAGATAAAGAAAAAGGGGGAAACACGATTGAAAAAAGGAATCATCCGTTATCTGCTTCCGGCTTTTGTCTTATCCTTTACCTTATCCACAAGTTCACAGGCTGCGCCGGCTTCAAAACCGCAAACTCCTGATCTTGAGAAGGCTGAGGTGTTCGGTGACATTGATATGACCACCGGCAAACAAACGACAGTCATCGTGGAGCTGAAGGAAAAGTCACTGGCGGAAGCAAAGGAACTCGGCAAAGCACAGACAAAAAGCAAGCTGAAAAGCGAACGCGCAAAAGTGAAAAAGAAAGCGCTCAAAACCATTAAACACGGAAAAATCAACAGGGAATATGAGCAAGTGTTTTCCGGCTTCTCCATGAAACTCCCGGCAAATGAAATCCCCAAACTGCTGAGTGATCAGGATGTCAAAGCGGTTTATCCGAATGTCACCTATCATACCGATCAGCTCAAAGATAAAGACATCACCCTATCTAAGGATGCCGTGTCTCCGCAGATGGATGACAGCGCGCCTTATATAGGGGCAAATGACGCGTGGAAGCTCGGCTATACGGGTAAAGGCGTCAAGGTTGCCATTATTGACACCGGTGTCGAATATAAACACCCTGACTTAAAGAAAAATTTCGGACAATATAAAGGATACGATTTTGTGGATAACGATTACGATCCTGAAGAAACGCCGTCCGGTGATCCGAGAGGCGCGTCGACTGACCACGGAACCCATGTCGCGGGCACGGTAGCGGCAAACGGAACGATCAAAGGCGTCGCGCCGGATGCTACACTCCTTGCCTACCGTGTGCTCGGTCCGGGCGGAAGCGGAACAACGGAGAACGTCATCGCCGGCATCGAACGCGCCGTACAGGACGGAGCGGATGTCATGAACCTTTCTCTCGGCAATTCTGTGAATAACCCAGACTGGGCGACAAGCACGGCGCTTGACTGGGCGATGTCAGAAGGCGTCACGGCCGTTACATCAAACGGAAACAGCGGACCGAACAATTGGACCGTCGGTTCTCCGGGAACGTCCAGAGAAGCCATCTCCGTCGGAGCGACACAGCTGCCGCTGAACGAGTACGCCGTCTCCTTCGGTTCCTATTCCTCAGCGAAAGTAATGGGCTACAACAAAGAAGATGACATAAAAGCACTGAATAAAAAAGAAACAGACCTCATAGAGGCGGGTATCGGCGAGCAAAAGGATTTTGAAGGCAAAGATCTGAAAGGAAAAGTCGCGGTCGTCAAACGGGGCAGCATCGCCTTTGTGGATAAAGCAGACAACGCCAAAAAAGCGGGCGCGATCGGTATGGTTGTGTATAACAATGCCCCGGGAGAAATTGAAGCCAACGTACCGGGCTTGTCCGTACCGACGATTAAGCTTTCATCAGAAGACGGCGAAAAACTCGTCAGCCAATTAAAAGCAGGCGGCACAAAAGCGACTTTCAATTTATCCGTGGCTAAATCGCTCACTGAACAAATGGCAGACTTTTCGTCACGCGGTCCGGTTATGGACACGTGGATGATTAAACCTGACGTCTCCGCTCCCGGCGTAAACATCGTCAGCACCATTCCGACCCATGATCCGGCCGACCCGTACGGCTACGGATCGAAGCAGGGAACGAGCATGGCTTCCCCGCATGTAGCCGGCGCAGCTGCCGTCATCAAGCAGGCCAAACCGAAATGGAGCCCGGAACAAATAAAAGCCGCTCTCATGAACACCGCGGAAACCTTAACGGACGCGGACGGTGACGTATACCCGCATAATGCGCAAGGCGCCGGAAGCATCAGAATCATGAAGGCGATCAAAGCAGACTCCCTTGTCGCCCCGGGAAGTTATTCTTACGGAACGTTTATGAAAGACAAAGGCAATGAAACGAAAAAAGAAACCTTTACGATTGAAAATCAATCGTCCATCAGAAAATCATATCAGCTCGAGTACTCTTTCAACGGCACGGGCATTACCGTTTCGGGCACAGACCGGGTCGTGATCCCCGCTCATCAAACCGGAAAGGTCAATGCGAAAGTAAAGGTCAATGCCAAAAAAGTAAAGGCAGGCACCTATGAGGGAACCGTCACAGTGCGAGAAGGCGGAAAAACAGTCGCAAAAGTGCCGACGCTGCTGATTGTAAAAGAGCCGGACTATCCGCGCGTGACGTCAATCGACGTGCAGGACGGCACAACGCAGGGAACCTACCAAATTGAAACCTATCTTCCGGCGGGAGCCGAAGAGCTTGCCTTCCTTGTATATGACAGCAATCTTGACTTTGTCGGCCAAGCCGGCATCTACAAAAAGCAGGATAAAGGCTATCAATATTTCGACTGGAACGGCAAAGTCAATGGTGACACCGCACTGCCGGCAGGAGAATATTATATGCTGGCCTATGCCGCGAACAAAGGGAAATCAAGCCAGGTGCTGACTGAAAAACCTTTTATCATTGAATAACCGAACAACCCTGCTGGAGCATCAGCAGGGTTTCTTTCTGATCATTCGGCAAAAGCTTCACGAAGCAGCCGGTATGACTGAAGTTTATCTTCAAAGTGATGAGTAATGGTCACAGCCATCACTTCTTCCGTTCCGTATGCTTTACTGAGAGCCAGAATCTGTTCTTTCACTTGTTTCTTCGTTCCGATGATCATTCGATTCCGATTATCGGCAATTCGTCTTTGTTCATACGGTGTGTACGTATTGCCGCGGACGGTTTCGTAAGACGGTACGCCGTGAAGCGGAATCCCCTGTTCACCCGCAAGCAGCGTATAATCCATGACGGCCGCGAGTTCCTCCGCTTTCTCCTCCGTGTCCGCGCACAGCAAAAACACCGCCACGGCTGTTTTTGGTTCTTTTCCTAATACAGAAGGTTTAAATCTGCGCTTATATTGTGCTGTCGTGCTTTCTCCGCCTTCTCCATTAATAAAGTGAGCAAACATATAGCCTGCTCCCATTTCTGCGCTCAGAAGCGCGCTTTCCCCCGAAGAACCGAGAAGCCAGACTTCCGGCGCCGTCTTAATAAGGGGTGATGCGGTCAGATTCGGAAAACGGTGATTGTCGTCGGCTGCATCATGCAAATACATCGCCAGCTCACGAAGCTGCTGCGGATATTGATCAGCGTTACGCTTCCCGCCGTCATTCAGCGCCCATGATGCGATCGGCATTCCGCCCGGCGCTCTCCCTAATCCGAGATCGATTCTGCCCGGCGTCAACCCTTCAAGCACGCGGAAATTCTCCGCCACCTTATATGCGCTGTAATGCGGAAGCATGACACCGCCCGAGCCTACACGAATCTCATTCGTTTTCGCCGCAATATGGCTGATCAGCACTTCAGGGCTTGAACCCGCCAACCGCTCTGAAAAATGATGCTCTGACACCCAAAACCTCTTATATCCGAGCTTTTCCGCCTCCTGCGCCAGTCTTACTGTATTCCGCAGAGCACTTTCCGCGGACCTCCCTTCTGATACAGGAGATTGATCTAATATGCTTAATGAAATCATCACTGTCACCTCATCAACATCGTACCACTGCTAAGCCGTTTTTTCTTTCTGTATGCTTATAAGCATCCCTGATGATAAACATTTATATACCTTGTTCCATTTTGTCGAAATATGTTACACGTGAAACATAAAAACCTCTCCCGGTGGGACTGACCCCATAAGATGAGACAAATAAAAACACCTTCAAGTTTGAATACGGATGATTGTTATCCGAAATTAGACTTGGAGGTGTTTTTTCTATGGGGACAAGAGTGAGTTATCCGGTTGAAGTGAAACAGAAGGCTGTAGAAATGAGATTGGCAGGCGTACCTATGAAAGAGATCCTGCAGGAGTTGAATATTAAGAATAAGACACAGGTTCAGACATGGGTTAGATGGTATAAGGCTGGTGATACACATCGATTCGAACAGCCTGTTGGAAAGCAATACACTTACGGAAAAGGTCCGGAGTATTCTTCCGATTTAGAGAAACTGCAGGCAGAGATTCGTTACCTGAGACAACAGAATGAAGTTTTAAAAAAGTACAACGAATTGGAAAGGAAGTTGATAGCGAAACGTCAGTCGAACTTGTAGAAATATTGCACAGCACAATGACCGTACAGGATATCTGTATTCATTTAGGTATCTCTCGAGCGTCTTATTATCGTTGGAAGAAGAATCTGATGAAGGATCATCCCAAGCGCCATTTGGAAAAACAAATCGGCACGTTGTGCCGAGAGCACAAGTATCGATATGGATATCGAAAAATCACAGCCATACTAAAAAAGAGAATGTGTATTAACCATAAAACGGTTCAACGTATTATGCAGAAGAATCAATGGCAGTGTCGGGTTAAGGTGAAAAAGCGCAAGAAGGATGGGCAGCCATATGCCGTGGTCGATAATATATTGGATCGGAACTTTCAGTCTGATCGTCCTCTTGAAAAACTAGTAACGGACATCACATATTTGCCTTATGGACAGAAACAATTGTACCTTTCCAGTATATTAGATTTATACAATGGAGAAGTGATTGCTTTTACTATTGGGGATAAGCAGGACACAGCCTTTGTCTTAGACACACTTGATCAGCTACCAATGCTGCCTGAGAACTGCGTGTTACATAGTGACCAAGGTTCTGTGTATACATCTTACGAGTATCAAAAAGCTGTTAAAACAAAAGGCATTACCATGAGCATGTCCCGCAAAGGGACGCCCGCTGATAATGCCTCCATCGAATCGTTTCATTCCTCGCTAAAGTCTGAAACGTTCTATCTTAACAGCATTGATCGAACTACGACTGCCATCGTAGAACGCACTGTCATAGAATACGAATATTATTATAACAATATTCGTATTCAAACCAAACTAAACAACCAATCACCGATAAACTATCGGCAATTGGCTGTTTAAAAGGTGTTTTGACCCCTGTCTCAAAAACGGGGGTCAGTCCCCGGTCAGGAGAGGTTTTTTCTTAATTCTTTTGAAAACCTTTATCTTTTACATATTGATTTAAATAGGTTCTCGGTTTTTGTTTCATGAACTGCAGGATTTGATCAGACCACGTTTCAACCCGCTTGCCGTTTGTCCGTTTATCATAATAAGCGGAAATGGTTTCATCATATTCCTTCATATAACTGCGGAAGTGTTCTTCATTCGTATCGTACGTGTTTTCATGATATACGGCTTGTTTCGGCAGGCGCGGCTTTTGACCGGACGGATGAGCGGGATGACCGACTACCAAGCCGAACAGCGGCAGCACATGGTCAGGCGTTCCAAGCACTTCCGTCACCTGATCAAGTTCATTTCGAATGCCTCCGATATAACAAATGCCAAGTCCCATTGATTCCGCGGCAACACTTACGTTTTGTGCGGCAAGTGCGGCATCAATGACGCTGACCATAAACATTTCCGTATTCTCAAGAAGCTCGGTAATGTTTTCGCCTTTTTCCTCAGCAAGTTTTTTATGGCGGTACAAATCAGCGCAAAATACAAACAAGTGCCCGTTATTCTCGACGTAAGGCTGGTTTCCGGCCAGTGCCGCCAGCTTCCGCTTTTTCTCCTTATCAGTTACGCCGATGATGGAGTAAGCCTGCACGTAACTGGACGTTGACGCCGCCTGGGCGCTTTTCACTAATGTATCTATCTCTTCTGCTGTCAGAAGCTCGTCAGTAAATGATCGGATCGACCGATGATTAAGTATGGTTTCGATGGTATTGTTCATATAAAAGCCTCCTTCTCTCTATATCATATCCGAAAGGGAATCATGTCAAAAGCGAAATGCTCTAAACAAAAAAAGACAGCCCGAAAAACGAGCCGTCTCACATTAAGAATTGAACAGGTAGCTTTTATATTTCGTCAGCTGCACACTTGCGTTATATACGATCCCGAAGCTGATTAATGTAGAAAGCACCGAGCTCCCCCCATAGCTGACAAACAGCAGCGGAATACCGGTAACCGGCATAATGCCGATATTCATCCCGATGTTCTGGAAGGTGTGAATCACGATAAGTGCAGTAAATCCTACGCAAAAAAACGCGCCAAATCGGTTAAACGCATGCAAGCGGTCAATCAGCACCACAAGTCTGTAAATTAAAAAGAAAAACATGACAACCGCAATGGCGCAGCCTAAAAATCCAAAACTTTCACCCAAAATCGCAAAGATAAAGTCGGTCTGTCCCTCAGGTACGTACACCTTCAGATTATGAACGCCGTTTCCGGTAATGCCGCCCGATCCGATCGCCATAACGGCCTGATCCACCTGCCAGCTTTTATCGCTCTCTGCCTGAGTCGTTGCCGCACTGGAGTCAGACATCCACGATGTAATCCGGTTAATTTGATAATCCGCAATGCCGATTGAATTCGCCACATGGGGAAATTCAATCACCAGCACTAAGAAAAGGCCAAGCACAAGTGCTGCCGAACCGCCGATGATGGTGATCAGCTTCCAGTTTACACCCGACATAAACACCATCACCATAACGATAAACAGACAGATCGCACCCGTTCCGGCATCCTGCAAAACGATCATCCCGATCGGAATAACCGTCCATGCCGCAATTTTCAAAAGCAGATTCACATCTTCCCTAAGTGACCTTTGATCCTTCGGGCCCGCCTTCGATATAATGGACGCGACCATCATCATAATTCCTATTTTCGTGAACTCAGAGGGCTGGAGGGTAAAGCTGCCGATTTTAAACCAGCTCTTCGCTCCGTTTTTAATCGGCGCGATGGATTCCGGCGCCACACGTAAAAGGAGCAGCGACAGCACGCCGGCAATTAACACGTACAGACTCAGTTTTTCAAGCTGCTCTAAATCAAAATACATGATACTGACCATGAGACCGGCTCCGATGACATAAAAGACGATCTGTCTCATCCAGGCATCACTTCCGTACTGCCCGAACTGTCCGGCCGCATAAATCGCCGCAACACTAATTATTAAAAACACACCAAATATAAAAATCAAATCCCCCTGATAATAGGGATTTTGCTGTTTCTTATATCGACTCATTCTATCCCGCCTTACATTTTCATCGGAAGTCACTATTGTTTATTATACATGAACACCGTTCAAGAAAACATGATGAGGTTGCTTCCTTTTTATTTTTTACGGTTTGGGGACTACACGACATATGACGTGTCAGAAAAGGAAATGTTTCGGTCATGATGAAACTTTTCCGATAAAAAACCCCTTCTCGTCAGAAAAGGGGTTTCAGCCTATGTTTAACGTCATAAACAAGCTGTTCGGGTCCTCTTTATAATGTGCAAACGGATCACAATATTGAAACCCGGCTTTTTCATACAGGCGTCTGGCGGGGAGAAAAGCCTCCATAGAACCGGTTTCTAAGCTGATCCGCTGATAGCCCCGCTGCCTTGCTTCTTCAAGCATATGGCGGAGGATCCGGTTGGCAACGCCTTTTCTGACATGATGCGGAGAGGTTTTCATTGATTTGATCTCACCGTGCCGGCTGTTTAGCTCCTTTAAGGCACCGCAGCCGAGCAGGATGCCGTTTTCCCTCGCACTCCAAAACGTAACGTCAGGCTGACGCAGCCGGTCCGCATTGAGCGCATGTATACTTTCCGGAGGAGAATGCATGGTCATGCTCTTCAGATGATCCTGTAAAAGCACAATGACGTCCTGCGCTGTGACATCTTCTTTCCTTACGTCCACTTCAAACCACCCTTGCTGTGCATATTTTCTTTGACCATAGCAAAGGTTCACAGCCTGCGCCATTCCATTGTCCGGAAATGTGACAGGGTATTTGGCCTTTCCGGTTTCTTGTACCTATCCAAAAATGAGGCAATAGTTGCAATACATTTCTCAAAAAAGCGGTATCAAAAATTGGAAAACATGGTATAATAATTGTAACAAAATGTTCAAAAAACGACCACAAAACAGACACATTTTAATCTCTGTATTTCATTTTGGAAACGCTCCCATAAAATGAAAGGAGACACGTAAGATGGACATGTTTTTTGCTTATTTACTGGTCGCAAGCGCAACACCCCTCTTTATCTGGCTGGATAACAAAAAAGTCGCTCTTTCGGCCATACCGCCAATTATTCTCATGTGGGTTTTCTTCTACTTTTACGCAACCAGCAGCCTATCCCCTCTCGGCCACACACTTATGATCATCCTGTTTGCCGTCAACGTCATCGTTGCCCATATCGCCGCCTTTATCATTTACGGCCTTCCGCGCCTGCGCCGGAGAAGAAGCCAATAAAGGCACAAAAAACCCTCTTCGCATAAACGAAGAGGGTTTCTTTTTATTCCTGATGTTCGGAATGATGCTTCGCACCGCCAGGAGGGTTTCCATCCATATGGTCACCGTGATGGTAGTGCGCCGCAAAGATCCAGATGGAACCAAGGATGATAACAATCGCTCCGAAAAATCCGAAGAGCGTGTTTCCGACTTGAATTCCGCCGTTTTCGCTTTCTGTCATGTGCATGAACATGAGAAGCTGAAGACCGGCTTGGATAAATGCGAAGCCGAAAATGATCCAGAGTTTTGCTGATGGGCTTAATTCCGTATATACTGCAACCCAAAGGGCCAGCAGGGTCAGAATAATAGACAACGCAAAACCTACGATATGCTTCCACGGAAAGTGGCTGTGTTCAGCAGATTTGTTTGCCATATTATAGTCCCCCCAATCCGATGAGATAGACGCCTGTAAAGATGAAGATCCAAACAACGTCTAAGAAGTGCCAGTATAAACTTGAGATAAAGATTTTTGAAGACGTCTGCGGCGTTAATCCGCGTTTCTTCAATTGCAGTAAGATGCCGGCAATCCAGAAGATACCGATCGTTACGTGCGTTCCGTGCGTTCCCAGAAGGACGAAGAATCCAGACCAGAAAGCACTTGTACCGAGAGATGCTCCTTCATGTACATAGTGGATGAACTCGTTAAGCTCACATCCGACGAAGCCGGCGCCGAGAAGAAGCGTAATGATCGTCCAAATGACGACGCCTTTTAAACTTCCGCGACGCATTTCATGAACAGCGATCCCGCAGGTGAAACTGCTGATCAGAAGCAGGAATGTCATGATCATGACAAGCTTCACTTCAAATAATTCAGCCGGTAAGACTCCTCCTGCTGTTCTTCTTTGAAGAACGAAGAAGGTTGCAAATAGTGTTGAGAACAACACAATCTCTGCCCCTAAAAAGATCCAAAACCCGAGAATATTGAGTCTGCCGGTTTCAGATTGATATTCCATAGGCGCGTTAGAATTGCCGTGTTCTGCATGTTCCATAAATCACGCCTCCTTTATTCGGAAATCTTTCTTTCCGTCTCTTTTATTTCTTCAACAGGTATATAGTAGCCATTGTCATATTCAAATGAACGAAGCACCATGCAAAGCAGAATGCCGATCAAGCCGACAATGCCCATCCAGAACCATTCAAATACAAGTCCGAAGCCTGCAATACCGAACGCCACTGACATAATAAGCGGTCTTCCGGAGTTGTGCGGCATATGGATTTTCTTGAACTTGCTTTCCGGATGAATATCCGTTTTGTCTTCTTTCAATTGCAGGTACGCATCTTGAGATTTCACTTCAGGAAGCACCGCAAAGTTGTAATGCGGCGGAATCGCAGATGAAGTCGCCCACTCAAGCGTACGTCCCACGCCCCATGAATCTCCGCTGATCTCGCGAGTAGAGTAGCGGAAGCTGTAGTAGATGTTGTAGCAAAGGATTAAGAATCCGACACCCATCATGAAGGCTCCGACAGTTGAAATAAAGTTTAATGCAGTCCATCCGTCATTCGGTCCGTAAGTGTAAATACGGCGAGGCATACCTTGCAGCCCCAAGAAGTATTGAGGGAAGAAACATACATTAAATCCGATCATAAAGATCCAGAAGAACCATTTTCCGATTCTTTCGTTCAGCTTGTGACCGAACATTTTCGGATACCAGAAAATAAATCCTGCGAAACATGCAAATACTGTACCCGCGATCAGCACATAGTGGAAGTGAGATACGAGGAAGTACGTATTATGGTATTGATAATCGGCTGCAGCCATCGCAAGCATAACCCCTGTTACCCCGCCGACAACGAAGTTCGGGATGAACGCAAGCGCCCACAGCATCGGTGTTGTAAAACTGATTCGGCCTTTATACATCGTAAAGAGCCAGTTAAAGATTTTAACCCCGGTCGGAACCGAAATCGCCATCGTTGTTATCGAGAAGAAAGAGTTAACAGACGCACTGTTCCCCATTGTGAAGAAGTGGTGAGTCCATACAAGGAAACTCAGGACGGAAATGGCGATAATTGAGCCGACCATCGCTTTGTAACCGAATAACTGCTTTCTTGCAAACGCTGAAATAATTTCAGAGAAAATACCGAATGCCGGTAAGATAACGATATATACTTCAGGGTGTCCCCAAATCCAGAACAAGTTAGCCCAAAGCATCGGCATACCGCCGGCTTCCAGCGTGAAAAAGTGAGCGCCGAACAAACGGTCAAATGATAACAGCGCCAATGCCACTGTCAAAACAGGGAAGGCGAATACGATAATAACCATTGTAATCAGCGTCGTCCATGTGAACATCGGCATACGCATCAGCGTCATGCCTTTCGTACGCATTTTCAGGATCGTCACCATAAAGTTGATACCCGTCATCAGCGTACCGATACCGGCAATCTGAAGACCGAGCAGGTAGAAGTTCTCACCAGGCCCGGGACTCATGTCGTTGCTTGCCAGCGGCATGTAACTCGTCCAGCCTGCGTTCGGAGAACCTCCGATAACGAAAGAAATATTGAAAAGCATCGCACCTACGAAGAACGTCCAGAAACTCAGGTTGTTCAAGTAAGGGAATGCTACGTCGCGCGCACCGATCTGCAAAGGTACGACAACGTTGATCAGACCGATTAAAAACGGCATCGCCATGAAGATAATCATGATCGTACCGTGAGTCGTAAAGATCTCATTATAGTGGTTTGAGTCTAAAAAACTGTTATTAGGAAGCGCTAACTGGGCGCGCATCATCAAGCCGTCGACCCCGCCGCGGAACAGCATGATAACAGCAGAGATAATGTACATGATTCCAAGTTTCTTATGGTCTACAGACGTCAGCCATTCAGACCAGAGCCATTTCCACTTTTTGAAGTATGTGAGTACAACGATGATAGCGATAGTGGAAAGCGCAATGGAAACTTGTGCGCCCAGAATTAATGGGTCACCTGTTACAAAAAATTCATCCCATCTCAATTTCATTCGGGCTTCCTCCTTTCTTGTTCAATTTCAATCTTGTTTATCGTCGGATACTTTAAATTCGTTTTTCTTTACATTTTCCCACGGATCTGTTTTAGAGTGCGGTGATACGGCTTTGTAGCCAAGGCGTTTGCGCGCCTCCATCGCATATTCGGCATCTTGGCCGTGGTCAACGTATTTTAAGTGTGTAGAAGAGAACGTTAATTTACCGACATTCTCCGGAAGCATCAGTTCGTCATACTTCTCTTTCGTCAGCTTTGGAGAATCGCTTTGGGCTTTTTTCACCCAGCTGTTAAAGTCTTTTTGCGTAACAGCTTTTACGTTGAATTTCTGGTCGGCAAAGTGTTCGCCGGTGAAGTTCGCGTTGCGGCCTTCATATGTTCCCACTTTGTCAGCCTGTAAGTATTGATCCATCAGCATTCCCGCCATCGCGTATTTTTGTCCCCCAAGCTGAGGAATCCATAGCGATGCCATTGAATCGGCTGAAGAAATTTTAAATAAAACCGGACGGTCTACAGGAATGTTCAGGTAGTTAACCGTCTCAATATCCTGCTCTGGGTAGCTGAATACCCATTTCCAGTCTACCGAAGTAGCATAAACAACAAGAGGCTCTTTATCCTTTGTCGCTTCAGGCGCTTTTTCTAACGAATATATCGTCTGTACGGTAGGCACAGAAAGTGCAATAACAATTAAAATTGGGATCACTGTCCAGACTACTTCTAAGAACGTGTTGCCGTGCATCTCGGGCTTGTAATTTCCGCTGTCTTTGCCTTTGCGGTCGCGGTACTTCACTAAAATGATTGTAAATAGTACGAAAACGACGCCGACAATGAACAGCATAAATCCGATTGACAAGAGAATCAGATCTTTCTGCTGGTCTGCTACAGGTCCTTTCGGATCTAAAACGGAAATGTCGCTGCATCCGCCCAGTACGAAAACAACAGCCAACATCGCTAATAAAAGTAACGGTTTAAATGCTCTGAACAAGAAGATCACCATCCTTCCTATTGATGTAGTGAATCTGAAATGTACTTTCTCAAAATCTTTTCTCTATCTACCTTGTTATGCTATCAAAATCTGCCCTTATTAGCTTTATTTTTTTCTAAAGTTCATCTTTTTTTCGACCTAATGTCACAAAATCGTCAAAAAATGCATGAACTTTTTCCACTTGCGCAAACCAAACATAAAAAGTTTTAGATCATTTAGCATATATAGAGAAAAAAGATAGTGAGAACGAATAATACCAAATAAAGGTTTACCATAATAAAAAACGCTGGTCAACAAAAAGTTTCATTTTGTTAAACATTCTACAAAAGAAATATTTTTTCCTTTGCTCACACCTTTTCACACGGTTTCCATTTTAACGCAACGCATTGTGAAAAAAAAGACCGGAACGCGCCTTGATATGTTCATTATAAAAAACACATTCATATGTTTAATATGGACAAAACGAAGGAAACATATAGGCATAAATAATAAAAAATAGGAAGTGATATTTATGGGTTTTATCGTATCTCTGATTGTCGCTATTATTATCGGCTGGATCGGAAGTTTATTTGTAAAAGGCAGTATGCCCGGGGGAATCATCGGGTCAATGATCGCCGGTCTGATCGGCGCATGGATCGGGCACGGACTGCTCGGCACATGGGGTCCTCACCTTGCCGGCTTTGCCATCATTCCGGCAATCATCGGAGCTGCGATCGTGGTGTTCTTATTCAGCCTGATCGCCAGAAGCAGAGGATAAAAAAAAGCCTCGTCCCTTATGGGATGGGGCTTTTTTCCGGTAGAGCGCCCAAATGGCGGATAAACCGCCGGAAAGCCGCTCTGCCTTCTTCTGTTTGTTTAAAGACGCCGGCATGCTCCAGTATCCGCGCAAAGGCATGGCCGATTTCCTCTTTCAGAATCTGTTCCGCGTTTTCTTTCGTTACCTTCCGCTTATGCAGCACACTGAGCGCCCAATCTTTATGCTTTGACGCAGAAAGGTCTGCCGTTAAGACCGCTTCCGGGTCCGGTGAGCACAGCGCTTCAGCCGTGTATTTCATTTCTTGTTCAAGGCGGCCCGGCAGAATCGCAAGCCCCATTACCTCAATCAGTCCGATATTTTCTTTTTTCAGGTGATGAACTTCCTGATGGGGATGAAAAATTCCCAGCGGATGCTCATCAGAGGCGCGGTTATTTCTGAGGACGAGATCTAATTCGAATAAACCGTTTCTCCGCCGGGCAATCGGCGTAATTGTATTGTGCGGTGTTTCTCCTGAACACGCGAGGAGATCAGCCGCCTCATCGGAATAACCGCGCCATGCCCGCAGGATGGCATCCGCCGCGCCGGAAAGCTCAGACGCACTCTCGCTTTGCAGGCGGATGACCGACATCGGCCACTTCACAATTCCCAACACCGTTTTCGGATAGTCAGGCAGCCTGTACCGGCTTTCTGTCTCCGCCCGCGCCATCGGGAATTCATAATTGCCCCCCTGAAAATGGTCGTGGCTTAAAATACTGCCGCCGACAATCGGCAGATCAGCATTGGAACCGAGAAAATAATGAGGATACTGGCTGACGAACGACAGCAGCCGGTCAAACGTTTTTTTACTGATCTTCATCGGTTCGTGCCGGTCTTTCAAAACGATGCAATGCTCCCGGTAATACACATACGGAGAAAATTGCAGAAACCACTGCTCATCGCCGAGAATTACCGGAATGACACGAAGGTTTTGACGCGCCGGGTGATCCGGTCTCCCCTCGTACCCGACATTTTCTTTACAAAGAACACATCTCGGATAATCGGATTGAGGCTGCTCTTTGGCAGCGGCAATTGCTTTCGGATCTTTTTCCGGTTTTGAAAGGTTGATCGTGATGTCCAGCTTTCCGTAAGCCGTCTCAGCCGTCCACCCGACATTCCGCTTTATTCTGTCCGAACGGATATAATACACATCCTCTGAAAATCGGTAAAACGCCTTTGTCGCCTGCTCCGGTCCGTGCACCGCCTTTGTTTCTTCAAAACGACGGACAATCTCGGACGGCTGCGGGGCAAAGCAGCCCATGATCTTCGCGCTCAGCAGGTCGCGATAGGTGTCTGTATCGGCTGCAATCCGGCCCGTTTCTGCCGCCCATTCATAAATCGGGGCCAATAAGTCCGACAATGATGCCGCCGATACATTTTCTTTCTGTTCTGAAACCTCCGGATGGGTGATATGCAAAGCTTCATACAAACGGTTTCTCGTATATTCAATATCAAGATAGGAAATCAGCTCTTTTTGCAATCCGTACCGGATTAAACGTTCCACGTGCCGCTCAATTGCCATCGTCATCCCCCTTTAGTTCTCTCGCTCCGGCTCCGACATCCGCCGTGTAAAAGTCAGCTTTTCTCCCTGTCTTTTCCTCATAGCGGGCCCCTGCCGTTTCAATAAAATCCGAAACCGCATCGTCCTTAACGATACTGACCGTACAGCCGCCGAAACCGGCTCCCGTCATCCTTGATCCGATCACCCCGCCGTGGCGCCAGGCCGCTTCAGCCAGTGTATCCAGCTCATGACTCGTCACCTCGTAGTCATCGCGTAAAGAGAGATGCGAATCCCTCATTAATTCACCGATATGATGAAGCTGATTGTTACTGAACATGTCGGCGGCCTCTATTGTGCGGTGATTTTCATAGACGGCGTGTTTCGCCCGGCGTCTGTTCACTTCATTCTGAATCAGCTCCGCATGGGCGTCAAAAGCGGAAGGGGTCAGCTCTCCCAGTGATTGAACGGAAAGATGCTTCTGAAGATCACAAAGCGCTTCCCCGCACTCCTTGAGCCTCGTATTATAACCTGAGTCTGCAAGCGTTCGTTTTTTATTGGTATTTGCAATAACGATCGACAGCCCCGACAGTCCGAGTTTTGTATATTCAAAGCTGAGCGTCCCGCAATTCAGCAGAATCGCATGATGTTTCTTTCCCATTCCGATGGCGAATTGATCCATTATTCCGCAGCTGACGCCGATAAAGGAATTTTCCGCCGTCTGAGCGAGCTTCACCAAGTCGAGCATATCCGCCTCAAGCTCATGGCATTCCTTGAGAATGACCGCCGTAACAAGTTCAATCGAAGCCGAAGATGACAGCCCCGCGCCGTTCGGGATGTTTCCCCAGAACACAATATCGAAGCCGTGCGGAAGGGAAAAACCGCTGCCGAGACATTCCGCCATGACCCCTTTCGGATAGTTGGCCCACCCGTCCTCTTTTTGATAGCGGATATTATCGAGACTGCATTCCTTTATGCCCGCATCTTTAAAATGATGAGAGTACATTCTGACGAGCCTGTCCCCTCTCTCCCGGACGGCTGCATATGTACCGATCGTCAGCGCGCAAGGAAAGACGTGGCCCCCGTTATAATCCGTATGCTCTCCGATGAGATTCACTCTGCCGGGCGCAAAGAAAATGCGCAGGTCCTCCGATTCCCCGAATACATCAGCAAACGCTTTCTTTATTTTGTGCTTCATACGCATCCCCTTTCACCATTACACTTTCCCCCGGGGCGCGGAAAGAAACCGTTATGACACGCCCTCTTCTTTCGCTTTTCTGAAGACAATCCACTTGCTGGCCGCATAGTTGACGACTACGATAATGACGTTATCGGCGATTTTCGCCAACGTTTCGTTCATATGAAATTGACTGACCAGAAGAATCATCATGGCGAGATCGATGGTGAGAGACAATACCCGCACGCTGAAAAAGGCCGTCAATTCTTTCATCAGACTCCGCATCCCCGCGGTCTTTTGCTGAAATACATACAGTTTATTCGTGACATATGCAAATAGAACGGACAGAATCCAAGCAGCGACGGTCGCCGCCTTGTAATCCATCTCAAAGGCCGACGTCAGAAAGTAAAAACTGGCGATATTCACGATGGTCGTGAATATCCCCATAATGATATACATCATAATTTCTCTGTAGCGCATGGCAGTTCCTCGCTTTCTGAAAGACTTTTCTAAACCTTTTGTCAAATCAAGAAGAACGTTACCCTGATTTTCTGCCGCTGACAAAAACATAGAGCGCGTCAAACATGCTGCGGAAAGTAACCGGCCTTCCCAGCACATTGGATTGCTTAATCATCCCGTCGATGAGCGCGCACATCATGTTAGCGGTATGCTCAGTATCTATATGGTCTTCTATTAAATTTCTCGATTTGAGCCAATTTATGTACATGGTGCTTTCTTCTATCCATAACTTATAAAGACGGATATAAGCTTCATATTCACTGACGACTTTGTAAGTAGGCATATGAACGGCAAAAGACACAACATTCCAGGCAGGCTTGCTGTTTACAAACCGCATCAGCAGGCTGGCCGCGCTTGCCGCAGCTTCACAAAGCGTCAACGGCCGCGCTGTTTGCTTTTCTAATTCGTCGAGATAGCCAGTGATGATCCTTTTTTTAATCTGACGCCTGTCTAATAAATGCTTCAGAAAATCTTCCTTGCTTTCAAAATGAACGTAAAACGCGCCTTTGCTGAAACCCGCCGCTTTACTGATGTCATCGATTGAGACTGAATCGTAAGCTCTTTCAATCAGGAGATGAAGGCCTGCGTCAATAAAACTTTCAAATGTTTCTTCTCTCTTAATTTGAAATTTGTTTTTTTTCATTTTTTACCCCAGCTGTTTGATCATTCACTTTATCTTACACCGAATCATTCTTTTGCGGTATTTTTTATGCAAAAAGAATATGCTAGTCGACGCTTTGAGGGTAAATGTTAATAGGTCATATGATTTATTTTTATTTGCATACTATCCAGTCAGTATTTATTTGTTTATTATTATACGTAAGAATTCTTGAAGGATTTTGGTTATTTCAGTCATTTTCTTAGGGAATAGGTAGGTGAATTCATCTTCAATTTGGGATTACCGGCCAACTATGTGTGATATTTGTTATACATTGGCTGCTGTAGCTGGGCAAATCAATTTTTCAATTGGAGGTTCTTATGAAAACTCATGTAATGAAAGATATAGATCAAGATTGGCAATTGTTAATTCAAGAGGCTAGAATCATGGGTTTGCACATTGACGATGTGAGGCGCTTCTTAAATACTGAAAAAGCGGTGAAGAAAAAAACACCAATGAAAAACACCATCCGCCAGCGGTAAGATTACAGGCGGATCCTTTTACTATATGACCTGCCATAGTCCGCCCGCACCCGAGTTTTCAAAGGAACATCCGCAATAAGAGGGGAATCAGAGAACAAACCGTATACCGGACAACCATTCCCGTCCGTATTCCGCAATTGAACAGCCAAACATGGTGATATGAGATCCCCCCGCTGCATATCTTGTGTATATGCCCATTTATGAGGTGATACACAGATGGATACGAATCCCTATTATGATGAAAAACAACAGAACTACTACGAAGGCCTGAATCCTTATTTATTGAACAAAATAGACGAAAACTGGCGGACAGTGCTTGATGTCGGCTGCGGCACAGGCAATTTAGGAGCGGCGATCGAAGACCGCGGAATAACGGTTTACGGCATTGAAGCGTATCCCGAAGCCGCAAAAAAGGCGGAAAGCAAATTGAGCCACGTGCTTTGCGGCGACATTGAATCCGCCATTCTTCCGTACGAATCAGAACAATTCGACTGCATGCTGTTCGGAGACGTTCTTGAGCATCTGATCGATCCGTGGTCCGTGCTGAAAAAGCTTCGTCCTTATGTAAAAAAAGACGGCACGGTGCTTGCATGCATACCGAATGTCGGCCACATCTCAGTGGTGCTGGAGCTTTTAGCCGGCAAATGGACTTACAGTGACGCCGGATTAATGGATCAGACCCACCTGCGTTTTTTTACCCGTGAAGAGACGCTTTCATTATTTAAAGCCGCCGGTTATGAGGTGAAACGCATTGAGGCGATCCGCGTTGATCACCCCTCTTATCACAAAGCCATCGCAGCATTGCACGAAGTATGCGTACAGCTTGGCATAAGGCATGACTTTATGACAGAAGCATCGGCGTATCAATATGTGATTGAGGCCGAGAGGAGCATGTAATGGATTCACATTCATTTCTGTTTGTCGTCTGTGTGAATGACGAGCCGCTCTACTCCCGGTGCAAGAGCCATATCATGCAGCTTACCGTCCCCCCATCATACTCCGTTGATATCATGCCGATATACGATTCAGCAAGCATGGCCTCGTCCTACAACAAAGCGCTGAGACACCCCTCCAAATATAAAATTTATCTGCATCAGGATACCTTTATCATTCATCAGCATTTCCTTCATGACATGCTTCATATCTTTCAATCTCATCAGGAGCTCGGCCTTCTCGGTGTCGCCGGCTGCAAAACCCTGCCGCCGAACGGTATTTGGTGGGAAAGCGGAGAGCGGATGGGAAAAGTGATTGAATACCGGGGGAATGCTTATCACCCGCTGGACTTTGAGCACGGCGATGAAGACGGCCTGTTTACGCCCGCTGCCGCCATTGACGGCTTGTTAATGGCGGCTCAATATGACGTGGAGTGGCGGGAGGATTTGTTTCGCGGCTTTCATTTTTACGACACATCACAGTCGCTTGAATTTCAAAAACACGGCTATCAAGTCGGCGTCGCCTGCCAGAAAGACCCTTGGTGCCTTCATTTTTGCGGCGACTCATTTGACGCCGCGGCATATGAAGCGGACAGACAAACATTTGTCAAACACTATATGGCAAAGCCCTCTCGCTGATCGAGAGGGCTTTTTTCGGGTTAACGTTTATTCAGTTCCCGCTCAATGATTTGTTCAAAGGTTTCCTTTCCCGCCGCGCCAGGGATTCTCTCATCTCCGATGATAAACGTCGGCACTGCCGTAATGCCGGCTTCCTCATAAGCATGGCGGAGCGCTTCCCGCTGTACGTGTCTGTACGCTCTTGTCTCAAGCGCCTCTTTGAAGGCAGCGCCGTCAAGTCCGGCTTCTTCCGCAAGCTTTGTCAGCACGCCAACGTCACCGATATTTTGCTCTTCCTGAAAGAATGCCTGAAAAACGCGTGTATGGTATTCGCTTCCTTTCCCATGTTCCTTTGCGAAATGAAAGCCTTCAAATGCCAAATCCGTGTAAGGATGCGGTGACACGCGGGGGAACGTGATTTCAACGCCTAAAGACTGCGCCATCGGCTCAATGGAGTTTTTCCACATCTGCCGCTTGGCGGGATCATTCACCGGATCAAGTTTCGGCGAGGGGCTCGGACGCAATTCAAACGGCATCCATTCCACCTGTACGTCCTTGTCCTTGATTGCTTCTTCAAACGCCGCTTTGCCGACAAAGCAAAACGGACATACATAATCAGAATATACTTTAATCTGCAGTGTCATTGTAAGTCTCCTTTCCTTTTCATTTTAAGTTGTAACACATATAGTTACAAGTGTTTTTTTAAAAACACCCTCCTTATGGAAGGTGTCACGATTCCAGCAGCCTTTGGGCGATATATTCTCCTTTTTTACAGCCGCCGGGACAGGCGAATAAGGAAGAGCCGATCGTTTGTGTGTATTCATTCAACGCATCCTTTGCCGCCAAAGCCTTCAGCATCGGGACAAATTGGCGGTCCGGGTCTTTTTGAAAGCAGATAAACAGCAGGCCTGCGTCAACATAGCCCGTTTTTGGATCAATTCCGTCCGTATAGGAAAAAGCCCGGCGCAGAATCTGTCTGCCGGTTGATTTTGCCACGCTGACATGCGAGTCGGCGGGAATTTGATTCAGCTTCACGGGATCGGTTTCCTTTTGTTGTCCGAAAGGCGCGCCTGAGCTTTTCACCCGCCCGAACGTGTCCTCTTGTTCCTTCAAGGATGAACGATCCCATATATCTAAAAACATCTTAATTTTCCTAAACGCCATGTACGTGCCGCCCGTCATCCAGTCCGGCTCTCCTGATTGAACCCAAACGATCGAATTCATCAGGTTTTCATCCTTTGTGCTTTGGTTGCCGGTGCCGTCTTTGAATCCGAAGAGGTTGCGCGGCGTTTCCCCGTTTTTCCCGCCGCTTAAGAAACCTTTATTGAGAAAACGGACTTCGCACACGCCTGCTGCCTGTTTCATCAGGTTGCGCACCGCGTGAAACGCCGTTTGTTCATTATCCGCGCAGACTTGTATGACGATATCACCGCCGCCTTGATTCTTATCGAGCTTGTCGTTAGGCATCGGCGGAATATCGGCGAGGTGCTTCGGTTTTTTATCTTTCAGTCCGAATCGGTCCTTCCCGTCTTTCTCGAAAAACCCGGGGCCGAAGCCGAAGGTAACGGTCAAATTCGCCGGGGCCAGATCTTGCGACTCCCCGGTATCCTGCGGAGGCATATATTTATTTTTCTGTTCGCCCGACGGGACGGCGCCTGAAGTCAGCAGCTGCGTCAGGCTTGTCCATTGTTTGAAAAGGGAGATGACATCGGCTTTGTCGCTTGACATGACATCAAGCGCTGCAAAATACACATACGTCTGATGTGCCGTTGTGATTCCCGCTTGGTGCTTTCCGTAAAAAGGAACGATTTGATCACGATCACGTTTTTCATCATTCTTCTTTGAAGCGGTGGCCGCCGGTTTGAAGAGCGGCGCGAGTCCTCCGAGGCCGCTCGCTCCGACAGCGACGGCGGCGCCCGCGACGGCGCCCCACTTCAGGACATCCCGTCTGTGGATCTGTTTTTCCTTGTTTTGTTCATCGCTCATGCTGTGTCTTAACTCCTTTTAAAGCACATCGGCAATCTTCGACATGGTTTCAGAAAGGGCCGTCAGCTTCGTGCTTATCTCTCTGATTTGATCTGTACTTAATGTATCACAAGACATATACGATTGATCGCACGTTTTGTATTTCGACATCAAAACTTCAAATTCGCTGAATTCCGCATCAAGTTTTTCCGTGACCTCGAAATGATCTCTCACTGCGCGCTTTTCACTGTTTCATAGAGGGCTTTTAAGCCTTCGGCGCCGGCGGTGATTGGTTCAGGCATCACTTTGAGCGAAGCGATAGAGCCGTCAAACACTTCGGTCGATATTGCAAGCTGATTGCCCTGTTCTTGACATACGGCTTATATTCTCCAAGTCCGTCACTGCCTTTTTGCGCACACAGAAAAAGGGCCGCCCTATCGGGACAGCCCTGCTTTGGAGCGCCGAATTTCCTCTGAAAACTTCCGCGCCGCCGCTTTTGGATCTTCGGCTTGGCTGATGGCGCTGATCATGCTGACGCCGTCTGCACCCGCTTCAATGACGGGCGCCGCGTTGTCAGCCGTAATGCCGCCGATTCCTACAATCGGAATGGTGATGCCCTGACGCCGCACCTCTTCAATCAATGTAACGCCCTGCACGGCTTCAGCATCTTTTTTTGTTTCGGTCGGATAGACCGGGCCCATTCCGACGTAATCGGCTCCGGCGGCTTCCGCCCGCTTCACCTCGGAGACGTTATGTGCTGACACACCGAGAATCATATCGCCGATTGCCGCTCTCGTTTCTTCGGCGTCTGCGTCATCCTGCCCGATATGCACTCCGTCCGCCTCAAGGCGCAAGGCCAATTCGACATCATCATTAATGATGAAAGGAATCCCGGCCTGCCTGCAGACATCCTGCACCCGCTTCGCGAACAGGAGACGTTCCTCCCCTGTTAAAGAACCGCTCCCCTTTTCCCGAAATTGAAAAAGCGTAGCGCCGCCCTCAATGGCTTTTTCCACCACAGAAACGGGGTCTGCGCTTGTATTGTTTGATCCCATAATAAAATAAACCGATAACATATCCTTCATCATTTCCCGAGAAATACGCGTCATTTTTCTATCACCCTTTCAATTGCGGCAAGCTCGGCCGCTTCTTGTTCTGAGATGCTTGCCAGCTTGTTTAAAAGCTCAATCTGGAAGCTGCCCGGCCCCTTATGGGAGGTGTCCAGAGCGGCAAGCTGAGCGGCGCTTCCGTATACAGAAACGGCTGAAACGGCCGCTTGCAGAACGTCCTGCCCCGCTGCGCAGAAGGCTCCGATTACAGACGTCAGCAGGCATCCCGCCCCCGTCACCTTCGTCAGCAGTTTATCACCGTTATGTACGGCATATGTGTCGGCGCCGTCGGAGATGACGTCGGTTTTTCCGGTAATCGCAATGACCGTCTTCAGCCCGCTTGCAGCCGTCTTAGCGAGCTGAACCACATCTCCTCCGGCTTCCCCCGCATCCACGCCTTTTATCTTCCAATCAGGGGCGCCGGCTATATTGGCGATTTCCGCGGCATTTCCGCGAATGGCGGACAAGCGGACCTCCTGTATGATCTTGCTGGCTGATGCCGTCCGAAACGGCGTGGCGCCTGCGCCTACCGGATCAAAAATGACCGGAACACCGTTTTCATTGGCCGATTTTCCGGCTGCGATCATAGCTTCAACCGACGCCGAACTGAGGGTGCCTATATTCAGGACGAGCGCTCCTGCGATTTTCGCCATGTCGGCTGCCTCCTCAATTGCATAAGCCATAACGGGCGATGCGCCGAGCGCAAGCAGTCCGTTAGCGGTGAAGTTCGTGACGACATTATTGGTGATACTGTGAACGAGCGGGTTTTGATCCCGCACTTTACTCAAGTGTTGAGCTGCGGTTTGTGCGTCCATGCTTAATCATCCTTTTTTCTCTTTTTCGGATTCCATAAATACGATTTCGTATGCTCCAGCCAGGCTCTGGCGGCAAAGGACATATAGCGGTCTTTCCGCCAAATGATGGCTAAATGCCACGGAATGACCGGATGAACGAGCGGAATGGTTCTGACTTTGTCAGGATCAAGACCGCGGCAGATTCTTTCCGGCAAGAGGCCGATACCGAGATTGGCGGATACCATTTCGCTGATAAAGTCCCACTGTGACGTTTCATAAATGACGTGCGGCCTGAATCCGGCTTTCACGCATTCCGTCATAATTCGATTATGAAGGACAAAATCCTCCCTGAAAAATATGAACGGCTCTTCTTTCAATTCGTGAAGACTGCATTCTTTCTCGTCAGCGAGCCGATGTGACGGATGGACGACGAGCATAAGGGTTTCCTTGACGATTGTGAACGTATGAAAAATCTCTTCATTTGCGGGAAGCACGACGACCCCGATATCAAGCGAGCCGTCCTCCACCCCTTGCTGCACTTTAATAGAGCCGTCCTCAACAAGCTGAAACGTCACATCGGGATATGTGACGCGGAAGTCACCGAGCACTCTCGGGAAAAAGCCGGACCCGATCATCGGCGGAAGACCGATGCGGACGTGCCCTTTCTTCACTTCCATAATATCGTTCAGCTCTGACGTCAGGTTTTGGAATGACTTTGTGATTTCCTGCGCCTGCACATACATGCTCTGCCCGGCGTCAGTCAGTTCAACTTGCCGGCCATTGCGGTAAAACAGCTTAATGCCGAGCTCCGTCTCCAGGTTTTTAATCATTTTTGAGATTGTCGGCTGTGAAACATACAGCGACTGCGAAGCCTTCGTAAAGCTTTTCAAACGGGCCACTTCCAAAAAATACGTTAAGTGCCGGATATCCATTACATTTCATCCTTTCTATAGACAAAAGGAATACACATTATTCTTTATATGTATTTTACCTATAGCAAAACCTTCTGTACAATATAAATATAAGGGAGGCATCATTATGAAAAAATTGCTGCTTACCGTTATTCAAATCGCTCTGCTGTTTATATTTGCGCGTCTGATCAATTGGGTCACGGCGGCTCTTCATATAAATATTCCCGGCAGTATAATCGGGATTGTGATTCTTTTCACATTATTGCATTTCAAGATTATCAAACTTGAATGGATTGAGCTTGGCGCAGCATGGCTCCTCGGTGAGCTGCTGCTGTTTTTCATCCCGTCTGCCGTCGGAGTGATTGAATACGGAGATATTATGTCTAAATTCGGCGTAAGCATTTTACTTGTCGTCGTCATCAGCACATTTGTCGTGATGGTTTCAACAGGTACGCTTACACAGCTGATAGCAAAAAGAAAGGAGAAAAAACAAACGTGTTCATCGGAATCATAAGTTTATTCTTAACTGTCTTAGTATATTTGGGCGCGAAAAAACTCTACATTCGTTTTCCGCGGGTGTATACGTCGCCGCTTCTGATTACGCCCGCTGTTTTGGTCGTACTGCTGCTTCTTGTCAATGTCCCGTATCAGACATACAATCTCGGCGGCGGACTGCTGACCGATATGCTTCAGCCGGCAACAGTGGCGTTCGCCATCCCGCTTTATAAATATTTCCCGATTTTAAAGAAATACGCCGTGGAAATTATTTTGAACGTAGCGGTCGGTTCATGTATCGCCATTCTGTCAACGGCCTTTATCGCGAAATGGTTCCATCTCGGCAGCAGCTTAGTCGACAGTCTCGTGCCGCGATCCGTGACGACGCCGATTGCCATGAACGTTTCAGAAATGATCGGCGGGATGCCGGCCGTTACAGCGGTTTTCGTCATTTTAACGGCTTTATTGGGAACGATCATCGGGCCGATGGTCATCCGCTATTTCCGCATTGATAACGAAATTGCCCGGGGCGTGCTGCTCGGAACTAGCGCGCACGGAGCGGGAACATCTAAAGCATTTGAGCTCAGCTCCGTATCAGGAACGATCTCAAGCGTGTCCATGATTCTCGCCGCAATTATGACGCTGTGCGCGGCCCCGATTTTGCTTTCGTTTATGTCATAAAAGACTGCTCCTTACAGAGCGGTCTTTTTTTATTTGCCACGCAGATGGATTTGTCTGTCCTTCATAAAAAGACGAAAACACGATATGATAAGATATGAAGTGAAAAGACTGAAGAACGGATGTGTCATATGAACGGCCAGCAGCGAAGCAGCATCAGAAAAGGACTTGAAGTCGATATCGTCCTGAAAGCCGATCAGCGTTCAGGAAAGCTGACAAGAGGAATCGTGAAGGATATTTTGACGAACTCAAGCTTCCACCCGCGCGGCATTAAGGTCCGCCTTGAAGACGGACGAATCGGCCGGGTCCAGCACATTATTGAATAGAAAAAAGCCGGAGCTTCACGCCCGGCTTTTTTTCTTTAATTTCAGCAATGAAATCCTCATATGTTCTCCCTTTATATACAAAAAATCTTTAACCAACTATTGACTCTTACGTTGCGTAATACTTTAGAGTAGCCATTAAGGAGGCGGCAAACGTGATGGGTATGAAAGTAAAAGAAGTAGCTGAACTGATTGGAGTAAGCATACGTACTCTCCATCATTACGATCAAATCGGATTATTGACTCCTCAGGAAACGACCGATTCCGGTTATCGGCTTTATTCTGAAGAGAATCTTGAACAGCTGCAGCAGATACTATTTTTCAAGGAGCTCGATTTCTCCTTAAAAGAGATTAAAGAAATCATTAATAGTCCTTCATTTAACCGAAGGGAGGCATTAATTTTACAAAAGAAAATGTTGATTGAGAAACGGAATAGAGTCGATAAAATGATTGAAACCATCGATAAATCAATCAAACATTTGATGGGAGAGATTTGCATGACGAACAAAGAGCGGTTTGAGGGAATGAACTTCAATCATAATCTTTATGAACAAGAAGCTCGCAAACGGTGGGGTGATCAACCTGTCGATAAGGTAAATATTAGATTGAAAAACATGACTGATGGTGAGCAAAAAGATTTATCTGATAAGTGGACTGCAATGTTCAATAAATTTGCACTCCTTATTAACCAATCTCCCAAGTCCCCAGACGTACAAACAGCTATCAAAGAGTGGTTTGATTTTCTCAATGAAAATTTTGGTGAATATTCTTTTGATGCCTTTTACGGATTAGGTCAACTCTATATTGAAGATAAACGCTTCACTAAGAACATCGATCAGTATGGTGAAGGGTTGGCGAAGCTCATGAGTGATGCCATTACAATTTATATAGATCATCAAAAAAAGGGTGGTACCCATTAAAATCATTATCGAGGATACAATTGGGCAATACGAAACGTTATTTTCAATGATTGAAAATAGAGAAGATTATTATCGGTATTCAATGATGAAACCTTTTGAAGATATGTGGAAAAAGATGAATGTTCCCTTAAAGGCAAAGCAACCTAACGGATATGATGTAATCATGGCTGCAAATATGCTGGGCTATCTGAGCATATTTGATACGGAAACCGGAAGAAAAGCATTAGAGAATCTAAAAGAAATTCAAGCTCTTCAAATTGCATATGGCACTTTAACTCATTGTGTAGAATTTATCCAACAAAACCGCTTAAAAATAAATGCTGATGAAATAAGGTTTGGGATGTATTTGGCCAATCAAAAAAAGCTTGAGTTACATAGAGGGTATTGTGGATTCGGAGGAATTCCGGGATTTATTCAAGTTTCAATATTCCCCAATTCATATAACATACCGAGACTGCCTGCTGTAATCGCACACGAATTTCATCATAATATTCGTTTTTCTTATTTCAATTGGGACTATGGGAACGTAACGGTTGGTGATTACTTAATTATAGAGGGGTTGGCAGAATCGTTTGCCAAAGAACTTTACGGAGAAGCTCTGTTAGGTCCTTGGGTTACTTCTTTTGAAAAAGAAGACTTAGAATACTCAAAAGAAATCATCAAAGACTCGTTAAATAAGAAAGGGTTTGCTGAGGTCAGCAGTTACATGTTTGGTGACACCTTTGCAGCCGAACAAGGTTATCAGCCTGTCGGCTTATCACCGTTTGCAGGTTATGCGGTTGGCTACCAAGCGGTGCAATCCTTCATGAAAGCCAACAATGTGGGGATTAGTGAGGCCACTTTACTTGGCACAGATGAGATACTAAGTAATAGCGGGTTGTTTCTTTAAGATATGAAGATTATTTTATCCCGTATTAACGCGATGGAAGAGGGTTTTCTTTTCCCCTCTTTCCACGCTATAAATGATCATCCTATTTTTTCCGCAAGAAAACAACCTTCAAATAGTTCCCTTCTTTAAACGCGGGAATCGTTTTGAAATCTTCCGGAAGCGTGTATTCTTCCAAAATGTCGTAACGCTCATTTGTTTCTTTAAAGGCGGTCTCTATAAAGCCTTTAAATTTCTTCATATTGAAGGCGCTGCTGTTTGTCGAAGCGACGATGATGCCGTTTTTTGCGGTGATGGCGATCGTTTCCTTCAGCAGATTTTTATAATCTTTCGCCGCGCTGAACGTCCGTTTTTTTGTGCGGGCGAAAGAAGGCGGATCAAGGATGATGAGGTCAAACTCCAGCCCTTTTTTCTCCGCATAGCCGAAGTATTTGAAAACATCCATGACTTTAATGTCATGCGCCTCATAATCAATTCCGTTGGCGCTGAACTGTTCAATCGTTTTTGCGAGACTGCGGTTGGCGACATCGACGCTGGTCGTTTTCTCAGCTCCGCCAAGCGCCGCCGCAACGGAAAATGCCCCCGTATAAGAGAACGTATTCAGCACCCGTCTGCCGTTTGCATACTTGTCCCGAATCGCTTTGCGCACATGACGCTGGTCTAAGAAAATGCCCGTCATCGCCCCGTCGTTTAAATCCACCGCGTACCGTATGCCGTTTTCTTGAACAATGACCGGAAAATCTCCTCTTTCGCCTTTGACAAAATCGTCGTCTTCCACGTATTGCCCGGCCGTATCGAATCGTTTCTTTTCGTAGATCGCTTTATAAGAAAGCTCCAGTCCGTCAATCGCCTCAATCATGCTGTCCTTATAAGCGTAAATGCCTTTACTGTACCATTGAATCAGCAGATAACCATCATAAAAGTCAATCGTGACGCCGCCGATGCCGTCGCCCTCACCGTTGAACAGCCGGAACGCCGTCGTGTCGGGCGCCTTAAACAGATGGGCTCTCGCTTCAGCCGCTTTTTTCAGCTTGTCCAGAAAGAAACGTCCGTCGATCCGTTCATCTCTCGCGCGTGACAGCACCCAGCCGACTCCTTTATTCTGCAAACCGTAATAGCCTTTTCCGATAAACTCACCCTTCTCGGATGTCACATCAAAAAGATCGCCCTCTGTTAAATGAGCCGAGCTTCCGGACAGAGCGTCTTTTTCAATCAGGGGGAATCCTTTTTTCAGCTTTCCGGCAAATGTATCTTTCACTGTAAGTAGCTTCATTGTGCATTCCTCTTTCGTTTTGCTTTCTCTTATCGTACCATAAAACATGATCAACACCGCATTGTCCCGAAAAATTCAAAACAGGGGGAAAACCATGACAGCCAAAAGAATCGACCATACAGGCATTATGGTCAAAGATATTGAAACATCCATCGCCTTTTATCAAGACGTTCTCGGTATGCAGTTAAAGGATCGTATCACTCATACGAACGGCATTATTGAACTTGCCTTTCTCGGCTTTCAGGAAGGGCCGGAGACAGAAATTGAGCTGATCCAGGGCTACAGCAGCGAGCTTCCCGCAGAAGGAAAAGTTCACCACTTCGCTTTATTAACTGAAGATATCGCGGCGGAGTTCACGCATGCGAAGCGTCAGGGCGCCGTATTTATCGATGAAGAAATCACGACGCTTCCGAACGGGTACCGCTACTTTTACATTGAAGGACCTGACGGCGAATGGATTGAATTTTTCCAGCGTTAAAAAAACGGGCGAAAGCGCCCGTTTTTTTTATGTTTCTTCAGTGACGTTTTGTTCCGCCGCCCGTTCCTCTCTCCATTTTTGAAGATCCCAAATTCGGAAAAACGGATAATAGATGATAAATGTAATCAGGAGATTGATCAGCTGCATGACCGAACCGGAGATTTTCCCGCCCGTCGCTAAATAACCGGAAATCAGCGGCGGCATCGTCCACGGCACGGCGATTCCCGCCGGTTTTGCCACCATCCCCGTGCTCATCCCGATGTACGTCGCCGTAATGGTCAAGAGCGGCGCAATGATAAAAGGCACGATTAACAGCGGATTCATGACGAGCGGCATCCCGAAAATAATCGGTTCGTTAATGTTAAAAATCGCGGGCCCGATTCCGAGACGGCCGAGCTGTTTCATCTGTTTGCTTCTGGAGCGCACAAGCATGGTCAGCACAAGGGCAAGCGTCGCTCCGCTTCCGCCGACATTAATCCATATTTGAAAGAACTGTGTCGTAAAAATGCTCGGCAGCGCTTCCCCCGCCTGAAAAGCCAAACGGTTGGCATCCATCGCCCCGTACCAGATCGGCGACATGACGCCGCCGATAATGGACGCGCCGTGTATGCCGCACGACCAAAGCAGCATTTGCACGAATTCGGCGATAAGACTTCCGCCGAGACTCCCGCCCAGAATAGACAGCGGGGTGCCCAGCAGATCGCCTACGACATTGTGGAGGCTTTTAAAAGGAGTTATTTCAATAAACAGACGGGCCAGCCATACAAGCGTAATAATAATGAAACCGGGGATGAGCGCAACGAACGATTTGCTGACCGCAGGCGGCACTCCGTCAGGCATTTTAATGACGATATTTCTTTGTATGATAAACCGGTACACTTCCGTAGACAGCATTGCAATGATCATCGCGACAAACAGACCTTTGCTTCCGAGCAGCGAAATCGGAATGCCGCCTCCCACCATAATCTCTGTTGCCGAGCCGTCAGGAATAAACGGAATCTGATACGGCGTCGCCAATAAAAAGGCGGCAAGGGCAATGGCTCCCGACGACAGGGCATCCACCTCATAGCTTTCCGCAAGCCGGTAGGCAATCCCAAAGGCGGCGACAAGCGCCATAATATCAAAGGACGCATTCACGGGATACCCGAGCTTTTCAACCCAATTTTCACCGAAAAGACCAGCCATAAAATCGGCATAACCGGGAATCGGAAGACTCGTCAGAATCAGAAAAACCGATCCGATGATGATAAGCGGCATAGTCAAAATAATGCCGTCCCGTAAAGCTCTTAAGTGCCTTTGGCCGGCGACTTTTCCGGCGACAGGCATGATTTTTTCTTCCATGACCCGATTGAACGTACTCATTTATCAAAAACCCCCTTTTTGAGTTCATTGCGCAGATGTCTTAAAGCATTTTCTCCATCATATTTTGGAAACGCTTACATTTGCATACAGAAATTTTCCTTATCCCTCAGGAAAAAAAGAATTCCTCACTGCCGATATATAAAGAAAAAGGGGGAATCACAATGTATCACACCCTGAAACCGATAATGGCCGCAGCCTTGTGCGTCGGCCTGTTCTCCGCCGCGGCGCCCGCGCACGCCGAGACGCACGACCGGGACGTTATCGTGGTGTACAAAAATCAAAACGGCAAGGAATCCGCCATAGACAGCGGAGCGGATGTGGAACAGACCTATCAGCATCTCCCGGCAGTCGCCGTGTCAGCCGATTCACAAACGGTGAAAGACCTGAAACAGGACCCTGACATCTTATATGTAGAAGACAATGTATCCTTTCAGGCAGCAGACGGTTCTGATATCCGCCCGTTATCAGCGGCCCAAAGCAGCAGTTACGCACTGCCGCAATGGGATATAGAACCGACTCAGGTCAAGCAGGCGTGGAAAGAAGGCTTGACGGGAAAAAAGGTGAAAGTGGCTGTCATTGACAGCGGCATTTACCCTCATGATGACCTTTCCATTGCCGGAGGCTATTCCGCAGTCAGCTATACTTCCTCATACAAAGATGACAACGGACACGGGACGCATGTCGCCGGAATCATTGCGGCAAAACATGACGGATACGGCATTGACGGCATCGCGCCGGATGTCCGGTTATATGCGGTTAAAGCATTAGACAGAAAGGGTGCAGGGGATCTTAAAAGCCTTCTTAAAGCGATCGACTGGTCGATCGCCAATAAAATGGACATCATCAATATGAGCCTCGGAACTAACGCAGACAGCAAAATTCTTCACGACGCCGTAGACAAAGCATACAAAAAAGGAATCGTGATCGTAGCCGCCGCAGGAAACGACGGCAACAAAAAACCCGTCAATTATCCGGGTGCCTACAGCAGCGTAACGGCAGTCTCAGCGTCAACTGAAAAAAACGGGCTCGCGGCTTTTTCCACGACCGGAAAACAAATTGAGTTTACCGCACCCGGCACCAATATTACGAGCACGTATCTGAATCAAATGTACGCCACGGCTGACGGCACATCTCAAGCCGCGCCCCACGTCACCGGCATGTTCGCGCTGCTCAGGCAGAAATATCCCGAGGAAACAAATACACAGCTCCGGCAGCAGATGCAGCAAAACGTCAAAGATCTGGGCGCTCCCGGACGTGACAGCCGATTCGGGTACGGCCTGGTGCAATATCACGTAAAGCAAAAGAGCTTTGCTGAACGGGCCGTAATAAAAGCGGAAAAGACGAAAAAACAGGCAGATATCAATCAAGCAAAAACGGCCGTCAGCAAGCTGTCCAAGTCAAAGGGAAAAACCGCTCTCGAGTCCCGGATCAATAAAGTTCAGACGGCAAGAAATGTGACGGACGCAAGAGACAAAGTCCGGACTGCCGAAAAACAAAAGAAAAAAACCGCCGTCAATGCCGCACAAAGCGCCATTCGCAAATTACCGGCCGGTTCAGAGAAAAAAGGGCTGCAAAAGCGGCTTAACGCTGTCAACTCAAGCCTTTTGAAAACAGCTGAGGCCAGCGTCAAGCAGGCGGAAAAAAAGACCTCTGAGGCCAGCACCGCAAAAGCCCAAAAAGCAGTCAGCGAAATCCAGCCGGGAAAAGAAAAAAACGCTCTGGAAAAACGGCTTGACCGGATAAAAGATAAACTCAACCGGCAGCAGGCTAGAGACAAAGTAAAAACGGCTGAAAAAACCAAGACGAAAAAAGCAAAATCAGCGGCGCAAACGGCAGTCAGCCGATTGAAGCCGTCTGCCGAAAAGACCAGCCTGCAAAAACGCGTGCGTGCGATTCGGGTGAAATAGCAAAAAAAACGCTTATGAGCCGGATAACGGCTTCACAAGCGTTTCATCACACCTGCCTATTGGTTCATGGCCGGGCGGTCGATCGTGTTCCATTTCGTATAGGACATATATCGGAAATAATGATCACGATACGGGTGCGAGGTGCCTGTATTCCAAGGCTTGTCGCTGCCGCAGAAATGGACGATGGCCGGTTCGGCACGTGTTTCTCTGTAACGTATACGGTCGATCAGTTCAGGAGGCGTTTTCTCATTCATGATAATATGCGTCTGCGCGTTCCAGCGCGGATGCAGTTCATGCCATTGATCATATAAGATCGCGTTAAGCGCGTCCTGATCATGAAACACGAGAAAATCCTCCGAGCTGTTTTCGTTAATAAAATCAATCACCTTTTCGGAAATATTTTGTTTTCTCCAAGGTTCGAAATCTATAATCATAATGCCGGAATTAAAATACTTGGCAGTGTCGCTGATATTCATTTTTTTCAGCCTTTCATGCTGTCCGGCGTCTTCTACCGCCGCAACTATTGCCGGGGAAATATCCAAGTCCCATAAAACCGAAATATCTTCCATCACAATTGCATCGCAATCAATGTAAATCATCCGCTTTACGGACTCATCCTTAATTAAATCAGGGATGGAAATGCGGTAATAAGCCGCTTTTGTAATGTGGCTGCTTTCGACTGCATGCTTGTATTGATCAGCGTCTACTTCTAAAAATTCAAGCGGCGTCCCGAATGACATCGCGGTCTGTTCAAGCTTGTCCTTGTTTTCGGCAGTAATTCCGCCGTCGATCACATATAATTTCGCATCCCTTGTTTTATCCATATTCATCAATAAAGAAGCGAACATCCCACCCAAATGACGAGCATAATGATCATCGGCACATGATACGATATGCATTGTTTCATTCTTTCCCACTGATATTCATCTCCCTTTTTGTTGTACAAATGTCTTTCCCTTTTTTAAAAAAGTAAACCTCGATCTTACACATTTTTTCTGCGGGAATGTGCTGTTTGCGATTTGATATCTTTTGCATTCCCTGTTCAAATTCAATCAGGATTTCAGCCTGAATCATCGTCAGAATATATCGCGCAGGAAAGCGAAAACACGTAAACATAAAAACAACCAGCCGGACTGCACATAAAAGCGGTCCGGCTGGTTGTGATGCGTCAATTGTTTAATCGACTTCTTTCTTAATCCCAAGCATCTTTTCGTCTAAATAATGGGCAATGTCCGCCGCTTCCTTCAGCTCGTCGGTCAGATGCTTTGGGACCTCGTTATTTAATTTGTAATAAATTTTATGTTCAAGACTCGCCCAAAAATCCATGGCAATGGTGCGGATTTGAATTTCCGCCTTCACATATTCCACACGATTCGTCAAATAAACGGGAATTTCAATAATCAAATGCAGGCTGCGGTAGCCGTTCGGCTTCGGATGTTTGATATAATCCTTCACCTTTACGATCTTCAGGTCCTTATGCTGCTTCAAAACCTCAGCGACATTATAAATATCGGAAATAAAGGAACAGATAATCCTGACACCCGCAATATCATGAATATGCTCTTTCATTTCCTGCGTCGTCACATCGCAGCCTTTGCGCATCAGTTTATTGACGATACTCTCGAAACTTTTTACGCGTGATTTTGTATGCTCGATCGGGTTATGCCCGTGAATCAGATTATATTCCTGGCTGATAATAGAAAACTTCGTATCCAGCTCATCTAAAGCGAATTTATAAACTAATAATTCATTTTTCCAATCTTCCATGACCGTTTTCAAATCATCCATATGGGCTGTTGACAAGTCCATTTTTTTCATCTCCTTGCTTTGCTGTCCGTATATAAGACGGGTCAGTCCGCGGTCAGGTTCTTTACAAAATCGTGAAGATTATGTCATAAAAAAAAGCAAATGCCGGTTATGGCATTTGCCCTTTCATTTGATCAGCGGAAATAACTGATCAGGAGTCCGATGGAAAGCAGGAATCCGAAAAATGTATTGGTTTGCGCCGTTGATTTCATCGCAATAATCATGTTCATCGGCATTTCGTTTTTCACAAAGCCTTTCACGGCCTGAACGGGTTTCGGCACGCTCAGGAAGACCAGGAACAGCCACGGGCTTGTGTAACCCATGATGACAAGACCGACGATCCAGATGTAAGCGATGGCAAAAGATGCGGCCAGTATCATGACGGCCCCTCTATGCCCCATCAAAATGGCCAGGGTTTTACGTCCGCCCTTTTTATCTTCCTCAATATCACGGATATTGTTGGACAGATTAATGGCTCCGACCAAGATGGCGATCGGGATGGAAATCAAAATGCTCTGTTCATTAATTCTGCCTGTCTGAATGAAGAAAGAAATAAGGACAAATACAGAGCCCATGCAAATGCCGGAGAACAGTTCCCCGAACGGTGTATACGCAATCGGCAGCGGGCCGCCCGTATACAGATAGCCGATCAGCATGCCGGCAAGGCCGATAGCCGCAAGCCACCAGCTGCTGCTCATGCAGATATAAACACCGAGCACGAGGGCAATCGCATAAGAGCCGAGCGCCAGCTGCAGAATTGTTTTCGGCTTCATGCCGTGCCGGACGATCGCTCCGCCGATACCGACGGAATCCTCCGTATCTAAACCGCGTTTAAAATCGTAATATTCATTGAATAAGTTCGTGGCGATCTGGATCCAAAGGCAGGAAAACAGCATGGCCAAAAACAGCAGGAAATCAACCTTTACGTAAAACATCGCCAATACGGTGCCGAGAAGTACGGGCACAAACGATGCCGTCAATGTATGAGGGCGGGTTAGCTGCCACAAAATGCGGCCCATGCTTTCTTTCTCGGGCGTCTTTTGGCTGCCCCCCATATTGTTTTGATTCATTTTCCTCTTCCTTTCTATTAAAAGGCTTTCACAGTCAGCCGATAACAGTAGTGTTGAATTGGGGTTTTCACGTTTTCTGCTACCTTATCTATCATAATAATTTCTTCCTCATTTCACAAGATGCGGCGCTTTATCGGCTATCCTGCCGGAAACGGCTTTTCGCCCTTCTCCATTAGGGTTCGGCACAAGCCTGCTTAAGAAAAAACCGCCAAAATTTTTTTACCTCGTTTATATTTACGATAAGTTAAAAATCCCGCCTGAACAGCGCCTTTTTAGTATGATCATTTGCCAATTTATACATGCGTGTTTTCCATCCTTTTGTTTCTCATTCATTTTTAAGGAAATTTTAAGCTTAGGATATTAGACATATTTTGAAACTTTTTGTTAATCTAATCGTCATATACTGGTGTAATTATTGAATACGCGGGGAAGGAATTTTGAATATGATGCAAAAATTAAAACGTGCTTATGAAAATACATTGATCAAATGGACGTTTCATACGGGCTTTTATTTTCTGATATTAGTATTGCTCTTTTGGATGTATGGATTTCATACAGCGAATACCGGCACTTATATTTACAACGATTTCTAATCGGGGAGGATAACTATGAAACTACTTGATGCTATAAAAACATACGCAGACGCCAAGCCGCAGGCCGAAGCGTTTCGTTCCTTAGATCATTCCCTCACTTACGGGGAATTATGGGATTTGTCGGAGCGGGTTGCGTCCGGCATTCAAAAACATACAGCTGACGGTTCGAAAGCGCCTGTCCTGGTTTACGGACATATGGAGCCGAATATGATCGTTTCTTTCTTAGGAAGCGTCAAAGCGGGCCGCCCTTACATCCCTGTCGATGTTTCCATTCCGGCGGAGCGGATCGTCAAAATCATTGAAAGCTCAGGCGCAGAGCTGCTTATCAGCGTATCGGGCGATGCAGTCGATACGGGAAGCAATCTGATTAAAACCGTTACGCCCGAAGAGCTTGCAGCTGACGGAGATGCAGACCTCAGCCGTGAGAACTGGGTAAAAGAGCTGGACACGTTTTACATTATTTACACGTCCGGCAGCACGGGAAATCCGAAGGGCGTGCAGATATCGGCTGATAACCTGCAAAGCTTTACTGACTGGATCTGCAGGGATTTTCCTGTGGGCGAGGGTAAGACATTCTTAAACCAAGCTCCGTTTTCTTTTGATTTATCTGTCATGGACATTTTCCCGTCGCTTCAAACGGGAGGTACGCTGCACTGCGTAACGAAAGACAAAATCAATAAACCGAAAGTACTATTTGAAGAGCTGGAGAAATCCAAACTGAACGTCTGGACATCGACGCCGTCTTTCGTCCAAATGTGTCTGATGGACCCCGGCTTTACGCAGGAGCTCCTGCCTGAGGCAGAAGTATTTATGTTTTGCGGAGAAGCGCTTCCGGCTGCCGTGGCACAGGAGCTGTTAAACCGTTTTCCGAAGGCCCGCGTATTCAATACATACGGTCCGACTGAAACAACGGTTGCCGTCACCTCCGTTGAAATTACGCAGCAGATCATCGATGAAAATGAATCTCTGCCTGTCGGTTTTGCAAAACCCGATATGGATATCTTCATCATGGATGAAAACGGGAATAAGCTTCCGGACGGAGAAAAAGGGGAAATCATCATCGCGGGCCCGAGCGTGAGCAAAGGCTATCTCGGAGAACCTTCTCTGACGGAAAAAGCGTTTTTCCCGATCGACGGCCAGTGGGCATATCACACGGGTGATGCCGGTTATGTTCAGGATGGTCAGATTTTCTGCCAAGGACGCCTTGATTTCCAGATTAAGCTTCACGGCTACCGCATGGAGCTGGAGGAAATCGAAGTACATGTAAGGCAGTCTCAATATGTGCGCACGGCGGTTGTCATCCCGTATCAGCCTAACGGACCTGTCGAATATTTAATTGCCGCCATCGTGCCTGAAAAACATGATTTTGAAAAAGAATTCCAGCTGACAAGCGCCATTAAGAAAGAACTGGCCGCTTCGCTTCCGGCCTACATGATTCCGAGAAAATTCATTTATCAGGATCACATTCAAATGACTGCGAACGGAAAAATCGACCGTAAACGCATTGGCGAAGAGGTTCTTGTATGACGCCTTACAGCTCGTTTTTCTTCTTTATCTTACTTGGAATCCTTCTTTTGCCGACGATTATTTTAGGGCTGAACGGCAAGAGATTCCAAGGATACAACATGTTTATATCCATCATCGTATTGGCTTTGATTTTCGCGCATGATCTGCACGGCGTGATCGCACTATGTATCTTTACGCTGTGGCAGGTGCTTTTAATCAGGGGTTATCTCGCTTACAGACTGAAAGCCAACAGCGGCTTTGTCTTCAGTATGGCCGTGATCGCGTCCATTTTACCCCTGTTTTTATCTAAATTATGGCCGTTTTTCTTTCCGCCGGCGCCTCATCACCCGGTTCATAACCTGATCAGTTTCTTAGGAATTTCTTATTTGACATTTAAAGGCGTCCAGCTGATCATGGAAACGAGAGACGGGCTGATTAAAGAAAAAATGCCGCTTCACCGCCTTTTGTACTTTATTATGTTTTTCCCGACCATTTCTTCCGGTCCGATCGACAGATACCGCAGATTTGCCAAGGACGAACAGAAAGTATGGACAAAGGGAGAATACGCTGATTTACTGTATACCGGCATTCATAAAATTTTTATCGGTTTCTTATACAAATTCATTATCGGATATGCGATTAACACGTATTTCATTATGAATCTGTCTCATATCACCCACAGCAAACTGTGGGGTAATGTGCTGTACATGTACGGATACAGCTTGTACCTGTTTTTTGATTTTGCGGGTTACACGATGTTTGCCGTCGGTGTAAGCTATATCATGGGTATCAAATCTCCGGAAAACTTTAATAAGCCGTTTATCAGCAAAAACATTAAAGACTTCTGGAACCGCTGGCACATGTCCTTATCCTTCTGGTTCAGAGACTACGTATTTATGCGCTTTGTTTTCTGGATGACAAAGAAAAAATGGATAAAGAACCGGATGGCCGTCTCGAACATCGGGTATTTCCTGCTGTTCATGCTGATGGGCGTCTGGCACGGACTCGCCCTGCAATATATTGTATACGGCCTGTACCACGCCGTATTAATGACCGGGTATAACTTTTTTGAGAAATGGAATAAGAAATACAAGTGGCTGCCCGCCAATCGTTTTACGGCCTTTTTAGCCATCGTCATCACATTCCATTTCGTATGTTTCGGATTTTATATTTTCTCAGGAAAACCATTTCATCACTAAAGGAGATTGAAAACACATGGAATTTAAACAGGAAGTATTAGACGTATTAGCTGAAGTTTGTCAGGAGGACGCTGTGAAAGAAAATCCTGATATTGAAATCTTTGAAGAAGGACTGCTTGATTCTTTCGGAACTGTAGAGCTGCTGGTCGCCATCGAAAACCGCTTCGGCATTACAGTGCCGATCACTGAATTTGACCGTGACGAGTGGAATACGCCAAACAACATTGTAAACAAACTGACTGAGTTGAAGTAAATGAAAAAGCGTTTCTTTGGACCAATTATTTTAGCGTTCGTCCTGTTTGTCGGAGCTATCGCAGTTCCGGCTTCATGGCTTACGCGCTTCATTCCTGAAAAACGTGTCGAAGAGTCGGCGGCAGCCTTAAATCCGAATATGTTCCAGGGACTCTATCTTCAAAACAAAATGTTCGAAGACTCGAAGTATCTGCCGATTTTCGGTTCTTCCGAGCTTTCAAGACTGGATGAGTTTCACCCGTCCAACTATTTCCAAGTGAACAACCAAGGCTTTACGCCTTATCTTGTCGGAAAAGGCGGGGACCAATCCTTGATACACGCCGTGAACTTTGCGGCGCATTATCAGCAGCTGAAAGGCAAAAAGCTGGTATTCATTGTTTCTCCGCAATGGTTTATCAAAAAAGGTTCTGATGAACAGCACTTTGCGCCGAATTTTTCATCACTTCAGGCATTGGATTTAGCATTTAATAACCAGATTGATCCCGCGGTCAAAAAGAACATGATGAAGCGCATGCTCCGTTTTAAAGTCGTTCAGCATGATGCCGTCCTTTCTGAATTGTACAAGGGAATGGTCAACGGACAATCATGGAAAGTGAAAGCGGTCATGCCGGCTGCCAAAGCTTATTATTCTCTGCTTGAGAAAAAAGATCTTTATTATTCAATGGGAGAAAACAAGGGCCCTGAACGGACGATCTCTGAAAACCTGAAAGGGAAATCGTGGTCAGAGTTAAAAACAGCCGCGGCTCAATTAGGAGAACGGAGCTCCAAGTCCAATCCTTTCTATATCGATGACGCTTCTTATAAAAAGATTAAGAAGAAAGTAAAGAGAGTGAAAGGAATCAACAAAGGAAGAACATACGCCAAATCAGTCGAATATCACGACTTTGAGGATATGCTGGACATTCTGAAAGATGCCGGCGCTGAACCGATGTTCGTGGTTATTCCGGTCAACGGAAAATGGTATGACTACACCGGCTTCCCGAAAAAAGGCCGGACTGATTACTACAAAAAAGTCACTAAGCAAATTAAAGCGAAGGGCTTTCAGGTTGCCGACTTATCCGGGCACGAATATGATCCGTACTTTATGAAAGACACCATCCATATCGCCTGGAAGGGCTGGGTGTACGTCGATAAAGCAATGGAGCAGTTTTACAAAACCGGCAAGGTGACGGTTCACTGAGCACGGTGATGACAGAATACGTAAAAACGAACACGCAGGGGGCATTCTCTCCCCTGCTTTTTATGTGATTTGATTTTTTCACAAATTTGAGGAAAACTATTGCGAATATTTGTTGAAGGTATACAATAGAATATAAATTATTTTCAAATAAGTTTGACAATAACACCAATAGGGAGACAGAACATTATGAAACAAGACATTCGTGTTGAATTCACTTCAGCCAAAAAACCGAAACCGGACCCCCATGACCTTGCGTTCGGCAGAATTTTCACCGACCATATGTTTGTTATGGATTACGACGCCGATCAAGGCTGGTATGATCCGAGAATTATTCCCTATCAGTCCATCTCAATGGATCCTGCGGCCATGGTTTATCATTACGGCCAAACCGTTTTTGAAGGGCTTAAAGCGTATGTAACGAAGGATCAGGAAGTGCTTCTGTTCAGACCGGAGAAAAATATGGAGCGCCTGAACCAGTCAAATGACCGCCTTTGCATCCCGCTCATTGATGAAGAGCTTGTTCTTGAAGGCCTGAAACAGCTCGTAGCCATCGACAAAGACTGGATTCCGAAAGCGGAAGGCACTTCCCTTTATATCCGTCCGTTTATCATTGCGACTGAGCCTTTCCTCGGTGTAGCGGCATCCCATACGTACAAGCTGTTTATCATTCTTTCCCCGGTCGGCTCTTATTACAAAGAAGGCATTAAACCGGTAAAAATCGCCGTGGAAAACGAATTCGTGCGCGCCGTCAAAGGCGGCACCGGAAACGCGAAAACCGCCGGCAACTACGCATCAAGCCTGAAAGCGCAGCAGGTTGCGGAGGAGAAGGGATTTTCCCAGGTTTTATGGCTTGACGGCATTGAGAAAAAATACATCGAAGAAGTCGGCAGCATGAACATCTTCTTCAAAATCAGCGGCGAAATCGTGACGCCGGAGCTGAACGGAAGCATTCTTGAAGGAATTACGAGAAATTCCGTCATCACCCTTCTCAAACATTGGGGACTGACTGTGTCTGAGCGGAAGATTTCGATCGATGAAATCATTCAGGCGCATCGTGACGGCCGATTGGAAGAAACATTCGGAACCGGTACGGCGGCGGTCATTTCTCCGGTCGGCGAACTGATCTGGAATGATGAAAGTCTTGTCATCGGCAGCGGTGAAACCGGAGAGATCTCGAAGAAATTGTACGATACCATTACAGGCATTCAAAAAGGCGCGGAAGCCGACGTGTTCGGCTGGACGACGGAAGTCGCCTCACTAAGCGAAACAAAATAAGCAAAAAACCCGGAAGCGAATCCGGGTTTTTTTACTGCTCTTATGCTTCAATCGACTTAAAGAAATGAGGCAGATGTTCTTTGTGGGCCTCAAGCATTTCATCCAGAATGGCCTTTGCCACGGAGTCTGACGGGACGAGAGGATTGATCGTCATCGCAAGTAGCGCCGTTTGATAATCTCCCGTGACGGCTGCTTCAGCGGCGACACGCTCAAATGATTTGATTTGCTGGACGAGTCCGCGGACAGACACCGGCAGATCACCGACGGCGATCGGTTTCGGGCCGTCTTTCGTCATGACACAGTTCACTTCGACCGCTGAGTCATTCGGAATGCTGGCGATCGCGCCGTTGTTGATCGTATTGACGGGCTGGATATCATGTTTGTCGTTATAGATGGAGCTGATCAGGTTGCAGGCCGCGTCACTGTAGTACGCTCCGCCCCGTTTTTCAAGCTGCGGCGGTTTAATGGCGAGATTCGGATCTTTGTACAGTTCGAACAGTTCTTTCTCAACCTTCTGTACGACCTCGGCGCGTGTGCCCTCCGTCTGTGACGCTTCTATTTCATGCTCGAGCATTTCTTTCGTTTTGAAATAATAGCGGTGGTAGCCGCAAGGAATCAGATCGAGCGCCTTCAGGAATTCAGGCTCCCATTCCGCCCCTGAAATATTTTTCATCGTCATGGCGTTTTTCGGGTCTCCCATGGCTTCAATGACTTGATCTTTCACGCTGACGCCGTCTAAGAAAACATCTAATCCGAAGACCATGTGATTCAGCCCGGCAAATTGCACTTCGATCCGGCTGACATCCACGTCCAATGCTTTTGCGACGCCCATTTTAATGCCGATCGGCACATTGCAGAGGCCGACGACTTTTGTGAGATTCGAGTAGCGGAGCAAGGCCTCGGTAACCATGCCGGCAGGGTTTGTGAAATTCACGAGCCATGCATTCGGACAAAGCTCTTCGATGTCTTTCGCGATTTCCAGAATAATCGGGATGGTGCGCAGCCCTTTGAATAAACCGCCCGGACCGTTTGTCTCCTGGCCGATTACACCGTATTTTAGCGGAATCCGTTCGTCTTTGGCGCGGGCCTCAAGAAGGCCGACGCGGAATTGAGTCGTTACGAAATCCGCATCCTTCAAAGCTTCTCTCCGGTCAAGCGTCAGGTGAATCTCTATCGGAACACCCGCTTTTTCGACCATGCGTTTTGCAAGCGTGCCGACGATATTGAGTTTTTTCTCGCCTTCGGGAATGTCGACGAGCCATAATTCTCTGACAGGCAGTTCCTCATAGCGTTTAATGATGCCTTCCACAAGCTCCGGTGTATAGCTTGAACCTCCGCCGATCGTTACAATTTTAATTCCTTTTGTCATATTTTTGCTCCCCCTTGCAGACTCACTTTTTCGTAAATCTCGACTAACTCAGCGGCCAAGTCTTTCACGGTCATGGCATTCATTAAATGATCTTGCGCATGCACCATCAAAAGCGTCATGTCTGTTTTTTCTCCGCCGGCTTCATTTTGGATCAGTTCTGTCTGATAATGATGGGCTTCCGTCAGTTCCTTTGCGGCTTCCTGAAGCTTTTCTTCCGCCATGGCTCTGTCCCCCCGCTTTGCGGCGGCAATGGCTTCCATTGATGCACTTCTGCCGTTGCCGCCATGCAGGATGATCTGAAAAATGGTCTGTTCCATTTTTTCATTCATGTGTTTCACTCCCTTTCTCTACAGCACGGCTTTTTCGTCTCCCTGTACGGCTGGCGCCTGCGATTGTTCAAGTTCGTTTTCTTCTTTCAGCTTTTGCGAATCCCACATTCTGAAGAACGGATAGTACACGATAAAGGCTGTGATGATGTTAATCGCCTGCATGACAGCCCCTGATATTTTTCCGCCCGTGGCAAGATAGCCGGAGAAAATCGGCGGCATCGTCCATGGGACGGCAATGCCGGCAGGTTTGGCGACGAGGCCAGTGCTCATGCCGATATAGGTAAAGACCAGTGTGACAAGCGGTGTGATAATGAACGGAATGAGAAGCATCGGGTTCATGACGATCGGCATTCCGAAAATAATCGGCTCATTAATATTAAAGACGGCCGGCCCGATGGCGAGTTTCCCAAGCTGCTTCATCTGCTTGCTTCGCGAACGGAGAAACATGGTGACCACGAGCGCCAGTGTCGCGCCGCTTCCGCCGATGTTGATCCAGATTTCAAAAAACTGCTGGGTGAAAATATTCGGAAGCGCATCGCCCGCCTGAAACGCAATCCGGTTGGCATCCATCGCTCCGAACCAGATCGGCGCCATGACGCCGCCGACTATGTTCGCCCCGTGTAATCCGCACGCCCACAAGAGCATTTGAACCGCTTCGGCTATCAGGCTTCCGCCGAGACTTCCCCCAAGAATCGAGAGCGGTGTCCCCAGTACAACGCTTACAATGTTATGAAGACTTTCAAACGGCGTCGCTTCGACAATTAAACGCGCGCCCCAGATCAGAAAGATGACGGCAAAACCGGGAATTAAAGCGATAAACGATTTGCTGACCGCAGGAGGCACGCCGTCCGGCATTTTGAAGACGAAATTCCGCTGGATGATCAGGCGGTAAATTTCCGTCGACAGCATGGCGATGATCATCGCGACAAACAGCCCTTTGCTTCCCATGAGAGACAGCGGGATGCCGCCGCCGACCATGATTTCCTCTTTGGCGCCGGAAGGCAGAAACGGAACTTTGTACGGCGTTGCCAAGAGAAACGCCGCCAAAGATATCGCACCGGCCGATAATGCATCCACCCCGTATTTTTCGGCCAGGCGGTAGGCGATTCCGAAAGCGGCGACAAGACCCATGATTTCAAAGGTCGCATCAACCGGATATTGCAGTTTTTGAGACCAGGCGCTTCCGAACGTCTTTGCCATGAAATCCGCATATCCCGGAATCGGCAGGTTGCCGATGATCAGAAAAAATGAACCGATGATAATAAGCGGCATGGTGAGGATGATCCCGTCACGCAATGCTTGCAGATGCCGCTGGGAGGCAATTTTTCCGGCAATGGGCATGACTTTCTCTTCTAAAAACTGGTTCACCTTATTCACACGGCCCGCCCCTTTCTACGATGCGTTTCCGAGCTGTTCCGCTGATTTCAGAACCTCCGCTCCGTTGCATGTGCCGTAATGGACAGTATTGATGACTTCAACCGGCACTCCTTTTGATTCACCCAATTTTTTCAGCTGCGGAAGCAAATAACGGACTTGAGGCCCAAGCAGCAATACGTCCGCTTTATCAATATGCTGGTTGACTGAATCGCCTGACACCGCCCAGATTTTATATTCTTTTCCTTGTTCCTGCGCGCTTTTTTCCATCTTGGTGACGAGTAAGCTTGTTGACATCCCTGCTGCACAAACGAGTAATATATTCATGTAAAAGACCTCCTGAAAGTTTGATATTTTGTATGTCTCGATGTTAGTACCATCATATTATGAAATCGCTTTCATAACTACTCAGGCTTTTTCCGCTGTTAACGGAAAAAAGGTGTATCCCGGTCTTTCTCTGATCGTTTGTCTCTGAATACTCGTAAAACCTCCTGATAGGTTGTGCATTTTAAGAGACGGCTTACCGCGGCCGGATCATCTAACATGCCGCCGAGCCATTTGTACATATGCTGGAGGTCGGCTTTGCTTTCTTTCTCGACGCAGAGCAGGCAGACAAATTGGACACGCTTATCCGCCCAGTCAATCGGCTTCTTCAGCGTGCATACCGCCCAAAACGTCGTGTCTGTCTGCGGAACGAGCGGGTGCGGAATCGCCGTAAGATTGCCGAAACTCGTAGGAGAAATCGCTTCCCTTTCAAAAATAGAATCGGTCAGAGAATCAGAAGCGAGGCCGGCTTCTGCAACCTGCTGTCCGAGAAAACGGATGACGTCCTCCTTCGTCTCCAGATCCTGCTGCAAAAATACCAGCTCCGGTTTCAGAAAGTTCAATTGTTCCCGCTTTTCTTCCAGCATGGCGTCGATTTTTGTAAAATCCCCGCCGCCCAACAGCGTATGAACCTTTAATACGGGAACGGGCAGGTCTTTTTTGATCGGCACTGTGCTGACCACAAAATCAATCGACTCAAAGGAAAGCTGGTCAAGGCTGCAGTAATCAGCCGTTCCGACGATTTCAAGACGCTTTGCGAACCGGGAACGGAGCTTTTCTCTTAAAAGCTGTGCGCTGCCGGCGCCGGACGCACAGACAATCAAGCAGCGTTTAGGCGGCCGTTCCGTCTTTCTCCTTTCGATGGCGGCTCCGAAATGAAGCGCCAAATATCCGATCTCATTCTCATGAATATCAATGCCGGTTTGCTCCTTGATCACGATTCCCGCAATCACTCCCGCTTCAAATGCGAGCGGATAATTTTCCTTTATGGCGGAGAGCATCGGGTTTCTCAGGTTCATTCCGTACCGGTTTCGGTTAATCGCCGGCTTGATGTGGAGCGCAAGACCCGCTTTCAGCTCATTGTCGTCCGTGATTCCGAGCTTCAGCTCCCTCTCAATGGCTTCGATCATGGCCTCCGTCAAACGGCTGGTTTCCCCGTCTATCAGCCTTGTAAGCTCTTTTCCTTCCAATTGTGACTGGGCCATGCGCTTTGTCCCGAGCAGGTGAATGGCGATATAGGCGGTTTCCTGTTCGGGAAAGGTGACCGAAAGCGCAGATTCAAGCTCTTTTACGATGGCTTCCGCTGACTGATATTCTGTTTCAAGCTTAATATCATGAAGATCTTCCGGAATGAGAGATACATAGTTTTCTGTCCGGATTCGTTTGCAGGCAATGGCGATATGGATGATGAGATTGTTCAGGCCGAAGAAAGAAAGCGGGATCTTATGGTTTCGAACCTGCTTCATAATGGCTGTGCGGATCACATGAATGTCGTCTTTCGGCAGAATACCGGCCTTTTCACTCAGGAGATCAGGCTCAGGCTCGCGGTCGTCCACTAAGTATTCCGCCATACAATAACGGAGGCGGAGCTCTTCGCCGCGCAGCTTAAAGCCGTAGTTCGGCCTTGTTTCCAAAATGATGTCATAGGGGCGGAGCCGTTTTTTGACTTCTTTTAAATCAGATTGAAGTGTGGATTTACTGATGAACAGTTCTTCCGCCAAGTCATCCAGCTTGAGGTAGCCGTCGGCCAGAAGCATTCTTTTCATAAGGTAATCTATCCGTTCATCGGGAAAAATCGGCACGGTGCTGTTCTGCTGGAAATTGTCCTGAAGCCAGTTTTTAAACGGCTGCTCATTCCGGATCAGCAGCTTATAGCCGCTCCCTCTGACAGATTGAATGGATGCGCCGTGTTTTTCTACAATGGTTTGCAGTTCCTTTATGTCATTGCGGACCGTCCGCGTCGTTACCTTTACATTTGCAGCGATGACTGAGCTTGTAACCGGTGTTTCAGCAGCTAAAAGCAAGCGCAGAAGTTCACGAAGCCGCCCATGAAGCATGAGAAAAACCTCCTATCAGATCAGATGCAGACGTGAAAAATGGGCAAAAAGAATGAGGAAGGGGTAAATGTATGTAAATTCTATAATGGGGAGGATTTCAAGTCAATGCGGCAATCCGATGCCAAGCCCGTAAAAAAACAGCCGGATCAGCCGGCTGTTCGGGATGCGGACATGCGGTTCCGCTTAGATGCCTTCCGTTCTTTTATGATTTTTCTGATGATCGGATAGATGACGGGCGCCCATTTGATAATCGTTTTGAAAAATTTTTTCAATGTCTGAATCCCCTTTCTTTTACCTTGTCTTTCCCCTGTTATCAGCGTTTATAAACATGGTCAGCGTGAAACATACCGGTTCCCCGTCACCCAATAGCGCCACGGATAATCCCGGGCTTCTCCGCTGTTGTCAATCCCGATTCTCGGGCCTGTTGATATATGCTCAGGCGTAAAGCCCTCCGTAATATACAGCGGCGGTTCCGTGATCATGCCGCCGTAGTCGTTCATTGAAATGCCCATCGCCTTCGTCAGTTTTCCCGGGCCGTTTGTCCACTCTCTCGGGTGTCTGCCCGGTCTCCTGCTCTCCATCAGGAACTGTCCTTCATGAGGCTCCGCCGCCCTGATTAACACGGCCTGCGGAATGCCGATGTCCGCGGCGACGACGTTCATTAATGTATGAGTGTGCATGACGTATGTATAAATGCGGCCCGCCTCATGGAACATAATTTCCGTCCGTTTCGTGCGCCGGTTGCCGAAGCTGTGCGCCGCCCGGTCTTCCGCTCCCATATAAGCTTCCGTTTCCACGATGAAACCTGAAGCCGTTCCCTCATCCGTCTCTTTCACCAAAAGACAGCCGAGCAATAAAGGGGCAAGCTCCACTGACGGTCTCTGGTAAAATTCAATCGGCAAAGGCTTTCCTTCTCCCGCCATTTGCCTCCCTCCTTTCTGAATATAGCGATTTCCTCTTTCACGTTTTTCACTTCTTTTTTACAATATAAACATGAGAGAAAAAAAGGACATCATTGTTGAACGCTCTATTGCGTTTTGAAAATCGGCTCGGTATAATATGATGGTTCAAATGAAAATGATTCTCATATTCAATAAATACCGGACAATGATCATAAAAGTAGGTGAATTGTTTTTTGAGCGATTCTGTCACGTCCGCAAACCGTCTGATCAGCATCTTAAAAAACGGGGTTTTCTTCCTGATCGCGGTGATCGGGCTGCTTGTATCTATTTTTTTCGCCGTCTCATTCGGCGCAAAAGACATTACTTTACATACGGTTTGGTCGGCTGTTGCTGATTACAATCCGAACATAACGGGCCAGCAGATCATTCATGAATTGCGTCTTCCGAGGGTGCTCGGGGCGGCCGTTACAGGAGCCGCTTTTGCCGCAGCCGGCGCCCTCATGCAGGGTGTCACGAGAAACCCGCTTGCCGATTCGGGTGTCTTAGGTGTAAACGCGGGCGCCATGTTTGTTGTTGCGCTCAGTTTTGCTTTTTTCCCTCATTTATCATACGCCCTGCTGATGGTGATGTCATTTTTGGGAGCACTGGCAAGCACCGGCTTGATTTTCTTTATCAGTGCGGCGGGAAAAGGCAGCATGACACCTTTAAAGGTAACGCTTGCCGGGGCGGTCGTGGCCGCTCTTTTACATTCACTCAGTACCGGTGTGGCGATTTATTACGATTTAAGCCAGGATTTGGCCTTCTGGTACGCCGGCGGGGTGTCAGGGATCAAGTGGGCTCATTTACAAGTCCTTGTTCCCGTGATTGCGGTCTTCATCATTCTCGCGACATTCATGGGCCGGTCCGTCACCCTTCTCTCAATGGGAAATGACGTGGCGGCGAATTTAGGGGTGAACACGGCTCTGACGCGTGCCGCCGGATTAATGATCGCCGTCGTTCTTGCCGGTGTGTCTGTTTCCGCTGCCGGCGCGATCGGCTTTGTCGGGCTGGTCATTCCCCATATCGCGCGAAAGATCGTCGGCGTTACGTACAGGCTGATTATTCCGATGTCCGCGTTACTCGGCGCGATTCTATTGATTTTGGCTGACCTGGCCTCGCGCACGGTCAGTCCCCCGAGGGAATTGGCGATAGGCATTATGGTCGCACTTGTCGGTGTCCCTTTCTTTCTTTATATTGCCCGCAAGGAAGGGAGAGACTTATAAATGAAAGTGCAGAAAGAAACAAAAAAAGCGGCGGCGGCAGGACTCATTCTGCTGGTCATCGCCGTTTGCATTATTCTGATCGGGCTGCATACGGGCTCATTCCGGCTTTCTCCTCTCACGGTGGGAAAAACGCTGTTCGGATACGGCACGTTTCAAAGCACAACCGTTTTATTCGATTACCGGCTTCCCCGGATTCTGGTGACGATGCTGGCCGGCATCGGTTTAGGAGTGTCGGGCGCTATTTTGCAGGGTGTATCCCGAAATCCGCTTGCCGATCCGGGCATTCTCGGACTGCATGCCGGCGCTTCCTTCGGTTTGATGATGTATATCACGTTCTTTCATTCCCTGGAGGCGCAGGCATCGATGTTCATCCCGCTGTTTACGTTTGCGGGCGGAACACTCGCCGCCCTGCTGATCGTAGTGCTTACGTACGACAGGCTGAACGGTTTTTTAACGATCCGCATGCTGTTAGTCGGGATCGCCGTTTCCGCGGGCTTCAGCGCCGTTACATTGTTTATGTCGCTGCGACTGAATGAAGAAACTTATACATTCGCTTCCCGCTGGCTGGTGGGAAACGTCTGGGGCAGGGATTGGATTCACGTGTGGTCGCTATTGCCCTGGATCGGCATTCTCGCACCGCTTGCATGGCTGAACGCCCGCTCTTTGAATATTTTAATGCTCGGTGACCAGGCAGCCGCGGGGCTCGGCGCACACGTGCAGAGAAAAAGGATCATGCTGATCGCCATAGCGGTCGGCTTGTCCTGCGCGAGCGTCGCGATGGCCGGGGGAATCGGCTTTATCGGCTTTGCCGCCCCTCACTTGGCAAGACGGCTCGTCGGCACCATGCATCAGCATATTATTCCGATTGCAGGATTAATCGGACTTGTCATTCTTGTCGCGGCAGACACCATCGGCCGGTCTTTGTTTCAGCCGAACGCCATTCCGGCCGGCGTGGTTGCTGCAGCCATCGGCGCGCCGTATTTTCTCTATCTCGTCATGAAAATCAAATCATAAAACAAGGAGTATTCCCATGAAAAAAATAATTGCGCTCATCAGTTTCATGTGTATTTTCTTATTGGCTGCCTGCCAATCTGATTCAACACAGCCGGAGTCAAAAAAGAAATCCGGCGATCATAAAATCGCTTCGATGTCCATTCACCTGACAAATGATCTGCTGGCTCTCGGCGTTACACCGGCCGGTTCCGTCGTGGGCGGAGAATTAAAAGATTTTCTCCCTCATGTGAAAAATCAGCTGAAAGACACGAAAAAACTCGGACCTGCCTCAGACCCGGATATGGAAGCTTTACTTGAGCTGAATCCAGACAACATCTATCTTGATAAAGAATTTGCGGGAAAAGATGTGTCAAAATACAAGAAAATCGGAAACACACACGTTTTCGACCTTGATAAAGGCACATGGCGCGATCATTTAAAAGACATCGGAAAAATCGTCAACCGTGAAAAAGAAGCGAAAACATTTATTCAAGATTACGAAGATGAAACAAAACAAGTCAGATCCATGATGAATAAGGAATTAGGGAAAAACGCCAAAGTCATGGCGATCCGCGTGAACGCAAAAGAGCTTCGCGTCTTCAGCACACGCCGCCCGATGGGACCGATTCTGTTTGACGATCTGAAGCTGAAACCGGCTGACGGCATTAAAGAAATGAACACCTCCCGCCCTTATGAAGTCATTTCTCAAGAAGTGCTGCCTGATTACAACGCAGATGCGATTTTCGTCGTCGTTAACAGAGACGACAAGTCACAGCAAGCCTATAAAGAATTGCAAAAAAGCGCTGTATGGAAAGGGCTGAAGGCCGTGAAAGCAAACCACGTCTATAAAATTGCCGATCAGCCTTGGCTTGATTATTCAGCACTGGGAAATAAATTAGCAATGGATGAAGCGAAAAAACTGTTCCAAAAATAAACATGAGCCGGTTTTGCAAAAAGTGCAAGGCCGGCTTTTTTATATTGTCGTTTACTTATATAAACATCTGCTTATATAATAGTATAAAAAAGGAGTGAGCGCATGGAACGGAGGCATCATGCTTTAAGTTCCGAAGGGATCAGCCAGTGCCTCAAACTTCTAAGCGACCCGACGAGGCTTTTGATGCTGAAGCTTCTGAAGGATAAGGAATATTGTGTCTGCGAGCTGACGGCTATTTTTGATATAAGTCAGCCCGGCATCAGCCAGCACTTGCGGAAATTAAAGAACGCCGGCCTTGTGCGGGAAAGACGCGAGGGTCAGTGGCGGTACTATGCCATTCATCCGTCCGGTCCGGAATACGCGCTGGTTTGCTCGATTCTGCAGCAGATAGATGAAAAGGACGAAGTTTTACAGACATTGCGGCAAAAAGAAGTCATTGTTACATGCCGGTAAGGGGGATATATTCTTGGGAGTTGCGGTTTTATCAGCGCTGATTTTTGTGCTGACACTTGTGTTTGTCATATGGCAGCCGAAACATGTATCAATCGGCTGGTCTGCCTGCGGCGGAGCGGTCCTCGCTTTGATCGCCGGAGCAGTCAGCCTGCACGATATCGCGGAAGTGACGGGAATCGTCTGGAATGCGACACTTGCCTTTATCGCCATTATTATCATTTCATTAATTCTTGACAGTATCGGTTTTTTTGAGTGGGCCGCGCTGCATATGGCCATGGCGGCCAAAGGCAGCGGGCTGCGGATGTTTCTCTATGTGTCGGTTTTAGGGGCTGTTGTCTCCGCCCTGTTTGCCAATGACGGAGCGGCGCTCATTTTGACGCCCATCGTACTGGCGATGGTGCGGGCTTTGAATTTACCTGAAAAGCTGGTCTTTCCGTTTATTATCGCCGGAGGGTTCATCGCCGACACCACCTCGCTCCCGCTCGTGGTCAGCAATTTGGTCAATATCGTATCCGCGGATTACTTTCATATCGGATACATTGAATATGCATCACGCATGCTGGTGCCCAACCTCTTTTCTTTGGCGGCAAGCATTTTGGTGCTGTATCTCTATTTCAGAAAAAACATTCCGAAACGGTTTGACACCGGCCTTGTGAAACATCCTGCATCCGCCATTAAGGATGAGCGCCTTTTCCGATTATCATGGGGTGTCCTGGCCGTTTTATTGATCGGGTATTTCGTCAGCGCGCTGCTGTCGATACCCGTTTCCTTCGTTGCCGGCTCCATCGCGGTCATTTTTCTCATTCTGGCGCAGCGAAGCCCCGCCGTCCCTGCGAAACAAGTCATCAAGGACGCCCCGTGGGCCATCGTGTTTTTTTCTGTCGGCATGTATGTTGTCGTGTACGGCTTGCGGAATGCCGGACTGACGGATCTTCTTTCTCAGCTTATACAGAAAGCGGCGGATCACGGTTTGTTTGCGGGCACACTCGGAATGGGGTTTATCGCGGCGATCCTCTCCTCCGTTATGAATAACCTGCCGACGGTGATGATTGACGCCATAGCCATCAGCGGAACGGGCACTCACGGGCTGATGAGAGAAGCATTGATTTACGCGAATGTTATCGGTTCGGACCTCGGGCCGAAAATTACGCCGATCGGGTCGCTGGCGACGTTGTTATGGCTCCACGTGCTGAGCCGGAAAAACGTGAAAATTTCCTGGGGAATGTATTTCAAGACAGGTCTGATATTAACCATTCCGACGTTATTCATCACCCTGATCGGACTTTATTTATGGCTGTTATGGCTCGCTTGAGATGAAAAACCTTTTAAGTTGAATCTTAAAAGGTTTTTTTGTGTCAAAAATCCGAAAAGTAAAACTTTTATATTTTAAAAGTATAGACATTTAATTTCAAAAGATTATAATGTTCATGAAAACGTTTTAACTTTATGAAAGAAGGGATTCCTCATGAAAAGAATTTTATTAGCCTGCAGCTCAGGCATGTCCACCAGCCTTCTTGTTACGAAAATGCAGAATTACGCCCGCTCCATCGGTGAGGAAGCTGAGATTTGGGCAGTCGGACAGGATAAAGCAAAAGAAGCGATGAAAGATGCAGACGTCGTACTGATCGGCCCGCAGATGAGTTTTTTAAAAGGTGAGCTTCAAAAAGAGGCGGACCCGCTTCACATCACCGTTGATGTGATTGACATGATGGCTTACGGCATGGGAGACGGCAAAAAAGCATACGAACAGGCCGTTGCCTTGATAGAGAACAAATAAAGGAGGCGATAAGCATGGAAACGTACACGGATGAACAGATCAGTTTTCAGCTGATTCTTCACAGCGGCAATGCCCGCAGCAATATTATTCAATCGATACGCGCATATAAAGACGGCCGGACAGATGAGTCAGACTCCTTTCTGACAAAGGCTGAAGAAGAACTGGGGAAAGCGCACGACATCCATTTTCAGATGATTCAAAAAGAAGCCGGCGGCGCCAAAACGGATGTCTCTCTGCTTTTTATGCATGCTGAAGACCACTTAATGTCAGCGCTTACAATGAAAGAGCTCGTCAAAGAAATGCTCGACTTATTTCAATCAAAGAATTTATAAAAAGCCGGGGGTGAAGACGTGTTTGAGAAAATCAGCCAATTCCTTGTTCCGATCGCGGGCAAATTAAACAATAACCGCTACTTGCAAGTCTTACGGGATGCTTTTATGCTGGCGTTTCCGCTGACCATTTTCGGTTCGGTGTTCGTCGTGCTGACGAACCTGCCGTTTTTAAACAAAATCATGAGCAGCTCCGCCCTGTCTGTCTTTCAATCCGGATTTGGCGGCGCTTCGACGGCGACGATGGGGATTATGTCCATTTTTGTCGTCTTCGGGATCGGCTATTACCTTTCCAAAAGCTACGAAGTGGAGGCCGTATTCGGCGGGGCGATCGCATTGGTTTCTTTTCTGTTGCTCACCCCGTTCGTTTTAGAGCCGGAAACGGGCAAAGCGGTCGCAGGCGTCATTCCGGTTGACCGGCTTGGAGCAAAAGGGATGTTTCTCGGCATGATGACCGCGTTTTTGTCAGGTGAAATCTACAGAAGAATCGTTCAGAGAAACTTAACGATTAAGATGCCTGCCGGTGTTCCTCCGGCTGTTGCTAAATCGTTCGCCGCATTGATTCCGGCTTTTATCACGCTTACCGTCTTCCTCTTGATCAATGCGGCTGTCACCCAGATCTTTCACACCAATCTGCATGATGTCATTTATCATACGGTTCAAGCCCCGCTTGTCGGACTTGGAAGCGGCATCATTCCTACATTAATCGCTGTTTTCTTTATTCAGATTTTATGGTTTTTCGGACTTCACGGACAAATCATTATCAATTCCGTGATGGACCCGATTTGGAATACATTACAGGTCGAAAATTTGGCAGCGTATACAGCGGGGAAAGAGATTCCCCATATTATTTCTAAGCCGTTTATGGAGATTTACACCGTCGGAATGGGCGGAACCGGAATGACATTGGCCATAGTGATCGCCATCTTGCTTTTTATGAAAAGCAAACAGATGAAACAGATATCCAAACTCGGTCTCGCGCCGGGCATTTTCAACGTCAATGAGCCGGTTATTTTCGGTTTGCCGATCGTGATGAACCCGATCATTATCATTCCGTGGGTGATCGCGCCGATGGTTGTCACCCTTGTCACCTACCTGGCCATGTCGGCGGGGATCGTGCCCCCTCCTACCGGCGTGACCGTGCCTTGGACCGTCCCCCTTTTCATTAACGGGATTATGGCGACCAATTCCGTCATGGGCGGCATTATGCAGCTGGTCAACCTCTGTATTGTGTTTGTCATCTGGTTCCCGTTTCTTAAAGCGCTGGACAAATTAAACATGGCAAAGGAAAAAGAAGCTGAGACCGAGCAGCATGCCCGGGATGACAGCATGAGTATGTAATCAAAATCGCAGTAAGGGAGAGAAATCAATTGACTGAATCAAATATTCAATATCGTTTTCCGGAAGGATTCTGGTGGGGGTCTTCCGCCTCCGCCACCCAAACAGAAGGCGCCGCTGACAGAGACGGAAAAAGCCAAAACATATGGGATTACTGGTATGAAAAAGAGCCGAGCCGTTTTTTTAACGGCGTCGGTCCCGGCGACACGTCACGTTTTTACGATCAATACAAGGAGGATATCCGGCTGATGAAAGAAATCGGCCACAACTCCTTCCGGCTGTCTATTTCCTGGTCAAGATTGATTCCGGACGGAACTGGCGAGGTCAATCAGAAAGCGGTCGCGTTTTATCAGGACGTCATCGATGAAATGCTTGCCCATCATATTGAGCCGTTTGTCAATTTGTTTCACTTTGACATGCCGCTCGCCCTTCAGCGGAAGGGGGGCTGGGTCAGCCGGAACACCGTTGACGCGTTTGAACATTACGCCAAAACATGCTTTTCGCTATTCGGTGACAAGGTGAAAAAATGGTTCACTCACAACGAGCCGATTGTGCCGATTGAAGGCGGCTACTTATACGACTTTCACTACCCGAATCATGTTAATTTTCAAGAAGCGGTGCAGGCCGGTTTCCATACCCTGCTGTCGAATGCAAGGGCTGTCAAAGCCTACAGAGAATTGAAACAGGATGGACAAATCGGAATCATTCTGAATCTGACGCCTTCTTATCCGAGAAGCTCACATCCTGAAGATGTCAAAGCGTCCCGGATTGCCGACGCCTTTTTCAACCGCTCATTTTTAGATCCCGCCGTAAAGGGCGAATTTCCTGAGGAGCTTGTCGAGATTCTCAAGGCGGAAGGCTTTCTGCCGCATTATGAGAAAGAAGATCTCCGCCTCATTCAGGAGCATACGGTCGACCTGTTAGGCGTGAACTACTACCAGCCGAGGCGCGTCAAGGCAAAAGAACATGTTCCGAATCCGCATGCCCCTTTCCTGCCTGAGCGTTTCTTCGATCCGTATGTCATGCCCGGCCGGAAAATGAACCCTCACCGCGGGTGGGAAATTTACGAAAAAGGAATCTATGACATTCTCACCAATCTCAGAGAACATTACGGAAATATCGAGTGTTTTATTTCTGAGAACGGCATGGGAGTAGAAGGCGAGGAACGCTTCCGCGATGAAAACGGCATCATTCAGGATGATTACAGGATTGAATTTATCCAGGAACATCTCAAATGGGTGCATCGGGCCATCGGAGAAGGTTCAAATGTAAAAGGCTATCACCTGTGGACTTTCATGGACAACTGGTCTTGGACAAACGCTTATAAAAACCGCTACGGCTTTGTATCTGTCAATCTGGAAAACGGGGGCGAACGGACCGTCAAAAAAAGCGGCCGCTGGTTCAAAGCCGTTTCGGATCAAAACGGATTTTAACAGATGAGGAGGGACGGCCATGCTTGGAGGTATTGAAGCCGGCGGCACGAAATTTGTCTGTGCCGCCGGACAAAGAGACGGCACCATTCTGGACAGAGCAGAGTTTCCGACGGGAGAACCGGATGACACACTCAGACAGGTGATCCGTTACTTTAAAGATTTCCCGATAGACGCCATCGGCATCGGGTCGTTCGGACCGATTGATATCCGTCCTGACAGTCAAACATACGGGTGCATCACCGCGACACCGAAGACAGCCTGGCGGAACTGCCCTATTCTTCAAACGATCAAAAGCGCTCTGGATATTCCCGCAGGCTTCACCACCGACGTTAATGCGGCGGCGCTTGGAGAAGCTTCTTTCGGCGCGGCCAAAAACGCGGACAGCTGCCTCTATTTGACGGTCGGCACAGGCATCGGCGCGGGCGCCATCATGAACGGCAGATTTGTTCAAGGGCTGTCTCACCCTGAAATGGGCCACATTTATGTCAGAAGACATCCGGACGACGGCTACAAAGGCAATTGCCCATACCATACAGATTGTCTGGAAGGCCTCGCGGCAGGCCCCGCCATTGAGAAACGCTGGGGGAAAAAAGCATTTTTGCTCACGGATCAGCAGGAAGTGTGGGAGCTTGAGGGCTATTATATTGCCGAAGCGCTTGTGCAGTATATTCTCATACTTTCGCCGGAAAAGATCATTCTCGGCGGGGGCGTCATGAAGCAGCGGCAGCTGTTCTCTTCTATCCGTCAGCACGTGAAAAAGCGGCTGAATCAATATATTGATCTGCCCGACATTGAACACTTTATCGTTCCCCCTCAATTAGGGATTCACTCCGGCGCGGCCGGTTCGCTCGTATTGGCGGAGCGCGCATTAGAAGCGGCAAACCGGGAGGCGGGAAAATGACGAAGCTCTTATTTTTGGAACCGGTTTTTAAAGAAAGATTATGGGGCGGGACGAAGCTGCGCGATACATTCGGGTATGAGATTCCTTCTGAGCGGACGGGAGAGTGCTGGGCGATTTCAGCTCATCCGCACGGCACATCCATCGTGCGGAACGGGCCTTTTTCCGGAACATCATTACACCGTCTCTGGAATGAACACCCTGGCCTGTTCGGACATCCGAAAGAAGACGCCTTTCCCCTGCTTACAAAAATTCTTGACGCAAATATGGACTTATCCGTGCAGGTTCATCCGGATGACGCATATGCACATCGGCATGAAAACGGAGAACTCGGAAAAACGGAATGCTGGTACGTGTTGGACTGCAAAAAAGACGCGGAGCTCATTTTAGGGCATCGCGCCCAAACGAGAGAAGACTTCGTTCAGCTCATTGAACGAAACGAGTGGGATCACCTGCTCCGCCGCATCCCCATTAAGCCCGGCGACTTTTTCTATGTCCCGAGCGGCACACTGCACGCTTTATGTGAAGGTACGCTCGTTCTTGAAATCCAGCAAAGCTCTGATGCCACCTACCGGCTTTACGACTATGACCGGACGGATGGGAACGGGAATAAACGCGAGCTTCATCTTCAGAAAGCAATTGACGTAACAGACATTCCCCATACCGATGAAAATGTAAAAAGCACAAAGCATCAGATCGGAGATGCTCTTATTACAACACTTGCCGAAACACCTTTCTTTTCAGTTTATCAATGGGATGTGAGCGGGAAAGCATCATTCCCCGCACCCGGCCGGTATTTACTCGCAAGCGTCATGAAAGGACGCGGAGAACTGGATGGATGCCCCATTCACAAAGGCGATCACTTTATCGTGCCGGCGGATTCCGGAGATTTTGTTATAGAAGGAGATTGTGAGGTTATCGTTTCACATCCTTCATCACCCTAAAAATCAGGAGGTCTTTTTTATGCTCAAAAAGTTAGCAGTCTGCCTGTCTATCGTTTTATTACTCTTAGGAGCCGCCAGTCCGATATCGGCTCACACCGTTTATCCCGTTAACCCAAATGCCCAGCAGACGACAAAAGATATCATGAACTGGCTGGCGCACCTGCCCAACCGTTCAGAAAACAGGGTCATGTCCGGGGCGTTCGGCGGGTACAGCGATGTCACTTTTTCAATGACAGAGGAAAACCGCTTGAAAAACGCGACGGGACAGTCTCCCGCCATCTACGGCTGTGACTATGGGAGAGGATGGCTTGAAACAGCGGATATCACCGATTCTATCGATTACAGCTGCAACAGCAGCTTAATCTCATACTGGAAAAGCGGCGGCCTCCCTCAGGTCAGCCTGCATCTCGCAAATCCGGCTTTTCCATCCGGAAACTATAAAACGGCCATCTCAAACAGCCAGTACAAAAACATCCTGGACCCTTCAACTGTTGAAGGAAAACGGCTGGAGGCGCTGCTCAGCAAAATCGCCGACGGCCTTACTCAGCTGAAAAATCAAGGCGTCACCGTTCTGTTCAGACCGCTGCATGAAATGAACGGCGAGTGGTTCTGGTGGGGGCTGACAGGCTACAACCAAAAAGACAATGAGAGAATCTCGCTGTACAAAGAGCTTTACAAGAAGATATACCGCTATATGACAGAGACAAGAGGATTGGATAACCTTTTGTGGGTGTATTCGCCGGATGCCAACAGAGACTTTAAAACAGACTTTTACCCAGGCTCATCTTATGTGGATATTACCGGTCTGGACGCTTACTTCACTGATCCGTATGCGATATCAGGCTATGATGAAATGCTGTCTCTGAAAAAACCGTTTGCCTTTGCCGAAACCGGTCCGTCCGGTAATATCGGAAGCTTTGATTATGCTGCTTTTATCAATGCGATCAGGCAAAAGTATCCCGAGACCACGTACTTTTTGACATGGGATGAACAATTAAGTCCGGCGGCCAACCTAGGCGCGCAGGCCCTTTATCAAAACAGCTGGACGCTGAACAAGGGCGAAATATGGAACGGCGGGTCCTTGACGCCGATCGCGGAATAACTGCTTCTTTTGAAAATCGGTTTTAAAAAACGGCTCTGCCGGGCATATTGTTACCGTTCAAAAAGGAGGGTTCAACAATGGAAAATAACAAAAACAGCGAAGAAACGCTTTCCAGTAAGACGACCGGTAAAGGCGAGTCAGAAGACACGCTGACAAACCGGCAGGGCCATCCGGTCACTGACAACCAGAATGTCAGGACAGTCGGCAATAGAGGACCGACGACATTGGAGAATTATGATTTTTTGGAGAAAATCAGCCACTTTGATCGCGAACGGATTCCCGAGCGCGTCGTTCACGCGCGCGGTGCCGGGGCACACGGATACTTTGAGGCGTACGGAAGTTTTGGAGACGAGGAGATTTCTACATACACAAGAGCGAAAGTGTTTCAAAAGAAAGGAATGAAAACTCCGGCGTTTGTGCGGTTTTCTACCGTCAACCACGGAAAGCATTCCCCGGAAACATTGCGTGACCCCCGGGGGTTTGCCGTTAAGCTTTATACCGAAGACGGCAACTGGGATCTGGTCGGCAACAACTTGAAAATCTTTTTTATCCGTGATCCGCTGAAGTTCCCGGATCTTGTGCACGCATTTCAGCCTGATCCTGTTACGAACATTCAGGACGGCGAGCGTATTTTCGACTTCATTTCCCAATCACCGGAAGCGACTCATATGATCACTTTCTTGTTTTCGCCGTGGGGCATCCCGGCCAACTACCGGCAGATGCAGGGCTCAGGCGTCCATGCCTACAAATGGGTCAATGAAGAAGGAAAAGCCGTACTCGTCAAATATCACTTTGAACCGAAACAGGGCATCCGCAACCTGACACAGAAGGAAGCGGAAGAGATTCAGGGGAAAAACTTTAACCATGCGACACAGGATTTGTATGAAGCGATTGAAAAAGGCGATTACCCTGAATGGGAAGTGTATGCGCAAATCATGACTGATGACGAACACCCCGAGCTGGATTTTGATCCGCTTGATCCGACCAAGCTGTGGTATAAAGACGATTTCCCTTGGAAGCCGATCGGTAAATTGGTTCTGAACAAAAACCCGGAAAACTACCATGCCGAGGTGGAACAAGCGTCATTCGGAACGGGCGTGCTTGTGGACGGCCTTGATTTTTCGGATGACAAATTACTTCAGGGGCGGACATTCTCCTATTCAGATACCCAGCGGTACCGCGTCGGCGCAAACTACCTGCAGCTTCCGATCAACTCGCCGAAAAAGCATGTCGCCACCAACCAGGAAGGCGGGCAAATGCAGTATCGGGTCGATCGGGCAGAAGGACAAAACCCGCACGTCAACTATGAGCCGTCCATTATGGGAGGACTCAACGAAGCAAAGCAGGATGGGAAAGACCATACACCTCATGTCGAAGGCGATGTGATGCGGGAGGCGATCGACCGGTCGAATAACTTCGGCCAGGCCGGAGAAACATACCGCAGATTTTCAGAATTTGAACGGAACGAATTGATCACAAACCTGGTCAATACGCTTTCTTCCTGCCGCAAAGACATTCAGGATCAAATGATTGAGAATTTCACAAAAGCAGATCCGGACTACGGAAAACGTGTGGCGGAAGGGCTGAAAAAAGCCGCCGAAAGCAACAGCGGCGGGCCGATCGGCACTACTGATACAGCACAAGCCGCAAAACAGGCTGAACAGGAAAGCCATCCGTCTGATCCGTATTAAATAAAAAAACAGGACAATCGCGTCCTGTTTTTTTTGAGCTAATTCAGCTCCTGTATATTCTGCTCCGCCGCGGCCGCAAATACTTTCGGCTCCGGACGGTCAAGATCTTCATGGAATAAACTTACTTTGTGAATCTGCCGGTTGTCGTACAGATGAAAGTAGTAGTTCCCGGTGTCACAGCACATGACCGACGTATACTGCGTATAATCAATTTCATTCTCCTCTGTGATCACCGCGCCTTTTGGAATATTCACATTGGACAGCACGTGAAAAGCGGCCGTAACGCCATCCGTTTCATGAGCGGCAGGCTCTAAATGCTCTTTCAGATAAGCGGCTCTGATGAATCGGGATGGCGGCGTGTAATCACCGGGAAGCCCGATCGTTCCAGATCCTTGGCCGAAAGCGGTTAATGTCATTCCGCCCAATGTTTTGCTTTCTGACTGCTGCGGCCTGATTCCGATATAATGGCGCAGATTGGTCACATGCCAAGGAAATTCCGGACTGTTGGTCATCACTCCGGGTTTGTTGTCATATACTTTCATTCCCTCCGGTGTCGGCTCGATGACAATGCAGCCGCCCGTGCGGTCTGATAAAATCCAATGAAGAGGCAGCACCGTATCCAATAACATTAACTTCTTCTCTACAATCGTCAGCATTGAGAGCTTTTCCTTTATGTCTTCAAGAGATTCACAGTTTGATAAGGCCCAGGTGACAAACTCATGAGGAGCGATGTGACAGGTGCCCTCCCGTTCCGCTTTCTCGTATCCCGCAAAGCCCGGAAAATACAGCGTCGCACACGACAGCCCTTTTTCATTTACGCCGTCGGCAAACAGAACATTGCCGAGATTTCTCCCCATGCCGATAAATGCGTATTTCGTCCTATGCATCCTGCCGTCAGCTTCGCTTTTCCAGCTGTACTGACGAGGGTAAAGCACGACGTCCGTCCCGAGCTGAAATGCAAAATCCATCGTTCGCGCCAATAGGTGATTACCGTCTGTCGTTTTCAATGTAAGACTTGTACACATATCATCAATCCCCTTTTCATTAATGAAATTTACACAAAGTAAACTATTCTTCCAGCTTAACGAATAATGGCTCCATTCGTCAAAAGATTGTCACATTTCTCCTTAATACATATTAGTCCGTAAGCATATCCATGCCTTTTAAACCCTGGCAAATCGTTTTGGCGGCAGTGTTTGTACCGTTTTTCAAAAAAACTTTTGAACGGCTGTCAGCGAGGCTTTACAATGTTTTTCCTGCATGCTGGAATTTGTAAACGGCAGGTCAATCTGTTAAGCTATGTCTTTATGTTAAAGAAGAACATACGGAGGAGATTATCTATTGAAAGTAGAAAGGCGAACGATTGAACATATTCCGCATGACGAAAGACACGGAAAGGCTAAAGATTTATTCCCCGTCTGGTTCGGGGCGAATATGCATATTACGACGTTAGTCACAGGCACACTGCCCGTTACAATGGGGCTCGATCTCTTTTGGAGTATCGCCGCCATTATTATCGGAACCTTTATCGGCGCAATCTTTATGGCGTCTCATTCCGCACAAGGACCTCAGCTCGGAATTCCGCAAATGATTCAAAGCCGCGCGCAATTCGGCGTGATCGGAGCGATTCTGCCCCTCTTTTTGGTCATGTTTATCTACCTGGGCTTCTTTGCGAGCAGTACGATTCTCGCAGCCGGTACACTGAGCAGCTTTGTACCGATTCCGGCTTCATGGTGTATTATCGGCTTAAGCGCCATCTGTTTTTTACTCACGATCTACGGTCATGATCTGATTCACAAAATGCAGAAAATCCTCTCTTGGACCTCCTTTGCCGTTTTTTTTGCTGCAACGATTCTTATTTTTCAACTGCCGATTCCTTCAGGAAGCTGGGTGCCCGGCTCATTAGATCTGCCTGTTTTTCTAGTGGCGGTCAGCGCGGTGGCCACATGGCAGCTGGCATACGCGCCATATGTCGCAGATTATTCCCGTTATCTGCCGGTCAAAACACCGGCATCGCATACCTTTTGGTACAGCTACGCAGGTACGTCAGTCAGTTCCATCTGGATGATGCTTCTCGGCGCCATTTTGACGACGGCGCTCCCGGAATTTACCTCTAATGCGGGAAATGAGATTGTCCGATTGTTCGGTCCGTTTTCCTTTATTATGCTGATCATCGTCCTGTTCGGGCAAATGGCGATCAACGTCTTTAATTTATACGGAGCCTTTATGTCAACGACGACTACCTTGGAGCCGTTTTTAAAACTGAAGGTGACGCCGAAAACGAGAGTGGTAATGATCCTTTGTGTGACGGCAGCAGGTACTGTATTAAGTCTCTTGGGCCAAAGCAATTTCATGGAACTGTTTTTAAATTTCATCTTTTTCATCAGTTATTTCTTAATTCCATGGACGGCGATCAACCTCGTGGATTACTATTTTATCCGCCGCGGAAAATACCACGTCAAATCGATGTTTGACGTCAACGGACAATACGGCAGGGTCAATTGGATTACAGCGGCCGCCTTCGTGTTGTCGATTATATTAGAAATCCCATTCATCAATACATCCTTTTACATCGGGCCGCTCGCTGAAATATTCGGCGGAGGCGACATTGCCTGGGTCATCGGCCTGGCCGTTCCGTCGCTGCTGTATTATGTCCTGATGAAATCAAGGGTAAAACAACAAGAGGCGCCTTCTCTATGAAGACGCCTTTTCTTTATTCATATTCCTTCCATACACGCGGCAGCAGTTCAGAAAGTTCGTGCGCCAATAAGGTATGGGCGGAGCGCTCTTTCGTCCATAACTCCGCACATTCACCGTGAAGGCGGACGGCGTTCAATACGGCATGCTTCGGGTCTTGATGACAGCACAGCATGCCGAGAATCATTCCCGTCAGCGTGTCGCCGGTCCCGCCTTTTGCAAGCGCGCCGTTTCCGGTTGTATTCCTGCGGCATTCCCCGTCGGGAAAAGCGATAATGGTTTCGTTTCCTTTCAGGACAATCGTGACGTGAAGCCGCTCCGCCCATTCCGCGGCATATCCCGCTCTGTTCTGCTGAATCTCTTGAATCGGAAGGCCTGTCATTCTGGAAAATTCGCCGGGATGAGGCGTCAAGATCACGGGGGCTTTCCTCTTTGGATAGGTTCTTTTCGTAATGGCGCCCGCGTCCAGTATGACGGGATAATCGGCAGAAAGCAGCTGATCAGCCGCCTGCTGCACTTCGTCTGTTTGGGGAAGGCCCGGCCCGAGGGCAGCGGCCCGGATGGTTTCCCCGGGCTGGCCCGCCGCGGCTTTTTTCCAGCCGTCACGCCAGTACGTCGCTTCCGGCAGCACCGGGACGATAAGCGGGATGACGCCTGCCGATGTACCGATGACGAGCTTGCCGACACCGCTTCTCATCGCGCCCAATCCGGCCAGAAGGGCAGCTCCCGGCATGTCTTCGCTGCCGGCCAGCAATAACGCCGTCCCGAACGTCCCCTTATGGCTGTCTGCCTCCCGCTTCGGCAGCGTATCTTTCACATCCTGTTCCGTCCAATCCATTATATTCATCTCTGTACCTCCTCTTCTGTCTCCTATTTATATTCCAAACAAGAAGAGATTTTAAACCGCACAAAAAAAACAGCCGCTCGTTTGCGGCTGTTTATGTTCTGATCGGAACATCAAGACGGTAAAGCTTCCGGTACCGTTCGTTTTCTGCAAGCAGCTCTTGATGAGTTCCTTCCATTTCTGCTTTTCCATTTTCTAAAAAGACGATTTTATCAGCTGTTTCCACACCCGCTAAATGGTGTGTAATCCAGAGGATCGTTTTCTCTTTAAAGACATCAAAAATCGTATCAAGCAATTCGCGTTCAGTGACCGCATCAAGGCCGACCGTCGGTTCATCAAGGATAATAACCGGCGTGTCTTGGAGCAGAATACGGGCAAGCGCGATCCGCTGCCGTTCCCCGCCTGAGAAACGAATCCCCGTCTCCTGCACGGACGTTTCATATCCGTCAGGCAGTGATTCAATATAATCATGCAACTTCACTTGCCGAGCCGCACGCTTAACATCTTCATCACTCGCCTTGCCGTTTCCGAGCCGGATATTGTTCATAATGCTCGTGTTAAAGAGATGAGGTTTCTGATTCAAAACGGCCACCGCTGAGGAAATCTGCTCCTGCACGGCCGCAGTTTCCAGCCCATTCAGCATCACTTTGCCCGAATCGGGAACTAAGGCACCTTCAATTAAAGCGAGAGAGGTCGACTTACCGGAGCCGCTCCTGCCGAGCAGCGCCATTTTTTCACCTTGGCGGAGAGTGAAGGAAAAACGGTCAAGCACATGACTGTGCTGATCATAAGAAAACGTCACGTTATCAAATGTAAGTGTCACATCCGATACATCCAGTTTCTCATCCGTCTGCTTCACCTCACGACTTCGCAGCTCCGGAGCCGCCTGACTCATTCTTTTGATGGAATCCTGATAAGAAGGCACTTCCGTCAGCGCATCCGAAAGGGGCAGAAACGCCTCCGTCAATGGAAATACGACAAGCACAAAGGCCGCAATCATCGTGTTGGCGATGCTGCCGTCCGCATACTGACCTGCCGTCCAGAACAGCATGATCAATATGAAGCCGCCGACAAGACATTGCGCGGCGAGATCACGCCATCTCGTAAACCGCTGACGTTTGCTTTCAAGGTCAAACCACGCCTTCTCTTTCTCTTCATAAGAGGAAATAAAGGCCGCCTGGCGTCCCGAGAACATCCAGTCGCTCACGCCGAGCACGGCATCTGTCAGCCGGCTGTAGAGCGTATTCCGGCCGCTTTTCAGCCTCATGTTTTTCGCTCTCGTCACAAGAAGCGACACAACCGGAAACATTACAACCAATATAAACAGGTAAATCGCCGCAAAAGCGGCAAACGGCCAGGAATAAAAGCCGAGTCCGATAACGGATGCCGCATACAGAAGCAAAGCGGAAACCGCAGGGAAAATCGTTTTTAAAAACGCATCCTGCAAATGCTCAATATCCTCAGCCAAAATGCCGAGCATGTCGCCCGTCCGAAAACGGGATGAAAGCATGAGCGAGGCCGGCTCCAGCATATTGTAAAGCCGCACCCTCATGTCGGACACGATTTTCAGAATGATATGGTGCCCCGTCAGACGCTCGGCGTACCGTGAGACTGAACGGGCAATCCCGAAGGTCCGCACGGCTACAATCGGAACGTACACCAGCAGGATATTCTCAGGCCTGGTCGCCGACTTAGAGATCAAAAAACCGGAAGTGAACATGAGAAAGGCCGCCGAAAAAATCGTCACCGCGCCTAAAAAAATCACAAGAACAAACAAACGGGCATTTTGCTTCATATACGGCAGAATCCATTCTTCTTTTCTCATGTTCTTTCCCCCAGTTGCGCCTTTACAAGTTTGGCGTATACGCCTTGTTTCGCCATCAATTCGTCGTGGGTGCCGATTTCCGCCACCGCGCCGTCATCAAGCACGATAATTTCGTCCATCTCAAGCATCCAGTGAAGACGGTGAGTGGCCAGAAAGACAAGTTTGTTTTCAAACAGGTCTTTCATCGTTTCTTTTATTTCATATTCTGTTTCAATATCAAGGTGAGCGGTCGGCTCATCCAAAAGGAGAATCGGCCGGTTTCCTAAAAAGGCTCTGGCCAGCGCGACACGCTGAGCCTGCCCTCCGCTGAGCGCCCGTCCGCCCTCGCCGATCCGGCCGTCAAGACCGCCGGGCAGATCACGGATCAGTCCGGAAAGACCCGCCGATCTAGCGGCCTGCGCCGTTTCCTCACGCGAAGCATCAGGATGATAAAACCGGATATTATTCAAAAGCGTGTCATCAAAAATGTACGGGTGCTGCGGAATATAAAGCAGCTGCTTCTGCCAGCCGTCCGACTGCAGATGTGAGCGGGATTCACCGTTTACCTTGATCTCACCGGACGCAGGCTCTAAAAAGCCGCCCAGCACATCAATGAGTGTCGATTTTCCCGCACCGCTTTCCCCGATAATCCCGATTTTCTTCTTCCCTTTGAAGGACAGATGAAATTCAGACATCGATTCTCGGACGGACAAACGCGTAAGCTGTAATTCATCCCCGTCAGTCCACGTATCAAGTTCGAGCGGCTTTTCTTCTTTAAAACCGGGCTGCGCCAAAATCGCTTGAATGGTTTTCCCCGCCTCCTGCCCGTTTAACGTCGCGTGGTAATCATTCCCCACTTCGCGGACCGGGAGAAAATATTCAGGCGCGAGAATGAGCGCGGTCAATGCCGGTCCGAGCAGAATTTGTCCGTCTATCAGCCGCAAGCCGAGAAACACCGCCACTGTCGCCACCGACAGCATCGTAAAGAAATCCAGGGCGAATGATGATAAAAACGCGACCCGGAGCGTGCTCATCGTCGCCTTGCGGTATCTCTCACTGACATGAAAGATATTTTTACTGTGTGATTTGCTTAATCCTAAAAACCGCAATGTCTCCAGTCCGCGGAGCGAATCCACGAAATGATTGGAAAGCGTCTGATAGGACTTCCATTGGCGATCGGCTTTTTTCTGTGCCACAAGTCCGAGCAGAATCATAAATACAATCAAAATCGGAAGCGCAAGAATCAGAATCAAAGCCGATGTTTTATCCTGAAAAAACACGTAAATAACAACGGCAGCCGGCACAATCGCCATGCTGACCATTTTCGGCAGAAACAGCTCTAAATAACGGCGGAACTGGCTGATGCCTTCCATCGCCAGCGTCACCATCCGGCCTGTCCCCTCTTTTTTCGCAAAGCGGGGGCCGAGACGGAACAATTGCTCAAGAAATCTTTTTCTTAAGTCTGCGCCGGTTTGCGCGGCATATTGGTACACGATTTTCTGCCGGACCGTTGTCACCGCATGCCGGACCAAAAACGCAAGCAGGAAAAAGCCGATAACCGGATAAAGAGAAGCAATCCGCTTCCCGTTAAATAATCCGGTTACCGCCTGGCTCAGCCATTCCGCCTGCAAGATGATGGCGGCCGTTTGTATAATCGTTAATCCCGTAATGATCGCAAGAATCCGCTTCATTCCTTTATAAAGAAACAGGTCTTTTCCCATTAATAAGTCATAGGCTCCTTATGGCTGACGCGTTTCCGGAAGACATAATAGCTCCAGATCTGACTGCCGATGACAAACGGCAGCAGAGTCAGTGCGACAATTGTCATGACCTTAAGTGAATAATCACCGGAAGACGCGTTAGCTACTGTTAAGTCATACGCGCTTTTCAGCGAGCTGACCATGACGCGCGGGAACAGAGAGATAAAAATCATCGCAACTGTCAAAGCAAGACCCGCGCCGGTCATACCGAATGCCCAGCCGTCTTTTTTCTTGCTCATGAACACAATGGCAAGAACGTTGCAGATGACAATCAGCACGAATACCGGAATCGTGATGTTTGCCCGGCGTGTAAACATATCCGTATCGTATGCAGACATCGCAAAGAAAGCAAGTACAACAAGAAAGATAACACCGATTACGCGTTTTGCCATTTTTCTCGCACGCTCTTGTAAATCACCGATCGTGCGCAGGGTGATAAACATTAAACCGTGCAGGAATGAAAGAAGGGTGACGGCCGCACCGCCAAGAACGGAATACACGTTCACAATATCTGAAAAACCTGCGTGAATGTTCATATGTCCGTCAATCGGCACACCGCGGAACAAGCTTGTGAAAATAAGTCCGAATACAAATGGCGGGATAAGGCTGCCGAAGAAAATCACCCAGTCCCATGTTTTGACCCATTTCAGATTATTCACTTGGCCGCGGAATTCAAATGCCACGCCGCGCCCCATCAAGGCAAGAAGAATGATGATAAACGGAATGTAATATCCGCTCAGCATCGTCGCATACCAGTTCGGGAATGCCGCGAAGATCGCTCCCGTACCTGTGATAAGCCACACCTCATTCGCATCCCAGAACGGGCCGATGGTGTTAACCAGCACTCTGCGTTCTAATTCATTATGGCCAAGAAATCGGGTCGAAATGCCGACACCGAAGTCAAAACCCTCTAAAAAGAAAAATCCGACAAACAAAACTGAAACGAGTATAAACCAAAGATCATGAAGTGACCCCATGGTAGACCTCCTGACTGAACGGATCCGTTGATACAGGAACATCCTTATGATCATCATGGTCCGCACCTTTTTTAATTTCACGAACGAATAGGAAAACAAGCAGCGCGCCTAAAATCAAGTACATGACGCCGAAGCTGATAATTGAAAACAGCAGAGATCCCGTCGTTACGTTAGGAGAAACGGATTGTGCGGTCGTCAATTGTCCCATGACCGTCCACGGCTGGCGTCCGATTTCAGTCATAATCCAACCGGCAGAGTTCGCAATGAATGGAAATGCAATCAGTGCGATCATGCCCCGTAAATACCACTTGCTCGTATGAAGTTTTTTGCGGCGGTTCAGAATAAAGCCGGCAATCGCGGCAAATATCATAAGCGCGCCCGCTCCCGCCATAATGCGGAAACTCCAGAACGTCGTTTTAACAGGCGGGATATAGTCGCCTTTTCCGTACGTTTTTTCGTATTCTTTTTGAAGTGTTTTCATCCCTTTCACACTGCCGCTGAACTTCTGGTAAGCCAAGTAGCTCAGTGCGTAAGGAATTGAAATTTCTGATGTGTTTTTTTCTTTATTCGTATCAATATTCGCAAAAGCCGTCCACGCGGCAGGATCACCGCTGTCATCCCAAAGCGCTTCACTGGCAGCCATTTTCATCGGCTGCGATTCCATTAAATGCTCAGCCTGCATATGTCCGCTGAACGCAACGCCGATACCGGCGATCAGACCGACAATCATCGAAAGCTTGAAAGATTTATGGAAGAAAGGCACTTCTTTTTTCTTCAATAATTTAAATGCGCTGACACCGGCGATAAAGAAAGCACCCGTCGCAAGCGCCCCGAAAATGACGTGAGGAAATTCAACCCAAAGCTGAGGGTTTGTCAAAAGCGCCCCGAAATCATTCATTTCCGCGCGGCCGTTTTTAATCGCAAAGCCGACCGGCTCCTGCATGAATGAGTTTGCCGTCAAAATCCAGAAAGATGACATAATCGTTCCGAAGGACACAAGCCAAATGCAAAGCAAATGCACTTTTTTAGATAAACGGTCCCAGCCGAAAATCCATAATCCGATAAAAATAGACTCCATAAAAAACGCCAAAAGCGCTTCAACCGCAAGCGGAGCTCCAAATACGTCTCCGACAAAACGGGAATAATCAGACCAGTTCAATCCGAACTGGAATTCCTGAAGAATCCCTGTGACGACGCCGACAGCGAAGTTAATTAAAAAGAGATGCCCCCAAAATTTAGCCATTTTGAGATAGGTCTCTTGTTTTTTGACAACATAAAGCGTCTCCATCAAAGCAACCATAAACACAAGCCCGATAGACAAAGGCACAAACAAGAAGTGAAACAATGTTGTAGATGCAAATTGAATGCGGGCTAATACCAACTCACTCATGATGTTTTTCCTCCAATCTGGTAAATTGCTCAACATTTCACAAACACAGCGAAATCATTGCTCGGTATTTCACAAAAAATGATATATTTGCTCAATGTTTCACAAATTCGTCAAAACTATTGAAATATCAGCCTGTACACCCTGGGGGACAGCGGCTGTCATAGAAATGATTCAATATCATTACTTTACAACGATTCAGCCTAAAAAAAAAGATCAATATACCTAAAATAAGGCTGAAATTGTGACCGATTATTGTCGGATTTGTAGAGATTTTATGTCAGCACCTAGGATATTTGTCCCTTTGATATCGTACCTCTTTTTTATTCGTGTGGCGAACAAAATGCTTTTCTCGATGAAAAAGCCCGCCAAATCGCCATTTTGAGAAAGAAAATGTGAAGAAAGCATGTCCTCTAGTAAATTCATAATATATGAACAATTTAAATTTTTTAGTATACTTTAAATGGGGATATTTTTTCACTACATAACGACTGGGGGAACAAGCATGGGAGAACTTCAACCAAAATTGCAAACGGATTCAATCCAAAAACAGGAACGGACTGATAACTGGTTTGCCAGAGCAATGAATATAAGAATCGGCATTATTCCTCTTCCTATCTATATCCTGCTTTTCTTGCTTATTACGGTGTTTGTCATGAGCCGTGATGTAAAAAGCGACATTCTGACATCAATTGCCGTCATGAGTTTTTTCGGATTTACCTTCGGCCAGATCGGAAAATCCATTCCGATCGTGCGGTCCATCGGCGGCCCTGCGATTCTCGCAACCTTTATTCCATCCGCTGTCGTCTACTACCACCTGCTTCCGAAAGACATTATTACTTCAACAACAGAATTCACGGAAAGCTCCAACTTTCTCTATCTATTTATTGCCGGTATCGTCGTCGGCAGTATTCTCGGGATGAAAAGAGAGACGCTCGTCAAAGCTTTCGTCAAGATTTTTATTCCGCTGATCGCCGGCTCGATCGCGGCCGCCATCGTCGGCTTATGCGTCGGGACGCTGCTCGGGCTCGGCTTTCAGCACACACTGCTTTATATTGTCGTTCCGATTATGGCGGGGGGTGTCGGTGAAGGCGCGATTCCTTTATCCATCGGCTACTCCGATATTATGCCGATGTCCCAGGGAGACGCCTTTGCGCTTGTGCTGCCGTCCATCATGCTCGGCAGCCTGTGCGCCATTATGTTATCGGGTTTGCTGAATGTCATCGGGAAACGCAAACCGGAATGGACGGGCAACGGGAAGGTTGATAAGTCTGATCATTCCGCTCCCGCATTGGAACAGCCGGCCAATGATAAAACGTTTGATTTGTCCTTTTTCGCTTCGGGCGGTATTTTAGCGGTTTCCCTCTATTTGGTCGGCATGCTGGCGCATGATTTCTTTCAGCTTCCGGCTCCTGTCGTGATGCTCGTCCTTGCCGTTCTCATTAAGCTGTTCAGGCTGGCGCCGGCTTCAATTGAAAACGGAGCCTTCGGCGTCTCGCGCTTTTTCTCGACAGCCGTGACCTATCCGCTCTTATTTGCGATCGGCGTTTCAATGACACCGTGGGACAAGCTGATTGCGGCGTTTACGATCAGCAACATCATTACCATTTTATCAATCGTCGTCACGATGATGGCCGTCGGTTTTCTGACCGGAAAATGGCTGAATCTGTACCCGATTGAGACGGCGATTATTAATGCCTGCCATTCCGGCCAGGGCGGCACCGGCGACGTCGCGATCTTGAGCGCCGCTGAACGGCTTGAGCTTATGCCGTTCGCCCAAGTGTCGACCAGAATCGGCGGAGCGATTACCGTGAGTGTCACCCTTCTGCTGCTTCATCAATTCTATTAAACTGAAAAAAGCCTCCGCATATGCGGAGGCTCTGTTATTTCATCACATTTTGAATATAAGAGCCGAATGCCGCGCCGGACATGCCCGGCGACACACGGACGCGGTGAAGCCCGTAAAGCCCCTGATCTCTTGACGCCGCTCCCGGCTCCGTCGTAACCGCCATACGGTAGCCTGACGCGGCTGCGGCTTTTAATGTTTCCTTATTATATCGTCCGACAGGGTAGCTGATCATAGACGTCCGCTGCCCGAACATTTGATCAAATAAACGCTTAGAGTCCTTCATTTCACGTCGCTGCTGCTGCGGTGTGAGCCCATTCAATTCGAGATGGTTCATCGTATGGCTCTGAATGGAAATGCCGTGGGCGGCCATCTCCTTCATCTGCTTCTCAGTCAGATGATTCTTATGCCCGATATAGTTTCCGATCATAAAGATTGTCGCTTTCATCTTGTATTTCTTTAAAATGGGATAGGCCGCTTTCACATTGTCGGTATAGCCGTCATCAAATGTGATCAGAACACATTTTTCACGCGGCTCCTTATCCTCCGTCAGCATCAGATAGGCCTCTTCAGGAGTCATCGTATAATAGCCGTGATCATGAAGCCACTTCATATGCTGCCGGAATTCTTCCTTCGGCACACGCAGGCTGTTTCCCTCAGAAATGCTGTGGTACATCAGAATCGGCAGTCTTGCCGTTCCTTTCGTTTGAACCCAGGCGGACGTATCCGGCTCTTTTTTGATTTGGCGCTTTACAGACTTTTTATCGTGGTGCGCTTCTGCCTTCGGAATGCTTTGTTCGGCGCTTGCCTCATGGCCCGAGCAGGCGGCAAGCGTAAACACGGCAGCCAAAAGGCACATGCACATGATCATGCGTTTCATCGTTTTCCTGCTTTCTGTCTTCTATTTACTTTTTATATCGGTTATGCGTCATAAATTGTTACATCAAAAAAGCCGGACATCCAGCTGTCCGGCTTTGCGTTATGAGCGGATTCTGATTTCTGTTTCACTGTCAAAAAAGTGAGCTTTATTCATGTCGAAAGCGACGGTCAATTCCTCACCGGCACGAATGTCATGGCGGGCGTCAATCCGGGCGATAAAATCCTGATCCCCGATCCGGGAATAAACCATAATTTCTGACCCGAGCAATTCCGCGACATTGATTTTAGCTGTGATGGATGAATTCTTATAGGATTCTACCACAATCAGCTCATCATGTATGTCTTCCGGGCGGATGCCAAAGATAACATCTTTGCCGGCATACCCTTTTTCCCGGAGCATTTTCATTTTCCCTTCCGGCACGCTGAGAGCGGCTGAACCGATCTGAATGGCGCCGTCCGTCAGCTTTCCTTTGAAAAAGTTCATCGCTGGGGAGCCGATAAACCCGCCGACAAATACGTTTTCGGGATGTTCATACACGTCTTTCGGCGTGCCGATCTGCTGAATTTTTCCGTCCTTCATGACGACGATGCGTGTCGCCATCGTCAGTGCTTCTGTTTGGTCGTGCGTCACATAGATTGTGGTTGTTTGCAGCCTTTGATGCAGCTTAATAATTTCTGCCCGCATCTGCACCCGAAGCTTTGCGTCCAGATTTGACAGCGGCTCATCCATTAGAAACACTTTGGCGTCCCTGACAATCGCCCGGCCTAATGCAACCCGCTGCCGCTGCCCGCCGGAGAGCGCCTTCGGTTTGCGGTGCAGATACTCTGTGAGCCCCAGCATTTTCGCCGCTTCTTCGACCCGTTTTTTTATCTCAGGTTTCGGCATCTTCCTCAGCTTCAGACCGAAAGCGATATTATCATAGACCGTCATGTGCGGATATAACGCATAGTTTTGAAACACCATGGCGATATCCCTGTCTTTAGGAGCGATGTCATTCACTCTCGTGTCACCGATATAGAAATCGCCCCTCGTAATGTCTTCCAGCCCGGCAACCATCCGCAATGTTGTCGACTTGCCGCACCCCGACGGACCGACAAACACAATAAACTCTTTATCTTTAATATGAAGGTTAAAATCATCGACAGCCGCTTCTTTTTGATCGTAATACTTATAAATATGCTCCAGCCGAAGTTCCGCCATGTCATCTCTCCCTTTTTTGTAAACGCTTTCTTCAATAGGATTGTAACAGCGTCAGACGGCGGCGGATATAGGCAATGTTCATAAAAAAAGTCCGCTGCCTTCGTGCACATTTCCCATTTAATGTGATTTTTCATACTGCAGACAAATGAAATAAGCCAGCAGGGCGCCCCGATATGTCTTAATATCAATACCCGAGCGTTCCGCAAATTTATCAATCCGATATTGAAGACTGTTGCGGTGCAAATGCAGTCTTTTCGATGTGAGCGACATGTTCGAGTTATGTTCAATAAAAGTCTGAATCGTATGCTTCAGCTCCGGTTCTTTCTGAAACAGCAGCACCGCTTCTTCATGAAGCAAGGCTGAGAGCTTTTCTCTGCTTTCTTCCGTGAGCATGGCCGGAAATACCGTTTCCGCGGTCAGCGTGCTCAGCTGCGGGAGATAACGCCGGCCAATCTGACAATATTGCTGTTCTCTCCGATAATGAAGGCGCAGACGTTCTCCCGCGCCATAATACCTTCCGATGAAAAAACGGACACTGAAATAAAAATCGCCTTCGAGAATCTTCACAAAAGATGCGATGTCATCCGAATCTGGCGCTTCCAGCTTTTCTTCCTCCACAATCACGCCTTGATCCCTTCCCGTCCGGACAACTGTATATGAAACCGGCCAGAAATGGCGCAGCGCTTCTGTAAATGCCCCCCAGTCCCGTTCTCCCAATAAGTCATAATGGATAAAACGGACACGCAGCTCCTTGACATCAGGCACCGGGCCTTCTTCCAGCAGAAACCGCCGCCACCTCTTTGCTGCCGCCGTCTCCGGAAAAAAATCGCCTTTTTCTTCAGCGGGCGTCAAAAGTGATTCCAGAAGCAGTTTCTCCTTCGGGGTGATATCCTCCTTCGGAATGGCGACATAGACCCGCCTTTTCTCATCATAAAAGCAAAAGACATCCTCCGCCGTACAGCACGTATCAGACAACACAGCCCTCGGGTAAATTGCCAATAACGGGTTCATATGCGCTCCTCTCTATCGCTCTATCATATTGTCAGTATAAAACGTCCGGCCGATTGTATCCACTTCGTTTTAAGAAACAGCTTTCAGGCTATTTCCCGGGAAACGGATCATAACAGCTTCTGCCGGCATAAGAAAAAAACCCTCCGCGCCGGCAGAGGGATCCTTTTTATTTAGAGATATCGACGAAGCCTTCACCAAAGACGTCACGCACATCATGAACAATGACAAACGCTTTTGTATCACAGCTTTTAATAATTTTTTTGAGCATGGAAAGCTCTTGTTTCTGGATGACGATATATAAAATTTCCTTCGACTGCCCCGTGTAATTTCCTTTACCCGACAGCAGCGTAACCCCTCTGTCCATAAGCGTATTGACCTGTTCGGCGATTTCGTGCTTATGCTCAGATATAATCGTCACCGCTTTTTTCGTATTCAGGCCTTCAATGATAAAGTCCATCACCTTCGTTCCGATGTACAGCATGACAATGGTAAACATCATTTTTTCTGCACCGATGATGAAATAAGAACTGAAGACGACAATCAGATCAAAGAACAAAAGCGCATAGCTGATATTCCAATCGAGATATTTGTTCGCAATCCTCGCCAAAATGGCAGAACCCGCAGTCGTGCCTCCGACTCGAATAATGATCCCGATTCCGACACCGGCAAACACACCCGCAAAAATAGTATTAATAATGAGTTCATGTGAAGGCGAGTGCCAATCATGCGTCAGATGCAGAAACAGTGAGTTGGCGACAACGGTAATGATCGTATAAAGCGTTGTTTTTCCGTCTAAGAATTTATATCCGATAATCAATAAGATCCCGTTCAAAATGATATTCGTCACCCCGGGCGACCATTCAAACACATAGTACAAGATCAGGGTGATTCCCGTTACCCCGCCCTCTCCAAGATCATTCGGAATGGCGAATAAATTAACGGCCAAAGCAAAGATAAAAGCCCCAATAATCAGCATCAGCACATCCAGCAATCTCTTTTTCATCCCAGACACTCCCTTTATTTAAAATCAAAAAAGCCCGGGAGAGCACTCTTCATTAAAAGAGCAGAAACTCCCGGGCTTTTATCCCAACGTGTCACAGCAGGAACCTGCTGTGTGTTTTCTCTCGGTCCAGACCAATTCAGCATTGCGGAACCCTAGAAAACCACTGTTTTTTATGTTCAGTTTTTGTATATCTTTCAAGATTATACGGGAAATCACGAACATGTTCAACCACTCTTTTTTCCATAAACGTATAAAAAATATGAACGATCTGCCGATACTAAAAAAGGTCCTTAAAATACATGACTAAAAAATCATTAAAATACTTTTTTTCTCAAAATATTATTGACTATAGGTTATTTTACAGGCATTATAGTATGTAGTTTTCAAGAAATAGTTTACATAGGAGGAAATATTATGGCAGGCAACCTGGTGTCTTGTAAGGCATGCGGCAAAGAAATCGCTAAAGGCGTTAAAAAATGCCCAAACTGCGGTAAAGATCAGAGAAACTTTTTTATGAGACATAAAATTATCACATTGCTTCTGGCAGTAGTGGTTATTATCATTCTCGTAAACATCGGCGGCGGAGGCGGATCTTCATCATCTAAAACCGCGTCTTCAAAAGCTGCGGAATCCAAGGAAAAACTGTATAACATCGGTGACACTGTTAAGACTGAGAAAACTGAAGTTACTGTTACGAAAGTGGAAAAAAGAGATTCAGTAGGCTCTCAATTTGTCGAGAAAAAAGCATCTGACGGCGGCGTTATCGTAGCTGTTCAATACACAGTTAAAAATGTTTCAAACAAGCCGTTAAGCTCTTTCTCCATTCCAAGAGCGAAATTAGTAGATTCTAAAGGAACATCCTATGATTCAGATATTGATGCTTCTTCAAGCTATGCAACAGAAACAAAAGTAGACAACAGTAAAATTTTAAGTGACTTGAACCCGAACATTAAAGTTACTGACGTAAAAGCTTTTGAAGTTGATAAAAACGCATACTCTAAAGGCACTTGGAAATTAAAGTTCAGCAACGATGTTGAAGTGAAAATTAAATAATGACCGTAATAAAAGAGACCTTCACCATTTGAAGGTCTCTTTCTTTTTACACCTTTTGGTACCCGTTCACATTGGAGGACTGCCACTTCCAAGAGTCGGCGCACATTTCTTCAAGCCCGCGCTTTGCTTCCCAGCCTAATTCAGCCTTTGCTTTTGCCGGGTCTGCGAAGCATGCGGCGATGTCTCCCGGGCGCCGGGCGGCAAAACGGTACGGCACTTCTTTTCCCGATACTTTTTCAAACGCCTTGACCATCTCAAGAACGCTGTAGCCTCTTCCCGTGCCGAGATTATAGGCGTCGGCGCCCGTTGTGTCCAGCACCTTTTCAAGCGCTCTGACGTGGCCCTCGGCAAGGTCAACGACATGGATGTAATCCCGCACGCCGGTGCCGTCCTTTGTCGGATAATCATTGCCAAACACCTGCAATTGCTCAAGCTTGCCGACAGCGACTTGTGCGATGTACGGCATTAAATTATTCGGGATGCCGTTCGGGTCTTCTCCGATCCGCCCGCTCGGGTGCGCGCCGAACGGATTAAAGTAGCGGAGCAGGGCAATGCTCCATTCAGAGTCCGCTTTATGCAGATCGCGTAAAATCTGTTCCAGCATCAGCTTTGTCTGCCCGTAAGGATTGGTCGCGCTTAATGGAAAATCCTCAGTGATCGGCGTTGTTTCCGGAACGCCGTAAACCGTCGCTGAAGAACTGAAGACGATTTTTTTCACGCCGTGTGCCTGCATGGCTTCACATAAAATAAACGTTCCCGTCAGATTATTATGATAATAACGGAGCGGAACAGCCACAGACTCACCGACAGCTTTTAATCCCGCAAAATGAATGACGGCTTCAATCTCATTTTCAGCAAACACCCGGTGAACGGCGTCACGGTCAAGGAGATCCGCTTCATAAAACACAAGCCCTTTTCCGGTAATGTCTTTCACACGCTCCAATGCTTCCGGTGAACTATTTGACAGATTATCCAAAACCACGATGTCATAGCCGCCGTTTAACAGCTCGACACATGTGTGGCTTCCGATATAACCCGCTCCGCCTGTCACTAAAATCGCCATGAAGAAAGCCTCCCCTATTGAATGAATTGACCATATTATATCGGTTTTTTCTTCCTCAATCATCCATTTCCAAAAAGTTTAATCGTTTAGTCATCGTTTCTTCATAATTTGTTTTCATTCGCGTAAAACACAGAGCCCTCGATTCAAAACGGTTGCGAAATAGAAATCCCTCCCCCGCGCATGGTAAGATAAGACAAAGGAGATGACGGTATGAAAAATGAAATCATTGAACGCTTTACCTCTTATGTAAAAGTCGATACACAGTCTGACGAAAACAATGAAAACTGCCCTTCAACCCCCGGCCAGCTGACATTGGCCAACATGCTGGCAGATGAATTAAAGTCGATCGGCATGACAGACATCACAGTCGATGACAATGGGTACGTCATGGCGACTCTGCCGGCGAATACGGATAAAGACGTGCCGACTGTCGGTTTTCTGGCTCACGTGGACACCGCGACCGATTTTACCGGAAAAAATGTGAATCCTCAGATTATTGAGAGCTACGACGGACATGATATCGTTCTGAATGACAAACTCAATGTCGTCCTGTCGCCTGAGCAATTCCCGGAGCTCTCCCGCTATAAAGGCCAGACGCTGATCACAACAGACGGCACGACGCTGCTCGGAGCCGACAACAAAGCGGGCATTGCTGAAATCATGACAGCAATGGCGTACTTGATCAAACATCCGGACATCAAACACGGAACGATCCGGGTCGCGTTCACGCCAGATGAAGAAATCGGCAGAGGCCCTCACAAATTCGATGTCGGCCGCTTCAACGCCGCATTCGCCTACACGATAGACGGAGGCCCCCTCGGCGAACTGCAATATGAAAGCTTTAACGCAGCAGCCGCAAAGCTTACTTGTTACGGAAAAAGCGTCCACCCGGGAACGGCGAAAAACAAAATGGTCAACGCTTCAAAAATCGCGATGGAATTTCATCACGCGCTGCCGAAAGAAGAAGCGCCGGAATATACGGAAGGGTATGAAGGCTTCTATCATCTACTTTCCATGAACGGAGACGTTTCTGAAGCCGCCCTGTCGTACATCATCAGAGACTTTGACAGAGACCGCTTTGCAGAACGAAAAGAATATATGCAGAAAACCGCCGATGCGCTGGCGGCCAAATACGGCAACGAAAGCATCAAGCTTGAACTGCGTGATCAATATTACAACATGAGAGAAAAAATCGAACCGGTCAAAGAGATAGTCGATGTCGCCTATCAAGCCATGAAAAACCTCGACATCGACCCGATTATCGAACCGATTCGGGGCGGAACCGACGGATCACAGCTCTCTTACATGGGGCTGCCGACACCGAACATTTTCACGGGCGGCCAAAACTTCCACGGAAAATATGAATACATTTCCGTCGATCATATGGAAAAGGCGGTAAACGTCATTGTTGAAATCGCCAGGCTCTTTGAAGAGCGCGCTTAAAAACCAAAGCCCCCTGCTTTGGTTTTTTTCTTTCACATGAAACCTTTCCTTCTTTCTTTCCGTATATAAGGTATGAATTGGAAAGAAGGAGTGAAGACTATGGCAAGAGGGACTGTAGCGAAAGAATTGAAAAAAACCTTAAAAGACCCGCGTATTCTGGAGACGAAATCAAACCCTTTTAAAAAACTGCGGAAAATGTTCAAACGATTTTTTTAAGATAACATCTCGTTTTCTTTAAAAAAATAAAGAAAGCGCTGTCATCCCGCAGTCATCTGTTAGAAGCAGTTATTTTGCATATGATAAGGTTTTTTAGGGTACTGAATAACACAAGGCAAACGAAAACACTGAAGTAGTTAATTAGACACTTACAAAAAATAGTGAAAAAGTTATATAAACGATCATCATTCATCAGCCGATACAATCTATAGAACCACAACAAGAGCAAAACTTCTTCAACCCATAGTCATTTTTACGGAAAATGACGTTATTTTTTAAAAAAGTGACAATTGTTTGAATACTTTTCGTTTGTTTTTTCGTACAATAATAATACCAAAACTTTTTTTGGGAGGTATGTAAAATGATGCTACTTATTTTTGCTGCTTTGACAGGGTATCTTGTTTTCTCTTTCAGTAAGGACAACCGCCGGAAAACGCCAAAGACAAGCCCGCTGGTGACAGCTGCCGACACGAATAACATCATTGATTTAAATGCGATCCGTCAAAAACGCCGGATGCCGCTATCATAAAAACGACAGCTGCCGCAAAATCGGCAGCCTTTTTTTTATGTACCCGGCCGATATGAAACCAACCGCCTCCTTTTTTCGTACAACATAAAAAAGGAGTTTTTTTATGTACCATTTTTACATCAAAGAGCGAATGTTTACGTTTAAGAATCGTTTTCAAGTGTTTCTTGAAAGCGGAAAAGAAGTCTACAATGTTGAAGGAAAGCTGTTTTCATTCGGTGATGAACTGAAGCTGACTGATTTGGACGGCCGCACGCTCGCCAGCGTCAACCAGAAACTGATGTCGCTCGTTCCCCGTTACGAGATTTCCGTCAGCGGCAAACCCGTCTGCCAAGTCATCAAGAAAGTCACGTTTTTCAAACCGAAATTTGAAATTTCCGGACTCGGCTGGGATCTTACCGGCGATGTGTGGGGCCGGAATTTTCAAGTGACAGACGGAAAATCAAACCGGATGACCGTCACCAAATCATGGATGAGCTGGGGCGATTCCTATCATTTGCAGATTGAAAAGGAAGAGGATATCGTTCTTTGTCTCGCGATCGCCATTGTGATAGATATGATTCTATTTGAGGGTGATAAATAAAAATATTTATCGAAATATATTGACAATATAAGATAATATACTAAGATTAAGAGTATTACAGTTTATTCTGAAAAATAGCATATTTCCTTATCAAGAGAGGTGGAGGGACTGGCCCTATGATACCCGGCAACCGCTGTTCAGCAGAATGGTGCTAAATCCTGAAGATAAGGTTGAGATTTGCGGACGCAAGCTCTTCCCTATCCGAGGGAAGAGTTTTTTTATATTTCATCAGGAAAGAAGGAATCGTTCATGTCACAGCAAAACACAGAACAACCATTGCATACGCTTCTAAGAAAAAACCCGCCGTTTCGCGCGGATCAGGTCGGAAGTCTGCTGCGGCCGGCGGCTGTGAAGCAAGCCCGCCTGCAAAGAGCGGCGGGTGAGATTTCGGCAGAACAGCTGCGCGAAATCGAAAACAAAGAAATCATCCGCAGTGTGAAAAAGCAGAAAGAAACCGGCCTCAATGTCGTGACTGACGGCGAATTCCGCCGTGCCTGGTGGCATTTTGATTTTCTCGAAAATTTAGACGGCGTCGAAGCGTTTACGCCTGAAAGCGGCATTCAGTTTCACAACGTACAGACGAAAGCGCGCGGCATTAAAGTAACGGGAGATATTGATTTTTCTCAGCATCCGATGCTCGAAGATTATAAATTCCTGCACAGCATTGCCGGCGATGCTGTTCCGAAAATGACCATCCCAAGTCCGAATATGCTGTTTTTCCGCGGAAAATTGGAAAAAGCGGCTTACCAGAATGATTACAAACAATTTCAGCACGATGTGTCAAAAGCGTATAAAAAAGCGATTCAAGCTTTCTATGACGCCGGGTGCCGCTACCTTCAGCTCGATGACACCGCATGGGCCGTTTTCTTATCAGAAGCGGGGCTTCGTCAGATTGAAGCTTTCGGCACGACGCCGGATGAGCTGCGCAAGCTGTTTGCCGCTTCCATTAATGACGCCATCAAGGATCGCCCTGACGATCTGAAGGTTACGATGCATATCTGCCGCGGCAACTTCCAATCCACTTGGACGGCTGAAGGCGGCTATGATGCAGCGGCTGAAACGATTTTTGACGGGCTTGACCTTGACGGATTGTTCCTGGAATATGATGATTCCCGCTCCGGCGGCTTTGAACCGCTCCGTTATGTCAAACGCTCTGATCTTCAGCTTGTGCTTGGCTTGATTACGTCGAAACATGGCGAACTTGAAGACAAGGACGCGATTAAACGCCGCATTGAAGAGGCTTCACAATATGTCAGTCTGGATCAGCTTTGCCTCAGCCCGCAATGCGGATTCGCCTCCACTGAGGAAGGAAACCTGATCACAGAAGAACAGCAATGGGCGAAACTGCGCCATGTCGTCAACATTGCCGGTGAAGTCTGGAAATAAAAAAAAGACACGCGATTAGCGTGTCTTTTCCGTTTTACAGCGGATCGGTTCCGATTAAAATATCGATATCTATCGTGACAGCAGCCTCTTTCTGGCTGATAAACCGCTGGATGCTGTCATCAGTACATTTCCATGTTAAGGGCGTCATTTTCACAAGCCGCTCGAGGTCAGGCTGCGCTAAGGTCTTCGTGTAACACAGCCGTTTGCGCTCAAAGGTTTGAAAGCCCGCTTGGAATCGTCCCGCCGCAGAATCGGCGGTGTCATTCCGCCGAGGGCTGTCTCCGAAGAAGAATTCCCTTACTTCCTTCAAATAATCACGCCGCGGCACCGCTTTAATGACTGTGCCGCCCTTTCGTAAAAGTCTGCTGCATTCCTTGTAATTCCAAGGTGATAAAACAGACATCACGACATCAAAACAGCTGTCGGCAAACGGCGCATCCGCCACATCAGCGACGGCAAAAACCATATGATCCCCGAAGGCCTTTGCGGCATGCAGCACACCTTCTTTCGAGAGATCAATGCCGATTCCCGTCACGGAAAAAGCGGGCTGAAGCCATTTGCATATGGCGGCTAAATGAGACCCTTCTCCGCACCCCGCATCCAATACCGCCGCTGATGTTTGCGGAGATTGAATATGGGTGATGATGGCGGCGATCTCCTTTTGAACCGGCCCAAAAAATTCCCGGCTGTCAAAAAGCTCGCGTCTCGCTTCGAACAGCTGTCTGTCATAGCGGGTTTTGACCGATTTATTGAGGAAATTCACATATCCTTGTTTTGATATATCAAATGTATGCCCCTGTCCGCAAATCAAGCTTCGGTATTGTGAGACCGCCATGGCCGACCGGCATAGCGGACACCTGAACACGGACTGGCATGATTGCAGTAATTCCGCGCGTTTTCTTTTTATAGACGTCAAAAAAACACCTCATTCATTCGTTATTCCGATGAAATGAAAAAGGCATAGACAAATAAACCTCGCCAAATTGGAAGGTTTAACCTATTCATCTATACCTCTCATTATCTGTAACGAATGAACTGGATGATCACGAAAATGACCCCTTTTCTGCCGTCTTTTGAAGGCTGTGCCCTCAGATCCATTTTATCAGCTGGATCCCGTCTTTACAATGAATCGGAACGGTTTTCAGGTTTTTTATACCTTTATTATCCAATTACTTATGCACATCCTTTATTTTCTTTATTTATAATATAAATTTATTATTTTGAAAATATCTAAAAAGGTTGATTTTCAAAAATTGAAACGATAAAATACTGCTATCTCATGTAATATCGTTATTCTTGTATATGATCAGTAATATGGTCTGATTGTTTCTACCTAGTGCCGTAAAAGACTAGACTACAAGAAAGTTTGCATAAATTTGAACGAGTGAAAAGCATATGATGCTGTCAGTCTATTCTTTTCTTTTGGCTCTTATTTATCACACTTTCTGGCTTTCAGGAATTTGTGACGAATAAGAGTTTTTTTTATTTCCATAATACCCTTATAGGAGTTGCTCACATGTACTTTTTATTGAACATTGTCGGTCTCATTGTTGTCATGGCTGTTGTTTTCTTATGCTCTCCCAACAAGAAGAAGATTAAATGGCGTCCGATTGTCATGCTCCTCGTCTTTGAGTTTCTGATTACTTGGTTTATGTTAGGGACAAAAATCGGCGGCTTTGTCATCGGGAAGATCGGCGCGTTCTTTACATGGCTGATTTCCTGCGCCAGTCAAGGGATTGCGTTCGCTTTTCCGTCTGTCATGGCCAATCCGACGGTTGATTTTTTCTTCAGCGCATTGCTGCCGATTATCTTCGTCGTGACCTTCTTTGATATGCTGTCGTATTTCGGTATTCTGCCGTGGCTCATTGATAAAATCGGCTGGCTGATTTCTAAAATATCCCGTCTGCCGAAGCTGGAGAGCTTTTTCTCCATCCAGATGATGTTTTTAGGAAATACGGAAGCTTTAGCCGTCATCCGCCAGCAGCTTGCCGCCGTCAGCAACAATCGGCTTTTGACATTCGGGCTGATGAGCATGAGCAGCATCAGCGGCTCGATCATCGGATCATACTTGACGATGGTTCCGTCCACTTATGTGTTTACAGCCATCCCGCTGAATTGCTTAAACGCGCTTTTAATCGCCAATATGCTGAATCCCGTGGACGTTTCTAAAGAGGATGATATTATTTACGTGCCTTCAAAAGCGGAGAAAAAAGACTTCTTCTCCACGATTTCTAACAGTATGCTTGTCGGCATGAACATGGTCATTGTCATTTTAGCGATGGTGATCGGCTATGTGGCGTTAACGGCCGCGTTAAACGGCGTACTCGGACTGTTCATGCACGGGTTGACCATTCAAAAGATTTTCTCATACATCTTCAGTCCGTTTGCCTTCCTCCTCGGATTAGGCGTACATGACGCGATGTATGTCGCACAGCTGATGGGCATCAAGCTCGCGACGAATGAATTTGTGGCAATGGCCGATCTGAAAGGGCAGCTGAATTCACTTCCGCCGCACACGATTGCCGTGGCTACGACATTCCTGACATCATTCGCAAACTTCAGCACCATCGGTATGATCTACGGATCTTATCAATCTCTGCTTGATGGTGAAAAATCAGCCATCATCGGAAAAAACGTCTGGAAGCTGCTTGTCAGCGGAATTGCCGTTTCCTTATTGAGCGCGGCGATTGTCGGATTGTTTGTCTGGTAAAAGAAAAAAAGCGATACCGCTCCGTTTTGGAGTGATATCGCTTTTTTTTATTGATAGACGGATGCAGGTACGAAAACGTCCCGGATTCCTGCCGCGTACGGCCCGAGATCATATTGTCCGAACACAACGGCAATGCCGTTTTTCGTAAAGAAGAAAGGTCTTTCGTTATTCAGGATGATCTCTTGTTTTTTGACGTCCTGATCGAACAGATCGTCATGTTTCTTGATGTAGCCGTAAAGATAGTCTCTCGTCTTGTTAGCTTTCGTTTTTGTATTCAGCACATTATCGAGTGTGACCCGTTTTTTTGCGGCCAGGTCGTAATTAAAGGTCTGAACGGATGTCAGCCCGTGTGCGCCGCCTGTGTAACTGTAGTCTTCCGTCTGAATGCTGAGCTTGCCGTCTTGATTATACTTCACCTTGAAATCTGTTTGGTATTCCGCTTTGTAGCCTTGTTTCTCACCGTCTTTTTTGTTTTTCACATATTCTTGGTACGATTGTTCAATATAGCGTTTGAAGTCCTGATTGATTTTCTTTTCAAAAGATGCGTTTCCCGTATTTGTGACCTCGGGGTACGTCAGCTGTTTTACATGCTTATACGTATGGCTTTTGACAACGGGCTTTGCGGTTTGCGCGGCCTCGGCTGAAGGCGCGAAACCTCCGAACGGCGCGGCTGTCAGCACGGTTAAGAGCACGGCTGCCATCATTTTGAATGCCTTTTTCATCACAACTCCTCCTTTTCATTACCGTTCCCTTTTTGAAAACGGGTTACACTCTATAGACAGCGCGGATCAGCAAATTGTTTCTGGGCCTTCTTTCACATTTTCTCCATGAAAAAAAGAGACATGGAAAATCCACGCCTCTTTTACCGTGAAGGTCTTTGCGCAATGGCTGCATAAACGGCTTCCGCCAAATCGGAGTTGCCGAACATCTCCAAAACGCCGATAACGGTTTGATCAGGAATCGGTTCTGATTCCTCCTTCGGCACGACAAGCTCTTCAGCCGTTTTTCGCAGCTCTTCGTTTAAAGGCTGTCCGGGATAAGCCCTGCTGTAAATGGCCATCGGATCAAGGTCATGATTGACGCACCATTGGGCAAACACCAAAATCATCATGTTTTCGTCACGCCGGTAATATTCTTCGAGTTGTTTTTCGGTAAACGGCTTCACTATCATTCGCTCCTCCAGAAAATCTACCCCTAAGATACACAAACACAGAGCGGAAGTAAACCAAAGATCATTTCACCATCAGTCAGAACCCTTTAAATAATGCAATGCCCTGACTCTCTAAAACTGTTGTCTGAATGTCCCGGACAGCGGAAGGTACGGATTTGCACGGAAGCCATTTTCGTTTTCTCCCAATATTAATGCTTCGTTCAGATATTTCACTTTCACAAGAAACAAGCGCCCCTCTCATAAAAGGCGCTTTTTCATTCTTATATGTTTCTGTCCCAATGCCGATGCTCAGCCACGGCTTTCAGAAATTGTTCGCAGTTTCCGTCCGGAACAAGGCCGGGGCCGTTTTCGGTTCCGGCGGCGAGGGCGAGAAGTTCTTTTCCTTCACCGGAGGCGCCGATCGCTTTGTAATGGCTGAAGGCTTCGCTGACGAAGTCTCTGGCCGATTTTTGGGCTTTGAGGCTGTCTGTGCTTTGTTTACCGCCCGGAATGAAAACAGCGTCGTACAGGACGGAATCCGCTGTCAGGAAAGTGGCTGACGCTTCCAGCTCCGTACCGTTTTCTCCCTTGACGGTTCCCAGCGCGGGGCTGATGATATCGGCTCTGACTCCCGCCTGTTTGCATGCGTCAAGCACTTGTTTGACTTTCTCATCAGAAAACCCGTGGTCGGTTAAAACCGCGACCTGCCTTGTCGCTGCCGTCTTCACCGTGTTTTCCTGGCTTAAGGCCGGGGAAGTGAACGTTTCATCAGATTCACGGTCCTTCGGCGGCGGGTTCACGCCGATTCCTTTCGCAACACGCTCGGCAAGCCCGGCGTCGACGTGACTGAAGACATCAACCACCTGCTGCTGCACATCCTTGCTGTTCACTTTTCCGACTTCAAAACAGAATGCGGAGATGATATGTTCTTTCTCGGCGGGAGACATGCTGTTCCAGAACATCTTGGCCTGAGAAAAATAGTCATTGAAGCTCTCACTGCGCTGGCGGATTTTTCTGCCTTCTACTTTTTCCTGGTAATGAACGTATCCGCCTTCTTCTTCTGAGGCCGGCGACGGATCATTGTTCTGCAGGGAATTTTTATGATAGGCGACGGGACCCTTATTAATCGTCATCCGGTGGTAGCCGTCGTATTGGTTGTTATGGAACGGGCAGACCGGCCGGTTGATCGGAATCTCGTGAAAATTCGGCCCGCCAAGACGGATGAGCTGTGTATCCGTATAAGAGAAAAGCCGGCCTTGAAGAAGCGGATCATTGGTGAAATCAATGCCCGGCACGACATTGCCCGGGTGGAATGCGACTTGTTCCGTTTCCGCAAAGACATTGTCCTGATTGCGGTCAAGGGTCATTTTTCCGATCAGCTTGACGGGAACCAACTCCTCCGGCCACAGCTTCGTCGGATCAAGGATATCGAAATCAAATTTAAATTCATCTTCTTCGTCAATCATCTGAACACCGAGCTCATACTCGACTTTGCCGCCGTTTTCAATCGTTTCCCACAGGTCGCGGCGGTTGAAATCGGGATCTTTCCCGGCAATTTTCTGCGCTTCATCCCATACGAGGGAATGAACGCCGAGCACGGGTTTCCAGTGGAATTTTACAAAGCGCGCTTTTCCTTTCTCGTTGACGAAACGGAACGTATGCACGCCGAAGCCCTCCATCATCCGATAGCTCCGCGGGATGCCGCGGTCAGACATCGTCCACATGACCATGTGCGCGGATTCAGGATTGTTTGCGACAAAATCCCAGAACGTATCATGAGCCGTCGCAGCCTGCGGCATTTCATTGTGCGGTTCCGGTTTTATGGCGTGAACGAGATCCGGGAATTTGATCGCGTCCTGAATGAAGAACACCGGAATATTGTTTCCGACGAGGTCATAGTTCCCTTCTTCAGTATAAAACTTCGTCGCAAATCCCCTGGCGTCACGGACGGTGTCGGCTGACCCCTTGGAACCCGCCACTGTTGAGAAACGGACGAAAACAGGCGTTTTGACGGACGGGTCTTGCAAAAATTTCGCCCGTGTATATTCCGTCATCGGTTCGTACACCTGAAAATGCCCATGAACGCCGTACCCGCGCGCATGAACGACCCGTTCCGGAATCCGCTCGTGGTCAAAGTGCGTCATTTTTTCACGAAAATGAAAATCCTCCATCAGCGTGGGGCCGCGGACGCCCGCTTTTAAAGAATGTTCATCCTCAGACACGCGAAGCCCCTGATTGGTCGTCATTTTTTTGCCGCTGTTATCAGACCGGTACTGCTCCAGCTGTTCGTCCTTTGAGTGTTCATTTACTCGTTTGTTTTGATCATCACTCATGTCAGTTCCCCCTTTTAAAACGAAACATTCTACAGCACATTTACCCGCGGCGTTCTTCATATAAACTGCTGATCCGCTCATTAGGATTTTAGGTCTGTATTTACATATGCGGTCATACACATTTTGAAATAAGCCATTTTCACAGAAATAAATCGTGAAAGCGCTTACCAAAATAGCTGTTGAACAGGGGAGGTCATATCGTGCTTGCCATACTCGGTTTTGTGATGATGATTGTCTTTATGTACCTTATTATGTCTAATCGGCTTTCCGCTCTTATTGCTTTGATTGTCGTTCCTGTTGTGTTTGCCCTGATCAGCGGATTTGGCAAAGATCTCGGCGAGATGATGATTCAAGGCGTTACAGACCTCGCTCCTACCGGGATTATGCTGTTATTCGCCATCCTGTATTTCGGCATTATGATTGACTCAGGTCTGTTTGATCCCCTCATTGCCAAAATTCTATCGCTTGTCAAAGGGGATCCGTTAAAAATCGCCATCGGCACAGCGGTTCTGACGATGACCATTTCGCTGGACGGAGATGGGACAACAACGTATATGATTACGATTGCGGCAATGCTGCCCCTTTACAAACGGCTCGGCATGAACCGTTTGGTGCTGGCGGGGATCGCGATGCTCGGTTCGGGCGTCATGAATATGATTCCGTGGGGCGGGCCGACGGCGAGGGTTTTGGCTTCCTTGAAATTGGACACGTCGGAAGTCTTTACGCCGCTGATTCCCGCAATGATTGCCGGCGTTCTCTGGGTGATCGCCGTTGCTTATCTCCTCGGAAAAAAAGAACGGAAGCGGCTCGGCATCATTTCGATTGAACACGCACCGTCTTCTGATCCGGAGGCGGCGCCGCTGAAGCGTCCCGCTCTCCAATGGTTTAACCTGCTGCTCACTGTCGCCCTGATGGCCGCTCTGATCACCAGCCTGCTTCCCATCCCTGTTCTTTTTATGATCGCGTTCGCCATCGCCTTGATGATCAACTATCCAAATGTCAAAGAGCAGCAGAAACGGATTTCAGCGCATGCGGGTAATGCGTTAAACGTTGTCTCAATGGTGTTTGCGGCAGGCATATTCACAGGCATTCTCTCCGGCACAAAAATGGTGGATGCGATGGCGCATTCTCTCGTTTCCCTCATCCCTGATGCCATGGGCCCGCATCTGCCGTTGATCACTGCGATTGCCAGCATGCCTTTCACCTTTTTCATGTCAAATGACGCCTTTTACTTCGGTGTGCTTCCCATCATCGCCGAAGCCGCTTCCGCTTACGGAATAGACGCCGCTGAAATCGGAAGAGCCTCCTTGCTGGGCCAGCCGGTGCATCTGCTCAGCCCGCTTGTGCCATCCACCTATCTATTGGTCGGAATGGCGGGCGTCAGCTTTGGCGATCATCAAAAATTCACCATTAAATGGGCCGTGGGGACAACGATTGTGATGACGATTGCGGCGCTTTTGATTGGGATTATTTCGTTTTAATTAAAAAAGGATTTCCGCCAGCGGAAATCCTTTTCTGTACATTATTTTTTTGTATAGCGCACCCAGTCATAATGAGCGTATAGCGGATTTACACCATTGTAGGAACCGAGCCAGTCATCGACACCTATCCCATTCCACAAGTTCATCATGATCTTTCCCGGGTTTGTCGGGATTTGGCTTGTCGCAGTATGTTTTAATTGCCCATCGACATACCATTTAATAGAGTTTGGCTGCCAATCGAACGCATACGTATGATAGGCATTGGCCGCGTCAAATCCGAGATCCGCAACCTTCTCATGGTTTCCCGCGCCATTTGTATAATAGTTAAATTGAACCTTTGTCGTGTCTTTTCCTAAAAATTCGATATCAATCTCATCCCAAGGAGTGCCATCCGTTGGACCTGTATAAGTGAAGAACGATGAAACGATCCCTGTGTTTTTAGCCGGTTTCATTCTGACTTCATAAAGTCCATAGCCATAGGTTTGAACGGAGCGATTCTCCCCGCAGTCAAACTTGTTATAAGACGGGCTTGTCAGCGCCAAACGCATTTCACCTGATGACGTCATTGATACATTATTTGCACGCCACGTGCAGTTGAACATATCTCCATTGGAATAACCATTTGCTTTTTGCCATAATCCGGAGTTATAGCTGTTAAAAGGTTCAAAAAACGATCCGCCTGTTTGAGCTGATGCAGTAGAAGTGATCGTACACAAACTCAAAAACAATCCAGTGACAAGAAGCAGCAGCACTCGTTTCATACGATAAAACATGTCGGCATTCCCCTTTCTTTGAAAGCGATTTCTTTATTGATCATACATGATTCTGTTAAAAGGGGACATCGGTCAGAATAATGATAATAATGAATCTTAAAAAAACCTAAATTACCATCAGCACAAACAGAAATGATCAGCGCTCATTGTAATTTAGGTTTTGCCTGCTTATCAGTAACAATCCTAACAAGATCATATGTGAATGAAGAAAAAAATGCCAACGCTTTCATTATGCTTATTTGACTACCCTTTCTATGTGAATCGTTAAATACAGCAGCTCGTCACTGGTGAGCTTGTGTTCATACGCCCTCTCAATGCATGTTTGGATTTTCTTCGTGCATTCATACGCCCGATGGTACTTTTCTTTCACTGTCTCCAGCAAAAAATCGTCCTGGCTTTCCATATGTGTGCCGTTAAAAAGACGCTGCGCGAAAAACTTTAAGTGGGTGACAAACCGATAATAGTGAAGTGATTCCTCGTTGAAGTCAATCTTAAAATGGTATTTTACGATACTCAAAATCTCTTGCATGACTTTTGTAATGTTGATGATATTGGGCATCTCTTCATTCAGCTCGGCATTGACAATATGCAGCGCAATAAAGCCTGCTTCATCCTCCGGCAGAGACACGCCAGTCTTGTTTTTTACCATGGCCAACGCTTGTTTGCCGATTGCAAATTCGTCTTTGTACAGCCGTTTCGTTTCCCACAGTAAGGCATTTTTGATATCCAGCCCTTTCTTATTGCGCTGGATCGCAAAGTTAATATGGTCGGTCAGCGACACATAGATGCTGTCATTGAGCTTTTTGCCGAGCTGTAATTTCGCATAGCTGATAATCTCTTCGGATACTTCCATACATTCGATCGGGATATCATACAAAAGGGTTTTGAACTTTTCGGATACATCTTTGTTATCGAGCGTGAACACTTTCTCAATGCGGGCTTCATCTACCGGGTCTCCCGTTTTCTTTTGAAAAGCAATGCCCCGGCCCATGATAACCAATTCCTGATTGCCTTCTTTGAGCACACTGACGACATTATTATTAATGACTTTCGCAATCTTCAATTCTGTCTCCCTCCCGCCTGACCATTTACCTGCTACACCTTGATTTTACATCCTTTTTGAACTAGGTCAATATCTCCAGGTCAATCAGAAAACGCCGTTCAGAAATCTTTGTCCAACGATGCGGATGAGGCGCATATAATGCAGAGAACCGGTTTTTGGGAAGGAGCGTGTGTGATGAAACGGTTTTCGAAAGAAGAAAGCAGCTGGATGCTGTATGATTGGGCCAATTCAGCTTATTCGGTCATTATTATGACGGCGGTATTCCCCTTGTTTTTTAAAGCCGCGGCGGCGGAAAACGGTGTCAGCGCGGCGGATTCTACCGCTTATTTGGGCTATACGATTGCCGCCGCGACTTTTATTTTGGCGATGCTCGGCCCCGTCTTAGGAACGATTGCCGACTACAAAGGATGCAAGAAACGGTTTTTTGCCTTCTTTTTTCTGATCGGTGTGGCGGGCACCGCCGCGCTGGCTTTGATTCCCGGCGAATCTTGGATGCTGTTATTAATTTGTTATACGATTTCCACGATCGGCTTTGCCGGGTCTAATGTGTTTTATGATGCGTTTCTCGTTGATGTGGCCGCAAAGGAGCGGATGAATATGGTGTCCGCCAGAGGGTTTGGGCTGGGCTATATCGGCAGTACGATCCCTTTTCTCCTCAGCATTGCCGTGATTCTTTCAGCACAAGCGGAGGTGATTCCGCTGTCCGCCCAGGCTGCCGGCCGCATTGCCTTTTTGATTACGGCGGCATGGTGGGGGCTGTTTTCGATCCCGCTCCTTCTCCGCGTCCGCCAGCGCTATTATATCGAGAGGGAGCCGCGGCTTGTAATCAGCAGTTTTAAACGGCTGGCCGGCACGCTGAAGCAGATCAGGAAGCACCGGGCGCTGTTTTTGTTTCTGCTCGCCTATTTCTTCTACATCGACGGGGTCGGCACCATCATTACAATGTCCACGTCATACGGGGCTGACCTCGGCATCAGCGCGGCAAATCTGCTGATTGTTTTATTTGTCACTCAGGTCGTCGCCGCGCCTTTTTCGATTTTGTACGGACGGCTGGCCGAACGGTTTAAAGGAAAAACGATGCTTTATGCCGGAATCGGCGTGTATATGATTGTCTGCACGTATGCTTATTTTATGGATTCCGCTTTTGATTTCTGGGTTTTGGCTATGCTTGTCGCCACTTCCCAAGGAGGTATTCAGGCGCTGAGCCGCTCTTACTTTGCAAAGCTTGTCCCCAAACAGAACGCCAATGAGTTTTTCGGCTTTTATAATATCTTCGGCAAGTTCGCTTCGATTATCGGCCCGCTTTTGATTGCCGTGACCGCCCAGCTGACCGGAAATTCGTCAGCCGCCGTGTTCAGCCTGATCATTTTGTTTGTAATCGGGATTGGCATTCTTGCGTTTGTGCCTGAGGAGACGGCGTAAAAAAAGCCTGCGCGCGGCAGGCTTTCTTTTTTTATTTCTTGGCTTTATGGACTTTCAGTTTTTTGCCTTTGACCGTCGTATTTTTCATGATGTCAAGAACGTGCGGGCCTTTGCCGTTCAGAATCTCGACGTACGATGCGTTGTCCAAAATCGTGATAATCCCGATATCATCGGCTGAAACGCCGTCGATTTTCGCAATCGTTCCGACAAAATCGACCGCTCTGAGTTTTTTCTTTTTCCCGCCGTTAAAGTACAGCTTCATGATGTCTTTGTTTAACTGTTCGCTTTTGTCTGTTTTGACATCGGGGCGGGCGTTCAATTTTTCCGCAAAAGCCGCTTTCCGTTCCGCTGTTTCTTTTTCTGACGGTGCTTCCCGCTTTTGGATGCGGAAACCGATATATGTCTCAATGTCATTCAGAAACCGCGCTTCAAACGGCGTCACAAACGTGATGGCCCGGCCGCGGTGTCCGGCGCGCCCCGTTCGGCCGGTGCGGTGCACATAGCTTTCTTTTTCAAGCGGAATATCATAATTGATGACGAGGCTGATGTTTTCAATATCAATTCCTCTGGCGGCAACGTCGGTCGCAATGAGATAGCGGAACTCGCCGCGTTTGAATTCATTCATGACGTCAAAGCGGTCTTCCTGCACCATGCCGCCGTGAATTTTATCGCAAGGGTAGCCCAGCCTGTCCAGCTCATCGGTTAACTGGATGACTCTCTCTTTTGTCCGGCAGAATATAATGCAGCTGTCCGGGTTTTCGGTGATCAGGACATCACGCAGCAAAGATGTTTTGTCCTCTTCTTCTGTTCTGGTGACAAAATGCTCAATATCTTTTGTCGTCAGGCCTTCTGCTTTTACTTCAATCAATTCAGGGTCTTTCATATATGTGCGGCTCAGCTTCTCGACGTCATCCGGCAGCGTCGCTGAAAACAGCATGGTGACTCTGTTTTTCGGCAGATGCTGAATGATGGCTTCCACCTGTTCAATAAATCCCATATTCAGCATTTCATCCGCTTCGTCAATCACTACATACGCCAGCCGTTCAAGCGGCAGCGTCCCTTTTTCTATATGATCAAGCACACGCCCCGGCGTTCCGGCAACGACGTGGCTTTTTTGCTTCAGTTCGGTTTTCTGTTTATCAAAAGAAGCTTTTCCGAAAACCGCCGTGGCTTTTATCCGTTTGAAACGGCCGATATTCGTGATATCTTCTTTAATCTGCGCCGCAAGCTCGCGGGTCGGCGTTAAAATCAGCGCCTGCGGTTTGTTTTCCTCCCATTCCGCAAGCTCGCAGATCGGAATGCCGAAAGCCGCGGTTTTGCCGCTGCCCGTCTGCGATTTGACGACGAGGTCTTTTTTTTGCAGCGCGGCGGGGATGACGCGCCGCTGCACTTCAGTCGGCTCGGTGTATTGCAAGCCATTCAGCGCCCGTCGGATTTCGGGGCTGATCGCATATTCATTAAACTCATTCATGACTAAACTCCTTCTCTGTCCGGCTCCCCTCATTATACGCGAAATGCCGCCGCTTTACCCTGACGTTTTGCCGGGCCATTCGGGGGACTGCTTTTTCTTCATGTCAAGCACGACCCATTTGGCGCAATAAAAGCTCATGCTTCCTTCCCCGTCATCGACATAGTAGCGGATCGATTCCCAGCCGCCGTCGACCGGGCTGATATCCAGATGGATGTCGGTGATGCTTTCAAGATCATCCAGCCGGGCAGCCCTCACACCCTCAAAACGCAGCACGGCATCATACTGTCCATCAGTCAGCTTCAGCTCAAACACCGGGATTTTATCATAAAACTCGTTATACCCGGTATAGAACGTAAACTCCGTCAATTCAAAACAACCCGGCGAATCCGGCCCCAGCAGAACTGCTTTCTCATGTTTGTGCCGTTCCATTTTGTGCCTCCTTCTTTTCAGCTGCTTCATATTGACGGCAATAAAAGCGGAACGTTTGGTTCTCCCACTCCTCCACGAGAAAATGCTGTCCCTCATCTCCGTCAGCAGCAGGATCAATTGTTACAATGCCTGAACCAGCAGCATGACTCTCCATTTCTTTTATTTGAACGGAAGAAACGTCTTTGCATATGAGCCTCAAACAAATGAGCTGATGTTCATACTCGAAGGAAAACACCAACTCAATTACAGAAATCTCTCGTTCCCGGAAAAGGCGGAATTCTAAAAGCTCTTGAATCAGCCACTTATTCTTTTTCATTTTCTATAAATTCTCCTATAGAAGCGGCATACAACTCAACATCGGCAGTCTCATGATCCCACAGATAGACAGTCTCCTCCATTACACTGTCCGTCTTTTTCAAGCACAGCTTATCCCCGGTTCCGTTGTCGGCAATTACGATCAAATCGTCGGGCATACTCTCTTCTCTACACACACTGTTTTGCCTGATCACATCATCCCAGGTTTTCTGCAAACGGCTTTGTTCACGGATAGGGGAAAAAATCCACTCTCCGATCTCCGCAGGGTTCTTTTTATGAAGCAGCCGTTTATACGCTTTCGGAAAAGACGCTCTCAAGCTTTTTTCCGCAGCCCTGAACTCTTCTTCTGTCATCCTGTTATTCCTCCCCCGTAAAAACATGAGATTCATTCGCAAGCGGCATTCACTTTTGAAATAAGACAGGAGCGTTTCTTTCTATCGCCCTTATTAGCGGTGAGCCAAATATCGTAATGGTTTGCTGCCGCGGATCCCCCAACAGCCCCCACTGAAACTCCTGGTGAATAAAGAAACAATAGTCTCCGTTTGGAATAACGGGGACAAGCCATTCACCGAATTCATCTTTATCAATTGGCACATGAGGATTAAATAGATAACATTCATGCTGCCAGTCCAGCGCATACATAAACTCATGCTTTAACGTACAAGATTGAAATGCCTTTAGAATCTGCATCTCTGCATCTTCCAGAAAACCGATACCATTGAATCCTTGAGATACATCAAAGACCTGAAACGGCTTTGGAGGTTTCATTGAAGCAAATATACTGCCCGGTTTCCATTTCACTGCGCGATTCACCCTGCGCCACAAGCGCTCTGTCTCCTCTTCACTCAAACCATGCCAATTCATGTATTTCTGCCTCCCGCAGTTCCGAATCTGGAATTTATATTAAATTAATCAATGATATATAAATCTGCTGCATCGTATTCAAACCAAATGATTTTTTCATTATTTTCAGTAGTAACATCAACCTTTTGAGTGTTCAGGTTCATGTAGGACTTATTTTTGGCAGGGTTTGCTATTATAACTACAAAGTCATTGATCGATGCTAAAAAATATAATTCATCTAATAAGTGATCTGCCATCAATTGTTCTTTGGTTAGGACACATTCAATATGAATGAACTTTTTCGATACAGTATTCATATGTATGATTTTCTTTTCAACCTTCTTCTTCCATTCTTCAATAAAAGAAGGGAATGCCATTACTTCTATTAGAGCTGTTTCGAATTCTAAGTCATTCATTAATTGAGAAAAAGTATCTTTACTCACTAGATCACATGAATAAATCGAATTGTATTTAAGCGGATTAATCACATCCAGATTCCCTATAGCCCTCAATGATTCTTTTTGTAAATTTAAAGGAGTGTTCATGTTTGCCTCCGTAAACGGTTTCGTTAAGTAAGAAAAGAGAGGCTGGGAACCTCTCTTATTTGTTTATTTATGATTTCGGATGATACGCATAAAATGATTGGTCGTGAAAGCGAACTGTTTCAGCTTCTACAGCAATCAGCATGCTGTTCATATTTATAAGAAAATTAGCATTTGATTGATACTCCGGAATTACAGCATTTGATAGATTACCGATTCCTTCCGGGTGGTAACTCATCTCAAATACTTGCCAATTGTATTCTTCCGGATCTATTTTTTCTAATCTCATATCACCAATATCTGCACTAAAATAAACAGATGCTGCATTTTGAAAAAGAATGTTATGCGTACATTCGGCTTTATTTTCAACGACCTGAATCTTAAGTGAAAGCTCTTTTTTAAACACATGAAAGTCAAAATGAAGGACAGCGCACCCTCCGTCTATATAATCTACCCATTCATTAATTGTCTTGTACACCGTTTATCTCCCTAATAAAGTTTTGGAGTCTTTGAGATCTGATTTTAAAGTCTTCACGAAAATTTCTAGCTTTTCTTCATTACAGTTCAATTTATAGAAGGTTGTATTTGAATGATTTTCCATAAATCTAATGATAAATCTGTAATGTTCGTTTTCTTTATCAATACTTAGGATAAAAAATGGTTCAATTGTTTCTAAACGTATCCTGTCTTGATTGCCTGCTGATAATGCTTCGATATCTGATATCAGCATTTTATATTCACTTTCTAATAAAACGGCAGAGTAATCGCGGGCGATTACTTTATTATGTTCCAACAGTTCAAACGTTGTTGAGATAAATGGATCATCCTTCGCCTCATGATACCTTCTCGGTGTTATTTCAAGTTCCAGACAACCGTCTCCGATTTTGGCCATGCTGTCTCCTCGTTCTCTACTTAATAGCTTTAATTTAGTAGTAAATGATTTGAATGACGCTCTGGAATTCAAGCTAAGTTTCAATCGATTGTCACCTTTTACTGTCTCAGTTCTAATCACCTACCCACTTATATTTTTTTAAAAAAAGCCTGTTGACCAAAAGATGATCAGCAGGCTCATCTATTTTTTATTTAATGCCATTATTTAATAATGTTTGTAATATTTTCCCTATGTCTAGATCCTATTCTGATTGTCTCGGAATCTGTTATTTCTATATGATAAAGAACATAATCCAGTAAATCTTTAATAATTGTTTTCTCTGCTAAAGGGGCTCCATTTAATATATCTTTTAACTCAACATCTTTTTCCAATAAGATTATATTTTCATGCGCAACTATTGTATTTTTGTACTCTTCTGCTGAGGTTTTCATAAAAGAGATTTTTTTATTAAACAAAGTATTTGTTTTTAAGCTCGCTGAGAATATACAAGTATCACTATCTTTATTTGAAACAGAGTAAGAATACATTGCATATTGTTTATTTTCCATATTTCTCAATTTAACAAATATTAAATCATCTATTGTTCTATACTCTTTTTCAACCGAATCATAGTCATTGAGAGTTGATATTTCATAAAAATAGTACATTTAATTCTCTCCTTCTATCTTTTATACACAGTAAATCGCCATGAGATAGAATAAGCCGGTTTCTTCGTCGTATTGGTACCCTGCGTAGCGGTATCGATTGTTAACCTCTCTACATCTCTTCCCCAAAAATAACTAAAAGCTATAAACCAATCTTTTAGCATTTTTATTATATCTGTAGCTTCTAAAAACAATTGATTTATCTTATCTTGGATTTCTTTAGCTATTTCCATCACTTTCTAGATCTGATAAATATCCCGCTTTACCTGAAAACAACTTTTTTTCACAAACTCATATATCTAAATGGTCTACACAATAGCCGTCTTCATTATCGTGAAAGCCGGTGCCGTCCAAATAAGCTGCAGAAAAAAATATCAGTGAATTATAGTACTCTCAAAACAATCTGAGGCCCGTACTTCTTTTCCTATCTCTTTTTCGTCTCCGACTCTTCCAAAAGCAGCTTCAATTTTCAATCCCATTTTTCTAAACTTTTCTTGATTGTTTTCTATTTTGTTTAATGCGATTCGTTCAAATTGTTTTTCTATTTGTAAGATTTCTTTTTGTGTAATAGAATTCAGGTTGATGTTTTCATGTTACTCTCCAGTATTCTGGCAGTTAGGGTGAGTTAAGTTCCACTTCTTGTGCAAAACAGTTTTAACAATAGTAATATTATTGAAATTGTTTATCAATATTTTTCTAGGTATTTAAGGTTATTTTAAAGATTATAGGGATTTTGAACCTTTTATTCATATAAAAAAACCGCCGGCTGCCGGCGGTTTTTCGTATTATGGATAGCGGAGATTTGTATTTTGCGCTCCCGCGTAAGATTGGGCGAAGTTTTTGGCGTCCTGGGCTGAAAGGGTGCCATAGCTGTAATTTGATCTCGGATTCCAGCCGGTGCGCGGTGATTTCGGGGCTTTGAGCGAAGGGAATGAACCGGTGTCGGTGAATTGGGCCGTCCCGTAGTCGTCTATCATTCCGCCTTTTTCATTTCCGTTACCGAAATAGTTGGCTTCTGAGAAGACAGTCGCGTTTGTATGAATGGTGAATCCTAAATTGAAATTGGTCACATAGTTGTTTTTCGCGTGAAAATAGCCGTATCTCATCAGGCCCGGTGAACGCACATAGACGTTATTAAAATAGTTGTTGGTGATCGTCATATGCGGATAGCCGATATAATTGCGTCCTTCGTTATCATCATTCGGATAACCGAGAATCAGGCCGTACAGATGGTCTGTGAATTTAGAGTTAGACAGCGTCACAAAATCCGCTTTGGCGCCGACATACAGAAGCTTTCCCAAATCACTGTGGCTGTTCGGATTGTAGCTGTGTCCTTCAAACCAGACGTGGTCAATCCAGTAATTCTGTCCGTTCGCTATGTACATCGGAATGTCGTTGTTGCCCGTAATGGCGGCACTATGGCTGATAATGAGATTTTTGAAAATCACATTGTTTGAGCCGGAGCCGGTGGTCAGATAGATGTTGGTCAGCCTGTGGCTGGTATAAGAGCCGACGATGGTTTTATTGGCGCCGACTGTCACAACGGCTTTACCCGGAGAAGAAATATCACTTGTGATGACGATGGTTTTGCGATCCGTTCCGCCCGCATTGTTTTTCAAATCATTGAGATTGCTGACGTAGACGACGTGGCCGCCCTGGCCTCCCGTTACGGCGGATTTTGCTTTTCCGTTATGATCCTTCGCATTGCCCGCGAATCCGGTAAGTCCCTGCATCACATCCGGATAAGCCGCTGCCGCTTCTGCCTGCTTTGATACGGAACATACGATGGCCAGACAAAGCGCAAAGCCGAATGCAGCCAAGAAAGCGAGATGACGCGTCTTCTTTATCATGCCCTTCACTCCTTTAATTTCTTAAATTGTAAACACAAGAAGTATTATACAATTACTATCCTCTTTTTCCATGATCTGTTTGTCTGCTTTTTCGTTATGGCTGAAAAGCCCCAAAATAAAAAAAAGCAGCCGGTACGGCCGCCTATATACGGGTGCTGTCTGCCTGAGTTTCCGCCGGCACGGCTTTTTGCTTTCGAATCAGAGACAGCGCCATTCCCGCAAAAATCAATACAATCCCCAAAGATTGATAAAGGTCGGGGCGAAATCCCGTAAATACGGTGTCAAGCACAATCGCCACCGCCGGATCAAGAAATACGATGATTGAAATAAACCGGGTGGATAAAAACCGCAAGCTGTCAAAAAAGAGCAAATACACAATTCCCGTATGGATGATACCGGTCGACACAATCATGATCCAGTTCACATGCGACAAATCAGAAAAAGCGCCGAAACGGACGAACGGAAGAAGAATGATAACGCCCAATCCGGTCTGCAAACAGGTGACGGCGTATGGGCTGAGGCTGTTGATGCCTTTCCCGGCCAGTGTCGTAAAAGCATAAAAAAGAGCGGCCAGCACGGCCCAAATAATACCCGATCCCATCAGCTGAGAAAATGATGTACTTCCGTTGATGCCGGAAATCAGGGCGGTGCCCAGAAAACAAATTACGATGGAAGTGACGGACACCATATGCAGTTTCTCCCGGTATATAAGGCTCCCCAGAAGAAGGACGAGAACCGGAGCCAGATGATAAACGGAAATCGCTATCGTCACTGATGTCTCCTCAAACGATTTAAATAAAAACACCCAGTTCAGCACGAGAAAAAATCCGCAGGCCAGTGTCTGCAGCACCTCCCGCCGGTTCCATTGTTCGGTGCGGTACCGTCCGGAACCAAACCAGCAAACGCCCAGAAACAATGAGGCGCACAGACATCTCACAAAGACCAGTTCAATTGAAGGCACATTCGTATGTTCTGAGAAAAAGCCGATTGATCCGAAAATGACCATGGAAATGACCATTTTGATGACGGCATTTGATGTTTGTTCAGCTTGCATTGATTTGCTTCCTCCATATCATTGGCTGTTTATTCAGACAAATACTAACAGCCATTTTACTTGATTCAGAGGAAGATTTCACCCTATTTTTCGAAAACCGGCGGTCTTTTCTCATGAAAAAAACCCCGCATCAGCAGGGTCTTCTGTTTAATGAACGATCAGTACAGGACAAGGAGACAATTGTGAGACCTTATGGCTCACGCTTCCGAGCATCATTTCTTTAAATCCGCTGATTCCGCGGCTTCCGACGACAATCAGATTGAAATGCTGTTCTTTCGCTATGTTTAAAATTTGATGCGCAGGTTCGCCTTGGACGTACAGGCTTTCCGCGTTTACTCCGCTTTCAGCCGCTTTCTGCTTGGCATCTTCCAGAATGGCCGCTCCTTTTTGCTCGACTTCATGTTTGATGTCTTCAATGAAGTTTTCCGGAACATAGACAATCCCGGTTAAAGCTGATGTGGAGACAACGGCTTCACGTCCCGCATAGAGAATGGTGAGTTCAGCCTGCTGTTCTTTCGCCAGATGGATCGCTGCGTCCAGGGCTTTATTGCTCATGTCTGAACCGTCTACTGCTGCAAGAATTTTTTTAAACATATGAATCCCGCCTTTCTGCTTTTATTGTCCTCCTCTCTTTGCTGAATGTCAATTTTGCCGGCTTTCTCCGGAACATTGCGCTTACAGACTTTCTCCGTTTGTGGCGATGACGTCTTTATACCAATAAAAACTTTTCTTTTTCTTTCTTTCAAACGTGCCTTTTCCGTCATTGCCGCGGTCGACATAGATATAGCCGTAGCGTTTTTTCATTTCTGCCGTGGAGGCGCTGACGAGGTCAATCGGCCCCCACGACGTGTAGCCGATCAGGTCGACGCCGTCTTCAATCGCCTCTCTTGCCTCTATTAAATGATCACGCAGATAATTGATGCGGTAGTCATCCTGAATGCTTCCGTCCTCCTCCGGCTGATCAACCGCGCCGAGTCCGTTTTCGACGATGAAGAGCGGTTTCTGATAACGGTCGTACAGCGTGTTTAAGGTGATGCGCAAGCCCTTCGGATCAATCTGCCAGCCCCATTCGGAAGATTTCAGGTACGGGTTTTTCACGCCGCCGAGAAGATTTCCCTTAGATTGCGCCAGATCCTCAGGCGCCGTGCTGGCCGTCATCGACATGTAGTAGCTGAAGCCGATGTAATCCACCGTATGTTCTTTCAGGAGCGCCTCGTCTCCTTCCTTCATCTCGATCGTAATTCCGTTTTCTTTAAAGAAGCGTTTCATATAGCCCGGATAGCTGCCCCTCGCCTGTACATCAGAAAAGAACAGCGTGCTCCGCTCTTTTTGCAAAGCCGCATATACATCCTCCGGCTTCGGCGTCATCGGATACGTCGTCGTCGCGGCGATCATGCAGCCGATCTGTGAATCCGGGATGATCTCATGGCCTGCTTTTACCGCCAGCGCGCTCGCCACAAATTGATGGTGGGCCGCTTGGTACATCGTGTTTTGTTTATTTTCGCCTTCCCGGAATATAAGGCCGCCGCCTGTAAACGGAGCGTGAAGAACGACGTTGATCTCATTGAAGGTCATCCAATATTTCACCTTGTCTTTATAACGGGTGAAAACCGTGCGGGCGTACCGCTCATAGAAATCGACCGTCCGGCGGTTTCTCCAGCCGCCGTAGTTTTTCACAAGACCGAGCGGCATCTCATAGTGAGAAATCGTGACAACCGGTTCGATCTGATGTTTTCTCAATTCGTCAAACAAACGGTCGTAAAATTGCAGCCCTTCTTCATTCGGCTCTGTTTCATCGCCGTTCGGAAAGATTCTCGTCCACGCAATGGAGGTGCGGAACGCTTTAAAGCCCATCTCCGCAAACAGGGCGATATCCTCTTGATAGCGGTGATAAAAATCAATCGCGTCGTGATACAAATTCAGCGCATCGTCTGTCTCATGAAACGGAGACATAATGCCATCCGGGGAGACATCCGCCGTAGAAAGTCCTTTGCCTCCTTCTTTATAAGCTCCTTCAATCTGATTGGCAGCCGTTGCGCCGCCCCATAAAAAACCATCCGGAAATCTCTTCATGTTTTCTCCACCTCTTTTTCAGGATAACGCCAGAAGCGCTTCGTTCGGTTTGACCATTCCGCTTTTTTTCACGTCTGTAAATGAATATTGATCCGTATTCGTAATGATGACCGGCGTGATCACGTCAAAACCGGCAGCCTTTATCTCGTCGATATCAAAAGTAATCAGCAGATCTCCCGGCGCGACAGTATCGCCTTCTTTGACATGCATCTCAAAATGCCTGCCATCCAGCCGGACGGTATCAAGCCCGATATGAATGAGAACCTCGGCTCCCCGGGTGCTCGTAATGCCGATGGCGTGCTTTGTTTTAAATACGGCTGTCACCCTCCCTTCTACGGGAGAAACCGCTGCGCCCTCTTCAGGCAGAATCGCAAAACCTTTTCCCATCATTCCACCGGAAAAGACGCTGTCGTTCACTTCGCTTAATGCTTTCACTTCGCCTTTAATCGGGCTGTGAATGATTTCTCCGCCTGCCGTCACCCCTGGCGCTTCAGACGCTTTGTCCCGTTCGGACTGTACATCCTCAAACCCGATCAGCAGTGCCGCCGCAATACCGGCCGCAAATGAGACAAAAAGCCCGATCAGCGCGTAAAGAAATGTCGGCCCGATAAAGACCGGAATGCTCGGCAGACCGGCGTTTCCGCCGACAATGTAAGAAGCGACGCCCGTTACACCGTAAAAAGCTCCGCCTGCCGCGCCGCCGATTAATGCTGCCGCGAACGGTTTTTTCAATCTCATGTTAACGCCGTACATCGCGGGTTCGGTAATGCCCATCAATGCCGTAATGCCCGTCGTAAACGCCAGCGATTTGAAGGTTTTGTTTTTGGATTTTAAGAAAACCGCAAATGACGCGCCGGCCTGCCCCATATTCGCCAAAAACATCGCAGGCAGAATATAATCATGTCCGTTTTGGGCGATGTTATTGATCATGATCGGCACAAGCGCATAATGCATCCCCGTCATAATGATGAGGGAAAATGTGCCGGCAAGAAGAATCATCGCGGCAATACCCGCATGATTGAACAAATCATTGACGCCGACAGACAGGTAATTCCCGAGAATCGCGCCGAGCGGGCCGACTGTGATCAAGGTGACAGGCACGACGATCACAAGCGTAAGCATCGGAACGGCAATCAATTTCAAAGATGAAGGCGTGATTCGGTCAATTCCTTTCTCTACATAGGACATCAGCCATATCGCCAGCAAAATCGGGATGACTGTCGATGAATACGTGGCAGCGGTTACAGGAAGACCGATAAAGGAGATGCTTTTCCCTGCTCCAAGCAGGGCCGTTAAATCCGGATGCAGAATCGCACCCGCCACAGCGGCCGCCACGTACGGATTACATCTGAATTTTCTCGCCGCGCTTACCGCAAGCAAAAGCGGCAGAAAATAAAACGCACCGTCACCGACAGCCGTGAGAATGCTGTGAGTCTGGCTCTTCTCCAACAACCAGCCGAATGTCACCGCTAGCGCGACAAGCCCTTTTATCATGCCGGCTCCTGCAATGGCCGGCAGAATCGGTGTAAACACACCGGAAATCACGTCAAATACGGCACTCAGCACATTTTTCTTCTGCTTCGAAGTTTTGTTTGCGCTTTCATGACTGAGCCCGCTGCTCTCCATCAAAGCCTGATACACCTTCGGCACATCATTGCCGACAATGATCTGAAATTGCCCGCCGCTGATATTTGTCCCCATCACGCCTTCCGTCTGTTCCAGCCCGCTCCGATCTGCTTTCGCATTGTCATACAAATTAAAACGAAGCCGCGTCATGCAATGGATGACACTCTGAACATTCTCCTCCCCGCCGACAAGTTGTAATATCTCTTTTGATATTTTATGATAGTCCATGAGTATACCTCCTTAAAAATGGGGGAACCGCCGGACGAAAGGTGCCCGCCTTTCTCCGGCTTTTTTTGTTATGAAATCAGCATCACCTCCGAAAAAAGGGTATAAAAAAAAACCCAAACTGCACAGAACACGGGAGTCTCCCCCTGTCTGACGCAATTTAGGTTTTGCCTGCGATTTGCAGTAACAATCCTGGGTGAATGATATTGGGTTGATATGTATACTTTAGCACTGGATTTATTGGGTGTCAACGCTTACATTTTTAAAAATGTACTAGTCAAATATATAAAGGCATTAAAATATTGTTCCCATCTACTATATTAACTAAAAGAACCCTCATGTTAAGTTCCTCTGATAAAGTAGCTTTAAGTTAAATTGCGCCCTAATTCCTCTTCTCTACTTTAATTTCACACTTCTCTAGTTTGTCCACAACGGTTAAAATAGTACCTGCTTCCAGTTGATAAGAGCAAATACTAGATCATGCAGTCAATTCAAGCCCATTACCTCAACAGCATTTTCAATGTAAGAATATTCCATACTTCACCAAACTACCTCAGCGTTATTTTTTAAACGCTTAATAAAATAGGACTTTATTCTCTTCTTTTTTAGTATTACCTATTGGCAAGGGTAGTGATAAAATGGAATTATTGATATAAAAAAGGAGATTATGATGAGAAATCATAGAGGCTTCCATGAGGAAATCCAGCAACAACAAAAACTTTATCCAACATCACATCGCATTCAACCGGTCAGCCCTAAAGAATATGCAGAGGTGTTGACTTTACATACGGCAAAACAACTGAGCGAGACATTTCAAACACTTGTGGATCAAGATCAATATGAACAAGCGATTCAGCTGAGCGAGAAAGTTGCCTCTCAGCTTGGACAACATACGAATTTTTCATTACCACTTTCCACAGTGCTTTATAGTTTAAACGAAATGGAACTTCCTATTTCAGAGGAATTCTCTCTACATCGTCTGAAACTGCTAGGAAATCATCAAACTCATGATAACTTTTTCAAAGCATTAAAACACGAGATGTTAACGGCGGATCGGGTAGACTTTATGGTTAGTTTTACAAGGTGGTCTGGTGTTCAGCTTTTGATCCCTCCGCTTCAGGAGCTTGCTAAAAGACATGTCCCTGTACGCATCATTACATCTACCTATATGGGTATTACAGAACCGAAAGCGTTAAGACATCTTCTTCAATTTGAAAATGTTGAGTTGAAAATTGCAAATGAATATAAAAAATCTTTCCATACGAAAGCATACTTATTTGAACGCTGTTCTGGACAGCATAGTGTCATTGTAGGATCTTCAAATCTATCACAAGCTGCACTTACGACCGGGTATGAGTTAAATGTTAGACTACCTGAAACCAGATATCTCCCCGTTTATCAACAAACAAAAGATTTGTTTGACACTGTTTGGAATGAAAAGACACAGCCTGTTGACGAACAATTTTTACAAGCCTATGAGGAATTCCAAGCAGGAAGCCAAAAGGTAAGTGCTTCCTTTGCTGCTCAAAACTCTCTTTACAAAACGAAAATGTCCCCGAATGCCATGCAAAAGGAAGCGTTACGAAACCTTAAAAAAACAAGAAACGAAGGGGAGACAAAAGCAGTCATCATCGCCGCCACTGGAACCGGAAAAACATTTTTAGCAGCATTTGATTTTGAGCAATTTAAACCAAATAAATATCTTTTTCTTGCCCACCGGGAAGAGTTACTTACAAAAGCAATCGAAACATTCCAGAAAGTCACCAATAATCATGAAGATTTTGGTTTATTGACTGGAACGAAAAAAGAAAGAGATAAGCGTTTTTTATTTAGCACTGTACAAACGCTACATAAAAAAGAAACATTGGAATCCTTTTCAACAGATGAATTTGACTACATTGTGATTGATGAATTCCATCATGCAGAAGCATCTACCTATCAAGCTGTATTAAACTACTTTACACCAAAGTTTTTATTAGGTTTAACTGCAACACCAGAGCGTCTTGACGGTAAAGATGTGCTTCAGATTTGTGATCATAATGTTGTTTACGAAATCAGACTCCGCGATGCCCTAAAGGCAGAGCTACTTGCACCATTTCACTATTTTGGAATTTCAGATCATACTGTAGATTACGAAAAAGTAAAAGTGAAAAATGGACTGTACGAAGAGAAATCGCTAGTAGATCATTTAAAAACTCATAAACGAGTAGAATATATCATGAAGATGATCAACATGTATGGATTCCACGGCGAGAAAATGGTTGGCTTAGGTTTCTGTACAAACGTCGAACACGCAATATACATGAGTGATGAATTTAATAAATTGGGATTTTATACAACTTACTTAACAGGAAATGATTCTCCTGCAAAAAGACAAGAGGTCATTCGTCATTTGGAGGACCCACACCACAGTTTAGAAATTATATTTACAGTAGATATTTTCAACGAAGGAATAGATATTCCAAAGCTCAATCTACTATTGTTCCTTAGACCAACAGAATCACCAACGATTTTCATTCAGCAATTAGGACGGGGACTTAGAAAAACTGACGACAAAGAGTTTGTAACGATACTGGATTTTATCGGAAACTATCAAAAGTCATTCGTTATTCCACTCGCACTATCTGGACAAACAAGCCAAAAATCGTTTGATAAAGATTCCCTCCGAGTGGCCGTGACGCATGAGTTTTCAGATTTACCTGGAGGATCTTATGTTGACCTTTCAGCCGTAACGAAGAAAGAAATTTTAAATAAGATCGATCATATTAAACTAAATTCAGATGCCATGCTGAAAACGTTATATAAGCAATTTAAACAAGAGCTCGGACGCTCTCCAGAATTAATTGATTTTCTATACTCTGAACAGGCACCTGGGCTTACCTTTTTTATAAAGAAATACAAATCGTGGGTACAGACCAAAAAGAAAATGGACGATTTGAATGTTACAGATGAAGGAATTCTCAACAACCCCTTGGTTGTAGGGATAGTAGCAAAATTAGAACAGCAATTACCTATTAAATGGCCTTATGAATGGTTAATTTTACAGAGCGGTTTTCACAAAAATATCATCACAATAGAAGATGTAAAAGAATCGTTAGAAAAACAGTTTCATATTCAAATCACAACAGATACACATGATGACCTCATTCAGCGAGCAATGGAGCGTTTAACGAAATCAGATCAAAAACAGAATTGGCGCTTTGGTACATTACAAGGTGATACATTCAAGTTAGATACAGAAGTGAGCGAGATATTAAACGATCCATTATTCGGACCGTATATTAAGGAGCGCGTCCACTATGGACTGATTGAATTTAGACGTATGAACAATATAGAAGCCCTTGCTTCAAAAGAGATTAAGCTTACAATGTATCAAACCTATACAAGAAATGAGCTCATTTATCTTTTTCAGTCAACTGATCAGGAAGGGACTTGGCGAGAGGGTGTACGTAGAGTTAAAAATCACTATTTAATCTTTATCAATTTGAATAAGTCAGAAAAAGTAGAAGATCATTTGCTATATAAAGATTATTTTATTGATCCTAGCCATTTTCACTGGCAAAGTCAAAACCAAACCTCACATACATCAAGCGTAGGGCAAAACTTTATTCACCATAAGGAAAAAGGATACCATATTCATTTATTTGTGAGGAAATTCACTGAAATGCACAACATCACTTTACCATTTATTTATGTAGGAGAAGCGGATTACGTATCAAGTCACGGAGACAAGCCAATGAATGTCAAATGGAAGCTCCATCAGCCTGTCCCAGAAAACCTGTATGTGGATTTAACGAATTAAAACAGATACGGTCGGAAGATCAGCGGGTGCCCACTCTAGTGATTCTAGCTCACGAATAGGCACCCATCTGAATTCCGCATGCTCTTTTGCTACCGGCTTCCCTGATACAATCTTCGCTTTTATTGAAATTAAATTGACGATGACCTTCTCATATTCATGATGAATATCGGCTATCACATCGCCCGCAACAATTTTACAATCAAGTTCCTCTTCAATTTCTCTTACAAGTGCTTCTCGTGCATTCTCCCCTTCTTCAAGCTTTCCACCAGGAAACTCCCACAGATTAGGCAGAGACATTGTTGGAGAACGTAGAGCACATAGAATTTCATTGTTTTCATTTTGTATGACTGCGGCGGCTACTTTTATTGTTTTTTTCAAAATTAAACTTCCTTTCGTCTTTTCTTAGGTATGTATTCAAATTTTTCAATTTTATACTGTTCACTGTAAACGATAGAGGTTGAATCCATCATAATTCAAATGGTTTATTAAAAGCAATAGAAGGTCATTCTCCTAATTAGCAAGAAAAAAGCACCCTCCAAAATGGAGTAGGTGCTAATTCACTTCACTCCCCAAACAGCCTCCCCATCACCGCTCAGCACACTAAACGTCACAACTTCTTTCTCTCTCGCTGAGTCCCATTCTTTCAGGAAGACGCCGTCATAGTTTGTGCCGTTCAGGTTAATTCGGGCTTTGCTGCTGTCCGTTTTTGTCCAGGTTCCGGTCATTTCCCCGGAAATGGTGCCGTCGTTGTTAAGCTGGATGTTTTTTGGGTTTTTGATCGTAGCTGTGATGTCTTTTCCGTGCTGGATGAGTTTGTAGGCTCCGGATGCGGCGGCCGCCGGAATGTGTGTATCCGGTTCTCCCGCATAGCGGTATGGCGCTGCAACGGGCCATCCGTCTTTGTTCATGTACAGCTGATGCACTCTGACTTCGTGCTCTTCGCCTCTGTTCGGGAAACGGGTGTGGAAAATGAGGTATGATCGTTTCGTTTTCCCGTCGTAAAACACGGAGTTGTGTCCCGGCGATACGTAGCCCGTGCCTTTTTCAGATTGTGAGGCGAAGCTGTAGCCGCCCATGAGTTTGACCCCGTACGGTTCAATTGCTTTGTCGTCAAAGAAACTGCCGTCTTTTCCTTTGGCATCAAGCATGTTATGGCCTGCGGCGTCATAGTACGGACCGTCCGGATTTTTAGAGCGCGCCACACGCATATGATAACCGCCGGCTGCGTCAAGTCCGCCGAATGACAGATACAGATAGTAATATTTCGTTTCCGGATTGTAGCTGATGTACGGGCCTTCGATTCTGCTGTGATTTCCGCCGAGCAGTTTTTTTCCGTAGCCTTGGTTCGGGAGCGGGAAACCGGTTTTCGGATTCATTTCCAGTATGAAAATCCCGCCGGAGTAAGAGCCGTACACCATCCAGAGCTTGCCTTTGTGGTCAAAAAACGTTTGCGGATCTACGACGTTCGGGTGAACGTTTGCATTATACGTCGTGCCGTCTTCGCTTTTTCCTTCCATGCCCGATTTCAAAAAGATACCTTTGTTTTTGTAGGGTCCTTCGATTTTGTCACTCACGGCGACACCGAGAGCGGATCGCGGCGAGTCTCCTTTACAGGCGTTATAGTACATGTAATATTTCCCGTCAGACAGCTGGGCGACGTCCGGCGCCCACAGCGTATCAGACTGGGCCCAGTCGAATGTCTCTTTTAATTCGGTGTAGACGTTCGGGATCAGGGGATTATTGGGATTGACGCTTGAAGACATCTGCTGCCACTGCATCAGGTTTTTCGACTTGGCGGAAGCCAAATGCGAGCCGAATACATAATATGTATCGCCTGTTTTGATGACGGACGGATCATGCACGCTGACCTCTGAAAAAACCGGATGCTGGGCTTTTGCCTGCGGCAGAGTGAACCCGATGACCGCTGCTGAGACCAGGCACACACGAAAGAAACTGGTTTTCATTTTCTGAAATCTCCTCGCTCTCTTCTTTTCTTAAAACGCTTTCAAGACAACGCTCCATTTTATGATGCGGATGGCGGAAATATGTGATCAACAGCGCCGGCTTCGCGATGTACCGCTTTACTTCGATAACAATCTGATTTGTGAAAGACTGGAAAAAAAGTTTTGACTTCTGATTCGCAAACACTTAATATAAAAAACAGTTACTAGTTATCAGAATATTTAAGAATTGAGTGAAGCATATATGACCTTACACAAAGACCGCCGCATCGGGCGACTGTCCGTCCTTCTTCTGCTTCATGAGACTGAAGAAAACCAGCAGATCAGCCGGCTGGAACGGGACGGCTGGAAAGTCTGTCTCGGCAGGGTGGGTTCAATGGATGCGCATAAGGTGGTAGCCGCAATTGAAACCGCTTCCAAAAAGAGCGGCGTCATTCAATCTGAGGGTTATCGCGAATCACATGCGCTGTATCATGCCACAATGGAAGCTTTGCACGGAGTGACGCGGGGCGAAATGCTGCTTGGCTCGCTGCTTCGTACCGTGGGCCTGAAGTTTGCCGTCTTGCGGGGAAATCCGTATGAAAGCGAGGCGGAAGGCGATTGGATCGCCGTTTCACTTTACGGCACGATCGGAGCTCCGATTAAGGGGCTTGAGCACGAAACATTCGGAGTCGGAATTAATCACATATGAATCAGCCCATAGATTTCAGATGATAGGGGGCTATGCGTGAAATATCATTTTCATGGCATAGCTCCTTTTTGTATGGGCGCTTTACCAAAGTAAAGGAAAAGGGGTTGAAATGATGGTGACGTTAGACGGTTCCTCACTGACAACCGCAGATGCCCAGCGTGTGCTGTTTGATTTTGAAGAGGTTCAAGCATCTGCCGAAAGCATGGAACGTGTGAAAAAAAGCAGGGCGGCGGTTGAACGGATCGTTCAGGAAGAGAAGACCATTTACGGGATTACGACGGGATTCGGCAAGTTCAGCGATGTGCTGATTCAAAAAGAAGACGCCGCGGATCTGCAGCTGAATCTGATTCTTTCTCACGCGTGCGGCGTCGGTGATCCGTTTCCGGAATCTGTATCGCGGGCCATGCTGCTTTTGCGAGCCAATGCCCTGCTGAAAGGCTTTTCCGGCGTGCGGACTGAGCTGATTGATCAACTGCTCGCGTACCTCAATCATCGCATTCACCCGGTCATCCCGCAGCAAGGGTCACTGGGGGCGAGCGGGGATTTGGCGCCGCTTTCTCATCTCGCACTGGCGCTTATCGGTCAAGGCGAAGTCTTTTACGAAGGGGCCCGGATGCCGACAGCTCATGCTTTAGAACAGACAAACCTTCAGCCGGCCGTCCTGACCTCTAAGGAAGGGCTCGCGCTGATCAACGGAACGCAGGCCATGACCGCGATGGGGCTGATCGCTTACCTAGAAGCCGAAAAACTGGCCTATCAGTCGGAACGGATCGCGAGCTTAACGATCGAAGGCCTTCAGGGTATTATCGATGCGTTTGACGAGGACATTCATGCCGCCCGCGGTTATCAGGAACAGATGGATGTCGCAGAGCGAATCCGCTATTACTTGTCAGACAGCAAGCTGACGACCGTCCAAGGGGAGCTGCGTGTCCAGGACGCCTATTCGATCCGCTGTATTCCTCAAGTCCACGGCGCATCATGGCAGACATTAGCGTATGTAAAAGAAAAATTAGAAATTGAGATGAATGCCGCGACAGATAACCCGCTCATTTTTGAAGACGGCGCCAAAATCATCTCAGGCGGAAACTTTCACGGACAGCCGATCGCCTTTGCCATGGATTTTCTCAAAGTGGCGGCGGCCGAGCTTGCGAATATTTCTGAACGCCGGATCGAACGGCTTGTGAATCCGCAGCTGAATGACCTGCCGCCCTTTCTGAGCCCTCAGCCCGGCTTACAATCCGGAGCGATGATCATGCAATATGCGGCGGCCTCCCTCGTGTCAGAAAATAAAACCCTGGCCCATCCCGCCAGTGTCGATTCCATTCCTTCATCGGCAAACCAGGAGGATCACGTCAGCATGGGAACCATCGCCTCAAGGCACGCCTACCAGATCATTGCGAATACGAGACGGGTGCTTGCCGTTGAAGCTATTTGCGCGCTGCAGGCCGTGGAGTACCGGGGTGAGGAACATTGCGCCTCGTACACAAAACAGCTCTATCACGAAATGAGAAACATCGTGCCGTCCATACAAGAAGACCGCGTGTTTTCTTATGACATCGAGCATCTGAGTGACTGGCTGAAGAAGGAGTCTTTTCTGCCGAATGAGCATCACCAAAAACTGATGACCAATGAAGGGGGACTTACAAGATGACTGATGTAAAGAAATCAATCCGCGCCGGCCGCGGCACCGAACTTGAATGCTTAGGATGGGAGCAGGAAGCCGTGCTCCGCATGCTCCGAAACAACCTTGACCCGGAGGTTGCCGAAAAGCCGGAGGATCTGATCGTATACGGCGGCATAGGCAAGGCCGCACGAAACTGGGATGCTTTTCACGCGATTGAGCGTTCCCTCAAAATGTTAAAAGATGATGAAACACTGCTGATCCAATCCGGAAAACCGGTCGGATTGTTCCGCACGCACAGCCGCGCGCCCCGCGTCCTGCTGGCCAATTCGGTTCTCGTGCCGAAATGGGCGGATTGGGAGCATTTCCATGACCTTGAGAAAAAAGGGCTGATGATGTACGGGCAGATGACGGCCGGCAGCTGGATTTATATCGGCTCACAAGGTATTTTGCAAGGCACCTATGAAACCTTTGCGGAGCTTGCGAGACAGCATTTCGGCGGCAGTCTGAAAGGAACCCTTACGCTGACGGCCGGACTTGGCGGAATGGGAGGCGCCCAGCCGCTGTCCGTCACGATGAATGATGGCGTCGTCATCGCCGTTGAAGCGGATGAAACACGGATTGATAAACGCATTGAAACAAACTATTGCGACCGTAAAACCGCATCAATTGACGAAGCGCTGCGCTGGGCCGAAGCAGCCAGACAAGCCGGAGAGCCTTTATCGATCGGCCTTCTCGGTAATGCGGCTGAGGTGCATCATGAGCTTTTGAACCGCGGCGTCCATATTGACATCGTGACCGATCAGACTTCCGCTCACGACCCGCTGATCGGCTATATTCCGGCAGGATACTCACTTGAAGAGGCCGACCGCCTGCGCCGGGATCAGCCTGAATTATACGTAAGGCTTTCCAAGCAGAGTATGAAAAAGCATGTGGAAGCCATGCTCGCCTTCAAGAAAAAAGGTGCCGTCGTCTTTGATTACGGCAACAATATCCGCCAGGCTGCCAAAGATGAGGGTCTCGCCGATGCTTTTGATTTTCCGGGATTCGTTCCCGCCTACATCCGGCCTTTATTTTGTGAAGGAAAAGGGCCGTTCCGCTGGGCCGCGCTGTCGGGTGACCCTGAAGATATATACCGCACGGACGCTTTATTAAAAGAGCTGTTTCCAGAAAATCAAGCCCTTCACCGCTGGATTGACATGGCACAGAAAAAAGTCACATTCCAAGGCCTGCCGTCCCGTATTTGCTGGCTCGGCTACGGTGAACGGGAAAAGATGGGGCTCGCCATCAATGAATTGGTCAGAAACGGCGAGCTGAAAGCCCCGATCGTCATCGGAAGAGACCATTTAGACTGCGGATCTGTCGCCTCCCCGAATCGGGAAACAGAAGCGATGAAAGACGGCAGCGACGCGGTCGGCGATTGGGCGGTGCTGAACGCGCTGATCAACACGGCCTCAGGCGCAAGCTGGGTTTCTTTTCACCACGGCGGGGGCGTCGGCATGGGGTATTCCCTTCACGCGGGAATGGTCGCGGTCGCTGACGGCAGCATCCTTGCGGAACAGCGGCTTTCCCGCGTTCTGACAAGCGATCCGGGAATGGGCATCATCCGCCATGCGGACGCAGGTTATGAAAAAGCGGCTCAAGTCGCCGAGGAACAAGACATTATGATACCGATGAAAAAGGAGCGGTAACATGCCGAAACAAATAGATACCATACTCACCAACATCGGCCAGCTGCTGACGATGGAATCCGGCGGCCCCCGATCAGGCGGAAGCATGCAGGATCTTCGTGTCACGGAAGATGCCGTCATCGGCATTTCCGACGGGCGCATTGTTTTTGCCGGACATCAAGGAGCGGAGGAAGGATACGAGGCAAGAGACATCATCGACTGCGGGGGACGGCTCGTCACCCCCGGCCTCGTCGATCCCCATACCCATCTTGTATTCGGAGGGTCCCGGGAAAAAGAACTGAATTTAAAAATTCAGGGCATGTCCTATTTGGATATTCTGGCGCAAGGCGGCGGTATTTTGTCAACGGTCAAAGACACGAAAGCCGCTTCCGAAGAAGAACTGATTGAAAAAGGGCTTTTTCACCTCGGACGCATGCTGTCATACGGCATCACGACGGCAGAAGTAAAAAGCGGGTACGGACTCGACAAAGACACGGAGCTGAAACAGCTGACCGCGGCGAAAAAACTGGGCGAACGCCAGCCGGTTGACCTTGTCACAACTTTTATGGGGGCACACGCCATTCCGCCTGAGTACCGGAACAGCCCTGACGAATTTCTGAATCGCATGCTGCAGCTTTTGCCTGAAATAAAAGAAAAAGGCCTCGCGCAATTTGCCGATATTTTCACAGAAACAGGCGTCTTTACCGTCAGCCAGTCACGGAACTACCTGAAAAAGGCGTCTGAAGCCGGTTTCGGCCTGAAAATTCATGCTGATGAGATTGACCCGCTCGGCGGCGCGGAATTGGCGGCAGAGCTGCATGCTGTTTCTGCCGATCATTTGGTGGGGGCGTCTGACGAAGGCATCGAAAAGCTAGCGGCGTCCGGAACGATCGCCGTCCTGCTGCCGGGCACAACTTTCTATCTCGGCAAACACACTTATGCGAGAGCCCGGGAGATGATTGATGCGGGCGTACGGGTCAGTTTGGCGACTGACTTCAACCCGGGCAGCTCACCGACGGAAAATCTCCAGCTCATTATGTCGATTGCCGCGCTTCATTTAAAAATGACCGCAGAAGAAATCTGGCACGCCGTCACCGTTAATGCCGCGTATGCGATCGGAAAAGGCGAAGAGGCCGGACAAATTAAAGCCGGACGGGCGGCTGACATTGTCATTTGGGAAGCGCCGAATTACATGTATATCCCGTATCATTACGGCGTCAATCATGTCCGCCGTGTCATCAAGAACGGAAAGACGGTTGTCTCAAGGGAGGGAGCCGCTCTTGGATAAGTATCCGTTTCTGCAAAAAGCCGGCTCCCTCTTCAACGACCGCCATGTGACAAGGATCGGCGATGTGACGGAAGCGTGGGCGGGACAAACGATCAAAGGGCCGGCTTTGATCGGCGTTCCGCTTTCTAAGTCGTCAATCAGCCATTCCGGCGCCTGCTTTGCACCCGGTGCGATCCGCCGGGCGCTCGGCGGGATTTCCGCTTATTCCGCGGAGCTGCGGGAGCATGTCATTGACCATCTGTACGATATCGGCGATATTCAGATTCACGTCACGGATGTCGTCACATCTCACGAACACATTTATCGGACCATTCATGACATTCTGACGGACCAGCCTGACTGGGTGCCCGTCATTCTCGGCGGCGACAACTCCATCAGTTATTCCACCATCAAAGCCATTGCGGAAACGAAAGGAACAACGGCCGTGTTTCAATTCGATGCCCACCACGATGTCCGCAACACAGAAGACGGAGGACCGACAAACGGCACGCCATTCCGCCGGTTGTTAGATGAAAATATCATAAGCGGACAAAACCTGATTCAGCTTGGAATCAGGGAGTTCAGCAACAGCTTGGCATATGAACAATACGTAAAAGAGCGGCAGGCAGACGTGCATACAATGGAGATGATCCGGGAGAAAGGGCTCCTCCGAACGATACAAGAGGTCTTGCCGGCCGTTCGAAAAAGAGCCGACGCCATCTTTATTTCGGTTGATATGGATGTGCTGGATCAAGCCCATGCGCCCGGCTGCCCCGCGATCGGCCCCGGAGGCCTGTATACCGAAGAACTGCTTCAGGCGGTCCGGTTTTTAGCCAGTGAGGCTGACATCTCGGGTATTGAGATCGTTGAGGTTGATCCGACACTTGATTTTCGCGATATGACAAGCCGGGCAGCCGCACACGTCATTTTACATGCATTAAAGGGATTTAGATTGTCACGTTAAAGTCAAATCCGGCACGCGTGCTCTCGGCTGCCGGAAGATTCTCACGCCACGCAAAAAGGGGGAGATCACGATGGATGTTGATCAAGGCGGCAATCAACTAAAGCGCACGATGAAAAGCAGGCACTTATTTATGATTTCATTGGGAGGAGTCATCGGCACGGGGCTGTTTTTGAGCACAGGGTATACATTGAGCCAGGCCGGGCCGGGCGGGACGATCGCCGCTTACCTGATCGGCGGCTTGATGATGTATCTTGTCATGCAGTGTCTCGGAGAATTGTCAGTAGCCATGCCTGTGACCGGTTCATTTCAAACGTATGCGACAACGTTTATCGGGCCGTCCACGGGTTTTATGGTCGGTATCATGTATTGGGTGAATTGGGTGGTGACGGTAGGATCGGAGTTTACAGCTTCCGGTATCCTCATGCAGCGCTGGTTTCCCCACAGCAGCGTCTGGATGTGGAGCGCGATTTTCGCGGCTCTCCTTTTTGCCGCCAATGCATTCTCCGTTAAATTGTTTGCAGAAACAGAGTTTTGGTTTTCCAGCGTCAAAATCGTTACCATCCTTTTATTTATCATCTTAGGCGGCGCCGCGATGTTCGGTTTGATTTCATTGCACGGTTCGGGTGAAGCTCCGATGCTGTCGAATTTCACCTCGCACGGCGGACTGTTTCCGAACGGCTTTCTTGCGGTTTTCATTGCAATGATTTCCGTAAGCTTTGCCTTTTCAGGGACGGAGCTGATCGGAATTACAGCGGGTGAAACCGCCAATCCGGCAAAAGATATTCCGCGTTCGATCCGGAATGTCGCCTGGAGAACGGTTATCTTTTTTATCGGCGCCATTTTTGTGCTGTCCGGACTGATCTCCTGGAAGGAAGCCGGTGTGATTGAAAGTCCGTTTGTCGCGGTCTTTTCCCAAATCGGTATCCCATACGCCGCCGATATCATGAATTTCGTGATTTTAACGGCTTTGCTTTCGGTCGCCAACTCCGGACTGTATGCTTCCACCCGGATGCTGTGGTCTCTTGCGAATGAAAACATGATCAGCGCCCGGTTCAAAAAAGTCACGCCGAAAGGCATTCCGCTGAATGCTCTGCTCGCCAGCATGGCCGTTTCCTGCATATCCTTGATCTCAAGCATCGCCGCCCCGGGCACGGTCTACGTGGTGCTTGTGGCAATAGCCGGATTTGCCGGCGTCGTGGTGTGGATGAGCATCGCCCTGTCTCAGCTGTTATTTCGAAAACATTATGTGAAAAACGGCGGACGCGTCTCGGATCTGACCTTCCGCACACCGTTATACCCTCTCGTTCCGATCGCCGCTGTGATCTTATGTTTCGCTTCATGCGTAGGCCTTGCATTTGATCCCAATCAAAGAATCGCCCTCTTCTGCGGAATTCCTTGTATGATCCTGTGCTATCTCATTCGTTTTTTGAGAAAGAAACAGCCGAAACAATCCGTCCGTGACATTCATTTGGATAAAACCATGCCATAAAAAAAGGCACATACTGATGAGGTATGTGCCTTTCTTGTCTTATTCCGTAATCAGCGTATGAATCAGTTTCGGCGCTTCCGCTTTTTCTGAGATGCGGATGTTGTCATAGACTTTGGCGGTCACGTCTTCAACGTTTTCGCGGTTGGCGTAAAGGGTGACGAGCGGCTCGCCTTTTTCGACGTTGTCACCGACTTTTTTGCGAAGCATAATGCCGACGGCAAGATCGATTTCGTCCTCTTTTGTCGCACGTCCCGCGCCTAACAGCATCGCTGCGACGCCGATTTCGTCGGCGACGATTTCTGAAACGACACCCGCTTCTTTCGCCGGAACGTCAATTTTGTACGCCGCCTGCGGAAGTTTGGACGGATCGTCAACGACGGAAGCGTCTCCTCCCTGATTGCTCAGAAACTCTTTGAACTTTTCAAGCGCTTTGCCGTTTTTCATGACTTCCTGCAGCTTCATTCTCGCTTCTTCCAATGTCTCAGCTTTTTTCGCCAATACGACCATTTGGCTGCCGAGCGTGAGGACGAGTTCGTTTAAGTCTTCAGGCCCTTCCCCTCTTAATGTATCAATGGCTTCTTGTACTTCCAGGGCATTCCCGATCGCAAAACCGAGCGGCTGCGACATATCAGAAATCACGGCCATCGTCTGGCGGCCGACGTTGTTTCCGATGCGCACCATTGCTTTGGCGAGGTTCACGGCGTCTTCATCCGTTTTCATAAACGCGCCGGCTCCCGTTTTGACGTCAAGCACGATGGCATCTGCTCCGGCGGCGATTTTTTTACTCATAATTGAGCTTGCGATCAGCGGGATGGAGTTCACCGTACCCGTTACATCACGCAGCGCATACAGCTTTTTATCGGCAGGCGTCAAATTGCCGCTTTGTCCGATGACGGCTACTTTGTCGCGGTTCACAAGCTTGATGAATTCATCTTTTGATAATTCCACGTGAAAGCCTTCGATCGCTTCCAGCTTATCAATGGTTCCCCCCGTATGGCCGAGACCGCGGCCGGACATTTTAGCAACGGGAACCCCGAGCGCCGCGACGAGCGGTGCGAGTACGAGAGTTGTCGTGTCGCCGACCCCGCCCGTAGAGTGCTTGTCGACTTTAATGCCTTCAATGGCGGAGAGATCAATCGTTTCCCCTGAATTCACCATCGCCATTGTCAGATCGGCGCGCTCCTGATCTGTCATATCCTGAAAGTAAATCGCCATAGCCAGTGCGCTTGCCTGATAATCAGGGATGCTTCCGTCCGTGTATCCTTTTACGAAAAATTGAATTTCTTCTGTTGTCAGTTCTTTTCCATTTTGTTTTTTTACAATAAGATCTACCATTCTCATGACCTATCACCTGTCCTTCATTTATGTTCAGTGAATCAATCCGACGATCGCCGCTGTCAGGAAGCTGACGAGCGTTGCGCCGTACAGCAGCTTCAGCCCGAACCGCGCGACGACGTTTCCTTGTTTTTCATGCAGCCCTTTCACCGCACCGGTAATGATTCCGATAGAGGAGAAATTCGCGAATGAGACAAGGAATACAGATACCACTGCCTGTGTATGCGCACTGAAATGGAAATCGCCGGATGAGAGTGTCTGCATCGCCACAAATTCATTCGATACCATTTTCGTCGCCATAATGCTTCCGGCGCTCACCGCTTCATTCCACGGAATACCGGTTAAAAACGCAAACGGCGCGAAGACATATCCGAGCAGCGCCTGGAATGTAATGCCGAAGACCGCGTTGAAAACGCCGTTGACCAGAGCAATGAGTGCGACAAATCCGATCAGCATCGCCGCTACGACGACGGCGACTCTGAATCCATCCATTATATACTCACCGAGCACTTCAAAAAAGGATTGCTTTTCTTCTTCAGGAACGACGATCAAATCCTCTTCTTTGCTGACGGTGTACGGGTTGATGATAGAAGCGATGATAAATCCGCCGAATAAGTTCAGCACAAGCGCCGTCACGACGTATTCAGGCTTCAGCATCATCATGTAAGAACCGACGATCGACATTGAAACCGTCGACATTGCGGATGCGCAAAGCGTATATAAGCGCTGTTCAGTAAGATAACCGAGCTGTTTTTTCAAACTGATAAAGACTTCTGATTGCCCTAAAATCGCGGATGCGACAGCGTTGTAAGATTCGATTTTCCCCATTCCGTTCACCTTGCTTAACGCAAGACCGATATACTTCGTGATGAAGGGGAGGACCTTCCAATGCTGCAGAATTCCGATTAAAGCGGATATAAAGACGATCGGCAGAAGCACGCTCATGAAGAACGTCGTCTGTTTCGCGTTCACAAGCCCGCCGAATACAAAGTTAATCCCTTCTGATGCATATTCCAGCAAGTAGTTAAATCCTTTTGCAAAACCGCCGACAAGAAAATTCCCGATACCGGTGTTGAGGAGAATATAACCGAGAATCAGCTGCAGCACGAGCATGACGGCGATCGGCCGGATTCTGATTCTTTTTTTGCCGTTGCTGGCAAGCCAGGCAAGACCTAAAAACACAATGATTCCGATAATTCCGATGAGATACTTCATATGTGTTCTCCTTTTATTTGTATTCGCTTACAATTTTTTATGCATCAACAAAGAAAGAGGATGGCGGAAGCTTTCAGCTTCCGCACTGCTGATTAATAGTCGCTGCTGCCGCTGTCTCCGCCGCTCACGATAGAGACGCCCGCACTTGCGCCGATCCGGCTCGCGCCCGCAGCGATCATGCTGTCAACATCAGCTTTTGTTCTGATGCCGCCTGATGCTTTGACCCCGATGTCAGGTCCGACTGTTTTTCTCATGAGAGCAATGTCTTCAGCCGTTGCCCCGCCTGTAGAAAAACCGGTAGACGTTTTGACGAAATCTGCGCCTGCGGATACCGCCAAGCGGCACGCGCGCTCTTTTTCTTCATCTGTCAAAAGGCATGTTTCGATGATCACTTTGACGAGCGCTTTTTTATCAGCTGCTTCAACTACCGCGCGGATATCAGCTTCAACCGCTTCATCATCGCCGTCTTTTAATGCGCCGATATTGATGACCATGTCAACCTCAGTTGCCCCTTTTGAGATGGCATCCTTCGTTTCAAATGCTTTTGTTTCCGATGTCGTTGCGCCGAGAGGAAATCCGATAACGGTGCAAACGTCAACTCCAGTGCCTTTCAGTTCCTCCGCTGCGAGTTTGACCCAAGTCGGGTTTACACAAACGGAAGCGAATTTATATTCTTTTGCTTCTTTTATCAGTTGTAAAATATCAGCTTTTTGTGTATGCGGTTTCAAAGCAGTATGGTCTATTTGACTTGCAATTGACATTGTATGCACTTCCTTTTTCCTAGGATACGTTTAGAATAACCGAATTTTGAACATATGTAAATTGGTAATTGAAATTATGTTCATGAATTGTCACAATTCTTGAATGAGTTTTTTGGCCGTATGCTGATCGGTAATCAAAACGTTGGCGTACTTTCCTTTCAGAGCACCGTGAATGGCCTTGCGTTTTCTGCTGCCGCCCGCCACCAGAATCGAACGCTCTTTCATTTTCAAGTCGCTGAGCTCGACTCCGATCGTCCTGCCGTTAATGCTGCTGCTGCAAATCCTGCCTTCCTCGTCAAAAAAGCGCGAACAAATATCGCCGACTCCGCGTGCTTTCAGCAATTGTTTCTCTTCTTCCCGGAAATAGCCGAGTCTGAAAAGCAGCGCCTCATCCCGGACGGTTCCGACCGTAAACAGGGCGATATTGGCTTGTCTGCCCATTTCAATGATCCGCTTAATATGTCTGTCCCGTTCGACCATCTGTTTCACATCGGCGCTGTCAAATATAACCGGCAGCGGCAAATACCTCGGCATGGTCTGAAATGCTTCGGCGAACAGCTGAATCGTTTCAGACGAATACGTATTAACATTGGAATGACTGATGCCGCCTTTCAGCTGCACGACTTCAACGCTCTTTACCTGCTTCGGCTCCATGCGGCTTGCGATCTGGTACATCGTCGTCCCCCAGCTTACGCCGAGTATATCGCCGTCCTTTACGGTTTTATGCATATAGTCTGCGCCATAGCGGCTTAAGTAATGTGTAATGGCCTGGTAATCGTCACTTGGAGAAAAGACGACGTGCGCCTCAAGCAGCCCGTATTTTTCTTCCAGTTTCGCGCCGAGTTCGTCCAGATCCTCAAACGGGTCCATAACGCGAATTTGAACATACCCTTTTTCCTTTGCGTACTGAAGCAGCCTTGAAACGGTGGGGCGTGACAGATCAAGCCGTTCGGCGATCTGCTGCTGGCTGTAATCTGATTGATAATATAGTTTTGCCGCTTCTATGCTGAGCTGCTGTTTTTCACGATCCATGTCGCGCCTCCCCTCTCCGCTTATCATATCACCAAAACACGCGGTAAAAAAGCACCCTCTGATGGGGTGCCTATTTTTTCAGCACAAGCTCCTGAATCGCATGCGCCACGCCGTGTTCGTTATTTGATTTCGTTTCAAAATCAGCAATCTCCCTTACTTCCGGGATGGCATTGGCCATTGCCACACCGCAGCCGGCCCACTGAATCATGGACATGTCGTTGCCGTTATCGCCGATTGCCATGACGTCTTTCTGTTCAATGCCGAGTTTTTCGACCAGCAGCTTGACCGCGTTTCCTTTACTGACTTTCGGGTGAAGAATCTCATGGAAGAATGGCGCGCTTTTGACCATTGTGTATGTTTCCTTGAATGATTCCGGAATGGAAGCGATCGCTTTCTCCAGCTTGTCCGGATCGTCAATGAACATGACTTTCGGAATCAGAATATCCTTCGGCACTTCATCGATCGTGCGGAAATGAAGCGGCACTTTCGTAATGTATGATTCGTATACCGTGTATTCACTGATATCCCGGTTCGGCGTGTACAGATTGGCTGTGTCAAAGTAATGCATCGGAGTATCCAGCTGTAAGCTCAGCTCGTAAAGCGACTTCAAATCTTCAAAGCCTAATGACTGCTCGGCCACGACACCGTTTGTATACGTATTTTGGACGAGTGCGCCGTTATAGGCAATCACAAAGTCGCCTTCCTCCTGTAAGTTCAGCTCTTCCAAATACCGACGCACGCCGCCGATCGGCCGGCCCGTGCACAGGACGATATTGACCCCTTCCGCTTTGGCGGCATCAAGCGCCCCGCGGACTTCAGCCGTCACTTCATGATGATCGTTTAATAGTGTGCCGTCCATATCTATTGCGATTAACTTGTACATCCTGCATCTCCTTTGTATCCTTTTCTACTTATGCTTTCATCATATCGTTTTTTCGTTTCAATGAAAAATCAAACGGACAAGTTTCTCCGCCTTCTCTTCGTAAACCGGGCCTGCCTCCGGATGCGGGGCCGTCTTTTCCCCTTGTCAGCTTGTTCGCCGCCGTCATCTGTTTTCTGCTTCAAGAGCATCAGCCCCGCCGCAAAGAAAGGGACGGCCGCTATGTCCAGAAGGGCAAGCTTTATTCCCATCGCTGCGGGAAAGTATGCCCATAATGAACGGCTGTTCCGCCTGATCATGATATAAGAAACGATTTCCAGCAGGATAAACAGAGCGTTCACCCACAAGTAAATGAGCAGCGCCGCAAACAGAAACAGCAGGAGCGTATTCCGCAGCGTGCCGGAAAACAGAAGAGCGCGCATCATATCAAAGAATGAAAAAGACTGCATGCTTCCGTTGACGACATTGGGATTGTAAATGGTAAAACGCCCGAACTGATCAAAAAGCATAAAAAATAACCATAACAGTGAAAACCATTGAATGATATGTACGATGACACCCGTCAAAACGAGTCTGTCGGCAGCCTTATTTCTCATGTGCATCCTCCCCGCCGGTTTTTATTCTTGTCATTGTCTTTGTTTCTCCGTATATCTTCCAAATGAGCGTATCGTTTTTTCCTCTTTTCAACGTGCTTTTGACGGGGTGCGGATGTCCGAGGTATTCAATCTCGATCGTCCCGTCCGTGTTTTGTGAGATCACCTTGTACACATCTGAGGGCATGGCAACCTCGCCGCGGCCTTGAATGACCTGCTTTGTCAGCACGCTGTCTTTCGTAAACGTGACGGTTTCAGATCTGACCCCGTCCATCGGGCCCGGTTTCAGCCCCGCATCCCATGTCCCGTAATAAAAAGGGGGTTCGTCTGCTTTCTTTTGCGAGCAGCCTGTTATCATGACGCATCCGAAAACAAGAACCGTCATGATGAAAATCCGTATGTTCCGCAACAAAATCACCTTCCTTTGAAGCTTTTTTACGTCTGTAACTTAGGCGGATGCCGTGGCACTGTGCAATTGACTACATAGTGTATAAAGACTTCACTAGATAAGGAGAATGATGAATGAACCCATATCAGTACTACACCCCGCCTGCCTATTTCCCTCAGCAGCAGGAATACGAAGTGAACCGCGTTGAGTATGAGCCATATCAGCAGCAGGAAAGCTATTATTATGCGCCCCCTCAGTCCGAAGAGCGGCAGCCGACAGGTTTAGAACGGAGAGTCGCCCAGCTTGAAAGACAAAACGCCGAGCAAACGAGAGAGCTCACCCGCCTCTCACAAGAAGACCAGCGCCAAAACCGGGAAATCACGCGTATGAATGAGCAGATCAGACGGCTGAGCCAGTCCATTGAAATCCATACCCGCCGCTTAAACCGTTTGAATCAGCGCCTGCGCGCAGTCGAAAACAGACTCAATATTCCTTTTCACGCTACAGAAGGCGGCTTCTGAGAAAAAGGGCCGGAATACAAAGCTCGACAGGCCATCCCGAGCCTTGTATTCCGCTCTGTACATAACAGGTAAATATTTGAATCCTTTTCTTGCATGAATGCCTCTCCTATTCTTTCACATGATAAATGTGTAAAATCAATCACTCCAGGAGGTTTTCATGATGTATCAAAACCAATACAGCGGAAATCAGCTGCAGCAATGCCGCCAAACAGCACAGCAGCTTATTCAGCAGACACAGCAAAGCAGTCAGCAGTACAAGCAAATGCTCCAGCAGGAACAGCAAAACATTCAAATGCTTCAGCAGATGCTTAACCATGAACAGCATGCCGTTCATACCATTCAGCAAGCGCTGCAGGGGCATGAAGCGGCCATTCAAAAATGCCAGCAAATCGTGAATGTGTGCAATCAGCTTCAGCAGGAAGTAAGCGGACACATGCCTGCACCGATGGCAAACGCTAATGTTTCTTCATTCCCGCAAACACAGCATCACACACCGTTTCAGCAGCATTCATACCAGCAATAGGCCGGTCATGCAAATGACAAAGCGCGAGATACCGGCTTTGTCATTTGTTTTTATCTCTGTTTTGTCAGATCAATGCGATGAGCGGGTTTTCCGCCGAATTTTGCTTCAGCCTCATGCCTTACCGCTTCATACGCTCTTGCTTCGACGTTTTGTTTAAACACATCAAGCTGTATCAAATAAGCCGCCCGCACTTTCAGCCCGTGAATGATGGAGATGACCCATAAAGGCAGCACGATATACACGCCCGGCGTGCTCGGCAGCACAAAAGCAATTGCTAAAATAATAAAATAATAAGTCCGTATTTCAGCCATTTTTTGTTCTTAGCCCGGTAGCCGATATAGAAAAAGGCCAAGAAAGCGGTCAGCGCAAACGGCGCAAAAGTCAGCAGCAGCCACCAGCTGTGCAGCACTTCCCACCAAGTCCCTCTTTTCGTAATCAACATTCATTCCTCTTCCTTTACTACTATAACATGGATAATCAAGGAAGGTTTTCTATAAAAAACATAGACGGAATGACGTCTTCCTGCTATATTAATAATGATAATCATTATCACTGAAATAGGGGGATCATTATGAAGAAACAATCATGGCTGATCGGCCTGGCACTTCTGCTTGTTTTCGCATTAAGCGCTTGCAGCGGCGCGAAGGAAAACAACGGATCGGCATCAGGCAAAGGAAAGACAGACATGCGTACATATGAATCAACAAAAGGAAATATTGACATACCCGCACATCCGAAACGGATCGTCACTGACTTTTATGCAGGTGAGCTGCTGTCCGTTGACGCAAATGTCGTCGGGGCGGGCTCATGGGCTTTCAAAAATCCGTTTATCAAAAAACAGCTGAAAAACACCACGGACATCGGCAATCCCGTCAATGTGGAGAAAGTGATGCAGCTGAAGCCTGATTTAATCGTGCTGATGAAGGATGACCAATACGAGAAACTATCGAAAATCGCACCGACGATTGTCATTCCTTTTAACACCGCAAAGAATACGAAAGATACGGTCAGCCTATTCGGCGACATTGCCGGGGCGAAGGATAAAGCCAAAAGCTTTATGGCAGACTTCAACCAAAAAGCCGAAGCGAATCAAAAGCGCCTCAAAAACGTGATCGGCAAAGACGAGACAGTCGGCCTTTATGAAACGACGGATAAAGGCGAAATCTGGATTTTCAATGACAATTCCGGCCGCGGCGGCCAAGCCGTTTATAACGCGCTCGGATTGAAAGCGCCGGCCAAAATTGAAAAAGACATCATGAAAACGGGCGCCATGAAACAGGTTTCCCAAGAGGTCATCCCTCAATATGCGGCTGATTATATGTTCATTACCGATTACAATCCGAATGGAGAAAGCAAAACATTTGAGCGTCTGAAAGATTCATCCGTTTGGAAAAATCTCGATGCCGTAAAAAACAATCGTGTCTTTATCAACGATTTCAACACCTTCTATCCTTATGACCCGATTGCCGTAAGCAAACAGATGGATATCATCACCGACATGCTGATCAAACGGGCTGAAGAAAATAGAAAATAAAAAATAAAAAAAGCGGCACAGTCATGAGGGACTGACCCCATAAGATGAGACAAATAAAAACACCTTCGAGTTTGAATACGGATGATTGTTATCCGAAATTAGACTTGGAGGTGTTTTTTCTATGGGGACAAGAGTGAGTTATCCGGTTGAAGTGAAACAGAAGGCTGTAGAAATGAGATTGGCAGGCGTACCTATGAAAGAGATCCTGCAGGAGTTGAATATTAAGAATAAGACACAGGTTCAGACATGGGTTAGATGGTATAAGGCTGGTGATACACATCGATTCGAACAGCCTGTTGGAAAGCAATACACTTACGGAAAAGGTCCGGAGTATTCTTCCGATTTAGAGAAACTGCAGGCAGAGATTCGTTACCTGAGACAACAGAATGAAGTTTTAAAAAAGTACAACGAATTGGAAAGGAAGTTGATAGCGAAACGTCAGTCGAACTTGTAGAAATATTGCACAGCACAATGACCGTACAGGATATCTGTATTCATTTAGGTATCTCTCGAGCGTCTTATTATCGTTGGAAGAAGAATCTGATGAAGGATCATCCCAAGCGCCATTTGGAAAAACAAATCGGCACGTTGTGCCGAGAGCACAAGTATCGATATGGATATCGAAAAATCACAGCCATACTAAAAAAGAGAATGTGTATTAACCATAAAACGGTTCAACGTATTATGCAGAAAAATCAATGGCAGTGTCGGGTTAAGGTGAAAAAGCGCAAGAAGGATGGGCAGCCATATGCCGTGGTCGATAATATATTGGATCGGAACTTTCAGTCTGATCGTCCTCTTGAAAAACTAGTAACGGACATCACATATTTGCCTTATGGACAGAAACAATTGTACCTTTCCAGTATATTAGATTTATACAATGGAGAAGTGATTGCTTTTACTATTGGGGATAAGCAGGACACAGCCTTTGTCTTAGACACACTTGATCAGCTACCAATGCTGCCTGAGAACTGCGTGTTACATAGTGACCAAGGTTCTGTGTATACATCTTACGAGTATCAAAAAGCTGTTAAAACAAAAGGCATTACCATGAGCATGTCCCGCAAAGGGACGCCCGCTGATAATGCCTCCATCGAATCGTTTCATTCCTCGCTAAAGTCTGAAACGTTCTATTTTAACAGCATTGATCGAACTACGACTGCCATCGTAGAACGCACTGTCATAGAATACATTCATTATTATAACAATATTCGTATTCAAACCAAACTAAACAACCAATCACCGATAAACTATCGGCAATTGGCTGTTTAAAAGGTGTTTTGACCCCTGTCTCAAAAACGGGGGGCAGTCCCATGACACTGTGCCGTTTTTCATGTTCACTTTAATTTTGACTGTACGGAGCCCGGCATATCTTCAAACCTGACTTCTTCCCAGGTCTCGACATACTTTCCTTTCGCCTTCACCTTCAAATACGCGTTCTTCCGAAGGTCTTTCGCGGCGTAAAAGGTCACTTCTTCTTTTTTCCCGGATGCGTTGTATCCGTCTAATGTATACTCAGTACCGCCCGGGCTAAGATGTTTGCCATCTCGATCAATCTGTACATAAACATCTTGCTGGTGAATAAACGGATTAAATCTGTCTGTAACATCATTATGAAAAAAGAGAAGTCCGTATATGACGGCAGCGGCCGCCAAGACGGCCAGGATTGCCAATGCTTTTTTCATCTGTGCACTCCCCTTACTTGTTCATTTTTTTCAAATAGCTTGACCGCACTGTGAGGAAGAACAGAAGCTGAAAAATGAAAAACCCTCCGATAGTGAAACTGAGCGGCCCCGCTACATCGGAATAGCCTTCCACGGCCAATGTTCTCAAGGCAAACAGTGTATGCATGACGGCAATGACGAAAGGAAAGAAAAAGAGAATCGCCAATTGTATCGTCACGCTTTGTGCCATTTCACGCTCACTCAGACCGATTTTGGCCAATGAACGGTAGCGCTCCCGGTCTTCATCTAAATCTGTGAACAGCCTGAAATATAAGAAACTTGCTGCCGCGACAAAGAATACAATTGCGATAAACAGGCCGATGAATAAACTCAGGCTCGGCAGCTGCACCGTATCATAGTACGTCCCGGCTTTTGACATAAAATCAGAATGCACGTCGATATAGTTGCCGTAGATCTCATCTTTCAGAGATTGGCTGAACCCAAGACTGTCTTTCCAATGATCATAGCTGTAGCCGTATAATGACGCTTTTTCACCGAGTGATTTGAGCTGATCAAAGGTTTGATCGTTCACCGCGATGATGGCATTTAATGAAATCAGCGGTTTTTCGAGTTCTTTTACCGTCAGTTTTTGTTCAGACGGCTTGCCTTTTTGGTTCAGCAGCTTCAGCTGATCCGGTGCTTTGTTTTTGAAATTCCGGTCATACGTGCCCGGGAAATAGACAGCCTCATCATGTTTCAGGCCGCTCAGCTTGACATGGAAGTATGTTGACACATCCGATTCGCTGATCATGTAAACAGGCGGAACAGTATCTCCTTCCTGATAGCGGACATAGGAAACATTTATTTTGTCTTTCTTATACGTAAAGCCGTGTGTTTTCAGTTCATGGTCAATTTTTTTCAAATGAGTCTGTTCTTTTGGGTTGCCGCTGTAAGATAAATACTCCATCTCATAAGCGGACTCTTCCGCCCCGACAGTCGATTTGTACATCGCGAGCACGCCCGTCGCCGTAAACGCTACCGCGGAAATAATGCTGACGATAAAGAACAGGCGGGCGTTGTCTTTTAATCGATAGACAAGGTCAGAAACCCAAATGACATTTTTCCCGCGCAGATAAAAGGTTTTCCACTTCTTCAGCGCGCGCAGAATCCAGATGCTGCTTTGGCTGAAAAAGAAATACGTGCCGATGACGGTAAGCAGTAAAATGATGAACGGTTGAGTCCCGTGGACATTGCCTTTAAGGACCATGCCGTACCCGCCGCACAGGCAGGCGATGCCGAATATAGACAGAAGCACGGACGGCTTCGGCTCCGGCTTGATCTTGTCAGTGCCCTTTATTAATTTGATCACCGTATTTGATCTGACAAAAAGGATCGTGAACTGCGATAAAAGGAAAAATAAGAGCAGAAATCCGCCGGCCGTAATGCCGAGCGCTTTCCAAGGCATGTACAGAGGCAGCGCGTCCATTTCTAAAATATAAGCGCCGACCGTAAAGAACGTTTTCGAAAAAATGAAGCCTCCGATAATCCCCGCTGCGATCGACATGACGCCGATGATCATGTTTTCCGCCGTAATGAGCTTTCTCAGCTGCACCGGCGTAATACCCTGCATCAGCAGGATGCCGAATTCTTTATTTCTCGATTTCAAAAATGCGTTAACCGAATACAGAACAAATAAGAAAGAAAAAACAAAGATCATCCATTCCGCGGCGGTTAAGCCTTTTCTGGCGATGTTATTCAGGTAGCCTTCCTTTAGTGCCGGATGAAACAGGAACATCGCAAAGGTAAAGAAAATCAAAACGGAAAAAGCGCTGCTTAAAAAGAAAGCAAGATAGGCCCTTTTGTTTCTCGTGACGTTTTTATAAGCGAACTGAAGAAAGGTCATTTGCGTTTCCCCCCAGCATAGACAGCACATCAAGAATCTGCTCATAAAAGACTTGGCGGTTTTCCCCGCGGTAAATCTCATTAAACAGTTCGCCGTCTTTTATAAAGATGACGCGGCGGCAGTAGCTTGCCGCAACCGGATCGTGGGTCACCATCAAAGCCGTGATATGATCATCCTGGTTCAGGCTCTGCATCGTTTCCATGACGTCTTTTGACGCTTTGGAATCAAGGTTTCCCGTCGGTTCATCGGCCAGAATGAGTGACGGCTTATGAATGACCGCTCTTGCGATGGCGGCCCGCTGGCGCTGTCCGCCGGATACTTCAAACGTCCGTTTGTTGAGCAGGTCTTCGATTCCGAGCTTTGCCGCGATGCCGTGCAGTTTTTCTTCCATGACAGACGGCGCTTCTTTTTCAAGCGTTAACGGCAGCATGATATTTTCACCGATCGTCAGCGTGTCCAGAAGGTTGAAATCCTGAAACACAAATCCGAGCTGCTTGCGGCGGAAATGAGCGAGCTTTGTCCGCTTCAGCCGGTGCGGGTTTTCTCCGTGAATCAGGATATCGCCTGAATCCGGCCGGTCGATCGTTGAAATGATATTCAAAAGCGTTGTTTTTCCGGAGCCGGACGGTCCCATCACCGCCGTGAACCCGCCTTCTTCTATTGAAAACGAAATTTGTTTTAAAGCTTGATAGGACACTTGTCCTTTATAGGTTTTATTTATATGTTTGACTTCAAGCATATTCGCCATGAAAATCCTCCTTATGGTTTTATTCTTGTTGGTCTGGGCTGCTTTCATGTAATGCCGGGGCATTTAACATAAAAATCCCCTTGACATAAATCCATGTTATCAAGGGGAAACAAAACGAGCTATGTTGTTTTCTTAACGCAGCCTTACATTTTTGTAAGGAATGAAAATCGGACCGATGTCCCTTCACCGGGGGACGAGCTGATGTCCACCGTATGATTGAGCTTGCCCGTAATTTCTTTGACGAGATGGAGGCCGATTCCCGTAGATTCTTGGAAACGCCGTCCGTTTTCGCCGGTGTAATAAGGGTCAAACACCCGCTTGATATCTTGCGAGGGAATGCCGACACCGTAATCTTTGACTTCAAGCACCGTCCTGTCTTCATCGCGGAAGACATTCAGCTCAAGTCTGTCACTCTTGCCTGCCGAATACTTGACCGCATTTGTGACCACTTGGCCGATCGCAAATTTGAGCCATTTGGCATCGGTGTAAATCTGATGATCATCGCGAATATCCATTTTCGGATAGACCCGGTATTGAATAAAAAATCGTTTATAGCTTTGAATGACTGATTGGAGAAGCTCTGATAAAGAAACCGCTTCAACTTTAAAATCCCGCTCAAACAGGTCAAGCCTTGAAGAATAAAGAAGCGTCTCCAGCCCGAATTCAATCTGCCGGACCTCTTTTTTGATTTGTTCAAAGACGGGCTCATCCTCTTCCTGAATGATTAAATTAATGACCGACAGCGGCGTTTTTACTTGGTGCACCCATTGGTTCATATACGTCACCCGCGCGTCAAGCTTGGCTTCGGTCTCATGGAGCTTCTGGTGCTGCATCCGGATCAGCTCCATCTGCTTTTCATACAGCTCTGAACAAAACACTGAAGAACCGAGATACGGGATGTCCGTCCCTTCCTGCTCCGAGCTGAGCCAATGATACACACCGCGGTCTTTGTACCAGCGATAGGCAAGATATCCCGCCAAAATAAGAAGCTGCACGCCCAATATGTAAAACAGGTGGGAAAAAGAATGAAGACCCGCAAACCAGTAATAAAAGAAGACAAACAGCCCTTGAAGGAGAAAAAGCAGAATCAGCACGGCATGAGACCGGAGAAACAGCTTCATGACAGCCCCCTCAGCTGGTAGCCTTCGCCCCGCACCGATTCAATGGAAACAGGCGCATTCAGCTCCCGCAGTTTTTTTCTGAGCCGCGTGATATACACGTTAAGCGTATTATCATCGACGAAAATATCGGTGTCCCACGTTTTTTCCATGAGCCGGTCTCTTCCCGTCACCTTTTCTCCCCGCTCCAGCAGCACTTCCAAAAGCTTGCTTTCTTTTTTAGAAAGCTCGCTTTTTTCGTCCTGAAAGCGCAGTTCAAACCGTTCCACAAAGAGCTGCACACCGGCATATTCAACCACTTTCTCTCCCTGCTTGGCGGCGTACTCTCCGTATGCCCTGCGGATCTGGCTTTTGATTTTCGCCAGCACAATATCATAAGAAAACGGTTTTTCGATATAATCATCTCCGCCGTTTTCAATCGCCATTACTTGATCCATTTCCCCGCTTCTGGCTGAGATGAAAATGATCGGGCTTGTAGAATGCTGGCGGATCTGGCGGCACCAATAATAGCCGTCATAAGACGGCAGATTGATATCAAGCAGCACCACATCAGGCTTTTCCCGCAAAAAAACATCAAGAACAGCCGTGAAATCATCGGCGGCCACGGTTTGATATCCGTATTTTTCAAGGTAATTCTGCAATAGTCCGCGAATGTCTTCACTGTCTTCCACAATCATGATTTTATTCATGCAACCATCCTCCAAAAGGATACGGCTTTTCGGAGCCCTCATTATTTGATGCCCCCATCATAATGCTTTCATCGGTTCTCTGCAACATGAGAAAGCGGGCCTTTATAAAAGACCCGCTTCTCCCTTTCTCAATGTAAGATCGATTATTTCTAATTGACATTGTTATACTTAGATGGCGGACTCGGAAAGGTAATTTTAAATCTTGTGCCAATTCCCGGCTGACTATATATATCAATATTTCCCCCATGCGCCTTGATAATTTGTTGAGCAATAGCCATTCCTAATCCAGTCCCTGAGTTATTTGACGAAGCGCTTGTCCCTCTGAAATACCGATCAAATAAACATTCAACCGTCTCTTCGTCCATTCCTATTCCATCGTCTTCTATTATAATTTGTATTTCATTGTCATGTAACACGTCATGATATAATATGACCTTTATTTTAGTGCCCGGAGGATTATGTTTAATACAATTAGCAATCAAGTTTTCAACTGCGCGCTTTAGGTACCTTTCATCCATATTAAAAAGTATCTTATTGTGACTGGATTCTATAGCGAATCTCTTATTTTCTGACTCCGGTAGCAACTTCATTTTTTCTAAAGTGTCATGAATTACTTTCACTACGTTTTTTTCTTCAAGATGGATTGGAAGCGACTCATTTTTCAATTGAAAAGTTAAGTTAAAATCTTCAATCAGCTTTTCCATATATTCGACACGTTCTTCCATTATTAAGGAAAAATCACGCACTTGCTGATTTTCCCACTCATATTCATTTGAAGATAAAAGAACCGTATATCCCTTAATAACCGAAAGAGGGGTTTTTAAATCATGTGAGACACCGGCCATCCACTCTTCTCTTGTCTTTTCCAATAACTCTCTCTCAGCCTTATTCCTTTGAAGCGTTGAGGTAAGTTCAGACAGAGCTTGCATTAATTCTTGATAGGTCTTATATCCAGATTTATTATGTCTATATTTGCTTGAATGAAACTTCCAATCATAAGGTTCTTCATATTTTTCTTTAGACAAATTCTCAATCCAAGATACAATAAACAGCAGGGGAGCACCTAGTTTTTTTCCGTAAAATATTGCAATTACAATCCCTGCCATAATAATAGAAACTATCCACAAGTTATTCACCCAATAGAAAAAAGGGTTATTTTTTTCCATCGGTTTTCCCCATACCCATGTTAAATCCTGATTGTTTTTCGTTTCATACCACGTAGATAATTGATAACCTTTTTTGGCAGGATACATGTAATCTGATATTAACTCTCCAAGAATATAATGCTTAGGTATATTTTTAGGTTTATTAAAAGAAAAAACCTCATCTCCTTGTTCATCTAAAATTTGAATCCACATTCGGTTCTCTAATAAATCTTCTTTTGCTTTCGTATTTATTGAAAATTGTTTATCTGCAACAACTGTTTGGTCAACAATTTTTTTTAAGGATAAGTGCGGCGTTTCCATTTTATTCTGACCTAAGACGAGGCTGAAAAATATGATACTGCCCACAATGAGCAGACCCCAAATAAACATGAGTAAAAAAAGTCTCGATACGAAGTAAAATGCTATCCTATTTCTCAGCTTCAAAATAAATCCTCATCTATAGGCTCTGCTTCAAATATATAGCCCTGTCCTCGAACCGTTTTAATCCATCTTGGTCTGCTCGGGTCTTCCTCTAATTTTTCACGTAATCGTCTTACATGTACCATTACAGTACTATCTCCGCCATAAAACTCCCCCCACACATCTTTATAAATTTGGTGTTTACTTAAAATTTGATTGGGATGTTCACAGAAATAAATCAGAAGTTTCATTTCCTGAGCAGGGCAATCGATTCTTGTCCCGTTAACAACAAGTCTGCCGGTATTGGGATCTATTTTAAAATATTCATAATCGTATACCTGTTTTAGAGGGTAAGAAGAAGAGAGTTGAGTCATTCTCTTTAATTGGGCTTTTACACGAGCTACAATTTCTAGTGGATTAAATGGTTTAGTAATATAGTCATCCCCCCCAAAACTAAACCCTTGCAATTTATCTAAATCTGTTGTTTTTGCCGTTAAGAAGAGTATCGGCACATTTGTATGGGAGCGTATTTTGCTGCATAAGGTGAAGCCATCAGTGTCCGGAAGCATGACATCTAATAAAATAATATTTGGAAGTTCCTGATCGATTTTCAGAAGGGTTTCGCTCCCTGTCATAGCTGTGGAAATATTGCTGAAACCTTCCTTTTCAAAGCAAGTTATTAATAAGTTTAAGATATGTTCGTCATCATCCACCATGAGGATTTTGTTCTCTTCTAACGTCATAAGTTACCCTCCTTTTTATTTCTTATTTTATATGAGATCAATGACATAAAGGTCAGAAAAGGAAAGAATTTAACTTTCGTTAAGGGTTCAGAATATTCTTTTAAATTTTCGACCTTGATATTCAGGTATCAATATAACTACATACAGAAAATAAACCAGGGATGTCGTTAAGTGAATGTTTAGGAAGAGTTTCGTTTGTGTTTAAAGAACATCGCTTATGATAAAAGTGAGGTGAGAGACAAATGAATGATCAAATAGTGGTAACACACGATCTAACTAAAAAGTATAAAAAGCATACTTCAGTTGATGGATTAAACTTAAGGATTAGGCGCGGCGAAATTTATGGTTTTCTTGGACCGAATGGTGCTGGTAAAACAACAACCATCCGAATGTTATTAGGTTTAATTAAACCAACAAAAGGAAACATCGAAATCTTTGGCCAAAACCTAAACAAGAATCGTTTGCAGATATTGCAAAGAATCGGGTCACTGGTAGAATCTCCAACTTATTATGGTAATTTAACAGCTTACGAAAACTTAGAAGCTGTTAGGAGGTTACGAGGACTTCCGGAACAACGAGTCAATGAAGTATTGGAAACTGTAAGGTTATCTAAAGTAGCAAATCGACTGACTAAGGAGTATTCCCTTGGAATGAAACAACGTTTGGGAATTGCAGTTGCCCTGTTAAGCAGTCCTGATTTATTAATTCTGGATGAACCGACAAACGGTTTAGATCCATCCGGTATCCAAGAAATAAGAGAGCTAATTAAAGAATTGCCTAAATCGGGAATGAGTGTTATTGTATCCAGCCACTTATTGAGTGAAATAGATCAAATGGCTACTCAAGTGGGGATTATTAACAATGGAAGGATGATTTTCCAGGACTCGATTGCAAGTTTACATCAAAAACGAAAACCACTATTAAAAGTCGGTGTTAGTGACGTAATCGAAGCAAAAACAATACTAAACAGGAAAGGATTAAAGGTTGATTTACAAAAAAATTATTTGTGGCTGTCTCAAACAGAACCGGAATTTGTTTCAGAAATCAATTCCATACTTCTTCATTCAGGGCTGTCTGTATTTCGACTTGAAGAAAAGACACGATCGCTTGAGGATATTTTTTTAGAATTAACTGGTACAGAGGGAAGTCTATGAAAAAGTTATTATGGGCAGATCAATTAAAACTGAAACGTTCGTCGTTATTGATTGTAGTCTTATTGGTTCCCTTACTCATTATAGCATATGAGTTGGTAAATCTTACTTATCGATCTGAATACGTGGAAAAACAAGCTGAAATGTTCCATGCTGGATCAATGTGGATGTATTTACTGTATGATAACAGTTTGTTATTTGGTCTGGGTTTTCCATTAGCCGCAACACTTTCTGCGTCAATAATAGCAAATATAGAACATCAAGCAAACGGATGGAAGCAAACCCTTTCTTTTCCCGTATCTAGAATGCGAATTTATGTAAGTAAATTTATTTGCTTAGTAGTCAGTTTATTTATTTCGTCAACAATCTTCTTGCTCGGCATGGTACTGCTAGGCAAACTGGTAGGATTCGAAGGTAGTGTACCTTGGGGACTTTTGTTTGGAGATAGTTACAGCATGTTAGTTACAGTACTGCCTATAATGGCATTCCAGATATGGTTATCTATGGTGTTTAGCAACCAAGCATTCTCAATTCTTGTAGGATCAATATCATCTATAATGGGTTTGTTTTTGGCAGCTGCTCAATCAACGAGATGGTTTCCGCTGGCTTATCCTAGTCAATCTTCGACAGTCATTCTGCAGTATGAAGGTATAGGATATAACCCAGATCTTTCATCTTACCTTTGCATTAGCCTTTTCTTAGGGATAATTATATTATTTCTAGGCTCTATTCATTTTGCTAAACGGGATGCTTTGTAAAAAGGAGGCGAAATACTTGAAAAACATTTTATTTGTAGAACGTTTAAAGCTTAAGCGATCAAAGTTATGGATCATCTATTTATTAGGGCCTTTGTTAGGTGTATCCCTGGCATACACGAACTTTATTAAAAACTATAACCTTTTTATGAATCCTGGAGACAATCCCTGGGTAGAGGCTTGGACACAAGTTGCCTTATTTATGGGCCCTTTTGTATTGCCTATCGTAGTGGGAATTTTCGCCGCCCTTGTTTGCAGGGGGGAACATGTAGGAGGCGGTTGGAAACAGCTTCTAGCCTTACCAGTCAAACACTCAGATATCTTTCTGGGAAAGTTTCTAACAGTGGTCCGCATGATATTCATTAGTATGTTCATTTTAATCCTCTTATTTATTGGATTCGGTTATATGTTAGGCATAAGCGGGAGTCTTCCTTTACTTACAATTCTAGGTTATGGAATTAGAGGGATCTTAGCTTGTTTACCATTAATTTTATTGCAGCTTATTGTTTCAATTAGGTCTAAAACATTTGGCATACCACTCGCTGTTAGCATTGTTTTTACATTACCGGCCATTATTATTGCCAGTACACCATTAGGTCAAGTATATCCATGGACACAGCCTATGTTAGCAATGTCACCCGAAGATGAATCACCGATTCAATCAAACTTCCTATTTTACTCAATTATGGTAATAACATGTCTCGGTCTCCTGGTTTACGGAATAAGAAATTTTACTAAACGAGACCTTACGTAAGGTATATGCGGTACTTATGAGAATTCGAGACAAGGTAATAATGAAATCACTGCGAAAGACAAAGATACATGACTTATGGATTATTTTAAGAAAAGGATAATAACGAATTCTAGTTTTCATAACTATAGTAAACGAGGGGGGCAAGCTGTAACAAATCGCTTGGATTGAAAGAGCCTGTAAAGATGAACAGGTTGATTTGATTGTGATACTTTGGTGAAACGCGAGAAGGACATAAACGGAAAGACGAAAGCACTCACGATGTTGTGAGTGCTTTTCATCAGCCGACCTGCTGTTTTACAGCTTTACCGGCTGATCCGAACTCTCTCATTTTGCTTCGCACTGTCTCTTCCACGGCTTCAATGCCGGGTGTCATGTAGCCGCGCGGTTCGTACAGATCACCGTTTTTCTGAAACATGCGGCGTGTTTCGTCTGTCCAGGCGACCATACATTCCGTGTTGATATTGATTTTCGCGTGGCCGAGCGTGATGGCTTTTTTGATCTGTTCCTGCGGAATCCCGGATGCTCCGTGAAGAACGAGAGGAATATCAGTCATGCGGGAGATAGCCTCCATTTCTTTAAATCCGAGATTCGGTTCACCTTGATATTTGCCGTGGACGGAGCCGAGGGCGGCGGCCAGCGCGTCGATATTGGTTTCTTTGACGATCCGCTCACATTCGGCGACATCGGCATAGCGGACCCCGCCGACCAGCCCGTCTTCCATACCGCCGACCGTGCCGACTTCTGCTTCTACTGAGACGCCGTGCTTAGCGGCATAATCGGCGACTTCTTTTGTCATCGCGATGTTCTCATCAATCGGATGATGGGAGCCGTCAATCATCACTGAGCTGAATCCGGCGTCAATGGCCTGTCTGCAGCGTTCCGCACTGCTCCCGTGATCAAGATGGAGCACGACGGGAACGGTAATCGCCATTTCTTCCATTAACGCGCCGACCATGGCGGAAATCGTTTTAAAGCCGCCTAAATAGTCGACCAGACGATCGGAAGCCGCGGCGATGACCGGCGATTGCTCCTTTTGCGCCGCCTGCAGAATCGCCTTCGTCCATTGGAGGCCGTTGATATTAAATTGGCCGACTGCATAATGCTCCCGTTTCGCTTCTGCAAGAAGATGTTTCATGGTGACAAAAGCCATGTTCACGCCTCCTTCATGAAGTATTTTGATACGACGGCTTCCGTTGTTTCCTTTGCCGTTTTGATCGTTTCCTCCGCAGTCAGCTTATAATATTCAGGTCTGAACAGCTCTACGGAGACAACATCATTGAATCCGATTTCTTTTAACGCTGACAGATGGGCGTCTAAGTCAATCGCACCCTGCCCAGGCCAGACGCGGTCTTCATCCGTTAAAAAGCCGATCGGAAAGTCTTCTGTATCGTCGATATGATAGATGAAAATTTTCTTTCCGTCCGCCTGCTTCAAACTCTCAATATTGGAGCCCATCGCGTGGAAATGGAAGCTGTCAAACACCAGTCCGACATTATCGCGGCCGACAGCGTTCACGATGTCATACGCCTGTTCAAATGTATTGACCGTACATTGCGGGTGGCCGACAAATTCAAGGGCAATGTTTACGCCGTACGGCTCCGCGATGTCCGAAAGCTCAGTCAGCACCTCTGCGCTGCTCTTTTTGATCTCTTCTTTCAAGATTTTCCGCTCTGTCACTAGCGGCACGGCCACTACGTATTTCACGCCGAGGGTTCTGCAGGTTTCCATCATGCTTTTGAATTCCGAAATGATCTCCCTATAGCCCTTCTCATCACGGTTGTTGAAGAAAACCAGTGCGTTCAGGGCAAGCGGTTTAATGTGATGGGTTCGAAAATATTCCGCCAGATCGGCCAGTGAATGGTCTTTTAAGTATTCCGGCAGCTTATCCATTGTGCGGATTTCAATATAATCATAGCCGTGCTTTTCGCACAGCTCTAAATCCTGTTTCAAGTTTGAATTCTCCAGCGTAGTCGCTTCATTAAAGCAAAGTTTCATGTCAGCCTCTCCCATCCGCGTTTTCGATATGAAGGGAGTCCGGCAGGAGGGCTTGTTTGCCCCGCTCCGCCGAACTCCATACTCAGCTTATGCCATGCCTAATTCTTCCTTTAATTTCTTAAGCGTGGTCCGGCTTGATTCATCCGCTCTTTCGCCGACCCAAGCAAAAACGGCGTTCGTCGCAATTCCGTCGAATTTCATCTCTCTCATCTTTCTGAAAATCGTCTCAAAATCAACCTCGCCTTGCCCGATGTCCAAATGCTGGTGAACCGTTACTTTCGCGTCAGGCGGGTTGACGATGTAGCGCAGGCCATGCGCCGCTTTATGATTAAAAGTATCTGCAAATAAAACATGTGTGAGGCGGTCGCCGGCTTCATCAAACATGGTCGCAATATCGCCTTTTCCGTCATCATAGAAGAACGTATGCGCAGTCGAGTAGACAAGATTGATCCAATCCTTGTCAAGCGCGCGGATCATATCCATCGCACCTTTGTGCGTTTCGATAAAATCGTATGGATGAGCCTGCAGATTGAGTTTAACGCCTTCTTTTTCAAAGACGGGCAGCAGTTCATCCATGGATTTGATGAATTTTTCTTCACTTGTCAACGGATCATATTTTGAACCGCTGAATTCACTGTTCATCAAATCCACTTCAAGTTCAACCGCAATTTCGATCGCCCGTTTCCAGTTGCGCACGGCGGCCTGACGACGGTCTTCATCAGGACCCGCCCAGTGGTAAAGCGGAAGAAGAGAAGACAGCTTCACACCTGTATCTTTTAAAAGGCGCTTCAATTGTTTGATTTTTGCTGAATCGACTTTCGGATATTTATAGAAAGGACAAAAATCCTCGCGCGGAGACAGTTCGATATATTCGTATCCGAGTTCCGCCGTTTTATAGACCATTTCTTCTAACGTTAAATCATCGCGGTACATGGATGGATCTAAGGCCAGTTTCATTTCTTTCACTCCCGATCTATTATTTGTTCACAGTCGTAAATGATTGGTAGAATGCCGGTTTCTCTTGCAGCGCCACAGGCTCTTTCTGTCCGGATTCCTGAGCTTTTACGCACGCGTCAGTTGTCACCGCGGCAATATAACCGTCCCATGCCGTCGGACCGCTGACTTCGCCTTTATTCCGGATCGAATCAATGAAGTCTTGAATTTCCACATCATACGCAGCCACAAATCGGCGCTGCCAATCCATCAGGATATCGGTGCTGAATTTCCCTTCTTTTCTCAAGCTGATGCTTGACGGTTCCGGAAGCTTGATAATGCCGTCTTCCCCGACGATTTCACATTGAATGTCATAGCCGTATTTACAGTTCACGTAGATTTCGGCATTGATGACGATGCCGCCTTTTGTTTCGATGATGACCATCTGCGGATCTTTCAGATGCGGCAGCGCATTTTTTGATTTCTTCGGATAGATCACCTGTACGGATTCATAGTCGTCATTGACGAGCCAGTGGAGGACATCAATTTCATGAACGAGCGTATCGACGACGGCCATTTCCGTTGAATAATTCGATGCGACTGTCGGGTTGCGGTGCGCACAGTGAATCATCAGCGGCTCGCCGACCACGCGGTTGTCAATCGCTTCTTTCAGCTGAACGTAACCGCTGTCATACCTGCGCATGAAACCTACCTGCACCAATCGTTTTCCCGTCTTCATTTCTTCCTCGACAATGCGCATACAGCCTTCTGCCGTTGTCGCAAGCGGCTTTTCACAAAACACGTGCTTGCCGTGCTGAATCGCTTTCAAAACGCTGGACTCGTGAGCCGGGCCCCAGCTTGTCACTAAGACGGCATCCACATTTTCAGCAGCGAGGAGGCTGTCGTCATCAGGATAAACGGAGGCGTTCAAATTGAAATCCTGAACGGTCTGCTGCGCGGCCTCCTGGTTCACATCTGTGACAGCGGTAATTTCCGCTCCGGACAGCTTATTTGTGATGCGGTTGATGTGCTCTTTTCCGATAGCACCGGTTCCGATAACACCTATACGTAAATTCATTGATCGCCACTCCTTCTGATAATCAAATAATGGTTCTCGTCTTTCTTTTCTCGCTGCCGTCCTGAGGAGCGCCGTACAGTTCCTCCTGTATCTGTTCAAGCGACTTGCCGGACGTATTCGGTGCGAAAACAAGCCCGATGATCATACTGGCCGTCACACATATGAGCAGAATACCGGCCATAAAACCGATGCCGAATTGTGACATGATGACCGGCACAAATAAACTCCAAATTCCGATTGAAATACGGACGAGAAAGAACATGAGCCCTTGTGCTGACGCTCTGTGTTCTGTCGGGAACAGCTCGCTTGCCCACAGCTGGTAGTTCGCCTGCTGGCCGGCTCCGTTATTGATGCCGATCGCTAAAACAAACAAAAGCAGCATCGGGAGCCCCTGAAACGGCAGTAAAAACAGCGACCAGCCGACAACGGCCATACTTGCGCAGATTCCGAACACCGTTTTCCGATATTTATCTGCAAAAGGCATGAAGATACAGGCGACGCCGAGCCCGGTGAAGATAAACAGGGCCATCTGCAGAATGTTGGCCGTATTTGCGGATACGCCGCCGACCTGCTGGTAGATGTACGGCATGAAGAATCCCATGACGCCCGCGGCGAGATTCCATACGAGAAACACACCCATTAAAAACAAAATGTTCTTGAAAAATTTCGGCTGAAGCAGGTCAAAATAAGATGTTTTTTTCACGGCGGCAGGCCGCTCTTCACTGTTTTTCCAGGCATCCGACTCAGGTAAACGCTTTCTTATCACATATGTGATCAGGGCGATCACCAATAGATGCGCAAAGACAATTTTATTTCCTAAAAGCCCGAGGTCACCGACCAAAACGGATAACAGCAGAACCACAACGGCTCCTGCGGCCCACGCCACCTGCGCCACTCCGCAATGCCTCGCCCGGTTTTTCTCGGGGGCGTTTTCCGCGATAATGGTCCATGAAGCCGTAATATCCGCGCCTACAGAAATCCCGATAATCATGTATCCGCATAACAGCATGGGAAAGTTAAATCCAAACAAAACCAAACAAATTCCTAAGACGTAGACGAGCATACTGTTTGTGTATACAGCTTTTCGGCCGACCTTATCAGCCAAATACCCGCCGAGCAGCGCTCCGACGGCCGCTGATATCGCGTTTGCGCTGAAGGCGCCGAGCAATCCGATCTGGCTGTCGGACAGCTTCAAGTAGCTGACCCACATAGATAAACCCGCTGATCCTGCCACGATGGAACCCGCATCAATGTAATTTGCTAATGCTGCGGCGATGGTCCTTTTGCTGAAAGCTGATTCCGCCTTGGCACTATTCATATAAGTCCCCCTCTAATTTGCAGGATCAAGCAGTTCACTGTCGATGTACTTTCTTGCAATCAGCGCGTACTCAAGCGGATTGGCGACTGCCGGGTCTTGTTCGGCTTCGATGACGATCCAGCCTGAATAATCATGACGGACGAGCGTTCGGTATACTTCGGTAAAATCGATGCATCCGTCGCCGGGAACCGTAAAAATGCCCTGTAAAAACGACTGCCTGAATGACTTGCCTTCCTGTCTGCACCGCTCCATAATGTCAAACCGGGCGTCCTTGAAATGAACGTGTCTGATCCGATCCATATGCTTGTTGAGAATCGTCATATAGTCTCCGTCCGAGATATAGGCATGGCCGGTATCATAAAGTAAATGGACATACCGCGGGTCCGTTCCATCCATCAGCCGGTCAACTTCTTCCGCCGTCTGGACGCCTGTGCCGAGATGATGATGAAACGTGAGGTCCAGCCCGTATTCGCCAGCGATTTTCCCGAGACGGTTCAAGCCTTGGCACAGCGTATCCCATTCTTCATCTGAGAAGTGCGGTTTTTCCTTAAATACATCAATGTCCAAGCCCTGAACGCTGTACGTCTGTTCAGAAACGATGGCGACATCCGCTCCGACTTTCTGCAAATAATCACAGTGTTCTGTAAATTGTTCAGCCATTTTTTCAATACCGTCTTGTATGATAAAGCTGCTGAACCATTTCCCCGCAATCCGCAAGTTCCGGAGAGCCAGCTCCTTATTGAGGACGGAGGGTTCAGGGAAAAACCCTCCCACTTCCGTACCTTGAAAGCCGGCGACAACAATATCGCTTAACAAATGCTGCAGCGTATTCCCGGCTCCGATTTCCGGCATATCGTCATTGCGCCACCCAATGGGAGCGATGCCCCACAGAATATCTTGTTTGCCCATCGTGATGCCTCCCCTCTAGTACTGCTTTGCAGACTTCAGCTTCGTCTCTTTCGCTTCATATGCCCGCTGAACGCTTTTCTGCTCCGACACTTCCGCCACGCCGACATGCCACCAGCTGTCATAGCCGTCCGTCATCGTTTTCGGCAGAACCTTCATTTCAATTAAAGTGGATACGTCTTGCGTTTTCGCATCTTCAAGCGCCGCTTTCAGTTCTTCAACCGTATTGGCTCTGTATGTTTTAGCGCCGTAGCCCTCTGCCACCTTCGCGTAATCAACGTTTAAAATCTGATTGTCCTCTGTGCGGAACTCGCAGAAATAACTGCCGCTCCCGTGATCCATCTGCAGGTTGTTAATACAGCCGAATCCCGAGTTGTCAAAAAGCAGGACATTGATTTTTTTGTTATATTGAAGCGCGGTAATCAGCTCTGAGTGCAGCATCAGAAAGCTTCCGTCGCCGACGAGTGAATAGACTTCTTTGTCGGGATGGGCCAGCTTGAGGCCGAGCGTGCCTGATACTTCATATCCCATGCAGGAATAGCCGTACTCGAGGTGGTACGTATTCGGGACGTTGGAATGCCACAGCCGCTGCAAATCTCCCGGAAGAGATCCCGCCGAACTGATGACGACGCTATCTTCAGGAATCGTGTCATTGATGGTCAACAGCGCCGTTGTCTGCGGCAGCTCAGTCCCGAGCGCGTCGGCATACTCGTTTAACACATCCTGTGAGAAATGGTTTTTAATTTCCGGTTCGAACGCGTCACGTGTAAAAGTGACCTTGCCGAGCCGGTCCCGTTCAGCCTGCCATTCATCTTTCCAGTCTTTAATCGCCGTGCCGAATGCACTTTTATATCCGTCTAATAAGCCGTGCAGCCTGCCAAGCGTCACTTTCGCATCGGCTACGACCTGAAACGCGTCAAGCTTGTAAGCCTGCATGCGGCTGACGTTGATATTCAAAAATTTTGCTTTGTCAAAATCAAACGCCGTTTTCGAGGATGTCGCAAAGTCCGTGTACCGTGTGCCGACACCGATGATCAGATCAGCCTGGCGGGCGGCTTTGTTTGCGGCGAGGGTGCCCGTGATGCCCATGCCGCCCAGATTGTTGGCGAAATCGGCTTCAACCGTTGACTTGCCGGCCTGCGTTTCGACAAGCGGAATGCCGTATGTTTCAGAAAGCGCGATTAATTCCTCACGCGCGCCGGAGTACTTCGCGCCGCCGCCCACTAAAATGACGGGACGGCTGCTCTGCTTAATTCTTTCCGCGGCGCCTTTCAGTTCACGCTCGCTCGGCTGCATCCGGTCAATGTAATGAACGCGTTTTTCAAAGAAGCTTTCATCAAAATCAAATGCTTCTCCCTCTACATCCTGAGAAATGCAGATGGTCGCCGGGCCCGCTTTTGCCGGATCTGTCATCACTTCAAACGCCCGGATTAAGCTGCTCATCAGCTGCTCGGGGCGGGTGATGCGATCCCAATAGCGGGACACGGGCTTTAACGCATCGTTTGTTGTGACGGCGGCACTGTATTCCTGCTCCACCTGCTGAAGCACCGGGTCAGGCTGCCTCGTCGCAAAGGTATCGGCCGGAAGCAGCAGCACCGGGATATGATTGGCCAGCGCCGTACCCGCGGCAGCCGTCAAGTTAGCGGCACCCGGACCGACCGATGTCGATACCGCGTAAATTTTTCTTCTCAGCATCTGCTTGCTGTATGCCATCGCGGCATGCGCCATGCCTTGTTCGTTTTTGCCTTGATAGACTTTCAGGTGCCCGGCGTCCTGCTCAAGCGCCTGCCCGATCCCCAACACATTTCCGTGGCCGAAAATCGTGAAGATGCCCTCAACGAACGGCTCTTCTTTTCCGTCAACATGAATGTACTGCCGGTTCAAGAATTGAATCAGCGCTTGTGCTGTCGTTAAGCGAATTGTCTTACCCACAAACGATCCCACCTTTTATACGTTCTATTTACCGTTAAGACTGTGCTGCGCTTCAATCAGTTCGATGATTTCACCGGCAGCCGGCATTGCTTCTGAGGAGCTGTGTTTGCTGACGACGATGGAAGCGGAAGCGCTCCCGTATTTTAAAGCCGTTTCAATATCCCGGCCGCTGACAAGTCCGTAGATGAAGGCTGACGCATAGGAATCACCCGCTCCGAAGGTCTTCAGCACCTTTGTTTTATAGGCATGCGCCCGGAAAACTTCTCCCGATCTGCTGTATGCGTATGATCCGTCAACGCCGTGCTTAATGACGACAAGGTCGGCGGAGTGCGCAAACAAATGGCGGACGGTTTCATCGTTACCTCCGCCGCTGCGGTTTTCCATTACGTCAAATTCGTCACGCGTACCGATGACGATATCGGATTGTTCCGCCACCAGCGTGTAGTACACGGCTGTTTCTTCTGCCGATTGCCATGTATACGGACGGTAGTCGAGCTCAAACACGACTTTTACGTCATGTTTTTTTGCGATATGCACCGCTTTTAAGACGGCTTCGCGCGACGGGCTTTTCGCAAGCGCCGTGCCTGATACGAGCAGCATTTTCGCGTTTGCGATGTAGCCTTCATTGACTTCGGACGGCTCAAGATACAAATCCGCCACGTCATCCCGGTACATCAGAATGCTGCACTCTTCGGGACTGAGAATTTCGGTAAAAGCGAGCCCGGCTTTGCGCCCTTCTCTGTCAACGGTCATTTGTGACGTATCAACGCCCTTTCCCTGCATATAAGAAACGATGAATCTGCCGTGCTGATCGTCCGGGATTTTGCCGATAAAACCGGCTTTTAATCCGAGCTTGGCGCTGCCGATCGCAATATTTGCCGGGGAGCCGCCGACATATTTAGAAAACGTCATCGTTTCTTCCATCGGCCGGTTGTATTCCGCAGCGTTCAAATCAATACACGCGCGTCCGATCGCGACAATATCAAACTCTTTTTCTTCATTAAATGTATATTTCATCGTTATCTGCCACTCCTCACTTGTTAGCGTTCCAGGATCCATTCATGGGCCGGATCATTATGAAACTTCCATTTTCGTGTCGGTCCCGCCATTACATTCAGGTAGTAAGAGGTATACCCGTCCGGAACACCAACCGGGTGATAGCCCGCCGGCACGATGACAACGTTTTCATTTTCTGCGGTCATCGTCTCATCAATCGAGCGGTCGTCCGTGTACACACGCTGGAAGACAAACCCCTGCGGCGGGTCCGTTTCATGGTAATAGGTTTCTTCTAAAAAGGATTCAGCCGGCAGATTGTCTTGGTCATGTTTATGAGGCGGGTAGCTCGACCAGTTGCCGCTGTCCGTGTAAACTTCAACAACGAGAAGGCTGTTTGCCGATGGATCTGAATCGGGGAGAATATTATGAACGGTTCGTTTGTTTGCCAGCTTGCCGCGATGTTCCACACCGTTGTCTTCCGCTTTAATCAGCTTTGTCGGAAGCTGGTGTTCGGACGGAGAATAGCACAGCGCGACCCTCGCCCCGCTGACCGCTGTGATCTCAAAAGAGCGGTCATTGGACACATAAACGCTGTCCGTCGGTTTTCTTTCAAATACGCTTTCACGGGTGCCGATGCTTTCAAATGTCTGATCATAATCAGTGACGGTGATTTTTCCCGTTACCGCAACGATGCAGCACTCCGTCTTTTTCAAATCTTCTGTATATGCGGAACCGGGAGTGAGGTCAACGACTTTAAATCCGACGTATTTGAGGTCTGAATTGGCTGAAGTGACGTCATGTATGATGTTCACGCCTTGAGAAATCTCATCGGCCTGCGGTTTGCGCAGCAAATGACTCATGTTTATTCCTCCTTAATGGATGGTAAAAGAAAACCCGGACGGAATCACAAAGCCGTCCGGGCCGGCTGTCAGATCAATTGAAGTCAGGAGACGGGTATCGTGCCGTCACGACTTTTTTACGTGTATAGAAGTCGACGCTGTCTTTTCCGTTTGCGTGCAATGTGCCGAAGAAAGAAGACTTCCAGCCAGAGAACGGGAAGAATGCCATCGGCGCCGGGACGCCAAGGTTGATGCCGAGCATTCCCGCGTCAATATTCTCACGGAAGTAGCGGATCGCGTTCGCATTTGAAGTGAACAGACACGCGCCGTTCGCAAATTCAGACTGGTTGGCGATGTCCACCGCTTCTTTTAAGTTTTTCACGCGGATGACCGACAGAACGGGCGCAAAGATTTCATCTTTCCAGATCGTCATATCCGTCGTCACGTTGTCAAAAATCGTCGGTCCGACGAAATAGCCGTCTTCCGTTGCGTTTTCACGCCCGTCACAAAGAAGTCTCGCTCCTTCTTCGATGCCTTTTTCAATATAGCTGTGCGTGCGTTTTTTGTTGTCCTCGCGGATGACCGGGCCTAAGAACACGCCGTCATCCAGTCCGTTTCCGATCTTGATGTCCGCTGCTTTTTCCTGTAATTTCGCCATAAACTCATCGGCGATTCCCTCTTCAACCGTCACAACCGCGCATGCCATGCAGCGCTCTCCTGCCGAACCGAATGCCGCACCGATAATGTTTGTCACCGTATCTTCAAGGTGGGCGTCATTTAACACGATCGTATGGTTTTTCGCGCCCGTTAACGCTTGCACGCGCTTCAAATGTTCGCTGCCTTTTTTGAAAACATACTCGCCGACAGGTTTTGAACCGACGAATGAGATGGCTTTAATATCCGGATGTTCAAGAACGCCGTTTACGACGTCATGCGCGCCGTGCACGACATTGAAGACGCCCTTCGGAAGGCCGGCCTGTTCAAACAGCTCTGCCAGTTTTTCCGTTAACAGCGGCGTGCGCTCAGACGGCTTCAGAATGAACGTATTTCCTAACGAAATCGCCATCGGGAACATCCAGCACGGGACCATCATCGGGAAGTTGAACGGTGCGATACCGCCGACCACCCCGATCGGATAGCGGTAGTTCGCCGCCTCTACATCCGTCGCGATGGAGGCAAGTGAATCGCCCATCATGAGTGACGGCGCGCCCGCTGCGAATTCGACGTTTTCAATTCCGCGTCCCACTTCACCGAGTGCCTCCGTCGTGTTTTTACCGTTTTCCAAAGTAATCAGACGGGCAAGCTCTTCTTTGTTCTGCTGGAGAAGCTGCTGATAGTTAAATAGAATTCTCGCACGGCGCGGCACTGCCGTCTTTGACCATGTTTGAAATGCCTCTGACGCTGAGCGGACGGCGTATTCCACATCCTCCCGCGTAGAAATCGGAACCTGGCACATCACTTCTTTTGTAGCCGGATTGATAACGTCTTCATATTGATCTGTCTTACTTTCAACCCATTCACCATTGATGTAGTTTTTCAGTTTTCTGATCTCTGCCATTCTCATTGCCTCCTTAAATAGTAAACATCCTGTTCAGCTGGATAATAACGGATGAATATATTCATCTTTTACATATAAAAGACATGAATTAAACGCTTACAAATGCTAAAATGATGGTGAATCCCAATCTTTCCATGTAAAACTTGGTCATGTACCGGAAAAAGCAAACGGTTACATCTTTCACTTTTGATTTTACAGGTTATGTTTTGGTCATTTCTTGGTTACATTGTAAGCCCAACACATCTTCAAGTCAATCTAAAAAATCAAAATTTTTTCATTATTTTTACCATACTTTTTTTGATCGGGAAAACAGGAACTTGGAGAACCGTGTCGAATCGGAGGGGATGATCCCTCTTTTTTATCATTTGTTAAGTAACTATTGATTAACTTCTGGTGTTTATTATATATTTTAATTACTTTAAGAATTCTAGAAGGAGTTTTTTTATGAAACTGATGCGGATTCAGGAGATGGAAGAATACATTCTCAAACACGGAGCCACTTCACTGGATGAGCTGTGCGAGGTATTCAACGTCTCTAAAAACACGGTCAGACGCGATATTAATAAGCTTGCGGAAAAAGGGGTTATCAAAAAGGTATACGGCGGCGTGACGTCAGCCGAAAAATCTGTGCTCGTCCCTTTTGAAAACCGCACCATTCAACATCAGGATGAAAAAATCAAAATCGCCCGCTATGCGTCACGGTTTATCGAGGATCACGATCTTGTATTTATTGATTCCGGCACGACGACCAAATCGATGCTGGAGACGCTTGATCCCGATAAGAATGTAACGGTTTTGACGAACAGCCTTGATATTATTAACGCGGCTTCATCCATGAAAAATATCGACCTGATCATCATCGGCAATAACTACAAACGGAAGACAAGGTCGTTTGTCGGCATTGATGATCCGAGCACACTCAATAAATACAACATTAACAAGGCGTTCATGTCCGCTACCGGGACAACGATCACCCACGGCCTGACGAATTCCGACTTACTGGAATACGAGGTGAAAAAGAGAATTTCCGAAAAGGCGAACGAAGTGTATCTGCTCGCGGATCATTCCAAATTCGGCAAATCCACGCTTTTGACATACGCGCCTTTCGACCGGCTTCACAGCATTGTCACTTCTCAGCAGCTCGATGAGGAATATACGAAGTATTGCCAAGAGCATCAAATCGACATTCACTTGGCATAGCGTTATAGTTAATAGAGAACGCTGCCGTATTTTTCCGGCAGTCGCTATGATATCCAATTTTTTCAGGGGGCGAAAACATGAGCAAAGTAACAATCGGCAAAACTGACCTAAAGGTATTTCCGATCGGTTTGGGAACAAATGCGGTCGGCGGACACAATCTCTATCCGAATCTGAATGAAGAAACGGGAAAAGAATTGGTTCGGGAAGCGATTAAAAGCGGCGTTACCATGTTAGATACCGCCTATATTTACGGTGTGGGCCGTTCTGAAGAATTAATCGGCGAGGTGCTGAAAGAATGTAACCGCGAGGATGTCTTCATCGCCACAAAAGCCGCTCACAGAAAAGAAGGCGATGACTTTGTTTTCGACAATTCACCGGCCTTTTTGAAACAATCGGTCGAAGACAGCCTGAAACGCCTGCAGACTGATTACATCGATTTATTCTACATCCATTTCCCGGATGAGCACACGCCGAAGGACGAAGCCGTTCAAGCATTGAATGAGCTGAAAAAAGAAGGAAAAATCCGTTCCATCGGCGTATCCAATTTCTCTTTGGAACAGCTGAAAGAAGCCAATAAAGACGGCTTAGTCGACGTGATTCAAGGAGAATACAACCTGCTGAACCGTGAGGCGGAAAAGACTTTCTTCCCTTATACGACAGAACACGGCATCTCATTCATTCCGTACTTCCCGCTCGTATCCGGACTGCTGGCCGGCAAATACGACGAGAACACAACCTTCCCTGAAGGCGACCTGCGCAATGATCAGGCGCATTTCCAAGGGGAGCAGTTTAAAGAAAACATCAAAAAAGTCAACCAGCTCAAACCGATTGCCGAAAAGCACAATGCCGATACGGCGCATATCGTGCTTGCCTGGTACTTGGCGAGACCTGAAATCGATATCCTGATTCCGGGCGCCAAACGCGCGGATCAATTAAAAGACAACATGAAAGCAGCCTCCATTACGCTATCTGCTGAAGAAATCGCGTTTATCGACAAGCTGTTTTCCTAAGAAAAAAACACGCCTCTTAAAGGGGCGTGTTTTTTTATGTTTATATTTTTCTCTTCGGGGAATGAAATAGTTATCTAAATAAACTATTATGCGTTCCAAAAGATGAGGAGGATCATCTGTGAAGAAAAACACCAAAAAATACCTGATTTACTTTTTCGGAGCATTAGGCGGGCTGCTTTACGGCTATGACACCGGTGTGATTTCAGGGGCTTTGTTATTTATTAACAATGATATTCCTTTAAACACGCTGACCGAGGGATTGGTCGTCAGCATGCTGCTGCTCGGTGCGATTTTCGGGTCCGCATTAAGCGGGACATGCTCTGACCGATGGGGCCGGAGAAAAGTGGTTTTCGTCCTTTCACTCATTTTTATTATCGGCGCGCTTGCCTGTGCGGCTTCGCAAACCGTCACCATGCTGATTATCTCCCGTGTCATTCTCGGGTTAGCCGTCGGGGGCTCAACGGCGCTGGTTCCCGTTTATCTATCTGAGATGGCGCCGACAAAAATACGCGGAACGCTCGGCACATTGAATAACTTAATGATTGTAACCGGAATTTTACTCGCATATATCGTGAATTACATATTCACCCCGTTTGAAGCTTGGCGCTGGATGGTCGGTCTCGCCGCAGTACCGGCGGCGCTTTTATTAATCGGAATCGCGTTTATGCCGGAATCTCCGAGATGGCTCGTCAAACGCGGCCGTGAGCAGGAAGCCAGACAAGTCATGGAAATGACCCACGACAAAGAGGATATCGCCGTTGAATTGGCGGAAATGAAACAAGGAGAAGCCGAGAAAAAAGAATCTACGCTCGGCTTGCTGAAAGCAAAATGGATCCGTCCTATGCTGCTGATCGGGATCGGCCTCGCCATCTTCCAGCAGGCGGTCGGTATCAACACGGTGATTTACTATGCGCCGACCATCTTTACAAAGGCCGGACTCGGCACTTCGGCGTCCGTTCTCGGCACGATGGGCATCGGTGTCTTAAACGTCATCATGTGTATCACCGCCATGATCTTAATCGACCGGATCGGCCGGAAAAAACTGCTGATGTGGGGAAGCGTCGGCATTACCTTGAGCCTGGCGTCACTATCAGCCATTCTCCTTCTGGCCGGCCTGTCAGCTTCAACAGCATGGCTGACCGTGCTGTTTCTCGGCATCTATATCGTCTTCTACCAGGCGACCTGGGGTCCCGTCGTATGGGTTCTGATGCCGGAGCTGTTCCCGTCAAACGCACGCGGAGCCGCAACCGGATTTACGACATTGATTCTGTCGGCAACCAACCTGATCGTTTCACTGGTATTCCCGCTTATGCTGAGCGCTATGGGCATCGGCTGGGTATTCGGAATATTCTCAGTCATTTGCCTCTCATCTTTCTTCTTCGCCGCTTACATCGTTCCTGAAACGAAGGGCAGAAGTTTAGAAGAAATCGAAACGCACTTGAAAAAACGGTTCTCCTTAAAAAAGCGCAGCAAACAAAATCAAATTCTTAAACAGCGCACACTGTAACAAAAAAAGGAATCGCCCCCGCTGGGCGATTCCTTTTTGGCGTCATACCATAACTTTGCAAATGTCATTCGTAAATTCGACCGGATCATGGATCGGCAGCCCTTCAATCAGAAGCGCCTGATTGTAGAGAAGATTTGTGTATAATGCCAGCTTTTCCCGATCTTGTCCGTGCGCGTTCTTTAACGTCTCAAACACTTCGTGATTCGGGTTGATTTCCAGCACTTTTTCCGCTTTGACCTGCTGGCTGTCAGGCATGGCGTTTAACACTTTCTCCATTTCGATCGTCACTTCGCCGTCTGTCGCAAAGCATACCGGATGGGATTTTAAACGTTTCGATGCTCTGACGTTCTTTACTTTATCCGCAAGAATCTCTTTCATGCTTTCGAACAGGTCTTTATATTCGTTTTCTTCGGCTTCGGTCTGCTTTTCATCCTCATCACTGTCGATGCCTAAGTCGGCGCTGGATACGGACTTGAATTCTTTTTCCTCGTAGCTTGTCAGCATTTTGATCGCGAATTCATCAATATCCTCCGTGAAATATAAAATTTCGTAGCCTTTGTCCGCGACCATTTCAGTTTGCGGCAGCTTTTCAATCCGCTCATATGAATCGCCGGACGCGTAATAGATATATTTTTGATCCTCAGGCATTCTGGACACATATTCGTCCAGAGTGACGAGCTTTTTCTCCTTAGATGAATAGAAGAGAAGCAGATCTTTTAATACGTCTTTATTCGCGCCGAAATCATTATAGACGCCGAATTTCAGCTGTCTGCCGAAAGATTCATAGAAAGATTCGTATTTTTCCCTTTTGTTCTTCAGCAGGCTCTTGAGCTCGGCTTTGATTTTTTTATTGATGTTTTTCGCAATCAGCTTCAGCTGGCGGTCGTGCTGCAGCATCTCTCTGGAAATGTTCAGCGACAGATCCTCAGAATCCACCATGCCTTTTACAAAGCTGAAATGGTCCGGAAGCAGGTCGGCGCATTTGTTCATGATCAGCACGCCGTTGGAGTACAGCTCCAATCCTTTTTCGAATTCCTTCGTATAATAGTCAAACGGCATGTTTTCCGGAATAAACAAAATCGAATTGTAGCGCACCGCTCCATCGACGCTGATATGCACATGGGTCAGCGGTTTATCAAAACCGTAATGCTTCTCGGCGTAAAAAGCCTCGTAATCCTCATCCGTCAGCTCGCTTTTGTTTTTTCTCCAGATCGGCACCATGCTGTTGACCGTCTGTTCTTCCTGAACTTCTTCAAATTCGTTCTCGCTGCCCTCTTTCGGCTTGTTGACCGTCTCTTCCATTTTGATCGGGTAGCGGATAAAATCAGAGTACTTTTTCACGATCGCTTTGATGCGGTAGTTTTCTAAAAACTCATCATAGCTTTCATCTTCTGTGTTTTCTTTTATTTTCAAGGTGATTTCCGTACCGATGGTTTCCTTGTCACACGGCGCGATCGTGTAGCCGGCAGCCCCTTCCGACTCCCATACATACGCCTCGTCACTGCCGAGCGCCTTACTTTTCACCGTGACTTTATCAGCCACCATAAACGCCGCATAAAATCCGACGCCGAACTGGCCGATAATGTCATGGCCGTCTTTCGAGTCATTTTCTTGCTTGAAAGCGAGTGAACCGCTTTTCGCAATTGTGCCGAGATGCTGTTCAAGCTCGTCTTTTGTCATCCCGATACCGGTGTCTGTGACGGTGAGCGTTCTCGCTTCTTTGTCCGCCGTCACTTTTATGTAGTAATTGTCTTGATCAAACGTTAATGAATCATCGGTTAACGCCTTGTAATAGATTTTGTCAATCGCATCGCTCGCGTTGGAAATTAACTCGCGGAGAAAAATTTCCTTCTGCGTGTAAATGGAGTTAATCATCATGTCCAGCAATCGCTTGGATTCTGCTTTAAACTTTTTTTTCCGCACTTCAGATCTCTCCTTTAATTATGCTTTGATGTTATGTAAAATCTTTTCAGCATCTATTTATCATATACAGTGACAATTGTCAACTAGGATTAGCAGATGCATATATTGTAAATTTAACATGTTAATGGATTCATTTCACCCATTTTATCAATAAAAAAGAGAGAATGTTGATCATCCTCTCCTCTCTGCTTCTTTCCGGCTGCCGAATTCCTTCTTCATCCATATGTATGACGGGTAGAAAAACAAACTAAATAAGATAAGAGATCCCAAGTTTCGCAAAGACTCATGAAGAACATTTCTTACAGTGAGAGGAAATGTGATGTCCTGAAATAGAATAGAGATAACGGTGTAAATCACAAATCCCATAGGAACACTGGCATAACAATAAAACGCTATCTCCTTCTTATGCTGTATCTTCAAAATATGTAAAACTCCCAATGATGTATATACATAATATTAACATATTTAATAGGTATTTAGAAACAGACCTCCGTATGTTTAACCCCCTATTCAGCGGGAACAGATATAAAAAAAGGAGGAATCGCAATATGGGAAGATTAACAGACAAAACCGCAATCATCACAGGGGCCGCGACAGGCATCGGACAAGCGACGGCACGGGTTTTCGCCGATGAAGGCGCCCGCGTGATCTGCGGTGACATCAATGAAAGCGAACTGAATGAAACCGTCAGCGCCATCAGAAAAAACGGCGGAGAAGCAGAAGCCTTTCACCTTGATGTATCAAACGAAGAAAACGTAAAGTCTTTTGCAGACGGCATTCAGCAAAAGTACGGAACAATTGATATTCTGTTCAACAATGCTGGTGTTGACCAAGAGGGCGGAAAAGTCCATGAATACCCGGTCGACCTGTTTGACCGGATCATCGCCGTCGATCTGCGCGGCACATTTCTGTGCAGCAAATACCTGATTCCGCTCATGCTCGAAAAAGGAGGCTCCATCATCAACACCTCCTCCATGTCCGGCCGGGCCGCAGACCTTGACCGCTCCGGCTATAACGCCGCAAAAGGCGGAATCACGAACCTGACGAGAGCGATGGCCATTGATTACGCCAGAAGCGGAATCCGCGTCAATTCCTTATCGCCGGGGACGATTGAAACGCCGCTCATTGATAAATTGGCAGGCACGACAGAAGACGAAATGGGCGAAGCGTTCCGTGAAGCCAACAAATGGATCACGCCGCTCGGCCGGCTCGGAAAACCGGAAGAAATGGCAGCCGTCGCGCTCTTCCTCGCTTCAGACGACAGCTCTTACGTCACGGGAGAAGACATCACCGCAGACGGCGGCATCATGGCATACACTTGGCCAGGGAAAATGCTGATTGATAAGAAGTGGAAGGAAGAGACGGAGTGACGGTGAAAAAGAAACAAGCCAGTGCAAAAACACTGGCTGAACAAGCTGAGGGCGGGTTACTTAAACCAGCCCTTTTCCTTTGATCTGGTAATGGCTTCAATTCGATTTTTCACTTCTAATTTATCCAGGATCATCGAAACGTAATTGCGGACTGTGCCGCTTTTGATGCTGAGGGCGTTTGCGATTTCTTTCGTGTTTTTTCCGTCTGCGACAAGCTCGAGCACCTCTTTTTCCCGTTCGGTCAGCGGGTTTTCTTCACTATAGATGTCCTCCATTAATTCAGGTGCGTAGACGCGTCTTCCTTTCATGACGCTGCGGATGGCGCTGACGAGCTCATCGCTCGGGCTGTCCTTGAGCATGTACCCGCTGACGCCTGCTTTTAGCGCCCGCTGAAAATAGCCGGAGCGGGCAAAGGTCGTCAAAATGATGATTTTCACACCGCTGTCCTTGAGTTCTTCTGCCGCTTCAAGACCTGATACCCCGGGCATTTCAATATCCATCAGACAGATGTCAGGCGCATGTTTTTTCACGAAATCGATGGCATCCTGGCCGCTTGTGCCTTGGCCGACAACCGTCATATCCTCTTCTAAATTCAACAGTGAACCGAGTGCGCCGAGCAGCATTTGCTGATCCTCGGCAATGAAGATGTTGATCATCTGCTACCATCCTTTTCTTTTGATTTTGAATCATTCGGGATTCTCATGGTCAGCTTTGTTCCGGCGGCTGTATCGATGGCTAAACTGCCGTTTGCGAATTCAAGACGTTCCCTCATTCCAAGCAGGCCGTGCCCCTTTGAAAAAAAGCGGTCTTCTTTGCATTGAAAGCTGCCGTCATCTTCTACCATAATGACAACCTCTTTCCAAAGCTGCTGAATGGTGATGCGGCATACTTTGGCGCCGCTATGTTTCACGACATTGGTGACGGCTTCTTTTATGCACATGCTGACGATGTTTTCGTTCAGCAGAGAGATATGTTTTGGCGCTTCTTTTTCTTCATACACAAATTCAATTCCTGCCGCTTCAAGAATTTGCCGAACATTGCCGAGCTCATCCTTCAATCGGATGCCTTTCATCGATGAGACGATTTTTCTGACCTCATTTAAGGAGGTGCGGGCCGTCTGCTGCACGCTTTTCAGCTCAGTGCGGGCCTGTTCAGGGTCCTTGTAAATCAGCTTTCGGGCGAGGTCGCTTTTCAGTCCGATTAAGGAGAGCTTTTGTCCAAGTGTATCGTGAAGGTCCCGGGCGATGCGCTGCCTTTCTTCCAGCTTCACAAGATCGGCGATTCGCTCATTTGCATATTCTAATTTCTCCTCAAGGCGCTCCCGTGCCTTTCTGCTTCGAATGCTGAGCGGGAGAAGGATGGCACTGATCAGTGTAATGACGATAAACGGTATTTGTGTCAAAAACCACTCTTTTTTCAGAACAAGGCTGAAGTTGACGGCAACCGCCGCACTGATGATATGAATGTAATATAAGATGTAAAATGGAACTTTGTCTCGGATATGGCCGATGAAGTAGGCGATAAAGAAGGCGAAATAAATATAACTGAACAGCATGGCTGAGCCGGTCGAAATGCCGATCAGAAGAAGCGCCCATAAGTAAAGCGGCCAGCCTTTTGCAACAAATGCGAAGCGGTATGCGCCAAAGAAAACAAGTGTGAAAATGATGCCGGCCACGATGACAAAGGTAGAAGAGCTTTTAAAAATAAAATAAAAAGGCAAGATGAAAAAAATCATCCATATATAAGGAGAAATCCCATTCAGTTTTTGAAATTTAAAATACTTCTTCATCTTTGTTCCACCTTCTGCTGCTTGTGTCTACCATCACTTTATCAAAACACCGCCTTCATTGCATCCTCACGCATGAAGAGAAGGCCCTTTCTGATAAGAGAAAGAGCCGCGCGCCATATCAGGCATTTTTCTTTAAAGGTTCTTTCGGTACCGGATGGGGCGCCGGTTTTTTCCGCGCCTCCCGAAAGGTGACAAATTGCTTTTCGTCCTCATCCCACAGACGGAATTTCATGGATTCAAGACTTGTTTTAAGCGTAATGGTCGGTACGTTTTTTAAAGGCTCGTGCCCCTCATGAGCGGCTTCCAGCTTGTAGTTCGGCACTTTCGGGCTTAAGTGGTGGACATGATGGTAGCCGATATTGCCTGTCAGCCATTGCAAAAGCTTCGGAAGCTTGTAAAAGGAGCTTCCTTCTACCGCGGCCTGCACATAGTCCCAATGCTCATCGGCTTCAAAATAAGAATCCTCAAACGTGTGCTGAACATAAAAGAGCCAGACGCCGATTGACCCCGAAATAAGGAAAATCGGACCTTGAACAAGCAAAAAGTTTTCCCAGCCGACAAGCAGGCACGTCGCAGCAGCCAATAAGACAATCGCCGCGTTCGTGAAATAGGTGTTCCAGCGCTCCTTGCGGCGGGCGCCTTTTACATTGAAACGGTTTTGAATCAGAAATACGTAAATCGGGCCGAGAATAAACATAATAAACGGATTGCGATAAAGTCTGTAGCGTACTTTTGTCCAAGCTGACGCTTCGTTGTATTCCTTGACGGTCATCATCCAAATATCGCCGGTGCCCCGTTTATCTAAGTTGCTGCTTGTCGCATGATGAATGGAGTGGCTGCGCTGCCATTGAAGGAACGGAAACAGTGTCAGCACACCTGAAATAAACCCGAACAGCCGGTTCAGTTTCTTTTGTTTGAAAAAGGATTGGTGGCAGCAGTCGTGGAAAATAATAAAGATTCTTGTCAAAAATCCCGCTGCTATAACAGTAAAGGCGAGGGTCAGAAGATAGGAGACATTGAGGCTGAAGTAAGCAAGAAACCAAAGGGCAAAAAACGGCACAAACGTGTTGAAAAGCTGATTGACACTATGCTTTGTATCGGCACCGGAAAATGCAGCAACCTGCTTTTTTAAAGATGCTTGTTTTTGAGTTGCGGCGTGATTGGTCATGAATGTCATATCCCCTTTTTTTTATTATGATTCCAAGTATACCGAGGCGCTCGCGGCGGTTGTAGTAGCAGCCATCATGCCCCGAATATGACATTTGTCATGTTTGGCGGCAGAATGCTGATCAGGCGGCATATAGAAGGTTTTTTTATAAGGGATAAAGCCGGACACTTCATATCGGCACTTCTCAAAAAAAACAGCAAAAAAGAACCCGGCCTGTTTTCGGCTGAGTTCTTTTTCATCATCCTCACAGCAAAATCACCCGATACTTCTTTATATCCAAAAACTGCAGAAACTCTCGGGCCAGTATATCCGGCGCGTGGTCTTTTCCTTCATGAAGACGATATTGAATCAAGCCGGCGAGCATGGACGCGACATAATATGCATAGAGTTTTTTGCCCGCCTGAATGTGCAGGGGCTGATGAAGATAAAACGATTGCAGCGCTCTGAACATTTCCGGGATGACGTCAGGCACTCCGGAACACTCTCTCAGAAAATGGACGAGCGGCAGGCCTTCCGACAGTGCCGAAAAGAGACGGACGAGCGCGGCTTCCGCTTCTTCCATGGAGCAATCGGCAGGCTCTCCTTTTACCGTCAATAATCCGATCAGATCCCGGCATGATTGATGGATGATCGTTTTCAGCAATGCTTCTTTGTTGGCGTAATGGTCATAAAAAGTGGCACGGCGGAGGTTGCTTTGACGGGCAATATCGGAAATCGTAATCGCCGCGTACTCTTTTTTTTCTGCCATTAAGCCGATCATGGCTTCTTGCAAGGCCTGCCTCGTCCTTGTCACCCGGCGGTCGGCGGGCTTTTTTTCTTCTTGTTCCGGCATCCGGCGGCCAAACAGCCAGTAAAACCGTTTTTGAGAAATCAAATCCCACACCTGTCCGCTGATCGCTTCCGGGGATGCCCCGGGCTCCTCATTCAGCCAGTACAACACAATCGCATACGTGTATAAAGCGCGGTAATGAATGTACATATCCTGTTCAGTCGGTGAGAAATCCGCATTGACCGGTGACAGCAGCACATCATGCCGGAACACATCTTTTAAAAAAGCATGAAAGTGAAAATAGGGCATTTTATTGCGGTCCATCATCGTTTGAAAAAACACCCGATGCCGATCAACAAAAGACAGGGTCGGATGCACTTTTTGCCATCCGCCATGTAAATGAAGCACATCTTTATTCTTCAGCGAATCATACAGCGCTTCGCTCAGCCCGTCTTTCATTTCTTCTTCTATATCCTCTAAAATCGCATATTTATCTTCGTAATAAAGGTACAGTGTCCCCCGGCTCACATGCGCCCGTTCGGCGATGTCCTTCATGGTCACACGGCGGATATCCCGCTCTCCAAGCATGGTCAAAAGCGCTTGTTTGATGTCAGTTGTCACAGAATCCGGCATAAGAGACACTCCTTTCATTAGACAGATCACCGCAATTTGTACGGTAACGTATAGATGTGTTTACGCTGTCTTTGCCGCAAAAACACATCACATTATAATAGGCCCTGAAGAAACAAAAAAGCAACCAGAGGGGGAAGACCGATGGATCAGCATATAAAAGCAGACATCAAACGCGTCTTTGAGCTTCAGAAAAAAAATCAAAAAACGCTGCGTGCTTCAACAGCCGGGCAGCGCAGAGAAAAGCTTCAGCGCTTTTTAGATGCCGTCACCGCACATGAAGAAGAAATCATTGAGGCGATCAGACGGGACGTCCGCAAGCCTTATCATGAGGTGAAAAGAGCGGAAACGCAGGGAACGATCAAGGCGATTAAAGATAATATGAACAATCTCGACACCTGGATGGCGCCGAAACGCGTCGGCTCATCCGTCAGCCCCGACGCTGACGGCGTATTAATGTACGAGCCAAAAGGCCTTACCTTAATTCTCGGCCCGTGGAATTATCCGTTTATGCTGACGATGGCTCCGCTTGCAGCTGCCATTGCGGCCGGCAACAGCGCGATTGTGAAGCTGTCCGATTTTACAATGGAGACGAGCCATATCGCCGCGACAGTTATTCGCGAGGCATTTCATGAAGAAGAAGTCGCCATTTTTGAAGGTGAGGTCGATGTCGCCACAGAACTGCTCGACCAGCCGTTTGACCACATTTTCTTCACCGGAAGCACGAATGTCGGTAAAATCGTCATGACGGCAGCGGCGAAGCACTTGTCGTCCGTCACGCTTGAGCTTGGCGGAAAAAGCCCGACGATCATCGACAGCGGCTATGATTTGATGGACGCGGCGAAAAAAATCGCCGTCGGCAAATTTGTCAATGCGGGGCAAACATGTATCGCACCTGACTATCTCCTTATGAAGAAAGAAGTGCAGAGCACCTTTACAGATCTCCTGCAAACCATTGTCAATGCAGGTTTTATGGAGGATGATCATACGGTTGACCGCAACAAATTCACGCAGATTGTCAACGACCGCAACTTTAACCGTGTCAAAGCCCTGTATGATGACGCCATTGAAAAAGGGGCGAAAACGGCGTTCGGCGGCGTATTCGATGCGCATGACCGCACGATTTCTCCGACCGTGCTGACAAACGTGACGCCTGATATGAAGATCATGCAGGAAGAAATCTTCGCACCGATTCTGCCGATTATGAATTACGAAGATATCAGTGAAGCCGTTGATTACATCACTGAACGGGACAAGCCGCTTGCCTTGTATGTATTCAGCCATAATCAGGAGCTGATCGATTATGTGCTGCAGCATACGACATCCGGCAATGCTTCTGTCAATGATGTCGTCGTTCATTTCACTGACGTCAACCTTCCGTTCGGCGGTGTCAATACGAGCGGGATCGGTTCATATCACGGTGTGTACGGCTTTAAAGAATTTTCTCATGAAAAAGGCGTATTTATTCAAGCCTCTAAATAAAAAAAGAATCCGCGCAGATGACGCGGATTCTTTTTTATTATTTTTTTGCCCCGAATGCGAGCAGTTTCGTATAAGTGCCGACATAGAGCGTGCCGTCTTCAGCCAGAACCGGGGAGGAAATGACATTGCTGTCTGTTTGATAGCGCCATTTTTCATTACCGTCAGCGTCAACCGCATAGACATTTTTATCGTCAGAACCGAAGTACACATTGCCGTCCGCATCAATCAGCGGCGCCGTTCTCACAGGCCCGTCCGTATAGAAAGACCAGTTCATATTGCCGGTTTTGCTGATGGAAAACAGCTCGCCGCTTCCGGAACCGATATACACATTGCCGTTATGGTCGATCGCTAATGAAGAGCTGGAGAAACCGTTTAACGGGAACGTCCACTTTACAGCACCCGTTGATGTATAGGCGTATAAATTGCCGTCCTGGTTTCCGGCGTAAACGGTGCCGTCTCTATCAATAACCGGATAGCCTTTAAACCCGTTGGACGTCGTTTTTGACCATTTCACTTGGCCTGTTCCGGAATTGATCGCGTAAAAGATATTATTGTACGTTGCCGTATACAGCGTGCCGTTTGACGCTAACACGGGAGCGGAGCCGACCACGCCGTTTGTTTTAAACTTCCACTTTTGCGTCCATGTCGAAGGCGACGTCGGTTTAATCGCATAGATATAGTTATCCAGCGTCGACACATACAGCGTGCCGTCAGAGCCGATAGCCGCATCGGAACTAGGCGCTCCGCTCAACGGAACCGATGTTAAAATGTTTCCGGTTTCTTTGTCGATGAAATATAGTTTTTTATCGTGAGAAGGAAGATAAATGACACCGTTTGTTCCGAGCACCGGAGTCAGCGTATAGGTCGTCCCGAGGTTTTCCGTCACCCATTTCACAGTACCGTCCGGATGATACGCCGTCAGCTTCCCGTCTTTTGATTGAATAAATACGGTGCCGTCCCCATCAACCGCGGCTCCCGCACCGTTTTGAGGGGTGGCCGGGACATTCTTTTCCCATTTTAATGCGCCATCGGCAGTGCTTGTAAACCGGCTTTCTCTTGACCAGTTGAACATCGTCGGAGACATCGCCTGCGCGTCATACCGTCCCGCCAAGAAACCGGATGCCGCATGATTTTGTTTAAATACCGTTTCCGCAGCTTGAGCAGCCGCCGGATGCAGCCATTTTGCCCCCGGCAGATCAGTAACCGCTCCCATAGATAAAGCCGCAGCAACCGCAGCGCCGGCCGCCAATGTTTTCATTCGCAATGAAGCTGTCTTTTTTTTCAATGTCAGTTCCTCCCGTTTCTATTAAAAGCTGCTATATCACTTCGATCATACCATAATTAACCTATGAAATATTTGTATTTTCGGTAGATTTATAGAACAAATGTCACATAGCCTGCTGATGCTTCGGGGATGATCGAAACGCGGCAATATACCACACCACATTGACGATGAAAGCCGCGCCTGACCAAACGAAAAGGCCGTAATAAAGAGACAGCTCCTGCCCTAAGGAAATTGCGGTCAATAACGTCACCAACAAGACAGCCGCGCAGATGATGAGCCCGATCCCGCAAAAAACGGCCATGATGATTTTCATGACACGAATACCGAGAATATACATAATGAGCGGAACCGCATATATAACAAGGATCTCGCCGACGGCGGCCCACATGCCCGCGGAATTAAAACGATTCGCGTTCGGCCCCGTTTCCGCAAGCGGAGAAAGCGAGACGAGGACCGGCAATAAACAAAACAGCAGAGCGGAAAGCAAGGTCACCGCAACCGCACCTTTTTTCTTTTGATTCATGTGAATATCCTCCTGACAATAACCCGGCTTTTTTACCGGTAATCTGATAATATGTTATATTTTAGCACGATTTTTACTTAATTTGAGAATGTTTTGTCGAAAACGAATTTACAAATCCAGAAAAATAGATATAATAAACGTTATGGAACCGATATTGATTCATAAAGCGCTATCTAACAAAACACGAAGTGATATTATGACGTGGCTTAAACACCCGGAAGACCATTTTGATGAAAGACCTTATCTTGATCAGGGACTCAGTTTCCGCACCGGAATTTGCGTCGGTGATATTCAGGCAAAGTCGGGGCTTGCGCAGTCCGTCATCTCCAGCTACCTGCTGACCATGCAAAAAGCCGGCCTGCTGGAATCCGAGCGAATCGGAAAGTGGACCTATTACAGAAGGAATGAAAAACAAATTAAAGCCTTTGCTGACTATGTTCAGCACCAGCTATAACCATGAAAGGAGGGCTTTTTTTGTTCTAACATATCTATTTTTCTGTATATGTAGTTATAAAAGGAGGCATACATAACAATGAAAAAAAGCAGTTCCATCTTCATTCTGTTTTTGGCATTAGGGGTTTTCGGAATTATCACGACCGAAATGGGCATTATCGGCGTCCTTCCGCAAGTGGCGGACAGATTTCATATTTCTGCTTCAAAAGCGGGGTGGCTTGTCAGTATTTTCGCGTTCATCGTCGCTGTGTCGGGACCGTTTTTGACCTTGCTTGCTTCAGGCATAAACCGGAAAGTCATTCTGCTTTTGGCGGTGCTGATGTTTGCCGTTTCAAATGCGGTCTACGCGTATACGGCGCATTTCAGTGTCATGCTGGCGTTTCGGACCATTCCGGCTTTATGCCACCCGGTGTTCTTTTCTGTAGCGCTTGCGGCCGCGGCCCGGCTTGTCCCCGCCGGCCAATCCGGAAAAGCCGTAACGAAAGTCTTTTCAGGCATCACCGCCGGCTTTGCGTTCGGCGTGCCTTTCACGTCTTATCTGGCGGAGCGTCTCTCCCTTGAAGCCGCCTTCTTATTCGGCGCTATCATCAGTCTCATCGCATTCACGGGCATTCTTCTCTTTTTGCCATCCATGCCGGTCACAGAAAAAATGTCTTTCAGAAGTCAGCTCGGCATCCTTCGCAAACCGGCTTTGTGGCTCAATATCGCTGCCGTCACCTGTCTCTTTGCGGCCATGTTTTCTGTCTACAGCTATTTTGCGGAGTACCTCGGACGGGTGTCCCATATGAACGGCACATGGGTCAGCTTCATGCTGATGAGCTTCGGAGTGATTATGATAGCCGGGAATTTCGTCTTCGGCGCTTTGTTATATAAAAATATGAAAAAGACCGTCATCCTGTTTCCGCTTCTTTATACAGCCGCCTACTTGCTCATATACGGGTTTGGGACGTCTTTCGCGCCGATGGCCGTCCTCGTCTTCGTATGGGGCGCCGTTCATTCCGGCGGTCTCATTGTCAGCCAGACATGGCTTACTGCGGAAGCAAAGGAGGCGCCCGAATTCGGCAACAGCCTGTTTGTCTCTTTTTCCAACCTCGGCATCACCATCGGAACGGCGGCGGGCGGCTGGTTTATTTCACAATTGGGAATCCATCAGCTGATGTGGTGCGGCATCATGTTTGCCCTTCTGGCTTTCGGGCTGATCACGGGACGCTTGGCATGGGGAAAGAGGCTGCTCGCAAAAGCTTAAGCTCCGTTGCAAAATCCGGAATGATTACGTATAATATTCCAGATTAAAGCAAGGGAGAGAAAAAGATACATGGAAAGACCGGCAGGATTTTGGATTCGGTTTCTGGCTTACGTCATTGATCAAATCATCATAGGAATTCCGATTTTTATCATTCAATTTATGGTCTCTTTTTTATTTGCGGCAGGCGTTGCGGCGGCTGACCCCTTCATGACCGAAAATCAGTTTAACATCTCTTTTCTGGTGTTCGGCGTCATCCCGATTCTTGCGAGCTCTTTTGTGATCAGTATCTTATATTTCAGCCTGCTCACGGCCTCAAAGATGCAGGGGACCCTGGGAAAAGCATTGCTCGGCCTTAAGGTCGTCAATGAAGATGGCGGACGCATTTCCATCGGCCAGGCCTTCGGACGCGCTTTCGCATATATCATATCTAAGCTCATTCTTTATATCGGATTCATCATGGGCGCCTTCGGAGAGAAAAAAACGCTGCACGACATCATGTGCAGCACCAGTGTTGTCTATAAATAATGACCTCAAGTCCGGGCCTTTTGAGCCCGGGCTTTTTTATGACGGCTGTGCCCGCCTGATGTCAATGCCGCCCTCTCCGTCAGCCTCAATGCGGATCGTCCCGTTCACAATGACAGACAGCGGATGGAACTCCGCATGCTGATCAGAAAAAATCCAGCGGCGGCCGCTCGGCCCTAAAAGCAAAAACGCCCCATCATTGTAATCACCCATAAAATGAAACCCATTTTCACTAAGAGGCGCATGCTTTCTCACCGGAATGCCGAAACGCTGCAGCTCCCTCCCGGTTGATACGACTTCGGCAGCCGTCAGATTCACCTCGCCGATATTCAGAACGGACTCAATCGAAAAATGTTCCGCGCTTGGCGGCGATGTTTCTCTCGCGATGAATTCCGCCAGATTGTTGGACGGATCTTTGAAATAAAAGGAACGCGCCTGAATATGAGAGAAATACACCTCATCCTCCCCATCTTCCGTTTGAAAAACGACTTTATCCTTCATCCACGCCTTCGCCTCATCAAAACGATTATTCGGAATGTTAAACGCGAAATGATACGTCGGATGAGAGTGAGAATCGGCGCGCCTGAATTCCAACTCACTTTCTCCCGCCTTGATGGTAAACGAATCACCGGACTCATCAATTAAAGAAAAACCTAACACCCGTTCATAGAAGTGTTTCGTCTCCTCCAACGCACAACTGTACAAAGTAATGTTATTTATTTGCATGATCATACCCCCTTTGGTTTATACTGCCATATAGAAGGGTTGATTCCTACTGTTTCGATGCACCAATTGAGAATCCTCCTTTCGCCCGGCGCTAAACATGACAAACAGCGCCAAACCGCTTATACCAGGCGTTTTTAAACATCTAAAGCAAAAAAAGCAGAAAATAATACCCCATATAGCTTGACAAAAAATAAATGTTATTTAATAATCTATATATAATTAGAATTATTATTGAAAGATAAAGTGAATGCTTTGTCTTTTTAATATATTTCAAATCACATTTCAGGAGGAAGATATTATGTCTTTAATCGGAAAAGAAGTACTGCCATTCGAAGCAAAAGCTTTCAAAAACGGTGAATTCATCGATGTAACAAACGAAGATTTGAAAGGTCAATGGAGCGTTTTCTGCTTCTACCCAGCGGATTTCTCTTTCGTTTGCCCGACTGAACTTGAAGATCTTCAAGGACAATACGCTGCACTGAAAGAATTAGGTGTTGAAGTATACTCTGTTTCTACAGATACTCACTTCGTACACAAAGGCTGGCATGACAGCTCTGAAAAAATCGGCAAAATCACTTACGCAATGATCGGTGACCCATCTCAAACGATCTCCCGCAACTTCGACGTTCTTGACGAAGAAACTGGTCTTGCTGACCGCGGAACATTCATCATCGATCCTGATGGCGTCATCCAAACAGTTGAAATCAATGCAGGCGGTATCGGCCGTGACGCAAGCAACCTAGTAAACAAAGTAAAAGCGGCTCAATACGTTCGTCAAAACCCAGGTGAAGTCTGCCCGGCTAAATGGGAAGAAGGCGGCGAAACACTTACACCTAGCCTTGATTTGGTAGGTAAAATCTAAGGAGTGCATTCCATTGGTACTTGATGCAAATATCAAAGCACAATTAAATCAATACATGCAGCTAATTGAGAACGACATTGTTCTCAAAGTAAGCGCCGGTGACGATGACACTTCTAAGGACATGCTGGCTCTCGTTGACGAGCTGGCTTCCATGTCATCTAAAATTTCAGTTGAAAAAACTGAATTAAACAGAACACCGAGCTTCAGCGTTAATCGTACCGGAGAAGACACAGGCGTTACATTCGCCGGTGTTCCTCTCGGCCACGAATTTACATCATTAGTGCTGGCATTGCTTCAAGTCAGCGGCAGAGCGCCTAAGGCTGATCAAAAGGTTATTGACCAGATTAAGAACATCAGCGGAGAATACCGCTTTGAGTCTTATATCAGCCTGACGTGCCACAACTGCCCTGATGTCGTCCAAGCATTAAACATGATGAGCGTGCTCAACCCGAATATCACTCATACAATGATTGACGGCGCGGCATTCAAAGAAGAAGTGGAAAGCAAAAACATCATGGCTGTTCCGACTGTATTCTTAAACGGTGAATCTTTCGGAAGCGGCCGTATGACCATCGAAGAGATTCTCGCAAAAATGGGCAGCGGCGCAGATGCGTCTGAGTTTGCCGACAAAGAGCCGTTTGACGTTCTTGTTGTCGGCGGCGGACCTGCCGGCGCAAGCGCGGCGATCTACACGGCGCGTAAAGGCATCCGCACCGGTGTCGTCGCTGAACGCTTCGGCGGCCAGGTACTCGACACCATGAGCATCGAAAACTTCATCAGCGTCAAAGCGACTGAAGGACCGAAGCTCGCTGCAAGCCTTGAAGAGCACGTGAAAGATTATGATATTGACGTCATGAACCTTCAGCGCGCGAAACGCCTTGAGAAAAAAGACCTCTTCGAACTTGAACTCGAAAACGGCGCTGTACTGAAAAGTAAAACAGTGATCCTTTCAACAGGTGCCCGCTGGCGCAATGTCAACGTACCTGGTGAGCAAGAGTTCAAAAACAAAGGTGTTGCATACTGCCCGCACTGTGACGGACCATTGTTTGAAGGCAAAGACGTAGCGGTTATCGGCGGCGGAAACTCCGGAATCGAAGCGGCGATTGACCTTGCAGGTATCGTCAATCACGTGACTGTGCTGGAATTCGCGCCTGAACTGAAAGCAGACGAAGTCCTGCAAAAACGTCTTTACAGCCTGCCAAACGTCACTGTGCACAAAAATGCACAAACGAAAGAAATCACAGGCGACCAAAACGTAAACGGCATTACGTTCGTTGACCGTGAAACAGGCGAAGAAAAACACGTTGAACTTCAAGGTGTATTCGTCCAAATCGGCCTCGTGCCTAATACAGAATGGTTAGACGAAACGGTCGAACGCAACCGCATCGGCGAAATCATCGTCGATAAGAGCGGCGCGACAAGCGTTCCCGGCCTATTTGCCGCAGGGGACTGCACAGACGGCCCGTACAACCAAATCATTATCTCCATGGGATCAGGTGCAACTGCCGCTTTAGGCGCATTTGATTATTTGATCCGGAATTAATGTGAAAGCCGCCATATGAATGGCGGCTTTTTTACATATACTAATTAAGAAGGCAGTATTTCCTCTAAACAATCCTCGCTGATTTTATAAGATTTTGGCCTTCTGCTTACCAGCTCAACAAATCCTTGCTGTTCTAAATAATCCATTACTCTGTTAATTTTATGTCTCGATTTATTTGAGAGCTCCATTAAATCTTGCACCGACAGCGTAACCTGATCATTTACAAATACATTAATCGTGATAATGATATTAAAAATATCACGTTCATCTTTATAATCAGCCCATTGATCGCTATCAATATAGTTCCTAATTCGTTTCAGTTTCATTAAATTAAATTCAAGATCCTCAATAATTCCTTTTTGTCCTGACAGAAGCAACTCCAGCATATCCATTAAATAAAAAGTCAGCTCTCCCCGGTTTAAAGGTGCGGGAATTTCCTCTAATGCCTTATAATACTTATCTTTGTTCTTATTAACTGCGTAAGAAAAAGTGATGGCTGAATATTTTTCTAAGTATCGGGACAAATAACTCCCAACGATAAGGCGTCCTGTTCTTCCATTGCCGTCATAAAAAGGATGAATGTATTCATAGTAGTAATGAGCTGTCATGTAACGATACAGCTGGGGATGTGTTTCATCATGAAGATAAGCAATTAAAGCCTCAAGCGCTTCTGTTATCTTCTGTTCAGAATTAACGCCGATATGGGTGGTCATGTTCCCATCGTTCACTTCAACATAGCCTTTTCTGAATAGCTCACCATCCGGCGCATCTTCTGTTCCGATTTCATCTGCGACCAGCTCGTCATATAATTCCCTAAAGTCATGAATGCTTGTAAACGACGGAATTCGGTCTATAAATTGATATGTTTTCATCAATCCGACAAACCGCTTATGTGAGGGCTCGGATTGTGCTAACGCTTTAAGAGCCTCTTTCAATTCTTTTTTTGTACTGCGGATTCCTTCAATTTCATTATTACTCTGTGCTTCATTAATAATTAATTTATCAAAATAAGGTTTGACAGCAAATTCAGGGAGCTGACTGATAAGGGATGAAATTTTGGAACTGTTTAACAACACTTCATTATTCAGCTTCATGAGTTTATGTGTATTCACATAAAATAGCTCAAATGAATCGTCCGTGGGTCGGCCTTTTCGGAACCCCCGTATGTTTAATGATGTTGAATAACTGCCATAGCTGCTTGTTCTCTTTTTAAATTCTTTCTCATATGAATCAGCATCCATTTTATAAAAAAGCTTAGATAACTTCTCATACTTCATATCATCACCTCGCTTAATTTAAAATTATACACTTTTTTAAATTATACAATCATTATAGCCTGATTTCTAACAAATATTCTCGCTTTCCAATCAAAACAAAAAACGGCGTACTGCATGGCAGTACACCGTCTGAAGCAATTCAATCTGTCTTTCTCCCTCTCGCCCGATAGATAAGAAATAATCCAATAAACCACAGCGGCGTCAGCAGCAAAGCCGGGCGCGTTGCATCCGCAAACAGCATAATCACCAGAATGACGGCAAACAGCGCCAGCACGGCGTAATTGATAAACGGCGCAAACGGCGCCTTGAAAGACGAGCTTGCGTGTAAGTCCGGACGGGTTTTCCTGTATCTGATATGACAGACAAGAATCACGCCCCACACCCAAATGAAACAAATCGCGCTGATGGTTGTCACGATGCCAAAAGCCGCTTCCGGTATCAATTTGCTTAAAAGAGCGCCAGCTGACAGCACAATAACCGATATCCATAATGCGCGGCTCGGCACATGATTTTTATTCAGCTTCGCAAAACTTGCCGGCGCTTGTTTCGTTTTGCTTAAGTTATACAAAATCCGGCTTGTTGAAAACATCCCGCTGTTACAAGCAGAAGCGGCAGACGTTAATACGACAAAATTAATGATTCCCGCGGCTAACGGGATGCCGACCAGACTGAAGGTCTTTACAAAAGGACTTTCCGCCGCATTCAGCTGCATCCACGGATTAATACATAAAAGAATGAGCAATGCCCCGACGTAGAAAAATAAAATCCGCAATGGAATTTTATTGATAGCGGATGGAATATTTTTTTTCGGATTTGACGTTTCCGCCGCCGACACACCCACTAATTCCACACCGACATAGGCGAAGATCACCATCTGGAACGAAAGCAAAAAGCCTGAAAATCCGTTCGGAAACAAGCCGCCGTGCTCCCACAGATTCGCCGCTGAAACCGTTCCGGTATGCGTTTTGAACCCAATCACCAGCAGAACCACACCGATGACAATTAACGCGAGAATCGTGACTACCTTAATTAAGGCGAACCAAAACTCCAATTCTCCAAAAATCTTAACCGTTAACAGATTAAGCCCTAATAAAATGAGTAAACAGATAAGTGCCGGAATCCACTGCGGAATATCAAACCAATATTTCACATACACACCGACGGCGATCACATCCGCCATAGCCGTCATAATCCAGCAAAACCAGTAGGTCCAGCCGGTGACAAACGCTGCACGCGGCCCTAAATACGCCTCGGCAATATCCGTTAATGATTGGTAGCCCGCTTTAGATAACAGCAGTTCTCCCAGCGCCCGCATGACGAAAAAAAGCGCAATACCTACAATAAAATACGCAAAGATGATAGAAGGACCCGCCAGCTGAATCGCCTTACCAGACCCTAAAAACAATCCGGTGCCGATCGTGCCGCCAATGGCGATCAGCTGCACGTGCCGATTCGATAAGTCCCTCTTTAGCTCTCGCTGCTCCACATCTGACTCCTCCTTACCTCTCTAGTGAACGACGAGCAAAAAAAGCCAATAAAAAAAGAGATTGGATGCCCTCCAATCTCATGGTCATAAGAATATCAAATTATATCTGCGCCGCTGACAATCAACAGCATGACAAATACATATTCGGTACTCTTCTGTCCTTTTGCCTGAGATTGTGAACCCTTCGGCGCCGCGGAAAACCCGCGGTCTCTCCAGAAGCCGCTCCTGCTGTAGTTCGACCCACAGCAATCATAGCCTGCTACGTATTGAGTTTCTGATAGAAATACCTATCAGCTAACTTTTTATTTTAATGGAACTTGAATGCATTGTCAATAGAGGGATGAGCTGCACGGCGTTATCCCGGTCCAATTTTTAATGCCTGAAGCGCGTATTTTCCGTTTTCATTGTCTCAAAAAGGCGTTATGCGGTACTATCATATAAGGTCTAATCATTTAAACATTATGTCATACTTTAAATTCACTTTATCATACAATTGCTCGTAAATAAAAAGGGGATGGACGAGATTGGAAACGAAATATTTAGATCTGCTCGCACAAAAATACGATTGTGAAGAAAAAGTGGTCACGGAAATCATTAATCTGAAAGCGATACTGAACCTGCCGAAAGGAACCGAGCATTTCGTCAGTGATCTGCACGGGGAGTATCAGGCATTCCAGCACGTGCTGCGGAACGGTTCAGGAAGGGTTAAAGAGAAGATCCGCGATATTTTCAGCGGCGTCATTTACGATAGAGAAATTGATGAACTGGCGGCTTTGGTCTATTATCCGGAAGACAAACTGAAGCTGATCAAACATGACTTTGATACGAAAGAGGCATTAAACGAGTGGTATAAAGAAACGATTCACCGGATGATTAAGCTCGTTTCTTATTGTTCTTCCAAGTACACCCGCTCCAAATTGCGCAAAGCACTGCCCGCCCAATTTGCTTATATTTCCGAAGAGCTGCTGTACAAAACAGAACAAGCCGCCAACAAAGAACAATACTATTCCGAAATCATAGAACAGATCATTGCGCTCGGCCAGGCCGATAAGCTGATCACCGGCCTTGCCTACAGCACGCAGCGATTGGTGGTCGACCATCTGCATGTTGTCGGCGATATTTATGACCGCGGACCGCAGCCGGATAAGATCATGGAAGAACTGATCAACTATCATTCAGTGGATATTCAATGGGGGAATCATGATGTTCTCTGGATAGGCGCTTATTCCGGCTCAAAAGTATGCCTGGCAAACATTATCCGCATCTGTGCCCGCTATGACAATCTGGATATTATTGAAGACGTTTACGGCATCAATCTGAGACCGCTATTGAACCTTGCCGAAAAATATTACGATGATAACCCGTCTTTCCGCCCGAAAGCGGACGAAAACAGACCAGAAGATGAGATTAAACAAATCACAAAAATTCATCAGGCGATCGCGATGATCCAATTCAAGCTTGAGAGCCCGATTATTAAGAGACGGCCGAACTTTAATATGGAGGAACGGCTGTTACTGGAAAAGATCGATTATGACCGCAATGAAATCACGCTGAACGGAAAAACATATCAACTGGAAAACACCTGCTTTGCGACGGTGAATCCTAAACAGCCTGACGAGCTGTTAGAAGAAGAAGCAGAAGTCATGGACAAGCTGCTGTTCTCTGTTCAGAACTCCGAAAAGCTGGGCCGCCATATGAATTTTATGATGAAAAAAGGCAGCCTTTATTTAAAATATAACGGCAACCTGCTGATTCACGGCTGTATTCCCGTCGATGAAAACGGCAGCATGGAAACGATGATGATAGAGGATAAAGCTTATGCGGGCCGAGAGCTGCTAGATGTATTTGAACGGTTCTTACGGGAAGCGTTTGCCCATCCGGAAGAAACCGATGATCTGGCGACAGATATGACTTGGTACTTATGGACAGGCGAATACTCCTCTCTCTTTGGAAAACGCGCCATGACAACCTTTGAGCGGTATTTCATTAAAGAGAAGGAAACGCATAAAGAAAAGAAAAACCCGTATTACTATTTGCGTGAAGACGAAGCAGCCTGCCGAAACATCCTGATGGAATTCGGTCTCAACCCGGATCACGGCCATATCATCAACGGCCATACACCGGTAAAAGAAATCGAAGGCGAAGATCCGATCAAGGCAAACGGAAAAATGATCGTCATCGACGGCGGCTTCTCCAAAGCCTACCAATCCACAACAGGCATCGCCGGCTACACGCTCTTATACAACTCTTACGGCATGCAGCTCGTCGCCCATAAACACTTTAACTCCAAGGCCGAAGTGCTGAGCACCGGAACCGACGTCTTAACAGTGAAACGATTAGTCGACAAAGAGCTGGAGCGGAAGAAAGTGAAAGAAACAAACGTCGGTGAAGAACTGATGAAAGAAGTGGCGATTTTGGAGAAGCTGCGGGAGTATCGGTATATGAAGTGAAGAATATGGAGTTCAGGGATGATTCTCTGGGCTCTTTTTTTACGGTTTCCCTGTATGTAAAACGGATTTAACCGCTTCTTCAATCTCCCTATAACCCGTACATCTGCAAATATTGGACTCCAGCCAATTGTTTATCGTGTCATCACTTGCATTCGGCTCAGTATTCACTAAAGCATGACAATTCATGAGAAAACCCGGTGTGCAATAACCGCATTGAAACGCGAATTTTTCAATAAAAGCCTTTTGAATCGGCGTATTGATCAGTCCTTCAATTGTCGTAATGTCCTTTCCTTCCCCTTCTGCCGCAAGCATTAAGCAAGATTTCATCGGCACCCCGTCCGTTAATACCGTACAGGCGCCGCAATCCCCATTTAAGCAGCCCGGTTTTGCACCAGTTAATCCGAGACGAAGACGAAGAGCAAATAACAAAGTATCAGCCGGCCTGACCGTAATCTGTCTTTCCTCGCCATTTACTTTCAACGTAATAGGATCAGACATTTGGACCTCCTTCTAATTCCCGTAAGGCATCTAAAATTGTATTTTGCAAGACAAATATTCGGTATTCACTTGAGCCTTCTGCGTCATCAAGAACGGGTTTGGGTACATACTGTAAAGACCTGCGCACCCTATCTTCTAATGAATAACTTTTATCGTTAAGCACAGCCTCCATTTCAGCAGAACGAAACGGAAATGGACATACGCCGCTGAAGGCCATTCTGATCTCATCATCTTTTTTCAGCGCACAGACTGTCACCAATGGATACCCGACATTCCACTGCTGTCTTCTTTTGATACTGACAAATGGCAGGTCAACGTACGCTCGATCGACAACGACATGAAATAAAAAATCACCTTTTTGCAACTGTATTTCCTTGTTAAATACTTTATTTATGGGACGGTAATGAATCCCCGCTCTCCCTGCAATCCCTATCAAACTATCAGAAATTAACAACGGCAGCACGGCCTCACGGTAATAGATGCCCCCGCAAATGTTTCCGCCCAGGCTGATCTTATTTCGAGTCGTCCGATCGGCTATTTCACTGACTGTTTTACTTAATAGCGGAAATGGATTTTCTTCCTCTAGTTTCGTTAATGACACGCCCGCTCCGATCACCAGATCATGTTCATAAAAGCGGATGGTTTGAAATTCCGGAAGCGCGTTCAGATCTATCACCGCATCCGTATAGACGATATTCAGCCTTCCTAACGTGATAATTTCCGTGCCGCCGGAATAATACATTGGTGTTTTCTTTTCGGCCGCAAGAGAGTGAAACAGGCGGGTTGTTTCTTGAATGGCCTTCGGTTTAAAATAGTCGAAATCAAACGGTATCATCTTTCCACCCCTCTTGCGTCCTCCATAATTGTTCGGGAATGAGAGGAAGTTGATTCAATTGGACACCTAAAGCGGCGGAAAGGCAATTTCCCAATGCTGCCGGCATCCCCAACAGTCCGTGTTCCCCGCCGCCGCGCGCTCCATAAGGCGCAATCACATGCGGGGTTTCAACAAATTCAATGATATATTCAGGCTGCTCTCCATAGTGAAGGGGGCGGTATGTTCTAAGCTGAGGATTTAATACTCTGCCATATGAATCAAATACAAAGGTTTCTCTTCCTCCAAATGCGATTCCCATACTCATCCCCCCCATCACTTGACCCCTTGCAGCTTTTTCATTCAGTACAGTTCCTATATCTACAACAGAATAGGCTTTTGTAATTCGATACGTATAATCCCGTTTATCCAACTCAACTTCAATTCCCTGAGCACCGACAGCCCACTCGGGTCCCGGCTTTCCTCTTCCCGTTTCCCGGTCTAAATTCGTCATCCGGGTTAATGTGTAATTGCCGCTCGCAATGATTTGGCCGCCAATGGTATTTCCATTCGGAAACGTATATCCGTAAGCAATGTCTTTTATTTCAACATGTACAGAAGGATGATCTATAAAATAAACCTTTCCGTCGGCCACTTCCAATTCCTCGACAGGAACCCGCAACACACATGATGCCACGTCCTTAAGCTTTCGAATGGCTTCCTCCGCTGCATTCAGTACGGCATTTCCGGCCATTAACGTCCCTCTGCTCCCCACGGTTTTCCAATGCTCGGGTGTTGTTTGTGTATCTATAAGCATTTTTACATGAATTTTGCTTATATCCATTTTCATTCGTTCCGCCAGGATTTGGGCTAGCACTGTTTTTGTCCCTGTTCCAATTTCCACTACCCCTGACATCAAATTAATGCTTCCATCGGGATTAAAGGTTAGAATCACCCCGGACGTTGCATTTGTATCAAATGTTGAGGTTTTCCAAATGCAGCTGATTCCCTTCGCCCGTATCTTCCGGCCATCGATTTCAATTCGCTGTCCCTCGGACCAATTCATTAATTCCTTCAATCTCTCAATGCATTTCGGCACATTTCCGACCGTGCTTGAATTGAGAAGAACTTGAGTCGGTGTGGTGTCACCGGGGCGAATGGCATTTTTATAGCGGAGTTCTAATGGATCCATGTTCAGCTTTTCCGCCAATACATCCATCGTCCGCTCAAAGGCAAATAACACTTCAGCATGGCTGTATCCCCTGAATGCACTTGGATATGGATGATTCGTATACATACAATATGAATCACACCGTATATGATCGATCGCGTACGGACCCGTACAATCAACCACCGCAGCCCGGCTGATGTCCACTCCTTTATCAGAATACGCTCCGCCATCAAATAAAAGCTGAATGTCTGCCGCCTTTAAGATTCCATCCTTTGTAGCCCCTAATTTGACAATGGCATCCAACCCGATATGAACGGGAGATGTGATCAGATCCTCTTCTCTCGTATTAAACAATTTGACGGGCCGGCCTCCGACTGCTTTTGATGCCAAATAGGCAATCACCTCTAACTGAACGGCTGCTTTTCCTCCGTACGCCCCACCTACTAAAGGCGTTTTGACGATCACCTTTCCGGGTTCGATTCCAAAATACCACTGCATTAATTTTTTAATGGCAAAAGGAGCTTGAGAGGATGTGGTAATGATAATCTCCTCATCCGCCCGAATTTCAACAATCGAGCATCTGGTTTCCATCGCAGCGTGATCAGAAGGGTTAAAGGAAATCTGGAATTCTGCTGTCACATCACTTTCCCTAAACCCGTCTTCAATATTTCCTTTTCTAACCTTATCCAGGTTTGCGATATTGGTCTTCGGAACCGGGAATACACCTTTTGTCTTCTCATAGCGGTCCGCATGTTCATGGACGAGCGGCGCATCCTTTTGAAAGGCCTCACGGGGGGAATTGACGACGGGAAGAGGTTTATAGGATACTTTGATGGCATCCGCGGCCTTTTTAGCTGTAATCGGATTTTCCGCAACAACAACAGCAACCGGCTCACCATGGTATCTAACCCTTTTATAAGCAATCGGCGATCTGTCTTTAATTTCCTCACCTGCAAGCGGAAAAGGTTCATCACCCAATATCGCTCTCACGCCGGGAATCTTCCAAGCTTCTGAAAAGTCCATAGACACAATATCGGCATGCGCATATGGACTGACCAGCATTTTTGCGTGTAATGTGCCTGTTTCTTGAAAATCATCCGTATATTTCGCTTTACCCGTCACTTTTCCAAGAGCCTCTTTTCGAATGACACTCTTCCCGATATACTCCAACTCATTCACTCCCCGAATTTATTCAGCAGCAGCGTATAATCTTCAACTGTATCGACGTCATAAAAAAGCAAAGGGTCTTGAAAGCTGATCATTTTTCCCGTATTGATCATACTTTCACGGATGACGTGCCGGGCGCCCTGATCTCCCTTTAACTGATGCAATACCGGAAAACATTGATTTGAGAATAAAATGGGGGGCATAGGAAGATGATGATTTTCAGCGGCGATAAATGAATAACGGCGCTCCTTTTGATAGGAATCAATTAATGTATTGATGATATCTGAGGTGACAAACGGCTGATCTGCAAGGAGAATGATAACAGCGTCAGCCTCGTACTCTGCCGCTTTTTGTAAACCGCATTGTATAGAATGGCCTTGGCCCTTATCCGCTTGCTCACATTCTGCCTGACTCCACTTATTTGATAAAGGATTTAAAAAGAAAACATCCGAAAGCCAATGCAGTGGATCTCCCTTTCCCGTTATAACGAAAATATGATCTAATTCAGATAACAAGGCATTTTTAAGAGCCATACTTCCAAGGGAAACTCCATTCAGAAATAAACTTCGCTTATCCGTCCCCATACGTCTGCTTGTACCGGCTGCCAGGTAAATGGCTGCTGTTTTCATAAAGCTGACCTTTGTTTTCGCATTTTTTGAATCATCTCGCCAACAATGCTTACAGCAATCTCCTCAGGGCCTTGTGCCCCGATGGGAAGTCCGATAGGGGAATGAATATCCTCTGGAATCTCCGCTCCGCCTAATAGCCGCTCGGTGCGCCTTCTAGGGCCTAATACACCTTTATAAAACACATTCTCGTTTTTTAATGTATGTAAAATGATCTGATCTTTTTGAAAGCTGTGCGTCATTATGACAACAAAATCCCTTTTTGTCATGCTCAGACCTTCCATGACTTCTTCCGGTGCTCCTGTTATCAAATGGCCGGCTTCAGGAAAATGGCCGTGATGACATAAAGCGGGACGCCAGTCAATCACCGTCACATGAAAGCCAGTGCCAGCTGCCAACGAAACTAACGGCTTCGCATCTTCCCCTGCTCCGAAGACATATAAACAAGGTTTTGGCACCATCTGATGGATAAAAAATAAATCAGAGGTATGTTCATCCCTTTTGATTCCCTTTTCCGTCTGTCTCAGTTTTTGAATACAGCCTTGTTCCATAACATCCCCGGTTCCAAACACGCTGCCGTCTTCCACTATGTACAGATCTTCCTTCGGCTCTAACGTTTTAGTGAATCGTTTCATTCGGGTCACAGACTTTTTTTCATCTAAGCATGTCTTGACTGTCATCAGATTTCGTTCCAATTCCCCTTTTACAGGCTCAAGTAAAACCGTCAAAACACCATTACAGCCAATGCCCTGTCCCCAGGATAAATCGTCCTCCGCACTCATATCAAAGCGGACAATCAACGGCTCTCCTGCAGCCCAGACCTGTTCCGACCGTTCAACGAGATCTTCTTCCAGACAGCCGGCGGATAACATTCCGACTCTTGTTTTATCCCCTAAAATCAGCATGGAGGCCCCTTCTTTCTTATAAGCGGACCCCTCTGTTTTAACGATGGTAGCCAGTACCTTAGCTTTCTTAGAATTGGCGATGACATCCAAAATCCGGTGCATATCATCCATTTCATGTCCCCCGTTTTACCTGATCATCTCTGCATCTGTATATCCGTATTCTTTAATCCCGGAAAACATTACAAACGCTTCAGCAATTTCTTCGTTTCTAAAAAAAAAGAGTCTTTATAGACCTTATGACCGGGCGGCGGGTGCGACAGCATGTCGGAGCGGAGAGATTCCAATAACATGTTCTGTTCCTTCTGTTTCCAATTGTCTGTTTCACCCTGCTGTATGCCTTTAAAGCCCGCAAAGTATTCACTTAACACTTGTAAATCATTCCCCAGCTCCCTTTTGTCACTTGAAGATAACTCCCCCTCTTTTTCCCATTCTTTTAACGTTTTCACTATATTTGATAAATACTCAAATCCGGCGTTCAACTTTTGCATCTCTATTTGATAGCTTGAAATGATGATTTTATGTTTTTTTCTGACGGGGTTGAATTTTAAGCTGTCAGAGGCTGTTTGCAGCATCTCTTTTGCCGTATGCAGCTCTTGCAGAAGATTGTTCATTCTATACGCCATGAGGTTCCCTTTTCCTTGTCCCCACTCTGATTGCACCCATTTGGAAAGGTCTGAAAGTGTGCCGGAAAGCTGACGAGCCAATGTTTGAAAAGAGTCCGCTGCCTTTTTTGTGTAGTCCGGCGGAAAAAGGAACATGTGAACCAGAATGGCAATGATGACGCCGATCACCGTATCGATGATTCGGTCGAATGCATAATCTTTAGCGTTTCGTTCAAACGTAAAGACCAACAAAATGGTGAGCGCTACCTGATGTAAAACCGTTACATCTATTCGTAACCACTTCGCAATGTAAGTACCGCCTAATAGGAACAGCCCCAGCATCCAGCCATTCATTGGCAAGTGACTGACAAGAAAGGATGTTAGCATGATCCCAATCGCAGTTCCCGCAATACGATGAAAAGAAAAGCGAATTGACTGATCTATCGTTGGCTGCAAACATAAGATAACAGATAGAGGCGCTAAATAGGGGTGATCAGAGCCCGCTAGTTTTGCCGCTTCCCACGAAACAGCAGATGCAATCGCCATCTTCCAAACCAAGGATGTTTTGTTTTGAATTTTTTCACTTTTCATCATACGCCCCCTCCTTTCAGAAACCTTTTCCACTAGGTTTCCGTGACGCAAAGGGATTTATACTGTCGTATGGAAAATGCGAAAGAAGCTGTTGTTCAGAGGGGGAATTCTTGAATGACGGCTTCTTTTTTTGGGGTTGGGGAAGCATTGGGAAACGGAAAAATGATCGTCATCAACGGCGGCTTCTCCAAAGCCTAGGATCGCCGGCTACACGCTCGTATACAACTCTCACGGGATTCAGTTATTCACCCTTAAACACTTTAACTCCAAGGCCGAAGTGCTGAACCCCGGAACCGACGTCTTAACAGTGAAACGATTAGACGACAAAGAGCTGGAGTGGAAGAAAGTGAAAAACAAACGTCGGTGAAGAACTGCTGAAGGAAGTGGCTATTTTGGAGAGGTTGCGGGAGTATCGGGATGTGGGGTTCGGAGATTAGGATCTGTCTCCCTAGAAGGTAGACAGATGAAATAAAATAGCTGTTTGCCTTGAGGGGGGATTTTATCACATCTAGAAAATAACACTCAAGTTGATAAAAAACTAACCATAATACCGGAATATAGCAGGAAAATCAAAGTTATGAGGTACACTTTGTGATGCGTTATATTCTGGAGCATTATTATACTTCTCAGAGTGAGTTATTCAATTGAATGATCTAGTTACGAAGTATCGAAGAAGTAACTGATTTCTCACGAAAGAACCAAGAACAAGAGTAAACTGTACCCTGTGTAGTAGACACTTTTAAAAAGTCTTCTGCACAGAGTCTTTTTATGTACAATAGATAAAAATGGAACGGGGGGGGGGAATTTATGAGTGAAAAGTAGAAGGATTCCTACAAGCCTTATTTCCATCTTTAGCTTTTTAATGTCTTCCATTGGAGTTTCATATTAATGCTTAATCGATCGTATTGATCGAGTAGCTCCATCATTCCATTAAGTAAAAAGTCATTTGGATCTCTGTCGTAAATGAATAGATAGGTTGTTCAATGCTAGATACTCCTGCACTGTCTTTCATAAGTTGTCGTTTAATCATTACCTGGGCATTATCTGCTCTCCATAAACGGTTAGTATTCATTACAACAACCTTTTTGATAACTCCCTCGGATAAAGCAGCGAAAAAATTCGTTATTCTATCACGTGGAAATAACATACCACTCCCTAGTTCCATAAAAATTTCAACTTATTCTAACTTATTTATTTTGCAATACTCTTCGATACCTGTTTCTTGAACATCTTTTCCATATCCCTTTTCAGCTTGTGTTTCAGTCGAAACACGAACATAACCAAAAACTTTTTCCATACACACACCACCTTCCTAAATTCATAAAATGAGGATAGGACCTCTCGTTACTTTTGTAAACTCTTATGTATAACTTTTTATAAAAAACCTGTGTAAAATGTATTATGACAAATGCTCTAATAATTGAATCATAAAAAGCAGGTATGTCATAACGACATACCCCTTTTTTGAAAATACTATTTTTATTCAAAGTTATAATCACTTGGTAAGTCAAATTGCTCTCTTAATTCGTCATACCAGCGCTGTTTGTCACGCTCAGAAGGGTTAACGTATACTTCATATTCTTAGAATAATTGAATAAGGGGTTCGTGTATTACTGTATCTTCTATACCCTCAATTATTTTATTAGCTTCAGGCATAAACCGATCTCTAATTTTCGGAAATAAAAAATCTTGTTTATAACTCTTTCCCTCTTTCTTCAATAACTCTTTTACCATAGGCGATAGGTAAACACCTTCTAGCACTTGTTTCAGTACATAAGGGTTAAAATATGGTTTCCTTGGCTGATTACTTTTCATAATTATGACCTCCTTTTGGTTTCAGGTTAATATATATTATTTTTTCCCAGCATTTTAAGGAGAATATTAAAATATTAAAAATATAAAAAGCTCATTAGGTGATGATAATGAGCTTTGTTATATTTAGGTATTTAAATTACTCTTGTAGGCTGTACCATCATGAAGCATGAATTAATTAATCAATTCCTTTTTTAGAAACGTTTGAGTTACTCTTTTATTAAACTTTTCACCCTTTGGGTTTATTAGTTTGCATTGTTTATAAAACCTATTTCGTAACCTTCTTTATCTTCCGTACTAAATCTTTTAACCACATATTGAGCAAAATCTTTTTCAAGATCATCAGGAAAGTCATTATCGACTAAAATAATCTGATGTTCAATCCCCTTTTCAAGAAAGTCATTTGACATTTTTTGTATATAATCATAGATTCTGATATACTTTTTCGGGTCATCTAGCCCTTCTATTTTACTTTCTTTGGCACCATCAGCGTCTTCACTATATTTTTTTGTTTTACCTAGATATTTACCAATAGTATCAAGCATTATTAAGCTTGGAAAATTAGTTTCGTTGATCAAGCTATTCTTTAATATACTTGTAATATAACCCACAGAAACTAAAGTTCTTAGACCTCCCGAAGTTAAATCTATATATTCTCTATCCCTAACAATTGGTAAAAACGTTTTTTCACTAAAACTTATACCATAGGCATTCTTTATTGGAATATACTCTAAAAACTCTTTTAAGTATGTCCCTAAATCACTTAATGTTTCTTCCACAGACGGTGTTTGTTCTTTTAATGATTCTAATCTAGAATCCAACTCACTAATCTGATTAGCGATTACCTCTTGTTTTTGTTTTAATTCACTTAATTGTGATCTTACCTTTAAAAAGTATTTCACCTTATCAAGTTGTTCTTTATAACTCGATAATTCTGAAATCACCATATCCCTCTGGCTTATATAAGGAGAAATAAAAGTTTCGGCTTTAGTATCTAGAATACTTTTTGCTTTATCTAATTGAGTTCTATTTGATATTATTTCATCTTCGATTATAAATAGTTCATCTCGTAACTCATCTACAATTTTATTCAAGTCTTTAGATCTGTTTTTTATACTATTAATTTCTTTTTTTAGAACATCTTCATTGTGCTCGATAAAATGTTTTTTTATTTCTGATGTTTCCATCCTAGAATCACACAAAGGACATTCAACTACCTTATAATTTAGCATTGAAATACTATCCTTAACTTGTAAAACAGTTTGTAATTTATTTATATCATTGTAATACTCTTTTTTTAGTCTGAGGTTTTGCTCTAACTGAGCCTCTTTGTGAGATTTTTTAGAAAATAGAATATTTATTTTTTGTTCTATTTCAAGTACTATAGATCGTAATTCCTCCATTTCTGCATTATTCGACTTCATTTTGTCAGTTATTTTATTTTTTTCTTTTTCGAGAAAAATTAGCTTTTCATTTAATTCTTCTTTTTCAGCTTGCAGCGAACCTTCAGTTGAAAGTTTTGTTTCAAGTAAAAATGAAGAAATTGCCCCATACTTATTTTCAATTTCTTTCTTTTCTCTAACTTTTTCTCCTATCATATTTTGCAATTCTGTAATTTGTGTATCTAGCACATTATGTAAAAATTTAAATGTTTCTTTGTTTTTAGCCATTAACGAATAATTTTTTCTATCCAATAAGTCTCTACTTCCAACATCGTCCTGATCAAAATAACAATACTTAAATATATCTCTAAAGCTTAACCTTACCATAGGAGAATTCTCCTTAGAGGGGGATTTTTTAACTTTAATGATGGGTATATTTAAGCTAGATAATAAAAAATCAGAAAAATAACCAGCTGCCCCTTCTTTTTCATAATTAGGAGAATACTCTAGAGGGAATACATTCTCGATATTCTCAATATTTGAAGAAAAGACTTCTATATCCGCTTTTGGATTGAATATGTCTCTTTTTATTGTATAAACTTTATTACTTAACGATACTTCTAGCAAAGCATATTTTCCATGCTGTTCAAGCTCATCATACATGTACACTTTTTTGCTTCCTAACAAATAATCGATTAGATTTAATATGCTTGATTTCCCAGTGTCTGAATCTCCATGGATAATATTGATTCCATTTTCAAAATTCACATGATACGATTTTGACCTACCTATTAAAACCATCTTATTAATTATTAATTTTGGTGATTTCACAACCATTTTATATCCCCTTTACTAAAGGATTTACAATTTTCTTGAGTTCACTTGTACTTACTGATCTTAATATAAGCATCTCATTACATAATTCCTTAATTCTCATTGTGTAATCCGTTTCAGTTCTATTAACTATGGTTTTTCCCTTTTCCGTTAGGATATAAAAAAGTTCGTTTTTTTCTTGAACAACATCTATCATGTTGTATGCAATCATTAATTTAGTTAGTTCTTTAGCATGTTTAATATCCAGTAGAGTAATTTTATTAGGAAATAAGCTAGAAACCGAACCAGATTCAATGTTTAACAATTTCAAGCTAGTCTTGTTTTTAAGAGCTAATACCTGTTTTAGCAAAAATGGATATTTAATTAAAAAATCAAAAATCGTAAGTTTATCTAAATTTAATATTAATTTCCCTCTTGTTGTATACGCTAATATTTCTATTATTATTAAAAATCTAATCAATCTTAGATTGATGTCATTTTCAGTTATAATAATTGGTATATTATTTCTCATTATGATCCCTAGCCTTTCTAAAATCCTCTATATTTTTTATGGAATGACTTTTAGCCCACCATATATCTTTATCTAGGCTGTTTGCAAGTTGTTGTAACATACCAGTTTTTTTATTAGCATCTATTAGAGGGATTGCAGTTTTTAAGAACTCTTTGTCTCTATCAATTATATTTTCTAAAATCTTATTTAGAAGTTCATTACTCGATTTTATTTCTCCATATACCAGTTTATTGAAATAAATTCGGTATAAACGTTCTAAGTTATTGTAAAGTTGATCTAATTCTTCGATATCATATCCTTTGTTTATCATGGACCTAATCATATACTCCGCATTAAAGAAAGTTTGCTTTGAGTCATCAATTAGCGAATTATGAACATCAGCTATTAATAACTTCAATACAAATAATTCATCATCTAATTTACCATCATCAATAAACGTCTTTGGTTTCATATCTTCAGAAAAGTGTTTTTCCTTCACATACGTACTGAGGTCTTTTTTTATCCCCTTGTATACTATGCTGTTTTTTGATTCAGGCTTACATATATTAAAGTGATCATTATTACAAGCGACCTTTAGTTTTTTCCCCACCTGATATGAAACTGCATTTTGCTCTTCGACAATCTCATCATATTGCCCAAAATAATATACTGTTTTGGGAATTCTTTTCTTATTTTGTATCCAATCTTCATTAACCTTGTCAAGAAAGCCACTTAAAGGCTTTAGGTCAATTACTTGTGGGTTGGATCTAGCTAGTTTTCCACCTATATTAGCCCAATTTGAGCCTTTATGTGGTACAGCAAGTGATAGAAATAATTTTACTTTTGTACTTTCATTTTCGTTCAAATCATCAAGAATAAATGCTTTTGATATTAACCCTCCCATGCTATGAGCGATTAATATTATATTTTTGTACTCTTCGCAATATATTTCTATCGAGGACTTTAAGTGCTCACTTAAACTTTTGATACTAATATTTTTTGCAATATTTGAAGGCTTAGCAAAAATAGTCCTTATTAACCCTGAAGTGAACCTAGCTTTCTTAAAGTCTATTAACTTAGTAAAGTAATTAAAATACGCTATATCAAAATTCTCATTTATGAAATCTTCTTCTGAAAGCATTTCAGGAAACTTATATTTTGATGAGTTTGTCCATGTCTCAGAATCACTAGTAAATCCGTGAATAAAAATAATTAAATTTTCTTTATTATTTTCTTTAATAAACTCAATCGGCGGTTTCAATTGCATTCCCCCTAAATAATTCTCACAATACATATTTTAACATTAATCAGCCATAAAGAAACTATTAATTAAACAATTCAATTTTCACAGTATCATTATTAAAATTGAAATATTTTATACGCTTTTAAGAGTGCCTTTAATTCATCATCATACGATTTGGTTTACCAAAATAACAAACCTGTAATGATTAATTTTTAACTGTCGATTAAAAAGACAAGCTCTTTAGAACTTGCCTTTAGTACGAAAATTATTATTTACTTTTATTCCATATAACTTCTCATCTCTGATTCTCATTCGCTTCGCATTTCCATTTCATAGCCTTTGATATTATCCAACCACGCATCACAGCCCTCGATAAAATGGAAAAGTCCTAACATGTAGCTATAAAAGTTATCTACATCAATCTCTACATCATTAAACTTGTACTCATTACTGTATGAACATGGATACCTAAACATATCTCCATGCTTATCTATACGACTTATAGATCTAATATAGCTCTCAGCTAGCTCAAGTGTTTCTTCCTTTTGATTATCTTCTTTAGAGTAATGAATTAACATAGGTTTTATTGACTTCCATAAGTCTTTGTATAACAAATGTGAGTTCCTTTTACTATTAACGATATGCAAGTCAATACCTTGGTTCATCTGCATATGAAGTAATCTTTTTAATCCTATCTCAATAGCGTTTCTCATTAAGAATACTATCGGATAAAATAATGCTTCATCTTTTGATTCTTTAAACTTTCCAAACAAAAATGTTGCAACCTCACTATATCCTGTAACCTGCTTATAAAATCCATCACTCCATGGTGAATCCCATAAATAGCAATTATTAATGCCTGAGCTTGCCAATTGTAAAAATTCCGGCTCCACCTCAAGATTTAATTCGACTTCATCAGACCATTCTCCATATATCATTTTATTCAAGGTGCTATAACAATATATAAGTCGATTACCCATATGACAAATATCTAATGCCTTATCTCCATATTGTTGCATGAAGTCATCTTTAAACGGATATCTAAAAAGATCTGAACTGGAATCTACTATTTCTATACTATCTAAATATTTCTCTAACCATGTTTGTTCAGCTTCATTTAACTCTTCAACACCATATCTATCTTTATAGGTTTTGTACAACCCCCTTACATTATGTTTTTCTGCAATAAATATTTCCTGTAATTCGCTCTTAGTAGCACCCTTAATAGCTAAGCCTGCCTTAACCAATAACTCTATAGCTTGCCGTATCATATAAACGCCAGGTAAAAACCACATGTCATACTTGCTATTATTATTGTGTGGAACTTCTATAACCTCTTTTAATGTGATATAGCCTGCGTTCATATACTGCCTAGATAACTTTGCATAGTCTTTTTCAGGTTTTTTACTCCACTTTATATGTACTTTCATCTCTTCATTCACTATATATTTAATATTTTTGTCTTTTTCGACCCAAACATATTCCAATTTAAAGGTTACTCCTTTTTCACATCAGATTTATCGAAGAACTTTCTAGAGAAATCTTCAAATATTCATTGAACTACCTTTAATAGATTTCCTTGCTATCTACTTATTTCTAATCTATTTATTTCAATAGTAAGTTCTATTTTACTGTTTGCTATCACTTATGATAAGGCTCCCCACGATTTATCCGAAACGCCCGATAAATCTGCTCCACCAAAATCAGCCGCATGAGCTGATGAGGAAATGTCATCTTCGAAAACGACAGCTTTTCATCTGCTCGCTTCATCACTGCGTCACTCAATCCTAGTGAGCCGCCGATGACGAAGGTGATTTTGCTTTTTCCATATGTCGCCAGCTTATCTATTGTATCGGCCAGTTCTTCGGATGTTTTCATTTTTCCTTCGATGGCGAGGGCGATGACGTGGGTGTCCGGGCTGATTTTGGCCAGGATGCGTTCGCCTTCTTTGTCTTTGACGATTTTCATGTCTTGGTCGCTCAGGTTTTCCGGCGCTTTTTCGTCCGGGAGTTCAATGATGTCGATTTTTGCGTAGGCTGAGAGTCGTTTTTTGTATTCTTCAATGCCTTGCTTGAGGTATTTTTCTTTTAGTTTTCCGATGGTCACAATATTGATATTCACAGGTCATCCCCACTTTAGAAACAAGTTATTCATATATATTGTCCACAATTGTGGATATCTTTTCTGTATTTTGTGTAGGATCATTCGTTCCCTACTAGATATGTTGCAGTGTCCCCACATAATTCACAGGCTGTGGATAAACTGTTAGTATGTTCGATTTTTCTGATTTCGGGCGGAAGCTCATGATCATCTATGTACATGTCCAGCACGGTTTCGATATGTTCTTCACAAGAATAATAAGCGGTTTTCATTGTTACATCCTCCGATTTTCTTTTGCACGCGGCAATTGTTCTCTTTTCAATATAACCTATTTATACACATGTTAGTAGTGCTTCGGGCTGAGTTTTATCCACAATTCGGCAAATCACGCGCAAAAAGAGCCGGTGTTTTCAGCATCCGGCTCTTTACGTGTTTTCTCTTTTTTCTAAGCGAAGGACGAACAGAATTCCTAATAGACACGCCAGCAGCGTACAGCATACATCGATCCAGTCCGGCTTTCCGCCGTTTAAAAAAGAGTTGGTTATTACGGAAACCAGGAGAATGGTTACGGTCACCGCGGCAAGCTTTTTCTTCATCGGCTCCCTCCTTCATCTGACTGTCTTCTGCTTTTACGGTTCAAATTCCTCTATCTCTATGTTCGGTCGGCTTTTTTCTTGCTATATAGCCTTATCATGAGGGTCACAACGATATATACAATCATCATCAATGCCCCGTTACTCACATCAGGGTATCCAATCAACATATTCATTATGACAAAAACAATGGTTATACAAATGACGGACAACAATAAGAAGATACTGAATGATTTCAAATGAACACCTTCTTTCTTGCAGTAACGTTTCATTATAAAAAGCTTACCAAAAGCGGCAAGCTCTTCCGAAATGTTTATACTCTTCAAAACCCACCCATCACCTGCACATCATACAGCTTGAGATGGCTTTTCGGCGTGACGATGTTTTTTAGGTTTGGGATGGTTCGGTCGTTCAGTTTTTTGCCCGTTTTCAGGTCGAAGGATTCGATTTTGGCGGGCTTTTTGTAGCTGTACGTAAACAGATACAGCTTTCCGTTTTGATGCGTCAGCTCTTTGAAGTCGGCTTTCATTCGTGATGCGGGGAGCTTGAAGGCTTTTTTGCTTTGTCCGGTCTCAGGGTTGATGCGGTAGACGGTTCCGAAGCCGTCAACGAAATAGAAGCTGCGCTGCTCCATGAAAAAGCTTTTTTTGAAGCTGAACGGCATGGAGTCATAGATCGTCTGTTCGTCATTTTTATAAGCGGCGATGTCATACGTTTTGATGGCGCCGCTCTTTCTCATAACTTTCACCATTTGATAGATGTGATCTGCTTTTTCCCCTCTGGTGACAAAGCAGACGGCGCTGTCGTCGGCGGCGAGCTGGGATTCGACAGACGTGCCATCTTTATACGTCCATGTCGCGATTGATGTTGTATGGAGCTTTTCTTTATCAGCCTGAATGTCTTGAACGTGATAGCCTTTTTCGTCATCTGTCGGCGTGAGTGCGAAAAGATGATCTTTAAAAAAGCCTGAAGCGCGGATATAGTGCGGAATGACGTCTTGCTTCCACCTGCCGTCAATCTGGCGATACAGCTCTGAGCGATAGCTGCCGCCGCTCTTGTCGTAGCCCGAATTATACAGCGTGTAAAAGCCTTTCGCCCGTTCGATATATCCCGCGCTGTCTCCCGTATGCTGGTACGCTCTTTTATATGTGTGAAGGCCATTTTGAACGGTGTAGATTCCTTTTTTGTCCTCCAGCAGCACGCTGCCGTCATGCACTTTGGCCGACCCGAGCTCAAGCCCCTTCATGTGATAAGAAGAAAGCCGTCCTTTTTCATCGGCGAAGAGGGCATAGCTTTTTCCGCCGCCGAACGTGTCTTGGTCAGCCGCAGTGGAGAAGTACAGCAGCGCCTCTTTATCTTTCAGAAAATCAGGGTCATTTAATGTGTCTCTCGCAACCTCCGCAGGATCTTCCGTGCGGAAATAGAAGAAGCATAAGACCGCTGCGGCGGCGATGATCACTAAGGGTATCCAAATGATTTTTTTCACGTTGTTCTCCTTAGTGAATGGTCAGAATCGTGGCTGTGTAGGACGAGCTTGTGATGTCGCGCGGGTATACGCCTAAGCCGCCATTAGAGTCGATATCAATCCCGGCTTTTAAGAGGAATGCCGACCACAGCAGTTTTGAGCAGTTTTTGGCGCCTTCATGGCCCGTATTTCTGTTATTGACGAAGTTGAAGGAGTACTCATCACCGACTCTTGATACAGCCCAGTCAGCGGCGGCTTGTTTTTGGGCGTCGGTGACTTTCACGGTCTGGACGATTGAATTGTCTTCGACTTCTCTGCCGTTATAAGCAATCTGGCGGACGCCGTCTCCCGGCACGGATTCAACAATTTTATCAGCGGATGAATACATGCCGACATGCCCGTGGTTGTAATAAGCGGTGTATGAGTTCGTGTAATAAATATTGCCTTTTGTGCTTTTCGGAAGTTTTTTGGTTCCTGACGATCCGCCCATCGCAGAGAGCCCTTCTTTGGAAGCGATTACATTTCCCTGCACCTTGTCTGCCGTGATTTCTTGATGAAACTGCTTGAGAATTGCTTCTGTTGAAACGTGCTTCTGTTTGGCAAGCTCTTTGGCGGATTGGAGAACGTCTTGAGGAGTCGTGCCCTGCTGAAGCTCTGCGATTTCTTTTGCGTAGCGGGCTGTTTCTGTTTCTTTTGCTTTTACATTCATACCGGAGAATGACAGAACCATGGTGAATGACAGGGCAAACGGGAGGACGGCTTTGAACAGCTTTTTACACATATTACTTCGCCTCTTTTCTTTGAGTATAATTTTTCCACATTTGTATTATATGACGGAATTGCGATAAAAAAATAGATAATTTACAGATTTTTAAAAATTTTATAACAATATGTAAATCATATGCATAAATCATTTTCAAATATCAGGAAATCCGGTTATCATACAAGAAAGGGGGAGGACATATGAAGGACAGAACGATCGGTTCGATGCGGGTTTCCGCAATGGGGTTAGGGTGCATGGGCATGTCGGAATACTACGGCAGCCAGAGTGAGGAAGAGTCGATTTCCACACTGCATCATGCCGTTCATCTCGGCGTGAATTTGTTTGATACGGCTGATCAATATGGATTGGGTGCAAATGAAGAGCTTGTCGGCAGAGCACTCGCCCCATTCAGAAAGGAGCTTTACCTCGCGACGAAATTCGGTTATGTCCGAAGCGAAAAGGGTGAGTTTATCGAAATTAACGGACGGCCCGATTATGTGAAAAAAGCGTGTGACGCCAGTCTGAAACGCCTTGGGACGGATTATATCGACCTTTACTTTCTGCACCGGGTTGATCCGCGGGTGCCGATTGAAGAAACTGTCGGCGCCATGAAGGAGCTGATAGACGAAGGAAAGGTGAGATATATCGGATTGTCAGAGGCTTCCGCAGAAACGATCAGGCGCGCCGTCCGCATTCACCCGATTGCCGCGCTTCAATCGGAATATTCTTTATGGAGCAGGGAAGCGGAGGAGCATGTGCTGCCCGCCTGCCGTGAGCTCGGCATTTCATTTGTGCCTTACAGTCCGCTCGGCAGAGGTTTTCTTTCCGGAAAGATGACGTCGACCGATCAGCTGGATGCCGATGATTACAGAAGAAGAACGCCGAGATTCCAGGGAGACAATTTGGCGGTGAATATAGGGCTCGTCCAAAAACTTACCGCCATTGCCCGGGAAATGAATATCACTGCTCCTCAGCTTGCGCTCGCATGGGTTCTCGCAAATGGCGATGATCTCATTCCGATCCCGGGCACAAAAAAGAAACACTACTTGGAAGAGAACCTCGCCGCTCTCGACATTGTGCTTCCCGAGGATGTGAAGGCGCGTTTGGATGAGATGTTTCCGATCGGCACCGCGGCCGGCGAGCGTTATCCGGAACACATGATGACATTGTTAGATGAATAACAAAAGAGGCCCATCGTGCGGGCCTCTTTTCATGACAGCTTTTTGCTCATGATGACATCCGTCTCCAGAAATCCGGTCTTCTCATACAGCTTCCGCGCCGTTTCGTTATGAGCGAACACATGGAGAGAAATCTTGCGGACACCCAGGTCTTTGGCTTTGTCCTCCAGCCTTGCGAGCGCCTCTTTTGCATAGCCTTTGCCGCGGAAAGGCGGATGAAGGCCGAAATCATAAATAAACGCGTCCTGCTGCGGGTGGTCCGGATCGGCGTGCAGCCACAGCCAGCCGGCATTTTCCTTTCCGTCCAATGTCAGCGTCCATAAATAGTGATCGGCCGTCTCCAAGCCGTCAGGAAGCAGGTCTTCAAACGCCAGCTCCGCTAATTCCGGCGCTTCGTCAGGCAGCCACGTTCCCGCTTTTACCTTTTCTTCACCGTAATGCTTGGTTGAATGAGCGAGATAGGACTGAAATTCTTGTCCTGTCATCGGCCGCAGCGTGATAGCCATTGAATCACTCCTTACAAAACACGGACTGAAAGCGGGATCATGAAGTATTATCCGAAGGCTCCGTTTTCCGCCGGTTTTATGATTTGTTCGGCTTGTGCCGTTGAACCAGTTTGCGCAAATAATCCAATCGAAATGAGACTTGCCAAGGCTGCTGAGAGTACAATGAATTTACATGTTTTCATTACGAATCCCCTCCGTTAATCTCAAAATTTGGTCATTGGCATCAATTGATTCTTGAAAATACTTCGCCGCCAGTTTGTAATTCTCCTGTTTTTTAAAATGCGCAGCGGCCTGATACGACAAGTCGGAAACGTCACTCCACAGCTCTTTCCTTCTTAACTCGGCGAAAGCTGATGCAAGCGCTTCTTCATTGTTGTCAATAAAGACATGCTGTAAGATGCGCAGCTTTTGGGTGTATACGGGCTCGTTTTTCTCTTCAGCGGCATTCAGCGCTTTATGCAGCCAAAACCGGCCCTCATCCGTCTGTTCCTGTTTCAATAACACTCTGGCCAGCATGTACAGACTCCGCACCGAATACGCTGATTGCAAATGCTCCTTTTGATCGAGAGCCGTTTCAAACTCGACCCGCGCCTCCTCAAGCTTTTCCTGTCTTTCATAGCAAATGCCTGCGTTAAAGTGGGCGAGCGCCTTAATATGCGGATCGCCCGCTTTGGCGGCTTGATGAACCGCCGTCTGCAGGAGCTCTTCGGCTTTCTGGTAGTGAAACAAGTCCATTCTGTTACAGCCGATCACCATTAAACACTGTGCTTCTCTGACCGCGTACATTTCATTGGCTTTGTAGATCTCCAACGCTTTTTCCGCGTGGTTCATCGCAAAGTAGTTTTGGCGGATTTCATAGTAGGCAATCGCCACTTGATAATTAAACTCGGCTCTTTCAATCTCATTCGGTATGTGCCGGAGCCTGCTTTCAGCAATCCGGTAAAAATTAATGGCGTTCATAAACCGTTTACGGTAAAACTCGTGCATTCCGGAAAAGAAATAATAATAGTATTGAATCATCTGGTCTGTTTTTTCTTTATCGGCGTTCAGCTGGATCGTTTTTAAAATGCCGTCTGTTTTCTCATACTCTTCCATCAAAAGCTTATAGCGGGAATCAATTAAATTAAAATAAAGGAGCACCGTTTGATTTTGTGTCATATTTTGCAGATCCGTAAGCAGTTGTTCTCTTAACGCCTCAGCCGATTCGGTGTTGTGCTTTTTGATTTCCTCATACCAGTCACTGATTTTTTTCGCAACTGTTTCGTGGGCCATCACCTCAGCCATCTGTCAGGACACCTCCCTTTCCCATTTTGTGTAATAAATATATCATATTTACAGGTTCAAAAAGAGGGTGGCAGCCCGCTAGTTTCCTCGTGGCAACAAAAAAACCCCCGCAGGTGCGGAGGCGCATATTTTATAACAGTTTTTTTCCTAACAAAGATTCCACCAGCTCGACCGCTGTTTTGCCGGTTTTGTTTTTGTGATCGAGGATCGGGTTGACTTCGACAAATTCAGCTGAAGTGATGATGTCGGCATCATACAGCATTTCCATTGCCAAATGGCTTTCACGGTAGCTGATGCCGCCGACGACAGGCGTGCCTACGCCGGGCGCGTCGCTCGGATCAAGGCCGTCGAGGTCAAGGCTGAGGTGAACGCCGTCACAGTCTGACAAGTAGTCAATGGTTTCTTCAATGACCTTTGTCATGCCGAGGCGGTCAATCTCATGCATCGTATAGACCTTCATGCCTGTTTCCTTAATGTACTCACGCTCGCCTTCATCAAGCGATCTCGCGCCGATGATGACGACGTTCTCCGGCTTGATTTTCGGGGCATACCCGCCCAGATTCACCAGCGTGTCGTGCCCGACGCCGAGGCTGACGGCCAGCGGCATTCCGTGAATATTGCCTGACGGCGATGTTTCCAGCGTGTTTAAGTCGCCGTGCGCGTCGTACCAGATGACGCCGAGCTGTTTATAGTGCTTTGCCGTTCCTGTCAGCGTTCCGATCGCGATGCTGTGATCGCCGCCCAAGACGAGAGGGAACCGCTCATTCTCAATGACGCTGTCCACCTTTTGGGCGAGCTGCTCGTTCCCCGAGAGCACAGAGTTCAGATTTTTCAGCTCTTCATCATTTTTGAGTTTTTCACGATTGACGGGGATGTCGCCTAAGTCTTCCACCGCATACCCCATGTCAGATAACCGTTCAATGAGATGCGCGTAACGGATGGCGCTCGGGCCCATGTCCACTCCGCGTCGTGCTTGTCCTAAATCCATCGGCATTCCAATAACTGAGATATTCTTGTTCATCCGTTTTTCCACCTCAACATGTTGTATGTTGTCCTGTGCGGGTTTCTCAAAGATGACTTGGACACGAAAAGATTTAAAGCTCTATCTGTTTTTCTGACTGCTTATGCTTTTTTACATACAGATGATAGACGATAACGCACACCGCCATGAACGGGATGCCGCAATAAAGGGCGAGCCGCTGTTCTGAATCAAATGCGAGGCTGATCAGAACAACCGTATTTAACGTCAGCCCGATAATAGGCAGCACCGGGTACAGCGGTGTTTTAAACTTCAGGTCTTCCACTTTGCCGCCTTCGCGGATGTATTTCCGTCTGAACATCAGCTGCGACAGGGAAATCGTAATCCAGCCGACCTGCGCGCTTAGTCCGGCTAATGATAAGAGAAACATATAAACGACTTCCGGCGCAGCCACCTTAGACAGCAGGGACAGGCAGGCGACGGCCAGCGTCACGATCAGAGCGTTCATCGGCACGCCGCGTTTATTTATTTTGCCGAGCGATTTAAAGGCTTGTCCTTCGTTCGCCATGGCATATAAGATACGCGTCGATGCAAACAGGCCTGAGTTGGCCACTGAGAGCAGCGCAATTAAGATAACAAAGTTCATAATATCGGCGGCATATGGAATACCGATTTGTTCAAACACCACGACAAACGGGCTTTCGACCACTCCCGCCTGCTTCCACGGAATCATGCCGGCAATGACGATGATGGAGAGAACGAAAAAGACAAGCGTTCTCCATACCGTCTGCCGGATAGAGCGCGGAATCGTTTTCTCGGGATTTTCACTTTCTCCCGCGGCAACCCCGATCAGCTCCGTTCCCTGGAACGCGAAGTTTACGGTAATCATCGTAATAAGCATAGCCTTAATGCCGTTCGGAAACAATCCATCCTCATAAAAATGAGAGAAGAAAGGAGCCTGCTCGCCGTGTTTCATGTCAATCAGGCCGAACATGGCGGCGCCGCCCAAAATAATAAACAGCAGAATGACTAAAATTTTAATACCGGAAAACCAAAATTCCGACTCAGCGAACGCTTTTGTGGTAATGGCGTTCAAAAGAAACATCAGTCCGACAAACACGAGGCACCACACCCATACGGGAACATGCGGAAACCAGCGGAGCATCAATTGTCCCGCAGATAAAAACTCAATGGCGCATGTCACCGCCCAGCCGAGCCAGTACAGCCAGCCGAATGCGAAACCGAAAGCGGGGCTGATGAATTTGGTTGCGTACGTCTGAAACGACCCTGATACGGGAAGGGCAACCGCAAGCTCGCCTAAGCAGAGCATTGTCAAAAACATAATAAAACCGCCGACCAGATAAGACAGAACCGCGCCCAGCGGTCCCGCCTGGTTAATTGTAAATCCGGTACTCAGGAAAAACCCGGTGCCGATCACTCCGCCCAAAGAAATCATAAACAAATGGCGTGATTTCATTGTGCGCTGAAGCTGATTCTCTTTTTGATTTGTATTCACTATTCTGCACCCCTTCAGCAACTTGTATTGGAACCAAGCCGGTGCTTTGAAACCGATTTGCTGTCCAAAGAGCCTCTATTTGTATATGAATGTTATATGAAATTCATTTTCGTACATAAAGATACATTATACTAAAATACTGTCGCCGCGCAAATAGAGTGTGCTGAATTTTTTATTTGTAAATTCCATACAAGCCGAGGGAAAGCATTGCCGTATCAAGGTTTTACGCGTTTTGAAGCACGTTTGTGATCTTTTGGATCGCCCAGTCCAAGTCTTCCTTGGAAATCATTAACGGCGGTGCAAAACGGATCACGGTATCATGTGTTTCTTTGCATAAAAGCCCTTCGCCTTTCAGCTTTTCACAGTACGGGCGGGCCGCTTCTGTCAGTTCAACGCCGATAAACAGGCCGCGACCGCGCACGTCTTTTATGATCGGATTATCGATTTTCTCAAGCTCTTCTTTAAAATAACGGCCAAGCTGAAGGGAACGCTCTGCCAGCCCTTCTTCCTCAAGGACTTCAAGAGATGCGAGCGATACCGCGCAAGCGAGCGGGTTTCCGCCGAATGTCGAGCCGTGGGAACCCGGGTTAAACACACCGAGAATATCACGGTTCGCCGCGATGCACGAAATCGGGAAGACGCCCCCGCCGAGTGCTTTGCCTAAGATGAACATATCCGGTACGATATTTTCCCAGTCAACCGCGAATGTTTTCCCTGTGCGGCCGAGTCCCGTCTGAATTTCATCAGCGATCAGAAGCACATTTTCTTCCTTACAAATGGCGGCCGCTTCTTGTAAAAATCCTTCCGGCGGGATGACGATGCCCGCTTCTCCCTGAATCGGTTCGAATAAGAAAGCGGCTGTGTTCGGCGTAATCGCCCGGCGCAGCGCTTCTGCGTCTCCGTATGGAATTAATTTTATACCCGGAAGCATAGGTCCGAAACCGCGTTTATACTCATCTTCTGAAGAAAGGGATACCGCAAGCATCGTTCTGCCGTGGAAGTTGCCGATACACGCAATGATTTCCGCCTGATTATCCGCTACCCCTTTGACCTCATATGCCCAGCGTCTCGCCGCTTTGACAGCGGATTCAACGGCTTCCGCCCCCGTATTCATCGGCAGAATCATATCTTTTCCGGTCAGCTTGGCTGTTTTCTCATAAAACGGACCGAGCTGATCATTATGGAACGCGCGTGACGTCAGAGTGATTTTATCCGCCTGATCCTTCAGCGCCTGAATGATCTTCGGATGTCTGTGCCCCTGGTTCACCGCAGAATAAGCACTCAGCATATCCATATATTGATTGCCTTCAGGGTCTTTTACCCAAACACCCTGCGCTTCAGAAATAACAATCGGCAGAGGATGATAGTTGTTCGCGCCGTAATGTGAAGTTTGGCTGATAATTTCTTGAGATTTTGTGAAAGCTGACATAATCTGATTCCCCCTTGTTTTGTAATCATTCAACATTAGATCTTGCTTTCCCTTTTTATAAAGCAAGTTCCGTGCCAATCCGAAAAAACGGGATGTTTCGCCAACATTCTTTCTTTTCCCGCAAAATTTTCCGGCAGTTTGCGTGCAAACTTCAGCCAAGCGCAAAATTTTTTTGCGTTTCCCGTTCGATTTATTTTAAAATAATGAATGTTAAGACGATTGAGAGGAGGAATTGACCTGCACACAACCAGCGAATTTTACACACTCGTGTTACAAAGCATTCTGGAAGAGATTGATGTCGGGTTGCATGTGGTGGACGAAAAAGGCAGCACCGTCATTTACAATAAGAAAATGATGCAGATTGAAGATATGGATGAACGGGACGTCCTGCATAAAAACCTGACTGATGTATTTATGTTTTCCAATCAGCAGGACAGTACGCTCGTTCAGGCCCTTCAAGAAGGCAAAACGATTAAAAATGTAAAGCAAAGCTATTTCAATAACAAAGGCCAGGAAATCACGACGATCAACCACACCTTCCCGATTGTGCAAAACGGCGAGATCAAGGGCGCCGTGGAAATCGCCAAGGACGTCACCAAGCTCGAACGGCTGATCAGGGAGAACATGCACAGGAAAGAACAGAACAGCTACACGTTTGACAGTATTCTCGGCAACAGCCCGGTTATTCGGGAAGTCATCGAAAACGCAAAACGGGCAACCCGCACATCATCATCGGTGCTTTTGGCCGGCGAGACGGGAACGGGCAAGGAACTGTTCGCCCAAAGCATTCACAACGGCAGCCAGCGCTCAGGCGCCCCGTTCATCTCACAAAACTGCGCCGCCCTGCCGGATAGCCTGGTCGAAAGTATTTTATTCGGCACGAAAAAAGGCGCCTTTACCGGAGCCATCGACCAGCCCGGCTTATTTGAGCAGGCGCAGGGAGGCACCCTGCTCCTTGATGAGATCAACTCTCTCAATCTCAGCCTGCAGGCAAAACTGCTCCGCGCCCTTCAGGAAAAGAAAATCAGGCGCATCGGATCAGCTCAGGACAAACCGATTGACGTCCGCATCATCGCCACGATGAATGAAGACCCGATCACCGCCATTTCAGAAGAGCGGCTGCGCAAAGATTTATACTACCGCTTAAGCGTTGTCACGCTGATCATTCCCCCGCTCCGGGAGCGCAAGGAGGACATTCTGCCACTGGCCGAAGTCTTTATCCAGAAAAACAATCACCTGTTCCAAATGCATGTCGATTCGATCAGTGACGATGTGCAGCGATTCTTCTTGGAATATGACTGGCCGGGCAACATCCGCGAGCTTGAACATATGATTGAAGGCGCCATGAACTTTATGACGGATGAAACGACGATTACGGCGGCCCACCTGCCTTACCAATACCGGATGAAAATCAAACCGGCTGACACGGAAACCAAAGCCGCCGCAAGCACCCAGCCCGGCACCGATTTAAAAGACAAAATGGAAAACTTCGAAAAATACATGATCGAAAAGATCCTGAGAAAACACGGCAATAACATATCCAAAACGGCAAACGAGCTCGGAATCAGCAGACAGAGCCTGCAATACCGCCTGAAAAAATTCGGTCTGGACCGGATGAAATGAATCCATACAAAAAAAGGCTGAGATGCTCCTCAGCCTTTCGTTTATATCTGATTGGCAAGCCGCTCTCCGGTAAACCAAAAGTTCTCACTCACTGCCAATGTATGTTCCGTATTCTCGACTTGATGCCACCAATGGCGCGGCGCGTAAATGATTTCTCCCGCCTTTTGTCTGAAGCGGATCGGAGACGCCTTTTGCACCAGCGGTTTTTGCTCAATGTCTTTTTCATCAAAGACATTGATATTTCCTTCGTACAAATACGGAGAGTCGTCCGGATGATAGAAGATCCATTCCTTCTCCCCGAAAATGACGCCGTTCCACGCGTGCGTGTTGTTAAAATCCTGATGCAGCGGTGTGCCTGTCTGCTTAGAACCGAGAAAGAACCATTTCCAGTCTCGTCCCGTTTCTTCATCCGCTCTCAATGTGTCTTTTGTAAAATACTCGGGTGCGGAATAGACAAGGTCTAAGTCATTTTGGTTCAGCTGCGTAAAATTCCAGTCACAGTACCATTTGTCATCATTCTGATCAATGTACTCGATATAGTTGGAAAGCTTTACTTGTTTAAACGTTTTGACCCCTTCGATATCTGATTTCCGGATGGTGACCATTCTGTCCCCATAGTGTTCGTCAATGTATTCAAGCGTCCACGGCCTGCATTCCCAGTGATCCATTGCCCCCGTCAAAATAAAAGGTTTCTTATCAGCATACTCGCTTACAAAAAGATCGTACGATAACTCATTGATTGTCAGTCTGTCAATGGTCATATCCATTCCCCTTTTATTCGGCAATCTGCCGTTTTTTTTGTTTGGCGTAACTGTATGGACCTGAAAAGATGGTGACGTTTTGATTCTCAAGCCAGAAAATCTTGTTGAACTTCTCCAGCAGGTTTCTGTCGTGAGAAACGCAGATGATGGTGCCTTGAAACCGCATCAGGCTGTTTTCGAGAATTTCCTGAGATTCAATATCCAAGTGGTTGGTCGGCTCATCCAGGATCAGGACATTCAGCTTTTTTTCCATTAAGATGGACAGCTTCAGCCTGATTCTCTCACCGCCCGACAGGACGGAAAGTTTTTTAAAGACAGACGACCCGTAAAATCCGTACTTGGCCAGCATATTCCGGGCCATGCCCTCTTCAGTCAGCAGATTTTCTTTAAAAAATTGCAGAATCGTCTGACTCGAATCTCCTACATGGCTCTTTTGATCAATGTAGCCTATTTTAAGATTTTCTCCCACTTTAATGGTGCCGTCCGACAGTTCTCTTTCCCCGATGATACAGCGGATCAGCGTTGTTTTGCCGACGCCGTTTCTGCCGACGATGCCGATTCTGTCTTTATGCTTTATGCGCAGGTTCACATTTTGATATAAAAGGGAAGATCCGTTGGTCACCTTTCCGTTTTCAATGAACACAATATCTTTTGAACCGGCGCCCGCTTCCTGAAATGCGTTTTTTAATTTTTGCTCCGTCCGGACCGGCTTATTGATCAGCTCGATTCTTTTCAGCGCCTTTTCCATATTATTCGCGCGTCTGTGCAGGCCGACAGACGGCGGATTTGAGCGGTTGGCCCAATCTCTCAGCTGGGCGATGGATTCCTTCATCTTCTGTATTTTTCTCTGCTGTTCTTCATATTTCTCAAACTGGGCGATGATGAATTCTTCCCGCTTTTTCAAGTATTCGCTGAATCCGTAAGGCCAAATCTTCACCTCGGTATCGTCAATCTCGAGCACCTTCATCGCCGTTTGGTCGGCAAACGTTTTATCGTGGGTCGTAAACAGAATGGTTTTGTTCGATTTTTTAATAAACCCTTCAAGCCACTCAATCGCATGGACATCCAAATGGTTGGTCGGCTCGTCCAGCAGTATAACGTCGTCGTTGCGGATTAAAATTTCGGCAAGGCCGGCTTTTGTTTTTTCGCCGCCGCTCAGCTTTGAAAACGGCTGATCCTTTAATTCGCTGAGGCTGAGCCCGTTGCATACCTCGTCAATCATCGCATGCATCTGGTAGCCGTTGTTCCGCTCAAATGTTTCCGTGTATTGACTGTACTTTTCCAATAAAGCAGTCAGCTCGTCATCACTCATCGGTTCCGAAAGCTTCAGCTCAATTGCTTTCATTTCCTTCTGGATCGCCGCGAGAGCTTCAAATGATTTTTCCAGATATTGATACAACGTCAGATCCTCATGGGGATCAGCGATCTGCTTCAGCAAACCGACCTTCGCCCCTTTGTTGATCGCAATCGTTCCTTCATCTGCCTCAAGCTCTCCGGAAAGCACCCTGAACAGCGTGCTTTTGCCGGAACCGTTCGGCCCGGCCACAAGCACTTTTTCACCTTCATTGATGAAAAAAGAAACTTGTTTGAAAATCGTATCTCCCGCTAAATTTACCGTAAGATTATGAATATTCAGCAACTCACATCATCCCTTTGTCATTCTGGTTCAAAGCTCGACTTTATTCTGGATGGCGACGCTCGCTTTCAGTTTGTAAAAGCTGAGCATCATAAACAGCGACAATAAGATGGATAATACCCCGATTGCGGTCAGCAGCAAAGCTGAATCAAAATAGTCCGTTAAGAATCCGATAAACGGAAAGGCAATGAACATGAAGAGCGAGGTCATCAAACTGATAATGGACAGCAGCGTGGCTCTCGTTCTGGACGGAATCTCATTATTCACCACCTGACTGGATACGGGTTCTATCACATCATAGAGCGCGTTAATGACGACAAAAGCTGCAATCGTCACGTACAGACTGCCCGAAGGTATAAACAGGTAGGCCGCCCCGATGATGCAGAATGTCAGCAGAAGCACGCGCCTCGGCGTGAATTTTTCCGCCGGCTTGGAAGAAAAGATGGAGCACAGCGCCTGCAAGATGGACAGTCCCGCAAAAATAATGGATATATTGCGCACGGACAGCCCTTCCTGACTTAACAAATCTTGTCCGTACATATAAAAAACCGATGTAATCGCAAAGAAAACGGAGAGTGACAGCACCAGATATTTAAAGGCTTTGTTCAGCCTGAAGAAATCTTTGACTTCTTTTAAGATGTCACCGACCGTCTGCGTTTCGTGTTCACTGTTTTCAAATTTGATTTCCGTCAGCTGTGTAATGACCGCCATTGCAATCAGCTGAGTGACAATCCCGGCGATAAACACATACGACCATGATATTTCCTGCAAGTAGCCGCCGATGCCCATGGCGATCGCAAGACCGAGTATGACAAGTCCGTTATAATTTCCGATGGATTTGCCGTACCACTTTTCTTTCCCTTGTTCTTTCAGTGAATCAAACAAAAAGGCATGATCCGTTCCTGATATAAACGTCAGCCCGATACCGTATATAATATGGGCGATGAAGAGGGCGATGAAGTTATGGAAGCTCAGGAACATCACCAAATAGATAATGACCATAAAATGGCCGAGCAAGAGCGATTTTTTTCTCCCGATTCTGTCCGAGATGACGCCGCTCGGCACTTCCGCCAGAAACATCGCCAAATTCAGGACCGATTGCAGGATGCCCACAAGAAACAATGAATAATTCATACTTGTTAAATATAAAATCCAAATTCCCCGTTCGAAAAAGAAGTTTCCGAAAAAACCGGAGAAGTAAAGCAAATTTCGATTCCGCAAATGAATACCCCTTTCCAGCTATCTGCATTTAACATCATGAACAGAAAGGAGCCCGTCAGTCTTTACACTAAAACCCTCTATACATGGATCTTGCAGATACAGACTTTTCCCAAAACAAATTGGGCAATAATGAGTTGTATTCTCGAATAACCCAAAAAGTTCCTTCTTTTTTTCAGATCCTATGGCATCAATGATCGTTTTTTTCTTCTCTGGATCGCTGATGTCGCGGATGAAATATCTGATATAGCTCAGCTCATGCATGTAAGCCGGCAGGAACAAATGGAGCTCAATATCAAACCCGCTTTTATCCATATGGTAATAATCATTGAAATGACTGACGCGGGAGACGGATACGTCCGCTCCGGCCCGCCGAAACAGACCAGCCAGCCTTTCAATGATCTCTCCGTTGGGATAATAATCGGCATAAACGATTCGGATCGGTTCTTCTTTTGTCAAAAGGGGCGGATCTTTCTGCGGTGTCCTCCCGCTTTCCCATATACCGATCAGTGAATCAGTCGGTGTGATGATATGCCCCAAATCCCCGGCCAGCTTTTGTTTATCAAAATAATGCTGAATGAAAGTTCTCAGCATGTCGTCCTTTACCTTGAAGGTAAATAACATCGGCAAATGATTTTCTTTAAAATCAGCATACTGCCGATACCTCATGTTTGAATGATGAAACTGGGTGTGGCAGGTCACGTCCGTTTGATTCGCTTCGTACAGCCCGATGCTTTTTTCCAGATCAACATTCAAAATAAATTGGATGGTCTGAACCGTGCGGTGATCCGCGGGCGTCATTTTATATTGCGGATTCCGCTCAAATTCCAGCCCCTTCTCAAACGTGCGCTTGAATCGGTACGGGCCGTTTTCCGGCACATCGCCCCCGGCGGTCCCCGGAATCAGAAAGCTGCTCTGCAAAACGGCTTCTATTTCATCAGACGGCTCGTCCAAGGTGACTTCAAAGCGTTTTTCGCCTTTTACGTTCACCCCGAGCTGATCGGATGAGACGAGGCCTTTTACATACGGAACGGCCTGTTTTATGTTCAGGAAACTGCCGAGATGGGGGCTTTGATTTTCTTTCGTCAGATGATAGATGATCGTTTGAACCACACCCTCGGCGTCACCTAAATAGTCCGGGTGAATGTCCACCTGACAGGTGCGGGGATCTTTGCGGATGATCCGGCAGTTATAGCCGTCCTGCAGGCTTTCATACATAATGCTGCAAATCATCTTGCTTGTGTAATCCTGCGTATCTAATGGGTTCAAGCGTATCGGGCTTGTGTCGATTTCTATTTTTAGAGGGTCGCCCGGTTTTCTCGCCGTACGATGCATCGTCTTCATAAAGCGCTTTCCTTTTGAGAAAGCTTCGTTTCTGTAATATGAAGGCCGTCAAAGTCCAGGCCGATGCGGGTATTCAGGGATTTCGGGCTTCCGCCTGCAAGGTATGTGATAATGTCATGAGACATAAACGAGGATATAATACCGTTTGTCGCTCCTAAGGAACCTTTGATCGGTTCATCGGGGTAACAGTTCAGAAGTCCGGCCGGCATGTTTTTTTCATAGGTGACGCCGGATTGATAGGATTCAGGCGTGAGCAGAGGCCCCCATTGGCCGCTGAAGCTGCCGACACCCCCGGTCATAAACGCGATATTCCGCTCCTTACAATACCGGTAAACCCATTCAGAAATGTTATGGGGTTTGTCAGCGGCATTTATGACGATATCAATTTCATACGGATCTAACACACGCAGGTCCTGCGGCTGTGTAATTTCCTTATGGTAAAGTGCTGCGTCCGCATTGGGATTGATACCCGCAATATAATCTCTGCATTCTGAGATCTTTAATTTGCCTACAGAAGATTTATTATAGACGAATTGTCTGTTCAGGTTATGTACTGATACGGCATCGAAATCAATGAGAATAAAATGCTGCAAGCCCGCCGCCAAAAGGTTTTGAAGAATGATCGTTCCGACGCCCCCCAGACCCACGATCGCTGCCCTGCTGCCGTCTAATCTCTTTTGGATCAGATTGGGGTTTTGGTTGTATTTCTCAAAATGGTACAGCTGCTTTTCAGTGATGCGGCCTTCACGGCCGTTTTGCCATGGCTCTATTAAAGCATCCAATTTCATTAACGCATCGAAAAACTGGTTTCCCGCTTCCTCTCCCAGAAGATCAGAAAGCTCTTGTTTTTCACAGCCGATGGTCAGCCGTTCAACCGCCTCTTTGATCTCACTCGTATGCGCAAGCTTAATCGCCTTTCGATATTGAATGATAATATGCGCCGTGTAGGTCAGCACCTGCACGCTGTCTTTAAACTTCCAGCGCTTACAGTCCGTTGACATCATGACATACCCCCTGAAAGATAATAACTCCCCAATGAGGGGAGTCACGGCTTTACTAGCAACGATGCACCAAGCTTGCTGTTTCTGTATCAAGATCAAGTTCTTCAATCTTCATCAGTACACACCCCCTTTACCAATAACTAGATATTATCACCAATATTGGAAAAGGACAAGTTATTTTTTGAAAATTTAGAATTTATATATAAATTGTGATATTTCTTCCTTCTTCCCGGTTTATCCCGGCAGCCGGATGATGAACACGGAGCCTTTTCCCTGCTCACTTTTCACTTCAATTGTTCCGTTATGGCTGTCGATAATGGTTTTTGTAATGGCAAGACCCAGCCCCGCGCCGCCGGATTGACGGGATCGGGAGGTTTCCGCCCTGTAAAACCGGTCAAACAAATGAGGCACATGCTCCGGAGCGATTCCCGTTCCGTTATCCGCAATCATAAGCATGATTCCTCCGTCTTTCTGCAGGGAGACGGTGATGACACCTGTGTCTTCATCCGTATGCTGCACCGCATTGTAAAAGAGGTTGAGAATGACCTGCTTCATTTTGTCTTTGTCAAAAACGGCTTCTATCTTTTGATCGACAAAGAACTCGAGCTTCCGGTTTCTCCCGAGCAGCTTCAGCTGAGCCTCCATTTCCAAAATGACGTCTCCCAATGCGCCTTTTTTCATTTCAAAGCTCGGCACCCGGTCAATCTTCGCGAGAAACAGAAGATCCTCTATCAGCTTATTCGCCCTGGCGGATTCCGCGTACATGCTTTGAAGCGCTTTTTCTTTCTGCTCCGGCTTCTCCGCCGCTCCGCGCATTAACATTTCGATAAAGCCGTGAATGGAGGTAAGCGGCGTTTTCAGCTCATGTGATGCGTCTGATACAAACTGCCGGATGCGCTCCTTCGCTTCTTTTTCCGCCTGAAAAGAGGTTTCAATCCGTTCCAGCATCTGATTGATGGAGATGCCCAGCGACTCAATTTCTGTCTGCCTTTTATCAATCGGCAGCCGTTTATCGAGACTGCCGGCATGAATGTCACCCATCATACGCACAATGCGGGACAGCGGCTTGAGTGTGAGCCGGATCACTGGCAAGAAAACAAACAGTCCGATGACCAAAGCCGCAAAGGAAAGCACCGCGAAAATGCTGATCTGGCGGAAAAGCGAATCATTCAAAGGCTGGGTCAGCCTGCTCATCTGCACAACTCCCGCCTGCCTTCCGTCAACAGAAATCGCCTGAAACACGACGATGATTTCCTGACCTGACTTATTGTGAGCCACCTGATAGTGAAGCGCCATGGTATCTGTCAGCGCATCCCTGTACACTTTTTTCGGGAAAGAAGGAGCGGCCCCCGCGTGCGGGTCTTCTGATAAAACAGACATCTTGTATGATTGATTGATAAAAGCAACCGTCACCCCGGGGTAAATCAAATTCGGATGAGCCGGTGTTTCGGAACGGGCAAGGGTTTTGATGGACCTCCATACGCTTTGATCCATTGAATTGATATCACTCTGAATGCTGATCGCCTGATTTTCATACATCGTCCGTGTCATAAACATGTACTGAGTGCCGCCGATGAAACATAACAGCAAAGCCAAAATCGCCAGTGACCTGAACAGGAGCTGGAACCGCAGGGTTCTGTACAGCCGTTTCATGCCAGATCCACCCTGTACCCGGCGCCCCGAATCGTGCGAATCACCTTGTGTTCTTTGTCCTTCAGCTTTTCGCGCAAAGAACGGATGTACACCTCGACGATATTGTCTTCCCCGAGGACCGTTCCGTAATGAAGCCCCATCGTTAAAGAATCAATGAGTGCAGACTCGCCGTCTGCACTCAGCTTGATGCCTTTCAACTTTTCCATGATGCAGTCTCTCCTTAGATGTATCAGCCTGTTTTTATTTTTTTCGCTTCCCCTTCTATTATTCGCTTTTATCTGAAACAAAACGGAATCTAAGCTGAATTGGTGAAAGTAAACGCTGAAAACGGAGCCATCTGCAAATAAAAATCATTATCTGCCGCTTCAATTCAGCAGCACCAGTCTGTTTCAATCACAAAGTTCTAAGTTCATGTCTACCTTTTTTTCAAATATATCCATTTTTAACTGAACGTGTTGTGACCCGCGTTCAGTTCTTTTTTATGGCTTCTGAAAAACGGCATAAAAAAAGCGCCCTGAAAAAGGACGTTTGATATGACATGTTTCATGTTCTTAAATTCTGCATTCTAAAATAATTCTTCCTTCACATTCACCTTCAATTTCATTCAATACGATGATTACATCAGCCGTTTTCACGTGTTTCACCTCCCGTTTTCATAATAGTATAATATTAACAAATGAATCAATAAAAAACAGCCCGGATGTCCGGGCTGTTTTTTTATTTCTGTAATCGATCCGCTTCTGTCAGTTTGACTTCCGCTGTTTTTTTCTTTCCCGAACGGTAGAACGTGATGTTCACACGGTCACCGATCTTTTTGCGATACAGGCGCTCACGGAGATCCACAACGTCATTGACCTTATGTCCGTCGAACCCGGTGATTACGTCAAGCTTTTTCAAACCCGCTTTTCCGGCCGGTGAAAACGCGTCGACACCCATAATGACCGCCCCGGTTTTAACGCCTTTCGGAAGTTTCAGCGTCTGGCTCCAATGGTAGCTCGCAATATCCGTTAAGGATTTCATCTCAATACCGAGGAAAGGCCGTCTGACTTCTCCGTATTTTTCTAAATCCTGAATAACGGGAATGACAAGCTTTGACGGGATGGACAGGCCGATCCCTTCAACGGCGGATTCAGCGATCTTCATTGAGTTGATGCCGACCACCTTGCCCGATATATCCATCAAAGCGCCGCCGCTGTTGCCGGGGTTAATCGCGGCATCGGTCTGCAGCACTTCCGCATTCCAATCCGGCTGTCCGTCGCCGTTTGAGTCAACGGGCACCGCCCTTTCCGTGCCTGAAATGATCCCCTGTGTCACTGATCCCGCAAATTCAAGCCCAAGCGGATTTCCGATCGCAATGACCGGTTCTCCGACTTTGACCTGATCGGAATTGCCGAACTGGGCGGCCGATTTGATTTTATCAGATTTCACCTTCAGCACAGCGAGATCCATCAGACTGTCGCTCCCGATCAGCTCAGCAGGCACGCGTGAGCCATCCTTCAGGCTGATCTCAATCTCAGTCGCACCTTCAATGACATGGTGATTGGTTACGATATAAGAAGTGTTTCCGTTCTTTTTGTAAATGACGCCCGACCCGCTTCCCGCTTCGCCGCCCTCTCCCCAAATATCGGTCTTTTGGATATTGAGAACGCCGACTACCGAATCTGATACACGGCTGACCATATTCGTGACAGCGTCATTGACATTTACGTTGACTGTTTTCACCTGTTCGCTGCCGAGACGCTGGCTGGTGCTTTTGCTGTTTTCTCCATGATCTCCGCCTGTCCAGTACGGCAGCAGGAAAGCCATGAGCGCGGCCCCGACGATGACGCCGATCAGACTTGATAGAAAGTACCCTCTCTTGCTGCGGCGGGGCTGTTCGGAGGCGTACTGTTCATCATCGCGATTATAATCCACCCTATCTCAAATCCTTTCAAGAGTACTCGATTTGCTTATAGTGTGGGTCAGATCGCGGATTAATAATCATGATTCATTTGGAAAAATTACACGGCGCACAGCGGCGTCGGGATTTTCGGATCGGTATCAAATAACTGAAACGTTTCCCCGGCGACAAATCCTTTCGCAGCCAATGTCTGCTGCACGGACATTCTCGCCAGTTCCTTCATATTGTTGTCTTGGCTCAGATGCGCCAAATAGATGCGCGATGTGCCGTCACCGATGACATCAGTCATGGCGAGCGCCGCGTCTTCATTGGAGACGTGGCCGACATCGCTTAAAATCCGCCGCTTAATGCTCCATGGGTATCTGCCCATTTGCAGCATGCCGACATCATGGTTGCTTTCAAACACAAACACATTGGCCGAACGGATAATGCCTTTCATTCTGTCGCTCACATACCCGGTGTCCGTCATCAGTGCGAGCTTTCTGCCTTGGTAGTGGAAAACATAAAACATCGGCTCGGCCGCGTCATGAGAGACGCCGAATGACTCAACATCAAGCCCGCCGAAGGATTTCACGCTTTCCATCGGGAACAGAAACTTTTGTCCGGTATCCAGCTTGCCGATCTGATTCTCCATCGCTTTCCACGTCTTTTCATTGGCGTAGACGGGAAGACCGTACTTTCTCGCAATGACGCCGAGCCCTTTAATATGGTCGCTGTGCTCGTGAGTGACAAAGATGCCGTCGACGTCGTCTATCTTGCGGCCGATTTTCTCCATCAGCCCGTCCATCGCTTTACCGCTCAGGCCGGCATCCACCAGAAAAGAGTGCTCCTCTGTCTCCAGATAAAACGCGTTTCCGGTACTCCCGCTCGCAAGCACGCTAAATTGCAAGCCCATTGTGTCTCACTCCATTATTTATTTTGATTGTTATCAATGACTGTGCTTTCCAATGCATTCACAGTGTACGTTTGCTGTGTCTTTTTCTTCGTCCCTTTTGACTTATCTTCAATTGTAATTCTCCATACCGGCGCCAGCACCTGCGTACTTGTCAGCGGATATTGGGCAATATAGCCGAACTTAACGCTTTTAACGGCGCAATTCGCTTTTAAGTAATTTTGAGAATACAATAATTCGACCGCATCAAGCTCAGGAATCAGGCTCTCCGTCTGGATTCGCTTGAATGACTCCAGCATGGTCTGCTCGTAAGATACGACCTCGTTTTTATCGTTCAGATGCAGAATCACCTGTCCGATCGCATCCGTGGACGAGTCAAAATCCTGATAAATCAACTGGCCGTCATACATCTGGTAAAAAATGATCTGTTTTTTATCCTTGTCGACTTTCCACAGTTTATATTTTTCACCGCCGGTTATTTTAGAGCTGACGAGCGATTCCGCATCCTCTTGCGGTTTTTGCTTCGATAAACCGACCGGATCGGTAAATTTCATTTTCAGTGTGGTAACCTTGTGATCATCCGCCGGCATCTCCATTAAAGGCTTTTGATCTTTCAAAGCATCAATATCTTCGGCGGTAAATACCTTTTGGCCCGCCGTCAGCCGGTAGCCCGTCGCGGAATCAGAAGACAGGTTGCCGAAAGTGATATGATCCATCTCCATGTCTTTTTCCACATTTGAATTTTTAATCACTTCGTATTCACTGCTCGAGCGTTTTTCAAAAAACTGATAGCCGAGAAAAATATCGAGGATGAGGAAGGCAATGATGAAGATCGTTTTTGTCTTATTCCACTCCATTATCGTCCTCCTCCTTCCCCAGCAGATCTTTCGTAATCGGGACGATCTTCCCGTTGATTTTCATACTCCAGACGGGTTCCAGTTCAACGAGATCATTCGTTGATGAAGAGACCATTTGATAGGACAGGAAGATCTGGTCGATTTTATTCACGTCGTATTTATCCTGCTGCTCAAGCAGAGACACAACCTCATTGCCGTTCATCATTTTTACGTCTTTTGTTTTAATCGGATTCGGTCCGAGAACATAGTTCGGCCGCTTGTAGCTGAGAACCTCGTCATTGGCCCATTGCAGGGTCAAAACAGGTCCGGATCCGAAAGGCTTAGACGTGCTGTTAATCACAGGCATTTGGTCTTTAAACATGTAGAAACTCAGCTGCTGGTTATCACTCACATTGAAAAATTGATAATGATCCGTCCAGCTTCCCGTATCCTCTAAATATTTATAGCTTTTCTTAATCAGCTCCCCTGTTTGATAAGAAGCGCTTTGTGCCAGGTTCCGATGCTGGAATTGAATCTGCCGCTGTGTCGAATTGATTTCCAGACGGCTGATTCCGTCAGTCAGCACATTCCGATTGTAATTCGGGTCTTCTCTGACCGTGCTCGGATCATTAAAAAGCGTCTGCTTAAACAGGTTCGTCTTAATGGTTTCAGTGATAAATTCTTTTTCCTTCATATTAAACCGCGCATTCGGCATGAGAAATTCTTTGCTTTTTCCGACCGAATAGAGGTGGTATAACGGCATACTCGACTTTTTGCTGTACAGCTCATTCATCAGATTGCGGTAATTCGCCGATTCCACAGTCACTTCCAAAATCAGCTGCTTGCTGTATGAGACCATGTAAATCTTCTTATTTGTCTTATTCTCATTAAACGGAATGACAATATGGTCAAATGAGCTGTATTCCATTGACGGATTCGACCATTTAAACATCGATTGGAAGAAATCAATCGGAATGGTGTCATTGAATTGCAGATCGAGCTTTGCCGAATTGCCGTTTCTGCCGTAAAGCCAATTTTTAAAACCGAGCTTGTCGTATTGATCGGAAATATCCTTCATCCCTTTTACTTCCCATTGCGGCAAATCCGCCCACAGGTCATTAAAGAGCGTCTCATCATCCACTTTATAATGAGAGCCGTTTGTATGAATAAACATATCCCGGGGTTTTACCGTTTGCGACACTTTTTGGCTCGTTTTATCAATTTTATGCTTTTCCCGGACAGTCGATTTGGTAGAGGCCGTGCCTTCTGAAAAATTGGGCTGGAATGTCCAAATTCCCCATGTTAAAACAAGACTAATGACGACCAGCACTGACAGTATGACTGTTTTTATATTTTCACGCCTCATCCCAATCATCCTCTTGCTCTTCTTTATATGGAAGAGTAAATGTAATCTTCGTTCCTTTGCCTTCTACACTGTCGGCCCAAATGTCTCCGCCGTGCGCCTGAACCATCTCTTTTGCAATCGCAAGGCCGAGCCCGGTGCCGCCGAGTTTTCTCGTGCGCGCTTTATCCACTCTGTAGAAACGGTCAAAGACTTTTTCCACATCTTTTTTCGGAATGCCGATACCTTCATCTTTTACGCTGATATAAAGCAGCTCTTCTTTCTCATTCACATCGACTGAGAAAGTGACATGTCCGCCTTCCGGTGAGTATTTCAGTGCGTTAGAAATGATATTATCGAGAACCTGCGTCACTTTATCCTGATCAATCTCCACGTACAGATTTCTGTCCGGAAGCTCGCGGATAAATTCGACATGCTGTTCTTTTGTCATTTCAAAACGATCGATAATCAGTGACATAAAGCGGATCATATGAATCCACTCCCGATTAAACTGATAATCTTTGCTGTCGAATTTAGAAAGCTGAAGCAGGTCGTTCACCAATCTGATCATGCGCTCAGTCTCATTTTGGGTCACCATTAGGAAACGCGGAGCGATATCTTTATTTTCCCACGCGCCTTCTGCAAGCGCCTCTAAATAGCTTCGCATGGTCGTCAGCGGTGTCCGCAGCTCATGAGACACGTTGGCAACGAACTCTCTGCGTTCCCGATCGAGTTTTTCCTGTTCGGTGACATCATAAAGAACCGCGATTAAACCGTCGATTTTTCCGTGCTCTCTCTGAATAACGGAAAAATTCACCCGCAGTACAGTCGTTTCATCGTCACGTTCGATCTCCAGCAGCATGGAATCCTGCTGTTCTACTAAATCCTCAAATGTAAAGTTCTCTTTTATGCCTAATAAAGACGTAATCGGCATCTCTAAAGCCGTTTCACGTGAAACATTCAGCAGCTCAAGCGCAGGGCTGTTTAAAAGAATAATAGCTCCATTGCGATTCGTAGCGATGACACCGTCCGTCATATACGCGATAACGGAAGAAAGCTTTCTTCTCTCCCCTTCCGTCATGGCTTGGGCATCTTCAAGCTCTCTCGTCAGATGGTTGAACGTCGTTGCGAGCTGACCGATTTCATCATGCCCGTATTTCCGCACCTTTCTGGAGAAATTCCCTTTTGCCAGTTCCATCGCCTGCTTACGCATATCCGACAGCGGATGGGTAATGGTGCGGGCGAGAAATATACCGAGAAGAGCCGTCAGAACAAGGGCTAAGCCTGTTCCTGAAGCAAGAATCGAGTTGACGGTTTTCATCTGGTTAAAGGTATCTTCCATACTGGCCACGACATATATCGCGCCGACAACTTCCTGATTCTCTGTGACGACAGGTTTTGCTGAAATCAGCACTCTGTTTTTGCTTTTAGGATCATAATATTTTTTTGAATAGGCCTGTTTTGTTGAGAAAATCCGTTTAAAAATCGGGTCAGTCGTCTGTTTCCCCGCTATTTCCTCGCCATAAGGCCTCGAAGAACCGACGACCTCATAGCTTTTATCAACAAATGTAATCTCCCGTATTTCATTGTTTTTCGTAAAATCATTCAAAATCCGTTTGACGTCATCTTTAATGACGGTGCTGTCATTATCTCCTTTATATTCCTGCTCAATATAATAGGATAGATTGTCAATGCGCTGATTTAACGATAATTCATAGGACTTGAGAAGAGAATTCTCCACCTGTTTCACAAAGTACACGCCGATAATCTGCATGGCGATGATAATGAGAAGCACATAGATCAGCGTGATCTTAAATTGAATCGACCGAAAAAAACCAACCTTATTCATCGCCGGTTAGTCCTGTTCAGGGTTTCTCAAGTAATAACCGACACCCCGTCTTGTGACGATCCAGTTCGGATGGCTCGGATTATCCTCGATTTTCTCGCGAAGGCGGCGCACTGTTACATCCACCGTTCTCACATCACCGAAATAGTCATAGCCCCACACAGTCTGCAGCAGATGCTCACGCGTCATAACCTGTCCGATATGTTTGGCTAAGTAATGAAGCAATTCAAACTCACGATGAGTCAGCTCGATCGTTTCTTCTCTTTTTGATACGACATAAGCGTCAGGGAAGATGACGAGAGAACCGATATGAATGTCATTAGAAGCTGATTCTTCCTCAGCCGGCGCAACCGTAAGCTGGCGGCGCAGGTTCGCTTTGACGCGGGCCAGAAGCTCACGCGTGCTGAAAGGCTTCGTGACATAGTCATCCGCTCCGATTTCAAGCCCGATGACCTTGTCAATCTCCGAGTCTTTTGCCGTCAGCATAATAATCGGCATATCATATTTTTTCCGGACTTCCCGGCACACTTCAACTCCGTCTTTATTCGGAAGCATAATATCTAAAAGAATTAAATCAGGCTGAAGCTCCTCCACCATTTCCACGGCTTCGTTTCCGTCGTACGCACAATGCACGTCATAGCCTTCTTTTCTTAAATTAAACTCTAATATATCTGCAATCGGTTTTTCATCATCGACTACAAGGATTTTCTTATCCATCATCTTGATTTTCCTCCTGCCAGAATGACTTCATTTCATCTATTGATGTTTCATGATGATCACAATTCGGATCGTAAAAAACGTTCCCCGTCTATTATAACGGTTTCAGGTCAAAAGATAAAAAAATTAAAGAGAACAGCGCAAAAACGTATTGAACTGCCATCCTTTTGTCATGTTTTTTATTTTCTTTTAAAAAATAATATTTTTTTGAAACCTCACGAAAAAAAACGCCGTCTAGTGTTTGACGTCTTCTTCTGGGCCGGCTGAAAAGCCGGCTCTCCCTTTTTTTATAACAAAAGAAAAAACGCACCTACTATTGCAGATGCGTTTGGGTAAGTGGCTCGGGACGGAATCGAACCGCCGACACACGGATTTTCAGTCCGTTGCTCTACCAACTGAGCTACCGAGCCAGATGTTTCTTTTCTATACTATAAAGTAAAGTAAAATGGCGGTCCGGACGGGACTCGAACCCGCGACCTCCTGCGTGACAGGCAGGCATTCTAACCAACTGAACTACCGGACCTTACAGTAATTTGTCCGGAGAGCCGTATCGTGGCGGCCCTCCGAGGACAAATAAGGAGTTAGCAATAACGCTAAAGTAAATCAATGACCCGTACGGGATTCGAACCCGTGTTACCGCCGTGAAAGGGCGGTGTCTTAACCGCTTGACCAACGGGCCATAAAAAGTGGTGAGCCATGAAGGACTCGAACCTTCGACCCTCTGATTAAAAGTCAGATGCTCTACCAACTGAGCTAATGGCTCCTGATGTGTCGGATTATGTATCATAGAGCATTCAGACAAAAGCTTTCTTGCAGTACTCTATTGAAGCTGTTCCGTAACAACGAGATTTATAATATCATAGAACATTCGAAAGTGGCAACTACTTTTTTGAAAAAAATCTATTATTTTTTTCCTACATAAAAAAACAAGCCTCCGTGACCGGAGGCTTGTTTGCTGCAAATTCTTAGTTAGCGCGATATACACTGCGGATGACGTTCGTTTGTGAACGGTCGGGACCGACAGAGAAAATAGAAAGCGGAATACCTGTCAGCTGAGATACGCGTTCCAGATAATGGCGCGCATTTTCAGGAAGATCGCTTAATGTTTTTGCGCCTGTGATATCTTCCGTCCAGCCAGGCATTTCTTCATATACCGGTTCACACTCTGCAAGAGCTTTCAGACTTGCCGGGAATTCTTCAATCACTTCACCTTTGTAGCGGTAAGCGACACAGATTTTCAATGTTTCAATGCCAGTCAGCACATCGATTGAGTTCAGAGAAAGATCTGTGATTCCGCTGACGCGGCGGGCGTGGCGGACAACAACGCTGTCAAACCAGCCGACACGGCGCGGACGGCCTGTCGTTGTGCCGTATTCGCGTCCGACTTCACGGATTTGATCCCCGATTTCATCTTTCAGCTCAGTCGGGAAAGGACCGTCACCGACACGGGTTGTGTACGCTTTAGATACACCGACGACGTGCTGGATTTTTGTCGGGCCTACGCCTGAACCGATCGTCACCCCTCCGGCGACCGGGTTGGATGAAGTGACAAACGGGTATGTCCCTTGGTCGATATCAAGCATAACCCCTTGAGCACCTTCAAATAAAACGCGGCGGCCTTCATCCAGCGCGTCATTTAAGACGACGGATGTATCGCATACATACTTTTTAATCTGCTGGCCGTATTCATAATACTCATCCAGAATATCTTCAATTTTGAAGCCTTCTGTTTCATACATTTTTTCAAGCAGACGGTTTTTCTCTTCAAGGTTCCGTTCAAGCTTTTCTGCAAACACGTCACGATCTAACAGGTCTGCGATCCGGATGCCGATCCGCGCCGCTTTGTCCATATAAGCAGGTCCGATGCCTTTTTTCGTTGTGCCGATCTTATTGGCCCCTTTGCGTTCTTCCTCTACTTCATCCAGTTTCAGATGGTATGGAAGAATGACGTGGGCTCTGTTGCTGATTCTCAAGTTATCCGTGCTCACATTGCGTTCATGAAGATACGCAAGCTCCGTTATGAGCGCTTTCGGATCAACAACCATTCCGTTCCCGATGACACACGCTTTTTCTTTATAAAAAATTCCTGATGGGATTAAATGAAGCTTGTACGTGACGCCATCAAACTTGATGGTATGTCCTGCATTGTTTCCGCCTTGATAACGTGCGATCACTTCTGCATTTTCTGATAGGAAATCTGTAATTTTACCTTTTCCTTCATCGCCCCACTGCGTACCTACTACGACTACTGAAGACATATATCCGTGCACCTCCGTTAACCTTTCAAAACGATATCTCATTCAAACAAATTAAGTGTATCAGTGCCGAAACAGAAAGTCAATCGTAAATCCGAACATTTAAATCTTATCAATCTATGTTTGTTCGCCTTAAACATGATTAAAAGCGTTTTCTCTTTCATTTGCTATCTATTACTCCCGAAACTTTCATGCTTTAACAAGAAAAAGAACCCGTAATCAGGGTTCTTCAGACAGTCACTTATATGCCGCTTGTATTCATCAGGACGACCCGCCAGCCGTCAGGATCTTCGATGGTCACGCCTTTTTCTTCCCAGTACGGGTTTTCGGGTGCTTTCTCCTCATATCCCATCTGCTTTAATGTCGTGCTGATGCGGATGACCTCCTGTTGATCCTGGATGTAAAAGACAAGCAGGCTGTCGCCGTGCGGAACGGGCGCCGGCTGAGACGCGCCGGTTTCTTCGGTGAATTCTAAGTGATATTGCGTATGGGGCAGGCCGAACATGACGCCGCTGTAGCCCTCATGTCCGGAAAAACTGCCGACCCTCTTCAGCCCGAGGCCCTCTTCATAAAACCTGATGATTTCTTTGAGCTGTCCGGTCGGCCGGGCAATCCGGATTTGCGCCGCTTGAAATTGCGGAAATTCAATTGCCATCATCATCCCTCCCTTAATGCCATTATATAAAAGCGCTTTCTTTTTTTCGTCTGCCGAACGGACGGCATTCTCTCATTCTTTCGGATGAAAAAAGCCTCAAGACATTGCTTGAGGCTTTACGCACCTGCCGGAACACCGCCGTCATCAAAGCGCCTTTCCAGGTTTACGAACTTATTGTATTCTTTCACAAAAGCCAGTGAGACGGTGCCCACCGGGCCGTTACGCTGTTTGGCAATAATGATTTCGATGATGTTTTTGTTTTCGGATTCTTTATCATAGTAATCATCACGATACAGGAAGGCGACGATGTCGGCATCCTGCTCAATACTTCCCGACTCACGGATATCTGACATCATCGGACGTTTATCCTGCCGCTGCTCAACACCCCGGGAGAGCTGAGACAGGGCGATGACCGGGACTTCAAGCTCCCGCGCCAGCGCTTTTAGCGCCCGTGAAATTTCCGATACCTCTTGCTGGCGGTTGTCGCTTGAACGGCCGCTTCCCTGAATGAGCTGCAGGTAGTCAATTAAAATCATGCCCAATCCGTTTTCCTGCTTCAGCCTGCGGCATTTTGAACGGATTTCGCTGACGCGGATGCCGGGGGTGTCATCTATAAAGATACCGCTGTTTGACAGACTTCCCATCGCCATCGTCAGCTTGCCCCAATCTTCTTCCGTCAGATTTCCCGTTCTGAGATTTTGGGCATTAATATTCCCTTCAGCGCAGAGCATACGCATGACAAGCTGCTCGGCACCCATCTCAAGACTGAATATCGCGACGCTCTCATCCGTTTTGGTGGCCACGTTTTGCGCAATATTTAAGGCGAACGCCGTTTTCCCCACAGACGGACGGGCCGCGACAATGATCAAATCATTCCGCTGAAAACCCGCCGTCATCCGGTCAAGCTCAATAAAACCAGTCGGAATCCCGGTAATATCGCCTTTCCGGTTGTGAAGCTGCTCAATGTTGTCATATGTTTGCACAAGCACGTCTTTGATATTTTGGAAGGCGCCCGAATTTTTTCGCTGCGCGACCTCCATAATTGTTTTTTCCGCATCGCTTAATAAATCTTCAACTTCATCCTCGCGCGTATACCCGTCTTGAGCGATCGAGGTCGCCGTTCTGATTAAACGGCGGAGAATCGATTTTTCCTCAACGATTTTCGCGTAATATTCTATATTAGCCGCTGTCGGAACGGAATTCGCGATGTCCGTCAGGTAAGAGACGCCTCCCACCTCTTCTAGCAAATCGGTATTCGCAAGCTCTGACGTTACCGTGACCAAATCAACCGGTTCACCGCGGTCTCCGAGCACGAGCATGGCATTGTAAATTTTTTGGTGTGACATTCTGTAGAAATCATCCGGAATCAACACTTCAGAAGCCAGTGTTAACGCAGACGGCTGTAAAAAAACAGCACCTAACACGGCCTGCTCAGCTTCTATGTTTTGCGGCGGCAGCCGATCATTCAGAAGGTCTGTCATGCTAAGCACCGTCCTCTCCTTAAAAAATATCCAAACTCCATTTTACCATTTCTCAAGAAAAAGAATAGAAAAACATCACTTTCCCTGTATTTGTCAAACAGCGGCTGCGTGTTTCGCCATTCCGAATGCCGGGAAACAAATAAATAAATCGAAACCAGGAGGTAAGAAGGATGAAAACATATGCAGTAACACCCAGTGTTGATGCGGACGGATGGTTTGTGAAGGTGGAAAATGTGGCGCCGACGGCTCTTTATACATCAAAGGACGCGGCGATTGAGAAAGCGGAGCAGACGGCTAAAGATAACAGCCCGTCTAAGCTTGTCATTTATGATCAGCATAAAAACATTGAAGAAGAACGGTCCTTTTAAGAAAAGCCTTCGCCCGAGCGAGGGCTTTTCTTAATCGATGAAACGGATGTGCAGCACCGTCTGCGCCATGAGATCGGCCGTTTTTTGATACAGCTCCCATTCTTCACAGGCGGCGAATACTTTCATCATATCCTGCAATGTCTGTTTCAGTATGATAAATTCGTCAATTGTCCGCAGTTCTGCGGCTTTTTTCTGATAATCAGCCAGCTTCAGCTGTAATAACATCAATGGCGATTGCATAAAAAACCTCCCCCATTCTGTTATAAAGCCCCGCTTTTCAAACCTCCATTCCTTTGTCATATCCTCTTACGATAGATTTCTGATTTTAGTACAATAAAGAAACGGAAGGAGTGATCACATGAAACCGCTGCAAATTTCCGCCGAAACGGCGCAAAAGCTCGCAGAATCACTGAATATGCCGCTTGAGAGAATCATGCACATGCCTCAGCACATTCTGCTTGCCAAATTAGCTGAAGTCCAAAAAGAGAACGATCACAAATAAAGGCTGCTCTCTCATATATATGTGCGGGAGGCGGAAGCGATGGCTTTCCGCCTCTTTTTTTCGCGAGGAAATTTTGGCAAAACATTCTTTGAACGGAACCGATCCGATTTTAACCGTCTCACAGCTGAAAAAACTTGTTGACGAAGGAAAAGTGAAACATTTCATATTATCCGGAAACAATTCAGGCAACACAAAGCTTGTCTCATGGATGAAAAAGAACGGCACAAAAATCTCAGCTGACCCATACAGCACCGAAAAAACAAGCTCAGCCCGGCAAGGAATGACAGGCGGCCCGGGCGGACAAAGTCAGCAGACTCTGTATGTGATGAAAAAATAGCTCGGAAAGAGGCTGGATAGTTAAACACCGGCCTCTTTATTTTGCTCTTGAAGCACCTGCCATGCGGCGCCGATATCATTCAGAAAAATGATTGATAAATACTTTCTATTTTTGAAACCATCAGTTCCTGACGCAGATGCCGGCCGGCATAGGAGCGCGCTTCTTTTCCAAGCCGTTCCCTGAGAGACTGATCCGTAATCAGCATTACGAGAGCATCAGCAAGTTCGCGGCTGTTGCCGGGCTGGCAAATAAGCCCTGTGGCCTCATGCCGGATCATCTCAGGGATTCCTCCGCAGTCAGTTGCGACAATGGCTTGACCTGAGAACATCGCTTCAATGATCGCTATAGGGAAATTATCATTCAATGTCGGCAGGACAAATATAGATGATTCAGCCAAAAGCGCCGGCACATCACGTCGTTTTCCGAGGAAAAACACATTTGAGAGGCCCAGTTTCCGTTTCTTTTCTTCCAGAAACCCTCTCATGTTTCCGTCTCCGATGATCCATATGTCGACTCCGGATAAATGATGCCGGATGTGTGCGAGAGCGTCCAGCAGCACATCATGTCCTTTTCGCTCGGTCAGACGGGAAACACACGCAATCACGAGCTTTTCAGCACGTTTTGGCTCAGGGGCATCCTGAATGTGAATGCCGGTATGAACAGTCGTCAGCTGAGTCTCCTTCGCTCCGTACTCCAGCAAGGGCTCGTGAAAGGAGTCGCTGATTGTAATGATTTTATCCGAAGCCCGGATACCCTGCCTTTCTATTTCACTGAAATATGCCTCTTCTATTGAACCCTTTTGGATTTTATGAAACTTCATCCGGCTTTTCGTAAAATGTCCGTGCGGCGTGAAAAAAAGAGGACGCTGATACGTTTGATTAAAGTATCCCAGCAAAAATACCGCAAATAAATCCTGCGCGTGAAACAGGTCATATTGTTCTAAGTCTATCTCCTTCAAAAATCTTTGAAAGACATGTAAATAGCTGAGATTCTTCACAAACTTTTCATTTGCGGCGCCGTATCTGCCAACAAGAAACGCTCTGATCTCGTCAGCGGCCCGCGGGATATCTTCCTGAAAAAAAGTTGGCGGCATTTGGAGCGGCGAGATGACATCCGCCTGATGACCGATGCGCTCAAAACCCGTCTTAATTGACGTGATATAACTCGCCAACCCTCCGACATTCGGGTAACGGAGAAAGGTTGCGTACAGAATACGCAATGGCTTTTTTCGTTTGGGGGAGCTTTTTCCTTCCGCACAGAACGAATACAGCATCTCTGGCTCACCTTGATGTTCGATCCCGTAAAATTGATCCATGACGCGCAATAAGGCTGGAGGCACCAGACCGTTCGGCTTGCCGATCTCTTCTTTCACATCCGCTCCCCCTCTCTCAAACTTATAATCCTAATTCCCGTCCCCATTTTGACACTTTGTCAACATGATACGGCAGCAGTTCCCCTCCCCGATTGTCGAAGATTCTCCGCAATTGGGTATGAAGCCCTTTCTCAAGTGTTCTCTGCAAATAAGCCATTTTATAAAGCGTCATAGGAGGGGTCTGAAAATGAATGCCCCGCTTTTTCATTTCTTTCGTATACACTTTTACGCAATACGTCCGAATATCTTCTGCGTGCCGGCTCCAATCTTTTCTGAAACCAAGCAGAATTTCAACCAGCACTGTCATGTCAAACCAAACCGGCGCGTATTTTGCGGATTCCCAATCGATGAATTGAATATTCCACGGTTCATGTCCGGACGCATCGTGGGTGCAGATATTCTGCATATGAAGATCACCGTGTGTGATGGCTGAGCCGTTTTGTATCAATTCAGGGAAAAAATCCGGCTCCTCCTGCTCAAGCAAGTTTGTGATTTGCCGATAATGAGGCTTCACGATATCTTTTGTGCGCTCATCTTTAAGAGCCCTATCCAATAATTCCGCTGTCTTTTTGATCTGCTTTTTACGCCCTTTTCGCATGGTTTCCGATTCGTATACCGGCAGCCACGACCGCCATTTACCGTCAGTAATATTCTTGTTTTCAAAGGTGCGGCTGTGCAGTTCTGCGACAGACGGAATAATATACTTGAAATGCTTCGGGTGAAATGTAAGCTGTCCCCTGATCTGGCTGACAAACTCCATAAATATCCACGTTTCATGGTCACTTTCTTCTATAAGATAGATATCCGGCAGCAAATCCCCTAAAACGGAACGGGCTTTCCCGTATATATTAATCTCGACCTTATTTTTTTCACGGGAAGATTTATATACTTTCAATATCAGCGGAACAGTGCCGGATTTTTTCTTTACAAACAGTTTATAAATGGCGCTTCTGTCCGTCGATTTCAGGCACGTGATGTCATCCGGATTCACCGCGGCCCTTTCACCGAACGAATACGACAGTTTTTCGTCAATTCTCAGTTTTTGAAATGCGCCATACAAAAGATCCTTTTCATACATGCCGATCTTCCTTCCGCTTCCGTTTCCAGCTGTTTTTGAGATGGGACCAAGTGTTTCTGATAAATGGCATCGGGTCATTCCAAGCAAAAAGGGCGTACTCTTTTTTTCCTTTACACCCTTTCCAAAAATCCCGGAACGTCATTTCTCTTCTTTTTCGTTTCTTCAAAAACGTTAAGAAGTAACGCACCTCATAAATCCAGTTGATTCCTTCTTTTTGTTCGAGCTGGGGCTTTACATGTTGTCCGGTCAAATACAGATAGTACATGTAAACGAAATGAACGCCTGCCGGTTCTGTCAGGCTATGGCTGAGCCAAAAGCGCGGATTAATTTCGATAAACTTGTAAACATTGTCCCGGGGATCCTTTTTAAATTCCGCCATGCCTACTCCTTTCAGCTGAATCGCTTCAAAAAACGGCAGGGTCTTCTCGATTAAATCAGGAAGCCGTTTGCTGACGACGTGGGCCCCCGCGCCAAAATCTGCAGGGAATTGATGGTTCTTTTGCAGAGAGAATAAGCCCGTTAATTTCATTTGGTCATCATAAAAAGTGGCGACTTTATAAAAACACTGGTTGTCTCCGGGGATGATCTCCTGCACGAGCAGTTCTCCATTTTCTCTGTAGGAGCTGAACTCCTTGCGCAATTGTGCGGCATCCTTCATTACAATTGCTTTTTTGTTTACTTTTTTTCTGTATTCATGGCCGGCCACCGGTTTTAAAATACACGGGAAGTCAATATTGGCGATGGCCTCTTCCAGCTCATCCTGATTGTTCGGAAAAAAGGTTTTCGGGCAGGGGATGTTATGCTTGACCGCTAATTCATATGCTTTGCTTTTATCTAAGACCGTTTCTAACAGAGAGTGGCTCGGGAGCAAAAATAAAAAAAAACCGGCTAATGTCTCGCGGAATTTAGATATAAATCCCGCATAATCATCAGATCCTGCGTACAGAACCGGCTTTGCTTGGAATCGCTTCCCGAAATCAGTCAGAAATGTCAGCAGTTCTTCCTCTTGTGTTAAAGGGCTGGGACATATCCCGCAATCTGCCAATCTTGATTTTCCGATACGATAAGGTCCCTCCGTGTCAAACGCGTAAACATCGATTCCTCTTCGGGCCAGGCTGCGAATGATCCCAATCCCGTTTGCACTGAAATCAAGTACAACGGCTGCATGTTCATGTTTCATGATCTCCCTCCGAGCTGTTGGTATTTTGATAAATCGATTCGATATTTTTTATCATCGTCTCACTGCTTAAATATTTCTCCGCGTAGGCCTTTGCGTTTGAAGCAGCTATCTTCCGCGCAGATTTGTTAGTGATAAAAAACGCTAAAGCCCGGGCAAGAACCTTTGCATTTCCCGGCTCGACAATAAGCCCCGTTTTGTTATGGCGGATCAGATCCGGAATACCCCCGCAATCGGTCGCGATGATAGCCGAGCCGCTGAACATCGCTTCAATAATCGAAATAGGCAGACTATCATTAATGGTCGGCAGTACGAATATGTCCGTCATATTCAAAATAGCGGGAACATCATCTCTTTTTCCTAAAAAGGAAACCATAGATAGATTCAGTTTTCGAGCCTGTTCCTCTAAGGCGCTCCTCATCTCTCCGTCGCCCGCGATCAGCACTTCAACATGCTCAAGTACATCAGATGGAATTCTCGAAAGGGCGTCCAGTAAATATTTGTGACCTTTTCTCGGGCCTAATCTTGCAATACACGAGATGATGATCTTATTTTTCGGTAACGGGGTTTTTCTTTTCCCGCCTGTTTTTGCATCGTAATCGATTCCTGTGATCACCGTTGTCATGTCTTCCTGTTCGGCTCCGAGCTTCATGAGGGGGCTGCGGAACGTATCGCTGATAATAATCAGGCGATCTGCGTATTCAATGGCTTTCATCTCTAATGTTTTATAATAAATCTCTTCTACCGAGCCTTTTTTAAAGATGTGAAATTTAAGTCTGTTGAAAGTAAACATGCCATGCGGTGTGAAAAATAAAGGTTTTTTATAGATTTGATTGAACCTGCCTAACATATTGGCTGTAAATAAATCTTGAGCGTGGAACACATCATATCTTTCCAAATGAATCTTTTGAAGCATTTGCTCGTATATAAACATCAGCCGATTATTTTTCAAAATATGATCGTTATAATCCCCATATCTGTCTTTAAAGAAATCTTTTAATTTCGGAACAACAGCCGTCCGCAGTTCTTTTACCTGTGCGGACGGAAACAGATTAGGGGATATGACATCCACCTTATGACCTCTCTTTTTCAGGCCTTCACTAAGCGTTTTAATATAGTTTGATAAACCGCCCGTGTGCGGGTAGTCCCAAAACGTGGCAATCAAAATGGATAACTTCTTTTTTTTCCTGTATACCGGCGGAATTTGATCTGCATGTTTCATCTGTGTCTTTATGGCTTTCTGTTTTTGCGGGCGCGTTTTGACCCCGTAGTAGCTGTCAAGCGTCTGGATCATATACGGATAGGGGACGGAAAATGTCTTGTTCATTTCCAGATCCTCCGCACGATTTCAAAAGCTTCTGCGTATTCCACACCCGCCGTCATCCCTCTGACTTTTCCTAAATGCTTTACGCCTTCATATGAACGGGGATGAGGGTAATCCCTCATTTCTACGTCATAGTGGTGAAGCGCCGCGAGTTTGGCATCCATTGTGTCTGTGATATTGACGAAATAATTGGGCTTGAAGAGTTTATCAGCCGTATTTCTCTCCCACTCGCTTGAAGATAGCGTTTCAAACGTAAGCAGTTCGATAGGCTTTTGATTCGGAAGCGGTCTGGCGGCTGTTAAAACTGCTTGGAATGTTCTCTGGTGGTCCATATTGATATCGCCGTAATGATGTGTAAAGATTTTATCAGGCTGATAGACGCGAATGAGCTGCTCTAATTCTTTGACAAGCTTATGAAGAGGGATACATTCCAGCTCTAAATTCGTGTGCTCCAAAAAGATGACTTTCTCAATTCCAAGCTCTTGATTCGCGCGTTCGCCTAATTGTTTAATATGATGAGCTTCTTCTTTTCTTCCTAATGCCGTAATAACGGAAATCACTTTATATCCTTCATTGATCAGCCGTTTTATGGTGCCCGCTGATCCCAATAGTTCATCATCGGGATGAGCGCCGATAACCATAATGTATTCTGCCATTTTTTCCACACTCCACCAAACAAATGTTACAAATATCATATGACGACCCTAAAAAAAGGAAACTTACATGTGCGGATTTTCAGAAACTTACATGTGCGGCTGCCATTCCAGGTAACGTGACGGATTTAATTTTTTTATAGTGTTCAAAAACTCATCCGCCAAGCCGTATTTGTCCAGTCCTTTTAATAGTTTTACGGGAAACCGGGTAATGGCGGAAAAAGCTCTTTTATGGTCGATGACTTTAAGATTGCCGTATTCATTGATCAGAATGTGCCTGATTTCGGCATCCCATCTGGTAAAACCGATTTTCTTTAATTCATCCAGCATATTTAAAATATCAGCAGTCAGTTTGACGGACAGGGATTTTTCTTTTTTGATATGGCGGGCAAGAGAGGTGCCTTGGACGTATTCCATCACAATATAACGATCTCCGTATTCATACAGTCTTGGAATCACCGGGGAACCTTGTCCGGTCTTTAAAGCTGCCAATTCCTTCTTACATGTCTCTTGATCAAAGAAATATTTTACGCATTTGTTGTATGTCAAACGATAGACTTCCCCGTCTTTTCCGTCTCCGATCAGCGGATAGTGCTCCAGTGCCTTTTTATTCTCCGGATTATGAAAATATGTTTCAGAAAAAAATCGTTTCATACCGACACATCCTTCGTTATGATGTAATATAATATGCAATATGGTAATGATAGGAAATGAAACAACCTCATCATTTTCTTGCGCTGCGCCGTCTGCAGACATGAAAAAAAAACCCGCCGGATCGGCGGGTTTTTCATTGTGTATTACGCTTCTTCTTTTACGTGAACCTTCAGCACAGCCTGAACTTCAGGGTGCAGCTTTACAGGAACGTTTGTATATCCCAGTGTGCGGATACCGTCTTGGAGCTCCAGTTTCCGTTTATCCACTTTAATCTTATGCGTTTTTTGCAGCGCTTCTGCAATCTGTTTGCTTGTGACAGATCCGAATAGACGGCCGCCTTCACCGGATTTGGCACTCAGCTCAACAGTCAGCTGTTCAAGCGTTTCTTTCAAATCTTTCGCTCTTTCAAGCTCGGCAATCGCTTCTTTTTTCTCTTTTTCTTTCTGTCCTTTCAATGCGCTGATGTTTGTCGCATTTGCTTCGACAGCGAGGCCTTTTTTAATGAGAAAGTTATGTGCATAACCGTCTGCTACGTTTTTCATTTCGCCTTTTTTTCCTTTACCTTTTACATCTTGTAAGAAAATAACCTTCATCTCTGAACGCCTCCTTCAAAATATTCATCAATGGCTTCCTTCAGCCGGACGAGCGCTTCTGAGACAGAAATGCCCGATAACTGGGTTGCCGCATTGGTTAAATGCCCTCCGCCATCCAGCGCCTCCATAATAATCTGCACATTGACCTCGCCCAGCGATCTCGCACTGATGCACACCGTATGCTCATCCCGTCTGGCTACCGCAAATGAAGCTTCCACTTCACTCATCGATAAGAGGGAATCAGCCGCCTGCGCAATCAGCACCTGGTCAAAGTACTCCTCTTCGTTCTCAGGAAGAGAAGCAATCGCGATATGTTCTTTATAAAGAGACGTATGCTGGATCAGTTTCGCCCGCTTGATATAAGAACCGACGGATTCTTTGAGAACTTTCTGCACCAGAACCGTATCTGCGCCTTTCGCTCTCAAATAAGAAGCGGCGTCGAACGTCCGCGAGCCCGTGCGAAGGGAAAAACTCTTCGTATCCACTATTATACCAGCTAACAGGGCCGTCGCTTCAATCATATTGATTTTGAGCCGCTTCGGCTGGTATTCAAGCAGCTCCGTCACGAGTTCTGCGGTGGATGAAGCGTATGGCTCCATATAAACGAGCAGCGGGTCTTTAATAAATTCCTCGCCTCTGCGGTGGTGGTCAATCACAACGATGTGCTCGATTTTGTTCACGAGACGCTCTTCCATCACAAGGGACGGTTTATGTGTATCAACGACGACAAGCAGCGTGTCGTCATTTGAAATTTCCATCGCCTCTTCCGGCGTGATGAACCGCGACCACAGCTCTTCATATTTTTTAATTTCTTCAATCAGACGCTGAACGCTTGATCCGATCTGGTTCGGATCAATGACGATGTAGCCGTCTTTGCCGTTGGCCTGCGCCACCTTCAATATTCCGATTGCGGCTCCGACTGCGTCCATATCAGGAAATTTGTGCCCCATAATAATGACATTGCTGCTTTCTGAGACAATTTCCTTGAGCGCGTGAGAAATCACCCGGGCGCGCACCCTTGTGCGCTTCTCCATCGGATTCGTTTTGCCGCCGTAAAATTTCACCTTGCCGTTCGGCATTTTGATCGCCACTTGGTCGCCTCCGCGGCCGAGAGCCAAATCGAGGCTGGACTGCGCCAGATCTCCAAGCTCCTTCAAGGAAGAAACCGATGCGCCGATCCCGATGCTGAGGGTCAAAGATACAGTGTGAACGGATGTTTTTTCTCGGATTTCATCCAAAATCGAAAATTTCGCGTTTTCAAGCTCCGTTAAAATGTGTTCATTTAACACCGCGATAAACCGCTCCGAGGACGTCCGTTTCAGGAAAATGCCGTACTCCTGCGCCCACGCATTTAATAATGAGGTGACCTGGCTGTTCATCGTACTTCTCGTTTGGTCATCCAGCCCCTGTGTGACGTCATCATAGTTATCTAAGAAGATATATGCCAGCACGGTTCTCTCATTTTCGTACTGCTTTTCAATCTGAATCTGTTCTGTCACATCAAAGAAATAAAGCAGGCGCTCATCTCTTTTAATCACTACTTTAAACTTCCGCTCATTCAAGGTGATCGTTTCCGAATCGACCTCCTGCTTGATCAGCGGCACGACGGCCTCGCATGTGTCATACAGCGACCGTCCGACGAGCGTGCTTTCATTAAAACAGGAAGACAAAAACGGATTCGCCCACTCAATGTAATATTGATCATTAAACAGCATAATCCCGATAGGCATTTCCATTAATGCCTCTTCGCCTACTTTTTTCAATCTATACGATAACGTGGAGATATAATCGTCAATTTCTTTTCTGATCAGAGAATCCGCACGCTTAATGAAAAACAAGATCACGGCGAGCAGCACAACGCCGATGGCTCCTATCAGCCAGTTAAAGTAAATGCTGATGAGAATTATGATGATTGACAATGCAATCAATGCATAGATGGGATACCGAAACAACGGTTTTTCATAAAAACTAGGCATTTCTATCAACTCCCCACCTGTAAGTCACACTCAATTTCGCGTCACCTTATTTCTTATGTTAAAGCCTATGTCAATGATGCCTAAGAGGAGATACACGGACAAGATAAGCGGAAAAAGCACCCCCAGCACAATTGCTAATACAGGAACGGCTTTCGGCATCTCCATTTCGCGGCAATAGAAAAAAATAAACGCTAATCCTTGAATACAAATCAGCAAGCTGAGAATAAATCCCCCATTCAATGAAACCGAATACAGCATATGCCCTTTTTCTAAAGGCAGAAACCCTAATATCGTCACAATAAAATACAGAATGACAACGCTTTGCGGGAGTTTGAGCTCTCTAAAAGGCTTCATCTTCGGAAGATCAGGGGAAAATCGCCGTAAAAGCGGCCTTGCCATAGCATAACTGAGGAAAGAAAAAACGATGCCGGTCAATACGAGCACTGTCGGAAAAAGATATTGAACCGTGCTCAGCTGACTTTCCATCAGCTTGATCTGCTTCCCGAACTGGTCTCCGTAACCGAGCTGTTTTGACATGGTTTCTGCTAAAGACAGCGACTCCCGAAGCTGGGACATGGTGGTATCAACCACATTCATATTAAGAAACACGATGCTGACCACAAAAAAAACGACGCCGCACAACACATACGCCATAGCGCCGGCAGCAACCGCATAGCCGGGCTGTTTCTTTTTAAAATAATATCCCATGGCGATTCCCGTACAGGCCGCCGTAAAAGCGCCTGTAAGCCCGGTAAACGAACCTACAATAAAGCTGACAGGAAGGCTGGCAAGCCCCATCCATACCCCGGACTTCAGACCGTGCCGAATGGTGTAAAGAATGATCGGCAGCGGCAAAGCAAAGAGAAGAATTGCCCCCAGTAAAGGGAGGTACACGACCAAAAGGGAAATGATTGCAAAAATACTGATCAAAATGGCGCCTTCTATTAGAGCCCTTGTATTTTTCACTTACTCACCTCAAACCTTGTATCATTCGAACATACGAATAGAAAAGAGCAGCTTAGACGACTGCTCTTTTGACGCCGCAATGTCTCTTTCAAGACCTGAATTTTCCATAAACTCTCCAAAATACACGTATATATTTTAACATAAGTCGAAATCGCAAGTAAAATGAGCACGGACAGCCGCAATGTTCCATGTGAAACATGAAAACAGACAAACGGACATCCCAGTGAAAGAATGCCCGTTGTATCAGTGATCCTGATCATCCATGAAACCAGAAGTATCTCTGTTTTTCTTTTTGGTTTTTCGTACATATAACAAGACGATAACGATAAGTAAGAGAGTGGTCGCCTGCAAAACCCCGCTGCTGAAAAGGAAGAAGTTCTTTATCATGTCCCACATATAGTTTCACCTCTATTTCGTATTTCCTTTACATTGAGTTTCCCTTTCTGGAAACTTCAAAACATCAGGAACAACATCGGGGCCGGGGCATATGCTGAAAGTGAAAATGAAGGATAAAGGAGATTCTTACACCATGACTGAGCGGAGAACATTAGCATGGCATGAAACGTTAGAACTGCATGAGTTAGTGGCTTTCCAGGCAAACGGACTTGTGAAATTAAAAAGAACAGAGCGGGACGTAAGCGATGCCAGATTAAAACAGCTTTACAGATTTTCCATCCATTCGCTGGAACAAAATCTGCGTGAACTGCTTCCTTTCTTCCCTGAAGCTCCCGCCTTTCGTGAGGATGAAACAGAAGAGCGCGCTGATTCCTCCTTTTACAGCGGCGGCCTGCTGATCCTGGCCAAAACATCTGTCCGCAATTATGCCGGAGCCATTACAGAGACGGCCACACCTCAATTAAGACACGTCTTCGTCAAGCACTTAAACGCGGCCATCAAGTGGCATCAAATGGTCTTTGAGTATATGGAAGAACGGGGTCAATATCCGGCTTACAACCTGAGCGAATTGCTGAAGAATGATGTGCGCAACGCCAGAAAAGCCATCGCGATGAAATAAAAAAAAGCAGCAAGGAATTTAATCCTTTGCTGCTTCTTATTTTTGAGCGGACTGATCTTGAGGAGACGTTTTTTCCCGGTATGCCTCGAGAAACTCCCGGTTGGCATCTCCCCATTTCTTCATTTGCAAAACGATCGGTTCCAGCGACCTGCCGAATTCGGTAAGAGAATACTCCACCTTTGGAGGCACCTGCTGATATACCTCGCGATGCACGATGCCGTCCGCCTCAAGCTCGCGAAGCTGAAGCGTCAGCATACGCTGCGTAATGCTGGGGCAAATGCGCCGAAACTCATTAAACCGCTTTTTTCCGCCGATCATATGATAAAACAAAATACCCTTCCACTTTCCGCCGATAACGGAAAGCGTCAGTTCAACCGGACAACCTTCTTTATTCGGATATATGTTCATTTTTCATCCTCCATAGTACCTTTTTTGATACTATATGCTGATTAGCATCTGACTTACCCAGTATTTTACTCGCAATCCTCTCCACCTCTCAACAAAAATGCTTCTTTTTCACATCAATTTTTAAGGTTTTGAAGATTACACCCTCCTCAAGACGTGTTAAACTATAAAAAGATTGTTTACACTACAAAAAAGGACAAGGAGTTATTATGGAAAAAATTCTTATTTTCGGACATCAAAACCCAGACACAGATACCATTTGCTCTGCCATTGCCTACGCTGATCTAAAAAATAAACTCGGCTTCAATGCTGAGCCCGTCCGCCTCGGACAAGTCAACGGCGAAACACAATACGCGCTTGATTATTTCAAGCAGGAAAGCCCGCGTTTGGTGGAAACAGCCGCAAACGAAGTAAACGGCGTCATCCTTGTTGACCACAATGAACGCCAGCAAAGCATCAAGGATATCGAAGACGTTCAGGTTCTTGAAGTTATCGACCACCACCGTATCGCCAACTTCGAAACAGCGGAACCTCTTTACTACCGTGCTGAGCCGGTCGGCTGTACGGCTACGATCTTAAACAAAATGTACAAAGAAAATAACGTGAAAATCGAGAAAGAAATTGCGGGCCTCATGCTGTCAGCAATCATTTCCGACTCTCTGTTATTTAAATCTCCGACTTGCACGGAGCAAGATATCGCAGCGGCAAAAGAGCTTGCTGAAATTGCCGGCGTAGATGCGGAAGAGTACGGCTTAAACATGCTGAAAGCGGGCGCCGACTTAAGCAAAAAAACTGTGGAAGAACTGATTTCTCTTGATGCGAAAGAGTTCACGCTCGGCAGCAAAAAAGTCGAAATCGCCCAAGTCAACACAGTTGATATTGAAGATGTTAAAAAGCGGCAGCCGGAATTAGAAGCGGCTCTTTCAAAAGTAATTGCTGAGAAGAACCTTGACCTGTTCCTTCTCGTGATTACGGATATTCTGGAAAACGATTCCCTTGCGCTTGCCATCGGTGATCAAGCGTCAAAAGTGGAAAAAGCATTCAACGTGACTTTAGAAAACAACACGGCTCTTTTAAAAGGCGTCGTATCCAGAAAGAAACAAGTCGTTCCTGTTTTAACAGACGCGATTGCAGAATAACCAACACACCCCGGAAACCCGCCGGGGTGTTTTTTTTATTGCTCATTCATCAGACGGCCGTTTCGTAAGCGCTTTCCTCAGAAAATCATTTTGACGGGATTTAATATACAATATATAATATATCACATGAAAGATGTTCATTTTCCTAATTATTGTAAGTTGCTATCACAACATTAGAATCGGGGGTGTCTATCCTGGAAAAACACGCTGCTCTTTCTTATTCACGAACAACAGGCATTTGGCTTGTGCTGACAGGAGCTATCTTATGGGGGGTCTCGGGAACGGTTGCCCAGTATCTGTTCCAGCACCGCCATTTTAATACAGAATGGCTGACTTCAGTGCGCCTTCTGGTGTCAGGGGCGCTTCTGCTCGGCATCGCGTACCGCAAAGAAAAAGGACGGATATGGGCTGTTTGGAAAGACAGACGGGACAGAATTCCCCTTCTTTTATTCGGGATTTTCGGAATGTTAGGCGTTCAATACACCTACTTCGCGGCAATTGAGTACGGCAACGCGGCCGCTGCTACCGTTCTTCAGTATTTAGGGCCAGCGATCATTACATGCTTTTTAGCGATTCGCGCAAAGAGAATTCCTTCAGCAAAAGAGCTTCTGGCCGTCTTATTGGCGGTTGCCGGCACATTCATTTTGGTCACGCACGGTAATGTCGGAAGCCTGTCCATATCCGGTCTGGCCGTCTTTTGGGGCATCAGTTCGGCGTTTGCACTGGCGTTTTACACCCTTCAGCCGCATCGTCTGCTGAAGAAATGGGGATCGGCCATTATTGTCGGATGGGGCATGCTGATCGGCGGAGCCGCCCTCAGCTTGATCCGCCCGCCCTGGAAATTTGAAGGCGAGTGGTCCTTTCCTGCATATGCCGCGATTGTGTTTATCATCATTTTCGGAACGCTCATCGCTTTTTATTGCTACTTGGAAAGCCTGAAATATCTGAGTGCCTCTGAAACCAGCCTGCTCGCCTGTGCAGAGCCGCTGTCGGCAGCTTTTTTAGCTGTTATCTGGCTGCATGTTCCCTTCGGAATATCAGAATGGCTGGGTACTTTTCTGATTTTAGCCACCATCGCTTTATTATCTATCAAGAAAAAATAACCTCTCTTTTTTAGAGAGGTTTTTTCCTAGGCCCAGAGCACCCCTTAGTCTCAATTACCCATATATTAAAAGGCCTTTTTTCATTTTACTATCATCCAAAAGAGGAAAATAGACCAGTTGTCAATAGAATCAGAGTCTAATAGAATGATGTCGACAAGTAAATCATGCAGGATTGTTACTGATAAAGCAGGCAAGACCTAAAATGTGTTAAGGGCAAAGTGTATTCTTTGGCGTCACCCCATACATATTTTAGGTCTTTTTTTCTGTAACAAACCTGCCATCCATGAATGCAGGAGGATCGAATCGGCAGATCGCAAAAAAAGGTACATACAAAAGGAGACATGAACATGAACATCAAAAAATTTGCAAAACGAGCCACAGTTCTAACTTTCACGACTGCACTTCTGGCAGGGGGAGCGACTCAAGCCTTCGCGAAAGAAAATACCCAAAAACCTTACAAAGAAACGTACGGCGTCTCTCACATCACACGCCATGATATGCTGCAGATCCCTAAACAGCAGCAAAGTGAAAAATACCAAGTGCCTCAATTCGACCAATCAACAATTAAAAATATCGAGTCCGCAAAAGGACTGGATGTGTGGGACAGCTGGCCGCTCCAAAACGCTGACGGAACAGTAGCTGAATACAACGGCTATCACGTCGTGTTTGCTCTTGCTGGAAGCCCGAAAGACGCTGATGACACATCCATCTACATGTTTTATCAAAAAGTCGGCGACAACTCGATCGACAGCTGGAAAAACGCGGGCCGTGTCTTTAAAGACAGCGATAAGTTCGACGCCAACGATGAAATCCTGAAAGAACAGACACAAGAATGGTCCGGTTCTGCAACCTTTACATCTGACGGAAAAATCCGTTTATTCTACACTGACTTTTCCGGTACACATTACGGCAAACAAAGCCTGACAACGGCGCAGGTAAATGTGTCAAAATCTGATGACACGCTCAAGATCAACGGAGTGGAAGATCATAAAACGATTTTTGACGGTGACGGAAAAACATATCAAAACGTTCAGCAGTTTATCGATGAAGGGAACTATACATCCGGCGACAACCATACGCTGAGAGACCCTCACTACGTTGAAGACAAAGGCCATAAATACCTTGTATTCGAAGCCAACACTGGAACAGATAACGGATACCAAGGCGAAGAATCTTTATTTAACAAAGCGTACTACGGCGGCAGCACAAACTTCTTCCGTAAAGAAAGTCAGAAGCTTCAGCAAAGTGCTAAAAAACGCGATGCTGAATTAGCGAATGGCGCCCTCGGTATGGTAGAGTTAAACGATGATTACACATTGAAAAAAGTCATGAAGCCGCTGATTACTTCAAATACGGTAACAGATGAAATCGAGCGCGCGAATGTTTTCAAAATGAACGGCAAATGGTACCTGTTCACTGATTCACGCGGTTCAAAAATGACGATCGACGGTATTAACTCAAACGATATTTACATGCTTGGTTATGTATCAAACTCTTTAACAGGTCCTTACAAGCCGCTGAACAAAACTGGTCTTGTACTGCAAATGGGTCTTGACCCTAACGATGTAACGTTCACTTACTCTCACTTCGCAGTGCCGCAAGCCAAAGGCAACAATGTCGTGATCACAAGCTACATGACAAACAGAGGCTTCTTTGAGGATAAAAAGGCAACATTTGCGCCAAGCTTCTTAATGAACATCAAAGGCAAGAAAACATCCGTTGTTAAAAACAGCATCCTTGAACAAGGACAGCTTACGGTTAACAACTAATAACAACAAAAAGAAAATGCCGATACTTCATTGGCATTTTCTTTTATTTCTCAACAAGATGGTGAACTCAATCATGGCACGAAAATGGCCCGTTGTAATATTGATCTTTTTGGGTGCGTTCCTGTTTGTCGGCTTACTGCCGAACAAAAGCCACAATTCCTCTGACACAAACACGGAGCATAAGAAAGATTACCGTGCGGCGTATCATTTTACGACCCCGGACAAATGGAAAAACGACCCTCAAAAGCCCATTTTTTTCGAGGGGAAATATCATTACTACTATCTTTATAATCGGGATTACCCGAACGGCAACGGTACAGAATGGCGGCACGCCGTATCAGAGGACTTGGTGCACTGGACGGACGAAGGCACGGCTATTCCGAAATACACCAACGAAAACGGCGATATATGGTCCGGTTCTGTCGTCATTGATAAACACAACACCGCGGGCTTCGGCAAAAACGCGCTGGTCGCCGTCACGACGCAGCCGACAGCCAAAACAAAAGCCCAGGAACAATATTTATGGTACAGCACGGACAAAGGAAAAACGTTTACTTCCTATAGTGATCAGCCCGTGATGAAAAATCCGGGAACTAAGGATTTCCGGGACCCGAAAGTGATCTGGGATGAACAGGATGACAAATGGGTGATGGCCATGGCCGAAGGCGAAAAAATCGGTTTTTATGAATCACCCGATTTAAAAAATTGGAAATACACGGGCGGTTTTATCACTCAGCAGATCGGCCTCGTCGAATGCCCCGACCTTTATATGATGCGTGCAGATGACGGAACAGCCAAGTGGGTTCTGGGCGCAAGCGCAAACGGCAAACCCGCAGGCAAACCGAATACGTACGCGTATTGGACCGGAAACTTTGACGGGAAGGAATTTACCGCCGATCAAGAAGAACCGCAATGGCTCGATTACGGCTTTGACTGGTACGGCGGCGTCACATTTGAGGACGGTAATAGCGAAGATCCTCTGACAAAACGCTATGCGCTGGCATGGATGAACAATTGGGATTATCCGAATGAAACACCGACACTAAAAAACGGCTTTAACGGCACGGATTCTATCGTCCGTGAAATCCGCCTTCAGCAGCAGGACGGCGGCACATACAGCCTTGTGTCAGAGCCGGTTGAAGCATTGAACCAATTAACCTCTTCAACTGACAGCATAGAACACAAACAGGTGAACGGTTCAGAGACACTGCCGATCAAAGGTGATACATATCAGCTTGATATGGATATCGCTTGGTCAGATATCAAAAATGCAGGCGTCAGACTCAGAGAATCAGCAGACCAAAGTCGGCATATTGATGTCGGTATTTCGGCAGAAGACGGCTATGCCTATGTGAACAGATCGTTTACAGACCAGCCTGATAAAACCGGTGCATACGCCGAAAGCAAAGCCCCATTTGACGGAAACAAAGGGCGCGTCCATCTGAAAATTCTCGTAGACAAAACAAGTATTGAAGTATTTGCAGACGACGGAAAAACCGTTTTGACAAATGAAGTGTTCCCAAAACACGAAGATCAGGGAATCACGCTCTTTTCTGAAGGCGGCTCCGCTGACTTTCAGCATATTGAGATGAAGCATCTCGGTTCGATTCATTCTTAGACGTCCCTCTTCATTTCTAACCAGCGCCCGGACTGTGGTAAAATGCAAATATGTATACTACGATTCATGAGGTGTTCCATTGGATAATCAAAACAAAGAACCTGTGCTGAAAAGAACCATCATGCGGGACGAAGTGTATCGCACACTCAGAAACTGGATCATAACGGGCAAGCTCAAACCGGAAACAAAGTTAAAGGACAAGGATTTGTCGGAAACATTGGGAATCAGCCGCACCCCGATACGGGAAGCCTTATTGCGGCTGGAAGATGACGGCTTGGTGATAACAAAAGCGAACAGATGGACGCTTGTCGCTCCGATTGAGTTAAAAGAAGCGGAAAACTTGTATTCCATCGTCTGGACGCTTGAAAAACTGGCATTGCAGCAAGCTCTCCCGCATGTGGACGATGCCGTGATTCAGGAATTGAAACAGCTGAATGAAGATCTTCTTCAAACAATGAAAGACGGCGATAAACTGGCCATCCTGGAAGCGGACAATGCATTTCACCATCGCATCATTCTGCTTGCGGACAATGCCGAACTTCACAAATTGCTTGTAAGCCTGAAAGTCAAAATTCAGAGAATGGAAATCCGCTATTTCAGTGAAAACGGCGCTTTAAACAGATCATATAATGAACACTCTGATATCATTCACGCATTAGAACAGCAAGATGCCGCCGCTGCTTTTACAGCGCTTGAAGCGAATTGGAAAAACAGTTTAGAACGGCTGCAGAACATGGCATAGCAAATGAAAAAGCCAAATCACTCATATGATTTGGCTTTTTTACGGATATCACAAGACAGCCGCGTTGGCTGTCTTGTTTACTTTTTGTTTATATATAAATACATACCGTAATCCGTCGGCACAGAAGCATACCCCATCTGTCTGAGCATGGCTGTTATATTCCCGCGATGATACGTTCCGTGGTTCACAACATGGAGGATCATATCGGCTGCTGCGGTTTTCATGATGTCACCTGACGGATGCTCTATTTCAAGGGGGAGACTGATATTTTCTTCCTTTTGCAAAAATAATTGATATCGGTCTGATAATTCCAAAAACATATCTTCCAGCTCTTCTATCTCTTTAGACAAGATGTCCTCTTTTTGCTGTTCAGCTGATTTCAGCGTATCCTCCAGACGCTCTCCGGAGAACACATCAAACCACCCCTTATCCGACAGATACACATGAGTCAATACACCGGCTATCGACGGAAAGACACTTTGAATCTCCTTACGGTACACATCCTCCGGAAGCTCTTTAAGCCGGGTGAATATTTGCTGATTTGCCCAAAGATGATAATCATACAATTGCAGTGCCAGATGTCCCACATTACCCTCTCCTCTCTCGATACAGAACGTACGTTCCTCATTATACTACACTACATGCGGCTTTGTACCATCTTCTTCATTCGCAGCTGAGAAAATCCGATAAAAGCCGAAATTAATAAGAGGAGACCTGCGCCAATATAAATAAACCGCACGCCGAATACATCCGAGATGACCCCCGTTCCGATAATGGAAAACATAAAAATGAACTGAACTAAAGCTGATCTCGCCGCTAATATATTGACCCGTGTCTTTTCGGTCGTGATGTTTTGGAGTAATGTTTCCTGCGTGAGATCTCGTAATACACAAGCCGGCCCCATACACAGCACCAGAAAAAGGGCCGTAACGGCGCTTGTGATCAACCCATAAATAAACGTGAACATTCCATATGCCAAGGCTCCCGTCAGCATAAGCGGAATGAGATGATGCTGAAACTTACCGGATAACTTATAGATGATCAGTCCGCCGATCATCGTCCCTGCATAATAGACTCCGTTGACATACCCCCACCAAGCCTCTCCTTTATGAAGAACGTCATGCACATAAGTTAAGGACACAGAACCGATCCATATCATGCCTGCCCACGATTCGATCACATCCATCACAATGAGAACCCTCAGCTGTTTTTGCTGAAATAAATACACCCAGCCGCTTGCCGCATCTGCAAAAAGGAAACGTTCCCTGACTGCTGCCGGCGCACACATGCGTACTTGAAGAAACAGAATGATGCCCAAAACCGAAGAAACCAATAACATGACAGTGACGATCATTGTATCGCTCTCTCCCAAAAACGCTATGATGACGCCGCCGAGAGACCACCCCGCAAACTGAACGGTCTGATCCGCCGCAGATAATAAACCGTTCGCTTTCGCCCTTCGATCGGGAGGAATGATTTCCCCAATCAGCGCGCTTTTTATCGGAGCAAACCATCCGTTGCAAAAAGAAATGCCTCCGATCAGACAAAACATCAGAAAAAAGAATGCGGATGAACCGGTTTAGATGACAAAAAACAAATAGACTAACAGTGTGATCTGTATCAATTGAGAACCGATTAACAAAGACCGAAACGTGAACCGGCCGGTGACCAGCGGCAAAACGGCGCTGCCCAATACGCGACATACAATGCTGACGAACGTCATAAGAGAGGCCATCGCCGTCGAACCGGTTTTTGTAAACAAAAACAAGATGACAGCCATCGTATAAAGTGAGAACCCCAAGTTGATAGCGGTCTGGCTGTATAAAATAGCGTAATACGCTCTCTTCATATTCATCCTTTGCAACCCCACTCCCTGATTATGTAAATCATACCATATTTGCTGATCGGCTCTCTTTTTTTAAAAAAAGGTAGGTATGGAGTCAAAAACAGCTGGCTGACATCGAAAATGTCATTAAGATTCCGGACAAAAACAAAAGCCGATGCGCGCAGGCATCGGCTTTCAAATTAACCTAAACATTATTTATCACCAAACGACTCAAGAACAAGCGACACAAAAGCCTCGGCGGCCGGAAGCTGCCATTTTTTCTTTTTGACCAGCATATGAGAATAAAGCCGCTCGAACGGCTCAGACTGCTGAAGAATTTTCAGCTTCCCCGCTTTTACTTCTTCTTTTACCGTAATATAAGGTAAAACGGAGAAACCGAGTCCGCTCATCACCGTCTGCTTAATGGCTTCTATACTCCACAATTCCATTGTTTGTAAATGACTGATATCATACTTGACGAGAAATCGTTCAAACATAGTCCGATAGCTGCATCCTTCTTCATTTGTAATAAAAAAGTGCTTGCCGCTTTGTTGATAGTCGTCAAAATGTTCCGGTGCGTCACTGCCCGCCACGAGGACGATGCGTTCCTCCAATAAAGAATGATGTATGCATTTTTCCATTTGTATCTCCGGATACACCATAAATGCAATATCCACACGGCCGCTTACTAATTCCACCTGATTCTGCCCGCATGTTCCGTTGCTCAATATGATATTGACGTTCGGATACTTCATGGAATATTCTCTGATAATCGGCCCCAGTCTGGAAATGGTCAAAGACTCCGGCGCCGCAATTTTTAAAACGCCCTTCACCTCGTGAATGCTTTGCATATTTTTGATCTTGTCATGGGCGGAAAGTAAATCCTCGGCTAACGGTATCAGCTCTCTCCCTAAAGGCGTCAGTTTCAGACGCCTTTTTTCGTACGTAAATAATGCGCCGCCGATCTCCTGTTCAAGCGCCTGAATATGAGTCGTAATCGTCGACTGCGTGTATCCCAGCTTCGCCGCGGCCCCTGTATAGCTTCCCTTATCTACAATGGCCTGAAATGTAATAAGATGTCTGATCTCCATATGAATTCACCTCTAAGTTGTATCGAAAAAATCAATAATGCGATTTTATTTTTCAATTTTATTTATAACTATTCTTATCATACAATAAAAAACGGTTCCATCACATTAGCAAATGAAGGTGATTTAATGAGTATCATAGCTTTTCTTTCTTATGTCCTGATGACATCTATTACGCCCGGGCCGAGCAATATTTTAATGATGAATGAAGCGCGCAGAGCCGGCTTTATCGGTTCATGGCGTTTTAACGGCGGAATCCTGACGGGATTTGCAGTGCTCGGCATTCTCAGCGGTCTGTTTACCATGAGTGTCTATCATTGGATTCCCGTCGTGGAACCTTACTTTAAAATTGCCGGAGCCGTCTATTTGCTCTATTTGGCTTGGCAGATTTCGCTGCCCAAAACATCAAAAGGCGATTCTGAAAAAACCCGATCGTCTTTTCTATCGGGATTTCTGTTTCAAATGATCAATATAAAGAGTATTTTATTCTTTTTAACCTTAATGAGCGCCTTTATATTGCCATTTCAGCACACGTATCCATTGATTGCGTTCTGGCTCGCGTCGGCTATTCTCCTGGGCTGGGCGGCTTTACTGCTGTGGTCGGCGTTCGGATCTGTTTTTAAACATCTCTTTGAGAAACACGATAAAGCGTTTCGCATCGTGATGTGTCTGCTGCTCATCTATTCTGCGGTAAGCATTTATCTGTAATTCAAAAAAGATAAACGCCTATTGGTGTTTATCTTTTTTTCGTTTCGTCAATAATCCCAGCCAGACTGAAACGGCTGCTGAAACGGCAGAAAGCGCCGTGATCATGACGGCAATGCCGCCCCAGCCGAATTGGTGATAGAAAGCGCCGCTTGCAGTCCCCCCGATGCTCCCTCCCACATAATAGGAAAACAAATATAAGGCCGCGGCCTGTGCCTTATCGCGTACGGCCAGTTCGCCAACCCAGCTGCTGGAGATCGAATGGCCCGCAAAAAAGCCGAATGTGAAAATCGCAACTCCTAAAATCATGATCCCTATATCAGCAGATAAAGTAATGCAGACACCAATCATGACAATCACCAATGAGAATGGCAGGATTTTTCTTTTGCCGTATTTGTCTGCTAACATGCCCATCCACGTTGAACTGAACGTTCCGACAAGGTATACGAGAAAAATAAACCCGACTGCCGTTTGGCTTAGTGAATAAGGCGGCTTCATCAATTGAAAACCGATATAGTTATATAAAGATACAAAGCCGGCTTCCAATAAAAAACCGATGATCAAAAGGCAGCCGAAACCGGGCATCCTGTATTGACGGTAAAATGAGGTAAAAATGTCGTTTCTTTTATATGTCCGGGGCGTAAAATGAGAAGAGACAGGAAGGATCGTCCAGAAGATAATGCTTGCCAGCAAACTGATGAGGCCGATCGTCAGCAAAGCCGAATGCCAGCTGAAGGAATCCGTCAGAAAGCCGCTGATGATGCGTCCCGTCATGCCGCCAATCGAGTTTCCGCTGATATAAAGCCCCATTGCCATTCCTAAGCTGTCCGGCTCGATTTCTTCAGCTAAATAAGCCATTGCCGCGGCGGGAAGCCCCGCTAATGCGGCTCCCTGCAGCGCCCTGCAAACGACGAGCAGCTGAAAGTCCGAAACAAACCCTGTGAGAACGGCTAGGATGGATGCAGCAAATAATGACACGCCCATTATCTGCTTCCGCCCGTACATTTCTGATAAAAAACCGGCGAATACCAGACTGATGGCTAAAGCAATCGTTGCCGCTGATTGGCTTAAGCTTGAAACCGCCGGTGACAGGTGAAAATCGTTTGCGATATCAGGCAGCAGCGGCTGCGTTCCCCAAAGGATGGCAAACGTGCAAAATCCGCCAGCAAACAAAGCGAAGTTTACCTTTTTGAATTGAAGTGTGCCGCGGCGAATGTAAGTCATTTATCTTCCCCCTTTTCTGTTAAGCCGGGTTTGAATAAACGCTATAAAATTCTCCGCTGCCGGCGATAAATAGCCGTCTTTCCTCCAAGCCAAACCAATCTCTCTTTCACAGATCGGATTGGTGACACTGAGAAGTTTGACCTTTGTTTTATCAAAAACGTGCAAGTCAGGGATAAGAGACACCCCCAGTTTAGCGCCGACTAACCCGGAAGCTGTCACAATATCTTCTCCCTCAAATACGACATCCGGTGAAAATCCCGCTTTTTCACACAACTCTTTAATCATGCCGTGAAGAACATTTGTATCTTTAAAAGAGATAAACGGTTCATGCTCCGCCATTTTCAAATCAATTTCATCATATGAGGCGAGCGGATGTTCAGCAGAAACGGCTAAATATAACTCTTCTGTTAAAAGCGGCTGGCAGATCACATCATCGTTTTCATCACGAAGCGAAGTCAATGCGATGTCCACTTCTCTTGACGTTAATTGCTCGATAATCTGCTGATTTGATGCTTGGGTCAACTGAAAATTGACATGAGGATACATGTGTTGAAACGAGCTGATCACATCCGGAACCATACTCATGCCAAGCGACGGCAAAAAAGACAATAAAATTGTGCCGCTGTTGGGATGTATTTCATTCCACACTTCCTGCTTACCGATTTCAATTTGTCTGATAGATTGTTCCACACGATGCAAAAACATTTTCCCGTACCGATTCAAATAAATATTCCTGCCTTTGCGATCAAAAAGCTGAACGCCCAGCTCGTCTTCAAGCTTTGAAATCGAACGGCTGAGAGCGGGCTGAGATATGGACAGCTGTTTTGCTGCCTGTGTAATATGCTGCACTTGCGCCACTGTCTGAAAATAATTAATCTGATGCCAATCCATTGATTGCCTCCGCGATTTGTTATTTTCACTTATCATACGTTACCCGATCTATAACTTCTAATTGTTAGTTTGCATGAAACTGATGCATATAAGGAATGATTTTCAAAACAGAATAAAAAAAGAGGGCTTCCTTTCCGGAAGCCCTCTTTCCATCTGCTACGCCAATAAAAGAAAAATAAGCGCTAAAACAGCCGGAAGTCCTTGTTTTACGATAATTGATTTGTTTGAAGTAAAGCCTCCGAAAATGGCCGCGATGACCACGCAGATGACGAAAAACATTTGAATCATATGGCCAATCGAATCAGCTCCGAGGATCAGCCCCCAAATGAGGCCGGCAGCCAGAAATCCATTATACAGACCCTGATTTGCAAACATGACCGCTACATTCCGATCACCTTCTAAATGCTTCGGCAATTTGAAGGACCGCTTAGCTGCCTTCGAATTGATAAAAAACATTTCAAGTATCATGATAAATACATGTTCTAAAGCTACAATTCCGACGAAAACAGCTGCAATAATCTCCACTGTCCCTCTCCCCTCAGCTTCACTTCAACCTTATTTCCATTGTGCGATTGTTTCGATAGGAAGACGGTAGGAAGCATATCCTTCGTCTGCCGCTTTTCCGATTGATAACAGCATGACCGGTACATAACGCTCTTTATCCATTCCGAAAACCTCGGCAATCTTTTCTTTATCGTAGCCGCCGATCGGGTTTGTGTCATAGCCGTGCGCGCGTGCCGTAAGCATCAGCTGCATGGAAACGAGTCCTCCGTCAATCAGAATCGTTTCACGGTTCACTTGCTCCGGCAGTTTTTCAAAATGCGCCGTCAACGCAGCGATTTGTCTGTCTTTTACTTCCTGCGGCATGTAGCCCAGTTCGACCGCTTTTGAATAAATTTCTTCTAAATAGTCATCACTGTTCATATCTGCGAAAACCGCGATCACCGCAGATGATGTGCTGACTTGTGTTTGGTTAAAGCTGGCAAGCGGCGCGAGTTTTTCTTTTCCTTCAGGGCTGTCAATGACGAGAAAACGCCACGGCTGCGCGTTGACTGAAGACGGCGCTGTCGTTGCTTCTTCCAGGATTTGAGTCATTTCTTCTTTGCTGATTTTAACAGCCGGATCGTAATTCCGAATGGAACGGCGGCCTTTCATAATGTCCATAAAGTCGTTTGTTTTCAGTTCTGTTTTCATGTGTAAAACACTCCTATGCTTTCATATTTTCTATATTATTCTGCATCTGTGACAATACGTTTTTTAACATACTGCGTTCTTCCTCGCTGACACCGGCAAGCATTTCCTTTATGAAACGCTCCTTCTCCTTTTTGGAAGCCTCGATTCTCTCCCGCCCCTGTTCAGTAAGCCGGACAAGTATAATTCGGTTGTCCTCGGGCTTCCGCCTTCTTGCGACCATTTCTTTGGCTTCAAGCTGTTTCAAGTGTCTTGTCACGGCTGCGCCATCAATATTCACCTTTTTCTGAAGATCGCTTTGGCTGATCTCATCGACGTAAAAAAGCACGGCGAGAAGCTCAAGGCGGGATTGGCTGATTCCGGTGCACGCTTCAAACTTCGTGCCGATCACTTTATGCAGTGATTGGAGCTGATATAAAATCTCGCCTTCCTCTGAACAACATGCTGTCAAAACCCATCCCCACTTTCTTTTGCGCAATTAATTGACTAGTCAACGTTTGACATATCAATAATATACAGCTGCCATTCTATTTTTGCAAGTTTTTTCTCCTTTTTTAAAAAAAGCTACCGATTAACGGCAGCTCGCTTCTTAATGATTATGGACTTTTCTGAAATTACTGCCTTTTACTTCTGCGACATCATATACCGTCACAAAGGCTTGTTTATCAATGTCATTAATAATTTCTTTCAGTTTGGTTTCTTCCAAACGGTTGATGACACATGTGATTTCTTGGAATTTTTCATGAGAAAAACCGCCGTATGCTTCTTTATAAGTAGCGCTCCGGCCCAATTCTTCACGAATGGTCTCTACCATTAATGCAGGCTCATTGGTGATAATCTGAAATGTTTTAGAACCGCTTAAGCCTTCCTCAACCACATGAATGACCTTAGACGCAATGTAGTAAGCAATGACGGAAAGCAATGCGCCTTGCAGCCCGAATACAAAAGAAACAAAAATAAACACAAACATGTTTAAAAATAAAATGAGGTCGCTCGTGCCAAACGGCAATTTCCGTGACAGAAGCACAGCCAGCATATCAATTCCATCTAATGCGCCGCCGTTGCGCAATGCCAATCCCATTCCAAAGCCGAGAATAATCCCGCCGACAACGGTGATTAACAGGGTGTCTCCCTCGATGATAGCCGGTGTGTGGTGGAAAAAACTCGTGCCCGCGGCAAGTGAGACAATACCGATAATTGATAGAAACGCAAAACCTTTCCCGATTTGCTTATATCCTAACCAGACAAACGGTATATTGATCACCGCAATTAAGATCCCAAGAGGCAAATGAAACAGCTGTGAACCGACAATGCTGAGTCCGGTTACACCGCCGTCAGATACACTATTCGGAATCAATACGGTTTCCAGTCCATACGCGGCAATAATTCCGCCGATGATGACCATGATGGCCCGTACGATTGATTTCACTCTGAATTTCTTACGTCTTTGTTTTTCGATTGTACTCATATCATTCCCCGCTTCAATTATTTTTTCTTATTTAAATATACCATAATTGATACTTTTCGTTAAAAATAAGCCTATCGGCTATGTTGAAGCAGGAACCGAGGAAGGAGATGTCACAGATAACGTATCCATTTATGACTTTAATCATTCACAACGCAATCATTCACTAAAAGGAATTAATGACCATTAATAATCTCTTTTATTCCCCTTCTTCACAAATTCCCAATCATGTTCTATATTTTTTCTCACCCGCTGAAGAAGGCTGAAAATGGTTTCTTTTTCCTCAGATGTAAAGCCGGACAGGGCCACCTCCGCAGAATGCTCTCCTTCTCTTTGCAATAACGGATAAACCTTTCTCCCTTTTTCAGTCGGAAACAGTTTTTTTATTTTTTTATTTTGATCATCAGGACGCTTTTCAATAAACCCCTGTATTTCCAGTTTTTTGATTGCCCTCGCCGCTGTTGTTCGGTCGACTTTAATCATTTCCGCCACTTTTTCCTGTATCACTCCCGGGTTTTCACATATACGCACAAGGTAGAGATACTGCCCTTTTGTTAGGTCTAATTCTTTAAATTCAATATTGCTGATGGAATCCAGTGCCCGTGCGATCATGCCGATTTCCCGCAAAATATCAGTCATATCTTTTCAAACCCTTCATGTTTTTGTTGCATATGCAATATAATTGTTTTATCGTTACTTCTATAAGACCACAAGCAAGCCGTGCAGTCCAGACTAACATGTGAAAAGGATTGGTTGATTATGAAGATAAAAAGAATAACAACGGAAATTGATTTGCAAGCAGCGCTTGAGATTAGAAAAGCAGTATTCATTGAGGAACAGCAAGTACCTGAAGCCGATGAATTTGATCAGTTCGATACGCTTGAGGATCAGTGCGGGCATGTCTTGGTTTTTCATGAAAATCAGCCTGCCGGCACAGGACGCGTCCGCATTGTAAACCATACAGGCAAGCTCGAACGAATCTGCATCCTGAAGCCTTACCGCAAATACGGGTTGGGCAAAGTCATCATAAGCGAATTAGAAAACATGGTAAAAGAAAAAGGCATCACCCAATGTAAACTGCATGGACAAACACATGCGGAAGGCTTTTATCACAAACTGGGCTATCAGACAGATTCACCGGAATTTATGGAAGACGGCATCCCGCATGTCTTGATGACAAAAGAGCTGTGAGCTGTCACTGAATGAGCAGCCAAACGGCTGTATGAATTATTTACCGAAAGCCTTGTATAAAGGCTTTTTTTCATATTCTGAAACTCACAACTAAAAGGTATGTGTGCTCAGCCGGTGCTTGTCACAAATGACCGCCACAAAAAAATCAAAGCTGGAATAAAACTACTAATTTAAGCAAAAATCTATTAAAAATTAACAGTTAAAGAGATTATAAAAAGGGAAGAAAATCTCAAATTATACAAGGAAGGCTGATTCTCTCTAATATGGACTGCTGACGCGTTACATTTTTTCTATCTTCACATATCTTTAATACTAAGTACGTTATAAATAGATTCCAGGAGGAGATATGAAGTGGAAGAAACGAGTATGGAGCCATCACGGCTCTGCAAAGAATTTGCTAGAATTCTCAATTCAACGCCCAGTGTCGTAAATGGCGTATGTACGGCGACAAGATTTCGAAGCAACATTCATCCGGTGGTACTCGGAAGAAGAGCCGAGGCATTTCCTTTTATTCCTCAGGCCTTTTCATTTGAAAGCATGGACCGGGAAGGCAGAGCTTTATGTTTAGGTGAGACTGTTTTACTGCAAGAAGAAGTGAACCCGTTAATGAGTGAGCTGCGCAAATTCGGTATCATCGTAACTGCCGTTCATAACCATTGGCTGTTTGATAAACCGCGTCTGATGTTTATGCATTTTGAATCAATTGATAAACCTCTCAATTTTGCAAGAAAAGTGAGAGAGGCCCTGAGAGTTCTAACTACTAAAACTGTGCGTGCGGTACCAAAAACTGACGGGGAAATGATTGAACGGCATGGTCTTTGTGACGAATTTAACGATATTCTAGGCGGAACCATGCATACGTTTGAAAATGGAATTTGTACAGTAATGAGATCACGAACGAATATAAAACCGGTTGTACTGGGACGGCCCGGAAGATCATTCTTGCTCATTCCGCAAATGTTTTCATTTGAATCAATGACAAAAGACGGCCGTGCTCTTTGCAGCGGAGAAACTGTCATTCTGCAAAAAGAAATCAATCCATTTATCAGCGTTCTTCGGAAACATGATCTGATTGTAACGTCACTTCACAATCACTGGCTGTTTGATAAACCGAGACTGATGTATATTCATTTCGAAGCGATTGATAAACCTGTCAACTTCGCCTTAAAAGTGAGAGATGCTTTAAAAGTGCTTACTGATAAAGAGGTCAAAGCTTAGCATGTTTCGAAGTATCAAAAAGCGATTAATATAATCGCTTTTACATATGATCAACCGAAAAACAAAAAAGAGGTCAGACATTTTAATGTTAAAAAACAGCCTTATAGGCTGTCGTTTTGTGTATATTCTATTGATGAGTTTATACTAATTCATCCCGCATTCCATACAAGCTCTTTATTTCTCAATGGTTTTCTACATGTCGTTGTGCAAACACCTTCTTAGCCACTGAAAGAGCATTAAGTACACGCGGGAATCCTGTATAAGGAACCAATTGGGTGATACTCTCTACAATCTCAGTCGGTGTTAATCCGGATGTAAGCCCTGTATTGATATGAAGTTCAAGCTGCGGCTCGGTTCCTTGCGTTACAAGGGATGAAATGGTAACAAGCGCACGTTGTTGATTGGTTAATCCCGGCCGTGAATATATATCTCCATAAGCAAATTCTATCATGTACCTACTTACATCTGGGGCGATATCTTTCAAGTCTTCAGAAATCTTTAAATGCGTAGAGATTTTATCATCGCTTGTTAAAGTGTACTCCATTAATTTGTCTAAACCTTGTTGGTAACGGCTTTGATCCATTTGAATTTCCTCCTGAAAGGTACTTATTTTCTGACATAAGATAATATATCGCAGCCCTCTCTAACCGTAAAATACATAAAAACTATAAAAACCATTCATTTTTTTCATGAGTTATCTTGATCTGCGTAATTACTCTTACAAAAAAATGAAATATACCGGATAAATTCGCGTACTGCGTGTGAAACATATTTACCTTTTTTTAAAATAATCGCCACTTTCCAAGGAATTGATGGATTGACAATGGAAATTGCCTTAACTAAACTTTGATCAGTCTTTTTCACTATAGACTGAGGAAAAATGGAAATACCTAGTTCTTCTCCAATCATTTCGCTGATAAAATCCCATTGAGAACTTTCATAAACGATATTTGGACGAAAACCGGCTCTAATACACTCTTGAATAATCCGATCGTGAAGAGAAAAGTCTTCACTAAATAGGATGAAAGGTTCATTTTTCAAGTCTTGCATTTCCACAATCTCTTTATGAACAAGCGGGTGAGCGGAATGAACGAAGAGCATCAGTTCTTCATTAAGCAATGGAATGATATCAAACTGCTCTTCGTCCACTGGTTCAATAACCACGCCAAGATCCAGTACCCCATCTTCAACCTCCTGTTTCACCTTGTTACCCCCATGTTCTATCAGCTTGATGTTCACATCAGGATACAATTGTTTAAATCCTCTAATGATTTTAGGAAAAAATAAGACACCGATAAGCGGCGGTATTCCAATTTTCACTTTTCCTTTTTTTAAATGTAAAAGATCGTATAAGTTCGTCGACAAGTCATCTATTGACTTCATAATCATTTGACCTTGCTCAAATACAATTTCGCCCGCATCTGTCAAAGCGATTTGTCTAGCTGATCGATCAATGAGCTCAACCTTTAATTCCTCTTCCAAACTTTTCACCATCTTACTTAAGGCAGGCTGTGACAAATGTAAATTTTCTGATGCCTTAGTAAAACTGTTGGATTTAGCAACTTCAAGAAAGTAAGTGATTTGGCGTATATCCATCGTATGACCTCCATTCCATAAGTTTAACGAATACATTATATTCTTTTTATTCATTTTACTTATACAACTGCTGGGTGTAAACTTTTAGGAGACCAAAATGAATCCTGGAGGGGTTACTATGAGTAAATTATTGGAAAGTAAAGTTGCTCTTGTTACAGGCGCGGCGAGTGGAATTGGTTTAGAAATTGCACGTGAATTCGCTAAAGAAGGCGCAAAAGTTGTGATTTCCGATTTGAACGAAAAAGCCGTGCAACATGCAGCTGAGGAACTTACGGAACAAGGATACGAAGTCCTCTCTGCGGTTTGTGATGTAACAAACGAAGAACAAGTAGAAAAAAGTGTCTCTAAGACACTTGAAACCTATGGACGATTGGATATTCTGGTAAACAATGCGGGGATTCAGCATGTGTCGGATATAGAAAACTTCCCGACTGATAAGTTTGAATTTATGCTGAAATTAATGCTTACTGCTCCTTTTAGTGCGACAAAAAGAGTATTCCCTTTGATGAAAAAACAAAAATTTGGCCGCATCATCAATATGGCTTCCATAAATGGTTTAATCGGTTTTGCAGGGAAAGCGGCTTATTGCAGCGCCAAACACGGTTTGATCGGTTTAACTAAAGTATCAGCATTGGAAGGAGCGGAATACGGAATTACCGTCAACGCCTTGTGTCCGGGATATATCGACACTCCATTGGTGCAAAACCAGTTAAAAGATATTGCAGAGACTAGAGGCATTTCTAAAGAAAAGGTGTTTGAAGAAGTCATTTACCCCTTGGTTCCTCAAAAACGTTTGTTAGCCGTGCAAGAAATCGCTGATTACGCAGTATTCCTCGCCAGTGACAAAGCGAAAGGCGTTACAGGGCAGGCAGTCGTAATGGACGGCGGTTATACGGCCCAATGATCTGAAAAAGCGCTATTCTTCATCTGTAGAAAAACACAATGATAATGGCGCTTTTTTTTCTAATTTCCAAATGAAAAATAAAAAGAATACAACATATAAAGGGATTTATATAAGACCAAGCCAATGTTCCTCAAGGAAAGCAGAGGTTAATCTTTGATATTTGGTATATTAACAAGACAGGCAAGCATTGAAATTCACCTTATCGGAGTCAGATTGAGTATTTTTAGTTGTATAAGATAAAGGAGGAAATCAATTGACTTTACATCATTTTATTGGGGCTGACAAAGAACTTCCTATTGGTGAGTATGGCAGAAATCCTACACTTAAGCCCATTTCTGAACTAAAAATAAAAGGAATTGATGTCAACAAACGCTCTCAAGTTAAAAAAAATCGAAAGAACAGCGAAAATTCACTTGTAAAGGTTTATGACACAGAAGAAGATGCGTACGGAATTGATATTGTTCATTTAGATCCTGGATATGAAGCAGTCAGAAACAAATTCACACATCCTTATATATATGAATTACAAGGGTACTTACACGCCAACAATACACCTGGCCAACGTAAATCTATTAAATCACTTTTTCTTTTCATTGAAAAACACTTGTCAAAAGGTGAATCAATTGAGATATATTCCTGCTTAGATGGATATGAAGATGAAGATAAAGGTGAAAGTATGGATGTCGTTATCAATTTAAATACTTTACAATTTGGAAAACATATAAAATTTAAAGATATACATCACCTTAGTCATATATTCTATTTGGAAGATAAACAATATGTATTAGTCAAGAAATAAATGAGAAAAATCCCAATTGAATAATTTTAATCCCATTTTTCAAAATGCACTTTTAATCCTTGTATGCTCAATATTCTTTGTATTTCTTTATCATCTTCAGTATCGATATAACTTTCTTCTTCATGAGAGCATGTTACCAACCACTCCTTTCCATCTTTTAAAAAAAACAAGAAATATTAACTAAACAGCATTATGGTACAGTAAATCTATATCAACAAAATGCGAATGAAAGCAGGTGAGTCCATGCCAAATAATAGTAAACCCAACAGTTTAATCACGGAGAAGTCCCCCTATCTACTCCAACACGCCCACAACCCTGTGAAATGGTTCCCTTGGGGAGAAGAAGTCTTTCAAAAAGCAAAACGCGAAAACAAGCCGGTTCTTGTCAATATCGGCTATTTGACGTGTCACTAGTGTCATAATTTGTTCTCAAAACAGGAAAATCTCTACAAAGGGTAATAAATCCTATATTTTTAGGTAATATTACCTTAATTTTAGATTAAATTCCTCAATAATCAATAAAATACATCTCTCTTTTTTGTATAATTTTGAGTGATTACATGATTAAGGAGATGTTTGCATTGTTAAAATTTTTAAGTAAGTCATTAGTTATTATGATGACGATTGTATTTAGCTTTGCTGTTTTCTCAACTTCAATGAGCCAGTCAGCACACGCTGCTGGTGGAGAATGGGTAAACTTAGGAAAAGGTTATAAAGCTAGATTTGATGAGCCTCATGATAAAAAGACTGGTAAATGGCATGTACATGTATATAATGGAAAAAAAGAAATTGCCAGTGAAAATATGGATGGAACAAGCCATGATGGAAGTCACTTATCAAAAGCACCTAAATCAGCAGTCAAGAAATTAAAGAGTACTTCTCAATGGAAAAAGTATAAGAAAAAAGAAAATCAACTTTCTGAAGCTCGAAAACAAGTACATAAAAAAAGCTGGTGGCAGATGGTAATTGATCCTACACCTCTTATTGTATTAGCTATGGCATTAGGCATTGCATTTAAATCCCTTACTATGTTTCAATGGAAAGCGATAGTAGCTTAAATTAAGAAACGGAGATAAAGGAATATGAGAACTTTAAACACGAGATTTAAACGTTTATTGAGATTAAGAGATTTTGAATTCTTTCAAGTGGAATTAAACGATGATGACAGAACTGCTTTTTTGTTATTCATTGATGAAAGATCGCTAGATTCTGAAGAAGGTAATAATGTAAAAATATTTTTAATCTCCCATTTCGAGTTATCTGATTCGTCATATCAAGATGTACTAAGTTTTAATGATGATCTTTTGGGTATGAAATATAATTGTTCATATGTAATGGACACTTTAACTGTTAAAGAGGAGTTTGATTTCGATTTCCCATTTGACATGCTTGCAATTCGAGAGTATGTTCAAGAGTTATTGTCCACTTTAAAAATCGACAAAAAACTCCCTAAATTTAAAGAAACGGATTTTAATTATTTATCTCAAGAATAGTAAGTACGTTAGATAAAAAAGAAACATCTAAGTTTAGTTTTGATTTGCCTTTTTGCAAATTGTATTTATATGGCGATCTTGATATTGTGATAAGAAAACAGCAGATTTCTGAAGAAGTCTGCTGTTTTCATTCTGTTAATCTCCCGACAATGGATTTTTTTACATTCAGTAACATGTTATTAGTGCCACGCCTATTAGAGCAGATATATCTGATAATTTGGTTTCAGACAAACTAAACGCGGTTTATTGCAGAAACAAGTTCTTTTCTTCTGAATTCGTACATGCCCATAAAAAAGAAGAAATAATACTAATGCATTTTTTTAAAACACTGCCTTCTTTCTTTTTTTAAAAAATTTCGTAAGTATTCCTAACTTCTTAAACGTCTTTTGATCTCAAATAAATTAGCATTAGTTCATGTCTAAAATCTAAAAGTTGATAATATAGGAGGACCTCTTGCTTCATTTCGACTTCTTCTAATAGAGATTCAATTTTTGACTTCTTCTTTTTGGTTTCATCAATCATGTTTTTCCTTATGGTTGTATACCATGTATTCAACTTAGATATTAAAACTTCATATGGAATCCTTTCTTTTTTATAGATATATGATTCAAGCAAATCTCACCCTACAGATTTACAAAGTTGTTCGATTTTTCACATTAATTGCACCATGTCAGATCAAAAAGTAATCTACATTTAATGCAAAAAGGTACATTTAAACTATCGCTTTGCGTTTTTTTTGCGTTAAGATTAATACTTTCATTTCTTGACAAAAATATCCCTCAAAACAGCAAAAATGCTTTCCCAAAGATATACAAGATTGCATGATATAATCAACTATAAGAAATCACCACATAAAAAGGAGAAGCTTTCATGGATAAAATAGGATCAGGGGCTTTTGCAGAAGTCAAAGCTGAAATAAACGAAAAAGGAGATGAAGTAGCTGTCAAAAGAATTCTTGAACAGTATAAAGACGATGAACATTATACTCATCGATTCAAAAAAGAAGTAGAAATGTTAAAAAAACTTAGTGGACACCCTAATATTGTTCCTTTGGTAGAAGAAAGAATTAACGAAGATAAGCAAGAATATGCATATGTTATGAAAAGAGCTAGATGTAATTTAAAAGAGTTTATGTTAGAGTCTTCTATTGAATTAACTGACAATATTAGGTTCAGTTTATTTGATCAAATAGTTGAAGCTCTTGCTTTTGCTCATTCTAAAGATGTACTACACAGAGATTTATCCCCTAACAATATATTAATCACCGACAATTTTACAGTTTGGATAGCTGACTTTGGCTTAGGAAAAGATTACGAAGCCAAATCACTAGGTGGAAAATCATCTATAGCTGGTCACGGAACAGCTGTATATGTTGCGCCCGAACAGTCCGAAAAGTTATCAAATGCAACAAAAAAAAGTGATGTATATTCACTAGGAAAGCTATTATATTTTATTTTGACTGGAAATGAACCTCCATATGTAATTACTTCAGTTGATAGGTTTGAAACACTCATAAAACGGTCTTCTTCTTATCAGCCTGAGCAAAGATTTAAAGATGCCATAGATTTTAAAGAAGAATATGAAAAGGCAAAACAAATACAAATTATTTTAGGCCAGGATGATAAATTAAACCGAACATTAGGAGAATTAATATCATCAAATCCAAAAGTTTCTTGGAATGAATTTCATGAAATAGCTATGAAATGCAATATAATTGAACATGATTGGTTTGATTTTATTGCACCTGCAATGGATACACTTAAAAATATGAACGTAATTTACGATTATGTCGAACAAATAGGAGAGGATGCTGCATTATCTTTTATTAAGCTATTTAGGGAACGATTAAAAAAAATGCCTAGCATAGGATGGCCATTTAGTGAAGATCGTAAAATTGGAGTTTTTGCTGAGAACTTTTATTATGGAAGTTATTTGTATAGTTCCATACGTAAAGAAGCTCTAGAGCTTCTCTGGGATTGGGCTGCAATAGAAGATAGATGGGCAATCCAAGATAGAATTATATCCATGATTGAGGGAAATAAAATAGATGAGGAATCGATGGCAGATCATATGGCTTATTACATGCTTCAAACTGGTAGAGCGTTTCAAAAACTAAAAACAATAAAAACTAGACTGATAAAGTCTGATTCAATTAGACGTGCAGTAATAAATCTTCAGTCAAATTTATAAAGGGATGTAAAAATGAGTATTTAACCGATAAATATTAGAAGATGATTAAAAATAAACAAAGTTTATATAGGCAATAGCGAAATAGGAGTGATTTATTCTGAAAGATTTTATAGCAACATACTCACCTTTATTCGTTGCTTTATTAACGATTTTTGGCGGTTATTTACTTGGTATTTAAATGAGAGAAGCAAAAGAAATCAGGAAGCATACATAGAAAAGAAGAGCGTTATGCTGAGCTAGTAAAAAGTATTAAAGGTTTTTATGTTAATTCCGAAAATCCAGAACTAAAATCAGTTTTTATAGATCAAGTTAACTTATGCTGGTTGTATTGTCCTGATCAAGTGATATATAAACTCTACAACTTTTTAAAAAGTGTTAAGAATAGTTCAACAGATGAACAAAAACTAAAGGCACTTGGGGAAGTATTCGTTGAAATAAGAAAAGACTTGATCAAAGATTCAAAACTGAGCTCTGATTTGAAGCCAAATGATTTTAAAATATATTCTCCGACTACTCCTAACGATTTTGCTGAGACATCAGAAGGTTACACAGAATCCGTCCAATCAAGATACTTAATAGGAATAAACTAAGTCTCATTAAGGTAAAGTAAGATTAAATCAACAAATTAAAAAACTGAAAGAAGGTGATCCAATGCCAAATAATAGTAAGCCCAACAGCTTAATCACGGAGAAGTCCCCCTATCTGCTCCAACACGCCCACAACCCCGTAAACTGGCATCCTTGGGGAAAAGAAGCCTTCGAAAAAGCAAAACGCGAAAACAAGCCGGTTCTTGTCAGCATCGGCTATTCGACGTGTCACTGGTGCCACGTAATGGCTCACGAGTCCTTTGAGGACGAAGAGATCGCCGGTATGCTAAACGATAAATTCATAGCCATCAAGGTTGATCGTGAGGAGCGGCCTGATGTGGATTCCGTGTATATGAGAATCTGCCAGCTGATGACGGGGCAGGGCGGGTGGCCGCTGAACGTGTTCGTCACCCCAGATCAGAAGCCGTTTTATGCGGGGACATATTTTCCGAAGACGAGCAAATTTAACCGTCCGGGCTTTATCGATGTGCTTGAACATCTGTCCGAAACGTTTGCGAATGACCGGCAGCATGTCGAGGATATCGCCGAAAACGCCGCCGCTCATCTTGAAGTCAAGGTTCACCCGACCGAGGGCATGCTTGGCGAACAGGCGGTTCATGACACGTATCGCCAGCTGGCCGGCGGGTTTGATACAGTGTACGGCGGGTTCGGCCAGGCTCCGAAATTTCCGATGCCGCATATGCTCATGTTTCTGCTTCGCTACTACAGCTATACGGGCAAGGAACAGGCTTTGGCCGGCGTAACCAAGACACTCGACGGCATGGCGAACGGCGGAATTTTTGACCACATCGGGTACGGCTTTGCCCGCTACTCGACTGATAATGAATGGCTCGTGCCGCATTTTGAGAAAATGCTGTATGACAACGCCCTTCTCCTGACCGCATATACAGAAGCCTACCAAGTCACGGGTAATGAGCGCTACAAACAGATTGCGATGCAGATCGTAATGTTTATTCAGCGGGAAATGACGCATGAAGACGGCAGCTTTTTCTCAGCTTTAGACGCTGATACCGAAGGCCGTGAGGGGAAATATTACATATGGTCCAAAAAAGAAATCATGAATCTTCTCGGTGATGAACTCGGCCCGCTTTACTGCAAGGTGTATAACATCACAGATCAAGGCAATTTTGAAGGCGAAAACATCCCGCACCTCATTTTCACGCGGCGTGAGGCCATCCTCGAAGAGACCGGCCTCACAGGACATGAGCTGGCCGAACGCCTTGAAGAGGCAAGAACAAAATTGCTGGAAGCGCGTGAAAACAGAAGCTATCCGCATACAGATGACAAAGTGCTGACCTCATGGAACGCGCTCATGATTACCGGGCTGGCAAAAGCCGCAAAGGTATTTCACGAGCCTGACTTTCTCAGCATGGCGGAAACAGCGATCCGCTTTCTCGAGCGGCACCTCATGCCGGACGGGCGCGTCATGGTCCGCTATCGCGAGGGCGAAGTGAAAAACAAAGGGTTTATCGATGATTATGCTTTTCTCATCTGGGCTTATCTTGAACTGTATGAAGCGGGTTTTAATCCGTCTTATCTGCAGAAAGCGAAAACGTTATGTACAAGCATGCTGGAGCTGTTCTGGGATGAACGGCACGGAGGTTTCTTCTTTACGGGGAATGATGCTGAGACCCTTCTTGTCAGGGAAAAAGAGGTTTATGACGGGGCCGTGCCTTCCGGAAACAGCGCGGCTGCCGTACAGCTGCTTCGTCTCGGCCGCCTGACGGGTGATATATCACTGATTGAAAAAGCCGAAGCGATGTTTTCCGTGTTCAAACGGGAAATAGAGGCCTATCCGAGCAGCAACGCTTTCTTCATGCAAAGCGTACTGGCACATACAATGCCCCAAAAAGAAATCGTTGTTTTCGGAAGGAAAGATGACCCGGACAGAAAACGTTTCATTGAGGCGCTTCAGGAGCATTTCACTCCCGCCTATACGATTCTCGCCGCAGAACATCCGGAAGAGCTTGCCGGCATTTCTGACTTTGCTGCGGGTTATCAAATGATCGATGGGAGGACAACGGTCTACATTTGCGAGAATTTCGCCTGCCGGAGGCCGACGACGGATATTGATGAAGCGATGAACACCTTACAAATCAGCAGCAGAGCCTAGGCGGCCTGCTGCTTTTCTTTTTTCACAAAACGGAATGCGAGCCATGCGAAGATGATATTGATCACCAGAGTCGATATGCAATCATATATTTCATAGCCGCCGGCTGCTGTTGTAAATATCGACGGAATGCCGCCGTACACCGAATGATCCTCTGTGAGAAAGATAAATAAAAACATATTATTGGCAGCGTGACCGCCAAGAGACATCTCCAGACTGCCCGTTTTAATCGTGATAAAGGTCCAGATCATGCCGATGGTGATATATCCGATTCCCGCCCAGAGAGCCCCATTATCCATCTCCGGATTTCCGAAATGAAGTGCGCCGAATAATCCGCCGATAATGACTGTCAGAACCGCCGCATTTGCCGTCAATTTTCCGGCGAACTGAAGCAGAAAACCGCGAAAGAGAAATTCCTCCGCAGAGGTTTGAATCGGCACCAACAAGACGGCCGCCGCTAACAGCAGCAGAAAACGTGAAGCATGGAATTCCTGAAGCATGAAACGATCCGGATGAATTGTAAAATCAATCAGCCCCGCGACAAACATCAGCACAACATATGTGCCGAATCCAAAGAAAATCCTCTTCCAGTTCAGCGACTGATTTGGTGTGATGATGGATAAAAACCGCCGTTTCATAATGAAACGAACCGCTATCCAAATGCCCGGAATCGCTATGAAATAGACGATATGCTGTAAATAAATATCCGCCAGCGGGTCACTTAATGCCCCCTCATCCCAATTTATCGTCAGTGAAGGATTGAAAGCGGACGTGAGAAACATATAAAACACGGTCAGTATGCTTCCGAAAAAGAACAAACCCACAATGACCAACAGAGAAAGAAGATATCTCGATACACTATTTTTTCCCTCTGCGGGCCGTACAAACGTATTCATATTTATGCATCAACTTCCTTTCCTTCAACATTTTACAATATAAACAGAAACAGATATAGGAAATGTTATATATTTTAAGAAGAAAGCGCTATGCCGTTTCCTTTGGCTCTGGTTATTTACACTCTGTTTTTGCCAAAAAAAGACCTTTATAATGTATTCGTCAGATAAATTCACAGTATTTTCTGATTACAATTGCAAAGTCAGGGGGTTTTTTATGAAACATCAGACATTCTCAAATGTAGCGAACCGATTAGACCGTCTCCCCATTTCACGTGTGCATTATCAAGTATTAACCGCTCTCGGAATCATCTATTTTTTTGATCTCGCTGATCTGTTTACGCTCAGCAACGTGGCTCCGGCGCTGATTGAGCATTGGGGCGTGAAGCTGTCCACCATTGCCGACATCACGGCCGCATCCTTCCTGGGCATGTTTTTAGGCGCGTCCATCGGCGGAAGGCTGTCCGATCGGATCGGCAGGAAAAAAGCGCTGAATTGTTTTGTCCTTGTCTTTTCGATCTCATCTTTTCTGAATGCGCTGGCATGGGACATTCCGTCCTTAATGATTTTCCGCTTCTTGACCGGTCTCGGCGTCGCGGCCGCCATGATTGTGACGAACAGCTATTTGGCGGAATTTTTTCCATCCTCTGTACGGGGAAAATACATCTCCCTTTGCGCCATGATCGGACTAATCGGCGTTCCCGTCACAAACGTTGTTTCCGCTTTTGTCATTCCTTTAGGCTCATGGGGGTGGCGGCTCGTATTCGTATGGGGGGCGGCCGGTCTCATTTATTTCTTTTTTATCCGCCGGCTTGAGGAATCGCCGCGCTGGCACGAAAATCGGGGCGCATATGATCAGGCAAACGCCATTATGAACCGTCTTGAAGCACGTGCAGAGAAAGAAAAAGGCCCGCTTCCCGCGCCAAAAGAGGCGGCAGAAGTACATACAGTGAAGCACGCAGGCTACTTAGGGCTGTTTCAGGGCAGGAATTTAAAGATCACCATCATCCTGTCAGCGGTATGGATTCTTGAAACCTTTGGCTTTTACGGCTTTGCTTCATGGGTGCCCAGCCTGCTGAAAAGCAACGGCATCACCATGGAAAAAACGCTGTGGTACAATGTGCTTCACTCTGTCGGCGCGCCGCTTGGCGCATTGCTCGGTTCCATGATATCCGAAACGTTCCAAAGGAAATGGATTCTGGCCGCAAGCGCCTTTCTGACTGCCATTGCCGGACTGTTATACGGCATGACGTTTATTCCCCTCATGATTATTGTGTTTGGGTTTGTCGTTAACGTCACGGAACGGATCTTCACCTCAAATCTATACGCCTACACATCGGAACCGTATCCTACGGAATATCGCTCGGCCGGGAGCGGGCTGGCGTATGGGCTCGGCCGTTTTTCCAACATATTCGGCTCCCTGCTCGTCGGATTTATTGCCGTTAAGCTCGGCTACATCAGCGTCTTTTTGTTCATCGGCGGCTGCTGGCTTCTATGTTCCGTTTTGTTAATCCTCTTCGGCCCGAAAACAAATGCACAGCAAATTTAATCAATAAAACAGTGCGGAATCACTCCGCACTGTTACACTGTGATTTCTATCAAATTGCCTTCCCCATCCTCTATCACGCTCTCATAATATCCGTCACCCGTCACGCGCGGGCCGCTTACAACCTGAAATCCATCATTTTTAAACGTCTCCGTCAATTCATTCACCCGCTCCTTGCTGCCTGTAGAAAATGCGAGATGCGCCCATCCGGTCATATTCTGTGACGGAACTTCATCAATGCCGCCTTTTTTCATAAGTTCCAGCCTGCATCCAGAGTCAAATGAAAGAAAATACGATTTGAAATCTTTTTTCTCATTATGATAAAGGTCATTGGCCTTGGCGCCGAAGTATTTCTCATAAAATTTTTTCATCCGCTCCAAATCTTTCACCCATATCGCTGCATGTTCAATTCGCATATGTCCGCCTCCCTTTTTTCTCAATCTATTTATAAAGCATGAAACCCATTTCAGCTCAAGACTTTTTCCGCTGAAATTGATGCATAATTTGTTTTTTAGCCGTTTCTTCGTGAAAAAACAATAAAAATGCTTCCTTACCGACCCGTTCCAAATGAAGTTCCAGGGATGGAATATTCAATGCCCGGCTGACGCTCAGATTTCCCTCGCCGATGATCTCCGCGTCCCATTTCTGTTCTTTCGCAAACTGGTACAAGCCGGCAGCCACGTCATCACTGTGCGCATAGATGGCCGTCGGCGCCTTGTCGAAACCCCAGAAGTGCTCACCCGCTCGCTTTCCGTCGTCCATATCATGGCATCCGACCAGAATGCGGGTTTCATCAAGAGAGCCGAAAACCGCCTTATATGCGGTTACCTTGTCGGCCGTACTCGGGCTTTTTTCCGCTTCCCGCACACATGTAAAAGCAACGTCTTGATGTCCGCGGTTTTTCAAATACAAAAAGCTTTCTCTGTATGCTGCCTGCCTGTCATTATAAGCGCAGGGAATCTCTTGATGCTGTGTATATTCACAAGCGACAATGGGACCGTATTCCAGGTAAGGCACGGCGGTCTCCCATTCATTCGCGCGGGACGTGACAATCAGTCCGTCAATCTTTTTCATTTTCAGCAGTTCGAAATAGGTCATCTCTATAGCGGGGTCATAGTTGGTGGGGAGAAGGGTTGTCACGTAATCATGGGCAAACGCTTCCTTCGTGATACCGTTTACAATTTTGTCAAAGCAGGGATGGTCGCTGTACGGCAAAATCACGCCGATTGTATTGGTCTTTCCGCGAATCAGATCAATGGCGGTTCGATTAGGGGTATAATCCAGCTCCTTCATCACTTGATTCACAAGACGCCTTTTCTCCTCAGATACGTACGGGTGTCGGTTTAATACGCGTGATACGGTGGCCACCGACACATTCGCCAGTTTCGCAATCTCTTTTATATTTGCCATGTGCTCCTCCATTTTCAGTGATAAAAAAGCAGCAAGAGTGGATTTCTCTTACTGCTATCTCATCATAAATCCACTGTCATTTCAACAGGGCAATGGTCAGAACCCATGATATCGGCACAAATGGCCGCTTGGCTGATCCGCTGCTTCAGTCTGTCTGAAACAATGACGTAATCAAGCCGCCAACCGATGTTTTTCTCACGTGCGTTCGTCCTGTAAGACCACCAGGAATAGGCGCCTTCCTGGTCAGGATATAAATAGCGGAATGAGTCGGTAAATCCCGCGTTCAGCAGGGCGCTGAACGCTTCCCGCTCCTGCTCCGAGAAACCGGCGTTCTTCCGGTTGGCTTTCGGATTTTTTAAGTCTATCTCCCTGTGTGCGACATTCAGATCGCCGCATAAGATCACGGGCTTTTTCCGGTCAAGCTTCTGCAGATAATCCTTAAAATCGGCTTCCCATTGAAGACGGTAATCAATTCGCTCTAATCCGCGTTTGGCATTCGGCGTATAACAGTTGACGACAAACACATGCTCAAATTCAAGCGTGATCACCCGTCCTTCTTGATCATGGTCGTCAATCCCCAGTCCATAGAGCACGTGCAGCGGCTTTTCTTTCGAAAAAACAGCCGTGCCTGAGTAGCCTTTTTTCACCGCATAGTTCCAATAGGCGTGATATCCTTCAGGCTGTAATGATACTTGTCCGTCCTGTACTTTTGTTTCTTGCAGACATAGAATATCCGCTGCCGTTTCCTGAACGTAAGTATTGATATCTATTTTTTTCATCACGGCACGCAAGCCGTTTACATTCCAAGAAATCAGTTTCATGTGATCCCTCCTGTCCGGCTCAGCCGGTATTCCAGTGTTTCAATGTTTCCGCCCTCTAATGCCAGCAGCTGCTTTTTCATTTCTAAACCGCCTCTGAATCCGGTCAGTTTCCCGTTTTTTCCGATGACGCGATGGCACGGAACCGTAATCAATACCGGATTTTTTCCAATCGCAGCGCCCACGGCTCTTACGGCTGCCGGTTTCTGAATCATTTTTGCTATATCCGAATAGGAGTATGTCTCGCCGTACGGTATGTCCATAAGCGCTTTCCATACAGCAAGCTGAAATTCTGTCCCGTAAAGATCCAACGGCACGGAAAAAGCTGATCTGCCATTTTCAATGTACTCGGACAGCTCTACCGTGTAAGGCGCCAGCTTTTCATCATCACGTGCCAATCGGTATTGCGGCAGTGATTTTTTTGCCCACTGCTCAAGCTCTTCAAAGCTTCCATGATTTGACCCTATAAAGCAAAGCCCCTTAGATGTGGCGGCTGTATACAGGCTCCAATCATTCCGTGTGAAGAGTGTCCAATAGATCATAGGCTCTTTACTCATATTGAACCTCCCTGTCCCATCTTGGCTGTTTTTCTGTATTCTGTGGGCGAACTCCCGGTTCTCTTTTTAAAAAGGGTCGCGAAATGCGCTGTGTTTGGAATTCCGACAGTCAGAGCGATCTCCATGACTGTCATATCAGTATGCTTTAAAAGGTGCTCCGCCTTCGACAATCTTATTTTCTGTATATACGCAATCGGGGATATTCCCCTGATTTTTTTAAATGTCCGCTGTAAATGATAGGGGCTGCCGTGACACATTTCGGCCAATACGCTCAGAGTCAGGGATTCGTGATAATGGCGGTCAATGTACTCAGTGATTTGAGCAATCCATTCTTCATCAGGAAGACGAAGACCGTTCGGCCGGCACCTTTTACAGGGTCGAAAATGTCTCTCGAGCGCTGCATCAGCCGTATCAAACACCAGCACGTTTTCTTTATTCGGAACTCTCGATTTACAAGAAGGCCGACAGAAAATCCCCGTCGTTTTTACTGCATAATAAAATGCCCCGTCATAAGAAGCATCATTGTGTATGATTGCGCTCCACCTTTCATCAGTCAGGATATTTCTGTCTGTCTCCATCTCAGCCACCCCCTGTTCTTCAGTATAAACAAAATCATTGCATAAGTACGCGTTTTTGAATAGAGGAGCAAGATAACAAAGATAGGTGTCAGGAGCACTTCCATGTTTCATGTGAAACATTTCGGCAGGATGGAGGGGGACTGATATAAAAAAAGAGCAGGAGCCCGCAGGCTCTTGCTCTTTTTTCGGCTTACTCGCCAGTTACGTATGGAAGTAAAGCCATTTGACGTGCGCGTTTGATCGCGATAGTCAATTTACGTTGGTATTTCGCGTTTGTTCCAGTTACACGGCGAGGTAAAATTTTACCACGCTCAGAAACAAACTTTCTAAGAAGATCTACATCTTTGTAATCGATGTGCGTAATGCCGTTAGAAGTGAAGTAACAAACCTTACGGCGTTTCGCACGACCGCCTCTGCGTCCTCCTGCCATTGTCATTTCCCACCTTTCTCGTTATGAATATAGCGATAATCTATTAGAACGGAAGATCATCATCCGAGATGTCAATCGGCTTGCCGTCGTTGGCAAATGGATCATCATTAAAGCTGTTCCCTTGATTTCGTCTCTGGTTGTTCTGATTTCCGCCGAACGGATTATCATTTTGGCCTCCGCCAAAGTATTGGCCTCCGCCGCTGTTTCCTTCGTTGTATCCGCCTGATCCAGAACCGCCGCTGTTTTTAGGCTCAAGAAATTGAACACTTTCAGCTTGGACTTCTGTCACGAAGACACGCTGTCCCTGCTGGTTTTCATAATTTCTTGTCTGGAGTCGGCCGTCTACGCCGGCAAGGCTTCCTTTTTTAAGAAAGTTTGCAACGTTTTCGGCTTGTCTTCTCCAAGTGACACAATTAATGAAATCGGCTTCACGTTCTCCGGACTGGTTCGTGAATGTACGATTCACAGCAAGAGTAAACGTGGCGACAGCCGCACCGCTTGGCGTATAACGAAGCTCTGGGTCTTTTGTCAGTCTTCCGACTAATACAACTCGGTTAAGCATATGAAAGACCACCTTTTAACATTATATATTTCAAATTGCTTATTCTTCTTCTTTAACAACGATGTGGCGAATGATATCGTCACTGATCTTAGCTAAACGGTCGAATTCAGCAACCGCTGCAGCTTCAGACTGAACGTTTAAGATTTGGTAGAAACCGTCACGGAAATCGTTGATTTCGTAAGCAAGACGACGTTTACCCCAATCTTTTGTTCCAGTGATCTCCGCTCCGTTAGAAGTCAATACGTTGTTGAAACGCTCGATAACTGCCTTCTTTGACTCTTCGTCAATGTTCGGACGGATAATGTACATAACTTCGTACTTTTTCATCTGTTTGCACCTCCTTTTGGTCTAAGCGGCCCTATAATGGGCAAGGAGCAATAATTCTATTACTCACAAGTTTATATTATACCAAAGCTCTTGTCCCTTTACAACTGTGTCCTATACATTAAATCGGAAATGAATGACATCTCCGTCTTGGACTACATATTCCTTACCTTCCAGACGCACTTTTCCGGCTTCTTTCGCTCCGGACATTCCGCCGCCTGCCAAAAGGTCTTCATAAGCAACCGTTTCAGCGCGGATAAAGCCGCGTTCAAAATCAGTGTGGATGATACCCGCACACTCAGGAGCTTTCATGCCTTTTCTGAATGTCCATGCGCGCACTTCCTGTTCGCCCGCCGTAAAGTATGTCGCAAGGCCGAGAAGAGAGTATGACGCTTTAATCAGCTGATCAAGACCTGATTCTTCGATGCCGAGCTCCTCAAGGAACATTTGCTTTTCTTCGCCTTCCAATTCAGCAATTTCAGACTCAATTTTCGCGCAGACGACGATAACTTCGGCGTTTTCACCCGCGGCGTACTCCCGGATTTTCGCAACATATCCATTATCTGAAGGATCAGCCACTTCATCCTCGCTTACATTTGCTACATAAAGCACGGGTTTTGACGTAAGCAAATGAAGCTGCTTCACAAGCTTTTGCTGTTCTTCCGTAAATTCAACGGAACGGGCAGGCTTTTCTTGTTCGAAAGCTTCTTTTAATTTAGACAGAATGTCAAATTCAAAAACCGCTTCTTTGTCTTTTTGCTTAGCAAGCTTGCTTACACGCGTGATGCGTTTTTCGACTGTCTCCATGTCGGCAAGAATCAATTCAAGATTGATCGTTTCAATATCGTCAATCGGATCGACTTTCCCTGACACGTGCGTAATATTGTCATCAGCGAATGCGCGTACAACGTGGCAGATCGCATCTACCTGACGGATATGAGAAAGAAACTTATTTCCGAGTCCTTCACCTTTTGATGCGCCTTTTACGATCCCCGCGATATCAGTGAATTCAAACGCAGTCGGCACCGTTTTTTTCGGGTTCACCAATTCAGTCAGCTTTTGCAGACGTTCATCCGGCACTTCCACGATTCCCACGTTCGGATCAATTGTACAGAACGGGTAGTTGGCTGATTCGGCACCAGCCTGGGTAATTGCATTAAATAACGTCGATTTTCCGACATTCGGCAAACCGACAATTCCAGCAGTTAAAGCCATTCTTTCATCTCCTCTATATCAAACCATCATCGTATAAACGTATTGTAACCTAGAGCAATTATAAGGAGGTTCATAGGAAAAGACAAGCTGAGAAAAAAGCATTTCCCGCCCTCTCTCTCCTTAGATTATCCTTTTTTAACCGCTACCAGACAGTCAAAAAGCGTACTTCCCATTCCATTATCAGAATTTGAATCCTTTGTGAGCATGTTGACGGAGCCTCCGAATGCCGCCCACATGCCTTCATCTATATTCACCGTCTTCGGGTGAGCCTGCTTCATGATTTTCACCCTGCCGCGCAGACGGCCGCGGTCATTGTATACCTCTGCCGTATCTCCGTCTTGAAGTGAAAGCTCCTCGGCGATATCCGGAGACAGATCCACCTGAATCTGCTGAAGCTTTTCAATAAACGGCACGTGCTGTGAATGATTGGAGCGCTGCGGGTGAATGGACAGCAGCGTATACGGATATTTCCCCGCCAGTCCGGCGTCATGATAAACAGACTCCTCCGGCACTTCCAATTGAGGGAGGCCGCTGTATCCTTTCTCTTCTGCCAGTGACGAGACGAATTCAAATTTTCCGCTCGGGGTTAAAAATTGAAAATCACTCCACGGAACCTGTTTGACCGGAAGCGGCATATGTCCTTTTTCCTTTAATTGCTCAAGGGTGATTCCTTCTTTCTCCAAAGAAGAGAGCCCCATTTTTAAGAAATCTTCCGTACTGTAATCAAAGAGCTCCCCGAATCCGAGACGCTTTGCGAGTTCCGTCCAGATCCAGCGGTCTGATTTTGCCTCTCCCTGCGGTTCCGCAAGCTTCTTGCCATATTGAACATAGTGATGATACATGCTGGAATAATAAATATCTTCCTCTTCGAAAACAACGGCCGTCGGCAGCACATAGTCACAGAGCTTCGCCGTATCGGTCATGACAGAATCAATGGCCACTGTGACCGGTGTTTTTTCAAATGCTTCCTTCACTTTTTTTGTATTCGGCACCTGTGTCAGCGGATTGCCGCACGTCACGATGATCATCTCAATCGGCGGATCGGCTGCATTCAGCGCCTCTTCGGCTTGAGTCATCATCGAAAACGTTCTCGAACTTTTCTTCAGATCAGGACGGGTGAGCTCAGCCTTTGCAAAGCTTTCACCGACTTGCACATTTCCGAAGTTTGCGCCGCCGCCTTTGATACCGACATTTCCGCTCGCCGCAGCTAAAGCGTCAATCCACCGTATCGTCCCGCCCCCGTTTTTATATCTCTGCATCCCAAGACCCATAAAAGTGGAGGCGGGACCGTCAGCATATAAATCAGCAAGATATTCAATCACTTCTAAAGACGTTTCTGTTTTCTCAATGATCTCCTCAATAGAAATCGTCTGCAGAAGCTTTTCTATTTCTTCAAAACCGACCGAATGCCTTTGAATGAAATCGGAATCGGTTCTGCCGGTTTGGCATAATACTTTTAAAACACCCGCCGCAAGCCAGCCATCCATGCCGGGTTTAACGGATATATACCGATCGGCAAGCTTGGCAGTCGGGTTAAAAATAGGATCAATGACCGTCAGTGTCGCTCCTTTTTTCTTCACCTGCTGCAGATGATGATAGAGGTGCATATTCGTCCGGGACACGTTTCTGCCCCATACGATCACATGCTTGCTGTGATAAATATCAAGCGGTCCATGCCCGTAAGAACGCCCGAAATCCCAGCGCTGCGCTTCAATGCCGGAACCCCAGCAAATGCTGCCCGCAATCTCCGTCACACCGCCGTATCCATTGAAAAAACGCTGGTCGAGCGCCTTCAAAAGACCGTTATTGGCGTAATCATGACTGTGCAGCACTGCGGCAGTGCCCAACGTCTCCTTAATCACCGCCATTTTTTCAGCAATTTCATCTAACGCCTGCTCCCAGGAAATGCGGACAAATTCGCCGTCTATCTTTTTTAAAGGAAAACGAAGCCGTTCCGGCGCATTCGTTTTCGCCTCCAGCATTCTGCCACGGCCGCAAATTTTCCCTTCCGTAATGGGATGATTCGGGTCTCCGTCTACTTTCGTCACCTTTCCATCCTCAACTGTCACCAAAAAGCCGCAGCTGTCCCAGCAATTCAGCGGGCACGCTGACTGATGCACTTTGCTCATCGGGCCTCTTCCTCTCCTCTATATGAAAAAGCATGAGCGCCAGCCCTTATGATGCAGGCTCCTCATGCTTGACGAGTACTTTTTTCAGCTTTCTCTCAAAATCTCTTCTCGGAATCATGACACTGTGGGAACAACCCGTGCATTTAATCCGAATATCCATTCCCATCCGAATGATTTTCCACCTGTTTTCACCGCAAGGATGCGGTTTCTTCATTTCAACAATATCATTCAGGCCAAAGTCTTTATCCGCCAAGACCCTTCACCTCTCTCCATAGACTGCTTTATTTATTGTACAAAAAAAGACAGGATAAGAGCAACGGCCGCACTCAAAATGAGCATTATACTTTTTTCCATCTCCCTAAAATAGGGTAAAGAAGAAGACATACCAGCAAATAAAGACTTAAAAGCCCGTAAATGGGATATAAAATCGCGATCAAATCTGAAAAACCGATTGTCGTAAAAGGCACCATCACAGCTAAAAGAAGAGATACGAGCGTCCATCTCGGCAATTTCACAAATGCAAGCATGCGGCTGGACAGCCCGAACAGACCGGTCACGGTTGTCGTATAGATGGCTAAAAAAAGCACGGCGGCCATACAAAGAAATAACGGATAAGGAGCGCCTTCAAGGACGGCGAAAAGAGGAATCTCATATTGTGTAAGACTGCCTGAAAGCTGTACAAGCGTTTCATTGTAAACAAATGAAATCATACCGAAAATCAGCCCGCTTGCAACGCTTGCGATTTTCGCTTCTCCCAGTCCCTTCATATCTTTTCCGATTGAAGAAAGAACAGCGACAACAGAAAGGATGTTTAAGGACGTGAAGGTAATGCTTGCCGGCCAATTATACTGGCGGGTCAAATCTATCGTCCACGTGTAATGATGGGTTGTCTGAAAAAAGACCAATGCATATAACAGCCCCGCTACAAGAATCGGTATCAAAATACTATTCAGAGATAGTATTCCTTTTATATCCCAAAAGAATAAACCGACAGTCACAATGCAAAGAAGAAAAATACCGATCCAAAATGGCAGCTTGTACATTTGCAGCGTCACACCGCCGCCGGCAATCATAACCATCGTCATTGAAAACAAATAAAACATAATAAGCACATCATAGACTTTAGCAAGAGCCGGCCCCATCAGATGCTCAAGCACAGGTAAAAAGTGCGTTGATTGAACCCGATAGCTGATCTTCAACACAATATAAGCCGAAATCGTAAACATGACTGTAAACAATACAATAGCCAGTCCGCTTTCGACACCGAAAAACTGCCATATTTCCTGCCCGCTTGCATATCCAGCCCCAATCTGGCTGCTTAATATGAGCAGCATCCACTTCATCCCGGCTCTCCACACCCTCATCACCTCATAAAATTTCAGATAATCTCCGCATATTGCTACTATATTGAGTGACAGCGGCAATCATTCATACAAAAGGGACAAATATGGTATGATAACGACGATTGACTATTCTGAAAAATTCACTTATGCAAGGAGCTCAAACCATGTACATCAGGCGTTTAACCGCAAATGATACCCAGCCTTATTCCGATATCAGGCTCAAAGCTTTAAAAGATCACCCGGACGCATTTGCCGTCAGCTACGATGAGGAGAAAGAATGGCCGTCCGAAAAATTTAAAGCCAGGCTTGAAGCCGACAATGCCATCGTGCTTGGCGCCTTTGAAATAGACAGACTGATAGGAATCCTCAAGATCTCCAAGCATCCGCTGTTTAAACTAAGACACATTGCGGTTATCGGTTCTATGTATATTTCCCCCAAACACCGAGGGTCAGGCGCGGGAAAAGCTTTAATGACGGAAGCCATCAGCCGAGCAAAAAAGATGAAGGACACAGAACAGCTCCATCTCTCTGTTACCTCAACAAATGAACCCGCAATAAAACTCTACACTCAGTTAGGATTTATCCTCTTCTCTACAGAAAAAAGAGCGCTGAAATTAGATCATCAGCGATATGTTGATGTAAATCAAATGGTATTATTTCTTTCATGAACTTAGAGAACAATCGCTCTGGGTTCTTTTTTCTATCCCGCTCTTTTCAAACAACCGGCATGCTGATCACGACATAAGCATAAAAAAAGGAAGCGCTGGATATACTGTAAACAACCATACAACACCAAAAACAACAATGTAATACTCGTATGACATGACAAGGAAGTGAACCTTATGAATCGAAAAGGCGGGCTTTTTTCTCAAGAACGGGCAAAACAATATGTATCTCATACGGATTCTTCTGCTGCGAATCAAATACAAGCGATCCTTACTTCATCTTTACGTAAAGCAGCCGGCAGACCGTTAGTCACCGTGTGTATCGGCACAGATCGGTCGACCGGAGATTCATTAGGTCCGCTCGTAGGAACAAAGTTAGAAAAAATGAATTTAGGCAGATTGCACGTTTACGGCACGCTGTCAGATCCTGTTCACGCCGTCAATATGAAAGACAAGCTGAAAGATATTCAACATCTACATAAAAATCCGTTTATTATAGCGGTTGATGCTTGTTTAGGCCGCGTCAAAAGCGTAGGGTCATTTCAAATCGGCGATGGGCCGCTGAAGCCCGGAGCAGGTGTTCAAAAAGATCTTCCTGAAATCGGTGACGTCCATATCAATGGAATCGTCAATGTCAGCGGGTTTATGGAGTATTTTGTCCTGCAGAATACGAGGCTTCATCTTGTTATGAGCATGGCAAATGTTTTAGCAGAGGGGTTACAGCTGACAGATAAATCAGAAGGCCGGCAGGAACGGCTCAGTCCGTTTCATAAGTTGACAAGACGTATATAAAAAACCATCTTTTTTTAAAAAGATGGTTTTACGCTTCTCTTTCAGACAATAGTTCTAGGATACGTTCAAGATCTTCATTTGAGAAAAACTCAATCTCAATCTTCCCTTTTTTCTTTTGTCTCTTTATATTTACTGTTGTTCCGAAATAATTTTGCAAATACGATTCCCGCTCTTTTAACACAACATCTTGAACAGGTTCTTTTTTCTTTGTTTCACGTGGAACATTGTTGTTTAACTGCTGAATCAGCTGCTCAAGCTGACGGACGTTCAGCTGTTCTTCAACCACTTTCTTCACAAGCGGCTCAAGCTTGTCTTTATTTTTCAAACCAAGCAAGGTTCTGCCGTGTCCCATGGATAACGTACCTTCTGCAATGAGGTTCTGGATGCTTTCCGGCAGCGTCAGCAGTCTTAAATGGTTGGCAATATGAGGCCTGCTTTTCCCGAGCCGTTTAGCGAGCTGTTCCTGGGTTAAATCCAAATGCTTCAGCAATGAGTCATATGCCAGAGCCTCTTCAAGCGGTGATAAGTCTTCACGCTGAAGGTTTTCCAAAAGAGCGATTTCCCGCATCAGCGATTCAGATAAATCCCGCACGATAGCCGGCACTGTCTCTTTACCGGCAAGTTTTGCGGCGCGGTAACGGCGTTCGCCGGCTACAATATCATAGCCCTTCAATGATTTTCTCACGATAATGGGCTGAAGAATGCCATGCTGAATGATAGATTCCTTCAGTTCAGCTAATGACTCATCGTCAAATTGTTTTCTTGGCTGATAAGGATTGGGGCGTAAATCACTGATTTTAATCTCTTCCACTGTCTCTTCAGACAAATCAACCTGATTAAACAACGCGTTAATCCCTTTTCCGAGCCCGCCTTTAGCCATTCGCTGCCACTTCCTTTGCTAAATCTAAATATACTTCCGCACCTCTCGAACGCGGATCGTATAATATGATCGGCTTGCCGTGACTCGGCGCCTCACTTAAACGGACATTTCGAGGGATAATGGTTTGATACACTTTATCTCTAAAGTATTTCTTTACCTCTTCTATCACTTGAATGCCGAGATTCGTTCTGGCATCAAGCATCGTCAGAAGCACTCCTTCTATCATTAAGTCGGTATTTAAATGTTTTTGCACAAGCCGAACTGTATTTAATAATTGACTCAATCCTTCAAGAGCGTAGTATTCGCACTGAACCGGGATAACGACTGAATCTGAAGCGGTAAGCGCATTAATCGTTAATAACCCGAGAGACGGAGGACAATCAATAATCATGTAATCGTAATTTTGTTTCACTGATTCTAATGCTCTTTTCAGCCTGACCTCCCGTGAGATCGTCGGAACCAATTCGATTTCCGCTCCCGCAAGCTGGATCGTGGCCGGAATGACATCTAAGTTCTCTACTGAAGTCGGTTTAATAATATCTGTAACATCTGCATCATCTACTAAAATGTCGTACACACAATGATCCACATCGGCTTTTTCAATCCCTAATCCGCTCGTTGCATTGCCCTGCGGATCAATATCAACAAGAAGAACCCTTTTACCTATGTAAGCCAAGCAAGCCCCCAGATTAACAGAAGTCGTCGTCTTCCCGACTCCGCCTTTTTGGTTCGTAATTGCTATGATTTTTCCCACGATGTCACCTACCTTCACATGAACATGTACTGTCTTGTTTCTATCTTATCAAAAAAAGAGTAAAGCGTTTTATTTTTTTCATAATTTGTTTATCAGCAAGTGAAAAAAATGTAAACGGAAAAGACACTTTCTAATATAAGTTCTCCGATAAAGTGACTTTTTTGACTGTAAAAAGACAATTCACGACACAAAAAGATAAAATTTTACATATATAATGTATAGTGCACAATAAATCTATCATTATCTCAAAATAGTTTTTTGATTAAAATAAAAACTCCCCTGCTGATCAGGAGAGTTTTTATTTAGGTATCCGAATGGTAAGCTGGATGTACTCTTCGAATTCTTCTTCTTCAGTATTCAGTCTGACGCCGCTGTCTTCTACCATAGACAGTGACTGACGAATCGTATTCATCGCAATTCTTGTATCCCTGCTGAACGCTTTGCGTCTCGGCTTTGGTTTCTGCTTATTCTGTTCAAGCATTTTCACCACTCTGTCTTCCGTCTGCTTGACGTTTAAGCTTTTCTCAATGATTTCCGCAAGCAATGTGACCTGAAACTCCGGCTGTTTGAGCGGAATCAGTGCTCTTGCATGACGTTCCGTAATTTTTTTCTCCATAATCGCATCCTGGACGGGTTCCGGGAGCTTTAACAATCGGAGCTTGTTCGCAATCGTTGACTGGCCTTTTCCTAAGCGCTGCGCCAAGGCTTCCTGTGTTAAATCATGAAGTTCTAACAGCCTTGCGTACGCATGAGCTTCCTCAATGGAGGACAATTCTTCCCTTTGCAGGTTTTCAATCAAAGCGACAGATGCTGTTTCCGTATCAGAAAAATCTTTAATAATTGCGGGAATCTTCTCCCATTCAAGCGTCTGTACCGCTCTCCAGCGCCTTTCACCCGCAATGAGCTCATATTGTCCTTCATCTTCTGTATGTCTGACAACAATCGGCTGAATGATGCCGTGTGTATGGATAGTCATTGCTAACTCTTTGATTTTTTCATCTGAGAAAATGGTGCGTGGCTGAAAACGGTTGGGAACGATAGCATGTACCGGTATTTCGAGTATCTCTTCTTTGTTTGTATCATGCTCAGCTATCTCCGGTTCCTCTTCCTTCTCACCAAACCCGAAGAAACGAGAGAATGAATGCTTCATGTACCTACACCACCTTTAAAAACTGCCATTTTTATAATTCTATTTTCTCATGGTTTTTCCTGCTGTATCTTCATCAATTTTGCAGAAAATATGATGGAATTGTCACATCAGGCTGTCTAAATTACCCTTCAATTGGCGATTTATTTGGAGTACCCGGTTTTCTCGGATATTTTTTCGGAGTGCTTTTCGTCTTGCGAATGATCATGATGTTCCGTTCACTTTCTTCAACTGGAAGTGTAAAGGAATGAACTTGTTCAAGCTCTCCTCCCAATACTTTAATCGCCTTTTGCCCCGCTTTCAGCTCTTCATCAGCTGCTGCTGCCTTTAGTGCGGCAAATACGCCGTTTTTCTTGGCCAGCGGCAGACAAAGCTCACTCAGGACCGACAGACGCGCCACCGCACGGGCCGTCACGAGATCGAAGCTTTCCCGTACGTCTTTCCGCTGTCCGAATGTCTCCGCTCTGTCATGGACAAATGACGTATGCTCTAATTGTAAAGCATCAGAGAGAGTTTCCAAAAACGTAATCCGCTTATTCAGTGAATCGACGATGGTGACATGCAGATGCGGGAAGCAGATTTTGATGGGCAGGCTTGGAAAACCGGCGCCGGCGCCGACATCACAAAGAGTGGTGACCTTTTCAAAATCAATATAAAATGCCGCCGTTATCGAATCATAAAAATGCTTGAGATAAACATCCTTTTTCTCAGTGATGGATGTCAGATTCATTTTTTCGTTCCATTCCACGAGCATCCGGTAATACAACTCGAATTGCTCCAGCTGGCGGTCAGAAAGGGAAATCCCTTTCTCCGCTAAACTGGATATAAATTCCTCTATATTCATGCCGTCATCCTTTCTATTCAGCTACCTTGGCAATACGGCCCTGCTCCAGGTATACCAGCAGGATTGAAATGTCTGCCGGATTGACGCCGGAAATACGGGACGCTTGAGCAACTGATAAAGGACGCACTTCTTTCAGCTTTTGACGGGCTTCAGTAGCAATTCCTTTAATGGCGTCATAATCAATCCGATCAGGGATTTTTTTGTTTTCCATTTTCTTCAGCTTTTCCACTTGCTGCAAGGATTTTTCGATATATCCTTCATATTTCACCTGAATTTCCACTTGTTCCGCCACATCTTGCGGAACCGGAGAATCTGCAGGCGCAAGTTTTGTCACTGTTTCATAGTTCATTTCCGGACGTTTCATTAAATCTGTGCCGCGCACTCCGTCTTTCAGCTCGCTTCCGCCGAGTGAACGGATATATTCCTGATTCTCAGGAGACGGCTTGATAATAACAGACCAGAGACGTTTTTTCTCTGCCTCGATCGCCGCTTTTTTCTTCTCAAACGCTTCATAGCGCTCATCAGAAATTAAGCCGATATCGTGGCCGATTTCCGTCAGACGAAGATCCGCGTTGTCGTGACGGAGCAGCAGTCTGTATTCCGCCCGTGAAGTCAGCAGACGGTACGGTTCATTGGTTCCTTTCGTTACCAAATCATCAATCAATACACCGATATAAGCATCGGAACGGCTGAGGATCACTTCTTCTTTTCCAAGCGCTTTGCGGCCTGCGTTGATCCCTGCCATAATTCCTTGCCCGGCTGCTTCCTCATAACCTGATGTACCGTTAATTTGACCGGCTGTGTACAGGTTAGGGATTTTTTTCGTCTCCAGTGTAGGCCAGAGCTGCGTCGGTACAATCGCGTCATACTCAATCGCGTATCCGGCTCTCATCATCTGCACCTTTTCCAGTCCCGGAATGGTCGCCAGCATCCGCTGCTGCACGTCCTCAGGAAGACTCGTGGATAAACCTTGAACGTATACTTCCTGCGTATTTCTGCCTTCCGGCTCAAGGAAAATCTGATGACGCGGTTTATCATTAAACCGAACGACTTTATCTTCAATCGAAGGGCAGTATCTCGGTCCCGTTCCTTTAATCATACCGGAATACATTGGCGAACGATGCAGGTTGCTGTCGATGATCTCATGAGTCTCAGGACTCGTGTAAGTCAGCCAGCAAGGCAGCTGATCGGTAATGTATTCAACCGTTTCATATGAGAAAGCGCGCGGAACCGGGTCCCCCGGCTGGATTTCTGTTTTGCTGTAATCAATGGAATCGCTTGAGACACGAGGAGGCGTGCCCGTTTTAAAACGGACGAGATCAAAACCGAGCTCCTCTAAGTGCTCAGAAAGTTTAATAGACGGCTGCTGGTTATTCGGACCGCTTGAGTAAGACAAATCACCGAGAATGATCCGCCCTCTTAAATACGTTCCGGTTGTCAGCACGACCGTTTTTGCCTTATATTCAGCACCGGTTTGCGTAATGACACCGCGGCACTCCCCGTCTTCAATGATTAAACGCTCGGCAATCCCTTGAAGAAGTGTCAAATTCGGTGTTTTTTCCAGCGTATGCTTCATTTCGTGCTGATATTGGAATTTATCCGCCTGCGCACGCAGCGCCCGTACGGCCGGACCTTTTCCTGTATTCAGCATTCTCATTTGAATATGAGTTTTATCTATATTTCTAGCCATTTCTCCGCCGAGCGCATCAATTTCGCGGACGACAATCCCTTTCGCGGGGCCGCCGACAGACGGATTACATGGCATAAACGCAACCATATCAAGATTGATCGTCAAAACAAGCGTTTTGGCTCCCTGGCGCGCGGATGCGAGGGCAGCCTCAACACCGGCATGCCCGGCGCCGATGACAATCACGTCGTATTGGCCTGCTTCATACCCCATGGTTTTTTCCTCCCTTTTATTTACCTAAACAAAATTGTGAAAAGAGCTGATCAATTAAGCTTTCGTGGACGGCATCACCGATGATTTCGCCCAGCAGCTCCCAGCACCTTGTCAAATCAATTTGGACCATATCAATCGGAACATCCTGTTCAATTCCGTTCAGCGCATCATCAATCGCTTGCTTTGCCTGATGCAGTATCGAGATATGACGGGTGTTGCTGACATAGGTGAGATCTCCGCTTTCGATCGCTCCTGTATAAAATAGCGACTGAATCGCTTCCTCTAAATCTTGAATGCCTTCTTCTTTCAGCAATGAGGTCGTGACGACAGGCCGGCCTTTCGCCAGTTCCTTGACGCGCTCAGCGTCAATCTTAGCCTCAAGGTCCGTCTTATTCATAATGACAATGACGTCCATTCCCTCAACCGCTTCAAACAATTTCACATCTTCTTCAGAAAGCTCTTCGCTGTGGTTAAGCACAAGCAAAATGAGATCCGCTTCCTTCAGAACCTGCCGTGACCGTTCCACACCGATTCTTTCGACGATGTCTTCTGTCTCACGGATTCCGGCGGTATCGACAAGCCGAAGCGGCACGCCTCGGACATTGACATATTCCTCAATCACATCACGCGTCGTTCCCGGAATATCGGTTACGATCGCCTTCGTTTCATGGACAAGGCTGTTAAGCAGAGAGGATTTTCCGACGTTCGGACGGCCGATGATCACGGTAGACAGTCCCTCACGCAAAATTTTCCCCTGCTCAGACGTACGGAGCAGCGCCTCGATTTCTTTCTTCACGCCGCTTGCCTTCTCCACTAAAAGCTGATGCGTCATTTCTTCGACGTCATCATATTCCGGATAATCTATATTAACCTCAACATGGGCAAGTGTTTCTAACAACTCATCACGCAGACGGCGGACAAGCGCGGAAAGCCGTCCTTCCATCTGGTTCATGGCGACATTCATGGCACGGTCCGTTTTGGCCCTGATCAGATCCATCACCGCTTCCGCCTGTGATAGGTCAATCCGTCCGTTTAAAAATGCGCGCTTCGTAAACTCACCGGGTTCTGCCAGTCTCGCACCTTCTCTTAAAGCAAGCTGGAGCACCTGATTAACCGTCACAATACCCCCGTGACAGTTGATTTCAATGACATCTTCCCTTGTGAATGTTCTGGGGGCTCTTAAAACAGACACCATGACTTCCTCAATAATCCGTCCCGTCGTGCTGTCCGCGATATGCCCGTAATGAATGGTATGCGATTCTGCCGAACTGAGCGTTTTGCCTTTCGGACCCTTGTACATTTTGTCGGCGATCTTTACGGCTTCCGGGCCGCTCAGCCGAACGATCGCGATCGCGCCTTCACCCATCGGAGTTGAAATCGCTGCAATTGTATCCATGCTGTTCACCTCTCTTTATCTCTGTTTCCATCTATATAAAAATTTTATTTACGCCAAAATTAAAAGATAACATAGTTTGGTTTGAAGTGGAAGATACGTTATCCACAAAGGCAGAAATTCATCCCTTATTACTTTAACTTATCCACATGTGAATAACAATTAATTTTATTTCCTAAAACCTTTTTTATCAACAGCATAGACCGAAAAAGAAAAAACTTAAACGCAAAAAATGCGATTCTGCTTAGGAATAGAGCCATTTTTACCAATAAAAAAACCGAAGTTCCGATTTTACCCGGACTTCGGTTTTCTGCTATCTTTATGGGAAATAACGAGGTGGCGGTACCGGCCTTCACCGGTAGAAAACGTTTTGATATTTGGATGCTTTGACAGCGCGTCATGGATGATTTTTCTTTCACCTGACGGCATCGGTTCTAAATGCACATCTTTTTTCGTTTTCGACACTTGCTTGGCCAGCCTGTTTGCCAGCTGCTCCAGAATTTCTCTTCTTTTCCGCCGATAATTCTCAGCGTCGACAACGGCTTGGCGATACTGGCCGGAGCCGCGGTTCAAAACAAGCTGCGTCAATGTTTCCAGGGCATTGAGTGTTTGTCCTCTTTTGCCAATAAGCAGCGCCGCTTTTTCACCTTTAATGTGAAAACAGACTGTTTTCTTGTTTTCTTCCGTAACAATCTTAGAAGGTCCGGCAATGGAATGGATGATTTCTTCCAAATACGCTTTCGCTTCATGAACAGGATTTTTTTTCTCTTCCAGTTCTACGATCGCATTCCTTTTTCCGAAAATACCCAAAAACCCTTTGTATTCTTCTTGCACCACCGTTATTTCTACTTGATCTTTCGTCAGTTGAAGTTCCTGAAGGCCTGATTGAACTGCTTCTTCGACATTCCGTCCCGTAGCAGTCACCTTCTTCACTTTTTCTTTCCTCCCGCTTTCTGCGTTTCCGGATCGTGTTTAATGTCAGGTCCTTTAATAAGGAATGTCTGAGCAATCATAAACAGGTTTCCGACTACCCAATACAGAGAAAGCGCGCTCGGGAAGTTGATCGCAAATACGATAATCATGATCGGCATAATCCATACCATCATTGCCATTTGAGGATTCTGAGTCGGATTTCCGGCCATCATCAGCTTCTGCTGGACAAAAGTGGCCACCCCGGCAACGATAGGAAGAATATAGTAAGGATCCTTCTCTCCTAGGTCAAACCATAAAAAGCTGTGCTGTGAAATGGCTTGCGTACGCATAATGGCGTGGTAGAATCCGATCAAAATCGGCATTTGAATCAGGATTGGGAAACATCCCGCCAGCGGGTTTACCCCGTGCTTTGAAAACAGGGCCATCGTTTCCTGCTGAAGCTTCTGCTGCGTTTTTTGATCTTTAGAGCTGTATTTTTCTCTGAGCTTCTGCATTTCAGGCTGCAGCGCCTGCATCGCTTTTGAGCTTCGAAGCTGCTTGATCATCAGCGGCAGAATCAGCAGACGAATTAAAATCGTAACGATGATGATCGATAAACCATAGTTATCGCCCGTCAGTTTCGCTACGTACGTAATGACTTCTGACAATGGATACACAACATATTTGTCCCAGAAATGCGGACTATTCGCCGTAATCGGCTCTTTCACACTCGAGCACCCGGCCAGCAGCACGAGCATACCGACCATACTCAGTAGTAACCATATTCTCCTTTTCAAGAACGTTTCCTCCTATACCAATCTTTATGAACCTTGTATGTATTTTAGCATCTTTCAGTTTCAAATGGCGTTCATTTTTCGCCAAATAAAAGGAAGCGCTTTTAAAAACGTGAAGAAAACAAAATATGAGCTATTTTGACGAAGATTTCTTATATAATGAGGTTTTTCTGAATAAGTGCTGCAGACTCTTTTTCGTTTCTTCAAAACTGAGGTCGCCGGCGGGTTTTCTTGCGATAATAATAAAATCTTTCGGCTTGAGCAGCTCTTTTTCCTCCTGAACAGCCTGTCTGATTAACCGCTTCACCCGATTGCGCACGACGGCATTGCCGATTTTTTTACTGACAGAAAGCCCTACCCGGAGCTCTTCCTGTTTCGGCTGATCAAGCGTATACAGCACGAACTGGCGGTTTGCCATAGACGTTCCGCGTTTAAACACTTTTTGAAAATCTTCATTTTTCTTTAACCGATTTCGCTTCTTCACTTTAATTCACTCCGATATTCACTCGCAGAAACTTTTATTTCTATCTAAAAAAAACGGGCCGCCGGAATACTGAAGAAATTTCTCCAGTACCGGGCGACGCATGACATCTCACTCTCTTAATGTGAAAAAAGACCACTGACATTATTCAGTGGCCTAAGCTGATAATACTTTTCTGCCTTTGCGGCGACGGCGTGCTAATACTAGACGACCGTTTTTTGAACTCATACGGCTTCTGAAGCCATGAACTTTACTGCGTTTACGGTTATTCGGTTGGAATGTTCTTTTCATTTATGACACCTCCCTCGAGGAATAGCTGTTAAAGACAGTCTTACTTATTATATTTGTGCTGCCTATTCATTGTCAACTTCAGCAGTGCTTTTATTTCTTACAACCATAATAGGATAACATACCTTAACCAGTTTAGAAACCTTATTTTTCATATTCCTTTTTTTAACGCAAAAAAAAAGCCGCGCTCCCCCGGAAAAACGACATGTGGATAATTTTTTGGCCTTTTTTTAATATCCACAGTCGTTATCGACAACATTTTCACATTGCTAACCCCTGTGGACAAAGATTTTTCAACAAGTTGTCAGGTTTGTGGATAAGATTACGAGAACCATTGCAAGTCCTCGCTTAATTTGATATTATATTTGTGTTTTAACTCTTAATTACTTATCCAGTCCATTCTCCTTATCCACAAACTGTGGATAAGTTGTGGATTGTTTTCACACAGCTTGTGTAGATTGTTGTCCACAACTTGTGGAATTTGTCGAAAAGCTGTTTTTCTACTATACTATATGTTTTCAACATTTCGTGTGTACGAATGGTCAGAGCCATATGCTCTTTTTTTGTGTTCTATAACAGGGAAAGGGCGCTGATTTTTAAAGAAAAGGAGGGCTGTGCCGGATA